>NZ_JBGAFO010000010.1:0-355057 GCF_044227185.1 Prosthecobacter sp. | reverse complement strand
TCTTTGGCGCAGCCGAGGGCCTGGACGGCGAAGGCTTCGTTGATTTCGATGGCGTCGATTTCGTGGAGGTTCCAGCCGGTGAGGGTGCAGAGTTTTTTGATGGCGCCGACGGGGCCGAGGCCCATGAGGGCGGGATCGCAGCCGACGGCGGCGCTGGCGATGATGCGGGCGCGGGGTGTGAGGCCGTGGCGGGAGACGGCGTCTGCGCTGGCGAGGAGGACGAGGGCGGCGCCGTCGTTGATGCCGGAGGCGTTGCCGGGGGTGACGGTGCCGTCTTTGCGGAAGGCGGGCTTGAGTTTGGCGAGGGATTCGACGGTGGTGTCGGCACGTGGGTGCTCGTCGGCGGTGACGTCGCCGATGGGGATGATCTCGCGGGTGAAGGCGGCGCGGCTGGCGGCGACGCGGCTTTGGCTGAGGGCGGCGAAGGTGTCCTGCTCGGCGCGGGTGATGGCGTGCTTGTCGGCGATGCGTTCGGCGGTTTCGCCCATGCCGATTTTGAGGAGGGGATCGGTGAGGCCATCGACGAACATGGCGTCTTGGAGGGAGGAGTCGCCGAGCTTTTTGCCCCAGCGGAGATCGGTGGCGTAGTGGGGGGCGCGGCTCATGGACTCGACCCCGCCGGCGAGGATGAGGTCGTTTTCACCGGAGCGGATGGAGTCGGTGGCGAGGGCGACGGCTTTGAGGGAGGAGCCGCAGGCCATGTTCACGGTGTAGGCGGGGACTTCCTGGGGGATGCCGAGCTGGAGGCTGAGCTGGCGGGCGACGTTCATGCCGGCACCGGCCTGGAGGACCTGGCCGAGGATGACCTGCTGGATGTGGGGGCGGAGGGACTGAGGCAGCATGGCATCACCGAGGGCGTGGCCGAGCTGAGTGGCGGTGAGGTCTTTGAGGCCGCCGCCGAAACGGCCGATGGGGGTGCGCCTGGCTTCGATGAGGTAAACGGGGTGCATGATGGATGTGGGAGGGATTTACGGAGGCAGAGGCGCGATGTCCCGCACAAAAGAGCGGGAGGGGAATAATTCCAAAGCGGGGGACTTGCGGATAAATTCCAGGTGGATATGGCGCCTGGGACGCTTCTTTGGAATGCGCCAATGGCACCTCTGGCTGGCGGCGGTCTGAGGTCTGATGATCCTGGGGCCTGGGGGAGCGAGCTTTCCGCGGGTCTTTGTCAGTTGTCAGCGGGAGGCAACTGGCTGCCGGGAGGCGAGATGTGATACCATGGGCAGTTGAAAACGAGTCTGGAGCAGCGTGTGGCAGGATGGGCCGCGGCGTGGCGGACCTGGGTGTCTGGCTGTGCGCGTGCTGTTAGCGCTGGGGCGTGCGGAGGGCCTCGAAGTCGGGCGGTTTGGCGGAGAGTGGCGGTGGAGATTGAGAAAGTGCCCGACGCCAAACACGGCCGACCTACGGCCGAAGCGTCGCGCTGTCCGCCTGTGTGAGAGAGGGGCCCTGCTGTATCTGGAATACAGAGCTGTTTTCAAGTGTTCGTGGTATCATACACCCACACGGTGGGCTTGCGGGTGTCCTTCCATTTCAAGCCGGCGGGACTCGAGCCGGCGAAGTTCATCCCTGCCATGGTGGATGTCTCTGTGAGGAAGATCTCCGCGTGGCTCTAACGGCGGGCTTTTTGAGGAGCGCTTCAGCGATTTTTTCTGACTCTACTGGACGCAATCCGCGGGTTCTTAGAAATCGAGGTAGATTTCGGCGCGGCGGTTGTGGCTGCGGCCTTCGGGGTTGTCGGTGCCGTCGTTTTTCTTGTTGGGGCTGAGGGGCTGGGCTTTGCCGAGGCCTGTGGTTTCGACCTGGTTGGCGGGGACGCCGAGGACGGCGAGCTGCTGCTTGACGGCTTCGGCGCGGCCGCGGGAGAGGCGGATGTTGTAGTCGTCGGCGCCTTTTTCGTCGGTGTGGCCGGCGATGCGGAGCTTTTTGGAGGGGTCTGCCTTCATGAGGGCGGCGATGACTTCGAGCTGCTTGAGGGCGCGGGGGTGGAGCTCGGCGCGGTCGTACTCAAAGTAGAGGGCGAGGGATTCGCCGCCTTTGGGATTCTTCACGATGGGGGTGTAGGGGACGCCGAGCTTGGAGGCGCTTTTGGCGAAGGAGCCGAGGATGTCCGAGAGATTGAGGCCGACGATTTTCCAGGGCTGGGCGATGTCCGCGCGCTTGAGCTCGACGCCAAACTCGGTGTTTTGCTGGAGGGATTCCGACTGGACCTGGGCGATGACCCAGGAGACTTCGGGATTGGCGATGGTGATGATGAGGGGCTTGGCGGGGTTGAGGGAGTACTGGCCTTCTTCAAAGACGATGCAGAGACCGACGAGGCGCTCGACGGGGACTTTCTTGTCGTCCACGAAGGCGCGGGCGGCGGTGAAGTCGTGCCTGAGGAG
Source organism: Prosthecobacter sp. (assembly GCF_044227185.1). Lineage (GTDB taxonomy): Bacteria > Verrucomicrobiota > Verrucomicrobiia > Verrucomicrobiales > Verrucomicrobiaceae > Prosthecobacter. Next base: position 352,676 of record NZ_JBGAFO010000010.1, on the reverse strand, counting down.
GTGGCGGACGAAGTCGCTGGCGAAGGCGAGGGCGTCCGTGCCGTCTTCCACCGCGAAAAGAGGCTGCTTCATGGGGGTGGAGGCGGCGGGGGAAGGAGGGACAGGCGGGGTGGGGGCACCGGGCCTGGCGGGGGCTGTGGTGGGGGGCGGAGCCGGGGAGGCGGGCGGGGTGACGGGCATGGCGGCCATGGCGCCGTTCATGGCCTTGGGCAGGGTGGCTTTGGCGACTTTCCAGCCCATTTTCTCGTCGCGCTCCAGATCGAGCTGGATGCGCACGGTTTCCTGGGAGCCGGGGAGGGTGAAGGGAAGGGCGATGCGGGTGCGGTTTTCGACGAGGCCGAGGAGCTCCACCTGGTCTTCCGCGGCGGGTTTGTAGCCCATGGCGGCGAGTTCTTTGAAGAGCTTGGAGGCGCTTTCTGACTGCCCGGCGTCCGCAGCGGCGGCGAGCTTGCCGGCGGAGGCGAAATCTCCGGTGGTGAGGCTGCGGATGAGCTGGCGGCCGAGATCGAGGGGGCGGGCGAAGGCGAAAGCCGGGGGGGCGGGCTTTGGGGGAGGCGGGGGCGTGGCCGCAGGAGGCGGGGAAGCGGAGGGTGCGGCGGGGGTGGTGGCGGTCTTGGCGGGCTCCGAAGGAGCCTTGACCGGGGCGGTCTCCGCGACGGCGGGTGCGGGCCCTTCCTTCCGGGCGTCCATTTTCTTTTTGGTGAAGAGGAAGAAGATGGCGGTGCTGAGCGCGAGCGCGGCAACGACGATGAGGACTGGCACGAGACTGCCGCCATGGGAGGTGCGGACAGAGGTGGAGCGGGACGGGATATGCATGGCCGGGAGGAGGCTGTCCTGTGACAGCATTAAAGATGCCACTACGGGGGGTGATGAGGCAAGGGGGATTTTGGGGTGGGGGGAGGCGGGAGGGGTGGGCGGTGAGGGCGGGGCCGGGGGGGGGTAGGGGGATGGGGGGCGGTGAATCAGTGAGTCAGTGAGTCAGTGGGGCAGTGAGTCAGTGGGGCAGTGGGGCAGTGGGGCAGTGGGCGGTAGGCGGTAGGCGGTAGGCGGGGGGTGATCGATCTAGCGAACAGGTGTTGTCCCCTCACCCCGACCCTCTCCCCGAAGCGGATGGATCGTTTTTGCGTTTTTCAGGGGCGGGGAGAGGGAGGGCGGAGCAGGGCTCGCCGCCTTGGGGTTATCGGCTCGTTTATTTTTTAGAATGCCAGCGTGCCGTGCTGCGGCGCGGAGGGGGGGACGCTGCGGGGGAGGTCAGCGCTTGTCGTCGGTGCCGCTGGTGGTCTGGCCGGAGCGCATCTTGGCTTTGAGGCGGGACCAGAAGTCGTCTTCCTGCTTGGGCTCGTTTTTGGCGGAACCGGAACCGCCGCCTTTGAAGGAGGGGACGTCCACGCTGGCGGACTGGGAGCCGTCACTGTTCACATCAGCGAGGGCGCGGCCGTAGGGGGCGAAGTTGTTCACCGGGACGTCGTATTTCTGCATGCTGGAGGTGAGGACGCGGCGGGCGTTGATGAAGGCGGTGGGGCTGTAGTAGTTGGAGGAGTCGCGCGCGAACTGGGAGCGGTTCATGCCGATGTGGAGATTTTTGCGCACTTCAAAGTGGAGGTGGACGGGGTACATGCCGCTGTTGCCGCCCATGGTGCCGACGAGCTGGCCTTTTTCGACGAGGTCGTGGAGCTTGACCTTGCGCTCGTGGAGGTGGCCGTAGAGGGAGTCCACCATGGCGATCTTGCCGTCTGACTCGCGGAAGATGTGGCGGACGAGGATGCAATTTCCCCAGCCGACGCCGATGTTCTGGGAGAAGATGACGACGCCGCGGCCCATGGCGTAGATGGGGGCGCCGAGGTCGCTGTCTCCGCCGCCGCGGCCGTTCCAGTCCTCGCCGAGGTGGCCGTTGGGCCAGTAGCCGCGCGCCTTGTAGTAGCCGTCGGCGTCGGGCTTGCCGACGGGAAAGTCAAAGCCATCTGCCAGGCGGACGCGGAGGGTGGAGCCGGACTGGGCGGCGGCATTGAGGGTGAGGAGCAGCGCCACGCCGAGGCACAGAAGGGCGCGCCAACGCGAAAAGCACGGGGCGAAAAAGGACGCAGAGGTGGTGGGGGCACAGGCTGGCATGCCGGGAGGGGAAAATGATGGTAGTCGAAATCGTTGCAAAGGCCAGTATGAAAACCGCCGCGGTGCAAGAGATGAGTGGCGGGCCGCGAAATTGGAGTGGTTCCCAATCAATGTACTCAATGCACTGAGTGAAGTGCGGGGGGCTTGCAAACCGGGCCAACCGCCTGATTATAGCCGCTGTCATCTCTCCACCTCCCCCTTTTCTCCCTCTTTCCTAATGCTGCCCGACTGGCTCGCGATCATCCTCCTTGGCATCATCGAAGGTGTCACCGAATTCCTGCCCATCTCCTCCACCGGGCACCTGCTCATCCCACAGAATCTGCACTGGCTGCCGCAGAAGAGCGGTCTCTTTAATGTGGTGATCCAGACGGGAGCGGTGCTGGCGGTGCTGGCGGTTTTCACGAAACGGCTGAAGCACCTGGCGGGGACGCTGGGGGAACCGAGCACGCGGGACTACCTGGCCAAGCTGTTTGCGGCCTTCTTCATCACGGCCGTGGGAGGATTGATGATCAAGAAGTTCGACATCGAGCTGCCGGAGACGATTCCGCCGGTGGCGTGGGCGACCTTGATCGGGGGGATCATCATCCTGGTGCTGGAGTATTTGCACAAGGACAAGCGGGGAACGGATGACATCACCTGGACGGTGGTGGTGGCGGTGGCGCTGGCGCAGCTTCTGGCGGCGGTGTTTCCGGGCACCTCGCGCTCCGGGGCGAGCATTCTGATGGCGCTGGCCTTTGGCATGTCACGGCCGGCGGCGACGGAGTTTTCATTTCTGCTGGGCATTCCGACGCTGATGGCAGCGGGGGCCTTTAAGATCCTCTCCGCGGTCAAGGATGGCAAGGCGGGGCAGGAGGACTGGGGCATGGTGGTGCTGGGCACGGTGGTGTCTGCCATTTCGGCCTTCATCGTGGTGAAGTGGCTGATCCGTTTTGTGCAGGGGCATACGTTCAACGGTTTTGCCTGGTACCGCATCGCGCTGGGGACGGCGCTGCTGGTCTGGGTGGGAACAGGAGGAGGGCGCTGACCATGTTTGCGATGGCCAGAGGCTGGTTTCGCCGATCGGTGTTTAAAACCATCCGCTTTCTGAAGCACCCGCGGAAGCTGAGGCACAGCCCGATGAGGCGGTGGTTTGCGCGGCACTTTCTGGACAAGCGGGTGTGGAAGCCGACGCAGCACACGCTTTCCGGAGGCATGGCGGTGGGGATGTTCATCACGCTGCAGCTTCTGCCGATTCAGATGCCGACGGCGACGATTCTGGCGGCGATTTTCCGGGTGAACATCCCGATCGCCATCGCGCTGTGCTGGGTGAGCAATCCGCTGACGGTGCCCTTCATGGCGTGGGTGGAGTATGCGATCGGCAAATGGGTGCTGGCGCTGTACACGACGGTGCCGACGTCGCCCTTTCCCACGCACCTGCCGGAGTCGATGGTGGAGGCGTGGATCGTGCTGAAGGAGCATGCGCCGGTGATGCTGGTGGGAGGGATCATCCTGGGAGCGGCGGTGGCGCTGGTGAGCTATGTGGCGACGTGGGGCTGCTGGGAGATCGGGGTGAGGATGGAGACGGCGAAGAAGATGAAGGAGATGAAGACGACGGCGGTGTGAGTGCGGAGCGCCTGGTTTTGGCAAAGGAATGAGCTGGCAAAGGAATGGCCGGAAATTGAGAGCCTACGGAAGACACGGAATACACGGAAGCAGATCAGATATGAGCCGTGGGACGGGTGCAGGCATCTGACGAGGATCCACCAAGCATTTACCACAGAGCACCGGAACTCAAGGCGGCTTGATTGTGGGACGGGGAGTAACGACGGAGGCCAGTGGCGGAAGGGGGCGCTGTTTTTTGGCAAAGGAATTTCTTGGCAAAGGAATGGCCGGAGATTGGAGGCGTAGTAGTCAGAAGCAGCCGAACACCAAGCGGATGGATTGTGGAACGGGGAGTAACGACGGAGGCCGGTGGCGGAAGGGAGCGCTGTTTTTTGGCAAAGGAATTTCTTGGCAAAGGAATGGCCGGAGATTGGAGGCGTAGTAGTCAGAAGGCACGATGAACACAGAGATTCCAGAGCAGACCCGTTTTTAACTCTTTGTGGTATGATTTGCGGTGATGAGCGGGCGTGTTTCTGCATGGGGGTTTGAGAAATGACGCCTTTTTTATCTGGTGGGATTGAATCTTCGGCCACGAAAAAACCTTGTTCCGGCACGTGCTTTGCGTTCTCTTTTGGGCATCGCACGAAAACATGACGGAAGCCGAACGCAGGATCATCGCAGCCCAGGGCTATGTGGAGCTGGGTCTCTTTGAAGAGGCCCGGGTGGAGCTGTCGCCGCTGCCGGCGGACATGCATGGGCGGGTGGATGTGATCGAGATCACGCTGCTGTGCCTGATGGGGCGGCACCAATGGGCGGAGGCGCTGGCGCTGGCGACGCGGCTGTGCGCGCAGGAGCCGATGGAGCCGGGGGGATTCATTCATGCGGCATTCTGCCTGCATGAGCTGGGGCGGACGGCGGAGGCGGTGGATGTGTTGTCGCGCGGGCCGGCGACTCTGCGCGCGAAGCCGGTGTATTATTACAACATGGGCTGCTACCATGCGCGCCTGGGGCACCTGGAAAAGTCGCTGGCGTATCTGCAGCGGGCGTTTGAGATGGATGGTGAACTGCGACAGCACGCGAAGAAAGACCGCGACCTGGACTGCCTGCGGGCGCAACTGGAGTCCCACCACGCATGAGCTCCCCCGGCAGCCCAGCGAATCTGCAGGCCGTGCGCGCCTGGTTTGAAGAGAACTTCCGCACGCGGTGGGAAATGGGGGCCTCGGTTTCCATCTGGCAGCATGGGCGGGAGGTGCTGAGCCTGGCGCACGGGCACTGTGACCGCGCACGGACGCGGGAGTGGGACCAGGAGACGCTGGTGCCGGTGTGGTCCGCGACAAAGGGGCCCGCGGCGGTGTGCTGCCTGCTGGCGCTGGAGGAGGCGGGCATTCCGCTGGAGTGCCCGGTGGCGGAGGTGTGGCCGGAGTTTGTGGGAGGCGGGAAGGCAAACATCGCCTTCATTCATCTGCTCTCGCACACGGCGGGGCTGTGCGCGCTGGATGAGCGGGCGCCGATTTACAACTACGATGCGGTGATCGAGGCGCTGGAGCGGCAGCGGCCGCTGTGGGAGCCGGGGACGCGGCAGGGGTACCATGCGCGCACGTTTGGCTTTCTGCTGGATGAGATCGTGCGGCGGCTGACGGAGGCGGAATCGCTGGGGGAGTACTACCGCGAAGTGTTTGGCAGTCCGCTGGCGCTGGATTTCTGGATCGGGCTGCCGAGCGCGCAGTGGGAGCGGGTGTCGCCGGTGTATCCGGGGAAGATCAGCATTTCCAACAGCGACCAGCCGTTCATCAAGGCCTTCAACACGAGCGGGACGCTGACGCAGCGGACGTTTACCTCGCCGTTTGGGCTGAACGCGGTGAGTGACTTCAACCAGAGCGAGATGTGGGCGCGCGGGTATGCGAGCATGGGCGGCGTGGGCAGCGCGCGGGGGCTGGCGAAGTTTTACGCGATGCTGGCGCAGGGCGGGCGCTGGGAGGGCGTGCAGATGATTCCTGAAACGGTGGTGCGGCGGTTTGAACAAACGCTGACGCAGGAGACGGATGCGGTGCTGCTGACGCCGATCGCCTTTTCCACCGGGATGATGCAGGACCCGATGAACGAGGATCCGGAGTCTGGGGGCGGGAAGCTGCGCGAGCTGTACGGGCCGAGCCGGCTGGCGTATGGGCACCCTGGGGCGGGCGGGAGCCTGGCCTTTGCGGATCCTGAGAACGGGATCAGCTTTGCCTATACGATGAACCAGATGGAGGTGGGGGCGCTGCCGGGGGAGAGGGTGGCGGGGATGGTGCGGGCGCTGTATGCGTGAGGCTGGATGCTGGATGCTGGATGGCGCTTGCGATGCCTCGGGGCGGGCGTGGGTGGTGTCCGTGGCGGCGCGCGACGTAGGTGTGGCGGCAGGGCGGTGGGACGCTGCTGGTGGACGCGGGGTGTGGGAGAATGCGCTGGGTTTGCTCTCCGGAGGGTGGCGCGGTTTCCAGGGGTGGCGCTCCTTCGTCGCTGACCCCTGGCTACCGGCTTTGATCCCTCCGGGATCATCGAACCGCGGGTATGTTCCAATCAGAGAGGTAGAGCGTTTTCCAAAACGGATTTCCGGCAAGCGAGTGCCTGGCGACGTTCGACGGCGCTTGGAGGACCAAGCGCCCTACCTGCGCTGGGCATGCGCAGGTCCAGCGCAGGTAGGGCGTGGCTGTCCTCAGCCGGCCGCCGCCGAAGCCCAAGATAACCAAGCGCGACAGCCTCTCTGGCCGGAAATCAGTTTCGCGAATCGCTATAACAGTTTCTCCCAAGCAGATGGGTGACAGTTTTTGGCATGGTCTGGAACACACCGACGACAATGGAGCCACGCATTCAGATGATGATTGAACATGGCTGGCCCCCGGGGGGGGCGGTTTTTACCAGATCGTGGTATGGGAGGGGGCTGTGGGGGATTTCTGCGGGCAGGAATGCCCGCATTACTCTGTGATGTGGTGTTTTCCTTCCTGGACGACGAGGGGCTTCATGCCGGAGGCGGTGATTTTGTTGGCTTTGATGACCTGGGCTTCGCCGGAGATGATGATGCCGTTTTTGCCGGAGGCGTTGATTTCGTTTTGAGCGACAATGTTTCCCTTGGTGCCGGTGGCGATCTGGACGGCGTTGCCGAAGGTGTGCTCGAAAACATTCTGCATGATGAGATTTCCTTCGTTCAGCCCGGGCTGTTCGCACCAGCGCCAGAGATTGATGCCGGTGGTGCAGCCACGGAATTCATTGCCGGCGACGAGGCAGTCCGTGGCGTCATTCAATTCCACGCCAGTGAGGCAGCGGGTGATGTGGTTGTGGGTGGCGACGGACTTCACGGTGAAGTGGTCGAAGTCGATGGCTTCATCCGAGGTGTCGCGAATGGTGCAGTCGTCGATCTCAGCGGCCTCGACGGAGTAGAGGGCGACGCCGCGGCCGTGGCAGTTCTGGATGAAGCAGCGGGAGATGGAGAGTTTTTTGACTTTGGGGCCGGTGGGGCCTTTTTCATAATCGTACTTTCCTGAGGCGAAGATGGCGCAGAGCTGGGCGTGGCCGCGGACGGGGGGATCTCCCTCCACACGGCCGCCGTCGAAGATGAGCTTTTCGATGCGCACCTCTTCGCTGGCGCCGCGGATTTCGATGAGGTTTGGGGCGTCTTCGTGGCGGATCATGGTGTCCGGGGGCACGGCGAATTTCAGGGGGGCATCGAGCTCAATTGAGCGGGGCCCGACGGATTTGACGCGGGCGTTGTGATAGGGCCGGGGTCTTTTGGTGAAGGTGTCGAGTTCGCCATCGGCTTCGATCTTCAAGCGCATGCCGGGCTTGAAGCCGCGCTGGGATTTGACGGGGATGGAGGGGGCGCCAGCGGCGGTGGCGCCTGAAGAGACGGCATAGGCGACGGGGGGGAGCTTGAGCACGGTTTCCTCGGCATCGAGACCGATGATGCGGAGTTTTTTCGCGTCCTTCACCATCAGGCCGTGCTCGATGATGTGTGTGCCGGGAGGGATGACGACCTCGCCGCCGCCGGCCTTGATGGCCTCGTCGATGTAGCGCTGGAGCTCTGCTTCAGGGAGGGCCAGCGCGGGCTGGAGGGGGGCTGACAACAGAACGAGCAGGGCGATGAATCTCATGGTATGGGAAAGACGGTGCGAGAGGGGTAAAACTCGCTTTTTTTGCCTGTTTTCACTGCCACTGATCCGCATGAAGTTTCTCAACCGCCCGGGGTTCTACGTGATAGCGCTGCTGATTGCGGCGATGGTGCTGCTGACGCTGTGGATGCAGTGGAAGATGGATTCGCTGCCGAAACGGAAAGTGAAACAAGAAACGGCTCCTGCCGCCGTTTCACATGCACCATGAAGCCTGCTTTTCTTCTGCTCTTTCTTGCCCTGGCCGTGATGGTGCAGGCACGCCAGCCCAATATTGTTTTCATTCTCGCGGATGACCTGGGGCCGGGGGACCTGGGGTGCTACGGGCAGAAGATCATCAAGACGCCGAACATTGACCGCATGGCGGCGGAGGGGATGAGGTTTACGCAGCACTACAGCGGCAATGCGGTGTGCGCGCCTTCACGCTGCGTGCTGATGAGCGGGCTGCACCCGGGGCATGCCTTCATCCGCGACAACCGGCAGGCGGATGATGCGAAGGGAATGCCGAAGATGGGGAAGCCGGAGCATGAGGGGCAGTTTCCGATTCCGGCGGAGACGGTGCTGATTCCGCAGGTGCTGAAGCCGCTGGGGTATGCGACGGGTGGTTTTGGCAAGTGGGGCCTGGGCGGACCGGGCTCCACGGGAGAGCCGCTGAAGCATGGGTTTGAGCGCTGGTTTGGCTACAACTGCCAGGGGGTGGCGCATAATTTTTACCCGACGTATCTGTGGGACAACGACCACACGATCGAGCTGAAGAACCCGGCGTTTCCCGCCGCGGACAAGCTGAAGCCGGATGAGGACCCGACGAAGCCGGAGAGCTATGCGCGCTTCAAGGGGAGCGAGTATTCGGCGGATCTCATCGCGGAGCAGGCGCTGAAGTTTGCGCGGGAGAACAAGGACAAGCCCTTCTTTCTTTACTGGCCCACCACGGTGCCGCATGTGGCGCTGCAGGTGCCGGATGACTCGCTGCAGGAATACGCGGGCAAGTTTGATGATCCGCCGTATCCGGGTGGGAACGGGTATCTGCCGCATTTCAAACCGAAGGCGGCGTATGCGGCGATGATCACGCGGATGGACCGGGAGATCGGCCGGATGCAGGCGCTGATCACGGAGCTGGGACTGGATGAGGAGACGATCTTTGTCTTTGTAAGCGACAACGGCCCTCTTTCCGGAACGCATCAGGGGCTGGCGGGGACGGACTGCGCCTTCTTCAACTCCAACGAGGGGCGGCGCGATGGGAAGGGCACGTTGTATGACGGGGGCTTCCGCTCGCCGTGCCTTGTGCGGTGGAAGGGGAAGATCAAGGCGGGGAGCGCGAGCGACCGCATCACCGGATTTGAAGACTGGATGCCGACGCTGCTGGAGCTGGTGGGGGCGAAGGACAAGACGCCGAGGACGGACGGCATCAGCTTTGCGCCGACGCTGCTGGGGGAAAAGCAGCCGGCGCGGGAGTTTTTGTATCGTGAGTTCGGAGGCTACGGCGGGCAGCAGATGCTGCGCATGGGTGACTGGAAGCTGGTGCGACGGAATCTGACGGGCAAAGGGAATGCGAAGGCGAAGGCCAAAGGGCCGGGAATTGGGGAGGAGCTTTTCAATATTGCGGCTGATCCCGCGGAGACGAAGGACGTGGCGGCGGAGCACCCGGATCTTGTGGCCAAGATGAAGGCGATCATGGCGGGGCAGCATGCGCCGAGCACGGACTTTCCGATGGCGGTGCTGGATCAGCCTAAGTGAGCTAGGGCCAAGGCCATTATGAGATGGGGAGGGGGCGTTGTGCTCACAGCGGCGGAGGGCCGTTTTCACGGTGGATAAATCTTTACCCGGCGGAATTTATTCTTGCCTAGGAATAAATTTATATCTTATTTTGATATAATAATAATGTAAAAAGGCGCCCGACCTTACTGACTATGCAAAACGAATGCCGCACGAGTTTTCCTGGCTCTAGATTAAGCCAATTGCTATCAATCGTGCGGCGGATGTCGGGGCGCGGGGCAGCTAGACTGCTGGGGCGCTGAGGGGCAGGGCCTTCCCAAGAGAAGAGCCCACAGAGGTGCCTGCGTGGCAATTGGCTGCTGTCGAAAACCCGTTTCTTAAGATTTTCACTCTACTATTCCGACCCGATTATGATGACTCGTTCTGACAGCCTTCCGGCGCTGCCCAGCGGCGCTCAATCCTTCCTGGGCGCGTTGCGGAAAAGCGCCTGGTTATTTGCAATGGCGGGCCTTTTGCAGGCGGGGGCGGTGGCCGATGGGGCGACATTGACGTGGGACACCGTGGCTGGAGACGGGGGAGTGATCACCGGCGGGACCGGCACCTGGACGGATGGCCTGGGCAACTGGAACACAGGCAGCGGGGACGCGACGTGGAACAGCAGCACGCCGGATGCCGCGATCTTTGGCGGGACGGCGGGCTCGGTGACGCTGGGGAGCGCGGTGACGGTGGGGAACATGGTGTTTAATTCCGCCTACAATGTCTTTGGCGGTGGAAAGACACTCACGCTTTCGAACTCCACGATCACCGCCAACAGTTCGATTTCGATCAACGCCGCGATCAGCGGGAGCACCGGGCTGACCAAGGACGGCACAGGTTCGCTGATGCTCGGAGGCACGAACACCTACACAGGAACGACGACGATCAGCGCGGGCACTTTGAGCACGGGGCCGTCCGGCACCCTGGGGTCAGGAGACATCGTTAACAATGGCACACTGGTTCTGGGCGCCTCTACCGGACCTACCCTGTCACAGACCATCAGTGGCACCGGGAAAGTCACCATCACCGCTGGCTCTGTCACGTTCAGCGGTACGAATACTTACACCGGGGTGACCGCCGTGGGCGGGGGAAATCTTCTGGTGTCAAACATCGGCGACGGCGGCGTCGCGGGCAACCTGGGGGCGGCGAGCAATGCGGCCAGCAACATTGTTCTCACCGGCAACGCCGGGCTCAATTATGTAGGCACCGGAGCAGTGACCAACACGGATCGTTTGTTCAGTGTGGGAGTCACGGGCGGTGTTCTTGCGTCCCAAGGCACGGGAGCCATTAATTTTACCAACACAGGCGCGATGGGCTTCAACAGCTTCTCCGGCGCGCGCTCTCTCACTCTCACGGGGACCAACACGGGGAACAACTCGCTCGCGGCGGCCATCGGCGACAACGGCGGAGCGACCGCGCTGATTAAATCGGGTGCGGGCAAATGGCTGCTCACCGGGACCAACAGCTACAGCGGCACGACGACGATCAGCGCAGGTGTGCTGCAGATCGGGAACGGGGGCACCACGGGGACCCTGGGGACAGGCGGGGTGACGAACAATGCGAGCCTCGTGATCAACCGGTCGGATGCCGTGACGGTGGGCAATGTCATTTCGGGCACGGGTACTCTGACGCAGGCGGGGACCGGCACGACCATCCTCACGGGGGCGAACACGTACACGGGGGCGACCTTCATCACCGCGGGCGTTTTGCAGATCGGCGATGGCGGGACGACGGGCTCCCTCGGAACGGGCACGGTGAACGACAATGCGACTCTGAGCTTCAACCGCTCCGACAACATCACGGTGTCCAACAGCATCAATGGCAGCGGCGGTGTTTTGCAGATGGGCACGGGGACCACGACGCTGAGCACCGTCAACAGCTACCTGGGGGTGACCACGGTCACGGGAGGGACGCTCAGCATCAGTGTTTTCAACAGCGGCGGTACGAGCAGCAACATCGGGGCGGCGAGCAATGCGGCGACGAACATCGTTCTCAATGGCGGCACGCTGCGATACACGGGCGGGAGCATCAGCACGGACCGGCTCTTCAGCGTGGGGACCAGCGGCGGGGCGGTGGATGCCTCCGGCAGCGGCGTGCTGACCCTGAGCAATACGGGGAGCATGGGATTCAACAGCCAGAGCGGCGCGCGCACGCTGACGCTGACCGGTACCAACACCGGGAGCAACACGCTTGCGGCGGTGATCGGTGACAATGGCGGAGCGACAGGGCTGACGAAGTCAGGCAGCGGGAGCTGGACGCTGACAGGATCCAACAGCTACACCGGCGCCACGACGATCAACGGCGGCGTGCTCAATGTGACGTCCCTGGCGAACGGCGGCACGAACAGCAACATCGGGGCCTCCAGCAATGCGGCATCGAATCTGGTGCTCAACGGGGGGACGCTCAAATATTCACCCGGAGCGGCGGGGGCGGTGAGCACCGACCGGCTTTTCAGCGTGGGGACGGACGGCGGGACCATCGACGCCTCCGGCGGCTACAACATCATCTTCAGCAACACGGGGGCGATGGGATTTAACGGGCAGAGCGGCGCGCGAACGCTGACGCTCACCGGCAACAACACGAATGACAACACGATCGCGGCGGTGATCGGTGACAATGGAGGGGCGACTTCGGTGACCAAGACGGGAGGCGGCATCTGGGTGCTGACCGGAGCGAGCACCTACACCGGGGTGACGACGGTGAGCGGGACGGCCGTGCTGAAGATCAACTCGCTGGCGAACGGGGGAAGTGCGAGCAGCATCGGGGCAGCCAGCAGTGATGCGTCCAATCTCGTGCTCAATGGCGGGACGCTGACTTATACGGGCGGCACGGCGAGCACGGACCGCCTGTTCAGTCTGGGGACGTCGGGCATTATTTTGAACATGTTTGGCACGGGCGGAGTGACCTTCACCAACACGGGCGCGATGGGATTCAACGGACAGACGGGAGCGCGCACGCTGACGCTGGCGAATTCCATGGGCGGGACGAGCACGATCGCGGCGGTGATCGGCGACAACGGCGGGGCGACGGCGGTGATGAGGATCAACACGGGAACGTGGGCGCTGACGGGGGCCAACACGTACACGGGGGCGACGACGATCAACGGAGGCGTGCTGAGTGTGAACACGCTGGCTGACGGCGGCAGTGCGAGCAGCATCGGAGCGGCGACGAATGCGGCGAGCAATCTCGTTCTCAATGGAGGCACGCTGCAGTACACGGGGAGCGGATCGAGCACGGACCGTTTGTTCAGCGTGGGAACGAGCGGGGGGACACTGGATGCCTCGGGCACTGGCGCGGTGAATTTTACCAACACTGGAGCGATGGGTTTTAACAGTCAGACAGGCACGCGCACGCTGACCCTCACCGGTACGAACACCGGCACGAACACGCTGGCGGCGGCGATTGGTGACAACAGCGGAGCCACGTCAGTGACCAAAACCGGCGCGGGGACGTGGGCGCTCACCGGGACCAACACCTACACTGGAGCGACAACGATCAGCGCGGGGGTGCTGCAGGTGGGGAATGGAGGTGCGAGCGGCACCTTGGGCACCGGCAGCGTGACGGACAACGCAGGTCTCACGTTCAACCGCTCTGATTCGATCACTGTTTCGAACGCCATCAGCGGCACGGGCACGCTCACGCAGGCCGGCACAGGCACGACGATTCTCACTGGAAGCAACAGCTATAGCGGCACCACCACCATCAGCGGTGGGACGCTGCAGATCGGCAATGGCGGCACCACCGGGTCTCTTGGGAGCGGTTCCATCACCAACAACGGCACTCTCATCATCAACCGCTCGAATGCGATCACGATCTCCGGAGTCATGAGCGGAACCGGCGCATTGATTCAGAACGGGACGGGGACGACCACGCTGAGCGGACTCAGCAACTCCTGGGGAAGCGCCACGGTGAACGCGGGGATTCTCTCCGCCGGGGTGGCGAGCGGACTGGGGAATGCCTCCGCCATGATCGTGAACAGCGGCGGCACACTGGCCACCAACGGGAATCCGGTGGGGGCCGCAGTCGGCTCGCTTTCCGGGTCAGGGATCGTGCAAAACGGGAGCAACAACAATTCGGGCTTGATCATCAGCGGGAACATGAGCACCACCTTTAGCGGCGTGCTGCAAAATGGCGGCACGGGCACGCTGTTCCTGACCAAGATGGGAGCAGCCACAACGCTGACGCTGTCTGGGGGCAGCAGCACTTACACGGGCGTAACGACCATCACGGGCGGCACGCTGAGCGTCTCAACCCTGGCCGATGGTGGCAGCGCCAGCAGCATCGGGGCCTCGAGCAGTGCGGCGACGAGTCTTGTGCTCAACGGAGGCACGCTGAAATACTCGGTGGGGGCAGGCGCCGCGGTGAGCACAGACCGGCTTTTCAGCGTGGGCACGAGCGGAGGCACCATCGATGCCTCCGGCGGCTTCAACATCAATTTCACCAGCACGGGCAGCATGGGATTCAACAGCCAGAGCGGCGCGCGTACGCTGACGCTGACCGGCAGCAACGCCAATGACAACACGCTGGCGGCGGTGATCGGCGACAACGGCGGCGCAACTGCGGTGACCAAATCCGGCACGGGAGTCTGGGTGCTGAGCGGGGCGAACACCTACACAGGGGTCACCACCTTGAACGGCACGGGGGCGCTGAAAGTCAGCTCCCTGGCCAATGGAGGCAGCGCCAGCAGCATCGGGGCATCCAGCAATGCCGCGAGCAATCTGGTGCTCAACGGCGGCACGTTTGTTTACACGGGCGGGGCGGTGAGCACGGACCGCTTGTTCAGCGTGGGCACCTCCGGCGCGACGGTGAGCGTGGTCGGCAGCGGCGGAGTGACTTTCACCAACACGGGGAGCCTGGGGTTCAATGGACAATCCGGAGCGCGCACTCTCACGCTGGCCAATGCGAGCGCCGGCACCAGCACCCTCGCGGCAGTCATTGGGGATAATGGCGGGCCGACATCGCTGACGCGGATCAACGCCGGCATCTGGGCGCTGACCGGGGCGAATACGTACACGGGTGCAACGACGATCAACGGGAGCATCGGGACCATCCTCAATGTGACGAGTCTTGCCAATGGGGGAGCGGCCAGCAACATTGGCGCCGCGACCAATGCGGCGAGCAACCTGGTGCTCAACGGAGGCACGCTGCAGTACACGGGGGCCGGGTCGAGCACCGACCGGTTGTTCAGCCTGGGAACCAATGGCATCTCGCTGGACGCCTCCGGGACGGGAGATTTGAACTTCACGAACACGGGCAGCATTGGGTTCAACAATCAGACGGGTGCGCGCACACTGACACTGATTGGCTCATCTCTGGGCTTCAACACCATTGCGGCGCTGATTGGTGACAATGGAGGGGCGACTTCAGTGACTAAACTTGGCTCGGGCAAATGGGTGCTGACCGGGAACAACACGTATTCAGGCACCACGACCATCAGCGGAGGGGTGCTGCAGATCGGCCACAACACCGCCAGCGGAAGCGTGGGGACGGGCAACATTGTGGACAATGGGATCCTGGTGTTGTACCGCTCAGACGCCTTCACCTTGTCCAATGTCATCAGCGGCACGGGAACGGTCAGCAATGCCCAGGGCATGTCCACACTTTCGGGCCTGAACACCTACACGGGGTTCACCGACATTGCAGCCGGCACCTTGATTACAGACACTCTTGCCAACGGTGGGAGCGCCAGCAGCATCGGGGCATCCACTTCCGTGGCCGCCAACCTCAAGATCAACGGAGGGACGCTCAAGTACATCGGCGCAGGTGCCAGCACGGACCGCCTTTTCTTTGTGGGTGTGACAGCCAGCATTGACTCATCGGGAACGGGAGCGCTGAACTTTACCAATACCGGAGCCATGGGGCTGTTTTTTACCACGGCGCGCACGCTCACGCTGACCGGAACGAACACGGACAACAACACGCTGGCGGCCCTGATCAGTGAGAACGCGGGTGCCACGGCGCTGGTGAAGAGCGGCGCGGGAACGTGGGTGCTGTCCGGAGCGAACACCTACACAGGAAAAACCACTGTCACGGGCGGAGTGCTTTCGATTTCAAGCCTGGGCAACGGCGGGAGCGCCAGCAACATCGGGGCAGGCACCAGTGCCGCGACCAGCCTGGTGCTCAATGGTGGTGCGCTGCAATACACGGGAGCCGCAGCCAGTACGGACCGGCTTTTCAGCGTGGGAACAAGCGGCGGCACGCTGGATGCCTCCGGCACAGGGGCGCTCAATTTCACCAACACGGGCAGCATGGGCTTCAACAGCCAGAGCGGCGCACGGACGCTGACTCTCACGGGCGCGAACACCGGCAGCAACACGCTGGCGGCGGTGATTGGTGACAACGGTGGTGCGACTGCGCTGGCGAAATCCGGGGGCGGCACGTGGGTGCTCACCGGAGCCAACACCTACTCCGGCACCACGACCATCAACGGCGGCGTGCTACAGGTGGGCAATGGCAGCACCAGCGGCACGCTGGGCAGCGGCGGGGTGACGAACAACGCCAGCCTGGTGGTCAACCGCTCTGACGCGGTCACCCTTTCCAACACGATCAGCGGCAGCGGTTCATTCACCCAGGCGGGCGCGGGAACGACGACGCTCAGCGGCAGCAATTCATACACCGGGGCGACGACGATCACCTCCGGGGTGCTGAATGTGACCAGCCTGGCCAATGGCGGGAGCAGCAGCAACATCGGTGCTTCGAGCAATGCCGCGGCCAACCTGGTGCTCAACGGCGGCACGCTGCAATATACGGGCAGCACCAATGTGAGCACGGACCGGCTGTTCAGCGTGGGGATCGGCGGTGGGGTGATCGATGTGTCCGGCACGGGCACGGTGAATTTCACCAACACGGGAAGCATGGGGTTCAACGGGCAGAGCGGAGAGCGAACTCTGGTGCTCACCGGGACGAACACGACGGGGATCAACATCATCGCCGCGGCCATCGGCGACTTTGGGGGAGCCACATCGGTGACGATTGATGGCGACGCCAAGTGGCAATTGACAGGAGCCAACACCTACACGGGAGCCACAACACTGAGCTCCGGGGTTTTGAAAATGGGAGGGAGCAACCTGGCTTCGGCGATCATCGTGGGATCGCATGCCATTTTGGAGCTGAACGGGCTGGACACGAAAATCGGCTCGCTGGCCGGGTCGGGAACCGTGCAGAACAACTCCAGCACGGCGGCCACGCTCACCACCAGCGGCAACGACACCAGCACCCACTTCAGCGGCATCATTCAAGACGGCGGCGCGGGGGCCTTGTCCCTGGTGAAGCTGGGAACCGGAACGTTCACACTCAGCGGCGGCAACACTTACACGGGAACCACGACGATCAGCGCGGGAGAACTTCAAATTGGCTCCGGTGGCACGACGGGGACGCTGGGAACAGGGGCGGTGACGAACAACGCGAGCCTGACGATCAACCGCTCCGACGCCATCACGCTTGCCAACAACATCAGTGGCAGCGGCAATTTCACCCAGGCGGGCATGGGTACGACCACGCTGACGGGTGACAGCAGCTACAGCGGGAGCACGACAATCAACTCAGGGGTGCTGAGTGTGGCGGTGCTGGCAGACGGAGGTGTGAACAGCAACCTGGGTGCGTCCAGCAACGCGGCTGGCAACCTGGTGCTCAATGGCGGCGCCTTGCAATACACGGGCGGTGCCACCAGCACCGACAGGCTGTTCAGCATCGGCAGCAACGGAGGCACGCTGGATGCCTCAGGCACGGGTGCAGTGAAATTCGGCAACACAGGCAGCCTTGATTTTAACGGGCAGAGCGGCATCCGCACGCTGACGCTGACGGGCTCCAACACAGACGGCAATACTCTGGCCGCGGTGATCGGAGACAATGGCGGGGCGACAGCGCTGACAAAATCCGGCACGGGGAGCTGGGTGCTGACGGCGACGAACGGCTACACCGGAGCCACGACAATCAGCGGAGGGACGCTGCAGATCGGTGATGGCGGAACGACGGGTTCGCTGTCTGCCAGCAGCGTGCTCAACAACAACGGCACGCTGGCTTTCAACCGCTCGGATGCGCTGACGCAGGGGACGGATTTTGCCAGTGTCATCAGCGGCAGCGGCGGAGTGACGCAGGCCGGAAGCGGAACGCTGACGCTGAACGGGGACAACACGTACACAGGAGGGACGAACATCAAGAGCGGGACGCTGGAGGTGACCGGCAACAACGCGCTGGGTACCGCGGACGCAGGCACCACGGTGGGAAGCGGAGGGACGCTGCTGCTCAACAACGTGAGCTACAGCACCGCCGAAGCGCTCAAGCTCAACGGCAGCGGTGCAGCAGGTGGCGGGGCGCTGCGCAACAGCGGCACGAGCAGCTATGCGGGGCAGATCACCGCCGAGACGAATGCCAGCATCAATGCGGGCGGCGGTGTTTTGAACCTCAGCGGGGGGCTGGTGAAGGACGGCACCGTTCTCACAATCACTGGCGGCGGGGTGGTGAATGTGAGCGGCACGGGCATCAGCGGAGCCAGCGCCAATTCCGACCTGGTGGTGGATGGAACGACGATGGTGGTCAGCGCCGACAGCGATTACAACGGCCCCACGACGGTGCAGAACCAGGCCGCATTTGTTGCCAACGCCGCGGTGACCACGACGCGGTTTGACCTGAGCCGCGACAGCACGCTGTCCGGGACGGGTGGTATCACCACGGGGGTGGACCAGTCCATCTTCATCAATGGCACGCTGACCGCCGGCGATCCGGCGGTGGCGCCGACGGCCACGGTCTTCTCACTGACGACTTCGGGGACGGGGGCCGTGGTGATGGGGACGGACAGCATGATCCGGCTGGACTTGTTCAGCGGCGCCGGGCAGGGCAGCAATCTGAGCAATGCGGCGGCGGCGGATTCCGTGAATCTGCATGGGAAGATCGATGCCACGGCAGGCGGCACTGTGGTGGTGGGGAATCCCAATGGCATGACGGGCTTCCATGGGGGCGACCAGTGGCAGCTTTTCCAGCTCAACAGCGCCGACGCCAATGCGGGCGGCTTTATCGGGGATCTGGCGCTGAATGACAGCAGCCTGCATCTGGCGAGCGGATTCGCCGGTCATCTGGACCAGAGCACGGGGGTCTTCAGCATCATCGACACGAACGGGGGGCTGGAGCTTGCCGCGGTGGAGGGGCAGGCGCTGGTTTCTGGCGGCAACACGGTGACGTCCGACCTGAACGGGCACCTTTTCAATCTCCGGAGCGGCGGCGGGGAGGAAGGCTCGGGGTCCATTGCCGCGTCGCTGGATGAAGGTGTGATTGTGGGAGAGGGGGATGGTGATCCCAGCAAGAAGGACTCACCCATCGCCAAGCGGGTGCCACGGTCCCGGCAGTGGGAGGTGTTTGCGACGGTGAACTATGGGAATGTGAAGCTCAACCCGATGCGCACCCAGTCAGGCGTGCAGGTGGACTCCTGGGCGTCAGGCGCGGGGATCGAGCGTCACTTCACGAAGGGGCTCACGGTGGGCTTTGCCGCGTCATTCCTGCAAAGCACGCAGGGGTACACTGGGAACACGGGCAGTCTGTACCTCGAAGGCCCGGCGCTCTCCGCCTACGTCTCGTATGTGCGCGGCGGGTTCTGGAACAGCCTGCTGTACAGCTTTGGCACCTACCAGATGGACACGACACGCAATCCGGGGGCACCCTTCCCGACGGCCTATGGCTCGACCCGCACCTACACGCATTCGGTGCAGTACAACACGGGCTGGAACTTCCGCTTTCAGAACAACACACTGGTGACCGGGCCGTTTGTGGGTGTGGACTACCTGCACGGCTCGGTGGATGCGTACAGTGAAACCGGCGGCGGGCTGGCGGCGCTGCGCTACAGCGCGCAGAGCTATCAGTCCCTGGTGAGCCGGGTGGGGTGGTCCGCGTCCAAGCAGATCAAGACGCGCTTTGCGACGGTCACGCCGCAGGTGCGGCTGAGCTATGAGCGGCAGAACATCCGGAGCAATAACGGCACCAGTGTATCTCTGATCAACGTGCCGTTCACGTCCGTGGGCGGCGGGCAGACTCCGGGCCAGGACTACCTGGTGGCCGGGCTGGGGGTGAGCCTGGCATTTACGGACCGCTTCAGCCTCATGCTGTCCTACCAGGGCCAGTTCTTCCGGCATGATCTGCAGGCGCACTTTGGCAGCGTGCGGTTCAGCTATCAGTTTTAGGCGGTGGTCGAAACGTGGTGCGAGGATGGTGAGGCAGAGCGCCTGGGGAGCGCGGACTTTCCGATCGCGGTGCTGGACCGGTGAAGTTTGCTGCTGAAACGCAGCGAGCACTATCATCCATCTGACAGCAGATATTTAGCATTGCTTGAAAGCGGTTTTTCGTGGCACAAATCGCACATGTCTATGCTGCAAACGGTGGAGGTCACTTGTCCCGAATGTTCCGTCACTCAGAAGATGAGCGTGTGGACTTCCGTCAACGTCAAGGCTGACCCGCACCTCAGGGATGAAGTTTTGGAGCAAAGACTCAACGTTTTCTCCTGCGGCCAGCAAGGCTGTGACTACCGCTGCCCGTTGGACATCTCGGTGCTATATCATGACATGGACGGCAAATTCTGTGTCCAGTACGTCGCCAAGGAGGACATGAAGAACCCGAATTACTACAGGCATCTGAGCAAGCAAGGCGTCGTCATGGTCCCGCATCTGGCGGCACAAATGATGGAGAAAACGGGAGGGCATTACATCAGGCGCCCGCATCATGTTTTCTCCATGAAAGAGATGCTGTTGTACATTCTCTTTCGCCAGTTTTGCGAGGCGTATGGCCGGGACGCGGGCGATGAACCAAGTGACGATGGGGCGGAAGGCGGCTGATCAACCGACCTCACCAGATGGCGGGCGGCGCTACAGCAGGCGCTTGCGCTTGAAGTAAACGATGGGGAGGATCGCGGAGAGGACGATCAGGATCATGACGAGGAGGAAGGCCCAGCCGTTGGAGGCGGCGGGGAGGCCGACGTTCATGCCGTAGATGCTGGCGATGAGGGTGGGGGGCATGAAGAGCACGCTGGCGACGGTGAAGATCTTGATGATCTGATTCTGCTGGATGTTGATGAGGCCGAGGGTGGACTCGAGCAGGAAGGTCATCTCCTGGGTCTGCTGGTTGGTGTAGTCGTCCATGCTCTTGATGTCGCGCATGACGCTGCGGAACTGGGCGGCGAGGTCTCCGCGCATCCAGGTGGCGGCGTTGTTGAGGAAGTACTGCAGCATGCGGCTGATGCTGAGGAGGCTTTCGCGCACATTGGCGACGAGGGCGCTGCGGCGGCCGAGGAGCTTGACGACATCGCTGAGGTCTTTTTCCACGCCGGCGTGAGCTTTGTGGGGGTCGAGGCTGAAGACGTCGCGGCAGATTTTTTTCATGTCGGCCTCGACGCCCTGGAGGGCATCGGCGATGCGGGCGACGATGAGCTCCAGCAGAAGGAGGAAGACGGCGTCGCTGGTCAGAGGGGTGGTGCACTGGCGCCTGACTTGGTCTGCGAGAATGCGGAAGGAGAGAGGGTCTGCATAGCGCACGGTGGTGAGGCAGTCCGGGGCGATGACGAAGGAGATGGAGGTGTTGTCAGGATCGGGGGTGTCGAGTCCGACGGGCATCCACGCGGTCATGTAGAGGGTGCCTTTTTCGGTGTAGAGACGGCTGGATTCCTCGATCTCCTGCATTTCTTCCCGGGTGGGGAGCTGGTATTCGAGCCATTTTTCGGCTTCGAGCTCCTCGGCGCGGCCGGGGTTCAGCAGATCGAGAAAGACGAGGTTGTCCGGGAACGGATGTGTTTTTTCGTCATTCCAGTCGATGAGCTGTCCTTGCTGAGTGAGAAGTCGAACCATGCGTGCGTCAGGCGGGGGGTGGCGGGGAGGGTAGCCGTGCAGCCATCATGTGCCACAGCAAACTGTCCTGAGAAACGTATCAGTAGCGCGGCGTGGCCGGGTCAACCATGTCGGACCAGGCATCAATACCGCCGCGCATGCTCTGCGCGTGGGCAAAGCCGTGCTGGCGGAGGAACTGCGCGGCGCGGAGGCTGCGCATGCCGTGGTGGCAGTAGATGATGAGGTTCTCCCGGGTGTCTGTGAAGAGCTGCTGGGCGAGCTCGCCAAACTGGGAGAGCGGTACGAGCTGCGCATCCGGCAGGCGGCAGATCTGCCACTCGCTTTCCTCACGGCAGTCGATGAGGCGGAAGGTGCGCGGGCCGGGGCGCTCGAGGAGGTAGCTGACGTCCGTGGGGCCGATCTCGAGCGGTGTTTCCGGAGTCATGAGGTCAGCGGGGGGCAGGGCGAGGCACGTCAGGGGCGCACGGTCACGGGGGTGCCGGTGGTGACGTTGTTGTAAAAGATGGCAGCCATGTGGCCGGGCATACGCACGCAGCCGTGGGAGGCGGGGTAGCCGGGGAGGAAGCCCTCGTGCATGCCGATGCCGCCGACGAAACGCATGAAGTGGTGCATCTTGGAGCCTTCAAAGCGGGTGCCGGGAGGGGCTTTGTCCTTGGTGACGTCGATGTTGGCCATGACGACATTGCCGGCGCTGTCCACATAGTCGCCGTAGAGGTTGGATTTGTGCCACTGGTCTTTCTGGATGACTTTGAAATTGCCGGTCTTGGTGGCGTGGCGCTCATCGCCAGTGGAAAGGGCGGAGACGCCGGCGAGGGTGCCGCCTTTGTAGAAGTAGGCCTTCTGGTCGCTGAGATCGATGGTGACGCTGGGGGTGCCGGACATGCCATCGCCGTCCCAGTAGGAGTCCTGGTCGGCATTGTACATGGCGGAATGGGGAACGCTGCCGGTGGAAAAAGCTTCCAGGTACTGGGTCTGGCCACGGGTGCTCGGACTCTGGCAGGAGGCCAGGAGGGCGAGGGAGGAGAGAAGGGCTAGGCGGAGGACGTGGGGGATCACCAATTGACTCATGCGCGGGTTTACGTGTGTGCGGCGGAAAAAGCCACAATCATATGCCGTGACACGGGGCGTCTGTCCAGTGTTCAATGATTGGGGCTGGGAGGGGTGAGAAACGGGCGGGACAGCCCGAAATGCGGGCAGTTTTAGAAATGATTTGGATAGCCGTGCGAGATCTGGTTCTGGTTATTCCAACCAATCGCCGTCATGATTTTTGCTTTCGCATGTTTCCTTGGGCTCTTTTCACTGCCTGCATGGGCGTTTTGGATGCTGGCCGCAGGGGGCGGGCTTTGCCTCGTGCTGCTGACCAAGGCCCTGGCCGGCCGGATACGAGCCGCCCAGGCGGAGGCGGAAATGCGGGAGTTTGCGGAAAAGAGGCTGCCGAGGCCCTACACCGAGGAAGAGATTCAGGTGAGAAGAAGGTTCCCACTGGAAGAGCGGGCGGTGGTGTACCATGTGGAATTTATTTATGGGCGGTTCCTGACCGAGGAGGAGATGCGGGAGAACATCGCCGAGCACCGCGCGCTGGAGGCGAGGGCGGCAGATGATGGCGCGGCAGAGGAGCGAAAAAACGACGAGGAGAAACAAGCCGAGGACAAGCTGCGGAGGGAGATGGAACTGCCAGAGAACCGAGGGAATGCGGCCGCATGGAAGACAGGTTTTGACGATCCCGCGGCGCTCAGGA
The DNA here is from genome assembly GCF_044227185.1 of Prosthecobacter sp. Classification (GTDB taxonomy): domain Bacteria; phylum Verrucomicrobiota; class Verrucomicrobiia; order Verrucomicrobiales; family Verrucomicrobiaceae; genus Prosthecobacter. The sequence goes on along the minus strand of NZ_JBGAFO010000010.1, from coordinate 329,538 downwards.
GAAGTGATGGCACGGTGCTGAGCCTGCCAGACGGGCTCCATGAACTTTCAATACGCTGTCAGTTCGAGGCGCGGCAGGAACCGGATTATTATCCCAAGATTCCGGCTGAGCTGAGGATAGCGGGCCTGCCGGAAATGCAGGGAGTGATCGACCTGGTGACCCTGCTGGATCTGTTCGAGGTGGGACAGGTGTTTTGGTGGCGGGATCAGGGCAGAGATTGGCAGAAGGGCTTTCAGTCCCATGTGGTGCTGGGAAACGTGGGCTGCGTGGAGGACACCAAAGGAGTGCTCCGATTCAAAGCGGGCGCGGAGGAGGTTTCGGTCTATTTCCGGCGCAGCTCCTATTTCGCGTCTCTCGCCGTGGTCGAGGAGCAATTGTGGGCACGGGTGCATGCGCTTCAGTACCTGCCGCTTGACGACGACGGTGCTGAGTTTCAAACCCTGGCTCCGTTCTGCTTCCCCATCAAAGCAGCCAGTCTGCCGGAAGCGTGGAATCAAGAAGAGAATATCGTGATTGACGTGGACGGGAAATAGAGGGCGGGGTGGGAGATGGCGACGCGAATGCGCGGCGGGACGCGTTGCAGACGCACGAACGGAGGATCAATGTACGCCGTGGTCGGAGTGGCTCACTTCACCACGATCTGCTTGTCCAAATTTTCGGGGTTTGAGCCGAAGAATCCTTCCCTGCTTTTGAATTTAAAGTACAGAGTTGCCTTTCGATCGTCCATCCACCCTTCCACAGTGAGTAAATCATCCGGTCCAGGGGTCCATCTGAGCGGCCATTTTTTGCCAGCGGGGTTCGCCTGGGTGCCCGTGCCATCCGCCTTAAATGTGAAATGACTCCCGCTGGTGGTGGTCCATTTTTTTCCAACAAACGATTTGGACTGTCGGGAAGCAGGGGCTTCATCCCGGGCGATGGCGGAATTTTTGCCAACCTTTTCAAGTTCGTTCTTTGCGGCGAGCGCGTCTTCGAGCTGTCCTGCCTTGGCATAGGACTCCTGAAGTTTCTGAAGTTCGCGGGCATAAACCGCATCACTGGGCTGAACAGCTTTGTCGCGTGATTGAAGCCATGCCTTCCGGAGTGTTTCGAGCTGTGCCGGTCTTTTGACAGGAGTGGCAGCATTTGAAGCCGCCACGCCCGCGTTCCCAGCGACGCTCTGAATTTCATTTTTGACTGCAAGAGCCTCCTCCAATTGATTGCTCCGGGTGAAGGTGTCGAGAAGCTTCTGCAAGTCGGCAAGGTAGCCGGCATCAAGCGGCTGTGCGGCACGGTCCCGTGCCTGCTCCCATGATTTTCTCAGGCTGGTCAATTGCACGGGTTCCGCGGCGCGTCCGGATGAGAGGCTTGCAATCATCAAGCCGATGAAGACCAGAGTGCTGATAATTCGAGTGCTCATGCGAGAGTGGTTTCGCGTGGTTTTATAGCAGGCTGAAATGAAGATGGAAGACATTTTAGCCTGCCCGCGGCCACGCGCCTGAACAGCAAAGAACCCAGCGCCCGTAAGGGCCCTCAGTCTTAATGCACGCCGTGGTCGGCGAGGTAGCGTTCGGCTTCGAGGGCGGCGGCGCAGCCCTGGCCGGCGGCGGTGATGGCCTGGCGATAGACGTGGTCGGCGACGTCGCCGGCGGCGAAGAGGCCTTCGGTTTTGGTGCGGGTGCCTTCGGTCTGGAGGATGTAGCCGTTTTCGTCGGTGTCCACGAGGTCGCCGAGGAACTGGGCGTTGGGGACGTGGCCGATGGCGACGAAGACGCACTTGAGCTCGAGCTCGCTCTTTTCACCGGTGACGAGGTTTTCGAGGGTGACGGCGCGCATCTCGCCTTTTTCGTCGGTGAGGTATTCGGCGACGGTGGAGTTCCAGACGGGCTTGATCTTGGGATTGGCGAGGGCGCGGTCCGCCATGATCTTGGAGGCGCGGAGGGTGTCGCGGCGGTGGATCAAATAGACGGTGCTGGCGAATTTGGTGAGGAAGCCGGCTTCCTCGCAGGCGCTGTCGCCGCCGCCGATGACGCAGACGGGGACGTTGCGGTAGAAGGCGCCGTCGCAGGTGGCGCAGCTGGTGAGGCCGCGGCCGATGAGGCCTTTTTCGTTCGGGAGGCCGAGGTGTTTTGGAGAGGCGCCGGTGGCGACGATGACGGTGCGGGTCTCATAGACGGTGCCGCCTTCGGTGTGGACCTCGAAATGGCCCGCAGGGGTCTTGATGATGTTGCTGACGAGGGTGTACTCGATGCGGGCGCCGAATTTTTCGGCCTGGGTCTGCATGTTCATCATCAGCTCCGGACCCATGATGCCATTGGGGAAGCCGGGGAAGTTTTCCACCTCGGTGGTGGTGGTGAGCTGGCCGCCGGGCATGTTGCCGGAGAGGATGAGGGGCTTCAAGTTCGCGCGGCCGGTGTAGATGGCTGCGGTGTAGCCGGCGCAGCCGGTGCCGATGATGATGACGTTTTCCATGAAAAGTGGGTTGGGGAGGGGAGGGAGGATGAAAGGTCGCGGAAGATGGAAAGGCGGGGCGGAGGCGCAACCAACGCTTTTTGCAGACTGGTTGTTGGAGTTTGGCGGGTCCCGGCTTATTTCAAAATAACCAACGATGTCCACCCCCCCCACGGATGCCAAAGCCAGCCCCCGAGCGCTGGCGACGCTGTTCTTCTGCACGGCGATGCCGATGGGGATGTGGAGCGTGCCGCTTTCCAATGTGTTCAAGGCGCACGAGCGGGGACATCTGGTGCCGTGGGTGTTTGCGACGACGGCGGTGGCGGCCTTCATCTCCCCGCTGTTTGTGGGAGCGATGGCGGACCAGAAGCACTCCCCGGTGCTGCTGCTGCGCTGGCTGACGGCGGCGACGAGCCTGGCGCTGCTGCTGACCAGCGCCTCCCTGGCCTGCGCGTGGAGTGACGCGGCGGTTTTGATCTGCGCGCAGGTGCTGGCGCTGGTGGCGCTGCCGGCCTGGAGCGTGACGAGCAGCATTGTGTTTTCGCAGCTTCATGATGCGAAGGCGCAGTTTGGCCCGCTGCGGGCCTGGGCCACGGGCGGGTGGATGGTGGGCTGCTGGGTGGTGAGCTTTGTGCTGCGGGCGGACGCCTCCCTGCTGGCGGCGGTGACGGCGGCGGGGCTGTGGCTGGTGGTGATGGCGCTGACGTGGAAGCTGCCGATGATCCCGCCCGGGGAGGTGGTGCAGCACCGGACGTGGAAGCAGATTCTGGGGCTGGATGCGCTGGGGCTGCTGACGCACCGGGATCATCGCGTGCTCTTCATCACCTCCGCGCTGTACTGTGTGCCGCTGGCGGCTTTTTATCCCTACACCTCGGCGCAGCTGAGGGATCTGGGGGTGAAAAACATTTCGGCTGTGATTTCGCTGGGGCAGACGACGGAGGTGATGGCCATGCTGCTGCTCTCCGGCATGCTGGCGCGTTTCCGGCTGAAGTGGGTGTTTCTATCCGGCATCGTCATCTGTGTGGTGCGGTTCTCGCTGAACACGTTCAACACGCTGCCGTGGGTGATGGCGGGGACCTTTCTGCACGGGTTTGGGTACACGCTCTACTTCATCACCACACAAATCTACCTGGAGGAGCGAATCGACCCAAAATGGCGCGTGCGTGCGCAGGCGCTGCTGGCCATGCTGATGAGCGGCGTGGGCAATCTCATCGGATACCTGGGCGGCGGCTGGTGGTATGCGGCCACGACGGTGAACAAGGTGACGGACTGGCGCGTGTTCTGGTGGGGAGAAGCTGCGATCACCGCGGTGGTGTGCGCGTTCTTTGCGCTGGCGTACCGGGGACGGGTGAGGAGCTGAAACGGCAAAACACGCCAGGGCATGCCACGCCGCCTTCGGTGCTTCAAACACCGTCCAATGATGGGACTGCAAAAACGCCGCGCGGTTTCCCGTGCGGCGTTTTGTTTTGAATGGGAGCTGTCCGAAGGGATTAACGGAAGCTTTTGGCGAAGTCGTCGGAGGTGGCTTTGGCGACGACCTTGGTTTTTTGGAAGGTGGATTTCTCGCCCTTCTCGATGAGGATGCGCTCGTAGTCGGCGGAGGACATGGGGAGCTCGATGGTCTTGTCCTGCCAGGTGGAGAGGAGGATGGCGTTGGCGAGCTCGACGCTGCGGATGCCTTCTTCGGCGGGGGAGAGGAGCTTCTCCCCTTTGAGGATGGCGTTGGTGAAGTTTTGCAGGATCTCGATGTGCTGGCCGCCGGTCTGGTCCACATGGATGTCCATGTGCCAGCTTTCGGGCATGGCGAAGGCGGCCTCGGCCTCCATGCAGAACTTGCTCATCTGCTGGCGGTTGCGCTGGAAGTGGATGCGGGTGCCGTCGGTGACGGTGAGGCGGCCCTGCTCGGCGGAGATTTCGAGCTTGTTGATGCCGGGGGCTTCGCCAGTGCTGGTGACGAAGGTGGCGGTGGTGCCGTTGTCATACTGAAGGATGGCGGTGACGTCGTCCTCGACTTCGATCTCATGGAAGCGGCCGAACTGGCAGAAGCCGCGGACTTTCTGGGGCATGCCGAAGAGCCACTGGAAGAGGTCGAGATTGTGGGGGCACTGGTTCATGAGGACGCCGCCGCCCTCACCCTTCCAGGTGCCGCGCCAGCCGCCGGTGGCGTAGTAATAGTTGGTGCGGAACCAGTTGGTGACCTCCCAGTGGACACGGCGGACGGCGCCGATCTCGCCGCTTTCGATGAGGTCCTTGACCTTCTTGAAGCAGGCGTTGGTGCGCATGTTGAACATGGCGGCGAAGATTTTGTTCTTGTCCGTGTGGGCGGCGATGAGGCGCTCGCAGTCGGCCTTGTGGACGGAGATGGGCTTTTCCACGAGGACGTGGAGGCCGGCCTGAAGGGCGGCGATGCCGATGGTGGTGTGGCTGAAGTGGGGGGTGCAGATGAGGATGGCGTCGATGTGGCCGCTGCGGATCATCAGATTGACGTCCGTGAAGGCTTTTTCACCCTCGATGAGGTTTGGCAGGGTGCCGACGCTTTCGCACAAGGCGGTGACGCGCAGGCCGGGGATCTTGCCCGCGCGAATGTTTGCAAGGTGTGCCTTGCCCATGTTTCCAAGCCCAACGATGCCGATTCTGACGGTTTCCATGGGACGAGCGTAGCGGGGCGAGCGGGACGGTCAAGCGACTCAACAGTTGCGCTTTGCACCCCCAGCCTGCATTTTACGGGCATGCGACCACCACGCCGTCTCCGAAACCTGCTCGTCCCGCTTCTGGGGTGGGGGGCGGCGCTGCTCAGCACACCTCTCATGGCAGACGACCTTCGCATTGGCATCATCGGGCTGGACACGTCGCACTCGGAGCAGTTCACGCTGCGGCTGAATGATCCGGCGAACCCGAACCACATTCCCGGGGCGCGGGTGGTGGTGGCGTTTCCGGCGGGGAGCCCGGACATCGAGGAAAGCAAGACGAGGATCGAGGGCTTTACGGCGGCGGTGCGGGACAAGTTTGGCGTGCGGATCGTGGGCAGTGTGGCGGAGGCGTGCAAGGATGTGGATGCGGTGCTGCTGCTGAGCCTGGAAGGACGGCCGCGGCTGGAGCAGATGAAGGAGATCATCGCAGCGGGGAAGCCGGTCTTCATGGACAAGCCGGTGGCGGCCTCTTTGAAGGATGCGGTGGAGATCTACAAGCTGGCGGGGGCGGCGCAGGTGCCGGTCTTCAGCGCTTCGGCGATGCGGTGGTACCCGGGCGTGCTGGAGGTGGCGAATGCGGAACAGACGCCGGCACGGAGCGCCATCTCCTACGGCCCGGCGCACGTGCTGCCGCACCATCCGGATCTATTTTTCTACGGGGTGCACCCGACGGAGGCGCTGTTTACCGTGATGGGAACGGGGTGCCTTTCCGTGATGCGTACGACGACGGCCTCCGCCTCTGTGGTGACGGGGCTGTGGGCGGAGGGGCGGATGGGGACGCTGGAGGCGATCCATGAGGGGGCGATGGGGTACAAGCTGATCCGGTTTGGGGACAAGCAGATCACGGAGCAGAAGTCTGACGGGGACTACACGCCGATGCTGCGGGAGATCGTGAAGTTTTTCCAGACGAAGCAGCCGCCGGTGTCGCCCAAGCAGACGCTGGAGATTTATGCCTTCATGGCGGCGGCGGAGGAGAGCAAGGAACGCGATGGCGCGCGGGTGACGCTGCGGGAAGTGATGGTGAAGGCGGGGGCGCCGGAAGCGTGGCTGCCGGAGGACGGCAAGGAGAAGGACAAGGCGAAGGTGGAGGCGCCGAAGTCCGTGGAGAAGGGGCTGCCGAAGCCGGGGGGGAGCTAGAAAGGGGAAGTTTGCGGTTGTTGGCGATTGTTTGCAGTGGTTGGCGGTTGTTGACGGAATCCCGAATGCCGAATGCCGAATGCCGAATGCCGAATGCCGAATGCCGAATGTGGGGCGGCGACTGAAGAAAGGACAAAAAGGACGGAAGGGACCGAAAGGACGTAGTTGTGCGCGGGGCGAACCTTTTTGGAGGTGGCTTTTCGTGGCCTTACCAAAGCAGCTTTACGCCATAAGGTGGGCAAAGTCTGCCAGAGGTGCATCGAAGTCGTCTGCCAGGACGATGCCAGGCACGGAACCATATCCTCGACGCACAACCGGCTTAGTTGCAGAAGCCGTTTCAGCGGTCTTGGATTTTAGCTGCTTCAAGTAATCCCATAGCTCGTGCAACACAGGCTCAGGCTGGTGCGCGACCTCCGAAATGATGAGCTGCTGGATCGTCATGGCTACGTGAACTTGAAACTCAAAGGCAAATGAAGATAGCCTCTGCCGTTATGTGTGCAAAAGCGGGCAGAACTCAGGTCATCACTCCGCGTTCTGCACCTGCTCGCGGATTTTTTCGAGTTCGGTTTTGGCGGTGACGACGTGGTGGGCGATTTCGGCGTTGTTGCACTTGGAGCCCATGGTGTTGAACTCGCGGAAGAATTCCTGGAGGAGGAAGTCGAGGCTGCGGCCGGAGGGGGTGGCGCCGTCGAGGTAGGCGCGAAACTGCTGCACGTGGCTGGCGGCTCGGGTGAGCTCTTCGGAGATGTCCGTGCGGTCGGCAAAGAGGGCGATCTCTTTGACGAGGCGTTCGTCGTCCAGGGGGAGAGGGAGGCCGGCTTCTTCGAGGCGCTGGCGCAGGACTTTGCGCTGGTGCTCGGGTACGGTGGCGGCTTTGGCGCGGATGGAGGCGAGGAGGGACTCGATGGTGGCGAGGCGGGCCTCGATGTCTCCACGGAGGCTGGCACCTTCGGTGGCGCGCATGCTGTTCAATTGCTTCAGGGCGGCGGTGAGGGCCTCCTGGATGGGGGGCCAGACTTCCTCGGTGGCCAGCTCGGCCTGGGCCTGGGTGATGACCCCGGGCATGCGGGTGATGTCTGTGAGGGAGATCTCGGGGGAGATGTCCAGCTTCAGCGCCAGGGAGTGCATGGCGTGGAAGTACTGCTGCGCGAGGACCTGATCCACACGGAGGGCCTCGGAGGAGGCGGCGGCGCCTGACTCCCGGCGGACGGCAACATTGACGCGGCCGCGGGAAACGGCGGTGGAAACCTCGGTGCGGACGGCGCTTTCGAGCTCGGAGAGCTCGCGGGGGAGATTGACGGCGACTTCGAGCTGCTTGCGGTTCACGGAACTGCACTCGACGCTCCATGTGACGCCGGAGCGCTGGGCTTCGCCGCGACCAAATCCTGTCATGCTTTTCATGAGCATTTGATGGAACGAGAATTGACTTTGGCAAAGTCTTTGAATGAGGGGCCGCAGATTCGCCGCGATTCTGGATTGCAAGGTCCCGAGTGCTCCCTAGTCTCGCCCTCCCTATGGCAAAAGCGGCACTCGGCAAAGGACTCGGCGCACTCATCTCGGCATCCCCTGCGGTGTCGGGGGTGTCGCGTCTGCCTGCGCTGGCGCAGCCGGCCCCGGGAGACGTGGTGAACCGTGTGACGCTGGACCAGATCGTCCCGAGCCCGCTGCAGCCGCGCAAAGAATTCCAGTCCGAGATGCTGACGGAGCTCATGGAGTCGATCCGGGAGCACGGGATCATCCAGCCGCTGATCGTGCGGCGGGTGAACGGGAAGCTGGAGCTGATCGCGGGTGAGCGGCGCTTCCGTGCCTCGCGTGAGCTGGGGCTGAAGGAGATCCCGGTCATCGTGCGGGAAGCCAGCGACAAGGACGTGCTGGAGATGGCGCTGATCGAAAACCTGCAGCGCGAGGGGCTGAACCCCATTGAAGAGGCGCAGGCGTACTCGCGCCTGGCCAAGGATTTCCAGATGCGGCAGGAAGACATCGCGCAGCGGGTGGGCAAGAACCGCGCGACGGTGGCAAACACGATGCGCCTGCTGGAACTGCCGGGCGGCATCCGCGACATGCTGGTGGCGGCGAAGATTTCCACGGGCCATGCGAAGGTGCTGCTGATGCTGAAGCAGCACGAGGAGCAGGAGCGGCTGGCGCAGCAGATCGTGGCGAAGAGCCTGACGGTGCGCGCCACGGAAAAGGCGGTGGATGCGATCCTGCACCCGCCGCCGCCACCGAAACCAAAGCCGACGGAGACGGACCTGATCCGCGCGATCCAGGCGGTGGAGCAGAAGCTGATCCAGCACCTGACGACGAACGTGAGCATTCACCACGGCGAGAAGAAGGGGCGTGTGGAGATCGACTACTATGGGGTGGAAGATTTGAACCGCATCCTGAGCGTGATCGGCGTGCCGGAAGAGACGTTTGTGGAAGAATGACGGGCGCTGCGCGCCAATGACGAAACCCGAATGAGGAATGACGAATGAAGTTCGAATGACGAAACTCTGAGGCTGCTCTTCATGACTCTGCGATTCTCACTTCGTTTTCTTTTGTCCCTTTCCGCCATTCGGCACTTCGTCATTCATTCGTCATTCGTCATTGATTCGCTACGCTCACCCCTGCGGGGCAGCCGTTGGCTGTCTGTCTCGCTTTGCTTGGCTCTGGTTTCGTCATTCCTCCCCGGCTGCAGCCCGCAGACTTCCGCCGCTCATTCCAACGACGCCGACGTCCGCGAATTCCTCACCCACTACTTCTCCACGTGGTCTGCGAAGGACATGGACGGGTACGGGGCGTGCTTTCATGAGAGTGCGCGCATTGTTTTTGTGCACCAGGGCGTGCCGCAGAGCCAGGGGGTGACGGATTTTCTGCATGGGCAGAAGCTGAGCCATGCGACCACGAGCACGCCGATGACGGAGGTGCCGACGGACATGAAGATCCTGCGGGATGAGCGCACCGCGCAGGCGAGCGTGCGGTGGAAGCTGACGAAGGGGGCCGAAGTCACGCTGGGCACCGATTGCTTTACACTCATCAAAACCGCCACCGGGTGGAAGATCATGAGCCTGGTGTTTTACAACGACTGATTCCGCGAAAAAGTATGTCCCGCACTCCTGCCAAATCTCCTGCGCCTGCACCCCAGGCGGCAGAGCCTGCCACCAATGCCAATGCGGCCTCCCCGCGCGGCACGCGCTTCTTTCTGGGGTTGTCCTGCTTCCTGGCGGGAGCGGCGATGATGGTGATCGAAATCTGCGCGTACCGGCTGCTGGCGCCGTTTTTTGGCAACAGCGTCTATACCTGGACGGCGCTGATCGGGGTGATCCTGATCGCATTTAGCGCGGGCGGTTTCCTGGGCGGGCATCTGGCGGACCGGAAGATGGCGCTGGACCTGCTGGGCTGGCTGCTGGCGGGCTCCGCGGTGCTGACGTTTTTCATTCCGGCGCTGCACACGGCCTTTGCGCTGAGCCTGAGCGCACACGGGCTCATTGCAGGGCCGGTGATGATCTCGCTGCTGCTGTTTGCGATTCCGGGGATCTTGCTGGGCGCCGTTTCGCCCGCGGCGGTGAGGTTTTACAGCCTGACGCTGAAGGACACGCATGTGGGCGCGGCGGCGGGGACCATCAGCATGCTGGGCTCGCTGGGGAGCTTTGTGGGCACGTTTCTCTCGGGCTTCTTTCTGCTGTCCACCTTTGGAGTGAGGAGCATCTTTTTTGGCACGGCGGCGCTGCTGCTGGTGCTGGCGGTGGCGGCGTTTCTGCTGGCGAAGAACACGCTGAAGCAGCAGGCGCCGGTGATCCTGAGCGGCATCTTTGCCTTTGGCATGAGCTGGCTGACGGCGCCGACGCCGAAGCCGGGGGTGCTCTTTGAGCACGAGTCGTTTTATCACCACATCGAGGTGAGCGAACGGCAGGTGGACGGCATCATGCGCCGGGTGCTGCAACTGGACTCGACGGCGGAGGGCGGCATGGATGCGAAGACGGGGGATCTGATCATGCCGTACCAGCAGTACTGGAAGCTGGCGCTGCTGCGGAATCCGGCGAAGGTGAGCAGTGCGCTCTTCATCGGAGCGGGGGCTTTTGGCATGCCGGAGAATGTGTCGCGTGATTTTCCGGAGGCGGCGGTGGATGTGGTGGAGATCGACCCGCAGGTGATCGAGGTGGGGCGGAAGTATTTCAAACTGGACGAGCACCCGCGGGTGAAGGCGCATGCGGGAGATGCGCGGCGCTACCTGCTGGAAAACGGGGGGAAAAAGTGGGACCTGATTTTTGGGGATGCGTACAACGGCGTGCGGCAGATACCGCCGCACCTGGTGACGCAGGAGTTTTACCAGCAGATCGCGGATCATCTGGAGCCGAAGGGGGTCTTCATCATGAACCTGATCGCGGCCGTGGCCGGGCCGAGGTCTGAGCTCACCTCCGGCATGCTGGCCACCCTGAGGAAGGTGTTTCCGCATGTGGAAATTTTCGATGTGGAGGCGCTGGGTCATTATCCACCGGACCGGGTGCGCAATGTCATTCTGATGTGCTCGCGCGAGGATTTGAAGCCGCTGATCAAAGACCGCTATGCGGCCGACGGGTCGTGGGAGAAACGCCTCATAGACACCCATATTCCCGCAGGCACGGTGCCGCGCTCGGCCTATGTTTTCACCGATGATCACAACCCGGTGGATGCGATCATTGCGCGGGGGCTGCTGGAGTAGGCTGGATGCTGGATGCTGGATGCTAGATCCCGGGAGTGGACTTAGCGAGGTTCCAGGGGCCTGGCGGCGGGGGCGAGGGCGGGGGCGACGAAGGCGTCGAAGACGAGGACGCCTTTGAGGGAATCGACGGCGCGTTCGAGCTGTTTGTCGCCGAGGGAGGCGAGTTCGAGGGCGGCGGCTTCGCCGGTGCCGTGGGAGGCGCGCCATTTGGCGATGCGAAGCTCCTCGTCTGAGGTGAGGGCGGAGATGATGTTGGGCTCGACACCGTTCTCGTGGATGGTGCGGTGGCTGGGGGTGTAGTACTTCGCGGTGGTGAGGCGCATGGCGGCGCCGTTTTTCATGGGGAGGATGGTCTGCACGCTGCCTTTGCCGAAGCTGGTGGTGCCGACGATGATGGCGCGCTTGAGGTCCTGCAGGGCGCCGGCGGTGAGCTCGGAGGCGCTGGCGCTGCCCTGGTTGATGAGGATGGCGATGGGGTATTTGCGGGGCTCACGGCCATTGCGCGAGGGAGTGCGGAAGGGGGGGGGATTTTGCGAGGCGACGCGGCCCTCGGTGGTGACGACGACGGTGCCCTCGGGAAGGAACTCGCCGCAGACGGCCACGGCGCTGTCCACGAGGCCGCCGGGGTTGTTGCGGAGATCGAGGACGAAGGCCTTCATGCCCTGCTTTTCGAGATCATCGAGCGCCTTGCTGAGCTCGCGTGGAGTGGGCTGGTTGTACTGCGAGATGCGGGCGTAGCCGATTTTATAATCTCCCGCCATTTTTGAGGAGAGGAGCATGGGATCGTGCACGGAGGTCTCGGCGAGGGTCTCGTGCTTCACCTTGAACTCGAGGAACTGCTTGGTGCCGGGGCGGCGGACGGTGAGGCGGACTTCATCGCCGGCCTTGCCTTTGAGAAGCTGCATGGCCTCGGCGATGCCGACGGAGTCGGTGAGGACGTCATTGATGCGGACGAGCTGATCTCCGGAGAGGATGCCGGCGGCATTGGCGGGGCCGTCTTCGCGGACGGTGATGATGGTGAGGATGCCCTGGCGGAGAGCGATGGTGATGCCGATGCCTTCGGAGGTGTCGCTCTGCTCGCGCTGCATGTCTTCAAAGAGGGACCTGCCCATGTACTCGCAGTGGGGGTCCAGCTTGTGGAGCATGCCCTCGAGCGCGCCTTCGACGAGCTCGGCGTAGGTGATCTTGGACTCGTCCACGTAATTTTGGCGCACCATCTCCATGGCGCGGGTGAGCATTTCGATCTGAGTGTAGGCGTCCTCAGGCGGGGGCTTGACGGGAGGGGAGGCGGGAGACTTGGGCTCGGACTTGGGGGCCGGCTTTGGCTCAGCAGGTTTGACGGCGGGCTTGGACGCGGGTGCCGGTGCTGGAGTGGCTGCGGGAGGTGTGGCGGGCGCAGGAGCAGGGGGAGCCGCGTGAAGGCTCAGGCTGAGGGCCGGGAAGGAGAGGAGTGCGAGGGCGCGACGCATGGGGGCATCCTGCATGATTTCGGGCAGTGTGACAGGGGAAAGTGTGGGAGCAGGGCGGGTGTGCAGATGCTGAGCACCGGAACTCAAGGTGGCTGGAGTGTGGAACGGAGATTAAGTCTCGTGTCATTCGTTCCAGAAGAGTGCTGAAAGCGGGTGGCGTGCGGGGGGGGCTCGGAGTTCCGATCCCGAGGCGGGGCGGTCGCGGTATCAGAATACCGCGCTACATCCCCGCGCGATTGCTGGATCAACCGTCCATTCCTCCGCATCAAGCTAGTCAGAAGATCTGAGGGGAGGCAAGCACTGATCGAACACTAATAAAGAACCAATGGTCCGGAGGGATGAGGGGACAGGGGGGGCAAATGGGTGCGTTTATATTTCGAAAATAACGGCTGAACCTGCAGTTTACGCGAGAATGCTGCTGACGACGTTTCCGGTGGCGCTGCCGAGGATGGTTTCGGCGCGGCCGTTGCGCTTGTAGGAGAGCTTGGTGGCGTCGAGGCCGAAGAGGTGCATCACGGTGGCGAGGTAGTCGTGGTGATACATGACGTTTTCATTGGCAAAGAGGCCCCATTCATCGGTGGAGCCGTGGACGTGGCCCTGCTTGACGCCGCCGCCGGCCATCCAGATGCTGAAGCCGTCGGTGTTGTGATCGCGGCCGGGTTTGCCGGCTTTGCCGCGGGTTTGAATGACCGGGAGGCGGCCCATCTCGCCGCCCCAGAAGACGAGGGTGCTGTCGAGGAGGCCGCGTGATTTGAGATCTTTGACCAATGCGGCGCTGGGCTGGTCTGTGGCGGCGCAGCGGGTGACGAGGGCCTCATTGATGTTTTCGTGCATGTCCCAGGCGTAGTTCCAGATCTGCACGAAGCGGACGCCGCGCTCGACGAGGCGGCGTGCGATGATGCAGGCCTCGGCCATGGCCTTGGTGGCGTCGTTGTCAGCACCGTAGAGCTTGCGGGTGGCCTCTGTTTCTTTTTTGATGTCGAGGGCGTCGGTGGCGGCGGTCTGCATGCGGGCGGCGAGCTGATAGCTGGCGATGCGGGCCTGGAGATCGAGCTCGCCGGGATGCTGGGCGAGGTGGCGGCCATTGACGCGTTCCAAGAAGGCAAGCTGGCGATCCTGGGCGCTGCCTTTGAGGTAGTCGGGCGGATCGAGATTCATGATGCGCGGCTCCTGCTCACGCACATGGGTGCCTTGATAAATGGAGGGCAGCAGACCGCTGCTCCAGTAAGGGGAGCCGGGGGGATTTTTGCGGATGATGAGGGCGACGAAGGCGGGGAGGTCGCGGGACTCACTGCCGAGGCCGTAGGTGATCCAACTGCCGAGGGCGGGCTTGCCATTGAGGCCGGTGCCAGTGTCCATGGCCTTCATGCCGGCGACGTGGTTGCGGATGCCCTTGAGGTTCATGCTGCGGATGAGCGTCATCTCATCCGCGACGCTGCCGATGTGCGGGATGAGCTCGGACATCTCAATGCCGCTCTGGCCGTGCTTGGAAAACTTGAAGGGGCTGCCCATGACGGTGCGGGTGGCGCCGCCGGTGTTGTCGAATTTGATCTCGCCGCCGGGGAAGAGCTTGCCGTCCCATTTGTTGAGGAGGGGCTTGGGATCAAACATGTCCATGTGGCTGGGGCCGCCGCCCATGAAGAGGGAGATCATGGCCTTGGCCTTCGGCTGGAAGTGCGGCTGCTTGGGCAGCGTGTCGTAGATGATGGGCGCGAGCGGCGGCTTCTCGGGGCCGGCGGCTGCGGCGGCGAGGAGACCGTCCTCTGCCAGCAGTGTGGCCAGGCCCATGGCGCCAAGATTGAACGCATTGCTGCCGAGGAAGTGACGGCGAGACTGGCAGAAGTCGGGGCTCATTCGATGTAGAGGAAAGGGTTTGAACCGAGCAGGGCCTGGCAGAGGCTGGCGAGAGCTTTTTCGGAGGCATCGCTGCCGGCGGGCAGGGCCTTGGTTTGGGCGGTGAGGTAGGCGATGGCGTCCTGATGATCTTGTGAGGAAGGGGCGCGACCGAAGGCGAGGGTCCAGGCGTGGGTGGCTTGTTTGGAGGTGTCATCGCCGGCTTCTTTGATGACGCGTTTGGCGAAGGCCTGGGACTGCTCCACGACGAAGCTGCTGTTCATGAGCAGGAGGGACTGCGGGGCGACGGTGCTGATGTTTCGCGCTTCGCAGTTGGGCTCCATCTGCGGGGAGTCGAAGACGGCGAGCTGATAAGGCAGGGCGCTGCGGCGCTGCTGGACGTAGATGCTGCGGCGGAATTCGCGGCCGTCCGCGGCGGGCTCTTTCTCGCCGATGACGACCTGGGCATTGGCATCTTCCATGACGCCGACGGGTTCGCCAAAGTGCCGGGGATTGAGGCGGCCGGTGACGGCGAGCGTGGCATCGCGAATGGTTTCGGCCTCGAGGCGGCGGACGTTCATGCGCCAGAGGAGGACGTTGGCAGAGTCGAGTTGCTCGGCCTCGGGGCGGCGCTGGGACGACTGCCTGTAAGTGGAGGAAAGCAGCACGAGGCGGTGGAGGTGCTTGAGGCTCCAGCCGTTGCTCATGAAGTCGCTGGCGAGCCAGTCGAGGAGTTCGGGATGGGAGGGCTTTTCTCCTTGTGCGCCGAAGTCGCCGGCGCTGTTGACGATGCCGCGGCCGAAGTGGTGCATCCAGAAACGGTTCACCAAAACGCGGGCGAGAAGGGGATGATGGCCGCTGGTGAGATGCTTTGCGAAAGCCAAGCGGCGGCCGCTGGTGGGGAGGGTTTTGTCTTTGGGAGCGATGTCCACGGGGAGCACATCTCCGAGCACGGTGAGATCGCCGGGGCCGACCTCCGCACCGGGGGATTCGTGATTGCCGCGGAGGAAGACTTTCGTGACTGGCAGGGGGCGCTTGGGCACTTCACTGAGAGCGCGGACGGTGCCGATCTTGGGCATGCGTGCGTTCACGGCGGCGATGTCGGCCTTGTGTTTCGCGACGTCGGCCTCGAACTCCTTCACCTTCTCATCGTGGCGCTGCACGAAGAGGTTTAACTGCTGCTCGGTGGCGGCGACTTTGAGGAAGGGGTAATCGGAGAGGAATTGTTTTTCTTCGGGCGTGAGGCTCTTCTCGCGGTCCTTGCGCCATTTCAATGCGGCGGCTTTGCCGTAGGCACGATCCTTTTCGGTGATGGCTTCCAGCTCAGCATTGAGGGTCCATTCTTGATAAGCATCGAGCTTCTTCTGGTAGTCGGCTTCGATCTGTTTGATCTCGGCGGAGAGGGCGGTCTCCTTGGTTTTGTCGGCTGCGGTGCGGAGGGAGACTTCGCGCAGTTTGGGCTCGTACCATCCGGCGTAGTTGAGGCCGGGCTCGAGAATGGCACGGAGGCGGTAGAAGTCTTTTTGCAGGATGGGATCGAAGCGGTGATCGTGGCATTCGGCGCAGCCGACGGTCATGCCGAGGAGCGAGCTGGAGACGATCTTGACGGTCTCGGTGATGACGGCGTTTTTTGCGACAGCATCCTTGGTGCTGGCGGTGCCATCGGGGGCCATGCGGAGGAAGCCGGTGGCGGTGAGCTTGTCGATTTCGTCGGGTTTGAGTTCGCCGTCTTTGGGGTAGCCGATGAGTTCATCGCCGGCGAGCTGCTCGGTGATGAAGCGATCGAAAGGCATGTCTGCATTGAAGGCTCGGATGACGTAGTCGCGGTAGCGCCAGGCGGAGGAGCGTTCGGCATCGGCGTCGTCGTAGCCTTCGCTGTCGGCATAACCGACGACGTCCAGCCAGTGGCGGCCCCAGCGCTCGCCGTATTCAGGGCGGGCGAGCAGGCGCTCGATGAGGCGCTCGTAGGCGGTGGTCGAGTCGCGGGATTCTTGAATGAAGGCGGTGACTTCCGCGGCGGTGGGAGGCAGGCCGATGAGATCGAAGTAAACGCGGCGGATGAGGGTTGCGGGGTCGGCTTCCTTTGAGGGCGTGAGTTTGGACGCGGCCAGTTTTTGGCGGATGAAGGCGTCGAGGGGGGAGGAGTTTAAAGTTGTCGCTGCGCTCTCATGGGAAGGAGTGCTGGAGGAGCTTGGAACCTTGGGGTTTTGGATGGGGCGGAAGGCCCACCACTGGCGCTCTTCTTCGGTGATGAAGTGGCCTTCGATTTTTTCGGGCTCGGGGCGCAGGGTCTTGGCGCCGGTGGCGATCCATTGCTCGATTTTTGAGACTTCCTCGGGCTTCAGTTTTTTGTCGCCTTTGGGCATCTTGCCTTTTTTGAGGAGGTCGATGAGGAGGCTTTCGTGGGGCTTGCCGGCGACGATGGCGGGGCCGGATTCGCCGCCTTTTTCGAGGAAGCGTTTCAGGCGCACGTCGAGGTCGCCTTTGACTTCGCCCTCCTCGCCGTGGCACTGGAAGCAGTGGGCTTTGAGGATGGGGCGGACATCGCGCTCAAAGGAGAGCTCCGCCGCATGCAAAGGGAAGGCGGCAGAGAGAGCGATGGCGGCGGTGGCGAGCTTCATGAGGGACGCGAGATAACGTCCCTATGAAGGCGGGGCTTTCGAGGGAAGGGGGGAGACGGAGCGGTGGAGAAAAGGTGGAAAGACGAGGAGTGGAGAGATTTTAGATTCTCCAGGTCTCACTGCCGCAGGTCCAGCTCCCGCGCCTCCAGCTTCAGCAAAAAGGCCTTCGCCTCCATGCCTCCCGCAAAGCCCGTCAGCTTGCCGTTTGAGCCGATCACCCGGTGACAGGGCGCGATGATCGAGATCGGGTTCCTGCCGTTTGCCGCACCCACCGCGCGCACTGCCGCGGGGTTCCCGATCTGCTCCGCCACCTGCGCATAGCTGCGCGTCTCCCCAAAGGGGATCGTCAGCAGCGCCGCCCACACCTGCTTCTGAAACTCCGTGCCGGTGAAGTCCAGCTTCAGCGAAAACTTCTCCAGCCGGCCCTCGAAGTAATCCCGCAACTGCCGCTCCGTCTCCACCAGCACCGGGTGGGTTTTGTTTTCTTGAAGGTCACCGAGGCGCACCCGCTTCGGATCGTCATCCTCCCACAGCACCGCGGCCAGCCCGCGGTCATTCGCCACCAGCGTGAGCCTCCCCACCGGTGAGGGCATGGTTTTGTAATAGCAGCGGGGAGAGGCCGGATTCTTTTTCATGGGGCGATGATGACCTGCCTTCGCAGTGTCCGCTGGCCGTTTTCGGACATGAAGATAAAATAACTGCATGTCCGAAAACGGCCAGTCAACGTAGTCCTGTGACCCTAGCATACGCCATCCCCAGCCGCCATGAACCTCATTGATGACGATGCCGCCTACAGCGCCCTGAAGTCCCACGACCCGCGTTTTGACGGCGTGTTCTACGTCGGAGTCACCTCCACCGGCATCTATTGCAGGCCCGTCTGCCCCGCCCGCGTGCCCAGGCGTGAAAACTGCCGCTTCTTCGCCAGCGCCAGCGCGGCGGAGAAGGCCTCGTTCCGCCCCTGCCTGCGCTGCCGCCCGGAGCTTGCCCCCGGCCATGCGCCGATGGATCAGGCGCACCGCCTCGCAGACCGGATCGTTCAACGCATGGATGAAGGCCTCGCCGATGAAGGCGCGGGGTTGGAGGAAATCGCCGCGCAGTTCGGCCTCAGCTCACGCCAGCTCCGCCGCATCGTGCAGCAGGAGCTGGGCGTTTCCCCCATCGAGCTCATCCAGACGCGCCGGCTTCTGCTCGCCAAACAACTCCTCACCGAAACCAGGCTTCCCGTCATCGACATCGCCTTTGCGAGCGGCTTCTCCAGCCTGCGGCGTTTCAATGACGCCTTCAGCACGCACTACCGAATGCCGCCCACAAGCCTGCGCAGGGAAGCCGCCGCGCATCCGGCGAAACTCCACGCCGCCGACACCTCCACGCTACAGCTCGGCTACCGCCCGCCTTACGACTGGGAGTCCATGCTTCACTTCCTCGCCGGGCGCGCCATTCGGGAGGTGGAGCTCGTCTCTGACACCTCCTACTTCCGCACCGTCCGCCTCGGCAGCCATACCGGCTGGATCAAAGTCTCCCACGCCGCAGCCAGGAATGCCCTTCAGGTGGAGTTCAGCCACTCGCTGACCCCGGTTCTCCCCGCACTGCTCGGCCGCCTGCGCCATGTGTTCGATCTCACCGCCCGACCCGATGTCATCTCCGCCCACCTCATGCAGGACGCCACGCTCAAAAAAGCGGTCATGCAAAAGCCCGGTCTGCGCGTCCCCGGTGCCTTCGATGGCTTCGAGATGGCCGTGCGCGCCATCCTCGGCCAGCAGATCACCGTGCAGGCCGCCACCAAGATCGCCTGCCGCTACGCCGAGGCCTTTGGCGAAAAAATTGAAACGCCATTTCCCGAGCTCAGCCGCCTTTCACCACTGGCCACCCAGGTCACCCGCTCCACCGTCGATGAGATCGCCAGCCTCGGCATCATCCGCACTCGCGCTGCCTGCATCCTCGCCATGGCAGAGGCCACCCGCTCAGGTTCCCTCCACCTGGAGCCGGGAGCCGATCCGGAGGCGACCATCGCCAAGTTGGTGGCTCTCCCCGGCATCGGTCCCTGGACCGCCCACTACATCGCCATGCGCGCCCTCCGCTGGCCCGATGCCTTCCCCAAGGAAGACATCGCCGTCCGCAACAAGCTCGGCGGCGTCACCGCGAAGCAGGCCGAGGAGATGTCCCAAGCCTGGCGCCCCTGGCGCAGCTACGCGGTGCTGCATGTGTGGAACAGCCTGTGATGCCACGCACAACTGAAAACGGGTGCAGAGGTCCCGGCGCGAAGCGCCGAACCAGTACGATGGGCACTCTTGCCTGTCGATCAGCGCTCCCGAACGCATCAGCGTTTCCGAGTTTTCACACCGCAGTCCATCGGTGTAAAGCCCCGCCGAAGCGCTTTGGGTCGAACCGCAACCACTCTGCGATGCCTGCGAAGCGTCCCGGAACGACTGGAGTTCAGTCTGTGACTACGGTGCCTTCCCAAACGCCGCCTTGAACGCCTGCGTCGTCGCCGGCCACTCCTTCTCCCGCTGGTTCAGCTCTCCCGGATAACCCGAATTCGAATTCCAGTACGTGTGCGACCTTGCCCCGTTCGTTTTCAAAAAAGCCGCCATCGCCTCCACAAAAGGTGCTGCATCCGGGCCCCACACGCCCCATTCATCGATCTGAAACGGCTTCCCATGCGCCTTCGCAAAGGCCAGCATGCCGGCCACGTGCCACTCGTTGTAGCCGTACTGGCTCACGCGTTTGTCCCAGGCCTCTTTGGGGTCGTTGGTTTCCCAGCCTTCGCCGCCCATCGCCTTGGGCTTCCAGTACACATCCTGCGCCACGATGTCCACATACGCATCGCCCGGCCACATCGGCCGCGGGTCGCTGGCCCCTTCGGTGGTTGAAAAGCTGAAGCGAAACCGCTCTCCACCCGGCACGCCGCGAAACACCCCGTGAAACCGCTGCCATGACGCGATGAAGTCCGGAATCTGCGCCTGCTTCGCCCCGCCCACACCCCACGCGAACCACTCGCCGTTCATCTCATGACTTGGCCGGATCACGATTTCATATTCGCCCGGATTGTTTTCCAGAATCGATGCCGCCAGGCACTTCCAATGCTCGTCATAGGCTCCCGTCTTCGCCTCGGCATAGCTGGCCCCGTTGATGATGATCGGCACGTCATACACCAGCCGCCGGTCGCCGCGCTCGCCATACACCGTCTGGCTCAGCCAGTTCGCATAGCGGTAGTTCTCCCACTTCTGAAAATCCACCGTGCACAGGATCACATCCACCCGGCGGCCCAGCCACTTCTCAAAATCCAGCACCCGCTGCATGGAGTTTTCTCCAAACACGCCCATCAGCGGTTCTGAGGCGGGGGTGGAGAGTGGAAGGAGCAGGGCCAGAGCGGCGATGAGAGCGGAGCGGGGAATCATGGAGCTTTTTGTTTCGGCTGAAGATTCGTGTGGATAAAGAAGCCTTGCTGAAACTTCAAGGGGCGGTTTTGCCATTGAGAATGGCAGAAAGTTTTTCATCCACGAACATTCCATGCTTGAGCACCTTCAGGAGCTGATGCTCGGGGTCTTTTGATTTGTCCATTGGAGTCACGGTGATTTCCTCTCGTCTGACCAGCTGGGTGGAGTATTTTTGCCGGCCTGTGGGTCCATTGAGCTGAGGAGTCTTCACGATCTCATCATCCATGTTTTGTCGGGAGGTCACCGTCACCCATAAGCCTCCTCGTCCCAAGAGATCGGCATGCTTGTCTTTGAGTTTCCGCTTCAAAGCCGCATGCGCATCCCTGAGCTGCTGGCCGCGCACTTTCATGTCTTGCTCATACAAACGCAGTTCCCGATGGCTTGCCAGCTTGTACTCAACATCAAGCTGGAAGCTCCGGTCCAGGACATGTTCCTCCCTGTGGTGAACATATAAGTCCGAAGGCGGCTGGCCGTTCAAGGGCAGGCGGCCAAATAAACCCGGGGGACTGGCCCTGGGAACTTCCTTCGGCGGAAGCAGCGCGTAAAATTGCCGGCGCGTCATGCCGGGCTGAATCATGGCCACCAGCTTTTCGTAGCTCCTTTGGCGCATCGCCACGGGGTCTTTGGTTGAAACACAACTGCTGGTGGTGGTCACCACCCAAATCATTGCAGCAGTAAAAACGCGGAAACGGCTGTCTCTCATGGCTGCGGCGTGGGTGGCGGATCCAGCGCGGAGAGGGTGGGATTCGAACCCACGGTGGGGATAAACCCACGCCAGTTTTCAAGACTGGAGCCATAAACCACTCGACCACCTCTCCTGGTGCTGCGTTGCGGAACACTCACAGTAGGCAACCCGGAGCGGCCTGCCAAGGGGAAGTTTTGCACCGGGCACAAGTCACGATTGATCCCCGCCGGGGCGGCGTCCATGGTCGCCGCGCATGATTCACCCGACCGCCCTCATTGACTCCAGCGCTCAAATCGACCCCTCCGTTGAGATCGGCCCCTATGTGGTGATTGAAGGCCCGGCCGAGATCGCGGCGGGATGCAAAATCGAGGCTCACGCGCAGCTCGTCGGCCACGTCGTGGTGGGGGAGGGGACCAGGATCGGCCGCGGCGCCGTCATCGGCGGGGAGCCGCAGGATCTCAGCTTTGACCCCGCCACGCAGAGCAGCGTCATTTTGGGCAAAAAGAACGTGATCCGCGAGCATGTGACGATCCATCGCGGCAGCAAGCCGGGCTCCGTGACCCGGATCGGGGAGAGCAATTTCCTCATGGTGGGCAGCCACCTGGCCCATGACGTGGTTCTGGGAGACCGCAACATCCTGGCCAATGGGGTGCTGCTGGCCGGGCACATCCATGTGGGGAACAACACCTTCATGGGCGGAGGCGCCGTGTTTCACCAGTTCCTGCGCATTGGCGACTTCTGCGTCATCCAGGGGAATGGCAGCTTCAGCAAGGACATCCCGCACTTCTGCGCGGCCCAGCGCGTCAATCGCATCACGGGGCTGAATGTCATCGGCCTGCGGCGGCAGGGTTTTACCACGGAGGAGCGGGGCGCCATCAAGGAGCTTTTCCAGCTTCTGTTTTGCGGGGGGCTGAACCTGACCCAGGCGGTGGAGCAGGCAGCGGGCCGGGAATGGCCGGAAAAAGCACTGCGGCTGCTGGAGTTTGTGCAGGCACCGAGCAAGAAAGGGGTGTGCCCGGTGCGTCCGGGACGGGAGGACGAGTGAGTAGAAAAAAGTCCGGCTTTTTCTTGTCACCGGGACGCCGCTAGCCTATTTAGGGCGCTTCATCCCCCCTCTTTGAGGGATGTTTCTCGTGTTATGATTTTTTCAAGACTTTGCGTGACGGTTGTTGTTTGCGCCCTGGCAGCGGCCGGGGCGGCGAGCGGGCAATCCCTTCTCGACAGCCTCACGAGCGACCTGAACATCCGTGGCATCACCACGACGATGGATCCTGAAACCGGCGTGGCCACGGTGACGGGCGATGTTCACATTCAGTACGGCAACATCGAGATGCGCTGCGGCAGCGCCCAGTACAACCAGACCACCGGCGAAGTGATCGCGAAGGACGGGGTGACGGTCTGGCGGGACGGCACCCTCTACCACGGAGACTCGATCACCTACAACTCCATCACCGGCGAGATGTCAGGAAAGAACGTGATCTCGGGGATCGGGGCGGGCTCGCCGGGCATCCCGGGCACAGGCATCACCTCCACGGGCGGCTCCACAGGCGGCGGTTTCAGGAGGACGGCGGGCATGTTTTTCTTCAGGGCGGAGGATTTCCATTCCGGGAGCAAGCTGGAGAACCGGATCGATGCCTCCGGCATTTCCTTCACCTCCCATGATCTGCAGGTCCCGAACTACCATATCGGCGCCAAGGAACTGACCGTTTACCCGGAGGACAAGGCCATTCTCAAGGACGTGAAGATGTATGCCGGGAGGACGCCCTTTCTCTACCTGCCGAAGCTCACCAAATCGCTGGAGGAAGACAGCAGCCTGCGCCTCGGCCCCGGCTTTCAAAGCCGGTGGGGTGCGTTTTTGCTGACCCAGCTCGCGGTTGTCCATGGCGACCATACTTACGCGAAGTACAAATTTGACCTGCGCAGCAAGCGCGGCGTGGGCGCCGGCGTGGATTTCATCTCCCTGCGTCATAACGCCAACCGCCAGAACTTCGGAACCTTGAAGCTTTACGGGGTCAATGACACCGCTCCGAACACCAATGCCACCACCGCCACCCGCTACCCGGTGCCCACCAACAGGTATCGGGTGAATTTTCAGCACCGCATCTACCTTCCCGGCCCGGATGTGAGCACCTGGTATCTTGACTTCGACATCAACAAGATCAGTGACATCCACTTTTACGAAGACTTCTTCTTCAGCGACTACCGCACCAATCGCGAGCCCGACAATCTGATTTCGCTCATTCACACGAATGATGCCTACGTGGCCACTCTCCTGGCGAAGTTCAAGCTGAACAACTTCTACCGGACCACCACCCGTCTGCCGGAGCTTTCCGTGGATTTCACCCGCAGGCCCCTTTGGAACACCGGCATCTTCCATCAGGGCTCCATCTCCGCGGGCATCATTGGTGAAGTGCTTGGAAATCAGGAAAGGGCTGAGCTGGTCCGTCTTCAGACGCTCGGCGGCGGCGGTCTGCCCGGTGTGCTCGCTGACCCCCTGGGAACCGCCCCGGCCTCCTACCTCAGCCTCATCGGGGCTCCGCGAACGGCCACGCTGACTGCGGTGGATGTGGCCCAGGGTCTCGGAGCTATTTCCAGCCGGCTGGCGCAGCCTGGGTATGCCCGCTTTCACACCTACCACGAGCTGCTGTACCCCAAGACGTACATGGGCTGGCTGAATGTGACTCCCAGGATCGGCGCCGGCATGACGAGCTACGGCGGCATCGTGGGCAGCGTCACCGGGCTGAAAAACTTCACCCGCGGCATCTTCAGCGCGGGGCTGGATGTGTCCTTCAAGGTTTCCAAAAGCTGGAGTGATGTGCAGGTCCCGGTCCTCGGGCTTAATGGCATCCGGCACGTTTTCCAGCCCTACTTGAACTACTCCTACCTGGACGCCGCTCAAAATGCGGGTGTGCCCGCCATTGACAGGCTTTCCCCCACCACCCGGCCGCGCTCCATCGATGTTCCCTTGTTCACCGCTGTGGACAGCCTCCGCTCCTGGAACGTGGCGCGTATCGGCTTCCGCAACCTGTTCCAAACCAAACGTGATTACCTGGGCAGCAATGGATACGGCAATTTCTGGGAGACTCCGGAAGGCGGAGACAACCAGACCTACACCTGGGCCGGCATCAACACCTACGTGAACGTGTTTGGCAAGGACCCCGAGTACGGCCGCAGCCTCTCCAACGTGTACAACGAAATGTTCTGGGTCCCGGTGCCCTGGGCAACCCTGCGTTCGGACGTGCAGCTTCCCCTCGGGACAGGAGTCGGCAGTTTCACTGAGGCGAACAACAGCGTCACCTGGCTGCTCAATAAAAACGTCTCCCTCGAAATGGGGCATCAGTACATTTATGACCACCCGTTTTTCCGCAACAGCAGCCTGCTTTACACCCGCTTCTACGCCCGCCTGAACGAGGATTTCGGCTTCAACACCTACCACATTTACGAGGCGGCCAGCGGCATCCTGCAGTTCCAGAGCTACAGCTTTTCCAAGGACCTCAGCAGCTGGATCGCCTCCTTTGGCCTGATGTCGCGCAACAACGGCGCCGGCGTTTCAGATTTCGGCCTCCTGCTTTCCTTTACACTGAAGGACTTCCCCAAATTCAACTTCGACCTGGACATGGATCCGAACCCAGGCGGCCGTGGCAGCAACAGCAACAGGTAATGCTGCGGTGCTGAGACCGGTATGATGGGGCAATGGCTCGCGCGGCAAACTGCCTGCGAAGCTCTCTCGGTCTATCACTGAGCTTCGGGGCACCCTCAGCCTCCCCCGAACTTTGATTCAAATCAATCGGGCGCCTGTTTGGCCGGAGCCCAGCCGGGTGCATGACCGCATGCGATCACGCACGCCCCGTTCTGGGACCCGCGACTGCCCACGTGAACGTGAACCGAAATACCGGCGGGCCGGCGGGCACCACACAGTGAACAAGTTCTCCCGCCGACAAGGAGGGAGGGTGACCGGCACGAAGGCCGGAACTCACAACATCACATTCCGCCGCCGCCGCTTCTGGCGAGGAAATTGAGGGCCAGGGTGGCAACGGCGAGGATGAAAACTAACCAGGCAAGAGGCATAGGAGGAAAAGCGGTGAAAGTGATTCGATTCGCGCAGTCGATGGCTTCAAGGAATCGGTTTCAGGGTGCCTTTGAACTTTTCGTTGCTCCAGACACCCGTCACTGAATTGCGGGTTTCCCACTCCTGCTGGCCTTTTTCAGGCACCATGATGGGGGATTCAGCGCCACGATCGGCGGTCTTGACCGCATCCGCGCCGAACATCTGAACGACCATCAGAACGGCCGAAAGCACAAAGCAGATCACCGACAGCGGCACCAGGCCGGCTTCGGGGTCCTTCTCTTCATAAAACTGCTCCGCGTCAGCCGCGGCGCTGCGTTTCACAGGGGCGCTGGGAGGAGCGGAGATGGAGGGGCGCTGCATCGCCTGCGTGGGCTGCAGCTTCACCGTTGCTTTCGGAAGGGGGGCTGCAGGGCCGCTGCCACCGCCGGCCATGGGGCCGGTGCCTGCACCTGGGGCCGAGGGGGGGCGGGGGCCCGCCATTGGCTTTTGCAGGGGCACCGTCGGCGCGCCAGTCTCAGTGCGTGGCGGAGGAGCGGCGGGATTTTGGGCCAGCGGTCGGGTCGCTGCGGGCAGACCTGCCACCGGAGGGGCGGCGGGACGCGGAGCCATCGGCGCGGAGGGGGCCGCCGGAGCCACGGGTGCTCCCGGGGGCTTGGGCGCCGCGGGCGGGGCCAGCGGGCGGGCCACAGGCGGCGGCATCGCGCCAGAAGGGGCGGGTGCCGCCGGGGGCGGAGACGAGGCCACGGGCACGGCGGCGGTGGTCTTCCGCGAAGGAGGAGACATGGGCGGCGCCGGCAGTTTCACGGGCGCAGTGCTGGACTTGGGCGCGGGTGGCGGCAGCGGAGCCGAGGGAAGCTGAATGGGAGCCGTGGACTTTTTCGAGACCATGGGCACCACGGAGGTGGTGTTGAACGAGGCCGGAATCCCCCCAGTGGCAGGCGAAATGGGAGCGGTGGACTCACGCGGCTGGGTGACGCCCGCGCCCGGACGGCCACGCAGGGTGATGCGCACCGTTTCTTTCTTCAACGGCACGGCGGCAGTCTTCGGCGTCGAGCCTGACGGTGGTGCTGGCGGTGGCGTGTTTTCGGGTTCGCTCATGGTTTAGGGACGGAAAAAAAGATGATTCAGGGAATTCCCTCCTATTTAGCGAATTTCGCCCCCTTGCGTCAATCCCTTTCTCCTGACGCCTTGCAAATGTCCGGCCGCTGCCCGTAAGTTGTGCACCTGGCGGTCGCCAATCAAGACTTCCGGGCCCTTTCCAGCATGAAAATTCTTGTCACAGGCGGAGCCGGTTTCATCGGCTCCCACACCGTTGAACGCCTCATTCGTGAAAACGTGGGCCAGGTCACGATCATCGACAGCTTTAATGATTACTACAATCCGACGATCAAACGTGAAAATGTGCGCGCCCTCGGCCCTCAGGTGACTGTTTGTGAGGGAGACATTTCGAATCCCCAGTTCGTCGCCGAGACCTTTGACAAGGGTCGTTTTGACGCAGTCATCCACCTCGCCGCCCGGGCTGGAGTCCGCCCCTCCATCGAGCAGCCCGAGCTCTACATCGAC
Source organism: Prosthecobacter sp. (assembly GCF_044227185.1). Taxonomy (GTDB): domain Bacteria; phylum Verrucomicrobiota; class Verrucomicrobiia; order Verrucomicrobiales; family Verrucomicrobiaceae; genus Prosthecobacter. Next base: position 302,926 of record NZ_JBGAFO010000010.1, on the reverse strand, counting down.
ACCAACATCAAGGGCACCTTTCATCTTCTGGAGGCGGCCCGCCGCACCCAGGTCCCTCACTTCGTCTTCGCCAGCAGCTCCTCCGTCTATGGCGTGAACAAGAAAGTGCCCTTTGCTGAAACCGATCCCATTTTGCAGACCATCAGCCCCTATGCCATGACCAAGATGGCAGGCGAGCAGATGTGCTCCAATTACAGCCACCTCTACGGCATGAAAACGGTCGCGCTGCGCTTCTTCACCGTCTATGGGCCCCGCCAGCGCCCCGACCTGGCCATCTCCAAATTCACCCGTCTCATCGAAGACGGCAAACCGATCGATAAATTCGGGACTGGTGGCACCGCGCGCGACTACACCTTCATCCACGACATCGTCGATGGCATCATCGGTGCGCTCAACTACCGCAGCGGCCCCATTTGTGACATCTTCAATCTCGGCGGTTCCCAGACGGTGACGCTCAATGACCTCATCGCCACCATCGAGCAGGCCGTCGGCAAAAAAGCGGTGATCAACCAGCTCCCCGAGCAGCCGGGGGACGTGCCGCTGACCTCGGCCGATGTGAGCAAGGCGAAGGCCCTGATTGGTTTCAAGCCCGGCACCACCATCGCCCAGGGCGTGCCCACTTACGTGGAATGGTTCCGTGACATGCGCGCCCGCGGCATTGCCGTGAACTAGCCTCAAAAATGCGGCGCTGACACCGTGCCCTCTTCGATTTCCTGGCGGCGTTTGCGCACGATGCCGTCGGCGATGTCCGCGATCATCTCCTCCAGCAGCAGCCGCAGGTGGCTGCCGGGGCGGTAGTCTGCCGGGGCGATGTGTTTCACCCGGTCCGCCAGCCCCGTGAGCTGGTAGCATTTGCGGAAGCTGCTGCGGCTGGCCTCATCCGGGTTGTAAACGGCCACCGCATGTCCGCCGTAGCGCTTCATCAGTGTGAAGCAGGGCACATCCGTGGGTCCGTCTCCCACATAGATCATGTGCTGGAACGGGATGGGGCGCAGATCATGCGCCATGTGGTCGTTCACATCCTCATGCGGCTCCAGCATGCCCTTGTTGATGCGGAAGATGTACTGCGTCTTCGTCGTGTGGCTGATCACCCGCTTGGGGAAGGTGATGCGGCCGTTTTTATCCTCGCCAAATTCGCAGCCAAAAATACGCCGCACAAACGGCGCCAGCGCGGAGCCGTCCAGCAGCGCCTTCAGCCCGCTGGAGATGATGTAATGCTCGATCTTCACCCCCAGCAGCCGGTGCTGTTCATTCAGCACCTGGTTCAGCTCGTTGAAGAGTTCCGGCACGCCTTTGAAAAAGTTCAGCTTGGCGCCCAGCTGCCGCAGTTCCTCGTTGGTCGGCCGGTCCATGTCCAGGTAGTCCAGCATGCACTTCAGGTAGGCCAGCTCGCCATCGTAGCCTTCCTGATTGACCAGCTCACGGCTGCGCTTCCAGAACTGCTCGGGGTTGATGCCGAAATGCGGAAAGAGCGTCTCGTCCTGCATGTACGTGGGGCTGAGCGTCTGGTCGTAGTCGTAAATGATGCCGATGGTGGTCTGCTGGGAAGCCATGCTGGAGTTTACAGTGGTTTACGGTTGCTGACAGTGGTTGACGATTGTTTTCCGATCCACCGTAAACTTGTCGCTCAGACAAGCCTCGTAAGCGCGCTGGAGAGGTCCGGGTGCTCAAACTCATGCCCCATTTCCATGGCCGCACGGGGAATCGCCCGCTGGCCGCCCAGCAGCATTTCGTCCGCCATGCCGCGCAGCAGCAGGCGCAGGGCAAAGGCTGGCGCATGGAAGAACGCCGGCCGTTTCAGCGCCGCCGCCAGCTTTTGCGTGAACTCCGCATTCGTCACCGCTTCTGGCGCACAGAGATTCACCGGCCCGCTCACGCTTTCGGTGGTGATGGCTTTCAGGATGATCCGCACCGCATCGTGAAGGTGAATCCAGGACATCCACTGCTGCCCTGAGCCGAGCCTGCCCCCCAGGCCCCAGCCAAAGACCCGCCGCAGCAGCGGAAACGCTCCGCCGTCCCGCCCCAGCACCATGCTCGTGCGCAGGGTGATCACACGCATGCCCAGGGCCTCCGCACGGTGCGCCGCCTTCTCCCAGCCTGCGCAGACGTCTGCCAGAAAGCCCTCGCCCCGCGGCGAACTTTCATCCACGGGAGCGGCCCCGCTGTTGCCATAAAATCCGGCGCCGGAGGCGCACACCAGCACCTTCGGCCGGTTCTTTTCCTCCCATGTCCCCAGGTGTGCCACCAGCGCCTCGGTGAAGTCCACCCGGCTTTTCCAGATGCGGTCCCGTTTCTCCGCTGTCCACAGGCCCATCAGCGACTCGCCCGCCAGATGCACGAGTGCGTCCAGCCTGGTCTGCGGCAGGGCATGCGGCGCCTGCTTCGGCTGCATCTGCTGCTCGTCCGCCACCGGCGGCGCTTTTTTGCCGCGGGAGTAGGCGACGATTTGATGCCCCTGCCCATGCGCCAGCAGCGCCAGATGACTGCCGATGAACCCCGTGGCTCCTGTGAGGCCGATGCGCATGAAACTGATAACGTCTCAGACCCGGGATGGTTTCTCTCAAAGTTCAGTGGGCAGCCACCGCTCAGTTTGCTGGATCAACGAAGAGGAACAGCAGATCTCCGGCGAAGATGATGTCTCCATCCCGAAGCACACGCCGGGAGATGCGGCCTTCCACGCCGTCCACAAACGTGCCATTGCGCGAGCTGGCGTCCTCCAGCAGCCAGAATCCCGACTCCTGCCGCACGCTGAAATGCCGGCGGCTGAGATCAAGGCACTCGGGGATCGGAATGGATTCATGCCTTCCCCGCCCCACGGTAATTCCGTCTCCAATCGGAACAGCTTCCACAGGCAAATCGTTTCCACGTGAAAAGACCAGCGACGCCGCGACTGGCTGCGCGGGAAGGCTGCTCAGCAATCTGGATGCAGCAGCCAGCCGGGTGTGCAGAGGGCTGGTGTCAGGGCGGATGATTGAAACGGTTTTGCCCACGGCGGCCACCTCAGAGTCGGTGGGCGCGAAAGGGCTGGGGGCAATGGAGTTCATGATGATGGGCTGAGTTGATGAGGGTTCATTCGTCAGAACCGGGCGGCGGAGCGGCTGCGCCGGTTTCCATCGCGTTGATGATTTCCTTGAGCCGTGTCATCAGGCGGTTCTTGATCTGATAAACGGCGTTCTCTTTCAATCCGAATTGCACCGCGACATCCGCCGTCGCCCGGCCTTCGAGGGCGCAGGCGCGGAAAATTTCCACGGTTTCCGGTTTCGTGCGCGGATCGGTCAGGATGCGTTGGAGAGCTGCTTCGATCAGGCTTTGCCGCCACGCCTCTTCGACGTTCATGCTGGCATCAGGACCGGTGGCCGCGAGGCTGTCGTGCAGCGATTCCGCAGAATCGCCGGAGGGTTCATCCATCGAGAGCATCTTGTCCAGGTGCGAGCGGCGTCTGGCCTCGCGCACCTTGTGGGTCACAATGGTCAGCAGCCAGTTGCGGAAGCGCCCCCGTTGCGTGTCGTAATCGAAGGTTGGGAGCTTGCGCATCACCACCATCATCGCCTCCTGGAGCACATCCTCCGCGGTGTGGTCATCCGCTCCCTGCTTGCGTGCGAAGCTGAGAATCACGGCATGGTACTGGATGTAAAACTGCCGCCAGTCCGAGTCGCCGGACGTTTCTTTGAGGCGGTGGAGAAGGCTGAGGCGGGTGGCGAGATCCATGGGGAGAGGTTGCTGGGAAAGGGCCGGGCCGGTTGCGCGAGAGATACCATGGCCGTGTGCGTGAGCGAAAGCTTTTCCAGGCTGTGGGGCAAAACAGGGTGCTCGACGGGGCTCCCATAAGAAAGCGGATACCGGCACCGCGATGGCAGGGCCGGCGTCTGGCAGTTCCGGGAGCAGCCCCTTAGCGCCTCCAGACAGCGCCGCCGTTGAAGCCCTGGGACCAAGTCAAGGTGCGTCCGTCAGGGCTGATCGAGGCGGTCTCCTCCCAGTAGGTGGCTTTGATCGTGGAGCCATTGAGGAACACCCCGCCGGACTGGGCACCGCCACCGTTGCCGAAGTCGAAATACAGATTGCTGCCATTCTGTGTGACCATGCAAATGAGGCCGTTGGCGCACCGCCACGCGCCTGCAAGGTTAACGAGGTTGACCGGGGCATTGGCGCGCTTCCAGCCACCGATGGACCTGCCCTCATACGCAAACTGAATCTCGTTCGCGCTCACGATGACGCCCGCAAATCTTGTGCCGGGCCTCCAGTTTGTCAGCACGTAGTTGAGGTTGCCGGCGGCGTCGATGATGCCGCTGCCGCTGATGCCCCGCGAATCAACCGCAAACATTTGCGCGCCATTCTGCGTTACGGTGATGGGATGGCCCTGATTGTCCACCCAGGTGCCGTTGAGGTCGATCTGGGCGGAGGCAGTGTGGAGTCCGGCGACTGCAAAGCAGAGCGTGAGCACGGCGCGGCTGCGGAGAAGCATGCGGGTGAGGGCGGAGATGAGTTTTGTTTTCATGGCGTTGATTTGGTTTTGAATTTGAGTGTTTGGTTTGCGGGCTTTTCTCGGAGCGATGCGGCAGCGTGTGCCGCAGTTGCCCGGTATTGCGGCGTGCGGCGGGGTTCTTACGCGACGGTGGAAAAATCTTTTTTTGGGGGGGCGGCTGTCGTTTGGGGGAGGAAACCGCCCCCATTGCCGATGCTTTGTTCCGGCTTAGCGAGCGCGGCGGAGAGTGTGATCATACTCGGTGCCGCCTCCGTTGGGATGGAGTTCGATGCGGTCGCCATTGTCCTCAATGGTGCCCTTGTACCTGCCGCCGAGATTGTTGGTGACGTTGATCTCGTTTCCACTCACGGTTCCGCTCCAGGAGCCATTTTTGTAGGTGCCAAAGATCTGATTGCCCCGCATCTGCACGGTGGTGATGTCGCCATTTTCGACATAGTTGCCGCCGACATTGAAAGCCGGAGGCGCTTGATTGGCAGGCTTCTTGAGGAGTTCAGCGATAGCACGCTGTTCGGCTTCACAAGCGGCCGTGTCATTGTTTTCAGTGTTGATGACCAGAATGTTGGCAAGGACCTGGCTGGAAGCGCTGTCGCGGGCGCCGATGATGGTCGCATAGCAGCCGCCACGATAGCCACCGCGGGTGTCCCCGCCCTTGAGCCAGACGGTGTAGCCTTTGGCGACGAGCGCAGCCTCGGCGCGCTGGATGACTTCGTCAAAGTCGGCGGCAATGGGCACCTGGCCTTTGGAGGCGCAGGAGGCCTCGGTGGTGGAGACCAGCGCCCCGAAGAAAAGGGAGAGAGCGAGGGTGACGCGGATAATGCAGGTCGGAAGCGCAGCGGTGGTGTTGATTTTCATGATGCGGGTGTTTGGATTTCTGTCGTGAGGTGCTCCTTTCGGGGCGGTGGGCGGCAGGTGCCGCGGATGCCCGGTATTGCGGCGGGAAAGGGGCCTCTTACGCGGAGGTGAAAATTTTCTGCAGCGGTTACTTTTCCGCGAAATGCTTGCTGGTGCGAGATGCCTGACCTAAATAGGAACGGCCTCCATCCCGATGAACGGCACCACACTCCAAGCACGATCATCTGCTGCGCAGGCGAGGGCCACCGTGCAGGATGCACCCGCTTTCAAACACGTCCTCTGCATTTTCCTCGCCTTCTTTCTTGCCATGTCTGCTTCGCTCCGGGCGGCGGAGGAACCCCATGGGCCATTCACCACCTTCACTGTCACTCCCGGCTCTGGATGGGTTCACACCGGCTACATCATCCGTGCGGGCTCCATTTATGTGTTCGAGGGCAAGGGGGAGCTGACTTTGACCGATGCCGGAAAGGCCGCTGGCAGGAGAGGCGCGGGTGGCGCCATCCAAAGGCCCGACGGAGTGCAATGGTTCCTCTGGCACGGGGAGCGCGACGGCGGCTATGTGGATCCGTCCGGCGATTCGGCGTCGAAGGACTACGAGCTCGTCCTGGGAGTCGTGGAGAAGGACGAGAAGGACACGCCCAAGCCCGAAGACGCCAGATACTACACGGGCACGCTGGAGCTGAAGATCGCCTACGCCGGGACATTCGACAAGAAAGGCGCGGGCAGTCCGGGCAGCGCTGGCGGTTCCGTGAGCCGGTCGCCTGACTTCGATTCCATGTGGAAGAAATACGGGTCTCCGGCCGTCGCCGGAGTTCTGGGCATCGCCCTTTTGTTTGGAGTCCTCCGCTACATGGTGCGCACAGGCCGGAAAGCGATGGCGGAGGAGGCCAGAGCAGCACAGGCAAAGCAGGTGATTGCGTGTCCGCACTGTTCCCAGAACATGCGTGTCCCCTCGGGTGCGGGGAAGATTCGGGTCACGTGCCCGGCGTGCAAGGAGGTCTTTGTGCACGAGAGCTGAACCGCGGCAGGCACGCGGCCGACGGCGCCCCGGAAATATTTTTCTGCCGGTTGCCCTTCTCCGGGTTTGTGGGACGAATACCCGCCTCGTGCGGCCATGACCTCGCGCTCTTCCGCCCCCGTCTCCACCGGCAGCCACGCCGCTGCCAGACCGTATGTCTTCGGCGATGAGATCGCCCGCGGGGGCATGGGCAGCATCTTGGAGGCGGACGACTGCAAGTTCGGGCGCAAAGTCGCGGTGAAGGTCATGCTCGATGGGATGAGTCTGGATGGCCAGCAACAGCAGCGCTTCGTCCATGAGGCCACTGTCCTTGCCCGTCTGGCACATCCCAACATTGTGCCGGTGCATGACCTCGGCAGCGACGAAAAGGGCCGTCCTTACTACACGATGAAGCTGGTGAAGGGCCGCACCTTGCAGTCAATCCTCAACGGGCTGCGCGAGGGAGAAAGAGAGACGCTGAGCCATTACACGCTGGACCGTCTGCTGACGGTCTTCCGCAAAGTTTGTGATGCCCTGGCCTTTGCGCACAGCAGGGGCATCATCCATCGCGATTTAAAGCCGGAGAACATCATGGTCGGGGAGTTTGGCGAAGTGCTGGTGATGGACTGGGGGCTGGCGAAGGATCTGAACGAAGCGCCACGCAGCGTGAGGCTGACTGACGCGCCGTGGTCCCTGCACGCGCCGGATTCCGACATCACGGAAACGCTGCCCAGCCATGCCTCGGACACCTCACGGAAGATGGCTCTGAAAATGGCCGGCGATGACTCGGGACCGGGCATGACGCTGGAAGGGGATGTGATGGGCACGCCGCAATACATGAGCCCGGAGCAGGCCGCAGGGCGCATCACGGAGATGGATGCGCGCAGTGATGTCTTCTCGCTGGGAGGAATCCTGTATGCGATCCTCACCCTGCGTCCACCCGTGGAGGGTGCGACGCTTGAGGAGGTGCTGCAAAAAGTCACAAGCTGCAGCATTATGCCGCCCGCGTCGTTTGGCACGAGGACGAGGAAGGCCGGGACGGCAACCGGAGGCGAAGCACCCGCGGTGGAACGGAACACGCCTCTGCCCCATGGTCCCGCCAGCCGCGTACCTTCGGCGCTGTCCGCTGTCGTCATGCAGGCGTTGAAACTGCGGCGCGAGGACCGCTACCAGACGGTGGCTGCCTTGAGCGCGGATGTGGAGGCTTATCAAAACGGCTTCGCCACCAGCGCGGAAAAGGCGGGCCTGTGGAAGCTCCTGGCTCTCTTCCTCAAACGCCACAAGGCCGCATCCATCGGCGTGGTGGCGGTGCTAGTGGTCGGCTCCACCCTGGGGGCGAAGGCGCTCCTGGAAGGGGAACGGGCCGCACGGACGCTCAGCGAGCTGCGCGAAACGGCGCCGACCTTTGAGGCGCAGTCGCGTGCGATGATGATGGAGGGGAGGCTGGAGGAGGCTCTGGAAAAGATCGGCTATGCCGTGAAGCTGGCGCCGGAGAACGCGGACTACGGGCTCGCCCGGGCCAACCTTTTCCAGTCCACGCAGAAGATTGCCGAAGCCGAGGCGGAATACCGCCGCGTGCTCGCGCTGCGCCCGCGTGATGCGGCGGCGAAGATGAATCTCGACATCTGCAGGATGCTGCTCGCGGAGAAGGGGGCTGCGGCGGAACTGCCCCTGCAGGCGCAGGGCCGGCTGCTGGACGCACTCATTGCGCAGCGCCGCGATCTGGAAGTGACACCCCTTGCCGCGCTTCTGCACCGCAGCACGGAGACCATGGTGGCCACCGTTCGCGCGCGGCTGGCCTCTTACCACACACAGAAAAGATGGGGTGAATATACGGTGACCAAAAACAGCAAAGGTGGGATTGTGCTGGACCTGGGCACTTTTCAGATTGGCGACCTGAATGTCCTGCGTGGACTGCCCATCGTGGCACTGAACCTCGGCGCCACTTCGGTCAGCGATCTTCGTCCCATCGCGGAACTGCCGCTGGAGGAACTCATCATCGGACAGACCCGCGTGACCGACCTCTCGCCACTGCGGGGCATGAAACTCCGCAAGCTGAGCCTCGGAGCTTTGGAGTTGACCGATCTCTCACCTTTGGCCGGGATGCCGCTGAAGGAGCTGGTTCTCGGTCCGAATTTCTCTTTGAGAGACCTCAAGCCGCTGGCCGGCATGCGGCTGGAATACCTTGACGCGAGCAATATTCCGTATGTGACGGATGTGAGTGTGTTGCGAGACATGCCACTGCGCGAAGTGAATCTCTTCGCCTCGGGTGCCGCCGATCTTTCTCCGCTCGCCCATTCACCAACTCTGGAGAAGATCTGGCTGCCTGAGGGTGTTTATGATTTGAGTTTCCTCACCACCCTGCCGAAGCTCAAGCAGGTGGATGTTCACCGGGCTGGCCAGCCTGAAAAATGGTGGTCGCCCGGCGATGTACTGGTGAGGTATGGGCCGGAGGTGCCGGAGATCAAAGCGGTACGCGCGGCGCTGGCCGCCGCCGGGCTGAAGAACCTGCCCATCTGGCGCGTCTTCTGCGATGAAGACCACAGCCTTCACCTGGATCTGCATGATCATTTCCTTTCCGACCTCGCTCCGCTGCGCGGCCTGCCGGTGAAGGAACTCCTCTTGAATGGAAAAGCCAAAGTGGGGCGGCTGGACCCGCTGCACGGCATGCCTCTGGAGAAGCTGCGGATTGACGAGTGTGGGATCACGGATCTGGAGCCCCTGCGCGGAATGCCGCTCAGGCATTTGAATCTGTCTGGGAACCCCGTCCGAGATCTCGGGCCGCTCCGCGGGCTTCCGCTGGTCCAGCTATCTATGGCGCGCCTGCCTGTGGCCGATGTGGCTGTCCTCGCCGAGTGTCGTGACCTCGAAGAACTCCACATCCCTGACAACCCGGAGCTGCGAAACGTCGAACTCCTGCGCACCCTGCCCAGGCTGCGCCGCATCTCCGCGCGCTGGGACTTTCAGAACAACCGCCCCGCTCAGACAGCGGAGGAGTTCTGGAAGGAATTCGACGCGAAGAAGGCCGGCGGAAAATGAGAGCCCGGAACACTTCCCGGAATGCGGAACAGCTCCGGGATTCCGGAGCTGTTCATTTTTGCAACCGCCGCTGCTCTCTGAAACGTGGAGGTGAATCAATTGCCGCAAGGTGCCATCGGCGCGGAGCGGGTGCATGCGTTCTGCAGCATCTGCTGCATGGGAGCAGACTGCACAAGCATGCCGGCCAGTTCCAGCCATGGGGCTTTTTCCTCTTCAATGCGCTGGTTCACGTCACTCAGCCGGGCTTGGGCGGTGTACATCATGGGGTCATATTGCGGCACTCCGCTGTAGGGATCATAAGTCACCCCGCTATGAGTTTGAAGGAAGTTCTCCGCATTGGCTCTTTCCTAAAGCAGGCCCTGGCTCACGCAGGAGGAGAGCATGAGGGTGGAAAGGGCGGCGGCGAGGGTGAAGGCTTGGCGCAGGATGTGGGCGGTCGTTTTCATAGTCTGGATTGGCTTTGTGTTTGCGGTGTGGGTGAAACTTCACCGCCCCTTCCGGAGCGGCCCGCAGCTTCAGCTGCGGTTGTGCGGTATTGCGCCTCCGCCCGCAGTTCTTATGCGACCGCAAAAAATTCTTGTGCCTCCTTGTCGGGACCGTGTTTCAGCCAGCTTTTGTCACAGGGCCGGAAGCCCGGCAGCGGATCATTTTCGCAGCACAAGGCAGCGGAATGATCTTCCCATCAGCGCCGGGTGGGTCAGTGACTGGAACTGGCGCATGGTGCCGGCATCCGGCGGGTTGCCTTCCAGGCTTTGAATCCAGCTCATCGCCATGCGGCCCAGCACCCGGCCCTGCAGGCCATATTCCCGCTGGGCGAGCCCGTGTCGCGCAGCCTCATCAATGAGGCGTGTGAAGTTGATGTGCGTGGTCAGATCACAGCCGCCGAGGTTTTCCAGCACATGCCCGTCCATCTGATGCTGGTGGTAGCGGCGGATGGTCCCGCTGGCCCGGGTGTCGGCGTAAAACTCCTCAGCGTCCAGGCCATAGTCTGCGATGAAAATCAGCCCGCGAAACGCCGCCTGGGCCAGATCGCGGATCCACGCCAGCATGGCCAGATTGACCTCGAGGACGTGACCACTTTCGAGATCACGCGGCAGGTGCTGCACTTCCGCTTCCAGCTCCTCGCAGGAGAGATCCCCTGGAATGAACCGCAAGTCCTCCGTGCCATCCGCCTCCACATGCAGCTCCTCCCAGCGCTCGCCATTCCAGCGCACCAGATGCACCGGAAAGGCGTCCGGCAGCTCGTTGCAGAGGAAAAAGCCGTGGCCGGGGCCGGTCTTTAGCTCGGCCAGGCTTTCCACCCACCGGACGCGGTCCCCCAGCCGCTGCGCCTGCGCCGCCCGGTATCTGGGATTGGGCTCCACGATCAGGTAGCGGATGGGCCGGTCGCCGATCTCGCTCAGCACATCCTCGGCGAGCTGCCCGTCGTGCGCCCCTTGTTCAATGAGGGTGAAATCCTCGGGCTCGCCCAGCGTCTGCCATTCCTGCAGAGCCTGCATGGCCAGCAGCCTCCCAAACAGCGGGCCGACGCTCACGCTGGTAAAAAAATCTCCCTGGCGGCCGAGTTTGCGCGGGCCGGCTCCATAATAGCCATGATCAGGATGATAGAGCGCCAGTTCCATGACCTGCGCAAAGGGCAGCCTGCCGGAGGGGGTGGCGGCCAGTTTTTGACGCAGGATCTGGGAGAGGGAAGACATTCAGGAACAAGGGAAAGAACTGGCGCGGATTGTGAAGGGCGGGTAGTTTCACCGCCCTACTTTCCTACCAAGTCATGTTCCGTGATGATCCCGATCCCCAGCCTGTGCGCAACTGGCGTGGCGAAGCCGGCCTGAAACTGCCGTTTTACCGCCGTGGCTGGTTCAGTGCGCTGATGGCCTTCGCCCTGCTCTGCGTTGTGTCCGCGTTTGGCGTTTACAGCGTCATCGTCGCGCCTCTGCGGCGCGACGCGGAAAAATACGACCTGGAGGAGCTCAAGAAGCTCGAGTCCGCCAGCATCATTTTTGACCGCGACGGTGATGAGATGGCCCGCCTCTACGTGCTGAACCGCACCCCCGTGCCGGTCACCGAAGTGCCGCAGCATTTCATCGATGCCCTGGTGGCGCAGGAAGACTCACGCTTCTTCAAGCATGACGGCGTGGACTACATCGGCCTCCTCCGCGCGGTGAAGGAAAACATCGTGGCCCGTGAGGTCACGCAGGGCGCCAGCACCATCACCCAGCAGCTCGCCCGCCAGACCTTCAAGCTCCTGGAGCGCAGCTACAAGCGCAAGATTCTGGAGGCCTTCATCGCCCAGCGCATCGAAAAGCATTTCTCCAAGGCGGAGATCCTCGAGCTCTACCTGAACCGCATCTTCTTCGGCGTGAATTTCTACGGCGTCCAGGCCGCCGCACGCGGCTACTTTGGCAAGGACGTCAAGGAGCTGACCATCGAGGAATCCGCGACCATCGTGGGTCTCATCAAGAGCCCGAACAACATCCAGCCCATCAAGCATCCCCAGCGCGCCATGAAGGAGCGCAACTACGTGCTCGAGCGCATGGCCGTCGAAGGCACGCTGACGCGGGAGGAGGCGGAGAAACTCAAACGCAAACCCCTCGTCACCGCGCCCCAGAGCACGGACCCGCGCCTGAGCTACGTCTTTGACGCCGTGCGGCGTGAGGTGGTGGACCTGGTGGGCGAGGAACGCGCATCCATCGGCGGCTTCAAAATCTACACCAGCATCGACCAGGACCTGCAGAAGGCCACGGAAGAAGCAGTCAGCAGGCGTCTCGCCGAGGTGGAAAAGCGTCAGGGCTACGAGCACCAGACCTTCGCGCAGTTCCGTGCGATCATGGCCGACTACCGCGCGCGTCTGAAACGCGGTGAGATTGATCCCGCCACCCCCAAGCCCCTGCCGGAGTATCTGCAGGCCGCCGCCATGATGATCGACAACAAGGACGGCAGCATTCTGGCGATGGTCGGCGGGCGTGATTTCGGCGACAGCCAGTTCAACCGCGCCACAGACGGCCTGCGGCCCGCCGGCACCGCCTTCACCCCGCTGGTGTACGCCGCCGCATTCAGCAGCCCGGGCCTCTACCCTGGCACCAAGGTGGACGACGCCCCGCTGGACAACCGCCGCGTGATGATCGGCGGCCTGACTGGCATTCTGGGCGAGTGGGGCGCCGAGGTGGACAACCCGAAATGGACGCAGGCGCCCATGAGTGCGCGTGAGGCCCTCGTGCAAGGCCGCAACTCTGCCACCGTCCGCCTGGGCGAGCGCGTGGGCGTCCCCACCGTCAAGCAGGTGGCGCAAAAGGCCGGCATCACCTCCGAAATGCGCGACTACCCCTCCACCTTCCTCGGTGCCAGCGAAGTGCGCCTGAGCGACATGTGCCTGGCCTATTCCAATTTCCCCACCCTGGGCAGCCGCCCGCAGAAGCTGAACCTCATCCAGCGCATCACGGACAACAACGACAAGGCCGTGTTTCAAATCTCCGAGGCCGCCCTGCGCAGCGTGCAGAGCATGGACCCCATCGCCGCCTATCAGACGCACACCTGCCTCGTGGACGCGCTGCACCGCGGCACCGGCAGTCCGGCGGTGAGCGAGTACAAGCTCGGCGAATTCGTCGCCGGCGGCAAAACCGGCACCCACTATGAGTTCAAGGACCTCTGGTTCCTGGGCTACACCTCCGGTGTCACCTGTGGGGTGTGGGCGGGCTTTGACAAGCAGAAGACCATCTATCCCGGGGCCTTTTCCAACCGCATCGTGCTTCCCGTGTGGGTGGACATGATCAATGCCAGCATCACCCGCAACGTGCCGCAGGACATCGAGCCGCCGCAGACCGCGGAGCGCGTGGAGATGTGCCAGCGCAGCGGCATGCGCGCCACGGACTACTGCTACGAGAAGATCAAGGGGCCTGACGGACGTGAAAAATCCGTGCGCTCCACCTACTTTGAGTACCTGCGCCCCGGCACCCCGCTGGAGGGCTTCTGCAACATCCACACCGGCGAAGGCCTGCCAGTGGAAATCAAGCAGTTCGGCTACCAAACCCCGGCCAGCGGCTTCGACTCCGCTCCGCTCGTCGCGACGACCTCCCGCTGGATGCACATTGACCCCGTCCGCATGAAGGCGCTGACCGTCATCGGCGAGGATCCCTACAATTCCGAGCAGGCCGTCCCGCGTGCCGCCCCCGTGAACGACGATGGCACCCCCATCCGCAAGGCCATTCCCGTGGATGGCGTGGAGCCTTCGGAGGAGGACAGCCCCAAGCTCAAACTCGCGCCGCCGCCGCCGATGAAGATCGAGCTGTGAGTGTTTTGCGGCGGCGGCTTCCAATCTTTGCCGTCCAGATTCTGCCCTTGCCTGATTCTGGGCTGAATGGCAGATTAAATCATGAAAATCACGGTTGATGAACTTCATCAATACACGGCCAAATACGTGCACCTGGCCTCTCATGCCTCCATTGAGGTCGAGGACTCGGGCCGGTTGCTGGCGATTCTTCAGCCTCCGGTGCAGGCGAGCAGTCCCACAGGCAGCGGAATATTCTTGGAACGTGAGGCGCGCATCTGCCAGATGCCCCTTATCAATATCGATTCTACAGAAGTCATCTCCGCCCTCCGCGATGCCGATGATCGCCTTTGGCTGAATCACCTTTCGCCCGCGCCCCAGCCCTGAAAGGGCGAAGTATAGCGTTTTCCAAACCGGATTTCCGGTCAGCGGCGCTTCGGGACGTTCGGCGGAGGTTGGAGGACCCGCCCCCACCTCGCTCCAGGCATGCGAGTGCCCAGCGCAGGTAGGGCTGGCCGTCCTCAGCCAGCCGCCGCCGAAGCCCATGATCCCCGATCAAGGACAGCCCGCTAAACGGAAATGAGTTTTGCGAACCGCTATAACCCATTACCCATGCGCCGCCATGACCCCGGAGGGGTCACAGCCGGTAGCCAGGGGTCAGCTCGCGTAGCGAGCGCCACCCCTGGAAAGCACGCGCCCCATCCGGAGAGCAAATCCAGCGCTCCCTCCATCACACCGCGTTCACCAGCAGCGTCCTCACCGCCCCACCGCCGCAGCCTTGCCTCCCAGCGTCTTCTTCACCTCAGCAGCATTTTCCCTTTCTCCGCATCAAACTCATTCTCCCACTTCGCCACCACCAGCATCGCCACGGTGTTGCCGATGAGATTGGTGATGGCCCGGGCCTCGGATAGAAAACGGTCGATGCCCATGATCAGCGCAAGACCCGCCACCGGGATGGTGTGCGTGGCCCCCAGTGTTGCCGCTAAGGTGATGAACCCGCCCCCTGTCACCGCCGCCGCTCCTTTCGAGGTCAGCAGCAGAATGCCAAGAATGCTCAGCTCCTGCATGAGGGTCAGGGGAATGTCGGTGGCCTGCGCCACAAACAGAGCCGCCATCGTCAGGTAGATGCTGGTTCCGTCGAGATTGAAGGAATAACCCGCCGGCAGCACAATGCCCACCACACCATCCGAGCAGCCGCTCTTCTCCATCTTGCGCATCAGCCCCGGCAGCGCCGCTTCTGACGATGACGTTCCCAGCGTCAGCAGCAGCTCCTCTTTGATATGCTTCAGGATTTTCCACAGGCTGAACCCGTTCCACCACGCGATGGCGCCCAGCACAACGAAGACAAACAGCACGCAGGTCAGATAGACGCACCCCATCAGCATGATGAGGTTCCCCAGCGCTCCAAAACCGAACTTGCCAATGACAAAAGCCATCGCTCCAAAGGCCGCTATGGGAGCCGCCTTCGTCACGATGCCCACAATGCCAAAAAACATCTGCGCGACCGCATCCAGCAGATGCGTGATCGGCCGGGCGCGCTCCCCCATTCTGGCGAGCGCGACTCCCGCCAGGATGGCCACGAGCAGCACCTGAAGAATTTCCCCTTCAGCAAACGCACTGACAAAGGTCTTGGGGATGATCTGCATCAGATGCCCGGTCACCGTCAGCTTCTCCCCCGCCTTCGTGTAGCTGTCGAAATCCTTCTGGTCTTCGGCGCTCAGCACGATGTCCGCCGGATTGACATGCATGCCGGCCCCCGGCTGAATCCCCTTCGCCACCATCAGCCCGATGATCAGCGCCACCGTGGTGACCACCTCAAAATAGAGCAGCGCCTTCCACCCCACGCTTCCCAGCTTCTTCAGATCTCCCATTCCTGCGATGCCATGCACGATCGTGCAGAAAATGATCGGCGCGATCAGCATCTTCACGGCGTTCACAAAGGCCACGCCCAGGGTCTTCATCGGGATCGACTCGGCCGGCCAGAAGATTCCCATGAGGATGCCCAGCACGATTCCGACCAGCACCTGCACGTAGAGATTTTTCAGCCATTTCATGGGCGCGGATGCTGGCAGGTACCCTCGCAAATGCCAAGAGGCATTCTTGCGCTCTTTTGGAGAGGGCGCTCGTAGCGTATTTGAGGTATCTGGCGGGGTCTCTCTCCCCATCCTTGCACCCTCCGCCGGGCGTGCTACGCTGCATGCCCTCCAAACCTCCAATCAGCACGCATCATGGGCAAAACTCTCTTCGCAAAAGTCTGGGACTCACACGTCGTCGGCACCCTCGCCAATGGCCAGACACAGCTCCTCATCGACACCCACCTCGTCCATGAAGTGACCAGCCCCCAGGCCTTCGGCATGCTGCGCGATCTCAACCTCAAGGTGGCCTACCCGCACCGCACCTTCGCCACGGTGGACCACATCGTCCCCACGGACAGCCAGGTCTCCCCCTTCGCCGACCCTCTCGCTGAGGCCATGATCCAGGAGCTCAACAAGAACGCCCAGGAGTTCGGCATCACCTACTTCAGCCTTTCCAGCGGCAAGCAGGGCATCGTGCACGTCGTCGGGCCTGAGCAGGGCATCACCCAGCCCGGCACCACCATCGCCTGCGGCGACAGCCACACCGCCACGCACGGCGCCTTCGGCGCCATCGCCTTCGGCATCGGCACCACCCAGGTGCGCGACATCCTCGCCACCCAGACCATGGCCCTCGGCAAGATGAAAGTCCGCCGCATCAATGTGGACGGCCAGCTCCGCCCCGGCGTGTATGCGAAGGACGTCATCCTCCACATCATCCGCCTGCTCGGCGCGAATGGCGGCATCGGCTACGCCTACGAATACGGCGGCAGCCTGTTTGACGCCATGTCCATGGAAGAACGCATGACCGTGTGCAACATGAGCATCGAAGGCGGTGCCCGCTGCGGCTACGTCAATCCGGACGAAAAGACCTTCGAATACCTCAAAGGCCGCCCCTACTCCCCCACCGGCGACGCCTGGGACACCACCGTCGCCCAATGGCGTGCGGTCGCTTCCGACAAGGACTGCGTCTATGACGACGTCGTGAACATCAAGGCCGAGGACGTGCCGCCCACCGTCACCTGGGGCACCAGCCCGGACCAGGCCATCGCCGTCACTGAAAACGTGCCGACCGCCGCCAGCGCCAGCACCGAGCCCGCCCGCATTTCCATCCAGGATGCGCTGGACTACATGAAGCTGCCGGAAGGCAAGCCGATCAAGGGTACCAAGATCGACGTCGCCTTCATCGGCTCCTGCACCAATGGCCGCCTCAGCGACTTCCGCGAAGTGGCGAAGTTCATCAAGGGCCGCAAGGTGGCCGCAGGCGTCAAAGCCATCGCGGTGCCCGGCTCCCAGGTCGTGGATGTCCTGGCCCGCAAGGAAGGCCTGCATGAGGTCTTCAGCGAGGCCGGCTTTGAATGGCGCGGCGCCGGCTGCTCCATGTGCCTCGCCATGAATCCCGACAAGCTCGTGGGAGACCAGCTCTGCGCCTCCTCCTCGAACCGCAACTTCAAAGGCCGCCAGGGCAGCACCACCGGCCGCACCGTCCTCATGAGCCCCGTCATGGTCGCCGCCGCCGCCCTCACCGGCAGCATCGCGGATGCCCGCGAGGTCTTCACCATCGCCGGCTGATTCAGTTCATCTCTGCCAAAAGGCGCGGATCGCGAGATCCGCGCCTTTTTTCATTTAAAAGGATGAATGCCCACTCCGCGCCGAAGCGCACACTGCATCTTCAAATGGGATGAACCCAGTGCATAATGCAACCACAGGGCACCGCGAAACCAGCCGCGAAGTGGTCCGCACACTCCGTGTGCGGTTTCCGGGCGGCCACGCCAGTTGTTAGCCTCAGCCCTCATCCGTGAAACCCATGGTCCTCCTCCCGGCACTCCTCATCCTCCTCCTGCTGGCGCTCAACGCCTGGATCATGTCACCCACCCGCCTGCAGTGGCAGCTCCAGCTCGTCACCACGGAGTTCGGCCACTGGCTCACACTCCTGTCGCTGCTCCTGATCTACCCCGCCGCCCAGTCATCCCGCTGGCTCGCTCTCGTCCCCCTCACCCTCGCCTGCATCTTCCTCATCCCCTCCATCCAGGCATCCCGCATCGCCAAAGTCCAGGGCCTGCCCTTCTCCTGGCTGCGGCTCTGGATGCCGCTGCACGCCGGCAAATTCAAAGTCCAGGTGAAGCGCCGCGCCTACTGGCATGGCGATGGCGAATCACTGGACATCGTGACGTATCGCCCCATCGACGCCCCAAAGCCGCTGCCCTGCCTGCTCATCGCCCACACCGGCGGCTGGGACAGCGGCGATCCGGGGGAGTTCATCGCCGCCAATACCGAGCTCGCCTCAAACGGCTGCGTCCTCTGCGCTTACGCCTACCGCCTTGCGCCAAAGCACCGCTGGCCCGCGCAGGCCGAAGACACGCGCCACGCTTTCGCATGGGTGCGCGCTCATGCCGCCGAGCTCGGCATTGATGCGGATCACATCATTCTGATGGGCCGCTCCGCCGGCGCGCAGATCGCCGCCGCCTGCGCCTACGGCATGCCAGATCTCCGCGCCCGCGCATGCATCGATGTCTATGGCACGCCGAACATGCATCTCGCCCGCGAGTGGTCGGTGCCCGACGACTTGTTGAAATCCCTCACCCTCGTCCGCCAGTACATGGGCGGAGATCCGCACGAGGCGGCCGAAGGTTACCGCACCGCCTCAGCCACTGAGTTTCTTGACACGCACCGGCTGCCCACCCTCATCCTTCACGGCAGCCTGGATTCCCTCGTCGGCATCGGCCACAGCCGCCGCTTCAGCACCAGCCTCGCCCAGCTCGGTGCCGATCACCTTTTTCTCGAACTCCCCTGGGCCACCCACGGCATGGATTTCTTCCCCTCCACCCCCGGCGGCCAGCTCTCCATCTCCGCCATTCTCCGCTTCTTGGAACGATTGGCGTATCGCGCTCCGTAATGGAGCGCGGACCTCCGAGTCCGCAGCACTCCGCACCGCCCACCCGCTCCATGCACTCCCATCGTCCTCTTCTCCTCGCAGCCCTCTGTCTTCTGGGCGTTCCCGCTTTCGCGGAAGATCTCCAGCTCACGCTCCCGCCCGTCGTTTACGCCACGCCGGACGTCCCGATGAGCATCTACTACGACAACATCGTGCTCACCGAGAAACCTGAGAGCTACCGCTTCGAGTTCGCCTGCAAGCTCGGCAAAAGCGAAGAACGCCGCTGGACCCTCACACCCACGGACGCCAATGTCGGCGATCATCCGCTCGCCATCACCGTCAAAGACGCCGGCGGCAAAGTGCTGGAGCAGGGAAAAACCACCCTTCACATCTCCCCGCGCAAATCCGCCTCCACCAAGCCGCTGCGCCTCCTCATCGTGGGAGACAGCCTCACCCACGCCTCCTTCTATCCGAATGAGATCGCCCGTCTTCTCGCCCTCCCGGGAAATCCCAAGGTGACCTTGATCGGCACCCACAAACCCGCAGGCGCACAACCCGGTGTGGCGCATGAAGGCTACGGCGGCTGGCGGTGGACCGACTTCCTCACCAAGTTCGCACCTGAGGCTCCCGGCGTCGCCGCAGGCCCTCTCGCTCGCAAAGCCACCAGCCCCTTCATCTTCCCTTCGGCAGATGGCAAAACCGGCGCCTTCGATCTCGCACGTTACTTCAAAGAAAACAGCGACGGCCAGCCGCCCGACATCGTCACCTTCCTTCTCGGCATCAACGACTGCTTTGGCGCCGATCCCAACAAGCCCGATGCCAAGATCAACGAAGTGCTCGACAACGCGGACAAGCTCCTCGCCGCGTTTCACAAAGCCGCGCCGAATGCCAAACTTGCCGTTGGCCTCACCACGCCGCCAAACGCGCGCCAGGAAGGTTTCACCGCCAACTACAAGGACAAGTATCCACGCTGGGGCTGGAAGCGCATCCAGCACCGCATTGTGCAGCTGATGCTCAAGCGCCTCTCGGGTCGCGAAAAAGAAGGCATCTTCATCGTCCCCACCGAGCTCAATCTCGATCCCGTGGATGGCTACCCGAACAACAACGGCGTGCATCCGAATCCCACGGGCTACGCCCAGATCGGCGCGAGCTTTTATTCCTGGATGAAATCCAAGCTGTGAAGCTGCGGTTGAAGTTCACTACTTCACCACACTCTTCCTCCACCCGTTCACTCCTTCTCGGAACAACTCGTCCTTCAGCTTTGTCCCCAAGCCCGTTCCCGTGGGCAGTTGCGCCTTCCCATTCACGATCACCGGCAGCGTATCGACCAGCTTGTCGTAGAACGAGCGGATGTGCGCCCGGACCGTCTCCTGAAACACGACATTGGCCGATGAGGCTGCGAGATGCAGGCCGCTGAACAGCGTGAGCGGGCCGGTGCAGTCGTGAATCGTCGCGGGGATGTTGAAAGTCTGCGCCATGTCGATGACGCGGCGGGTTTCGCTGATGCCGCCGTTCCAGGTGGGATCGACCATGCAGTAGTCGCAGGCCTGCGCTTGCAGCACGCTCAAATATTCTTTGCGGCCGAGCAGCATCTCACTCGCCGCGATGGGCAGACCGCTCCGGCGACGGAAATCGGCCAGCGTGGCAGCGTTGTCCACGCGCAGCACGTCTTCCAGCCAGAGCGGTTTGATCTCGCGCAAGGCTTCGGCGATGCGTTCCGCCGCCGGGAGCTGGAAAAACGCGTGTCCTTCGATGGCGATGTCCATTTTCATGCCGACTCGCTCGCGAATCTCGCGCAGCGGTTTCATGGCTTCTTCGACATCGGCCCATGAGATGTGCAGACCGCCGTTGCGATGTGCGGCGCGATCAAAGGGCCACAGCTTCATCGCGGTGATGCCTTCAGCGAGCAATTCCTCAGCGAGATCACCGGCGGCAAAATGTGAGGCCCAGTTGTCTTGCAGCGGTCCCTGGCTGCCGATGTCGCCATAGCCCGGCCAGCCCGGATGACGTGGAGCTTCCGTGGCACCTGCCAGCGCGCCGTAACTCGGACCGCCGCTCGTATTGTACACGGGAATCGCCTCACGCACGGGCCCGCCGAGCAGGCGATACACCGGCTGGTGGCAGGCCTGCCCGAGAATGTCCCACAGCGCGAGATCAATGGCCGACAGCGCCCGCATCTCCGCACCCGGATGCCCAAACGGCGTGCAGCGTTCATAAATGAAACGCCAGTGCGCCTCGATCGCCAGCGCATCGGCTCCGAGCAGGCGCTCAGCCATCCAATCGTGAATCAACGCCGCGATGGCATGCGGTGTGTAATACGTCTCTCCGCAGCCGACGAACCCGTCCTCCGTGTGAATGCGGACGAGCAGCAGATTCGGCATGATGCCGGACGGAATGGCGGTTTCGATGGCGGTGATGCGTGACATGAGGGGGGATTAGTGGGAGAAAATCTGGTGGAACATGGCGAAGGAAATGAAGCCGTAAAACAAGGCGCACAAGATGAGCGCGATCTTGCGCCACAGCGGCGGGCGCAGTTCACGTGGCAGCAGCGTGGTGTTGAGGCGCAGGATTTGCAGCGCGGACAAGGCCGTGATGGGTGCGGCGGTGGCGCCGAGAATCATGAGCAGCAGTTTTGCATCGCCAAGGAATGCGCCGAAGCACGCGATCACCGTGAAGCCGAGCAGCAGCAGGCCATAGAACCGCCCCACCGGCATTTTCTTCGGCACCGCACCGCCCGCCCAGGCCATGTCTGCCACCACGCGGGCCAGCACATCCACATTCGTCAGCGTCGTCGAAAACAAAATCCAGAAGCCGTTCATGAGGCCGAGAATCCAGAAGCCCTCCCACAGCTTGCGCATCTCCGCCGCTTGAAACACACCCGCCGCAACACCGGTGACCTGCATGCCGGGCTGGAACAATGACGAGGCCAGATTCACCATCAAAAACATGCCCACGATGCATCCCAGCATCCACAGGCCGGATTGATCAATGATTGCGTAACGCCACCAGTCGCGCCAGCGCTTCAAATTTTCCACGTTGATCGGAAACACGCTGCCCACGGGGGCCAGTGTCTGCTCCGTGCTCCACACGCCGCCCATGTTGCCCGCTTTGGACCCCATGCCGAAGCCCTTGTCACGAAACCAGTTGGCGATGGCAAGATTGCCAATGCCGCCGCTGCCTGCGAGCGCTGCAAAAACCGCCAGCATCACGAAATCGACCTTCTCAGGAATCACTCCAAACGAGAAGAAGCCTGTCAGCGTGCTGCTCCAGTCCTTGAGCGGCACAAAAGTGAAGTTCACCCACAGCAGGAAACCGAAGATGAAGATGATCATCATCCACGACAGCCGCTCCAGCAGCCGCTCGACCTTCTTGCCTGAGGCGAGCACCACGGCCGAGATCAGCACAAGGGCCACCGTGATCCATGTCACAGCCGACGCATCCCCATTCGTCGGAGCACGCCCTTGCAGCATCGCAAACGTCACCCCCGCGCATCCAGCCGCCGCCGCAGGCATGCCGAGCTGCGCAAAGCCTGCGACCGCATAAAACACGCCCCACACCCGCGAACCCGGCCGCATCCGCATGAAGCCCGTGAGCACCGGCTCTCCTGTGTAAAGCGTGTAGCGCACCGCCTCGAGATTCAGCAGCGATTGCAGCACAAATGCCAGCGTCGCGATCCACAGCACACTGCGTCCATACTGCACCACAAACAACGGACCCGCGATCCACTCGCCCATCCCAATGGCTCCCACAAGCAGGATGGCCCCCGGCCCGATGGTGCGCAGCGCATTGCGCCAGCTGAATGGCAGCGGCGCGGGGAGATCGTCCGTCTTCCAAGCAGGAAGACTGCCGTGATTCGGGTTGGATGGATTCATGTCAGGATGTGGGCAGGCCGGCTTGAACGCTTTGAATCAGCCCGCGCATGTAGCCATACGCGAACAAACGGCCCATCATCGTGTAGCCGGGCTCGCCACCTTCTTCGCCGTCGAGCTGCGGCACATGGTCGGGACGCATGGGGCCGGTGAAGCCGATGTCGTGATAGGCGCGCATGGCGGCCACCATGTCGGTGGGGCCGTTGTCATGAAACGTTTCGGCAAAACACTCTGCATTGCCACGCACGTCGCGAAAATGAACGTAGCGGATGTGCGGGCCGAGCCGGCGGATGGCGGCGGGAATGTCCGCACCCATCTCCGCAAAGGTGCCCTGGCAGAAACAGATCGCATGGTGCCGGCTCGGTGCGAGGCGCATGAGCCGCTCGAAGTTTTCCACGCTGTTCATGATGCGCGCCTTGCCGGCAAATTCCGCCAGCGGCGGGTCATCGGGATGCATCACCATCGTCACGCCGTGTTTTTCTGCCGCTGGGAGCAGTTCGGCGAGCATGCGCTCCAGGTTCGTCCACAAGGCGTCTGCCGTTATGGTTTCGCCACCAGCCTGAATTGCCGCCGAGTTCAAAGACATGGCGTGTTGCGCATCTTTGAGATCAAAGGCCGTCACCAGCGCTCCGCCACGCTCCCTGGCATCCAGTTTGGTTCGCACCCAGTCGGTGCCGGCCATGAAGTTGTAGCAGAGCAGCGGGATTTCCGCCTCGCTCATGTGTTCAAGCAGCCGTTTCATCGCCCTCATGTCACTGCCATCGTCCTTCCCGAGCTTGAGCTTCTCGATGGGCAGATAGCCTTCAATGATGCCCAGCTTCATGCCATGGCGCTCGATTTGCGCCTTGGTCTGCAGCAGAGGCTCCATTTCCGGTCCTGGGTAACGCACCGTAATCTCTTCGACGCCGCATTGGGCCGCGAGGGCCAGATGGTGATCACTGAGAGGTGTGAGAACGGACGCGAGGCGCATGAAAGATGATTCCGGAGTGAACAAACAACGTGGACGCTCCCGTAGTTTGTGCATGCCGCTCCGTGCTTTTTCGCTCGCCATTCTCTGTGCCAGTTCTGTCCTTGCCGCACCTCCTGGTGCCACACCGCTGTCGCCTCCGGCACCAGCTAAATCCGTGGCTCCCCACCTGCCGGCGAAGTGGAAAGCTGGAGCCGCCACCCTCACCGTGACCCCGCAGAAGCTGCTCTGGATGGCTGGGTATGGGGCGCGCAAAAAACCGGCGGAAGGCAAGGTGCAGGAGCTGTTTGCAAAGGCGCTCGCCCTGGAGGACGAGCAGGGAAACAAGCTCGTGTTTGTCACGCTCGATCTCATCGGCGTGCCCCAGCTTCTGCGCCGCGAGGTGGCCCGGCAGGCGGAGCAGAAGTACGGCCTGCCTCCCGCGCATCTGGTGATGAATGCCTCGCACACCCACAGCGGGCCCTCCATGCGCACGACGCCCCTCACTGATGCGGACAAGGACAATCCCAAGGCGAAGGATGCCTGGGACTACACGCAGAAACTTCAGGGCGACCTTGTGGAGCTCATCGGCAAGGCGCTGGCAGACATGCAGCCTGCGCGCCTCACCTGGAACAAGGCGCGCTGCGGCTTCGCCATGAACCGCCGCCGCGACTACACCCTGCCGCCCGACCACCCGAATGCCAGCAAGGCTCCGAATCCCAACGGTCCCGTCGATCACGAAGTTCCCGCGCTGCGAATAGAGGCGCCGGATGGCACCCTGCGTGCCACCCTGTTTGGCTACGCCTGCCACAACACCAGCCTCGGCTTTTACAACTGGTGCGGCGACTACGCCGGCTTTGCCCAGGAGTATCTTCAGGAGCACCGCCCCGGCTTCACGGCCCTCTTCCTCATGGGCTGCGGCGCTGATCAAAACCCGTATCCACGCCGCAGCGATGTCGTTCCCGGCGTCACAGACCTGGAGCTCTCCATGCAGCATGGCCGGTCGCTTTCGAATGCCGTGGAAATGGCCCTCGTGGTGAATCCGCGCCCTGTGAACGGCCCCATCCGTGCTGCTTATGAGGAGATCAAGCTCAGCTACGCCAAGGCCGGCCGCGAAGACCACGACTACCCTGTGCAGGTCATCAAGATCGGCGGCGACCTCACCTTCATCACGCTCGGCAGCGAGGTGGTCGTGGATTATTCCCTGCGCTTCAAACGCGAGTTCGCCGGTGCTGCGGGCGTGTGGGTGGCCGGTTATTCCAACGACTACACCGGCTACGTGCCCAGCCTCCGCGTGCTCAAAGAAGGCGGCTACGAAGCCGCGGCCGGATGGGCGGACAGTGTGGAGGACCGCATCGCAAACAAGGTGCACGATCTGCACCAAAAACTGTCCAAGTAGCGGCTGATGGCCGTCTCATACCATGACCAGTTGAAAACGGGGCTGTATGATCCCGGAGGGGATCACAGCAGGTAGCCAGGGATAAGCTCGCGGAGCGAGCGCCATCCCTGGATACGGGCGTCCTCTCCGGAGAGCAAAGCCAGCGCTTTCTTCACCACACCTCGCCCTCCAGCAGCGTCTTACTGCGCCGCCGCCGCAGTCACTGCGCACCGCCACGGACAGGCGCCGCCTGCTCCACCGAAGTTTGGAGGGGCTTTGCTTTGAATGACGGGGTCGTTGGCTCATATGAGGGCCCATTTTCAACAGCTCGTGGTCTCAAACGTCGGCCGCCATCATGCGCTTGATTTCATCTTCGCTGGCATGACGACGTCTGCTGCGCCACACCAGCAGGGCGATGATGACCCCAACACCCGCGGCCACTGACACCAGGAGCGCCCACGAAGATTTCGCCGGAGCGAAGTTCATCGTTTCGATCCTGAGATTGCGCAGCCACACCTTGCCGCCGTCTGGCAGCACCACATTCATCTCGATCTGCTTCACCGGCGTGGAGGAGCCCATGAGATTCATGGGCAGCACAAATTCGCGCCATGCACTGGTCCCGGTGAGTTTTCCCATCGGACCCTGCTCACCCAGCGTCCGGGAAAAAGCCTTGTTCTCATCCAGGCTCGTCCATGTTTCGAGAAAGCCCGTGCCTCCGACCTGCTCATACTTCACCTCGCCCCGCAGCGCATAGGAATGAGCGCCCACCTTCGGCTGCGTATCCACAAACAGGCGCTGCAGAGCCTCGTCGGAAGCCGTGATCTCAAAGGTGCCCGTCGGGGCATCGTAGTGAGCTGCTTTTTCCAGTGTCAGCCCCGGCGTGTCGGGCTTCCAGAGGCGCTGGGGAGAAGCGGGCTCGGCAGCGCTCACATGCGCGATCATCAGAGCAAGGATGAATGGAGTCAGTTTCATAGGCTGCGGTGGTTGGTTCAGGATTTCTTTGTTTTGCGATAGCTGGACAGCAGTGTCTTCAAAGTCGCAGTGTCGATCTTCCCGTCCGCAGCCAGCGCCCGCAGATGCCGCTCATGCGCATCACCTGCATTCGCATCGTCATAAACCTGTACTTTCTGAATCAGCCGGTCCAGTCGCAGCCGTACCGTCGGATAGCTGACCTTGTAAATTTCAGCCAGCTCCTTCAACGAACCCGACGCCTGCAGGAAGCGCTTGAGGAAGCTGACGTCCTCATCTTCCAGTGAATCAAGCCAGCGGCGGTTGGGTGAGCTCTCATCCATAAAGTTAAATGAAATTGAACAATATATTCAATAATGTGCAATTTAATTTTAATTTTATTCAATTTCCGTCCGCTGTGTTCTCACGGCCTCCTTCCTGTCTGCGAAGATTTTGCGCAAAGCCCGCCCCCGATCCGCGTATCGCCTCAATGCGCTCGTTCATTCCGCTCTTACTGCTTCTCTCCGTTCACGCCCTGGCCCAGGAGACGCCCCTCTCCCTCACTCTGCAATCCCGCGCTCCTTCCGGCAAAGCCACGCTGGTGAAGGAGCAGTGGCTTCCCTCGCGCACCGCCATCATCGTTTGCGACATGTGGGACCTCCATCACTGCAAGAACGCCGTGACGCGTGAGGTCGAAATGGCCCCGCGCATGAACGAGGTCCTCGAAAAAGCCCGCAAAGACGGAGTGCTCATCATCCACGCGCCGAGCAGTTGCATGAAGCCCTACGAAGGCACTCCCGCACGCGAGCGCGCCAGGTCCGCCCCCACCGCCGCGCGCCTGCCGGACAAGATCGCCGACTGGTGCAAACAGATCCCCTCGGAGGAAATGGCCGTGTATCCCCTCGATCAAACCGATGGCGGCGAAGACGATGACCTCACCGAGCACGCCGCCTGGGCCAAGGACCTCACCGCCAAAGGCCTCAACCCCAAAGCTCCCTGGACCAAACAAATCGACGTCCTCCGCATCGATCAATCTAAAGACGCCATCAGCGACAGCGGCGTGGAAATCTGGAACCTCCTTGAATCGAAGAACATCGACAACGTCATCCTCATGGGCGTGCACCTCAACATGTGCGTCTCCGGCCGCCCCTTCGGCCTGCGCCAGATGGAAAAGAACGGCAGGCACGTCGTCCTCATGCGCGACCTTACAGACACCATGTACAATCCCGCGCGCTGGCCCTTCGTCAGCCATGTGCGCGGTACAGAGCTCTTCGTCGCCCATGTGGAAAAGCGCATCTGCCCCACCATCACCTCGGACCAGTTCATCGGCGGCAAGCCCTTCGCCTTCAGCGACGCCACCGCGGGCAAAAAGCGCCTGCAGATCATCCTGCTCGGAGACAGCACCACCGAGGCCAGCATTCCGAAGAAACTCGCCCCCGACGAGCCTCAGATCGAGGACACCCTTCGCATCAAGCTCGCCGCCGAGCCCGACCTCCCGCCCACCGACGTTTACAACGAAGGCGTCAGTGGAGAGACCATCCGCCGTCTCCTCGACACCCGGTACGACAAAGCGGTGAAAACCAAGCCGCAGGCGGATTACATCTTCATCCGCTACGGCATCAACGACCGCTCCAAGCGCGAAAAATTCGAAGAGAACTTCCCCAAAGACTTCCACGAGCTCCTCACCCGCCTGCGCGCAGACCACCCGCACGCCATGCTCATCCCCATGACCGTCATTCCCTATGTGGTGGACAGCCCGCGTCCAGAAATCAATGACTTCGTCAGGCAGGTCGCCACCGCGGAAAAGCTCCAGCTTTTCGACATCGTCCCCCGTTACCTCGCCGAGCTCAAAAAAGGCCCCGACATGCTGAACTACCGCCGCTACCCCCTCGCCAAAATCCCCGAAAACCTCCGCCCCTTCGCCACCCCCTACATTCAGCCCGGCACCGATCCCACCGTGGTCGTCCTCGACAATCGCCTGGACGGCGTCTTCGGTCACCTCCCCGGCTGGGCCGGTGACCGCCATCCCAACCTCGCCGGCTACAACGTCATTGCCGACGAAACCGCCAAATGGCTCGCCCCCGTCATCCGCACCCAGTTGGCGCAGAAGAAGTAGGACGCTTCCGCTGCTACTTCTCTCGCGTTTGGAAGGTGCGGCTGTGCTTCTGCGAAGGCACCTCCACCGTATAGCTCTTCGCATCCGCGCTCACCGTGCAGTGAATGTGATTGGCGGCGCAGCCCTCGGCCAGATCACCATGATTCGCGATCATGCTCTTGTCCGCCGTGTTCTCATGGTCATCTCTCACGTTCTCATGCACCTGGTACATCGCCTGGATCGTCGGCGTCGATTTCAGCGCATCCATCGCGGACTTGCTCGTGCCTTTGCGCGGGCCGTTGTTCATCACTGAAACCGTCGGCGCCAGGCTGTGGACCAGCATGGGGTTGTTGCTCACATCCAGCCCGTGGTGGTTCACCTGATACAGGTCCACCGTGCCCACCAGGTTGAAGGGAGACACCAGTTTCTCCTCCACGTTCCAGGACAGGTCGCCACCATCAAAGAAGCGGAAGCCGCCAAACTGCAGCAGCATCACCACGCTGTTCGCATTGTCCGTGGGGTCCGCGGCCTTGGGCGGCACGCTGCCCTTCAGCGGATTCTCCGGCTGGTCAGGGTAGGGGGGGATGAATTTCTGGTTCGCCCCCAGGCAGCGCAGCGTCAGCTTGGGGCTGCCCTCCGCCTGCTTCAGCGGGATCACGGCACCCGCGGCCAGCGTCACGCGGTTCTCCACCTTCGCGTCACGGTAGGGGCGGCTCGTCAGTGTCCAGCGCATGTCCTGCGCCTTTCCATCCGGGCTGCCTTCAGGAACGCCCTTGTCGTAGAGCGTTCCCACCGGCATCAGCTCCGCCAGTTCGGCCAGGCCTCCAAAGTGATCCGCATGAAAGTGCGTGATGATCACATGATCAATCCGCGTCAGCTTCGCCTCCTCCGTCGCCACCTTCTTGATCCGCTGCGGGTCCCGCCCTCCGGGGTTGCCCGTGTCAATAAGCACCGACTCACCCGCCGGCGTCACCATCAGCGTCGAGCCTCCGCCCTCGGAGTCGATCCAGTAAAAGTCGAGCGTCTTGTCACGCGCGGTGGCGCAGAGAGTGAGGGCAAGGAGGGCGGCAAGGATCAGTTTCATGGAATGCGTGTTCACGCTTCACCACGGCAGATTCTCTCATAAACTCCGCAATCACCGGCTCGGCGGCTTCACTTCCTTCACCGTGGCTCCGTGCGTGTCGCTGAGGATCAGGAGGGAGAGCGTGTCCACGTTTTGCAGCTCGGCGGGTTTCAGCATCTGGTAGTCCAGGCCGTTGGCCGGTGCGGCCTCACACGGCATGGGCTGCGCTGCTCCGCTTTCCGGGCCGTTGAGGCTGGCGTAGTCAAATCGGCCGCGCAGGTCGGTGTAGCCGTCCTTGAAGAAGCGCACGGTGCCGTTGTTCAGGCGCGCATACACTTTCACATAGGTCTTCCCCAGCGGCTTGTCGGTGGTGGCGTCGCGGGTTTCGACGCTTCCGTAATTCTCCGTCACCGCCACCTTCAGCGTGTTGGCATGGTAGGCCTGCGTTTTGCGCTGCCCGGCGCCCAGCACCTCCACCAGCACGTTGGCTTTCGCATACTCCGCGGGGAGCGGGAGGTCCAGCCTGGTTTCGCCTTTCGGCAGGGCCTGCGTCAGGCTCTTGTTGGGCTTGATGATGCCGAAGCGCCCGGCGTCCTGGCTGGCAAAGGGGCTGCTGCTGAAGCTGAACTCCGGATCCATCAGGTAGTAGTTCACCGTCACCTCCTGCAGGTTTTTCCAGCTCAGGTCGATGCTCTTGTTTTCCACTTTGAACTCAAAGCCAGGTTCGCTGGCCGCGAGCTCCGCCTGCTGTTTTTCACGGTCCGGCTGGTCGCCTTTCCCTCTCCTGGCGCCCTTGCCTTCGATTTCATCGAGCTGCGCCGCCACCTCGGCAAACAGCAGCTTCCAGCGCGGCACGGGATGATCTGCGTACTTCGTGGCCAGGCCGCGCGCGGCGGCCAGGTCGCCTTCATAAAAGGCCGCGTAGCACTGGAAGTAGTCATGCTGGATCTTCGTCGGCAGCCTGCTCGCATCAATGCTCTTGAAGCGTGCCAGCGCCTCCCCCACGCGATCCTGCAAAAAGAGGAAATAGGCCACGCTCAGATTGTCCATGGCGTCGAGCTGCGGCTTGTGCGCCAGGATTTCCAGCAGCCTTTGGTACTGCTTCAGCACGGCGGGGTTGGCGATGCGCCACCCGCCGCCCACCCGGTGCGCGCGCTGGTTCACCAGCGGCGAATATTCGAGCTGCTCATAGCTGCGGCGTTCGATGGGGTCGAGGGTGAGAAGCGTGCTTGTAAAATACGGGCCGCAGCCGTCTCCGAAGCGTTCCTTCAGCCATTCGCGCAGGGTGGCCGTGTCGTTGTGCAGAAGCGCGTACGTTGAGATGGCTTCGTCACTGAGATGGTGCGCGCGCATGAAGGCGGTGAGCTTGTGGTAGAAGTCCACGCTGCCGCGGCAGCGCCACGCCACCCGGCTCAGGTCGAGCGCCGCGAGATTGTTCTGGTTCAGAAAGGCAAATGTCTCCGCCTCGCTGCCGTACTGCGAAACATAGTCCCATGAGGACTTGTCCACCTCGGTGAGCTTCGACACCACATTAAACTCAAAGGGCTTTGCGCTGGCCGCCCCGCTGCTGGTGGTGACGTTGACAGGAAAGTGGGCGAACTTCAGCCCGGCCTTGGAGGGCACCTGCGGAAAGTAGAAGTAGTACTCGAAGGTCTGCGTGGTGTACGCATCCAGCCGGATCTGGCGCGAGTCCGTGGCCTTGCTGCCCAGCACCGGCAGCGCGCCCTGCGGGATCTGCATCAGCACCACGGCTTTCACGGAGCTGCTCGTTGGATTGGTGACGACGACGTTCGCGCCATACGTGGCTCCGGTGAGGAACTCGGCCGCCACATACTTCTCAAACTTCTCATTTCCCTCCATGCGGTAGCGGTCGCTCTGGTGGAAGAAGCTTTGGGAGACAAGCAGCTGCCCCTGCGCGTTGCCATCGACAGCCGCCGGTTTGACCTCCTTGTGATACAGGATGCAGGGGGCGCCCGCGGTGAAGGTGAAGCGGCCGTTTTCGGTGCTGGTGCCATGCTTCGGGGCCTCGAAGGGCAGGTCAAGCACCGCCAGCGCGAGCATCATCTCGGTGAAGTTCCGGCAGGCCTCGGCGACATTCGCCGAAACAAAGCCGTCCTTGGAACCCGTGGCCACCCACGCCGCATAGTCGCGCCAGAAGCCGTTCACTGAGACGAGATCGGCGTCCTGGTCGGTGATGCGAAGCTTGTAGTAGTTGTTCTCCGCCCATTCCTTCGTGGGGCCGAGCGCGCGGAAGAAGATGCGGACGTCTTTGCGGGCTTCCGCGGCCCCTGCCGCGTCGAAATAGGCGATCTCTCCTTCGAGGTTTTTTCCCCCGGAGAAGCGGTCGGCGGCGTCGTCTGCCAGGCCGTTTGCATCCAGGCTTTTAAGCCGGACCTCCGGTGCGGCGGCCGTTGACTCCATCATTCGGCGCCCTGCGCTGCGGCTTTCGGCGAGCCTTTGTTCACGCATGGCTTCCATTTTTCTTTCCGCCGCCAGATTCTCCGCGCGCTGTGCGTCCATTCTTCGCTGCTCTGCCACTGCTTCCATTCTCCTTTTCTCCACCATCTCTTCCTCAGCGCGAATATAGCCGGCTTTCCCCGGCTGCCCTGCGGCAGCAGACATCGGCGCGGGCGCAGGGATGCCTTGGCTTGCTTGTTGTTTGGCCTTCTCCAGTTCTCCCATGGCTCCCAGGGCTCCCATGGCCTCAGACTCCAGCGCCCGGCCGCGCAGCGCGGTTTCAAACAGACGGTCCGCTTCCTCCGGATTCGGCGGAATCATTTCCCACAGCTCGCGCACATGCCGGGCGGCATTCGGGGCCTCCTCCTTGATCCGCTGGGCCAGAAGAATGCGTTCCACGATGTTGAGGCGGGCGTAGGACCAGGATGCAAGGTGGTGGCGGAGGTCCAGGCCCAGGAGATACTCATCCATGAAAGTCTTGTCCTTCTTGCTGGCCAGGTAGGGCTTCACCACCGACTCAAAGAACGGCCTGTCCTTGCGCGAGAGGAAAAAGTTCAGCTCATGGCAGGCGAACTCGCCGTACTTGCCGCGCTTCTCCTCATCGTTGAGCTTGGGCCAGTTCAGCACCCAGCCAAACTCCGCCAGGTGGTTGTCGCTGCTGAGTGTGGTGAACAGCGAGTAAACCCCGCCCAGCGTGTCGTAGGTTTCGAGTTCACTGGTGAGGATGTCGGCAAGAGCGAGGCTCTTGCCCGTTTCGAGAATGGTGATTTCCTTTTTCTGCGTGAAGGACGTTTTGGGGTCCAGATTGCGCGCCAGGCGCTGATCGGCGAACCGCGTGGGCGCTTCAGGCAGTGTGAGCGTGCACCACGACGCGTTTTGCAGGTCTTCGGCGTAGATCTGCACATGCTGCCGGTCGCCCAGCGACTTCCGCTCAATGCGCACGACACCCTCCTCGTCTGGCACCAGGTTGTAGAGGGCGGGGGCGGAGGTGGCGAGGAAATCGAGGTTGGTTCCCCCTGCCGGACCGCTTTGGAGCTGAGATCTATTGGCTGGCTGCGGCACCGGGTTTTGTATGAGGGCCGCCGCGCCACCGCGCGTCATGGCCGCGCTCTGGCCGCCCGCCTGCGCCAGTCCGTCCAGTTCGGTGCTGCGAGTCTCCCAGGGATTGAGCAGCAGGCCGGGACGCGCGAGCATGTTGCCGGGGAAGGTTTTGGCATCGCGCCGTTCGAGTATGTAGCGGTATTCGTCGCCGATGGCTCGGATCCCGGAGTACAGGTTCGGGTTTCTCGCAGGCGTGCCGGAGGCCGCACCGAATCGGGTGAAGCCGGCCAGATCTCCAAACAGGCCGCTGCCCGGATCAAAGCGCGATGCCGCGACATGCACACGCGCAAAGCGGCCGGCGTTCGCGAGTTTCACCGTGATGAACTCCGCGCCTTTTTCGACGCTCGCCACATGGAGCGGCGTGCTGCCCTTGAGCTCAAGCCGGCGGTGTCTGCCCAGCACCCAGCCCGCGATCACCTCTCCCTGGCTGACCTTGATGGCGATGAGAGGCTGGCCCGGAATTTGCAGCGAATAGTCTCCCGGCTTGAGTCCGCTGATGGTGAGGAAGCGGCCTTCGGATTTGACCTGGGCGGACACATCGGCGGTGAAGGTGCCCAGGGTCTGGGCCAGGAGGGAGGCCGGCAGCCGGTCTGTTTCACGAAGTGGCACACGAATCGTCTCTCCCTCTTTGGCCTGGATGAGGGTGGACACCGTATGATCCGTCTCCTCCAGCGGCCACAGCATCTGCCGCCCATTGGGGATTTTGGCCGCCACGGAGGCGATGCCGGGGAGCTTCCCGAGCGTGACACGGCCCTGGGCATCGGTGCGCAGGGCCACAACCTCGGAAAAGCTGATCTCACGATGCCTGAAGGTGAAGAGGACCTGCTGGTCGGCGATGGGTTCGCCGTTTTTGCCCAAAAGCTCAAAAATGCGCTGGCCGTCGAAGGTGCTGAGATGGCCGTCGTTCACCGCTTCGGTCTGGTCGATGCCGTTGAGCGTCCAGGTGTGGCTGGCGGCGAGCTCCTTCTTCGCGCCCCCGGTGCTGAGCACATCCACCTTGGCCCTGAGCGTGACGCTGAGCGAGGAGAGGCGCTCCGGCACGGTGAAAGTGTGCGTCAGGACGCCGCCGGCCCCGAGCTTGAGGTCTTTGACTTCCCGCGTGGTGGAGATGCGGTCATGCGTGATGCTGGTGATCTCGAGCTTCGGCTCGCTGAGCAGCTCGGGCGCCAGATGCGCCTCCCCCAGCATCAGGGCCGTGCGCACCGCCAGCGTGGCCTGGCGGCGTGAGAGCAGTTGCTCGCGCTCAATGTGGAACTGCGCGTCAAGCCGGTGCTCCTCCGCATGGTGGATGAAGGGCGTGAGCGAGGCAAAGGTGCCTGCCGCGTCGCCCACGATGAGGTTCTTCGCACCGGGCTGGTGGGTGAACGGCACCACGATCCGGCCGAGCTTCTCGTTGCGCTCCAGCTTGCGTCCTTCAAACCAGGCCACGGCGTCAGGCACGGGCTTGTTTTTCTCATCCAGCACGAGGATTAAATCTCCCGCCGGCCCGGTCTGCTGCAGCACGTGGAACTGCCCCGCGCGAATCAGCACCCGGCTGCTGCGCCCGCCGCCGATGAACTCCACGATCCATGCCCCCCGCCTGCCTTTGAGGTCGGGAAATTTAAACGTCTGCCGTTTGCGCGTGAACGGACCGTCTTCAAACGTGTGCGTCTGCTCGCTGTTCGCCACCAGGCCGTCGAGGTTGAGGTCCGTGTTGAGCTGGCGCCGCTGCGTCTGGAACAAATTCAGCGTGTTGAGCTCAAAGATTTTGACGATGAGCTTCGGGGTGTTTTTGACCGTGACGTCGAACTGGATGTCGTCTCCGGGCACGAACTCCGTCGCGTTTGTCACGGGGAACTCGATGTCCACTCGCTCCTTCAGCGCCTGAAATTCGCCTGGCTTGATCAATGACGCCCAGCGCTCGGGATTGCCGATGCCGTTGGTGATCAGCGCCTCCGCCAGCAGCGGGGCCAGCCATCTCTCCGCGACGTAGGGGGTCCACCGCGAGAGCACCTCCTTCGGATCGTCGTCCGGCTTCACCTTGGTCGCAAAGAGGTGCAGAAAGTAATCGCGCACGAGCGGCTCGTCCGTGCCGACGGGCGGGGAAAACAGCAGCGCCTCGCTGAGATCAGCATCGAGCTGCGCGAAGTCCCCCGGAATCATGCCGTGGAGCCGGTCGCTGATGTAGCTCCCCCGGCGGGGAAGCATGAGGTACTCGATGAAGCGTTCACGGTCATACACGCCCTGCTTGCGGTCATGATCCAGCCGCAGATAGAGAATCCGCGCCTTGAGGGTGTTTTGGGATGACGGCAGCTTTCGCGCAAAGGCCCACACGCGGTCCAGCCAGGCCTGGCGCTCGGCGGCGTCATACTCCAGGTTCACATCCGCACTGGGGGCGAGCTTGCGCATGCGGGTGTTTACAAACTCCTCCTGTCCGAGCCATTGCGGGAAGGTTTGGAGCAGCGCATCCAGTTGCTCTGGCAGCAGCGCGTGGTGGATGGGCAGGTAGCCGAAATTTCGCGCGGTGTCCGCCCGAAGGTCCGTGATGATGGCCTCCACCAGGTTCGGAACGTCGGGACGCTCCAGCCTGCCGAGCACGGCGCGCCGCTGGGACGGGGAAAGCGGCGCTCGATCACGAATGAGGGCTGCCAGGGCCTCCTGGGAGAGGGATTCCAGGCTGCGGTCACTGCTCAGCGCATCACGCAGAAACACCTCGCGGCTGACCTTGGCGGGATCAAGCTGGGTGGGCAGGTCAGGCTTTTGGTCGCGCACCTCCTGCTGGTGATCGTGGCGGATGTTGAGCCGGTCGATGAGGTACTTCAGCGTGGCCTGCGGATCACGGTCATAATTCAAAAGCGCCTCGCGGTTCAGGATAATGCGGCGCGCCGGGAGTTCGCGGGGTGTCCTCTCTTTCCACCGTTCGAGGAGTTGCTCGAGCTTCCTGTGGTCCCGGATGTTTTGGTAATGGAGGGCGTGGAAGAGATAATACTCGTCCGAGCCCGGCACCAGCTCACCCAGGACTTTTTCACGATCACTGGCGAGCGCGAAGCGCTCGATGAAGCCGATTTCATTGTCGGCATGCGCTGCGAGCGGGAGGAGGAGGGCGAGAGCGATGGATTTCATGACCGTGTGGAGGAGGGTGAATGATGCGAAAGGCATCACGGGTGTGGCGAGCATTTATTGTAAAGAGTCTGTCAATCGGGGAGACCCCGACTGAGGGGGACAGGGGCCACGACAAAAAACCGTTTGAAACCCAGGGGTCGGGAACTACTATCCCCGCCCCTTACCTCCCAGATTCCCATGGCCGACGCTGCAAACAAATACGCCCAAAACGCTCCCGGAGCTTATTACGTTGATGACCAGTGCATTGACTGTGACCTCTGCCGCGAAACGGCCCCTGCAAACTTCAAGCGTGACGACGACGGCGGTCACTCCTTTCTCTACAAGCAGCCTGAAACGGATGAAGAGCGCGCCCTTTGTGAAGAGGCCCTCACCGGCTGCCCGGTGGAGGCGATCGGCCGCGACGGAGAATAAGTTTGTCTCGTTAAGAGAGCAAGACAGGCCGCCCCAGGCAGCCTGTTTCAGGTCAGGGCAGCCGAAGCCAGCGCTGAGCCAGCACCTTCTCCAGGTTCACACACTGGTTTGACTGCGCGTTTGCCGGGAAGGACAGCAGCATCGTGTAGCCTTTGAAGCCCGAGGGGCCCGTGGTGGCCAGGTCGGCATCCAGCCAGTTCGCCAGTTTCGTGCCGCGCTCGCAGTAGCCGTACACAGAGCTCTCTCCGCTCTCGGACGTCATTTTCACGCACAGGTACTTCTTCGCGTCGGAGAACTCGAAATTGTAGTACTCAAACAAACGCACGTAGGCGCGCATGAGCACCGGCTTGGTGGGGCGCTGCGCACGAAATTCCTGGAACGACATCTCGCCATACCCGGTCAGGCTTTCCCAGTCGATCAGGAATTTTCCCTCCGGACTCTTCAGCATGGCGATTTCCAGCGATCCCGTGGGCCGGTTGCTCGCATAGCTGAAGTACAGGATTTCGGTGCCGTCGATCTGATAGCGCGCCTTGTTCGTCAGGGCGCCCGGCACGGGGTCCGCACCCTTCTGTGTTTCATAGAAATCTTTCATCAACCG
Source organism: Prosthecobacter sp. (assembly GCF_044227185.1). Taxonomy (GTDB): domain Bacteria; phylum Verrucomicrobiota; class Verrucomicrobiia; order Verrucomicrobiales; family Verrucomicrobiaceae; genus Prosthecobacter. The sequence continues at coordinate 266,376 of NZ_JBGAFO010000010.1, read as the reverse complement.
GGCCACGCGGTCCGAATGAGCCACCAGCGGCACACGCTCCTGCCAGTCCTTCGTTTTCCAATACCGGTCCAGCAGCTCCACTGCCTGCACGACTTCGTCGCTCGATGGCAGCAGCGGCAGTTCCTTGATGCTGGATTCCGCTGGAAACAGGGCGGCCGACCCACTGGAAGCGGAAGCGGATGACGACGAAGCCGAAGCCAGAGCCGGAGATGGAGCCGGAGAGGAGGCGCTGGTGGGCGCGGGCGCGGGCGTGGAAGCCTCAGAAGTGGAAGAAGGAGAAAAGTGGAGGTTGCTCTCGCCACCGCTCGCAAGAATTTTCGGCAGCACCGAGGGTGCCGGAGCTTCGGGCTGCACCGACTCAAAGGAAAGGCCCATCTTCTCCAGATCCTGAACCTTCTTCCCCTCTGTTTGATCGATCTCGATCAGCGTGTTGCGGTTTGCGATGCTGAAAAAGTACAGCCGCCACCCCACAAAAAGGACCAATGCCAGGCAGACGCACAGGGTGATGCAAACACCCATGAAGGCGCGGTGGGAGCCGATGGAGCCGGAAGTCATTGATTGAAGGACAATTCAGATGGAGCGCTGCTTATCATGGCGGGGAAATATCTCATGCTCAAGCACTTGGTTGCTCCATCTCAGTCCCCGCCTAACATTTGCCGCCCATGAATTACCCCGAAAAGGCCCGCCGCGTCATCCAGCTCGAAATTGATGAGCTCCAGCGGCTGCATGCACGCATTGACGAATCCTTCGCCCAGGCCATCCAGCAGCTCCTCGCTGCTCTTGGCCGGAAGGGAAAGCTCATTGTCTGCGGCGTGGGCAAGAGCGGCAGCATCGGCCGGAAGCTCGCCGCCACCCTCAACAGCACCGGCGCCACCACCGTCCTCCTCAATGTCGGAGATGCCCTCCACGGCGACCTCGGCGTCATCGATCCGGGCGATCTCGCCATCATGCTCAGCTACAGCGGCGAAACCTCCGAGCTCCTGGACCTCCTGCCGCATCTGAAGCGCTTTGACGTTCCCATCATCGCCATCACCGGCGGCACCCAGTCCACCCTGGCCAGAAATGCGGAGGTCGTGCTCGATGTTCACGTCACCCAGGAGGCCTGCCCCCTGAACCTCGCCCCCACCTCCAGCACCACCACCATGCTCGTCCTCTGCGATGCCCTCGCCATGGCCCTGCTGGAGGCCCGTGGCTTCCAGTCCGAGGACTTCGCCCGCCTCCACCCCGGCGGCTCGCTCGGGCGTGCCCTCCTCACCCGCGTGAGCGATGTCATGCGCAGCGGCGATCAGCTCGCCGTCATCCGCCCGGACACGCCCGTCCGCGAGGCCCTCCAGGCCATGACCCGCGCCCGCAGCGGCGCCGCCATCGTCGCCCATCCGGACGGCGCCCTCGCCGGCGTCTTCACCCATGGCGACTTCGTCCGCGCGTTTCAGAAAGACAACGCCATCGCAGACAGGCCCGTCCGCGATTTCATGACTCCCCGCCCCGTCAGCATCCAGGCCGGCAGGCTCGCCGCCGAAGTCCTCGCCACCCTCGAGAAAAACCGCGTCGATGACATCGTCGTCGTCGATGACTCCGGCAGGCCTGTGGGCATGGTGGATACCCAGGACATCACCCGCCTCCGCCTCGTCTGAAGCGGTTAAAAATCCGTCACCTCTTTGTAGTGCCGCACCTTGTACCCGCGCTTGCGCATCAGCTCGATCAATCCCTTCTCAGACACCAGGTGCGCCGTGCCCACCAGCACCATCACCTTTTCTCCACGTTTCAGCATCGCCTCCAGCGGGTCCATCCAGGCCTCGTTCCGGTCCGTTAGAAAAAGGTTCGTCAGCTCAGGGTGGTTGTCCGCCTCCCGGAACAGCATGTCCTTCAGTTCATCCAGGCGCCCGTACTTCCAGGCCTTGATCATCTTTTCAAACTCCTGCTTCGCCGTGCTCACCTCCGCCAGCGTCTGTTCCAGAAATTCACTCTGCTGCTTTTCGTTCAGCGTGGTAAAAAGCTTGATCTGCATCTCCAGCGTCTCCAGCCCTTCCGCCGGTTTCCCGTCCTTCTTCGCCCGCGCTTCATAGTAGCTGTCCACCCCCAGTTCAGATTTCGCGTCCAGCGCTTCATATTCCGTGGAGGTGATCATCAGCGCCAGAAACCACGGCCGCAGCCGGTTCAGCGGAGCCGCGTTGAATTTGTGTGACGTCGCCCACTTCTTCACCTCTTCCCACGTCTCGTGGCTCACATGCGCCTCCAGCGAATCCTCTTTCGGGTAGATCCCCAGGTGCGACATCCGGTTCCCCAGTTCCGGGCTTGAGGTCGCTCCCGGCGGCAGTTCCAGCACCAGCTTCTTGGAGTTCGCATAGGCCGCCTCATAGGCCGGCGCCAGCGGGTAGTCCTTCTCACGCAGAGTATGGATCGCTCCGCACAGGTAGAGCCGGCCCCCGTTCGGTCCGTCCACCACCCACACACATCCGTCTCCTCCACCATCCGCCACAAACGCCCCCTCGCGGGCCTTGCCTCCCGCCTCCACCGGCTCGCGCCCGCACGCAGGCAGGCAAACGCACAGCGCCAGGGCAAGGAGGAAACGATAGATCGGCATCGCCCGACTCAAACACGCGCCAGCATCAGGATGCAACCCGGATGTGCGGTGATGATCCTCACCCCACCACCGCCCGCACCACGCTCCCATGCACATCCGTCAGCCGGAACTGCCTCCCCTGAAACCGGAACGTGAAACGCTCATGGTCGATGCCCAGCAGATGCATCAGCGTCGCCTGAAAATCGTGAACATGCACGCCGTCCCGCGCCACGCCAAAGCCAAACTCATCACTCTCGCCATACGTCATTCCTGCCTTCACACCGCCACCGGCCATCCACATCGTGAACACATACGGGTGGTGGTCCCGCCCCCACTGCTTCGTCTCCTCGATCTTCCCCTGCAAAAATGGCGTGCGCCCAAACTCCCCGCCCCAGATCACCAGCGTGTCCTCCAGCAATCCGCGTTGCTTCAGATCCTTCACCAGCGCCGCGCTCGGCGCATCCGTGTCCGTGCATTGAATCTTGAGCTGCGTGTTCAGGTTCCGGTGCTGGTCCCAGCCCGCATGCATCAGCTGCACAAAGCGCACGCCGCGCTCCGCCAGCCGCCGCGCCATCAGGCAGTTGTAGGCATAGCTGCCCTGCCGCATCACATCCGGGCCGTACATCTCCAGAATGTGCTTCGGTTCGTCCGAGAAATCCGTCAGCTCCGGCACGCTCGTCTGCATCTTGTACGCCATCTCGTATTGCGCGATCCGCGTGGCAATCTCCGGATCGCCAAACTCCTTCAGCTTCATCTCGTTCAGGCCCGCGATGCCGTCCAGAATCGTGCGCTTCACCCCCGGGCTCATCCCATCAGGATTGCTCAGGTACAAAACCGGATCGCCGCTGCCGCGAAACTTCACCCCCTGGTACTTCGACGGCAGAAACCCGCTGCCCCAGTAGAAGTCATAGAAAATCTGTCCGCAGCTCGCCTCCTTGTCGCGCGAGGTCATCACCACAAACGCCGGCAGGTCCTCCGCCTCGCTGCCCAGCCCGTAGCTCAGCCAGGAGCCGATCGCCGGCCTCCCCGCCTGCTCGCTCCCCGTCATGAAAAACGTGATCGCCGGCGCATGGTTCACCTGCGTCGTGTGCATCGACTTGATGAAGCACAGCTCGTCCGCTATCGCCGCCGTGCGCGGCAGGAAGTCGCTCACTGTCGCCCCGCTGCGGCCGTGGCGTGAAAAATTCGTGATCTCCCCCAGCAGCGGCCGCGCCGTCTGTCCGCCCGTCATCGTGCTGAAGCGCTTTCCCGCCACCACGCTGTCCGGGATCTGCGTGCCGTGCATCTTCTTCAGCATCGGCTTGTGATCAAACAGGTCCACATGCGAGGGCGCTCCATTCTGCAGCAGATAGATCACCCGCTTGGCCTTCGGCGCAAAATGCGGCAGCGCCGGCGCCATCGCATCCGGCATCTGCGCTCCCCATCCCTCCTTCGTCAGCAGCCCGCCCAGCGCCGCGCCGCCCATCCCCAGCGCCGTCTTCCCAAACAACGCACGGCGCGTCAGGTGCAGACGGTGGTCATCGAGCGGATGCATGGCGGAGCAGGGCAGGGCAGGGAAGTATCGCCTTCAGCGTCGCGGCTCTTTCAGGTACGCTTCCAGCGCCCGCGCCACCTGCGCGCCCACCACCCTGTAGTTCTCCGCCGTGCTCTGCGGCGTGTTCCAGGCCGTCTCCAGCGTGATCGAAATCGTCCCCTCCCCGCCATGCGCCCGTGCCCAGCCGCTGCTCATGCGCCCGCGCTCCTCCTCCGTCTTCACGTAGGTCGCGTACCGGTACTTCGGCTCCACCTTCAGCGGCCCTGTCAGATGCGCCGCCGCCAGATCCATCCACCGCTGGTAGTTGTCCCGCTGCACCCCCGTCATGCGCTCAAAGCCAAACGGGCCAAAGAAAAAAGGCGCGCGGTCCGAAGGGCCCGGATTGTGCAGATCCAAAAACACATCCAGCCCCCGCGTCGCCTGAATCTCCAAAAGCCGCTTCTGCGCCGCCGCCACCTCCGGATGATATGGCGCATCCGACCAGTCCCGGTTGTGATCCTGCGGCAGCGATTCCTTCCCGCCCGCCCCCAGCGTCACGTTGTCCACATCCATGATCGGAATGAAGTGCACGCAGCAGCGGCTGCGAAAATCCTTCGCCTCCGCACTCGCCAGCCATTCCACAAAGCCGCGTCCCACCCACGCTCCGCCTGCCTCCCACGCATGCTGCCGCGCGTTCACCCACACCTGCCGAGGCGCATCCGCCTTGCCAATTCGGATGCCGTTGACCGCACGCCCATCGCGTGTCTTCGCCAGTTCGAATCGCTCCGCCTCATCGCCCAGCGTCCTCTTCACCGCCGCCATCACGCTCTCGGCGGTGGCCGGTACAAACGGCGGCCCCCAGGCCAGCCACACGCTCGGCCCTTCCGCCTGCACTTGGTAAATGGCCACCTTCTCCGCCGTGCGTTCCGCCTTCGCCGTCTGCGTCCACGTCCTGCCATCCTGGCTCATCACCGCCTGGTCTGGCTGGCACCACGAGGCCGCCAGCACCGTCCCAGGACGAAAGGGCCGCGTCTGCCCCTGCACCTCCAGCGTGATCTTCTGCCCCGTCTTGGTGCCGTCCAGCCTGAAGAACCACCAGCACGGCCAGCCCCGCCCCTCATGCAGCGCCGGCATGATCCGCAGCCGCGCCGCCTCCTGGTCCAGCGTCACCACCTCCGCATTGCCTCCCTCAAAGTCCGTGACCACCCGCAGCTCCGCATGGGCGGCAACGCCCCCCAAGACCAGAAAAAATAGTGCTTTCATCACGAAGCCAAAGAACGGTATGATCAGGCCAGTCTGCGCATGAAACCTTTGCTGCCGCTGATTCTTTTCGCTTCAGGCCTCTCCATGCAGGCGGCTGAACCTGCCGAGCTTAAGATGTGGCGTGTCGTCCCCGGCCGCATGCAGCCGTCTTCAAAGGAGACGGAAAATTTCATTCGCGCCTTGGCTGGCAGCGCAGCCGTCACCGGCATTGCCGAGCCCACCCTCACCATCCATCGTCCAAAGACACCGAATGGCGCCAGCGTCATCGTGGTGCCGGGCGGCGGCTACGCCTTTCTCTCCTCCATGCAGCAGTGCACGCAGGCCTGCGAATGGCTCAACAGCCTCGGCATCACCTCCGTCTTGCTGAAGTATCGCACGCCGACTCGTGATGAAGTCGCTCCGTACGACAAGCCCGTGCAGGATGCCCTGCGTGCCGTCGCCATCATACGGGACAATGCTCATGCGTGGAAGCTGGATCCCAAACGCGTCGGCTTGCTCGGTTTTGGCGCGGGCGGCACCCTGCTCTCCCATGTCCTCTGCGACCGCGCCTGGCAGAATCAGCGGCCGGATTTTGGCATCATGATTTACGGTGACGCTGCCGCGGATCCCACCGAGCCCCCTCCCCTCGGCGAAACTTTCAGCGTGCCGGCAGACGTTCCCCCGGTTTTCATGGCCTGCACTCATGGCAGGGAGCGGGCCTTCCTCGCTTTGACGGCGCTGCAGGCAGCCTGCGCCCAGCAGCACGTTGCCTCCCAGCTTCACCTTTTCTCCGAGCGCGCCGTCGGTTTCGAACTGCGCAGGCCGGGCGCGTCGGCGGCAGGCTGGCCTCAGCACTGCGCTCAGTGGCTCGATGACATGGGCTGGCTTCCTTCCGTGGCAAAGGTGGATGCACAGATCGAACAACTTGAGAAAAAGATGAAGCAGGAGCTGCTGCCGTCTCTGAAGAAGTTGATGATCTGCGGCAACAACGGCTTGCCTGAACTCACCGAAAAGATCAAAGGCGCCAGGTCCGAACTCCTCCAGGCAGAGCAGACGGATGACACAGCCCAGAGCAGCAGGACTCCGCCGGCAGATTGCGCAGGACGAGCTTTCGCTCGCCAAAGGGGAAGCCGCGGAAAAAGAGCGTTCGCGTCTGTGGAACCAGCTCTCGAAAGAGGTCGAAACAACCCGCGCAGCCATTGAAAAGCTCAAGTCCGAACGTGCCCGCGTCGTCCAGTTGCTGGCAGACAGCCAGTGGCCTTGAGACTTGCCAGAGTCGGCCTTCATCGCGTTAAATGCACCCATGAAACCGCTTCTTCTCCTGCTCATCGTCCCGGCATGCCTCTGCGCCGCAGATCCCATCGAGATCAAGCTCTGGCCAGATGGCCCTCCCGGCCAGATGCTCCCGCATTCCAAGGCCACCGAGGACTTCATCCGCACCAAGGCTGGCAAAAACACCGTCACTGACATCCTTGATCCCACCATCACGGTCTATCGTCCCGAAAAGCCCAATGGCACCAGCATCATCGTCGCCCCGGGCGGTGGCTACGTCTTCCTCTCCGCCGTTCACGAAGGCACGCAGGTCTGCGAGTGGCTGAACACCCTCGGTGTCACTGGCATCCTTCTGAAATACCGCACGCCCACCCGCGATGAACCCGCCCCGCACGAAAAGCCCGTGGCCGATGCCGCGAAGGCCATCTCGCTCGTCCGCGAGCAGGCCAAAGAATGGAACCTGGATCCAAACCGCATCGGGCTCCTGGGTTTCAGCGCCGGCGGAAACCTTTTGGCACACATCGCCTGTGATCGCGCCACCCAGGCCGCGCTGCCAAATTTCGGCATCATGATCTACGGCGGCGGCTTCGTGGACTTCAAAGACCCCGCCAAACTCAAGGAGGGCTTCACCGTGCCAAAGGATGCCCCGCCCATGTTCCTCGCCTGCGCCCACGACGACGGCCAGAACCCCGCCGCCGCCGCGGTGCTCTATCTTGAGTACAAAAAGCTCGGCATCCCCTGCGAACTCCACCTCTTCACCAAAGGCGGCCACGGCTTCGGCATGCGCGACAACAAGCAGCCCATCAACGCCTGGCCCCAGCGCTGCGCCGAATGGATGGCCGCGATGGGATGGCTGCCCACTCCGTTGGATGCCCAAATCAAGCAGCTCCAGTCAAAGCTTGCCTGGATTCTTCAGACTGCTGAAAAAGGTCTTCCCGGAGAGGTCTGCAGTTACGAATGGTCGCTTGTCGGTCAATACAAGAGAGGGCTTGAGGAATCCCGTGCGGCGGGAAAAAAGAACGAAGCCGCCAGATTCGAAAAGCTTTTGGCCGAGCAGAAGAAATGGATTGAGGAAGAATTGAAGCCGAAGCCGATCAAGATCGAGAGCCTCGCCGATGATCTATCTCGGATCAGGAACCAAATCGCCAAACTTGAGGCCGAACGTGACTGGCTCCGTGCCACCCAGGCCCGGCCTCAATCGCCCTGACCCCTGCAAGACACCACAATCGTCCGCTTACTCTCTACCATGAAGCCCCTTCTCCTCTCCCTTCTCCTCACCTCCTCCCTCGCCGCCGCTGATCTTTCGTCGGTCGTCAAACAGGAGCTTTCCTCCCTCGTCACCCTCTACAAAGAGCTCCACACCAGTCCTGAACTCTCCCTTCATGAAACCGAAACCGCCGCTCGCATCGCCAAAGAGCTGCGAGACGCCGGTCTCGAAGTCACAGAAAACGTCGGCGGCCACGGCGTTGTCGGCGTGCTGAAAAACGGCGAAGGCCCCGTCATCCTCGTCCGCACAGATCTCGATGCCCTCCCCGTCAAAGAAGTCACCGGCCTCCCCTACGCCAGCACCAAAGTCGTGAAGGATGATCTCGGCCGCGAGGTGAACGTCATGCACGCCTGCGGCCATGACATGCACATGGCCAGCTTCATCGGCACCGCCCGCGCGCTCTCCAAACTCAAAGACCAGTGGCAGGGCACCGTCGTCATGATCGGCCAGCCCGCCGAAGAGCGCGTCCTCGGCGCACGCTTCATGCTCCGCGCCGGCCTCTTCTCCAAATTCCCCAAGCCCGACAAAGCCGTCGCCCTTCACTGCTCCTCAGACATGGCCCACGGCCAGGTCGGCATCGTCGAAGGCTTCGCCCTCGCCAATGTGGACTCCGTCGAAATCGTCGTCAAAGGCGTCGGCGGTCACGGCTCCATGCCGCATCTGTGCAAGGACCCCATCGTCCTCTCATCGCAGATCGTCCTCGCCCTGCAGACCATCGTCAGCCGCGAAGTCCGCCCCGGAGATCCCGCCGTCATCACCGTCGGCAGCATCCACGGCGGCACTAAGAGCAACATCATTTCCGAAGAAGTGCGCCTGCAGCTCACCCTCCGCAGCTACAAGAAGGAGACCCGCCAGCACCTCATCGACTCCATCAAGCGCATCGTCAAAGCCCAGGCCGAGTCCGCCAGCATGCCCGCGGACAAAATGCCCGAGGTCCTCGTCTCCGATGACAGCGCCACCGCTCTCTACAATCAGCCCGAGCTCTGCCAGGAAGTGCGCAAATACATCGGCGCCGCCATCGGTGCGGACAATGTTCTCGCCCGCGAGCCCGTCATGGGCGCCGAGGACTTTTCCGAATACGGCATGACCAAGGACAAAGTCCCCCTCTGCATGTTCTGGCTCGGCACCCAGCCCCCGGCTCTCGTGGCCTCCGCCAAGGCCAAAGGCACCTCTCTCCCCTCCCTCCATTCACCGCTTTTCAAGCCCGTCCCCGAGCCCACCCTCGAAACCGGCGTCACCGCCATGACTTCAACGGTGATCGGCCTCCTGAAAAAATGATGCGCGCCACAGGGCTGGTAGGGCACCGCTGCGCCGGGGCCGAAGCTTCGGGTCTCTCGCATCGCGGGCGCTGAAAAAGGTGCGCCGTCCTTGCAGCGTCGAAAGGCAGGGGCTCCGCGGCTTCTGGCACGAAGATTTGCAGGCATGATGCTGTCGCCGCCGTTCATTGCACTCGGAGCCGCCCAATCCTCCGCGCTTGCGCGCTGCCGCATAGCCTCCTTCTCCACCGCGAACCGTATCATGCACGAATACCTGAAACAGGCCTGATTCTAGGTGCGCAGAGGCACTGCGTTTGGTGCGTCGCACTGAGATTCCGGCACATCTGCAATCAAAAATCGATGGCTCATCAACGTGTTCTCCGAAGCTCGCAGAGCGAAGGATGAATCGTCAATCAAGCACACCCCAGGTACCCGAAAGCACATCGAGCCGCGAAAAATGGAAGACCGCTGAACATTCGAGTTCTGTCCCTTCCCCTCGACCTTCCTGCGACACCCGCTCCCGACCTGTTTTCAACTGTTTGTGGCCTCACTTCCGGCTCAGCTTGTAAAACAGCCAGCCGCCCATCCCCAGGAAGATCACATTCGGCAGCCACATGATCAGGTGCGGCATCGCCGCCGGCTTGTCATTGAGCGTGTCCGCCAGAATAATAAACACAATGTAAACCGTGGCCGTGATCAGGCTCAGCGCAAAGCCGGACGAAGTCTCGCGCCTCTGCGCCGTCACCCCCAGCGGAATGCCCACCAGCGCAAACGTGATGCAGGCCAGCGAAAAGCTGTAGCGCTTGTTCAGCTCCGTTAGAGACAGGGATCGCGTGACAGGCGTCAGTGCCTCGCCGGTCACGGTGTCCTTCCAGGTGCTCACCTCTTCGGCCAGCGCGCTGGTCGTCTTCATGCTCGCATTCACCCGCACCACGTCCTTCTGCATTTCGGACAACGAAAGTTTCAGCCATTGCGTCTTGAACGAGGACCCTTCGGACGAACCGTTCTGTGAACCCTTGTCCTTTTCCTTTTCCTTTTCCTTGTCCTTGTCCTGACCGGGAAGAAGTTCTGCCGTCGTGCCTTCCATTTCCATCAGCAGATCCATCGATCCGGGCGCGGTATGCAGCGTGGCCTTCTTGGCGTGGATGTAATTGATGGCATTCGCATCCTTCAGCATGATGATGTGCAGGTCCGTCAGCGTCTTGTCATGCCGCTTGCTGGTGTAAATGCGGTAGCCCGGCACGCGGTCCAGCACCTGGCCCTCTTGAAACAGCGTTTCAGGGTTTTTCACCGCCACCTGGTAAAACAGCCGCTTCATGCGGTCCTTCGCCGCCGGCGCCAGGCTCACGTTCACCCACAGGCAGATCCCGCTCAGCGCGACGGCGAGCACAAAGACCGGCGCGCAGATGCGCGGCATGGACATGCCCGTCATGCGCAGGGACACCAGCTCGTTGTCCGCGGACAGCCGCCCAAACACCAGCAAAATGCCCGTCAGAAAGGCCCACGGAATCGTGAAAATCAGCGAAAACGGAATCACCAGCATCACAAACTCCGCGATCACGGAGAGAGGCAGCTCCGTGTTGCCCAGCAGCTGGTCCAGCTTCTTGTACACATTCCCCAGCACCATCACGCCGCTGAGCAGCGCCACGCCGATCAGCGTGGCTGATGCGACCTGGCGGCCAAGATAGCGGTCAAAAATGCGCGGAAACATGCGGGCGGTCAGGCTAGCAGGCCTTCACCATCCGGCAAGTAGCACGGGCATTTTGCCTTTGGATACAACGATCAGTTGAAAACAGGTCTGTACCTTGGCAGACGGTCGAGGTGCCTGCAATAAGCCGACGTCCACCTCTTGAGGGGAAGGGCAACGGCCTTCCGTATCATAGCGAAGGGATGCCGGGCCTCAGCAAGGCTTCCCTGGTACCGATGGCTCCGGTCCGGAAAGCAAACCGGGCATTCCGCCACACCGAGCGTCCACCAGAAGCCTGCCCTTTCGAATAACGACACCGCAGAGGTGGAAACGCCGCAGCTCTGGAGCGCAGCGGAAGCAGGCGAAGCCAATTTTTCAGAATGGGACCCAGAAGAAATCTCTGCGGCGTTCCAGCCTCTGCGGTGCAAGTCTCCGGCCATTCCTTTGCCCCTTCATTCCTTTGCCAAAAAACAGCGCTCCCTTTCTCGAACTGCCTCCGCCGTTACTCTCTGTTCCACAATCGAGTCGTCTTCAGTTCCGATGCTTCGTAGCACGAAGTGCGAAGAACGGGCGTCTTCCATACGCTCCGCCATGCGCCTGGGACTCCGCAGCTCCAGCGCAGTCGAGCAAGCCCCGCCTTACTGGGAGCGCCGGTTTTTAACCGGCTCTGGGTGCCGCTCCGCTTGCAGTTGAGCACCGAACTTCTCACCACAGACCCATTTTCAAATGATCGTGCTCTAAAACCTTCCTTCCTCCCAAATCCCCCCCCACGACCGACCGCCTCCGAAATCAAAAATCGAAAATCGAAAATCGATTGCTCATCAATCCTCCGCTTCCCCCAAGCTCCTCAATCCCCCACACCCCCGCACATTCAAAAACCTCCCACACCGAGCGTCCACCAGCAGCCTGCCCTTCGTAGCACGAAGTGCGAAGAACGGGCGTCTTCCATACGCTCCGCCATGCGCCTGGGACTCCCCAGCTCCAGCGCAGTCGAGCAAGCCCCGCCGTACTGGGAGCGCCGGTTTTTAACCGGCTCTGGGTGCCGCTCCGCTTGCAGTTGAGCACCGAACTTCTCACCACAGACCCATTTTCAAATGATCGTGGTATAAAACCTTCCTTCACCCCAAATCCCCCCACGACCCACCGCCTCCGAAATCAAAAATCAAAAAGCGAAAATCGATTGCTCATCAATCCTCCGCTTCCCACAAGCCCCTCAATCCCCCACACCCCCGCACATTCAAAAACCCCCACCCTCCGCCAAATCATAAATCATAAATCATAAATCATAAATTCCCCACCCCTAAACCACCGCCTTCTTCACCTTCCCAAAATCCGTCCCCAGAAACCTCTTCGCCAGGTTTTCCGCCTGCTCCGAATGGTCCGTCAGGTAAATGTCCAGCGTCGGCTTGCTCTTCGTCGTCCGCAGCAGCCCGTCCTGCTCCAGCTTCGCCTTCACATGCGCCGCGCAGGTGCTTGCGGAGTCCACCAGCCTCACCTTCTGCCCCAGCATCCGCTTCAGCACCGGCACCAGCAGCGGGTAGTGCGTGCAGCCCAGCACCAGCGTGTCGATCCCCTTGTCCAGCATCGGCTTCAAATACTCCCGCAGCACCGACTTCAGCGCCGGGTGGTCCGTCCACCCCTCCTCCACAAACGGCACCAGCAGCGGCGTCGCTTTCGCCTCAATCAAAACATCCGGCCTCCTCATCGCGATCTCATGCTGATACGCATGGCTGCGGATCGTCCCCGCCGTGCCGATGATCCCCACCCGCTCGCAGCTCGAATCCGACAGCGTCGCCTCCACCCCCGGCCCCAGCACTCCGATCACCGGCACCCGAAACGTCGCCTGCAGCACCGGCAGCGCATGCGCCGTCGCCGTGTTGCACGCCACCACCACCGCCTTCACCCCGTGGGAAACCAGGAACTGCGTGTCCTCCATCGAAAACCTCCGGATCGTGTCCGGCGACTTCGACCCATACGGCACCCGCGCCGTGTCCCCCAGATACACCATCGACTCATTCGGCAGCAGATCCCTCAGCGCCCTCACCACCGTCAGCCCCCCCACCCCGGAATCAAAAACACCGAGAGGACTGCTGGAGGTGACCGGAGAACTCATGGCTGGCATCAACTGTTCCGCGTAATCTCCACGATCACCGCCTTCTGCGCATGCAGCCGGTTCTCCGCCTGCTCAAAAATCAAATCCGCATGCGCCTCCATCACTTCATCCGTGATCTCCTTGCCGCGATACGCCGGAAGGCAGTGCATCACGATGGCACCGGGCTTGGCATGCTTCATCAGCGCGTCATTGATCTGCCAGGGCTTCAGCGCCTCGATGCGGTCCGCGCTCTCCGCCTCCTTGCCCATGCTCACCCACACGTCCGTGTAAACCACGTCGCAGCCCTTCACCGCTTCCGCGGGATCATCCACAATGCGGATCGTCTTCGCCGGCACCCGCTGCATGAAGCTCTCCTGCGGCTGAAACGCCTTCGGCGCGCCGATCACCAGCTCAAAGCCCAGGTGCACGGACGCCCAGATCCACGAGCGCGCCATGTTGCAGTCGCCATCGCCCAGAAAGCAGATGCGTTTGCCCTGCCATCCGCCCAGGCGCTCCTTGATCGTCTGCAGATCCGCCAGCACCTGGCACGGGTGCTCGTCATCCGTCAGCGCATTGATCGTCGGAATCCCGCTGTACTGCGCAAAGTCCACCACATCCTGCTGTGCAAAGGTGCGGATCACCGCGCCGTGAATCATCCGCCCCATCACCCGCGCCGTGTCCTTGATCGGCTCCCCGCGGCCCAGTTGAATGTCCGCGCTGGAAAGAAACATCACCGAGCCGCCCAGCTCACGGATCCCCACTTCAAAGCTCACCCGCGTGCGGGTCGAGGACTTGCTGAAAATCAGCGCCCACTGCTGCCCGGTCAGCACCTGTGGCGAGGCCTTGCGGTCTTTCTTCAGCTCGCAGGCCAGGTCAATGATCCGCCCGATTTGTTCCGGCGTCAGTTCTTCGATGGAAAGCAGATGATTCATATCGTGGCAAATTCTATGCGAGCTGATCCAGCACGCTCTTGAAAAGGGTCAGCCCCTCGGCGGCATGGGCTTCCGTGATGTTCAGCGGCGAAAGCCAGCGCACCACATTCGGTCCCGCAGGCGTCACCATCATGCCCGCATCCAGCAGTTTCTGGGCGAGGAAAATGGAAGGCAGCTTGCCGCCGGACTTCGCGGAGATCGCCTCCGCATTCAGTTCAAAGCCGATGAACAGCCCGAGCTGCCGCACCTCCTTGATCAGCACATGATTCCACCCGCAGGCAGCGGCGGCGATGGCAGCCCCCCGCGCCTTCGCATGGTCGCACAGCTTCTCGTCCAGAATCGTCCGCAGCGTCGCAATCCCCACCGCGCACGCCAGCGGCGATCCGCCATACGTCGTGCCATGCGTCCCAGGCCCCAGCGTCTTGCTCAGGTCGCGCCGGTCATTCACCCAGAAGGAGCCCAGCGGGAAACCACTGCCGATCGCCTTGGCCCAGCTGATGCCATCCGGCTGAATCTCATCTCCCGGCACGATGCTGCGCCATCCCGCCATCTCGCCCGCACGGCCAAAACCGCACTGCACTTCATCCAGCAGCAGCAGCAGGTCGTTCTCCCGGCACAGCCGCTGCGCCGCGCGCAGAAACTCCGGCGTCACCGCATTCACCCCGCTCTCGCCCTGGATCGGTTCCATCAAAATGGCCACCGTGCTTTCCGTGATCGCCGCTTCCAGCGCTGCGATGTCATTGAACGGCGAATACACAAACCCCGGCGGCAGCGGCCCAAAGCCGCCATGGATCTTCTCCTGCGCCGTCGCCGTCATCGCCCCAAACGTGCGCCCATGAAACGATCCCGTGAAGGTGATGATCTCATACCGTCCGCCCGTCTGCTGCCCGTGCTTCCGCGCCAGCTTGATCAGCCCTTCATTCGCCTCCGCTCCGCTGTTGCAGAAGAAGCATTTTCCAGGAATGCCCACGCACTCCTCCACCAAAATCCGCGCCAGCTCCGCCTGCTTGTCGATGCAGTACCAGTTCGACACATGGATCAGCGTGTTCGCCTGCTCCGTCAGCGCCTTCACCACCGGTGGCGGGCAGTGCCCCAGCGGGCACACAGCGACTCCGCCCGCAAAGTCCAGATACTTCTTCCCATCCCGGTCCCACACATACGGCCCCTCGCCACGCACAGGCCACACATCGTAACGACCGTAGTTCGGCAGGACGAATTCCTGCATCAGTTGATCACTCGTTCTCATCTCAGCATTACAAATGGATTTCAGTACCGATCCCGCCGTCGGTGAAGATTTCGAGAATCAGCGCATGCGGCAGCCGTCCATCGATGAGATGCACCTTGCCCACGCCGCCGCGCAGCGAATCCAGCGAAGAGTCCACCTTCGGAATCATCCCGCCGCTGATGATGCCTTCCGCCTTCAGCTTGGAAATAGACGCCTCGTCCAGGCTCGGAATCAGCGTGTTGTCATCCTTGGGGTCGCGCATCACGCCGCGCACATCGCTCAGAAAGATCAGCTTCGTCGCCTTCAGCCGCTTCGCCAGCCCGCAGGCCGCCAGGTCCGCGTTCACATTCAGCGTTTTTCCAGAGGCCAGCTCGCGCGCCACGGGAGAAACCACCGGCACAAACTCTCCCGCCACCGCCGCTTGAATCAGTCCCAGCTTGCAGTCATTCACCTCGCCCACCCATCCAAGATCGCCCTTCATCTTCTCACCCAGAAACACCTCCGTTCCAGGAATGCCCACGGCCTTGCCGCCAAAGGCGTTGATCTTTCCTACGATCTCCGGGTTGATCACCCGCGCCAGCGTCTCTTCCACGATCTTGATCGTCTCATCGTCCGTCACCCGCATGCCGTTGATAAATTTCGCCTGCAGTCCCGACTCCGTCATCGCCTTGGAGATCGCCTTGCCGCCTCCATGCACGATCACCGGATTGATCCCCACCGCTTCCAGGAAAACCACATCGCGCAGAAACGAATCCACCTGCACCGGGTCCTCCATCGCGCTGCCGCCCACCTTGATCAGAAACGTGCAGCCCCGAAAGCTTTGCATGTACGGCAGGGCTTCAAGCAGTACGGCGGATTTGGTGATTTGAGCGTCGAGAGGATTCATCGCGGATGAATGGGAAAGCGGGACCGCCATCAGGCGAAGCCCTTCTGGCGTTTCGCGTGCACGGCGGCGGAATATTCCGCGCTGTTGAAGTCCACGTATTCTTCGGACAGGTCGCTGGTGTAAACAGTGTACCCGCTCGTGCCGAGGTTGAGATCGATCGTGACGGTGAACTTCGGCTCCTTCACCACCTTCTCCAGCTCGCTCACCGGCGTGTGGTTGGCCAGCCCGCCCTTGCACGCCTGCAGCCCGCCGAAGTAGATGTCGATCAGTTCTTCACGAATGCGCGCGCCGGAGTACCCCACCGCGTGAATGATTCGCCCCCAGTTCGGGTCGCAGCCATGGAAGGAGCACTTCACCAGCAGCGACTTCGCCACCGTCTCGGCCACCTTGCGCGCGTCTCCCAGCGTGCGCGCATTGCGCACCCGGATCTCCACAAACTTCGTCACCCGCTCGCCGTCGCACACGATCATCTTCGCCAGCTCCAGCATCACCTTGTGCAGCGCGCAGCGGAAGAGCTCCGCCTCCGGCGAATTCTTTTTGATCGTCGGCGCGTCGGCCTGCCCGTTGCTCATCACGATCACCGTGTCGTTCGTGCTCGTGTCGCCGTCGATGGTGATGCAGTTGAAGCTCTTCTCCACCGCATAGCACATGGAGCGGTGCAGCTCGTCCTTGCCGATCTTGGCGTCCGTCGTGATGAAACACAGCATCGTCGCCATGTTCGGGCAGATCATCCCCGCGCCTTTGGCAATGCCGCCGATGCGGAAGCTCCCTTTGCCGCACGGCACATCCACCGCAAAAGTCTTCGGCCGCGTGTCGCTCGTCATGATCGCCCGCATCGCGTCATCCGAGCCGTCGGCCTTCAGCTTCGCCACCGCCTCCGGCACTTTCACAATCACTCGCTCAATCGGCATCTGCATCCCGATGATCCCCGTGGAGCACACCAGCACCTGCCGCATTTTCACCCCCAGCTCCTCCGCCACCGCCTTGGTCATGGCTTTGGCGTCCTGGATGCCCTGCACGCCCGTGCAGGCGTTGGCGTTGCCGCTGTTCGCGATGATCGCGCGCGTGTCACTCTCTTTGATATGCTGCTGGCTCACCCGCACGCACGCCGCGCGCACCTTGTTCGTCGTGAAGACCGCATCCGTGGTGGTCGGCGTGTCTGAAACAATGAGCGCCAGATCCAGCCGCGTGGCCTCGGGGTTCTTGATGCCGCAGGTCACGGCGCTGGCGCGGAAGCCCTTCGCGGCGGTGACACCGCCTTCGATGACTTTAAAGGAGACGCGGCATTCGCGTTCGTCGTGTGCTTTGGTCGCCATGGGAGTTAGACGTACAACAGTCCTGCGGTGGCCTCAAAACCGCAGATCAGGTTCATGTTTTGTACGGCCTGGCCGGAGGCGCCTTTGCCGATGTTGTCTTCCGTGCTCATCAGAATGAGCTGGCCCGCCCGCGCATCGTAGGACCAGCCGATGTCCACGAAATTGGTGCCGGTGACGTTTTTGGTGTCGGGAGACTGGTTCACCCCCAGCAAACGCACGAAGGGGGCCGAATCGTAGGCCGAATGCAGCGCGGCGCTGATTTGTTCCACCGTCACTCCGGGCTGCAATTGCGCAAAGGTCGTCGTGCAGATGCCCGAATGCGTGGGCATCAGGTGCGGCACAAAGGACAGCTTCACCTCCCGCCCCGCCGCCAGCGCCAGCTCCTGGCCTATCTCGCTCAGGTGCCGGTGCAAAGGCACGCTGTAGCTCCGCACGCTGTTCTGCACCTCGCAGAAGAGCAGGGGGATGCTCTCTTTCCGCCCGGCGCCGCTCGCGCCGCTCATGCTCGCCACCGCCAGCGGGCTCTCCGCCAGCAGCCCCGCCTTCAGCAGGGGAATCAGCGGCAGCAGGATGCTCGTCGGGTAGCACCCCGGGCACGCGATGAGCCTCGCACCCTGGATCTGCTCCGCCCGCACTTCCGGCAGCGCATACACCGCCTCGTCCAGCAGCTCCGGCGCCGGATGCGCATGTCCGTAAAATTCTTCATACAGCGCCGCGCTCCGCAGCCGGAAGTCCGCGCTCAGGTCGATCACCTTCAGCCCCAGCTCCAGCAGCGGCTTGGCATACTCCGCCGCCACTCCATGCGGCACCGCCAGAAAGGCGATCTCCGCACCTGCCGCCTTCAGCGCCGCCGCATCAGGCACGGTAAAGTTCAGTTTGTCCGCCACTCCCACCCCGCGAAACCGCGGGAATTCTTTAGACAAGGCCTTGCCCGCCAGCGAGCGCGAGGTCACCGCCACCAGCTCCACATTCGGGTGCCGCAGCAGCAGGCGCAGCAGCTCGGCTCCAGAATATCCACTGGCTCCGACGACGGCGACTTTGACAGGTGCTGACATAAATAAATGCGGGGGGCGGAGTATGGGATGTCATGGGGGCCGTGCAACCCGGAAAAAGAGCATTTCTTCTCCCGCACAGCACGCATCGTGCCGCTTGTCAGCAGCCCCGGCCTCGCGCACAGTCCGCACCCCCATGAGCGACCCCACGCCCGAACCCCCAGAGACCGAGAAACCCAAAGCGCCCGGCAGTCCGGAGGAGATCACGCGCAAGCTGGAGGACTTCATCAAAAACACCCTCGGCGGCCAGGTTCTCTTCACCCGTGTCGAAGGCCCCGGCGGCCGCCCCCTCCCGGAGGAGAGCGAAAAACCCGTCGAGGAGGCCAGGCCCGACAACGGCCGCGCCTTCGACTTCAACTACCGCCCCGCCGACATCAAGGCCCACCTGGACCGCTTCGTCATCCGCCAGGACGAAGCCAAAAAAGTCCTCGCCACCGCCGTGTGCGACCACTACCACCACGCCCGCATGCTGCGTGATGACCGCGCCTCCGAGTCCGGCGGCCCCCGGCTCGAATTCTCCAAGCAGAACGTCATCATCATCGGCCCCACCGGCGTCGGCAAAACCTACCTCGTCAAGCACATCGCCGATCTCATCGGCGTTCCGTTTGTGAAAGCTGACGCCACCAAGTTCAGCGAAACCGGCTACGTCGGCGCGGATGTGGATGACCTCGTGCGCGATCTCGTCGCCAAGGCCAATGGCGACATCGAGCTCGCCGAGCACGGCATCATCTACCTCGATGAAATCGACAAGCTCAGCAGCGGCCCCGAGCGCCTGGGCCGTGATGTCAGCGGCCGCGGTGTCCAGACCACCCTGCTCAAGCTCATGGAGGAAACCGAGGTCGCCCTCTACGCGCCGAACGACATCCGCAGCCAGATGCAGATGATGTTTGACACCCGCAAAGGCCGCACCGGCCGCGAGGTGGTGAATACCCGCAACATCCTCTTCATTGTCAGCGGCGCCTTCAGCGGGCTGGAAAAAATCATCGAAAAGCGCACGAACCGCAAATCCATCGGCTTCGTCTCCTCGGACAGCAAATCCACCGCCGCCGAGTTTCTCTTCCGCGAGGCCCGTACCAAGGATTTCATCGACTTCGGCTTCGAGGCCGAGTTCATCGGCCGCCTCCCCGTCCGCGTCGTTTGCGATCCCCTCAGCGCGGACGACATGTTCCAGATCATGAAAAACTCCGAGGGCAGCCTCATCCGCCAGTATGAGCGCGAGTTCGCCGCCTACGGCGTGAAGGCCGTCTTTCAGGATGACGCCCTGCGCGAGATCGCCCACCGCGCCGAAGATGAAAAGACCGGCGCACGCGGCCTCGTCACCGCCTGGGAGCGCGTCCTCCGCGACTTCAAATTCGAAATGCCCAGCCTCGGCCTTCCCGAGCTCCAGATCGACGGCACGCTCGTCAAAGAACCGGAGCGCGTGCTGGAAAAATGCCGCGCCGAGGCCGCCACCCAGTTCCGCGAGCTCGGTGCCGCCCACGCCGGCGAGGTCCGCGCCTTCGCAGAGCGCTTTCAGCGCGAGCACGGCTTTACCCTCGACTTCGACAGCGATGCCATCGCCGCCATTGCCGCGCGTGCGCAGCGTGAGGGCATGCACGTGGAGGCGCTTTGCACCAAGCTCTTCAAAGACTACCCCTTCGGCCTCAAGCTCGTCACCCGCAGCACCGGAGAGACACGCTTCGTCATTACTCCCGAGGCCGTCGCCAATCCCGACAAATATGTCAGCGATCTCGTGGTCAGCGCCTGCCGCGCACATCCGGCGCCTCCTCCGGTCTCCAGCCCCGTCATTGATCTCACCCCTGAAACTCCTCCTCATGAATCGTAATCACGCCGCCGCCATGTTCATTGGCGTGCTCGTCTGCATCCCCCTGCTGGCCCTCTACCACTTCGGCTTTTTCAAAAGCACCGCCGAGTGGTTCGCCGTCCTCTTCGCGCGCGGCTTCATTCTGCCTGCGGGCGGCTTGAAGCAGGTCGTCCTGCTGCAGTACGGTTACTACACCGTCATGGCCTTCATCAGCGCCTGGGTCTGCATTGAGATGACGTCCCAGTGGCGCCGCTTCGCCTTCCTTCTCGGCGGCACCTTCCTCACCGTCTCCTTCTCCTGCATCATGGCCATGAGCGGCATTCTGTTTGAGCCCATCTCCGGCTCCCTCGCCCTCTGGTTTGCCGGCATCGCCGGCATCGCCGTCGGCGGTTCGGTCAATGCCTACCGCTGCCACGTCATGCGCGACTACTTCGTCGGCCGCCTTTCCACCCGCCAGTTTGAGGAGCTCGCGGATCAAAACAACCCCGCCAAGATGACCGAGCGCCGCGAGATCACCGTGCTCACCTGCCGCCTCCTGAATCACGGCGAGCTCTCCACCGGCATCGAGGCCCCGCAGTTCGAGGAGCTCGCCACCCACTTCCAGCGCAGCATCACCGAGTTCCTCATCGCCCGCGGTGCCTATCTCGATGACTGCAATCCCCGCCAGATCCGCGTGTTCTTTGGCTTCCCGCTCTCAGATGAGCATCACGCCCTGCACGCCGTGCAGGTCGCCGCCGTTCTGCGAAATCACATCGCCACCGTCGCCCGCGAGATCGAGCAGCGCTTCGGCAAAAAAGCCCAGATCGGCGTCGCCTTCAGCACCGGCCCCGCCGTCTGCGGCCTCTTCGGCGTCAGCCACTTCGAAAGCTTCAGCGCCGTGGGGGACGTGATCGACTTTTCTTCGCAGCTCTGCGTCTTGAATGCCGAGTACGGCAGCAAGGTCCTCCTCAGCGCCAGAACCTACGCCTTGGTCAAGGACGCCGCCGAAGTGCGTCCCATGGAAATGGTCAGCACCGTCGGCTCCAGCCAGATGAGCGAGGTGTACGAACTCCTCGCCGAAAAAGGAACCCTTCCAGAGGCGGACATCCGTGCTCGCGACGCCTTCTGGCAGGGAGTCGTCCAGTATCGCAAAGGCGAGCTCAAACAGGCCCAGGAGAGCTTCGCGAGCGCCGCCATCGAAGGTCGTGAAGACCTCCCGCTGAAATACTTCGTGGAACGTGTCGAAGCGGCGCAGAAGGGCAGATCTTCGCCCGCCAAAGACACTCCCCAGCACTCGCGCAAACTCGCCGCTACCTGAGTCCTCCCGCCGTGCGCATCGACTACCCACCCGCGATCCAGCGTCTCATCGCCCAGCTCAAGTCGCTCCCCGGCCTCGGCCCCCGCAGCGCGGAGCGCCTCATGCTCTGGCTCCTGCAAAAAAGCGACGAGCGCATCCCCCTCCTGTCCAGCACCCTCCTCGAAGTCGGAGACCGCATCCAGCCCTGCGCCGACTGCGGTTTCTTCATCGAAAGCGGCAGCGACTGCCTCCTCTGCCACGATCCCCGCCGCCAGCGTCAGCAGCTCTGCGTCGTCGAGCAGGCCGCCGACGTCCTGCGCATGGAGCGCTCCGGCGCGTTCCAGGGCCTCTACCACGTACTCGGCGGCAGGCTCTCGCCGCTCGACAACGTGACGCCCGAAGACCTGCGCATGGAGTCCCTCGTCACCCGCGTCCGTGATCTGCACACGGAGGAGGTCATCCTCGCCCTCGGCTCCGATGTCGAAGGCGAGGCCACCGCCAGCTACATTGCGGATCTCCTCCGTCCCGCCGGCATCGCCATCACCCGCCTCGCCCAGGGCATGCCCGCCGGCGGCGGTCTCGACCACGTGGACGAGCTCACCCTCTACCAGGCCCTCCACGGCCGCCGCAAGATGGGCTGACGCCTGCTGCCAGGCACCGGTACAAACCGCTCCGCATCCTCACGCCGCCTGCAGGTTCTCCAAACTCAGTCCACTCTCGACCATGTGGATGAGCTCACGCTTCAGGGCATTCAACAAAACAGATGTCGAGAAGTGGGTCGGCCGCCAAGTCCCTTCGAAGCCGAAGGGACACTCCATTCGGCCGCAGAGCGGCAAAGAAGCGGAGAACCGATGAAATCTTCCACCTCCTCACCTCTGCCCCTCCCGACAGCTCTTCTGAGTACGTAGTTCGGGGTTCGCTCCGCGGCTTCGCAGCAGCCCGTTCCGGAACCCCCGCCTCTCCCAAAACTCGAAGCCAGCCAGCGCCGTATTGTAGTACCGGCTTTCTCGTCCTCCGTAGCTCGAAGAGCGAAGGAGGAAGCCGGAATCTGGAAGCGTCCTTCGTGCAGACGACTCACGAAAAGCCTCCGCTGTGACTCCCCGTCTCACACCCTCAAGCCACCTTGAGTTCCGGTGCTCAGCGGCAAAACCGAACCTCCAAAGACGCGCCCTGCCAAAAATGAATTTGCCGATCCCTTTACCAGGCCCTGCACGACCGCCGCAAGATGGGCTGCTTCTTCAGCACCAAAGGTGCGCCCTATCGCAGCCCAGGGTCAGCCGAGCCTAAGCGAGGCGACCCTGGGTTAAAGCAAGCAAACCGGGAAGCAAAGCCAGCGCTTCGCCGCAGTCTGCCGGCTGCCAGCAGCGTTGGCAATACCCTCCGCCGCACACGTGCCTGCTGCCGCGCTTCGGCAACCACGGGCCCCCTCTCTTAACCGACCGCCATTCATGCCACGCCGCCCCTGCAAACCGCTCCACCTCCCTCACGCGGCCTGAAGGGCCGCTCGGATTCAGCCTCCACACTCCACACGGTGGAGGTCATCCTCGCCCTCGGCTCCGATGTCGAAGGCGAGGCCACCGCCAGCTACATCGCGGATATCCTCCGTCCCGTCGGCATCGCCATCACCCGTCTCGCCCAGAGCATGCCCGCCGGCGGCGGCCTCGACCACGTGGACGAACTCACCCTCTACCAGGCCCTCCACGCCCGCCGAAAAATGAGCAGATGCCTGCTGCCAGGCCGCCCCCTGCAAACCGCTCCACCTCCCTCACGCGGCCTGAAGGGCCGCTCGGATTCAGCCCAGGGAGCAGTCGCGCAGCGACAAGCCCTGGGTTTCATCACGACAGTCACGTGGGTGAAGGCCGCGCCCTGAAGGGGCGCGGGAACGCGCCCTTTCCTGCCAGCACATGAACCTGCTCAAAGGGGGGCTTTTCAAGGCACACACCACTCCCTCCGTAGGCCCCGCATTCCGGCCTCGCCACACGTGCCGCGTCACCTCCGCCCCGCCCACCGCGCCGAAACTCCGCGCTTCAAAAATCAACAATCAAAAATCGATGGCTCATCAATCGTCAATCACGCCCACCCCACGCCCCCGAAACCCCACCCACCCCCGAAAACTCAAACCTCAGCGAAAACCCAAATTCCGGCCTCCCGCCCCGCTCCTCGGATGCAGCCCCGTTTTTAACCCCCTCACACCATCACGCCAGCCCCAGCGCCGCCACCTCATCCTCATCCAGCCCCAGGTAGTGCCCCAGCTCATGCAGAAACGTGATGCGCACCTCCTGCCGGTACGTCGCCAGATCCCCGGCGCACTCGTCCCACAGATTGTCCAGAAAAAGGCGGATGCGCGGCATCTCATCCGGCGTTTCCGGCAGCGGATCACACCGCGCATTCCCCTCAAACAGCCCCAGCAGATCCGGATCCAGATCCTCATCGATGTCGATCAACGCATCCATCTCAGCAAACTCAATGCGGCACTCCGCCGCCTCATCACGGATGGACGCAGGCAGCGAAAGCATCGTCTCTTTGACGACACCGGTGGCGATGGTTTGAAGGCGGGGAAAGCGCATGCTGAAGTGAAGCCGCAGTCTGTACATCACCTCCGTCGGCGTGGCAAATCCCTCATGCCCTCTTCCTCTTCGTCTCCTCAGCCTGCACGGCCACGCACCGCGCTACACCATTTGCTTAGACCTGGTTGGGTTGACACTCTCGCGGCGCGACCGCTACGCTTTTTCGCATGAATTCATGCTGTGCCTGTGTCTGTGTCGGATGCCTCTTCGTCTTCTTTTTGACCTCGGGCGCGCACGCACAGCACAAGTGGCTTCCGGACTCAGACGCGGCGGCCATTCCGAAAGCCCGGGCCATGCTCACCCCTCCCGCTGACAAGAAAAAGCTGGACTCCTGGGTGAACATCATGGCGCACCGGCCCGGCCAGAGCCGCCTCATCTATGACTGGTTGAAAGCCGAGATCAAACCGACCGCCGAATACGCCGCTCATGCGCACCTCATGGCTTCCTTCGCTCGTGCGCTCAAGCTGCCGGAGGAGGAGCTTGCCACGGCGGAGCAGATGGATCTGCAGCTCAACAAGGACGATCCCGAAGCCTGGCTGCGCCGCGCCATCAGCTATGCCAGGGTGGGAAAAGAAGGCTGGGCGGTGGATCTGTTTCTCGAGGCGCTCCGGCGCACGAACTTGGCTGACACACCCGCCTTCACCTGGGCCCTGGCTCCTCCGCAGGCCGGATGGCTGGAGCGCGTCACTGCGGCGGGGCGCATGGATGATCTGGCTTCCTCTCTGGGCGCAGCCCTGCAAAACACGCCGGCCAACACCGCGCAGAACATCGCCGCCGACATGGTGCGCATGTTCATTCCGCGCGAGGACAACCCTGCGAACTTGGCGCGGCTGAACCGCCTGCTGCAGGTGCTCCTCCAGCATCAGCGCCACCTTCTCCTCGCGTGTTTTGACAGCCTTTCGGACGCTGCGGCCACTGCGGAACGTGCGGGTCATTCTGATACGGCCACGCTCCTGGCTCGCATGGCGTTGCGCGGCATCTGGCCCAAAAATATCAACCAGCCGGGGAACGAAGCCTTTGCCAATCCCGATGGCATGCCTCACGGCGTGAATAAGGCGCTGACCGCATGGGGCGGCTCTTTGGACGACGTCGGGCCGGATGCCTCAATCATGGCCCTCTTTCGACTCGCCCTGCGTGGAGACGATGCGCAGGAATTCGTCGATGACCTGGTGCATGACGCCCGCCTGTTCCCCAAGGACGAGCAGTTGGTTTCCTGCGCCCTCATGGCGCAGGCGCTCCGCGGCAGCCTCCCACCAACCGCATTCGCGCTCGCCGACAAGCTCGACGACGCGGCGCAGATGCGCGCCGCCTGGCGCCTGTGCATGCTCGCGCAGCCCTCAAACATCTCCCTCAAGGCCCTCGCACCCTTCATGGCGCGGGGCCTGGGCGCCGTCTTTCAAGACAAACGTTATCTGGAGAATGGCCAGCGCCATTTTTTGATCGGCACGCGGGTGCTTCCCTGGCTGGAAAAAGCCGGCGCAAAGGATGAGATCCTGGGGCTGCTGCCGCTCCTCGTCAAAAGCATCTCGGGTGAATACACCTTCATCTTTCTCGGCTATTACGCCGTGCTCGCCGCGAAGTACGAAGCTGCGGACATGATGCCGGGCATCGTCGAAAAATGGCAGGCTCAGTGCGCCCATGTCCTGAAGGAAGGGCACGAGTCCCAGGGCTGGCTCAATGGCAATCTCATCTGGCTGTGCCGCACCATCCGCTACGCGGACTCGGCTTCCGTCACAGCCCTTGCAGCCTTGGCCGCTGACATTTGGGACGCCTCCCTGAAAAGGAAGAGCGCCGTCTGGGATCCTCTCGCCGAGAGTGCGGGCTGGTTGTCTGATTCCCTCCTGGCTGCCGGTGACCTGGATCGCCTGAAGTCACAGGCTGCGGATGTCGCGCGCATCCTGAGTCTCGGTGGGGAGCCGGGTTTTGCCACCATGGCCAGTCGCATTCAAAAGAGCATCGAATTTCTGGACCCCACGGAAGAGCGGCTCCCCACGCCACACGTCTGGGTGGAGTACCTGCCGGGAGACGGGCGCCCGACGCGTGTGCACTGGCGTGCGGCCTTCGACTTGAGCGGAAGCGCCCTCAATCTCCGCGATTATCCGGGCTCGCCGGTGGGGACGGAGGTCGTTCCTCGCTTCATGCACGAACCGTTTGAACTGCAAATCTTCGCGGGCACCTTCCCCGACACGCTGCACCCCTTGCTGGCCGTCACGGGCCTCAGCGGTTCCATCGAGTGCAAAGACCTGCCCGCCGCAGGCTGGATCTCCGCCGTGCTGCGCTCTCCACGCACCGGCGCTGTCCATTGGGGCAGGCCCGTGCGCTTCTCCCTCCATCCGCCGGTGATTGACTCCCAAAAGCCGGTGGCTGCCCCCGCGCCGCCGCCGCTCCTCGATCACCAGCAGGTGGCCAGTCTCGCCTTTCCGATAACCTCATGGTTTCTGGCCGAAACATTTCCCCGCGCCGCCCTCTGCGGCCGGGGTCATCTGGTCGTGTTTGACACCTCCAAAACTCCCTGGGTCGAACGCCTGCACCTCGCGGACCCGCAGATCACCGAGCGGGACCGCGTGTTCATGCTCGACCCGGACGCCGTCCGTCTCTTTCAGCCTCAGCCGCAGTCCCAGACTCCCGAAGGACGCATCTTCCTGGTCCCCTGCGGCACGCAGCCGCCCGCCCGCTTGCAGGACTGCGCCCAGGCCAAAGTTCCCTTTGTCGCAGCGAACGTCGAGCTCTCCCCTGACGGCAGCGCCGTCGTCTTCATGTCTCTGCTCTCCTCCACGGGTTACCACAAGCCGTTCCAGATGGGCGTCGCATGGATGGACGGGTCGGAAAGTTTCGAAACCGCCGTCTTCCAAACCTCGGTGAAGCTGCGGCGGGCCCTCCCTTATGTGGCCTCATGGTCCAGCCCCGATACCGCGGTCATCGACAGTTGCGGCGCCTTTTGCCAGCTCCACCGCACAGCGGACGGCCTCGAAATCAAACCCCTGTCAGAAGCCCCCGCCGCTGTTCCGCCGTCCATGAGCCCCTGGCACCTGAAATACCCGGACCTGCTCGTCAGAAGAGACGTCTCCACCGGCTCCCTGCTCCACGCTTACAAGCTGCGGCAGAAAACCATCGGCACGCCCATGGGGTGGAAGACCCCCGGTCATCCCGTGATCCTCCAAACCGCAAGGCACGATTTGATTTCCGTCCTGCCCGCCCCGTCGGAATGATTCATTGCCGAATCCGACACAAAAGTGCGCCCTTTTTCACCCTCAAAATTTAGGTGAAATCGGACGCCACCATCATGAAAAATCACTTCGCCGCCTTTGGATTTCCCCCGGCCTGCTTCGCGGAATTCTGCGCCTCCCCCTTCTTCTTCAAAGTCTCCAGCTCCTTCTCCTGCGCCTCCGCTTGCTTCTGCAGTTGCTGCACCTTGTCCCACAGCTTCTTCAAATCCACCGGACTTTCCAGGCTCGCGCGAATATCCTGCACCGCCTTGGCCGCCGCCTCGCGCACCGGATCGATGTGTTCATTGCCCCCAGCGATCATCGGTTCCAGCACCGCCAGAGCTTTGGGATCCCGCAGTGTCCCCAGAGCCCTGGCGCTGGCGATGCGCCATCCCGCGCGCGGATCGTTGAGTTTGGCGGTGAGAAACTCACGCACAGCATCGCGATGAGAGTTGGTGGGGCGTCTGGCGAGAAAGGCGATGGCGTCAAACACGCTGCCTGCATCGCGGCCGCGCAGATCGTTGAGTGCAGGCAGGCGCGCCAGCACCTCGGGCACGGCGGCTTCGTCATCCTGCGCACGCAGCGCGCGTACGGCTGCCACCTGCACCGCGTTGTGGAAACTGCTGCCGGCCAGATGCGTGCGCAGCGCGGCGGCGACGTCCGCATTTCCCGGCCGCGCTCCCCAGGACTCAATGATGCTGACGAGGATGTCGGGGTTTTTCTCGCTCTGCGCCATCTTCCACAAAGTCTCCTGAGACTCTTCGGTGTTGAGCGCGGCCAGCGCCTGCACCACGGCCTTGCGTACGCGAGCATCGCTCTGTCCGCTGCTGCCTGCGATCAGCGCCTTGCGGGCTTCTGGTTCTGAGATCCTCGCGAGCGCCTTCGCCGCCTCGACACGCACAGAGTAAAAGGCATCCTCGCGCAGAGCTTTGCCCAAAGTGTCGATGTGCCTGCCATCAAGCGTGCTGATGGCGAGCATCCGGCCGATGACATCGGACTTCAGTTGCTTGTCGAGCATCGGGCCCTGGGGTGTGAAGGCGATCTTGGCGAGCACGGTGTAGTCAGGATCAATGCGCAGAAGCTCCGGCTGCGCAGGCAGGTGAAAGTAAAAGTCCTCCACGTCCTTGCTGACGTCGGCTTTAAAGCGCAGCATTTCCTTTTGCCCCGGAATGGAAAAGCCGAGTGGCAGCGGGAGGCGAAAGAGGCGCACCTGCTCGCTGAGCTTCTGCGTCTGCCGCACGGTGATCTTCGCCTGCTTTGATCCGGCATCCCAGGCGTAGTCGATCTTCAGCTCCGGCACGCCGCCATGGTGCAGCCACTGGTCGAAGAACTGGTCAAACGACAGTCCGCTCACTTCTTCGACCACATCTTGCAGATCCTCGGTGCGGACGATGCTGCTGCGATAACGATCAAGGTAGGTGTGGATGCATTTGCGGTACAGGTCCGCTCCAAGCTGGCTGCGCAGCATGTGCAGCACCCAGGCGCCTTTCGGGTAGGCGCGCGAGTCAAACTGCTGCATCGGGTCCCCGTAGTCACGCCATACGATAGGCCGCGTGTCATTTGCCTGAAAAACCTCCTGCGCCTCCTTCCACAGGGCATGCTTCATCCCGTCTGTGCCTGATTTCTGCTCCTCATAGAGGACGGTGTAATAGGTGGCAAAGCCTTCGTTCAGCCACAGGTGCGACCAGTCACGGCATGTCACCAGATCACCAAACCACTGATGCGCGGTTTCATGCGCATCAAGTCCGTGCAGGGAGCGCAGTTGCTCGGTGTCGCTGTTGAAGAGCATGTCGGCGGCCTCAAAGGTGCAACTCGTGTTTTCCATGCCGCCTGCGATGAAGTCGAGGCAATAGACCTGGTAGTACTTGTCCCAGGCAAAGGGCACGCCGATTTCCTTTTGGTAGAACTCAATGATCTTGCGGGTGTCGGCAAAGGCGTTGGCCGCCTGCGCCTTGTAGGATGGGGGCACCAGCATGGCCAGCGGCAGCTTGCCCGCCTTGTCTTCCAGGCGGTGGAAGTACCCGGCTGCCATGGCGATGAGGTAGTTCACATGCGGCTTGTCCTGCAGCCAGTGGAAGGTCACGAGACCCTTGTCGCCGGGCTTTTCGCTTTGCAGCGTGCCGTTGGAAATGACCTGCATGCCCTTGGGCACGTGGCAGATGACTTCGCTGGTGAAGCGCTCGTTGGGATAGTCGTAGCTGGGGAACCAAAAGCGGTGCTCCTCCGCCTCCCCCTGGCTCCAGACCTGCGTGTCACCCTGCTTGTAGCCCATCTCCGGCGTGCGGAAATAGAGCCCATGCTCCGGCTGTGCGGCGGAGTAGGTGATGGCCACCGTGGTTTCCGCATCGGGTGCAATCGCCTTGGCAAAGGTGATGATGAGCTTGTCATTCGTGACCTGATGCTCCGCTACCTCGGCGCCCTCGGCGCTGATGGCGGCGATCTTCAAATCCACCGCATCCAGCTCCAGCTTCTCCAGCGGCAGCGCGATCGGTTTGAAGCGCAGCGTCGCCGTGCCAGCCACCGTGCGTTTGGTAAAATCCGGCGTCACATCCAGCTTCACGTGCAAAATGTCCGCCCGCCGGTCACGCGCATACTTTCGCCCGGGAATGAGCTTCAGCGGCTGCGGCAGGAAATGCTTGTCGCAATGCCGGCATTCGATGGAGTCGGCGGCGGCGCTGAGGGTCAGCAATGCGGCG
Organism: Prosthecobacter sp.; assembly: GCF_044227185.1. Taxonomy (GTDB): domain Bacteria; phylum Verrucomicrobiota; class Verrucomicrobiia; order Verrucomicrobiales; family Verrucomicrobiaceae; genus Prosthecobacter. Next base: position 236,524 of record NZ_JBGAFO010000010.1, on the reverse strand, counting down.
GCAAGAAGGAGGGAATGGAGGCGCATGATGGCGCGGAGCATCCCGAACCCGGTGCCGGGTGGCAAGCACAATCGGGAAGGACGAGCTCCTCTGCTGCGTATTTGGCAGAGCCATGCTCACTTTCTCCGATCACAGCCAGGGCCCCTCACGCCTGCAGAGGCGGGACTTCCTGCGCATCGGCGGACTGGGGCTGGGCGGCCTTGGCCTGGGCGATCTGCTGGCGCTCAAAGCGCTGGGTGCGGGTAAAAAATCACTCATCAAGGACAAGTCGGTCATCTTTCTCTTCATGCACGGCGGACCGTCGCAGTTTGAGACCTTTGATCCGAAGATGGACGCGCCGTCGGAGATCCGCAGCGTCACGGGCGAGATCAAAACCAGGCTGCCGGGCGTGACCTTTGGCAGCACCTTTGAGCGGCTGGCGAAGCTGGCGGACAAGTTCAGCATCGTGCGTTCCTTCGTCACGGGTGATGCAGTGCACGACATCAAGACCATTGTGGGCAAGGACACGATGAAGGCGAATCTGGGTTCGCTCTACTCCAGAATGGCGGGACCTCTGCGCAAGAGCAGCGCGATGCCGACGAACGTGGCGCTGTTTCCGCAGGCGGTTGCAGCCACCGCGGGACCCGTGATCAAGCAGTTCGGCGACTTCACCTCCAGCGGGGAGTTTGGCGCGACTTACAAGCCCTTTGTGCCCGGCACGGGCAGCGGAGCGCAGGCAGACATGACCCTGAGCCTGCCGCAGGCGCGGCTGGATGACCGCCGCACATTGCTGACCTCCCTGGATCGATGGCAGCGTGAAATGGACGGCAGCGAAGCCATCGGCGGCGCCTCGGAGTTTCAATCGCTCGCCTTCGATGTGCTGCGGCGTGGTGTGTCCGATGCGTTTGATCTTTCCAAGGAGGACCCGCGCCTGGTCGCCCGCTATGACACCGCGCCGCTGCTGCCCAAAGAGCGCATCAGCACGCAGTGGAACAACCGCGAGCACTACGCCGACAACGCCGCCACCCTGGGGAAGCTGCTGCTGATGGCGCGGCGCCTCTGCGAGCGCGGCTGCGGCTTCGTCACCGTGACCACCAGCTTTGTGTGGGACATGCACGCCGACAACAACAACGCCCCCTGCCGCACCGGCATGGAGTATGTGGGGCGGCCGTTTGACCATGCGGTCTCCGCCTTGATCGAAGACATCGAGTCACGCGGCCTGCGGGACAAAATCATGCTCGTCTGCTGCGGGGAGATGGGCCGCTCGCCCAAGCTCAACGTCAAGGGCGGACGCGACCACTGGGGCGGCCTGGCGCCGCTCATGATCTATGGGGGCGGTTTGAAGATGGGCCAGGTGATCGGCCAGTCCGCGCGCAATGGTGGCGAGCCTGCCTCCGAGCCCGTCACGATCCCCGATCTGATCGCCACCATCATGCACACACTGGTGGATGTGGGCGAGGCCCGCGTGACCGATGGTCTGCCCCCTGGACTGCTCAATGTGCTGACGCGGGGCGAGCCGATCCGCGGTCTTGTTTAAAAGTTTTCTTCCATGCGTTCCCTTCTTCTCCTTCTCGCTCTTCTTCCCGCTGTGTCCCGGTTGCAGGCTGCGGAGCTCGTCACACGTACATTTTATGTCTCGGGCATCGAGTGCGGGAGCTGCGTGTACATGGTGCAGCAGTCCGTCGCGGGAACGAAGGGCGTCTCTGAGGTGATGGTGGTCCAGGTCATCGACGGCTACGCGAATGTCACGTTTGACCCCGCAGTGGTGAGCGACCAGCAGATTGCCCAGGCGGTGCGGGAGGCCTATCCGCTGCACGGCACGCCCTATGTGGCAGCGCTTAAGCTCAAGGTGGCGGACTTCGCAAAAAATGCGGCAAAGGTGGAAGGCCTCTTTGCCGAATGGAAAAAGTTTCTGAAACTGGAGGTGATGGACAAAGGCGCCGGGGACCTGACGGTGCACTTCCTGCCCCTGGAGGCGGACAAGAAGAAAGCGGGCCCGCAGGGCTGGAGCTTCGGCCAATGGATGGAGGCCGCCGGCAAGCAGGGGGTGAAGTTCAAGCTGGCGCAGGAGGGGTAGGGCCGCGTCACTCCGCCTTCTTTTTCTTCCCTTTGCCTTCGCCTTTTTTCTTCCCGGCATTGGTCGCTTTGACCTCCTCTTTGGGCAGGGCCGCGGCGAGCCGGGCCTTGGTGTCGCTCATGCCCACCGCGCCGGCGAGATTGGTCCACTCATACGGGTCTTTGCTGTGATCGTACAATTCCTCGCTGCCATCGGCATAGCGGATGTAGCGCCAGTTCGCGTCGCGCACGGCATGGTTCCCTTTGCCATGGGTGCAGACGGCCACGCCGTCCCACTTCGCGGCGGGATCTTTGAGCAAGGGCATGAGGCTGGCGCCTTTGACATGTTCCGGCACAGGCAGGCCGGTGAGTTCACAGACGGTGGGATACATGTTCATATAATCGACCGGGGCGGCACAGGTGCTGCCCGCCTTGGTCACGCCGGGAGCGATGATGGCCATGGAGGTGCGGGTGGTTTCCTCCCACAGGGCAAACTTCCGCCAGTGCTCCTTCTCGCCGAGGTTCCAGCCATGGTCCGTCCACCACACGATGATGGTCTTGTCCTTGCGCGGGCTTTGATCCAGCCCGTCGAGGAGGCGGCCGACCTGGTCATCAAGAAAGGAGATGGTGGCCAGGTAGGCCTGCACCGCCTTTTTCCACTGATCTGCTTTTACCACGGCGGCGTGGTCGCCCTCCGGTCCGGCCATTTTCACACCCATCTTGGGGATGTCGTCCAGGTCAAGTTCCTTCGTCACCGGCAGCTTGATGTCGGCCAGGGGAAAGCGGTCGTAGTACTCCTGCGGCACATACCAGGGCAGGTGCGGCTTGATGTAGCCGAGCGCGAGGAAGAGCGGCTTGTCCGCGGGTGCGTTTTTCAGCTGGTCGATGGCCCAGTTCGTGGACTTGTAATCGCCCATTTCTTCCGTCTTCGCCGTCACCGCGCCCCAGTCAAAATGGCCGCGGTCGAGGCCGTTCTTGTTCGCGTCGTGGTCGTTGATGGTGGGAAAGAGGCCTTCCCATTTCGTCCATGAGTCGGTGCGTCCTTCGCTGCCGTAGCCGTGGTAGATTTTGCCGCCGCCGAGGGTGTTGTAGCCGTTGGCGAGGAAGTGGCGGTTGATGGTGACCACGTCCTTGAGCACGTCCTGGGCCGGATCGTTGTTGGTATAGACGCCGGTCTGCCATGGGCGCAGACCGCTCATGAGGGCGGCGCGGGAGGGATTGCACGCCGGGGCGGCGCAGTGGGCATTGGTAAAGGCCATGCCGCGCGCCACCAGGCGGTCGATGTTGGGCGTCTTCGTCTGCGGATGGCCGCCGAGGTAGGTGGTCCAGTCGTTCAGATCATCGACGGCGATGAAGAGCACGTCGGGCTTTTTTTGGGCGAAAGCGGCGGAACTGAGCAGCAGGAACAGGGCGAAGAAACGAATCATGGCCCGCCTTGAACGCGGCCATGGCCAGGGTCTTGCGGCGAAAACCTCCGCTCAGTCATCATCCTTCTCGAGGCGATAGAGCGCGCCATCCTGGGAGAGCAGCACGGGTTCGCCATCGACATCGGCCGTGACTAGCGTGGGATTGAACCGGTGTTCCGGGTCCTTGCGGTGCAGTACGCTGCGGCGGGAAGGCTGGCCGCTGGCGGGATTGATACCCAGCGCCCAGATAGTACCGTAGCCCCAGTCGGCAAAGATGAAGGCACCATCGAGCTGGGGCAGCTTCCGCCCGCGATACAGCAGGCCGCCGACGATGCAGATGCCCTCTCCCCGCATGCGGGTGTAGGCATGAACTGGATCCGTGGTGGCGGTGTCTGGAAGGTAGCTGTCTTTGTGAAAGGCGCTTTTCATGGGGCCGTCCCGGTCGCTCCAGCCATAGTTGGCGCCGCTTTCCACACGGTTGATCTCCTCCCACAGGTCCTGGCCCACATCCGCGCACCAGAGCTGGCCGGAGCGGGCGTCAAACGAGAGCCCCCAGGGGTTGCGGAAGCCGAGCGCAAAGATCTCAGGACGCACGGTCTGTGACTTCACGAAAGGATTGTCCGCGGGAATGGCGTAGGGCAGGCTGCCGCTGCGACCATTCACGTCAATGCGGAGGATTTTGCCATGCAGCACCCAGGGGTTCTGCGCCAGGCGGTAGGGGTCATCACGCAGGCCGCCATCCCCCAGGGCGATGTAGAGGCAGCCGTCCGGGCCGAAGGCGATGTGGCCGCCCCAGTGGTCCGCCAGAGGCTGGGGGATCTCCAGAAGCACGCGCTCCGTTTCTGGCAGGGCATCGGGCGTGGAGTCCTTGGCACCAGTGGCGCGCATCTCGCTGATCACCGTCCGGCGGGGCTCGTTTTGGGAGTAGCTGAGGTAAAACAGGCGGTTCTCGGCAAAGCGGGGATGAAAGGCGATGCCATGCACCCCTTCCTCAAAAAGCACGATGCCTTTCATTTTTGCGCGGAAATCGAGGAAGGGCCGCCACTGGCCGCTGCCATCAAGCCGCACGGCGCAGAATTCACCGCGCTGCATGGCGATGACCTGCTCCCCGCTGGCATCCGGCAGGGAGGCCAGCATCACCGGGGAGTCGAATTCCCGGTCAAAGGCCAGCTTGCGCAGGACGATGCCCGGCATGGGTTCCTCGGGAATCTGCAGGGGCGGGATTTCAGGCACTGTGGGGACGGGCATTGCCGGGACGGCATCGGGAATGGCCGGATAGCCGGCGCTGTATATCAAGACGGCTGTCAGTGCCAGAGCGGGCAGCCTGAGATTTGGAGAGGGGAGGGTTTTCATCGGGAAAGGGGTGTGGCCTGCAGTGGGTGCATGGACCATGCCATGCTGGGGGTGATCAAGAATCGGGCTGAAGAATGGTCTGGGCGGGTGGCTGGCGCCCTGTGTTTATGGTTACATTCGCGGTTGGAAATTGAACCGGCCGTGACCACGGTCGCGGGCGAGCATCCACGGGGCCCTTACGGTCAGATCAGGCCTGAGATTTGTTCCGAGGGAGAGGTTTTGGCGCGCAGATAGGAGTTGCGCTCGTATGATAGCAGCAGGGGCACCCTATGAGAAACTTTTTCCACGTCTTGCACTCCTTCCGCCGCATGCCAAAGGTGCGCGCTCCTTTACGATGAGCGACCCTATCAGTCACGAGTGCGGCATTGCAGTGGTGCGGCTGAAAAAGCCGCTGGGATATTTTTATCAAAAATACGGCAACGCCCTTTACGGCTTTGACGCCCTGCAGGCCATCATGACCAAGCAGCGCAACCGCGGGCAGGACGGCATGGGTATTGGCTGCAGCAAACTGGGCATGCCGGCGGGCCTGCCCTACATGTTCCGCATGCGCAGCACGGAGAGTGTGGAGCGCATCGCCCAGGTGTTTGATGATGAGCGCAAAGAGTTCAAGCGCATCGCCCGCCGGATCGACAAGCAGCGCAAGGACGAACGCGACCAGGAAGGGAAGGAGTTCGTGTCGTTTGAGGACGATCCCGAGGCCATCAAGCGCGAGTTTGAGATGGCCGGGGAGATTTACATCGGCCATCTGCGCTATGGCACCAGCGGCGACTTTGGCAAAGGCTGCCTGCATCCCTACATGCGCCGCACCACCTGGCCCACGCGCACCCTGATGGTGATGGGGAATTTCAACCTCACCAACACCCGCGAACTCAATGAGGTGATGATGAAGCGCGGGCAGCACCCCGTCTTTGGCACGGATACCCAGAGCGTTCTGGAGGAAATCGGCTTCCAGCTCGACGAGGCGCACACCAAGCTGTACCACGACCTGCGCGACTCCGGCATTCCCGGCGAGAAAATTCCCCAGTTCATCAGCGAAAAGCTGGATGTGACGGCCGTGGTCAAAGAATCGGCCAGGCGCTGGGACGGTGGCTACAGCATCGTCGGCGTCATCGGCAACGGCGACCTCTTCGCCATGCGCGACCCCAGCGGCATCCGCCCCTGCCACTACTACGAAAACGATGAGATTTTCACCATCGCCTCCGAACGCGTGGCTTTGATGTCGGTTTTTGGCGTCAATGAAAACGACATCCACGAGCTGCCTCCCGCGCATGTGGCGGTGATCAAGGCGGACGGCGGCATGACCATCAAGCCCTTCACCCAGCCGCGCGAGTTCAAGCCCTGCTCCTTTGAGTGCATCTATTTTTCCCGGGGAAATGATTCGCAAATCTACCACCAGCGCAAGGCGCTGGGGGAGCAGCTTGTGCCGCAGGTCGTGAAGGCCATCGACAATGACTTTGAGCACACCGTGCTCAGCTTCATCCCGAACACGGCGGAGACGGCCTATTTCGGCTTCCTTGACGGCCTGCGCAAAAGCCGCCGGGTGGTCGTCAAAGACGCCCTGATGGAAATGATCAAACGCGGGGAAATGGACGAGGCCAAGCTCGACGACCTCGTGCTGCGGAACTGGCCGCGCGCGGAGAAAATCGCGCTGAAGGACATCAAGATGCGAACCTTCATCGCCCAGGAAACGGGGCGTGATGCGCTGGTGTCCGGCAGCTATGACATCACCTACGGCGTGGTGACGCCGAAGGACAACCTCGTGGTCATCGACGACTCCATCGTCCGCGGCACCACGCTGAAGAAAAGCCTGCTGCGCATCCTCGCGCGCACCAATCCGAAGCGCATCATCGTGTGCTCCACCGCGCCGCAGATCCGCTATCCGGACTGCTACGGCATCGACATGGCGGAGCTGGGCAAGTTCATCGCCTTCCAGGCCGCCATTTCGCTGCTGCGCTCACGGGGCATGTACCATGTGGTGGATCAGACCTACCACGCCTGCAAGGCGGAGATGAAAAAGCCCAAGGAGGAGATGCGGAATGCCGTGAAGGCCATCTATGCGCCCTTCACCGATGAGGAGATCTCGGAACGCATCGCCCAGATGATCAGCCCGGAAGACACGCCGTGGCATGGCACCGTGGAGGTGATCTACCAGAGCATCCCGGGCCTGCACTCGGCCCTCGGCGCCGAATACGGCGACTGGTACTTCAGCGGAGACTACCCCACCCCCGGCGGCTTTTCCGTGGTGAACCAGTCCTTCATCCTCTACTGCGAAGCCAAGGACGGCCGGGCGCATGAGGCGCTGCTGTGAGGCCGGGTCTTTTGCACCGAGGGCACGGACATCAGTTCTGAATCAAGGCGCGAACCAGTGTGATCGTGCCCACCAGCTTCCGCGATTTGGTCTGCGCCGGCCTGCCTCCGGCACCGAACGGATCCTCTGACGAAGTGCGTTGCGGTGGAGGATCGTCCACCAGTTGATAAAACTGATCTGACGGCATGTTGATCGATGAAATTCTTCCGTCCACATCGGTCAAAGCCGGGCACATGTTCTGCAGCGCATAGTCACGGGTGAGCGCCGCATGCCCTTCCTTGGGAGGAATGTAAACCCGCACCTTCTCGATTCTCACCTGCCGTTCGAACGGATTGTGACAGGTGAACTCGATGGCGCCGGTATTGGCATGGGGGTTGATGTGCCAGTCGAATTCCAACTGCTTGATTTCCGACTCAGTAAGTTCACGCCATTCCGGAACCTTGGCGGCCGGCCCCGCTTCTGCCGCGGCACTCGTTGTTCCATTTTTATCCAGATCTTCAATCCGTCTGGCCTCGGCTCGCTCCAACTGCTCCGCCTCCAGATAGGAGACAAAAATCCGGTTCGCCTTTCCGGAGAAGCGGTCCACCACCACCAGTCTGTTGTTGATTGTCACGACCTCTTTTCGGAATCCAAACCACAACAGAGATGCGCCGGTGAGCGCGCCGAGGACAAAAGTGATGAAGAGCTTCATGGTTGCGGGTGACGAGATAGCATGCGGGCGGATTTTGAGGCAAGGCAAAATCACTACGAGGGGCTCAGACGGAGTCCTGAATCCGGCTATTCAGAATTTTTCACACGATCCCAAACGCGCACACTTCGTTTTTGTTGGCGCAGAGGCGTGTGAGGTGAAACTCCGCGCAGAGCGGCGGAGCTTCGTGCTTGAGAATGTCGAGCAGCGGGTATTCGTCGTGGCCTTTGAACTTGATGGTCACGACGAAATTGCGCATGCGCTTCTCGCGCAGCCATTCCAGCAGGAGGTCGATGCTTCGCTGCGGCGCGGCGATGACATCGCACACGAGCCAGTCCACGGTGTGCGGGGGCTTGTACTTGAAGGCATCGGCGGCTTCAAAGTGCAGACGTGGATTGCGCATCAGGTCCTCGCGCAGTTCGGAGCGGTCGATGGCGATGACGCTGGCTCCGCGCTGGATGGGCACATAGCTCCAGCTTCCCGGAGAGGCGCCGAGGTCCACGCAGGTCTGGCCGCGCTCGATCCAGCGGCCCAGGCGCTGCTCTGACTCAACGAGTTTCGTGAAGGCGCGGGAGGGGGCGCTTTTGTCATCGGCCAGCGGCACTTCGCCGCGCGGGAAGCTGGAGATCAAAGTGCGCAGCGCATAGGCCTGCGGTGCGGGCGCGGCCGAGAGCCACCCGGTCTCCGGCGAGGTGAGAATGCACTGCACCAGGGATGTTTGCGCATCAAAGACAGCCTCGGAGTCGATCAAGGAGCGCAGCAGTTTTCTGCGACGTTTTTTCAGGCGCTCCACCAGGCTGTTTCGAATCAGTTCGCAGCGATGCAGCCCGGCCTTGCCTTCGCCATACTGGGGCCAGAGGTGCAGGCGCCAGCTTTGATCATCGGGAAACAGGCCTGCGCAGGCTTCGATGATCCGATCTGCCCAGGCATTGATGGAGGCGGCGTGAATCTCCGTGGCAGCGGGCAGCGTCTGCCGTGCAAAGGCGAGCAGCAGCCCTTCGAGCGGCACATCTGCAGCGATGCCCAGGCCCTGGACCTCCCGCTGCACGGCGTCCGGTGCAGCACGGCGCAGTTCATCGGCGAGGAACGGCGCGGTGTCAGGATCAGCAAGGAAAAGGTGCACGCTTCGCTCAGACGGTCACGGTTTGGCTGGCGCTGGTTTTGGGGGAGCCCCCTCCTTGAAAGGAGACACCACACCCAGCGTGGACGGCAGGAAGTCGTCCGTGCGGAAGCAGGAGGCCGGCAGACCTTCGGCGTTGATGAGGTTGGCGCCTTCGGGCCAGGCGGCCCATGCATAGCGCACGCCGATGGGCTGCGGCACAGATTCGCTCCAGACGACGACTTCGCTGCCTTCGATCTTGGCCTTGGCCCACACCCATTTCTGGTCCGCGCCGGTGATCTGAAAGCTGGCGGGCTCGCCACCGTCACGCGTCTTCAGTCCGGAGCCGGTGTGGGTGAACTGGATGCGGATTTTGTCTCCCTGCACCACGGAGGAAAGGTAGAGCGGCCCGCAGTACTCGGAGCCGGTTTTGCCATAGTCTTTGGCCAGCGCCCAGAGTGCCAGGCGGCGCCCCACCTCCTGCTTGTTCTTCGGGTGGATGTCGTTTTGCTCGCCGATGTCATTGATGATGGCGATGCCGCATTTGTCGAGCGTCTGCGCCGTCAGTGTCTGCGCCTCCTGCAGTTCAGCCCAGGGGTCTGGGACACCGGCCTCCTTCGTCACGGGTCTGCCGTTTCCAAAGCTGGCCAGTTGCACGATGTAGAATGAAAAAACATCCACCCACTGTTTGCGCCAGTCATTGATCATGGTGGGCAGCAGCTCCTGGTATTGGAAGGCGCGGCGTTGATTGGACTCGCCCTGGTACCAGATCGCGCCCTTCACGGCATAAGGCACCAGGGGGGCCACCATGCCATTGAACAGCACGCTGGGGTGGTGCTGGGATTTGGTGGGGTCATCCGGTGGGCGCGGGGCCTGGGGCTTGGGTTTCTTTTTGTCCGCGGGCAACTTTGCATTTTCCGCATCGATTTGCTTCACCTGCTCCTGCCAGTCGGCTTTGCGTTTCTCAAAGGCCGCCGTTTCCCTGGGGCCGTCCCATCTGGCCACGGCGTCCTTCCAGTCGGCAAGCATTTCCACAGCGCAGGGGCGTTCTTCGAGGGCTTCGCGGCTCGTCCAGGCCTCGATGCGCGTGCCACCCCAGGAGGTATTGATCAGGCCCACCGGCACCTTCAGCACCTGATGCAGGTGGCGGCCAAAGAAATAACCCACGGCAGAAAACTCTCCCACATTGGCGCCGGTGGCCTCTTTCCATTCCCCCTTGCAGTCGGTCTGAGGCGCCAGGCTCGGCCGGCGCTCCACATTGAACATGCGGATCTGCGGATGGTTCGCCGCGGCGATCTCCTCCTGGGCCTTGCCGGCCTGCTGCACGGTCCACTGCATGTTGGACTGGCCGGAGCAGATCCACACTTCACCGATGAGGACGTTTTTCAGCGTGATCGTGTTCTTCCCCGCCACCACCAGTTCGGCGGGCTGCGCGCTGGCATTCATCGGGTTCAGCAGGATCGACCACTTTCCTTCGGGGCCCGTGACCGAGCTGTGGGATTGATCGCCGAACGTCACCTTCACGTCTTCTCCGGGCTCAGCGGTGCCCCAGATGCGGACGAGCTGGGCCTGCTGCAGGACCATGCCATCCGAAAAAATGGCCGGCAGTTTGACCTCGGCATGCAGCCACGGGGCCAGCAGCAGGAGGCTGAAAAAAAGAGCTTTCATGGGGGAATATCGTATGAGCGGAAGGTTGGGCAAGTAAGCCAAATGTCAGAGCAGGGTGCTGTCATCCGTGCGCTCCAGGCGGCCGATCTTCTTTTTGATCGTCTCCAGCAGCACCGTCATTTCATGCACGCTGCGGAAGCATTCCTTCTGCGTCTCCTCGTCGGCCAGGCCCGGCACGGCGGGGTGAATCTTCATGAATTGCAGTGCGATGTTTTTGCAGGCTTCGCGGATCTGGGCAATGGCGGCGGGTCGGTCCATGCCGCCCAGCGTAGAGCGCCCGGCCGCAGGCGCAAGACGCGGATCATTTGCCGTCCGGCTTCCGCACGCGCAGGGAGTCCTTGAGGCTGACAAAGTCCGAGAGGAGGAAGATCACGGTGAAAAAGGCCAGCAGCACCTCCATCATCGTGACCAGCTTGGCGGGTACGGTCTTCGGAGTCACGTCGCCAAAGCCGAAGAAGGAGAAATTGAGCACGCTGTAAAAGAAGAACTCAAAGAGCTGCTCACCCTGGCTCCATGCGGCGTCGATCTCGCTGAAACTGGCCGGCTCCGCCGTCTCCAGGCACCAGTAGTCCAGAGCAAAGGCCAGCGTGATCTGGGCCATGTTCACCCCCATGAGGCCCAGCACGCGGTGGTAGGGCATGTCGTCCTGCGTGGCCATGAGGATGTGCTGGAGGTTCTCCACGAAAAAGAACACGGTCTTTGCAAAGGCCGCCGCCAGCACCACGAGGCAGAACGCACGGGCGCTCAGCCAGTGCGCGCCCCACAGGGCCTGCAATGCCGCCGCCACCAGTATGATAACCACCACCTCACCGCCCTGGCGGATGATCTGGCCTGCGATGCCCGGTTCCTTTTTCATGGCGCTGATTTGAGACTTTCTCGATCCTCCCGTCGAGCGTAATTTCGACCGGTATTCCTCATTCCCATCCGGCATTTGTCGTTTACCCTGACCGCCCATGAACCTCGTCTCCACCGCCATCCGCTACTCCACCTACCTGTTCGCCGTCGCTGGGGTGATCGCCATGGGGCTGGTGCTGCAGAGCATCCGCAGCCAGGAGACGGCCATGCCGCCGCCGCCGGTCGCGCCGCCGCTGAAGAATGCGCCGGATGACATTGCCGCCACCGGCATTTTGGAGGCCAAGGATGAAAACGTCGCCATTGGCGTGCCGGTGCCGGGCCTGGTGGAAGAGGTGAAAGTCGTGGTCAATCAGGTCGTCAAAGAGGGTGACGCGCTGCTCATACTGGATGACCGCGAGCTGCGCGCTTCGCTGCTCAAGCAGCAGGCCGCCATCGCCATCGCCCAGGCAAACCTCGCCGTCACCCGTGCCCAGCTTGGCAAGATGCAGGACATGCTCGACCGCATGACGGCCATCACCGACCAGCGCGCCATCAGCCAGGACGACCTGCGCAACCGCACCAACGACGTGCTCGTGGCGAAGGCGCAGGTGCAGGCGGCAGACGCCCAGCTCATCTCTGCCAAGGCCGACGTGCAGCAGACGGAACTGCTCATCGACCGCCTCACGGTCAAGGCTCCCAAGCCGGGCACCATCCTGCAGGTAAACATCCGTTCCGGCGAGTATGCCTCACCTGCCAACAAGCAGCCCGCGCTGGTGCTGGGGGACATTTCCACGCTGCATGTGCGGGCGGATGTGGACGAACAAAACGCGATGGAAGTGGCCTCCGGTCTCGACGCCACGTTCTCGCTGAAGAGCGACTCCACGAAAAAGTTCAAAGCGCAGTTCGTCCGCATCGAGCCCTATGTCATTCCCAAGGTGTCCCTCACCGGCGCCAGCACGGAGCGTGTGGACACGCGCGTGCTGCAGGTGATCTACAAGCTGGAGAAGCCTAAGGACCAGCCGCTGTATGTGGGGCAGCAGGTGGATGTGTTTATTGCGCGGAAGAAGTAGCCCCTGTTGCTGTGCAACAGGAGCAGGAGGCGGCCTGGAGTTGAACTTATGCAATCCAAGCGTAAGCTGACACATGATTTTGCAAGTCCCGGATACTGTTGCTACACAAGCGGATTGCACTGAGCAGGAATTGTTCTTTGGCATGGTCGTCGGCCTCTTCTATCAGGGGCGTCTTTCCCTGGGGCAGGCGGGCGAGGCTGTGGGACTATCCAAGCCGGAGATGATGTTCGAGCTGAACAAGCGTGGCTTGCCAATGTCCTACGACGCCGATGACGCCACCAAGGATCTGGCCGCAATAGACGGGCTTTGGGGCGGAAATAACATGGCGACGCAGCCATGATTGTGGTCAGCGACACCACTGCGCTGACAACACTGATCAAGTCCGGGCTGGACTGGATGCTGCCACGATTGTTTGATGAAATACGAATTCCTGAGGCGGTGGCGGACGAGCTCCTTCAATTTCATCCGGTCCTGCCGGATTGCTGCATTGTTCGTGAATGTACACTGGCCCATTGCTCGATCATTTACGCAGGACTGTTGATCTGGGAGAAGCTGAGGCCATCGCGCTGGCTCATGAACTGCAAGTCTCCGCTATTTTGCTGGATGACAAAAAGGGACGACGGCAGGCGGAAGCGCTTGGACTCACCTGTCTGGCTGTTCCTGCGGTTGTGATCGCGGCCAGACGCCATGGATTGATTCCATCCGCGGCCGACGCGTTTGAAATCATCGCCGAGCGCGGACACTATCGGGTTGCAGACGGTACGGCGCTGATTCTTCTGCGCTCTGTAGGTGAAGCATAGACCATCCGACAGTGTGATAGCCGTTGAGTCTCCCCAAATCCCACGCAAGAATGGGTCTCCTCCGAGATTCGCATGCATTACCTTTCCACCCGCGGCCAGACGAGGCCGCATACATTTTCCGAAGCTGTCGAAGCCGGCCTGGCGCCGGATGGCGGGCTGTTTCTGCCTGAAAAGCTCCCAAACATCGCCGACAAGCTCCCGGCTTGGTCAAAGCTGAGCTATCCTCAGCTCGCGGCGGAGTTCTTCACGCTCTTTGCGCCGGAGATTCCGAATGCGGAGTGGCATCAGCTCACGGCCGAGGCCTACCGCCGCTTCGATTCACCGGACGTGGCCCCGCTGAAAAAGATCACCGAGAAGACCTACATTCTGGAGCTCTTTCACGGGCCCACCCTCGCTTTCAAAGACTTCGCGCTGCAGCTTCTGGGGCTGCTGTACAAGCGCCAGGTGGAGCACACCGGGAAGCACCTCTCGGTGCTCGGCGCCACTTCGGGAGACACGGGATCGGCGGCCATTCATGGCTGCCTGGGCCGCGATGGCATCACCATTTTCATCTTGTATCCAAACGGCCGCGTGGCTCCGCTGCAGGAGCGCCAGATGGCCTGCACCGGGGCTGACAACGTCTTTGCCATCCCCGTGCCCGGCACCTTCGACGACGCCCAGCGCGTGGTGAAGGACACCTTTGGAGACACCGCGTTTGCCAGTTCGGTGAACCTCTCCGCCGTGAACTCCATCAACATCGCCCGCGTGCTGGCGCAGTGTGTGTACTACATCTGGGCCTGCCTGAAGCTGCCGGAGAGCGCGCGTGCCACCGCGGAGTATGTGGTGCCCACAGGGAACTTTGGCAATGTGCTGGCCGGATGGCTGGCCCAGCAGATGGGCATGCCAGCGGGCGGCTTCCGGGTGGCGACCAACCAAAATGACATCCTGCACCGCTTTTTCTCCAGCGGCGAGTACAGCCAGAGCGATGTGCACCCCAGCCATGCACCGAGCATGGACATTCAGGCGGCGTCGAACTTCGAGCGCTTCCTCTACTACATCCTCGATCAAAACCCGGCGCGCGTGCGCGAGGTGATGGCGCAGATCAAGTCGGGCGCCCCCTTCAAAATCGAGCTGCCCAAGACCTCCATGCGCTCCACCCGCATGGACGACGAGACCATTGAAAAGGTGATCGCGCAGATGTGGAAGGACTGGCAGTATGTGCTGGACCCGCACACGGCCTGCGCCTTCACCGACATGGCGCAGGACCGCGTCAGCGTGGTGCTTTCCACCGCCAGCCCGGCGAAGTTTCCTGAAGTGGTGCAGCGGGCCACTGGAACGGAGCCGACGCATCCCACGCTCGAAGCGCTGAAGTCCAGGCCGCTGCAAACCTGGCCCATGGCCGCGGATGTGGCCACGGTGCAGGATTTCATCCGGCAACGAACAAGTCACGGAACCAAGGCTTGACGCCCACCATTGCAGCTTGGTTTAATCTTTAAACGACTCACCATGAACCTGCTGTCCTTCTTTACCGACATTCCCGGCTCGCTGGATCTTGCCCCTTACCTGACGAAGGGCAGCGATGCGGGCAATGGTGTGACTCTCATGATCGGGAACATGTACACCTATGCTTTGCTCGGTGGCGGGCCGTTGCTGATCATCGCCGCCATTGTGCTGGTGAATGTCATGTATGGCCGGGTGAAATTCTTCGCGCTGGAGTATGGGAACGGCGGTTTCTTTGGCCGCCTTAAGGTGATCCTGCCGTTCATCACCCTTGGCGGCCTGCTGCTGCTGGTGGGAGCGGGCGCCACCTGGCTGGGCTGGGAGAGCGCCGGATATTCGGTGACGCTCACTCCCAAGGGAGCGCATGAGGTGATGCGTACCAGATCTGTCCACTACGACTGGACCGATGCGACGAGCGCCGCGGAACGCATCAAATCCACGGATTTCTGGGTGGCCTTTGCCAAGGACGGCCACAAATGCCGCGTGACCTTTCAGCAGCGCTACATCGGCGAAAAGCTGCAGGACAAGGCCATCGCCATCGCCGAGGCCGCGCTGACCTATTCCAAGGTGCCGCGCATCAAGGCGGATGGAACCGCTATTTCAACGCCTTGACCAGCACCTTTGAGTTTCGTCCGCTCTTGTCGTACTTTTCACGGCGGCTCAGCGGCAGCGCGTCAGGATCGGTCACGGTGTAGCCCATTTTTTCCTCGAAGAAGCGGAAGGCCTGGGTGCTGAGGGCCACGATGACCTCACAGCCCCGCTGGCGGGCCTGATCCTCCGCAAAGGCCACCAGCTTGCGCCCATGGTTCTTGTTTTTATGCGAGCGCCGCACAAAGAGGCAGGCCAGCTCGGCGATCTTCCGGCCATCCTCCTCGTAGGCATGCACGGCCACGGAGCCGATGGGATTGCCATCGAGCTCCAGCACGAAGAAGTCTTTGATCTTGGACTGGATCTGGTCGCGGGTGCGCGGCACCAGCGCGGCATCGTCCACGCTCTGCTGCATCATGGAGAGCAGGGCGGGCACGTCAGAGGCGCGGGCCTTGCGGATCTGCTGGTAGTCATCCGCATGGATCATGGTGCCGACCCCTTCATTGGAGAAGAGTTCGGCCAGCAGGGCTTCATCCTGCGTGCCATCGACAATGTGCACACGCGGCACGCCCTCCTGGCAGGCCAGCGCGGCGTAGCGCAGCTTGGAGAGCATGCTTACGTCATGCTTCGAGTCCTTCCGTTTGTGCATCTCCCTGGCCTCCCCCACCGAGAGCTGCTCCAGGCGGGTGCCGTCAGCGCTGGTGATGCCGGATTCAGCCACAAAGATGACCTTCGCCGCCTGAAGGGCGATGGCGACCTCCACGGCCACGGCGTCGGAATTCAACCGGAGTGTGGTGCCCCTGCCGTCATAACCCAGCGGCGGCAGAATGGGGATGATGTCGGCCTTGAGAAGCGCGCGCAGGGATTCCTCATCCACGCGCTCAATGCGGCCGGTGAATTCGAGATCAATGCCGTCGATCACGCCGGCGGGGTGCACGGCGAGGGCGTTGGAAATGGCCACCGGCATCTCCAGGGCGGTGAGGTCGGCCATCAGGTCACTGCACTGCCGCATGATGGCGTCCGCGGCGATCTCGATGCCCGCAGCGTCGGTCCGCCCCATGCCGTCGTCATTGATGAGGCTGACGCCGCGTTTCTCCGCGAGAGTACGCACCTGCGCACGCGCGCCAAAGACGAGCACCACCTCGATGTTCAGCGACTGCAGCACCGCCACGTCCTGCAGCAGGCTGGCAAAGCCAGGCTGAGTCATCAGCGCACCGTCAAAGGCGATCACGAAGATGCGCTGCCGGAACTGCGGCACGTAGCGCAGAATGCCGCGCAGGTCTTCAAAGCGTTGCTGGGGTTTGGCGGGGTCGGTGTTCACTGTTGGGGCCGGCAAAATAGCACACTTCCACCGATCTCATCCAAAGTTTGTCAGTTCCTCTCGAAAGCAGCGTGGTCACCGTTCCGGCCGTGCTTCCGCCCCGGTGCGGGGATCAAGGGCATCCCGCAGAGCATCACTGACCTCATGCATGGCGAGGGAAAAGAGAAAAACGGCGGCGAAGGCGGCACTCATCTGCCACCAGACCTGCTGGGGGATTTCCAGCCGGGCTTCCTCCAGCATGGTGCCCCAGGAAGGCTGATCCGCCGGCCCGAGCCCAAGGAAACTCAAGGAGACTTCCGCGCCGATGAAGCCGGCCACCCGCAGGCCGAACTCCACCAAGATCAGATGAGTGAGATGCGGCAGCGCATGCCGGCGTGCGATGTCGAAGCCGCTGGCACCAAGCACCCTGGCCGCGGTGACGAAATTCAGCGCTCCCAGCTTGATCATTTCCGCGCGCACCACCTGGCAGGTGCCGACCCAGCCGGTGAGCCCCAGCGCCAGCAGCATGGAAGGCGCGCCGTACAGAGACACGCCGAAAAGCGTCTGCTCCCTGAGCAGCAGGGCCAGCGCGAGCAGCAGCATCAGCCGCGGGACGGTGCTCAGCGTGGTACAAAGCCATATCACCAACGCATCCACCCAGCCGCGCCGCCATCCGGCGAGCATACCGAGCAGCACGCCGGCTCCCACAGCCAGCGCGGCGCCGCCACAGGAAATGATGACTGACAGGCGCGCGCCCAGCCATGTTTTCATGGCCACCGAACGGCCCAGGCGATCGGTGCCAAACCAGTGCTCCCATGAAGGCGGAGCAAATGAGGGTCCCACACGCTGCGTCCAGTCATCATGCGGCCAGCCGAGGCCTCCAAGCATCGCGGCCATGAAATAAGCCAGCACCACCAGCAGCATGACTCCCGGCCAGCCGCATGGGTGGAACACCTGCCGCATCCGGCTCATGCCGGGCACGGTGGTGACTGCTTCTCTGGGAGACTCCACACTCATGAGATCTGGATTCGCGGATCCATCCACGCGGAGAGAACATCCGCCAAGGCCTGGCCGAAAAGGTGCAGCACGGCGGCGAGGAAGGTCATGACATTGATGACTGGGAAATCGCGCGCTGCGATGGCATCCGCCATCATGCCGCCGAGGCCGGGGATGCCGAAGATGCGCTCCAGAAACAAGGCTCCCGTCAGCAGAAAGGGCAGCCGCGGCAGCCAGCGCGCCAGCAGCGGGCCCAGCGCCGGACGCAGCGCATGCACGGCGCATAGACGCCAGCCGCCGGCCCCCTTTGCAAGAGCTGTACGCATGAAGTCCTCACGCATTTCCTTGAGCAGCACGGCACGGCAGAAACGCACATCCGCTCCAAGCCCGATCACGATCCCGAGCAGCACCGGCAGGACAAGCCCGCGCCCCCCGGCCCACCCGTGCACGGGGGCCCATCCCCATTCAAAGGCCACAAAATATTGGGCCGCGAGAATCAGCGCCACTCCTGGGATGCTCATGTTCAGAGTGCATGCGCCCAGCAGCCAGCGGTTCCAGGACGAGCGCCACAGAAAGACGGCCAGTATTCCCAGCGCCAGGGAGGCCGCAGCAGAGCCCAGCATGACGGGCACGGTGATGGCCAGCGACGGGCCCAGCCCCTCCCGCAGCATGTCAGACACAGGTCTGAGTGCGGACCATGAGCGTCCGAAATCGAAGGTGAAAAGCCGCCGGCAATGCGCGAAGAACTGCGAATCAAAAGCCGCCGCAAGGTTTCCTGAGAACAGCCGGTCCCATGCCACAAAGAGAGGCTTGTCCAGCCCATGAGCCCAGCGGAGATCCGCCAGCATTTCGGCGGATGCGTGCTCGCCGCCCAGCCGTGCGGCGAAATCGTCCGGGAGCACGCGGGACAAGGCAAAGGTCAGCAGCAGCACCCCCAGCAACACGGGCGCGCCCGCCAGCAGACGCCGGATAACGAAGCGCTTCATGGCGGTGGTTGCTGCTGCCACTGTGTCCGGCGTTGTCCATTGATGTGGTGATATTTGATGAGGCCGGCAGGGCCCGAAAAGGCATGAGGCTTGAAACTGGTGAGCCAGTCATGGCGCACAGAAACCCAGTTGTAGGAAAGAAAACCGATGCAGGGCAGATCCTGCAGCAGGAGATCCTCCATTTGCTGACAGAGCTTGATGCGTTCCGGTGAGTCTGGCATGGCGCTCAGTTTGTCGTACCACTCGTCGAAGCGCGGGTTTTGGTAGCGAAAGCGGTTCTCTGCCGTGTCACTGCCATGGCTGGCAAAACGGCGGAAAAGATCCGTCGGGTCAGGATGCACCATGCCGTAGCCGTCACCAAAGAACATGGACGCCGGGCGTTCGTCCATGGTGGCCGCCAGAGAGCGTTCTTCGACGTGATCCACGTGCAGGACCAGCCCCGCATCAGCCAGCCAGCGGGTGATCAACTGCCCGATCTGACGCACCAGGGGAGAGGTGCCGCCCATGCGCAGGGTCAGAGGGGGGATGGGCCCTCCATGCACCTTTTCGGCCTCGATACGCTGGGCCTGCGCGCGCGCCAGATCAAACGTCATCCACGGGTCACGAAGTTCTGGCCGGTGTTCTTTCATGCCCGGTGGCAGCAGCGAGCCCGGCAGGCCGCAGCGTCCGCCGAGGAAGAGTTCATTGAACTCCTGCCGGTTCATGGCCAGGCTGATGGCCCGGCGCAGCGGCAGGTTCTTCGCGATCACGGGATCGGCCATGTTGAAGCCGACCCAGCGCAGGAACATGGAGGGAAAGACATCCACACAGAGCCCTTTTTGGCTCCACGCGGGCCTGAGCTGCCAGTGAGTGTCGAGAACGTCTGAAAAATGATCTGTCGGCACGCCCAGGTGATCAATCCGGCCCTGCAAAAAAAGCAGCCATGCAGGTTCGGAGGATTGAATCACATGAAAATGCACTTCATCCACCTGAGGCAGGCGCGCACCCGCATTTGCGAGCAACCCGGAGGCAACATCCTCCGGCGTGCCTTCGGAGGGATAGTGTTCCAGGCGGAAAGACGGTGATTTTTTGAGCACCACCCCTGTTCCCGGCAGCCATGAGTGCAGACGAAAAGGGCCGGTGCCCACAGGATGCCGCAGGAAATCCGCGCCGTAGGTGCGCAGTGCCTCGGCAGGCACCACGGAGGCGGCCGGATGTGCCAGAATGTGGACGAACTGCGGCCAGGGGCGCGTGAGGCGTATCTCCAGCGTGTGATTGTCCACGGCCTGCAGGCCCGGCACCGCCGGTTCTGGCTGGCCCTCACGCAGCGCACGGCGGTACGCATCCAGCCCCGCAATCCGGTGTTCGAAATGCGCCCAAAAAGCGGTGGCATTGCGGGGGTCGGCAATTCGCTTCCAGGAGAAGATGACATCCTCCGCCGCGAGGGCGCGTCCATGGCCTCCTGGAAAGCAGGCATCGTCCTGGAACCTGGCATCTTCACGCAGGCGGATGCGGCACGTCAGCCCGTCGGCGCTCCATTGAGGCATCTCTGCGGCGAGGCAGGGCACGAGTGCATACGGCCGCTTCAAGTAGTGATATTGAAACAGCGGCTCATAGATGTTTGAAGCCACGGCGGCCATGCCCGAAGCCAGGCCGCCGATGTGGATGGGATCGACACCGGCCACCTTTTCCCGCAGCACGACATGCTCGGACCCGGGAGAGACTTCTTCCTCGCGTCCGCAGCCGCCCAGCACGACGGCAATCGCCGCGTACTGGACGAGCCTCGACAGCGCCTGACGCATGCTAGTCACAGCGCATGCGTCTGCACCGCAGTGTGCGGCTCTTTGTACAGCTTGATCCAGCCGCCGGCGACATGGACCTGCCTGCCGATGAGGCCTGCGGCAAAGATGCCGCGCGGGTCCATCTCAAAGTCCAGCGTGGTCCAGCGGTCGATAGTCGGATCATACAGGCTGACGGATTTCAGGAAGCTTTTGTCCGCGGTCACACCGCCAAGGGCGAGCAGTTGCCCGTCCACTTCCACCAGGCTGTGTGCCACCCGCGGCTCCGGCATGGCTGCCACCTCGGTCACCTCGTTGGAAGCCGGATCAAAACGCCAGACCGTGGCATGGATGTCTCCCTTGTCACCGTTCGGAGACCAGCCGCCGGTGAGATAAATCATGCCGTCCGCTTGCGCGGCAGGCGCGTGCCGTACTCCCAGAGGCAGGTCGGCCACCTTCGTCCAGACATCCGCCGCTGGATCGTAAGAGACGATGGATGTGGTGTTCACATCACCGTGGCGGCCGCCCAGGGCGTAAAGGCGTCCGTTCACCGCGCAAAGCCCCGGTTTGACACGCGCTTCAGGCAGCGGTGCACAGCTTGCCCAGGTGTCTGTCTGGGTGTCATACACTTCGACGCGGTCTGACGGCAGGTTCTCCAGCGGCTGCTCTTCGGTGCTGTCAGCAGGCGCCACGAGGCCCGCGACTGCATAGATTTTTCCGCCGAGCACTGCGGCGACAACGTTGTTGCGCGGCTGCGGCATGGGGCGGTGCTTCTGCCACAGGTTGGTCGCAGGATCGTAGGACTCCACGTGGGCCACGGGGCGTTTGGCGGAAAGCCCGCCGCCGAGGACATACAGTCTTTCGTCAATCACTGCGCCGGCGCAACCTCCGCGGAGAGTGGGGAGCGGGGCGGCTTCGGACCATGCTGGGTAGTTTGCGACTTTCATGAGCGTGTGGGTGGGTGGTTGAATGAAATCAGAATTCAAAGCCGAGCGTGGCGTAAACGGTGAACGGCTGGCCTGGAAACGCACGCGAGTTGCCAAAGGAGGACTCGTAGTATTTCCGGTCAAAAAGATTCATGAAGTTCACCCTCGCATACACGGCGCTCAACGGTCCGCTGGTAAAGTCCTTGCGGTAAAACAGCGCCGCATCGAAACGAGTGTATCCCGGCAGTTTGAAGGTGTCGTTGTTGTCGCCTGATTTGTTGCTCGCGGCAAAAATGCCGAAGCCGACTCCAAAGCCTCGCAGCCAGCCGTCCTGGTGCGTGTACTTGAACCAGAGGCTGCCGCTGTTGCGGGGTACGTTCATGAACCGCGCCCCCACAGGCAGTGTGTCCGACCTGATCACGCGCGTTTCAGTGTAGGTGTAGTTGCCGATGACCTGCAAAGTGCTGGTGAGCTGGCCGGACACATCAAATTCGACACCCCTGCTTCGCAGCACACCGCCGTTGATGGAGAAGCCGGGATTCGCTGGATCAGCAATCGCGACATTGTCGCGGGTGAGGTGATACACGGCCATGGTTGCCATCACCCGCTCGGCTGGCGAGCGCCATTTGAGGCCGGCTTCATACTGCATGCCGGTCTCCGGATCCAGCAGACCGCCGCTGACGTTGCGGCTGGAGGTGGAGCTCGGAATGAAGGATGAGCTGACACTGCTGTAGATGCCCAGCGCATGCACAGGCTGATAGAGCAGCCCGGCCCTCCCCGTGTAGGCACGGTCAATGCGCTGGAGCGTCTGCGGGGTGCCGGTGCGGCTGTAGTCGATGCTGTGCACATAGTCCA
Source organism: Prosthecobacter sp. (assembly GCF_044227185.1). Classification (GTDB taxonomy): domain Bacteria; phylum Verrucomicrobiota; class Verrucomicrobiia; order Verrucomicrobiales; family Verrucomicrobiaceae; genus Prosthecobacter. The sequence continues at coordinate 214,377 of NZ_JBGAFO010000010.1, read as the reverse complement.
TCCTGCCGCCCACCAGCAGCTTCAGCCGATCTTTGCTGAACATGGAAATTTCATCCTGAAGGTAAACACCCGACCAGATGCGCCGCGCATCCTGCCAGTTGAGGTCCGAAGTCGCCGGCAGCGTCCCTCCATAGACCGGGCTGACGATGTTCACGGCGGTGTAGTTGGCGCGGTTGAGCCGGATGGTCTGCTTGCGGTCCCGGTAGTCATAGCCAGCCATCAGCTTGTGACGCGTGGGGCCGAGATCGAACTTCACGATGCCCATGTTCATCCACTGCCAGGAGTTCTCCGAGAAGTCGGAGTTGTCGTACAGACGCGCCACCGTGCCGGCCAGCGAGGTGTTGGCGGAGCGGCGCACCGCATTCATGTCGATGTCCCAGTGGTGGTACATGAACGAGCTGCGGAACGTGAGGTTGTCAGAAGGCCGCCATTCCGCCGTCAGTCCGGCAAAGGCGTCGCGCTGAGTCTGGCCCGGGAGGTTCGGTTCGCCGAGAAATCTGCTGATCGGGCCGACGGGCTGGCCCGCGGCGCTGAAAGCCACCCCTTCGTCCAGCATCTTCTCCTTCTTCATGAAGGAGGTGTCGAGCGTGAGCGAGAACTTGCTCGAAGGTCTCCAGGTGATGGTGGGCGCCAGCCAGTAACGCTTCTCGAAGACATATTCACGGAACGAGTTTTGATCGAGGTAGCCGCCGTTGACGCGGTAGAGCAGCGTCTTGTCCGAATTCAAAGCCCCGGTGCTGTCCACATGCCCCCGATAGCTCTCATAGCTGCCGAATGACTGCTCAACCAGGGTGTGGCTCTCCGCCGAAGGGCGCCGCGTCACCATGTTGACAAGGCCGCCGGGCTGCACCACGCCAAACTCCATCGACGCCGGCCCCTTGAGAATCTCAAGCCGCTCCAACTGGGGCAGGTTGACGGAGGACATGCCTTCCACCAGAAAGCCGTTGTAATACATCTGCGTGGTCTGAAAACCGCGGAGGACGCCGCCGTCGTTGGCGCTGTTAAACGAGGCGCCCTTGTTCTGATGGAAACCGCTGACGTTGCGCAGCGCGTCCTGCGCCTGAATATCTCCCTGGTCCTGCATCACTTGGGAGGGCACCATTTGGACGGAAAAGGGCAGGTCGAATGCCTTGGTGCCAGACCGCGCCACGCCCGGGGCCTCTTTCACCACGTAACTGCGGGTTGCTGCAGCCTCGACGACGACCGGTGGCAACTGGGTGCTCTCCTTTTTCTTCGTTCTTTCGGAGACAGGCTTCGTGGCTTTCTCTTTTTCCGGAGTGGCTGCGAAAAGCTGCGCACAGGAAAGAAGCAGCAGGCAGGTCAGAGATCGGAGTCGAAAGCGCATAAGCGCGGCCGTTATAGGCATCCGGCTTATTTTGACAACCTGCTCCCGAGGCTCCGAGTGATCGGAAATACACTCTGGATATTTATTGATCTCGGTCTGGCCGTTTCGGACAGAAATGATTCATCATCAACGCTCCTCCTCTGGGCGGATCGAGCCAAAGGCCCTGAAAAGCAGTACATCATACAGGCTCTTCAACCCGCCGGCGATCAACAAAGGACCCGAAAGCCATGCCGATGGTGAAAGCAGGCTGCCGGCGAGCATGGGTGAAAGCGCGGCACTCAATGAGCGCACCGTGGCAATGATGCCATTGGCTGCGGAACGTTCATCCGGCCTCACAAGACTCATCACATAGGATTGTCTGACCGGAACGTCCATCTGCGACAGGCAGTGACGCAGCAGGAGGCAACCAACGGCCAGACCCGCCGAGGGCATCACCGGAACCAGCATCAGCAGCACATTGGAGGGCAGATGCGTGAAGACCATGGTGTTGACCATGCCGATCTTTTGGGACAGCGGCGCTGCCACGAGCCCCGAAACGCCTGAGAGCAGGCTCGTGGCGAAGAACACCTGCCCCAGCTCCCATTCCGTAAGCGACCAGCGGCTGGCAAACCAGTAGGCCAGCAGGCTCTGCGGAATAAAGCCTCCGGCAAAAGAATCCAGGGCAAACAAGCCGCCAAGACGCGCCACTTTGGAGCGCGAATCCTTCAGTCCCGTCCAGTGCGGCTTTGCCCTCGGGGCGTTCTTTTCCGGCGCTGTTTCCACCTCTTGCGTCAGCAGCATCGCCTGCATCATCACGGCCCCTCCGCTTGCTGCATAGGCCCACAACACGAGGCTGGCGCCTTCCTTGCTGCCGGCAGCTTCCAGCCATGCTCCCGCACTCAATGCCCCAACGGCAGTCGCCGCAAATCCCGTGACATTGTACCAGGCGACCAGTTTGGTGCGTCGCTGGGCTGTGGACCTTTGCGCCAGACAGGCCTGTTCGATGGCGAGAAACGGTCCCACTTCATTTCCTCCAGGGCTGATCACGCCAATGGTGATGCCCGCAAAGACCACCCACCAGGACTCGCCCACCACCAGCATCACGCCGGCCAGCGCCATAAGGAAGCCGCTCAGCACCAGGGTGCGGCGCCTGCCCCAGGCGTCTGCGCGTGTGGACAGCGCCAGGGTCAGCGTCGCATCGGTGAGCAGAGCGAGAGTGAAAAGCAGCCCCACATCCGCGGCGCTCAGTCCGCGCCGCGCCAGATGCAGGGCGAGGATGACCGAGGTCATTCCAAAGGCATGCAGCCGCGTGGCGCGCGAGAGAAAAAGAATGATGAGATCACGATTCACCTGTCATTCATGCATTCTGCATCCGCAGTTTGGCAACCGGCAGATTGTCAATCGCGGCGGAAAATTCGCGTCAGGTCAGCACAACACCGGCGATTTCGTCCCAAAGTTTGTCGATCTCCTTCGGCCCGTGCGAGGGCCTGCCGGCTTTGGAAAACCAGTAGTCCGCGTTCCACTGGTCGCCTTCGATCACATGGAGCAGCGCATGAATCCACGAACCCATCTTGGTATGGATGTCCTGGGCGATGTTGTGCGCGGCATCCCAATGGCCCTGCTTTGCATGCCAGAGGGCGAGTGCTTCCGGCGAGACGGCCTCCGCGGCGGCCTGCGTGGCGGTTTTGAGTTCGGCGGCGGTCATGGCAGGATCAGTCTTCCGGCATTGGGCGGCCCTTGGTTTCCGGCAGGAACATCAATGCCACCAGGCCCAGGAGAAACACGCCGCTGAGGTAGCAGGCGGCATTGCGGAAGGCCACGAGTTCGGCGGCGGCCTTGGCAGCGTCCGTGGCACCCGCAGGCAGGGCGGCGACGGCCTTGGCGCCCAGACTGGCCTGCAATTGTCCCAGCGTCAGCGGCCCGCTGGCGGCGATGAAACGGCCGACGTTGTAGCAGAAGCTCACCCCGGTGCTGCGCAGGCGCGTGGGGAAGAGCTCTGGCAGATAAATGGCAAATCCGGCAAACAGGGCGAGCTGGCAGAAGCCCATGACGAAGCTCATCCAGATGTCGTCACGCGTGTTGAAGTTCTGGTAGAAGTAGATGGTGGAGACAAAGGCGGCGATGAAGGCGGTGGCGAAGACCGGCTTGCGGCCGAAGCGGTGCGCCCCCTTGCTGAAGGCGGTCATGCCGCAGAAGGCGCCGAGGTTCATCACGATGAGGTTCGCTGCCGCCCACCATTGCTTGCCTTTGGCGATCTCCTCAGGGCTGAGCTTTTCAGCGGCCAGGGCATTCGCGATGGCCGGAGCCACCAGCTTGTTGCTGAAGAAGCCGACACCCCAGAGTCCGACCACGGCGGCCACGCAGAGCAGCATGCCCAGCAGCGCGGAGCTGCGCCAGCGCTTCTCGCCAAACAGGCTCATGTAGGAGCCCATGGCCTTGCCACCGACTTCCTTGCTGGCAGCCTTGGCGGCGACCCACTTTTCCGGCTCCTTCAAACGCAGCATGATGAAGATGCAGAGGAAGGCGGGAACGGAGCCAATCCAGAAGAGATATTTCCATGAGACCATGGGATCGGTGCCGGCCAGCGCCATCGCGCACAGACCGGCGGTCACATTGCCCACGGCGGAGAGCGCCTGCAGCAGGCCCAGCGCCTTTGGCCGGGCAAACTCCGGAAGCGCATCCGCCACCAGAGCGACCGCCAGGCCAAACACCCCGCCCACACCCAGACCGGTGAGCGCACGATAAACCATGAACTGGGTCATGTCAGTCGCGAACGAGGACAGACCGGTGAACAGTGAGTAGATGAGCACTGTCAGCGCCAGCGTCTTGGCACGGCCGATGCGGTCGCCAATGGCGCCGAAAAACAGACCGCCGGTGGCCCAGCCTGCGACGAACACACTCATGGCCCAGCCGCTCATCTTGCCCTGCTCCAGGGCTGTCATGGTGGGAGCGAGGGCTTTGACCGCATTGTCACGCGCCAGGATGAAGAGCTGCTGATCCAGGCAGTCAAAGCACCAGGCAGCGGATGCGACAAAGAAAACAAACCAGTGGTAGGCGGAAAGCTGCTTGTACCAGGGGAGGTCGGGATTGTAGGTGGCAGTGGCAGGGGTGCTCATGAGAAGCGCGGATGTTGAATGACGTGGACGAGGATGACAATCCCGAAATCACAGGAATCATGCCGCAGCAGGGATGACGGTTCTTTCATCTATCTCAGCCATGGCGCGGAACTTTAATGAGGCCGGAGTATCAGGCAGGTACGTTGTGCATGAAGATGCCTGAACAAGCGCATTGAATTTTGACCATTGGCCTTTAAACAATCGCATGCGCAGAAACGCCGCACTTCTCCTACCAGTGATCCTTGCCTGCATCGTCGTGGCCTGCGCCACCTATGACGGCTCACGCGTGGCGCGCTGGGAGTCACGGTATCATGATGCCGCCCTCGGGCCGGTGACGCCGGACCAGCTCCTGGCCGAGGCGCACATCAAGCTCGACATCATTCCCGCCGGCACGGTGGGCCGCCGCTACTACCGGCCCATGCACCCGCGCTACATCACCATTCACAGCACGCAGAACTACACCGGAAACGCCTACCAGCACGCCCTGGCGCTGAAGCGGGGCGCCCTGCGCGCGCCGAAGCGGCGGGGAGGAAACCGCATCGGCTTTCTCACCTGGCACTTCACCGTGCAGGATGACGTGGCCATCCAGCACCTGCCCTGCCGCGAGCAGGGGGAGCACGCCGACTTCGACGGTCCGGGCAACAACTACAGCATCGGCATTGAAATGTGCGAGCACCAGGGCAACGACCTCGCTCTCACGATTGATCGTACCGCGCGGCTCGCGGCGTATCTGATGCGTGCGTATGATATTCCCCTGGATCATGTGGTGCCGCATTATCACTGGCCGCGTGTTGGCGTCAGCCCCCTGCACAAGGACTGCCCGCATTTTCTGCTGGAGCATGGCCGGCCCGGCCAGACCTGGCGCTGGTTTCAGGGCCGCGTGCAGTTTCATTACAACCGCATGCTGCCAGGACCAGCCACGCCGCTGGGGTGATGAGTCATGAAAACGGCTCTGCTCCAGTTTGCGTGTGCGCTTGCCGCGGCTTCCGCCTGCTTTGGGCAGAGCGCGGCTGTCTGGCCGGAAAAACCGGCGCCCAGCATTAGCAAGAAGGTCGCGATCCTGGAGGACAAGCGCATCAAGGAGAGCTCCGGCCTGGCATTGAGCGGGCGTGATCCCTCCATCTTCTGGACCGTGAACGATTCCGGCGGTGAGCCCTGCATCTTTGCCATTGATCGCAGTGGCAAAACCCGTGCCAAGGTACGCCTGCGTGACGCGGCTAATTTTGACTGGGAGGACATCGCCTCCGGCAAGGATGAAAAGGGAGCTCCAATGCTCTTCATCGGTGACATCGGCGACAATCTTTTTATCCGCACCTCGATTCAGGTCTATCAAATCCCCGAGCCCGGAGTGAATGCGCCGGGCAAGGCCGTGGAGGAGACGGAGACCGGCGCGCCGCAGCTCTGGCGTGCCAATTATCCTGACGGCAGCCACAATGCAGAGAGCCTGCTGGTGCATCCGCTGACCCGGCGCCTGTACATCCTGACCAAGAGCGAGGACGGCAGGAGCGCCCTGTATGCCTTTCCCCAGCCGCTGCAGCCAAACGTGAGCATGGTGCTGGAAAAGGTGACGAACCTGACCTTCCCCACGCTGATCCGCGTGGGCAAACGCCCGCATGACAACTGCATGACCACGGCCGCCTGCTTTGCCCCGGATGGCTCCCGCATGGTGGTGGCCACCTACAGCAGCCTGTACGAATGGCTGCTGCCGCCGGACACATCCCTCGCTGCGGCCCTGAAGCGGGCGCCGGTGCGCATTGAGCCCGAACTGCTGAGGCAGACGGAGGCCGTCTGTTATGACAGTGACAGCCGCACGCTCTGGCTCACCAGCGAGCACCTGCCCACGCCGCTGCTGCAGGTGACCCGCTGACCGGCGTTTATTTCACCCACTCAAAGAAGCCCATGGCTTCGAGCTCGCCGTGCAGGCGGTCCTTCTGCGCGGGAGTGAGCGTGGAGTTGGGCAGGCGGGCCGGACCCACATCGACTCCGAGCATCGCCATCACAGCCTTCGCCGCACCAACGTAACCGTAGCGCACAAGAGTGCTGATGATCTGCACGCCGCGAAACTGCTCCTGACGAGCGGCGGTGAAATCATTCTGCGCAAATGCGGCGAGCAGGCGCAGGTAAATGGGGGCGGCAAAGTTGAAGCCGCTGCCGACCGCGCCCCTGGCGCCCATCGCCAGTGCGCCGAGCATGTGCTCATCGCAGCCGAAGGGGACATCCCATGCGCCGCCATCGGCACGCAGGCAGTACTGATAGGCCATGAGATCGGGATTGGTGAATTTAACGCCGGCGAGACTGGGGATGCGTTTGCCGGCCTGCTGCAGGAAGTCCGGCACGGAGAGATTCACGCCGGTCATGGACGGGATGTCGTAGTAATAGAAAGGCGTCTCCGGAGCTGCTGCGGCGATCTGCGCCATGGTCTCCACCAGCACCTCGACGTTTTTGGGCTTGAAGTACATCGGTGCGAGCGCCGCGATGGCGGCCGCGCCTAGATCCTCGGCCTGCTCCGCCAGCGCCCTGGCATCCGCGACACAGTTTGCCCCCACGTGCACCACCACACGCATGGCGGTGCCTCTGGTGGCGGCCATCCAGCCTTTGGCCAGGAGGTGGCGCTCTTCATAGGTGAGGGAGTGGCTCTCTCCGGTGCTCCCGCCGATGAAAACCGTGTTCACTCCCTTGGTCAGCAGGAACTCCATCTGCTTGTCCACGCCTTTGAGATTGAGCGAGCCATCGGCATGAAAGGGCGTGTGAGTGGCCGTGACGAGACTGTGCAGGCGGCGGGAGTCGGGCAGGTTCATCATGATGGGGCAAACGTGCGGGAGGCCAGATTCTCTGCAACATGATTCATGGTGGTGAGTTTGTTTGTCCATGCGCACGTCATTTCTCTTTCTGGCACTGCTGCCCACGCTCCTGCATGCGGATGACTGGCCGCAGTGGCTCGGCCCGCAGCGGGATGCCGTGTGGCGTGAGCCTGGAATCGTGGACACATTTCCCGAAGGCGGCCCCAAAGTGCTGTGGCGGGTGAAAATCGGCGGTGGCTACACGGGGCCGGCGGTGGCGAACGGCAGGGTGTATCTGATGGACCGGCAGGTGGCTGACAAAAACAGCGTGCCGGGCAACGCCTTCGCACGGGGCGTCATTCCTGGCACCGAGCGTGTGCTGTGTCTGGATGCGAAGTCGGGCGCAGTCATCTGGGAGCACCGCTATGACTGCACCTACACCATGAGCTACTCCACCGGCCCGCGCTGCACGCCGCTGGTGAGCGAGGGCAAAGTGTGGACGCTGGGCGCGGAAGGAAACCTGCTCTGCCTGGATGCTGCCAGTGGCAAGGTCCGCTGGGCACATGATTTCAAATCCGAATTCGGCGCCAAGACTCCGATGTGGGGCTTCGCCGGCCATCCGTTGCTGGATGGCCAGCGCCTCATCTGTCTCTGCGGCGGGCCGGGCAGCGTCGCGGTTGCCTTTGACAAGGACAGCGGCAAAGAAATCTGGCGCGCACTCGATGCGCGCGAGCCTGGCTATGGCGCGCCGACGATGATCGAGGCCGGCGGCACGAAGCAGCTCATCCTCTGGCATCCGCAGGCGGTGAACTCGCTGGACCCTGCCACCGGCAAAGTCTTCTGGTCCTATCCCTGGGACGTGCGCTTTGGCCTCACGGTCGCCACGCCGCGGCAGTCGGGTGATCTGCTTTTCTTCAGCTCCTTTTACACCAGTTCGAAATGCTTCAAGCTGGATGCCACCAAGCCAGAAGCCACACTGCTGTGGGAGGGCAAAAGCTTCAGTGAGAAGAACACGGACACCTTGCACAGCCTCATCAGCACGCCTTTCATTGAAGACGGTCACATCTACGGCGTGTGCAGCTACGGCCAGCTCCGCTGCCTGAAGCTGGAAACCGGCGAGCGCGTATGGGAAACCATGGCCGCCACCACCGGCGGCCCGCTTGTCCGCTGGGCAAACGCCTTCATCATCAAGCACGAAAACCGCTTCTTCCTCGCCAACGAACAAGGCGACCTCATCATCGCCCGGCTCTCACCCAAAGGTTACGAGGAAATCAGCCGCGCCAAGCTGCTGAAACCCACCACCACCGACCCACGCCGTGCGGTGGTGTGGTCGCACCCGGCTTTCGCCGACAAGTGTGTCTTCATGCGCAATGACGAGGAGATTGTGTGTGCGTCGCTGGGGAAGTGATTCCGATCATTCTGCATTCGACATTCGTCATTTCACTTCACATCCCCTTCGGCATCCAGGTCTCCATCTTGCTCACCTCTGCCTTCGCGGCCGAACTGACGGGAATGCCCCAGGCCTCAAAGAAGGGGGCGAGGTTTTTGTTGGTGATCTTGGAATAGCGGATGAGGAACTGGTCGCGGCGTTCGTCATCGCCTTTCGGTGCCGGACCGAATTTGGGATCGTCAAAGCTGTAGAGGTACTTGCGCCAGCTCTCCCAGCCGAACTCCTGGATGAGCTGGATGTAGGTGGTCAGCGCGGTGAACGGCTCGCTCTTCCACACCTGCCACTTGTTGGAGGCCTTCTTGATCTTTTGGGTATGCTCTTTGCGGGCGTCTTCGGATATGGCACCATGACCGATGAGCCAGTCCTTTTTCAAGACGGCCTCATAGCAGTACATGCCGATGACGTTGTTGGTCACTTCTCCTGTGCCGTCAAAGGTGAAGTCACCGCGTTGATGGTTGTGGCCGATCTCATGGTAAAAGCCCCAGCCGGGGAATTTCAGTTTGCCAAAGGTCGTCATCTCCGGCGCTGCGCTGGTGGGGATCATGATGGGGTAGCCGCTGTGCATGTAGCCGGCGCTGATCTGCACGTCCGCCACGATGCGCTCGGGCCGCGTGCGTTCAGCGGCTTGATTGGTGATGTCGTCCTGCGCCTCCACGACCTTCTTCCAGAACTCCATGAGCTGGGTGGGATTGGTGATGGCACGTGCCACCTCGGTGGGGCAGCTTAGGATGAGCTTGTCGCAGGCCAGCTCCGCCCAGGGGGCGGGGCGTTTCTTGATTTCATTCCATTTGGCGTCGTCATCCTGGCCGAGGACGAAGAGGGGCGCGGGCACGGCGTTTTGGATCACAGCGGTGAAGGGTTCGTCAGCCTTGGCGCGTCCCGGAACCTCAATGTAAATGAGACCGCCAAAGGCGCTGGCCGTTTTCGTGGTGGCGGTGCCCAGGGAGACGCTGCGGGTGATGTCTGGCGCGCGTTCCCATTTGTCGAGATGGTACAAGGTGTCGCTGTGGCAGCCGATGCGCACGGCATAGCCTTTGTCCGCGAGTTTTTCCGGCAGGGTGACGGTGATGGTGTCTCCTGCAGCCGCATAGAGGCCGGTGCTCGTCCAGCCGGGAGTGCTCGGAGTCACTTTCACTTCTCCTGAGACCCTTGGCGCGTCCGAGGGCACCTTGCCGGGGAAAGTCTCATGCGCGGGATGTGCGGCCACGCCTTCACCAGCGGCAAGCCGCAGCACGCGTGTCTCCATGCCCAGACGCAGACGCTGAGCCGCATGCTTTTCGGCGGTCAGCGGTGCCTTCTCAGTCGGCACGGCGGCATCCGCACCGGCATTGCCCAGAGCAGCGATCACCGCGGCTTTCAAATTGCTGCGGTCAGGGGGCTGCGCCGCCATGGCGATCTGGATGGCATTCGTGCCCTGCTTCATCTGCTCCGCTGTCAGCGCGGGGCCGCCGTCGCGCTGCTTTTTGATGGCGCTGATGGCTTCCGAGGCGTTCATCATCTGCGGCAGTTCGGTGCGTGCCTCAAAGCTTCGCAGTTGGTCAAAGGCGCTCATGTCGGTAATGGCGATTCCTGCGGGCATCAGGGCCTGATTGAGTCCGTGGGAAACCGCCAGGTCCTTGCCCCCGCTGGTCTGGCTGAAGGCCCAGCCCGTCATGCCGCCGATGAATCCACCGCCACCTTTGACATACTCCGCCACCGCCGCGCCTTCTTCGGCGCTGATGATGCCCTGCATGTTCACAATGACGACGTCGTACTCTTTGAGGCTTTTTTTATCGACGGTGTTAAACGTCTCCGCCTTGATGCCGTTCAGCTTGTTCACTCCTTTGACGCCCACGCGTGGCTTCTCCTTGTTGCCCGCCCACTTCACGCAGTTGTCGATCAGCTTCGCGTGATCCCCGCCCTCATTGCCTGCGAGATAGCTGTTATGCCCAAAGAGGATGATGCGCCCTTTGCCGTAGCCCGCCGCCGCTGCCACGGCGATCTCCACACCGTCCTTGTCGGGTGCTGAGAGAATCGGGAACGCAATGTTGCCCCAAATTCCAATGGGTCCTGGTGCACCCGCTTTAGGCACCGATTTGACGCCTTCGAGAATTTTGGTGCGCTCCGCAGTGACGAGCGCCTGAGGCATCTGGGCGTGCAGGACTCCCGCGAAAGCGAGGAGGACGAGGGTGGTGGCTGATTTCATGGTTGGGTTGGGAAATGGGGCCTATCGGTAAATCACCACCAGGAACACCAGCGCATCGCCCTTGCCGGTGTTGACGATGGCGTGGGGGACGTCGGCGCGGTAGGTGCCGGAGTCTCCTTTGGCGAGCTCTTCGCTGTTCTGGTCGGACTCGATGCGGACGCTGCCTTCCTCCACGGTGAGGAATTCACGCGTGCCTTCAAAGTGGGGCTGGCTGCGGAGGGTGCCGCCGGGGCGCAGGGTCATTTCGTAGAATTCCACGTCCTTCTCCAGGTTGATGGGGGAGAGGGTGCGGATCTCGCACTGCTTGTCGCTGCGATAGACTTGGGCGCGGTCATTGGCGCGGATGACCTGGATTTTGGAGGCACTGGCCTCGGCGCTTTCGATGAGCTCCTGCAAGGTCAGGCCAAAGGCGCGGGCGATTCGGAAGGTGACGGTGAGAGTGGGGTTGGCCTTTTCGCGCTCGATTTCGCTGAGCATGGAGCGGCTGACGCCGCTGGTGGTGGACAGCTCTTCAAGGGACCAGCCGCGGTCGCTGCGGAGTTTTTTGACCCGTTTGCCCAGATTCTCATTGATGGCCTCGGGGCTGGACTCGACAGGGGGAGAGGCGGATTTGGGTTTGGCGGGCATGAGTGCCGATATAACGGATAATTGTCCTGTAAATTAGAAAAAATGTCGCATGTTCACATCATGATGCGTTGATATGAGGTTGACCCTTCCATCTCAGACGCTAGTTTCCGCCATGCCTGCACGCCCCAATGTCCGCCCTGAACTCGAAGCCGCCATGCGCCAGCGAATCCTGGTGATCGACGGGGCCATGGGGACGACCATTCGCGGCTATGGGCTGAAGGAGGCGGATGCGCGGGGCCAGCGCTTTCTGGCCAATGAGAAGGATCTGCTGAACAACGGCGACATCCTTTCCCTGACCCGGCCTGATGTCATTGAGGACATCCACCGCCGGTTCCTGGAAGCCGGGGCGGACATCATTGAGACGAACACTTTCAGCGGCACCAGCATCGCGCAGGCGGAGTTTTTCAAGGAGGTGCCGGCGGGGCAGCGGAAGGATCCGGCGTTTTTCCAGACGGTCTTGGAGGACAAGTTCCTCAATGACCTGGCCTGGGAGATCAATTTTGAGTCCGCGCAGCAATGCCGCAAATGGGCGGACATCGTGGGCGAAAAGACCGGGCGGAAACGTTACGTGGCCGGGGCCATCGGGCCGCTGACGGTTTCGCTGTCGCAGTTCCCGGACCTCTCCGACCTGAGCTTCCGCTATGTGACCTTTGACCAGGTGAAGGAGGCGTACAAGCACCAGGTGCGGGCGCTGATTGCCGGCGGGGTGGACACGCTGCTGGTGGAGACGATTTTCGACTCGCTCAATGCCAAGACGGCCCTGGTGGCCATCCGTGAAGTGTTTGAGGAGGACAAGGTGGAGCTGCCGGTGCAGATCAGCGCAGCCGTCGGCCCGGGCGGCGAGACGATGATTTCGGGGCAGGTGACGGAGGCTTATCTGAATGCCATGCGGCATGTGAAGCCGCTGTCCATCGGGCTGAACTGCTCGCTCGGGCCGGACAAGATGCGTCCCTTCCTGGAGGAGCTTTCCTCGAAGGCGGACTGCTTTGTCTCTGCGTATCCGAATGCCGGCATGCCGAACCCGCTGGCACCCACGGGCTTTGACCTGCTGCCGCCGGACATGGCGGAGTTTGCCAAGGATTTCGGGGGCAGCGGATTCGTGAACATCATGGGTGGCTGCTGCGGCAACACGCCGGAGCACATTGCCGCGATCGCGAAGGCGGTGGAGAATCTGCCGCCGCGCCAGGTGCCGGAAGATCCGCACACCATGCGCCTCAGCGGCTCGCAGCCGTTTGTGCTGAAGAATTCCACACCGGAGGAGCGGCCTCCCTATCTGATGATCGGCGAGCGCACGAACGTGGCGGGCTCGCCGAAGTTTGCCAAGCTCATCAAGGAGGGCAAGCTGGAGGAAGGCGTGGCCATCGCCCGCCAGCAGGTGGAGAGCGGCGCCAATGTGATCGACGTCTGCATGGACGAAGGCCTGATCGACGGCGTGCCCACGATGACGAAGTTTCTCATCCTGCTGCAGACGGAGCCGGAAGTGAACAAGGTGCCGATCATGGTGGACTCCTCCAAATGGGAGATCATTGAGGCCGGCCTGAAGTGCCTGCAGGGCAAGGGCATCGTGAACTCCATCTCGCTCAAGGAAGGCGAGGACAAGTTCCGGGAATACGCCCGCAAGATCAAGCAGTACGGCGCTGCCACCGTGGTGATGGCCTTTGACGAGCAGGGCCAGGCCGCGACCTATGCCGACAAGATCCGGATCTGCGAACGTGCCTACCGCATCCTGGTGGATGAAGTGGGCTTTCCGCCGGAGGACATCATCTTTGACCCGAACATCCTGACGGTGGCCACGGGCATCGAAGAGCACAACAACTACGCGCTCGACTTCATCAATGCCACGCGCTGGATCAAGGAAAACCTGCCGCATGCCAAGGTGAGCGGTGGCGTGAGCAATGTGAGCTTCAGCTTCCGCGGCAACAACAAGGTGCGCGAGGCCATGCACAGCGTGTTTCTCTACCACGCCATCAAGGCGGGCATGGACATGGGCATCGTGAATGCGGGCATGCTGGAAGTGTACGAGGAGATCCCCAAGGAAATGCTGGAGAAGGTGGAGGACGTGATCCTCAACCGTCGTCCCGACGCCACGGAGATCCTGGTCGATTACGCCGAGCAGTTCAAAGGCCAGGCCGGCGGCGCGAAGAAGGCGGAGATCGACATGAGCTGGCGTCAGGCCCCTGTGGAGAAACGCCTGGAGCATGCGCTGCTCAAAGGCATCACCGACTTCATCAACGAGGACACCGCCGAGGTCTTCGCCAAGCTGGGCAAGCCGCTCTCTGTCATCGAAGGCCCCCTGATGGACGGCATGAGCGTGGTGGGCGACCTGTTTGGCGCCGGAAAAATGTTCCTGCCGCAGGTGGTGAAAAGCGCGCGCGTGATGAAGCAGAGCGTGGCGTACCTGCAGCCCTTCATGGAAGCCGAAAAGGCCGCGAACCCGAACCAGCGCAGCGCCGGCAAGGTGGTGCTCGCCACCGTGAAGGGGGACGTGCATGACATCGGCAAGAACATCGTGGGCATCGTGCTGGCCTGCAACGGCTTCGAGGTCACGGACATGGGCGTCATGGTGCCCTGCGACAAGATTTTGGAAAAGGCCCTGGAAGTCGGCGCGGATGTGATAGGCCTCAGCGGTCTGATCACCCCATCGCTGGATGAGATGGCGCATGTGGCCAGCGAGATGGAGCGGCGCGGCTTCAAGCAGCCGCTGCTCATTGGCGGCGCCACCACCAGCCCTGCGCATACAGCCATCAAGATCGCGCCGAAGTACAGCGGCAGCGTTGTGCATGTGCTGGACGCCTCCCGCAGCGTGCCGGTGACGACGGCCCTGCTCAGCCAGGAGCAGAACGAGGCGTTCGTGAAGCAGAACGAAGAGCGCCATGCCCGCCTGCGCGAGGAGTATGGAAAAAAGAAGGACCGGGCGCTGCTGAGCATCGCCGAATCCCGCGAGAAAGGATTCAAGTGCGACTGGGCCACGCAGGAGATCGCCACGCCGACGTTCCTGGGCACGAAGGTGTATGAAGGACCGGAGCTTGTGGTCACGCTGCGGGACTTCATTGACTGGTCGCCGTTCTTCCACTCCTGGGAGCTGCGGGGCCGCTGGATCGCCGCGGATCAGCGCTTCTCCTCCGCGCATGAGGATGTGGAGATGAAGGCCAAGGCTGAGCAGGAAGGGCTGAAGCTGTATAAAGACGCGAACGACCTGCTGGACCGCGTCATCGCAGAAAGCCGTTTTACCCCGCGTGGCATCATCGGCTTCTTCCCGGCGAATGCCGTGGGCGATGACATCGAGGTGTATGCGGACGAATCACGCGGCGCGGTGAAGACGGTCTTCCACACGCTGCGCCAGCAGGTGATCAAGAAGGACACGCCAAACTACGCACTGAGCGACTACATCGCGCCGAAGGACAGCGGACGTGCCGACTACATCGGCGGCTTCACCGTCGGCATCCACGGTGCGGATGAGTTCGCCAAAGTGTTTGAGGCGGCGCACGATCCCTTCAGCGCGATCATTGCCAAGGCGGTGGCGGACCGTCTGGCGGAAGCTTTTGCGGAGTATCTGCACCAGCAGGCGCGTTTTGCCTGGGGCTATGAGAAACCGGGAGACCTGGGCAAGGAGGAGCTCATCAAGGAGAAGTACCGCGGCATCCGCCCCGCGCCGGGTTACCCCGCGCAGCCGGACCACACGGAGAAACCGATTCTCTTCACGCTGCTCGACTCGGCGGCCAAGACTGGCGTGGAGCTGACGGAAAGCATGGCCATGCATCCGGGCAGCGCGGTCAGCGGGCTGTACTTCTCGCATCCAGAGTCGCATTATTTTGGGATCAGCGTCCTCGGACGCGACCAGGTGGAGGACTATGCCAGGCGCAAAGGCATGACGATCGAGGAAGCGGAGAAGTGGCTTGGGCCGTGGCTGGGGTATTGAACCCGTCTTTCTGCCTCAGCGGAACCAGCTGCGGATGCGGTCAAAGAGGCCGCGGCCTTGATGGTGGTGCTGCACCTGGGGAGGAGGAGCTCTGTAGCCTTGATGCTCTGCGCAGAAGTTTTGGGGCACCAGATCGTAGGGCAGGGACTCTTCATAGGCGGTTCCGGCCTGTGCACAGCCGTCCGTGGCGAGCTGGCTGGTGACGCGGCAGAGGGAGACGCGTGAAAGCGGCAGAGAGGCCTTGGGGACTTCGGCTTTGTAGCCGAGGGCGACGGCTTTCTTCATCACATCGGCCCAGATGGGAAGCGCCAGCGTGCCGCCGTAGCCGCCTTCGACAATGGTCTGAGGTTTGTCCAGCCCCACCCAGATGCCGCAGCTCACGCGGTCGGTGTAGCCGGCGAACCAGGCGTCCTTGTAGTCATTGGTGGTGCCGGTTTTGCCACCACCGGGTTCTTTGAAGCCGTATTCATGGCGCAATGAGGCGGCGGTGCCGCGCTCCAGCACCTGGGAGAGGATGTTGCGCATGAGGAAGGCCACGCTGGGGGTCATGACCTCGGACTCGAGCACGGGCGTCTGGTAGATGATGTTGCCGGCCTTGTCGATGATGCGGTCGATGAGGAAGGGACGGCGGCGCAGGCCTTGATTGGGAAAGACGCTGATGGCGCTGGTGAGCTGGCGCGGATTGCCGCCGATGTTGCCGATGAAGATCTGCGGGGTGCGTTCGGCGGGCTTGTTGAAGCCGGCATTGGTCAGCAGCTCGATCACCCGGTCCAGACCGGCGTAGTTGCCAAGTCGGAGGGTCATGGTGTTGCGGCTTTTCACGATGCCGTCCGTCAGCGTGGTGGGGCCGAGGAATTTGCCGTCGGAGTTCTGCGGACTCCAGTTCGGATCAGCGCCTTCGATTTCACCGGGCTGGATCGGCGCGTCATTGATGAGCGTGCCGGGCATGAAGCCGGAGGCGATGCCGGCGGCATACACGAAAGGCTTCACGGTGGAACCGATCTGCCGCTCTCCCTGCGTGGCGCGGTTGTACTTGCTGTGGCGGTAGTCGCGCCCGCCCACCAGGGCCAGGATGCCGCCGGTGTTGTTGTCCTGCATCATCAGGGCCGCCTGCAGGTAGGGGGTGGAGGCCACCTCCTGCGCGCCGTCCCACGTTTTGTCGAAGTCCGCTTTCTTCGGATGGGCGTAGCCATGCTGCTTTTCGATGGCGGCCAGGCGCTTTTCCACGGCGGCTTCGGCGGCGTCCTGCAGATCCTTGTTCAGCGTGGTGAAGACCTGCAGCCCGCCGTCTTCGATCTCCTGCTGCTCCAGAATCAAATCCAGATCACGCCGCACGGTGTCGAGGGCGTAGCCGCCCTGGCTTTGGAAGATCGGCTGCGCGTGCAGGGCGATGTCTGCATAGCGTGCGGCGATTTCCTCCTCCGGGGTGATGACTTTCGTCTCCAGCATGCGCTTGAGCACGGTGTCGCGCTCCTTGATGGCGCCTTCGTAGTTGCGGAACGGCGAGAAGCGTGCCGGACTGCGGATGATGCCGGCGATCATGGCCGCCTCGCTCAGGGTGAGCTGGCTGGCGTGCTTGCCAAAGTAAACCTGACTGGCGCGCTGCACTCCGTAGATGCCGGGGCCGTAGAAGATGCGGTTCACGTAGTGCTCGATGATCTGGTCCTTGGTGCAGGCCTTTTCAATGCGGCGCGCCAGCATCATCTCCACCAGCTTGCGGTGGATGCTGCGGTCATCCAGGTCCGGGAAGCTGTTGCGCGCGAGCTGCATGGTCAGCGTGCTGGCGCCCTGCACCACGCGCATGTCCTTGAGATTGCGCAGCATGGCGCGCAGCACGCCGACGTAGTCCACGCCGCTGTGCTTGTAGAAACGGGAGTCCTCACGTGCCAGCAGCGCCTTCACAAACCAGGGCGAAACCTCGCTGAGCGGCACGATGATGCGGTTCTCCCCGTGCATGCGGCCGAGGACTTCGCCCTTGTAGTCCATGACGATGGTGCGCTCTGGCATCTGCCCGAGCTTGGTGAGGTCATAGGCTTTGGCCAGGTGGCTGTAGATGCCGATGACCACCGCCGCCGTGAGAGTGCAAAGCAGGGAGCCGCCCATGAGGAAGATGACGAAGAGCCGCTTGAAAGACTGCCAGCGCGACAAGGAGGGTTTTGTCGGCTTGCGCTCTTCAGGGGTCTTTTTTTTCATGCGTGCAGGGAACCTGGGTCGCTGTTTTCAGGGAAAGATCAAGCTTCAGACGATGAACTCGGTGTGAACTTCGATTTCACATTTCATTGGGTCGCGGTCCCTCCCCGAAATGAAATCGGATGGGGCGAGGCAGACGCGGGTGTGGAAGTTGTCAGAGTGCAAAGCCGGCGTGAGAAGAGTGTAAGGGATGCGGGAGCCGGGGGCAATGCCCTTCCTTTTGTTCGTGACATCTGGCGGCCGGTTTACGTACCATACGTCTCCACCCATCCACCCGACCATGAAAGCACTCTGCCTCTCCCTCCTCCTCGCCTCCACGCTCGGCGCCCCTGCGGCGCTGCTTGAATCGCCGCAAAAGGGCGGACTGAAGGTTCAGTCGCTCAGTTCGCTCAGCTTTGGGCCGGAGGGGGTGCTGCTGGTGGCGGAGCCGGGCACGGCGAGCGTGGTGGCCATTCAGACGGGGGACGTGGGGCCGAAAAAGGAAAAGCTGGCGAAGCCGGTGGCGGACATCGGCGCGCAGATTGCCGCCGGACTCGGGGCGAAAAAGGAGGACATCACGGTCAAGGACCTGGCGGTGAACCCGGCCAGCGGGCGCATCTATCTCGGCGTGCAGCGCCGGCCGGACAACGCGGTGCTGATTGTCAGCGTGGGCTCTGACGGCAAGGTGGCGCCGCTGAATCTGGAACCGCTGTCCTGGGTGCGCATCACGCTGCCGGGTGGCACGGCCAGCAAGGTGACCAACATCACGGACGTGGCCTTCGACAAGGACCGCGTGTTTGCCACGGGCACCTGCAATGAGGAGTTTGCCTCCCGCATCTTCACCATTCCCGTGCCGCTGAAAAATGGTGCCACGGCCAATGTCTTCAGCGCGGAGACCTACCATGTGGCGCATCGCAAATGGGAGACGAAGGCCCCGATCCAGAGCTTCATCCCGTATCAGTCGAATGAAGGCACGTATGTGGTGGGCGCGTTTGCCTGCACGCCGGTGGCGAAGTTCAAGGTGGATGACATCCAGAGCGGCGCACAGGTGAAAGGCGTGAGCATGGTGGAGCTGGGCAGCGGCAACCGCCCGCTGGATCTCTTCAACTACACCGACAAAAGCGGCAAGGAATGGCTGGTGGTGCATACCCAGCGCTTCAAGCAGAATGCCTTTGGCCCCAGCAAGATGTGGGGCGCGCGCATCAGCATGGACTACCTGGACGCCAACGCGCCGGAGAAGACGAATGAAAACGCCGCACGCCGTGATGAGAAAGAGCCGAAAGGCCCGGAGGGCATCGAGATCGTGGATGCGCTGTTCGGAGCGGTGCAGGTGGACAAGCTGAGCGACAGCGAAGCCGTGGTGCTGCGTGATACGGAGGGCACCCTGAGCCTGGAAGTGGCCGCGCTGCCGTGAAGCGCTGGCTCACGGCTTTCTGCCTCGTGGCCTCCCTCGCCTGCGCCGCGGAGGTGCGGCTGAAGGATCCCGGGCACATCGAGGCCCGCGGCAGTGACATGCGCGTGTTTCGTGGCGATGAGATCGAACCGCTGTTTGGCAGCGTGGTGAAGACGGGCGACAACGTCCTGTTCACCGCCGCGCTGCCGCTGGTGGCGGGGGAATCCTATCGTGTGGAAGTCAAATCACCGGACGGGAGCTGGAGTGAGAGGAAGCTGACCTTCCGGCTGCGGCAGGCCGCCGTGCCGACCGTAAGCATCTCCCCCGCGCCCACGGTGCTGCCTGCGAATGCGCTGAAGCTCTACCTGCACTTCAGCGAGCCGATGGAGCAGGGGGTGTTTCTGGAGCGCATCACTTTGCAGCGCGAGGATGGCAGTGTGGTGAATGGCGCGTTTCGCGAGACAGAACTGTGGTCGCCGGATGGCAAACGTCTGACGCTGTGGCTGCATCCCGGGCGGCAGAAGACGGGGGTCAATCTGAACACCGACGAGGGGCTGGTTTTGCAGGAGGGCAGGAAGCACACGCTGAAGATCGCCGCCAGCTGGCGTTCGACCGCAGGCGTGGCTTTGGGAAAGGAGGCGGTGTTTACGGTGGCTGCCGGAGCCGCCGACCACTCCTGTCCTGATCCGCAGCGCTGGCAGGTCCGGGTGCCGAAAGCGGGAACGAGTGATCCGCTAAAGATCACTTTCGATGAACCGCTGGATCCCGCCATGCTCGCCACGGCATTGAAAGTGAAACGCGGTGGAACGGAAATCGCGGGCACGGTGGCGATGGGCGTGGATGCGCGGTCGTGGTACTTCATCCCCGCCGAGGCATGGGCGCCGGGGCCGGGCGTGATCGTCATTGATCCGCTGCTGGAAGATCTGGCGGGGAACAATCTGAACGGACCGTTTGAGGTGGACCGTGAGGCGCCGGTCAAGGCGGCGGGGATGAGAGAGGTGAAGTTTGAGATTCGATGAGTTGGGTTCCGTGGGTTGGCACCCATGGCTGCGATAGTGACAGCCCACCGGGCTTGGGCCGGGGAGATGTTCCCCCCTCACGAAATCGCCGAGCAGGCCGCCTTGGTGAGCGGGGTGGTGAGGAGGCGGGTGGTGAGGGGCTTGGTGGGAGGCGGGGGTGGAGGTGGCTCGGGGGCTGGCGGGGGCAGGGTGGCGAGGTGGGTGTTCCGCTGCTGCCATGCGGCGGTGAGCTTGTGCACGAGGGTGTCGATCTGATTGATGTCCCTGGCGTGCACCTGCAGAAGGGGAATGCCCTGGGCCAGAAAGATGTCGTGCACCAACTGCCGGTCGCGGAGTTTGCGGCCGGTCTTGCCAGGGCTGTCGTCTTCAAATTCAATGGCCACCATCGGCAGCCAGTCTTCTTTCCGGTAGATGAGGAAGTCGATGTGACGCTGGCAGATTTTGAGAAAACCGGCCACGTTTTCATCCTGAAGGATTTCAGAGAGGCGCGGCTTGCATTGGATATGGCAGCGCTGGGCGGTGAGGTTTTCGAGGCAGGCGTGAAACAGGGATTCGTCGGAGGTCAGAAGGGGGCAGGGGATGGGGGGAAAATCAGAAGGGGAAAGTGCAGATGTAGCAGGTGAGGTCTGCATGACTGCATTGTTATGGAAATTATAAAACGAGGCAACTTTGGATTGGTAAAAACGGTGTAAGGCAGCGCCCCGAATGAGGGCCCTCTCGTGCGGGGAAATGTTCTATTGAACAGGTATTGTTTTCTGAGATAATAAGACCTCCCATGCCCTCTGAACCTGCCGCCGATACGCAAGACCTCGTGGACTGGCTGTTCCTCGATTTGAACAGCTATTTCGCCAGCGTGGAGCAGCAGCTCCGCCCGGAGCTGCGCGGGAGGCCCATCGCGGTGGTGCCGGTGGACTCGGACACGACCTGCGCCATCGCCGCGAGCCACGAGGCGAAGAAGTTTGGGATCAAGACGGGGACGAACATTGGCGAGGCACGGCGGCGCTGCCCCGAACTGATCACGGTGATGGCGTCTCACGATGTGTATGTGGAATTTCACCATAAGGTCATTGAGGAGGTGGAGCGGCATTTTCCGGTGCAGGTGATCTGCTCGATCGATGAGATGGCGTGCAAGCTGGACGCACCGCGCCGGCATCTGAGTGAGGCGCTGGACCTGGCCCGGCGTATCAAGGAGGGGCTGCGGGAGCGGGTGGGGGAGTGCATCACCTGCTCCATCGGTCTGGCGCCGAACCGCTTCCTGGCGAAAGTGGCCAGCGACATGGAGAAGCCGAACGGGCTGGTGGTGCTGCGGCAGCAGGACCTGCCGGGGCGGCTGCTGGAGCTGGAACTGCGGGATCTGTGTGGCATTGGTCGGCGGATGGAGCCGCGCCTGCGTGCCTGCGGCATCCGCACGGTGGCGGAGCTTTGGGCGGCGGAGCGTGAAACGCTGCACCGGGCCTGGGGCGGCGTGTGCGGGGACCGCTTCTGGCATGGCCTGCATGGCGGCGCGACGGAGGATGACGTGCCGCCGGCGCACCGGACCATCGGCCATAGTCACGTCCTGGCCCCGGAACTGCGCACGCCACCAGCGGCGGGCGTGGTGGCGCGGCGGCTGCTGCTGAAGGCGGCGAGCCGGCTGCGCCGCATGAAGTACCGGGCCACGCACCTGCACCTGAGCGTGCGGCTGGAGGACGGGCCGCGCTGCGAGGCGCAGGCAAAGTTTGAAGAAGGGTCCGACAGCATCGTGATGGTGCGGCTGCTGGCGAAGCTGTGGGAGCGGGTGATGAAGCAGGCGCGCTGGCAGCGGGCGAAGAAAGTTTCCGTGACGCTGTTTGGCCTGGTGTCTGAGGCGCGGCCGCAGCAGCTCGAGCTTTTTGATTTATCGGGTGAAGCGGTGCCCAAGGAGCAGCGCGAGCACCTGAGCCGCGTGCTGGACGAAATCAATCAAAGGCATGGGCGCGACTCGGTGGTGATCGGCTTCACGCCTGACACAGTGCGGACGTTTTCGGGGACGAAGATCGCCTTCACACGCATCCCGGACCGGGAGGAGTTTAAGGAGTAGCGGGGCGCGCTGGTTCCGCGCGCTTCACCTCTTCTTTTTGCGCTCCGGCGGCGGGAGTGTTTGAAGACGCAGGCGCAGCCGGCCGGGAAGTAGCCGGCGGGGTGGTGGCAGCGGGGGCGGCGCTCGGTGCGGGCGGGCCCACGACTTCGGGAGGGGTGCTGTAGGCGATCAACTGGGTGACGGTGGCAAAGCGGTAGCCGCGGGCGGTGAGGTCATCCAGCGTGGCGGGCATGGCGGCGATGGTCGTCTCGTGGATGTCGTGGCAGAGGATGATGGAGCCTGCGCGGGTCTGGCTGTGGATGCGGTCATAGACCTTCTGGGCGCTGCGCGGGTGCTGCCAGTCCTGGGGGTCCACATCCCAGAGGATGGCGGGGTAGCCGAAGGTTTGCTCAATGCGCGCGCGCTGGGAGACGCCCACGGCGCCGTAGGGCGGGCGGTAGAGCAGCGGGGCCACGCCGCAGGCTTTGACGATGGCGTCATGGGTGCGGCGGAGCTGGCTCTCCACGCTGTCCTTGCTGAGCTGCGTGAAGAGGGGGTGGGACCAACTATGATTTCCCACTTCGTGTCCTTCATCCACGATGCGGCGGACCACATCGGGAAAGGCGGCGGCGTTTTTGCCCACGAGAAAGAAGGTGGCGTGGATGCCGCGCTGCTTGAGGAGGTCCAGCAGACGGGGGGTGAGAACCGGATCCGGGCCGTCGTCAAAGGTGATGGCGATGAGCGGCACCGTCACCTCGCAGCGGGTATAGACGCTCTTGCGGTTGGGCGGCAGGAAGCGGGGCAGCGTGGCCGGGTCTGGCAGCGCGGGCCGGGGCTCCTCGTCCACGGGGAGGGCTCGCCGGCTTTCGATCTTCATGGGTGATGAAGCGGTGCCCTGGGCCGACAGCAGGGTGGCAGTGCAGAAAAACAGGGCAAACAGACGCGGCAGAAACATGGGGCGTGAAAGCTCGCACGCTGCGGAGGAGTTGGCAACGGGGCTTGAAAGGTTCTTCGCCCGCCGGGCCGGTTGCGGACGCCCGCCAGTTCAGAAACGGTAGGTCACCGAAAGGCGGAACATGCGCGGCTCGATGGGGTGGACGTGTACGTCATTCACCGGAGCGGGGTCGGATTTGAGCTGGGAGGCGTAGTAGTAGGCCACGTCGTAGTCGCTGCGGTTGAGGAGGTTGAGGCAGTCCAGGGCGATCTCAAAGTTCTTGTGCCGGTAGCCGATGCGGCCGTTGACCTGGATGGACTCACGCGAATAAACGGAGACGAGCTGATCCAGGGGGCGTGGGGCGATGTAGCGCATGCGCAGGGAGCCAAAGAAACCCTGCGCGCCGCCGAGGGTGACGCCCGCGTTCAGAGTGTAGGGGATGGAGTTCGGGACACGCTGGTGGGAAGGGTTTTCGGTGAGGAGATAGGCGCGGGTGTAGGTGGCCTCCACGTCCACCATGGTCCAGTCATTGGGCCGCCAGTAGCTGGAAAGCTCCACGCCAAAACGCTGCGAGGACGGGCCGGGGCTGGAGGAGCCGGTGTCGCCTTCATAGATCAGCTCGGAGCCGCTGTGCAGCGTCCAGAAGGAGAGGGTGTTTACCAGCTTGGGGATGGATTCATTGCGGATGCCGAACTCGGCGCCGTAGGTGCGCACCAGGGGCGTGGCACGGGTGGAGGGCAGGCCGGTGGCGGGATCGATGGTGGAGACCACGCCGCGGGCATCGTTGCTGTGGAAGCCGGTGCCCGCGTTGATGTAAAACTCGGTCTTGGCCCACGGGCCGAAAACGAGGTTGAGCTTGGGGCTGAGGATGCCGTTGATCTTGGAGCCGGAGTTTCCCGCGATATTGCTTTTGGTGACGTCAAACTGCATCACATCACCGCGCAGGCCGGGGATGATGCGGAGCCATTTCGTGGGCTTGAGCTCGGCTTCCGCATAGATGCCCCAGGTGTCCTGGATGATGTCGTTGAGGCTGATGGTGTTCCAGCGCTGGCGCTGGGTGGTGTTGTAGAGGCCGAGGCCGTTGATGAAGTCCGTGCGCATCTGCACGCCGAGGGTGAAGCGCTGCTCCTGCCCCAGGGCGTCCCAGCGCCAGTCACGCGCCACCTGCCCGCCCACGAACCAGCGGTGGTCCTGCTGCTCGAACTGGTCTCCCTGCACGGGATTGTCCATGAAGAAGGTGAAATCGGAGAAGAGGTCGAGATCGTAATAGCCGGCGTAGAGGTTGGTACGCGTGGTGGTGTGGTCGCCTTCGTGCACCCAGTCAAAGGAGAGGCTGTGCCGCTGCGAATTGCCGCCGTCGGTGGGGTCGATGTTGCCGTAACGACCGATGAGGCTGCCAATCACACGCTGAGGCACCTGGTCGGTGGAGACCCATCTGCCGTGGTAGCCCATCAGGGTGACGTTGACGCTGTCCGTGGCATCCGCCCAGTGCCAGCGGGCGAAGCCGTTCCAGCGGGACGCATTGGCGGGCAGGTCCCAGGGGCCGTTGTAGTACTGCTGCTCCACCGCCACGGTGAGCTGGCCCGCACCGGCCTTGATGGTATCCGCCACCAGCACACGCTCATATTGAAACTGGCCCAGCGTGGTGCTCAAAATGCCCTGGGGCAGGGAGTCCACGAGTTTGAAGCGCGCCGCGCCGGTGGAGCTCAGATCCCCATGCTGGGCGAAGTACGTGCCCTTCCAGTAGTCGAGCTGGCCGACGAGTTCGGGAATGAGGAAGTTCATGTCCGCGTAGCCCTGCCCGTGGGCATGGTTGCGCAGGTTCACCTGCATGCCGTCCACGTAGATGGCGAAGTCATTGCCATGGTCCAGGTTGGTGCCACGCAGGTAGTACTGGTTCGCCTTGCCATCGCCGCTGTGCTGGGTGGCGATGAAGCCGGGGATGCTCTCCAGGAGTTCGCCACGGCGGGAAAACGGCCGTGCCAGCAGCTCCTTGGCGCTGGTCTGGCCCTTGGAAGCTGAGGTGGCGATGCCGATAAGGCTCTCCGCCTTGCCCTCAATGACCATTTCGGGCATTTCCAGCGCCTCCTCCTGGAGGCTTTGCGCATGCCCCAGCCAGGGCAGCACGAGGGCGCCGCACAGGGCAGTGGTAAGACGAAAGGGGGGCATGAGGGCGTTTTTAGGACGACACCCCACCGTGATTCCCACAAAATGACCGCAGATTTTGCGCTTCGCCACACGTTGGCTATGGTACCGACCCCATGTCCGCCAAAACCACCCGCATTCTCCTCGCCGATGACCACGCCGTGGTCCGCAACGGCTTCCGCATGATCCTCGCCGCGCAGTGGGACATGGAGGTTGTGGGAGAGGCGGCCAACGGACGGGAGGCGGTGGAAAAAGCCGTGCAACTGCAGCCGGACGTGGTGGTGCTGGACGTGACGATGCCCGAGCTCAACGGCATTGAGGCGGCGCGGCAGATCACCAAGGCGGTGCCGAAGGCGCGCATCCTGGCGCTTTCCATGCAGAAGGATTCCGTCTATGTGCGTGAAATGCTGCGCGCGGGAGCCAACGGCTACCTTTTGAAGGACAGCAACGAGAGTGATCTTCTCTCCGCCGTGCGCGCCGTCGCCAATGGCAAAGGGTTCCTCAGCCCGGAGGTGAGCGACGCGGTGCTGGACGACTACCGCAAGCACGTGACCAACCCGATCGACCTGCTCTCACCGCGTGAGCGCGAAGTGCTGCAGATGATTTCAGAGAGCAAGACGAACAAGGAAATAGCCTCCGTGCTTAACCTAAGTGTTTACACGGTGGAAGCGCATCGCGGTCGCATCATGGAAAAGCTCAATCTGCACTCCATTGGGGAGCTGGTGCGTTTCTCCATCCGCAACGGGCTCATTGACTGAGCGCAGGGTGTGGAAAATGGCGTCTTTTTTGTTGTTGGAAACGTTGGGGGAAGTGGCTTGAAATGAAGCCCTTGCCTTAAATTAAAAATCTCCATCGCAAAAAATAAGCTCCTTCTTTCCCGCATGCCTGCAACCTCGTTCAATAAGCTATCAGCCTATATCAAGGATCTCTCTGCCGGACTCGTCGTCTTTTTGGTGGCCCTGCCCTTGTGTCTGGGGGTGGCGCTGGCCTCCAATGCGCCGCCCATCACGGGGATTCTGGCGGGGATTGTGGGCGGTATCCTGGTGGGGGCGCTGAGCGGCTCCCACACGAGTGTGAGCGGATCTTCCGCGGCCCTGACGGCCATCGTGGCGGCGCAGCTTGCCACCCTGGGCTCCTTTGAGGCCTTCCTCATGGCGCTGGCGCTGGCGGGGGTGATTCAGATCATCCTGGGCCTGTGCCGTGCCGGCGGCGTGGCGGCGTATTTTCCCTCCAGCGTGGTGAAAGGGCTGCTCGCGGCGATCGGCGTCATCCTGGTGCTGAAGCAGATTCCCCACGTGGTGGGGCACGACCCCGATCCTGAAGGTGAAATGAGCTTTGACCAGCCTGACCATGAAAACACCTTCACGGAACTGTGGCACTCGCTGTTCGACATTCAACCGGGTGCGCTGCTGGTGGGGGTGGTGTCCATTCTGCTGATGATCGTCTGGGACAGAACCAAGGCGCTGAAGAAAAGCCCCGTGCCGGCTCCGCTGGTGGTGGTGCTGCTGGGAGTAGTGATCAGCGTGCTGCTCAAGCAGTTTGGCGGATCATGGGCGATCGGGGCCACCCACATGGTGCAGGTGCCGGTGGCGAAGGACTTCGGAGCTTTCCTGGGCTTCTTTAAAACGCCCGATTTTTCCGCGCTGGGAAATCCTGCCGTTTACGCCGGTGCGGCAATGATTGCGATGGTGGCCACGCTGGAGACCCTGCTCAATCTGGAGGCCGTGGACAAGATCGACCCGGAGCAGCGCCAGAGCCCGGCGAACCGGGAGCTGATCGCGCAGGGCGTGGGCAACCTGACAATGGGGCTGATCGGCGGCCTGCCGATCTCGAGCGTGATCGTGCGCAGCAGTGTGAACATCAATGCCGGCGCAAAGACCAAGCTCGCCACGGTGTTTCACGGCATCCTGCTGCTGGGCTGCGTGCTGATGATTCCCGGGCTGCTGAACCAGATCCCGCTGGCCTCCCTGGGGGCCATCCTGTTGGTGACGGGCTTCAAGCTCGCCAGCCCGGCGCTGATCAGGCAGATGTGGCAAGAGGGGCGCTACCAGTTCCTGCCCTTCATCCTCACCGTGGTGGCGATTGTGCTGACGAATTTGATCATCGGCATTCTCATCGGTCTGGTGATCAGCCTGGGCTTCATCCTGCGGAGCAACATGCGGCACCCTTTGCGCAAGATCATGGAGAAGCACGTCACGGGCGATGTGCTGCGCATCGAGCTCGCGAGCCAGGTGGGATTCTTCAGCCGGGCCACGCTGGATGAAACCCTGAGCAACGTGCCTGGCGGCAGCCATGTGCTGATCGACGCGCGCAGCACGGAATTCATCGATGCGGACATCCTGGACCTGATCAACGACTACCAGCACAACACAGCCAAAGTGCGCGGGGTGCAGGTGAGCCTGGCGGGCTTCAAGGACAAATACCACCGGCTGAAAGACCACACCTTCTTCCAGGACTACAGCAGCCGCGAGGTGCAGAGCAGCCTCACCCCGGAGCGTGTGCTGGAGATTTTCAAGGAGGGCAATGAGCGCTTCCGTGAGGGCAGGCAGATCAAACGAGACATTGGACGTCTGGTGGACGCGACCTCCGCCGGCCAGTTCCCCATGGCGGTGGTGCTGAGCTGCATCGACTCACGCACGCCCGCGGAGCTGATCTTTGACCTGAGCCTGGGAGATGTCTTCAGCGTCCGGATCGCCGGCAACATCGCCCCGGAAAAGGTGCTGGGCAGCATGGAGTACAGTTGCGCCGTGGCGGGGGCGAAGATGATCCTGGTCATGGGGCACACGTCCTGCGGGGCGGTCAACGCGGCGGTGGACCTCATCACCAGCCAGAAGACGGTGGCCGAGGCCACGGGATGCGCCAATCTGGACTCGCTGATCGCTGAGATTCAGCAGTCGGTGGATCTGACCACGTATAAGAAAGACGGGAGCTGGCTGCCCGGCGAGAAGGCGGCGTATTCCAATGAGGTCTCCCGCCGCAATGTGCTGCGAACCATGCGCATGATCATGGAGCGCAGCAGCACGCTGGCGAAACTGATCGAAGACGGCCGGGTGGTGCTGGTGGGGGCGCTCTACGATATTCAGACGGGCATGGTGTCCTTCTTCCAGACTCCGGCCTCCAGCGCCGCTGCCATTCCGAATGCATCGTCGCTGTCAGTTCCGATTGTCAAAGCTGTCTAAGGTTCTACCGGTGGCCCATGTCGTTCACCTTCCTTCGCATCACGGAGCGTTATGTTCTGCGCGTTCTGGCGCTGGGTTTCCTGCTGGTGATGGTCCTGCTGGGAACGGCGGGCCTCATCGCCGTGCGGCAGAGCCAGGGCATCCGGCGCGGGGTGGAGCAGATGGCGCGGGACCAGTTTCTCATCGCCCGGCTGCGGCAGGATGTGCAGTCGGAGGAAAACACCATGGCCGGGGTGCTGCACCAGTTTGCCCAGTTTGAGCTGAAGCGTGATGACCTGGTGAAACTGCTGCAGGAGCTGGACGAGAGCGACCGGCAGATTTCACGGCTGGGAAGCGAGGTGAGGTCCCTGGCGGGGCCGGAGCTGTGGGCGGATCTTGACAAAGGTGTCAAGGCGTTCACCCAGGAATCTCACCGCCTGCTGGAAAGCCAGGAGCCTCTGCAACGGGACAAACTGGAGACCTTGTTTCAGCATCACGGCCGGGTCGTCGAACTGGTCAATGAACTCATCAAGAGCAGCTCGGAGCATCTCACCACCACCGAGCACCAGCTCGAACAGCAGTCGCAGGATCTTAGCGATGACTCCATGCTGCTGCTGGGCTCGAGCACCATCCTGGCGGCGATCTCCGCCATCCTGACAATCGCCTTCGCCCGCAAAAGCATCCAGCGCATCCGCTGGCAGTCTGAGGAGCTGAGCCGTGTGTCCTGGCACATGCTGCAGACGCAGGAGCAGGCCGCGCGGCGCTTTTCCCATGAACTGCATGACGAGCTGGGGCAGTCGCTGGCGGCGGTGCGCGCCAACCTGACCAAAGGCTCGACGCAGGACCTGCCCTCCCTGCGCGCCGACTGCCTGCATCTGGTGGATGAATCCATCGCCAACGTGCGCGAGCTCTCGCAGCTCCTCCGCCCCGTCATTCTCGATGATTTCGGTCTCGACGCCGGTCTGCGCTGGCTCGCGGAGAAATTCGGCCAGCGCACCCGTCTCAAAGTGGATTACGTATCCGACTTCACGGGGCGCCTTTCGGACGAGACCGAAACGCACCTCTTCCGCATCGCCCAGGAGGCCTTCACCAACATCGCCCGTCATGCCGAGGCCACGGAGGTGAAAATCAGCCTGCTGCACCGGAATGAGTCCATCCATCTCACCATTGAAGACAACGGCAAAGGCCTGCCCAATCAGAACGACGACATCATCTACAGCCCCAGTCTCGGCATGGTCGGCATGCGTGCCCGTGCCCGTCAGTCCGGCGGCGAGCTCACCGCCACCAGCCGCCAGCCCCACGGCCTCCGCATCGAAATCGTCGTTCCCCTTCACCCCCCTCCCAGCGGAGGATAGTCGTCCCGGCTGTCCTCGTAAGACAGTGCCTCCGGCCTGTCCTTTTCCCCCACGGCTTCAACTGCGTGCCTCCTCGTTCCCTCCGCCCCCGCGCTCCGTAGTGGAATACCCCCTCATCAAGGGATGGCACAGCATCCGAGGAGGCTCTTAATTGCCTTTTGACCTTCGATGAGCACCCGTTCCCATGTCAGCCCCTGCGGCTGTCACGAATCCACCCTGGAGACTCAGCCGGCGGATGGGTGTCTCCAGCACCTTCGCCGGGTGGTGGGGCATGCGGCTCGCTTCCTTCCGGTCCAGGGGCCCTTGGGGGTTTTCATTCATTACAACACCCTCCGTTCATTCCAGCACCGCAGGTTTGAAGAGGCCGTCCTTGAGGGGGCGGATCTCTACAAGGCGGAGCCCTACCTCTCCGAAGAGGCGTATCAGTTGGAGCGGGGCAGGGGCCGCATCCTCGATGAAGACATCGACGCCGTTCTTAGCCGTGAGCCTGACCTGGAAATCCTGCCCGGCAGGCTCAGTCGTCGGGAGCTCAGGCGGGCCATGCTCATTCCCGGCGTGCGCCGGGTGAATGGCATCAACATTTCCTGGCAGTTGGAGGAAGGCGGCTGGCTGGACTCCTTTCGCAGTGACCTCCCGCCTGCTTCCGCCGCCGCACTGCGCGTGGATTCCCCGCAGGCGCTCTGGGAGGCATGCCTCGCACGGGTGAAGCCCCAGCCTCCTCCACCTCCGGTCATGCCCAAACGTCCGCGCGATGTCGTCCTGGCACAGCACGGCATCGACATGGATGCGCTCATTCATCCGCCTCTCATCCGCCTCACGGCAGCCTATCTCGATCAGGGCATCGCCTACTGGCCCATGCCTCATCGGGACAAGGGCCTGCTCAAGGCCGCTCGCAAGATCATGCCCCAGGCGTTCGCCATCTTTCCCGCTCACTTCAGCGGGGTGCGTGCCGAATTTCTCCGCCAGGAGGCGGCAGGCATGGATGCCGAGGCCGTGGTCCTGGAGGCTCTTGAGCAGCTCGGCGTGCCTCTGTCGCAATGGGAGGACTTTGTCACGGAGGAGCTGCTCGCTTTGCGCGGCTGGGCGGGCATGGTTCACATGCTGGAGCAGGACGCCACCCTGGCGCCGCATGACCGCGTGCGCTGCTCCGTCATGGAGTTGCTCGCGTTGCGCCTCACCTACACCGTGGCGGCTCTCAAGGACATCGCTGGAGACACCCTTGCATGGCGCTCCACGCCGCTGCCCGTGCCACGCTTTGATCCCCTGACCCACGTGGCGCGCGTGTTTGATGTGGTTCAGCTTCTGGGCGTCAGCAGCAGGGAGCTTGCCGCCCTGGCGGACGAGGAGGTGGCACGCTTGGTTCAGGAGATACTCGCCAGCCACGAGATCGAGCGCCGTCGTCTGCTGCATCTGGCCTACGAGCGCAGGCACGAGCGGCGCGTGTTGATCCCCCTGGCAAAACATCGCAGCATGCCCGCCGTTGTTTCAAGCAGCAACAGGCTGGTCGCCCAGGTGCTCTTCTGCATCGACGAGCGCGAAGAGTCGATGCGGCGTGCTCTGGAGGAGGTCGATCACGCCATCGAAACAGTGGGCGTCGCGGGCTTCTTTGGCGTGGCGATCAACTATGCGGGCATCGATGACGCGGGCGGTGTGTCTCTCTGTCCCGTGGTGGTCGATCCGCGGCACGCTGTGCGTGAAGTTCCTGTGGAGGAGCATGAGCACTTGCACCTGCGTCGCCAGGACCTCAGGCGCCTATGGGGCGGCGTTGCGCGCAATGGCTTCATCTCCTCTCGCACCTTGGTGCGTGGCTGGTTCAGCACCGCTTGTCTCGGCTTCCTGAGCCTCTTCCCCCTGGCTCTGCGCGTGCTCACTCCCCTGGCCTTCGGACGCTTCA
Organism: Prosthecobacter sp.; assembly: GCF_044227185.1. Lineage (GTDB taxonomy): Bacteria > Verrucomicrobiota > Verrucomicrobiia > Verrucomicrobiales > Verrucomicrobiaceae > Prosthecobacter. The sequence continues at coordinate 182,871 of NZ_JBGAFO010000010.1, read as the reverse complement.
CCAGATTCCTCAACAGGGCCTTCCTGCCGGAGCCCAGGACCGAGTTTGCCTTCATGCGGGATGATGCCGCCTCGCGAGATGCCACCACAGGTTTGATGCACGGCTTCACCACGGAAGAGCTGGCCGGGTGTGTTTATGAGGTGCTCGGCCCCGCCGGGCTGGACAAGGGCCATGCGCGTCTCGTGGTCATTCTCGGCCACGGTTCCACCAGTTTGAACAACCCCTACGAGTCCGCCTACTGCTGCCAGGCCTGCGGCGGGCGCACAGGGGCGCCCAACGCACGCCTGTTTGCCCTCGTCGCCAACCGACCTGTCGTTCGGGAGGCCTTGCGCGCCAAAGGCGTCGTCATTCCTGAAGACACCTGGTTTCTCGGAGGTTGTCACGACACCTGCAATGAGGACATTCACTTCTTCGACCTGGACCTTCTGCCGGAGACCCACCGCGGCGACCTCGTGCGCGTCCATCAGTCGCTGGACAAGGCGCGCACTCTCAATGCTCATGAGCGCGCAAGGCGTTTTGAGGCGGCGGGTCGTTCCGTGGCTCCAGAATCCAGCTTGAGGCATGTGCAGGAGCGGGCGGAGCACATCGGGGAGCCGCGTCCTGAGTACGGCCACTGCACCAATGCCGTGGCCTTTGTCGGTCGTCGTGAGATCACCAAAGGCCTGTTCATGGACCGCCGTGCCTTTCTCGCCTCTTACGACGCCACCAAAGATCCCGGCGATGAAGCGCTGGCACATGTTCTCCATGCCGCGATCCCGGTTTGTTACAGCATCAACCTCGACTATTACTTCTCCGCGGTCGACAACGACGTTTACGGCAGCGGCACCAAGCTCCCGCACAACATCAACGGCTTGCTCGGCGTGATGAATGGTTATCAAGGCGATTTGCGCACAGGCCTGCCCGTGCAGGCGGTCGAAATCCACGAGCCGGTGCGCATTCTCTTCATTGTCGAAACCACCCCGGAACGTCTGATGAAAGTCATCAGGGCGGACGATGAGCTCAACGAAATCGTCGGCAACCAGTGGATTCGTCTTGCCACGATGGATCCTGATGACGGCCACGTGGAGGTGTATCGCGATGGCGTTTTTGAAAAGCTCGCGGGCGATGAAGAGCCGCTTCCTGTGGCTTCCAGCTCGCAGGCTTGGTATGAGGGGAAAATGGAACATCTCGCTCTGGCCCGGATCGAACCAAGGGCTGCGTAACAGCCCCCAGCTCCTCTTTGCATTCATGCCGCTGAAAACCCTCATGCCTCTGCTCATTGCCACACCGGGCGTGCTTTTCCTCGCGCTGAGCTTCCTGTGGCTTCTGGGCGGCGGTGTCACGGAGCGCGTCATGGCGCGGATCACCAAGGTGGCTTATGCGTTTCTCCTGCTTCTCGTGATCATGATTGGCTGGCGCATGAGGGCGGAGGGGCTGCATTCTGTGCGCGTGATGCTGGGAGACTGGTTCACCGTGGGGCACTATGGTTATCCGCTGCCTTTGCTCATTGACAGGCTGTCTCTGCCGCTTGTGGGAATGACCGTGGTGCTGGCCGGCATCGTGGGCTCTTTTTCCCTTCGCTATCTCCATCGGGATCCCGGCTTCTACCGTTTCTTCCTTCTGCTGCATCTCTTCACCTTCGGCGCTCTTCTCATCTTCACAGCGGAATCGCTGGACTTGCTCATTGTCGGCTGGGAAATCGTGGCCATCACCTCCGTCCTGCTTGTCGGCTTCTTCCAGTATCGCCCCGAGCCAGTCCGCAATGCATTGTGGGTCTTCGCCTCCTACCGTGTGGCGGACTTGTTCCTGCTGCTCGCCATCTTCCTGGCGCATCACTGGTTCGGCACCACGTCTTGGACGGGCATGCTCAGCGGCGAGTGGCCTGCCTGCCAGAGTCAGCTCCAGGGCGCGCAAGGCACGGTCATCGCGGTGCTGCTCGTGATCGCTGCAGGTGGCAAATCCTCTCAGGGCCCCTTCTGCGGCTGGCTGCCTCGGGCCATGGAAGGGCCCACGCCCTCCAGTGCGGTCTTCTACGGCGCCATCTCCATCCATGCCGGGGCCTACCTGCTGCTGCGCATCGAGCCCCTCATTCATCAGTCCTGGGGGAGCAGGAGCCTTGTCATCATCATCGGTCTGGCCACCGCCTTCCTGGGCACGCTCGTGCATCGCACTTCGGCTGATGCAAAGACCTCGCTGGCCTATGCAGCGCAGACTCAGATCGGTCTCATCTTTGCCGAGATCGGCTTCGGCTGGACCACCTTTGCCGTCGTCCATCTCATCAGCCATGCCATGCTGCGCACCCTGCAGTTTCTGCGCACACCCTCCATGCTGCGGGACTACCACCGCGTTCATGCCGCCGCTGGTGGAAAGCTCGCGCCCACCGGCAGCCAGTACGACTCCCTGCTGCCCTCCTTCGTGCAGATCTGGCTCTATCGTCTGGCGCTTGGCCGCGGCTTCTACGATGCCATGGTCGAACGCTGGATCATCTCACCCATCCAGTCTCTGGCACGCTGGCTCGCGATTTTCGAACCCCGCGCATCTGTAAAAAAGACGGACGGCCGCTGATCTGGAAAACATCATGGTCCACCTTTCACTGCCATATCTCACCATCGCCCTGGCTTCATTGCTCGGGGGCGTGCTGGCATCCTGGAAGGCCGCCCGCCCACGCCGGATCGCTGTTGCGGCCGCCGTGCTGGCTTTTGTTTCCTTTCTCGCTGCCGCGCATGAAGCGGGTGGGAGGAGCCTGCACGATGCTCTGCTGCCCTGTTTCCTGGCTGATGGCCTCAATGCCGTCCCCATGGCCTTCTATGCCGCCTTGACCCTCATCGTGCTCGTGCTGGCCCCCCGGCGCGATGCCTCGGACAAGGCCCCCGCCGGAATGCTGCTCATCTCCCTCTCCATCCAGCTCGCCTATGCCGCCGCCGGCTGGCTTCCCATGGTGGCTGGCTGGTGGCTTTCCTGCCTGCCGTTTGCCTTGGGCATGTTCGGCGGTCAAAAAGAGACCCGCCTCACCAGCGGCATCCGCCTCGCCAGCTGCCTGGCCCTGACCGCCGCCGTCCTGCTTTCGGGCGGGGCTTGGCTCCCGGGTTTTGCGGAATATGGTACATATCCTGTCATTTTTTTCACTCTGGCGGTGATGCTGCGCAAGGGGCTGTTCCCCCTCCATGCCGGCGTGGTGCATGCCTTTGAATGCGGCCCCCTGCTCCCCAAAGCGCTCCTTTTCAACGGCCACCTCGGCGTCGTGCTCGTCGCGCGCACACAGGTCGCTTCTCTCTCGGAAGCCGCGCACCATGCGTTCGAATTCCTCAGCATGGCGGCCGTTGCCACTGTTGGCATCGCCAGTCTGCGTGCCTTCGCAGAAAGCAAGCCCCGCCGTCTCCTAGCGTTCCTGTGCATCAGTCAGGCCAGCTTCATGCTCGCGGGCATCACCAGCGCAAACGCCGAAGGCATCACCGGCGCCCTCACGCACTGGCTCGTGGTCGCCGCTGCCTCCACAGGCCTCATCTGCGTCGTCCGTGCGCTCGAAGTGCGGGTAAGCAGCACTGAAGATCCTCTGATGCATCTCGGCCTCGCCGCCAAAGCACCCCGCCTTGCCACTTTCTTTCTCATCTGCGGCCTCGCCCTCATCGGCCTTCCTGGCACGCTGGGCTACTGCGCCGAGGAGCTCATCTTCCACGGCATGCTGCAAAACCACCTCAGCGCCGGCATCCTGCTGCTCGTTGCCACTGTCTTCAATGCCATCAACCTGCTGCGTCTCTACAACACCCTGTTCCTCGGTGTGCTGCCAAAACACGTCATCAACATCCCCGACGCCCTGCCACGCGAGCGCTGGCCGCTCACCGCCTGCATCCTCTTTCTAGTTATAGGCGGTCTCATGCCACGCGTGGTCATCAGCTGGCGCTCGGATGCCGCAAACAGCATTGAAAACGCACTTCCTGCCGGTGGCGGCAAAGCTCATCACTGACCTTCCTCATTCCACCACTGCAGCAGCATCTGCCGCGCCCGATAGATGCGGCCCTCGATGCCGCGCACGGAGCAGTTCAGCACGGTGGCGCATTCTTCATGGCTCAGGCCTTCCATCGCGGAGAGCATGAGGGCGGAGCGCAGTTTTTCCGGAAGAAGGGCCAGGCCGCGCTCGAGTTTCTGCATCTCGCTGTTCCACTCCGCATTCGCATCCGGAGGGCTCTGCGGGCATGGCGGAGGCTGCTCAAGGTCTTCGATCTTCGTGGTGTTTTCGCGCTGGCGTGAAACGCGTGATTTGGCGCGGTCACGGCAGAGGTTCAGCGCGATCTGGTACAGCCAGGTGGAAAGCCGGGCGCGGCCTTCGAATTCAGGCAGCGCCTGCCAGGCACGGACGAAGGCATCCTGGCAGACCTCGCGCGCATCCTCCACGCAGCGCAGCCAGCGGCAGCAGAAGGTGAAGAGGCGCGCCTCATGCTGGCGGACGATCCATTCAAACGCGGCCATGTCACCGGCCTGCGCGGCGCGCAGGTGCAGAGCCTCCGCCGGTTCATCGGCGGCGGTCTCGGCCTGCGGCGGCAGCATGGCGTCAATCGCGGGTGAGGCTGTCATGGGTCCATTCGAGGAGTTTGGCCGCCTGCGCGGGACGCAGGTAGCGCTTCATCACAAAGAAATGATCCAGCGTGGCTTTTTGCAGCGCGCCCTGGGCTTTGTTGAGCCTTTCGAGGGCCGTGTTCATCGCGGCTTCGGTCACCTGGGGCTCGCGGATGGTCTGGGCCAGGGCCACGTCTGCCAGGCGGAGTTCATCCTTCAGCTTGATGCGCTGCTTTTCAAACTCTGCTTCAAGCGGCTCCAGCTTCTCATGCTGCTCCGGGGTGATGTCCAGGTGCTCATGCATCCAGGCGTGGAGGTCTGTCTGCACATGATCGTGCGCATGGCCTTCCCCGTGGCGGTGCAGCGTCCAGTCGGTGACGAGCCATGCGGTGCCTCCGGCCAGGGTGGCGGAGAAAAACACCGAAATCATGAGCCATTTGAGCCGGGCTGTCATTGCGGTCTGCCGGTGCGGAAAAGCTCCATGGCGGGCGGAGTGGTGTGGGTGGTGTCACGGGAGGCCATGGCCCAGCCGATCATGCCCGCGGTCACGACGCCGGAAAGGGCGGCGAGAATGAGCAGCCACTGGATGAAGGAACGCCAGCGCCGGGCGCGGCCGTCATCGACCCGTATGCGCGCCATGACGCCCTCCTCCAGGGCGCGCGGCACCGCCGCCGGAGGGGCGGTGGCGGCATGTTTGAGCATGCGGGTGAGGTCCGAATGGTCCATGGCGTGCGATTAATGCACAAAGATGCGCTATTTTTGAATCAAATTCTCACATTGACGGTCTAAAACAACAACAACACCGCAGGCCATGAACACCCAGCTCCAGCTTCCCTTCAGGGGATGGAGCCGTGCCGAAGAAAGCTCCAAGCACGGCTCAGGGGGAGAAAGAATACCACGGGTCGGCCTGGTCTTGTCCAGCGGGGGAGCACGCGGTCTGGCACACGTCGGAGTCATCCAGGTGCTGGAAAACGCGGACATCCCCATCACCGCCATCGCCGGCTGCAGCATGGGGGCCTATGTCGGCTCTCTGTGGGCGGCGGGACTCAGCGGGGCTCTTCTCGAAGAGCGCGCCAGGGAGATCAAGGACCGGCCCACGCTGAAAGCGCTGATGGACTTCAACATCCCGCCCTCCGAAGGGCTCATCCGCGGGGAAAAACTCCGCAGGCACCTGGAGCGTGATCTGGGGTCGAAGACCTTCGCGGATCTCGAAAAGCCCCTGCTGGTGATCGCCACCGACCTGGACCGCCTCACTCCCCATGTTTTTGAAACGGGGATCGTCTCCCATGCGGTGCATGCCAGCTCGGCCATTCCGGCGGTTTGCGCCCCGGTCAAACTGAACGGCCGCCGGTACACCGATGGCGGCGTCTCCGAGCCGCTGCCAGTGACGCTGCTCAAGAAACGCTTCAACCTCGATGCGATCATCGCGGTGAATGTGATGCCCAAGCCGGAGGAGTTTGAAACCTGCAGCGACCACACCTTCATCAAGGGGGACAAGCCCGCGGACCGCGCCTTCACGCGGCCCTTCCGCGCCCTCTGGCAGAAGATCAACCTGCTGGCCAACGGCAATGTGCTGGACACCTTCCGCCGCGCCCTGATGGCGGCCCAGCTCCATCTCATCAACAAGGAGGAGGAGGCCGCTGACGTGGTCATCCATCCGCGTTTTGTCACCTCGACGTGGCACGACTATGAAAACTTCGAGCAGTACCTGCAGGCCGGCCGTGATGCCGCGTCTGCCGCGCTGCCAGCCATCCGCGCCCTCCTGCAGGGCGGGGCCAACCTCAACCAGGAGACAATCAGCCATGAAATTGCTCCGTCACACACCCGACTGGAGCGACACGCCGCATGAGGCGTGGCGCCACTGGCAGCTCAAGCAGCTGCGCGAGTATCTGCACCGCCGCGTGATTCCCTTCAGCGCGCACTACCGCCGCCTTTTCAGCGAGCACGGCATCCACCCGCTGGACATCAAGTCATTTGAGGACTGGAGCCATGTGCCGTTTACCTCGAAGAAGGATCTCGCCAATCCGCGTGACTTTGTGCTGGTGCCCGAGGAGTCGGTGCTGCGCCGGGAGCCCGGCATGATCGCCACGGCGCTGCTGCATGGGCGCGCCGCCGCCAAGGAAAGGGCCGAGGCTGAATTCCGCCCCATTCTTCTCACCAGCACCACGGGCCGTTCTTCGGACCCTGTGCCGTTCCTTTTCACGAAGCACGACCTGCACAATCTCGACATCAGCGGCAGCCGCCTGATGCTCGCGGGGCGCTCGCAGCAAGACTTCAAGCACATCAATCTCTTCCCGTATGCGCCGCATCTGGCCTTCTGGCTGGCGCACCATGCGGGGCTGGGCTTTGGCACCTTCATGCTGAGCACCGGCGGCGGCAAAACCCTGGGCACGGAGGGGAACATCAAGCTCATCGACAAAATCCTGCCGGACATCCTCATCGGCATGCCCACCTTCATTTATCATGTGCTGCGTGAGGCGCGGGAAACCGGCAGGCAGTGGCCGCAGTTGAAACGTCTCGTTCTCGGTGGTGAAAAAGTCGCCGACGGCCTGCGCGCCCGGCTGCGTGATCTCGCCGCCGAGCTGGGCAGCCCCGATGCACATGTGATGGCCACCTACGGTTTCACTGAAGCGAAAATGGCCTTTCCTGAGTGCGTCGGCCGTTCTCATGAGGCCAGCGGCTATCACCTGAGCCCTGATCTTGGCATGGTCGAGCTTATCGACCCCAAGACGGGCGAGGTCGTTCCGGACGGGCAGGCCGGCGAGATCGTTTTCACGCCGCTCGATGCGCGGGGCACCGTGGTGCTGCGCTACCGCACGGGCGACATCGCGGAAGGCGGCATGACCTGGGAAAAATGCCCCAACTGCGGCCGCACCTGCCCGCGCCTGCTCGGCCCCATTTCCCGCGTCAGCGAGGTGCGAGAGCTGCAGGTGGACAAGCTGAAGGGCACGCTGGTGAACTTCAACATGCTCGAACACCTGCTGGATGACCAGAAAGGCATCGCGGCCTGGCAGATCGAACTGCGCAAGCGCCATGACGACCCGCATGACACCGACGAAGTGCACCTGCATCTTACCGCCGAAGCCGGCGTACGCGAATCCGAGCTGGAACGCGCTGTTTCCCGCCGCTTTCACGAAGCCACCGAGATCACGCCGAACGGCCTGCACTTCCATTCCCTGGCCGAACTCCGCGAGCAGCTCGGAATCGGCCGCCTCCTGAAGGAGGAGAAGATCGTCGATCACCGCCCCAAATCTCAAACCGCCGCATCGCATGTGGCACTCAGTTCTTAACGCCATGAAAACTCCCTCACTTGTCATTGTCGCCGCCGCGCGCACGCCCTTCTCACGCGCGGGCACGGATCTCGCGCATCTGGACGCCGTGGACCTCGGGCGTCACGCCGTCGCCTCACTGCTCACCCGCACGGGCATTGATCCCATGCTGGTGGATGAAACCATTTTTGGCTGCGTCGGCCAGCCGCCGGAGGCGATGAACATCGCCCGCGTCATCGCCCTGCGGGCCGGCCTGCCGGAGGCGAAACCTGCCATGACGGTGCATCGCAACTGCGCCTCCGGGCTGGAGGCCGTCACGCTTGCGCATGCCAAGATGTGCGCGGGGCAGGGGGAGGTCTTCGTGGTCGGCGGCACGGAGAGCATGAGCAGCATGCCGTTTTATTTCTCACGTCCCGCCGTGGAAAAATTCACCGCCATGAGCCGTGCCCGGGACTTCACCGGCCGGGCCAAGGCCGCGCTGCATTTCCGCCCGGCTGATTTTGCGCCCGTCATCGGCCTCAAGCTCGGGCTCACGGACCCGGTGTCGAACCTGAACATGGGGCAGACCGCCGAGGTGCTGGCGCGTGAGTTTGGCATCACCCGCGAAATGCAGGATGCCTTTGCCATGCGCAGCCACCTGTGCGCCACGCAGGCCAATCATCTGCTCAGCCAGGAGATCGCGCCGGTGCTCGGCAAGCATGTGGTGGAGGCGGACAACGGCATCCGCCCTGACTCCAGCCTCGAAAAACTGGGCAAGCTCAAACCCTTGTTTGACACGGTGACCGGCAGTGTGACGGCGGGCAATTCCAGCCAGATCACCGACGGGGCAGTGGCCCTGCTCGTCGCGACGGAGGAAGCCGCCGCGGCGCACAACTGGAAGCCCCTGGGCCGCCTCGTCAGCTATGCGGCCACAGGCTGTGACCCCATGCGCATGGGCCTGGGCCCGGTGCGCGCTCTGGATGCCGCGCTGCACCGCAGCGGGTGGAAGCTGGACGACGCCGATGTCTTTGAGATCAATGAAGCCTTTGCGGCGCAGGTCCTCGCCGTCATGAAATGCCTGGCCGATCCCGCCTGCGCCCGCCGCGCCGGACTGGAGGGGCCGCTGGGCGAGATCGATCCCGCGAAGATCAATGCCTGCGGCGGCGCCATCGCCCTGGGCCATCCTGTGGGCGCCACGGGCGCTCGCCTGGTGCAGACCGCCCTGAACCAACTTCAGGCCAGCGACGGCAGGCGCGCCGTTGTCAGCCTGTGTGTCGGAGGCGGGCAGGGCATGGCGGCCTGCCTCGAAACCCTATGAATTTAAAACAGACCATCCTCATCCAACTGAAAGCCATGAAAACTCTTCTCAACTGCCCCTCCATCATCCATGACCCGCCTCATGTCCTGCAGGACATCATTCACGGGCATTCGATGCCCCCGAAGCACTTCCGCCTGGAGGTCGATTTCGACGGCATTGCCTGGATCACTTTTGATTCCCCCAAATCCTCCGCCAACGTCTGGAATGAGGAGACGCTGAGGGAGTTCAACCACCTGCTGGAACTGCTGGAACATGACACGCGCGTGAGGGCCCTGGTGCTGCGCAGCGCAAAGGACCGCATCTTCATCGCCGGCGCAGACATCAAGGCCATCCGCCACATGCAGCATGTGCGGGTGAACGACCTCATCTGGCTCGGGCAGGCGGTGTTTGACCGCCTGGCCCGGCTGAAGATCGTCAAGGTGGCCGCGATCCATGGCGCCTGCATGGGCGGCGGATTTGAAGTGACTCTCGCCTGCGACTGGCGCATCGCCAGCGACAGCGACTGCACCAAGATCGGCCTGCCGGAGACCCAGCTCGGCATTCTGCCGGCCTGGGGCGGCTCCACGCGGCTGTCACGCCTCATCGGCCTGCGCAAGGCGCTGGATCTCATCACCACCGGCAAGCTTCTCAAAGCCAGCGAGGCCAAGCGCAAAGGGCTCGTCAGCCATGTGGTGGCGCCGGAGCGCCTGGAGACCCTGGCGCGCCGCCTGACCCGTGAGAAGCCCAAGGCGCCACGGGTGGGTTTTGAAAATCTGTTTTCTTCGATCATCGGCCACCTGGCGAAACGGAAGGCGCAGGAAAAAACGCGCGGGCTCTATCCCTCGGTCACCAAGGCCGTGGATGTGGTGACTCATGCGGTGCATGGTGACATCGAACACGGCCTGCTGCTGGAACGCACTGCCGTGGCCGAACTGATCAAGGGCCGCGACTCCTCGCGGCTGATCGACCTTTTCTTCAAGCGCGAAGAAGCTGGCAAGCGCCCTGCCGAAGGTGGCACGGCACTGCCCATTCACGACGCCACCGTCATCGGTGCGGGTGTGATGGGCTCCGGCATCGCGCACACACTCGCTTCGCGGGGCGTCCGTGTTCTCATGACGGACGTCTCCAACGACAGCCTCGCGCGTGGACTGGAACGGATTCATGGCCTCGTTTCAGACGCCACGCGCCGCAGGCTGATCACCAAGGTTCAGGCCCGGGACACGCTGGACCACATCAGCACCACCCATGTGCCCGTGCCGCTGAACCGGCATCATCTCATCATTGAAGCGGCCACGGAAAGCATGAGCCTGAAGAAGAAAATCTTCGCCGATCTTGCCATGAGAGTCTCGGCGGACACCATTCTCGCCACCAACACGAGTGCATTATCTGTGTCGGATCTGGCAAAAACCGTGCCGCATCCGGAGCGCGTCATCGGCCTGCATTTTTTCAATCCGGTGCACCGCATGCCGCTGGTGGAGATCATCACGCTGCCGGAAACCTCGCCGGACGTGCTCGCCACGGTGGTCGGCTTTGTGCAGAAGCTCGGCAAGACGCCGGTGGTCGTGAAAGACAGCCCCGGCTTCCTGGTGAACCGCATCCTGGTGCCCTACCTCATGGAGGCCGTGCGCCTGCATGAGAGCGGCATTCCGGTGAAGGACATCGACGAGGCCATGCTGGAGTTTGGCATGCCCATGGGCCCCATGCGTCTGCTGGATGAAATCGGCCTGGACGTGGCCGCGCATGTGGCCAAGACCCTCGCCGATGCGTTCCCCGACCGTTTCCCGCACACCGATGCGCTCGACAAAAGGGTGGCCGCCGGTCATCTCGGTAAAAAGACCGGCCAGGGCTTCTACCGCTATGAAAAAGGCCATGAGGTCGCGGACACCACGCATTCGGATCTGCCAAGGCATGAAAGCATCCAGACCAATCTGGCGCTGCTTATCAGCCAGGAGGCGATGCGCTGCCTCAAAGAGGGCATCGCCCGCAACGCCGACGACATCGATCTCGCCATGGTGCTCGGCACCGGCTACCCGCCCTTCCGCGGCGGGCCCATCACTTTCGCCCGGGATACGGGCATCATTGATTATTAACTCAACTCTCAACTGGAGCATTTAGCCATGAAAACGACTCTGGAAGAATCCAACACTGAAGCAAAGACGCTCATAGACACCTCCCGCATGAACGCGGGACAACGCGCCGCCCTCGAAATGGCGGAAGCCGCCCGTGATGAACGGCGCAACACCGGACTGGCCGCCGGCATCTTTTTCGGCGAGCCCGACTTCAACAAGCTGCTGCCGTTTCCCAAGCAGAGCGTGGAGGACCGTGACCAAGGCGACGCCTTCCTGCACCGCCTGGAGGCGGTGCTCGACAAGCACGCAGATCCTGACGAGATCGACGCCACCGGCGAGATCCCGGACGTGCTACTGAACGAGCTGGCACGGATCGGCGCCTTCGGCATCAAGATCCCCGTCAGATACGGCGGCCTGGGCCTCTCGCAGACGAACTACTCGCGCGCGGCCATGCTGCTGGGCAGCCGCTGCGGCAATCTGGCCGCGCTGCTGTCCGCGCATCAGTCCATCGGCGCGCCGCAGCCGCTGATCCTGTTTGGCACCGAAGAGCAGAAGGCCAAATACCTGCCGCGCTGCGCCAAGGGCGAGATCAGCGCCTTTGCCCTGACGGAAAACGAAGTGGGCTCCGACCCGGCGCGGATGAAGACCGAGGCCAGGCTGGATGCGGACGGAGAGCACTACATCCTCAATGGTGAAAAGCTCTGGTGCACCAACGGCACCAAGGCCGGCATGATCGTGGTGATGGCGAAAACGCCCACGCAGGCAAAGCCCAATGCCACGACCGCCTTCATTGTGGAAACAAACTGGCCGGGCGTGGAGATCATGCACCGCTGCCGCTTCATGGGGCTGAAGGCGCTCTACAACGGAGTCATTCATTTCGACAACGTGCGTGTGCCCGCGGCCAATGTGCTGGGCGGCGTGGGGCGCGGCCTGAAGGTGGCGCTGACGACTTTGAACACGGGCCGCATCACGCTGCCCGCCGCGTGCACCGGGCTGGCGCAGCGCTGCCTGGACATCAGCCGCCGCTGGGCGCGTTCGCGTGAGCAGTGGGGGCAGCCGATCGGCCGCCATGCCGCCATCGCGGACAAGCTCAGCCGCATGGCCGCGGACACCTTCGCCATGGAAAGCATCGTGCGCTATGTCTCGGCCATGGTGGACCGTGACAAGCATGCCGACGTCCGCCTCGAAGCGGCCATCGGCAAGCTGTGGGGCAGCGAAAAATCCTGGCGCATCATGGACGACACGATGCAGATGCGCGGCGGCCGCGGCTTTGAAACCGCCGCCTCGCTGAAAGCCCGCGGAGATGCGGCCGAACCCGTGGAGCGCCTGTTCCGCGACGCCCGCATCAACACCATCTTTGAGGGCAGCAGCGAGATCATGCGGCTGTTCATTGCGCGGGAGGCTCTGGAGCCGCACCTCAATCTCGGAGCCGAGGCGGTGAACCCGACCCTGCCGTGGAAGGTGCGCGCCAAGGCCGCCTTCCGCGCCGCGCGCTTCTATGCCACCTGGTATCCGCTGAAATGGCTGCCTCTGGGGGCGGGAGACGCGAAGGATCTGATGCATCCCTCACTGCAGGGCGAGCTGGATGCCGTGGCCCGGCTGAGCCGCGTGCTGGCGCGGAGGCTGTTTTTTGCGATGGCGATGAACGGCCCGAAGCTGGAAAAACGGCAGGTCGTGCTCGGTCACTTTGTGGACGTGGGCGCGGAGCTGTTTGTCTGGGGCTGCGCGCTGGCCCATGCCCAGAGCCGGGTGAACGACTCCTCCATGCCGGAGGCGGAAATCGACAAGCTGGTGCGGCTGGTGCGCTTCTTTGGCAGGATGACGCGCGAGCGCGTCGCCACGAGCTTCCGCCGTCTCAAGGAGAACATGGATGGCGAGAGCTGGCGGGTCGCCCAGGAAGTGTGAACCCGCATTTTACGCTGGCCTGGAAGAGGCTGATGGAGTTAGTGGGGGCAGGTTCAACACACCGCTCCCATGAAGCTTCATCTCCCCACCAGCATGCTCAAAGAATTCAAGGCCTTCATCCTTAAAGGCAACGTGGTCGATCTCTCCACCGGTGTCATCATCGGCGCCGCATTCACCGGAATCGTCACCGCTTTCACCAAGGGCATCGTGGAGCCGCTGCTGGCGCTGTTTGGCGGGGGACCGAGCCCGAAACTGACGATCCCGATCAGGCATGTGACCCTGGAGGTGGCAAAGATGGGTGCTGACGGCAAGCCGGTGATGGAAAATGACAAGGCGGTGATGGAGACGATACACAAAGTCATCGAACTCGACATTGGCGGCATCATAGGTGCGATCGTCAGTTTCCTCATCACGGCGGCCGTGGTGTTTTTTGTGATCGTCAAACCGATCAACAAACTGATGGCGATGACGATGAAGAAAGAAGCCGAGGCGCCGCCCGCTCCGCTGCCGCCGGATGTCGTGCTGCTCACGGAAATCCGCGATCTGCTGAAAAGCAAAAGTTAAGGCGACTCAGGCTCTTCGAAACGTTCAACGAAGCGCATGGCGTGGTCGATGAAGCGGAGGAGCACGTCGTCGGTGGGGCCGTTGCGGTTTTTGGCGAGGATGAGCATGGCCTCCCCCTTCTTCTTTTCCTCGGCCTCCTCGTCCTCGACCTCCATCTTCGCGCCGGCGTAGTCGGAGCGGGTGAGCAGGCCCACCATGTCCGCATCCTGCTCGATGGAGCCGGACTCACGCAGGTCAGAAAGCACGGGACGCTGGCCTTTGCGGGACTCCACCGCACGGTTGAGCTGGGCCAGGACGATGACGGGAACGTTCAGCTCCTTGGCCAGGCCCTTGATGCCCGCGGAGATTTCGGCGATCTCGATCTGACGGTTGTCCTTGGCGCGCCGGCTCTGGGAGGTGACGAGCTGAAGATAATCGATCATGATCATCTGGATGCCGTGCTGCTTTTTGAGGCGGCGTGATTTGGCGCGCATCTCCATGATGTCGAGGCCGGGCGTTTCATCGATGAAGATCTGCGCCTTCTGCAGATCACGCGTGGCCTTGGCCAGGGCATCCTGCTGGGCGCGGGAGAGCAGGCCGCGTGAGAGATCCTGCATGCTCAGGCGGGCACGGGAGACGAGGAGACGGCGCACCAGCATGGTGGCGCTCATTTCCAGGCTGAAGACGGCGCAGGGCGTGTTGCAGTCCACCGCGATGTGCTCGACGATGTTCATCGCGAAGGAGGTTTTACCCATCGAAGGACGGGCGGCGATGACGAACATTTCACCGCCCTGCAGGCCGGAGCTCATGCTGTCGAGCTTGCTGTATCCCGTGGAAAGCCCGCGGAGCTGGCCGGGGTGCTCCAGCATGTACTGAATGCTGTCGATGGCATCCATGACGTGCGTGGAGAGAGACTTGATGCCCTCCTTGGCCCCGACGGACTCACGCACCGCGAGGATGCGCTGCTCGGCGTGGTCGATGAGCGTGTCGATGTTCTCATCCATCTGGTCTTTGCCATGCTCATACGAGTGATGGATGTTGAGCGAGCTGGCGTGGATGAGCTCGCGCAGGATGTGCTTGTCCAGAACGATCTTCTTATAGTACGGGAAGTGCGAAGGGATCGGGACGAAAGCAAAGAGTTCGGAGATCGCAGCGGCGCCGCCGACTTTGTCGAGCAGGTTTTGCTCACGCAATGCGTGGGTGAGAGTGACGGGATCGACGGGCAGGTTTTTGTCGTAAAACTCCAGCAGCTTTTCGTAGATGGTGCGGTTCGCGTCGTGATAAAAGGCGAGGGCGGGGAGATTGACGCGGCAATCGCTGAGGCGCTCGACGGGGTCCTGCAGCAGGCAGGAAAGAACGCCTTTTTCCGCCTCGTCGCTGAAAGGCAGCGCACGGTTAAACGAGGCAAGCAATTCCTCAGCGGAGGGGATTTCGTTGCGTTTTTTGAAATTCTCCCGGCTTTGCGCGGGTGCGGCGCCGCCATTTTGCGGTGGAGCTGAGGGGGCGCTGGGAGTGGAAGTTTCGGCCATGGAGGGCGTTCAAAATGGCGGGGCGAGGAAATGCGTCAATGCCTCACTGAACCATGATTTGGGCCGCTTTTCGTATTTTTCAGGAGGGGCCGGGCGATTCGAGTTAACGCCGAATTGTTTGAAATTTGTGTGGGAGAATTTGGGGAGGTTAACAAAAATCTTTCAGCAAAAGCTTGATTTATATGGGGTTTCTCCTGAAAAATGAACGCTTCCGGAACTGCCGGGTCAAAACGCCCCTCCCACAAACAACCAATATGTTACTTACAGCCCTTAAACTGAAACTCGCGGCTCTTGTCGCGGTCGCTGGCATCGATACTGCCGACATGCCTGATGCGTCTAAAGAATTCGTTGACGTTCTGACGGCGCTCAAAGCTGACACCGACAAAGTCAAGCAGGACCCAGGAGCTGGTCCGGATGTCAACAAGTCCTTCAATGAAGCTGTCGCCAAAGTGCGCGAACTTGCGCAGAAGGATGACAAGGACGCCATCTATGCGCTGGCCCACTGGGGAGTGCTGAGCGGAGCGAACATCAATGAAGTCGCCGCTCTCTTCCGCAAGGCCGCCGACAAAGGCCAGGTCATGGCCAAGTCCGAACTCGCCCAGGTGCTGATGCAGGCTGGCGCGCAGAACGCGGATGCGGTGAAGGAGGCGATCAAGCTGATCAAGGAAGCTGAAGCCGCCGGCAACAAGGTCTCCCGCCGCATGCTGGCCCAGCTCCATCTGCAGGGTGTCACTGAAGGTGACAAAGGACAGGTGATTGTGGAAAAGAGCCCGATGAAAGCCAAGGAGCTTCTGGAAAAAGGTGAAAAGGCAGGCGACGGCGAAGCCACGCTGGGCCTGGCGCAGCTTTATTCCGCAGGCGTGGAAGGCATCCCGCAGGATCAGCAGAAGGCGCTCGATTATCTGATCGAAGCCGGCAAGCAGGGCAGCGCAGTGGCCCTCAGCACCTATGGCGCCCGTCTTTTGAACGGTGACCCGGACACCAAGGAAAGCCCGAAGCTGGTGAAGAAAGACGTGCCCGCCGCGCTGAAGATGTTCCAGGAAGCCGCTGACAAGGGCCTTGCCGCCGCGAACCGCATTCTCGGCCAGATCTATGAAAACGGCGTGGGCCCTAACGGCGCCGACGTGAAGCAGGACGTGACCAAGGCTTTTGAGTACTACACCAAGGCCGCCAACGGCAACGACCCGCAGGCGCTTTTCCGCCTCGGCAACGCCTTCGAAACCGGCATCATCAAGGACCCCAAGAAGCCCCGTGACGACAAGGAGAACATCCTGATCCAGCCGAATCCGAAGAGCGCCCTCGACCTCTACCGTCTGGCCGCCCAGAACAACCTCGCCGAAGCCTTCTACAACGTCGGCGTGTACTATGAAACCGGCACCGTGGTGGACAAAGACCCCGCCAAGGCATTCACCTTCCTGATGAAGGCCGCCACGGCCAACATCGCGCAGGCCATGAACCGCGTCGCGGGTCTCTATGCCAACGGCACCGGCGTGGCGCAGGACCTTGTGGCTGCCGCCGGCTGGTACCAGCGCGCTGCTGACATGGGCTTTGCCCCTGCGCAGATCGCTCTCGGCATCCTCTATGAACAGGGTGCGGGAGTGCGTCAGAGCCGCATGGTGGCCTCCAGCCTCTACGCCGATGCCGCCCAGCAGGGCGTCGCCCTGGCGATGCTGCGTCTGGCCAACCTGTATGCGGTGGGCGTGACCCCCGGCCAGCCGGAACTTCCCCGTGCCTGGGCCTATGCCATGCAGGCCGATGAAGTGGCCAAGAAGAGCGGCAACAAGGCTGACATCGACGTGACCGCCAACGTGCTCAAGCAGCTGGAAGGCAAGATGAGCGACGCGGACAAGGCGGAAGCGAAAAAGATCTTCGACAAGATGCCGAAGCCCCAGGCTGGCGGCGCACCGGCCGCAGCACCTGCTCCTGAAGCGGCTCCTGCAGCCCCGAAAGGTGGCGACGGAAAGAAGAAGAAATAGCACTTGTCAAAGCAGAGCTCTTTGCTAGTCTCCGGCTCCCCAAAACCAGGGGAGCCGGTTTTTTATTTCCGGGGCATTAGCTCAGTTGGTAGAGCGCCTGCATGGCATGCAGGAGGTCAGCGGTTCGAACCCGCTATGCTCCACCAAACCCCGTGCAGCATCAGCGGACAAAGGTTTGGTCAAGCAAGGCGTCTTTAGGAAAGTGAAGGCGTACGCCACCTCCGCGGCAGTGTCCTCAACAGGCAAATTGAGTGACAAACCGGGCCCAATTAAGGCTCTCACGCGGAAAATGCCGCGTGGCACGAAAGTGAATGAACGCAGATTGCAGTTAGACACCCGGATTTTTCCGCTCAATATCCTTGCCGTTTCATCGGGGTTTGTTAACAAATCGCCCCCAAGCCGGCATTTTATATGAAGTTCACCATCAGCAAGGAATCCTTTCTGGACGCCATCAACCAGGTTCAGCATGTGGTCAGTTCGCGCACCACGCTCGCCATCCTCTCCAATGTGCTGCTCAAGGCCAAGGACGGAAGGCTGGAACTCACCACCACCGACCTGGATGTGGGCGTGACGTGCTCGGTCCCCGCCGAGGTGGACGAGCCCGGCGCGACCACGCTGCCGGCGCGCCGCCTGGCCACCATCGTCCGCGAACTGCCTGCGGAGGAGATCGAAGTGAAGGTCGATGAAAAGAACGTGGCCTCCATCCGCAGCGGCCCCAGCTTCTTCAAGGTGCTGGGCCTCACCAGCGAGGAGTTCCCGGCGCTGCCGCGGTTTGACGATGCGCGTGAGTTCCGCATCGAGCAGCAGGTGCTGCGCGACTGCCTGCGCAAGACCAGCTACGCCATCTCCACGGACGAAACCCGCTATGTGCTCAACGGCATCCTCTTTGCCTTCAAGGACAATGCGCTGACCATGGTGGCCACCGACGGCCGCCGTCTGGCCATGGTGGAGCAGGAACTGGAGTTCCCGCAGAGCCAGGAGATCGACATCATTGTGCCCACGAAGGCGGTGAACGAGCTCTCCCGCCTGCTGGGAGATTCGGGCGAGGTCTCCATCCGCGTGACGGGTTCACAGGTTGGGTTTGACCTGGGGGACAGCCTGCTGGTCAGCAAGCTCATCGACGGCAACTACCCGAACTACCGCCAGGTGATTCCCGGGGAGTCGAAGGAGCGCATTCCTCTGGAGCGCGAGGCCTTCCTCCGCGCCATCTCGCGTGTCTCGCTCCTGGTCACTGAGAAGTCGAACTCCATCAAGTTTATCTTCAGCCCTGGCAGCGTGGAGATCGTGGCCACTTCGCCGGATGTGGGAGAGGCGCGTGAAACGGTGGCCATCAATTACAAGGGCGCGTCGATCACCATTGCCTTCAATCCGGAGTTTGCGATGGCGCCGCTGCGCAATCTGAGCGCCGACGAGGTGCACCTGCATCTCATTGATGAAATCAGCCCCGGGGTGCTGCGCAGCGGCACGAATTTCCTCTATGTGCTGATGCCCATGCGCGTGAATGCCTGATTTCCGCCGATATTTCAATCAAACACGCCATGAAACGACTCCTGCAGGCATCCTTGCTGATCGCGACCGCCACCGGCTTTACAGCATGCACCGGCCCCAACCCACCACCACCAGGTGGCGGGCGTGGACGCGGACGTTCTCTGGATGTCCCGCCCCGGTACGGCGTGCCCCAGGAGCAGACCCAATATTTTGACGGTGTGGACCTGAGCAAACCCGACGCCAATGCGGCGGCGGTGCAGCCCCCCAACCCCAACGCGCCGACCACGGGGGACAATGTCACAGCGCCGCCGACGACCGACAACCCGACGGCGCCGCCGCCAGTGACGGTGACGCCTCCGAATAACACGTCGGCTCCCGCCCCCGCCCCGACTCCTGCGCCCGCCCCTGCCGAGATCCCGTACGCCACGCGCATTCCTGGCAAGCCTGGCTTTGTCAAGAGCCCGTTTGATCCGAATGGACAGGCCATTGATGTGCGGGACTTCCAGTCGGGCCAAAAGGCCAAGTGCCCCTACACCGGCAAAATCTTCCGCGTGCCCTGATCATCTGCTCCGCCAGTGCGCTCTCATCTCATGCTGATGGGGCGTACGGGGCGTCGAGTCTCCCTGGTTTTCTGAACCGAATCTGGCGGCCTTTTGGATCAGCCTAGTTTTCACCCTTTCGTGTCCGTCGAACGTTCCATCGCCATCTTCAGCCCGGGTCTGCTTGGCGGGTCATTGGTCAAAACGATCCAGCAGCGCATGCCCGGTGTGGAGGTCCGCGTGTGGGCCAGGCGTGCCGAGGCTGTGGAGGAAGTCAGGCGTGTGCTGCCTGGAGTCATCGCCAGCACGGATGTCGCCCCGGCGATGCAGGGTGTTTCGCTGGCGGTGCTGTGCATGCCCATCCAGCACATGGCGGACATCGCACGGCAGATCGCCGCCTGCGAACTGGATGAGGATTTGATCGTGACTGACGTCGGCAGTGTCAAGGGGGCGGTGGTGGAGGAGCTGGAGGCCATTTTCATGCCCACCCGGGCGGCTTTTCTTGGCAGCCATCCCATGGCTGGCTCGCAGCACACGGGGCTGGTGCATGCGCGCGGGGATTTGTTTCATCAGGCCGCCTGCATCGTAACCCCGACCGCTCACACGAAACCGCAGCATCTCGCCAGACTGCGCACCTTCTGGGTCAAACTCGGCTGCCGCCTCCAGGAAATGACGCCCCAGCAGCACGACCACTGTGTGGCGCGCATTTCGCACCTGCCACATTCCATGGCGGTGGTCACGGCTCTCGCCGCGCTCAGGCAGGATACGCGGGTGCTGGACAGCTCTGCGGGGGGCTTTCGCGACACCACCCGGGTGGCCGGCGGAGACCCTGACATGTGGGCGGGCATCCTCATGCAAAACCGCACGGAGGTCATGGCGGCCCTGGAAGATGCCTCTGCAACGCTGCGAGAGCTCCTTGAAATGCTCCACAGCATGGACGAAGAAGCTCTCCGCCGTTTTCTCGCCCAGGCCAAAGCCCTGCGCGACCTCCTTCCGGCGGTCTGAAGATCATGGCCAGCCTCAAGTCGAAGAAACTCAAAAGCATTCCCGCCGAAATCACCGTCCCCGGTGACAAAAGCATCTCCCACCGTTCCGCGATGTTTGCCGGACTCGCGAAGGGCACCACCATCATTGATGGTTTCCTGCCCAGCGAGGACTGCCTCTGCACCGTGCATGCCATGCAGGCCCTGGGTGCCACGATGGAGCCGCTGGAGGAGGTGGAGGGCGTGGGCCTCGTCAAGCTGGCCATCACCGGCAACGGCATGAAGCTGAAGGCGCCGGAAAAGCCCGTGGACTGCGGGAACTCCGGCACCACCATCCGTCTGCTTTCCGGAATCCTGGCCGGGCAGGACTTCAAGACCGAGCTCTTCGGCGATGCATCCCTTTCCAAGCGTCCGATGAAGCGTGTGGCCGATCCGCTGGGCCAGATGGGCGCGATGATCACCGGCCAGGGGGAGAAGGTCTGCGCCCCGCTCACGATCCGCGGGGCTCCTTTGAAATCCATCTACTACAAGCTCCCAGTCGCCAGTGCGCAGGTGAAAAGCGCCATCCTGCTGGCCGGGCTCTATGCCTCCGGCAAGACGACGGTGGTGGAGCCGGTGGCCACGCGCAACCACACGGAGCGTCTCTTCACCCACTTTGGCATCAAATGGCTGCGCGAAGACGACTGCGTCAGCGTCTATGGCGGGCAGGAACCGAAGGCTAATGACATCATGGTCCCGGGGGACATTTCCAGCGCCGCCTTCTGGATGGTGGCCGCCGCCGCCACACCGGGAGCCCAGATCACCATCAAAAACGTGGGCCTCAATCCCACCCGCACGGGGATCATCAATGTCCTCCTGCGCATGGGGGCGCTGGTCACCAATTCCGAAACGCACTCCGAAGGTGAGCCTCGTGGCAACATCACGGTCCGCGGTGGCGATTTGAACGCGACCGTGATTGGCGGGGCGGAAATCCCCAATGTCATCGACGAACTGCCCATCCTGGCGGTCGCGGCCGCACTGGCCCGGGGCAAGACGCTGATCCGCGACGCTTCGGAGCTGCGCGTGAAGGAGACGGACCGCATCGCCGCCGTGGCCTCCAATCTGCGCCTCATGGGCGTGACCGTCACCGAGCATCCGGACGGCATGGAGATCGAAGGCGGAGCCAAAATGCAGGGAGCCACGCTGCCCTGCTATGGAGACCATCGCATCGCCATGGCCTTCCTTGTCGCGGGCATGTTTGCGGAGGGCGTCACCACGCTGGAGGGCACCGAGTGCATCTCCACTTCCTACCCGGGGTTTGAGCGTCATCTCGACCTCTTCCTGAACGGCGACGACGGCGCCCGTCCGATTCCCGTCATGTCCACCGTTCCTCAGCCGCTGGTGGATAAAATGAATCGCGCCAAGTCATGAGTGCGGTGCATTCAGTGATCACGATTGATGGCCCTGCAGCCTCGGGCAAAAGCAGCATCGCGCGTCTGGTCGCGCAGCGGCTGGGCCGCACGTATGTGAACACCGGAAACATGTACCGCGCCATGACCTGGGCGGTGCTGCAGGCCGGGGTGAATGCGCAGGATGCAGACGCAGTCCGCGCTGCCGCGGCGGGAATTGTCATCGAGTCTCCCGTGGTCGATGGCAAAACGCAGGTGCGCATTGGTGGAAAGACGCCGACGGACGCCGAACTCAACAGCGATCCCGTCAACCGGGCGGTGTCATTCATCGCCAGCGTCGCGGAGGTGCGCGACCGTCTCGTCTCCGAACAGCGCGCGCTGGCCGCCATAGGCCCGCTTGTCATGGAAGGGCGGGACATTGGTTCGGTGGTGTTTCCGGACAGCCCGCACAAGATCTACATTGATGCCAGCGAGGAGGTGCGCGCCAGCCGGCGCGGCGCGCAGGGGCTTTCGGATCAGATCGCCGAGCGCGACCGCATTGACAAACAGCGGAAAAACAGCCCGCTGGTGATTCCTGCGGGCGCCACGGTCATCGACAACTCCCACATCACGCTTGATCAGGCCGTTGATCAGGTGATCGCGGCGCTTAAGCTGGGTTAATCTCGCGAATGGAAAAATGAACTTCTCCTACCGGCTCGGTCATATCTTCTTCCGCGAGTTTTTTCGCGGGCTGTTTGATTACCGCGTGATCGGTGCGGAAAAGCTCCATTTTCCGGGGCCGGCCATCATCGCCTGCAATCACGTCAGCTTCCTGGATCCTCCCATGGTGAGCATTCTCTTTGATGAGATGATCTGCTCATTTGCCCGCAAGTCGTTGTTTGAGCATCCGATTCTCGGCATGATCCTACGAAGCTGGAAAGTGCAGGGGGTGGACCGCGACAAGCCGGATGCGGCCTCGCTCAAGGCCACCATCCGCCTGCTGCGCGAGGGCAGAAAAGTCCTCATGTTTCCCGAAGGTACCCGCAGCTACGATGGCATGCCGCAGGCGGCCGAAGCCGGGGTGGGGCTCTTCGTGGCCAAGAGCAAGACCCCGGTGCTGCCGATACGCCTGTTTGGCACCTACGAGGCCTATCCGCGTGGCGCCAAAACGCTGCGCCCGGCCAAGATCACCGCTGTCGTGGGCGATCTCTGGCAGCCGGATCTGAGCAGCTACACTGAAACAGGCAAGGACCTCTACCAGGCCCTGGCTGACGAGGTCATGCGCCGCATCACCGAACTGCGGATGTAATGCGCGGCCACGCCGCCCTGGGCAGGCCTATTCCTCCCGGCATTTCACGTCGCGCAGATGTACATCCAGCGCAGCGCCTGACATCTGGATTTCCACCAGGGAGAGCGCCAGCGAGCCGAGCATCAGCAGCAGGCTCACACCAAAGGTGATCTGTCCGCCCCATTGCCGCCCGAAAAACAGCAGCGTCATGCTGACCACACAAAACATCAGGCTCAGCACACCCAGCGTCTGCATGTGCTTGATGATCTGAATGCGTTTTTGCAGGCTGCGAATCTGCGGCAGAAGCATCGGCTCCTGGGTGGTCCGCCAGTTTGCATGCAGCCCCCGCACCACCGCCGCCAGTCCGAGAAAACGGTTGGTGAAAGCCAGCATCAGCAGCGAGATCGCCGGGAAGAGCAGGGAAGGGGTGGAGAGAGGGAGGTCTGGCAGTGTCATGGCTCGCCTCTTTCAAAGATCAGATCACCCGGTCATTTCCTCCATCCACCGGGATCTGCGCACCGGTGACTTTGGCGAAGAGCGGGGAGGCCATGGCGGCGACCATGTTGCCGATGTCCTTGGATTTGATCTCCACCTTCATCAGGTTCTTGGTCTTGTATTCCTCAACGGTCATGCCGTAGCGGGTGGCGCTCTTTTGCAGGGCTTCGGGGGTCCAGAGCTTGGTGTCGAAGACGGCGTCAGGATGCACGATGTTCACGCGCACTTTGTGCGGTGCGAGTTCGAGTGCGGCCACACGGCAGAGCTGGGTGAGGGCGGCCTTGGAGCAGGAGTAGGCGCTGGCGCCCGGGCCGGGGGCTTTGAAGTTGCGGCTGCCGACGAAGATGATGCTGGCATCGATGCCCTGCTTCACATACGGGATGACCTTGTTCATCAGCTTCTGATGGCTGGTGAGGTTGATCATGATCGTGCGGTCCCAGTCCGTCTGCGCCATGGCATCCAGATTGTCGTTCTTGGGGAAAATGCCCGCGTTGCTGACGACGATGTCGATGCCGCCGTACTCACGCACGGTGAAATCGATGGCGTCCTGCACGGGCTGATCTTCCGTGAGGTTCACCACGATGCCGACGGCCCCGATCTTCTTCATGATGTCGGGAATCTCCTTGTCGATGTCCAGGCCGACCACCTGCGCGCCCTGCTCGGCGAGCGATTCCGCGATGGCGAAGCCGATGCCTGCCGCGCAGCCGGTGACGAGGGCGACCTTGCCCTGATGCACCTTGCGGGCGGGGCCTTTGCGCAGCTTGGCCTGCTCCAGGTCCCAGTATTCGATTTCGAAGATGTCCTTTTCCGGCAGCGGCTCCCAGCCACCGACGGATTCGCCGAGCTGCACGGTTGCCGCGGTGGATTCAGCGATGTCGGCCACGATCTTGGCGTCCTTCAGAGTGTCGCCAAAGCTCACGACACCCTGGCTGGGCCAGATGACGAAGCGCGGGGCGGGATCCAGCATGGTCTGGCCGCTGGCATGACGCTGGAAATAGGCGGCGTATTCATCCGCATACTGCTGCACGCTGGCGTCGGGATCTTCACCGATGAAGGCGGGAGCGCGCTTGGTGCGGATGCTGTGGTCAGGCGTCAGCGGGCCACGCGTGCCGAAAGCCGACACATTGGCGAGATTGGCATAACCCACGGCTTCAGGCGAAGCATTGAGGCGCGCGATCTGTGGATAGCCGCGGCTTTTGGAGACGGCCTTGCGCAGTTTTGCGAGCGCCATGAGATCTTCTGTGGCAGAGGCGGTGGCGGCTTTGGCCCCTTTTTTGGCGAGGTAGTCTTCCGCCACCGTCACCAGCTCGATGTGCTTTTCGTAGCTCGCTTTCGCA
Source organism: Prosthecobacter sp. (assembly GCF_044227185.1). Lineage (GTDB taxonomy): Bacteria > Verrucomicrobiota > Verrucomicrobiia > Verrucomicrobiales > Verrucomicrobiaceae > Prosthecobacter. The sequence continues at coordinate 158,274 of NZ_JBGAFO010000010.1, read as the reverse complement.
TCATCAGCAAAGGTGAACAAGCCGTGCTTCATGAGCACGATGCCCTCGATGCCTTCTTTGCGGAGGTCGGTCTTCTGCAACACCTCATGCACCTGTCTGGCAAGAACGAAGCCCGGCATCACATAGGGCAGGACCAGCACGCGTTTGCCGAAAAGTTCCTTCGTGCGCGCTTCACCGTCTTTCGCACAGGTAAGTGCGGAGATGGCGTTGGCGTGGCTGTGGTCCACAAATTTGAAGGGCAGGATGGCGTGCAGGATCGCCTCGATGCTTGCGGCAGGTGCGTTCGGATTCGTCATCGCCGCGCGCTGCTGCAGCACCATGTCTTCGTCGCTCATGGTGGCGAGCTTGGACATCTTGATCAGGGCCTCCATGCGGACCGGGGAAAAGCCGGCACGCTCAATGGTGGCCAGGTCCCAGCCGCTGCCTTTGACGTAGCAGAGATCGACCGGATCACCGAAATAATCCTTCTCCGTCACCTTCACCGAGGTATTGCCGCCGCCGTGCAGAACGAGCGCCGGATTCCGGCCTAGCAGGCGTGAGGTATAGACGCGTTGTCCGAGAGGATCGGTGCCGAAAGTGGCGGCTTCTTGGTCGTTCCAGAGAGATTGCATGTGGGGAAATGGGGAACCCCAGCCTTCCGAGGGATGCGTGCCGGTGCAAGGAAATTTTCCCCCTCAAGCGGGGGCCAGGGCACGGTTCCGCATCTCTCCGAGCGTCCAGTCATACTCCCGCACCAGCTGATCCACCACATCGCCGCTGCGCATTTCCTGTGGCAGGACCTCCCAGGTGTAGGTTTCCATCTCGATGTGCTGGCATTTGGCGGGGTTTTGGGCCAGCCAATCCATGGCGCCGATCAAATGATCCCGCGTGCTGTCAAAGCCGCCGCCGGGCTGGGCGTGGATGGGGATGTGGAAATGCACCCGCCATTCGTCGCCGAGGGCGGTGGGGCTGGCCTTGGCAAACTCCAGGGCGTCAGGCAGATCCTTGAAGCGGCGCAGCGGCTCGTCCTTGCCATAGCTGGCGATGACCTGGTGGAAATACACGGGCTCGTCAAATGCGCGCAGCTTCTCGACATTTTCGAGCGTGGGCTGGAGCTTGAGTGCGGAGCTGAAGTGCAGCTTGCTGAGACGAATGCCGGCCCCGGTAATGCGCTCCAGCGCCTTGGCGGCGTCTTCAAATTCGATGGCCAGGTGGCAGGTGTCGTAATTCAGGCCTACGAACTTGAAAAAGTCGCGGTCCTGAGGATTGCGGTCGAGATAGAGACCGAAAAACTTGAGAGTCTCGCCGCTGGTCTCGAACAGGCCGAGCGGCTCGGGCTCCAGGCCAAGGTGCAGATCGTGGCCGCTTTTCGTGGCGACTTTTTCAATGTGCTCGCGGCAGAGGCGCAGGTTGTTGAAGATCGCCAGCATCTCATCCGCCCCGACACCGAAGGTTTTGTGAGAACCGGGCAGCGTGCTCACGCTGCCGCTCACGCCCGGGGGCAGCAGCTGTGCCAGAATGTCGAAGAGGAGGTTCGTGTAGGCCAGGCGCTCCGGCGTGCTCCAGTCCGGCTTGAAGACGTGCTCCTTCACCCGTGTGCCGTGGAAGGAACCGTAGGGGAAGCCGTTGATGGTGAAGACGTAGCAGCCGTTCGCCTCCAGCCAGGCCTTGAACTCGTCGATCTTTCCCGGTGCACTTAATTCCACCGCAGCCTGCTGGCTGAGGCGGAGACCGATGCCGTAGGGCCTGCCGCCGCTCACGCGGTCCTTCACGCGCAGGGTGTAGTTCTTGAGGCCGTTCCAGGTTTCCTCCCACGTTTCGCCGCGGTGGATGTTGGTGCAGTAGCCGAGATGGATGCCGTGGTTGAGAAGCATGATGCTAGGTGCTCAGAACCGCGCCCGCCGTCAAATGAATCGTCAGGCAAGTTGGCGGGAGGGGGCGCGGCTCTCCGGCCACATAAAATAAAAACGGGCGTCCGGTGAAGACGCCCGTTTTCGTTTAAAATCTGTTCTTCACATCAAGGAATCACCTTCACGGAGATGTCCTTGTAATACGTGGTGCTCTTCGGGTCGTGGCCCTGGATGGCAAAGGTGCCTTCGGTGAGCTTGCGGCCGGGCATGTTTTTGAGCTCCTTGGCGGGATCCCAGCCTTCCGGCTCGGTGTAATCGACGGTGACCTTGCCGTTGACGGAAAGGGTGATGTGCTTCCCCTCCACCTTGATGAGATAGTCAAACCATTCGCCATCGGTGCTTGGGGCAGCGGCGACCTTGATGTGCTTGCCGCCTTCGGGTTCCTTCTGGCCTTCCGCCAGGGCGAGGATGTTGACGACACCGTAGAGGCTGCCGGTTTTCTTGGGGTCGGTGTGGGTGCTGTTCACCTGGCACTCGTAGCCTTTGTCGGGCCAGCCTTTGTCCTGGTACTGGGTGTGGAAGTACACGCCGCTGTTGGAGCCGGGGGTGGTCTTGATCTTGAGCTTCAGTTCGAAGTTTTGGAACTTGGCGTCGCCGTTGGGGCCCATGTAGAACAGGTGGGCGCGGCCGCCGCTGACCTTGAGCTCGCCGTTTTCGACGGTGAAAACACCGGGAACTTCTTCATTGGACTTCCAGCCGGTGAGGTCCTTGCCGTTGAACAGGGAGGTCCAGCCGTCTTCGGCCTGGGCCGAGGTGAATGCGAGCGCCGCGAGGGCGGTGAGTGTCAGTTGTTTGAGCATAGAGGGAGCAGGTTAACGGGGTGTCTGTGGAGTGTCTAACGGGCAAGACCGAAATGGTTTGGGTGCACGAAAATCATGCGGTGAATCGTCCAAAGGGCTTAGCTGGCCTTCTTGGTCTTTTTCACGGCAGGAGCGGCGCTGAGCGGAGGTTCGATCGCTGCCTTTTTAAGGGCGGGGGCGCTCAGGTGGCTCTGCAGGTCGGTGCTGCTGACGCCGAGGAATTTGGCGGTGCGGTCCGCATCTTCTCCGAAATGGCGGTAGGCCAGGCGGGAAAGCTCGCGCTCCACCCAGGGAAGCAGCTCGATGTCAGGAGTTCTTTCCGCCACGCTGACGAGCATGCTGAGGGCATCGCGCATGCGGGTGACGGTGCTGGAGGGGTCCATGTGGCGCGCGCCCTTGCTTCCGAGCGGGATGTCGGAGGGCAGCAGCACGTCGGAATTGCAGAGGGCGCAGGCGCGCTGGATGGTGTTTTCCAGCTCGCGCACATTGCCCGGCCAGTCATAGGCGTCCAGCATGTCCAGCGCGTCATCGGTGAAGCGCATCTGCGGGCCACGGCGGCGGGCGGACAGGCGGTGCAGGAAGAACTCCGCCAGCAGGCGCACGTCCTCGCGGCGCTCACGCAGCGGCGGAATGTGGATGCGCACCACATTGAGGCGGTAGAAAAGGTCCTCGCGGAAATTTCCCTTCGCCACCTCCTCTTCGAGGTTCTTGTTCGTGGCGGCGAGCACGCGCACGTCTGTCTTGAGCGTCTGATTGCTGCCCACGCGGGAGTACTGACCTTCCTGCAGCACGCGCAGCAGCTTGCTCTGCACGGCCAGGGGCATGTCGCCGATTTCATCCAGGAAAAGCGTGCCGCCATCACACTGCTCAAAGCGGCCCACGCGCTGGTTCACCGCGCCGGTGAAGGAGCCTTTCTCGTGACCGAAGATTTCGCTTTCCAGCAGGTTGTCCGGAATGGCCGTGACATTGATGGCCACAAACTCCTTCTGCGCCCGCGGGCTGAACTTGTGAATGGCTCCGGCGACGAGTTCCTTGCCGCAGCCGCTTTCTCCGGTGATCATCACAGGCGCGTCAGAGCGGGAGACGCGGCCGATGAGCTTGAACACCTCCTGCATGGGGGCGGAGCGGCCGATGATGGTCTCCTGGATGGATTCGGTGGGGACATCGGCGGTTTGAGCACGGGTGACCTTGCGGGCCTCGATGGAGGTGAGGGCGCTTTCGACGACGGTGCGCAGCTCGTAGGGCAGGCGCTCCTTGCCCAGCACATCGTAGGCGCCGAGGCGCATGGCCTCGATGACGTGGCTGGTGGTGGCGGTGCCGCTGAAGAGGATCACCATCGAGTGTGGATCCGTCTGGCGGAGGCGCTTGAGCAGCTCGATGCCCGTGGTGCCGTTCAGGCGCACTTCGGAGAGCAGCAGGTCGGCGCGCTTTTTGACGTAGGAGGCCAGGGCGTCTTCCGCCCGCTCAAAGGTGCTGATGGAAACGCCCGGGGCCTTCAGATGGGCGGCGGCCCACGCAAGGAAGTCGGCATCTGGATCCACGATGATCAGGTGGGTATCCGGGTTGTCTGGCATTAGGCGTCTGGGTGGGGTTGGGAATGCGTTATCGCCGCAATTGGGGGTGAGGTCAACATTCGTCATACGCCGCCGAAGCGGCGGTGGCGCTGGTGAAAGGCGCGGATGGCGGTTTTCAGGTCTTCCTTGGAGAAGTCCGGCCAGAGCTTCTGGGTGATGTAAAACTCCGTATAGCTGACCTGCCAGAGCAGAAAATTCGAAAGCCGCATTTCTCCAGAGGTGCGGATCAGCAGGTCAGGATCTGGATAGTAGCGGGTGTAGAGATGCTTGCCAAACATCTCAACATCAATCATCGCCTTGTCCAGGTGCCCGCCCTCGATGCTCCGCAGCAGGCTTTTCACCCCGTCGATGATTTCCTCGCGGCCGCCGTAGCTGAGCGCCAGAATCAGCGTGAGGCCGGTGTTTTGCGCGGTGGTTTCGATGCAGCGGTGCAGCTCGTTCTGGCAGGACTGGGGCAGGTCATGCAGGCGGCCGATGGCCTGGAGGCGGACGTTTTGCTCCATCATGAGGGGCAGCTCGCCGCGCAGAAAGATCTCCAGCAGCTTCATCAGCGCCTCCACCTCGCGCTTCGGGCGCTTCCAGTTTTCGGAGGAAAAGGCGTAAAGGGTGAGAAATTCCACGCCGATCTCGCTGCAGCACTCCACCACGCGGCGCACCGTTTCCGCGCCGGCGCGGTGGCCCTCCGTGCGCGGCAGGCCGCGCTCTTTTGCCCAGCGGCCGTTGCCGTCCATGATCATGGCGATATGGCGGGGAATGGGCTTCAAATCATCGTTGGCGCGACTCATGCGAAGGGAAAATCTACCGCATGCAGCACTCTGCGCCAGAAAGTTCTCTCACTTCCCCCCAGTTGGTGCGGATTGCTGAATCCGCTCGCGCAAGATGCTGCCGATGCGTTAAGTTTTTTGCGCACGATGAGCGTCCCTACCACCGCCAGCTTGATCTGCCCGGCCTGCGGCCAGGCATTTCTCTCCATGCAGCAAAGCATGGAGGGCATGGTGCAGTGCCCGCATTGTGCGCACAATGCGCTGCGCGGTTATTTCGGCACCCAGGCCCAGGTGGCGGGTGTCACGCTGGTGCGCCGTCGTGTTTCCCAGACGCCGCCTCTGCAGGGCACGTCAGCTCCGGCGTCCGAGGCGCCACCGCTGCAGGATGCGCATGCTTTTTCCCAGCCGACGTCCTGGCCGGGGGCTCAGCCACAGCCCGTCCAGACGCCTGCGGCCTCCATGGCGCGCCCGGTGCTGCAGCCTTCCCAGGCCCTCCTGCCCACCGGCGCTCCACCGCCGCCGCAGGAACCATTCGTGACGCCCCCGCACCTGCGGACTTCTCCCTGGCGCAATGCGTTCATCATGCTGGCATTCACGGTGGTATGCGGCGGCGCGCTCTGGCTGTGGAGGGACAGCATCCATGCGCCGGCGGTCAAACCGGGGCACGCGGCGCCTCTTCCTGCCAAGGTGGAGGTGGAAAAAATTCAGGTGGCAGCGCCGGTAAAGTCCACCGCGCCTGTGGTGCCGCTGCCGGACATGGCGGCCGCGCTGGCTGAGGCAAAGGCCCTTGCCACCGAGCTGTTTGCCGCGGAGACGCCGGAGCGTCGGGCTGCCTGCATCCTTGACGGCGAAAAATACAGCGCCGAAATCGAGGAGCTGCTGGGGACGGCGGCCGCCCAAAAAAACGAGCTGCGTCTGCTCGCGCCCATTTCCGGCCTGCCTTTAACGTTGCCCGGTGGAAAGCCGGTGCCGTTGTTCAAGCTGGCCACGTCACGCAACACCAAAGGTGCGCTAGTACGTCTGGAGCCCGGGGCAGACGGACGGCGCCGCATCTTCTGGCCGCTTTTTTATGAGACGCATGAGGCGAAGCTGTCCGCTTTCGTGAAGCAGGCGGACGCCGCGCCCGCGTGGTTTTACGTCGGTGTGCGGCCCAGCCACGGCATGGATCTCGCGGCGGATCTGCGGACCAAGTACCTCACCTTCGATGTTCAGATCTCGCCTGTGAGCGATCCTCATTTTGTCGCCTGCATCGAGCGGGACACGCCCCTGGGTCGCTTCCTGGATCGTGAAACGGAATGGGGGACGTCCTATCTCGCACGTCTGCTGGTGCGCAAACTCGACATCCAGGCCGAGGCGCCCTGCCTGCTGGTGATCGACTGCGAAGGTTCCCCTGAACGCTGAAAAGCCACAAGCAGCAGTCTGCCTGTGGCCTCTCAGGTGGATCCAGTGATCCCGCCCGGCGTTACGAGTCCTTGGGCGGTTCGTTGGAGCGCTTCTCGTCCTCACGGGCGAGTTCTTCCAGCGTCATTTCGCGGGTCGGCTGGTCGGCCGGATCTTCTTCGGGCATCTTCGAGCTCTGGTCCTCACCCAGGTCTTCCACGTCGTCTTTCTCGACCTCCGCTGGTGGCGCGGAAGGCTTGGCGGCAGGAGCCTGGTAGTCGTCCTTGTCCTCGTCTTCGTCATCACCGGAAGACCACGGATTGTAGTTTTCGTTGTCCCAGTCATCGTTGGCAGACTCCTCCAGTTCCTTCGCGTCCTTGTCGATGTCAGCGTAGTATTCCGGATAAGCTGCGCGGTCCTTCTTCTCCATGAAGTAGGCAAGCCAGATGCAGGTTTCGTAGAGTACATAGAGGGGACCTGCCAGCACCAGCATGGTGAAGGGGTCGGGCGTGGGAGTCACCACGGCGGCGAAAATCGCGATGGCCACGATCGCATAGGAGCGCGTGGTGCTCATCAGCTTGTAATTGAGGAAATCCAGCTTCACCAGCACCATCACGATCACCGGCAGCTCAAAGGCGACGCCGAAGAGAAGAATGAAGCGCGTGGCAAACTTCACGTAGGCGTCCAGACGCCAGCCATTGGTCATGCCCAGGCCCTCATTGAAAGAGTAGAAGAACTCCAGAGCTTTGGGGAGGACGACAAAAAAGGCGAAGCAGGAACCAAGCAGAAACAGTCCAGCACCAATGCCGATCGCCGGGAAAATGGCCTTTTTCTCCGCGGGCTTCAATCCTGGCAGGACGAACTGCAGCAGGAAAAACAGCAGCAGCGGAAACGCGAAGATCACGGCTGCAATGAGCGAGAGGTTCATCACCATCAGGAAGCCCTCTTGAGGAGACAGAATCTGCAGCATGTTCTTGAGGTCCTGCTCCGTCTTGATGACACCGGTGGCCCAGAGCGGATGCTTGATGATTTCGAACAGCCTGTCGTAAAAACAGAAGGTGACGAGCGTGGCGGCCAGCAGCGTCATGGCCATGCGCACGATCATTTTGCGAAGGTCCTCGAGGTGATCGAGAAACGGTTTTTCTTCATCGCCCTTGCCGCCGAGGTTCATGGCGACTTTTTCGCGAACTTTGAAAACTTTTTGGAGAAGGCCGGACCACATGGGAATGAGAGGGGGAAGAGGGTTGCGGATGCACAGGACTTACGGCAGTCCTTGGGCCGCGATCCGCGCGTAGAGTGCCAGCGTCAGGGCGTTGGTGATCGCATTGGCAGCAATCATCCCCCGCAGTTCTCCCGCGCTCACAAACCGCACGTCGCTGATGTGTTCGCTTCCATCCGGTTCCGGACGGCTGACGACACACACGGGCTTCGCCGTGAAGAGATAAACGATCTCGTCGGTAAAACCTTGCGAAGGAAAATACCAGCCCAGCGGCTGGAGGGCGCCGAGATCCGGGTGCAGGGCGCAGCCGCACTCCTCACGCAGTTCATTGTGAATGGTTTGGATGATGGACTCGCGCGTCACGGCGGTGTCGATCTGGCCGGCGGGAAACTCCCACATCGTCTGCATCACCGGCAGCCGCTCCTGGTGCACCATCACCAGACGGCCGTCCTCCAGCACCGGGGCGATGGCCACGGCGGCCTTGCGCTTCACGACCATCCACGGCACTTCGGCGGGCCGGTTCGGGGTGGTGAAAAAGGCTTTCTCGACACCGACGTGCGGATTGGCAAACAGCACCTCGCTGCGGGTTTTCTGCCAGCCGGGTTCAGCCCCCGGGGTATAAAGTTCGAAGTCCGGAATCTCCATGCCTGTCACTCAGGGGTCAAAGCTTTGCGCCAGCGGGCGAGCTGGGACTTTACGTTTTGAGGAGAGGGCGCGCCGATGCCCTTGCGTGCCGTCATCGCAGTTTCCAGATTCAGGCATGCGGTGACGTCCGCCACAAATGCCGGTGAGAAGCGCTGGAACTCCTCCAGCTTCATGTCTCCAAACGCGCGCTGCTGCTCGATCGAGTAGGCCACGAGTTTCCCGATCACCTCATGTGCCTGCCGGAACGGCACGCCGTGATTGACGAGGTAGTCCGCCAGGTCCGTGGCCAGCAGCATGGGGTCTGCCGCGGCGGCGGTCGTCCTGGCGCGGTTCACATCCATGCCCGTGATCATTTCCGTGAAGACCTGCAGCGCGATGTCGATGGTGTCGATGGAGTCAAACAGCGGCTCCTTGTCCTCCTGCAGATCGCGGTTGTAGGTCATAGGCAGCCCCTTGAGCAGGGTGAGGATGCTCATGAGATTGCCGATCAGCCGCGCGGACTTGCCGCGGGTGAGCTCGGCCACGTCGGGGTTCTTTTTCTGCGGCATCAACGACGAGCCCGTGGTGTGGGCGTCGCTCAGGGTTACAAAGCCGAACTCCGCGCTGGCCCACAGGATGACATCCTCACTCAGGCGGGAAAGGTGCACGCCCAGCAGCGAAATCGCGAAAAGCAGTTCGGCCACGAAATCGCGGTCGCTGACCGCATCCATGGAGTTTTGCGTCACGCCGGTAAACCCGAGCTGCTGCGCCACAAACTCGCGGTCGATGATGATGGTGCTTCCCGCCAGCGCGCCTGAGCCCAGGGGCATCACGTTGAGGCGTTTGCGGCAGTCCATCAGGCGGTCAAAGTCACGCGCCAGCATCTCCACGTAGGCCAGCAGATGATGGGCGAAAAGCACCGGCTGCCCGCGCTGCAGGTGGGTGTAGCCCGGCATGACGGTCTCGCCGCCACGCTCCGCACATTCCACGAGGGCCGCCTGCATGGCGGAGATGAGGTCGAGCACGCGGTTGATGGACGAGCGGCAGTAGAGCCGCACATCCGTGGCCACCTGGTCATTCCGGCTGCGCGCGGTGTGCAGTTTGGCCCCCGCCGGGCCGATGCGCCGGGTGAGCTCGGATTCGATGTTCATATGGACGTCTTCCAGCGACTCCTTGAACTCAAAATTTCCAGACTCGATCTCCTCGCGGATCGCCAGGAGGCCGGCTTCGATCTGCTGCTGCTCCTCGGCGGTCAAAATGCCCGCTTTGAGCAGGCCCTTGGAGTGAGCGATCGAACCCGCGATGTCATGGGGGTAGAGCCGCCAGTCAAACGACACGGATTCTCCATAGCGCTGCACGAGAGCGCTGGTTTCCTGAGCAAAACGTCCTTTCCACATAATTTCGGGGGCGCGCAGACTAGCGGCTTTCAGAGTGGGTGCAACCCCTGGTAAGATCTCACGATTTCCCAGGAGAAGGGTTTATTGCTTACGTGAAGCCAAATTTGAGTTAAATGGAACCCTGTGGAGAGAATACCTCACGGAAAAATGGAATTCGTTTCAGCAAGCCTATCTAACATGACTGACCTCATGAAGCAGATCCACGCCCGCAAAGTGGAGCGAAGAAAGCAGCTTGCCGCACTGCCGGTGGGGGAAAAGCTGCGCATGCTGGAGGAAATGCTGGCGTCCGCAGGGGCTGTCAGCGCCAGTTGTCCGCCCAAGCTGGCAAACCCGATTCGCCGCCCCAGGCCGGTTTAAAAGACAACCGCCCCAGCGCAAAATCCGCCCAAACTACGCATTTGCCAGAATCCCAGTTCTTGTTAATCTGGTATCGAGTTCTGCGACAGAGTCTCAGTTGCAGGACCGTATTCCTTTCATGCACGCCGCCACTCTTGCTGACCTTCCCATTGGTACTGAAGCCATCGTCCAGGCCATGCCCACCGGTCGTTCGGGCCTCACCCGGCTGCGTGAGATGGGCATTGTGCCCGGCACTCGCGTCCGTGTGACCCGTCGTGCGCCCCTGGGCGAACCCATTGAGATCTGCGTGCGCGGCTCCCATCTTTCCATGCGCAATCATGAGGCGGCTTTCATCGCCATCTCCCCCGCAGCCGCATGAGCCAGGCCACGTCTGACCCGCCCCTCATCGCCATCGTGGGAAACCCGAATTCCGGGAAAACCACGCTCTTCAACCTGCTCACCGGGCTGAAGCAGAAAGTGGCCAACTACCCGGGGGTGACCGTGGAAAAGAAAATCGGGGAGTGCTACAGCCAGCATGGCAAAAAGCTGCGGCTGATCGACCTGCCCGGGGCCTACAGCCTCAATGCCCGCTCGCCGGATGAAGCCGTGCTGCGGGACGTTTTGCTGGGGCGCAGGCCGGAAACACCCCGTCCGGACCGAGTGGTCTGCGTGGTGGATGCCGCCAATCTGGAGCGCAACCTCTACCTGGTCAGCCAGGTGCTTGAGCTGGGACTGCCCACGATTCTGGTGCTGAACATGATGGACGTGGCCACGCAACGGGAGTGGCGCATTGATGCGGCCAGACTGTCCGAGATCCTAGGGGTGCCGGTGGTGCAAACCCAGGCTGTGAGCGGGAAGGGGCTGATCGAGCTCAAGCTGGCCCTCAGCCGGGAGGACATTCCGCCACCGACCTGGCAGAGCGCAAAACTTCCCGACGGCGTGCGCGCCGCCCTGGAGCAGAGCCGCGGCCCCCTGTGCCAGACCGGGGCCATTCACAGCCGTGCTTCGCTGCTGGAGCCCTTGTACCTGCTTTCCGACCACGATCCCACGCATTACGGCATCGCAGACACTCAGATAGGCCGCATTCAGGAGCTGCGCGCCCAGATGGAAGCCAGCTTTCCCGGCTGGGAGGACGAGCTCGTGGCCGAGCGCTACCGCAGCATTGAGGAACTGTGCAGCCAGGTCTTGAAGCGGCCGGACCAGGAGATCGAGACCATCACCACCAAAATTGACCGCGTCCTGCTGCATCCGGTGCTTGGATTCGTGAACCTGCTGCTGGTGCTCGGGCTGCTGTTCTTCCTCATTTTCAAGGTGGCGGAAGGCCCCATGGGATGGATTGAGGCGGGATTCAAGCTGCTGGGAGCGAGAGTGCAGGGACTGATGGCCGGGGGCGACCTGCGCGATCTCATCGTTGACGGGATCGTGCCTGGGGTCGGCGGGGTGGTGATCTTTCTGCCGCAGATTTTGATCCTGTTCTTCTTCATCGGCATCATGGAGGACACGGGCTACATGTCGCGTCTCGCGTTCATCATGGACTGGGCCATGAGCAAGGTGGGCCTCAACGGCAAATCCTTCCTGCCTTTCCTCAGCTCCTATGCCTGTGCCATTCCGGGCGTCATGGCGGCACGAACGATCGACAGCCCCAAGGACCGCCTGATCACCATCCTCATCGCACCGCTGGCCTCCTGCTCGGCGCGGCTGCCGGTCTATCTGCTGCTGGTGGGAGTGTTGTTTCCCTCTGGAAAGGTGGGTGCGCTGACGCAGGCGGCCATCATGCTGGGGCTGTATGCGCTCGGCACCTTTGGGGCCTTTTTCTTCGCCTGGGTGTTCAACAAATGTGTGATGAAGGGGGCGGCGAGCCCGATGATTTTGGAAATGCCCTCCTACAAGATGCCGGCGCTCAAGAGCATCCTCCTGCAGGTGTGGCAGCGCGCGCGGATGTTCCTGGTGCGCGCCGGGACGATCATCATGGGCATTTCCATTTTGATCTGGGCGGCTTCGACCTATCCGAAAAGCGCCACGGAGGACAAGGCGGTGCAGCTTGAAAACAGCTTTGCAGGCCGTGCCGGGAAGCTCATCGAGCCCGCCATCGCTCCTCTCGGCTATGACTGGAAGATCGGCATCGGCCTCATCGGCAGCTTTGCGGCGCGCGAGGTCTTCAACTCCACGATGGGCGTGGTGTATGCGGTGGAAAGCGGGGACAAAGATGATCTGACGCCGCTGCGGGACAAACTGGCGGGAGAGCGCCGTCCGGACGGCCGCCTGGTTTACACGCCCCTCGTTTGCATCAGCCTGCTCGTCTTCTACGTGTTTGCCATGCAGTGCGTGAGTACCATCGCCATCGTGAAACGCGAGACCGGCAGTTGGAAATGGGCGCTTTTTCAGCTCGGCTACATGACCGGAACGGCGTATGTACTGAGTCTGCTGATCTTCCAGATCGGCAGCGCGCTAGGCTACTAACCCCTCCGCAACCCCATGAACGCAGACTGGCAGTCCATCGCAGCGATCGCGGTCGTGCTCGTCACGATTACGCTCTTCATCGTCCGCTCCGCCAAGCGCCGGAGGAAACCGGGCTGCGGCGGCGGTTGCGGCTGCGGGAAATGAGGCCCAGAGTGAGGCACTGCCATGATCTCCATTGATCTCTGCACCTTTGATTCCAAAGCTGCCGCCAAATCGCCGGCGGCCTATGCCGCGGTGGTGGTGGACTGTGTGGAGTCCTCATGGGACAACGGGGCGGATCTGGTGGTGCTGCCGGAATTCAGCTGGGTGGGGCTGGTCCCCCTGGTGGAACCCAGGACTCTGCAGCGGGCGGCCGAGGTGTTTTGGAGCGAGGTGCTGCCGGCGCTGAAGTCGCTCTTGATGCGGCCCGGCAAGGCGGTCGTCCTCGGCACGGTGCCGTTCTGGGATGCCGAGCGCCAGGAATTGCGCAACCGGGCCCTGATTCTGGTGGAGGACCGTATTTTGCATCAGGACAAGCTGCACCTGACGCCCTGGGAGGCGGAGTTTTCGCCGGGCACGGAACTGCGGCTCTGGGAGTTTGCGGGCCTGCGCTTTGCCGTGGTGATCTGCCTCGACATCGAAATTCCCGAAATCAGCACGCGACTGCGCGGGGCGGGTGTGGATGTGATCCTCGTTCCCAGCGCCACGGAGACGATTCTGGGGGTGGAACGGGTGGGACGCTGCGCCTCGGCCCGCGCGGTGGAGCTGGGCTGCGTGGTGGGCGTCTGCCATCTCACGGGGAAGACAGAGGTCGAGCTGATCGATGTGAATGTGGGCAGGACCGGCGTTTACTGGCCTTCACAGATGGCTTTCCGCGATGCTCCCAGGTGGAGTGAGACTGACGTGGTGGAGAACGGCATTCACAAGCAGCGTCTGGTGCTTGATCCCAAGCTTTTGCAGGCCATGCGCCGGATGCCGCTGGAGACAAACCCGTCGCTGCTGAAAAAAATGCCTTCTTTCGAGCTGGTGCGCGACTGAGCAGTGTGCCTCGCAACGCGGGATCAGGCTCTTCCCTTGGTCTTATGCGATGTGTGTCCCGCCACCTTGGTGTAGGACTTTGATTTGGAGGAGCGGGACTTTTGGACGGGCTTTTCACTGTCGGCCGCAGACCTGGCTCTTCCACGCGCAGCGTTTTCCTCGGCCCGCTTTTTCTCGCCCTCCGAAGGCACGATGCGCGCCACCTCGATCGGCTGCGCTGAAAGAGTGGCCGGTGCATTGAGGGCAGGGGAGCCGTCCGCATCCTCTGCGGCTGAGGCGGCCCTTTCTTTCTCACCCGTGGGCAGGGAGCCCTTGGTGATGACGACTTTCGCGCCCACGTTCACGGTGTTAAACAGATCCACCACGTCCTTCATCCCCATGCGCACACAGCCATAGCTGGCCGGTGTACCCAGGCGGTTTTCCTCCGGGGTGCCGTGGATGTAGATGAAACGGTTGAAGGCATTTTTGTTGCTGGTCTCCATGCCCCGCAGCCAGAGAATGCGCGAAACAATGGGGTCACGCCCCGGAGCGTTGGGCTTGAGCACTTCGCCGTTCCAGCGGCGGCTTTTCAGGACCGCACCCGCAGGCAGGCCCTGGCCGATTTTGGCGATGACTTCATGCTGGCCCAGGGGCGTGCGGTTGCTGCCCTTCTGATCGCCCAGACCGAACTTCGAGGTGGAAATGACGTACTGCTTGGTCAGCTTGCCCTCGCTGTAGATGCCGAGCTTCTGGTCTTTGACGCTGACCACCACATCACCTTTTGGGGTGGAGGTGCATTGGCTGAACAGTCCAGCAAGAACCACGCCTCCCACGGCCTTCATCAGGCAGCGAGGAGAAAGTGATTTTTTAGAAGTCCGGCTAAAAAGCAGCATGGGCCAGAAGAATGATATAAGCTAAGATGTTCGCAACTCTGAATTATTACCGTGATCAACGTCGTCAACTGGTGAGCTGTTTCGCAAGACCCGTGCCATTTGAACGATTGATGCTTGTCTAGAGACGCTCCTTATCATTCTTTTATTCAGTATTCAACCCCCGCAAACATGGACGACCAGCCCCCTCTCCTCATCCGCCCCTTTCAGGACAAGGATCTCTCACAATTGAGACAGATCACGGTGGCCTCCTTTGGCAGCGTCGCCCTGGAGCAAATGCTGGAGCACAAATTTGGCCTCTGGAATGACCGCGACTGGAAGGTGCGCAAGGCCAGCCACATTGATGATGATGTGACGCTCTGTCCCGAGGGCTGCTTTGTGGCGGAGCGGGGCGGGGAGATTCTCGGCTACATCACGACCCGGCTGGACCGTCTGAACGCGCGGGGCCGCATCCCGAACATCGCCGTGGTGGAAAGCGCCCGCGGGCTGGGCCTGGGGAGGCGGCTGATCCAGCACGCGCTGGACTACATGCGCGGGGAGGGGATGAAGCTCGCCCAGATTGAAACCATGGCCTCCAATGCCATCGGCCAGCACCTGTATCCGAGCTGTGGTTTTGAGGAGGTGGCCCGGCAGGTGCATTACGCCATGAAGCTCTGAGAACGCCCCTCAGGATGGATGCGGGTTTGCATTGTCCCCCAAACTGGCCGATAGAGCCCGCCTCCTACTCCAGAAACGCTTGTGACCACCCCACGCAGAACCGAACACGCCCCGAAAAAACCCTCCCTTTTGAGCCGCCTCAAGGACGGCCTGAAACGCGTCATTGGCAGGGGCAAGAAGAAGCCGGCAGCCCACGCCCCCAAAGAACACGCCAAGGAAGGGCATGCGAAAGATCATCATCCGGCCACCATCCACGCGCATAAACGCCCGCATGAGGACAAGCCGCGCGAGCACGCCCCGAGGCCGCCACGTGAGGGAAGGCCTCCCCGTGAACGTGGCGAACGTGGTGAACGCTCCGAGCGTGATGGCCGCCGCGGCCCCTCGCGTGGCCGTGACCGCGATGACCGGCGTCCGCCCCGTGGTCCGCGTGAGGACAAGCCCGTGCGTCAAAACCACGCGCCGGTTCCCCCGCCCCCGCCGCCCCCTGTGCCCGAGGGGCCGTATCCCGAAGCCTTTGAAGTGCTCGGTCTTTCTCCGGCGGTGCTCGCTGCGATTCGGGAAACGGGCTACACCAAGCCCACGACCATTCAGGAAAAATCCATCCCGATTATTCTCACCGGCAAGGATGTGGTGGGCGCCTCACAGACCGGCACGGGCAAGACCGCGGCCTTTGCCCTGCCCACGCTCACCCGCATGGGGGCTCCTGGAAAATTCCGTGTCCTCGTCCTCGAGCCTGTCCGTGAACTGGCGGCGCAGGTGGTGGAGCAGTTTGAAAAATACGGCAAGCACACCGGCCTGCGTGTCCTCCTCGTCCACGGCGGCGTGGGCTATGACAAACAGCGCAAAGGTCTGCAGGAAGGCGTCGATATCGTCGTCGCCACTCCGGGCCGTCTCCTCGATTTCATGCAGGAAGGCGTGGCCGACCTGCGCGATGTGGAGGTGCTGATCCTCGATGAAGTGGACCGCATGCTCGACATGGGCTTCCTGCCCGACGTGCGCCGCATCGTGGAAAAGACGCCGACCGCGCGTCAGACGCTGTTCTTTTCGGCCACCATGCCGCCGCAGATCAAGAGCCTGGCGGATTTCGCGCTCAAAGATCCTGAAAGCGTGGAGGTGGGCATCCGCTTCTCCGCGGCGGAGACCGTCAGCCACTACATGTATCCGGTGGCCGGCGACCAGCGCATGGAGCTCCTGCTTGCCATCCTGAAGCAGACCCATTTCGAGAGCGTCATGATCTTCACCCGCACCAAGGTGCAGGCCGACCAGATCTACTCCGAGCTCAGCCAGCTCAACGAATACAAGGTGGCTGTGATGCACTCGGACATCGGCCAGCGTGACCGCGAGCGCGCCCTGCAGGGCTTCCGCAACGGGGAGTTTGAAATCATCGTGGCCACCGACCTGGCCGCGCGTGGTCTGGACGTCAGCGGCGTGACGCACGTCATCAACTACATGGTTCCCGAGCATTCGGAAGACTACGTGCACCGAATCGGCCGAACCGGCCGCGCGCAGAAGGAGGGCGATGCCTTCACACTCTTCGCCGCGGACGAGCTCATGAACGTGGCCTCCATCGAGCGCCTCATCGGCCAGAAGATCGAGCGGCGCAAGCTCGAGGGATTCAACTACAAGTACACCACCGCTCTCGACGACGAGGACCGCGCCCGCGCCATCCTCACCGGACGGAAAAAGAAGAAGCGGCGGTAAAGCGCATCGCCGCCCAGGCCTTCAGCCGGTCGTAGTGCAGGGCCGGCGGCGCGCTGTCCGGCCTGCACATGAAGACCGCCGTCAGCATCTGCTGCATGCTGCGCAGCGCGCCGAGCCAGGCGACGCGCAGCTTGTAACGGCGGGCGAACTGAAACACGAGCTGTGCAAATTCAAACGTGCGGTCGTGGCCGCTGCGCTCGTAGCCGAAGCGCAGGTGCAGACGTTTGCAGATGCCGCCGCGCTTCAACTGCTCAATAGCCCAGGCGTAGTCTTCCGCCGTGACCAGGCTTTCATCAAAGGGTGCGGTGGTCCAGGCTTTGCGCCGGAGCATGCCCATGCTGTTGCTGTAGATGGAGCCAAACTTAAGCCCCTTGGCCCACAGTTCATCCCAGGTGATGGCGTCGCTGTAAAAGGGATCATCGTCCCATCTGGCGCTGACACAGGCTACGCGCGGGTCGGTGAATGCGCCAAGCATGCGCTCCACCGCGTCGTCGTCCTCCAGCGTCGTGTGCGAGCTCAGCACCAGCACCAGATCCGTGTGCAGATGCCTGAGGCCATGGTTCAGTACGCGCGCGTGATGGTAGGGCCCGTTCCATGCAATCACCCGGCCTCCCGTTTTCGAAATCAGCCTGGCTGAATCATCGGTGCTGCCGGTGTCCACTCCCAGGATGAACAGCGGCCGGATCGTCTGAGCCTGCAGGCGTTGCAGCACGTGCGGCAGCGTGGCGGCGGAGTTTTTAAAGCGGATGAGGACACCGATGGTGGGACGGCTCATAGAAAAGGACGTGATGAGCCCAAAAACTAAGCGTGCATGGCCGGACTGGCTCCCCCCGCAATCGGGGGCGGTGAGAGGAGGGGCTGGCTTCGCGCCGCGCATGGCAGGGGGCTTTGTTTGGACTGATGGGGTTCATGCCCTCGCTGCAGCCAGGAAGGTCCACGCTGATGGTCGGCAGCATTGAAAGGTACCGCGGCCATACCAAAGGGTATGAAGCTTCTTTGATTGAGGTGTTTGCCGTCGCTCTCATCATCGCTGTGGCGCGCAGCCCGCGGGATCCGGCGCTGCCGCCGCGCAAAGGGCTGCCTCCAGGCACCTGGTGCTATGCGGCGTGGGCGTTCACAGGCCTCCTCTCCCTTGCCAATGCCTAGGATGGCTCGCTGGCCTGGATGGCCTTTTCACGCTTTGGCAAAGGCACGCTGATCTTTGTGGCCGCGGCCATGTGCCTGCGCGATGAAAAAGAAATGCGCGCCGCATCGGCGGGCCGGCCGCCAGCCTGGTGGCGCAGGCCTGGATCTGCATGAAGATGCGCTCCCTCGACGGCGGCTTTCAGATCAAGGGCTGGTTTGAGCGCGTGTCCTGATCGATCAGAACGCCAGCGCCGGCCCCTGCTGATTGCGCACGTATTTGAGCACCGCTTCGGTGCGGGAGCGCACCTTGAGCTTCTGATAGATGGTTTTCAAATAATCCCGCACCGTTTCATAGCTGATGCCCATCTCGTAGGCGGCCTCCTTGGCGCTCAAGCCTTTCACAAACAATCCCAGGAGTTCGTTCTCACGCTGCGTGATGCCAGGGATACGCGGCTTTGCCGCCGCCTTGGTCTGGAATGCTGAGATCACCAGGCGCGAAATGGCGGGGCTCATCGGACCGCCGCCGAGCGCGGCGGCGCGCACGGCTTCGAGCAGATGCTCGGGAGGCGCAGTTTTCAGCACGTAGCCGCATGCGCCGGCCTTGAGGGCGCCGAAGACCTGCTGCGGGGTATCGTCACAGGTCAGCATCACAAAGGCCGTGGCGGGCATGTGAGATTCAAGGATGTTGAGACATTCGATGCCCGTCCTCCCCGGCAGTTTCATGTCCAGCAGAACCACGTCCGGGCGTGTTTCCAGGATGGATGCCACGGCCTGTTCGGTGTTGTTGAACACATTCAAAAGTTCAAAGCCGCGCTCTGGCACGAGGATTTTTTTCAGGAGTGCCTGAAAGTGCGGATCATCCTCGACGCAAGCGACGCGAATGGATGGATGTGAAAGGTTCATGACTGTTGATGATCAAAAAGAGCGCTGGAAGCGCTGCACACAGTACGTTCCGAATGAAAGTCACAGACCGCAAGCGGGGTCGTTTTGAAACGGACTTTTCGCGCGAGAATGAATCGAGTTTTAGGATTCGCTAAGCACGATTCAACAGCAATGCGCCCGATTGCTTAGGCTCTGCCGGCGCAGTGCCGCTGCCGAGACGGCGTCTCAGACGCAGGAAGGGTTTTTCCACCCATTGATGGAGGATCCAGGAGGCGCCAAGCGTGAGCGCAAAAGCGGCCAGTCCCCGCAGCAGCATGAGTTGGAGGTGGCTCAGGCCCGCGGGTGCGGGCAGCCAGTGTTTCACCACTTCCAGCAGCAGGGAATGTGTGAGGTAAAACGCATATGAAAGCACGCCGAGCCGGCTGACCCAGCGCCAGTTCAGGAAACGCAGCGGCAGCGTATCTGGGTGGCGGATGACGGTGATAAACACCGGCATCAGAGCAAGCCCTTGCAGCGTGTAGCGCCAGGTCTCCCGGAACGCGGTGCCGCGGATCACAAACGTGGCCAGAAGCAGCATGAGGCAGGAAGGAAGAATCAGCCACAGCCAGTGGCTGCGACGAATGCGTGTGCCATCCAAAGCGGGGTTTCCCCACACGGCCAGGGCGCAGCCGAAGAGCAGCCCGTCAAGCCGTGTGTCCGTGCCGTGGCAGGTGCGGGGATGATGAGCGGAGCCCGGCTGCAGATCGATCGCAGACAGGGAATGCACCAGCAGCATGCGCCAGATAAGCACAGCCGCGCACAGCACCATCAGCAGGACAAACTGGTGCCGGCGCCGCGGCAGCATGCGCCGCATGGCGAGATAGAAAAAGGGGAAGAGCAGGTAGAAATGCTCCTCCACCGCCAGGGACCAGAGAACTTCCGTGCCTGGAGGCTGAATGCCGCCGCCGATCTCCCAATAGTTCGCGGCAAAAAGGGCCTGGGCCGTCAATGCCTGCCCGTGAAAACCTCCGCTCAGAACACCGCATGCCGTGAGCAGGGCGATGAGGCCCAGCACCAGATAAAATGGCGGGAGGATGCGCAGCGTGCGCCGCAGGAAGAACTGGCGGAGATCGGCGCTGCCATGCCGTTCGCATTCCATCCGAAGCAGGGTGGTGATGAGATAGCCGCTGAGAAAAAAGAACACCGTGACCCCGAACAAACCGGGAACCACGTGGGACAGGCCGGCATGACTGAGAAACACGATCACGATGGCCACGGCGCGCAAGCCATCCAGTGATGCGATGTGGAAGGCGCCCGGGCTCGAAGCATTAGCAGGCATGACCGGGAATGAGCACGGGGTGGGATATGTCCTGAGTCTCGATTTCGGAATCATCTGCATCCGCAAAGCCCATGGGCGTCCCCCAGTTTGGCTTGCTGGAGCGCTGGCCGAGCACCCAGCGATACACCTCATGAATTTGTGCCGCCTTGGCTTCCCAGGAATAGTACATGCATACGTGCGCCTGCGCGGCCTCCCCGGCGGCGTGGAGCTGTGCGGGGTCTTTGCGCAACTGGATCAAGAGCTGACGCAGGCGGCTCACGATGTCCTGACGCGTGGTCATGGGCAGAACAAAGCCCGTGCCCGGTGGCACCAGCTCCGGCGGTCCGCCGTGGTCCAGCACCACGGCCGGGATGCCCAGCGCCATGGCTTCCAGCACCACTCCGCCACCGAATTCGCGGATGCTCGGGAACACGAACAAATGACTGTCACGCAGGCGGGCGCCGAGCTGTGCATGCGGAACCCAGCCGTCCATCGACACACCGGAGCTGATGTTTTCGCCCTCCACCAGGGCCTGCAGCCGCTCGCGTTCCGGGCCGTCGCCAATGATGTCCAGATGCAGCGCGCCGCTGCGGACGAGGGGGGCTGCGGCGGCAATGAGCATGTCCACGCCCTTCAGCGCCACCAGACGGCCGACAAAGGAGATGCGCAGCGGCTTGAACGGATCCGCCACGGCTTTGGGAGTCAGAGGAAATTTTTCCAGATCGACGGCATTTTCCGGCATGAAGACGCAGCGGCCGCGCAGATGCGCAGGCACCTCGCGCAGCGTGGTGCGCGAGGCAGTGAGAATGGCGTGCGCGGATTCGCGCGTGCGCTTCAGGCCTGGAGAGAAGCGAACCAGCGCGCGCAGCCTGCCTGCGCTGTCGCGCTCCTGCTGGCGCAGATCCTCAAAACCTTTGGGCCAGGGCACGCCGCCGTTCAAGGGTCCTAGGACAAGGGGCACACCGATCTTTTTCAACCGGGGCGCGATCCAGCTCGAGGTGGTGGGGGAGAGCGGCAGCAGCCGGTGCACCAGGTCAAACTCACCTGCTCGCAGCCTGGGGTCGAAGGCCTGCCAAAGCTTGCGCTCGAAGAAAGGGTACACGAGATTGGAAAGCACCGCATACAGGCTCCAGCTAAAACTGCCCTTGCGGCTGAACTTCGTCGCGAGGCTCCAGGACAGGTGCTGCAGGCGGCGGTTGTTGATGGCGGTGAAATCTTCGCCTTCCACCATGCCGGCACGGAGAAAGTCATCGCGGTTGCGCCACTCGGTGACGATGTGCGCGTCCGTCTGTGCAGAGATGGCCTTTGCGCAGGACCAGCCCACG
Organism: Prosthecobacter sp.; assembly: GCF_044227185.1. Classification (GTDB taxonomy): domain Bacteria; phylum Verrucomicrobiota; class Verrucomicrobiia; order Verrucomicrobiales; family Verrucomicrobiaceae; genus Prosthecobacter. The sequence goes on along the minus strand of NZ_JBGAFO010000010.1, from coordinate 136,958 downwards.
AGCGCCGCGCTGGTGAGCGTTGGATTGGCCGCCTCGGCGATGATGAGAGGACGAATGCGGCGGGGAGATGACATCATTGGGAAGTGGCGGAGCCGATGGTGACCTGCCTGTGCTGGAGAAAATCAGAGGTGATGAGCCCGAGAACCTTGATTTCGCGCATCGCCCGCTCACCCCCCCCAACTGCGGGAACCTGTGAACGGTCTTTCATAGACCTCCATGACGCGCCTGGCATTGTCATCCCAGTTGAAGCGGGCGGCGTTCTCCAGTCCGGCATGAATCAGCGAGTCCCTTTGGTCAGGGTGCGTGGAGACCTCCTGCATCGCCTGGGCTATGTCGTTCACATCTTCAGGATTGATGATCCGTGCCGCAGTGCCGACGACCTCGCCAAGCGCCCCGCGCTTGGAGCTGATGACAGGGCAGCCGCAGGCCATGGCCTCGATGGGCGGAAGGCCGAAGCCTTCAAACAGGGAGGGATAAACCATGGCCGAAGCGGCACGGTACAGGTCGGGCAGCGCGGCATCCTCCACAAATCCGAGAAAGCGGATGTCGCGGCTGTGGCGTGAGTCGCGGGCTGCGGCGTGCACATGCTCGGCGCCGTGCCAGTCGCTTCCCGCCAGCACGAGCTGCCAGGGGGAGCCGGTGCTGGTTTTGAACTGGTCAAAGGCCTCGATCAAACGCGTGTGATTTTTGGCAGGATGCTCCAGCCGCGACACATACAGGAAAAACGGTTCATTCAACTGCCAGCGCTGCGCCACCATGGCGCGGGCGGCGGCGTGGTCGCCGGGATTGAAGCGTGCGTGATCAATGCCATTGAGAATGACGTTTTGCTTCTGCACCGGCACGCCAAAATAACGCTCGACGTCACGCGCCGTGCTGGTGCTCACGGCGATGATGCCGTTCTGCCTGCGGGCCAGATGCTTTACAATGACACGCCCATAGAACATGCGGGCCAGGTCATACTTCTTCTTCAGGTGAAACGGCGCCAGGTCGTGGATCGTGGAGACGAGATTGCACTGGGCGGAGCGCACCATGCGGCGGTAGCTGGGCACGTGCAGCACGTCGATCTGCTGCTTGTCCAGCCAGCGGGGCAGCACCTGCTGGTGCCACCAGATGTTTCGCACGGCAGGCCGCCAGCGTTCATCCACGGGAACGATTTCCATCCGTCCCCGTGCGAATTCAAAGAGTGGCAGGTCCTGCGCCAGGGCCAGGATGTGAAATTTGACCACGTCTGCATAAGGCATCAGCGCGCGGGTCAGGGCCAGTACATACTGCGCCACGCCGGTTTTGCCCCGTTGGATGACGCTGGTGGAGATTGCTATTTTCATGCTGCGAGAAGGTATTCCATTTGTTCGTGACGAAGAGATTCATGCACCACCGGGCTGGCATTCGCGAAGCGCAGGTAGATGTGCCGGCTGGTGGCGTGGTCTTTCAGGCGGGCCATCAGCCCCAGGCCGCCGCTGTCCATCACCTGAACTTTATGCAGGTCGATCACCACGGGATTGCGTGCGTCCGCGGCATTCTGAATGACGCCCAGCGCACCGCGCCACAAGCTCTCCACACTGCTGGTGGTGACGGCGCCGCTCCAGTCAAGCCGCAGCGGCGTGGCCTTGGTGCCGAATGCTGAGGCCGGAAGGCCGGCGTTCAGGATTTTGTTCAGCGCCTCCTCGCGGCTGTCCGCCTGCGTGAAGATCGAGCTGAGGCGGGTCATCTGCAGCAGCTTGTGCACGGCAGGGGAGGTGGCCACCAGCACGAGATGTTTGCCTGAGTGACGGCAGCGCTTCTGCATGCGCATCAGCAGGCCCAGCCCTGTGCTGTCGATGAACTGGGCACCGGCGCAGTCGATGATGATGCCCTCCTGCTGTCCTTCGAGGCTGTCCATCCAGACCTGCTCGATGGCGCGCACCTCCGCGGCGTCCAGACGATCCGGGCAGAAGAGCTCCGCCACGCTGGAAAGCCTGACGTCAGATGTTTTGGCTGGTGTGGCTGCGCGTGGCATGGCCGGCTCCGTGTGTTTGCTGCCGCGCGTGAGCCACCACTGTTTCACAATCGTAAATCCAAAGACCACGAAGTCGGTGGCGTAGCGTTTGAACAGCCGTCGTGGCTCCTGCAGCAGCCGGTACAGCCATTCGAGGCCGGTCTTTTGCATCCAGAGAGGCGCGCGCAGCATGTGGCCGGCGAGAAAGTCGATGGTCGCCCCCACGCCGATCGTCACCGGTGCGGCCGCGCGCTGATAGTTCATGGCGATCCACTTTTCCTGCTTCGGGCAGCCAAAAGAAACAAACAGAAGGTCCGGATCGGTGGAGTGGATCTCGGCGCAGATCGCCGCGTGATTCATTTCATGCAGTGGCTGGAAGGGTGGCGAGAGCATGCCCGCTATCCGGAGCTTCGGATGGCGCTCCTGCACCTTCTGCACGGCTTTCTCCGCCACCTCCTTTTTTCCGCCCAGGAAGAAAACGCTCCAGTTCTTCTCTTCAGCAATGGCCAGGAGCTTCGGCACCAGATCGGAGCCTGCGACGCGTTCCGGCAAGGCATTGCCGAGCAAGCGTGAGGCCCATACCAGCGGCATGCCATCGCAGACCACGAGATGGGCATCCAGCAAAATGCGCCGGAGGTCCTCGTCGTACACGGCCAGCGCCGTGAAATCCACATTCGCCGTGGCGATGTAATGAGGCCTTCGCGAGGCGACCATCCCTGAGATCGCCGCCAGCGCCTGATCCGTCGTCACATTGTCGAATGGTACGCCGAGGATGGACAATGACGGGCCGCTTCGCGGTGGGGATGCTGCATCAGTTATGTTCATGGGAGTTCCTGGCCGGCTGAAAATGCTGCGAATAGTAGCGGCTAAGCTGCCGTCCCAGGCCGGGCCAGCCAAAGCGTCCGCGGCAGGTCTGCATGCCTCGTTCCTCAATTCTCTGGCGCAATGTTTCGTCGTGAAGCATGCGCTCGGTGTAGTGTGCAAACATCTCCGGCGTGTCTGCGAGCAGGATGTCCGTGCCGTGAGTCAGGTTCAGGCCCTGCGCGCCGATGGTGGTGCTGATCACGGGGGTGCCCATCGCCATGCTTTCCGGAATCTTGAGCCGGGTGCCGCCGCCGATGCGCAGCGGCACGATCTGCGCCCAGGCGCGGCGGTACCAGGGCCGCACATCCGGTACGCCTCCGGTGACGGTGACATCCGGCAGAGCGCCATACGCTTTCACTTCATCAACTGGTGACGTGCCCACGATCAGCACCTTCAAATCCGGCACCCGCCGCTTCAGTCGTGCGTGAATCTCCTCAAAGTACCAGCGCAGGGCGTCCACGTTTGGCATATAGTCCATGGCACCGCAGTATAGAACCGTTGGCGCGCTGTCACGGCGGGCTGGCGCGGCGTCAGGGCTGAAATAGTCGAGATCGACTCCGTTCGTGATCACCGCCACGGGCACCTTCCTGCTCACTTCCGAGCGGATGAAGCGCTCGTCATCGGGTCCGCACACCACCTGCACGGCGCTCCGGCGTGCGACCTGATGTTCGAACCGGCGGAGCTTCCACACCTGTTCGCGATACAACAGCGACGATTTAAGCTCCTTGGGCATGCGGGCGTACTGCTCCTCCTGAAACTGCAGATCCACCCGGCTGCGGTCCACACTCAGCGGTATCTCCAGATGGCTCTTGAGAAAATACTGCGCCATGACGATGTCGCACACATGCACCATGTCGTACTCGTTTTGATCGAGCATGGCGCCGATGGTGTCCGCGAGCTGCGGCAGCCACCAGTGACGGATTGTGGTGGGCAGTGCATGCAGCAGCCGGTTGGGAACCAGCCGCGGCCACGGTGGATGCACGAAGGGCACAAAGACAACTTTGCGGCAGAAGGTTTCGAAGACGCTGCGGTGCTCCACGCGCTCACCTTTTTCCGAAAGCGCGATCAAATCGATGGTGTGGTCCCTGGCCAGCTCACGCAGCAGATGAAACACCCGTTGATAGGTGCCGCGGTCGATCGGGTAGGGGATGTAGGGGTAAACGACCAGGATGTGCATGAGCAGGATGAACTTCCCGTACCAAACCAGGATCATGACCAAATGCATCGCCCGCAAGTGGGGGGAAATGGAGGCTAGTTAAAGCGGCTCCACAGCGCCATGTACTGCTGGATCGCGGAGGCGGATGCGTCGCGTTGCGTCCAGAGCATTGTCACCATTTCATGCAGCAGATGCTCGCGCGGGTAGCGAGTCAGGGGTGAGGGAATCCCGCGCGTGCGGAGGCGGAGAAGGACGTTCTTCCACACAGGTACTTCCGGACACTTGTTGGTCCTGCTGGAGAGATAATCGACAGGCGTTGACAGTTTCATTTCCAGACGCCGGCTTTCGAGCTGGAGGAAGATCTTCAGGGCCAGTTGTGACAGCTCCGAGTGCTCCTTGACCAGTTCGTCCCGTGTTTGCGTCGAGCGCTGCGGATGAAGCTTGAACTCCACACCAGCGGCATGGTGGGACAGGATTCCAGCGTCCACGCCGGGCAGTGTCTGCAGCCTGCGGTGACGTTCCAGGCAGCTCCAGTGATAGCGGCCGTTCATGGCCAGGATCACATCTCCCAGGGCAAGCCGGACCTTGGCCAGATTTCGCCCCACAAAGTCGGCGTCCTCGATGCCGAAATCTTTCCGGCCCAGCCGATCATTGGCAAACAGCAGGCCGGAGCAGCGGTTGAAAAGGAGCCGCGTGGCCTCATGCAATGGGATGGAGGTGGCATCGCGATGATGATCGCATCCAGTAAAAAGCTCCTCTCCGCCGATCAGCCAGCGGTGTCCCATCACCAGATCGTAGTAGAACATGCTGACCGGGCTGCGGCGTAGACGCGCGATGGAGAGAATTTTGAACTCCACATCCAGCCCGACCACATGGGAAAGAGACTCTCCCAGTCCGTGCAGTGCCGTCTTGAAACGGCGGTCGTTGATGAGCGTGCTGCCACGAATGAACACGAAAAACTCCAGGTCATTGTAGGGCAGGTCCCGGCCGTTTTCCCGCAGGACGCCGCCTTCACCGCGCCCATAGCCACCCGCCAGCACCAGACCCTCGAGTCTGGCCGCGGGAATGATGCGTTCAACGCCGGCACGCACGTGAGTGCACGTCATGGCCAGGTGCTGCTCCAGGATTTCGCTGCCGTCGATGGTGAAGCGTGTGCTCATGCAGGCAGGGATTCACGCAGGTATTGTTCGATCTGATCCACGATGGGGGCCATGGCGAAGCGCTGATGTACTTCCGCATGGCCGGTTTGGGCGATGCTCGCGCGCAGGTGGTGTTCGCTTTGCAGCAGCAAAATCCGCTCCGCGAGCTGGGTTGCCGCTCCGGCATCATAAGTGACGGCGTTTTCACCGTGGCGGAACAGTTCGCGGCTGCCGCCCGTCATCGTGCCGATGACAGGCAGGCCGCAGGCCATGGCCTCCAGCGGTGTGAGGGCAAACGGCTCCTCCCATTCTGAGGTGAACAGCAGGACATCGTGAGCACGGTAGACCGACGGCATTTCATCGGGCATGGCGCTGTGCCAGGTCACTGGCAGGAGGTTTCCGGCGGCGAAGTTCTTCAGCATCGTCACGTAGGCATCATCGCCCTTCCCGAAGACATGCAGTTCGCCGGCAAAGGAGCTTTTGATCAGCAGCAGCGCACGCAGGGCTGTCAGGATGCCCTTGTCCTCCGCCAGACGGCCCACCCACAGCCAGTTCTTTGGCGGGCGGTTCACCGGTGGTCCCTGGAAGCGCTGCGTGTCCACCGGGCAGTGAATGACGCCGCCATGCATGACATCATAGCCCTGCTGCGCCGTCAGCTCACGAAGACGGGCGCTGGTGAAATAGAGCCGCTGAAAGCGGATGTCGGAAACGGGGTTCGTGGGCGCGATGGCATCGCATCGTTTCCGTACGCCGTACAGAGTCCACAGCGCCCGCTGCATGCGCGATCCGATGGATCCCTTGCTGCGGTTCCACCAGTCCAGCCACACGTCTCCAGTGAGACTGCGCAGGATCCAGTGGTCGCTGACATCATAGACAGCTGGCACTCCGCTTCGCTGCAGAGTCAGGCAGAGGGACTTTGACAGCCCGCCCATGCACCAGACGTGAACGACATCAGGCTTTAGCACGGCGAGAGCCCGGCTCAGTGTTTCGTTATTGTGCAGTTCCAGTCGCTTGAGCGCCCTCAGTCCCAGCCAGGGATGGCCGTAGTAGCCATGGATGCGCAGGCTTCGCTCCACATGCGGCTCCTCTGCCGGCGCAGCCCCCTTCGATCCGTGATTGGAGGTGAGCACATGCACGTCATGGCCGCGCTTCCGCAGGGCCTCGGTGACCGCTGCGCAGCGCAGCTCATAGCCGCCCACGTAGCAAGGCGGATAAAGATTGGTCAGAACGAGGATTTTCATGCGGGCACCTCCTGCTGCTCCCGCCATCCCTGACGAAATCCCGCAAGCCTCCCCCGGCGCTGCTGCAGGCGGATGCGCATGGCATGCCATACTTCGCGGAGGCGGCCATGCCTCGCGCACCAGCGCAGATCATGGCGCACATCGTTGACCCAGCCGAGCAAAACGGTCTGCGGCCAGTTGAACACACCCGGCCGCTGGCTCCAGGTTTTGCCGAGCGCACGGGCGTCGCCAAACGAACGCTTCCAGCTTTGCTGGGGTGTGTAGTTGTGGCTGTGCATCACCACGGACTCCTTGACGTAGGGCACCTCGTATCCCTGGGTGCGGCACCAGCGCGTGTACTCGTCGTCCTCGGCATACTGCAGGTCTTCGCGAAAGCCGCGCAGCTCCCATGCCTCCCTCCGCAGTCCGCTGCTCACCATGCTGAAAAAATGATCCCAGCGGGCAGATTCACGTTCAGGCCCAAAGCAGCGGTCGTAATCGCAGGCAAACACCGCCTGGCAGTCAGGGCGGGGAATCTGCCGGCCAAAACACGCGGCGACACGGGAGTCCGCCAGTGTCTCCGCCAGCGGCCTCAACCAATGATTGTTTTGCGGTGTTGCGTCGGCGTTGAGAAAGATCACGCGTTCGGCGCGGGCGAGCCGCATTCCGTGGTTCATCACACGGCTGGGATTGTATTCCTGCGGTGTGATCTGCACGAAGTGCGCAGGTTTGGCCGCGCGAATCAGTTCCTGCGAACCATCGCTGGAGCCGCTGTCGATGACGATCAGCTCCCGGTTTTCCCAGTTTTGTCCGGCCAGCGCCGGCAGGGTTTCCTTCAGCGCCCAGGCTTCATTGAAGGACCGCATGACGATGCTGACGAGAGGATCGCTCATGACAGTTTGGCGGCGAGTTGGACTCCCTGGCGGGGCAGCGTCTTTTTAGAGCCTTTGATTTTTTTTGCTTCGACCAGTTCCTCGTAAACCCGTGCCACGCGCCCCGCGACGGTGGGGACGTCGAACTCAGCGCGTACATGCTCCCGTGCCTCCGCGCTCAGGTAACGATGCAGCTGGTTGCTGATCATGAGCGTGTCGATCCCGGAGTGAAAATCGGAGGTTTTATCCAGATCATAGAGCAGGCCCGTCTGACCGTGATCAATCAGCGAGGCAGCGCCGGATGTGCGGGAGGAAAGCACGGGCGTGCCTGCGGCCCAGGCTTCGAGAATGACGATGCCAAACGGTTCCGCAGTGGAGCTCAGCACAAACAGGCGTGCGGATTGAATGAGACCGATCAGTTCCGCACTCCCCGCGGCGAGGCCGCCGGTGAGCAGCACATCATTGCCCAGGCCCAGGCGGTTGATCTCGCGATGCAGCTCTTCGACCACAGACTGAGTCGTTCCCGCGCCTGCGAGCACAAGCATCGCACGCGGGTGACGCCGTTTGATCGCCGGAAACTGCCGCACCAGCCAGGGCAGGTTCTTGGCGGGATCAAGCCGCGCGACTTTGACGATGAGATCGCGTTCCGCGATCTGCGGAAAGGCCTTGAGCGCGGCGGCACGGCAGTCCACGGCGTACTGGGCCGCAGGCACCGAGTGGGGCTGCACGATGATGCGCTGCCCGGGATATTTTTCCTGCAGCAGGGCCGCTTCACGCGGGTTGCAGGTGAAGATGGCGTCCGTGTTCTGCAGCACGCGCCGGCTGCGCACCAGCGCGCCGAGAATCTTTCCCCATTCAAAGCCGCCTTTGAGCGGAGCGGTGAGCTTTGCATTCACTTCGTCTGGAATGTCCAGCGCCCCGCCATGCAGGGTGATCACATGAGGCACGCCGCGGGTCCGGGCTGCCATCAGGCTGATGCCCGCCAGACGATTGAGCGCGTGTGTGTGCATCACATCCGACCTGCTGGCGCGAAGCTGCCAGAACAGCTCAAATGAAAACAAATTGCCACCCCATGAAACGAGTTCCTCCCGCTGTGCAGGGGAAATGCCGGACACGGGAACAAAGGCACGATAGCGCTTCACCTCGGCGCCGGCATCCCGCAGCGGATCGTTTTCACCGGGCGCGGCGTTTCCTGGAGCATGTACCATGGACGAAACACTATGCTGCCGGAGTCCCTGAACCAGCCGTTGCACGGCAGTCTCGGTGCCACCCCATTGAGCTGGATCATACTTGCGGAGAATGTGGGATGCTTGCATGAGAGGTCACGCGGCCTGAAGCGCGGGTGGATTTTTTTTGAAGGGGGACGGAAGGCGGGAGCGAAGGGTCCGCCGTTCTGAGGCAGCCAGGGAGCCGTACCACAGGCAGAGCAGGGCGGTCAGACCGCCTGCGCTTCCCATCAGCAGAATGCGCAGCCAGGTGTTCTCGATCTGCAAACCCGGAAACAGCAGTGGCGCGCCCAGCACGAGAGCCGCCGGAATGCACGCAGTCCAGGCCGGCAGCACCGTCTCACGGAAGAGCTGCCACGGGCCCAGCCTGACGTCCCGTGCCACCCAGGGCCAGAGCAGGAACCAACCGAAGAAGAGCGAGGGAATGAGCGAGCCCACGGCGACACTGACCACATTTTGAAACAGCAGCGCGAGACTGATGCTCAGCACCAGGTTCGCCGCCGCCTCCCCCAGACCCATCCACATCAGGCGCCGCTCGTGGCCGGTCATCATGTAGATGCGTTTGCTCACGCTGTGGGTCAGCGCCGAACTGTAAAACCACAGCAGCAGCACCTGCGCCACCTGCCACGTTTCAGCGGCGATGTGTTTGTCTCCGGTGAGCACCCGCAGCAGCGGCTCCAGCTCAAAGGCGCACAGCACATACAGCGGCGTGGCGATGATGGCGCTCCAGCGTGTCCCGCGCTGCAGCAGATCCCGCAGGGCGGAGTGCTCGCCGCTGGCCTGCAGATGCGCCGCGGCCGGAGAGAGCGTGTCCTGCAGTTGTTTGGTGAACTGCGCAAAGACCTCGGCCACTTTGGCGCCTGCCTGATAGACGGCCACCGCACCGATCGAAAGCGTGGCGCCGAGCACCAGCTGGTCGGTTTTCCCCAGCACAATGTTGGTGGCCGTGGTGATGTACGCAAAAATGGAGAAGCCCATCGTTTCCCGCATGATGGACTTTGAAAACAGGTGAGGGCGCAGCTTCACTTCAGGCATGTGCCGAAGTGCGAAAAAGGCCGAGACAAGATCCGGAGCCAGCGCAAAGAACAGCGCGGTGAGCATGATGGCCAGCAGGCTCCATCCCGCATAAACCGCCCACGCGATGACTGCGAGACGCATCAGCATGGCGGCAGTGGTGATGTTGTTGGCCGTGCTGATGCGCTGCTGCCCGCGCAAAATCTCCGGGAAGATGCCCAGGGGAAATGCCAGGGCGATGGCGGCGAAGAAGGCGATCAGGACGATGCGGAACTCGGCGTGACGGGCCGGTGAAACTCCGAAGGCCCGCACGATGTCATCGGCTCCCAGAGCGACTGTGGCCGCCATGAGCACCGCCACTCCAAGATAGAAGAACAGGATCGTGCTCAGCACCTGGCTCAGCTTGTGCCACTCACGTGTGACGGACAGCTCGGCCACCCGCTTTTGTGCGGCAAACCCAAAACCAAAGTCCAGCAGAATGCCGTAGCCAAAAACACTCCAGAGCAAGGACCAAAATCCGAAGGATTCCTGCGGCAGCGCCTGGTATAAAAGCCGGAAAGTGACCAGACCGACGATGATGCCGACGAAGGTGCGCAGGTAGTTCGAGAGAGCGTTGCTCCAGATGTGTTGCTTGACGGAGTCGTAGGTCATCGCGAGTGCCAAAACCTCGCGGTGAGCCCCTCTCTGAACAATCCCCGCAGATGCGGGGTTGACCCGAGAGGCAAGGGAAGTGTCAGGTGCGCCAGGGTTTCACGCAGCCAGGGCGTGGAGGGCGGAGGCGGAGAGGTCCACCTCGGGGCGTTCCAGCGCGGCCTCCATCAGGCGGTGAATGTGAGGGATGTGGGTGATGTCCTTTGGCACGGAGGATGAGTTGCTGAAGAGCGTGGCGTAGCTCTGCGGATCATGCGGGTGGTATCCATGCATGGCACGGATGGGGCGCTCTCCCATGTGGCTGGGCACGATCAGCACACCTTCCTGTACCAGGAAAATGAGCTCGCCATACCGGCCGTCTGCAAAATGGGCGCGGAAACGCCGGAGTTCCTCCTCCGGCATGATACGGCCTTCTGGAACATCTTCGAGCGCTTTGGAGACTTTCTGGCGTGCCGCGTCATTGAAGAACCAGAAGCGCGCCATCGTGCTGTCATACACGACGTTGTAATCAGCGCCGATGCGAAGGCCGAGCGCCTCAATCTTGCTGCGCAGATCAAGATGCCGGTCGCAGTTGGCCATGCCATGATCGCTGAAGACATGGAGATTGACCGTGCGGTAGTGTTTTTGCGCCGTCGTCATCGTCTGGGTGATCCAGGCTTCATACTCTGCGAGCTTCGTGTCGATCTCCGGTGATTGGTTGCCCACCCGGTGCAGCAGGCCGTCAAGCCCCGCCCAGTATTGAAACGCGAAATCGATGCGTTCGCCTTCGATGTCAGCGATCAGACGGTCGCGGTTGGTTTCCTCGCTCAAATCCGGCTCGGTGACGAAGTAGGGCACGCCTTTCTCCACCAGAAGATCAAACACATTGGGGCCGCGGTTCATTCCACGCGGCTGCAGCGGGCTCTTTTTCTCCGTGAAGTCAAACAGATGAATGAGGTGAAAGGGGATGTTGTAGAGGTCAAAGTAGCCTTTGAAGCCCAGCGTCGATTTGACGACTTTGGTCAGGTAACGGCGCACAATGCGGCGGCTGGTCAGGGCCTTGGGCAGCCAGCGCAGCCAGCTCAGGCTGCGAAAGGGGGAGTTCTGCGGATCATGAATGAAGTAGCACCAGTTGTGGTGCTCGTCCGGCCAGCGGCCGCTGAGAATGCTCGGCACGCAGGTGCTGCTGTAGCCGAAAACGCTCTCAAGTTTCCGCCGGTGCGGCGCCAGCGCGCTGAGAAACTGCGGGCGGTCCTTGATGATCTCCCACCCGCAGGCATCGATCATGATGAAAAGGTCCAGGCGTTGCTTCATGCGAAGGCGGGTTCAGGCTCCAAAGGCGCGGCATTTGAGATCAAGCGTTCCACCTCGCGCCGGAGCAGGGCAGGACTGAAGGGCTTGGAGACAAACATCGTGGCGCTTTCAAATCCCTGATACTGGCCCACGGCAAGCTGGCCGCGGGAGCTGAGAATGATGACCGGAATGTCACGCGTGGCAGGGTCCGCCTTCAGTTCCTGCAGGGCGGCCTTGCCATCCATCACCGGCATGATGTGGTCCAGCAGGATGATGCAGGGCTGCCGGCTGCGGGCCAGCTTCACCGCCTCCAGGCCGTCTCCGGCCAGCAGGATGGGATGACCGAGCGGCTTCATGCTGAGTTCCGCCACCCGGCGCATGTGGGGTTCGTCATCCACGACGAGAATGGGGCTATCCTTTGGCATGGGAGAGGGAGTTTTGAGTGTTGGCGGAAAGCGTGCGCGCACCGCGTGTGATGACCATGAAAGTGGCGTCGTCCTGCTGGCTCGCGGCGTCCACCGCGCTGCGGTGCAGACGGTGCAGGCTGTCGCGTGACGCTCCCGCATCCTCCGCGGCGGAGGCGGTGCGGCGCAGCCAGGTGTGGAGCTCGTCACGGCTCAGAATGCCGCCGCCCGAGACCACGTCACTCAGGCCGTCCGTATGGAGAAGCACATGCGTGTAAGCGCTGAGATTCACCGCATAGTCCTGATACTGCGCGCCTGGGGTGACACCAAGGGGTGGACCGTCCGCGCTGACTTCCTGAATCTGCCGTCCGTCGCTGAGCAGCAGCGGCGCATGGCCCGCCCCGCAGACGTTCAGCCCCAGCCCGTCGGCGGTGATGTGCACGAGCTGCGCCGTGATGAACATGTCCGCCCGGTCGAGTTCGGAAAACATCGCCTGGTTCAGCCGCTGCATCAGGCGGGAAGGTCTTGAGGCCAGTTCGAGATGCGAATGCAGCAGGCTGTGAAAGGCAGTGGCAAACAATGCGGCGGGCACCCCTTTGCCCATGACATCCGCCACCACAAAGAGCAGGCCGCCGTCTGGCAGCAGAATGCCATCCAGATAATCTCCTCCCACTTCTCCCACCGTGGCCAGATGTGCGGCGCAGTGGATGAAGGGGGTCTGCGGCAGTTCCGCCGGCAGCAGCGAGCGCTGAATGTCCGCCGCGATCTGCAGCTCACGTTTCATCAGGCGTGCCTGGTTCGCTTCATCGCGCCGGTGCAGTCCATGCAGCAGCGCGCCAAGAAAATCACCCAGGCTGCGCACCACGTTCAGCTCGCGTGCGGAAGGCTCCCAGCACGGTTTGAAAACACCCACCGTCAGCACACCCGCGAGATCTCCGCCGCTTTCCAGCGGGTGCGCCAGTCCGCTGATGTGCTCTCCGGCTTTCCGCAGCGGATCTGCGGCGGCAAAGGTGGTGCCGCCGTCAAACCACTGATCCTGACGTGTGACGGCGGCGCGGGTCTCGATGGCGTCCGCCACACGGAAATCCAGCAGCGGCTCCCAGGCGATGGCGGCGGGCACTCCTCCCAGAAGGGGAAGCCTGGCCGCCTCCGCCGCCGTCATGCGCAGCACCAGAAAATCGGCGCCCGCCAGCTCACGCAGCTCGTCGAGCCAGCGCGACGCCAGAGCCACCGGCTCCACGTCGTTGCCAGCATCGGCGATGAGCCGGAAAATGTTGGCCAGCGTTTCGTAGCAGGAGGCCACCTCGGCCGTCATGAGTTCCAGCGTGGCCTCGGTGTCCTCCGTGGCCTGCGGCGGTGATTTGCGCCGCGCGCTCAGGCAGAGCACGTTTTGCCCCTGTCCGCGCAGGTAGGAGGCGTGGTCGGTGAGTGAACTGATGATGAAAAGCCCGCGCCCATGTTCGGACTCGTCGTCTTCAGGCAGCTCCACCTTCTCGGGCCAGTCAAAGCCGCTGGTGTGGTCCGTGATGCGCACCGCGATGTCATCCTCAGACAGCGCCGCTTCGATGCGGACGTTCTGGCGTGCCTGTTCAGGGGTGGCGTAGAGAACGGCGTTGTTGGCTGCTTCCGCCAGCACCAGCTCCCATGTCTGGCATTCGTCCTCCTGGATCCGCCGGTCCGCCAGCCACTGCATGACAGAGCGCACGGCATCGCGCGCGTCATCCAGCGTGGCTGGGAAATCGAGCCGGAAGCCGTCGAACTGCTGCTGTGGGAGCGCCATGAACGATCAATCGTGGATAATTTCGAAAACGCGATGAAGTCTTGTCAGTTCGATCAGCTGGCAGACGGCGGACGAAGGATTGAGCAGCTTCAGGCTGGCGCCGCGGGCACGCAGGCTTTTGTTCAGTGTCAGCAGCACTCCGAGGCCGGAGCTGTCGATGAAGCGCGTGGCGGACAGGTCAATGCACGCTTCTTCATGCTCGGCTTTGATTTCGTGCTCCAGTCGGTCGCGCCAGAGCCTCGCGGTGGAGGCGCAGAGTTCGGCAGGGGCGGTGATCTGGGCGGACGCGGCAAGTGTCATGGATTGTGTGCAGGTTTGAGTTGGCTGTTGGCAGGGGTGCCATGCTCCTTCCGGGGCAGCGGCATTAAAAAGCGCGGCAGGCAGTACATCAGGATGCGGAGGTTCAGCCGCAGGCTGCGATGAATGGCGTAGCACGCGCTGTGGGCGGTGTCGTTGTCACTGCTGTCCATGCCGTCGTTCATGATGTCGGCGTAGGAGAAGATGCCCGCGGGAGCATCGAACCACATGCGTTCAAATTCGTTGGTCAGCAGCGCGGCGCGTGCCTGCGGGAGCGGGCGGTTGCCCACCAGGTGCATGTCGCCACGCCACACGGACCACAGCTCCGGCCAGCGTGCAAACAAACCGGGGCCGGAAACGAGTGAATAGAGCCGTGTGCTGGGACTGTAGCGGTCCTGCTTGGTCGGCGGCGGCAGCACCACCTGCCGGCTTTCAAACGCCGGCCGCCATCTCACCAGCCATGTCCACAGGGCGAAGATCAGCGCCAGCGGCGCCGTGAGCACCATCAGCAGAAGTCCGGCGATGCGGGTGAACCAGCCGTTGCGCACCCCGCCAAAAGGCTGATGCGTGAGATTGGTGAGCAGGAAGTCGTCTGTCACCTCCAGAAACGTGCCCTTGTTCCAGTTCTCGATGCCGCCTCCCCACGCAAAGGAGTTCTGCACGTTCGTCAGGGCGCCGACGTAGGTGCTCGGCCCCACCCAGCTTTCACTGACGATGGCATGGCGGTCAATGTAGGCGGCCTCCTCGATGACGGTGCCTGCCAGAATTTGCGCATTGTCTCCCACGATGACCTGGGGGCCGATCCACACGGGGCCTTCAATTTGGGCCGTGGCGGCGATGCGCGCCCGCGTGCTGACGTGCACCTCGGGGGCGATTTCCCGCATGGTCAGATGGGACTCGGGAGGCGTCACACGCAGATTGTTCAGCATGATGTCGAACAAGGCGGCGGAGCTTTCCCACAGCGGCTTGTGCGGCAGCGAGGGCAGCGTGTCCAGCGTGATGATGTTCGGCGCCCTTCCAGCGGAGTCTTTGCCCGTGAAGCGCAGACGCGTTTCCTCAATGCTGGGCTCCCGCTTGACCGAGAGCACCGTGATCGAGAGCCCCCAGCGCCCGCCCTGATCCACCGCGTGGCGGATTTCATGCGGACGGTCCGCGGCCAGGATGGTCGCGTGCTTCACGCCTGCGGCGGCCAGATGTTCCAGCCAGAGATCCAGCAGGGTGCGGCCCAGCACGGGCCAGAGAGCCAGAGGGCGGATGCGGCGGGCGAAGCCGGCGCATTTGCGGTGGTCCGGGCAGATGATGAAAACGTCCATGGTTACATGCCTTTGCCCAGCACGATGGCTGGAATGGTTTTGAGCAGAATCCACAGGTCCCGCAGGAAGGAGTGGCTTTCGATGCAGCGCACATCCAGGGAGACCTGCTCGCCGAAGTCGATGCTGTTGCGGCCGCCGGTCTCCCAGAAGCGGCCTTCGCGTTCGCCCACCTGCCACAGGCAGGTGACGCCCGGCTTGGCGTGCAGGCGTCTGCGGTCGGCGCTGGAGTAGAGCGCCGCCTCCCGCGGCAGGCACGGGCGCGGGCCCACGATGGACATGTCTCCCCGCAGCACGTTGAAGAACTGCGGCAGTTCATCAATGGAGGCCTTGCGAATGAAACGGCCGATGGGCGTGATGCGCGGGTCGTTCTTCATCTTGAAGGTCACGCCCTGAGACATTTCGTTCTGCGCCAGAAGCTGGCTCAGCTTCGCTTCGGCATCCACACACATGGAGCGGAATTTCAGCATTTCGAAGTCCCGGCCGTTGAACCCGATGCGCCGCTGTTTGAAAAAGACCGGCCCGCCGTCTCTGCGGATCAGCAGCGCAATGACAGTCATCAGGGGCGCGGCCAGGACCAGCGCGATGATGCTGATGAGGATGTCAAACAGCCGTTTGACCGCGTGCGTGCCATTGACGACGGCCAGCCACAGGCAGCGCTTGAAGCGCATGGCAAAGCGCATTCTCAGGCGCCCGAGACGGCTCTGGGCCTTGAGGATGCGCCGCACTTGAGGCTCGTCGGGAACGGACGTTTTTTTCATCACGCAGAAACTGTAACAACGGGCTTGGCCCTGTAACCCCCCTCAAGTGGGGGAATGTGGCGTGCGCGGCGGCCGCATTCGCCGATGGCTCGCTCAAACATCGTCTCCAGACCGGCAATGTAGCCGGGGAAATCATACTGCGCGCTCACCAGCCGGAAGCCGTTCTCACCCATTTGTTTCGCCTTGGCTTTGTTTTGCAGCAGCTCATCCAAAGCGGAGGCAAAGGCCTGGCGGTTCATCCAGGGCACAAGACGGCCGTTATAACCGTCCTTGAGCCAGTCCTTGATCCCGCCGGCGTCAAATGCCACGACCGGCAGCGCATAGCGCATGACTTCCAGACCAATGGTGGCGATGGGCTCCGGCCACACACTGCTCAGCGCGACGACGCTGCACTCTCGGTAGTAGGCCTTCAGTTCCTCCTGGGGGATGAAGCCCTTGAAATGCACCCGGTCTGCCAGGCCCAGTTTCCGGCTCAGCTCTTCGCAGTGCGCCTTGTGGTTGCCATCTCCCAGAATGATGCATTCAAATTTTGACTTCACTCGTGCCAGCGACTCGAGCAAGACATCCACGCCTTTCCCGCGGATGATCTGGCCGGCGTAGAGGATGAGATTTCTGTCGCTGAAGCTGCTGCGCAGCTTGGGGTCGCCCATGCGCGGCACCGGCGCGTGAATCTCGATGCGCCTGGCGTCAAAGCCATTGTGCAGCAGTTCGTCCCGCATGTATTCAGTCACCACCACCATGCGGTGAAAGCGGCGGTTCAGGGCGATCTCCCGCTTTTTGGCACGGTAGCTCACCCACTTGAGAGGAAAACCGCCGCTGTTGTTTTTGACCAGACAGGCGCCGCAGCCAAACACGCAGTAGAGGGAGGCGGCACGCGTGCAGATTTTGCGGGAGAAGTAGTGATACTTGTAGCTGCGCATGCAGTAGATGTCGTGATCGTGCACCATGCGCACGAGCGGACGCCCGCTGTCCACCAGGGCCTGAATCACCTCAAGGTCGGCCATTTTATGCACATACACCGCATCTGGCTGGAAGGCGGCCAGTGCGGCGCGGGTCTGCGCGGCGCTGTCGCCGGCCAGTGGGAAACGCTCTGTGAACGCACGGCTCCAGCCTTCTTCGTTTTTGCCGGTGCCCGGGCCGTGCAGCATGCCGGTCTGGTGACCGCGCGCGGCCAGCTCCTGGGCGGTGATGAAGGCGTTTGCCTCGGCGCCTGCCAGGGCGCCAAACCGTTCGTGAACGTAGAGAATTTTCATGAGGTGAGCGTCGGGGTTCGGAGATGATTCAGTTCCTGGCGCAGGGAGGGCTCGGCCGTCGCAAAGCCATGCCGGATCTGCGCCACCAGTGAGGGCTGTTCCGCGCGGCTGCTGCTCTCCGCCAGATGTTCGAGATCCCGGCAGAGGGAGTGAATGTGAGTGAGGCCAAAAAGGGAGCTGCTGCCTTTCAGGGAATGAGCGGTGCGCCGCAGCGCCGGCTGGTCCTGCCCCGCCGCCAGTTTCTCCAGGTCCGTGATGCGCTCCGGCGTGTCCTTGAGCCAGTTCTCGATCAGCTCCGCGGTGTCTTCGGCGCTCAGTTCGTCCGCCAGCATTTTCACAGCCTCTTTGGCGCTGCACGCGTCTTCATCTCTCCAGCCGCTGATGCTCTCCGGCTCTTTGTGTGGTTCCAGCACCTGGATCCGCGCCAGAGCCTCCGTCAGTGCCTTGGCCCGCAGCGGCTTGGACACGTAGTCATCCATGCCGGCTTCAAAGCAGCGCTCGCGTTCGCCATCCATCACGTTCGCCGTCATGGCAATGATGCGGCAGTGCGGCCGCCGCCAGTGTGTGCTGGCTTCGATTTCACGGATGGCCCGTGTCGCCTCATGCCCGTCCATGTGCGGCATGTGGCAGTCCATCAAGATGGCGTCGTAGGCGCGCGCGGCAAACTGGTCCACGGCCTGCTCCCCGTCACGGGCCACATCGGCGGTGAAGCCATGCTTTTCGAGCATCATGATGGCCATGCGCAGATTGACCTCGTTGTCCTCCACCACCAGCAGCCTGGGTTTGTGGGTGCACACGGGCTGCTGGGCCTGCTCGCCGGCCTGCGCCTGCCGTTCATTTTCCTCCTTCTCTTCGGCCGCGGACACTTCGCGAACGGGCAGTTTAAACCAGAAACGCGAGCCCAGCCCCGGCGTGCTGACCACTCCGATGGAGCCTCCCATCAGTTCCACCAGCCGTTTGCTGATGGCGAGTCCCAGACCCGTGCCGCCAAACCGGCGCGTGGTGGAGCTGTCCACCTGGGAGAAGGCCAGGAACAGTTTCCGCTGCTGCTCCTCGTTCATGCCGATGCCCGTGTCGATCACGCTGATCTCGATCTGCGCTGGTTCGCCTTCAGGCGTGGCCACCCGGCGCGCCTGGATGCAGATGCTGCCCTGGTCGGTGAATTTGATCCCGTTGCCCACCAGGTTCATCAAGATCTGACGCAGTCGTCCAGGGTCTCCCTTCAATGCGAGAGGCACCTCCGGGTCGATCTCCACCTTCAATTCCACACGGCGTGAAATGGCCTTGTGCTGCAGCAGCGCCACCACGCCGTCGATGATCGAATCCAGACGGAAGGTTTCCTCCACGAGATCCAGCCTGCGCGCCTCGATTTTGGAAAAATCCAAAATGTCCTCGATGATGGTCATGAGGGCTTCGCCGCTCTGGCGCACCGCCTCCACCATCTCATGCTGTTTCGTATCCAGCTGCGTGTCCAGCAGCAGGGAGGACATGCCGATGATGCCGTTCATCGGCGTGCGGATTTCGTGGCTCATGGTGGCCAGAAATTCGCTCTTCGCACGGTTGGCGCTCTCGGCGGCCTCCTTGGCGCTCACCAGGTTCTGCTCCACACATTTGCGCACGATGAACTGGCCGAGTTGATTGCCAATGCCGGCAAAGGCTTCCAGCAGCGACTCCTCCGGGGCGTGGGCATCACTGCTGAACAGCTCCAGCACACCGAGAACGTCTCCCTGAGCCACGATGGGGAATGCAATGGCGCCATGCAGATGGCATTTCCTGGCCACGGCCGAGCGCGGGCATTCCGCATGCTCCGCCACGTCGCGAATCCACTGTGGCTGTCCGCTGTTCAAGACGATGCCTGGCAGCCCCTGGCCCGGTTTAAACGTCGATGCCCGGCAGAGCTCCACAAAGGGGGCGATGTCCTTGAGCGGTGAGTGCCAGATTTCCGCCAGGTGGAGGTCCTGCTGCTCAGAGTCCAGCATCCACAGGGATCCCGCGATCCAGCCGAGCTGGTTGCAGATGAGCTGGATCACCTTTGCCGCCGCCTGACGCATGCTGTCTGCTTCGGCCAGCGTGCGGCTGGTGGAAAACTGCAGGGCCCGGCGCTGGTCGTCTTGCCGCCGCTGGGTCACGTCACTCTCGATGGACATGAAGTTCACCACTTCGCCCGCCTCATTCCGGATTGGCTGGATTTCGATGGATGACCAGTATTTGCGGCCGGAACGGTGGTAGTTGAGCATCTCCACGCGAAATCCGCGCTGCTGCTGCAGGCACTGGTTCATGAAGCTGTCAGCGCCCGGATCCGCTTCAGGACAGCGCAAAAATTCTCCCGGCTGCCGGCCCATGACCTCATCGGCCAGCCAGCCGGTCATTCGCGTGAAACCTTCGTTCACCCATTCAATGCGTCCCGCCGCATCCGTGACAATCACCGCGTTGTCGGTTCTCGCCGCGACGAGCGCGAGCTTGCGGGACTGCCCCTCCTGCTCGCGCAGCCGCAGGCGCTGCTCGGTGAGCTGCGCTGCCAGCCGTTGTAGATCTGCCGTGACCTTCCGCTGCATCTGCAGCACCTGCAGCAGGTCCAGCGTCTGATCATGCACAGCAAAGTCGTGCGGCGTCAGCCCCAGTTGATGCGCCTGGTCCGGCTCCGTCAGCCAGGGAGAGGCCAGCATGATGCCGCGTCGCGGGCGGTCCAGCAGCAGCATCTGGCCGCGCAGCATCACGCTCTGCCGCAGGTCTTCGAGCAGGAACAAACGGTCCGGATTGGCGCGCGCGTGCGCATCGCAGAATTCTCCCTCCGGACTTTGTGCACGGAAGACATCCTGCAGCCGGGCGCCCGGTTTCGCCCTGGGGCAGATCTTGAGAAGGGAGGCGCCGGCTTCCGTGATGATGTCGTTCGCATCCCACGCAAAATAGAACGGAAACACCCGCACAAAATCCCGCAGGCTGACGTGCCCGTAGTCCAGAGTGCTGGAGCCTTCCCCGTTCATGCCGCCAGGGACGTCCAGCGTGCTTCAAAGGCCTTCCATTCAGCCCAGAGGGCTTTCGGATCAGGCAGACTCACGGGCGGCGGCTCCCCGTCATGGCGCTGCTGTTCCGGTGCCGCATCCGGCACAAAAGCCGCGACGTTGTCCACTTGCAAATCAGGTCCGCGCCTGACGGCGGGAAGGTCTTCAGCAGCTTTGTTGAGAAGGCGGTACATGCGGGGAAAATAAGGGTTCCCAAACATCGCTTCCCGCGTCGTAACGTCATTCCCCGCAGATGTGGGGACAGCCTCCATGCATCCCTGCTTAAATCGACTGCTTGCTCTCGGCATGAACTTCTGAATAATCCGCGTCGAATGATCGCCAGAACCTACTCAGCCACTCTCGTCGGCGTTGATGCCATGGAGGTGGAGATTGAATCGTATGACAGCGGGGGCACACCCAAGATGTTCATTGTGGGGCTGCCGGATGCCTCGGTGAAGGAGAGCCGGGAGCGTGTGACTGCGGCCATCTCCTCCTCCGGTTTCATGATGAATGACGGAGTCACCACCGTGAATCTGGCGCCGGCCGATCTGAAAAAAGAGGGGCCCGGTTTTGACCTGCCCATTGCCATTTCATTGATCGCCCATCGGTCCCGCATTCCCATGGGCATGCTCCCCGAGACGGCCATGATCGGAGAGCTGGCCCTCAATGGCGAACTGCGTCCTGTGCGCGGCCTGCTCGCCGTGGCTCTCGAAGCACGGCGCAAAGGCCGCAAGCGGCTGCTGGTGCCGAAACGCGCCGCACTCGAGGCCAGCGTCGTCGCCGGCATTGAAATCGTGGGTGTGCAAAACCTGCGCGAGGCCGTGGACTATCTCAAAGGTGATCTGGAGCTCGCTCCTGAGCCCTGCCGTGCCGCGGAGCTCTTTGCCGCCGTCTCGCATTACGACATCGATTTCAATGACGTGAAAGGGCAGGCCGATGCCATCCGCGCCATCGAGATCGCCGTCAGCGGCGGGCATGGCCTCCTGATGATCGGCCCGCCTGGCACCGGCAAGTCGATGATCGCCAAACGCATCCCCACCATCATGCCCCGCATGAGTGAGGAGGAGGCCATCGAGACCACCAAGATCCACAGCGCCGCTGGATTGCTCAGCGAGACCAGCGCCTTCGTCGCCACCCGTCCGTTTCGCTCGCCGCACCACACCATCAGTGATGCCGGCCTGCTCGGCGGCGGCACCAATCCCGGGCCGGGTGAAGTCTCGCTCGCCCACAACGGCGTGCTCTTTCTCGATGAACTCCCCGAGTTCCGCCGCAGCACGCTCGAAGTCCTGCGCCAGCCCCTTGAAGACGGCAAGGTCACCATCTCCCGCGCCGCTGGTTCCGTCACTTTCCCGGCCAAATTCATGCTGGTGGCCGCCATGAACCCATGCCCTTGCGGTTATTACGGCGATTTGAAACGCGAATGCCGCTGCGGCTCGGCGGTGATTCACCGCTACCGTCAGCGCATCAGCGGTCCCTTGCTCGATCGCATCGATCTCCACGTGGATGTGCCGCTCGTCGATTACAAGGCGCTGGCCTCCAGCGAGGGGGGCGAGGCCTCTGCAAACATCCGCAGGCGTGTCGAAACCGCGCGCGGCATGCAGCAAGAGCGTTTTGCCAAAAACGCCGGCGTGCACACCAACAGCAGCATGACGCCGCGCCTCATCAAAAAGCACTGCGAGCTCGATGCCGAGGCCTCCGGCTGCCTCGAGCACGCCATGAGCGAGATGAATTTCAGCGCCCGCGCCCACGACCGCATTCTCAAGGTGGCCCGTACTCTGGCAGACCTGGCAGGGGCCGACAAGATCAGTGCGGACAATGTCCTTGAAGCCATCAGCTACCGCACGCTGGACCGCAAGATGTGGGCCTGATCATCGGAGCCAGCCACCAACCGCCCAAGCAATGACTCATCACGTTCTGCACTGTTTCGCCTGCCTCAGCGTCCTGATGCTCGCCGCGCCTTCGTTTTCTCAGGAGGGCCCGCTGAAGCGTCCGCCTCCACCGGCCCTCAAGAAGGGGGAGAAGCAGCTCTTCGTGGACAGCGTCATGATTCGCAGCAAGCACGCCGTGGCCCGCGTCGTGCATCCGGCGAAAAAGCGGGAGCATCCGGTGCTCACCGCGGAGATGCCCTGGGAGGTGAGGACGAAGGACGGCGTGGTGGACAAGCGGCTGAACATTTATGGCACGGTGCTCCGCGACGCGAAAACGGGGGCTTTCAGGATGTGGTATGCCGATCCAGGCAGCGTGCTTTACGCCACCTCCGGCGACGGCATCCACTGGGAACGCCCGGTTTTGAACATCGCCGGAGAGACCAATGAAACCGATCTTCATCTGCACAGTCCCAGCATCATTGAGGACAAGTTCGAGACAGACCCGAAAAAGCGGTTCAAGGCGGTTGGCAACGCCAGCCGGGGTGTGGACGATGCCAAACTGCAACGGCTCAAGGACAAGTTTGAGCTGGTTGATTGGTATCGGGACAAGGACCACCGCCTGTATTACGCGGCCTATTCTCCCGATGGCTTGCACTGGACGATTGAGCCGGAGCCCATCCTGCTTGGCTGCGACACCATCACCCTTTCACAAGATCCGGTGACGGGAGAATACCTGGCCTTTCACAAGCGCCAGGGAGACCCCCGGGTGGTGGGCATCCGCCATGTGTTTCTCTCGGTGAGCAAGGACATGCAGCACTGGTCCGAGCCGCATCCAGTGGTGGTGGCGGATGAGGTGGACAACAAAGCCGCCCGAAAGCTGAAGGGCGGCACCTACTCGGAGTATTACAATCTGTCCGCCTTTCCTTATGCCGGGCAGTGGCTGGGGTTTGTCACCCACTTTCGCCGGGTCGAGCCGCCTTCCGCCTTGTTTGGCAATGACGAGGTGGATGGCCACAAGAGGTCCGCCACCGGCATCATCGATGTAAAACTCGTCACCAGCCGGGACGGCCGCCACTGGCATCGCTGTTCGGATCGCAGTCCGGTCATCCCTCTGGGACCTCACGCCTATGATGAGGGAAGCATCTTTGGCCTTTGCAATGCTCCGGTCTTCGTCGGCGACGAGATGTGGATGTACTACACCGCCGTGACCACTCCGCACGGAGGCCTGCCGCCGGAGAAGCAGCAGTCCATCGCGCTGGCCACCTGGCGCATCGACGGCCTGGCTTCCTTGCAGGCCAAAGAAGAGCCGGGAACCATCGAAACCCATGAATTCGTTCCAGAAGGAACCCGGCTTTCCGTCAATGTGGCTGCCGGAAACGGCCGCCTCATGGTGGAGGTTCTGGATGCGGCGGGCCAAACGATCGCAGGTTATGAAAAGGAGGCCTGCATCATCCATAATCAGGATGCCGTGAAGCTGCCCGTTCACTGGAAAAACACGGCGGCTCTCCCGGCAGGCCTTCCGATCCGCCTCCGCTTCCATCTTCAAAACGCAGACCTCTTCAGCTACTGGATTGAGTGATGGACCCGCGTACCGCAAATATTGAAAGTCGCCCGCACCCTCGCGGATCTGCAAGGCGTCCCATCCATCAGCAGCGACAACCTGCTGGAGGCTGTTAACTACCGCACCTTGGATCGCAATTTCTGGACTTGATGCGGATGCCACCGCCGCCGGTTCCTGAGTCCCTCGGAGGCCGGGGCGGGGTTCGAAAAGCGGATGGGCATCCGGCATCAGCCTCTGGTGAAGGCAATGGAGAGCCACATTCTCGCAAGAGCGAGGTGGCTTGGGCGCTCTTCACAAAAGTAATCTGGCGCAGGTTTCACGCGCGCCATGAACTTCACACCGATCGTCAAAGATGCCTCCGCATGGCGCGTGCAGCCAAACATGCCGGACTACGCCAAGGCGCGGGCTGAATTCTCCTGGGACACCATCCGCGCGGAGCTGGGCCAGTCGGCGGATGGCCGCCTGAATATCGCGAGCCTGGCCGTGGACAGGCATGTCGCGTCCGGGCGCGGGGCGCAGGTGGCGCTGCGCTGGATCAGCAAGGAAGAGGAGGTGCGCGACTTCACGTATGCGGATCTGGCCCGTGGCTCAGCGAAGTTTGCAAATGTGCTGCGCGCGCTGGGAGTGACCAAGGGCGAGCGCGTGTTCGCACTCATGGGCCGCGTGCCGGAGCTGTATCTCGCCGCGCTGGGCACACTGAAGAACGCGGCCGTGTTCTGCCCGCTGTTCTCCCAGTTCGGGCCGGAGCCCGTATGGCAGCGCCTGAGCCGTGGTGATGCAAAAGTTCTGGTCACAACGACGGCTTTGTTTGAAAAAAAGGTGGTCGGTTTGCTGGAGCGACTCCCGGCGCTGCAGCACGTGCTGCTGGCAGACGCGCAGGAAGACCTGAGCACGAAAGTGCGCTCGCTGCCCAAACTCATGGCAGCCGCGGCGGAGACGTTTGAGGTTCCCCACACCTCGCCGGAAGACATGGCGCTGCTGCATTTCACCAGCGGCACCACGGGCATGCCGAAAGGGGCGGTGCACGTGCACGCGGCCGTGCTCACGCATTTCGCCACGGGCCGCCAGGTGCTGGACCTGCATGCCGATGACATCTTCTGGTGCACTGCAGATCCCGGCTGGGTTACGGGCACATCGTATGGCATCTTCGCGCCGCTGCTGCACGGCGTGACGAACATCGTGGATGAAGCGGACTTTGACGCGGAGCGCTGGTACCGCCTGCTGCAGGATCAGAAAGTCACGGTATGGTACAGCGCACCCACCGCCATCCGCCGCCTCATGCGCATGCCCGGCGAGCCGTGCGCGCAGTATGACCTGGGCGCCCTGCGGCTGGTCCACAGCGTGGGGGAGCCTTTGAATCCGGAGGCCGTGGTCTGGGGGCAGGAGGCGCTGGGCCTGCCCATTCACGACAACTGGTGGCAGACGGAAACCGGCGGCATCATGATCGCAAACTACGCGTCGATGGACATCCGCCCCGGCTCGATGGGCAGGCCGCTGCCCGGCATTGAGGCGGCCATCGTGCACCGCACAGACAGCGGCGTGGAGGAAGTGACGCAGCCTGATGTGGAAGGAGAGCTGGCGCTGCGCCCCGGCTGGCCTTCCATGTTTCGCGCCTATCTGCATGATGAGGCGCGCTACGCCAAATGCTTCGCCGGCGGCTGGTATCTCAGCGGGGATCTGGCCCGGCGCGATGCGGACGGTTACTTCTGGTTCGTCGGTCGCGCGGATGACATCATCAAAACCTCCGGCCACATGGTCGGCCCGTTTGAAGTCGAGAGCGCCTTCATGGAGCATCCCGCCGTGGCTGAGGCCGGTGTGATCGGGAAGCCGGACCCGCTGATCGGTGAGCTGGTGAAAGCCTTCGTCGTGCTCAAGGCCGGCCACGCCGCGTGCCCGGAGCTGCAGCAGGAGCTGCTCGGCTTCGGCAGAAAACGGCTCGGCCCCGCCGTCGCGCCGAAGGAGATCGCCTTCATCGAGACGCTGCCAAAAACGCGCAGCGGCAAAGTCATGCGCCGGCTGCTCAAGGCACGCGAGCTGGGCCTGCCGGAAGGAGATTTGTCCACCCTGGAGAACACCTGATGAGCACCATACTGCCAGATCACGACCACGCGCGGAGGCTTCTGCACATGATGGTGCTGATCCGGCGCTTTGAGGAGAAATGCGTGGAGCTTTACAGCGCCTCGAAGATCCGCGGCTTCATGCATTTGTACATCGGCGAGGAGGCGGTGGCCACGGGCGTGATCGAGCACCTGCGGTCGGAGGATGCGATTGTGGCTACTTACCGCGAGCATGGGCAGGCGCTGGCGCGCGGCGTGCCTGCGGGCGCGATCATGGCGGAGATGTATGGCAAGGCCGAAGGCTGCGCGCGCGGGCGCGGCGGGTCCATGCATCTGTTTGATGCGAAGACGCGCTTCTGCGGCGGCAATGGGATCGTCGGCGGCGGGCTGCCGCTCGCAGTGGGGCTGGCGCTGGCGGACAAGATGCAGAACCGCAAAGGCGTGACGGTGTGCTTCTTCGGCGAAGGCGCGGTGGCGGAGGGCGAATTTCACGAGGCTATGAATCTGGCCGCGCTGTGGAGGCTGCCGGTGCTCTTTCTGTGCGAGAACAACCTCTACGCCATGGGCACGGCGCTGCGGCTGAGCGAATCGGTCACGGACATCTCCAGGAAGGGCGCGGCCTACGGCGTAGAAAGCGCCGCGGTGGATGGCATGGACCTGCTGGCCGTGAGCGCCGCGGCGGCAAAGGCGGTGGCGCAGGTGCGGGAGGGGCAGCCCTACCTGCTGGAGTGCCGCACCTACCGCTTCCGCGCGCACTCGATGTTTGATGCAGAACTGTACCGCAGCAAGGACGAGGTGAACGAATGGAAAAAGCGCGATCCCATCCCGCTTTTCTTCGACGCCATGAAGAGCGCCGGCGTGCTGTCTGACGAAGACCTCAGCAGTGCCGAGGCGGAAGCCCTGAAGCAGGTGGAAGACGCCGTGGCCTTTGCCGAGGCGGGGACATGGGAGCCCGTGGGCGATCTCACGCGCTTCGTCTATTCGGAGGAAAAAGCATCATGAGCGCCACGACCCCAGCCAGAAAGATGACCTTCCGCGATGCGGTGCGCGAGGGCATCCGCGCGGCGCTGCGCGGCGACCCGCGCGTCTTCATGATGGGCGAGGACGTGGGAAACTACGGCGGCTGCTTTGCGGTGAGCAAAGGCCTGCTGGCCGAGTTTGGCCCGGAGCGCATCCGCGACACGCCGCTGATGGAATCCGCATTCGTGGGCGCGGGCATCGGCGCGGCGCTCGGCGGCATGCGGCCCATCGTCGAGATCATGACCTGCAACTTCAGCCTGCTGGCGCTGGACCAGATCATGAACACGGCGGCCACGCTGCTGCACATGTCCGGCGGGCAGTTCCATGTGCCGCTGGTCATCCGCATGGCCACCGGCGGGGGCAAGCAGCTCGCCGCGCAGCATTCGCACAGTCTCGAAGGCTGGTATGCCCACATCCCCGGCATCAAGGTGCTCACGCCCGCGACTTTGGAAGACGGCTATGGCATGTTGGCGGCGGCGCTGGAGGACCCTGATCCCGTGCTCATCTTTGAAAATCAGACGCTGTACAACATGGAGGGCGAGCTGCCCGCCGATGCCGGTGCGGTGGACATCGCAAAGGCGCGTGTGCGGCGGGAGGGCAGGGACGTCTCCGTGCTGACCTACGGCGCCAGCCTGCACAAGGCGCTGGAAGCCGCGGCGGCGCTGGAGAAAGAGGGCATCAGCACGGAGGTCATCGACCTGCGGGTGCTGCGTCCGCTGGATGACGCCACCATCATGGCCAGCCTTGCGAAGACGCACCGCGCCCTGATCGTAGATGAAGGCTGGCGCAGCGGCGGCATCTCCGCGGAGATCAGCTCGCGCATGATGGAGCAGGCGTTTTACGAGCTGGACGCGCCAGTCGCGCGGCTGTGCAGCGCCGAAGTGCCGATGCCCTACGCGAAGCATCTGGAGACTGCAGCGCTGCCGCAGGTGGAAACGATCACCGCCGCCATCCAACAACTCACCCACTGCCATGGCTGAATTTGTGATGCCAAACCTCGGCGCTGACATGGCCGCCGGGACGCTCGTGAAGTGGCACGTCAAACCCGGCGACGCGGTGAAGCGCGGCGAGGTCATTGCCGAGGTGGACACGGAGAAGGGCATCATCGACATCGAGTGCTTCGAGACCGGCGTGATCGAGCAGATCAACATCGAACCCGGGGCGAAGATCCCCGTGGGAACTGTGATGGCGGTGATCCGAGGAACTGGCGAACCTGCGGCTCCTCCGAAAGCTGCGGCTGCTCCTCCGCCCGTGGCTGCGCCGCGCGTCCATGCATCACCCCTGGCGCGGAAGATCGCGGCTGAAACCGGCGTGGATCTCAGCAGGCTCACGGGCACCGGGCCGGGCGGATTGATCTCGCGTGAAGACGTGGAGCATGCCGTGGCAGCCCTGAAGGCGCCAGCACGGGCCGAGGGTGCGCGGGTGAAGGCTTCGCCACGCGCACGCAAACTCGCGGCGGAGCGCGGCATGGATCTGGCAGGCATCACCCCGGGCGCGGGCGGAATCATTGAGCAGGCGGATGTGGAGCGCGCCACTCAGCAAGCTCCGGCATCCACCGCCGACCGCATGCGCCGCGCCATCGCTGCAGCGATGGCGAAATCAAACCGTGAGATCCCGCATTACTACCTGCAGACCCGCATCGACATGAGCGCGGCGCTGAAATGGCTCGAAGCCGAAAACGCAAAACGCAGCATCAAAGACCGCCTGCTGCCAGCCGTGCTGCTGCTCAAGGCCGTGGCCAAAGCCCTGCGGGACGTGCCCGCGCTCAATGGCTTCTGGATCGAGGACGAGCACCGCATCTCCAAGGACATTCATCTCGGATTTGCCATCTCCATGAAAGGCGGCGGCCTCGTCGCGCCGGCCATTCACGACGTGGCGGAGATGAATTGCGACGAGATCATGGCCGCGCTACGAGATCTCATCCCGCGGGCGCGGGCCGGGCGCTTGCGCAGCTCCGAGATGACCGATGCCACCCTCACCGTCACCAGCCTTGGCGATCTCGGTGTGGAGAGTGTGTTCGGCGTCATCTATCCGCCGCAGGTGGCGCTGGTGGGTTTTGGCAGGATCATGGAGCAGCCCTGGGCCAGGGACGGCATGCTGGGCGTGCATCCCGTGATGACTGCGAGCCTGGCTGCTGATCACCGCGCCACGGACGGCCACACCGGCGCGCAGTTTCTCGACGCGCTGAACCAGCATTTCCAAACGCCCGAATCCTTATGACCGAAGCCGAGCTGAAAACCATCATCTGCGAAGGCCTCCGCAAGGTCGCACCCGAGTCCGACCCCACGGCCCTGCTCCCTGGGCAAAAGATCCGTGAGACACTCGACATCGACTCCTTCGATTTTCTGAACTTCCTCATCAGCCTGCACGAGAAGCTCGGCACGGAAATCCCCGAGGCCGACTACGGCAAGCTGAACACGATTGAGAGCATGACCCAGTACCTGCTGGCTAAAATGACGAAGTGAGGTCGTCGATAAAAGAAGGAGAGAGATGCGGTGCGGGCGCAAGCCAGCGGCAGTTCCTGACAAAAGGACGCAAGAACTTCGTCTTCATCGCATGTATGTCCTCAGTGAATCCTCCCCAGCCCCGCCATGATCCGCTCCCTCATCCACCTCGCCGCTTTCGCCCTCCTGCCTCTCGCAGCCTCCGCACACTCCCTCTGGATCGAAGAACTTCCGGACCATACAGGCCTCGGCGTTCGCTTCGCCCAGTGGGGGGATGAATTCGAGACATCCCCTGGCCATCTCGATTCCTTCACGCAGGTCTCCGGCTGGACGCTTGACGACAAAGGCCAGCCGCAGCTTTTCGATGTGGTCAAAAAGAAGGATCATTTCTTCCTCGGCAAAACCGATGGCACCAGGCCCGCCTTTGCCCAGGCCCACTTCACCGTGCGCAAGCTGCACGAGGACAAGCCCGCCCGCGCGCCCATCTTCTACTGCCGCTGGCAGCCGGAAGGCGCCGGTGCCGGCACCCCTGCGATGACCATGGACGTCGTCCCCACCGGCAAGCCCGGCGAGGCACGCGTGTACTTCCGTGGCAAGCCTCTCCCCAATGTCGAGCTGCTCTTCTTCTCCCCCAAGGTCACCGATCAAAAGCTCCAGGCCGATGCCGAGGGCTACGTGCGCGCACCGGATATCTCCAAGCCCGGCCAGTACCTCCTCGCCGTCGCCCGTTATTCCGAGGAACTGCCCGGCTTCTTCAATGGCGTTCCCTTCGGCATCACCAGTCACAGTGCCTCGCTCTACTGGACGGTGAAGTAGGGCCCGCTACTTTCCGCCGCCCAAACGCCGCACCCATTGGGAAGGCGGCACGCCTTTCTCCTCCGCAAAGGCGCGGCTGAAGTGCGAGAAGCTCTGGTAGCCCACTTCCAGCGCGGCTTCGGACACATTGCATTTGCCGCTGGCAATGAGGGATGCCGCATGCTCAATGCGCACCCGCCGCAGCCACTGTGAAAGCGTCCTCCCTTCGATCTGCGTGAAGGTGCGGCTGAGATGGCTCGGGTTGCACCCGGCGGCCACCGCCAGTTCATCCAGGGATGGCGGCGCATCGAGCTGCGCGAGCATGAGATTCTTCACCCGCTGCACCCGCTCCTGCGCGATGCGCTGCGTGCGGCTGATCGCCACACCGGCTTCGGGCCCCGCATCATGGCGAAAGATCGAATGGACGAAAAACTCCGTCAGTCGCGCCGAGTCCAGCAGTTGCCTGGCCTGCGAGCACAGATGAGGCGGCATGGCTCCCCGCGCCCACCCGGCATCCTCCTCCGTCAGCGGCTGCCGCAGCAGACTGCGGTTCGTGCCGTGGATCAGCGGTTGAAACGCCTCTCCCGGAGGCGAGGTGACTCCTTGCAGAGTCATGCGCAGCCACGTATCAGGAAATACCAGAGTCAGGCATTCATGCCGGTCACGGCTGGCCAGACGGCGCGCCATTTGCAGCTCCGCCGGACCGGCCCGCAGCCACAGAATCGTCCGCGGCGCGATCGGGGTGGTGCTGCCGTCCTTCCAGCGCAGTTCGGCCTCGCCGCGAAAATTCAGATGCGCCACCAGCGCATGGGCCGCCGTGGCAGCGGGCCAGTCGGCCTCCACACGCTCAGGCATGGCCGTCCATGAGCGAAACGGAGGTTCGGGAGCAGCGGCAGACATGGGCGGTTGGTATTGATACTCAGTCTCAATTTTGCATCCTATTTCACCTTCGCCAGTTTGGTTCCGCTCATTTCGTCTGCGTTGTGCTTCTGCTCCTGCTTCTCCTTGGGGTCAGGAGCGCTTGCTCGCGGCCTTCGCAGCCGCAGGCGCCTCCGGCAGCGGTGCCGAATTCGCCGCTGGCAGGTCAATCACTTCGGGCGGCGCTTTGGCGCCTTCACCACTTTCACCCCCGAGGGCGATGATCTTTCCCGTCCCGCCGATCAGCAATCGATGAAAATACCGGGGATGCGCCAGCTTCGCCACCGCCACCCATTGGCCGCCGCGCAGCTCCAGCAGCGTCCCCTTCACACCGCTGGCAAACAGCCGCCCGTCATGCGCCACTGCGGCAAAGCCAAAACCGCCGATCTTTTCCGCGGGCAGCTCCGGACCCTCTCTCCATGTCCCCGTGGTCGCGTCCAGCACCGAGACAGCACTCGTCGTCTTGTCCTCATCCGTCATGCCGCCGATGGCATACACCTGGGTGCCCAGCGCCTGCACAGCCAGCGCGCGGCGTTTGAATGGCTGCGGGTGGCTTTCCCACTTCGCATCCGCCTTGCTCAGGTCCAGCGTGAGGTATGTGTCATGCCACACGGAGTCCGCATCTCCCTCCATCCGCCAGCCGCCCACCACGTACAGCGTGCTTCCGCACACAATGCTGTCGTGGCTGGACCGCCGCTGCGGCATTTTGGGCAAAGGGATCCAGTTCCCGGTGGCGATGTCATAGCGCGCCGCTGTCTCGCTCGACCACAGGTCCTGCTTCTCCCCTTTGGCATTCCGCGCGGCCATCCCGCCGATGCGGATCACCCCGTCCTTCACTGTCACCAGCGAGGCTCCCTGCGCCGGTTCATCCTTCGTCAGCGCCTCCCACTGCTCCGTCCCCTGCTTCCAACGGAAAAGATCACCATGCACCTCGTCGCGGTTGTACTTGTGACGTTTGCCGCTGTGACCACCGTAAAAGTACAAGGTGCCGTCCGGCATGCCCGTTGCGCCAAAACTCGCCACAGCCAGCGGCATCTCCGGCGGTGCATCGCCCGCCGTCAGCAGGGAAGGGAAGGCCAGCAGAAACAGGGAGATCAGGGGAAGAGCTTTCATGCGGACTTCTCCGATACATCGGCGCTGCACCTACGCTTGCGCTGGTTTGTGAAATACTGGCGGTGAAATGACATGCAGCTTAAACGACACATGTGGGGCAAAGAATGGACAAAAACAGTCCCTTCGCCTCTTTTTCTCCACATCCGTCTTGTGCGCGGCAGACGAGTTGATCCAAACTCGTTGCCAATCGCACCGCACCATGAAAACGATTTCACTCGCCTTCTTTTTCCTGCTCGCCGGCGTTCTCTCCGCCCAGACCAGGCGGGACGTCCAGCAGGCCATCACCCGCGGCCTCGACTATCTCAAGTCCCAGCAAAAGGAGACCGGCCACTGGGTCATGACCGAGGATCCTGCCCTCAGCGCCCTGGTTCTCTCCGCCTTGATCCAAAATCCTGCCGGCACCGATACCTCGGACTCTCTAAAGCGCGGCTACGACTTCCTGCTCAAAAACGTCAAGCCGGACGGCGGCATCTACACCAAGGCCCGCTCAAACTACAACACCGCCATCTGCCTCATGGCCCTGGTGCTGCGCGCCCGGCCTGAGGATGAAGAAATCATCCGCCGCGCTCGCGCCTTTGTCGCCCATCAGCAGAATGACGCCGACACCCCCGGCAAGACCGACAATCCCTTCGACGGCGGCATCGGCTACGGCGGCGGACAGCAGGGCGGCGCTCATGCCGATCTTTCCAACACCTCCTTTGCACTCGAGGCTCTGTACTACTCCAAGAAGCTTTTCCAGGACACCGGCAAGCCCTTGGACAAAAAGGACGACCTCAACTGGGACGCCGCCATTCAGTTCGTGTCACGCTGCCAGAATTTCAAAGCCACCAACGACCAGCCCTGGGCCGGCGTGGACAAGGAAAACACCGGCGCCTTCGGCTACACTCCCGTCCCGCAGGCTCCGCGTGGCGGCAAAAAAGACGGCGGTCCGGTTCCCATGCGCTACTACGGCAGCATCAGCTACGCAGGCATGCTCAGTTTCATCTACGCCGGACTCACACCGGAGGATCCGCGCATGAAGGCCGCGCTCCAGTGGCTGGGCGAAAACTACACCGTCGATGAAAATCCCGGCATGGGCGCCGAGGGCCTGTTCTACTACTACCACACCATGGCCAAGGCTCTCGCCACAGCCGGCATCACGCAGCTCAAAACCAAATCCGGCTCGGCAAACTGGACCGCCGATCTCTCTGCCAAGCTCATCAGCCTTCAAAACTCCGACGGTTCCTGGGCCAACACCCAATCCGGCCGCTGGATGGAAAGCGACCCCGTGCTCGTCACCGCTTACACGGTGCTCGCGTTGGAGCAGGTCTTTCGAGCCATGAAATGAGCGAAGGCGGCGCATTCTGTGCGCGCAGTTTTTCGCAGGCCGGCCAAAGGACGCCTGTGAGGCACATGAATGGAGTGCGGCCGTCGCAGCCGCAAAGCCCGCACCCACGCCGAAAAAATCGCCCTGTCCGCACGGATCAAATATACGGCCGCCTGCATACCATAATCCCGGCTTGAGCCTGCCGCCGCTGGCGCTCCTTTGCGCCACTGTGGCGATGAAATGACCGGCCGCACCTCGCGGTGCAAGGGAGCGCCACTCTTGGTCATTCCAGCGAAAGCACGCCATGCCCCGGCCGGGCTAGAACGGCGGGCCATGAAAGCACATCCCGCGTTATCGTTATCACACACACTCTCGCTGCTCATGCTCGCCTGCGGCCTTCCCCTGGCCGCCCAGGAGCAGCCCCGCCCCAAAAAGGAAGACATCAAAGACCTCGCCAAAAAGGAGACCCATCTCACCAATGCCGGCGGTGCCGTGCTGCCGGAAGTGGTCATCGTCGCCTCCCGCAGCGCGCAGTCAGGCGCGGACGTCCCTGCTTCCGTCACCGTGCTGGATAAAGACGCCAACGTCTTCACTCTCGCCACCAGCATGCGCGACTACGCGCGCTATGAGCCCGGCGTGAGCGTTCCTTACGGCGTCGGTGGCACCGGCCCCGCCGCCAATTCCCGCGCCGGCACCTCCAGCATCAACATCCGCGGCCTGGATGGCAACCGCGTTCTCATGACGGTGGACGGCATCCGTCAGGCGGACCAGTTCACCTTTGGCGGCGCCTACAATGTCGGCCGTGACTTCGTGGACGTGGACTCCCTCAAGCAGGTCGAAGTCCTCAAAAACGCCGCCTCCTCCCTCTATGGCAGCGATGCCCTCGCCGGCGTGGTTTCCTTCACCACCATTGACCCTGAAGACCTCCTGGCCCAGTCGCCCTCGGGCGGCAACAGCGTGGCTCGCGTCACCACGCGTTACGACAGCACCGACGACAGTTGGGGCCACACCCTCAGCACCGCGCAGCGCGCTGGCAATGTGGAGTTCCTCCTCCACTACACCCGCCGCGATGGCAGCGCGATCGACAACCGCGGCTCCATCACCCCGGACAAAAGCAGCTACAACGTCAACAACTGGCTGGCCAAAATGGTCTGGCGGCCTTCCGACCGTCATCGTTTCGAACTCACCGGTGAGTACCTCGAACGCTCCAGCGACAATGATCTCCTCAGCTCCCGCCGCGTCGTCGTCGCCGCGCCCGGCGTCAATTACAACGTCAATTCCCTCCTGCTCAGCGACGACCTCCGCCGCATGCGCTTCAGTCTGGAGCACAAGTTTGACGCCACCGGCCTCGGCCTCATCTTCGACAAGCTCACCTGGAATGCCTACTACCAGTTCTCTGAGACGCCCGAGCACCAGGTGGAGGACCGCGACCGCATCACCCCCACCTTCCAGGATCGTCTGCGCATTCGTGACTACATGTACCGCCAGGACCACATCGGCGCGAACTTCAACTTCACCAAGGCCTTCAAGACAGGCTCCCTGAACCACACGCTGGCCTACGGCTCCGAAATGGTCACCTCCTTTTCCCGCCGTGTGCGCGACGCCACGGAGTACAACTTCACCACCGGCACGCAGACCAACGTCATCTCCCCGGACACCTACCCGCTCAAGGACATGCCGGACACCCGCACCTCCCGTGTCGGTGTTTACATTCAGGATGAAATCGCCTGGGGCAGGGATCTGCGCCACCGCCTCACACCTGGCGTGCGTGCCGAATACTACAACGTGGACACGAATTCGGACCCTCTCTACCTGAACGCCAGCGCCGGAAGGCCCGCGCAAAATTTCAACCAGTTCGCCATCGCGCCAAAGCTTGCCTACCTCTTCAAGATCGACGAGGAGCACAGCGCTTACTTCCAGTATTCCAACGGCTTCCGCAATCCGAGCGGCGAAGAGCTGAACGCCACCATCACCAACACCGCGTTTGGCTATCAGACCGTGCCAAATCCAAACCTGAAGAAGGAGGTCAGCAACAGCTTCGAACTCGGTCTGCGCCGCAAAGGAAAGTCCTCTTCATGGAATTTCGCCGCCTACTACAATCACTACGAGAACTTCATCAACAGCTTCATGCAGGTCGGCGGCACCGGCGCCCCTGGTGACCCCATCATCTATCAGAGCACCAATCTCTCCTCGGCGGAGATTTACGGTCTCGAGTTCAAAGGGGACACCACGTTCGGCTTCATTCATGAGTCCCTGGACAACTTCGGCATCTTCACCAATGCCGCTTACAGCCAGGGCTGGGACAACCAGAACAAGCAGACTCTTGCCAGCGTCGATCCCTTCAAACTCGTCACCGGTCTGCGATATCGCCGTGAGACCTGGCAGGTGGAGCTCATCTCCACTTACTACGCCCACAAAGGCTCCGCCTTCTCCACCCCAGGTGGCATCAATCAGTTCAAAACACCCAGCGCCCTGACGCTCGACCTCGTGGCCCGCTGGCAGCTCACCAAAAACGTCACCCTCACCGCCGGCCTCTACAACCTGACCAACCAGAAGTACTGGCTGTATCAGAACGTGCGCGGTGTGGATGTCTCCAATCCAGGCCTCGATCGCTACACGCAGCCGGGCATCAACGGACGTATCGCATTGACGGTGATCTTCTAGCAGTTTTGACCCGGGCACGGTTGGTGTCGGGTCATCCAGGCGGGCGTGGTGAGTGGTGTCGCCGCGTCCGCCTTTTTGTACAGTCCGCGGTTCGGCCTGCCAACCGAGAACCGAGTTGCGCTCCTCCCAAATCCCGCCACACTCTCCTCCGTCTGATGAACCTCAAACCCGCCAGCCGAATTGCGATTCGCGCCGTACTTAAAACGGTGCGCGCCCTTTGGCACGCCTGAACACCACGGTTTGAGGAACCTGCGCGATAAAGCGATCATCATCACAAGACACACCAATCAGATATGATGCCAGAAGGTAGCCCTCAGACCGGCGCCTCCATGAGCACTCCTGATACCCAGCTCCTTCTCGATCCCCGCCGCGGCACCCGGGCCATGCTGCTTTCGCTCGCCTGCTTTTCCGGCAATGCCCTCCTGCTCAAGGACCTCTCCTCCCATCGCAATGTCGATCCCTGGATGTCCATGACCTTTCGCGCCGCCGTGGGTCTTTTCGTCACCATCGTCCTCTTCGCGCCCGCCGGCTCCTTGAAGCTGCGCCGCTCCTTCCAGAGCTGGCTGCTCGCCTCCCGGGGAGTCCTCGGTGCTCTCGGCACTGCCGCCTACTATACCACCATCGGCCCCCTCGGTGCTGGCAAGGCCACGCTCATTGGGAACACCTGGGCCATCTTTGCCGCCATCATGGCCGCGTTTGTCCTGCACGAGCGCCTCGGCCTGGTGAAGTTCTTCGGCATTGTCCTCGCCCTCAGCGGTCTCAGCCTCCTCACCGGCCTGGCCCCGGGCACCATCGCGCAGTTTGGCTACCACGAAATGATCGCCCTCGTCGGCGCGGTTCTCGCCGCCGCCGTCGTCGTGGTCATTCGTCAGCTCACCCGCACGGAGACCAGCGCCACCATCTTTTCGTCCCAGTGCGTTTACGCCCTGCTGCTTTCACTCCCACTCGCCTGGTCCCATTTCGCTTCTCTGAACGCCATGGACGTCATCCTCCTCACCGCCGCCGCCGTGTGCGCCAGCGTCGGCCAGCTTGCCATGACGGAAGGCTTCCGCTTCCTCTCCGTCGCCGCCGGCGGCGCCTTTCAGATGATGGTCCCCGTCGTCATCACCCTCTCCAGCATCGGCCTCTTCGCGGAGCCCTTCACCCCCGCCCAGGCCATCGGCGGCGCCCTCGTCCTCTGGGGCAGCTACCACACCGTGGTAGGCGGATTCAGCAAGGTGGCCCGCTCCTAGTTCGAGGCTCGCTTCGCGGCTTCGGCAGTCCGTCCGGAATTCCCCCCCTAAAACGCAAACCCCACTGTCACATGCAGAAAGCCCGTCTGCTCCCCCGTCCGCCGGTTCGGGTTGTATCCATAATCCACACGGATCGGCCCGAACGGCAGCTTGTAGCGCAGCCCCGCCCCGATCGCCTCGCGGAAATCCGATGAGTAGGACAACGGCGAAGAGTTGTTCCCCTGGCCCAGACTGCCGATGTCGCCAAACACCGCGAATTCCAGGTTCGGCATCACCTCATAGGAAAACTCAGCGCTCGCAAACAGCGACGACGTCCCTCCCAGCGGCGTTCCTCCCGGCGTCACCGGCCCCAGCTTGCGCATGCCAAACGAGCGCACGCTGAAGGGCCCGCCGTTGAACACACGGCTGTCGATCGGGATCTTGTCCGCCGTCGCCCCCTGGATCGTCGCCAGTTGCGCGCCCATGGCGTAGCGGAACTTCTTCGTGATCGGGATGTACCATGCGCTCTGCAAGTCCGAGCGTATGAAGCTCACGCCAGAGCCCAGCGTGTCGGTGGAGCTTTCCACGCGGGCGGACACATACCAGCCCTTCCGCGGCAGCAGCGGGCTGTCCCGCCGGTCATACATCACGTTCCCCCCCACATTCATCAGCGAGTAGTTGGACGGTCCCAATTGCGCGGGCGTCAGCACCTTGGAGCTCACCGTGTTTGCCGTCGTGCTGACGAACACCGAATAACTCAGCGCCTGATTCACCCGCCGCGCCACGTCCAGGCTCAGCGTCGTGCCGATCCGGTCATACTCAAAGCGGTTGAACTGCTCCAGCGCCAGCCGCGTCGCCGCCGAATACTGCGTGTTGAAAATCGCCGGGTTCGTCAGGCTCACAAAGCCCGTCGGTCCCGCCATGCTGTAGCTCAGTTCCGCCGCCAGCGTGTTCCCCGTGTCGCGCCAGTTCGTGTTTTTATACGTCACACCCGCCTGCGGCCCCAGGAAGGTGTCAAAGCCTGGTTCAAAACCCAGCGTCACCGGTTTGGCCTCCTCCCCGGTGATGCGCAGATTCCCCGCGGCCATGTCGCCGCCATCCGGAAGGACCTTGGTGTCCAGCAGCGCAAACATTCCCGTGTCCAGCGCCCGCTTAAATAAAAAGTCCGCCTCCTCCGCCTCGTAAATGTGGCCGGTCAGCGGCTTGAACTTCGCCAGCAGCACTCGTTTCGCCCCCCGGCTGAAGGCCTCATGCGGCGTGATGTGGGTGATCCTCACCCGCTCTCCCGCATCCACTCGGAACACTACATCCACCGTGCCTCCCGCCTTTCCCAGCGTGTAGTCCGCCGCCGTCGTCGCGTGCAGCCAGCCGTGGGCCGTGCAGATGGAGGTCAGTTGCTTCTGGATTTGCTGTACCTTCGCTTCGTTGAAGGGCGTGCCCCGAGCCTGGGTCATCTCCGCATCCATCCGTTTTTCCAGCATCTCCGGCGCGCCCGTGATCCAGGCCTGGCCAAAGATGAATTTCGGCCCCGGTTTCACCTCCACCGTCACATCACGCCTCATGGCCGCCGTGAGCGGCCCCGGCAGCATCTTGGCCTCTGCGTTCAGGTAGCCCTCGGCGCGCAGGCGGCGCTGCACCATGCTTGCCCCCTGCTGCATGTCCGCCGTCACCCACTGCGGGTCTTTCTTGTCCACGTCCTCGCGCTCCAGCGTGGGCTTCATAAAGTACTTCTTCAGCTCCTCCGCGGGCAGCGGCAGGTCTCCTGTCAGCGTCACGGTCCCCACGCGCACAGCCTTTCCGGGTTTCACCGTCAGGTAAATCCAGCCGTTCTTCATCTTCCAGAAAGTCTCGGCGTCAGGCCATCCTTCCCGGATGTAGTGCTGCCGCACAAAAAACGCCAGGTCGTCCGCCAGCGGTTCGCCCGGAGCTTCGCTGCCGTTCAGCGTGAGCTGGTCCATCAGCATGCTGCGCAGCTCCTCCCACTGCGCCGCCTCCACTCCGTCCACCTCCACCTTCGTCTGCCCAAAATGCACTTCATAGCCCTGCGTTGTCCCCAGCAGACAAAACAGCACCAGCAGAAGCAGCCGGTTGCATCGCACCCGGCTGGCATTCGTCATTCTGTCTTTGGCATTCGTCATTTCACTGTGGGTCGTCGTCCATGGCCCTCGCCGCCTTGCCAAACCTCAGCACATAGCCCAGCAGCGCCTTCATGCGCCCGGACTGCGTGAAGCGCCCCGTAAACCTGATCTTCGGCGTGATCTCATACATCGCCTGCACGCTGTCGTTCGCCCGGTCCGCCCCCGAGGGATTGAAGGTCGTGTGCAGCTTGGGCGGATCCGCGCTCACCGTCTTTTTCTTGTGGAAAATCTTCCGGTATGTCTCCGCGATGACCACAAACGCGGCGCGTGTGATGGCCTCGCTCGCCATCTGCGCGTTGTCACCTCCCAGCGTCATTCCCGTCCCCAGAAGTGTCACAATGTCCGCCTCCGACAACGGCGGCGTGCTGGTGAACCGCGTCTTCGGATTCGCCGTGTTTCCATACACATACAGCGTGATGTCCGTGCTCCCCACGTTCGACTCCCCTCTCACGTCCAGCTTCGGCGTGAACGGATTGTCCGGGTCCATGATCACCACCCCTTTGGTGATCTTCAGGAGGCTGAACGGCAGCCGCAGCACCATCCGGTCCACATTCGCAAAGCCCGTCACCCGCGGCACCGCGCCAGTCCCCCCCAGCGCTACATCCGCGGAGATCGCGCCGTTCATCAAATTCCCTGCAATCACCACCGGGTCGTGCGTCTTCACCTTCACATCAAACGTCCAGTCCTTCAGCATCGGCGGCAGCACCAGCTTTTGCTCCGACTTTGTGGTGGACGGCGGTGGTGGCGGCAGTTTTTCACCCTGCTCGATCATCCCCGTCACCTTCGGCAGCAGGTCCACCTCCTGAAAAATTCGTCCCCGCACCACCTCCACATTCCCGCTCACACGGGCAGCTTTCAAAGTGCCCGCGCAGCGGATGTTCGCATTCGCCCGCACCGTGGAGGTCGGATTCCGCATCACCAGGGCCTCCCGCGCATCCGCTTTGAATTCAAACTGCGGATTCTGCAGGTTGGCCGCGTCCAGCGTGCCTCCCAGCCTCACGTGCCCCCCTGCCAGCACCACCGAGATGTCCTCCACCGTGACTTTCCGGTCATGCGAATGCACCTTCACCCGCAGATTGTGCACGCTCGGCATGTCCGCGCTCACAAACTCAATCTCGGGTGCATTCAGGTCGGTCACCGAGTCAATCAGCGGCGCCTTCACCGTTCCGCCCACGTTCACATGCACCTTCAGCTTCGCCGGGGATGCCCTCACCAGTTGAGGTGCAAACTCCCGCGCAAAGCTCAGGTCGGTCTCCGGCAGGTCCAGCGTCGCCTTCAGCGGCAGGTCCATCGCCGTCGCGGGCTGCTTGGTCAGCTTCACCACCTCCACCGGCACGTCGGCCTTCAGCGTCAGCGGATTCAGGGGCGCCTGCACTACCTTCGCATCGACTGTGAGACGGTTCGCTTTCAGCATGCTCATCACATCGATTGTCGCCGGCGGAAATGACTTTGGCACTCCCGGCGCTTTCAGCTCCTTCACATTCAGCTTCACCACCGCGTCCATCGTCTCCAGCCGCCCGCCGATCTTCACATCCAGATTCAGAATGCCCGGCGGCACATTCTTCACCCCCGCTGCCGCGGCGATTTCATGAATCGGCAGTTCATGTGCATTGAGCGCCACATCCACCGGCTGCCCGTTAACCACCCCCGTCTGCATCACGTCAAACGGTGCATGCGCATGTCCGCTCATCAGTTTCCTATCCTTCTGCCAGAAGTTCAGTTCGGTCAGGTCAGCCTCCTTGTCCGTAACCTTGCCTCTGGCTTGCAGTTTCCAGGGTCCCAGCACCGCCTGGAGGTTTTCAAGCTGAGCCGTTGTTCCCGAAAACGCTGTCTTCAGGTCCACGTCCACCGCCTCCGGCATCCCTGCCACCTTCGCCTTCACCACCTGGAGATCCGCACGGCCCTCGGCACGCCACGGACTGGCTTCACCGCTGATCTTCACCTTCATCATCACGCTTCCCGATTCGATGACAGGCACGTTGGAGGCGGCACGCGCCGCATTCAGGCTCGTGAGGCTGGGAAACGACACATCCCCATTCACCGCAAAATCCCACGGCGCCTGCAGCCTCGCCTTTCCGTTCATCTCAATGTGGTTTTGCTCATCCACCACGATCCTGCAGGACTGCAAAGCAGCCTCTCCCTTTGCCACCGCCACCTTCAGGCTTACGTCCGGCAGCGGGGCATCACCCAAGCGGCTTTCCTTCATGCTCAGGTCCAGGCTCGCATCCATGTTCATCACGTCGTTCACCTTGAAGGCCGCCTTGCCCGATGTCGCGATTTTTCCGGTCGCCGGCTTTTCTGACGGCGGAAGACCCACGGTCTGCATCAACGTCGTCGGGTCATCGATTTGAATCTGCCACGCCGCCTCCACCGGCATGGCGTCCTCCATCATCATTGTCGCGTTCAAATCCACACGGTTGCCAGCGCCCAGGATCAGGCCCGGCACAGTCAGTTTCGCCGCCTTGCCATCCAGGCTGATGCTGGCTCCCAGCTTTGGCAGTTTGTAGGTTTCAAAGCCCAGATCGGTTCCATCCAGCCGGGCTGTGACCTTCGTCGGTGTGGTTCCCACTCCCGCAGCATCAGCGGTCAGTTCCGCGATGCCGCGCGCTGGCGGCGGTGTCACCAGCAGTTGCGTGACATCGGCAATCTTCGCTTTCGCCTTGGCCGTCCAGGGTGATTTCATCACATCTACTGCCAGCTTTGCCTCTAATTCCGCAGTGACTTCGTTCACCCCTCGCAGCACTTTCAAATCCGGCACCCGCGCCACGCCGTCTTTCACCTCCAACGTGGTGGTGATCGAATCCACCATCGCTCCCGCGGCACGCACGTCGGGAATGCTCACCTTGCCGTTCCCCGCCAGCGTCATCGGTTTGGTGGGATCGCCTTCTGCATGCAGATCCATCGTCACCGGTCCAAAGGCGATGCCCTCCGGCAGTTTCAGCGCCTGCAGTTCGCTGGATGCCAGGTCTCTCACTTTCACATCTGCTTTCGCCTGCATCGGCCGGCCGAAGATGCCATGTGCCAGCGCCTCCACTATCACCGCCGCCTTGCCCATGCCTGCATCCAGTTTCACGCTGGCCGCGTCCTTCTCCCATTCGCTTAAATCAACCGCCAGCGAGTTCAATTTTGCACCATAAGGCAAATCAAGCCCCGAGATCGTCAGCGTGCGCGTCCCCCATTGCACCTGCGCCTTCACATTCGCCACACGCAGGTCTCCGGGTTCCATCTGGAACTCCGCCAGTTCAAAAACCCCTGGCATGCCCTCTCCCACCCGAAGAGTCAGGCCTTTCACGGTGATCTTGCTTCCATCCGCCAGCACCACTACCGCATTCACATTCTCTATGTCGATGGTCTGAGGCCACACCAGCGACGGCGGTTTTCCGGAAGGTGGCTTTTTCACCTCCACCTTCACCTTCTCATCCTTTGGGAGCTTTCGCAGGTCCAGCGCCACGTCTGCATCCTTCAAGGCCACGCTCTTCACCACGTCAATGTTCCGGGTTTTGACGTATTTCCAGACATCGTAGTTCACTGCGATCTGCCCAATCGTCGCATGCTCCACCAGCGAGCCGCTGGCCTCGATGTGGCTGAGCTCCAGATCATGCAGCACCGAGCCCTCAACCTTCCACTTC
Source organism: Prosthecobacter sp. (assembly GCF_044227185.1). Classification (GTDB taxonomy): domain Bacteria; phylum Verrucomicrobiota; class Verrucomicrobiia; order Verrucomicrobiales; family Verrucomicrobiaceae; genus Prosthecobacter. Next base: position 94,038 of record NZ_JBGAFO010000010.1, on the reverse strand, counting down.
AGCTTGATGCCGGCCATCTCCGCCCCTTTATAGCCGCCATAGCCCACCACCCAGCGCAGCAACGGCCCATGGAAGACGACCGCCAGCACCAGCAGCACAAGGCCTGCCAGCAGCAGTCGTTTGATCCATTTCCACCAGCGGCGGGGCTTTTGGGGGACGTCGGAGGAAGGCACGCTCATTCGATGCCTTAAATCGCAGCAAGTTCAATACTAGCCGTGATTCCTTTTTCCCGCCCCGGCCGACGTCATTTGGCCAGGTCTTCCTCCGTCCATAGAGTCGTGCGCTCCGCCGTGGCGGCACGCACGGTTTTCACCTGTTCGGTCGTCACCGGCGCGGCCTTGTTGCTAAAATTCGCCCGCACATAGCTCAGCACATCTGCCACCTGCTCATCATTCAGTCCCATTGGCGGCATGGGCAGGGGAGCGAGCTGCTTGAAGTCCGCTCCGTTCACGCGGATCGGGCCAGTGAGGCCGTGCGTCAGCATCTTGATCAGCCTTGCCGGATCTCCCGACACCCAGTCGCTGCCCGCGATGGAGGGATAGATGCCCGGCAGCCCCTTGCCCTCAGGCTGGTGGCAGTTCAGGCACAGCGCATCGTACACCGCCTTGCCCGGATGATCCACCACAGCCACGGCACTGGCGATCTTCTTCACATACTCCGCCTGCTTCGCATTGCCGCCAAAGCTGAGCTTCGCCATCACCGGCACATACTGCGGCTTCAGGCTCTTTACCACCTGCTTCAGGGCGTAGTCGAGGAACTTGTCCGTAGGCAGTTCCAGGGCCTGCACCGCCACCTCCACCGCTTCAGGCCTGGCCACACGCGCGCAGGCCACCACCGCCTCCAGACGCACACGTGGGTTTTCATCCCGCACCGCCTGCGTCAGAAGCTCCAGCGAATTCGTCGCCCTTGCCCCATAGGCGCGCACGCGCGCATCCTTGGCTTTGAGCAGGCGCTTCACCAGTTCTTTGTTCGGCGCTTCGTGCGACTCATACACGCCGCAAACTTCCATCAGCACATGCTCATCATCATTCTTCGCGATGAATGCATCCGCCGCCTTCAGCACCTCGGCCGTCGGCGCATCAAACAGCAGGCGCCTGGCCTGGTAGCGCGTCCAGCGTTCCGGTGACTTCAGCTGCTCCAGCAGTTCCGCGGGCTTCATCTCCGCCAGCTTCGGCTGCTTCACCGGCGCACGTCCCTTGGCCGTGATGCGCCAGATGCGCCCGTGCGAGCGGTCACGGCGCGGATCCGCGTAGCTCGCCTGATAGTGGCCGATCACCGGGTTAAACCAGTCGCACAGATACATCGCGCCATCCGGACCCATGCTCACATCCACCGGGCGGAAGGAAGTGTCGCTCGACTTCACCAGCTTCGGCAACTGCATGCTCTTGAAGCCCGATCCGTCATCCGTCAGGCGGTGCAGCTCCACCACATTACCAAAATAACCGCCGATCAGCGCGCAGCCCTGGATGTCATCAGGCATCGCTTTCGTGCCGATGAACTCCAGGCTGTTCGTCTTCGGATTCGTGTCAAACAAAGCCCCCGTCGGATGATACTCGTCCGGGTCCGCCAGCGCCACCAGTCCAGGCACGCTGTAATAGCCCACCGGCCGGTCACCGCTCTTGTGGAAGACCTGGTTGTAGTCATCAAACGCCACGCCCCAGCAGTTGTGCCCCGCCTTGCCGCCGTTGAAGTAGGCATGCATCTTCTGCGTGCGCGGGTTCAGTTTCCACACGCCCGCCTTCTCCAGTCGCGCCAGCCCCCAGGCCGTTTCTACGCGTGAAAACGCATGCAGCCCCTGCGTGAACCACAGTGCCCCATCCGGCCCATGGCAGATCGAGTTTGCCAGTTGATGTGTATCGCCAATGCCAAAGCCGGAAAACAGCACCGTCTTCTGATCCGCCTTGCCGTCGCCGTTCGTGTCCTTGAGATGCACGATCTGGTCGAAGTCACACACATACACACCACCCGCGCCCACTTCCACGCCCTGCACCATCGTCAGCCCTTCCGCAAACCGCGTACTCTTGTCCGCCTTGCCATCGCCATCAGTATCTTCGAGAATGAGGATGAAATCCGACGGCTTGATCCCCGGCATCGTCTGCGGGTAGGTCGGCGAGCAGGCCACATACAGCCGCCCACGCTCATCCCACGAGAACTGGGTCGGCTTCGCCACGCCCTCTGCCTCGGAGGCAAAAAGGTTCATCTCATAGCCATCGGCCACCGTGAAGGACGCCATCTGCTGCTCCGGCGTCAGCACCGTTTCCGTGATCACGCGTGATTCCACCTTGGGCTCGTCCTTCACTTTCTCGCCCTTCGCCAGCGCATGAATCCGCGTGTCCAGCTTTGCCACCAACGGCTTGCGCACTTCAAAGCTCTCCCGCAGGGAAGGGGCGTCCACGGCGGGCTTGCCAAACATCTGCGTCACGCGGTCCCCATACACAAAGGACCAGTTCGCCGGACGCCAGCAGTCAAACCACAGGCGGTTCTTTTCCACAATCGCCGCCTTCAGCGCCGTGAGGTCATCCGCCTCGCTCGCTGAAGCCCCAAGCTGCCGGGCGATCTCCTGCGCCACCACGCGCAGGCCCAGCGCATTCAGATGCAGCCCGTCATCCGTGATGCGTGCCTTCGCGGCAGGCACCGACAAAGGCGTGAACAGATCCACAAACACCGCGCCACGCTGCTTTGCGATCTCACGCACCGCCTCCGCATACGCCTTCACATCCGCATTCCGCTGCGTCAGATCCGGTGCATGCGAGGCCACAGGCTTCTCAAACGGCATGGGTGATACCAACACCAGTCGCGGCGTCTGCGTCGTAAACTGATCCAGCAGCCGGTGATACGCCGACTTGAACTCCGCCAGCCGCTTCACGCCATCAAACGACTCCGTCTGGCCAAATTGCGCGATCACGATGCCCGCGCCCGCTGCATCCAGCTGCGCCTTCCAGTCGCCAAAGTTCAGATCCCGCCACTGCTCATACACCGTATCACCCTCCCAGGCCATTGAGCGAAAACGCGGCTGCTTGGCGGCGAAGGCCGTGCCAAACACCGCCTCAAACTCCCCCACTTTCTGCTCACGCACCAGATTCTCCTGGCCCGCCATCACGATCACCTCGTCCTGCTTCAGCTCGAATTTGCCATCCTTGAATGCCTCATGCTTCTCCGGCCCCGCACCCGGATTGCCAAAACGGTTCAGCACATCCTTCTGCTCCGGCACCATCGCATCCGGCAGCGCCTCAATCGTGATGTTGCGGAAGGAGATCTGCGCCTTGCACTTCCCATGAATCTGCAGCGCAATCAGCCCCTTCAGATCAATCCCCGGCTCACGCTCCGTGTAGTCCACCGTGCGCACCTTGTTCACAAACAATTGAATGCGCTGCTCCTCGGCGCGGATCTCATAGCTGTTCCACTCGCCCGGCTTCTCCGCCTTTTCGATTAGCTCCTTCGCCGGCTGCAGCAGCATCTTTTTGCGACGGGACTCATCATACAGGCATCCTGAATAACCCGCGCCGATGTCCGCCTGATACCCGCTCATCTCATTCGGTGGCTGCGGGATGCGCACGCTGCGAAACTGCACGCCGCCATTCACAAAACCCTCCGTGCCTTCCAGCTTGTACTCCAGCCGCAGAATGAAGTTTCGGTACACCTTCTTCGAGGTCAGAAACTCATTCTGCGGGTTCCCCTCCAGCGACCCGCCCACGATCACCCCATCCTGCACCCGCCAGACCTTCGTCGTTTCACCATCCCAGCCTTTGAGCGTCTTGCCATCAAACAAAGACACCGGTTCGGCGGCGGAGGCGGCCAGCAGGGGAAAAACAGCGAGCAGGAGGAGGAGGCGCATGGTCGAGGGAAAAGTTCGGGGTCCGATCAAACGCGGCTTTGGACCGGATGCATGCGCAAAGTTTCTGCAAACATCCCGGCCGGACGTATGTTCTTTCTTTCCAACCATGCGCCTGCCCGTCTTTTTTTTCCTGACCACCGCCGTTTTTGCCCAAACGGAGGCGGATTTCCTGACAAACACCCGCCAGCTCACCTTTGAGGGCAAACGCTCCGGTGAGGGCTACTTCTCCGCCGATGGCACCAAGATGATCTTCCAGTCTGAGCGCGAAGAAGGAAATCCCTTCTATCAGATCTACCTCATGGACCTCGAAACGGGCGATCAGGAGCGCATCTCCCCCGGCATGGGCAAGACCACCTGCGCCTGGATTCACCCCGATGGCAAGCGCGTCCTCTTCGCCTCCACCCACACGGACCCCGACTCCAAAAAGCTCCAAGCCGCTGAGTATGAGGAGCGCAAGAACGCCAAAGTCCGCCGCTATTCCTGGGACTACGACGAGCATTACGACATCTGGGAGTACACGCTCGCGGACAAGTCTCTCAAAAACCTCACCCACACCCGCGGCTACGATGCCGAAGGCGATTACTCGCCCGACGGTAAAAAAATCGTCTTCGCCAGCAACCGCCAGGCCTACGAAACGAAGCTCAGTAAGGAGGACGAGGAGCGCCTCAAGATCGACAAACAGTACTTCATGGAGATCTACACCATGGATGCCGATGGCTCGAATGTGAAGCGCCTCACCGAAGCCCCCGGTTACGATGGCGGCCCCTTCTTCAGCGCCGATGGCAAGCGCATCTGCTGGCGCCGCTTCACCCCGAAGGGCGATGTCGCCGAAGTCTGGACCATGAACGCTGACGGCAGCGACCAACGGCCGATCACCAAGCTCGGCGCCATGAGCTGGGCCCCCTACTTTCACCCCAGCGGCGAATACCTCATCTTCACCACCAACCTCAACGGCTTCGCCAATTTCGAGCTCTACATCGTCGATGCCGCTGGCAAGCACGCCCCCGTGCGCGTCACCACCACGGACGGCTTCGATGGCCTGCCGGTTTTCCTGCCAGATGGCAAACGACTCTCCTGGACCAGCGGCCGCGGGGCGGGGGGCGCCTCCCAGATTTACATCGCCGACTGGGACCACGACCACGCGCTCACGGCACTCGGTCTCAAGACAAATCTGCAGGCGATTGTCGCCAAAACTCCGGAGCCCGATTTTTCCGCCACTGCTGCCGAAATCCGCCCGGAAGACATGAAGCAGCAGATCACCTACCTCGCCAGCGATGCCCTCGGAGGTCGCCTCACCGGTACCGAAGGCGAAAAACTCGCCACCCAGTATGTGTCCGATGTCTTCCAAAAAATCGGTCTCGCTCCCATGGGCGATGACGACACCTACTTCGACAACTTCGACTTCACCGCCGGCGTCGCTCTCGGCGAAGGCAATGTCTTGAAACTCGGTGACCAAACCTTGACCGTGGATCAGGACTGGAAGCCTCTCTCCTTCTCCCAAAACGGCGAGGTCAAATCAGCCCCCATCGTCTTTGCCGGTTACGGCATCGAAACTCCCGACGACGCCACCGGCAGCGATGGCAAGAAACTCGAAACCTACAGCAGCTACGCGCACCTGGATGTGAAGGACAAATGGGTGCTCGTCTTCCGCTACCTTCCCGAAGGCATCAGCCAGGAACGCCGCAACGAGCTCAGCCGCTACGGCAGCCTGCGCTACAAGGCCCTCACCGCCCGCCAGAAAGGCGCGCGTGGCCTCATCGTCGTCAGCGGCCCGAACTCCAAAGTCGTGCAGCAGCTCGCACCCCTCACCTTTGATGCCTCCCTCGCCACCAGCGGCATCGCCGCCATCAGCATCACCGATGCCGTGGGTGACAAGCTGCTCGCCAGCGCCGGCAAAAAGCTCAAGGAACTCCAGGACAAACTCGACACTGGCGACCTCATGGGTGGCATCGACTGCAAAGGTCTCACCCTCTCCGCCAACATCGTCATCCAGCAGGAGAAGAAAAAAGGCCGCAACGTCCTCGGCGTCCTGCCTTATGGCGACAAGCCCGATCCCCACGTCGCTCCTCTCATCGTCTGCGCCCACGTCGATCACCTCGGCAGCGGCGGCGGTTCCAACTCCCGCGCCAAGGGCGATGAAGTAAACAAGATCCACCATGGCGCCGACGACAACGCCTCCGGCACCTCTGCCGTCATGGAAATCGCCCAGTGGCTCGCTGATTTGAAGAAGCAGGGCAAGCTCCAGCTCAAGCGCGACATCATCTTCGCCGCCTGGAGCGGTGAAGAGCTCGGCCTGCTCGGCAGCAGTCACTTCGTCGAAGTCTATGCCAAGATGATCAAGGGCGATGCCAATGCCAAGCTCACCGGCATGTTCGCCGCCTGCCTGAACATGGACATGATCGGCCGCTTCCAGAAGTCCGTGGTCATGCAGGGCCTCGGCAGCAGCTCCATGTGGGCCAAGGAAATCGAAAAACGCAATGCCCCCATCGGCCTGCCCATCACCACGCAAAACGACGCCCACCTCCCCACCGACAGCACCTCCTTCTACCTGCGCGGCATCCCAACGCTGAACGCCTTCACCGGCTCCCACGAAGACTACCACATGCCCAGCGACACCGCGGACAAGATCGACTACGACCACGCCGTCAAGATCGCCAAACTCATGGGCCTCATCGCCCGCGGCATCGCCACCACCGATCCCGCCCCGGATTACGTCGCCATGGAGGCTCCGAAAAACCAGGGCGTCCGCACCGGCCTCCGCGCCTACCTCGGCACCATCCCCGACTACGCCCAGGGCGACATCAAAGGTGTCAAGCTCAGCGGCGTCTCCCCCATCGGTCCCGCCGCCAAAGCCGGCGTCAAAGCCGGGGACATCATCATCAAGCTCGGCGGCAAGGACATCACCAACATCTACGACTACACCTACGTCATGGGCGATCTCAAGATCGGCAAGGAAACCACCATCAGCGTCCAGCGCGACGGCAAGGAAGTCGAAATGAAAATCACCCCCGGCTCCCGCGACTAACCCTCCCCACGCCAAAAATGTAGCGCGGTATTCCAATACCGCGACCCACGCCACTCGCACTGCGCCTACTCGCCACACCTCGCCCTCCGCGCGGTCCCCATCTTGCATACGCGAGATTCCCCATGGCTCCCGCCCCTTCCAGCATCACGGCCTGAACATAAACTCCTTCGTGTTCAGCAGCGCCCACGCGATGTCCTGCACCGCCGTCTGCGGCGATTCATTCCGGTGCTGCTGCGCGATCGCCTTTTCCATCCCGTTCGGGTACCTGCCCAGCAGCGCCATAAATAGTTCCTCCGTCGTTCGCCCCGCAGGCTCCGCCCCAACAGCGTCCTCCATCTCCGCGCTGTTCATCATAAACCTCACCAGTTCATGCGAAAGCGGCGTCGTGCTTTCATCCGACCACTCACGCGTGCCACGCCCCAGCATCCGCAGCGGATGCTCCAGCGGCGGCACCTGTGCAAGCTGCTCACTTTTTTCCATGCACAGCGTGTCCCAGATCACTTCGGCGGGCAGCCGGCGGATTTGCGGCGCAGGCACGAGATAACTGCCGCTCCAGGCGAGGCCGATGCTTACGCCGGCACGGCCATAGGCCTCGGTGCGCGCCAGAATGCGCTGAAATTCACCGATGCGAAAGCCGCTGCGGCGGAATTCAGCCGCGAGCACGGTCACCGCATTCTGCTGCGATCCCTGGGTGAAGTTCTCGTCAATCCAGGTGATGCAGTTGCGATCGGCGGCGCGGAGGTTGGGCGCTCCAAAGCAGTTGCTGCTGATCGTGTTCAGGATGGGCTTGTCATGAACGTCATGCCAGCTAAGCGCCGGATCGACACCTCCGACCGTGTGGTCCACATAAGTTTCCGGCATGCCAAACATGCCGCTCCAGATGCGCAGGCCCGCCACGGTGGCCAGACGCTCGGTATTGTCCGCCGTGATCCACCGCGCCACCTGCTTGCGCAAATTTTTGCCGCGCTTCATGGGCGGAGGTGCTTCTCTCACCAGCTTCAGCACCCTGGGCTTCACCAGGTCTCCGGGCTTCCCGTCGGGGTAGCGGTAATCCGTGGGCAGCCGCAGGGTGTCAAACACGTCGTCTGTGGTGAAACAGGCTGCAAATTGATAAGCCTCCATCTGCGTGTGATCGTTGTAGGGATGATCGTGGCAGAAAGCGCAGTGCAAGTCCTCGCCCAAAACCGCAAGAGCCACCTCGGTGCTCGTTCTCAAAGCATTGCCTTCATCCCGGCGGCTGAGATGCCCTTCGCCCACCAGGTAGGTCACGATCTGGTCATACGGCCGGTCATCCGCCGCCGCCTGCCGCAGCCATGCGATCACTGCATCATCATCCTTCACCCGAAACGCCTCCGCCAGCATCCGAAAGCGCACCTCCGCCGCCCCGCCCTCCTTCACCAGCGCATCCGTCAGGGCTGCCCGCTTGCTGGCAGCGGTGCTCGCCAGGAACGCCCGCACCTCGTCTGCTCTCGGCAGCCTTCCTGCCAGGTCGATGCACGCACGTCTCAAAAAACTCGCATCATCCGCTGCAGGCGGCAGCACCGGCAGCCGTGGGTCGCTGGGATGTCTCACCTGCCGCTGAAAGACCATGTATTCACGCATCAGAGCCGCATCAATTTTTGCCGCGGCCTCCTGCGGCGCATCCGCAAACGTTGCAGTGCTGACGCAGCATGATACCCAGACGAGCAGTTGGCGTTTCATGCTGGCTGCAACGGCTCACGCCACCACTTCTTAGACTCCGCTTGTCCTTTTCAAATCACGGCCTGAACAAAAACTCACGCGTGTTCAGCAGCGCCCACGCCACATCCTGATCCGAGCAATCGCTGCGTACGATCGCCGCCTTCTCTCCATCAGTGGGTTCCCTTCCCAGCAGGCTCAGAAACGCCTCCTCCGCACTTCCTGCTTTCGCACTCGCCTGCGCCACCAGCGGGTCATTCATCATAAAACGCGCGATTTCATGCGAGAGCGGCGTCACGCTTTCATCTGTCCACTCACGCGTGCCGCGTCCCAGCAGGCGCAGCGGATGTCCGGCCCGCGGCACCTGCGGCAGCTGCACATCCGTTTCAGCCGTCAGCGTCTTCCAGATCACCTCGGAAGGCAGCCTCCGGACCTGCGGCGCCGGCGGCAGCAGGCACCCGCTCCACGCAAACTCATGACCAACGCCTGCACGGCTGTATGCCTCCGTTCGTGCCAGGAGTCTCTGGTATTCGCCGATCCGTCCTCCGCAGCGGAGAAACTCCTCCATCATCACCTTCGTGGCTTGCGAAAAATCTCCCGGTGAGTTGATGTCCATGTCGATCCACGTGGGGCTTCCGCGGTGTGCGGTGAAGAAGCAGTTTCCATGCGTTTCCTTCCAGCTCGGTTCGTCATCCACGCCTCCCACCGTCGGGTCAATGATCTGGCCCGGCATCCCAAAAAGCTCCCGCCATGTTCGCATCACCGCCACCAGGGCAAATCGCTTCGTCGCCTCTTGCTCCGTGATCCATCGCGCCACCTGCGCCAGCTTCTCCTCATCCGCCGGCACGGGCGTCCAGCTTCGGCTTAGCCGCATCAGCGCCGGCTGCACCACATCGCCAGGCTTGGCATTCGGATATTTGTAATCACGCGGCAGCCGCACCTCGTCCTTGCCCGCAAAGCACGCCGCAAATTCATAGGTTTCCATCTCCGTCCGGTCGCTAAAGGGATGGTCATGACACATCGCGCAGCGCGTGTCCACTCCCAGCACACTGTAGGCGGTCTCCACGCCCGTCCGCATCGCATCGCCTCCGTCGCGGCGGCTCAGGTGCCCGCCGCTGATCATCACCGCAATGATTTCAGCATACGGAAAATCCTTCACCGCCGCCTCCCGTAGCCACGAGATCGTCTCCACGTCCTCATCCCTGACCCGAAAGGCTTCCGCCAGCATGCGAAACCTCACCTCGGCCCCGCCCGTCTCCCTCGTCAGAGCATCCGTCAATCTGGCGCGCTTTCCGGGCGCAGGGTCCGCCACAAAAGCCCGTACCTCTTCCGGACGCGGCAGCCTTCCTGCGAGGTCGATGCACGCGCGCCGCAGAAAGGCTGTGTCATCAGCCATCGGTGGCAGCGCCGGCACCGCGGGCAGGTATTTCTGGTTCACCCGCGCCTCCACAGTACTCTGGTAATCATGCATCAGCGCCGCATCCACGCGCGCCGCAGCTTCACGGGCCGGCTCAGAGACCGCAGGTCTCGCCGCTTCCTTCTCAGGAGTGCAGGCCAGCAGAAAAACACAGGGCAGCAGACGTTTCATGTTTCCAGCAACGGCCCACCGCGCCGCTTCTTAGAGTCCCGACAGGCCGCTTGCGCTGCCGGATCGACTCGCTAAGCATCCCGGCCCATGAAAATCCTCGTCACAGGCAAAGGCGGACGTGAACACGCCCTCATCACCGCGCTCAGCGAATCCCCGCAGCAGCACGAACTCTTCGCGCACCCGGGCAGCGACGCCATCGCCACCCTGGCCACCCGCGTGGAGGCCGCCAGCCTGCCCGAGCTGATCACCTGGATGAAGAGCAACAGCATCGACCTCTGCATGGCCGGTGAGGAGGCCCTCCTCGTCAAAGACACCGGCCTTTCCAATCTCTGCGCCGAGGCCGGCATCCCCTGCTGGGGCCCGCGCAAAGAAATCGCCCAGCTTGAGGCCTCCAAAACCTTCGCGAAAAAATTCCTCAAACGCCACGGCATCCCCACCGCCGACTTCACCATCTGCACCAATGCCTCCGAGGCCAAGGCCGCCCTCACCGAGCTGCCCATCGTGCTGAAGTTCGACGGCCTCGCCGCCGGCAAAGGCGTCGCCGTCTGCACCGCCAAAGATGAAGCAGAAGCCTTCGTCGATGACGTCATGGAAAAGCGCTGCTTTGGCCCCGGCGATCTGCTCGTGGAAAAATGCCTCACCGGTCCCGAGATCTCCGTCTTCGCCTCCGTGTGCGATGACAAATACCAGATCCTCATGCCCGCACGCGACTACAAGCGCATCCGCGACAACGACCAGGGACCCAACACCGGCGGCATGGGCGCCGTGGCCTCGCTGGAGCTCGCCGAGCGCGCCCTCATGCAGCGCATCGAGCGCGAGATCGTCCAGCCCACCGTACAGGGCATCCTGACAGACGGCCTCACCTACCGCGGCTTCCTCTACTTCGGCCTCATGCTCACCCCCACCGGCCCTCAGGTTATTGAGTACAACTGCCGCTTCGGCGATCCGGAAGCCGAGGCCGTCCTCCCCATGGTGCGCGGAGACTTCGCCACCTACGCCTTCGAAGCGGCCAAAGGCAACCTACAGCCCGACCTCATCCGCTTCGAGCCCGGCTGGAGCATCTGCCTCATCAGCGCCAGCGCCGGTTATCCCGCTTCATCGCGCAGTGGCGACGTCATTTCCGGCCTCGAAGAAGTCAGCGGCGCCCGCGTTTATCACTGCGGCACCAAAAAGAATTCCGCCGGCCAGTTCGAAACCAACGGTGGCCGAGTCCTCGCTGTCGTCGCTCAAGGCACCACCCGTGTCGAAGCCCGCGAAAAAGCCTACGCTGAAAGCACCAAGATCACCTTCGACGGTCTCCAGCGCCGCTCCGACATCGGCAAGATGCACTTCGAGTAAGCCTCACCTCTTCCCCATCCTCGCCAGCCGCTGATCACTCTCCAGATGTCCGCTCCATCCAAAGTGGCACTGAAACTCAAAGCACTCCTTCATCTCCTCGAACGGCCCGCTCCACTCCGCCTTGTTCGAGGCCACCGTGATCTCTGACGGTGTGAATCCCACAATCGGCAGCCGCTTCACCTCAAACGCATCCTTCAGCAGCCGCGTCTTCTTCCAGTTGAAACCCATCAACTGCGCGCTCACGCAATCCACCGCCACCGGATGCGTCCCCGCCATGATGACGCCGCTCGCCACCGGATCGCAGGACATCGGCCCGTCTCCATCGCCGCCGATGATCCCGTCCACAATCGTCAGGTAGCGCAGCGGCTTCTCCCGCCGTACCCCGCGACCGTCGAAATAGAAGAAGCACTTGTGCAGATCCAGGATCATCCGCCACGCCGTGTTGTTCCCATGCCAGTTGCCGGACCGCACCACCTCCTTTGTGTCACCAAACACCATTCGTCCCATCTTCTTCAGCGGCACGAAAAGCTTGGAGAGAAAAAAGCGCCCAAACAAAATCTTTTTCGCATTCCGCATCAGCGTGCCCTCCAGTGCACGCTTTGCGGAGGATTCTGCAAACTGATCACCACCTTCCGCAGGCGTGCCCTCCGTGTGGCGCGGCAGCCAGTTCGTTCGCGGCGTCGTGCCCACCAGATTTTTTAGCGCCACCGTCAGGCCCACCTTCTTGTGCGTCTTCAGCTTCGGCACATTGATCAGCACATCCGCATTCATCGGCGTGCGGCAGATGCGATATTCATGGTGCGGGTCCGTGTGCTGCCGGTTCGTCGTCGCAAAATCAAACGACGCCCCGTACAGCTTGCCCAGGCCCGGATGCCCCAGGAATTCGCTGTCTTCATCCAGATGAATGTCCACCGCACCCGAGGGGTCGCTCGGCAGCTCCCGTTTCGCGATCGTCACCCCGTCATCGATCGTCCATTCCTCACAGCGCATGTCAAAAAGCAGGAAAGCCACTCCTGGAAACTCACGCGTCAGGTCTGTCACCATGTCATCCAGCCGGTGCAGTCTTCGAATGGTCGCAAAAGAGGAGTCGCTCTGCGGCGCATCACACAGTGTCACAGAGCCACGCCCCTGCAACTTCTTCGCTGCCCACCGCGCCACCTCGCGCACCACCAGCGGGTGCGTGATGATTGTCAGCCACCCGCCCTCATCCGCCGGCTTGCTCGCATTGTGCTCCTTCACCCAGTTCGGTTTGATCACCACCCGGTCGCCCGGCCTGATGAAGTCTGCGGAAAGCTCGAGAGCCTCAATCGCGTCCTCGATCTGCTGCCGCAGGGCACCTGCATCCTCATAGCTGGCTTTGCCGCTGAAGACGGAAACTTTGGGAGCGCCGAACGAGGAAGGGGAGAGCGTGTTCACAGGATTCCTGATATTTAAGGGCGGCATGTTCCCTTTGCAACGCCGCCTCAGCCCTCGAATCTCCGGCATGAAAACCCTGGTGCGGATCATGCGCATGCTTTTACCCCTCGCCTTCCTGGCGGCGGCGGTGGCTGGCATGCTCTGGCTGCGCTTCGGCCGTTCTGCTTCTTCCATAAAGCCGCTCGATCCAGCGTTCGTACGCCTGAGCCCTCTGGAAGTGGCCACTCTGCCGCTGGCGGTCCGCTTTGACATGCCCATGGGCTCCGAGCACGGAGCCCTTACCTACAATGCCCGTCCCTTCCGCATTGCACGTCATCTCGGCGATGACTTGAACGGCATCGGCGGCGAAAACTCAGATCTCGGCGATGCGGTGTATGCAGCTGGAACCGGTCGCGTGGTCTATGCGGGGATTCCGGGACCCGGCTGGGGCAAAATGATTCTCATTGCCCACCGTTTGCCTGAAGGGGATGAACTCGGACCCGTCGTGCAAACGATGTATGCCCATCTCGAATCGATTCGGGTGCAGGCCGGGCAGGACGTCCGGCGTGGAGAACAGATAGGCACGGTGGGCACGGCGGAAGGTGTCTATTTGGCACACCTACATTTCGAATTGCGGCTCGGTCCTTACATCAATCCTGGCCAGGGATATGCTGACACTCCGCTCAACCGCGTTGCCCCGGAACAGTTCATCCGAGCACATCGCGGCGCTACGGATGAGCTGCTCAATCCGGCGCCCAAAAAATGAATGAGATTTGCAAAAAGATGATTTGAAGGCAGACCATTTGAATCCGTCAATCTCCCCATCCCCACACTCATGCGTTCGCTCTCTCTCTTGTGCTGCCTGCTGGTCCTGGTGACATCACCAGGATTCGCCCAGCCAGTGAAGTCGACTGTGCCCCAGATCGACTGCGAGACCCTGTGCGGGGAATTGTTCAACTCCATCCGCATGGAGCCGGACAAGCTGGTGATGCGTCTGGAGGAGGCCTTGGTCATTCACCAAAGCTGCGCCGGTGAGATCGTGACGGCGGCCATCGACGCCGTGAATGCAGAACCCGCCCAGGTGCGCAAGATTGTGGACACCGCCATGGAGCTCGCGCCATCCTATGCGTCCACGATCAAAGCGGCGGTAAAAAACTACACCGCGCCGCAGGTCGCGTCCGCCGCTGAAGAGCAGGTGGAGGTGCGGCGTGCGGTCATTCCAGAGACCGCGTCCCCCAAACCCCTGGCGGGCGAGGAGGTGCGCCGTGCGGAGCTCCCCTTGCAAACCCGTAGCATCCCCATCATCGAAGTGCGGCGCGCGGAGCCCGTGGCCGTCATGGAAACCAAGATCCAGCAGCCCGAGGCTCCCGTGAAACTGATGGATGTCCCGAAGGCAAAAGCTGCGAAATAAGGGAGGCAGGGCTTCGAGATTCCCGCGCACATGCCGGCTTGGTTCACGTGTCGCTGATCCAGTCCACTTTGCACGCACGCACCCGCCAGTGAAACAGGGCATAGATACCACGCGCACAGCAGGCGGCGAGTGGCACGCACAAGGTGACTGCCTCCACCGGATGTTCCTGCACGACTCCGATCCCGACAACCACGGAGGCCACGGTGGCGAGACCGAGCGGCAAAAAAAGAATGTACGAGCACACATGCCCCAGCCTGTGGCTGCGGCCGGGCCGGGACATCTGCTGCAGCCGGTAATAAAGAAACGCCGGACGCATGGCGCACCATGACAGGCAGAAGATCAGGGCCATGCCAAGCGCGCCTGGAATGAACTTTTCGCGGTGCAGGATCACGCATTGGATCACGATCACCGGCAGGACGAGCCCCAGGCAGGCGATCATGAGCGCCAGGGTGATGCGAAAGTAGACACGCAGCAGATCGCGCAAGCAGATCGGCAGACCCGCGAAGAACGGCATGCCATGCGCACCGAGCCGCTGCCGAAGCGTGGCATGAGGAATCGAATTCGAGAAGGGGAAGGTGCAGCTAACAATGACGAGGAACGGCAGCATCGCGGTCCAAAACCCCGCCGTCTCCGCCTTGCTCCAGCGCGTGCCCACCGTCAGCAGCACAAAAGAGAGCACCAGGAGCACGATGCAGATGCGCACAGCCTTCCACCACTGCCCTGTCCAGCCTGCACGTGTGCCGATCAGCGTCGGGAGGAGCATGCGGTCTCGTTTGTTCAGCAGCACGAGCGCCAGCTTCTCGATCCATCCCTCCGCCACCAGGGGAGTGTCATTGGCCTGGGCCAGTCGAATGCATGCCATGACCTCGCCCGGTTGCGCCTCTGCGGACTCCTGCAAGAACGGGTTCGCCATTTCGGAGGCTTCAGCGCGTTCTTTCTCAGGCGGGGCTGCGTTTCCCACGTAGTCATAGACGATGGCAAAGGCATCTGGAAAGCGCCGCCAAAACAGACCGCCTGCCACAAGGCAGATCAGTGTGAGGCAGAGTGCGATCTGATTGTCATGCGCGCGCATCGCCCACTTCGCCGGCAGTATCCACGCGGCGGTCCCGCTCAGATCCAGCACCCATGCCGGCAGCGGCCGGCCGTGGCCAAAGTTCTTCTCTCCCCACCAGACATACAGCACCATGCCAAGCCAGACGAGCAGCGTCAGGTTCCAGATTTTGGCTGGCAGCCGGCCCGGCCCCCATGAAAGGCTGTAATGCTGCACACAGGCCACCATGACGAGCCAGAGCAGCGCGCCGTTCCAGAGAACCTGCATCCATGCGGACTGCAGATCTGGAAAACTCAGCCAGGCCCATGCCGCCACCATCATGCGTGGCAGCATTTTGAGAGTCTGCTGCAGACTGGTGCGCCGCACCCAGCGGCAAATGTCGCGACCGGTCACGGGCAGATGCCACATCACATTCACGGTCGGGCTGGACTGCAGCAGCCAGAAAAAGCGCTGGCATGAAATCCAGGTGCTCAGCATCACGGTTCCCGCCAGCATGAAGTCCCGCCACGCGGCCGCTCTGAGCTGCGGAGCACTCACGCCTGTGATCAGGCATAGGAGGCACATCATCACCGACTCCCAAAAGACGAACTTGAAGATGCCTTTGAGGCGGGTCCACACACGGATGTCGCTTCGTTCCATGGCGGCACCGCGCAGGGCGGTGGATGCCATCCGGCGGAGGCTGTCTTCGGACTCTGGAGGGTGAAACAGCATGGCGGATGATCAGCGCAGGCCGCGCAGCACGTGTTCCTGGCCTTCGGGCGCGGCGCGGATCATTTCCTGCACCTTGGAGCTCGTCTCCCACAGCACGATCCGTCCCTGCCGCAGCACGCAGACGTGATCCGAGAAATCCGCCGCCAGATCCACCATCTGGGTGGTGTAAACAATCGTTCCACCCTCGTCCGCCAGCTTGCGCGCCAGCCGGCGGAAGACACCCATGCCGATCACATCCATGCCGGAGGCAAAGGGTTCATCCACCAGCCAAAGCTCCGGCTGCACCGCCGTGACGCAGGCCATGAAGGCCTTCCAAAGCTGACCTCGAGACAAAGACCCCGCGCTGCGGTTCAGCAGCGCCGCCATGCCCGTCTCCTCCAGCAGGTGGGTGAGCTCCTCCGCATGGTCTTCCACGCGCGTCCCATACAAGGCGGCAAAGGAAGCGATGTTGGAGGCGATGCTCCGTTCCATAAACATCAGCGGTGCGTCCGGCGTGAACAGCAGGCGTCTGCGCAGCTCGATCTTTTCCCGGCTGAATGCCTCCCCGTCGAAGCGGATCAAGCCTTCGTCAGGCGCCAGCACCCCCGCAAGCAGCGACAGCAGCGTGGATTTGCCCGCGCCATTTTCCCCCAGCACCGCGATGATGGAGCTCGGCGGCACACTGAGGTCCACATGATCAAGCGCCGTCGTATGGCCAAAACGCTTCGACAGATCGTTCAGTTCAATGTGCATGTGCCGGTACTAGACCGGGCCCGCCTTTACAGGTCAAGCACTCCCGTTTGCCGGCACGTTCATCAGCGCACTACTTCGCCGGGATCTCATTCAGCGTGTAATAGCCCACCTTGTGCAGCAGCGGCAGCTTTTCCGCGCTCCGCACACCATCCAGGTGCAGCTCGTGAATGTGTCCCTTGGTTAGTGGCGAGATCGTCAGACGCACCGACTTTCCATCAACCGCGACCGTGGCAGCAGTGATCTTCGGCAGCACTTCCGAAACTTCGTCGCCGCCGTACTGCTCGCGATACGCATAGGTAAACTCGCGCATGCTGTAGCTCTTCACATCTCCAGCGGTTGTGGCATCCACCGGCTGCGTGAAGGTCACCTCAAATCCGTCCGGCTTCGCATGCATCTCATGCACTTCAAAGGGCGTCTTCCCGGTCCATTCGCACTTCTCAAAGCAGAAGGGCTTGCCGCCGCGCGCTCCCCATCCGCGGTCGCTCCCTCCCACAAACACGCGTCCTTCCTCGTCCATGCGTCCGCCGATGATTCCGCTGGCAAAACCGCTGCGGAAAGGGATCACCACGCCTTGCTTGATGCCGTTCACCGTTTCCAGGTACACACGGCTGAGATTGCTGTGGCTTTGATCCGCCACAAAGAGCTGCTTGCTGAAGGGGCCAAACTTTCCGCCGCTCAGGTCACAGATGATCGCGCTCGCGGAGTTGCCGATCTTGCCGTGCACCAGATACACCGCCGGCGGTACCAGTTGCTTGATCCGCTCCCGCTCCGTCACCATCCGGTCAGGGTCACCGCCTTCGCGTTTGTCTTTGCGGCTGCGTTCTCCCTGAAAAGCCTCGGGCAGGGGATCAATTGGGCGCGGCCCCATGTTCGGAGCCAGATCATACCAGAGGTTGCCGCCCGGGTGACCCTGGAAAGATCCCGGCACCAGATGCTGCAGCGTGCACGAGCCATGCCACGGCCCCTGGTTGTCGCAGTAGTAAGCTTCGCCATCCGCATCGAAGCCGATGCCTCCCGGGCTGCGAATGCCCGAGCATGTCGGCACCATCGTGCCGTCCGGCTTGATCCGCAGCGCCCAGCCACGAAACGGCACCGCGCTGCTGAAGGAGCCCGTCAGGCACAGCGTCACCCACAGGTCTCCCGCTTTGTCAAAGCGGCTGCCAATCGCATACTCGTGGTAGTCGCCGGAGACGCCCCAGTCGTCGTTCACATTTTCAAACACATCGGCACGTCCGTCGTTGTCGGTGTCCTTCAGCCGCGTGATCTCATAGCGCGTCGTGGCATACAGGTTCTTGTCTTTCGGATTGTAGGCGATGCCCAGCACTTCATGCAGGCCTGACGCAAACAGCTTGTAGCTCACGTTCGCGGCATCATTGCTGCCGGCGCCGCTGACGATCCAGATCTCCCCGCGGCGCGTGCCCAGCGCCAGCTTGCCGTCAGGCATCAGGTCGATCGCGCCCACCTCCATCGCCGTTTCCTTCGGCGTGGAAAACGTGGTGATCTTGTAAAAATCCGCCTCCACCGGATCAGCGGCGGCGGCCAGCAGCGGTGAGCAGAGCAGGGAGAGAATCAAAAGGCGTTTCATGTCGGTGAAGAGGCGGGAAAAGAAAGGTTACTGGGCCCACTGATAGGTGATGGTCATCGTTCCAGGCTGCGCCGGAATCACCAGGTTCTGTCCTGAGATCTGGGCTCCGGCGGCGGTGATTCGATACGGCAGCGGCCCTTTGCCGAGGAAAGCTCCGTCCTTGCTCTCAAACTTCCCGCTGCCGATGCGGTACCACGCGTTCGCCGGCAGCTTGCCCGTCACCTTCACCGTGCGGATCAGCTTCGCCTTGCCATCAGGTTTGTTGCCATCGCCCTCGACGGCAAAACTTTCTTCGATCTCCGTGCCCTGCCACGTGTAGCGGAAGGTCGGGCTGCGCTTCGCATCCAGCGAATACCCCTCCCAGTGGAAGCCCTCGTAGCGCTTGGTTTTGTCCCACTTCGGCCATTCGGCATCGGGTTTGTCGGTCACAAAAAAGGCCGGCGTCACCTCTCCTGTCGGCTGCAGCACATCATATCCCAGCGGTTTTTCGTGGCCGCCCCCGCGGGAGTTCCAGTGCCTTGAGGCATCCATGAAGGCACCGCGCCAGATCAGCGCCAGATTCATGCTCTCCGCGCTCCAGGCAATGTTCACACCGCCGGGATAACCCACGCCAATGCCACGGTTGCCCGCACCCTGAATGAAGTTGCGGTACATCACCGCCTCATCCTTCACCACCAGAGGGATCGGATCGAACTCCTTCTGCTTTTTGGTGCCGCCCTGCCACTTCGGGTGCAGCCATTTCGACAGCGGCGTGATCTGCGTGTCCGCACCTTTCCACGCCGCATACAGCTCGATCTGCCCGCCTCCCTGGAAATACTCCAGACGAAACTCATGCTCGCCCTTCTCCAGAGTCAGCCCCGCCTCCTTGATGTCGCCTGACGGATGAATCCCGTCATACGCCACGATCTCCTTGCCATCGATCAGGATGCGCGATCCGTCGTCGCTGGACAGGTAAAACCGGTACGAGCCCTTCTTCGGCGCGATGAGCTTGCCGGTGAAAACCACTCCAAACTCGTTCTTGTAATCATCCAGTTTCACCTGCAGCAGGTTGTCGTCGATCTTCCCCTCCCGGTGCGGCTTCAGCTTGGAGAAATCCGGCAGCTCCTTCCAGTTTCCCAGGTAGAGGGCAAAGTGCAGATCATGCAGCGTGTCCCCCAGCGGCGCGACTTTCAGCACGCCCTTCATCGTCAGCGCATGCCCCGGAAAGGTACACACATACGGGTAGCTCCCGGGCTTTTCCGGAGCCGAAAAGTTCAGCACCTCCTTCTCATGCGGGTTCAGCATTTTGGAGTGCGCCCAGATCCGCTTGTCCTCCGGCAGCCAGTTACGCTTCAGCGCCTCCTCCGGCTTTTCCATCTGCTTCAGCGCCATGGCCGCCGTGTCTGTCCCTGGCTGGCAGAAGACCAGGTTGTGCGGCAGGTCATCGCCGTTTTCAAAGCTGATCTTCACCGCCTGGCCGGGCTGCACCAGCAGCTCGGCGGTGTCATACTTCATCTGCGCCGTCATCGTTTTGATCGTGAAGGCGGCGGGCTCGGCGGCCCGGGCAGCGGCGGCGGCGAGGAGGAGGGCAAAAAGCAGGCGGGTCATAGAGGAGCGCGTTGGTACGAAGGCCGCGGAGGTTGCCTTGCGAAAAGGCAGCGTCAATCTCCTGAGATTGATTTCATTCGCACTTTGAGCTTGGCGCAGACGGGGGAATTTGATTATCTCTCCCCATGAACAACTGGTATCTGCTCAAGGCCTCGGACAAGGAAGTGTATGCGGCCAAAGACCTCGAAACCCTGCGCGGATGGGCGGCCGACGCCAAAATCTCCCCCCTCGACAAGATCTCCAGCGACAACCGCATGAGCTGGCAGCGCGCCCCCATGATCGCCGAGCTCCAGATGGACCTCCTCGTGCAGATGCCGGACAACTACCTCTACGGCCCCACCAACGTGGCCACGATCCAGGAGTTTCTCGCCACCGGCGAGATTGATGAAAACGTCACCATCATCAACTGCCTCGACAACACCGAGTCCCGGCTTGCCGATCTGTCCTGGTTCCAGGCCAGCCCCCACCATGTGCGCAGCGCTGCCACCACCTTCATGGGCACCGGACGCGCGGACGAGAAAAATGGCGGAGGAGATGTCATGCAGCAGTCACGCATTGCCACGCTGGAAAAGCAGGTCATGGAGCTTCAGCGCGTGGTGGATGAATGGCAGCAGGCCTACCACGGCATGCGTCAGCAGTATGTGGAGGCCACCGGTCGGGAGCCCCTTTGAGCTTTCTCACGCCTCTTCGGCTGGCTCGCCAGCGCTCAGCCCCGGCAGCGCCTTGGCTTTGTCAGCATAGCGGTCAAAGCGGTTGGAGAGGATCAGCAGCGTGGGGGCCCACAGCCCGATGAAGATGCCCAGCCGCTCCGCATGCGCCGCCTCTTCCGGACTGTCGCCGTTGAAAAACCACCAGCTCCAGATGGAGAGGATCACGGAAAGGATGCCCGCCTGGAAACAGATCGTGCTGAGCGTACGGCAGATGGAAGGATTCATGGCTCAAAGTCTGCCACGCCCCCGGCCACTCCCGCAAGCAGGCACCGCCTTCAGCGCAAACCCGGCGGACTAAAACGCAGCCGCAGGCGCGCCGCACGTGCGGGCGCTTGAGAGATGCCCGGCTTGAGGCATAGTGCTGGCATGATTCCCCCTGCTGATTTCCGCTGCGCCACGGCTCCGGTGAGACCCCGGCAGCCCCGCGTCGCCCCGCACCAGCCCCGGGTTCAGCCCCTCACGGCCCCGCCGGCTCTTGAGCCCCCCTGGCACGTCATCCTCCTGGATGATGACTTTCACACCTTCGACTACGTCATTGAAATGCTGCACACCATCTTCGGCCACTCGCATGCCCTCGGCAAACGCATGGCCAATGAAGTGAATGACACCGGCCGCGTGATCGTGGCCACCGTTCACAAGGAGCTGGCCGAGCTCCGCCAGCAGCAGATTGAAGAATACGGTCCCGATCCCCTCGAGAAGAACCCGCAGCGGCAGGTTTCCATGCGCGCCTTGATCGAGTGCTCGGAATGACCGCCACGCCTCAGCCTCAGCGCTGTCCCCTCGGCTCGGGAATGCCGCGCAGGATCAGGATCGAAACCACGGCCATCACGGCCGCCAGGCCTGCCACCAGGTAAAACGAAGAGCTCATCGCGTAGATGAGCCCTCCCAGGCTCGTCCCCAGCATGAGAGACGCCGCATTGCAAAAGCCCAGAATGGCCAGCAGGGTGGATCTCCGCTCCGGCGGGCACAGTTCCGCCGCCAGTGTGAGGTCGCCCACCCGGTCCAGATAGGAGCCGAAGCCATAGACGAAAAAGGCGGCGTTAAATCCGGAAAACGAATGCGTCAGGCTGGCCCACAGGCACATGCCCGCACAGGTGATGCGCGAGAGGATCAGCAGCATCTTTCCGCCCTGGTGATATCCCAGCCACGCCGCCAGCACGCTGCCCAAAATCGTGCCGATGTACTGGAAGGACACAAAGTGCCCCACATCCGCCTCCGGCCGTCCCATCGCATGCAGCGCATGCAGCGTCAGGAAGGACACCACCATGAAGTACCCTGTGCCGGTGAACCGCGCGGCGATCAGCTTCAACAGTTGCGGCTGTCCCTTCAACATCCCCGGCAGGCTGCGCAGGTAGCTCCAGTAGCTTCCCTCATGCGGGTGGTAGTGGTGGGCCGCCGGCAGTTCCTTCATGAAGGCCTGCGCCAGCCAGGACAGCAGCAGAAATCCGAAGGCGATCAGGTGCAGGAGGGCATAGCCTCGCTGGCCCGGCAGATGCGTCAGCACCTGCAGGATCACCGCTCCCGCCGCCATGCCAATGCAGGCCTGCGTGATGTACCGCGCCGCCCAGCCTGCCGCTCGCACACGCTCCGGCACCATCCGCGTCACCATCTCCATCCACGCCACCACGCCCACGCCTCCGATCAGCCCGGACACCACCGGCGTCAGCACCACCGCCGGCAGCAGCCACGGCCCCGCATCCTGCCAGAACCACAGCAGCAGTCCGGTGATGAGGTAGGGCAGCCGCTGCAAAACTCCAAAGCTCATCACCCACAGCTTGAACCTTCTCAGCCTCTCCACCAGCGGGGACACAAACAACCCGGCCAGCGCAAACGCCGCCGGCAGCACCGCCGGCATGATCGCGATGATCGCGGGCCCCCCGCCCAGTTGTTGCACCATCTTTGGCATCACGGTCTCCGGGTGAAGAAACGCCGCCCCGCCCATGTACAGCCCCCCCTCCAGGCAGTGGCAGATGAAATTCCGCCGCACGACCTGCGGATGATGCTGATGGGTTGGAGGTGCGCTGTCAGGAGGCATCGCGGTACCGCTTATCGTGGCGTGGACTGGCCCGAAAGAAAGTGAATCGTCCGTGCTGCTGGCTTTGCGTCTCAGTATCACAGTTCTCTCTCGTAAAAAATCATCCGCCTGCTCTTGCGTTGCGTTTCCATTGCTGGTTCAATCATCCCATAACTTCAACCCAGACGCGCGCCATGATCCTCAATCCCAAACTGACGAAGCTGCTCAACGAGCAGATCAACAATGAGATGTCCTCCAGCTACGTGTACCTCGCCATGGCATCATGGTTTGAGCGCACGCCGTACACCGGCTTTGCCCAGTGGATGTTTGCTCAGAGCCGTGAGGAGACCGTGCACGCGCTCAAATTCTACCAGTACCTCGTCGATCGCGATGCGAAGGTGGAGCTGCAGCCCATCGCCCAGCCGAAAATGGACTATAAGTCCCCGCAGGACGTGTTTCAGCACAGCCTGCAGCAGGAGGAAAAGGTCACCCAGCAGATCAATGACCTCTATGAAGTGGCCGAGCAGGTGAAAGACCACGCGTCAAAGAACCTCCTTCTCTGGTTCCTCAATGAACAGATGGAGGAGGAAAAGACCGTGCGCGACATGCTGGACCGTCTCAAGCTCGCCGGCGAAGATCCGGCCAGCCTCCTGGTTTTGGATCGTGAAGCAGGCAACCGCCCCGGTGCGGGTGGTCCTCCTTCCCGCAAGCCGGGCCCAGGGGCCTGATGCGGGTCATGGCACCAGCGCCATGTCCCACGGCCATAGCGGTGTGTAAGCGGCGGATTCGATCCACCCGCGGACGTGCTCGCCACTGGTGGGGATCTCCACGTAGCTCCACGCTCCGCGTTTTTCCAGCAGCCGGATCTGGCTGCCTGGCGGAATGTCTTTGTCGATGATACTGCCGGAGGTGACCGTGGCCGCCGTGTAGGCCCTCACGTCGCGAGACGTGACCACCATCACGTCCTTCACCCGCTCTCCTGGCCCGGGCCGGACGGCGGCGAAGGTGGCCGAGGGAATCAATACCATCAGCCCGAGCAGGCTGAACACGAGCGCAAAGGCGCCGCTGCCGCCTTTCCGCCGCGGGGCGGCAAGAATCCAGCCCAGAGGGGCCAGCAAAATGACCCACACCCCCGCCGCAGCGGTGATGATCCAGGTGTTCTTGGTCAGCAGCAGGCTCCACTCGGCCAGCGGCGAGCTTTCTGAGAAACGGAAAAAGGCCAGCTTCTCATCCAGGTGCCGCAGATTCTGCCGCACCTCGGGGTTCAAAGGATCCAGCAGTTGCGCGCGCTGGTACCACAGCGTGGCACGGCCCAGGTCCTCCTGCCGGTAGCGCGCGTTCGCGATGAGGGTGAAGACTGCGGCGCTCAGCGCGGGCGGGTGCTGTTTGGTGAGAGATTCCGCAAGGTACTGCGCCTGGGTAAACTTGCCTTTCTCCAGCGCTTCGCGTGCCTGGCGGTAAAGCTCATCCGGGGAGGCCTCTGGCTCGGCGGCATGAAGCTGCAGCGCGCCCAACACGGCCAGAACAGCGACGGCCCTTTTCAGCAGCGGTGTCAGTTTGGCCAGAATTCGGTCGCGCTCCCCGGAACCGAGCGCTTGATCAGAGCCGGGCACCGCCGTGAAGCTTTGGGTTTCATAGCGGCGGATGATCTGTCGCAGTTCCTCGTCCTGAATTTCGCCTGGCTGGCTGCGGTGGATGAAATGCGCGGCGCGGTGGAGAAAATCACGATCAGTGAGAGGGCTTTCCTCCAGCCCGCGCCAGAGCTGCCTCAGTTCCCCCCGCAGTCCGCGCGCGGCTTCCTCGCGGCGGCGGCGCAGCCATGTGAAGAGGATCGCCAGGATCACCAGCATCGCTGGAATCGACTGAATGGCCCAGAAGCGCGCGCTGGCGGTGAGGGGCATGCTCGCGGATGTGGTGTCCAGCCATTTCGCCCTGGCGGGGACGTTCATGAGGATGTCGCTGATCTGCGGCTGGGGCTGCTGCACGGGCGGCGGTTTTGGTGCCTCCGTGGTGCCACCGCCTTCCGCCGTCCCAGTGGCGGCCGCCGCCAAGGTGCCCGGCTTGATGCGCAGCGCGATAGGCGGCGTACGGGCCGCCACGTATTTTTTCTGGGTCGGGCTGAAGTAGCTCAGCTCAAAGGGCGGCAGTTCGGAGTGAACCTTCTCCGGCACAAAGACCATCGAATAGCCGATGCGGCGCTGCGCCGTGGGCGTCAGGTTGGGGTCGATGGGGCCGTCCACGTTGTAGCGCCTGGGCGGGTAGGCCTTCCAGCCGTCGGGCGGCATGAGACTGGGGGGATTGAGCGCGTCGAAATTGCCCGAGCCATCGATCGTGATGTCCACGGCCAGCGGATCGCCCACGTTGAGCTCATTGGGCGTGGCGGTGGCGCTGATGCTGAAGTCACCCACCGCACCGCTGAAGTGCGCGGGTTTGCCCTCGGCAGGAAGCGGCAGCACCTTGATCTTCACCTCCTGGCTTTTGACCACCTGCTTGCGTGTCTCGCTCGCCCCACCGCCCATGACCATCCCAAACGGCAGGGGCATGCGGCTGCGGAGCTGGCGTTGGATGTTCTCGTCATACACTTCGAACAACAGCTCGCATGTGGCGGGCCCCACTTTCAGATCGCCGGCATGCAGGGCGGAGAGCGTGCTGCGGTAGGTGATCACGGTGTAACCCACGCCGTTGATGACAGTTTCCGACTGGTCGGCCTGCTGCGGGAAGCGGGCGACGGCAAAATCGTTCTTGTTGACGTCGATCAGGCCCACGCGGCGCAGCATCACGCTGTTCCTCGGCACAAACAGGCTGGCGTTGATGGGGACCACCTCCCCCTGATAGACTTCCGTCTTGCCGACCTCGATTTGAAACAAGGGAACGTTGGGATCTTCCGCGGCCCCGGCCGGCGCGGCGGGAGCTGAGGGCTCGGTGACGATGAGCCGCACCTCGTTTGTTTTGAGAACTTCTCCATTGACCAGCACCTCCTGGGGTGGAATGACGAACTCGCCAGGCTCCGTGCCCGCGATTCCCCAGGCGAGCTGGACGGAAAGCTTGTTGCCTTCGGAATTGCGGGAGACGCTGATGCCGGAGTTCATCCCCACCTGCACCGGCAGGCGCAGTTGCGGCACGTTTTGCACCGTGCCGTTCTGCACAGTGATGACATAGCTCACCATCTGGCCGGTGTGCGCATGGTCAGGCTGTACGTAAGCCCTTACGGTGGCGGCGGAGGCGGCGGCCAGAAACAGCAGCGGCAGCAGCGCATGCAGGCACGCCGTGCGCCAAAACAGCAGTGCCGGGCGCCGGATTTCCCGCGCGTCAGTAGGGAGATGGGGGCTTTGAATCATGCGGGCTCGGGATTTCGTTCGTCATTCTGGGTGGATGCGGCACGACTGGTGCATCCGGTTCACCAGTCTTTTTTGTTGGGTGGCGGGGTGTGGTAGCGGTTGCTCACGGGCGCCGTGATCTCGTCCATATACTGACGGATGATGCCTTCGGCCTCCCCGGGCGTATAGCCCGTGCGTGGATTGCGCTGATCGCTCGGAGTGCCCTTGGCGGTCTTTTTCTTTTCGTCCCCGCCGTTTTCGCCACCGGGTTTCTGGCCCTCCTTGCCCTGCTGGCCTTCCTTTTCGCTCGGATTTTGACCAGCGGCCTGCAGACGTCCTTCGGGCAGTTCCTTGGCGTCCTTGCCGCCGATGCCGTCGTCCGCCTCCTTCTTTTCACCGCGGACCTCTTTTTGTTTTTGGGGTTCCCGCTGATTGTCGAGTTCGCCGCCCTGGTCGCCGTTCTCGCCTTCGCCTTCTCCTTCGCCTTGCTGACCCTGGCCTTTTTCGCCTTTTTGCCCCTTCTGGCCCTTGTTTCCCTTTTTGCCCTGCCGTTGCTCCATCTGCTTCATCACCTGCCGCAGTTGATCCAGCATTTTGGCCACGTAATCCCGGTTCTCCTTCACCTCCTTGTTGCCTGGATCCAGTTCCAGCGCCGCATCAAAGTGGCGCAGCGCATCCGTCCAGCGCTGGATCGTGATCTTCGGCTGCTGCTGCAGGCCGCGCGCTCCCTGGTCATACAGCGTGTGGCCCAGGCCGCGATGGGCGCGGATCCGCATCGATTTGTCCTCCGTGCGCAGCAGGTCGCTGAAGCGCTTCACGGAGGCGTCGTAGTTGGTCAGGTCGTGCTCAGCCGTGGCCAGCCCGTAGGTCAGCTCGTCCTTGAGCTTTGGGTTCTCGCTCATCGAGCGGCCGATGTTTTTGAAGACCGACACCAGCCGATCCATCCTGCCCCGCGGGCGGGAGGTCGAGTCCTTGGACTCCTTTTCCCGGCTGTATTCGTCCAGCAGCTCCGCGTACATGTCGCGCGCCTGCTGGTACTCGCGTTTTTCCAACGCCTGCCGGGCATCTTCAGGCGTGGGGGAGCTCGACGTGGAAAAGACGGCGAGCATTTTCTCCGGCGTCGCGGCCTGCGCATGCGGCGCAGGCACAAAGAACGTGACCGCCAGCGCCAGCATGACCGGACGTGCGGCGGGACGGGGCAGGGTGCTGATGATCCAGGCAAGCATGAGGAATATTATACCCAGACCCAGCGGCCAGGCAAAGCGCTCAATCGGCCGCGAGGTCTGCCGGTTGGCGGACTGCTGCTCCGTCAGCCGGTCCAGCAGCGGCTGGATGGTGCGGCGGTTGAGCGGCTGCTCGCCCAGCCTGAGGTATCTCCCCCCCGTGCCGGTGGCAAGCTGCCGCAGCACCGCGCTTTGCAGTTGGGAGCGCACCACATTGCCCGCTTCGTCGCGGATGTAGTCCCCCTCCACCTCGGGATTCGGAATCAGCGTCCCCACCTCGGTGCCCACACCCACCGTGGCCACGATGACGCCCGCCGCCGTGAGCCGCTGGATGTAGGGGGCCAGGTTCGCGTCGGCATCCCCGCCGTCGCTGAAAATCACCAGCGCATAGTTGCTCTTCGGCAGGTTCTTGATCGCCCTCAAAGTCACCTCCAGCAGGTCCGCCAGATTGCTCCCCCCCCATTCGATGATCGTGTGGTCAAAGGCCAGCAGTGACTCGATGATGGCGTCATGATCCGTCGTGAGCGGAGCCTGCAGGTAGGCACGGCCCGCGAAGGCCAGCAGCCCGATGCGCTCGCCGGGGAGTTCCATCACCAGATCGTGCGCCGCCAGCCGGGCGCGGGTCAGGCGGTCCGGCGGTACATCCCGCGCCAGCATGGAGCGGGAGGTGTCGATGGCGATGAAGATGTTCCGGCCTTTGTCGGGCACCTCGAGTTTTTCCTCTCCCCAGCGCGGCTGCGCCACGGCCAAGATGAGGCAGGTCATGGCCACGGCATAAAGGGCGTAAACCACCCAGGAGCGCCACAGCGAGCGCCCCATGACGAGCGCCGGGCGCAGACGCGCCGCGGTAAACAGTTTCTCGGCCTTCGAGCCGCTGGCGTCCACGACCATCTTCAGCACGACCAGCGCGGGAATGATCAGCAGAAACCACAGCAGACGTTCGTGGGCAAAGGTCATGGTCATCAGGTGGCGACTGGTTCAGGGGCGGAACGCAGAAAGGTCAGAGACAGTACCAGCGCGAGAAGCAGCGCGAGCGCCGAAACGGCCAGCGGCCAGGGAAACAGCTCCTCGGTTTCAATGATCTTATGGTGCTCGATCTTGGTTTTTTCGAGCTGGTTGATCGTGTCAAACACGTCGCTGAGCGAACTGAGGTTCTGCGCCATGTAAAACTGGCCGTTGCCGATGGAGGCCACCTCCTTGAGCGTCCCTTCATCAAACAACTGCTGCCCCACCGGCGTGAAGGTGCCGCGTTTGGGATCCGGGATGCTGTGAATGCCCGGCGTCCCGATGGCAATGGTGTAGATCTTGATCCCCAGCGTGGCCGCCAGCTTTGCTGCATCTTGCGGGCTCAGGCGCCCGGAGTTGTTGGCTCCGTCTGTCAGCAGCACGATCACCTTGCTCGGAGACTTCTCACGGCGCATGCGGTTGGCCGCGGAGGCGATGCCGGAGCCGATGGCGGTGCCGTCTCCCACACGCTGGGTCTGCACCCGGTCCAGATTGTTGATCAGCCAGTCCCGGTCCAGCGTGAGCGGGCAGGGGAGGTAGGTTTCCCCCGCAAAGGCCACGATGCCGATCTTGTCGCTGCGGCGGCCTTTGATGAAGTCCGCCATCACCCGCTTCGCCGCCGTCAGCCGGTTCACCGGCTGCCCGCCGATGTAGAAGTCTTCGATCAGCATCGACAGCGAGACGTCCACCGTCAGCATGATGGCGATGCCCTCCGTCTTCTCTTCCTCATAGGACAGAATTTTTTGCGGGCGTGAAAGCGCCACGATCCCAAAGCAGAGGCTGATCAAGATGAGGCCAAAGATGAAGCCGCCCAGGCTGCTGCGCGCCGGACGGCCAAGATCTCGCAGCAGGGAGGTGGTGGGAAATTTGATGGCCGCACGCTGGCCGCGTGCGCCGCGCAGCAGCGCCAGCAGTGGCGCCAGGGGCAGCAGCAGCAGCCATAGCGGGTGCAGGATCTGCACGGATGGAAAGCCCGGGATGATCATGGCTTCTCCTCCTGCATGCGCGCGAGCGCCTGATCGATGAGCATGACTGATTCCTCTTCGGTGCGGGGTGCCGGCATGAAGGAGATGTCGTCGCACAGATGCGCCACCGGCTCAAACCGCTCGCGCCATGGTCCCTGCGCGCGCGGAACGGGCGTGCCGGGCTGCCGTTCGACACGGCCGTCAAAGATTTCACGCGTCGTGCGCGCCGGCGCCGGCACCGCGTAGCGCTCCTGCAGGTAGCGCCGTAAAATCTGCGAAATCCGGTGGCTCATGTCCTGCGGGGGAATCGTTTGGACCCGTCCGCGCAGATCCGTCAGGGCGCGGAAGGCCGAGCTCCACGGCTGCCGTGGCGGTGTTGGCGGCGCTTGTTTCGGGCGCATCAGCAGCCAGATGATGAGCGCGGTCAAAAAGCCCAGCAGCAGCAGCGCCACCCACGGAATCCACCACGGCGGCGGCAGGTCCACCTTGTCTGGCGGCGGTAGGTCAGGGTGTGGCAGCGGGCCCGGACCCTGAAACTGCGCCAGCAGCGCATGCATGAGGCAGAGCGTGCTTTTCATCCACGCTTCCTCCTTTTGCGTGAGCGGAAATACGCCTTCAGCGCCGGTACATAGTCTTCATCCGTCCGCACGGTGATGCGTTCCACGCCGCAGCGCCGCAGCAGATGCACCAGCGCGTCCTGCCGTTCCGCCACCCGCTGTTCGTACAGGTCGCGCACGGCAGGGTGGGAGGTGTTGACCACAACCTGCTCGCCTGTCTCCGGATCCTCCAGGCACACACGTCCCGCGTGTGGCAGCGTGATTTCACGCGGGTCCAGGATCTGCGCCGCCACCACGTCATGTTTCGCCGCCACCGCCCGCAGGCTTTTCTCCCAGGCATGGTCCGGCGTGATGAAATCTGACACCAGGATGATCAGCGCATGGTGGGCGATCCGCTCCACCGCCAGATCCAGCGCGGGCTTGATGTCGGTGCCCTGCCGCTTCGGCTCGTTGTTCAGAATGTCGCGCAGGATGCGCAGCGCATGCGGCGCTCCTTTGCGCGCGGGCAGGTAGTGCTCGATGCCGTCTGAAAACAGGGTCAGCCCCACCTTGTCCTGGTTCTGCACCGCGCTGAAGGCAAACACCGCCGCGATCTCCGCCGCGCGTTCGCGTTTCGAGTCCTCCTGGCTGCCGTAGTCGCCGGAGCCGCTCACATCCACGCACAGCATCACCGTCAGCTCGCGCTCCTCCACATACTTGCGCACAAACGGGTCGTTCATCCGCGCCGTCACGTTCCAGTCGATGAAGCGTACATCGTCACCCGGCTGATACTCGCGGAAGTCATCAAACTCGATCCCCTGGCCCTTGAAGCGGGAGTGGTACTGGCCGCCGAGCATCTCCTTCACCATGCTGCGCGTGAGCAGCTCGATCCGGCGCACGCGCTTGAGGATGCGCGTGAGCCTGGCGTCGTTGTCGTTCTGCACAGTTTCCCGGTTCACGGTGTGGGCAGTGTTAAGGAACAGGCAGCTTGTCCAGGAGCGTCCTGATCACATCATCCGTGCTCACCCCTTCCGCCTCGGCCTCATAGGAAAGCAGAATACGGTGCCTCAGGATGTCCGGCGCCAGATCCTTGATGTCCTGGGGGATGACGTAGTTGCGGCCGTTCAGGAAGGCCAGCGCCTTCGCCGCCAGCGCCAGGTTGATCGTGCCGCGCGGGGAGGCACCGCAGCGGATCAGCAGCTTCAGGTGTGGCGCCAGCGTCTCCGGGTGGCGTGTGGCATGAATCAGGGCCACGATGTAGTCCCGGATTTTCTCGTCCATGAAGAGGTCGTTCACCACCACGCGGCTGGCGCTGATGGCCGTGACGTCGGTGACCGGGTTCACATCCAGTTTCGGCGCCGAGGTGGCCATGGCATCCAGCACCATGCGCTCCTCCACCGGCGTCGGGTACGTCACCCGCACCTTGAGCAGGAAGCGGTCAAGCTGCGCTTCCGGCAGCGTGTAGGTCCCCTCCTGGTCGATCGGATTCTGCGTCGCCAGCACCATGAAGGGATCAGGCAGCTTGTGGGTGTTCTCGCCGATCGTCACCTGCCGCTCCTGCATGGCCTCCAGCAGCGCGCTCTGCACCTTGGCCGGTGCACGGTTGATTTCGTCCGCCAGCACCAGGTTGGCAAAGATGGGCCCCAGCCTCGGGGTGAAGGTGCCGTCTTTCGGGTGGTACACCATCGTGCCGATCACATCCGCGGGCAGCAGGTCGGGGGTGAACTGGATGCGCTGAAACTTGGCCTTCAGCGTTCCGGACAGCGTGCGCACCGCCAGCGTCTTGGCGATCCCGGGCACCCCTTCCAGCAGCACGTGGCCGTTGGTCAGCAGCGCCACCAGCAGGCGGTCCACCAGGGCGGTCTGGCCCACCAGCACGCGGGCGATTTCGGTTCGGAGCGGATCCACCCAGGCGGAGGCTTTGGTGATGGCTTCCTGATCAGGAACGTTGAGGGGGGCGGCGGAGGCGGGCATTGTGGTAAGCGTACAGGTCAACGGGGGCGTAACCCACGTCAACCCTCAAGGATCAGGGTATTAACGCCTCGCGGGCCGCTTTATGTTGCTGGAATTGTCGGTCCTTTGCGCCATTCATGCCCTCTGATGACCCTCCAAGACCTCCGCGAACAAGTTTGTGAAGCCAACCGCGCCCTCGAGCCCAGCGGCCTCGTCCGCCTTACTTGGGGCAATGTCAGCGGCATCGACCGTGCTTCCGGCCTCTGGGCCATCAAACCCAGCGGGGTGGATTATCTGGCCCTCCAGCCCGCCGACATCGTCATTCTCGATCTCGAAGGCCGCGTGGTGGAGGGCCGGCTGCGCCCCTCTTCCGATACCAAGACCCATCTCGTGCTCTACCGTGAGTTTCCCGAGATCGGCGGCATCACCCACACCCACAGCCTGCATGCCACCATGTTCTCCCAGGCCGGCCGCGAGATTCCCTGCTTCGGCACCACCCATGCGGACC
This sequence comes from Prosthecobacter sp., assembly GCF_044227185.1. Lineage (GTDB taxonomy): Bacteria > Verrucomicrobiota > Verrucomicrobiia > Verrucomicrobiales > Verrucomicrobiaceae > Prosthecobacter. Next base: position 61,872 of record NZ_JBGAFO010000010.1, on the reverse strand, counting down.
ATTTTCACGGCACCGTTCCCGTGGTGCGGGCCCTCACCCCTGAGGAAGTGGCCCAGGATTACGAGCATTTCACCGGCGTCGCCATTGTCGAGCGCCTGCGCGAGCTGAACCTGAGCCCGCTGGAAATGCCCGCCGTCCTCCAGCTTCACCATGCGCCCTTCACCTTTGGCAAAAACGCCATGGACTCCCTGAAAAACAGCATCGCTCTCGAAATGTGCGCTCACATGGCCCTGGGCTCTGCGACCCTGAATCCTGGCATAGGTTCCATTCCTAGCCACATTTTATCCAAGCATCATTTGCGCAAACACGGCCCGGACGCGTATTACGGACAGAAATAGTAATCCCCTCTTCGCCGATGAAACTCTCCCAACCTCTCCGCCTCCTTCTGCTGGCCGCATGTCTCGTGACAGGATGCTCCAGCGAACGAAGGGACGCACTCTGGCAGGTCCTGGATCCCGCCGGTTACAAGCATGCCCACAGCGAAAGCTTCAATGGAGCCAGGGCTTTGAAAACTCCGCAGTCCAAAAAGGCGGATAATGAAATGGCGCTGGAACTCAGCGAATAAAAAACCCATAGAGGAGAAGCTCTGAGCCCTAAGCAGTTCGGCTTCAGTAATTAAGGCATGGCTTAGTTGGGGAGTTTGAGCGCTGACCCTTATCTTTTGGGGTGAGCAGTCTCTTTACTCCAGCAGCACCCAATGCAACGCCCTCCCCCGACCCGGTCTCCGGGGGCGGGAAGGCTGGCTCTGCTGCATTGAAAATCAGCACCATCGCCGCAGTAGTCTGGCTGCTGGTGGTCTGCGCGGGCAGCCTGCTCATGGCCCAGTACTCCCAGACTGCGGGTGCCGCTGGCACCGCGCCGACGCATTGGCCTCAGGCCTGCCAGAGCCCGCGTGATCCAGGCCGCTTCAGCCTGGTGATGTTTCTGCATCCGCGCTGCCCCTGCTCGCGCGCGACCCTCGGCGAGCTCGAGCAGATCGTGGCCCATTGCCAGGGCCTTTTCAGCGCCCAGGTATGGTTCATCCAGCCCGAGGGAATGACTGAAGACTGGGTGAAAACCGACCTCTGGAGCACCGCTGCCGCCATTCCGGGCGTCCAGGTGCATGTCGATCATGAAGGCGCGGAAGCCCGCCGTTTTCAGGCCCTGACCTCCGGCCAGACGCTGCTCTATGACGCCGGCGGAGAGCTGATTTTCCAGGGGGGCATCACCCTGGCCCGCGGTCATGCAGGGGACAATCCCGGCCGTGACGCCATCGAAGCCTTGCTCAAGCAAACCCTTTCCCATGCCGCCAGCCCGCCCGTCTTCGGCTGTGCTCTCGGATGGACACCAACCCAAAAGAAGGAATGCACCTTATGTCAGCCGTAGCCGCGAACACCCTGCCCCAGGAGGCCCCCCTGAAACAAGCCACTGCTCTGCTGCGTGGCAAATCCGGCGCTCAGCGCCCGCAGACCGGCTTCCTGGTGGAAACACCCGCCGCCCGCACGGTTCCAGCACCAGATTTTGCGCTTCAGCAGCGTGCGGCGGAACTTTTTCGCGCCGCTGAAAACGAGCTGCACCGCCACACCGACCAGCTCTTTGCCCGGCTCATGATCGCCCAGTGGCTGGCAGGCTTTGCCGCCGCCCTGTGGATTTCCCCCCTCACTTGGATAGGCGCATCCAGCCAGATCAACGTCCACGTCTGGGCCTCTCTGCTGCTCGGGGGCCTTATCAGCGGCTTCCCGGTCTGGATGGCCTGGAAGTTTCCCGGCCACGCCGTCACCCGTCACGTCATTGCAGCCGCCCAGATGCTCACTTCCGCGCTCCTCATTCATCTGACCGGCGGCCGCATCGAGACTCACTTCCATGTTTTCGGCTCCCTTGCCTTCATCGCCTTTTATCGCGACTGGCGCGTGCTCGTCACGGCCACGCTCGTCGTCGCCGCCGACCACCTGCTCCGCGGTCTCTTCTGGCCTCAGTCCGTGTTTGGTGTTCTCACCGCCAGCTCCTGGCGCTGGGTGGAGCATGCCGGATGGGTGCTGTTTGAAGACGCCATTCTCGTGGTCGCCATTCGCCGGATGCTGCGGGAGATGTCCGAGATCGCCCTGCGCCGCGCCACCCTTGAGGGCAGCAATTCAGAAATCGAACGCCAGGTGGTGGAGCGCACGGCGGAGCTGACCAAGACGCAGGCCGAGCTCCTCGAAACCTCCCGTCTCGCCGGCATGGCCGAGGTGGCCACCAGCGTGCTGCACAATGTCGGCAACGTGCTCAACAGCGTCGGCGTCTCCGCCGAGCTGGCCACCAGCAAAGTGCGCGAGTTCAGGATCGGCAGCCTCAAAAACGTGGCCGAGCTGCTGCAGGAGCACTCGGCGGACCTCACCGGCTTCCTCACCACCGACCCGCGTGGCAAGATGCTGCCGGACTTTCTGCTGAAGCTCTCCGCCGGTCTCGCCGAGCCGCAGCAGGCCATCTTGCAGGAGATGGAGATGCTGCGCAAAAACATCGACCACATCAAGGAGATCGTGGCCATGCAGCAGCGCTACGCCCGCGGCACCGGCGTGGTGGAAACCCTCTCCGTGGCAGACCTGGTGGAGGACAGCATCCGCATCAATGCCGCCAGCTTCAGCCGCCACGAGGTCAATGTGGTGCGTGACATCGCCCCGGTCCCCCCCCTCAAGACGGACCGCCACAAGGTCATGCAGATCCTTGTGAACCTGCTCAGCAATGCCAAGCACGCGCTCGATCACTGCGAAGGCGAGCGGCTCATGACCGTGCGCGTGACGCGAAACCAGGAAGGATACCTGGAGATCGCGGTCATCGACAATGGCACCGGCATCGCGCCGGAAAATCTGGGGAGAATTTTCTCCCATGGCTTCACCACCAAAAAGCAGGGGCACGGGTTTGGTCTGCACAGCGGGGCGCTGGCGGCCAAGGAACTGGGCGGGACCTTGAAGGTGCACAGCGATGGCGTCGGACGTGGGGCCACCTTCACCCTCACGCTGCCTTTGGAGAACTGATCCAACCATGACCCACACCTCCAACACCGCCGCCCACCGGCGTATTCTCGTCATCGACGACAACCGGTCGATTCACGATGACTTTCGCAAGATCCTGGCTCCCTCCGCCGCCGCGGATGATGCGTTGAACGCGGCCGAGGCCGCGCTGTTTGGCAAGGCGCAGCAGGCACCCTCCTCCGCCCAGACCTTCACCATTGACACCGCCTCCCAGGGGGAGGAGGGCTTTGAAATGGTGCAGCGCGCCGTGGCGGAGGGCCGCCCCTACGCCATGGCTTTTGTGGATGTCCGCATGCCGCCGGGCTGGGACGGGATCGAGACCACCCGGCAGATCTGGAAGGTCTGCCCGGACATGCAGATCGTCATCTGCACCGCCTACGCGGACTGCTGCTGGAGCGACGTGCAGGAGCAGATCAAGCCCCGCGACCGCATGCTCATCCTGAAGAAGCCCTTCGATGTCATCGAAGTCCTGCAGCTCGCCATATCACTGACGGAAAAGTCCCGCCTCCTGCTGGAGTCCAGGTCCCACCTGCAGGACCTGGAGCAGCGCGTGAAACTGCGCACTCAGGAGCTGGAGGCCTCCCAGATGGCCGCGCACGAAAAAGCCTCCCTCCTGGAACTCTCCCGGGACGCCATTCTCGTGTGCGGGCTCGACCTTCGTGTCACTTACTGGAATAAAAGTGCGGAGCGGCTCTACGGCTGGACGGCGGCGGAGGCCATCGGACGTCTGATGTCAGATCTGAAGGACCAGAACAGTGACCTTTTTCTGCAAGCCTGTGACAAGGTCATGCAAACGGGTGAATGGGACGGCGAACTGCAGCAGGTGAGCAGGGACGGGCGCAAGCTCGTGGTGGAGGGCCGCTGGACGCTCCTGCGGGACGCCGCGGGGCAGCCGCGCAGCATCCTGGTGATCAATACTGACATCACCGAGCGCAAAAAAGTCGAGGAGCAGCTCCTCCGCGCCCAGCGCATGGAGAGCCTGGGCACGCTGGCCGGCGGCATCGCCCATGATCTCAACAACGCGCTGACGCCCATCATGATGTCCATCGAGCTGCTGAAGCTGCATGAGAAGGACGCGCTGCGCATGGGGGTGCTCGCCACCATCGAAAACAGCGCCAGGCGCGGGGCGGACATGGTCCGGCAGGTGCTCTCCTTCTCGCGCGGTGTGGAAGGCCAGCGCCTTGAGGTTCAGACCGGCCATCTTCTCAAAGGCATCGAAAAAATCGCCAATGAAACCTTCCTCAAGAACATCCGGGTGAACAGTGAGATCCCCCCTGGTCTTTGGATCGTCCCGGGAGACCCCACGCAGATTCATCAGATGCTGCTCAATCTCTGCCTCAATGCCCGGGATGCCATGCCCAATGGCGGTACCTTGAACCTTAGCGCCAGCAATCATCTCGTCGATGAGCAGTGCGCCGCGATGATCGCCGGCGCGCGGCCCGGCCCCTATGTGCTCATTGAACTGGAAGACACCGGCAGCGGCATGCCGCCGGAGGTGATCGACCGCATCTTCGAGCCCTTCTTCACCACCAAGGAGCTGGGCAAAGGCACCGGTCTTGGCCTCTCCTCCGCCCTGGCCATCATCAAAAGCCACCAGGGCTTCATCCGTGTCTTCAGTGAAATGGACAAAGGCTCCAAGTTTCAGGTCTATCTCCCCGCGCAGATGGCGGACGGCACGCCGCCTCCGCCTCCCACGCAGACCGAGATGCCGCGGGGGAATGGCGAACTCGTCCTGCTCATCGATGACGAGGAGCCCGTGCGGCACATCACCGGGCAGACCCTGGAGTCCTTCGGGTACAAAGTGCTGCCTGCTGCTGACGGCGTCGAGGCCTCCACCCTGTACGCCGCCCACAAGGACAAAGTCGCCGTGGTGCTCACGGACATGATGATGCCCGTCATGGATGGTCCCGCCACCATCCAGGTGCTCATGCGCATGAATCCTCAGGTGCGCATCATCGCCGCCAGCGGCCTCAGTGTGAAGGACATGGTGGCCAAGGCCACCAGCGCCGGCGTCAAACACTTCATCCCCAAACCCTACACTGCGGAAACGCTGCTGAGAATGTTGGACACCGTCCTGCACATGCAGCCCGCCCCGCTCCTTAAGCCGATGAACCTTCCGGCCATCACCGGGGAGCACGCCTCTCACGCCCGAATCCAGCTTGAAGCATGACAGAAGCTCTGATCTCCAGATTTGTCCTGCCTCCTTTCCGTGCTTCGGCATGGCGGTGTGGTCTGTTGTCGTTGCCCCGGCTCCGCTGCGTGCGTGCTTTCTTTCTGCTTGGCTCCCTCCTTCTCATTTCCCTGAATGCCACGGCGCAGGAGACGGCCACGCCCCACACCATCCGGGTCGTGACGGATGACAACTTCCCGCCCTACGTTTTCAGAGACAGTGAGGGCAGGCTGCAGGGGATCATCATCGACCAATGGCGCGTGTGGGAAAAGCGCACCGGCGTCACCGCAGAAATTCATGGCATGGACTGGAGCGAGGCCGTCCGCCGGATGAAGGCGGGCGAGTTCGATGTCATCGACGCGATGTTCAAGACGCCCGAACGCACGGCCTATCTGGATTTCGGCAAGCCCTACACCACCATCGAGGTCTCCATCTTTTTCCGCGACTCCATCGCCGGCATCAACAACCTCTCCTCCCTGCGAGGATTCCCCGTCGCGGCCAAGCTGGGGGACACCGTGGTCAAGCTCCTGCAGGAAAACAAAATCACCCCCATGTTGTTGTACAACAACTACGAGGCCATCATCACCGCTGCCAATGAGCGCAAGGTGAACGTCTTCGTCGTGGACAAGCCTCCCGCGCAGTACTTCCTGCAAAAGCTCGGCATCGCCTCTGAGTTCCGCATGTCCGAACCCGTCAGCATCGGCGAGTTTCACCGCGCGGTCCGCAAAGGAAATGCCGGGCTGCTGCAGCTCGTCGAAAAAGGCTTCGACGACGTGGGCGAGAAGGAGCTTTCCTGGATCGAAAAGAAGTGGTTCGGCCAGACCCTGGACGGTCATCCCTACCTGCGCAGCCTGGGCTACGCCGCGCTCGCCGCTGTCTCTCTGGTCACTCTTCTGGTCGGCCTGAACTGGATGCTTGCCGGCCAGGTCCGCATACGCACCTCCGCCTTGCAGGAGAAGGAGGAGCAGTTGCGCCTCTGCGTCCAGCACAGCCCGGCCGCCATCGCCATGCTGGACCGTGACATGCGTTATCTCGTGGTCAGTCTGCGCTGGATGGAGGATTACCGTCTCGGGGATCAGTCCGTCACCGGACGCAGCCATTACGAGGTCTTCCCCGAAGTCCCTCCTCACTGGATCGAAATCCACCGTCGTTGTCTCGCCGGCGCTGTCGAAAAAAGCGAAGATGAAAAATTCGTCCGTGCGGATGGCTCCATCGACTGGATCCGCTGGGAGATCCGCCCCTGGCATCAGGCGGACGGCGCGATCGGCGGCATCATCATCTTCTCCGAGGACATCACCACCCGCAAGCAGGCCGAGCTCGCCCTGCGCGCGAGCGAGGCCGAGTTCCGCACGCTCATTGAATCCGCCTCCGACGGCATCCTTGTTTCAAACGTGGCCGGCCGTCTGCTGGAGGCAAACGCCGCCGTGTGCCAGATGCTGGGCCATCCACGCGAAGAGCTGGTGCGCAAAGGCTTTGTGGACATCGTGGCCTCCGGTGAAATGATCCGGATCCTTCCTGAACTGGCGCGCATGAAAGAAGGCGAGGTAGTGCGGAGCGAATGGTCCTGCCGCCGCAAGGACGGCTCCGTGTTTCCAGCCGAAGTCAGCTCCACCGTTCTGCCTGACGGTCGCATCCAGTGCATCATGCGTGACATCACCCAGCGCAAGATGGCCGAGGACAAAATCCGAGAGCAGGCCTCCCTCCTCGACAAGGCGCGTGACGCCATCATCGTGTGCGGCCCGGACAACCATCGAATCTCCTACTGGAACCGCAGCGCGGAGCGTCTCTACGGCTGGCAGGCCGGCGAAGTGCTGGATCATTCCCTGGTCGAGCTGCTCAGCCGCGAGCCCGTGCAGTTTCTTGCCGTCATGAAAGCCGTCATGTCGCAGGGGGAGTGGGCCGGTGAAATGCAACAGTGCGACAAGGAGGGACGGCAGGTCATCGTGGAGTCGCGCTGGACGCTCATCAAGGATGCCCAAGGCCATCCCCAGTCCATTCTCTCCATCAACACGGACATCACAGAACGTAAAAAGCTTGAGCAGCAGTTCCTGCGCTCCCAGCGCATGGAGAGCATCGGCACGCTGGCCGGCGGCATCGCCCACGATCTCAACAATGTGCTGGCACCCATCATGATGTCCATCGAGCTCCTGAAGCTTCAGGAGAGAAGCATGAAAAAGCAGGACATCCTTGCCACCATCGAATGCAGCGCCAAGCGTGGCGCCGATCTGGTGAAGCAGGTTCTCTCCTTTGCCCGGGGCGTGGAGGGGCGCCAGCTCGCCGTTCAGGTGGGGCACCTGCTCAAGGAGATCGAAAAGATCACCAATGAGACCTTCTTGAAAAGCATCCAGGTCCGCTGCGAAAGCTCCGGCGGCCTGTGGCTTGTGCAGGGAGACCCCACCCAGATCCACCAGGTGCTGCTCAATCTCTGCGTCAATGCGCGGGATGCCATGCCCAATGGCGGCCATCTGAGGCTCTCAGCCAGAAACATGCTGATGGATGAGCAGTGTGCGACCATGATCGCTGGTGCCAAGCCCGGGCCCTATCTTCACATCGAGGTGCAGGACAATGGCACCGGCATGCCGCCGGATGTGATCGAGCGCATCTTCGAACCGTTTTTCACCACCAAGGAGCTGGGCAAGGGCACCGGTCTTGGCCTGTCCTCCGTCATGGCCATCGTGAAAAGCCATCACGGCTTTGTGCGGGTGGAGAGTGAAGTGGGGAAGGGCACCACCTTCCACATCTACCTGCCGGCCCACATTTCCTCACATACGGAGGTCGAGGTGCTTGTGCATGGCGAGCTGCCCCGCGGCAACGGCGAGCTTATTCTCGTCGTCGATGACGAGGCGGCTGTGCAGCAGATCACCAAGCAGACCTTGGAAACCTTCGGCTACAAAGTCCTCCTGGCCGCGGATGGAGCCGAGGCCGTCTCGCTTTATTCCGCCCACCGTTCGGAAGTCGCCCTGGTGCTCACGGACATGATGATGCCTCTCATGGACGGCCCGGCGACGATTCAGGTGCTCATGCGCATGAACCCGGAGATCTGCATTGTCGCTGCAAGTGGAATGAATGCTGCTGGCATGGAGGAGAAAGCCGCGTTCGCCGGCGTCAAAAACTTCATCCCCAAACCCTACACAGCAGAGACTCTGCTCAAGACTCTGGACGAGATGCTGCATGATCAGCGCCCCGTATGACCGGCGCTGTGCATCTGCCGCGAAAAGAAGCGCTGACCTCAACCGCTTTGATGTTCAAAGCGTTAGACTCGCGGGTGGTTATGACGTAATTTTCGGCCATGAACTTACACACGCTCTGACATAGGCGCATCATGTGGAAAACGTTCTTCATGGATGCCGGCTTGGATCAGGCTTGTGCAATGAAACAGGCGAAGCGCCCGACCTCGGGACGCAGGCTGTTCCGGAGATGGTACACTTCGTGGCGGACCAGTTCTGCCCTCCTCGCCGCTGCGGCGGCGGGACGCCGCTGGCTCCGCGCCTGTGGTGTCATTGTCTGCTTTCTGCCTGGGTTTGCTGATGCCGCGGCGTCCGCTCAGCAGCCTGAGCCTCCACGTAAAATCACCGTGGTCATGGATGACAATTTCCCGCCGTATGTTTTCAGGAATGACGGCGGAGATCTGCAGGGCATCATCGTTGATCAGTGGCGTGCCTGGGAAAAAAAGACGGGCGTCACAGCGGAGGTTCACGGCATGGACTGGGGGGAGGCTCTCAGGCGGATGAAAGCACGCGAATTTGATGTCATCGACACCGTTTTCGCCACGGCAGAGCGCGCCGCTTACCTCGATTTCTCCCAGTCCTACGCCACCGTGCAGGTTCCTATTTTCTTTCGCGCCACGATTTCAGGCATCACCGGCATCGACTCCCTGAAAGGCTTTCCGGTGGCGGTCAAAGAAGGGGATGCAACCGCCCAGATGCTGCAGGCCAGAGGTGTCACTCCGCTGCTTCTCTACCACAATTATGAATCCATCATCACCGCCGCTCGTGAGCGCAAGGTGAATGTCTTCGTCGTGGACAAGCCCCCGGCGCTTTATTTCCTCCACAAGCAGGGCATGGAGGCGGATTTTAGAATGTCGGAGCCCATCAATGTGGGGGAGTTTCACCGCGCCGTCCGCAAAGGGAACACCGGGCTGCTGCAGCTTGTCGAAAAGGGGTTCTCTGACGTGGGAAAGATGGAGTTCTCCCGCATCGAAAAGAAATGGTTTGGTCAGACCCTGGGTGGCGCCCGTCATTACCTGCGCTACCTGGGCTATGGCGCCATGTCCGCCGCCGCCATCGTGGCCCTGCTCCTCGCCTGGAACTGGGGGCTGGCCCGCCAGGTAAAAAAACGCACCCAGACCCTTCGCGAGCGTGAAGAGCAGCTTCGCCTGTATGCTCAGCACAGCCCCGCTGCCATCGCCATGCTGGACCGGGACTTGAAATATCTGGTCGTCAGCCGGCGGTGGATGACCGATTATCGTCTCGGCGACCAGTCCATTGTTGGCCGGGGTCACTACGAGGTCTTTCCGGAAATTCCGCCTCATTGGCGCGCAATTCATCAGCGCTGCCTCGCCGGTGCGATCGAGAAATGTGATGAAGAAGCCTTCCTGCGTGCGGATGGCAGGACGGACTGGATCCGCTGGGAGATCCAGCCATGGCGCCAGGCGGATGACTCCATCGGCGGTCTCATCATGTTCACCGAAGACATCACCGCGCGCAAGCAGGCCGCCGAGCTGCTTCGTGAAGGGGAGACCAGGCTGATCAAGGCCTTCCGCAGCAGTCCGGTTGCGCTGACCATCGCCCGCAGGCGGGATCAGCGGCTTGTGGAGGTCAACGACGCTTTCACCATTCTTCTCGGCTGGACGCGCGAGGAGGCGGTCGGTCGCTCCATGGTGGAGCTCGCGGTGCTGGATGAACCGGGCGCCGCCCTGTTTCGCAGGACTCTTGAAGAGCAGCACTCCACCCGCGACATGGAGCTCACGCTGCGCGCGCGCGGTGGCGAGAGTCTCAAGGCCATCGCCAGCATGGAATCCATCGAGTTTCAGGGCGAGCCCCACGTGGTGGCCACTTTTGTGGACATCACCGAGCGCAAACGGGCGGAGGAGGCGCTGCGTGGAAGCGAGGCCACCTTCGCCTCCGCCTTCGAGCATGCTCCCATCGGCAAGGCGCTCGTCTCTCCCGAAGGGCGCTTCCTGCGCGTCAACCGTGCGTTGTGCGATATTGTCGGCTATGCCGAATCCGAGCTCCTTGCCCTCACCTTTCAGGACATCACCCACCCGGAAGACATCGAGGGTGATCTCACCAAGGTGCGGCAAATGCTGCGCCATGAGATTGAGACCTTCCAGATGGAGAAACGATACCTGCACAAGAAGGGCGGTGTTGTCTGGGTCCTTCTCAGTGTCTCCATGGTGAACAATGAGCAGGGGAGGCCGGCGTTCTTTGTCTCCCAGGTCCAGGACATCACCGGCCGCAAAAAGGCGGAGCTCCGCATCCAGCAGCTCAACCGTCTTTACGCCGTGCTGAGCGGCATCAATGAAACCATCGTTCGTGAAAAGAGCACGGCGGCATTGCTGGCCGCCGCCTGCCGCATTGCGGTGGAAAGAGGTCTCTTCGGCATGGCATGGATCGGCCTGTTCGATCCTGACACAGGCCGTCTTCGGGTCGCTGCGCAGGTGGGCGTCACGGATGAAATGGTGCCCAGGCTCGAGACCATCGTCAATGACACCCCGCCGGGGTCGGGCTGCACCGTGACCGCGCATGCGCTGCGTTCCGGCGAACATTCGGTCTGCAATGACATTGAAAACGACCCGGACGCCGCCTCCTGGCGCGCGGAGGCCCTGTCCAGAAACTACCGTTCGATGGCATCCCTGCCGCTCAAGTCGGCGGACAAAACCATCGGTGTGTTCAACCTGTATGCGGACTCCGCGGAGTTCTTTGACGCCGAAGAAATGACCCTCCTCGACGAACTCGCCATCGACATCAGCTTCGCCATCGACATCAGCCGGCGCGAGGCCGAGCTGCGGGAGGCCGACAAGCGCTTCATCAAGCAGCGCAAGGCCCTCATCGAGCTCACCCGCCACTGGGGCGGAGATGGTGACGAGGCGCTGCTGCTCCTGCGAAAAATCGCCGAGGGAGCCGCCCAGACCCTCAGCGTCTCCCGCGTCAGCATCTGGCGCTACAACAGCGACCGGTCCGCCATCCGCTGCGTGGATTTGTACGAGTGGGAGGAGGGCCGCCATTCCTCCGGCCTGGAGCTTTCCGCGGACACTCATCCGGCCTATTTTCGCGCTCTCGCGGAGCAGGAGATGATCGTGGCGGACGACGCTGCGGAGAATCCCAGCACCTGCGAGTTTTTGGACGACTATCTGCGCCCTCATGGCATCCGCTCCATACTGGACGTTCCCATCATCGTCGGCGGGTTTCGCACCGGCGTGCTGCGCATCGAGCATGTGCGCACGCCGCGCGAATGGACGGCGGATGAGAAGACCTTTGCCCTGGCCATGTCCAATCTCGTTTCCCTCGCGCTCGAAGGCGTGGAGCGCCGCCAGGCGGAGAACTCCCTGCGGGAGAGCGAGAAGCGCTTCCGCCAGTTCGCTGAAACCATTGAGGAAGTGTTCTGGATGACCGACCCTGCCGGCGGCGAGATGATCTACGTCAGCCCGGCTTATGAAAAAATCTGGCACCGCACTTGCGCCAGCCTGTACGCAGACCCGCGGAGCTGGCTCGAGGCCGTGCATCCGGATGACCGCGAGCGCATCTCCCAGGCCACCGAGGTCAAAAGAAAACGTGGCGAGTATGACGAGCGCTACCGCATTCAGCGCGGCGACGGCACGCTGCGCTGGATCCATGACCGCGCCTTCCCCGTGCGCGATTCCCATGGCAACGTGCTGCGCATCGTCGGCACAGCCGAAGACATCACGGAAAGCAAGCAGGTGGAGGCTCAGCTCCTGCGTTCCCAGCGCATGGAGAGCATCGGCACGCTGGCCGGCGGCATCGCCCACGATCTCAACAATGTCCTCGCTCCCATCATGATGTCCATCGAGCTGTTGAAGCTGCAGGAGAAGGACACCCGGCGGCTGAACATTCTCTCCACCATCGAAACCAGCGCCAGACGCGGGGCGGACATGGTTCAGCAGGTGCTCTCGTTCGCCAGGGGAGTCGAAGCAAAACAGGTGCCCGTGCAGATGGGCCGCCTGCTCAAGGAGATCGAAAAGATCGCCAACGAAACTTTCCTCAAAAGCATCCAGGTCCGCAGCAGCATCCAGCAGGGCCTCTGGGTCGTCCAGGGAGACCCCACCCAGCTCCATCAGGTGCTGCTCAATCTCTGTGTCAATGCACGCGATGCCATGACCGGCGGCGGAATTTTGCAGCTCTCCGCCAGCAATGTGACGCTGGATGAGCGGTGCACGGAGATCAGCGCCGAGGCACGCCCCGCCGGGTCCTATGTCCTCATCGAGGTGGAGGACAGCGGCATCGGCATGCCTCCGGAAGTGCTGGAGCGCATTTTCGAGCCATTCTTCACCACCAAGGAGCTCGGCAAAGGCACGGGTCTGGGGCTTTCCACCACCCTCGCCATCATCAAAGGCCACCACGGTTTCCTCCGCGTGAACAGCGAGATGGGAAAAGGCACCCAGTTCCAGATTTACCTCCCCGCGGACGCCGCAAAGAGCGCCCAGCCCGCCCTGTCAGCCGAGCCGGTGCTGCCGCGCGGCGAAGGCGAGCTCGTCCTCGTGGTCGATGACGAAGTCACCGTCCGGCAGATCGTCAAACAGACGCTGGAGGCCTTCGGCTATCGCGTTCTCGTGGCCGCGGATGGTGTCGAGGCTTCATCCCTCTTCACCGCGCACCAGCAGGACATCGCCGTGGTGCTCACAGACATGATGATGCCCGTCATGGACGGACTGGCCACGATCCAGGTGCTCATGCGCATGAATCCCCAGGTGCGCATCATCGCCGCCAGCGGCCTGAGCATCAAAGACATGGTGGCCAAGGCCATGCGCGCCGGCGTGAAGCACTTCATTCCCAAACCGTACAGCGCTGAAATGCTGCTGAAGACGCTCGCGGAAGTTATGCGCAGCTAGCGCTTATTTCTGTTTCGCCTCGTAGCCCGGCAGGGGCTTGCCGTCTTCGCCCAGTTTGCCGCAGGCCCACAGCAGGCCGCGCGCCACCAGGTCCAGATAGACGGGGGACTGCATCGTTTCATTGCCGTGGCCCAGCGTGGTGCCGAAGACCCTGGCCTTGCCGTATTCGTTCACCCAGATCACGTTGTGGTCCTTTTTTGTGTCCTCGCCATAGGCCTTGGCCAGCGGCACAAAGTGCTCCCACAGCTTTTCGTTCTTATAGAGCTCGTCCTTCGCGTCCAGCCATTCCGCCGGAAAGCCCTTCATCACCGGATGCGTCTCCGCGATGTTCTTCACATGCAGGTCGCGGTTCTTCTCATGGCTCATCGAGGTCTGGCCCACGCACTTGCGCCACTCGTCCGTCTTGGCCGCACGATAGCTGTGGGTGGAGCAGTGCAGCATCACCGCCGGCACGCCGTTGAAGTGCGCCCTGGCGATGCGCTCCACAAACGCCACGTCTTCGATCGCGCCAAAACATTCGTTGTGCAGGATCACATCATAGCCTTCCGCCCAGTTGTCCTTTTCATAGATCGAGATCTTGTGGCTCTTGTCCTTCTTCCCTTCAGGCCCCTCTTCATGCACGATGGTGAACTCCACGTTCGCCCGCGCGCTCAGCCCCTCGGCCAGGATGAGCTTCTGATTCTCATAGTCATGGCAGCAGCCTCCGGTGACCATGAGGACCTTCAACGGTTTCACCTCCTCCTTGGGAGCGGCGGCTACGGCAAACAGGCAGGCGACAGACAGGAGGGAGATGAGAAGGGGGCGCATGGCGGCGGTTCGGGTTGGGAGTGGCCGAGTATGCGCGGAATGCGCCGCTTGTCTTTCACGATTCTCGCCCCCCTGCGGTTCTGCCTTGTGTCTCGCCTGGGAGATTTGGTAAAAGCTTCGAAAATTCTTTTATGCGCATTGGGTTCTTTTTCCTCGTTTCGGCCATTGCATGTTTCGGACAGTCCGCCCCCCCGCCGGGATCTGAGGCGGAAAAATACCACCAGATGCTGCTCAAGCGCCCCCAGCCGGGCTTGGTTTATGACAGGTTCTATTCCGCATGGCTGGAAACGGGAACCCCGGACTCTCTGGCGGAGTTCTTGTCCCACCGCACCGGCACCGCCGGCGATCTCCTCGTTCTCGCGATTTTCCATGACCAGCGTGGCAACGAGGCCGAGGCCCTGAAGGCTTACACTGCCGCCTTGGAGCGGGACGGTACAAACTCCCGCGCCTGGCTGCAGCGGGCCAGACTGGAGGCGCGCATGATGAATTTCGATGCGGCGCTCACCTCCCTGACTGCGGCGGACAAAGGCACCAAGGATGTGGGTCTCACCCGTGAGGTCGGCCAGCTCCGTGGCCGCTGGCTCCTGCGCACCGGCAAGCCGGAGGCCGCCCTCCAGGCCTGGCGCGATCTGGTCAAGGCGAACGCCGACGATGAAGATCTCATCGAGGAAGTCATCGATCTGCAGCTTGATGAAGGCCTCTTTGCCGAAGCGCAGGCGCAGATGTCGGCCCTGATCGCCAGGACCAAGGACACCTATGCAAAGGCGGTGCGCCAGCTCCGCCTCGCGGAAATCCAGCTGCGTGCCACCCAGAGAGAGGCCGCGCTCGCCACCTTGACCGCCACCCTCGCGGACACCGGCCAGGGCACCTGGATCGAGGGCGAAGTTCTCTCTCAGATTGAGGCTCTTTTTCGCCGCGATGAGAACCTCAGCGGTCTCCTGAAGGAACTCGAAAAGCTCCAGGCTGCGCACCCCCAGCGCACCACGCTCGAGCGTCAGCGCGCCCGCGTTCTGGCCGAGCTCGGCGAGAAGGACAAGGCGCTGGCCATCTACGCCGCTCTCCTCCAAAAAACACCCGGCCAGCGCGATCTGCGCGAAAGCTATCTCGATCTCCTCGCCCGCTTTGAAAAGTTCAAGGAGGCCATTGAGCAGACAAACCTGCTGCTGGAGCAGACCCCTGACGACCGCGAGCTCCTCGTCCGCCTGGCCACGCTCCAGGAGCGGGCGAAGGACAAGGCGGCCTCCAAAGCCACCCTGGAAAAATACCTGGCCGCGAAGGACACCGCGGAGTTCGATCACCTCCGCGTCGCGCGGCTCTACGAGAGCTGGGAGCGCACTGAAGACGCCACCCTCGCCTACGAGCGCATGGTCGCGGCCTTTCCCGACAGCACGGCCGCCAGGGAGGCCCAGGCCCACTACCTCCACCGCAGCGGCAGGCGGGATGCCGCGCTGGCCATCTGGCGGGCTCTCGCAAAAAGCGGCGATCTCCCCCAGGTCATGGCTGTCGGACAGGCCTTGATGGCCCGCCTCGAGCCTCAGGTCGCGCTGGAGATCTTGCAGGCCCGCCACACGGAGTTCGCGGCGGATGAGCGCTTTCTGGGCCTGCTGGTCAATGCCGCTCTCAGCGCCAAAAAATCTGCGGATGCCATCCCCTGGGCGCTCGCCCGCATTCGCGCCACCACGGACGTCAGTTATCTCGACGATGCGCTTCGTCAGGCGGTGACATGCTTCAAGGAGAATGAGGCAAAGTTTACTGAGACCTTGGCCTCTCTGCAGACGGGAACGCCCACCGTGCAGGAGCGTGTCCTCCTCGCCACCCTCCTCGAAGAAAAGCAGGACCGCATGGGCGCTGAAAAAGTCCTGCGCGAAATCCCCGCCGAGCACGCGCTGGCGGCGCAGACGCGTCTGCTGAAGCTCATGGAGTCCCGTCAGGACTGGCTGCGTGCCACGCAGGAGGCGGAGAAACTCATCGCCATGCCCCAGGGCAGAAATTCCACCAACCTGCAGCGCCTCGTGGATCTCACGGAGCGCTCTGGCAAACTGGACGAAGCCCTCAAGTGGGTGGCGGAGTGGAAGACGCTTTCCCCCGGCTCCTCCACCCCCTGGCTGCGCGAGGCCCGCCTGCTCCAGCTCAGCGGCAAAGGGCGCGAGGCTCTGAAAATTCTGCAGGCGGCCACGCGAAAATTTGATGACGATGAGGCCGTCGCCGATGCCCTGGCCTCCGGCTTCATCGAGCAGGGGCAGATGAGCGAGGCGGAGCGGGTTTACCTCTCTCTGTTTGAAAAGGAGGACAAGCCCGAGGATAAAATGCGCTGGGTGGGCACTCTCGCCCGTCTGGCCGCTGATCGCGGGCAGTTGAAGGCGCTCACTGATAAGTTCCTCGAACGTCAGCGCACCAATCGTGCCGACGCCGCTCCCTGGCTTGCGCTCGCGGAGATTCATCGCGTCGCCGGCAGCACCACCGAGCAGGAGCGCGCCCTGCGCGAGGCCCTGCGCCTCCGGCCGGACGACTCCAATCTCGCCATGCAGATCGCCCGCATGGATCTCGACATGGGCCAGTGGAAGCGCGCCATCGAGGAACTTCAGCGCCTCGCCAGTCTCGCCAGGGGTGGCCGCGTTCAGCAGATGATCGCCTCCATCGAGATCGAGTATGGCGACGCCAATGCCGGCTACCGCATGCTTTACGAAATCGCCGGCGGCGCCCAGATGACTGCGGACGACGCCCTGACCCTGGCCAAAAGCATGAGCGCCCAGCAGGACTGGAAGCGCGTCATCACCTTTCTGGAGCCTCTCCTGCGCCGTTTTCCCGAAGACTACCGCCTGGGCTATGTGCAGGCCGTCGCGCTTGAGGAGGACGGCAAAACCGCCGCCGCAGTCTCGCTCTTCCTGCGCCTCATGGCGCACACGCAGGAGCTTCCTTCCATCCTGGCCGCCACCAAGGCCCCCGCCACCGGCAAGGGTCAGTTTTACGAAGATTTGGAGAAGCGCATGCCAAAGGGGTCGGCGGACCTTGTCTGGCTCACTTCTGGCAGCTCCTATCAGGCCTACAATTATCGTCCGAGCTCCATCCGCTATTCCGGCCAGTCTCCCAGCAAGGCCGTGATGATTCCCTCCGCGCTCAACAGCCTTCACTCCATGTCCGTGGCCCACGCCGTCACCCTCATGAAAGGGGAGCCCGCCGAGAAAAAGGCGGCATGGCGCGCGGAGGCCGTGGCTGCCGGCGTCTCTGCCGCGCGCTACCTCGACGCCATCGACATCGACCAGTACTACCGCCTGCACGAAAGCCCTGTGGCCTTGGAATTCTATCCCGATGACGACGCCGTCCTGGCCTTTGTTATCAGCAGGGCGGACAACGTCTCTTTTGAGGTCGCCGCCCGGGGCTATGACCGTTTTAAATCGAAGTATCCCGACCTTGCCTTCCTTGCCGCAAGACGCGCGGTGATGGAGGACAGCCAGAAGGGCGCGGACCTCCTCGCCGCATCTCTGGACGCATTGGAAAAAATGCCGCCGGACGAGCTGCGCAAATCAAACGCCGGCAGTTTTTATATGAGCTACATGCTTGGCGGAGGCCAGAGCATGCGGGAGAATTCCTCGCAGCCCAGCCTGCCGGAGCCGGTGCGCCAGCGCATGCTCGCGCTGGTGCTGCGGCATCTCGATTTGAAGGATCCGGAGGTTCAGTCCCCGGTGGATAAAACCTGCGTGCCCAATGCCGCCAATGCCTGCCGCTCCCAGCGTGCATGGAAGGAGTTCGTCGCGCTGATGGAGCGCGAACAGCGGCTCTGGACCGAGCATGAGCCCACCCGCCGGGAGTGGTCGAAGTTCAATTCCCAGTATCAGCGCCGCAGCCAGACTCCCGCAGGAGACATGATCGCCCGCCTGCCTTTCCCAGGCGGCACGGTTCTGCCGTCCACCCTGGTGCTCTATTTCGGCCGCCACGACATCTATAATCCTCGCGATGACGACAAGCTGGAAGCGGAACCGGGCGAATATGAAGGCCTGAGACCTTTGATTGAGGGTGTCAAGTCTCCGGAACTGCGTGCCCTGCTCGCCTACAAGGTCGGCTTCCGTGAGCGCGTGAAGCGCGATGTCACCCAGCTCATTTCCACCCCGAATCCTTCCGTGGACTCTCTGTTGCTCGCCGCCTCATGGTTCAGCGTTGAGGATGAGTACGACCGCGTGGCCGAACTGCTCGTCCGCGCCTCCGGCATGAACATTCCCGCCAGTGTCCGCCCTGCTTTTGACGGCGCCCTCGTGCATGCCGCGCTCAAGCTCAAGCCGCAGGCAGGCAGCCCGCTCATCGAGCCCGCGCAGATGGCCCTGCGCCGCCTCCGCAGCGCACGCGTGACGATCGAGCAGAAGGAGGAGCTCGTCGCCGCCATGAAATCTCTCCGGATGGAGGACGAGGCGGAGCAGTGGTCCCGCATTGCCATGGTCACTCCTTCGGCCCCCCAGCGCACCGCCACCTATGTCAGCAGTTCCAGCATCGATACCAAAAAACTCCAGTCGCTCATCGCCGGCAAGGATGAGGACGCCATCGTCAAGGAGGCTGTCACCCAGTTGCGGCGCGTCATGCTCTATGCCAGCAACGGCAGTCAGTCCACCGCCACCAATCGCGCCAGGGAGATCATGCGCCTCGCGGGCAGGCCGGGCCTTTATGAAAAAATTCAGGCAGTTTTTGACCCGGGGGAAAACGCCACGGCCACAAAGCTCTATGAGCAGGCCCAGTTCCTCCAGGTGATCGAGCACAAGGCCGAAGCCATCACCGTGCTGGAGAAAATCGTGGAGATGAACCCAAAGCACTTCCAGGCGCGCCTCAACCTCTGCGCCCTTATTGCCGCCACGGATGCAGAGCGCGCGGTCAAGATGCTGACTGACGTCCCGCTCTCCGCCTACCAGCAGAGCAACGTGGGGAGCCAGATCGCGGAAATGCTGCGCCGGGAGGACTCCATGCCCTTTGAAAGCCGCATGAACATCGTCACGGCTCTGGCCGGCATGCTGGATGCTGCGCCGCCCTCGGCGGGAACAAAAGGCCTGGAGTGGATGATTGATCTGCCCGGCATCATCGCCAACAACATGTACCGGGAGCCGCGCCTCGCACATTTGTATGCGCGTCCAGGGCTGGCCAGTGAGTCCTCCTTCAATTATCTGCCAACGACTTCGCAGCCCGCATTGAAGCGGCGTGAAGTGCATGACCGCCTGTGCCAGGCGCTGATGAAGCATCCCGCCATGGCGGAGGAAGGATTCCGCCGCTTTGCATGTCTGGCGATTCATGACGGTCAAAAAATCGACGAACTGGCCGCCACGGCTCTCCGCCTTCTGCAGGAGATGAAAGCAACCCCGAGCGCGCAGCGGATCGGACTGACCCGCCGGTATAACAGCTATCAGGAGATGACCGGCCTGTGGCCTCCCACCCCGGCGGAATTCCTCGCCTGGAAAGCCTGGAAGGAGAACCGCCTGGAGCAGTTCCAGCAGGAGGTCCTTCCCCTGGCCGCCGCAGCCACGGATGCCGCGCAGCAGAGCGCGCTGCGCGCAAAGCTGAATGTCTGGTCCTGCCCGCCGGATGCCTTCGCCCAGAATGCCAAAACCTTTCTCACCACCGTCGGCGGTCGTAGCAATTCCGGCTTTGGCGATGAGCAGAACGTCATGTGGCTGATCGACCGCTGGGAGGAGCGCAAAATTGAAGGCCTGCCGCTTGATGAGCTGATCGCCGGCAGCTTGAAGCAGAGCCGGGGCTTTGGGGATGGTTCAGCCGTCGCCCGCTATCTGGACCTGCGTCAGCAGCAGCATCCTGAGGCTGGACTCACAAAGTTTTTGACCCGTCTCGTTTCCAATGTCCTGGGTGCTGATCAGAATGCCTGGCCCTCAGCCATGAAGAGCACGCTGGATAGCTATTATGGCGGTGGCGGCTCACTGAACAATCCCTCCGCTTACACCTTGCTGCGTGTCATCAATGGTCTGATCCGCAAGCCTGCCACCTTTGGCGCCGGTCTGCAGATGGCCACCCTGGTGGGCGCCGTCGGCCACTCCGGCTGGACTCGCAGCAACGGCTCCAGCATGACCGCTGCCATGAAGTCGCCGGAGCATGCTTTCGCCACGCTTGGTTCGCTCGGGTGGCTCGGTGCTGCGGATCAGATGATCCTGCCCGAAAATCCGGCCTGCCTCCAGGTCGAGTTCATCAAACAAACACGCGAGAACCGCGATGTGATGCAGGACCTGCGCGTGCGGCTGGCGGCGCTGAAGCAGCGCACCTTCGGGGTGGAGCTCTGCGAGGCCCTCATGCAGGAAGCGCCCGGCGGCCCGGTAGCTGCGGTGCTGAAGCGGCGCGCGGCTGATATCGCGCTGATTCCCGAAAAAAGCGGCCCTGCTTTCATGGCGGTCATCAAAGCGCAGATTCCTGCCCTCAACCAGCCTGCCACGGCCGACCCCGCCCTGGTCAAGGCGCTCGGCCCGCTCTACGACACCGAACAGAAAAAGGCCATGGATGAGATCGACCGCTGGATCGCCGCCACTCGCGCCGAGGACGTGCATGGGGACGCCGAGACTTATGCGGACACGCTCAAAGGCATGCTGAAAACCCTCATCCCTGGCGATGCGGAAAAGGCGCGCAGCCTTTTCCTCCACGGCTGTGAACTGATGGAGGCCAAAGCCACCTCCTCCAACTGGAAATACTACGCCGGAGCCAATGCCTGGCTCACCCGCTCCAACATCCTCGACGAATTGAAAAAGGAGTGGGCCAAACCGGAGACCATGGCCTTTGTCATGCGGCTCTGCCACGAGGACATCTCCGGCAATCTCTCTCCGGACGGCTGGGCGGCCAACAGCGGCTATGGCCAGACGCTGGTGGAACTCTGGCGCACCAATGGCGGCGCTGCCGTCATGGGCCGTGGCATCGATGCCATGCTCAAGCGCACCACGGAAGTCCTGCAGGACACTCCCCACACGCTCATGCCCCTCGCCTTCTTTGACTTCTACCAAAGGCTGCCGCAGAGCCTGCGCGTGCCCGCCATGAAGTATGCCGCGCACCTGCCTGCCTCCCACCCCCAGGCCGCGCTGGGGCGCGAGCTCGATCTCGCCGGGCGTTTCTTCCTCGCCACTGACCCCCAATCCCGGCAGAATCCAGCCACTCAGAAGGCTGTGGCGGAACTCGGCGGCATGCAGCCCGTCTGGGAGCACTGCAGGGCCCTGCTGAGCACGGACAAAGCCAATGCGCGGGTACGCCAGTCTCTCGTTCACTTCCTTTCCTACTGGGCTCATGACGACATCGATCCCGAGTGCGCCAGACTCGGCGCTGCTGCCGCGCTCGAGTCCATGAAGCAGAAACACTGCATCCACGGCTACCAGTACGGCTGGATCATGCGGGCCTTCAACCGCCTTCCCGTGGATGATGCCTGGCAGGCCGCAGCCCAGGAGCACTGGGACGCCTGGCTCGCGCGCCTGAGCAACGGCGGCCTCACCAAATATGATCCCTGCGAGTGGGTCATCAACAGCATGCTGCGCATGACCGCCCGCACCGGCAACGACGACTGGATGCGCACCATGCTCCGCCAGCACCACGCCGCGCTCAGCAAGGAGCCGTCCGGCATTGTCAGCCTCATCATCGGCGGCCAGCCGCAGCTCGCCGCCGAGCATTTCAAGGCCGAATGGCGCAGCTTTTTGTTCGATCCGCAGCGGGAGCTGCTCTGGAGCAGGGAGCTCGTGGACAATCTCCCGGCCTTCAAAGCCGCCTGTGGGGATCCCGGCCTCGCCTTGCTCGGGGAGATCTACCTCTCCTACCTCAAAGATCCCATCAAGCCCGAGCAGGCCGCCATTCCTGGCTTCAAGAGCCGCGAGGACCGCTTCAAGGATCTCGCCAGGCGCTTCAAGGAAACCAAGTTCACCGACGAAGAGGTGCGCAGGGACTGCGTCGAGATCATCTGCAACTTCTACGATGCCGCTGACATCATCCACGATGCCGTCGATGAAGTCGCCGACAAAACCAAGGTGGAGGCGATCGCCGCCATCGATGAAACCTGGGAGCACTGGCGCCAGCTCAAGCCCCTTCAGTTCTCTCTGGGCTGGAAGGCCGCCCATGGCGATGTGAAGCCAAACATGGCCGCCTATGACCGCGTCCTGGCCGCCCGCTACAGCCAGAGCTACTACCAGCGCTCGGCGGTGAAAGAAACCGGCTGGGGCCCCTCCTGGGTCAGCGGCTGGCTCTGGTCCCGCGAATCCGAGGCCGGTCGTGAGCCCGATGTCCGCGCCACCCTGCCGTTCCTCGATCACGTCATTGCCAAAACCCCCGTCGATCTGCGCGACATGCACGTCGCCGACTGCATCACCCAGAAATGGCTCATCCACCTCGTGAGCAATGAGCCCGCCGTCTTTGAGTCCTGGCGCAAAGGACTCAGCGAGGACGACAGGCGCGACTTCAAAAAGCGCCTCAAGGACCGCTGGGAGATGTGGACCTGCATCCGCCAGCTCTCCGGCACGCAGAAAAAGATGCGCCTCTCGCCGGAGCAGCGCGCCGGCCTCATCGCTGCGGTGGCACGTGATGAATGGTGCGCCGCCATGTATCCCCCCGCAGGCCCGGGCATCCCCAATCTCATCAATGACATCGTGCAGAAAAGCACCGTCTTCAAACCTGACGAATTTGCCCCGGTGGCCGCCCAGATTGCCGACGCCCTCCCGCGCCTGGGCCGCACCGCCAGCGAAGCCGCCGACCTCCTGGTCGCCAATGGCAGACATGACGCCGCGGTCCCCCTCTTTGCCCTGGCCTTCGAGCACGCCCGCAAGGGAAACGAAAAAGATTACAATCTCGCCGCCGGCTACGCCGTGAAACAGGCGGAAATCCTCGAGCGCACTGGAAAAAAACCAGAGGCTCTGCAGGTGCTTAAAACACTCGACGAGAAGCGCTTGGGCGGAGGCGTTAAAAAATCCGTCGATACCGCCATCACACGTCTTTCGAAGTAGTCCCAAGCAAAGTCTTGTCCCGCACGTCTCTCTCTGGTAAAACCTCCGCAATTCCGCACACCATGCCTGCTCACGATCGAATCCTCGCGTTTCTGTCCGCTGTCAAAGCCCGTCTGGACCTCGCCTGGCTCGTCCGGGCTTTCTGCGCCTCCCTCCTCCTCATCGGCTCCGCGCTCTGCCTCTGGTGCCTGGTCTGGGTGCTGCGTGGCTATGCCGTCCCGGTCAGCGGTTACATTGCGGCGGCTGCCGCCCTTCCGCTCATGGCTTTGGCGGCCTGGGTCTTTGGCCGTGCCTCCCAGCGCAAGGCCGCCCGCATTGCCGATGAGCACTTTGACCTCAAGGACGCCATCAGCTCCCACCTCGGGTTCAGCGACGAGCATCGTGAAGGCGACTTCATTGCTCTGCAGGCGGAGGCCACCGCCGTGCGTGTGCAGGAGCTCTCGCCGCGCAGCATCCCGGTTCAGTGGCCGCGCCGCATGCTCACCATCGCCAGCGTGCTCCTGATCGCCTGCTTCGTCATGGGCTTCAAAAAGAACTCCCCCATCGTCATGGAGCGTCTCGCCCTCGAAGAGGAGACCTCGCGCAAGAGCGACGAGATCAACAAGGAGCTCGAAAAGGAGGTCGAGGAACTCCTCAAATCCGCCAGTGATGACGAAAAGGAGCTCCTCCGTCCCGACGAATGGCGCCAGTGGGTCAAGGAATTACGCGAGACCAAGGACCGCAAGGAAGCCATGCGCCAGTATGCCGAGCTCGAGCGCAAGATCTCGGAAGCCGCCCAGAAGCTGAGCCAGCGCGATACCGAGCAGCTTCTCGCCAAGGCCGCGCAGGAGATGAAGCAGACCGCGGAGCTCAAGCCCATTTCCAAATCTCTCGAAGAGCAGAACTACCGCCACGCCGCCGACCAGCTCCGCCAGATGAAGCTGCAGGCCGATGTGCGCAAACCCGATGACGCCCAGAAGGAGCTCTCGAAGCTGAAGTCCGCCTCCCAGCGCATGGCCTCCGCCGCGCGCAATTTCCAGCAGCGCACCGGCCAGCAGGGGAACCAGGGCAAAGGCAACCAGTCCCAGTCCAGCCAGAACCAGAACTCCCAGCAAAGCGGCCAGAACCAGCAGCAGGCCCAGGGCCAGCAGGGCAGCCAGGGTCAGCAGAGCATGGACCAGCAGATGACCGCGCTGGAGCAGGCCGTGCAAAATCTGGAGCAGCAGCTTCAGCAGCAGCAGCAGAATCCCAATCAGAATCAAAGCCAGTGCCAGGCCTGCCAGAACAAGGCCAACCAGGCCCTGCAAAGCCTCTGCCAGAGCATGTGCCAGTCCTCCGCCAAGCGCGACATGATGAAGAAGCTGCTCTCGCTCAGCCAGTGCACCGGCAAATGCCAGGGTTTCATGTGTGACAAGGAGTGCCAGAGCCTCAGCCAGTGCATGGGCACCAAGCCCGGCGGCAAAAAAGCCGGCGCAGGCACCGTCGAGAGCCGCCGCTCCGAAAGCGACGCCACCCAGGACAATGGCAATCGCGACCAGCTC
The DNA here is from genome assembly GCF_044227185.1 of Prosthecobacter sp. Classification (GTDB taxonomy): domain Bacteria; phylum Verrucomicrobiota; class Verrucomicrobiia; order Verrucomicrobiales; family Verrucomicrobiaceae; genus Prosthecobacter. Next base: position 37,369 of record NZ_JBGAFO010000010.1, on the reverse strand, counting down.
ACCGGTCAGAAGGGCAGCGGCCCCAGCAACACCAGCATCGAGTCCGCGGACAGCGGCACCGGCCGCGCCACCCGCACCGCCACCCTTCAGGAAAAAGCCTTCCAGCGCCAGGTCGAAAGCTTCATCCAGCGCGAAGACGTGCCCGCCGAAGTCAAAGAAGGCGTGAAGGAATACTTCAAAGGCATCCAGCAGGTCGGCAACGAAACGACCACGCCTGCCGCCAAATAAAGCTGACTCAGAGAGAGAGAAGTCGCTTCGTCATTTTCCCCACTCCATCCTCATGCCCGAAACTCCCGCCGCCGTCACCCACTTCAAGGAAACCTTTGAAAAACTCCGAGCCGAAGTCTCCAAATTCATCGTCGGACAGCAGGACATCATCGAACAAGTTCTAAGTGCTGTCATTTGCGGCGGTCACGTCCTCCTCGAAGGCGTCCCCGGCCTCGGCAAGACCGCTCTGGTGAACACACTGGCCAAGGCGCTTCATCTCAAATTCCAGCGCATCCAGTTCACGCCCGACCTTCTTCCTGCGGACATCGTGGGTACGCAGATCCTCGTCGAGCGCGCTGGCCAGAAAGTCTTCGAGTTCCAGCCCGGCCCCGTCTTTTGCAACGTGCTGCTCGCCGACGAAATCAACCGCGCCACACCCAAGACGCAGTCCGCCCTGCTCGAAACCATGCAGGAAAAGCGCGTCACCGTCGCCGGCACTTCGCACAATCTCGGCTCGCCCTTCTTCGTGCTCGCCACACAGAACCCCATTGAGCAGGACGGCACCTACCCGCTTCCCGAAGCCCAGCTCGACCGCTTCTTCTTCAAGCTCTTCGTTCCCGTCCCCAGCCACGGCGACTTCATCGAAATCCTCAACCGCACCGGCGGCAAGACCACGCCTGAGATCAATGCCGTCGCCACCGGCGATGACATCCTGCAGATGGGCCAGGTTGTGCGCGAAGTCCCGCTGGAAGCCAGCGTGCAGGACTACCTCGTCCAGATCGTGCGCGCCACTCACCCCACCGATGCCAACGCCACCGACCGCGTGAAAAAATACGTGCGCCACGGCTCCTCGCCGCGTGGTGCGCAGACCATCCTCGCCGCCGCCCGCGTGCGCGCTCTGCTCGATGGCCGCTACCACGTCGCCCGTGAAGACATCGCCAAAGCCGCCACTCCCGCTCTCCGCCATCGCATTCTCCTCTCCTTTGAAGGCGAGGCCGAAGGCGTGAAGACCGACGAAGTCATCGCCGATGTGATCGAAAAGGTGAAGGCATGACGCTCACCGATCCAGCCTTCATCCGCCGCCTCGAATCCCTCTACTTGCTCGCGCGCAAGATCCTGGGTGGTTCGTTGCAGTCGGATCGTCGCAGCACCAAAAAAGGCGCGGGCATCACCTTCGCCGATTATGCCCAGTACTCGCTTGGCGATGACTACCGCAGCATTGACTGGCGCATTTACGCCAAGTTCGAGTCCCTGCTCATCAAGCTCTTCGAACTGGAGGAAGACGCCACCATCTACCTCCTCGTCGATTGCAGCCCTTCGATGGCCTCTAAGCATGCCTACGCCAAGCAGCTCGCCGCCGCGCTCGGCTACATCGCCCTCAATACCCTCGACCGCCTCGCCGTTTACGGCCTTGCCGATCGTCTTCAGCCGCTGTTCGAACCCAGCCGCGGTCGCAATCAGGTCATCCCCTTTCTCCGCTCTCTGGAAGCCGCGCAAACCTTCGGTGGCAACACCGATCTCAACGCCTGCGCCCGCGAATTTGAAGCACGCCATCGCCGCAAAGGACTCGTCTGCGTCATCTCAGATTTCCTTCTGCCCGGCGGCTACGAAGAAGGCCTCAGCCGCCTCCAGTGGCACAAGCACGAAGTCTTCTGCCTCCAGACGCTCGACGACAACGACCTCCGCTGTGAGTGGAAAGGGGACGTCACCCTGGAATGCGTCGAGACCGGCCGCAGCGAACGCGTCACCATCTCCCCTCGCGAAGCCAAGCTCTACGAAGACGCCATCGCCGAATGGAACACCGGCCTGAAGCAGACCTGCGCCAAGCGCGGCCTCGGCTTCCTCTCCACCAATACCGACGTTTCCTTTGAAGCTGTCATCACCGACCTCCTGCGTCGCGGAGGTCTCGTCACATGACGCTTCTCGCTCCAGCATTCCTCTGGACCCTGGCGGCGCTCGCACCGTTGGCCGCCATCTATTTTCTCAAGGTGCGCCCGCGCAAAAAGCCGGTCACCGCCTTCTTCCTCTGGCAGAAAATCTTCACCGAGAAAAAAGCCTCCGCCCTCTTCAAGCGTCTGCGCGATGTCTTCTCCCTCATCCTCATGGCCCTCGCCTTTGCCGCCATCGCCTTCGCTTTGGCAGAGCCCGACTTCGCCGGCGATGAGCGCAAAGACCTCCTCATCGTCGTCGATCATTCCGCTTCCATGTCTGCCAAAGACGGCACGACCACGCGCCTCGAAAAAGCCAAGAAGCGCGCACGCGATCTCATCGCCGGCATGAACGGCACCCAGCGTGCCGCCGTCGCCTCCTTCGCGGAAGTCACGCGCGTGCTAGAGCACCCCACCCGCCACCGCAAAGCCCTGCTCGAAGCCGTTGATGGCATTCAGCCCACAGAGCTTCCCTCCCGCGTCGAAGCCCTGCGTGCTCTGCAACCCGGAGACGAATGGATGAAGGACACCCGCGTCCTCCTCATCACCGACGGTTGCCTCGATCTGCCCGACCGTTTGCCCAATGTCGAAGTGCTTCGCATCACCGACTCCGCCAAAAACATCGGCATCGCCTGTGCCGATCTCCGCAGCGTTCCCGGCGGCCCCGCACGCCTTGGCCTTTTCATCCTGCCCGTTTCCTCCTTCACCGAGCCCGTGAAAACCGACATCACCCTCATGCATGTCGATTCCAACAAGCTCGTGAAAATCATCCCCGTGACTTTGCAGCCCGGCGAAAATCCCGCCATCACCCTCACCCTCGATGACGCCCCCACCGGCTCATGGAAAGCCATCCTTGGCATGGAAGACGCCCTCGAAAGCGACAACACCGCCTTCCTCTACGTCCCTCCGCGCCAGCCCGTGCCTGTGGGCGTTTTGGCAGATGATCCCTTCTTCTTCCAAAACGCCGTCAGCGCCTTTGAGCGCAGCGATCAGCTCCTCGCCCTCGCGGAAGACGCCAAAGCCGCCCGGCTCATGCTCAGCAAAGGCAAGGTCCCCGCGGACATCAGCACCGTCGTCTTCCAGCCCTCCGGCGAATCCACAGTCTGGTCCAAAGTCGGCGACGAAATCGCCGCTCCCGTGCCCAAAGTCCTCGCCAAAGACCACCCGCTCCTGCGCTACCTCGATGCCGAAACCATGACCTTTGCCGGTGCCCGGCAAATCACCGCACCCACCGGCGCCGTCGTTCTCGTCGCAGATGAATCCGGCCCGCCGCTGATCTACCTCATGCGTCAGGGCGCACAAACCGTCTGCGTCGTGAATCTCGATCCCCTCGCCGCCCAGTTCTACCTCAGCGCCTGGTTCCCAGTTCTCATTCACAACGCCGCTGCTCACCTCACCCATCGTGAGGACATGCCGCCCGCCACACTGGCTACCGGCTCCAGCGCCCGCGTCCCCGGCCGCGCCGATCCCACACCCTTCGGCCCCATGCTCACCACTGGCTTTCACGAAACCGGCGAGTGGACCTTCGGCGCCTCCCTCGTCTCACCCGAAGAAAGCCTGCTGAAAAACGACACCCTCAAAGAAAGCGTCAAGCCCATCGCCAGCGGCGAAGCCCCCAGCTACTGGCTCCTCGTCCTCGCCCTCGGCGTCCTCGTCGGTGAGTCCATCCTCTACGACAGGAGGAAAGTCGGATGAGCTTTGCCGCAATCACCAGCGCTCGGGATTGTAGCTCGGTATTCCGATACCGAGTCCGCGCCGCCGCGAAATCTGTGCTCCGCGTTACCTCGCCGCATGCCACACCCATGCCGCCGAAAACCGGTTATCAACCCAACACGCCGGAGGTGCGCCAGCCATGAGCTTCACCACCTTCACCCCTCTCCTCTGGCTCCTCCTGCTCTCAGTCGCAGGTTATGGCTACTGGCGCTCCCTCGTTGACCGCCCCACCGGCCTCAAAGCCACCTCCTTCGCCCTCCGCATCCTCGGCGTCATCCTCCTCGCTCTCGCCCTCTGCCAGCCTTATGCAGGCGAAGAGTCAGACGAAGCCCACGTCGTTTTCCTCGTGGACGTCTCCCAGTCCATCGATCTCGAGTCCGCCAAAGACGCTCTCAAACAAGTCGAAGCCGGCGTCAAAGCCCTCCGCCCGCAGGACACCCACTCCCTTTTCGCCATGGCCAATGGCCTCCGCGACAAAAAGCTCCCCGACTTCACCAAGATGCTCGACGACTGGACCAAAGGCGTCGCCGATGACGCCTTCCGCTCCCACACCCGCCTTGGCGACTCTCTCCTCGCCGCCCGCCTCGCCTTCCCCGCCGGCAAAGCCAAACGCCTCATCATCTTCAGCGATGGCATCGACACCGAGAACGGCGTGGACACCTCACTCGAACAACTCCAGCGCGAAGGCGTGGACGTAAAATTCGCCACCCTCAAAACCCTCAGCGAACCCGAGGCCGCTCTCGTCAGTCTCGAAAGCACCTCCCCCTTCGCCTTCCATGGCGAAGTCCTGCGCCTCACCGCTCGCGTCATCGCCAATCAGCCCATGAACACCCGCGTGCGCCTCCTCAACAAAGGCGTGGCCGTTCAGGAAAAAACCGTCGCCCTGAAACCCGGCGAAGACGCCAAGGTCTGGTTCGACACCGAAATGACCACTCCAGGCCCCAGCGTCTGGAGCGCCGAGATCGTCCCCGAGCGGGATCACTTTCCCATCAACAACCAGGCCACCACCACCATCACCGTCCGTGGCAAGCCCCGCATCCTCGTCATCCATCAGGACGAGAAAAAAATGCGCCCCTTCATCCGCGCTTTGAAGGAGCAGGATTTCGATGTCGATCTCCGCGGCAAACGCGGCCTGCCCGAAGGCATGGAGGACATGCTCTCTTTCGATGCCATCGTGCTCGCCAACATGTCCGCCACCGACATGACCCCGCGCCAGATGAGCCTGCTGCGCAGCTACGTCTCAGACTTCGGCGGCGGCCTCGTCATGACCGGCAGCGAAAACAGCTTCGGTCTCGGCGGCTACTACAAATCCCCCGTCGAAGAAGTCCTCCCGCTCGTCTCTCGCTTCGAAAAAGAAAAAGAGAAACCTTCTCTCGCGATGGCGCTCGTTATCGACAAAAGCGGCTCCATGTCCGGCCTGCCGATCCAAATGGCACGCCAGGCCGCGAAGAGCGCCGCCGAGCTCCTCGGCCCCCAGGATCAGATCGCCGTCGTCGCCTTTGACGGCGATGCACAGATCGTCTGCGAAATGACCCCCGCCTCGCAGCAGGGCACCATCCAGGCCTCCATCGATTCCATCGCGGAAGGCGGCGGCACCTTCATGTACACCGGCATGGTCGCTGCCAAAGACATGCTGGACCGCACCACCGCCAAGGTGAAACACATGATCTGCCTCACGGACGGCCAGACCCAGGAGGCCGATCACATGGGCCTCGTGCAGCAGCTCGTCGATGGCGGCGTCACCGTCTCCACTGTCGGCCTCGGCGATGGCGCTGCCCGCGAACTCCTCGCGCAGATCGCTGAAGCAGGGAAGGGGCGCTATTACGAAAGCAACGACCCCGCCACCCTCCCGCAGATCTTCACCAAGGAAACCACGCAGGCCTCCAAGAGCGCCGTGCAGGAAGGCGTCTTCACCCACATCGGCATCACCGAGCACCCCATGCTCGCCGGTTACGAAGCCGAAGGCCTCCCCGTCGTGCTCGGCTATGTCATGACAGAGGCCAAGCCCGCCGCCCAGGTTCTCCTCGGTGCCGAGAATGGCGATCCCCTCCTCGCCGTCGGTCGCTTCGGTCTCGGCATCGGCCTCGCTTACACCGGCGATCTCACCGAAGTCTGGGGCGGCGAATGGCTCGCCTGGGACGGCTGCGGCCGCTTCTGGGCCCAGGTGCTGCGTGGCGCCTTGCGCAAGGCAGACGTCGAAGGCATGGAATCCCGCGGCGAAATCCGCGATGGCGCCTGGGTCATGAAAATCGACCGCCGTGGCGACGATGGCGCACCCGTCTCCGGCATCCATTGGGCCGCACAGTCCCTCGACGAAAACGGCAATACCCAGGACGTCACCATCCGCGAAACCGGCCTCGGCCGCTACGAGGCCCGCATCCCCATCGGCACCCGCAAGCACCTCAGCCTCCGCATGCATGACCGCGACCACGACAAGCTCGAGGTGAAGCACTACCACGCCCCCTATCCCGCCGAATACCGCCTCAATGGCAAGACCCCCGAAAGCCTTGCCGCCCTCGCGAAATACGACTCCACCACTCTCACAGCTGGACTCTCGCCTGCAAAACAGCTTCAGCCCGTTGGCCACTGGTTTGCTTGGAGCGCCCTTGGCATGCTGCTCGGTGGCATCTTGCTGCGTCGAATTTGAGTGGAGTGCGGCCAATTCGTCGCCATAGGGTGCGGCCCCCATGAAAATCGTTCTCCTCGACGCCCACACCGCAAATCCCGGCGACCTCTCCTGGCAGCCTCTCGAAGCCATCGCCCCGTGTGAAGTGCACCCTCGCACCCCGCTCGATCAAACCGTGGCCCGTTGCGCCGGCGCCGAGATCGTCATCACGAATAAAGCCCCTCTCACCCGCGAAATCATCGCCGCGCTTCCCGATCTCAAATACATCGGTGTCACCGCCACCGGCTTCAATGTGGTCGATGTCGTCGCCGCCAAAGAGCGTGGCATCATCGTCACCAATGTCCCCGGTTACAGCACACCCGCAGTCGCGCAGCACGTCATCGCCCTCATGCTGGAAATGACCAACCACGTCGGCCACGCCGCGCAGAGCGTCGCCGACGGCGGCTGGGTGAAGTGCCCCGACTTCTGCTACTACGACCACCCCATCATCGAGCTCTCTGGCCGCACCCTCGGCATCATCGGTTATGGCGAAATCGGCAGCGCCGTCGCCCGCATCGCCGTCGCCTTTGGCATGAAAGTCCTCGCCTCCAAGCGCACTTGGAAAGAACCCCCACCCGCCGGCGTCACCGCCGCCGAGATCGACGACATCTTCCGCCAGTCCGACGTCATCAGTCTCCACTGCCCCCTCACCGATGCCACCAAGCACCTCGTCGGCGAACGCACCCTCAATTTGATGAAGCCCACCGCCATGATCATCAATACCGGTCGCGGCCCCCTCGTTGATGAACCCGCCCTCGCCAAAGCCCTCAACGAAGGCCGCATCGCCGCCGCCGGCCTCGACGTCCTTTCCGTCGAACCCGCCAAAGCCGACAACCCTCTCCTCACCGCCAAAAACTGCCTCGTCACTCCCCACGTCGCCTGGGCCAGCCGCGAGTCCCGCTTCCGCCTCATCGACATCACCGCCGCCAATCTGCAAGCCTTCCTCGCAGGCAAGCCGGTGAACGTGGTGAATGGTTGAGGTGATCGAGACGTCATGGCTGTGCCTTGACCCTGACCATGGATCGGGTATCCTCGGTTCATGACTCAGCTTGCTGTCAATGTGCCTGTGGAATTGGGAGAATTCATCAGGACGTCGGTCGATGCCGGTGATTTTGCCGGTCCAAATGAACTTGTCGCTCAGGCACTCTATTTGTTCCGTGACCAGCACGAGCTTGACCGCATCAAGCTGGAGCGCCTGCGCAGAGACATCCAGGTTGGGATTGATCAAATCGAACGAGGTGAGGCAGTGACGGATTTTGATGTGGATAAATTCCTGGCTGAAATGAAATCCCGGCGAAAGCAGGCTCAAGCCACCTCCATGTAAATGGCACCGCAGGTCAACCGCTCACCTCAGAGCATTCTCGATTTGGAGGAAATCTGGGGCTACATCGCCCAGGACAGCGAATGGCGCGCGGATCGTTGGATTCGCAGGCTCAATGAACGCATGGTTCATCTCGCGTCCCATAACGGCCTCGGACGTTCTCGACCTGAACTCGCCGCACAACTTCGTAGCTCGCCGCTTAAGGACTACATTATCTTCTACCGGTCTCTTGGTGAGACCGGTATCGAAGTGATCCGCATTCTGCATTCCTCCCGTGACATTCGGCCGGAATTCTTCGGCGGGTAAAGCTGTTACAACGCCGCGATAATCGCCTCGCCGATCTCCTTCGTGTTCACCTTCTTCGTGCCAGGAGCCCCGCTGAAGATGTCTCCGGTCCGCAACCCGTCGTCGATCACCTTCTTCACCGCCGACTCAATGCTCGCCGCTTCCTTTTCCAGGCCCAGCGCAAACCGCAGCAGCAGCGCCACCGAAAGAATCTGCGCGATCGGATTCGCGATGCCCATGCCCGCGATATCTGGAGCCGTGCCGCCCGAAGGCTCAAACAGACCGAAATAGAGCCCGTCGCCCTTCGGCTTGCCCAGGCTCGCGCTCGCCAGCATGCCAAGCGATCCCGCGATCATCGCCATCTCATCGCTTAGGATGTCGCCAAACAGGTTCTCCGTCACCAGCACGTCAAAGCTGCGCGGCGCCTTGATCAGCTGCATCGCCGCATTGTCCACATACAGGTGCGCCAGCGTCACATCCGGATATTCCTTCGCCACTTCCACCATCGTCTCGCGCCACAGCACGGAGTTGGTCAGCACATTCGCCTTGTCCACGCTCGTCACATGCTTGCGGCGCAGTTGCGCAGCCTTGAAGGCCACATGCGCGATCCGCACGATCTCGCTCTTCTTATAAACCATCGTGTCGATCACCTCGATGTCGCCATCCGGCAGCGTCGTGCGGCTCTTCGGCTGGCCGAAGTACATGCCACCCGTCAGTTCACGCACGCACAGCACATCAAAACCACCTTCCACCAGATCTGCACGGATCGGCGAGGAGGAGGTCAGCGCCGGATAGCAGATCCCAGGGCGCAGATTCGCAAACAGGCCAAAGTGCTTGCGCAGCGGCAGCAGCGCGCCGCGTTCCGGCTGCTCGTTCGGCGGCAGCTTCTCCCACTTCGGTCCACCCACGGAGCCAAACAAAATCGCATCGCTGGCCTCGCACGCAGCCACCGTTTCCGCCGGCAGCGCCTTGCCCACCGCATCGATCGCCGCACCACCCACCAGCTGGTGATTGTAGCTGAAAGAAAGACCCGAACGGGCCGCAACGGCATCAAGAACTTTGAGCGCCTCGGCCATGACTTCAGGGCCGATGCCATCTCCGGGAAGGACTGCGAGTTTGTACGTACGTGACATAAAAGGTAGGGAAGGGGGCCTTCAGTGCATCCAAATCCCCCCCCTGGCAAGTCCCCGCCCCAAATTATGGAATTTCAAAGAAACGCCCCGCCGCCGCCCTTTCGTCTCCGGCCAGCCACCGTCAACAATCGTCAACCACAGTAAACAACCGTAAACTCCCCCTCCGGCCAACCACCGCAAACAATCGCAAACCACTGCCAACAACCGCAAACTCCCCTAAACTTCCCCTTGCCAAAAACAGCCTTTATGGTTCCTTCGCGGCCCCACATCCCAGAACACACCCCCGCCTGACAAGTTGTCCGGCCATTCAAACGAACCATGAGCGAAGCAACCACCATCGATTCCACCTCCTTCAAGATCCACGAAAAAGACACCGGCAGCGCCGACGTCCAGGTGGCCCTCTTGACGAAGCGAATCAACGATCTCACGCAGCACCTCGCCGCGCATGAGAAAGACCATTCCACACGTCGCGGCCTGCTTCAGATGGTCGCGCGTCGTCGCAAGCTGCTTGATTACCTCAAGCTGACCGCCAACGAGCGCTACCAGAAGCTCCTCAAGAGCCTCGGTCTCCGCCGCTAACAGAATTTCGCGAAGGGGTGATGCCACGTGCATCGCCCCTTTTTCTGTTTCTGGCTTTTTCCACGCATGTCGGCACCTGCCGATTCTTTTCATGCTGCTTGATGCGCGTCCGCGCATTGCCGCCGGGCTGAAGCCTGGAGTCTATTTTTTCACCCAAACCAAACAAACAACACAAGCCAACCTATGGCCATCCATACACAAAAAGTCCAGCTCGGTGCTGGAACCCTCGAAATCGAAACCGGCAAGTTTGCCAAGCTCGCTGACGGCGCCGTCACCGTCCGCATGGGCGACACCATCGTCCTCGTCACCGCCGTCTCCGCCACGAAAGTGAAAGACGGCCAGGACTTCTTCCCCCTCTCCGTTGAGTACAAGGAAAAAGCCTCCGCTGCAGGCCGCTTCCCTGGTGGCTACTTCAAGCGCGAAGGCCGCCCCACGGAAAAAGAAATCCTCACCTGCCGCATGACGGACCGCCCTCTGCGTCCCCTCTTCCCGAAAGGCTATTACTACGACACCCAGGTCGTCGCCATCCTGCTTAGCGCAGACGGCGAAAACGATCCGGATATCTGCGCCATGAACGGCGCCTCCGCCGCTCTTTGCGTGTCGGACATCCCGTTCGCAGGTCCCGTCGGTGCCGTCCGCATCGGCCGCATCAATGGCGAGTTCGTCATCAATCCCACCCAGGATCAGCGTCTCGACAGCGACCTCGACCTCGTGTACGTCGGCAACAAGACCGACGTCATCATGATCGAAGGTGCCGCCAACGAACTCCCTGAAGCCGAGTTCGTCAAAGCCCTCCACTTCGCCCAGGGCGAAGTCGCCAAGATCGTCGCCGCCCAGGAAGAGCTGACCAAGCTCGCCGGCAAGACCAAGCGCGAAGTTCCCCTCATGCTGGTGAAGGACGAGCTCCTCGAAATCGCCTACGCCGTTGCTGGCGACCGCATTGAAGGCGCTCTCTACACTCCCTCCAAGGTGGCCCGTGGCAAAGCCGTCGGTGCTCTCAAGGATGAAGTCGAGGCCGCCATCAAGGCCAAGTTCCCCGAAGCCACCGGCTTCGAAATCAGCCAGGCCTTCGACTACCTGCAGAAGAAAGCCTTCCGCATCTCCATCCTCGACAAGAAGAACCGTTGCGACGGCCGCGGCATCGACCAGCTCCGCCAGCTTTCCGGCGAAGCCTCCGTGCTTCCCCGCACCCACGGTTCCGCCAGCTTCACCCGTGGCGAAACGATGGCTCTCTCCATCGCCACCCTGGCCCCTGCGGACGAAGCCCAGGAAATGGACACCTACGCAGGTGGCCCGGACTCCAAGCGCTTCATCCTTCACTACAACTTCCCTCCGTTCTCCGTCGGTGAGACCGGCCGCTTCGGTGGTCAGAACCGTCGCGAAATCGGCCACGGTGCCCTCGCAGAGCGCTCCATTGAGCCTGTCATTCCGCCGAAGGAAACCTTCCCCTACGCCATCCGCGTGAGCAGTGAAGTCATGGAGTCCAACGGCTCCACCTCCATGGCCTCCGTGTGCTCCGGCGTCATGGCCCTCCTCGATGCAGGCGTGCCGATCAAGCGCCCTGTGGGTGGTATCAGCGTCGGCCTTGTCACCGAGTTCGAAGGCGACAACATGAAGCGCTACCTCACGATGCTCGACATCATCGGCAGCGAAGACCACTTCGGCGACATGGACTTCAAGCTTTGCGGCACCTCCGAAGGCGTCACCGGCTACCAGCTTGACCTCAAGCTTCCCGGCATTCCTCTGAGCATCCTCGAAGAAGCCATCGTCAAGGCCAAGGAAGGCCGCACCCAGGTGCTCTCCGCCATGGCTTCCGCCATCGCTGAAGTGAAGCCTCTCAGCCCGTATGCTCCGCGCATCGAGATCGTGAAGATCAACCCTGACAAGATCGGTGAGCTCATCGGTCCTGGCGGCAAGAACATCAAGGGCATCCAGGCCGAGTCCGGCGCCGAGATCAGCATCGAAGACGACGGCACCGTGTACATCTACGCTTCCCGCAAGGAAAGCCTCGACCGCGCCGTCGAGATGATCAGCGGCACCTCCCAGGAGATCGAAGTCGGCAAGACCTACACAGGCAAAGTCGTCAGCACCACGAACTTCGGTGCCTTCATGAACCTCGGTGGCAAGAAGGATGGCCTCATCCACATCAGTGAGCTCGCCGACTTCCGCGTCAACAAGACCGAAGACGTCGTCAAGACCGGCGACATCGTCACCGCCAAGTGCATTGGCATCGACGACAAGGGCCGCATCAAGATGAGCCGCAAGGCCGCCATGAAGGAAAAGGACGCCGCCGCCAAGGCCGAAGCCGAAGGCGCAGCCGCTCCTGCCGCCTAAGCTCCATCGCTCCCAAAACTCCCAAACCCCCACGAAGAGGCCGCTGCAAAGCGGCCTCTTTTTTTGCAGGGCGACAGACACTCCTGTCTGTCGATCAGCGCCCCCTCATCCCCTTGATCCACGTCCAATTCCCACCACACTTAGCAAGTCACTGACCAAATCAGCACCCAGCAGCTCGGAGATTCGCAAAAGGTCGATTTTCACATCGCCCGCGATGCAGCAAGAGCATCCTGCGAGTTCATGCGCGGAAATTGTCGTAATGCAGTCCCAGCTTGAGTTTCATGACCGCGAAGTGTCTGCTCGTTGTCTATGAGCCAACCTGCCTGCCCGCTGTGCGAGATGAATGATGTCCTGGACCACGCCGACCGCTTCGAATGCATGACCTGCGGTCACGAGTGGCCTAAGGAGGCCGCACCAGACGAGCCGGAAGCCGGACGCGTCGTGAAAGACGCCTACGGTGCCGTGCTCGCAGACGGCGATATCGTGGCGATGATCAAAGACCTGAAGCTCAAAGGAACCAACGAAGTGCTCAAAGTCGGCACCAAATCAAAGCCCATTCGTCTGGTGGACGGCGACCACGAGATCTCCTGCAAGATGGACGGCATCGCGATTGGCCTGAAGGCCTGCTTTGTCAAGAAGGTGGTCAGTTAAACGCCCGGCGCGGCCGCCACCTTCAGCTTCGGATTGATCACGCTCTTCCACCACGGCGGCAGCAGCACCATCGCGATCGCCCAAAAATACCCCACCGGCAGCTTCGGTGCCGTAGGCTCAGGCGTCAGCAGATAATACGGCTTCACCGCGATGTGATGGTACGAATGGTGCCCCACCCGATACGTCACATAGCTGGAGAAAAAGTGGTAGGTGTCCCACGAGTGCTCCGCTCCCGTCTTCTCATATTCCCCGTCATGCTTCTCCCGCATCAGCCCGTAGTGCTGGATGTAGTTCACCGACTCCAGCACGATGTGCGCCCCCAGGATGTGAGCCAGATAAAACAGCAGCCCGTTCGGGCCTGACAGCAAAAACAGCCCCAGCAGCAGCGCCGCTTGTCCCAGCGCATAGATGAACATCTGGTTCTTCAGCAGCCCGTTCCCGCTGCATCGTCTCGCCTCCATCTGCCAGCACCGGATCATGCTCCCGGGAATCGTGCGCAGGATGTACGTGTAGATGTTCTCGTTCAGCCACGCGGTGTTTTCATCGTTTTCAGTCCCCGCATGCACATGATGGCTGCGAATGTGAATCAGCTTGTAATGCGGATAAAACAAAAACGTCGTCAGCGCCCTCTGCACCATCTGGTCCAGGTCTTCCTTCCCATGCAGCAGCTCATGCGCCGCCCCAAAGCCAATCCCGCCCAGCAAGCTGGCGGCCGCCACCAGCATCCCAATTTCCATCGCATTGAAGCGCTCCAGATGCATCGCCAGCCACACCACCGAGGCCATGTAAAAGATCGCATACAGCCGCGTGTTCCAGTGGAGCAGCGCCAGTTGTCCTGCGGAGAAGTCGCTCTTCTGGTACTGCCCGTCATCCTGCCAGCCCGTCACCCAGTCCAGCGCAGGCAGCACCACCTGCAAAAAGACAATTGGCAGCAGCAACCACAATCCGCCGCCCCACACACCCAGCGCCAGCAGCACAAACAGCGCATGCGGCAGAAAGCACCACGCGACGTGGCGGCTGGTGGCCTTCTTGCTCTGGCTGGCTGGGGCGGTTGATTCCATAATGACGTGAAAGGAGAACGCGGAACTGCGTGGTTAAAACGAAGCACAGGCGCTGAGAATGATCCCGCCACGCCTTCTTAAAGATGTGCGCCCGCATTGCCCTCGCAGCTACTAAAACTTTATTTAGCCGGTTTCGCTTCGGCGGCGTGCTTGGACTCCGAATGGCCTTTGGCTGTTCCGCTCAGCTTCGAGTAACATCCAGCTCGCCAAACGCTCGTCCCTCGTTTCCTCGCGAGCGAGCCAATCTCACCCGCCGCTCCCTTCCAAAGCGCCCTAGCCGCACGGATTTCCCTTCGGCGCTGTGCAGCCGAACCCGCAGCACCTGTTCCTCCGCTCTTTCCACCCCAGGCCATTCCCATTGTCAAAAAACAGCACACCCTCTTCACCAAGAGCCTCTGTCGTCTCTCCACCTCCCCAAATCCATTCGTCCCCGCCGCTTCTTCACGCCTCAATAGGGTGGCGTTCCCGTCCCCTTTCGTCTACTCCTCCCCTCATGTCCGACCCAACCACCCCCACGGCTCCCTCACCTCAGCTTTTCTTCGAAACGATCAATGCTTTTCAGAAATCCGCCGCCCTGAAAGCCGCCATCGATCTCAGCCTCTTCACCGCCATCGGCAGCACCCCCGCCACTTCAGCCGAGATTGCCACGCTCTGCCAGTGTCCCGAGCGCGGCATCCGCATCCTCGCGGACAATCTCACCATCCTCGGCTTCCTCACCAAGGAGGACTCTCGCTACGCCCTCACGCCTTCCTCCGCCGCCTTCCTCGATCAAAAATCCCCCGCCTACTTCGGTGCTGCGGTAAAGTTCCTCCTCGCCCCCGGTCTCACCGAAGCCTTCTCCGATCTCGCCTCCACCATCCGCCGCGGCCGCCTCCACACCACAGAGCAGGGCACCACCGCGCCCGATCATCCCGCCTGGATCGAATTCGCCCGCGCCATGGGCCCCATGATGATCCCCACCTCGCAGGGCACTGCGGACCTCCTCTCGCTCGATCCCTCACGCGACACCCGCATCCTCGACATCTCCGCCAGTCACGGCGCCTACGGCATTGCCGTGGCGCAGAAAAATCCACGCACCCACCTCGTCGCTCTCGATTGGGAGGCCGTGCTCCAGGTCACTACAGAAAACGCCACCGCCGCAGGCCTCGCCGACCGCTTCAGCACCATCACCGGGGACGCCTTCACCGTCGATCTCGGCAGCGACTACGACGCCGTTCTCGTCCCCAATTTCCTCCATCACTTCAATATCGAAGAATGCACCCGCTTCCTCCAGCGCGTCCATGCCGCACTGCGTCCCGGCGGCAAGGTCGTCATCGTGGAGTTCGTGCCCAATGAAGACCGCGTCACTCCTCCACCCGCCGCCAGCTTCAGCCTCGTCATGCTCGGCACCACCCCGGAGGGCGATGCCTACACCTTCTCCGAGTATCAGCAGATGCTCACCGACGCCGGCTTCCGCGAGTCCTCACTCCACCCCCTGCCACCCACCGTGCAAAGCGCCGTCATCGCGGTGGCGTGATCAATAGTCAGTTCCGAGTAGCAAAGCACCCCTGTTTCTACGGAAAAAGAGCTCTCCGTTCCATAACACTTAAATCATTGCGTATCCGACTGACTTAGTTAGCTAGGGAGCAACGCCGCTCTCCCTCTCCCCGCCCCTAAAAACCGATAACATCAAATTTTCTCTCCGGGGAGAGGGCTGGGGTGAGGGGAGACTCACACTCTTCGCAACCGTCCGTCGCGCCCTCGTCTCCGTTCCCGGCATCACCAGCACACGATCAAGCTCTCTTCGTCCTACCCTCCGCCTTCGCCGAGATCTTCCTCAAGATCTCGCAGAACTTCTCACCCGCAGGCGTCACATCCCCTTTTTGAGCATGGACGATGCCCACTCGCTGGACTGCGTCCGAGTTGGAAATACGCCGGTACACCAGCCGCTTGCCCGCCACCCGCTGAAAAACTTCGCTCACCACACCAATGCCTCGGCCCACCTCGATCTCGGCGATCAGTGAACTCGCGCCATCGCACTCCACCGCGATGTGCGGGCGCACTCGATGAGGAGCGAAGATGCCGTCCAGTATCCGATAATACTCCGAGTAATCCAGACGGCGCAGACCCACCAGCGGCTCTGCGGCCACTCGCTCCACCGTCACGCTTTTGAGCTTCGACAGCGCATGCCCTGGCGCCATCGCCACATAGTACGGATACCGCTTCAGCTCTTCAAATTTCAGGCCCGCGCCAGACTCCGCGCTCGGCTGGATCATCACCGCGATCTCCAGCGTGCCTCGGTGCAGTCCTTCACAAAGTTCATCTCCGGCCAGGTCATGCAGCACCACCTTCACTCCCGGCGCTGCGTAGCGAAAGGCCGCCAGCGCCCGCGGCAAAACCTCCACGGTAGGCGAGGGCGCATAACCGATGTGCAGTTCGCCATACTCGCCGCGTGCCAGCGCTCGCACCTTCTCCACAGATTCATCCACCCGCTTCAGCGTCTCCAGCGTTTCTGCCAGAAAGAGCTTCCCCTCCGCCGTCAGCGTCACCCCGCGCGGGCTGCGCTTCAGCAGGTCCACTCCTATCTCATCCTCCAGGTCCTGCACCTGCCTGCTCAGGGAGGGCTGCGCCACACGCAGCCTTGCTGCGGCCTTGGTGAAGTTCATCACCTCGGCCACCGCTGCAAAATATCTGAGATGTCGCAATTCCATGGATGAATTCCATCATGCCTGAAAAGCATGGCTGCGCAAGGAACGCGGTATTGGGCGGAATGAGCAGCCCGCATTATCACTGTCGCCAGATGGACGAAGAGTTCATCACACACCTTCAAACCAAACACAAAACACGCAGGAGAAACAAACATCATGAATACGAACAACAACCTCAAACTGGCAGGCAAAACAGCACTCGTCACCGGCGCTTCCCGTGGCATCGGCGCGGCCATTGCTCATCGTCTTGCCTCCGAAGGTGCCGCCGTGGCCATCACCTACAGCTCCTCTCCTGAAAAGGCCGAGGAAGTCGTCCAGTCCATCAAATCGGCGGGCGGCAAGGCTTTCGCCATCAAGGCAGATGCCACCGATGCCGAGGCCACCGTCCAGGCCGTCGCTCAAACCGTCAAAACCTTCGGCGGCATCGACATCCTGGTAAACAATGCAGGCTACCTCTCCGTCGCACCGCTTGAGCAGTTTACCCTGGCCGACTTCGACCGTTCCGTCGCCATCAATGTCCGCTCCGTCTTCGTTGCTGCGCAGGAAGCCGCAAAGCACATGAAGGAAGGCGGCCGTATCATCAATATCGGCAGCACCAATGCCGACCGCATGCCCTTCGCTGGCGGCGGTGTCTATGCCATGAGCAAGTCCGCGCTCGTAGGCCTCGTCAAAGGCCTTGCCCGTGACCTCGGCCCCCGCGGCATCACCATCAACAACGTCCAGCCCGGCCCTGTGGACACCGACATGAATCCCGCCAGCGGCCCCTTTGCTGAAACCCTCAAAGGCCTCATGGCCCTGCCACGCTACGGCCACATCGATGAGATCGCCGCCATGGTCTCCTACCTCGCCAGCCCAGAAGCCGGCTTCGTCACAGGCTCCAGCCTCACCATTGACGGTGGCTTCGCCGCCTAAGTGCCAGTCCTTCACCGCGAACTCTGAGGTCATGCATCATGAAAGCTGCCTATCTCACCCGCCAGGCCCGCGCTGAAGCTTTGATCCTCGGCACTCTGGCCAATCCCTCTCCGAAGGCCGGAGAGGTGCTGGTCAAAGTTCACGCCACCGCCATCACCCCGAGCGAGCTCGACTGGTATCCCACTTTCCACCTCGCATCCGGAGCCGCGCGTCCGTTTCCCATCGTTCTCGGTCACGAGTTCTCCGGCGTCATCGCATCCCTCGGCGCAGACGTCGCGGGCTTTCAGGTCGGAGACGCCGTCTTTGGCCTCAATGACTGGTTCACCAATGGTGCCCAGGCCGAATACGTCGTCGCACCCGCGACCATGCTCGCACACAAGCCCGCATCCCTCGACCACGCTCACGCCTCCGCAGTCCCCATCTCCGCCCTCACCGCCTGGCAGGCCCTCTTTGAAAAAGCCACCCTCCAGCGTGGCGACCGCGTTCTCATTCACGGTGCCGCCGGAGGTGTTGGCCTGTTTGCTGTGCAACTGGCCAGGCATCACGGCGCGCATGTCACCGTCACCGCCTCCGCTGCCAGCCAGCCCTTCCTCCAGTCGCTCGGCGCTCATGAGATCATCGACTATCGCAGCACCCGCTTTGAAAACGTCATCAGCCATGTCGATGTTGTCTTCGACACCGTCGGCGGAGAAACCCTTGCCCGTTCCTGGGGCGTGCTGAGGCCCGGCGGCCGTCTCGTCACCATCGCCTCTTCCAGCTCAGCCTCCATCGAGCCACGCGTGCACGGGGCCTTCATGCTCGTCCGTTCAGATGGCGCACAGCTCGCGGAAATCGGCAGACGGTTGGACGTTGGAGAGCTGCATGCGTACATAGCCGGCACTTATCCTCTGGAGCACGTGCGTCGCGCATGGCGACCATGCTTCCTCCGGCACCGGGCATGGCAAGTCCGTGCTGCAGATTATTCAGCCAGGTATCGCCTCCTGACGCCGCCTCATTTTGCTTCCGGTTTCAGCCGTCCCTCATCGATCTCGATGTACTCAAACATCGTCTGCACCGTCCCTGCCGGCAGCCCGATCTCCTCCAGCCGTTCATTCAGCCGCTGCGTTCCCGCATCGCGCCAGCCGCGTTTCGTCATGAATCCATTCCACACCTCGATTTCCTGTTCCGTCGACTGTCTTCCGTTCGCATACGCCCACGCCAGCATTTCTTCATCACTGCCACCCTTCAGCGTTTCAGCTTCCAGCGTCGCATAGTCGACCTTCAAAAACTCGCAGCAGCGCCAGTCAAAGCTCCCTTTTGCATTGCCACGCATTGGCTGCCAGCCTTCCGGCAGCGTGCCCGCCGCGTTCAGCCGGATCTTGTCCAGCATCCGGCCGAAATACACCAGCCCCTTCACCTGATCGTACGGGCTGCGGAGTCCAGGAATGAGAGTAGGGTAGGGGAGTGCCATGGGCGAAGCTATGCACGGCCCGGCCATCTCTTCAAGAAAGCCCCCTTTGCAAACCGCCCTTTTTTAAATATATCGCACCCCATGAAAAGTCAGAAGATCAACAACCGCGCCCCCCGCCCCTTCAAGACCAAGGCGGACCGCTGGTCCGGCGGCCAAAATTTCATCCCTTTCTCAGGCCCCAAGCCCGCTGCCAAACCTCTCGCGGCAAAACCCGCGGAGAAAAAGTCAGACGGAAAGTGAGATGACATCCGCCACAGGCGGCAGGCCCGCATCATCCATTCCATGAGCACCCCTTCCGCCATCTCTTCGCTGCTGGCCCGCACACGCACCAGCACCGGCGAATCGCTCGCGGAGCTCTCTGAAAAAACGCCAGTCCTCCTCGTGCTCCTCCGCCATGAAGGCTGCACCTTCTGCCGCAATGCCATGTCAGACATCGCACGCCTGCGCCGCCAGATCGAAGCCTCTGGCACGCGCATCGTCCTCGGCCACATGAGCACCCCCGAAGGTTTCGCCACCTTTGCCGCACGCTACGGTCTGGCAGATGTTCCCGCCGTGGAAGATCCTCAATGCGCCCTCTACAAAGGCCTCGGCCTCAAACGCGGCCGCCTCATGCAGCTCATCGGCCTTCGCGTTCTCACAGCTTGGATCAAATCCACCTTGGCAGGCCATTTCCCCGGCAAAATCAAAGGAGATCCCCTCCAGCTTCCCGGCGCCTTTCTCCTGCATCATGGCAGGGCGGTCAAAAAACACACCTACCGCGACGCTTCGGACCGCCCCGACTACATCGCCCTCGCTACCCCGCAGCAGGCCGCGTAAGCTGTGCGGATCAGCCCCTTCAACCTTCCGCAGGTGCTCAGCGCTGCCATGCCCGCAGCACTCCGCTGCTGCCTCTCAGTATTCCGCCATCGGCCCTCGCCATACTCACCAGGAGTGGAATCATCCTGATCCCTCACGCTTCCGCCACACCCATCTCATGCCGCGTCTCCTTCTCATCTTCCTCGCCCTCGCTCTGAGCGCCTTCGCTCAAAGCACTTCTTCGCCGCGCACCGTCATCATCTTCGGCGATTCCATCACCGCCGGCGGCGCCCTGCCACAGTCTCAAAAAGACCAGCTCTGGCTCACCCAGGTTCAGCGCCAGTTCTCCGCCGCCCTCACCTTGGTCAATGAAGGCAAAGGCGGCCGCCCCACAAACTCGCTCACCGAGTTCGATGCCATGCTCACACGCCATCCCCACGCGGACGCCCTCGCCATCGCCCTTGGCATGAACGACTCCCGCGACATCACCCCGCAGTGCGTCCCCAAAGCCGTCGCCAATCTCCGCGCCATGATCGCCAAAGCTCGCACCGCCTACGGCCCCAGTCTCCCCGTTCTCCTCATCGGCCCCTCCAACATCAACAAAGCCGCCCTCGGCCCCACCAAGCCCATCGCCAACGAACGCGAGACAAAACTCCGCGAACTCAACATTGCCTTCAAAAACCTCGCCACCGAGACCCGCTGCCAGTTCGTCACGCTCTTCGGCATCGTGCCCGCCCCATCTCTCCTCAAAGACGGTGTCCACCCCGATGCCTCAGGAAACACCGCCATCGCCAAAGTCCTCGCCCCAAAGTTAAAGGCGCTCCGTTAGGCCAAATCAAAATCAGAACTTCGGTAAAATTTTTCCGCCCTGTTTCTGCACAGCTTGGCCCCTCTTCGGCTCATTTTCCTAGGCCCCCTCATCGCACCATCATCCACAGCGTGCTCGCCCCATGCCCCGCCGGGAAATCCACCGGCACACCGAGGCTCATATACTCCGCAGCACGCCGCTTGATCTTCGCGCACCACCGCGCCCGCCGCTCCATCGAGTTCGGGTCCAGCTTCGTGCAGTTCGTCGAAAGCAGGATCGCACACTTCGGTGCCGCCACTTCCAGCGCCGCATTCACGAGATCTTCAAAGTGATCCTCCACCTGCCAGCGCCGCCCGCTCTTGCTGCGGGAAAAAGTCGGCGGATCCAGAATGATCGCATCAAACTTCTCCCCCTTGGCCGCCAGCTGCGCCAGTAGCTCCATCGTGTCATCCGCAATGAAGCTATGCTTGCTCTCAGCAATCCCATTCAGCTTCAAATTCTCCCTGCCACGATCCAGCGACTTGCGCGAGAGATCCACGCTCACCGTCTCCGCCCCCGCCAGCGCCGCCACCACTGAAAAGCTGCACGTATACGCAAACGTATTCAGCACCCGCTTCGGCTTCAGCGCCTGCAGCTTCGCGCGATTCAGCCGCTGATCCAAAAACAGCCCATGACTGTAGCTCGCGCCAATGTCCAGCCCATAGCGAATCCCCGCCTCCGTCACCACCGTCGTCAGCGGCAGCGCCGCATCCCCGCTGTGGAGCACCGGGCAGATGCGGTCCGCATTCTTGATCGGCATAAACCGGTGAAATACCCGCACCGGCCGCCACTCCGCCTTCGCACACCACGCATCCAGTCCCGCTCCCATTTCATCACGCGCCGCGTCATGCTTGTACGAGATGATCACATCATCCCCCAGCCTCTCCACCCATCCCCCCGGCCCCGAGGCCAGCCGATACGCCGTCGTGCCCGCAGCTTCGATCACCTTGCATTGCGCAGGTGTCATCCAGATCAAAGAAGCAGCAGCAGTCGCAGGTCGGAAAGAAGGATTCACAGTCCAATGTCTTGCCGCAGGTTGTGCAGGCATTCAATGAAGGTTGCGTCTGGCCGTGCAAATTCGCTTTCGCCCCAGCCACTCATGGCGAACTTTGGTTCCAATATGTGCAACATCTACCGCACCACGGACGGCAAGGTCTGGAAAGCCAGCCAAAAGGTGGATTTGTCCCGTGCTGACGGTTCCAAAGTGGAAGGTGTCTGGGGCGGCTCCGCCAAACAAGAGAAGCTCGACTGGTGGCTCAAGAAGCCCGGCCACGAACTCACCCAGACGGCGGAAGTCGCCGCCGTGGGCGTGAAGGACAACAAAACCGAAGACGTCGCCTGGGGAGACGCTCCTGAAGGAGCACACCTTTTGTTCGTGCTCGAAGCTCCGGTGGTCGGCAAAAATGGCGCACCTTATCGCATCGCCAAAATGGTGACACGAGAGGCCACCGAAGGAGAAGCCTCTTATTTCCAGGAGCCACGCTGCTCTCTTTTCGGCACGATGACTGCGGACCGTGGCATCCGCAGGTTATCTCCGCTGCCCGCACCTCCGCCCAAGCCATCTGCGCAGAGCGAGCTGTTCTGATCAGTCATCCATCACAGCCGCCTCACCGCGCGAAAGCTCTTCGCATACAGACCAGTCCCATCCAGGATCGACTTCCCCTGTGTGTCCCCCATCGTCGGCCCATCCGCCGATTTCCGGCTCGAGATAAACCGATGATGCCCTCCCGCATCGAGACCCAGATACGTGCCCACATGATCAATCGCCGCCCCGTCATTTTCTGAAGCGTCAAAAAACACCAAATCCCCCGGCAGCATCAAATCAAACGCCGTGATCTGCTTCCCCTCATTCGGCACGATCACCACACCCGTGCCACATTCCGCCAGTTGCACCGCACGCCGCGGCAGCTCTCCTGCCTTTTGCGAATCCCCCGCCACCAGCGTAAACACCGCATCCTTGTTCGGCGCACACACCCGATACCCAAACAGCAGCCGCGTAAACCCCGAGCAGTCCACGCAGCGAAATTGATCCGCCTCCGGTGCGTCCGCCTGCCCACCTGCACTCACCGTGATGCCCAGGTAATCATTAAAATCCGAACCCTCCGCCCGGCTCCCCGAAGCCGTCGGCGGCCCATACGAGGCATCCCCCGCGATCTGCGTTTCACCCACCTTCACCGCCGGTGCATCACGCAGATACTGCATGCCCATCGCGAGGATGTCCGGCGCCTTCACGTGGTTCGCCTTCAGCGCCTCCATCAGCCACTCCTGCGGTACCCTCTCGCCATCAAATGCCTTCGGCATAGTCCTCACCCACACCTCATGCGCCACAGGATCAGTGGCCGTGCTTTCCGCAAAGCTCCGCTTCGGCCCCAGCAGTGTCACCGTCTGGCAGTCTTTCGTAAACGTCGCCAGCCACTGCCCCGTGCTGCTCTTCACCTCCACCCGTGCAGGATTGCTCTGTGCCTGAAACGTAAACTGCGCCTGCAACGTGGCCGCGCTGAGACAAAGCAAGGCCGCCAAAACGACCCAAGGGCGTGAAGGTAGAATCATGGTTGGGACCACAAGCCTAAAAAGACGCGCCCCATCCGGCAAGTCCCCTGTTTTGGCGAGGCACACTCTCACCTCATCCTTTCGGCGGCCACTCCACACCCGCCAGTTCCTTCGGCAGTTGCGTCGGATCCGTCGGATAAATCAGCGTCATATCCGGCTTGTTCACCGCGCCCGGCAGCAGTTCCACCTCCTCCGGTGCGCCAATGATCAGCCACAGCACCTCCTCGGCCGTGTCGTTAAAAACCTGCCGCAGTTGCCCCGGCCCCACCAGCACTCCGCCATGCTTCGGCACCGTCAGTGTCTCCTCACCCACACGCAGTTTCCCCGTGCCTTCCAGCACAAAGTAAAACTCCTCCGCCCGGATGTGCTTGTGCAGCGTGTTCGCGCTCATCGGCGGCATGCGCCACAGCCTTGCGCCCATGTTCTCGCTGCCCGTTCGCTCCAGAAAATCCGCATTCGGAATCTTCATCAGGTTGGAAAGCCGCCACGTCAGATCCTCTGGCTTGATGAGGTGATACCCTTCGATCGTTTTCATGAATGCTCCTTCAAATGTGCCGCCTCACGTTTCCGCAGCTGCCCGCACGCCGCATCAATATCCGGCCCCCGCGCCCTTCTCAGATGCGCCACCGTCCCATGCGCACGCAGCTCCATCAAAAACGCCTCCGTCTTCTCCAGGCTGCTCGGCGCATACGTCCGACCGCGCAGGCTCAATCCCGTCGCATTATACCGCAGCAGATTCACATGCATTCGCCGTCCCTCCAGCAGCCGCGAAAGATCCCGCGCCTGCGCCAGCGAATCATTCACTCCCTCCAGCAGGCAATACTGAATCGTCGTGATCCGCCCGCTGCTCGCCTGATACCGGTCCACCGCCGCCAGCACATCCTCCACATCAAATCGTTTGCCCATTGGCAGCAGATCCGCCCGCGTCGCATCATCTGGCGCATGCAGTGAGAGCGCCAGATGCACCCCCAGGTTTGCCTCCCTCAGTTCATCAATGCCCGGCACGATCCCCACCGTCGAAATCGTGATCTGCCTCCACCCAAACGCCCCCAGTTTCGGATCCGCAATCCGCCTCACCGCCGCCAGCACATTCTTCAGGTTCAGCATCGGCTCGCCCATCCCCATGAAGACAATCGTCCTCAGCGTCCGCCCCGCATCCCGCGCTTCACGCCGCAGTTGGATGAACTGCTCCACAATCTCCCCCGAAGTCAGGTTCCTCTCAAATCCCGTCTGCGTCGTCGCACAAAAATCACACCCCATCGCGCATCCCACCTGGCTGGAAATGCACCCCGCCGCCCGCTCCGCATGATAGTCCGGCATCAGCACCGACTCCACCGTGCGTCCATCCTGCATCCGCAGCAGCAGCTTCGTCGTGCCATCCTCAGACACCTGCCGCATCGCCAGGCTCGCCGCGCTTGGAAACTCATGCTGCAGTCTCTCCGTGAGTTCCGCAGGCAGCAGCATCCCCGGCCGTGATTCGCGCTCATGCACACCCAGCAGATTGCGCAGCACCCGCGGCGCATGCGCACCTTTGAAGCCCTCCACCTCCATCCATGTCGCCAGCTCCTCCACGGAGAGGTCAGGCAGCGAACGCGGGGCAGGGGAAAGTGGCGGCATACAGCGCCTACAGTCATAAAGTTGTCCAGTTGCGCCGCAACTGGAGTTCTATCGCCCGCACCTGTCTCTCAGCGTCAGGTCTTCAGCCACCTCACACACCTTCGCCGCCACATCTCTCTTGGCTGAAAACTCCACCCGAGTTCTGCGTTTCACCCCTCATGCCATCACCCCTCCGTTTTGCCGCTCTCTGCCTCGCTTTCACACTCCGCTCTCTGCCATCCCTGGCGCAGGCCACGGATGCGGATTTCAAATCAGAGCTCTTCCAGAGCCTGAAACCCATTTATTCCGACACCTTCGACAGCGGACCGTTGAACACCGAGTTCTGGGAAGTCCGTCAAAACACCACCTGGGCCGTCAAAGACGGCGTCCTCACCGGCACCCCTTCATCCAAGGAGTTCCAGGACAAAAAGAAAGCCAGCACCGATCCCTCCCACGCCGGCCTGAAGCCCGTCATCTGGCTCAAAAAAGTCCCGGAAAATTTCGTCTGCTCCATGCGGGTGCGATACGATGCCACAACCTACCAGAAAGGCTTCCCCATCTTCGACCTCGGCCATCACATTCACACCCTCACCTTCAGCGAAAAAGCCACCACCCTGGTCATCAAAAAGAATGTCGAGTCCCTCCCCGTCGGTCAGCCCCTCTTCACCCTCAATCAGTGGCACGACGTCGTCATCGAGCTCAAAAAAGGCACCCTCATCCTCAAAATCGATGGCACAAAGCACCTCTTCGAGAGCAAAAACATCGACATGACCGGCCAGGCTCAGATCGACTTCAAAGCCGTCGATGGCGGCTCCTGCCAGATCGACTCCATCCACGTCTGGGAAGGCCAATAGACCAGTTCTCAAAAAGATTGTCATATTGAACCGGCGAGCGCAGCAGACCCAGTGGCAAGGCGGGAGCGCCGCCTGCTATTTGAAAATAACAGGCAAGCGACCAACGCAGCCAATGGGGCCGCTCCGCCGTCCGGGCAATGTGACAAGATTTTTGAGAGTTGGTCTAGTTCACGGCTGCTGTCTGAAGACATCCCCTGCCATAGAAGGTTTGGGTTGAGCATAATTCACTCCGCCGTCCTGGCAATGGGCTGCCTCGCGACCGGCCCCATGCCTCATGGGACTCATGGCATAATGCCTTCACGCTCGAAAATCGACTCCACAAACAATCCCGGATCGTTTTGAGTTTCCCTGATCGTTCCGTGCATTCCGTCCGGTCTGCTTTCACACAGCATCGCCCTGCTCCCGATGCCTTTTTCCAGTGTATAATAGCGCGTTGACGGCGCGGTTTCGAAGTGGACCTTGGCTTCGTCATCCTTGAAAAGAATGCCTGCGTAATAGGCTCCGGGTGATACTGACTCCGGCATGGTGATCACATGGACCGAGTAGCCACCCCGGCGGTGCGTCGAGATGTTCAGGTCGCCAAATAGTTTCATGTCGGCCATCAGCCGCTCCTCGCTTTCAGGTGTCTCATCTGTTTCACCTCGACCACAGCGATGAAGAGTTTTGGACCGAAAATGCAGGAGATTGAAGGACAGGCGCGGGGTTTCAAGTTCACGGATCAGTTCCGGATGATTGGTAAATGCCGCCTCAGGCAGCACCGTAAACTGAAGTGTATGGAGCAACTGGTCTGCCAGCGAGAGCGGCTTCGGATTCGTCAGCCCTTCGAGAAACGCTTCAAATTCTTCATCCGATACTTCGGTTGGGTTATTCGTGTTCATCGCGTTTGGATCTTGCCTGCAATCCACTGGGGTAGGCAAGTCGAAACCGCCCGCCGATCCGGCTCATTCAAGGTGCAACAAATCCATTCCGTCCAGCGCAGCGCACGCCGGAGGACGGGTGGGGCCCTGCTGCGTCAGGGCCGAAATTTTGGGTCTGCAGTGTCGCAGGCACATCAAAAAGTGCGCCGTCCATGCAAGGTTGAAAGGCATAAAAATCGCGTGCTTGCTGCCCCGCGGATTCCTCACGACCAGAGCCCGCCTGACGGGCAAAACAAAGCAGCCTTGCTCCTGCGGAACAAGGCTGCTCAGTCTCAATTCAAAAACTTGCCAGCTAGTTCCCCCCGCGCAGCGTACCCGCCGCTTTCGGCACCGTCATCTGAGGGGTGTTTCCAGACCCGCCTTCGTTCCGGTTGTAGCCGCCGCCCAGCGCCTTGTACGCTTTCACAAAAGCACTCAGCTGCTCTTGCTTCAGCTCCACCAGGTCCATCTTGGACTCCAGCGCGTCACGTTGCGTGAACAGCACCTCGGTATACTCGGCACGCGCATTGAAAAAGAGCTGGCCTGCGATCGTGATGGAATCAGACAGCGCCGCCACCTGCTGGCTCTTCAGGTTGTAGCTCTGGCCGTAGTTTCGGATCTGTGCCAGCTGATTCACAGTCTCGATGTAGGCTTTCAGCACCGTTTGCTGGTACGTGTAGATCGCCGCGATCTGGCGCGCACTCGCACCTTGGAAGTTCGCCTTGATCGCGCTTCGGTTGATCAGCGGTGCCATCAGATTGGCCGCCGCGCTGTAAGCCAGGGACGCCGGCATCGTGAACGACGACTGCAGGGAGAAAGACTGCAGGCCCAGCGCTCCGGCAATGCTCAGGGAAGGGTAGAACTGCGCCGCCGCAGCCTTCACATCCAGCCCTGACGCCGCCAGTTCCAGCTCCGCACGTCGCACGTCCGGACGGTTCCTCAGCAGCTCCACCGGCAGCCCGGTGTTCACGTTTGTCAGCATCAGCTTGTCGAATCCGTCCGACTTCCGCTTCACACGTTGCGGATATCGTCCTGCCAGGTAGTTCAGCCTGTTTTCAGCCACCACGATCTGCTGCTGGATCTTGAAGAGCCGGCTCTGGTTCTTGAGCACTTCAGCTTCAAAGCGTCGCACGGCCAGTTCGGTCACACGCGCGTTCGCCTTCTGCAGCTTCACAGCTTCGAGCGCGCTCTTCTGGTTCTCGATCATCGCTTTCAGAATGGACAGCTGGTTGTCAAAGGCTATCAGCTCATAGTACGTCTGGGCGATCTCCGCCACGATCGAGGTGACCATGAAATTCCGTCCTTCTTGCGTGCCCAGGTAGCGCAGGATCGCCGCGTCACGCTCGTTTCTCAGCTTCCTCCAGATGTCCAGCTCCCAGTCAAAGTTGGCTCCCAGCGTGTAGTTCGGCGTGTTCGTTGGAATCTTCTGTCCGGCCGCGATCTCATTGGCAATGTTGTCCTCCGCAGCTCCCGCCGCCGTATGCCGTCCGATCTTGTCCAGCCCGGCGCTTGTCCCTGCCGTCACGAATGGCAGGTAGGCGCCCTTGGTCCTCGTCACATCAGCCTGTGCCGCCTTGATCTCCTGGATCAGGATGTTCAGCTCCATGTTGTTGCTCAGCGCGGTGCTGATCAGCGAGGTCAGGTTCGGATCCTTGAAGTACTCCTTCCAGCCGATCATCGCGGAACTCCTCTTTCCAGACGCATCCGGAAAGTTGGCTGGCAATGGCGGGTCGCTGGAGGGCAGGGGACCGCGTCGGAGCACCGACGAGCACCCCTGCACCAGAACGCACATGCAGGCCAGATTAAATGCTAGGAACTTGCGATTCACTTTTTTCATGATCATGCTTACCGTATTCTCCGAGTTCGCTCAACGGCATATCGTCCTCGTCAGGCAGGAGTTTCCCACGTGCTGCGAGCGTGCCGAAGATGTAATAGAGTCCGGGAATAACGAGGAGGCCGATGATCGTTCCCAGCAGCATGCCGCCGGCGGCGGATGCACCGATGGTCTTGTTCGCGATGGCGCCTGCTCCAGAGGCCCTCAGCAGCGGAATCATCCCTGCCACGAAGGCGAAAGAGGTCATCAAAATCGGGCGGAAGCGCACCTTCGCACCTTCGATCGCGGCTTCCAGAATGGTCAGGCCTTCATGGTGCCGCTGCTGCGCAAATTCCACGATCAGAATCGCGTTCTTGCCCAGCAGGCCCACGAGCATGATCAGACCCACCTGCGCATAGATGTCATTGCTCAGCTCCATGCCCTTCAGCAGCACGAAGGAGCCCATCACCCCGATCGGCAGGGACAGAATCACCGCCAGCGGCAGCGTGAAGCTTTCATACTGGCCCACCAGCACCAGATACACAAACAGCAGCACCACCACGAAGATCACGATCGCCTCGTTGCCTCGAGCGGCTTCGTCAAATGACAGGCCCGCCCACGCGATGTCGTAGCCGGGTGGCAGTGACTTCGCCACGTCCTTGATTGCGGCGATGGCTTCGCCGCTGCTGAATCCATCCGCCGGCGCGCCCTGAATGCTCGGGGCAGGGTAGGCGTTGTATCGCGTGATTTCGTTCAGGCCCAGGCGCGGCTTCAGCGTCATGAAAGCGGAGTATGGCACCATCTCGCCCTTGTCGTTGGCCACATACAGGTCCTGCAGATCCTTCGGCAGCTTGCGGTAGTCCGGGTGCGCCTGGATGTAGAGCTTCCAGAACCGGTTGAACAGAATGAAGCCCTGCTCATACGTGCTTCCCACCATGATGTCCAGGTTGTCCATCGCCTTGCCGATCGAGACGCCTTTCTGCATCGCGATCTTGTTGTCGATCACGACTTCCAGCTGCGGATAGTTCGCACTGAAGAAGGTGAACAGGCCGCGTACTTCCTTTCGCTTCGCCAGTTTCTCCATGAACTGGTTGTTCACCTCCTGCAGGCGGTCGTAGTCGCCAGAGTTGGTTTTGTCCAGAAGACTCAGGGCAAAGCCACCCGCAGCACCGTAGCCAGGCACCGCCGGCGGTTCGAAGAACTCGATGCGCACGCCTGAGATCTTGGAGCACTTCTCTTTGAGCTCCGCGATGATCTCCGGCGCCGTGAGTTTTCGTTCTTCCCAGTTCTTGAGGTTGATCAAGCAGGTGCCGGAGTTCGATCCGCGACCCTCCGTCAGCACTTCATAGCCCGCCAGCGTGGACACCGAGTCAATGCCATCGATTTCCTTCGCCACTTTCATCATCTCACGTGACTTCGCATAGGTTCGCTCCAGCGTCGTGCCCGGCGGTGTCTGCAGAATCGCGTAGATCATGCCCTGGTCTTCCGTCGGAATGAATCCGGACGGCAGCGTGAGGTTGATGAAGTAGATGCCCGCCATCGCTCCTCCCAGCACCAGGAAGGTCAGTAGCCGCCGGTGCACGATGTGCCTCAGCAGCCCCACGTACACATCCGTGACCTTGTCGAACCAGTAGTTGAAGATCCCCAGCAGCCACGCGATCGGCCCTCTCGCCTTGTGATGATGATCCGTTTTCTTCAAAATCATTGCGCACAGCACCGGCGTCAGCGTCAGCGCCATCACGCCCGAAAGAATGATCGCCACCGCCATCGTGATCGAGAACTGCCGGTAGAAAACCCCCACCGGGCCGGACATGAACGTCACCGGCACAAACACCGCCGTCATCACCAGCGTGATCGCGATAACCGCACCCGCAATTTCGTGCAGCACCATCTGGGTCGCCCGATACGGCGAAATGTCCGTGCCATGCATCTTCGCATGCACCGCCTCCACCACCACGATCGGGTCGTCCACCACAATGCCGATCGCCAGCACCAGCGCGAAGAGCGTGATCAGGTTGATGTTCACATCCAGCATCTGCATCAGGAAGAACGCACCCACCAGGGACACCGGCACCGCCAGCGTCGGAATCAGCGTGGATCGCCAGTCTCCCAGGAAGACGAACACCACCAGCGCCACCAGCACGAAGGCTTCCACCAGCGTGTGCAGCACTTGATGAATCGAGGCATCCAGGAAGCTGGACACGTCATAGCTGATCTTATAGTCCATTCCCGGCGGAAACGTTTTCTTCGCTTCCTCCAGTTTGCCCTTCAGCTCTTTGATCACCTCCGCCGCGTTGCTTCCGTAGCTTTGCTTGATCACGATCGCCGCCGCAGGGTCGCCGTCCAGGTCAGAGTACAAGTCGTAGAATTCGCTTCCCAGCTCCACTTCCGCCACATCCTTCAGCTTCAGCAGCTCCCCATTCTCCGTGGAGCGCAGGATCACGTTCTCATACTGCTCCGCCGTGTTGAATCGTCCCACATACGTCAGCACGTATTCCAGCGACTGGGAGGTCTTGCTGTCCGCTCGCCCTATTCGTCCCGGAGATCCGATCATGCTTTGCTCTCGTAGCGCCGTCATCACCATCTCGCTTGAGACGTTGTAGGCACGCATGCGGTCCGGCTTCAGCCACACGCGCATCGCATACTGGCGCGTTCCCAGAATCTTCACGTAGCCGACCCCGCGTGTGCGGAACAGCTCAGGAAACAGCGAGATGTACGCGTAGTTGAACAGGAACTTCATGTCCGCGTTCTTGTCCTTGCTGTACAAGTTCACGTACATCAGCATGTTCGGCGCTAGGTTCCACACGATGATGCCCTCTCGAACCACCAGCGGTGGTAATCGGAATGACACCGCGTTCACACGGTTCAGCACGTTCACCGTCGCCTGGTTGGGGTCGGTCCCCATGTGGAAGAAGATCTGGATCACCGCCTCGCCGGAGCTCGCCGCGCTGGACACCATGTACTTCATGTTCTGCACCCCGTTGATGGACTGCTCCAGCGGAATGAGGCAGGACTCTTCCAGCACCTTCGCGCTCGCACCCGGGTAGTCCAGCGTCACCGTCACCAGCACCGGTGCCACGTTCGGGAACTGCGAAATCGGCAGCGTTAATATGGAAAGCCCTCCCAGGAAGAGGATGATCAGCGAAATAACAATGGCCAGTGCTGGCCTTTTCAGGATCTTCGTAAACATGGTAGAGGTATTTTATTCCGCCTTGATCTTCAAATTCTTGAAGGCTTCCGCCGCTCCGACTGTCTTGTAGTCGCTTGCCTTGTCGCCGTCTCGTGCCTGCCGCACGCCTTCAAAAATGATCCTGTCGCTCGTCTTTACCCCTGAACTGACGATGAACAGATCCTCCACTTCCTCCACCACGTGGATTCTCTCCTGCTTGATGATCTCATCCTTGCCCACCACAAACACGTAGTGGTGGTCCAAAATTTCAAACGTCGCCTTCTGCGGCACCAGGATCGCCCCTTTCACCATTTTCTGCATCCGGATGTTGCCCGTCTCGCCATGCCGCAGCAGGCGGTCCGGATTCGGGAAATCCGCGCGGAACGGGATCGTTCCGGTCTGGTTGTTAAACTCCGCCTCGATCACGTTCAGTCTTCCCGACTGGTTGAAGACCTTGCCGTTCGCCATCACCAGATCGACTTTCTTTCTTTCATCCGGCTGCGGCTGGGTCATGTAGTCCAGGTACTCCGCCTCCGGAACGTTGAAGTACACCCACATCTCGCTGTTGTCCGAAAGCGTCGTCAGCAGGTCCCCTTCGTCCACCAGGCTGCCGTTCCGCAGGCGCAGCCGGTCCATCAGTCCCGGAAACGGTGCGTTGATGTTGGTAAATCCCAGGTGCGCTTGCGCCAGGTTCACCTCCGCCATCTTCGCGTCATACTTGGCCTTCGCCATCGCCAGCTCTTTGTCAGACACCACTTTGTTTTCGGTCAGGCGCTTGGTGTTTTCAAATTCCACCTTTGCCACCTGGGCTTCTGCTTCAGCACTCTTCAGCTCCGCCTGGTACACCAGCGGCATGATCTTGAACATCGGATCGCCTTCTTTCACGATCTGCCCTTCTTTGACAAACACGCCTTCCAGGTAGCCTCTCTCCAGCGCCCGCACTTCAATGTTACGGCAGGAACGGATTTGGCAGACATATTCGCGTGACACGAGCGTATCTTGCTGGATCGGATTTGTCAGCACCAGCTGCGGCTTCTCCTCTTCTTCCTCGTGTTCCGCTTCCTTGTGGTGGCAGCCGCTGAGGATCAGGCTGGCCATCAGGCCGACTAACATGAGGGATTTGCGGGGTGAGATATGCAGGGATTCCATTCTTGGTGCATACGAAGCCATACACCACCGTCTATTCATATAACCTCTTCAGGGGGTTTTTACACCCATCCCCGGCACCACTGCCATTCACCCGCAGAAAGGCCCGCCGCCACAAGGCCATACAAAATCACCCGGTTTCCTCCCGCCACCTTGCCACGCCACCCGCCCAAATCTACCTGCGCCAAGTTTCTTCATTGGTATTCAATGTATTCAAAATCAAAGAATTAAGTTTTGGTGCTCCTTGGCTCAAACACCACCCCCGCAGTTCCTCCGCCGCTCACATCATCCTGAGCACTTTCCTCCCTTCGCACCCCTCCATACCCCCTCCGTCATCACGATCTTGGGGGACTCCGGTATCCCCCGTTCATTCTGCTGATACTGCGTCACCAGCAGATCCACCGCCGCCGCACCCAGCACCGCAGCCTGTTGGTCGATGCCCGCCACCTCCGCCATGTCCGCCCGCCACCCCAGCGTCACATGCTCCGGCCTTCGCCTCGCAGGCAGCTCCGCCAGCCACTCCTTCACCACGTGCCCGCCATCGATCACCACCTCCGGCTTCACCTTCCGCACCCATTCCAAAAAGTCTCCCCGCTCCGGCACCTTCCTCAGCGCCAGCAGCTCCCCCGGCTCCGCCAGCGGATGATGCGCCACAAAGCTCGCCGACCACGCCCGAAACATTCGCTCATTGATCGTGTTCCCGCAGTAAAACCCAATCCTCTTGCACCCCTGTTTCTTCAGCATTCGCAGAGCCGTCATCATCCCCAGATAGTGATGATGGTGCACCCGGTGCAGCTGCGGCCTCGCATACCCCAGCCCGATCACCACGCTGCAAAATTTCTCCCATGCCATGCTCACATGCCCGCGGCTGCGCGAAACCAGCGGCGAAAGAATGAACCCAGGAATCCCCCGCGCCTCCAAAATCTCCGAAAGCCGCCTCCCCGTCATCCCCCGCGCAGATAAATAAAACTCCTCCAGCCGGAACCCCAGCCTCGCCGCCTGCCTCTGCGCCCCCAGAGCCAGCTGCTGCGACCACGAAGACCTCTCAATCTCCCCCGCACTCCGCTCCGCCCACACAAACCCCAGCGTCCGCGGCTCGCTCACCCCCCGCGCCCTCCGCATGTGCGTCATCAGCTTCGCGATCTCCGGGTCCGGCCTGTACCCCATTTCCTCCGCCATCCTCACAATCTTCTCCCTTAGCTCCGCCTCCACATGCTTCCCCCCACGCAACGCCCGCGACACCGTCATCTTGGAAACCCCAAGCCTCGCCGCAATATCATTCAAAGAAAGCCGCCCCATGCCCCCACTCTACACGCCCTCCTCCTCCCCCAAATCAGAAATCATAAATCGTAAATCATAAATTCCCCGCCACACGTATCCCTCCGCTCTCACCCCACTCCCCATGCCCACCGCCAAAGCCTACGCCGCCTCCAGCCCCACCTCCGCCCTCTCCCACCTCAGCATCCCCCGCCGCGAGCCCACCGACCGAGACGTCGAACTCGACATCCTCTACTGCGGTGTCTGCCACTCCGATCTCCATCAGGCACGCAACGAGTGGAGCGCG
Source organism: Prosthecobacter sp. (assembly GCF_044227185.1). Classification (GTDB taxonomy): domain Bacteria; phylum Verrucomicrobiota; class Verrucomicrobiia; order Verrucomicrobiales; family Verrucomicrobiaceae; genus Prosthecobacter. The sequence goes on along the minus strand of NZ_JBGAFO010000010.1, from coordinate 3,213 downwards.
ATGCCCACCGTCTATCCCTGCGTCCCCGGCCACGAAATCGTCGGCCGCATCACCAAGGTCGGCTCCGCCGTGAAAAAGCACAAAGTCGGCGACATCGTCGGCGTCGGCTGCCTCGTCGGCTCCGACCAGTCCTGCCCGCAGTGCGCCGCCGATCTCGAGCAGTTCTGCCCTCACGCCACCTTCACCTACAATTCCCCTGACAAGCACGGCACCGCCCCCGTCACCTACGGCGGCTACTCCTCCTCCATCGTCGTCGATGAGCACTTCGCCCTCACCGTCCCCGCCAACCTCAGCCTCCCCGGTGTCGCCCCGCTCCTCTGCGCCGGCATCACCACCTACTCCCCCATGCGCCGCTGGGGCGACCTCAAGGGCAAAAAAGTCGGCGTTGTCGGCCTAGGCGGCCTTGGCCACATGGGCGTAAAATTCGCCCACGCCTTCGGAGCCCACACCGTCGTCATCTCCACCTCCCCCAAAAAGAAAGACGCCGCCCTCGCCCTCGGTGCCGATGAAGTCATCATCTCCAGCGACGCCAACGAGATGCAGCGCCACGCCTTCAGCTTCGACTTCATCCTCGACACCGTCTCCGCCGACCACGACATCAACAGCTACCTCAACCTCCTCAAAATCGACGGCACCCTCACCCTCGTCGGTGCCCCCGACAAACCTCTCCCCGTCTCCGCCTTCGGCCTCCTCTTCGGTCGCAAGCGCCTCGCCGGCTCCCTCATCGGCGGCATCGCCGAAACCCAGGAAATGCTCGAATTCTGCGGCACCCACAACATCACCTCCGACGTCGAAATCATCCCCATCCAAAAAATCAACGAAGCCTACGACCGCCTCCTCAAGAGCGACGTCAAATACCGCTTCTCCATCGACATGGCCTCCCTCAAATCCGAGTAAAAAGCCAGTCCCCCAATCCCCCCTCCTCAACGCGGTGCGTCCTCCCGGACCCACCGCGTTTTTTTGGAGTACGACAGACACTCATGTCTGTCGATCAGCGCTCCCTTCACTCCCAAAACCATCTGCGCCACCCCACCACCACCTCTCCCCACAAGGTCCCCACCTCAAAAATCAAAAATCGATTGCTCATCAATCGTCAATCCCTCAGCCCTCACCACAGACTCCCTCACCAATTCATCCTCTGCTCCCTCTGCCTCTCCGCTCCTCTGCGGCAAAATCGGATGTCCCTTCCACTGCGAAACGCCTGCGCCGGCCAATTTCCAATTCTCAGTTTTCAGTTCCCAGTTTTCAGTAAATCCCCAGCGCTCTCCCTTTTCGGCCAATTCAAAATCATTCCTCCGTCATTTTTTGCGTCCCTTCTTGCGTCTCTTTGCGGCCATTCATCTCTGATCTTTTCCCCTCTTTCCCCTTTTTCGGCCAACCTCCCCCAAATCATCAATACCCCGCCTGTTACCGTAACAAACACTCCACGATTGCTTTCCCCCCTCGCCGTCGTTTAAAACCTTCCCCACCCATGAAATCCGCCCTCCTCGCCACCCTCCTCACCCTCACCGCCGCCAGCGCCCAGCCGCTCTGGCTCGAAGCCGAATCCTTCTCCTCCCCCGGCGGCTGGGTCCTCGACACTCAGTTCATCGACATCATGGGCTCCCCCTACCTCATGGCCCACGGCATGGGCAAGCCCGTCAAAGACGCCACCACAGACGTCGACCTCCCCGCCGGAACCTACACCCTCTGGGCCCGCACCAAAAACTGGGTCGCCCCCTTCAATGCCACCGGCACCCCCGGCCGCTTCCAGATCACCGTCAACGGCACCACCCTCGACCACGAATTCGGCACCACCGGCAAAGACTGGCAGTGGGAAAAATCCGCCCCCATCAAAATCACCGGCAAGACCACCACCCTCGCCCTCCACGACCTCACCGGCTTCGATGGCCGCATCGACGCCCTCATCCTCGCCAAAGACGGCGAAGACTTCACTCCTCCCACCGACCTCGCCGCTACCAATAAACTCCGCCGCCAGCTCCTCGGCCTCCCAGAGAAAGCCCCCGAATCCCCCGAGTTCGACCTCGTCGTCATCGGCGGCGGCTACTCCGGCATGGGCGCCGCCATCTCCGGCGCACGCCAGGGCCTCAAGGTCGCCTTCATCCAAAACCGCCCCGTCCTCGGTGGCAATGGCTCCAGCGAAATCCAGGTCTGGGCCATGGGCGGCACTCGCCGCGGCCTCTATCCCCACCTCGGCGAGATCGTCGAGGAGTTCGCCGACCGCGCCAGCAACAGCCCCGCCGCCAATCCCCAGGAGTTCAATGACAAGCTCAAAGAAGACACCGTCAAAGCCGAGAAAACCATCCAGCTCTTCCTCAACACCCACGTCTACGGCGTCGAAATGACCGCCGACAAAAAGAACATCCGCTCCGTCATCGGCCTCGACACCAAATCCGGCAAAGAAACCCGCTTCCTTGGCAAGCTCTTCGTCGACTGCACCGGCCACGGCAGCGTCGGCGCCCTCGCCGGAGCCGAGTTCATGATGGAAGAAAAAGGCCGCATGGGCATGAGCAACATGTGGGTCATGCAAAATTTGAAGCACCCCGTCACCTGGCCCGCCACCCCCTGGGCCCTCCCCCTCACGCTCGATGACTTCCCCGAGCCCAAGCCCATGGCCCCCGTCGGCAAAAAGAACGCCGAAAACATGAAAGGCTACGACCTCGGCTACACCCCCACACCCGCCCCTGAAGACTACGTCCACGGCGAGTGGTTCTGGGAAAGCGGCTTCGACAAGCACCCCCTCAACGACCTCGAACTCATCCGCGACCACAACTTCCGCGCCGTTTACGGCGCCGTCTCCGCCCTCAAAACCCTCAAGGCCGACAAATACGCCGACTTCGACCTCACCTGGCTCGCCTACATCGGCGGCCCCCGCGAATCCCGCCGCATCGTTGGAGACATGATCCTCAATGGCGAAGACATGGTCAAAGGCATCATCCATCCCGACGGCTGCGTCCCCACCACCTGGGACCAGGACCTCCACTATCCCAAAGAGCAGTACGCCAAAAACTTCCCCGACAATCCCTTCATCTCCCGCGCCGAATTCGGCAAGCACACCGACCGCAAAAACGGCTACCCCGTCCCCTACCGCTGCTTCTACAGCAAGGACATCGGCAATCTCTTCATGGCCGGCCGCACCATCTCCGTCGAGCGCCACGCCCTCGGCTCCACCCGCGTCATGCGCACCTGCGGCATGATGGGAGAGGTCGTCGG
>NZ_JBGAFO010000009.1:0-369598 GCF_044227185.1 Prosthecobacter sp. | reverse complement strand
GGCAGCATGGCGCTGTACAATCAGATCCATGACCTCGGACTTCAGCACAGTCCGGACATCATCGCCTACTTCGAGAAGTTTCGCGGCGGACGGGCGGAGCTGGAGGAGATTCTGCACCCGCGCTACCCGTCTCAGCTTTATGAGGCGCTGGGAGAGGGGCTGCTGCTGAGTGCGGTGCTGATCTTCATCCGCCTGCGCTTCCCGCGGCTGCGGCAGGGCATCGTCACCGGTCTGTTCTTCATCTTCTATGCCAGCGCGCGGATCGCGCTGGAGTTTGTGCGGCAGCCGGACAGCGGTTCATCGCTGATCATGGGGCTGACGAAGGGGCAGTTCTTCTCCACGTTTATGTACCTGGTGGGCGGCATCTTCATCGCCTACGGACTCATCTGGGGGAAGAGCCCGCCCGGGCCAGCTGCGGCCAAGGCCTGATTTTTTCGCTTTCCAAAGCCTGGCGAATGCTTCTCGGCTACTACATGCACGACTTCAGCCCCTTCGTGATCCGCTTCACGGAGAGTGTCAAAATCCACTGGTATGGCCTGGCCTACGTGCTGGGATTTTACCTGACTTACCGAGTGATGCGCTTTCTCGCACAGAAGGGGCTCTCCGAGATCAAGCCGGAGGCGGTGGGGGACTTCATCACGATGGTGGCGGTCTTCGGACTCGTGCTGGGCGGGCGGCTGGGCTACATGCTGCTGTACAGTTTTGACCAGTTCATCCATGCGCCGTGGATTGTCTTTATGGTATGGCAAGGCGGCATGGCTGCGCACGGCGGCATCGCGGGTGTCACCCTCTTCTGCGGGTGGTATGCGTGGAAGCACAAGATCTCCTGGGCGGGCATCGGGGACTCCATTGTCTGCGGCGCACCGCTGGGGGTGTTTCTGGGGCGGATCGCCAATTTCATCAATGGCGAGCTGTTTGGCCGTGTGACCACGAGCCAGTGGGCGGTGAAGTTTCCCACCGAGCTGACTCACCAGGATTTTGTGGAACAGGGCGGCAGCATGGCGCTGTACAATCAGATCCATGACCTCGGACTTCAGCACAGTCCGGACATCATCGCCTACTTCGAGAAGTTTCGCGGCGGACGGGCGGAGCTGGAGGAGATTCTGCACCCGCGCTACCCGTCTCAGCTTTACGAGGCGCTGGGAGAGGGGCTGCTGCTGAGCGCGGTGCTGATCTTCATCCGCCTGCGCTTTCCGCGGCTGCGGCAGGGCATCGTCACCGGGATGTTCTTCATCTTCTATGCCAGCGCGCGGATCGCGCTGGAGTTTGTGCGGCAGCCGGACAGCGGTTCATCGCTGATCATGGGGCTGACGAAAGGGCAGTTTTTCTCCACGTTTATGTACCTGGTGGGCGGCATCTTCATCGCCTACGGCCTTATCTGGGGGAAGAGCCCGCCGGGCCCGGGGGCTGTGGCGGAGCCGAAAGCGAAGGCCTGATGCGGCGGGCAGGGGCGTTTTTTTCGCCCCTTTCCACACAAAAGCCGAACCCGGCGGCGTTAGGCTGGTCAAACACCCCCTGCCCTCTCCCGCATGGAATCCGCTTTTGACTGGAAACGAACCTTTGACCAGCTCTGCCCGCAACTGGTGCTGTATGCGCGCCAGCTCGTGGACTCGAAGGCGGATGCCGAAGACGTGGTGCAGCTCGCTTTTGTGCGCTGGTGGCGGCGTTTTCCAGACGGGGACTCCAACCACATCCCCCTGCTGTATGCGGCGGTGCGCACCATCGCGCTGGATCAGCGGCGCTCCAACCACCGCCGGGTGAACCGGGAGGCGAAGTCCGACATCATGGTGGCGGGTGAAAACGCAGCCGCCTTTGATCCGAAGCCGGAGCAGAAGGAGACGGCGGCCATCGTGGAAAAGGCGCTGCAGGCCCTGCCGGAGGAGCAGCGCGAAGTGGTGACGCTCAAGCTCTGGGGAGACCTGACCTTCAATGAAATTGCCGCTCTCACCGGCGGCTCCATCAACACGGTGGCGGGGCGGTACCGCTACGCCCTGCAGGCGCTGCACAAGAAGCTGGCGCATCTGAAGGCCGACCTCATTGGCGACCTGACCGCCCCTTCCATCAACATCCTGCGTTTCTCCGCCCCTAAGGAGGCCCTGCCATGAACCCTGATCCGAACCCCGACTCCGGTCTGAACGACGACGAACTCGAAAGCCTGCTGCGCGGCCTGAGGCCGACGGCGCCCTCCCCTGCCCTGACGCAACGTGTGGATGACGAACTGAAGCTGGACATGAGCTGGCTGGGCACTCCGCGCCGCAGGCCCCGGCAGCCGCCGCAGTGGCTGATGTCCGCCGGCTGGGCGGCGCTGGGCGCGGCGGCGGCGATCGCGGTAATGAGCTCGCTGACGCAACAGCAAGCGGGCGGTGGAGCGCCGGCGCTGGCCGCAGCCTCCCTCCCTGCACCGGCTTCCACCGCCGTGCCTGCGCCCGCGGTGCTGCCGGTCTCCACCATTCGTGAATGGGATGACGTGCAGGATGACGGCATCCACTACAGCTCCGACCGCCTGCCGGAGCAGCATGTGACATTGATCTCCCGCGAGCGCCAGACGTGGATCGACCCGCGTGATGGCGCGCAGATGACGGTCGAGATTCCCTTGCAGCAGAAGCTGGTGCTGCCGGTCAATTTTCAGTAGTCCACCACCCTCAACCACACTCCCTCATGAAACTCCCACGCACCCTCCTTCTAGCCTGCCTCGGGGCCGCGCCTTTGTGCGCCCAGCAGGTGGAGACGAAAACTGACACGCAGAAGTCCGCCACCGGCGCCGGCAATGCCAGCGCCACGGGTGCTGCCACGGCCGCTGGCAGCGCCGATGGCGTGGTGAAGACGGACAAACAGAGCTCCACCATCCAGGCGGGCCAGCGCCCTCCGCACGGGGGAAACGGCATGCTGCCGCAGCCACAGCAGCAGCAGCCGGAGCAGAAGGCGGTGGCCTACATCGGCGTGCTCACGCGTGAGGTGCCCACGGAACTGCGGGCCCAGTTTTCCCTGGCGGATGGTTTTGGCCTGCTGGTGGATGAGGTGATGCCGGACTCCCCCGCCCTGGCCGCGGGACTGAAGATGTATGACGTGCTGGTGAAATTTGAGGACCAGCAACTGGTGAACATGGAGCAGTTCATGTCCCTGGTGCGGTCCAAAAAGAAGGGGGACGTGGTGCAGCTAGATGTCATCACCGGCGGCAAGGAAACCAAGGTGCCGGTGACGCTGGGAGAGCACCTGGTGGCCGCGAGGGAGACGCATCAGCGCTTCCCGGAAATCGTCGGCGGCATGCCGCCGGGCGGGATGCAGTTCTTCAATGACGGCATGCTGCGCGGTGGCGAGCACCGAGGAGGCTTTCAACACCAAGGCCAGAACCAAAACCAAAACCAGGGCCAAAACCAGGGCCAGGCCATGCGTGAGCAGATGGAGCGCTTTCAACTGGAGATACGCGAGTACCAAAAGCGCGTGCAGGAGTGGTCGAAAAACGGCGGTCAGGGCCCCATGCCGCAGGCACCCATGCTCAATCTGCCAGGTGCCGGAGCGCAGCAGCCGCATGGAGGTGGCGCAGGAGGAGTCGCCGGTGGCGGTGGTGGCGGACGTCATCACAACGGCCACCAGCCGCAGGCGGGCATCATCATGCCCCCAGGTGTGAACATGCCGCAGTTCAACATGCAGATGCAGACGACTGCCAGCGTGAGCCGGCGCGATGACTCGGGCGAGTACACCCTGAAGACTGAAGACGGCAAAAAGATCTTCGTGGCCCGGCCTAACAACGGCCCTGAGCGGAGCTGGCCTGTGAACAACGACGCCGAGCGCCAGGCGGTGCCGAAGGAACTCCGCGACAAGCTGCAAATGATGGACGGCGCGACCAACGGCATTCGCATTGAAATCAATCCCGGCAACATCCTGCCAGGGGCGGGCATGAACGGGCCGGCAGCGCCTGTGAACCCCGCGACTCCGCCACCTGCGAAGGGGAAGACGACTTCGGCGTAGGGGGAGGGGCAAGTTGGGTCAAGACGGGTCAAGAGGTCAAGATGGGGCAAGATAGGTCATGGGTTCCAAGGGGTATGAAAAAGCGGCGGGTGCTGGAGTGCACCCGCCGCTGCTGTCATGGAGATGGAGGTCTGATTTTTTGACGGGCCTGGCTGCGCCTACTTTGCGGCGAGCGCTTCTTTGATGGCGTTGGTGACTTCCGGTGAGTCGGGCTGCACCTTGGGCTCGAAGCGCTTGAGGATCTTGCCGTCCTTGCCGACGAGGAACTTGCCGAAGTTCCACTTCACATCTCCCGGGAAGGGAGAGGTGGGGCCGCTGAGCACCTGGTAGAGCTCGCACTTGTTCGGGCCTTTCACGGCCACTTTGTCAAACATGGGGAAGGTCACCTTGTACTTCAGGGAGCAGAATTCTTTGATCTGCTCGTTGGTGCCGGGCTCCTGGCCGCCGAAGTCGTTGCATGGGAAACCGAGCACGGCCAGGCCGTCCTTCTTGAATTCCTGGTTCAGCGCTTCGAGCTGCTTGTACTGCGGGGTGTTGCCGCACTTGGAGGCGACATTCACGATGAGCAGCACCTTGCCCTGATAGGCTTTGAGAGAGGTGTCTTTGCCATCGATGTCCTTGAGCGGCACATCATACACGGATTTCGGAGCGTCCGCCGCGCTGAGCGCAACGGCAAGAAGAAGAGAGGAGACGAGGGTGAGCAGTTTCATGGGGCGAAACCAACGCCGGAATCAGCGGGAGTGTTGCGCGAGGAAGGCATGAAAAGTGATCTGCTCCTCCGTCCGCACCGTCGCGAGACCTGCCACCCGCCAGCCTGCCGGGGCCGAGACGCCCGAGCTGAACGGCTCTGGCCGGGGGGATGGCCCGAGGGTGCGGTGGCAGTTGATTGAACACCGCCCAATTCCTCGTTCATTGGCGGATGCCCCGCCCCACCCGCGTACGGTATCGTGTCGTCGGCTTCATGCTGGCGCTCGGTGCCATCACTTATCTCGACCGCGCCTGCATCGCCACCTTGTCGCCGGACATCCGGCGGGACCTGGGGCTGAGCAAGGAGCAGATGAGCTGGATTTACAGCTCCTTTGCCATCGCCTATGCGGCGTTTGAGATTCCCACGGCGTGGTGGGCGGACCGCATGGGCACGCGGCGGGTGCTCACGCGCATTGTCGCGTGGTGGTCGGCCTTCACCATGGTCACCGCGGCGGCCTGGAGCTTCGGGTCCATGATGGTCATCCGCTTTCTGTTTGGCGCGGGCGAGGCGGGCGCGTGGCCGGGCATGGCGCGGACGTTTGCGCGCTGGATCCCGCGCTCCGAGCGCGGCACTATCCAGGGCGTGTTCTTTGCCGCGGCGCACGTCATGGGCGGGCTCACGCCCATGATCGCGCTGGCGGTGGCAGGGGTATACGGGTGGCGTTTGACCTTCGTGATCTTTGGCATTCCTGGCATTCTCTGGGCCCTGGCCTGGCACCGCTGGTTCCGGGATGATCCTGAGCAGCACTCTGCGGTGAATGCGGCGGAGCTGGAAAAAATCGTGGCCGGGCGGGATGCGAGCACGGGCCAGCACGAAGGCTGGGCCTACTGGCGGCAGCTGCTGCGGCACCGCAACACCCTGCCGCTGTGCCTCATGTACTTTCCGAACAGCTTTGGCTTCTACTTCTGCATCACCTGGCTGCCGGATTATCTCAAGGAGCAGCACGGGTTTGACTCCATGCGCCTGGGCTTCTTCGCCGGACTGCCCCTGCTGCTGAGCCCGGTGGCGGACCTGCTGGGCGGGCTGACCACGGATGCCGTGACGCGCCGCTTTGGGCTGCGCATCGGGCGTGCGGGTGTGGGCGCGGCCTCGTATCTCGTCGCCGGCATCGCCATCCTGCTGGCCACCACCGTCACGAATCCCGAGGTGGCCGCGTGGTGCATCGCCACCGCCGTGGCGGCGAGCATGTTCACCCTGGGCGCCTCGTGGGGCGCGGTCATCGATGTGGGCGGCAGCCACACCGGCGTGGTGGGCGCGGCCATGAACACGAGCGGCCAGATCGGCAGTGTGATCTGCCCGGTGATCGTGATCTGGCTGCAGCAGCACTACGGCTGGAACGCCCCGCTGCACCTCATCGGCGCGCTCTTCCTGGTGGGCGCCGCCGCCTGGGCCTTCATCAATCCGCACCGGAAGATCTTTGAATAGACTTCCGCGCACTGGCATGAAGCCTGAATGGATTGAACCACGGATTTCATGAGCCGCACGGATCCATCCTCTGATTTCAGTTCCGGTCATAGCATTTTCCAAAACCCCTTTTCAAAATGGGCGTGCAGATGCTGCGCAGCGTGTTGTGCAGCGCGGTATTCCGATACCGCGTCGGCACCGCATCGGTATCGGAATACCGATCTACATCGGGCTCCGCCGCTCGCGTGCTGCCTGTTCTGGCAATGAGTTTTACGATTGAGCTGTCTCCGTGGCGATCTGTGGTTTGAGACTTAGGCATCATCCACAGCCGCGTATTTCCGAGGTGGCGAGCCTGTGCATGTTCGGTTTGCCGCAGAGGGGCAAAGTTGCAGAGGGAGCAGAGATTGAATTTCCTTGGAGGTGTTCTCGGGACAGCGCAGCGCTTGTGGGTCGTAGGTCGGTTGTGTTTGGCGTGGCAGGCGTTCTCATGTTCCATTGCCCCCTTCGCCAAACCGGCCTGACTCGAAGTCTTTTCCGGGAACAAGTCTGTTCTCTGCTCCCTCTGCCTCCCTGCCCCTTTGCGGTAAATCGGACGTCCTTTCGACTTCCAAACGACTCCGCGGAGAATGCCGCCCCGCCCTTCCGCTCATCGCGCCAACAGCCCCGGCTTGCTTTTCACTTTCCACCTCACGGCTTTTCCGCATTCTGGCTTCATCATGCTCAACCACCTCATCTACGCCCTGTGGGCCTTTGCCGCCGGGGCGGTCATCCCGGTGATGGCCACCTTCAATGCGCAGCTTGCGCGGTCCATCGGCAGTGCGCCCGCCGCGGTTTTGATTTTGCTGCTCGTCGGCTTTTTCGGCGCGATGGCCTACCAGCTCTCCACCCGCACGCCGCTGCCGGAGGCGGCCACGCTGCTCAGTGCGCGCGGCTACCTCTACACCGGCGGGCTGATGGTGGTGTTTTACATGATCAGCGTCACGCTCCTCATTCCCAAGTTCGGCGTGGGAAACACCATCCTCTTCGTGGTCTGCGCCCAGATGTGCAGCTCCGCCCTCATCGATCACTGGGGCCTCTTTGGCGTCCCTGTGCGTCCCATCTCCTGGCTGCGCCTCATCGGCCTGCTCGTCATCCTCGCCGGCCTGGTGCTGGTGCAGCTAGGCGCGGCGAAGGATGCGCGGTAGCTCGATCACGGGCAAAGTTTCAGGTTTAAGGTTTCAGGTTTAAAGTTGCTGCGCCTCCTCCTCCGCATCCCTGCCACCGCTCCTCCCAGCATGATGAGCAGCGCGCGTCCTGGCTTTCGGCGCGGTGGCTGCAGCGGCGACGGAGATGCTGCCGGTGATGAAAAGCTTCCCGCAAGTTCGAGCGACTGACCGCTGGGCTGGGAGAAACCCGTGCCGTCGTGGCTGCCGCCCTCCTCCCCCAGACCGGTCCCCCTCAGGGCAGGCCCCGGTGTGGGCATAAAGCTACCATTTAGTTTACCAATCTCTTACAAGCACAATTCTCAGTCATGGATATTATAGGAACTCTTACGATTGACGCAAAGTGGCGGCATCTCCAAACCATGGCAGAGTTTATTTTTTGACAGTGACCTATGAATTCCTCCATAATCCACTCAATGAAACTTTTCGCTGCACTCGCGGTCTTTGCTTTAGCAGGGCTCGGCTTTGCAGCGGATGCGTCCTCCAATGGCACCGTCTCGGTGGCGGTGGGGACGGTGACGCTGCTGCCGTTGGGCGGTGGCGCTGAAATGGCACTGAAAGTGGGCGATCCCGTGCCAGTGGGCTCCACGGTGAAGACCGGGGCTGGCGCGCGCGCGGTGATCAAGACGACGAAGCAGTCGGCCATCCGTATCGCGGAAAATTCGCAGGCGGTTTTCATGGAACTCGTGGACTCTGACACGGCACCGAAGGTGCTGGTGGACCTGAAGTCCGGCAGTCTCGGCGCGCTCATCCAGCCCCAGGCGCAGTCCACCATGGACTTCAAGGTGAAGACGCCCAGCGGGATCGCCGCGGCGCGCGGCACCATGTTTGCGGTCGCGGTGGAGGACGGCAAAGGGTTTGTGAAGGTGGAGCACGGCAAGGTGGACGTGACACCCACGAATGTGAAGAAGCAGGCCCCGCAGAGCGGCAAGGTGACCATCGTCAGCGGCAAGGTCACCGAGACACCGCCGGGACAGCCAGAGCACGCTTTGAAGGAGGGAGACATCGTCACGGTGGGCAGCACGCTGAAGACCGGAGCTGACTCCCACGCCACCGTCACCATGACCACGACCTCCGCCATCCGTCTGGGTCCTGACTCCGAGGCGGTGGTGGCTGAAATCGTCGAGTCCAAGGATGCACCGAAGGTGCTGGTGGACCTGAAGAACGGCACGGTGGGCGCGCTGGTGAAGCCGGAAGGCTCCGGCAAGATGGACTTCAAGATCAAGACGCCCAGCGGCACCGCCGTGGCAAAGGGCGCGTTTTACTCCGTCTCGGTGGAGAACGGCAAAGGCTACGTGCAAACGAAGGACGGCGAGGTCGTCATCGTCCCGCTCGAGACCGCCGCCACCACGACTCCCAAGGCTCAGCAATAACGCACTGAAAAAATGCCTTCGGGATGTCCAGGACTGCGGCCTGTCCGCGCCCTCGTCTGGAGTGGCGCGTTATGGCTTTTCGTGCTTGCCCCAATGGCTCGAATTTCGGCGAATCCGACTGGCGGCGTGGTGGTGCAGGGAGAGGCGCAGATCCTCGGCATCCAGCCCGGGCTCACCACCATCCACCAGCAGACGGACCGCGCCGTCATTGACTGGAGCAGCTTCAACATCGCCGCCGGGGAGCGCACGCAGTTCATCGTGCCGGACGTCACCTCCGCCACGCTGAACCGCGTGCTGGACGGCGGCCCTTCCCTCATCGACGGCACCCTCACCTCCAACGGCCAGGTGTTTCTCATCAATGCCAGTGGGGTCGTGTTTGGCCGCGGGGCGGTGGTGGATGTAGCGGGGCTGACCGCCTCCACCCTGGACCTGAGCAACCGCATGTTCATGGCGGGAGGCCCGATGGCATTTTCTGGTAGCAGCACTGCGGGGGTGACAAACGCCGGCAGCATCCGCGCCTCCAGCGGGGATGTGTTTCTCATCGGCTTTCAGGTGCACAATTCCGGGGCCATCCGCGCGCCGAACGGCACCGTGGGGTTGGCCGCGGGAACGGACGTGCTGATCATGCCCGCTGGGGATGAGCGCGTGATCGTGCGCAATGCCGCGGGGCCGCAGCGCCGCACAGGCGTGAGCAACAGCGGCCTCATTGAGGCAAACGTGGCCGAGCTCAAGGCGCACGGCGGGAATGTGTATGCGCTGGCGATTCGCAATACGGGGCGCATCGCCGCCACGGCCGCCACGAAGCAGGGCGGGCGCATCCTTCTCAGCGCACCGGGCGGGCAGATTGACAATCGAGGCACGCTGGTGGCGCGCGGCCCCTCTGGGAATGGCGGGCAGATCCGGATTGATGCCGGCAGCAGCGGCAAGGTGGGCCTAGGCGGGCGGGTGGATGCCAACGGCACCACGGGAAAAGGCGGCAGCATCTCCGTGAACGGCGGAGAAGTCACCGTGCGCCGCGCCATCCGTGTGACGGCCGAGGGTGAAACCGCGGGCGGGCAGATCGACATCAATGCCACGGCGCAAAGCAGCGCCAACACTGCCGCACTTGCCACGGTGATCGATGGCACCATCAGCGCCGATTCAGCCGGCGGCAAAGGTGGCGTCATCCGCCTGGGTGGCAGCACTCTGACACTCGGCGGCACCGCGCTCATCAGCGCCAGCGGGGCTGCGGGCGGAGGCAGCCTGCTCGTAGGAGGCGGTGCGCAGGGGCTGGACGCGAGCATGGCCAATGCCACGCAGGTGCAGATTCAGTCCGGCGCAGTGCTGGCGGCGGATGCCACCCGCAGCGGCAGCGGTGGCAGCGTGGTGGTCTTTGCCAGCGGCACCCTCACCTTCAACGGGGTGCTGCAGGCACGCGGTGGCGCGCTGGGCGGCGATGGCGGGCAGGCGGAGATTTCCGGCAAGCAGGCGCTCGTACTCGAATCCCTCAGCGGCCACATCGACCTCAGCTCACCCCGGGGCCGCGCGGGCAGCCTGCTGCTGGACCCGAATGACATTCTCATCTCGGACTGTGTGCCAGGAACTACCATCAGCAATCCCGCGCAGGCGAATTATCTGAAGGCCTCGGACATTTCCTGCTGGCTGGACGCCAACTGCGGCAGCCTCATCATCCAGACGGATCGCGGGGCCGGCGGTGGTGCGGGAAACATCACGCTGGAGGGCGTCATCCAGTGGAGTTCCGCCACCAACCTCATCATTCAGGCCGACCGCGACTTCATCATGAGCACGCAGGAGACCGGCAGCAGCAGCATCCTTTCCCAGGGCAGCGGCGATGTGACGATCACCGCCGGACGAAGCCTGCAGATGCAGGCGGGCGCGCAGATTCTCACGGATTCAGGCAACGTGACGATCAGCGCGAATCAGAATGCCACCAACTTTCCCGGAGACTTCCATGCCATCGTGATCGGCGGGCAGATCGCCACGGTTTCCGGAGACATCACCCTCGCGGGCCGTGCTGGAGACACCGGCGGCGCGGGCACCGCGGCCATCTGGATCATGGACAGCGGCACGCTGAGCACGCAGGGCGGGCGCAGCGGCATCATCACCTTGCAGACTACGGGCGGCCCGGTGGTGGGAGACGGTGCGGTGACCACGGAGAATCTGAAGCTCGCAGGCGCGGGCGGCTTCTACTTCAACGCGGCCGACAGCGCCATCGAAACCCTCGTCACCGTCGGCGGCATCGGGTCGCTGCAACTGGTGAATTCGCTGGGGCTTACGATCGGCAGCATCGGCGCGGACAGCGGGCTCAGCGCGGCCGGAGACATCAGCATCACCACGACGAACACGGATCACATCCGCATCAATCAGGCCCTCACCTCCCAGGGCGGCACGATGGTGCTAAACGCCTTTGGCATCGAGGTGAATGGCAGCCGCGTCTCCACCACCGGCAGCGGCGCCATCTTTCTCACCGCCGCGCGGGAGATCGATGTGAACTCCGGCGCCGCCATCTCCGTGGTGGATGGAAAACTGGAGCTGAATGCCAATCAAAGCACCACGCCCACCGGCGGAACTTTTGCGGGCATCATTCTGAACAACGCCACGCTCACCAGCTCCGGCAAAGGCGCCATCGAGCTGAACGGCCATGGGGGCGACACCGGCAGCGGCAATGTGGGCATCCTCATGCAGCATGGGTCCACCATCCGCTCCACCTCCACGGCGGCGGGTGCGGGCGGCATCACGCTTTACGGAACCAGCGGCGGCGGCGACAGCGGCAACAAGGGCGTGGCCATGCAGGATGCGGGCACCGCCATCAGCACGGCCAGCAGCAGCGCGGCCATCGCCATCACCGCCAGCGGCCTGGGCACCGGCGTGGCCAATGCAGGCGTGGACCTCGGCGCGCAGACGGCCATCACCAGCCCTGCGGCCATGATCATCAGCACGGACAGCGTGGCCATCTCCGGCGCGGCCACGGTGGGTGGCAGCGGCTCGCTGGCCATCCGCACCGTCTCCGCGGGCACCAGCATCGGCCTTGGCGATGGCGCGGCGGGCAGCCTGCTCATCGATTCCGCCGGCATCGGCGCCCTGGCCTCCACACTGAGCCACGTCACCATCGGCGCGGCGGATTCGGGTTATGTGGACGTGCGCTCCTCCACCTGGCGCGCGCCTTTGACCATCCTCACGCTGGGAGAAATCGCAGTGAGCGGGCAGCTCGTGGATCTGGCCGGAAGCGTGACGCTGAATGGCGCGGACACCGTGCTGGGCGGCGGCATCACCTCGGCGGGCGGGGTCATCCTTATCAGCACGCACGTCACGCTCAGCGCCAGCAGCACGCTGGACAGCACAGGCGGCGGCACGGTGGCAAACGGCGCGGCTATCACGATCACCGGAGCCATCAATGACGGCAGCAGCGGCCATGATCTCACGCTCAATGCGGGGCTCACGGGAGACGTCAGCCTGCAGAGCAGCGTGGGGCAGAGCGCGGCGCCGCGCACGGTGAGCCTCACCGGCGGCAGGCTGGCGGGTGCGCCGGAGATCCATGCGCAGACTTTCAGCGCCACCTTCAATGGGGTGATGGACCTCTCCCACCTCACGGCAGACAGCGTCTCCGTCACTGGCCGCAGCGGGAATGACACGGTGATGCTCTCGGCGCAGCCGGCGAGTCTTGCCGTGAATGGCGGGGGCGGCACCGACACCGTTTCTTTTGCCGCCGCCACGGGGCCGGTCAGCCTCAGCGCGGCCAGCTTTACCAGCATCGAGAATCTCATCGGCTCCGCCAGTCAGGCAGACACGCTGGTGGGCGCGGCGGGAGGCAGCGTGTTTCTCATCACAGCGAACAATGCGGGCACGCTGGGAACGATGCACTTCAGCTCGATTGAAAACCTCACCGGCAGCAGCACGGGCGCGAATCAGTTCACGTTTACCAACCAGGCCGTGCTGGATGGCGGCGTGAGCGGCGGTGGAAATCCGCAGACGGTGCTCGTCATCAATGACAGCAATCTGCAGAGCGGGCAGACCTACATCATCGGCGAATCTTTGATCACCGTGGGCACGCGCAGCTATGCCTTCACCGGCGTGAACACCGTGGGGCTGAGCCTCGGCGCGGGCAATGACAATGCCGCCACGAGCTTCTACACCTTCGCGCAGAACCTCAGCGGCGGCGGCGGCACGGACCAGCTCTTTGTCGATGGCACGAAGGAGGTGACCTCTCCGCTGACGAAGCCAGGCTTTGGCACCATCAGCACGACGGGTTTTTCCACCAGCACGGTTATTTTTCCGGTGACGAATGTCTTCCTGCAGAACTTCAATCCCGGCGGTGGTGGCGGCGGCGCGAGTTCTTCGCAGACGAACAACTTCAACTCCGCGGGCGTGGCGGGCGGCCTGGGAGGGCTGGGCGCGCAGGGGGCGGCGGGTGCGCTGGCGGGCGGTGCGGGCATCGCGGCCACGGCCTCCACCTCGTCCTTTTTGGGCCAGACCTTTGGCACCGGCAGCGGCTCCATGGGTGGCGGTGGCCCGGCCAGCCTTGGCACGCAGTCCCAGCTCAGCAACAGCACCTCCGCCACCGCGGAGCGCGAGCTGAACATGAGCCTCGGAGGAGACGGCACCATCCGCCTGCAGAATGGCGGCGGGCAGATGTCCATTGGCGCAGGCGGTGGCGCGGCCAGCACGGGCACCACGGCGCAGCTCAATGCCGGCATGAGCCTGCTGGCGCAGAGCGAGCTGGCCATCGGCGCCATCGGCAACGGCGAGGTGCCCCTCACTGTGCAGGCGGGCGCGCAGTCCATCAACATCGGCAATCCTGTGCCATCCCTCGTCGTGCAGCAATTTCTCAATCAGGTCACGAGCCCGGAGTCCTTCAGCACGCTGGTGAAAGCGCTGGGCGGTGATGGCACCGCACGCCTCGAATTCATTTCTGGAAGCAGCACCATCGAGGTGAATGGCAAGCTGGTGCCTTCCAAGATCGAAAACGTTCTGCTCGCCAGCATTTCACCGGGAGCCTTTGGCGAGCTCGCCTCCGCGCTCGGTGGGCGCGGCGATTATGTGGTGACGGATTCCATGGGACTGGCCGTGATGGACGCCTCCGGCGCCCCGGCTCCGCCCGAAGTGCAGACTCACCTTCATGCGCTGCTCGGTGCTCCTGGCGCGCAGGCCCTTTCGCTTGCCTTGGGCGAGGAAGGCACCGCCTTGGTGGTCTCCTGGGACGGCATGGAAAACACCACGCTCGACGGCACCGCGCCCGGGCCCTTCGTCATTCTCAAGCTGAACAACGCCACCACCCCGCAGAGCCAGGAGGAACTCGATCATGCACTGCGCTGATGACACCCTTCTCGCCGTGCCTCTCCCGCAGGAAATGAGTTTTGCCCATCACCTTATGTTCTCGTTTTCATTCACCCGCTTCCTTGTGATGGCGCTGGCTCTTGCAGTGCTCCCCGCCAGCCTCCGCGCCCAGGAGTTTCCCAATGCCACGGGTGCCGGCACGCTGGTGGACAAGCTGCAGATCCCCCGCGCGCAGAAAGCCGCCGATGCCGCCGCGCCGCAGAAACCGGCGATCGACAATTCCGAGGGTGACCCGAAGCCGCTGGGCGTGAACTTGAAGGGCCTGCATCTCATCTCGAAGGCACCTTCCTCCAAGACTAAAACCCTGCCCAAAGACATGAGCGGCGTGCTGGTGGTGGACCCCGCGCTGCATCTGCCGGCCGGACTGGCGGATGCGCTGGAGCGGGAGTTCATGGGCCAGCCGCTCAGCATGGCGCTGCTGAACCGCATGGTGAAAAAGATCAACAAGAGCTACCAGGCCACCGACTTCCCGCTGGTGGACGCCTACCTGCCGCAGCAGGACATCACCCGCGGGCACGTGCAGGTCATCGTGCGTGAAGGCGTGCTGGGAGAGGTGAAGGTGGAGGGCGCGAAGCGCTCCAATTCTGGATATATGGCGCGACAGATCCGCGTGCAGCCCGGCGAGCGCATCGACACCCGCCAGATCTCCAGTGATGTGGCGTGGCTGAATGAAAACCCCATCCGCAATGTGAACGTGGTCTATGAGCGCGGCAAACGGGAGGGCACGAGCGATCTCGTGCTGCAGACGAAGGAGAACAATCCCGTCAAAGCCTACGTAGGCTATGCCAACTCCGGCCTGCGCGCTACGGGGCTGAACCAGATCTCCGGCGGCATCAGCCTGCTGCAGCTCTTTGGCACGGAGCAGTCGCTGAGCTACAACTTCACCGCCAATCAGGAGCTGGACCGCCTGAAGGCGCACGCGCTCATCTGGGACATCCCCTTCCCCTGGCGGCACCGACTGCAGCTCCTCGGCGTGTATGTGGACTCCGCCACGCAGTCCGGCCAGGCCGCCGGTCTGGTGGGCGTGAACGGCCGCAACCGCCAGCTCACCGCCGCCTACACCATCCCGCTGGCCAGTGCGTGGAGCAAAGTGCAGCACAAGGCCACGGTGGCGCTGGACTACAAGAGCAGCACTTCAGACATCATCTTTGGCGGCTCCACCTTCTCCAAAAACACGGCGGAGATCTTCCAGTTCCGCGCGGGCTACAACATCACGGTGAATGATCCTCTGGGCTTCACCCGCTTCGGCATCTCCGCCATTTACAGCCCCGGCAACGTGCTGGGCCACAACAACTACGCCGCCTTTGACAGCCTGCGCGCCGCCTCCCAGGTGAAATACTGGTACGCCAAGGCCGAACTCGACCGCCTCATCCGCCTGCCGGCCGGATTCTCCGCCCTCCTGCACACCGCCGGGCAGTACTCAGACAAACGCCTGCTGCCCACCGAGCAGATGCTGGCGGGCGGCTACCAGACGGTGCGGGGGTTCAATGAAAGCTCCGCGCGTGGCGACCGAGGGATCATCGCCAACGTTGAACTGAACATGCCGCTGCTGCACCTGGCAAAGATCAGCGGCAAGCATGCGGACAACCTCAACACCTTTGCCTTCTACGATTTCGCCTACCTGGAGAGCGTGGGCAGCTACGCCTCCGAGCCGAATCTCAATCTGCAAAGCACCGGCCTGGGCCTGCGCTACAACCTCGGCAGCCATCTCGACCTCCGCCTGGCCTACGGCTGGACCCTGCGCAAAGACGGCCTCATCGCCGCGCCCTCCGGACGTTTGCACTTTGGGATGAATGTGAAGTATTAGCCAGCATCCCTCACTCAGTTTCGCCGTCATGAGCAAACGTAAACGCAAACTCGGCAGTCTCCGCTTTGAGCTCCTCCTGCTGCCGCTGGCGCTGCTGCTCGCGCTTGGCTTCCATCACACCCCGCTCGGGGAGGAGGTGGAAAACCTCACGCTGGACTGGCGCTTCAAGGCCCGCGCTGCCTCGGACCCGCCCGCGGCACCGGAGGTGCTCGTGGTCGCCATTGATGAAAATTCACTGGCCAAGCTGGGCCGCTGGCCCTGGGCACGCGACGTGCACGCTGATTTCATGACCCTGCTTGCCGCCCGTGAGCCCGCAGTGGTGGCATTTGATTTACTCTTCACCGAGCCCAGCGCTGATCCCGCGCAGGATAAGAAATTCGGTGAGGCTCTGGGACGGACAACGGCATCCATCACAGGCGCTATAGCGGAGCAGCTTGAGAACGCAAAAAAGTTCGATGCTGAGTACGCAGGCAGCACCATGGCCATCGAGAACTTCAAAGGCGACCCCGCCCGCCTCGTCGGCTATGACACGGGTCTGATTCCCGTGCCGGCCATTGGAGAAAATTCCCACGTCGGCTTTGTCAATGCGCCGCCCGGTCCCGACGGCGTGCGTCGTCAGCTTCCGCTGGTGGTGCGCTGCGGCACGCGTGTGTTTCCCAGCCTCGCGCTGCGGGCGCTGCTCACCCGCGAAGGCGTGGAGACCAATGTGGTGGAAGTGGTGCTGGGTGAATGCATTCGCATCAAAGGTCCGCAGAAAACCTGGCAGATCCCGATTGATGGCCAGGGGCGGATGACGATCAACTACCGTCATCCTGACACGTTCAGCGTTTCTTCCTACTCAGGTCTGACGAAACGTCTGCTCGAACTCCAAGTCGAGGAGTGGCCAAAGAACGATCCTCCTCTCACAGGCAAAGTGCTCTTTGTCGGCCAGTATGCCGCAGGTCTCACCGATCTCGGGCCCACTCCGCATGGCCCGCTGACCCCTCTGGTGCTCACGCATGCGAACGCGCTCAGCAACATCCTCACCGGAGACTACATCCAGAAGCCCGAGATGCTTCATCTCATCGGCATCTGGGCGCTCCTGGCGCTGCTCACCATCCTCCCGGTGCGCTACGGCCGCATCTGGTTGTCCGTCCTGGTACCCGCGTTGTTTGTGGGTGCGTATGTGGTGGCTGCGTTTTATTTCTTCCAAAAGCAGAGCCTGCACCTGCCGCTGGCGTGGCCGGTGCTCGGCTTCGTCCTGGTGGAGGGCGGCGCGTTTCTGCACCGCCTGGTGCTGGAACTGCGCGCCAAGGGGCGCATCAAAGGCATGTTTGGCACCTACATCTCGCCGCAGCTGGTCGATCAAATGATCGCTTCCGGTGAAGACCCCAAGCTCGGCGGCCAGGAGGCGGAGATCACCGCCTTCTTCAGCGACATCGCGGGCTTTTCCACCTTCTCTGAAAAGCTCACGCCGGAGCAGCTCGTGACGCTGATGAACGACTACCTCTCCGAGATGACCGACATCCTGCACGACAACGGCGGCACGCTGGACAAGTTCATCGGCGACGCCATCGTGGGCATGTTTGGCGCGCCGCTGCCCTTTGAAGGCCACGCCTACTATGGCTGCCGCGCCGCCCTGCTCATGCAGAAACGCCAGCTCGAGCTGCGTGAGAAGTGGCGCAAGGAGGGCGGCTGGCCCGGCATCGTCTTTGAAATGCAGACCCGCATCGGCCTGAACTCCGGCCCTGCCATCGTCGGCAACATGGGCTCCCGCCGCCGCTTCAACTACACCATGATGGGGGACAATGTGAACCTCGCCGCGCGCAGCGAGAGCGGCGCCAAGAGCTACGGCGTCTTTATCATGACCACCGGCGAGACCAAGGCGCTGGCGGAGAAGCATAAGACCGACATCGCCTTCCGCTTCATGGAGCGCACGGTGGTCAAAGGACGCAGCATTCCCGCGGAGATGTACGAAGTCGTCGGCTTCAAAGACGAGCTCTCCATGAAAACCAAGGAATGCCTGGCGCTCTTCCAGCAGGGCATCGACGCCTACCTCGCGCAGAAGTGGGACGAAGCCAGGGACCTCTTCGAACGCTCCGACCGCCTGGAGATCCACGAGTACTTCAATCCCTCCAAGCTGCTGCTCGAACGCTGCGCGGCCATGAAGGAAAACCCACCCGGCCCGGACTGGGATGGGGTGTATGTGATGAAGACGAAGTAGGCGGGAGGTTCATGCTGCCAGTGCGGCTGCGGAGAGGCGCTGCACCTTCCACCGGACACTTCGCCAAACCGCCCGGCTTCGGGGATGTTCGTATGCCGTGGTGTTTACAGCGCTGATGTACGGGCAGGCTCTCGCCACGCCCATCCTACGGACGAGCATGTTTCGCCGGACTTGAAATTCCGGGCCGAGTTCAGTAGTCCGATGCCTGTTCCAGATTGAACTCCACCTCTCCGGACAGCAGGTCTTCGCAGGCCAGGATGACGTGGGTGACGGTGGAAATTTTCAGGTCTCCGCTGGCGAGAAACAGCACATGATGAGGTCGTATTGATCACCCCGCACGGAAAGAGGGCAAACCATGCCTTTGATTCCGCGAATCAAAGCGGCCGTGCAGCCCTGGCACGGAGCTCAGTAGCTTCTGCCGCCAAAGCCGGTGCCGTAGCCGGAGTAGCCTGAGGTGGGCGTGGCCTGCATGAGTGCGGAGTTCATCCGATAGGACGAACCTTGGGCGTTCATCATGGCGGCCTGATTGAGGTCGTCCGCCGCGGCCTGTGCTTCCGCCGCCTTGGCCTCGGCCAGGCGTTCTTCCTGCCCGCGCAGCACGTTCACCAGGATCACCCGCTCCTTCTCGCTGATCTTTCCTGCGTCGGCGGCGCGGTTGATCTCAATGAGGCGCGGATGGGCGGCCGCATACTGCGTCAGGAAGGCGTCGATCTTTTGCAGGCTGAACTTGCCCTCAGCCGGCCTGCCCACGGACTTCTCCGCGGCCAGCGCCGCCTCGCCGCCCTTGTGGATGACGCCCAGTTCGGCCGCTCTGCGCGCATAGGCCCGCGCCTCGGCGGCGCTGCGCACCTGATACTCCTCCGTGGAGGTCTGGCAGGAGGAGAGCAGCACGGCGGTCAGTAGAAGAAGGAAGGATTTCATAGTGCGAATGTGGAGAATGTTTTTCGCGCCACAAGCCAAAGTAGTTGAGAGCTTTGGTGCGCTCTGGAAAGGTCGGGATTCCTTCCAGGGGGCCGGAGCCGGGCTAAAGCTCCGGGCTGCTTTTCGTCATTCTTTTGCCAAGCCATTCCTTTGTCCAAGATTAAGATTAAACGGCTCTTTCCGCCAGAGACCTCCGGACCGAACTAAAGCTCTCGACTACTTTCCCATGTCTTCCGCCATCCTACCCCTCCTCGCGCTGCTTGCCTCCGCCACTCCTGCCGTTGCGGCCACGCCTGTTTTTGAGAGTCCTAAGATCACCACCGCCAGCAAAGAACGCCTGACGAAGGTGGACGCGGCGCTCAAAGGCGCGAAGCAGCTCTTTCTCGTGGTCTCCGATGAAGACGGCATCAGTTGTGACTGGGCCGACTGGCTGGAGCCGAAGCTCATCATGGCCGATGGCAGCACGCAGGACCTGACGAAGCTGAAATGGAAGGCTACCTCTCAAGGCTCCGGTGCCACGCACGTGGGCAAATCCGCCATGGGCAAGCCCCTGCTCGTCGGCGGGCAGACCTACACCAGCGGCATCGGGACGCATGCGCGCTCCATCATCGTCTATGACCTGCCACAGGGCGTGGAGCGCTTCACCGCGCAGGCAGCCATTGATGACGGCGGCATGGAGCGCGGCGGCAAGCCCAGCAACGCATCCGTGAAATTTCAGGTCTATACTGAAACGCCGCCCGATGCGCCGAAGCCCGCGCCACCCATCGTCGATGACGGCAAGACCAGCGTGCCGGCCGATCTCTTCACCGTGCCCGAAGGCCTCGAAGTCACCATCTGGGCCAGCTCTCCCGATTTGCACAATCCCACCAACATCGACTTCGATGCGCAGGGCCGCCTCTGGGTGGCTGAAGGGGTGAATTACCGCAGCAAGGGCAGCCGTCAGAAAGAGGGAGACCGCATCGTGGTGCTGGAAGACACCAACGGCTCCGGCAAGGCCAACAAGAGCACCGTGTTTGTGCAGGAGCCCGCGCTCGCCGCGCCGCTGGGCGTGGCCGTGCTGGGAAACAAGATCGTCGTCTCGCAGCCGCCGGACATGATTGTGTACACCGATGTGAATGGCGACGGCAAGTTTGATCCCGCTGTGGATAAGCGCGAGGTGCTGCTCACCGGTTTCGGTGGCCGCCAGCATGACCATAGCCTGCACAGTGTGACGGCAGGCCCGGACGGTCTTTGGTACTGGAACCAAGGAAACACGGGCGCGAAATTCACCGACCGCAGCGGCAAGACCTTCCGCATGGGCAGCCCCTACATGATGCAGGACATCGCCGGCCAGAAGAGCGACGACGGCCACGTGTGGATCGGCGGCTTCAGCGCACGCATGAACCCGGATGGCACGAACGTGACGATCATCGGCCACAACTACCGCAACAGCTTTGAGCAAACCGTCACCTCCTTTGGGGACCTCTTCCAAAGCGACAACGACGACCCGCCTGCCTGCCGTGTTTCCCCGGTGATGGAAGGCGGCAATGCAGGCTTTGCCTCGTCCGATGGCCTGCGTGCCTGGGGTGCTGACAAACGCCCCGGCCAGGACACCCCCACTGCCGAGTGGCGGCAGGAAGACCCCGGCACCATGCCTGCGGGCGATGTGTATGGCGGCGGCTCGCCCACCGGCGTGGCCTTCTATGAAAACGGTGCGTTGGATGCGAAATGGAGCGGCCTCCTTCTCGCCTGTGAGGCGGGCAAAAATGTCGTCTTCGGCTACCTTCCCAAACCCGATGGCGCAGGCTGGAAGATGGAGCGCTTTGACTTCATGACCTCCAACAAGGAGAAGGAATTCGCCGGCTCCGACTTCCTCGGTGGCAAGCCCACCGGCGAGCTCAAGACGCGCTTCCGCCCCAGCGACGTGACCGTGGGCCCCGATGGTGCCATCTACGTGGCCGACTGGTTCGATGCCCGCGTGGGCGGCCACGGCACGCTGGACGAACGCTATACCGGAACGATCTACCGCATCGCGCCGAAGGGCTTTGTTTCCAAGGCACCGATGTTGAAGCTGGACACCACCGAAGGACAGATCGCTGCGTTGAAGAGCCCCGCGCCGAATGTCCGCTACAGCGGCTTCACCGCGCTGAAGGCTCAAGGTGCCAAAGCCGTGCCTGCCGTGGCTGCTTTGCTCAAAGACGACAACGCCTACATCGCGGCACGTGCCGCCTGGCTGCTCGCGCAGATGGGGCCGGAAGGCGTGAACCAGGTGACGCCCTGGCTTCATTCGAAATCGGCGGCGCAGCGCCTTGTCGCCTATCGTGCTCTGCGCCGGGCCGATCAGGATGTGTTTTGCATGGCGGAGCTGATGGCTTCCGATCCTGACGCGGCAGTGCGTCGCGAAGTCGCCCTGACCATGCGAGAAGAGCGCTTTGTGCTCAAGCTGCCGCTGCTGGTGAAACTAGCGCAGCAGTTTGACGGCAAAGACCGCGCCTATCTTGAAGCCCTCGGTCTCGGTGCTGAAGGCAAGGAGACCGAACTCTACGCCGCCGTGATCCAAGACAAGCCCGCTGCGTGGACCGATGCCCAGGCCTGGATCGCCTGGCGTCTGCACCCGGCCGCAGCGGTGGAGGCTTTCAAGACCCGCGCCCTCGACAGCGCTCTCACCGAGGCGCAGCGCAAGCTCATGCTCACCGGCCTCGCCTTTGTGAAAAGCCGCGAAGCCGCCGGGGCGATGATGGAGCTGGCCGTGGCCAAAAACTTCCCACTGCAGGAACTCGCCAAATGGTGGCTGCTGAACCGCAAGGGCAACGACTGGAAGAACTACGACGTGGACAGCGGCCTGAAGGCGCTGGGCTTGTATGATCCCGCGAAAGTCAAACTCACTGCGGTGGAGATGCCGCCTGAAATCAAGGACGCGCCCAAACTTCCCAGCGGCGCGGAGATTGCCAAACTGCCGGGCGATGCGAAACGGGGGCAGGCCGCCCTAGCGGTGTGCTTCACCTGCCACAAGGTGGGCCAGATGGGCGTGGAGTTTGGCCCCGACTTGACGACTTTCGGCAAGCAGCAGCCGAGCGAGGTCATTGCGAATGCCATTGCGCATCCCTCCGCCGACATCTCGCATGGCTACGAGGGCAGCGAGATCAAGACGAAGGATGGACTCACGATCACGGGCATGATTCTTTCCAGCGGAGATCCGGTGATGATCAAGTGCATGGGCGGCCTGGTGCAGACCGTGCCGAAGGAGCGCATCGCCAGCCTGAAGAAGATGGAGCGCTCGCTGATGTTCCAGCCCCAGCAGCTCGGGCTCACGCCGCAGGCCATCAGCGACATCGTGGCGTATTTGAAGAGCCTCTGATCTGAAAAGTACTCGTGGGCTTCAGCCCACTCTGGAAGCACCGCCCTGCCCAGAGCGAGCTAAAGCTCGCGAGTACTTTCTTCCGCCACATCCGGCGCTCCCCTCATCTGCCAGGAAGGTAGTGCAGAGCTTCAGCTCGTTCTGGAAGTCCCGCCCTCCGGGACTCCGTACGAGCCACCAGCCTGCAGGCATCTCAGACAACCCGGTGTGAATGGCGGGCTATCGAAAAGTTCGGTCGCTTTCCAGACAGAGCCAAAGCTCTGGTCTGCTTTCCGAACCATGCAACACCGCCGCATGCTTCGCAGTATGAGTGCACATGCCGCGCGCGCTCCTTTTCCCACTCCTTCTCAGTCTCTCCCCCGCACTCGCCTACGCGGAAGACGCCACGCCCCTCGGCTCCCGCCGGGAACTCTTCGTGGACCGGCTGCTCATCGACCAGATGAACGGCGCCACGCTGGAGCTCCATCATCCCGAAGAGGCGGGAGTCGCGCTGCCGTTTGACCAGATGTGGGAGGGCCGCTTCAGCGCGTATATCACCGTGATTCACAATGACGAGGCCAAAAAATACCAGATGTATTATCGGGGTAATGCGGGCTTCAAAGACGGCACCAGCGGAGAGGTGACGTGCTACGCCGAGTCCGCCGACGGCAAGACTTGGACAAAACCGAAGCTGGGCCTGCATGAGATCAACGGCAGCAAAGACAACAACGTCATGCTGGCGAATCTGCCGCCCTACACGCACAACTTCGCCCCGTTCATCGACAAACGCCCCGGCGTGCCGAAGGAGCAGCGGTACAAGGCCCTGGCAGGTCTCGGCGGGAAGTCGGGCGGCCTCTGCGCCTTTGTCTCCGCGGACGGCCTGCACTGGCAGAAGATGCAGGAGGCAGCGGTCATCACCAAGGGCGCGTTTGATTCGCAGAATGTCTCCTTCTGGTCGGAGGCGGAGCAGTGCTACGTGGCCTACTTCCGCGTCTTCACCGCGGGTGTCATTGACGAAAAGAACTGGAAGCCCAAGGGCGTGCGCTGGGTCAGCCGCGCCACCAGCAAGGATTTCATCCAGTGGACCGATGCCGTGCAGATGACGAGCAACCAGCCGCTGGCGGACCACATCTACGTGAGCCAGACGAACCCCTATTTCAATGCGCCGCACCTCTACATCTCCACCGCCGCACGCTACATCCCCGGCAAGGCCGTGCTGGATGACGCGCAGAAAAAGGAGCTGGCCGCCGACACCAAGGCCTACCCCGCCCTCATCAAAGACTGCTCCGAGGCCGTGCTGATGACCAGCCGCGCCGGAACCACGGCCTACAACCGCAGCTTCATGGAGGGCTTGGTGCGCCCCGGCCAGGATTTCCGCAACTGGACCAGCCGAAGCAACTACCCGGCCTGCGGGGTGGTGCAGACCGGCCCCGCGGAGATGTCCCTCTACGTGGAGCGCCACTACGGCCAGAGCACCGCGCTGCTGCAGCGCCTGACCCTGCGCGTGGACGGCTTTGCCTCCCTGCATGCCGGCTACGCAGGCGGCGAGATGACCACCCGGCCCCTCACCTTCACCGGCAAGGCCCTGCACCTGAACCTCTCCACCGGCGCCTCCGGCTCCGTGGCCGTGGAAATCCAGGACGCCGCGGGCAAGCCCCTGCCCAGCTTCACCCTGGAAGACTGCCAGGCGCTCTCCTGCGATTCTATTGACCGCGTCATCGGCTGGAAGGCCGGGAGCGACGTCTCAGCCCTGGCTGGCAAGCCCCTGCGTCTGCGCTGGGTGCTGCGGGATGCCGATGTCTTTTCCTTCCGCTTTGAGTGAATTGGCCAAATTTGCGCAGGAAATCACAGAACCATCCGTTTCCAGCACGCGTATCCCGTGCCATCAGACACGCATGGACATCCTGTCGAAATCATTCTCTGCCAAAGGTTTTGTGCTGCCGCACAGCCTGCCCGTGATAGTTCTCGACGACTGTTACCACTTCCCCGGCTGCCACCTGCCGCTCTTCATCTTTGAAGACCGCTACCGGCGCATGCTGGACCACGCGCTGCAGACGGACCGCATGTTTTGCGTGGGCATCTCCGATGGCAAAAACGACGTGCTGCCCGTGACCACCGCCGGGCTGATCCGCGCCTCGATGAAAAACCCGGACGGTACCTCCCAGGTGATGCTCTACGGTGTCTGCCGTGTGCGCATCACCGGCTGGGAGCAGATGACCCCCTTTCGCATCGCGCGCGTGGAGCCCGTGCTCACCCAGTCCGCATCCATCAAAGTCCTGCGCGAGCTGAAGGCCCAGGCGCTGGAGCTCCTGCCCTCGCCCTCCGCAGACAGTTGCGAGTCCATGCACCAGCTCCGCGAAGAACTGGAGGAAATGGACGAACCGGAGGCCGTCTGCGACATCATCGCCTTCCACTTCGTGCGTCAGAAATCCGCCCTGCGCCGCCTCCTGGAAGAATGCTGCCCCCGCCGCCGCTTCGAGATGCTGATCTGCGAGCTGGAAAAGGCGCAGGGCTGAAAAGGCAAAGTACTGGTGAGCTTTAGCTCACTCTGGGAGAGCTCCGCGGGCCCCGAATCCAGAGCGAGCTAAAGCTCGCGAGTACTTTGCTCACGCCTCATCCCGCACAGGATTGGTGAGCGCGCCGATCTTCTCGATCTCCACGCTCACCGTATCGCCATCCCGCATAAACACGGGCGGCGTGCGGGCAGCGCCCACGCCGTGCGGGGTGCCGGTGAGGATCACCGTGCCGGGCATCAGCGTGGTGCTGCCGCTGAGAAATTCGATCAACGTGGGCACGTCAAAGATCATGTCGTTCGTGTTCCACTCCTGCATGGTCTCGCCATTGAGCACGGTCTTGATGCCGAGGGTGTTCGGATTTGGCAGCTCATCCGCCGTCACCAGCACGGGGCCCAGCGGACAGAAGGTGTCGAAAGATTTGCCCCGGCACCACTGGCCGCCGCCGCCGTGCTTCTGCCAGTCGCGGGCGCTCACGTCATTGCCGCAGGTGTAGCCCAGCACGTAATTCAGCGCGTCTGCTTTGCTCACGTTCTTCGCCGTTTTGCCAATGACCACCGCCAGCTCGGCTTCGTAGTCCACCTTGTCGCTCTTGAGCTTGATCGGCAGCAGGATGGGCTCGCCAGGATGCTGCACCACGTTTGGCAGTTTCATAAAAACCACGGGGTGCTTCGGCAGCTCCGCCTTCGTCTCCTCCGCGTGCTTCTTGTAGTTCAGCCCGATGCAGATGATGGCAAATGGCTGCACCGGCGCGAGCAGCTTCGCCACCTCCGCCTTCCGCTCCGTCACGCGATGCGCTCCAAAGATGTCTCCCTCGATCACCAGCGCCGAGCCGTCGGGCTGCTGCGTGGCGTATGAGATATTTCCCTGCGGGTCGGAGTAGCGGATGATTTTCATGCGCACTCAGTAGCGCGGGCATTCCTGCCTGCCACCGGCGTTTTCTAAATCGGGGCAGGAATGCCCCGGTTACTGGCTGCGTCTGTTCCACGCCACCAGCTCATCATACTTAGCGCCGGTGCCGCCGAAGAGGTCCAGCGCACTGCCGACGGTGCCATCCACGCGGCCATGGCTGAGTTCATCGATGCGCTTCAAATCATCGAGATGCCTGATGCCGCCGGCATAGGTCATGGGCAGCGGTGAATGCTCGCCCAGGAAGCTCACCAGCGCCTCGTCGATGCCTTCGCACTTCCCTTCCACATCCACGGCATGGATCAAAAACTCCGCGCAGTGCCCTGCGAGAAACCGCAGCGACTCCGGCGTCACCTCCAGCGTGGTCAGCGTCTGCCAGCGGTTCATCGCCACCGTCCAGCCCTTCGGCGTGGCCTTGCAGCTCAGGTCAATGACCAGCCTTTCTTTTCCAGCGGCGGCCACCATCGCATCCAGCTTGGCCTGATTAAACGTGCCATCCGCCTCAAACAGGTAGCTCGTCACGATCACATGGCTGGCCCCGGCCTCCAGATACTCCGCCGCATTCTCCGGGCGGATGCCTCCGCCCACCTGCAGGCCTCCTGGAAACGCCCCGGTCGCCGCCTTCGCCGCCGCTTCATTACCCTTGCCCAGCAGAATGACATGGCCGCCCGTGAGCCCGTCGCGCTTGTAAAGCTCGCCATACCACGCCGCATCCCGATCGCTCACAAAATTCGTCTTCAGTCCGGTGCCATCATCCCGCAACGACGAGCCGACAATCTGCTTTACGCGGCCGTCGTGGAGATCAATGCAGGGGCGGAACAGGGTCATGGGGGTGTTAAAATCTTCCTCTTCCTCCTACTCCGGCTCCTCCTCGCTTCAAGGGGGTATATCACCAGAGGCTCTGAGAGGCCTCCAGCACCCATTCGCCCCTCTTGACTACTCCCCCTTCTCTGCTTACTTGCACCTGTCCATGACCACCTCTGCCACGGCTCTGCTCCTTCTCTCCCTGCGACTTACGCTAGGGTAGGCGGCCCGCGTTCCCTCGTCATGCTTCTTGCCGTCACGTCACGGCTGTTTCTCATTCAGGCACCTTTCAGGTCCGACTCACTTCTGCTTATTTCCGTCTTCTCATGTTAAAGAATCCGTCTTCCAAGTATCAGCCCTTTCCGCTGATCAACATCCCCAATCGTCAATGGCCCGCACGCCATCTGACCCACGCGCCCATCTGGTGCAGCGTGGACCTGCGCGATGGCAACCAGGCGCTCGCCGTGCCGATGAACGTCTCCCAAAAGCTCGAAATGTTTGATGCGCTGGTGAAATGCGGCTTCAAGGAAATCGAGGTCGGTTTCCCCTCCGCGTCCAACACCGAGTTCAGCTTCAACCGCCGCCTCATTGAGGAAAAGCGCATCCCCGAGGATGTGACGATTCAGTGCCTGGTGCAGGCCCGCGAGGACTTGATTGAGAAGACGGTGGAGTCGCTCATCGGCGCGAAGAAAGTTGTCATCCACATGTACAACTCCACCTCGCCCGCGCAGCGCAAGTATGTGTTTGGCAAGACCAAGGAAGAAATCATCGGCGTGGCCGTCAAAGGCGCGCAGATGATCAAGGACCGCCTGCACCGCCTCACGGAAGGCGGCACGCACGTGACGCTGCAGTACTCCCCGGAGAGCTTCAGCGCCACGGAGGTGGAATTCGCCAAGGAAATCAGCGAGGCCGTGATGGACGTGTGGCAGCCCACACCGCAGCATAAGATGATCCTCAATCTGCCGGACACCGTGGAGGTGGCCATGCCCAATGTGTATGCCGACCAGATCGAGTGGATCTGCACCAACATCAAAAACCGCGAGAGCCTCATCATCAGCCTGCACACGCACAATGACCGCGGCACCGGCACCGCCGCCACCGAGCTGGGCCTGCTGGCGGGAGCGGACCGCGTGGAAGGCACGCTGTTTGGCAATGGCGAGCGCACCGGCAACCTGGATATCGTGCAAGTCGCGATGAATTTGTACATGCACGGCATCTCGCCGGGTCTGGACTTCAGCGATATGAGCGGCCTCATCAGCATGTACGAGCGCACCACCGGCATGACCGTGGCCCCGCGCCATCCGTACAGCGGCGAGCTGGTCTTCACCGCCTTCAGCGGCAGCCACCAGGATGCCATCAAGAAGGGACTGGCCGGTTACGAAGAGCACAAGTCCATCTGGGATGTGCCGTACCTCACCATCGACCCCAACGACATCGGCCGCGAATACCGCGAGGTCATTCGTGTGAATTCGCAGAGCGGCAAGGGCGGCGTGGCCTACCTGCTGGAGAGCGAATTTGGCATCGAACTGCCGAAGGACATGCAGCGCGAGTTTGGCCCGCTGGCCAACGACATCGTGGACAAGCTGGGCCGCGAAGTCACCGCCGCCGAGCTCAAGGACATGTTCTGGAAGGAATACATCGAGCGCGAGACACCCTATGCGCTGCATCACTTCCATGCCGATGGCGTGGACGGCGTCTTCACCTGCCGTTGCAGCCTCGTCATCAACGGCAAGGAACGCGGCGTCGCAGGCAAAGGCAACGGCCCCATCGCCGCGTTTGCGCAGGCCCTCATCCAGGAAGGTGGCGCACCCGCCTTTGAAGTGGCCACCTACCGCGAGCAGAGCCTCAGCTCCGGCACCGAAGCCAGTGCCCTGGCCTACATCCAGATCAAAGCCGCCAGCGGCAAAACCATCTGGGGCGCCGGCGTGGACACGAACATTGAACTCGCATCCATCAAAGCGGTGCTGAGCGCGGTGAACCGCGCGGCGTAAGCCGTCCAACTTGCATACACATGGTATGATCCTCAGCGAAGAGCTCGTCAACATCGTCTCGGCCCTCGACCGCGATGGGATTGATTATGCTGTTTGCGGAGGGTTTGCCGTGGGTCTGCATGGTTACCCCCGAATGACTTTCGACCTGGACCTGCTTATTCAGGAGACCGATGTCGCACGTTTTGAAGCAACTGTGAAACCTCTCGGCTTTGACGTTGTTGCGGGCACCTTTGCGTTCAGACGTGAAACTCCTCAGGAGACGCGTTTCTGGCGGGCGAGCAAGCACGAGGGGCCGGATCATCTGGTTCTTGATGCCCTGCTTGTCACCCCCGTGTTTGCCAGCGTGTGGGAAACTCGCCAGCGCATGCGATTTGATGCTCACGAACTCTGGGTCGTCAGCCGCGAAGGCCTTGCCATCATGAAGACCCTTTCCGGCCGGGCAAAGGACTTTGCCGATCTGCAAAATCTGGGTATCCTGCCCTCTGATGAAGATCAGCCCGAACCAGTTTAAGAAGACAGCTCGCGGAATTTCCGCGGACATGTCCGCAGAGGCGGTCGCGCGGCGTGTGCGCATCATGGACCAGCTATGGGCTGCAGGCCGCTCTATGGCGAGGGCGAAGGGTCCGAAGGTGGACGATAAAAAATAGGGCTTCTATCAGGCGGTGAATTTGTGCGGGTTGAAACTCCTCAAGAGCTCAGGCTCGGTCTGGCTTCTGGAAGTGCGAGGAGCTTCAGGGCAAGCTAAAGCTCAGCGCGTTTCCCCCCTCACCAGCCGCCGTCTGACGAATCGTAATAAGGCTTTCTGTCAAAATTCCTCCACAGAGGGCGGCCAATCACCACGCCCAGCAGGCAAAAGCCCAGTCCAATGGCCGACCTGGCTGTTCCACCATAGAAATCGCCGACTTCCAGCACGGAGTTGGAAGGATTTTTGGGATCATAGTGAACCGTGGCCGGCATGCCGACCGAGTATGCGGAGATTATTTGCAAAGCCCTGGCCTTGGAGGCTGCGCCCATGCTGTCGTGGCGAATTTTTTCAGATGTGTAGGAACTGCCATTCAAGACATAAAAGTATCTCAGGGTCGGGATATAGTCCGCAGTACCATGCCTGCCGGATCGGGTCCACACGTCCTTCGCATGGATGGTTCCCTGCACCGTGGGCCAGGATCTTGCCTTCGCTGTGAACCAAATGTCTGAAATGCCCGTCCACGCCAGGTAGAGACCTGCAAAAATCAGCAAGAGCACCAGGGAAAGAGGCCTGAACAATAAGGAGCTATCCAGCATGCCACAGCATATAGTGGAGGTTCTTTGGCGTGTGAAACACAAACCTAAGCTGGCTTTGGAAAAACTCCGGGTCGCCCCAGGCTGACTCAGCAAAGCACATCTGCCAGTTGCCGCAGGGCCTTGTCTGCGGTTTATGAACACCTCCCCCATGCCTCTCGAAATCCCTGACCACCCCTTTCAAGCCTACATCTTTGACTGCGACGGCACGCTCGTCGATTCCATGCCGCTGCACTACATCGCGTGGACGGAGTCTTTGCAGCAGCATGATGCGCCGTTTGTTTTCACCGAGGCGGAGTTTTATGCCAGCGCCGGCATGAAGGAACAAGATGTGGTGAAGAAGCTCAATGCGCAGCACGGCACCAATCTGGACCCCGTGAGCGTGGATGAACTGAAAATGGAGCTATTTGCCAAACACATCCCTCGGGTGCAGCCGGTGCGCCCCGTGGCGGAGTTTGCGCGGTCGCTTTATGGCCGGTTCCCCATCGCCGTGGCCTCGGGCAGTGAAGAGCAGACCGTGCGCGGCTGCCTCACCGCCACCGGCTTGATCGATCTCTTCCCGATCATCATCACACCCAAAAAAGTGAAGCACGGCAAGCCCGCGCCCGACATGTTTCTCCTGGCCGCCGAACAGATGGGCATAGCACCCAGCGAATGCCTCGTCCTGGAGGATGGCCAGAGCGGCATCGAGGCCGCAAAGGCGGCGGGAATGCAGTGGGTGTTTGTGCCGCCGAGTTTGAGGTAGGCCAAAGTACTCGCGAGCTTTAGCTCGCTCTGGGAACGCCGCAGACACCCAGAATCCAGAGTGAGCTAAAGCTCACGAGTACTTTGTTTTGGCTGCAGCCCGTATCGCTCCAGCACAGCATCAGCACTCAAGCCTGACTCTGCACCGATACCAAGCACGCAGCCTGCCTTCAGACCTGCCCTGGAGGGATTCATCGCAATGTAACGCCGAAAATGGTTCAACTGTGCTTCACTGCGCACAATGTGATCGAACGCTTCGCGGTGCCAGAGTTTGCCCGAGATGCCCCGAACCAGATTGATCTCCCGTGCGCTGCCACCTTTCCAGCGTTGCACGATGTCTCCCAAATCGCTGTCTTCCTCAGGTTCGACGAGTGCATGGAAGTGATTCGGCATGATGACCCAGGCATCAAGATGGTAGCGACTCACGTGTCCTTCCACCAGCCTGCGGATCAAGAAGGCGGCACAAGTGGCATCGGACAAGGGGCAGGCACCATGCCCTGCGTCCAGCAGCTCGTGAAACCTTGCCGTAAACTCGCGGTGGTACGCCTGTTTTTCTTCCCCGCCGAGCCGATCAAGCTGCTCCGGGGATGCCAGGCCACGCGCATTCAGCCAGGCATCCCTCAGCGCGCGCCAATGATCGATGACATCTCCCGGCAAAGAATCCGCAAGACGTGAGGTGACGAAGTATGTAGTGCCCTGTTGCTCCCAGTGCGGGAGATTACCGTAGTGACGGCTCACTGGCGCGTTCGGATTGAACGGACGAAAAGGCATGCAGGCAGAAGAAAAGTACTCGCGAGCTTTAGCTCGCTCTGGAGGGCGCGACAAGCAGGTAAAACCGCCGGGTGACACTGGGGAACCCTTGATGAGTGCAGTTGCCACTCAGACCCGCCCCTTTGAGGCTTATTGGTACACGGTGTGTTTGCGGAAGCGCTGTCCGGAGCGAGCTAAAGCTCGCGAGTACTTTGTTTCAGCCACGCCTTCCAGCACGTCACAAACCCCTTTGCGAAATCCTGCGGCCTCGCTTCCACCCACGCGGCGATGTCTTCTGGCTTGAACCATTCACCGGTGGCGATCTCTTCGGGCAGGCAGCGGATGGGGCCGTCGTGGTGAGCGAGGCGGAGCTCGACGAATTCGTGGTCGGTGTTGTCTCCTGCAGGGATCTCCGCGGCGAGTTCTGTGGCGTCCACATGGATGCCGATCTCCTCCCCCAGCTCGCGCACAGCGGCGCTGGCGTAGCCTTCTCCAGCATCGAGATGACCGGCGGCACTGCTGTCCCATTTCAGGGGTGAAACATCTTTGAGGTGGGAGCGCTGCTGCAGGTAGATCTGCCCGCGCTTGTTGATGACGAAAATATGCACGGCACGGTGCAGCAGCTTGCGCTTGTGCACCTCGCCACGCGTGAGCTGGCCGATGACTTCGTTTTTCTCATTCACCACGTCAAACATCTCGCTGGCCTTCTGCCCGGCATCGGCCTCGTGACGCTCCTCGTAGTGCCGAGCGATCTGAATCCACTGTGCGAGAGAAAGCGCCTCCGCCCGCACCGTGGGCGAAACATTGAGCGCCTGCACCAGCGACTCCCAGCCGCCGGGCGTCTCGGGAAGCAGATTCTTCAACTGCTTGCGCCGCTGGGAAAAACCCATGCGAACAAGGCGGTCAAACAGCATGTGGTCAAACACCGGCAGCGTGGCGGGATCTCGCGGCGTCAGGCGGATTACCGCGCTGTCCACCTTCGGCTTGGGATTGAAAACCTCCGGCGGCACGATGCGCAGCATCTCCACATTCCAGTCCTTTTGCACCAGCAGGCTCAGGGCGCCGTAGGCGTCATCCTCGCAGGTGGCGGCCAGGCGGTCGCACACCTCCTTTTGCAGCATGAAGACCGCGCAGCCCACCGGAGAGGGCGGTGTGAGCCAGTGCTTCAAAATTTCGCCGCCAACCGAGTAGGGCAGGTTTCCGATGAGCTTCAGCGGCCCATGGCGAAACCACGGCCGCAGGTCGATGCGCGTGGCGTCATTGTGGATCACCTCCACATCCCCCCGCCCGGCGAACTGGCTTTGCAGCTCGGGTCCGAGCTGGGCGTCTTTTTCAATGAGGATGAGCTTCCGCGGCCTGCCCGCGAGGTGCTTCGTCAAAGCCCCCATGCCGGGTCCGATTTCCACCACCAAGTCCGCGTCATCCGGCTGCACCTGATCCGCGATCCAGCGGGAGATTTCCTCGTCCTGAAGGAAGTTCTGCCCCATGCTCTTGCGCGGGGTGAAGTTTTGGCGTGCAGGCGGGGATTCGGAGCGGCGTTGATCGCGGTATCTCATCACCGCATCATCCACCGTTCTGCGGCTCCAGCAAACCAATCCATCAAGGCAGGCAATAC
The DNA here is from genome assembly GCF_044227185.1 of Prosthecobacter sp. Taxonomy (GTDB): domain Bacteria; phylum Verrucomicrobiota; class Verrucomicrobiia; order Verrucomicrobiales; family Verrucomicrobiaceae; genus Prosthecobacter. Next base: position 336,717 of record NZ_JBGAFO010000009.1, on the reverse strand, counting down.
TTGACCCCCCGGCACGCATGAAGCACTCTTGCGGGTGCTTAGAACCCTCCTCAAATCCAAACTCCACCGCGCCATCATCACCGATGCCAACATCGCCTATGAAGGCAGCATCACCATTCCAACCGATCTCATGGAAAAGGCCGACCTGTGGGTGGGCGAAAAGGTCCTGGTGACCTCCATCACCAACGGTGCCCGTCTGGAGACCTATGTTATTCCCGCCCCAAGCGGCTCCGGCCAGATCGTCGTCAATGGCGCCGCCGCTCATCTCATCAACACCGGCCACCGCGTCACCATCATGGCCTGGGGCGAAAGCGAAAATCCCATCGTTCCGAAACGCCTGCTGCTCAATGAGCGGAATGAGGTGGTGAATGACACGGTGCTGTGAGACCTAGAATCGCTCCAGAGCCTCACGTAGCGCATTCTGCGGTCGTACTGGAATGATGTCGATGGGGACAAGCTGCCCATCGCTATACAGGACGTTGCTCTCGCCGACATCGAACAAGGCCAGATTCTGCTCAGCGTTGTACCAGCGGACAGGGTCTGAGTAAATGTCATCACGCACAGGCTTGAAGCCGAGATCACTCAGCCAGCGTTTGATCTCAGCCCAAGCAGCATTGCGTGCGTCATACCAGGGTTGTGAAGTGATGATGGAGAAGTGACCGTCGAGCTGAGCAAAGCCTTTTAGGCGATTGAGGTCGGGATGAAGGATGTTCAGCAAAAGGAGACGCAGCAGATATTGGGCAGGTGTCCCTGGCCGCATAATCAAATACTCATCGAGTCGGGTAGAGACAGTCTGCGAATCGATGAACGGCCAGAAGCCGAATTTGGTCCCTTTGGTGGCTTTGAATGCGAGTTTTCCCGCTGTGAGCCCGCCAAATACCGCGTGTTCCATCCGACCGCTGTTTCGTCTCCCGAGTTCATCCTGAGAGATCCAGAAACCGTGGCTCGCCGCCCATTCCGAAAGAAGGCCGATCTGCTGATCGCGGACTACGGCGTACCCTGAGGGCGTCCAAGGCTCCGGTTGATCTGCGCCACTTTCTCCTCCCAGGACATCAAGCGCTGCCTGGAGGCCAGAGCCGTCGCTTGTTCCTTCGTGATCCAAGGCTTGACCGGCTGCGCTGCCGCCCTGGTCCGGGTGGCTGGTTTCGAGGGGAGGCTCTCCGTGCATGCTGTGCTAGCTGCGGGCATGGGACAAAGTAGCGGCAAGGCCGCTCACGGCAATCCCTTTTCATTCCTTCCTTCCCCCTCATCACAAGAATACCACCATGGGCCACTTTCGGCTGTTCATGCCGCCAGAGGGTTTCGTATGATCTTGTCATGATCCAGACTGCCGCCTGTTCACTTCTTCTGCTGCTCGCCCTCAGTTCCACGCTCATGGCGCAGGCGGATGGCATCAAGACGAAGACAACGTATGCCAAAGCCTACGGCGAAACCAAGAACGCCGTGGCGGTGGATCCCGCCAAGGATCTGCCGCGTTACCCCGCCGTGGAGCCGAAGGATGCGATCGGCACCTGGCAGGTGAAGAAGGGCTTCAAGCTCCAGCTTGCCGCCAATGAGCCGCAGGTGCGCAGTCCCATCGCCATCTGCTTTGACGAGAACGGCCGCATGTTCGTGTGCGAGATGATCGACTACAGCGAGATGCGCGACGTCACACCGCACCTGGGCCGCATCTCCATGCTGGAGGACGTGGATGGCGACGGCCATTTTGAAAAGAGCACGGTCTTTGCCGATGACCTCCCCTGGCCTACCGGCCTCGTCTGGGCCAATGGCGGCCTGTTCGTGGGCGCCACACCCGACATCTGGCGCTTTGAGGACAAGGACGGCGATGGCAAAGCCGAGGTGCGGGAGAAGGTTTTCACGGGCTTCGGCACCGGCTTGAAAATCCTCAATGTCCAGGGGCTCATGAACAGCTTCATCTGGGGCCAGGACAACCGCATTCACATCCTGGCGGGTGGCGGCAATCGTGGCGTCATCACCTGCCTGAAACGGCCGGAGGACAAAGGCCTCGAGCTCGGCGGCAAGGACTTTTGGTTTGATCCCATCACGCTGGAGTTTGGCCTGGAGGGCGGCGGCGCGCAGTACGGCATGAGCTTTGACAACTACGGCCGCAAGTTTGGCTGCTCAAACAGCGACCACCTACAGTACTGGGTTTACGATGACAAATACGCCAATCGCAATCCCTACTACACCATGCCGCCTGCGAAGCAAAGCATCGCGGTGGATGGCGGCGCGGCGGAGGTGTTTCGCATCAGCCCGGACGAGCCCTGGCGCATCATCCGCACGCGCTGGCGCATCGCGGGTGTGGTGAAGGGCGCGGTGGAGGGCGGCGGGCGTGTGAGCGGCTACTTCACCGGAGCCACCGGCACGACGATCTATCGTGGCGATGCCTACGGCCCGGATTTCGTAAACAACAGCTTCAGCGGAGACGCGGGCGGCCAGCTCGTGCACCGCAAGCTCATCAAGCCCAGCGCAGACGGCATCAGCCTCATCGGCGAGCGCCCGGCTGACGAGCACGGCTTTGAGTTCGCCGCCAGCAAGGACACCTGGGTGCGCGTGGTGAATTTTGCCAACGCCCCCGACGGCTGCCTGCATATCTGCGACATGTACCGCGAGGTGATCGAGCACCCCTGGAGCATCCCGGACGAGATCAAAAAACACATCGACCTGAACAGCGGCAATGACAGAGGCCGCATTTATCGCATTGTGCCAGAAAAGGGCGCGGACCGCATCGGCCAGAAGGTGGCTCTGGGAAAAGCCAGCACGGAGGAGCTGGTGAAGACCCTCGGCCACCCCAACGGCTGGCACCGGGACACCGCGCAGCGTCTGCTTTATGAGCGCAAGGACAAAGCTGCAGTACCGCTGCTGGAGAAGCTGCTGAATGGCGACAATGCGCTGGCGAAGCTGCATGCGCTGGGAGCGCTGCGGGGGGTGAAGGGGCTGACTCAAGGTGTGGTCTTGATCGCGCTGAAGGACCAGTCTCCGGCTGTCGCGGAAAAAGCCTGTGCCCTAAGCGAGGCGCTCATCGCTCAAAACCCAGCGTCTGCCGATGCTCTCGCGGGAGAAATCATCCAGCTCACAGATGCCTCGCATCCCAACCGGGTTCGTTACCAAGCGTTGCTAAGCCTCGGAAGCATCTGCGGCACAGGTGCAGGAACGCACGTTGACGCGATCGACGACTCCATCATCCGGGCCTGCGTCAAAGTACTGCGGACGGAGGCAATTGCCAAGCCTCTCATTCAGTCCATTGGCAGCGCGCCCCCGGCTATTGTGTCTGCCATAACGAACTTCTGGCTCGGAACAAATCCGACCCAAAACATTTCCGGAGTGGCTCCACTGCTGCAGGCGACTGCTTCTATGAAAATGCCTCCGGATCAACAACAGCATTTTCTTTCACTGGTGGCGGAACTGCCGAGGAACGAACTTGCAGCAGTCCTCAAAGCCGTGGGCCTTGGTTTTGCCAAGGCGGGTACGAGCATTGAAAAAGTGGACCAGGAGCACAGGCTCGCCGCCATTTTTGAAAAAGCGGCTGCGAGCGCCACAGATGCGAAGGCTTCTGAATCTGTACGGCTCGATGCCATTGGTCTCCTCGGACTCACCTCCTCAAAGGAAGCTGCTGAAGCTTTGAATGAATGCGTTGCCAAAGGGCAGCCGGATGCCGTGCAGGCAGCCGCCGTGCACACGCTGGCGCAAGGCGTTTCTGCCACCGTGACGAAAGCACTGCTATCCGCATGGACAGGACTGGGCGCGCAGGCCAAGGAAGCCGCCCTTGGTGCCTTGCTCTCTCGTGAAGACCGCGCTCTCGCGTTGCTCGAATCAGGCGTGGTGAAACCGCAGGAGTTCTCTGCTTCGCAGGTGCAGGCGCTGCTCAAGCACAAATCTCCCAAGGTTGCCGCTGCGGCAAAGACGGCGCTGGCCTCCGTGATTCCGCCCTCGCGTGAAGAGGTCATGGTCAAGTTCAAGCCTGCTATCGCCGCCAAGGGAGACGCCGCCAAAGGCCAGGCTCAATACATGGCGCGCTGCGTGGCCTGCCACCGTGCCGGCAACATGGGACTGCAGGTGGGACCGGACCTTATTACGGTAAAGACCAAAGGGAGGGACGCGCTTCTTACGGCCATTTTGGAACCCCACAAAGAAGTAGCCTCTCAGTTCATCGCCTATACGGTCAACACCAGGGATGGGCAGACGCTGATGGGAATCATTACGAACGACACTGCCTCCAGCATGACTCTCAAGATGATGGGGGGCATCGAAAAAACGCTGCAGCGCAGCGAGATCAAAGGCAGCAGTTCCACGGGGCAGAGCCTGATGCCTGAAGGCCTGGAGACCGGCATGAGCGTGCAGGATATGGCCGATTTGCTTAGCTTTATCGAGGGACAGTAAACATCCCGTGAAACTGAATCTGTTTTTCTTTGCAGGCGCCGCTCTCCGCGCTCCTGTGGTCCCTCCATGAAGACCACCCCCGTAACGTTTGAAGATCTGCAGTCATCCGTGATCGCCGTGCCGCCGCTGTGCCGGAACAAGGACCTGTCCCTGGCCAAGTCGCAGAACAGCCGACTGATCAAGCACATGTACAAAGGCGGCATCCGCACGCTGCTTTACGGGGGAAACGCCAATCTCTACAACATCGCCCCGAGCGAGTATCACGCGCTGCTGAAGATGCTCGTGGACATCTCCCCGGATGACATGTGGGTGGTTCCCTCCGTGGGGCCGATGTACGGCACCGCGATGGACCAGGCGAAGATCCTCACCGAATTCGCCTTTCCGACAGCGATGCTGCTGCCCACGCTTTTTCCCTCCAAGCCCGCCGGCGTGGCCACGGCCATCCGCCACTTTGTGGAAAAATCCGGCATCAAGGCCGTGCTCTACATCAAGGACGGCGCCTACATCACGCCTGAACTCGCGGCGGAGCTCGTGAATGACGGCCTCATCTCCTGGATCAAATACGCCATCGTGGAGCCGGATCCGAAGAAGGACCCCTATCTGAAGAAACTCATCAAGCTGGTGGATCCCAAGATGATCGTCAGCGGCATCGGCGAGCAGCCGGCCATCATCCACCTGCGCGACTTCGGCGTGACCGGCTTCACCGCGGGCTGCGTTTGCATCGCCCCTTCCCGCTCGACAGCCATGCTGCAGGCCATTCTGAAGAAGGACTGGGACACTGCGGAGAAGATCCGCGCGGAGTTTGTGGCGCTGGAGGATCTGCGCAACGCCCACAGCCCCATCCTGGTGCTGCATCATGCCGTCGAGCTCGCGGGCGTGGCGCAGACGGGCCCGGTGCTGCCGTTGCTCACCGAGCTTCCCGCCAACCTGCTGCCGAAGATCGAGAAGGCCGCCAAGGCGCTGCTGGCCAAGAATGACTGAGCGGCGAATCTGGCGGTGGTTTACGGTTGTTTTCAAACCCCTGGCTTTAGGCTGTGGCGAATGCGCTGAGGATTGTATTGACGGCTGGTGACAGCACACGTCATGCTCATGCGTATTTTCACACCATGACCTCCCGCCGTCGCTTCCTCCAGTCCGTTTCCTCCACCGCCCTTTTTGCCGCTGCCGGCACTCTAACCGCGCAGGAGGCCGCCAAGCCCGTGCGCAAGCTGCGCAAGGCCATCATGGGCGGCACGCTTGGCATCAAAGGCACCCTGGTGGAAAAGTACAAAGCGGCCAAAGAAGCGGGCTACGAAGGCGTCGAGCCTGCCGGGGGCATGAACCAGCAGGAAGTCATCGACGCCCTGGGCCAGTCCGGCCTGCAGGCCGCCAGCGTGTGCTGCCACACCCACTGGAAGCAGACGCTGACCCATGATGATCCCGCCATCCGTGAGCAGGGCCTGCAAGGCGTTCTGACCACCCTGCGTGATGCCAAGGCCTACGGTGCGGACTCCATCCTCGTGGTGCCCGGCGTGGTGAGTGAAACGGTGCCCTATGATGTGGCCTGGGAGCGCAGCATCGCGGAGATCAAAAAGGCCGTCCCTCTCGCCAAAGAACTCGGTGTGAAGATCTCCATCGAAAACGTCTGGAACAACTTCATCCTCAGCCCGCTCGAAGCCGTGCGCTATCTGGACGAAGTGGGAGATCCCATCGTGGGCTGGCATTTCGACATCGGCAACGTGCTGCGCTACGGCTGGCCGGAGCAGTGGATCAAGGTGCTGGGCAAGCGCATCAACCGCATCCACGTCAAAGAGTACAGCACCAAGAAGATGAAGGACGAAGGCGTGTGGAAGGGCTTTGACTGCGACCTCACCGAAGGCGACAACAACTGGCCCGCCATCATGAAGGCCCTGGACGCCGCAGGCTACACCGGCTGGGCCATCAGCGAGCAGCGCGGCGGCCTCAACCCCGGCGGCCTCAAGATGCTGACCGAGCGCATGGACAAAATCTTCGCGATGTAAAACTTGTTCGCGGTTTGCTGTTCTCCGTTCACTGTTGGCCGGAAACTCTGAACCGAGAACTGTGAATCACAAAACATGCCTTCTGCATTAGCCATCTTCGCCCATCCTGACGACATCGAGTTCGTCGCCGCGGGAACCATGCTGCTGCTCAAGGAGCGCGGTTGGGACATCCATTACATCAATCTCTGCACCGGAAATGGCGGCTCGGTGCAGATGGACGGCCCCACGACATCAAAGAAACGGCTGGAAGAAGGCCGGGAGGCCGCGCGCATTCTGGGGGCCACGTTTTACCCGCCAATCTGCGATGACCTGGAGCTGACCTATTCAGTTCCCTCCCTGCGCAAAGTGGCTGCTGTGGTGCGCATGGCAAAGCCCAGCATCGTGCTCACGCATGCCCCGGCGGATTACATGGAGGACCACATGCAGGCCTGCCGTCTCGCCGTCACCGCCGCCTTTTCCCATTGCATTCCCAATTTCCAAACTGACCCGCATCTCCCGTCCTACGCGCACGATGTGACCGTTTACCACGCCATGCCCCACGGCCAGTGCGACCCGCTGCGCCAGAAACTCCAGGCCGGGCAGTATGTCGACACCACCAGCGTGCATGCGCTCAAGCGCGAATCTCTAGCCGCGCACGAGAGTCAGAAGCACTGGCTGGATGTGAGCCAGGGCATGGACTCCTACCTCATCAGCATGGATGAGTCCGCCCGCGCCATGGGCCGTCTCTCCGGCCAGTTTGAATATGCCGAAGGCTGGCGCAGGCACCTGCACCTGGGCTTCAGCGCCAAGGAAATTGACCCGCTCAAGGATGCGCTCGGGGAGCTGTGCCTGATCAATGAGGCCTACGAAAAGGCGAAAGCCATCCCAGTCTGAGTTGCAAGTTTCAGGTTTGAAGTTTCAAGTTGTCCGGAGATGCGCTCCCGACTTGAAACCTGCAGCTTTAAACTTCCAACTCTCGTCCGATGCCCCAGCTGATCTATCTGCTTGTGGACGGCCACAACGTCATCAACGCGTGGCCTGAGCTGAAGCGCGAACATCGGGTGGCCTCGCGCCGGCACCTGGCGCGCACGGAGCTGCTGAAACGACTGCGCAACCTGCAGGACATGAGCGGGATGCAGGTGGTGGTGGTGTTTGACGGGGCAAAACAGGGCACGAATGAAGAGCGCGAGCCGCAGGGCCTCCAGATCATCTACGCCGACCCCGGCACCACGGCGGACACCATCATCGAACGGCTGGTGGCGAAATACGTTCAGGAGCGGCCCATGCGGGTCGCTTCGGCAGATGGCATGATTCGTGAAACAATTCTGTCACTTGGAGCCGAGTGGTGCAGCCCTGAAGTCCTGCGCAGCCTGTGCGACAGCGCCGAAACCAGCATGCGCAGCCGTCTTGCCTGATTTCGATTCACGTTCTATCATCCGCTCATGAGATTAATCCAAACCTTTATCTTCCTGATATTCGGCGCCTCCGCCGTCCTGGGCCAGGCCGAGAAGCCGGCCCCGATTTCCGACGAGGTCAAAAAGCTGCTGCTGGAAGCATGGGGACTGCGGAAAAAGAACCGCTACACCGATGCGCTCGAGAAACTGGATGCCGCCGAGAAGCTCAATCCCAACGTGGCCGACATCTATGCCCTGCGCGGGGACATCTATCTCGCTCCGCGACGGCGTGATTTTGATCTGGCTCTGCCCCAGTTTGAAAAAGCGGCGCAGCTCCAGCCGGACAATCCGCTTTTCAAGCTCAACCTGACCGAGTACTACTTCGTAAAGCAGGAGTATGACACCGCCCTGAAGGCGCTCACCAAGCTGATCACGGACTACCCCAAACTGCGCATGGATGCCCGTCACATGGCGCAATACAAACGGGTGCTTTGCGAGCTCAAGCTAGGGCGACGCTCCGCCGCCGATGAGATCATCGCGGAGAATTTCACCTTCATGGACGATACGCCGGCCTACTACTTCTGCAAGGCGGCCATCTCATTTGAGAGCGGTAATCCCAACAAAGGCAATGAATGGATCAAGCGTGCTGTGGCAGCCTTCAAATTCCCGGCCTGCGAGCCCTACTACGATGCCTTCAAAGAGCTGCGCTGGGTGCCAGACCTGGACTTTGCCCCCGCTCCCTCTCCACCCAAAAAGCCGTGAAGTGGCGCATCGCAGCCGATACGGGAGGGACCTTCACCGACTGCCACGCGCTCGATCCGCAGGGCCGCGAATCACGCTGCAAGGTGCTCTCCACCGGTCATCTCCGGGCCGTGGTGGCTGATTGCGCCGGCACCCTGATTCGCCTCGCGGGTCTGCCTCCCCTGCCCGCCGGATTTCTCGTCAGATTCCAGATCAACCACGTCGGCAACGCGGCGGTTTTCCGCATCACGGCATTCGATTATCGCACGGGAGAGGTCACCCTTGATGCCCCGTCAGCCTGGGAGGCAGGCATGCTGCTGGAACTCACCACCGGAGAGGAAGCGCCGGTGCTGGGCGCACGCATTCTGACCCACACACCGCCGGGGTGCGAGTTTCCCGAGCTGAGCCTTCGCATCGCCACCACACGGGCCACCAATGCCCTGCTGGAGCACAAGGGAGGCCGCATCGCGCTCTTCATCACCCGGGGTTTTGGCGACCTCCTGCAAATCGGCGATCAGCGCCGCAGCGATCTCTTTGCACTCAGACATGAGCCGCGGGTGCTCTTTCATGAAGTGGCCCGCGAAGTGCCGGAGAGGATCAGCGTCAGCGGCGAAGTGCTGGAGCCGCTCGATGAAGCCAGCGTACGTGCCGCCGCGAAGGAGTGCCTCGCCCAGGGCATCACCACCGCGGCCATTTCCCTGCTGCACGGCCATGCGCATCCGCAGCATGAGCTGCGCGTGGCCGCCATTCTGCGCGAGTGCGGCTTCACCCATCTCACGCTCTCCCACGAGACCGCCGCCTTTGCGAAGCTGCTGCCGCGCACCCAGAGCACCGTGGCGGATGCGTATCTCCACGCGCCCGTGCAGTCTTTTCTCAATGGCATCCGCCGCATATCACCAAGCATGCAGGTGATGACGAGCGCGGGGGGCCTGAAGACCGCTGATGACATCCGGCCGAAGGACATGCTGCTCAGCGGCCCCGCTGGCGGCGCCATCGGCGCGGCCAATGCCGCGCGCCGTCTCGGCATCACGCGGATCATCACCTTCGACATGGGCGGCACGAGCACGGATGTGGCCCGTATCGACACCCGGCCCGGCTACCGCTTTTCCCAAAACGTCGCGGGCATGCAGTTGCTCGCCCCCTGCGTGGCCATTGAAACGGTGGCGGCGGGCGGCGGGTCCATCTGCCACCTCACGCATCACGGCCTGGCCGTGGGGCCGCAAAGTGCGGGCTCCAATCCGGGTCCCGCTTGCTATGGCAAAGGCGGCCCGCTGACCATCACGGATGTCAATCTCCTGCTTGGCCGCTTTGACCCCGACCGTGCGCCCATTCCGCTGGACCTCGCCGCCGCGCAGCGCCGCCTCAGCGAGCTCCATGCACAGACCGGGGGCACCGGAACGGAGACCGACCTGCTGCGATCGCTGCTGCGCCTTGCCATCGAGCACATGACGGATGCCATCCGCCGCATCTCCATTGGCGAAGGTTTTGATCCCGCTGATCACGCGCTGCTGGCCTTTGGCGGCGCGGGCCCGCAGCACGCCTGCGCCGTGGCAGAATCCCTCGGCATGCAGACCATCCTGGTGCCCGAGCATGCCGGCATTCTGAGCGCTGTGGGTTTGCAGGAGGCCGTGCCGGAGAGGATTGTGGAGAAGGAGATCCGGCTGCCGCTGCGTGAGGCTCTGAAGAATGGCGTGCTAAGTTCAGTTTTTCCAGACGGGCTAAAGCCCGAATTACGAACACAGATTGCCGAGTTGCGGCTCAAGGGCCAGGACACGCCGCTGCAGGTGGAGTTTGCGGATCCCGCGGACCTGCCAGAGCTTTACGCGGCTGCATACGAGCGCCTCTTTGGCTACAAGCCCCCGGCCACTCGTGAGATCGAGCTCGTCAGCCTTCGCATTATTTTGCGGGAGGCCCAGGCAGACGCGCAGGAAGGCACCCTGCACGCGCAGCCGCTGGAGCCCGTGCCCGCGCTGATTCAGGATGCATTCAGCACCATCGTCATCGCGCCCGGCTGGCGGGTGGAGAAGGTCGTGGGCTTTGGCCATGTGCTGCGCTACGAGCACACCGCGCGCCCGGCGCCCACGCTGGAGCGCGACCTGCTGCGGCATCGTTTTCATTCCATTGTGAGCGACATGGGCGCCCTGCTCTGCCGCACCGCCATCTCCACAAACATCCGCGAACGGCTCGACTTTTCCTGCGCCCTGCTGGACCCGCGCGGGAGGCTGCTCTCCAGCGCGCCACACATTCCGGTGCACCTCGGCGCGCTGGGCGTCTGTGTGCGTGAAGTCGCCCGTGCCGTGGCGATGCAGCCGGGAGATACGATCATCACCAATCATCCTGCGTATGGCGGCTCGCATTTGCCGGATGTCACGCTCATCACACCCGTACATGACGCCGCCGGGAGCTTGATCGGCTACATCGCCAATCGTGCGCACCATGCCGAGATCGGCGGCATCACGCCCGGGTCCATGCCGGCCAATGGCACGCGCTTGATTGAGGAGGGCGTGGTCATCGCGCCACGGCATCTGATTCGCGGCGGCGTTTCCTGCTTTGATGAAATCAGCGCCCTGCTGACCTCCGCCGTGCATCCCTCGCGCAATCTCGCCGACAACCTGGCGGATTTGCACGCCCAGCTCGCCGCCAATCTGCATGGCACCGAGCGTCTGCGGGCGCTGGCAGATGATTCACTGCGGGGCCTCATGGAAGGCATCCTGGAGCACTCGGCTGGTGTCATGCGCACGCAGATCGCGCGCCTGCCGGGGGCGATCTCGGCGCAGGAGAAACTGGATGATGGTTCTGTCATCGCTGTGTCGATGCGCAAGGACGCAGACAGGCTCGTGCTCGATTTTACCGGCACGTCCGGCGTGCATCCGCGCAACCTCAACGCCACCGCCGCCATCGTGCGCAGTGCCGTGCTGTACGTGATGCGGCTGATGCTGCAGGAGGATCTGCCGCTGAACGAAGGGCTCATGGAGCCGGTGGAAATCATTTGTCCTGAATCCTTGCTTAATCCCAGCTTCACCGGAGACGCGGCGCGTGATCCCGCCGTGGTCGGTGGCAATGTGGAAGTGAGTCAGCGGCTGGTCGATACCCTGATCAAAGCACTCGGTCTCCAGGCCTGCAGCCAGGGCACCATGAACAACTTTCTCTTTGGCGGCGCAGGCTTCGGCTACTACGAAACCATTGCCGGGGGGGCGGGCGCTGGCGAGGGATACCACGGCGCCAGTGCGCTGCACACGCACATGACCAACACCGCCATCACCGACCCCGAGATCATTGAGCAGCGCTACCCCGTGCGCCTGCGCCAGTTTGCCATCCGCCGCGGTTCTGGTGGCCGGGGCCAATGGTGCGGCGGTGATGGTGTCATTCGTGAGTTTGAGTTTCTGCAGCCGCTCACAGTGAGCCTGCTCACGCAGCATCGTGTGGAGGCTCCCTTTGGCCTGCATGGAGGCAAAGCCGGGCAAACCGGCCGCCAGACGCTGCTGCGCAAAGGACACGCCACGCCCCTCGACGGTTGCACTTCCTTTGCCGTTCAGTGCGGAGACCGCGTTGTCATGGAGACTCCTGGTGGCGGCGGATACAGGGCGTCTTGATCCAAATCTTTCTGCCGGTTTTGCCGCAAGGTTGAAAAATCAATCTTTGATATTGACTCTTGCGCCATTATGGGTTGAAAATTCAGCCCATGAAAAAAATCACTCATCTGAGCCGCCGTGAACGTGAGGTGATGGATCTCGTCTTTGCGCAGGGCGAGGCCACGCTGACACAGATCCTCGAAGGCATGGAGTCGCCGCCCACGCGTCCGGCGCTGCGCTCCATCCTGACCATTCTGGAAGGCAAAGGACACCTGAAGCACCGGCAGGAGGGCCGGGAGTTCATCTACCGCCCGGTGCATTCGCGGGCGGAGGTGGGGCAGTCCACACTGAGCCGGGTCATCGGCACGTTTTTCGGGGGATCTCTCACCCAAGCCCTGGCGGCCTACCTGAGTCATCCGCAGACGAAACTGAGCGAGGAGGAGGTGGCGGAACTCCGCGGCTTCCTGGACCAGGCGAAGACGGCAAAGAAACGCTAACCCATCAAACACAACGCATCCCATGAGCATCGAGCATTTTCTATCATTCACTCCAGGCTGGTTGCTGGATGTGACACTGCAGACCACTCTGCTGCTGGCACTGGCAGGCGGCGCAACACTCTGCGCACGGCGGATGGCGGCGGCGCGGCGGCATTTTATTCTGGCTTCGGCGCTCCTGCTGAGCCCGGTGGTCATGGCCTGCAGCCTGGTCGCTCCGGCGTGGAGAATTCCGCGGAGCGAGCAGGCCCCGGATCAGGTGGCATGGGGGCTTCAAACCACGGTGGCGCTGAACAACGAACACGTGCCGCCCACGGTGGCCTCGGTCGTGTCTGTGGCAGTAGCCCAGGATGAAGCGCCGTATTCCCCGCTGTGGGCGCTGCTCTGGCTGGCGGGCATCGGAGCAGGCACGGTGGCCCTGGGCCTTTCGGCCTGGACCCTCCGGCGGCTGCGCACGGCATCCCACATCGTGGTAGCTCCTGCCATGCAGCGCTGCTTCGCGGAGGAGGCCGCAGCTCTGCACCTGAACCTGCCCGCAGCCTGCCTGCGCATGAGCACCGCCTGCGCCGTGCCCATGACCTGGGGCATTTCCACCCAAACCGTGCTGCTTCCGGAGCAGGCGGCGCAGTGGGACGAGCAGCGCCTGCGGCTGGTGCTGCGGCATGAGCTCGCGCACATCGCGCGCGGGGATGTTCTGGTCACACTGCTGACCACGCTCGCGGCCCTGCTGCTGTGGTTTCACCCGCTGGTCTGGCTGATCCTGCGGGCCGGCGCACGGGCGCGTGAGCAGGCCTGCGATGACATCGCGCTGGAGCGCAGCGGGCTGAGCCCGGATGATTTTGCCGATGAACTGCTGGCGGCGGTGGCAGGCCTGGGAGGCACGGCGCGGCCATGGCTGCCGCTGGCGCTCGCGGTGACTGCCAGTGCCAGGGCGATGCGCGGGCGGCTGGCGAGCCTGGTGCAAACCGGCCGCCACCGCGCCGCCTACTCGCAGCGACAAAAGCTGCTGCTCATGCTGCCGGCAGCGACTGCGGCCTTTGGCCTCGCAGGGCTGACCGCCTGCCGGAAGGCGGTCCCCGAGGCTGACTCTGCTGTGCCACTCCAGATCCTGGTGCGGAGCCGGTTTGTGAGCATCCCTAAAGACTCGCCCGTGCTGGCGGAGGCAGGTCTGACGCTGGATGAAAGGCAGCCTCCGGCACTGCAGAACCTGGGTATTTTGAATGCAGAGAGAACCAAAGAGCTTCTGCACAAGCTGAGCCAGCAGAAGGGGGTGGAACTGATGAGCGCGCCCTCCGTGACGACACGCAGCGGGGCGCGGGCGACGGTGGAGGTGGCGCGGGAGTTCATCTATCCGACGGAGTTTGATCCGCCGAAGCAGGCGACGCAGAAGGAGCCGGTGATCCCGACGACGCCAACGGCGTTTGAGATGAAAAAGGTGGGGGTAAAGATGGATGTGGTGCCGACGCTGCTGGGGGATGGGAACCTCATGCTGGAAGCCACGCCGGAGGCGACGAGCTTTGAGGGGTTCATGGACTATGGCGCACCGATCACGCACGAGGGAAAAGTGGTGTCAGAGAACAAGATTCAGCAGCCGATTTTTCATACCATGAAGACATCGGCGAGCTTTATGATGAAGCCGGGGCAGAGCGTGGTCTTCGGCGGCCTCGGCAGCCCTGACGCCACACCGCTGACGAGCCGCATGCCAAAGACAAAAGACCTCATCTTTTTCATCATCGAGGCAAGTGTGGTGGAGTCTGGGAAGACTGCGGTGGCACCAAAGGAGACGGGGGATGTAAAAATGGCGGAAGCTGCGGTGACGGTGGTGGGACAGGTGAAGCGCCAGGGCGTCTATGCTTTCAAACCGGGGATGACGGTGGGAGATCTGGTGAAGGAGGCGCGGGGGCTGAGCGAGCGGGCGGATGCGACGAAGGTGGAGCTGAGGCGCGGCCCGAAACACGCGGCGCGAGCCACGGTGCTGGATCTTCCCAACGGCAATGCAAAGACACTGGAGGCCGGAGATGTGCTGACCGTGCCTGAGAAATGAGACCACGCTCCATCGGGATCAGTCCTTCATCCCACCGAGGCAGCCGTGCTCGAAAACTCGGCCAAGCCCCCGCGCACGCACCCCCTCGGAGCGCGGAATTTATTCCGCTGCAGATGGCCCGCGCTGCACGGGAGGTGCCCACGTTTCACGTCGCAAGCAGTCTGCCCCGCGCCTCCAAAGAAGCCGCGGAACAAGAATCAAAGCACGAAGCTCTCGCCCATGCCGCACCTGCACCTCGACGCTCCGGCAGGTCTTCAAACCCGCCGGTCTCTCGGCGCTCAATCAGCGATCATTTCCACATCAGCTACGTTGGCGCCGACGTGCCCGTCGCTGAGGATGGTGAGGAGGATGGCGCCGCCATCGTAGGCAATGGCATAGCCGTCGTCGGTCTGCTCAAGGCGCAGATTGGAGGCGGAGCCGGCGCTGGCATCCCATGAGAGCTTGTCGAGAGCGGTGGAGCTGGCCACTTTGGCGGCTGCGGCGCGGTTGTGAGACTTGTAGGCCTGGAAGAAGCGCTGGGCGACCTGCGCCTCTGAGAGAACCGGGCGGGAGGAGACGGCACCGGGTTCATCCACTCCATCGGGCGGGGGCAGCGTGTCGCAGGAGGCCAGGCTGAGGGAGAGGGTGAGGGCGGTGAGGGTTCCAAGAAGACGATGGGCGTGGGACATGTCTCCACGTGCCAAGCGTCAATGCATCGTCAAGCGGGAAGCGCGATGCTTTGCGTTACAAGTTCTCAGCAGCTCCGCGTTCAATCCTTACGCCAAAGTCAATGCGTCAGCGCGTAAAACACGATGTTGATCCCCAGCGGGTAGGCATGCTTTTCGGACACATGCGTGAAGTACCAGGGATCGCTCTGCTCCTGCTCCCAGCCGTCGCCCAGGTCATTGTTGAGGCAGATAAGCATGACCATGCGGCCGCGGTCATCGAAGACGGCGCGAAAGCGGGGCGTGGCGGAGTCAGCGCGGATTTCATTGTGCATGTTGGTTTTGCCATGCTGGCGCATCTCCGCCCAGTACACATTGCTGTGCACCTGGGGTGGTGAGGGCAGATCGTAAACGCAATGAAAGATGGGATGATCCGGCTTCAGCTCCTCGTAGCTGCGGTCAGGCCAGATCTTCTTGAACACGGGCTCAAAGCCTTTCCACTCTTCGCCACCCCAGAAGTCGTCCATGAGGATGAAGCCGCCATTGAGCATGTACTCGCGCAGCACACGGGCCTGGTCTGCGCTGAGGTCCATGTGGCCGGGCTCGGAGACGTAGAGGAAGGGATGATGGCGGAGCTGCGCGGCATCAATGTCTAGGATCACCGGGTAAGGATTCACCTGCACGGAGGTGAGCTGGTGCAGGCGGAAGGAGAAGTTGAGCTCGGCCTCCGGGTAGTCCGCCGTCCAGCGCCCGCCGCGGCGGAAGGGGTAGCACAACCGCGCAAAAGTGAAAACGTCCTCCGGCAGCTCAGCGGAGACGTTCCACACCGGGGCGTTCTGCCCGTAGTGCCGCCAGCCTTTGAACTGGCGGGCATCCTGGGGGAACTGCACCTCCCTGCCCCGGTAGGTGCTGCGGCGCAAAGAGGGCGCCACCTGGGAATGAGAACTCTCCAGTGCAACCAGGGCTAAAGCCAGCAGCGTCCATCGCCAGAATTTCATGGACTCCTTTTATCTGAAGGGGGGCGGCCAAGGCCAGACCTTTTTCGCTCGGCACGAAGTTCAGTCGCTGATGAGCTTGTTCACCGTGTAGTAAGCCATGCGATGCCAGAGGGGCGTGCCGTCTCTGGCTTTGAGCTGCGGCAGTTCAAACTCATGCACATAGCCCGTGCGCAGCTCGCCGCATGCCACTTCCAGGGTGAGCCCGTCCTCACTGAGCACGCTGCTTTGAATGGTCAGCGGCAGGGTGTCGAGTTCGTCGCCACCGTATTTGCTCTGAAACGGGTAGGTATAGCTCTTTCCGGTGGGCGCGGCCACGCTGGCCTTGTCCACGGGCAAGGTGAAGGTAAAGCGGAAACCGGATTTCGTGAGTTCCATTTTCTTCACCTCCAGCGGTGTCTTCTTCGTCCACACCACGCGCTGCAGGCCAAAGGGGCGGTTGCCTTTGCTGTTCCAGCCGCGGTTTGACTGACCGACCACGAGGGAACCGTCCTGCAGGAAATTCAGCGCGAGTGCCGCACACTGCAGGCCATCGATGAAGGGAAAGCAGGCGCCCTGATATTCACCTCCGACTTTTTCCAGGAAGACGCGGTTCACGCCGCTGAGGACGAATTCACCCAGGAACATCTGTTTTTCAAAGGGACCGAATTTGCCCGCGCTGAGATCGCAGGCGATGCCGGTGCCGCTCTGGCCCATTTTCACATAGGGCAGCCAGACGGCGGCAGGGGTGTAGCCTTTGACGGTCTTCATGGCCTCGGCCACCGTGATGCCATCGGGCTGCTTGGTGGCGATTTTTACCGGAGACTCCGGACGCTGGGCATCCGGGATGGATTCGGCATGGGAGAAGTAGGCGCCTTTGCGCACATGGAAGAGCGGCGTGGTGGGTATCCAGTTCCCCTGCTGGTCGGTGATGAAGATGTCGCCTTCAGCATTTTCGCCAATGCCGCAGGGACTGCGAAATCCGGCGCACCAGGGCTCGAGTTTTCCTTGCGGTGTGGTGCGCACGACCCAGCCGCGCCAGAGCGGATGCTTCTCTTCATCGCCCGCGCCTTTCCAGGCCTTGCCCATGCTGCAGTTGAGCGAGTTGTAGAGATTACCCTCTTTGTCGAAGACGGGCCCGTAGGCGTATTCGTGGTAGGCACCGGAGACACCCCAGCCGGTGGCCGCGCAGAGGTATTCGTCGGCTTTGCCGTCGCCGTCCGTGTCGCGCAGCCTGGTGACTTCGGAGCGCTGCGTGGCATATAGCGCCCCATCATGCCAGGCCAGGCCGAGGATCTCGTGCAGGCCGCTGGCAAAGAGTTTGAAACCGGGCTTCGCGGTGTCCGTCGGATTTTGTGCGATCCAGACTTCTCCTTTGCGGAGGCCGACCGCGAGTCTGCCGTCAGACATCACGGCGGTGCCGCTGGCTTCAAAGTTAACACCTTTCGGAGCCTCATAGGTTTCGATGCGGTAGTAGTCGGACTGCTGCTGGGCGAGCAATGACGTCGCCATCAGCAGGAACATGAATTGTTTTACCATGACACAACCTCCTTGGTTTCCTGCCCGTTCATTTTGATCGTGTGTTCAAAGCCGCCTTTGACGGGGCGCAGCGTGTCTTCGACGGGCCGGCCGTTTTCGCGATAGCGGAAGGTCGGCACGCCATCTTTGCCGAGGGTGTAGCCGCCAAAGACGCGCTCGCCGGTGGCCGCCGGCATGACTTTCACATCGGTCCCCAGGGGCTTGATCGGCGGCATGGCGCGGTCCTGCCAGTTGCTCATGGCATCCAGGAAGCGGCCCTTCCAGATAATGGCCCAGCGGCTGGTCTTGGCATCAAACGCGG
Source organism: Prosthecobacter sp. (assembly GCF_044227185.1). GTDB lineage: Bacteria > Verrucomicrobiota > Verrucomicrobiia > Verrucomicrobiales > Verrucomicrobiaceae > Prosthecobacter. The sequence continues at coordinate 318,655 of NZ_JBGAFO010000009.1, read as the reverse complement.
CGTTCAGGCCGCCGGGGAATCCTACGCCGATGGCGTGGGTGCCGGCGCCTTCAATAAAACTGCGGAAGACAATGACGCGCTTTTCCACGTCCGGCTTCAGCTCGAAATCAGCGGAGGACATGAGCCCCTCGGGCAGCGGCTGGCCTTCGATCTCGCGCAGGTAGGTCCAGATGCTCTCGATTTCGAGATCGGCTTTTTTGCGCCCAACAAACATAGGCGGCATGACGGTGCCGGGCTGCGTGACCTGCGGATTGAGCAGAAGCTCTTTGAAATACTCGGGCTGCAGACGCTCGACGGTATGTGTGAGGCGGATCACGGGAGGGCCGAGCGATTTGCGCTCTTTCAAACCGTGGCAGGCGACGCAGGCAAGGCTTTTGGCTCCGAGGAGTTGGCGGCCCAGCTCGGCGCGATGGTGTTTGGCCAGGCCGCTGACGTCCATGTTGAGCGGTTTCTCCAGGGCGTCAGCTTCATTGAACCAAGCGATGAGCATTTCGGTCTGCTCCTGGCCAAAGCTGGGCATGTGCGTGTCCATGTAAGGACGCACACTGCCGCCTTCACCCCACAGGATTTTTTCAAACCAGCCGCGGGTGAGCTTGCGGCCGACCTTGTCCAGTGCGGGCGGCAGGTTTGCCAGATGCCCCAGGGACTCCGCGCCGGGATCATTCACACCAAAGTACTGGGCGCGTGGGTCCTCGGGGCCGCCTTTGCCATCACGATCATGGCAGGCGTAGCAGTTCAGGCGCGTCATCTGCCAGTCCACCTTTTCCTGAGCGGTGAGCTTTGGTGCGTCTTGCTGTTGGATCATTTTCAGCGCCAGTGTGATGGCGCGTTTTTCCAGATCGTTGAGATCAAAACGCGGAGTGCCGGTGGGTTGTTTTTCAGCGAGGCAGCCTTTGCTGGGCGACAGATCTTTGAGAGGTTTGGAGGTGGCGGGTTTTGCGGAGCTTCCAGAACCCGCTGAAGCCGGGACTACAATGCTGGGTTTGTGGCAGGCGATGCAGTTCATCTGCTCGAAGACCTCCCGGCCTTTCGCCACGGTTTGTTTCGGCAGCTTCAACGCGGCGCGTGCCGTGGCTTTTTCAGCGATGCGGCCGATATGCAGATAAGCGGCAATGTCCGAGGCCTCCTGCGCGCTGAGGCGCAGGTCGGGCATGCGGCCTGCGGGACGCATGGCGAGCGGATTCTTCAGAAAATGCGAAAGCGCAGTGAAGTCATAGGCATCGGCAAGCGCAATGGGCACAGAGGCGTTGCCGGGCTTTTCGACTTCAGCGTCCGCCGCGACCTTGGGCGGCCGCACGTCTTTGGCGGGCTCATGGCAGGCCACGCAGCCGACTTTGTGATACAGCTCCTTGCCGCGCTCCACATCGCCGGCAGGAACCTTCGGCAGGTCCTGCTTCAGGCTGCTGAGATATTCCACCAGGGCTTCCACTTTTTCGTCATCGCCTTCCGCGCCGGCGAACAAGCCCGGCATCTGCGTGCCCTTCTTGCGCGATTGCGGGCTGCGGATCATGAGCCACAGCGTGTCGGGATCGAGGCGTGAACCGACACCGCTGAGATCGGGGCCGGGCTTGGGCTTGAGGCGCTCCTCCCAGGACTTTGGTACGGTGTGGCAGGTGGTGCAGTTCAGCTCCGCCAGCAGCAGCAGCCCGCCGTTCACCATCGATTCGTCCGGATCCGTGGGGATGTTGAACTGATCAAACGTATAAACAAACGCATGGTTGATCGGCTCCGCCTGCAGGGGATGGGCCTGAAGCTGGCCGCAAAAAAACGCAGAGGCCGCAAAAAGGGTCCAGAGTTTTGAGATGTTCATTTGGCGTTTTTTGCGGCTCTTTGCGGCCATTCACCTCCGGCTTAGATTCCCATCTTCTTGCGCTCTGCGTCCAGCGCTTTGATCCACGGCGCCACGAAGTGACCGCTGTCATGGTAGGTGCGGCCGGAGTACATGTGCTGGTCGATGACGCAGGGCTCGTTCACGTAGATGCCGCCGCAGATTTCGAGGTCGAACTTGCACTTGGCCACGGTGGCCATGCGCAGGCCTTTGACGATGTCCGCACGAGCGGGGATTTCCACACCGTGGCACACGCTGGCACAGGGCTTCTTCTGCTCCCAGAACCATTTGGTGATGCGCAGGAGATCGGCGTCCTCGCGGATGTACTCAGGAGCGCGGCCGCCGCTGAAGAAGATGCCCACGTATTCCTCGGGCTTGATGTCCTTGAAGGCGATGTCGGCGTCGATGCTGTAGCCTTCCCACTCCTTGGTGATGGTCCAGCCGGGCTTGATTTCATGCAGCACCATCTGGTACTTCCGCTTTTCCGGCGCGGCGACGACGGGCTTGTAGCCGCCTTCAATGAGACGGTAGAAGGGGTAGAGGGTGTCAACGGTTTCAGTGGCGTCACCGACGATGATGAGAACTTTGGCTTCGGACATGGTGTGTGGATGGAAGGGTGGAGTTTAGGAGTGTGGGATTGAAGGATTAACTGATGAGACTGTCGAGATGATTCCTGGCGCGAACGATCTCTGCCGTCGTTTCCGCCGCAGTGGGAAGAATAGGAATGCCACGCGGTGTGGGATGCATGAAGATTTCGGTGGGGCCGGTGAAATTCACAGTCTTCAGGGCCTGCAGCAGCGGCTTCCAGTCGAGCTTGCCGCGGCCAGGCATCTGCTGCAGCTCGTCTTCCTTGGGCATGGCTTTGGAGCAGCTCTTGCCATATTCCCAGGCATAGAAAAGCGTCATCTTCTGGTCGATGTGCTTGATGAGATCGGCGATCAGAGTCGTGTCCTGCGGCAGATGATAGGGTGCGAGGGCGATGCCGATGCCCGGGATGTCGCGAATGCCGTCTGCGAGCCAGCGCAGGGAGTCGGGTTTGTCGATGAGGTTGTTGATGTGATTCTCGATGCCGATGGTGACGCCATTTTCGGCGGCGAGCGCGGCATGCGGCTTCATCTTTTCCACAAAGGCCTTCACGTTCAGTTTGAGCTGCTCCGATGAGACTTTCCAGTCCCCTGCCCCACCGGCGACAATGAAAGTACCGCCCATTTTCTTCACCACCTTGATTTCATCGGTGAGGCGGAAGGGGCCGAGATCATAACGGGTGGTGCCGCCAAAGCTGAGCCCCTGGGCTTTGAGCATCTCCGCGAATTTGTCATGCCCGACGGCATCCATCTCTTCGCGCTGCGTGCCATGCTTCTTCGGCCAGAGCTCGATGCTGGCAGCACCGGTCTTCTTCACTTCCGGCAGGATTTTCGCCAGCGGCAGGCTGCCATACATGGAGGAGGCCAGCATGTAATTCAGCTTCCACGGCGCCCCCTCCGCCGCAAAAGCGGGTGCGGCCGCAAAGGCGGACAAGGACTGCAGGAAACGGCGACGGTTGGTCATGCGCGGATTAAACGCAGGCCAGGCCGATCCTTCATTCAGAGTTTCGTTTCTCTTCTTCAGGTTTTGCGGCAGGAGGAGGAAGGGGCAAAAGCGGCGCCTACCTATCCTGCACGCGCTCAAGCTGCGCGCCGAGGGCGGCGAGCTTGTCATCGAGATGCTCGTAGCCGCGGTCGATGTGATACAGGCGGTTGATCTCGGTTTTGCCTTCGGCCACGAGCCCGGCGAGCACGAGTGCGGCGGAGGCGCGCAGGTCGGAGGCCATCACTGGCGCGCCTTTGAGCACATTGCCGCCGCGAATGCGGGCGGTGGCTCCCTGCAGGTCAATGTTGGCGCCCATGCGTTTCATTTCGGCGCAGTGCATGAAGCGCTGCGGGAAGATGGTCTCGGTGATGGTGCTGGTGTCATTGATGACACAGGCGAGCGCGCACATCTGCGCCTGCATGTCGGTGGGGAAACCGGGATAGCAAAGCGTGGTGAGGTCGAAGCCCTTGGCGTTCGCATTGGGCTTCACCGTGATGCTGTCCTTGGTGATGTCGATGGGGAAGCCGCACTTGCGCATGGCATCGGTGACGGACTTCATGTGCTCCGGCATGACGCGCTTGAGGGTGACTCCATCGCCGAGCATCGCACCGGCCACCAGGAAGGTGCCGGCCTCAATGCGGTCTGGAATGACCACGTGCTCCGCGCCATGGAGCTCCTTCACGCCTTCGATTGTGATGCGGTTCGTGCCTGCGCCTTCAATCTTCGCCCCCATCTTGATGAGGAAGTTGGCCAGGTCCTCCACTTCGGGCTCAGCAGCAGCGCCCTCAATGATGGTGGTGCCTTTGGCCAGCACGGCGGCCATCATCACATTGTCCGTGCCCAGCACGGTGGAACCGTGCTTGCCCATCAGATTCATCGGGCCGCCCTTGAAGCCTTTCTTGGCGTTTACATAGATGTCGCCGCCTTCGACGGTGATCTGCGCGCCGAGGGCTTCGAGGCCTTTGAGATGAAGATCCACCGGGCGGTCACCGATGACGCAGCCTCCGGGTAGAGAGACGGTGCACTCCTTCAGGCGGCCGGTGAGCGGCCCCAGCACACAGATGGACGCGCGCATTTTGCGCACGAGGTCGTAAGGAGCGACGGATTTGATCTTCTCCGCCTTCACCACCACCACACCGCTGGCGCGCTCCACTTCGGCGCCGAGCTCGCCCAGGATGCGCACCATGTAGTTCGTGTCGCTGAGGTCTGGAACGCGGCGGATGGTGCAGGTGTCGTTGGTCAGGAGCGTGGCCGCGAGAATGGGCAGCGAGGAGTTTTTTGAACCGCTGATGTTGATGCGGCCCTTCAGAGGTGCGCCGCCGTGTACGATGAGTTTTTCCATGTGTGGATGCTTTGTGCTGCGGAAAGAGGCAGTGGCAAGCCAATCTTCGATTTCATCTTGGTGCAAAGACCGCTTGAAAAAAGTGCTTGCCCATTTGGATTACATGCGTAATCCGTGGATCACATTTGTAATCCAACTCATGGCACGACGCGCTCCCACTCCTCCCGCCCCAAAGATCTCTGACGCCGAATGGACGGTCATGAATGTCTTCTGGCATCGCGGCACCAGCACGCTGGCGGAGGTGGTGAAGGAACTGGAAGGACGCCTGCACTGGAAGCCGCGCACGGTGCAGAGCCTCATCCGCCGTCTGGCGGACAAAGGGGCTCTCGCTGTGGAGGCGGTGGGCCGGGAGTTTCGCTACACTCCCGCCGTGGCCCAGGACCAGTGCCAGCACGAGGAGAGCCGCAGTTTCCTGGATCGCGTGTTCAATGGCCGCCTCACACCCTTCGTAGCCGGCCTCATGGATCGTGAAGAAGTCACGCAAGATGACCTGGCCGCGCTGCGTGAAGTGCTGAATCAGGCCGAGAAGAAACTCAAAAAGTAGCTCCCCATGAATGCCGATGCCCTCCTCCACTGGCTGCTGCGCACGTCGCTTGAAGCCAGCCTCTTGATTCTCGCGGTGATCGGGTTGCGTCTCATCCTCGGAGCGCGCCTGAGCCCTGCATGGCGCATTGGATTGTGGATGCTGGTGGGCGCGAAGCTCATGCTGCCTGCATTCATTCCCGCGGGCTTTGGTTTGGGTGCCTGGTTTCAGGCGGAGAAAACCGCGCCAGCCGTTTACTCACCGGCCACGCCTTCGGTTCAATCCGTGGACTCGGTGAGCGTTCCCGACTCGGGGAGGGGCCAGCCGGTTTTCGGTTCACTCGCTGGTTCCCCCTCACCTGCGGCCAGGATTTCTGGCTACACGCTGGCGCTGTGTGTCTGGCTGGGAGGCGCTGTCTTTGTTTTTGGCGCGGCGCTGCGTCGTCAGCACCGCTTCAATGGCATCCTTCGCCAGCGCCCTTCTGCCAAGGATCCCCTCCCCCGGGCTCTCGTGGCCAGCCTGGCGCAGAAGGCCGGCATTCGCAAGCCCGTGCGCGTCCTGCTCATGCCTGCAGGCACCACGCCGGCCGTCGTAGGCATCACCCGTCCGACCATCCTGCTGCCCGAAGACTGGGAGACACGTTTTGATGAACACAACCTGCGCCATGTGCTGCTGCACGAACTCCTGCACGTAAAGCAGCATGACCTCCTCTGGAACTGGGCGGCCACCGCGGTGCAGGCGCTGCATTGGTTCAATCCGCTGGTCTGGTTCGTGGTCTCGCGCTTTCAGGCGGATCGTGAACTGCGCTGCGATGCGGGAGCGCTGGCGCTGCTCTCCCCCGCGGAACGGCTCGGCTACGGACACACGCTGCTCCGCATCCAGGAAACCTTTTTCGCACCTCCGGCCATGGCAGGGTTGGCCCCATGCGTGCGCAACCATCCCACCCTGCGTCAACGCATCCATATGATCGCCCACCCAACCGCCCGCCAGCCTGTGCTTCAACTGCTGCTCGTCCTCATGCTCAGCCTGCTCGTCGGCTACTCGTTCACGACCGCTCGCGCCGTGGAAAAAGAGGTGCCTGCCAAGGAACGCAGCCGCGATGGAGCACGTGCGCCCGAAGCTGAGAAGCCCAAGACCGGCGCGGCAGGCGAAGATGGCACCCCGGCCAAATCTCGCGAAGGTGACGGCGGCACCAAGAAGCCCGCAATGCGCGATGGTGACGGTGGCGCCAAGAAACCCGGAATGCGCGATGGTGACGGTGGCGCCAAAAAACCAGGCATGCGCGATGGCGAAGCAGGTAAAAAGACCGGCGCCCGTGATGGCGAAGGCGGAGCCCGGAAGCCCGGCACAGGAGATGGCGAGGGCTCACGCAAAACGGGAGCCCGTGATGGCGAAGGCGGAGCCCGGAAGCCCGGCACAGGAGATGGCGAGGGCTCACGCAAAACGGGAGCCCGTGATGGCGAAGGCGGAGCCAAGAAACCCGGCACAGGAGATGGCGAGGGCGCACGCAAAACAGGAACTCGTGATGGAGCCAGCACCACTTCGGGGGAGACCATCACGCTTCGCGTGGTCAAGAACGGCGAGGCGGTAATGGTGGGTGATGAAGAAATCTCGATGAACCGCCTGCGCGGACACCTGAGCACTTTTCTCCCCGCACACCCAGGAGCCAAAGTCGTCATCACCGGCGAAAGCAATGTCCCCATGAGTGCGATGAACAACACGGTGGATGCCGTGCGCGACAATGGGAACAAGAACGTGGGCATCCTGGCGGAGTGATGGCCTCAAAAACCTTGGGCAACGACCCGGAGCGCTGCGTGCAGTTCTCCGGGCCAGATGCCCAATGACTAACTCAGCATCCAACCACCTTGCCATGAACCGTTGGTTCCCAGCTCGCTTTGCCCGGCTCGCCATCGTGATTTCGGCAGTCGTCGTCCCGCAGCTTGTCCAGGCTGCCGCGCCTCAGGAGGTAAGCGCCGCGATCACAAAGGCGGTGGCCTTTTACCATTCCCGCGCAGCGGCGCACGGAGGGTATGTTTACCGTTACAGCGCTGACTTCACGCTGCGGGAGGCGGAGGGCATTCCAGGACCGGACACCATCTGGATTCAGCCGCCGGGAACGCCTGCGGTTGGCATGGCGATGCTGGACGCCTATGAGGCGACGAAGGATGAGAAATGCCTCGCGGCTGCGGTGGCGGCGGCACATGCAGTCACGCGCACGCAGCTTGCCTCGGGCGGCTGGGACTACTCGGGGCATTTCGATGCGAAGAACCGCGCATCACAGCTCTATCGGCGCGATGGCGAAGGCACGCTGATCGAGCGCAAAAAAGTGCCCGAGGGAGAGGGCGGCTGGCATGTGTGGAAACGTCATCAGAACAAGAACAATTACTCCACCTTTGACGATGATGTTTCCCAGGCGGCCACGCGTCTGCTCGTGCGGGTGGATCACGCTCTCGGAGGCAAAGATGCCGAGATCAAGGAGGCGGCGGACTTTGCGCTGAATGCGATCATGGCCACGCAATATCCGGCAGGCGGGTGGAGCGCAAACTGGGAAACATGGCCGAGCACGCCGCCGCCCGTGACGATGTATCCCGTCAAGTCCGGCAGCTATCCTGCCGACTGGCCGCGCACCTGGCCGAAGGACTTCACCGGCTGCTACGTGCTCAATGACAACACGCATGCCACGCTGATGAACACACTGCTGCTCGCCTGGACGTTGCGTGGCGATCAGAAGTATCTGGATGCAGCGAAACGCGGTGGAGATTTCCTCGTCACGGCTCAGATGCCCGATCCACAACCGGCCTGGGCGCAGCAGTATGATGCGGACATGCACCCTTCCTGGAGCCGTGCCTTCGAACCGAGCGCCATCTGCGGACGTGAGAGCCAGGCGGCCATGTGGGCGCTGCTGAAGCTGGCCGCAGCGTCAGGAGACAAGAAATACCTGGCTCCGCTCCCACGTGCGATCGCCTACCTGCGAAAGTCGCAGCTGCCAGACGGAAGAATCGCCCGCTACTACGAACTGCAGACCAACAAGCCGCTCTACTTTGAACGTGGCGAGGGCGGAAAGGGGTTTGTGCTGACTTATTCGGACAAAAAGGCCTCCTCCAACTACGGCTGGAAATGGGGCAGTGAGCTCGACACCCTGGAATCCTTTGGCCGGAAGATCTATCGCGGCGAGCCCGTCATTTTTCCCCGTGTCGAACTCGAGCGCTGGTCGTCTCCGCCCACTGATCAGGACATCGCGACCATCTTGAAGGAGCAGAAGCCCGATGGCTCATGGGCGGCGACTGACGATGAACGCGGCGTGATGCGCGATGCCAACGGCAAGAAAACCAAGCCTGCGGGCGGTGTCATTTACAGCCTCGACTTTGTTCAGAATGTGAAGGCGCTGTGCGCATCCCTCAAATGAAGGCGCTGTGCGCATCCCTCAAAACAAGAAAGTAACGCCCATGCAGATTCAACCACCCAGCGGTCTCAGCTCTCATCTCTGCGGTCTCTTCACTTCTGCGGTGCTTCTTTCTCTTCCGCTGGCCGCGGCTGAGAAATACGAAAACGCCACGCCGTGGTCATACCAGCGGATTCTGCGGCATCCGGTGCCAGCCGTGAAGGATGCCGCGTGGGTAAAGGATGACATGGACCGCTTCATCCTGGCGAGGCTGGAAAAGGACAACCTGCACCCCATCGGCGATGCCTCTCGTCTCATCCTCATTCGGCGTGCCTCTTTCGATCTGCGCGGCCTGCCGCCATCGCAGGAGGAGGTGGAGCGCTTCGTTCGTGATGCCGCGCCGGATGATGTGGCCTTTGCCAAGGTAGTGGATGCCTTTCTGCAGTCCGAGCGCTTCGGCGAACGCTGGGCCCGTCATTGGCTGGACGTGGTGCGCTATGCGGACAGCGTGGGCCGGGTGTGGAATGCGCCCTTCACCTATGCGTGGAAGTACCGCGACTGGGTCATCGACTCGCTCAATGCGGACAAGCCCTACAACCGCTTCGTGGCCGAGCAGATTGCCGGAGATCTGCTGCCCGCCCCCACCGTGCTGCAAAAACGCGACCAGATTGTGGGCACCGGCATGCTGGCGCTGGGCAGTGTGAATCTGCAGGAGGGCGACTACGAGCAGTTCGTGCTCGACCAGGTGGATGACCAGATCGATGTCGTCTCACGTGCCTTCATGGGCCTCACGCTGAGCTGCGCGCGTTGTCACGATCACAAAACCGAGCCGGTGAGCCAGAAGGACTACTATGCTCTGGCGGGCATCTTTTACAGCAGCCGCACGCTGCCCGGTCAGGCCAACCGCAGCGACATGAACGGCTCCGGCTACGTGGATCCTGAGATGCTCGTGGATCTGCCCACCAAGCTGGATGAGCCCGTAGGGCCGCCGCAAAAGCTGCCAGACGGCATCCACTCCATGGATGACATTCGTCTCCTGGGAAACCCGAAAGGCACCATTCGCTACGACGTGGATCCGCACTTCTGCATGGGCGTGATCGACGGCGAGATCAAAAACTGCGAGCTCGCCGTGGGTGGAGATCCGTATGACCGCAAGGCCGCTCCAGATCGCGGCAGCCTCGGCATGCCCGCCCTGCCCCCGCTGCCCAAAATCCCCGCGAAATCCTCCGGTCGCCTTGAGCTGGCCCAGTGGATGACACAGCCCACGCATCCCCTCACCTCCCGCGTGGCCGTGAACCGCATCTGGCAGCACCTCATGGGCGAAGGGATCGTGCGCACGGTGGATGACTTTGGCATCACCGGCAGCGATCCCACGCATCCTGAACTGCTCGATCATCTGGCCATTCGTTTTGTGGAGGGAGGATGGTCCGTGAAGAAAATGGTGCGCGCGATCATGCTAAGCCGCACCTATCGCCTCGCGAGCACTGGCAACGCCGAGCACCCTGATGCCGGAAACAAACTGCGCTGGCGCATGAACCCAAAGCGCCTCGAGCTGGAACCGCTGCGCGATACTCTGCTGCAGCTTGCGGGAAAGCTCACTTTTGACCGCCCCGAAGGCATCCAGGTGGCAGGCACCGGCGGCAAGGGAAGGCATGGTTTGACGCGCGGCTTGCTCGGTCCTGAGGAACCTTATCGCACCATCTATCTCCCGGTGGTGCGGGACAATGTGCCGGAGCTTTTCAGTACTTTTGATTTTCCCGGCCCCACGCAGATCAAGGGGCAGCGAGATGTGACCACGGTGGCACCGCAGGCGCTGTTCTTCATGAACAATGAGTTTGTCGGAGAGGTGGCGGAAGAAATCGCCAGCAAAGCCGGGAACGATGTAAAGGGAGTTTACCGCCTGGTCTTGATCCGGGAGCCTGCCAGCGATGAACTGAGCGACGCTGAAGCTTTGAAACGCGAGCTGGGGCTCGCATCTCTGGTGCAGGCGCTCCTGGGGACGGCTGAGTTCAGATATGTGTTTTAGTTTCCTGCGATATGAATTCACTTTTCACGCGATCCCTAGTTATCCTGTGTGCTGTGCTGCTGGAAGGCCGGCTGGAAGCACAGACCAATATCTCCACGAGGAATGGTGACTGGAACTCCACATTTGGGCAAATGGCGCCGCAGATTCAGAAGCTGATGCACGCAATCAAAACCACCGACATGCATCCGTATTTGTTGTCGGAACTCAAGAATCACACCTTGCTGGTGACGGACGTGAACGTTCTTGAGGATTCGTTTGTAGTGGTCGCCATCGAAGACGGGCATGGAGGTGAGAAGGTGGCCTTTGATTTTGATGAACAAGGAGGCTGGACCATCATTCGCCGTTCGCCTGTGGGCGACTGGAAGCCCAAAGAGCAGCGAAAAGGAGACCGGCTAACTCACATTCCGTTTCCGACCGAAACCGCAGCACCTCAACCCGGCACGAAGAAGCCATGACCACCCGTCGCTCCATCCTTCAATCTACATCGACCGGCTTTGGCTGGCTGGCATTCAACGCGCTGCATCAGCAGTGGGCCAGCGCCGCCGCGCCGCCGAAGACGATCAACCCGCTGGCACCCAAGCCGCCGCATTTTGCTGGAAAGGCAAAGCGGGTGATCTTCATGTTCATGCAGGGCGGCCCGAGCCACCTGGACACGTTTGATTACAAGCCGGAACTGGCGAAGGCGGAGGCAAACAAGGTGCAGAAGTACATGGGCAGCGTGTTTGAATTCAAACCGCGTGGCAAGAGCGGCACCATGATCTCCGAGGCGTTTCCGGAGCTGGCGAAGCACGCGGATGATCTCTGCCTGCTGAACGGCATGCAGACGCGCACGAATGCCCACCAGATGGCCACGGTGGCGCTGCATATCGGCAGCGAGACCTTTGTACGGCCTTCGATGGGCGCATGGATCGTCTATGGACTCGGCACCGAGGCGGAGGACCTTCCGGGCTTCGTCACGATCAATCCCGCTGCGGACAATGGCGGCGCGATGAACTACGGCTCGGCATTTCTGCCTGCAACCTTCCAAGGCACACGCCTCAGCACCGGCGGCGGTGGCGTGCCGGACCTGAGCAATGGATCGCTCAGCGATGCCCAGCAGCGGAAACAGATTGAATTCATTCAAAAGGCGAACCGCAAGCTGCTCAGCGGTGATCCGGGCAACCCTGAGATCGAAGGCATCATTCAGAGCTACGAACTGGCCTACAAGATGCAGACCAGCGTGCCGGAGGTGCTGGATCTCGACAAGGAGCCGCAGCACATCCGCGATCTCTACGGCCTGGACGACAGCGCCACCGAGCGCTTCGGCACCCAGTGCCTCATGGCCCGTCGCATGGCGGAAAAAGGCGTGCGTTTCATCCAGCTCACCTCCAATGGCTGGGACCATCACAACGGCCTGCGCGACAACCTCGCCCGGCAGTGCACCTCCATCGACAAACCCATCGCAGGTTTGATTGCCGATCTCAAGCAGCGCGACATGCTCAAGGACACCCTCATCATCTGGGGCGGCGAGTTTGGGCGCGGCAGCGGCTATGACAACGAGCCCTACAACGGACGCGGTCACAATGGCGGCGGCTACACCATGTGGATGGCCGGTGGCGGCGTGAAAGGCGGCTTCACCTACGGCAGCACCAATGACATGGGCAATACCGCCGAGACCGGCATCATTGGAACCCACGATCTGCATGCCACCGTGCTGCACCTGCTCGGCATCAATCACGAACGCCTGACCTATCGCTACGCCGGAAGAAACTTCCGCCTGACGGACGTGAGCGGTGAGGTGGCGAAGGCGATTCTGGCCTAGGAGCGCGAGCCTCCGCTATCTTCCCAGCGCCCGCTTCAGCAGATTCTCCGTGATGCGCTGCACGCGCGCGTCCGGCCCATGCGGACGTGAGTAGTGGCTCCACACGGGCATGTGGCCTGGCGGCTTGCTCAGGCCCTGGGCCCACCAGATGGTGGCGGCATTGAAGACAAAGTTGTCTTTCGGGCCGGGATAAAGCGTGGCCGTCCACTGCTGCGGATTGACTCCTCCCTGCCAGGCGGTGCCGCCGGCAACGACTTCCAGCCCTTCGATCTTGGCAGGATCCCCATGATACTCCCAGCCGACCATGCCGGGAATGGCATCGCCCTTCTTCATGCCAGTGCCTTCAAAGAGCCAATGGTTGGGCTGCGTGCAGATCCAGTCTCCGCCGCCGTTGACGGGAATCACATTGATGGCTCCCATCAGCAGTCCTTCATCCGGGCCGGTGGTGTGGCCTTCAAATTTCTTGAGCTCGTCAAACTTCGTCTGCCGTGCCAGGCCGCCGTAGGGCGCATCACGGGTGAGGATGCGGTTGGGCACGCCGCTCGTGGAATCGCGGAAGGGGCTCACCCAGCAGACGGAGTTGCCGGAGAGAAAAAGCAGGTTTACTCCGGCATCCCGCATGGCCATGGCGCTGTGGTACTGCCGCACGTCCCAGTATTCGTCATGGCCCGCGCTGATCCAGGCCTTGCACTTCAGGCCGCGCTCGGGCGTGACCATGTCGCTGTTGGAGCAGTAGCTCACATCATAGCCCTGCTGCTCGAGCCAATACGCGAGAGGAAACTCGAAACACAGCCACTCGCCGCTGCCCACAGACTGCGGATTTTCATAGATCTGCCGGTATTTGCCATATGGCCGGTCAAAGCTGATGTCGATGCCCGGCGGGCTGACCATGCCGGGATGGACGCCGTCATCGTAGAGAGAGAAAGTGTCCGGCCAGCGGTTGTAGGCCTGCCAGGTGTTGTCGCTGCACTGCAGCAGAATGTCAGCCTTGCGGTCGTCCTTCACGATGAAGACGATGTAGCTCTGCCAGTAGGGCTCGTCCGCGGAGGCGGGCAGTGTGGTGAGCCGGCCGAGATACACACCACTGAGCCAGTCCTGCGGAATGGTGATGGAGGTGGTCTTTTCCCAGCGGCATTCACGCAGGCGTCTTTCGCCCACCTGCGGCACGGGCTGCTCTTTGCCTTCAAAAGGCCCATGCTCCGCCATCAAACGCGCGCCGCGCCCGCCATAGTAGCCCGTGCGGAAGATTTCCAGCTTGAAGCGGGCGGCGGGTTTGGTGCTGACAAAGATGTCCAATGTCTCCCCTGCTTTGACCGACTGCCGGGAGCAATACCCTTCGATGAAGGAAGTGCGGATGCCCTCGCTTTTGTCGAGGCGCATCCGCGTGAGCTGCCAGTCGGTGGATCCAGGTTTGGAGTTTTCAGCGGTGATCAGGGACATTTCCTGAGTACGCAGCCTGATGGCGAAAACGATCAGTAGGTAGCGCGGCCGCCAGACAAATCAAACACTGCCCCGGTGGTGAAGGAGCAATCCTCCGAGCTGAGCCAGGCCACGAGCGCGGCAGCCTCCTCCTTTTTGCCAAAGCGGTTCATCGGGATCTTCGAAAGCATGTAGTCGATGTGCTGCTGCGTCATCTGCTTCAGGATGTCCGTCTCGATCACGGCTGGCGTGACTGCATTCACCACGATGTTGCTGGTGGCGAGCTCCTTGCCCAGCGACTTCGTCAAGGCGACGACACCGGCCTTTGAGGCGCTGTAATGCGCGGCGTTGGGATTTCCTTCCTTCCCCGCGATGGAGGCGATGTTGACGATGCGGCCGTAGCCGTTTTTCAGCATGAGCGGAACCACGGCATGGCAGCAGTGAAAGGGTCCGTTCAGATTGATCGCCATCACACGCTGCCATTCGGCGGGATCGGTCTCCCAGGTCTTGGCGTTGGTGCCGGCAATGCCCGCGTTGTTCACGAGAATGTCGATCTTACCGAACGCGCCGATGGTGGCAGCGGCGGCGCTTTCCACGGAGGCGATGCTGGTGAGATCCACAGCGGCGGTATGCACTTTGCCCAGGGCAGAGAGTTCAGTTTTCGCGGCTTCCAGTGCGGTGGCGTCGATGTCCCACAAGCACACACCCGCACCTGAGCGCAGCAGGCGTTCTGCGATGGCGTAGCCGATGCCGCGTGCGCCGCCGGTGACGATGGCAATTCTGTCCTTGAGGTCGATCTGATTCATGAGCAGAGCAAATCGCGCTTAATCCTCCCAGACTTTCAGCAGTTCCACCTCAAAGATCAGAGTTTCATTGGGGCCGATGTCGATGCCCGCCCCGCGTTTTCCATAGGCCAGCTCAGAAGGAATGAAGAAACGAAACTTGGCGCCTTCCTGCATGAGCTGAAGTCCTTCGGTCCACCCTTTGATCACACGCTTGAGGGGGAACTCCGCCGGTTCGCGCCCGGCGAGGTAGGAGCTGTCGAATTCGACACCATTGAGCAGGGTGCCGCGATAATTCACGACCACGGTGTCCCTGGCCTTCGGGCTTTTGCCGGTGCCTGGGGTCAGCACCTCGTATTGGAGGCCGCTGGCGGTGGTGGTGATGCCTTCTTTTTTGGCGTTTTCGGCGAGAAAGGCTTTGCCGGCTTCGAGTGCAGACTGGGACATGGGATGGATGCGGCGCGTTTCATCAGCGCAAGCCCGGGCGCACGCAACCGCAAATGAGGCGCAATGCGTCGTTGGTTTCGGCGAAATCACTGGCACATTCGCAGCGTACTCCCCCCCTACCCCTTTTTTACTTTTTCATGCTTCGTCGTCTCATTTTCGCTTCCTTTGCGATTCCCTCCCTGCTTGCCGCTGCTGAACGCGGCCAGGACGCCTACAACCAGCGCATCCTGCCCCTGCTGCAAAAATACTGCTACGACTGCCACGGTGACGGCACGGACAAAGGCGACTTCGCGCTGGATGAATATCCAGAATACTCCAAGCTCATTGGCGACAAGGTGCTGTGGGACCACGCACGCCAGCAACTTGTCACCCACGTCATGCCGCCGGAGAAGAAGGAGAAACCTCCGCTGCCAGAGCGCGACGAGATCGTGGCCTGGATCGACAACACGGTGTTCTGGTTTGACCCGCAGAAGATTGACCCCGGCCATGTGACCTACCGCCGCCTGAACCGCACCGAGTACAACAACACCATCCGGGAGCTGCTGCTGGTGGACATGAAGCCCGCAAACGAATTTCCTCCGGACGACACCGGCTACGGCTTTGACAACATTGGCGACGTCCTCAGCATCTCGCCGCTGCTGATGGAGAAGTACATCCGCGCCGCCAATGCTGTGGCGGACAAGGCGCTGGACACCTCCGATGTGGAGCGGCTGGATCTGGAGCTGGGCGCCAGGAAGTTCTGGAACCAGAAAGGCGAAACCAAGGAGTGGGAGGGCATCCGCTGGTTTCACAGCAATGCCGATGCCGCCACGAAATTCACCGCGCCCGCCTACGGCAACTACCTGCTGAAATTTCGCCTCTCCGCGACCCAGGCCGGTCCGGATGCCGCCAAGGTGGCGCTGCGGATCGATGACAAGGAACTCGGCACCTTTGATGTGACCGCCCCCTACCGCGGCGACAAGGGCCCGTGGCAGACGATTCGGCAGACAGTCCCGCTTAAAAGCGGCGAGCACAAGATCGTGGTGCGTTTTGTGAATGATTTTGCCGACCCGCAGAATCCTGATCCGGACAAACGCGACCGCAATCTGGCACTGGACAAGATCGACGTGGAAGGCCCGGACGGCCTGCTGCCGCCCCGCGGCACGCGCCTGGTTCAGTGGCTGCTGGATGGCAAGCCCGCTGGCCTGCCGGCAATGAAGCTCAGCGGCGAGGATTTTGAAAACGGCCAGGGGAATGCGCATCGCGACACCGGCACCATCGAGCTGGCCATGAACGGCTATGTGAAGCACCACATCGATCTCACGACAGCGGGCAAGTACCGCCTCATCATCAAGGCGGGTGCGCAGCAGGCTGGTGGCGAGCCGGCAAAGTTTGATGTGCGCATCGGCGGCAAGAACGCCGGCTCATTCTCCATCACCGCCAAAAACCAGGCCCCGCAGTGGTTCACCGCCGAGGCCGATCTGCCTGCCGGCAAGCACGAAATCCAGGTGTGGTTCCTGAACGACTTCTACGACGAAAAAACGCATGATGACCGCAACTTCTGGCTGCACGAGCTCACCGTGGAAGGTCCGGTAAATCAGCCCGGTGGCATCGCTGCTGCCGATGTGCACGGACTCGTGGACAAGCTGGGCCAGCGCCTCTTCCGCCGCCCGCTGCGAGATGCTGAAAAGGCCAAATGGCACGGCATCGCCGACCTCGGCATCAAGG
This sequence comes from Prosthecobacter sp., assembly GCF_044227185.1. Lineage (GTDB taxonomy): Bacteria > Verrucomicrobiota > Verrucomicrobiia > Verrucomicrobiales > Verrucomicrobiaceae > Prosthecobacter. The sequence goes on along the minus strand of NZ_JBGAFO010000009.1, from coordinate 301,829 downwards.
AAGGGCTCCCTCCTCTGGACGCCATGGGCTACGTGCTGCGCGGCATGCTCATGTCTCCCGGTTTCCTCTACCGTGGGTCCCCCACGCCGGTCGGCACGGCGCAAAATGGAGTCGCTTTGATCGATGAGTACAGCCTCGCCTCGCGCCTCTCGTATTTCCTTTGGTCTGCGCCGCCGGATGAAAAACTGCTGCAACTGGCAGCCAAAGGCGAGCTGCGCAAAAACTTTGCGGCCGAAGTGAAGCGCATGATCGCCGATTACCGCGCGTGGAGTCTCACCGAGGACTTCGCAGGCCAGTGGCTGCAGCTGCGGGACATGGACATTGTGGATGTGGACACCAAGCGTTTCCCGGAATGGAAGGGCGGCATGGGCTACATGATGAAGAAGGAGTCTCAAACCTTCTTTGACCACATCCTGCGCAACAACCTGGACGTGATCGCCTTTCTGAATGCGGACTATTCTTTCGTGAATGAGAAGCTGGCCCGCTTTTACGGGATGCAGGGGGTGAAGGGAGACAAATACCAGAAGGTCTCTCTGCAGGGTACGCCACGCGGCGGCATCCTGACGCAGGGCAGCATCCTCACACTGACTTCCACGCCCACGCGCACTTCGCCGGTGAAACGCGGCAAATATCTGCTGGAAAACATTCTCGGAACGCCTCCGCCACCCGCCCCAGGCGGAGTGCCGCCGCTGGATGAACGGAAGCAGCAGTTCGGCAAGCTCACGCTGCGCCAGCAGTTTGCCGAGCACCGCAGCAATGCCGCTTGCGCCGGGTGCCATGCCTTCCTGGATCCGATGGGCTTCGCCTTTGAAAACTACGACGCCATCGGCCGCTGGCGTGACGAGGAAAAAAAGCAGCCCATCGATGCCTCCGGCACTCTCGTGCGCGGCCAGACCTTTGCCAACCTCGCCGAACTGCGCACCATCCTCGTGCGCGACATGAGCGACCAGTTCGTCAAAAACCTTGCTGACAATCTCCTCATCTACGCCCTGGGCCGCGGCCTGGAATACTCCGACAAACCCACCACCGAGGAGATCCTGCGCAAGGCCAGGGCCTCCGGAAACCGCATGCAGGACATCATCCTGGCCGTGTGTGAAAGCGTGCCATTTCAGAAGATGCGGGTGACGCAGCAGCAGCCCTCCGAATGACCGGCTGGTTCCCAGACCTGACCAGATAAAACGCCTTGGATCATCTGGCGGGCCACCTTTACTCCGGGCGATGCATTCCATCCTCATCATCGGCTGCGGCAGCATAGGCGAGCGTCATCTGCGCTGCTTTCAGAAGACTGGTCGCAGCACGGTCAGCGTCTGCGATGCCAATGCCCGGCTGCTGGAGGAGGTGAGCCGGCGCTACAATGCGCCCGCGTTTGGCACTCTCAATGAGGCGATGCTGGCTCAGCGTTTTGATGCCTGGGTCATCTGCACACCCGCACACACGCATCTGAGCATCGCGCGGGACGGCGCGGCACAGGGCGCGGCTTTGCTGATCGAGAAACCTCTCTCGGTCACGCTGGAGGGTGTCGAAGAAACCCGCGAGGCCATCGCGAAGAGCGGCCGGTTCACAGCCGTGGCCTACGTCTATCACTGCTTTCCGTGGCTGGTGGCCGCACGGGAGTTTTTGCAGGATGGCACGTATGGCAGGCCGTTGCATGTCAGCGTCGTGGCCGGCCAGCATTTTCCCACCTTCCGCCCCGCCTATCGAGACATTTACTATGCTCGCCATGAATCCGGCGGCGGCGCCATTCAGGATGCGATCACCCACATCATCAATGCCGTGGAGTGGCTCGTCGGACCGGTCACACGTCTCTTTTGTGATGCGGCGCATCAGCAGCTCGAAGGCGTGACGGTGGAAGACACCGTAAACATCACCGCGCGTCATGGCTCCTTGCTCGCCAGCTATGCCATGACCCAGTTTCAGGCCGCCAATGAAGCGATCTTTGAAATCCACTGCGAGCAGGGCAGCGTGAAGATCGAATCTCACGCCCAGCGCTGGGCCACCATGAAGCTCGGTGGGACCGAATGGACCTGGCATGCCACCAAGCCGCTGGAGCGCGACGACCTCTTCATCGCCCAGGCGAATGCGTTTCTCGATGGCATGGAGGGCAAGGATTGCGGGCTGTGCACCTTCGATGAGGCGGTGCAGACTCTGCGCTGCAACCGTGCCGCACTGGATTCCTGCGCCACCGGCCTGCCCATCCTCCTCTCATGAGCAACAACGGCAAACAGCTTCGCCTGGCCATGCTGGGCATGATCGAGGGCAACGGCCACCCCTACTCGTGGAGCGCCATCATCAATGGCTTTGATCCGGCCGCGATGGCCGCCTGCCCCTACCCCGCCATCCTCAGTTATCTGGGGAAACAGCGTGTCGAGGACGTGCGTGTGCCCGGCGCAGGCGTCACGCATCTCTGGACGGACGATCCGGCGGATGCGCCAAAAGTCGCCGCCGCCAGCCTGATCCCAAATATCGTCGCCAAGCCGGAGGACGTCATCGGCCACGTGGATGCGGTGATCATCTCCACGGACGATGGCGACGACCACATCCGCCGCGTGCGCCCCTTCATCGAGGCCGGCCTGCCAGTCTTTGTGGACAAACCCATGGCGACCAACATCGCCGACCTGCGCCAATTTGTGCAGTGGCATCGGGCCGGGGCCACGATCCTCTCCACCAGCGGCATGCGCTATGCGCCGGAGATGCGTTTGAACGAGGAGCAGCGTGCGGATCTTGGCGACCTGCGCTGGATCACCAGCTTTACCTGCAAAACCTGGGAGCGCTACGGCATCCATGCGCTTGAAGCCGTGGAGCCGCTGCTGGGCCCCGGCTTCCTCACCGTGCAGGCCCAAAGTGATGCCGGCGGGGATGTGATGCACATCACCCACCGCGGTGGTGTGCGAGTCACGCTCGGCGCCATTCACGATGCCTATGGCAGTTTCGGGGCCGTGCATCTCTACGGCACAAAGGGCCAGCTTCCTCTTCGCCTCACCGATACTTATCACGCCTTCCGCGGGCAGTTGGTCGCCTTCATCGACATGCTGCGCACCGGCGCCCGACCCCTGCCCTTTGACGAAACCGTGGAGCTCATGGCAGTCATCATTGCCGGCCGCCGCAGCCGCGAGCAAAAGGGCGCACTCATCCAGGTCGCCGACATCCTTGCCGAAACCCATTCATGAAACTCCGCCCCTCCCGCCTCCTCCGCGAACTCCGCGCCGGTCAAAACAGCACCGTCCTCAAGCTGAACCTTGGCGATCCCCGCATCATCGAACTGGCCGGACTCTCCGGTGCCAGCGCTGTATGGCTGTGCAATGAGCATGTGCCCAATGACTGGCTCAATCTGGAACATCAAGTCCGTGCCGCCAAGCTCTACGACATGGATACCATCGTGCGCGTGAACAAAGGCGGCTACAGCGAGTACGTAAAACCCTTCGAGTGCGATGCCACCGGCATCATGGTTCCCCACGTCACCAGCGCGGAGGAAGCCCGCCACGTGGTGGACATGGTGCGCTGCCGCCCGCTGGGCAGCAAGGCGCTGGACGCCGGCAACATGGATGGCCTCTTCTGCCAGGTGCCGCTGGCTGACTACGCCCACCACTGCAACACGGAAAAGTTCGTCATCCTCCAGATCGAAAGCCCCGAGGCGCTCGAAGTCGTGGAGGAGATCGCCGCCGTGCCCGGCTTTGACATGCTCCTCTTCGGCGCCGGGGATTTCAGCCACCGCATTGGCAAACTCGGCCAGGCGACGCATCCTGACGTCGTCGCCGCACGAAAGCGTGTGGCCGCCGCCGCGCTGAAGCACGGCAAATACCCTGCCGTTGCCTCCCTCTACGGGCAGAAGGAGGACGTCATCGCCGAAGGCACTCGCGTTTTCACCCTCGGTGCGGATGTGATCGAACTGGGCAACGCCTTCAAAAAACTCGTCGGCGATTTCTCAGGTTCGGCTTCAGCGGCTGGCGGCGATTCCATCTACAAGTCCAAATAATCACCCCATGTCCACCGGCATCTTCTCTCTTTCCGGCAAAACCGTTCTCCTCACAGGCGGCGCGGGCCTCTACGGCCGCGGGCTTGCCGCCATGCTCGCGCAGGCTGGTGCCACGTTGATCCTGGCCTCGCGTGATGTCGCCAAACTGCAAGTCGTCGCGCGGGAGGAAACAGCGAAAGGCCACCGCGTGCAGGCGGAATCACTCGATCAAGGTGATGAAGCCTCCGTCATCGCCCTGCATGAGCGGGTCACCGCTCAGCATGGCCCGCTCCATGGGCTGGTGAACAATGCCGTGCTGCGTCCCATGAAGGGGGCCGACGGCGCCGTGGAGCAGTTTGCCGAATCCATGCGTGTGAACGCCACCGGCCTCATGCTCATGCACCGTCACTTTGGCAAAACCATGGCGGAGGCCGGACGCGGCAGCATCGTGAACATCGGCAGCATCCAGGGCATGATCGGTCCCAGCTATGAGCTCTACACCGGCACGAACATGGGAGACATGCCGCCGGACTACTTCTTCCATAAAGGCGGAATGGAGAACCTCACCCGCTTTTATGCTGCGCTCTACGGCCCCAAAAACGTCCGCGTGAACAACCTCGCGCCCGGCGGCTTTTTCAATCATCAGCCCGAGGCGTTTTTGAACCGCTATTGCGAGCACACCATGCTCGGCCGCATGGCGGATGACACCGACCTCGGCGGCGCCGTTATCTTCCTCCTCAGCGATGCCTCCCGCTACATCACGGGAGTCAACCTTCCCGTGGATGGCGGCTACACAGCGAAGTAGTCACTTCAACAGCTCCGCCACCGGAATGCGGAAAAACTTGTCCGTGCGCGACTGCTTTTTGTCCTCGCCCCCCAGGCAATAGACATACCCGTCGAGCTTTATCAGAGTCACCATTGCCGCGTAGGGCAGCGGTTTCGCCTTCTGGTAGCTGTCTTTTTTCACGTCGTAGATCAGCGCATCCGTTTTAAAATCGTCTGTGTAACCACCCGCGAGGTAGATGTGCTGGTCGTCGAGCGTTACGCCGCAAAGCCCGCGATTGGCCGCGGGCAGCGGCTGCAGCTTTCGCCAGGCATTTTTAGCGGGTGAAAAGGCATACGCCTCGGTCGAATTCACCGGAGCCTGCGCCTGTGCATCGTAATTCATCCCGCCGAACACAAAGAGTTCATCTCCCACCACAGCAGAGGCAGCCACGGCAAAGGGTTTGCCGGGATAATCGGCGCGTTGCTGCAAACCTTCGCGGCTGATCTCATACGTCCGCCTGGTAAGGCCTGCGAGATTGGCGGCGTCATTGGTGCCGCCCGCAAAAACGATCGTTTCATCCACACGCCCCCCCGCGGAAAGCACCACCTCAGCAGGCAGCTCGATTCCCTCTGCGGTGATGGATTTGAGAGCATCCACCACCACAAGTTTCCGTAAACTCATGCTCCCATCGGTTCCTCCTAAAAACTCGAGCACAGGGTCATTCTCAATGCTCACGCCATAGGCTGCAGGGGAGGCCAGGTCCCGCAGGTGCTCCCACTTCATCGAGCCAGGATCAAACTGGTGCACCGCTTTCAGCCAGTGCTTCACGCCACCAGTCCAGTTTGTGCCGCCAATGATGGCAATTTTCCCCGCGGAAACGCCGCACATGAATCCCCCATTCGGCTCTGGCAGCGGTGGCAGCGGCTCCCACTGGGCATGCGCATGGGAAAGCACGAGGCAGCTAAGCAGCAGTCGTTTTGTCATCTGGATCAGTCGCGCGGGCATAATGGTCGGTATGGGGTGATTTCCATCCTGGACGCAAGCGTACATCGCTTTCACCGCTCAGCGCCCCCGGCGTGCTGGCCGGTGTGGCGTCGTCTTTGCGCCGCATCTCCCACCAGCACTGGCCGCAGTGGTTGTGCTCATGGTCGATCACAAATCCCGCCTGCTTCATCAGCGGCCCGATCCATCCCATGCAGTGGTCGCAGTAGTCGGCATACTGGTTCAGCCCATTCCGCAGCAGAAAGCCCTTGGACGGACACTCGTGCATGTCGATGCGAAAGACATCCTCCGTCACCATCCGCTCATACACCGCGCCTTCGTCCGCGAGGGTCGGCCCCCAGTATTCTTTCATGCCCTCGAAGCCCTTTTCCGTGATCAGCCTGGAGGCATGAGTCTGCGAATCCCGATGGATCGCCTCGTCCCAGTACGCTCGCACCAGATCATGCCCGCCCTGCTGGCGCAGCCACTCAAAGGTCCACTCGTAATGTCCGCAGAAGTCGTAGCAGCCGATCATGATGCCTTGGCGATGTCCTCCAGGTCTTGCGGCGCAGCATCGGCCGTTTGTTTGAGAAAACGTTGCGTACAGCAGCCGTTGCCTCCGCAAACACGCACGGTCATGCCAGCAGGTGCCGCGATGGCTTCACTCACAAAATAACAGTGCTGGCAGAAATTCGGCACGATCTCGCGGTCGTGCTCGCGCAGATGCGCAATGGCCGGGCAGCGCTTCACTTCCAGCCGCACCTCATCGTCCGACTCCACCACTTCCACCTCAGCCCCGGGCTCCCCTTTGAAAAACGCACGCCAGTACTCCGCCACGCCATGCATCCCCTGCTCCGTCCACTTTTGAGCCACGGGCCGGTAATAGCTGCCGCCGAGATCGCGCCAGTATCGTCTCAGCGCCTCCTCCCCGCGATGCCGCTGGATGAACCGAAACGTGGCATTGATGGCAAAGTAGAAATCGGCATGCCCCACCGGTTTGGTATCGGTGTAGGGCAGCGGCGTGGGCTCTGGCGCGGCTTCTGGCATGGCGGCGGGATTCACGCATACCACCTGCGCTCCAAATATTCCCGCTCATTCGTCTGGTTCATAAAACTGACCAGAAAACAGCCTGGCGCACGCCCGTTCTCATGCCGTATAAAACCCGCCGCATGACCCACTTCTCCACGCTCGACTATGTGATTTTTGGCGGGTACCTCGTGGCCTCTGTGAGCGTGGGCCTGTTCTCCGCACGCGGCTCCAAGTCTCTCGGAGACTACTTCCTGGCGGGCCGCGGCATGAACAGCATCCTGGTGGCCATGTCCATCCTGGCGGCGCTGTTCTCCGGCATCAGCTACCTGGCGGGTCCGGCGGATGTGTACAAGAACGGCTTCGCCTTTGCCTATGTGATCCTGGCGTTCTTCATCGCCACGCCCTTCACCAGCCTGTACATGCTGCCAAAGTTTTACCAGTCGCGTTTCTTCACCGCCTACCAGTTTTTGGAGGAGCGCTTCTCACTCTCCGTGCGGCTGCTGGCCTCCGGGCTCTTCATCTTCCGCGTCGCGCTGTGGCTGGCGGCCGCCACCTATGCACCAGCGCTGGCGCTGGAAAAAGTCACGGGCATGCCGCTGTGGCTCACCATTCTGGCCTCCGGCACCCTGACCACACTGTACACCGCCTTGGGCGGCATGCGCGCCGTCATCTGGACGGATGTGATGCAGCTCATCGTTCTCTTCGGCGGTCAGCTCGTCATCGTCTTCGTGGCAGTGGGCAAGATTCCCGGCGGACTCGGCGGCGTGTGGGACACCGCCGTGGCGGACCACCGTCTGGACCTCAGCCTCTCCTTCAGCCTTTCAGAGCGCGTGAATCTCTGGGCCGTGCTCCTGGCGGGCGCGTTTCTGCACCTGGTGCAGATGGCCACGGACCAGGTCTCCGTGCAGCGCTACCTCACCGCCGGAAGTCTGAAGGAGGCGCAGCGCTCCCTGTGGATCAAACTCTGGCTCATTCTGCCAGTGCTCGTCCTCTTTTACGGCACCGGTCTGGTGCTCTACGCCTTTTACAAGACGCATGGAGATCCCCTGGCGGCGGGCCTCATTGCCAAGGAGGACCAGATCCTCCCCTACTTCGTGGTCACCCAGCTTCCTGCGGGCCTGCCGGGGCTGCTCATTGCGGCCATCTATGCGGCCAGCATGTCCACCATCTCCGCGGGGCTGAATTCCCTGGCCTCGGCCACCTTTGTGGATTTCAAGCAGCGCCTCTCCAAGCAGGAGGCCGGCACCCAGGCGCAGCAGGTGGGCAGCGCGCGGCTCATCACTGTGCTCTACGGGCTCATCGTCATCGCGCTGGCCTTTGCCGTTTCCTTCATGCCGGGAAATCTGGTGGAGTCCGTGAATACCGTCATCGGTCTGGTGGGCGGGCCGCTGCTGGGCCTGTTTTTCCTGGGCATGTTCACCCAGCGGGCCAGCACCCGCGGAGCGCTGCTGGGCTGCCTGGCGGGGTTCATCACACTGCTGGGCGTCTTCATGTACCAAAACGGCGCCTTCACCGCCGCCAAGCCCCCTCAGCTTGTCTCCTTCATCTGGTTCAGCCTGCTGGGCACCCTCATCACCATGACCGTGGGCCTTGTCACCTCCGGCCGATCTGCCCCGTCGTCAGCCCGCCATCAATGATGATCGTCTCACCCGTGATGTACCCCGCCGCGCGCGAGCACAGAAACACCGCAGCGCCCGCCACATCTTCCGGCGTGCCCAGGCGTTTCAGCAGGATCTTCTTTTCATAATGGTCCACCACGCTGCTGTTGCCGGCATGCTCCAGACTCGCGGTGAGCGGTGTCCGGATGAGCCCCGGGGCCACGCCATTCACACGAATGCCATGATCCGCCAGCGACACCGCCAGCGATTTTGTCAGCATCACCAGCGCTCCCTTGCTCGCATCATACGCAGACGAGTCCGACTCCGCCTGAAAACCGTTCGTGGAGGAGGTGATCACGATGCTGCCGGCTCGCTGCTCCGCCACCAGCCGCCGCGCAAAGGCCTGCGCCGTGAAGTACACGGAGGCCATGTTGAGCTGCACCGTTCTGTCCCAGCGCTCACGCGTCATTTCCAGAAACGGCACGTCAAAAAATCCACCCGCATTGCAAATTAGAGTGTCCAGGTGCGGCTCTGCCTCAAAGGCGCAGTGCACCAGGGCCGCGGGCGCGTCCGGCGCGCACAGATCACACGCCACATAGCGCGCCCACTCCGGAAAATCCGCCGGCCGTTCCGTGAGCCCATGGCACACCACACGCGCCCCCGCCTCATGCAGTCCTTCCGCCATCGCCAGTCCAATACCTTGGGAGGATCCCGTCACCAATGCTGCCCGACCTTCAAGAGAGAATGCTTTCATCATGCAGCTTCAAATAGGCGCGGATGTTCGTGTGTGCAATGCGCTCCACCATTTCCTCACCGCCCGCCTTCAGTGCCGCGACCTCGGCCGGGTAGGTGCTGATCAGCCGCACAACCTGACCGTTGATCTCCGCCGCATAGCTGTAAAACGGCGAATCACTGCCCCACATGAACTTCTGCGGATACGCCGCCGCCAGATCCATGATGACCTGCGCGGGGTCCGTGTAGTCAGAGTCAAACCGTCTTGCCTTCGGCGCCACATACGGCAGCTCTTTCACCACCCCCTCGCAGTGGATGCAGTGCGCCGAGTTGTCAAACCACGCATTCGGCAGCGCCTGCACGCGATCCAGGCACTCCTTGTCATAGCGGCAGGAGTGCGCCAGGCAGAAGCGCACGTTCGGGTTCTCCTCCGCGATGTCCAGGATGTCATGCGCCTGCGCCCACAGGTCGCTCTCCGCCACGCTGGAATGAATCAAAAACGGCACATCCCACTCCTCCGCCAGTTCCACAAAGACCTTGCCCCGGTTCCGCAGGTGCTTGATGTCCGCCTGCAAAATCGTCGTCTGCATCTTGATGCCATAAAAGCGGTACTCACCGCGCAGCTTGCGCAGTTCCTTCTCCTGCGCCGCCGTGTTGCGCATTGGGTCCCCCATCACAAACGGCAGCATGCGTTTTCCCTCCTCGGGAAAGAGCTCGTAGCATTCCTTCATCAGACGCCGGTTTTCAAAGGCGTATGGAATGTCCTGCAGCCGCCCCTTCTCGTCCTTGATCTCGTTGTCCATGAAGGCGGTGACATCCAGCGCCAGATGACTCACAAAGGGAAACACGATCCAGCGGTCCACGCCCAGCGCCCGCCCTTCGTCATGCATCGTCACCAGATGCTGCGCATAGGGGAAATCGCCGTGCAGGTAGAAGAGCAGATCGGAGCCGACGTGGTTATGACAATCAATGATCATGGTGGTGTGGGATTCAAACGAGCCGTGCAAAGCCTTGTTGCGTTCCTTGGGCAGCCTCCAGCGGCATCTTCGCCACTTCAGCGAGCGTTTCATCCAGTGCCGCGAGCATCGCCGCCACCATCTCGTCGCCGTGCGACCACGTCACATAGAGCTGGCTGGACATCAAATACCCGCGCTGAAGCATGTGCCGTATCATGAGCGGCTTCGCTGCTGGATTCGCAAACACCAGCGAAGGCGCACAGGGCATTCCGCCCGTATTAAGCTGCAGTTCCGGATGCCGTGCCGCGATCTCCCGCAGCCCGCTTTGCAGGCGCTCGCCCAGCTTCCACACATAGGGCTGCACCTTCTCCCGACGCATCTTGCCGATGCAGGCCAGCGACGCCGCCGTGCCCACCCCATCCGTCCAGTAGCTGCTGGAAATGAAGCTGCTGTTGGCCGCATCCATCACCTCGTTCCTGCCCACAATGGCTCCGGCGGGATAACCATTGCTCATCGCCTTCGCATACACCGCAATGTCCGGCTCGATGCCCAGCACGGGTGCCGCACCTGGGAAGCCATAGCGCCACCCGCTCGTCACTTCATCCAGAACATAGACCGCCCCCGCCGCATGGCAGGCGTCGATGACCTTCTGCATGAAGCCATCTCGCGGCAGCTCGGAGCGCATTGGTTCCATCACCACCGCCGCCAGCCTGCCATCCAGCTTCTGCATCGCCGCCTTGAAGGAGTCGGGATCGTTGTAGCGAAACGGCACCGCCGTCCCCGCCAGCTCACGCGGCACGCCCAGCGGTTGCAGCCCTGGAAGCAGATGTCCGTCCAAGGCCGCGTCGTCACTCAGATTCGCCGCCAGATACCAGTCGCTCCAGCCATGGTAGCCGCAGAAGGCGATGCCGCTCTTCCCCGTCGCCGCCCGGGCAATGCGCACCGCCAGCCCCAGCGCCTCGCCACCACCGCGTGCGTAGCGTACCTTTCCCGCCCACGGGTGCAGTTCCAGCAGCGCATCTGCCAGCTTCACCTCATCGGGAGAGGCCAGCGTGGCATAGCTGCCCAGATTCACGCGCCGCTTCACCGCCGCATTCACCTCATCATCCGCATGCCCGAGGAGGATGGCCCCCACACCTCCTGTGAAGTCCGTGTAGCGCCTGCCATCCAGATCCCACAGCCAGGCCCCTTTCGCCCGCGAGAAGTACGAAGGCCACGACTGCGGATCAAACAGATGCGCCCTCTTGGAAAGCAGTCCTGTGCCGCAGGAGATCTTCGTCTTCGCCTCCTCCCAGAGCTGCGGGCCGGAATGTGCATCATTTTTTGGTTTCAAAAGCCGGAGCGCATTTTCGCGGAAAATGTCCTCCAAATCTCCCTGCGTCATGCCGGTGTCTTCACAGGCCTCCCGCAGGCACAGCAGCGACTCGACGCCCACCGTCGTGTACTGCCCAAACACCGTTAGCTTCTCCGTGCCCAGCTCCGGATGGATCCACGTAAATCCATCCCCCTGGGTGATGCACGAGCCGCGCAGCTCGCTCACCATGTAGTCGCTGCCCCACAGCACGCGCCGTGGCCCCAGAATCTCCAGCGCCGCACGGAACGCGCCCGCCTGCGTCACTGCCGAGGTGTCCACCACCACGTTGTCCAGATCAATCAGGTGATGCAGCCCCTCCCGTGCGTGGCGGTAATTGAAAGAGCGCGCCACATGCGCCAGCACCAGCTTGCAGCGCGGGTGGCGCGTGCACAGCCTGCGGATCACCTCCACATTCCGCATATCCGTAATCCCGTCCGCCAGCATGATGTGCAGCATCATCACGCCATCATGCCTGTCGCACAGCTCCCACATCCACTCCGGCGCAAAAGACTCGATTTCCGCCTCCTTCGTATCCGGCACATCCGCATACAGCCGGTAGGGTTTGATTCCCACAAACACTCCCGTCTTCAGAAGCCGCTCCACTTCCGCCGGATCATCCTGCGGCGCCGCCAGCACCAGTGCGCGTGAGTTGCCAGTGCCGTCCACCTGCGACTGCAGCCACGCATTCTCCCCAGCCCGGTCGTTTCCCGCGCTGGGATAGCCAAAGAACAATCCTTCCACCTCCCTCCCCGGCAGCCACACCCGCATCGCTTCCTGAAAGTCCGCCATGCCATAGCCGCGGCTTTCATCCAGGAATACCGGCCGCTTTCCCTCCGCAAAATTTCGCGTGTGAAACAGGTGCGTATGCACATCAAAGACCTTCTCCGGCACAAAACCGTCAATCGCCCGGTGCAGCAGCTTCTGGTCGGTCTCGTTGAGTTCAGTGACAAGTTTGAGCGACATGCAGATCAGTCGTTGAGGTAAATTGCATACACCTTCGCCGCGCAGCCCGCTGGATAGTGCACACGCAGGGCGGTCTTCTGGCCGGCAGGCAGGGGCTTGGGCCACTTGAGAGGCACGCGCACGCCATTCGTCGTCACTTTCACCTCGTACCCCTCCAGCGGGTGGTCCAGGTGGTCCATGAGCTGCACCACCAGCGGTGCCTCCGGCGTGGCACCATCCACGTTCAGCGCGATCTCCTTCGCCGCAAACGCGCTGGTGATGAACTCGCCCTCTTCTTCCTCGACCTTGCGCGAGAGCGAGCCGAATCCATCGCGCCTCAGCGTCGCCAGGCCGATGTCCATGTGCTCCAGCTCGGCGCCGGTATCCCAGTGGGAATACCAGATCATCGTCTTGTCTCCCTCGTTCACAAACGCATGCCCTTGCAGGATGGCGATGTTGTCCCACTCCCCTTCCTTACCGCGTGGGATCATTCTGAAACCCGGCACCGGTTCGCGGAAATGCACACCGTCATTGCTCACCATCAGCCCCAGATCCACCCGGACTCCATAGTTCCAGCTTTTTCCCTTTGGCGGCGGCTGCTCCGCATCCTGCCACATCCCATGCAGGCCTACCATCACATTGCCACGGTTCCACAGCCCCGCGCCCATGTGCATCTGCTGCCCTTTCACCGGCGGGTCGGAAAGCTGCCCCGGCCGCGCATAGCAGAAAGCCTTCGCCTTCGACCACGTCACAAAGTCCGGTGAGCGATACGCCAGCATGTCACGCCCGATGTCCCTTCCATCTGCCCGCCACGACCACGGGCTCAGCAGTTGCCCCGTGGCATAATAAAAGTCGCCAAAGCGGTACAGCCCGCTCACCTCAAAGCGCTCTCCACCCGCATTCGCCGGGCGGTCACCCACGCACTTCCAGCTCAGCCCGTCCGCGCTTGTGGCCGTGACAAAAGATCCCCAGCGTTTCTCATTTGGGCCTATCTTGCTGCGGCCGCCCTTCACATCTTCGATCGGCATGTGCGCGATGTAGGCGCACTTGTACCGCTTCGCCGGATCCGGCTCGTCAGGCTCATACAATACCGAAAGGAAATCATTCACCCGCGTCATCGAGTACGGCTCTCCTTCGATCAGGCAGATGTTGTTCTTCTTTCCGCCATTGAACTCCACCAGACCCAGTTCTGGCTTCGTCCACGTCACTCCATCCTTGCTCTCCGCATAGCACATCGGCCGCCACCAGCCCGGCGCCTGCCCCTTCACGATCGCCCCCTCATGCATGCCCAGATACCACATGCGAAACTTGTCCCCCTGCTTCAGCACGGTTCCATATAGCACCGCATGCCCATGATCCGGAGACCCTGGCGGCCCGCTGTTCAGCACCGGATTTCCTGGATGTTTCTGCGCCTCCTGCAGCGTCAGCTTCAGGTTGTGCTGCCATGCGATGTTGTGGTCATCAAACGCGAAATACACCTGCTCAGCCGCATGGACCTGAAAAGCAAGGCAGCCAAGGAGAAGAAGGATGGGCTTCATGCCTCGAATTATGAAGTTTCATCACCTCCTCACCAGCGCATTTGACTGGTTCAATCACCAGACCAGCATATGCCCAACGCGCAGCCAGGAGCCCGCATCATTTATTCCGCCGCCAGGTCCGAGAACAGCACGCACCAGTTCCACAAAGGGTAGGCCTGTCCGCTACGCGCACCGTAGGTTTCATCCGCGAACGAAAACACCGCGCGCTCACCATCGGAATCCCGCAGGTTGCCATAGCTGAAGGCCCGCGCGGCCATCAGTTCCTGTCCCACCACAAAAGGCCGGCCATCTCGCAGTTCTTTCGGTTCATAGCACAGCACGGCAGCACCCTGCTCTTCCCGAACCTGCCTCACCGGTACCCGGCTGGGGGGACCGGAGAGATTAAGCACCAGGAAAGCCCCCTCGGTGGTGAGCTGTTTCACGGATTCCGTCACCCCTCCCGTGAGCACCAGTTCTTCTGTCTGCTCCGAGCCCTTCCGTATGGCAGCAATCTTGCCGAGCACACCCGCGGACGAGTGTCCATAGCTTACCCGGCAGCTCCTTCCAGCGGCCAGCGGCTGTGCAAACTGAAGGCGCACCTGGGCAGGCGCGATGACTTTCACCCCCGCCAGCGTCACTGGCCTTCCTCCATCGTCATGCACCCGAAAACCCGCCAGCGAGGTGTAGCCGCCGCTCGTGGAAATCTGCTGCCGCGCGAGAAAAGCCGTGTCGAGCACCAGCGGCGGACGCGGCACGGTGAACTCGATGACAAGACTGTCCCGCGAAGCGTCCAGGCGCGCATGGCGTGGCCTCAGCGGCTGCCAGTCCTCGCCATCATCCAGCACACGTTTCATCACCTTGCCCACCTGCTCTCCCCACCAGCGTTCACCATCGGCGGAAAGGTGGATGGGATCTCCATGACGGTCTGGCTTCGTGCGGCTGTTGATCGCGCTGGGCACCGCATAGTGCGGTCCGACCAGATAAAGATGTGCATCGGCATCCGCCGCCATCATCTGCGCTTCTCCCGCGGGGCCGAGCGTCTGATACACAAACATGGGCAGTTCTCCTTTCTGCCCCGTGATGGCGCATAAATCCGCCGACCACTGCCTGTGGTACGCCATGAGTTGATCGCGATACCACGCCAGTCCTTGCGCGCGCGGCATCTCGGTGTCCCATCGCGTCGGCACCAGCCCGCCCGTGGGCCCTCCATTCCCCTCGCCCTGCATCCAATACAGCGCAGCAATGCGGAACTCAGCCCCCGCGGCCTTTGCCTTCTCCACGGCGCGCCGCGCATCATCCAGGCTCGTGCGGTAGTAGCCGCCGCCGTGCCGCTTGGGTTCCGGCGTTCGTGCGTCGGTGGAAAGATCCGCGCTGGAAAGCTCCTGAATCTGCCGCCCGCCCTGCCCTGCACAGGCCACTAGAAAGCGGTTTGTCGCTTTCGGCACCTGGGTCTTGTCATTCACCATCCGCGCAGCCTGCCAATGGTCTGCCATGCCGTTCGCCACCGTTTCCCCCAGCCCGCCATTCACCTCCGCCCGCAGCGGCACCAGAGAAAACAAATCCGCCGCCCGCTGTTCTGGCGCGGCAGGGTGGTCATTAGGCAGCCACGTCCTCACACCGCGGCGAAAGGCCAGATTTCCCCAGCCACTGTCGGCAGGAGTGACGACCGGCAGCGATTCCGAGCCGTCGCACAAGGACTGCCCCATCATCCAGATGCCCGAGATCCGTGCCGCGGGCTCGGCTGCCCCCGCCAGCCCCGGCGCACATGCCAGCCCCACTGCCATGACCAAAAAGGAAAATCTGGAAACGCGCCGAAGCATAGGGCAAAAAGTTACGGGGTGAACTGGAAGGAAAAAATGTCTGCGTCCTTCATGGAGAAACGCAGCCTCACCGTTTTCCCGGCGAGTGCGCTCACATCTGTGCCGGACTTCCACGCCACTTTGCGGTCCAGTTCATTGCCGATCTGCATCACGCAATCCTCCACGCCAAATCCGGGCACCGCTTTGCCATCCGCATCTTCAAAGCCCGCCTTCACACCACCCGCGGCCGAGGTGGAAAAGTTCAGCGCCAGCTCACGCCCGGCAAACACCAGGGGTTTGGTGACGGCATGCCCGCCCGCATAGCCGCAGTGCAGAGAGGCAAACCCATCCGTGCGCAGGGAGTAGCGCCGCATGTGTGCGGTGGGCTGCGCATAGTCCTGGTTCACAAAAACGGACATTTCATTCGGACCCGTCGGCACCACATTGAGGGCGGGATAATTCGTGCGCGAGACCCAGTTCTGCGCGCCGATCCCGCCCCGGATGAAGCCTTCCAAAAATGTGCGGTCATACACGTTCGCATGCGCTGCGCCTTCCACGGGGCGCGTCGTCATGAAAATGGCGTCTGAGGTATCCTTGAAATAACCTGGGTTCACATGGATCGCGGCTGCCTGCTCGTCTGTCAGCACCCGGCGGCCCGGCATGAATCGCGCGGCGATGGACACATACAGATGCGGCGCACGGAAGTATGGATGCGTCTGGTTGGTGTACAAATGCTCCACCGGAGCCTGCACCTCGGGATTTCGATACTCCATCAGCACCGGCGCCGACCACTGCCGAAAGTCCTGGCTTTCACTGCGCACAATGCGCCGGATGCCTCCCTCAAACACGCGGTAATAGGCCACGTACTTCCCCTCCGCCGCCGACCAGAACGGCACGTTCTGCGAGTCGAACATGTATTTGTACGGCACCATCGCTTTCGTGATGACAGGCTCCGGGCTGATCTGCTCCCAGCGCAGGCCGTCGGGCGATTTCCAGGCCGTGAGTCCGCCGCCCTGCATCGTTCCGCCGAAAGCCTTGAACCTCTCTTCCTCAGGCACGCCGGGGCGCTCATCACGGAAGGGGCTGAAGTTATGCGTGGCGGTGTTCGCCTTCATCAGCACCACATTGTTTTTTCGCGTGCCCATCACCTCATACAGGCCCAGCTCAGGCTTGGTCCAGTGGCGGCCATCGGTGGACTCCGCACAGCAGGTCACCTCCTCCTCGCTTCCGTCTTTGTTCGCCACCGCCTTGCCCCGGTAGTAGGCTCGCAGACGGCCGTCGGGAAGCGTCACCAAAGTGGCATATCCGCTGAACAGACCCTCCCACGGCCGGTCAAACTGGAAGGCCACGCCCTCATCACGCGGCGTCTGCAGCTGCAGTCGCGTCCCGTTGAAATGGTCAATCAAAAAGGAGTCCGCAAACAGCTCACGGCGGCTGCCGATCTGGATCGGTTCATTCGCGGCGGCGAGGCTGCTGGCTGTCAGTGCGAGGAAGAGGAAAAGGAAGAAACAGGGCTTCATGGTTGATCTGATTTCAGGTGCTGCATCAGGAGCTCCTGCATGGTCGTCGCGGGCTTCCCGTCATTCGGATAATGCACTTCGCAGGACACGCCAAAGGGCCGCAGCGCCTCCTGCAGCATCAGCGCATGCAGCACGCTGTGGCTGGGATCCGTCTGCACCTCTCCTTTGACGGGCGGTTTGTCTTCTTTCGTGTAGATGATATAGGCGGGCGGATCACCGGCGCTCGCATGCGCCAGGGGCGACCAGCGGCGGATCTCCGGCAGCAGCTTCTCACGCTCTGCGAAAAAGAGCGGAAACGTCTCCTTCCGGGATTTGCTCATCGGCTGGCCAAAGGCGTGCCCGCCGTATTCGCTGTTGGGAATCCACTCCACGAGCTGCTGCGGATCAAACGAGGCCTGCGGCGCTTTTGTGACCGTGAAAAGCAGCCGCGTGGACTCGCGCGCGATGGCATCCGTACTCTTCGGGTCCGCCAGGTCATCGTGCATCCCCAGCCACAGCGAGGAGCAGCCGCCGGCACTCACGCCACTCGCGGCGATGCGCTGCTTGTCCAGGTGCCACTCCTCCGCCTTTGAGCGCACATACTGCAAGGCACGCGCGGCATCCTGCAGCGGCCATTGCAGCGGCGGTTTGATGCCCGCCGCATTCGCGTCCATCAGGAAGCGGTAGTTGATCGATGTCACCGAAATGCCTGCGTCCAGAAACGCCCGCACATCCAGATGCTGATGGATGTCCGTCTTATCCTGCGCCGCCCAGCCGCCGCCGTGGATGTAAAACACCACCGGCGAAGACTTTCCTTGGGACGCCAGCCACACATCCATGGTCTGGCGGAAATGGTCGCCATAGGGCACGTCTGTGAAGGTCGCAGGTGTGGCATCCAGTTTCTCGGTGGCGCATTTTTTCTGCACCTCCGCAGGCGGCATCCAGCCAGTGGGACGCTCCACATCAGGTGTGTAGGCGCACGTGACAAAGTACAGGCCCTTCTTCGAGAGCTTCTGCGGCGGCACATTCACCTGAACCTGCGTGAATCCATCGGCGTACCAGCTTTCATAACCATCGGCCGCGTCCTCTTTCAGCACCGCTCCATTCAGCCGTATCTCCATCTGCTTGGGGGCACGATACGGCAGCCGCAGACGAAAGCCGATGCCATGAGTGAACTCCGCATCTGTCTTTGCGGCCAGAAGCTGCTCGGTCGTCTGCTCCATGGCCACCTTGATCTCCGGGCCGGCTTTGATAAAGCGCTCCACTTCAGCCGCCGCGTCTCCCAGCACCGCACGGAAATCGTTTCTGCCAATGGCCTGCTTTGCCTCAGCTGTCGTCGCCACCACAAAACTCTCCCGTCCCACGGTCTGGGGATAAAGAAAGCCTGCGGCAAAGTCGCTCTGCTGATTCCACAGCTCCACTCGGCTGGCGCGTCGCTCGGCCGCCGTCTTTCCATACGCCGTCACATAGTGCCCCACAAAATGCCGCATGCGGTTCACGGGGTAGCCAGGCGTCCGCTCATCCAGCCAGACGCCGTTGCCAATGCGCATCAGCCCCTGCATCCGCGCCACCAGGCTCTGCTCCCACGCCACCTCCTGGGTGAGAATCATGCTGTGGTATTTCGCATAGCCGTAATGCGCGGAATAAAACAGCGGCATGCCATGCCAGAGCTTCCGCCCCAGCGGCGCCAGCTCCGGCCCCCAGAAGGTGCGCTGCGCATCGGCTTCAAAGCGGTCTGAGGGAAAACCCGCCGCACGTCCGGCCTCGATCATGGCCTCCGTCACGCGCCAGTCCCAGGGACGCAGCGCGTAGTTGGAATACGCACCACCGGTGACCTCCGTCATGATCTGCCCATGATACATCCTCCGCGCGCCGAGCTGCGCAGCCGCATACTCCTGCAGCCCTGTGCCATGCAGGTCCGCATGCACTTCCGGCCGATGCTCATCGATCACTGAAAGCACCGCCGTGAGTTCGGGCGCATCCTCAGGCTTGGTCAGCGTGAGGGTCTTCACGTCCCAAATTTTCCCCAAACGCCCCCCGCCGGTGTAGGGGTCCACTCCATGCTCATTGCGAAAGCGGTCCGTGTAAAACATCGCCAGCGGATTCACACACGGCATCACCAGAATGATCTGTTTCCGCCGTGTTTCCACCGCCAGCGGATCATCACTCAGGCACCATTCCGCAAAGGCCAGCGCCCCCGTGGTTCCCGTGCGCTCCGGGCCGCTGTGCAGCGTGGTCACCAGGCACACCTGCTTGTCCGCGGACGGCACCTTGGCATCCGTGATCTTCAGCAGATACACCGGCATGTTCTGCCCGCTCATGCCACGGGACTCCAGCGTCATCCGCCCCGCAAACTTTTGCCGCCAGTGCGTCAGCGTTCCCACATACTCCTCCCACGTGAGCCTGTGCATGGGAGGGTAGGCCACCTGTGCGTCCAGCGGAAGACGCAAAATCAGCAGGCATAGGATGAGGAGGACAGTTCTCATGGGGTGAAAGAAGGTGGCGCCAGCTTCATCAGTTCCGTCTTCCGGGCTCCGCCACCCGCGCTGCCATCAGGCTGCGGCTTCCCGTTCACCAGGCAGTTGTCCCACGTGGCGCTGCCCGTGACTTTCACGTCCATGCCCTCAAACGTGCAGTTCTTCGCTTCCAAAAACGCCCTCAGTGCGATGCTGCCCATCCGTGGCTCCGTCAGGCGCCGGATCAGCACGTTCTCCATTTTCATGCGGCAGTCGCCCTTGTCGCGTCCAGTGATCGTCAGCGGGTTTTGCGCTGAGGACAGCACCAGCACGTTCATCAGCTCGTAGCGCCCCTCGTCGAGAAAGAAGAGGTCAAAGCCGAGGTTCTTCGCCAAAAACACATTCCGGTAGCTTGTCTGCGCTGTCCCTGTGTCCGTGATGCCTGTGCTGTTGCCGATGCTCACGAACCCATCCACCCGGTACTGCGCGGACTCATGCGCACTGATGCCGTCATCACCGCACTCGATGGCGGCGATGTTTTCAAATACCACATCGCGGCAGTCCCCATGGATGTTAAAGCCATCGTTGTAGGGATGCGTCGCCGTCAGGTTCTTGATCACCAGATGGGCATTGTCTCCGCCAAACTGCACGCCTGCACTGCGTACAGGCGCATGAATGTTCGCATCGGCCAGCTTCTGTCCCGGTGCCAGCTTGAGGTAAAAGGTTCCATAAATTTGCTTCGATGGCGGCTTCTCCTGCGAAGGATCCTTCACAAACGTCCACTCCCCCGCCTCCAGTTCCTCGGCCTTCTTCAGCGCCGCACTGCGCCCCTTCGAGGTGCGCCCCATGTGGTTCATCTTTCCGTCCCACAGAAAGAACCAGCGGCCGAGCACCGCATCGTCCAGCCTCGGCAGCAGTTCGTCGTTTTTAAACAATCCTGGCGAGACCTCCGTCCACTTCGTGGCGTCGATCGGGTCACTGCCCTCAAGAATGGCACCATGTCCATCCAGCGTGACGGGTTTTCCTGGCTCCCCCTTCTTGCTGTAAAACCCCGCATAGTCACGGTACACTCTCGGCTCAAGATGGATCACATCCCCAGGCTGCGCGGCCTTGATCGCAATGGCGATGGTTGGGGCATCTTTGCCCACGCCTACGTGAATATCACGCGCCACGGCGGTGACGGAAAGCAGCGTTAAAAGGAAAATGATTGGTTTCATGCAGGGGGTGTGAGGGCGACGGCCTCGGCGTAGGCGGCTTTGAGCTTCGGGTCGGTCTGCGTGTGGCTGCCGCGATACACGAAGAGCAGGCCGAGCCGCGGATGCTCCGTCGTGTTCGGCGCGGAGTGGTGAATCGTTTCGCATTGATGGATCGTCGCATCGCCGGGAGCCAGCAGCCCGCAGAATTGCTCGCTCAGCGGCACGGCGGACGGCTCCGCCATGCCGATGCTGTTGCCTCGTACGCCGCTGGGCTTGGTGGGCCGCATCCCGTCCTTGTGAGAGCCTTTGACAAAAAACACCGGCCCGTTTGCTTCTGTCACTGCATCAATCGCGACCCACACCGTGAGCATGTCCGGCGGCGCCTGGCAGAAGTAGGCGTTGTCCTGGTGATACGGCACGCCGGAGCCGATGCGCGCGGGCTTGTTGAAGGTCTCCACGCCCACCAGCACCGGCTCTCCATGCACCAGCGGCGCGACGAGCGCACGGATGTCCGCACGCTCCCCCAGTTGCCGAAACCACTCATTGTATTTCTCCAGACGCCAGAGATTGCGCACGGTCTTCTCGTCCTTCTCCAGGGTGCGGGCGTCAGGGGGCAGCGCCGCGAGATCGTCCCGGATGTAGCGCTCCAGTTCGGCGCGCACCTCGGCCACTTCGTCATCGCTGAGGAACTGACGGATGAGCACGACACCGTCGCGTTCGTAATTGGCAAGGAGCTGGGCAGGGTTGGTGTTCATGCGGTGAGTTCGGCAAAAAGAGCGGGATCATCCAGAGCCAGCGCGGCAAAGGCCTGGTCGAGATGTGCGGGGGTCCGGCCACCGACCAATACGGAGGCGGTTCCTGGCTGATGCAGCGCCCAGGCCAGCGCCAGATGCGCCTGGGAGTGCCCGGTGCGTGCGGAGACGGCCTCGAGCGTCGCCAGACGACGATAGGAGTCAGTGTGAAAATACACATCCTGATGCCCGGGCACGAGATCAAAACGCGATCCGCTTTGCACCCCATGACGGTGCTTGCCGGTGAGAAATCCAGCACCCAGAGGACTGTAGGTGACGAGGGCGGTGCCATTCGTCATGCAGTATTCGCGCAAGGCCTCGTTCACGTCACTCACAGCCAGGTTGTGATTGTTCTGCACCACGCTAAAACGCGGCCCTGCGGACTTCACTTGCTCCAGGGTCACATTGCTGAGCCCCACCGCCTTCACCCTGCCGGAGCGTACGAGGTCATCGAGCGCCGCACCGGTGGAGAGCGCGCTCTCATGCCATTGATGGAGATACAGAAGATCGATCTGATCGACGCCCAGCCGCTGCATGCTGGCGGCGATGTCGATGCGGTCATAAGGTGGCAGAATTTTCGTCGCAATGGTGATGCCCTCAGGACGGCGGGAGGCCACCCAGCGCCCCAGAATGTTTTCCGAGGCTCCCTGTCCATACGCCGCCGCGGTGTCAAACAGGCGAACCCCGCGCGCAAGTGCGTGATCCAGCAGCACCATGGAGGCTTCCTCATCGATCTCACGCCCCAGCGTCACACAGCCGAGGCCAATCTGGCTGATCGGCAATGCTGCACGTGTGATGGAAGTCCGGGTCATGAAATCTGAATCCCAGCGTTGCCAAAAATTCCCGCACCCACGAACCGTGCACGTGCGCCGAGCTGCCGCTGGATGCGCAGCACCTCGTTCCACTTCGCCATGCGCTCGCTCCGGCTGAAGGAGCCCACCTTGAGCTGTCCGGCATTTGTCGCCACCGCAAGATGGGCGATGAAGGCGTCCTCCGTCTCCCCTGATCTCGCGGACACCACAGGCAGCCAGCCTGCGGCCTGGGTGCGATGAATGGCCGCAAGGGTTTCCGTGACCGTGCCGATTTGGTTGAGCTTGATGAGCACCGCATTCGCCGTCTTTGCCTCGATGCCCCGTTCAATGCGCGCAAGGTTCGTGGTGAAATGATCATCGCCAATGAGCTGGCAGCGGTGCCCGATCGCCTCACGCACCCTCTTCCACCCTTCCCAGTCGTCTTCCGCCATGGGGTCTTCAACGGAGACAATCGGATACTTCGTCACCCACTCGATCATCAGCGCGGCGAACTGCTCCGTGGTGAAGCGACGCTGCTCCAGCCCCAGTGTGTAATGGCCGTCATGAAACAGATCGGTGGCGGCAATGTCCAGCGAAATGCCCACCTCATGTCCTGGGGTGTATCCCGCCCGCTCGATGGACGCCATGAGCGCATCAAAGACATCCTCATTGCGGTCAAACAGGGGCCAGTAGCCCCCTTCATCCGCCACACCGGCCAGAAGGCCGCGGTCGCGCATCACCTCTGCGGCGGCATGAAAGACATTGGCAGTGACCTCCAGCGTTTCCTCATAGCTGGCCGCCTTCAGCGCCATGATCATGAAGTCCTGAATGTCGATCCGCCCCTGCGCGTGCTTTCCTCCGCCGAAGATCTGAATCTCGGGCAGCGGCAGCAGTGTTCCCTGCCCGCCGCCCAGCGATTCAAACAACGGCACGCGTTTGGCGTTTGCCGCCGCCTGCGCCACCGCCATGCTGGTGCCGAGAATGGCATTCGCCCCCAGGCGCGATTTCCCTGGCGTGCCGTCCAGCGCGATCAGCGCGGCATCGAGCCCGGCTTGATCAAACACATCGCGACCGATCGTGGCTCCGGAAATTTCACCCTTCACATGGGAGACAGCCTTGAACACGGATCTTCCACGGAAGCGCTTCCTGTCCCCGTCACGCAGCTCCAGCGCCTCATGATGTCCGGTGGAGGCTCCCGAAGGCACCAGCCCATGCCCCGTGGTGCCGTCTTCCAGGGTGGCGATGACTTCCACGGTGGGATTGCCGCGGCTGTCGAAAATTTGCAGGGCGTCGAGCGAAGTGATTTTCATGTATGAGCAGTCCAGGCGGCGGTGAGCGCGGCGAGTGAAGGCGGTTGGGATAAATGGGAGAGAACGAAACGTGTGACCTGCTCGCCTTGTGCAGCAGAAAGATACTCAGCAGGAGATTTCCCATGCACGCGGGCGAGGAGCAGGCAGAGGAGGAGCCTGACGGTGCGATGCTCCAAATCATGACCACATGCCGTGGTGTAGGCCGACCAGAATGCGGGGATGAGCGGCAGCGCCTGAGGATTTAAGAGAGCCTTCAAGTGCAGGTGAGTGAGGAGGAAGGCGGTGTCGAATGCGGGATCGCCGAACCAGGCGCACTCGGCATCCAGCACGATGAGACGCTGTGGTCCGATGAGGAGGTTCTTGGGACTGAAGTCGCCGTGGACGAGGGCGAGCTTGGTTTCTGCAAGACGCGCCGCCTCAGCTCGAAGTGTTTCGGCTGCTTCTGGGACGCGCTCGGCGGTGGTCAGTAGATACGGGTCAATGCGCAGTGCCTGAAAATTGGGCAGAGTGTCGAAGCGTTCGCGTGCCACTGGATCGTCCCATGAGGCAGCGTGGAGGCGGCCGAGGGTTTCGCCTGCGAGGGTGGCGGTCTCGACTTCGATCCGACCAGCGAGCAAGGCAGACTTCCAGTTCTGCAATTCGTCGCCGAGGTACTCCATGGCGAACCAGCCATCACCCCCTCCAAGAATGCGCGGCACGGCGGCAGGCATGAGGGGCGAGACGTATTCAAAGAAGGACTGCTCCACCCGATTGCGCGAGACATCAACGAACCAGTCGTCCTTTACGCGCAGCTTCTCCAAGGCGGCTTTGACGACGAGGCGTCGCGTGGAGGATGCGACGAGAACGATGTCGCTCGACACACCGCCGGTCAGAGGTGTCACGCGGATATCAGTGCCATCGATCAGTCCGGCGGCTTGAAGGCGTGGCAGGAGGTCGGTGGTGGTCATGGGCACGATTTTGTAGGGCTGAACTCACCCGTCTCTTCACGGCTTCGCCCCCAGCAGCTTCTTCATTGCATCGGTCAAAACTTGTTCCACTTCCGGGGCGACATTGGAGGAGGTGGGGCCGGTTTCGTAGCCGCCTTCGGGGTAGGCGGCGGCGGTGCCGATGTAGCCGGGGCCGTAGTTGCCGTAGGCCGCCATCATGACGTGGAGATCCGGGCGCATGGTTTTGGCGGCGAGCTGGTATTCCACGAAGAGTTCGCCGGGCAGGTGCAGCATGCGTGCAGTGCCGACTTGCAGGCAGGTGATGTCGATCTCGTGCCCGGCTTTGCTGCGGCGCACGAAGGCGAGCTGGTCGGCAAAGGAGATGTAGCCTTTGGCTTCGGTGGCTTTGAGTTTGGCGGTCAAATCTTCCTCGTTCAGCCGGGGCGAGAGCGGAAGCTTTACCGGCACGCTGCCCCAGGCGATGTCGGCGCTGCTGAGCGGGGTCTTGGTGGTCTTCTCGTAGGCTTCGCGCATGCCTGCGGCCAGGCGGGTGGCGAGGATGACGCGGTTGCTCTGCGTGCCGTTGTTGTATTTGCCCGCGGCGACGTTGCCCCCTGCTCCATTGAAATGCACGTGCAGCGCGGCATTCACATCCTGACCACGAATGAAACGCGCGATGCCGGGGAAATCAGGACTCGGAATGCCGAGGCGATAATAGCTTTGCGGATGGCAGGCATAAGCGCTGAGCACGGCGACGGGCTTTTCTTCATTCCAAAAACTGAGGAGTGACACGACGGGATCGATGAGCCCCTCGGGCAGGGAGATGAGTCCTTCGATCTTGCAACTGCTGCCACGCATGCGCCCCACCTTGCCCTCGGGGGTGCGCTCCACTCGGCGATTGGAGGCGACTTCCTTCACCACGGCTTCGCCATAGCCGTAATGCGTGACGGGCTGTGCATTTGGCAAGGCGGCACGGATGGCATCTGCCGCGCGCTGGATGACTTGGCGGTGAAACGTGCCTTCAAAGCGGGTGTATCCTTTCACGCCGAGTTCCTGGATGATTTTCTCTGCGGTGAAGTCACAGCCTGGGGCGTCGTGCTGATGCAGGGTGTGGACAGCCACGCGTGCAGGCACTGTGCCTGCGGCTTCCGCGAGCGCGGCACGGAAGGCATCGTGGCCCTCATTGGCGATGCCGATCCAGTCCACGGCGCAGAGGATGATTGGCTCGCCACTGCCCAGAATGACGATGCCGCGGCAGCGCAGGGTGAGATCGTCCACACGCTTCACCGGATCATAGGCCATCGCGGAGCCGAGCGGCGGAGTGGCATCCACATCGAAGGTGGCGATGCGCACAGGCTCGGCGGCGCAAGGCATGCTGAGAACTGACAGAAGGAAGGCGAAGGCGAGCAGGGCTTTCATGGTGCGGTGGGTGATGGTTTAACATCACCGAGTCCCTTGTACACTTCTTTCCGACCATCGTTAAATAAATGCAGTCCTGCGGCTCCGGCGGCGAAGGCTTTGGCGGCGCGGGCCTGGTATTGCTCGCGTGTGAGAAGCACGTGCGGCGGGATCGTGAGCTTGCCCGCGGCGATGAGACGGTCCTCCTCGGCGGTGCGGTCGTGGCCTTTCAGGGTGGCCTCTTCGCCAAACAACACGGCGCAGCCGCTGCCCTTGGCCATCTGCACAAACGGGGCGATGTCGAATTCATAGCCGCCGAGGCCATACTGGCCGACGACGAGGTAGTCGAGCAGGTCTTCCTTCAGCCACGTCTCCACGTCGCAGCCCCAGGTGGGATATTTCTGCCAGTCGATGCGCGCGGAGAGGCCGAGGTGTTTGTTTTTGAGTTTCCCGGCTTCATCCAGAATGTGCCGCACCTCGCGGACAAATCCCGTCATCATTTCATAGCGCAGCGGCGCCCAGCGTGGATCGTCCTGTGTGACGGTGCTGGCTTCGATGCCGTATTTGGCTTTGAAAGCATCGGCCATGGGTTTTTCAAAGCCGAAGAATATCGGATGGCGCTGGAAGTCGAGATTGATGCCGTCGATGTCCTGCTGCACGACCTCGCGCAGAATGTTGAGCTTGAACTCGCGCACCTCAGGATAGGCAAACGAGAAACGGTAGCCGGTCTTGCCCTTCGCATCGACCACGCGCAGCTCCGGATGCTGCCACCAAAAGGTGCTGTTGAGAAACTTCGGCAAGCTCCCTCCCCATGTGTCAGCCGGGTAGTCGCCATTCATGCGCAGCGAGGCATAGCACGCCATTCCCGCCGCATGGCAGGCTTCGGTGACGATTGCCAGTGTGTTCTCCCCCGCATCCGCCAGACGCTTCACCGTTTCATGCGCCAGCTTGTCTCCGCGGCGGGGAAATTCCGTCATGCCTTCACCGATCAATTCCGTGACCTTGGACGGATAGTTGGAGCGGCTGCCTGCGATGACACACCACTCCATCACGGCGACCTGCGTGTCTTTGAAGGCGAGCATGGCCTTGCGCAGATCCTCCGCCGTTTTGTACTGCCCGCTGTGAAAGGGGCTGAAGCCATCGTCATTCACCACAATGAGCCTGGCGGCGTTGTGCGGCTTGGGTGGCTGCGCGGCGAAGAGTGCTGGTGCGAGGGCGCAGAAAAGGAGGATATGTTTCATCAGTAGGTCTTGCCCTCAGGCACGATGGGCTTGCCGGAAGCTTCATTGAGCACCTGATCAAACTGCGCGGAGCAGTCTGAGAAGTGCTGATGCAGTGCACCGAATTCGCTGCCGAGCACGACGAACTGCGAGCCGAGGTCGACGATCGTTTTTGCATCTGCCGCGCTGCCCACGGGGCGGCCCCAGGTCTTGCCGTGCTTGCGGCAGGCGGCGGATATCTTCTTCTCCACCTCCATCATCACGGGATCATTCACGCCAGGCGAACAGCCGAGGCGCAGGGACATGTCTCCAGGACCAAGAAAGAGGACGTCCACACCAGGCACGGCGGCGATCTCTTCCACATTGGCAAGAGCCGCTGGTGTCTCAATCTGCGCGACGAGGAAGGTCTCGCGATTGGCCTGCTCGATGTAGTCATCAGGCTTCCCGATCCAATAGTCGGCATCGCGCCCGCCGCCGCAAAAGCCCCGGTCTCCCAGCGGTGGAAACTTCATCGCATTCACCAGCGCGCGTGCTTCATCAGCACTGCCGACATGTGGAATCATCAGGCCGGACGCACCGTCTTCCAGCAGGCGGTAAAGCGGATTCTTCTCCTTCGTTGAAGCACGCCAGATGCAGTCGATGTCCGCCGCATGATGGCGCCCCAGCATGCTCTCGGCTTCGCGCGGGTCCCACACCCGGTGCTCGGCATCCAGCCAGATGCCGTCGTAGTGGAAATGAGCGGCGATGGCCGGGAAGAAGGCGATGGGCGAACCCGTGCAGCAGATGCGTGCCACGTGACCGGCGCGGATTTTGGCGAGTACTTTGGAGCGTCTCATAAAAGAAGGAAAATGATTCAGGGTTGATGCCGGAGCAGCCAGGCAGCGAGAATTTCGGGCGCGGGGGCGGTGTCTCCCTCGCTACGGGAGATCATGGAAAGGTCCTGCGCCTTGATGAGGCGCAGCGCCAAGGCTTCATGCCGGCGTTCGTCCTTGTTGAGCATGGGTTTCGCCACCGAGGGCAGAACTGCCACCACATCCCACTGCTGCATTCCGAAACTGAGCGACCAGTTCATGATCCACGCATAGTCATGGTGGAACTTTTGCGCGTTTGACAGCGGCAGCTCCGCGGGCACGGCGATGAGCACAAGGTCCTGCCCCATGCCTCGCACCTTGCGCGCAGCCACCTCGATCTCAGCGAGCGTCTGGCCCGCCACGGGCCACGGGGTCACCTCGACGACCGCCGCGGGATGCAGCCTCTGCAGCGCGGGCGTGATCAAAGTGTCATACGGCGGCATGGCGAGCACCTTCACAGGCTGGCCGGCCTTGAGCTTTGCAAACGTATGCGCCAGCGCAGGCGTGGGCGGGCCGATTTCCCGAAGAGAAACGGCCTGGCCGCTGATGGCCTGCGCCAGCGTTTGGGCAAAGAGCTTGTGCCCGGCCATGTTGGGATGAATCGCATCACTCATGAGCAGGTCCCATTCCGAGGCGTCCGCGGCACGCACCTCTTCAAAGGCCGCGTGGCAGTCGGCCAGCGGGAGCTTTTCGCTCTTCGCCATCTCGCGAATGGCCTGCGTGAATTCCGCGAGCCTCGCACCGGGCCGCTGCGCAGTCTCGACGACCGAATTCTGCGTGCACAGAACCACCTCGGCTCCGCCTTGGCGGCAGCGGGTGATCATTTCACGCAGATTCTTTTTAAACACCTCCACCGGCGTCTTCACCAGATCGTTCATGCCAAACATGATCGTCACGAGCTGCGGCTTCTGGGCCAGCACGTCCCGCTCGAGGCGTTTGAGGCCGCCCGTCGTGGTGTCTCCGCTGATGCCCGCATTATGAACGCTGAGCTGCGCCTGTGGATAGATTTGCCGCAGGGCGAGCGCAAGGATTTCAGGATAAGCCCGGCGGCCGCCGCTATGATAATACACTCCGGTGATGCTGTCGCCGATGCAGACAATGCGCACAGGCTCCTTCCCTGCGGCAAGCTTTTGCGCGGTCTGCGTTGGCTCTGCCGCAGGCAGGCCCGCGCACAGGCAGCTCAGAAGTAGTACAACGGAGCGCATGTGCATCAGGGTTGCTTCAGCCAGTCCAGGGTGATGCGGCGGATGCGCAGCCGGTTCAGCGCGCCCACCTTGCTGTCTCCGGCGCAGTAGCCGATCAGCATCGCGTCGCCGACGAAGTGGATGGCGGTGTAATGGTAAATTCCGTCCGGATCATTCTCGATGAGCTTGCGCTGCGGCCACGTCTTCCCGCCATCGGTCGAAATCGCCGCCACATACGGATTCCGCTTCTTGGGCGGAAACGGAAACTTGCCCGAGTGGTCATTGTAGATCGCCAGCAGGTCGCTGCTTCCCGGCAGCCGTTTGATGCTCGCCGGTCCGTTCGGAGATTTCATCTCCGTGGGCACGGGAGGGGAAAAGGTCTTTCCCGCGTCGGTCGAGTACATTCCATACTGCGCTCCCTGATCCGTGCGGCACCAGGAGAAAAGCCCGCCGTCCGCCAGCTCCACCACGCCCGGCTCCTGCAGTCCGCTGCCGCTCTTCACCGGCATGGCCCACCAGCTGGAGGATTCAGTCCACGTCGCCCCTTCGTCGTCAGAGTAGATCCACATGGCGATGGCGCGCGCATCCCAGGACTTGTTCGTGTCCTGGGCCGTCCCTCGTGAGCGGTGAAACGCCAGCGGAATGACAATGCGCCCCTTGCTCGTCTGGATCACCCGGTCGTTGTTCATCACAAAGTATCCCGGCGCCTGCAGCACCAGCTTCGGCTCCGTCCACGTTTCGCCATCATCGGTGGAGATGCGCATGTGCGGCCGGCAGTCGATCCAGCTGTTCTTGATGCAGTAAAACATCGCCAGTTTCCCGCTGGCCAGCCGCAGCAGAGAGACGCTCATC
The DNA here is from genome assembly GCF_044227185.1 of Prosthecobacter sp. Lineage (GTDB taxonomy): Bacteria > Verrucomicrobiota > Verrucomicrobiia > Verrucomicrobiales > Verrucomicrobiaceae > Prosthecobacter. Next base: position 271,729 of record NZ_JBGAFO010000009.1, on the reverse strand, counting down.
ACGTTGTTGCCGCCGTTGTTTTCCACCACGGTCACAGGCTGGCTCCAGGTGCGGCCCTGATCATCCGAATGAATCCGCACGATGCGCGCCGGGCTCTCATCCCGCGCACCTCCGTAAAACTGCGAGTAGCAGAAAATGATGCGCCCGGAAGCGAGCGTGGCAAAAGATCCCTCCGAATTGCGCGGATTCTCCGGCGTCGGGTCGAGATTGAATGTGATGACACTTTCGGCCTGCGCCAGGCAGGTGATGGCGAGAAAAAGGGCAATGAGTTTCATGAGATTGGATTGCGGGACTTACCACTCACCCTCGCGGGCAAACTGCTTTTTCACGTTGGCGCTGAACTGCGCGATGGACGCTTCCAGACCGGCAAGAAGCTCCTCTGTGCCGCGCCCCGCGCCTTCGCGGGCGGCGGGAATGACCGTGGTGCATTCATTCGCATCCATGAAGCGGGCGGCCTCCAGCAGCCTGGGCTGATCTTCAGGAGGAACGACAAGAAAGCCGTGCTTGTCGGCATGGATCAGATCACCCGGGTTCACCTTGCGGCCAAAAACCTCGACTTCGCAGCCCCAGCGCACAGGATGCACATGCGCATGACCCACGCAGAGCCTGCGAGCCAGCGCCTTGAAGCCCGCGTTGGTCATCTCATCCAGATCGCGCACCGCCCCATCCGTGATGGTGCCCACGCAGCCCATTGCGCGGAACATGTTTGCGCTCACCTCGCCCCAGGCGGAGCCAAGCACTCGGGGCTTGTCCAGATCCTGCACCACCACGATTTTCGGCCCGGGAACGCTGGCGATGTACCTGCGAAATTCTTCTCCCGCACGCGGGTTTGCCTGCCGGTGCGCGGCGTTTGAAGGCTCGATCACCAGCGTCACCGCATACCCCGCCATCGGGCCCATCTGCGGCATGAAGTCGCGCGTCTCCTCAATGTTAAAGGCATCCTCCCCCGGATTGTGCCGGGTGATCTGCTCCCACCCGTTGTAGATCGTGGGCGTGTTCCAGCGTTTCAGTTGCAGCAGGTCGCTGTGGGAGAGATGGCGCGAGCTTGAAGACATGGTGCGAAACAGGCTGCTGAAACGATTTGTCACAACGCCTTGCTTCTGGTCTGTTGCCCAAACCAGATGAACCCGTCCACCTCATCCAGTCCCCGGCTCCCGCAGCGCACCTCCCTCGTCACCCTCACTGCTCAGAGCCTGCGCGAGTCCATGCAGGCCGGTCATTGGCACGGCCATCTGCCGGGGGAGCGCGAGCTCTGCACGCGCCTGCAGGTCAGCCGCCACACCCTGCGCGCGGCATTGCATGAGCTGCAGCGCGACGGCTTTCTGGAGGTCTCGGACAGGCAGCGGCGCCGCATCAAGACCGCGGTTAAAACAAAGAAAGCCGTTCATTCGCGCGTGATCGCCCTCATCTCGCCGCGCCCGCTGCTGGAGATGTCCCCCTCCACCGTTGTGATGGTGGATGATCTGCGCGATCAGCTCTCGCGCCAGGGCTTCAGCTTCGAGATTCATGTGAGCACCGCCTGCTTCACCTCAAAGCCGGCCCGTGCGCTGGAGGCGCTGACCACCCGCTCACCCGCGGCTGCCTGGCTTCTGTTTGGCTCGCTGGAGCCGGTGCAGAGCTGGTTCCTCCGCCGTCAGCTTCCCTGCCTGGTCGTGGGCTCCTGCGCGCCGGAGATCGGCCTCCCCTCCATCGACACCGACTACCGCGCGCTCTGCCGTCACGCCGGCGGCATGCTCTGCGGCAAAGGCCACCGCCACATCGCCTTCGTGCGGCCGCAGGGAGACTACGGCGGAGACATGCAGAGCGAGCAGGGACTGCGCGAGGCCCTGGGCGGCAGCCACTCCCTTCAGATCATTTTTCATGACAGCACCGCATCCCACCTTTGCCTCCAGATCGAAAAAGCCCTGCGCTCGCCGCGTCCTCCCACCGCCTACGTGGTCGCGCGGGCGGTCCACGTGCTCACGGTCATGATGTTTCTCATGCAACGTGGCAAACGCATTCCGCAGGACGTGGTGGTCATCTCCCGGGATGACGAGACCTTCCTCCAGCACACCGTGCCCGCCGTCACGCGCTACGCCGCAAACACCGGCCAGTTTGCCCGCAGCGTTTGCAAGGCCGCGCGTCAGCTCGCGGAGGCCGGCACGCTGCCCCCGAAGGCCATGCGCCTCATGCCCCGCCTGATCCGTGGCGAAACCCTGTGAGCCTCACCACGCCGTCCAGCCACCATCCACCGCCAGGTTTTGTCCGGTGATGAACGAGGACGCATCACTCAGCAGAAAAGTCACCGCCCCGGCGATCTCCGCCGCCTGCCCCACGCGGCCCAGCGGCACCTTCTGCGCCAGCCGTTCGATGAACTCCGGCTGCTGAAATTGCAGCGCCGGATTCGGAAACGGGCCTGGGGAGATGCTGTTGCAGCGCACGCCCTGCCTGCCCCAGTGCACCGCCAGATAGCGCGCCATCTGCTGGATGCCCGCCTTGCCCACGCCATACTCGACCGGGTTCGGGTTCATCGGCGCCTCATACACGCGGGGATCGGGCGAGACGCTGCCATACATGCTGGAGAAAAGCACCACACTGCCCCCGCCCTGCTCCGCCATGCGCCGCCCCACGGCGCGCGCCAGCGCAAAGGTCGCCGTGAGGTTGCCGTGGTTCGCCATGTCAAAATCCTCTGCGGTGAGCTCTTCAAAGCGCTTGGCCGTGGAGGCATACGTCATCACCACCAGCCCCTGCGGCATCCCATGGGCGCTCGTCTTCTCCTCCACAAACGCCTCCACTGCGGCCGTGTCGGCGGCATCGAGCGAGGCGGACGCCACCCGCCCCTTCAGGCCGGCCTTCGCAAGGCTCTCCGCCGCGCGCTCCGCCAGATCCACGCACAGCACGCGCGCCTGCATTTCTGCCAGTTGGGCGATCACTGCTGAGCCGAGATAACCGGCGCCGCCAAAGACCCAGATCGAGCGTTCCTTGAGATCAAAAGGATGGGAGGAAGACATGAGCCGCAACAAGGACGGCTCAGGCCTCCGGACTCAAGGCCGCGCTGCTGGTCTGTTGTCCATGCCAGACCAGCCCGACCCAGCCCTGCCACCGCCGCTGCCGCGGCTCACTTCGCCACTTCCTTCTTCTTCACCGGATAGGAACCGGGGGACTTGATGAACTTTTGCATGCATTCCGTGCAGCAAAAAGCCACAAAGCCCTCATCCGTCTTCACGCGGTAGATCGGGCGCGCGGCCTTGTGGTCCACGGGGCATTCATCATTGATGGGCCAGGCGGCAAACACGGTGGCCGTCATGGCCAGGCTGAGCAGCAGAGGAGCAAGAAGCGATTTCATGGAGGGGAGTCGAGTTGGAGTTGGGTTGCGCGTTATGCCCCATCAACGCACACGCCGCCCGTCCTCATAGGCCATCGCAAATCCCGCCCACGGATGCGCAAGCCTGGCACAGTGCGGGGGAGGTTCAGCAAAGGCCGTCCGCCGGAAAGCCCATGGAATCTCATTTCCGCATCCGTCATTCTGCCTTCTCCGTTATGCATTTCCCCTTTCTTTCCCGCTTGAACCCGCCTTCCCGGCGCGTTTAAGAGAGTTCACTCCAGCCACATGATTTTTCTCGCCGATCTGCCCGCACCCAGCCGCATGGGGGACATCCTCATGGCCTTCCTCAGCATTGTCTTCGAAGGCGCCCCCTACATCCTCATCGGCACGATTTTCTCCGGGATCATCGATGCCTTCCTGCCGGCCAAGCTGCTCGACCGCGTGCTGCCCAGGAGCAAGGTCCTCTCCACCCTCATCGCCGGCTTCCTGGGCCTCGTTTTTCCTGTCTGCGAGTGCGCCGTCGTGCCGGTGATCCGCCGTCTGGTCCAGAAAGGCCTGCCCCTCTCCTGCGCGGTCACCTACATGCTTTCCGCCCCTATCATGAACCCCATCGTGGCCATCAGCACCCTGACCGCCTTCAAGGAGTTTCAGGGCCTGTCCTGGGCCACGGCGGGAAATGCCACCATGACCATCGCCCGCCTCTCGCTGGGCTACCTCGTGGCGGTCATCGTCGGCCTCGTCGTCCTGCGCTTCAAACCGGGCCAGGTGCTGCGCCACAGCATCGCCAATAAGATCGAAAACGCCGCCGCGGGTGACTCCCACGACCACACCCACGCCCCGGCCGCCAGCTTCAATGGCAGGCTGGTGCACGCCATGCGCAGCTCCATGCGCGACTTCCTGGACACCGCCATGTACTTCGCCATCGGCGTCGTCATCACCTCCGTGTTCAACACGCAGATCAATCAGGGGCTGCTCAACACCGTCGCCGGCAACGACTGGCTGGCCATCCCCTCCCTCATGGGCCTCGCCATCGTCCTCTCCCTCTGCAGCACCTCGGACGCCTTCATCGCCGCCCCCATGACCGCCTTCTCCATGGCCGCAAAGCTCGCCTTCCTGGTCTTCGGTCCCATGATGGACATCAAGCTCCTCTTCATGTACTCCAGCGTCTTCCAGCGCAGGGTGGTCGTATACCTGCTGGTGGGTCTCTTCATTCTCATCGGCCTGCTCTCTGTGCCCTGGATCGATCTTGTTCAACATCTCCACACCAAACCCTAAAACGCCATGAGTGGAACCCGCACCCTCGTCCATCTCCTCAGTGTCGCCATGCTCCTCCTCTGGGGGGGCGTGCTGCTCTACTTCTACATCAGCGGCCGTCTCAGCAACTACCTTCCGCCAGATGGCATCTTCCGCCCCATGGTGCTCGTTTCCGGCATCGGCCTCGCCGTCCTCGGACTCTTCAATCTGCTGACCATGGGCGCCGAAGACGTCGGCTGCGAAGGCCATGACCACGGGCACGACGACCATGACCATGATCACGATCATTCGAATTGCGGTCATGATCACGGGCATCAGCACAAAGAGGGCTGCTGCGGCCACGATCACGAGCACGACCATTCCCACAAACATGCCCACGCCGCGTGCGGTCACGACCACAGCCACGATCACGCACACGGCACCTGTGACCACGATCATGACCACAAAGACTGCGGCCACAACCACTCGCACGATCATGCCCAGAAAGCCGGATGTTGCGGCCATGACCACGGCCACAACCATCATCATCACGGCGCCGAGGGTCATGCCCACGGCATCTTGGAGGAAAGCTCCTGGCCCGGCCGCATCGCCGTGCTGCTCATCCTGGCCGCCCCTCTCTCCTGGGCCGCTCTTTCCACCCCGGACCGCTACAGCCCCAATGCCATCGTAAACAAGGGGCTCTACGACCCGAACTACAAAGACACCTCTCGCGCCGAGCAGTTCTCCCTGCAAAACAAAAACAAGAGCGCGGCCCAGCCTGGGGTTGCCGCCACAACGGCCAAGGTCACCACGGAAAAAGCACCGGAATCTCCCACGCCATCCGTACAGCCGGCCCCCAAGACACCGCCCCCCGGCGTCGCCGCAGCCTCTGCCGCCAACGCCGAAACCCAGACTCCGCCCAAAAACGTCCCGCCTCCCGCCCAGACCTCCAAGAGCTACGGCACCTTCACCCTGGAAGACCTCAAGAAGCAGGTCCCGCAGAGCAAGGAGGGCAACTTCATCCTCGAAGTCCCCGAGCTCTATTACACCGGCGGCGACGCGGAAGTGCAGAAAGTCCTCACCGGCCAGATGGTCGAAACCGTCGCCCAGATCCTGCCTGAGAAGGTCAACAATGCCGACGGCCACCGCCTCCGCATCTTCCGCATGCTCGTCCAGTGCTGCGCCGCTGACGCCCGCCCCTACTCCGTTCCGGTCGATTTCGGCAAGAAAGCCCCCGAGTTCAAAGACATGACCTGGGTCAAAGTCGTCGGTAAAATGGACTACAAGAAGGAAGGCAACCAGACCGTCCCCATCATCGAAGCCACCAAAGTCGAGGAAACCACCGCCCCCGACAACGCGATGATCTACTAGCACGCGCCAGCGTCCCCGGAGTGCGGCGATTCATCGCCGCTTTCGAGCGTCTCCCTGTCCCCGAAAACTTTGCCGCCCCCAGGCACCCCAAAACGCCCGCGTTTCAAGGTGCTCCAGTCCCCAGCGCCTCTCCTCCTCAAGGCACCTCATACGTCCCCAGCGCCGCCACCTCAAAGCGCTTCGCCCCCACCTCATCCGCGATCTCATTCAGCGCCTCCACCTCCGCCGTGCTGAAGAGCAGCCCCCCCGCCTTCGCCGTATGCGCCGCGTTCTGCGCCTCCGGCTGCCCCGGCAGCATGCAGTTCTCGTTCCCGTGGCCCAGAATGTCGCCAATCACCGCTTTCACGTTCTCATTGAACGAGCGCCCGTTGGAGAACAGCCCCGTGCTGATCGCATCTGGATGGATCACCTGGAAGTAGAAGCTGCTCGTGCGCTTCTCACCCGCCGGGAAAGGCTTGCTCTTGATGTCCGGATGCGCACCACCACCGCGCAGCGTCGGCAGGCCGCCGCCGATCATCCCGCCCATCACTTCAATAAGCAGCGAAAGCCCGTAGCCCTTGTGCGCGCCAAACGGAAGAAGCCACGCCGCCTCATTCGCATCGGTCGTAGGCTTGCCTTCCTTGTCCACCGCAGCACCGGGAGGCAGCGGCTTGCCTTCGCGCTTGAGCTGCTGCACGCGGCCCATCGCCACGGTGGAGGTGGCCCAGTCGATCACGATCGGAAACCCGCAGGCATCCTGCGTGGGCAGGCCCCAGGAATGGGGGTTCGTTCCCAGCACCGGAAACTTGCCGCCAAAAGGCACCACTTCACCCAGCGTGGAGGTGCAGTTCGTGTAGGCGATGTAGCCCTTCTTCGCCGCATCCATCACATAGCCGCCACCCCACAGGTAGTGAAAGGCATTGTCCACGCTCACCTGGCCGATGCCGTATTTGTCCGCCATCTCCATGCAGCGCTCCATGGCGCGGAAGGCCACGCTCTGGCCCAGCTTCAGCTTGCCATCCCAGGCCTCGCTCGCGGCAAAGGGCTTCTTGATCACCTCCACCTCCGCGCCCGGTTTGCAGCCCCCGGTGGCGCTGCCAAACAGGTGGTCCAGGTGCAGCGCCTTGATGGCGTTGTGCGTGCGGATGCCGTGCGCGGACGCCATCTCGCAAAACCGTGCGCCGTCCTCGGCCTCCGCTTTCGTGTAGCCGCGGTGCTGGTAGGCGGCGCGGACGAGATCGTTGTGGGCTTCGGTGGGGACGATGTGGTACGTGGTGGGCATGGTTGGGCGGATATTGGAGCATCCGCCCGGACACGCAAGAAGCAGAAATAAAGAAGGCTCCGCTTTTGGGAGCGGAGCCTTCCGGGATCACGGCAGCGCCGGGAAAAGCCGTCGCACGAGCCTTACTTGGCGGCGCCCTTGAACACGTCGTGACAGGCCTTGCAGTTCACGGCCTTCTTCCATTCGCTCACGCCGGCCGCGTCCTTGGACTTCACCTTCTTCAGCGCGGCTTCCATCGCCTTGCACTTTTCCACCCAGACGGCCTTGTCGCCCTTGGGCGGCGTGGCCGCGCAGATGGCCTGCACGCACTTGATGAGGCTGTCGATTTCAGCGTCGGAGGCCTCGCCTTTGCCGACTTTCTTGGCAATGGCGTCCTCGGGCTTGAAGTTCTTTTTCATGGCGCCTTTGATGACATCATCTGCGGAGGCGGTGCTGAGACCGATGGCAAGGCAGAGGAGGGTGAGAGCAGTCTTCTTCATGGGTGTCTGACGGGTGTTATGATGTGGTGTGTTATGGGATGTGAAGCCGCAGCGCGTACGGCCTTGGTGATACGCAAAGACAGCAGTTCTTTTACCAACCGCCGCCCACATATTTTCCAATAACGAATTTTTTAAATCGACCGGGCCGCTCCCGTCAATTTAGGAATCCACCCCTGCGCATTCTTCTGGAAAACTCGCAGCGAGATCGCGCGTTAGACGGCGTTTCACGCACCAACCCATGAAATCTCTCCTGCTCCCCCTCCTCCTGCTCACCGGCGTCGCCTCCGCCGCGGACTCCGCGCTGCTGATCCAGCTCGGCCTCAATGACAAGGAGTCCACCGTCTGGGACGGCTCCGTCACCGTGACTCCAGGAGAGGTGCTGGAGGTGAATGGCTACCGCTTTGAGCAGAAGGACACCCTCACCGGCAAAAACTCCTGGAAGGCCAGCAGCCGCACCCCGGCCGGGGCAAATCCTACCAAGGCCCGCGGAAACAACCCCAAGAAGATCGGCCAGATGGCGCGGCAGCTCGGCCCCATCTTTGAAAACGGCGTGTTTGTAAAGCTGCGGGACGTCACCCCGGAGAGCAGCGTGGAGCTGACCACCGCCCAGGGAAAAGTGAGCTTTAAGCTCGCGGATGTGAAGCCGGGCGATGCTCTGGACCTCATGGAAGGCCGCATCGCCGTGCAGCAGACGGCCTTCACCCTGCGCAAGTTTAACACCGAGCGCACAGACGATGACTTCCCCGCCCTCGCCTTCGATTCGGAAGGCCTGGGCTTCCTCGTTTATCAAAGCTTCACCCCGGGCATCGACCGCGATGAGCGGGCCAAGCGCTGGGAAAAGGAGCCTGAGGATCTCTCCTTTCTGAACACCCCCGTGGGCGGCGACCAGCTCTGGCTGCATGTGCGGAAGTCCAGGCAGTGGGAGGACGCACGCATCGCCGTGACAGAAACCGGTCGTGACATCTATAAGTCTGCCGTGGCGGTGGACGGCAAGGGCGGCGCTTGGATCGTATGGAGCGAGCGCCTGGAGGGCAATTTTGAAATCCTCGCGCGCCACTTTGTCGGGGGGAAACTCGGCCCGGTGGAAAACCTCTCCAAGTCTCCTGGGAATGACCTCAATCCAGTGATCGCCCACTCCACCAAGGGCACCCTGGTGCTCGCCTGGATGGCCGCGCATGAAGGCAGGTTTGAGATCCGCACCCGCACGCACGAGTCGGATGCCTGGGCCGCAGCGCAGACGGTTTCCAAGAACAGCGGCAACTGCTGGAACCCCGCCATCAGCGCCGATCCGCGCGCCGAAGGCAGCGGCCAGTTTGCCCTCGCCTGGGACACCTATGAAAAGGGCGACTACGACGTCTGGATGTGCCTTCTGGACGCCAGCGGCAAAACCGCCACCAACCCCATGCCAGTGGCCAACACCCCGCAGTATGAGGCCCGCGCCGCCGTGACCTATGACCACGAAGGCCGCGTGTGGGCGGCCTATGAGAAGAGCGGCGCCACCTGGGGCAAGGACTGGGGCGCGTATGACAGTGCAGACGGCATCCCACTTTACCGCAGTCGCCAGATCGGCATCGCCGTGTGGGATGGCAAGACCTGGCAGGAACCGCAGGGCAGCATCGCCGATGCACTGCCCGGAGCCACAGCCAACCAGGCGCGTGGAGGCAAAGGGAAGGGCAAAGGAAAAGGCCGTGGCGCGGACGTCAGCACCCCTGCCCCGCCTGCTTCTCCTGAGGTGCCCGATGGCCTCGCCTTTGAAAAGCCCGCCGTGCGCGGCGGCGCTCCGGGGGCCCATGCCGCTGTGTCCGGCCCGCAGACTTACAACAACCTCGGCCGCATCACCTGCGATTCCGAGGGCCGCATCTGGCTCATCGCCCGCACGCGCCTCAACAGCTTCCGCGGCCCCTTGGGCAGCACCTGGGGCAGCGTCGCCGCCTACCTCGAAGGTGACCACTGGGTGGGTCCCATCAGCATCCCGCACAGCGACAACCTGATGTACAATCTCCCCGCCATCGCCGCCGGACCCAAGATGCTCTTTGTGGCCCACAGCAGCGACCACCGCATGGACCGCATGGCGGAATTTAACCGCTCCAAAAACCCGGGCGGCAAAGGCGGCAACGCCGCGCTGGATGCCAGCAAGGACCCCTTTGACAACGATGTCTATTTCAGCCGCCTGATCACCAGCACCGCCGCAAAGGCCGCTGTGCTCAAGCCCCTCGCCGACTCCCCGCAGGACAACCCCGCCCCCAGCAAGCGCACCCAGGCCGAGCGCTCCGAACTGGCCGCCATCCGCGGCTTCCGCAGCAGCATCGCAGGCACCGAGCGCCAGATCCTCCGTGGCGAATTCCACCGTCACACCGAGATCAGCGGAGACGGTGCCAATGACGGGCCCCTCGAAGACATGTGGCGCTACGCCATCGACGCCGCCTCCATGGACTGGATCGGCAACGGCGACCACGACAACGGCAACGGCCGCGAATACACCTGGTGGCTCACCCAGAAGACCACGGACGCCTTTTTCCTTCCCAAGGCCTTCACCCCCATGTTCAGCTACGAGCGCAGCGTGGTCTATCCCGAAGGTCACCGCAATGTCGTCTTCGCCCAGCGCGGCGTCCGCACCCTGCCCCGCCTCCCGCTGAGCGACGCCCGTGTGCACGAGCCCGCCCCGGACACCAACATGCTCTACAAGTACCTTAAAAAGTTCAACGGCGTCTGCGCCAGCCACACCAGCGTCGGCAGCATGGGCACCGACTGGCGCAACTGGGGCGGCGAGTACGAGCCCATGGTCGAGATCTACCAGGGCGCGCGCCAGAACTACGAATACCCCGGCTGCCCCCGCTGCCCCACCGAAAACGATGCCATCGGCGGCTGGGAGCCCGGCGGCTGGGTGTGCGATGCCTTTGCCAAAGGCTACAAGTTCAGCTTTGAAAGCAGCAGCGACCACGGCAGCACCCACATCAGCTACGCCATGATCTACGCCGAGGACTACAGCCGCGAAGGCATCATCAAGGCCATGCGCCAGCGCCACACCTACGGCGCCACCGACAACATCATCGCCGAAAGCCGCTGCAAAGCCGCCGACGGCAAGGAGCGCATGATGGGAGATGAATTCACCGTCAAAGGCGCCCCCACCTTCACCCTCAAGCTCATCGGCACCATGCCCTTTGAAAAAGTGACGATGATCAAGGACAACGTCGAAATCCCCATGACCATCTCCAAGGAAAAAGAGATCAACCTCACCTGGACCGACCCCAAGCCCGAAAAAGGCAAAACCAGCTACTACTACTTCCGCGGCGAACAGACCAACGGCGAACTCGTCTGGGTTTCCCCCATGTGGATCACGCTGGAATGATGAATGCCCCGAGGACAGGCTGGACTCGTTGGCTGCTTGCAGCCTGGGAAGGCCTGTCTTTCGGCTGGTTCTTGCTCATCGCTCACGTCGCCGCAGGAAATCTCATTGAGATTTCCGAGTACATCTGGCACCCCAAGCCTGCAGACCTCCAGGCACCTCTCACCCTGTGGCTGCGGGCACTGCTTCCCGAGGAAACCTGGTCATTGCTGCTGGGAGGTCTTGCCTTCTCCGTTGGCTTTGGGCTCATCAGCTTCGCCTCGCATGAGTCTCCGATGAGCCGTTTGTTTCGCTGGACTGTCATCGCTGTTTTCACAGTGCTCGTGGTTGTCGCCCAGCCTGCCATGGACGCATTCAGACTTCTTTTGGAACCCAAGGACGACCGCCTTTGGGACGAAATACTTTTTGTTGCCCTTGCGCTGACTGTGCTCGTCTATGGCATCCTTCGATGCCTCAGGGCTTCACAAGCGCACGCCCACGAGACATTACCATGAGCGTCTGCCCCCAAAACGATTGGGAATCCTATTACTACAGCACCGATGACGGCCCTGTCGTGGTCGGTTTCCATACGAAATCAAACGAAGTGGATCAAAGCAGGTACCCTCTCTGCGCCCGTGTCTTGATCACCATCAAGAATCCAAACCAAAACGGAGCCCCCTCCAGGGACGAAGCTCAGATCCTCTGGGCGATGGAAGACCGGCTGGTGGAGATGCTGGATGCTGAGGAAGTGCCCTGCCTCATGCTTGCCCGTTTGACCCACGGCGGCACGAGAGAACTCGTCTTCCAGGTGGCCGACTACTCTCCCTTCCGCCCTCCCGTGGGATCTTGGATGGGTCAATACGACGATTACGAAACCGATGTGTCCGAGCACGAGGGCTGGAACTTCTTCTTCGAGCACGTCTGGCCCTCCGAAAAATCATGGTTGTACATATTTGACCGCCGCGTGGTGGACAGCCTGGTGGCGTCAGGGAGTGACCCGGAAAAGCCTCACTCACTGGAGTTTGTATTTCGCGGCACCCCGGGAGGCTTGCACCAGATGCAGAACGCCCTGGCAGCCAGAGGTTACTCCTTGCTGGACTCTTCAGCCGAGGAATCGCAGATGATCATGGCCCGCCGCATGTCCCTGGATGTCGGGGCGATTTTCAAAGAAAGCCTCTCACATCACGAGGAATGCAAGCGCCTCGGCATCGAATACGACGGCTGGGGCGCGCTGGTGGAATCATGACGAAGCAAGGCTCCCTTGTTTCTGCAGGAAAAGAAACGCTCAGAGCCATCTAAAACGGTACTCCCCAGTGCCTTCGTTTGGCATCAAGTCTTAAGCCCAGCACCAGCCCAATTTACAATTCCCAGTTCCCAGTTCCCAGTTTACAATCCCTTCCTCTCTTCGCCACCACGCTCCCCGCTTCACCGAGTGCCACTGACGCCCTTCATCTCCTCAAGCCTCCCCCTGCGCCGCGCCCTGGCACTGGCATTCGTCATCCACACATTCGCCATTCCCCATTCCGCTCCGGCCCACCCCGCCGACCAAAGCGAAATGCGCGTTCGCCCCAGCCCGCACAAGCTCGAAATCCGCTTCACCTTCAACATCCTCACCCTCTCCCGCTTCACTGGCATCGACACCGATGGCGACCACAAGATCAGCATGGCGGAGCTCACGGCCGCGCAGCCGCGCATCGCCACCTACCTGAACCAGCACATCCTCGTCGAGATCAATCAAAAGAAGGCCAGCCTGGGCACCGGTGTGCGCTTTGAGCCTCTGTGGCCGGACGCCGCTCAGACACCGCCAATGACGGAGCCGGAATACGCGGCGCAGAAGATGGACGTGACCTTTGTGCAGACCATCGCGGACAAAGTACTCGAGGACTTCTGGCTGGGCTTCGAGATCTTCGAGCAAACCGGGCCCATGCAGACGATCCGCGGCGTTTTTGAGCAGGACGGCAGGATCCTCGAGGTGCCCTTCAGCGTCCAGGACCCCGAGTATCTCTACGACACCACTTACGCCGATGACCCCTTTTTGCAGGAGGCCGCAAAGGAGAACCCGAAAGACGCTCTCACCACCCCTCCCGCCGAAGCCGCCCCGACGCAGCCCGCAGCCAGGCTCGCCACAGCCTCCCCCTATGCCGCGCCCGCCGTCGGCACACCGGCTGTCACCGCCCCGGCCATGCCTGCGGCCACCGTGGCTTCACCACCGGCGGGAAATTCCGCCGCGAAACTGGCCGTCCCCAGCGAATCCGCTCCTCCTCCGGCTCCACGCAGCGACGAACGCTGGTGGATGATCCGCGCGGCCGTGCTCATGATCCTGCTCGTGGTGGGCCGCAAGCTGCAGCTCAGCGCCCGCGCGCGCCGCGTCAGCACCCGCCGCCCCCGGCCCAGATGAACCTCCCGAATAGGTACTGAACCCAGCAGCCCGGCGGCTGCGGGCCTCAGTGGGCATTCATGGTCAGCGTCGTCTGCGTGTGGCTCTCCGGACGGAGTTCGGTGATCTGTCCTTTGAGCACCTCGATCTTTTCCAGCAGCACTTGTTCATCCGCCATCGCCCGCTTCAGCCGCTCAGTCCAGTGGGACATCCCCTCCGGCGTACACGCAGGCTGCGCCGCCTGGCCTTCCATTGCCAGTTGCATCACCGGCCGGCTGCGCGCGCGGAGTTCCAGAGTGCGGATGTTCTGACGCAAATAGTCCAGCCGGTTTTCTTCCCGCTGCAGCTCGTCGCGCAGGCGCGTCATCTTGCTGTTCAGCTTGCTGCTGCCCTGGGCCATCCCGCCGGTCTTCGTCTCGGAACCGCCACCCAAAACAGCCGCGGGCACCTTCGGCGTCCGGCCTTGCGAAGCCGGCTCATCCACCCCCGGCGCGGCCTGGATCTGCTGCGCCATAGACTCCGCCCGGGCGGTCTGGAAACGTTCCATGATGTGCCGCAGTGCCCCCAGTGCCATGTGGAGCTCATCCGTCGCTTTGCGGGATTCAGCGGAATCCGCCCCGGCGTCTTGAAGCTGCGCCAGGGATTCGTCCATCCGGCCCTTCCACTCCAGCAAGGCCGTGATCTGCCCCTCCCAGCCGCTCAGCTGCTGGCGTGCATCCTTGATCTGCGTGGCAAGGCTCAGGCTTTCGTCCTCATGCACCTGCCGGGCCTCCTTCGTCAGGGACCGCAGTTCATCATACATGCTTCGCTCCTGCTGGGCGGAGCTCGTCAGGGTCGCAACTTCCTCGCGCAGGTCCTTTTCCTGGGCGGTCAGTTGCTCCAGCCGCTGGCGTGTCTCGGTTTCCTGGTGATTGACCGCGTCACAGCGTGCCGTGGCGGTGGCAAGCTGTTCGGTGATGTCTTTCAGGGCGGCATCGAGCTGGGTGCGGCGCTGGGAGGCCTCATCCACCTGCCGCGCCAGCGCGCTCAGATGCTGCTCCGCGGCCGCCACATTCGCCTGCCGGGAAGTGAGCACTTCCAGCGTCACCTTGATGTCATGCGCCATCGCCAGCTCCTGTGACACCCCTTCCAGCGCGCTGCGGGTTTCCGCCAGCTTTTGCTCCTGCCCGGCCAGGCTCGCGCGTGCCGTCATCAGATTGTCCTCCGTCGCCTGCACCGTGGACTGCAGTTCGGAAAGTTTCGCCGCCGCTTCGGTCATGCTGGCCTGCTGCTCTGCCAGTTCCTTGCGCACGGTCACCACCTGCGCCGCGGCCGTTTCATGCTCCTGCTGCGCCTGCCGGGCTGCCGCCGCGGAGGCTTCCCGCTCCTGCTCGCGCCGCGAGATCTGGGCGGCGATCTCCCGCAGGATCGCCTCCTGATTTTGCTGCCGCATCGTCATGTTTTCCACTTCACGGTTCAGGGCTGCCCGGCGCTCCTCCGCCTGCTGGCACTCCGCCAGAGTCTGCTGCAGGCGTGCCGCGGCGGCATCCAGCTCCGTCTGCCGTGTCTCCAGGCGGATGCCGACCTCTTCATGCTGCTGACTGAGGCGCTGCACTGAGATTTCCGCCTCAATGCGCTCCTGGCGCAGAGTTTCGAGCCTGCCGGACTGCTCCTGCGTCTGGCTTTCCAACTGCCGTGACTGCAGTTCCAGCGTGTGAATGCGATCCCCCAGCATGGCCTCCTCCTCCTCACGCCCCTGCAGGGTCTGGCTGAGCGCCGCAAGTCGGGCCTCGATCTCCTCGCATTCTCTCCGGGTGTTCCGCAGCCGCTCCTCGGTCGCGGCAAGGTCAGCCCGGCAGGTTTGCAGGGAGTGCGCCGTGCTCTGCCGGCTGTTGAGCAGGACCACGATCTCCGCCCCCAGTCCCCGGTGCTGCTCGCGCAGAGACGCCAGCGTCCCTTCCGTGTCTGCAATCTGCTGCTCCACCTGCTGGCGTTTCACGCCCAGCCCCGCCAGCTCCTCGCTGTACTGCTGAATCTTCTGCGCAGACGCCGATTCGCGGTTCTCCAGTTCTGCCACAGACCGGCTCAGGTCGGCCATTTGCGCGGTCGCTTCACCGCACTCGTTCAGGGTGATGCCCAGCCTCTCCTCCGCACGGGCCAGCTCATGGCGGCGGGTCAGCAGCGCCTGCGCGATGGTCTGCTCGTAAGCGCGCAGCTTCTCCATCTCGAGCTGGCTTTCCGCACGCTGCTGCCGCAGCAGGGCCAGCGCCTGTTCCTGCTGCAGCGCCTCGGCCTGCAGATCTCCCAGTGCGGCAGCCGCCGCCATCCGCTGATCCGCCAGATCACGAATCGCGTTTTCCAGATCGGCATGGTGGTCTCCGGTTTGCTCCACGGCGTGCCGCAGTTCCTGCAGCCGCGCCCGCTCGTCCGCCACGGCGCCGCGCGTCAGGTTCAGCGCGCCCTCGCTCTCGCGGCATTGCGCCGTGAGCTGTGCAAAATTCTGCTCCAAAGTTTGGTAGCGTGAGGTCAGGTCCACCACATGCCCCGTCGCCCGGCTGCCGGCTTCCTCCAGATAGTTCAGACGTTCCTGCTTGAGCTTGAGGCTCGCGTCCGTTTGCTGGATCACCACCTCCAGCCGCCCGATCTGCACCGCCAGCTCCTGCTGCCGCGCCTCCTGCCGCGCCACAGTGCCCCGGGCCTCCCCAATGCGCTCCTGCTGGCGCGTCACTTCATCGATCGCCTTCTGCAGCAGGTCGGAGAGCTCCGAACTGCGCTCATCCAGCAGCGCAGACTCCGCCTTGAGCCCCGCCAGTTGCCTCGCGGCTGCGGCCACCTGGCCCTCCACCGTCTGCTTGTGGCTTTCCCACTCGCTCACCTGCTGCTGCGTCTGCTCCAACCGCCCCTGGTCTTGCAGGCAGCGCGCATTCACCTCCTGCAGCCGGCCCAGCAGCATCTCCTGCTGTCCGCTCAGCTTGTTCAGTTGTTCATTCAGGGTGCTTTCCAGGCGCAGGAGACGGTTCACCTCCGAAGTCTTTTGCTCATGCAGCCGCGTCATCTGCTGCAGTTCCTGGGCGCGTGCGCGGTGCTGTCCCTGAACGGACTGGAGTTCCGCATGCCAGCGCTCATAGGCGGCCTTGGCATCAGCGGCCGCGGCGGAGATTTCCACCAGCCGTCCCGCCGGACCACTCGAAACCATGGGAGATTTGCCCTCCCTCCCTCTTTCCATTTCAAATACAAGATTGCTCATGAGATTGATCCGTTGTGTCAGAGGTGCTAAATTTACATCAATAATGCGCACTGGTTAACGATTTTTTTTGAAATTTTCCTCAGATTGACACAGAAAAATAACGCGGGCTCCCCTTCCGATGGCATCAGAGCCCTTTTTCGCAATATAAGCGCACCCCGTCAGCGCACATCGAGGTCACATTCGCGTCTTCTCCCTTCTCCCACAGCGCCTCATCCACACCGGCCTTCATCGCTATGGCGTGTTCCGCCGCCGCGTAGTTGCGCCGGTTCTCCTCCACGCTGACTCCGGCCCGGAAATCAGCAGCCACCCTCTCATACACCTCCATAACGCGTTCCCGGTAACTGCTCAGATGCCACGCCACGTCGCTCACCGCTCCAAAATGCGTGAGATAAAGAGTTTTAAACTTCGCCGCCGCCAGCCGGTCGATGGACTGCACATAAGCCACGGGGTCAAACTGCGGCGGCGCAGCCGTTACCGAGAGATACCGGCTGTGTTCCAGCCGCATCCCCGCCACGTCTCCCGTGAAACACACATCCCCAATGATAAACGCATGATGATGCCGCGCGTGCCCCGGCGTGTCCCACGCGAGGATCTCCACCTCGCCCACGTTCACACTCTCTCCGTCCTGCAGCACCACCACCCTCTCCACCGGCGCCGGCAGCATCTCCCCCCATAGCGAATCCATCTGCGCACCATACACCATCCTTGCACTCTCCATCAGCTTCGAGGGATCCACCAGATGCCGCGCCGCATTCGGGTGGCAGTAAACACTCGCCCCCTGCTGCGCCCACCACCCCGCCGCCCCCGCATGGTCGAGATGAATGTGCGTCACAAACACCTTCTTGATCGCCTCCTCCTCCACCCCCGCCGCACGGATCGCCGTCCGCAACGTCTCCAGCGTCGAACCCGGCCCCGTTTCGATCAGTGCATACTCACCCCCGCTCTCCACCAGGAAGGAAGCAATGAGACCGGGAATGCCGATGAAGCGGAGATCGAGGGTATGGATGCGCATGGGGAGATTGGCAAGGTGGCGGAGCCAGCCGGGAGGTCAAGATATCGCAGGCGTCCGATTCAGAGCTTACGCTTCGGGTGAACCCAAAAAGTTATTTCCGAAGCCTCTCTGCCTTTCGGCTTTTCCAAGAAAGTGCTGTTTGCAATGTGGACGCGAATCCTCTCAGCCTCGCTAGAATAGAGCAGGCGATGCTCCTGGTCGTAGCAATCGACGTGAAACTCCAGCAGGTAGGTTCCGGGCTTCTCAATCCACTGTCCAAACAGCATTGGGTTGCCCTTCCCAATGTGGTAGAAAGGCGCCATCACTCCACTCCCTAGCACCGACGCGCCATTTTGAACGCAGACCTTGAATGCGGTGGCATCATGGACGGGTGACACTGCCACTTTCTCGCTCCAGAAAACATCAATCAATACATGCTCAGGCAGCCTCCTCCCATGGGAGTCTTTGACGTCAAACCACACCCTGCGGGTATAGCAGGTATCCCACACTTTTCGATCCGCTTTGTCTGTGGTTTTGAGTGAAACAGAAATCGGATGATCATGCCTCGCTTCAAAGAGAGGAATTCGTGAGTCGTGGGACTGGCAGCTCACCATGAAGCATGCCAGTAGCACGGGAATAAGAGCTTTCTTCATGGAGCGCTGGAGAGGCTGCTAACAGAACGTTGGGTGACCCGCCTGTCATGGCGGGGCTTGAAGTCTTGACCACGCCCCGACGGCGTAGCCCCCCCCCTACCTCATCGCCTCAAACCGCTTCTTCAGCACGTCCTTCTGCGAAACACCGCCGAGCTTCGACTGAGTCTCATCAATCCACTTCTGCTCCAGCGCATTCTTCGTGGGGCGGTTGACCTGGTAGTACACGCCAAATTTCCCCGGGGCGAGATTCTCGGCCAGCTTGAACGCGGCGGTTTCATCGGTGACGTCGTGCTGCGTTTCGTCGATGAGGTCATACGTGCCGCCTTTGCGCGGCGTGCTGTCGTCAAACGCGCCGGCGTAGAACATCACGCACTCGCTCAGACACTCCACCACGCTGAAGCCATCATGCAGAATGGCGCGCTCAAACATGGCCTCCATGTGCTTCACCTGCGCGGCATGCGTGCGGGCGATGAACGTGGCGCCGCTGGCCAGGAGCTGGCGCATCGGATTGATGGGGCGGTCGATGCTGCCGGTGGGGTCCGTCTTGCTCTTGAAGCCGATCGGGCTCGTCGGGCTGGTCTGCTTCTTGGTCAGGCCATAAACAAAATTGTCCATGATGACGTAGGTGAGCTTGATGTTTTTGCGCGCAGCGTGGTTGAGGTGATTTCCGCCGATCGAGAATCCGTCGCCGTCACCACCAAAGACAAACACATGCACATCCGGGCGGCTCAGCGAGATGCCGGTGGCCAGCGGCAGGGCACGGCCATGGATGAAATGGATGCCGTGCGTGTTCATGAAATACGGAAAGCGGCTGGAGCAGCCAATGCCGGCCACGCAGACGATGTTTTCATGCGGATACTGCAGCTTCTCCAGCACGCGGTAAAAGATGTTCAGCACGGCGAAGTCGCCGCAGCCGGGGCACCACGTAGGATGGTCGGCAGTAAGGGCTTTTTTCGTGAGCTTGTCCGCGACGGGTGCGGATGCAGCAGGGACTTCCAGTGAGGTGGCTGACATGGTTGGTTGGGATGGGTAAATGGAAAAACGGACGATGGAAAGGGGGAATTTCAAATGGGCGGCACGGCGGTACGCAGTTCCTCCAGCAGGGGACGCGTCTTGTGGCGGTCGCACCAGGACTCGATGTAGGGCCAGTCAAGGTTTCCGGCCTGCACGGTCATGACATCGAGAGCGTCCTGCTTGTCTTTGAGCCTGCCCCAGCGCACTTTTTGAATGATGACATCCTCGGCGGTCGGAAGAAAGACCTCCTGCTGCAGCAGAGGGTGGCAATGGATGACGCGACGGCGGCCGAAGCGCTCCTGATGGAAGGCGTCGCCGCTGAGCATGAAAAGCTCAAGATCAAACTTGATGGACGGCACGTGGACGATCCAGCGCATGCTGCCAGTGATGGACTCAAAGCTCATCTGGTCCTCCAGTACAAACTCATCGCTCAAATGCCGCATGATCTCATCCGGATGCCGCTGTGCCATTTCGAGCACAAAGTCCGCATCCTTGGAGGCACGCGGAAACGAGTAGGCCGTGCTGGCCAGCGAGCCCGTTGCCATGTAGGAAATTCCGGCGGCGTTGATGGCCTCGATCATCTGACGAATGGCGTCCACCGCTGTCATGCAACAACTGGAACAGGTTGGAAAATGCCGTGGTCAGAGACCCGGCGCAGGCGCTCGCGCTGCTGTTCCAGCAGACGGTTGATCTCGGCCTCATCGGCCTCCGGGTGCATCGCCTGCATGCCGGCCTTCACCATCTCCAGCATCTGGTCCGTGAGCTCCAGCGCTTCGGCCAGCCGCTCCCCGGGCGTCATCGCCCGGGCGCGCAAAACGCGGCGCCGGTAGATGTCATCGGCAAGTTCTTTGAACTCGGGATTCATGCGCTGGGAGAATGATGCAGTTCGGAGCCCCTGCGATGAAAAGGTATCGCCGGATTATTCAAATGCTGGCTCTGGACAGTAACTCAAGATGGCACAAGCTCAACCCGCCATGATCTTTTCCACGCCGGTGACGATCTCGCGGATGCGGAAGGCGAGGCCGTCGGTTTTGCACACGGACTTGATGCGGGGATCCGCCAGGCTGGCGCGCAGCAGCGTGGCCAGCTGGCCGTAGCCGTAGAGGCCGGAGTCGTTCATCTCCACGCAGACCACGTGCTTGAACTTCTTGAAGAGTCCGTCAAGACCATCGGGCATCGGGTGCAGGTGGCGCAGGTGCAGCGCACCCGCCTTGTGGCCTTCGGCGCGCAGGCGGTCCACGCTTTCCTTGATGGGCCCATAGGTGCTGCCCCAGCCGATGACGAGGACGTCGCCAGTCTGGTCGCCGTGGATCTCCGGCAGCGGGAGCTCTTTGGAAAGCTGCACCAGCTTGTTGCGGCGCTTGGCGGTCATGAGGGTGTGCATCTTCGGGCTGCCGCTGGGGTGGCCCATTTCGTCGTGCTCCAGACCAGTGGAGATGGGGTACTTGCCGCCGGTCATCTTGGCTCCCGGAGGAGCGTGGCGGGTGATGGAGTCGAGCGGGTACGGCTTGAAGTCGGACGGGCGGGTGGAGAGATCGAGCTCCGGCTCCACCCAGTGCTTGTCCAGGTCCGGCTCTTCAAAGGCCTCGATGCGGCTGCTCAGCGCCTGATCGCTCAGAATGATGACCGGGCAGGAGTATTTCTTGGCCAGCTTGCCGGCTTCGAGCGCGATGTAAAAGCAGTCTTCCACATCCTTCGGCGCGAGCACGATGCGCGGGCTGTCACCATGGCTGCCGTAGATGGCCTGCATGAGGTCGGACTGCTCCACGCTGGTGGGCAGACCCGTGGATGGGCCGCCGCGCTGCACGTTCACCACGATGAGCGGGATCTCCGCCATGCTGGCGTAACCCAGCGCCTCCATCTTCAAACTCAGGCCCGGGCCGGCGCTGCCGGTGATGGCGAGGTGACCTGCAAAGGCTGCGCCAATCGTCATCGCCACGGCGGCCAGTTCATCCTCCGCCTGCACGTAGATGCCGCCATACTTCGGCAGCTCGGCCCGCAGCGTTTCCATGATCGACGACCACGGAGTAATCGGATACGCAGACCCATAGCGCACACCCGCGGCGATTAGGCCCAGCGTGAGCATCTGATTGCCGTCCGCGCTGATGCGGTGGCCACCAGGAGCCTCTCCAGGAACAAACGCGAACTTCTCCACATCCCCCACCTGGTAGGCAAAGCCGGCGTCAAAGGCCAGCAGTGCGTTGCGCAGCACGCTCTCGTCCTTCTTGCCAAACTGGCGGCTGACGATGCCGACGAGCTTGTCTTTGTCGAGATTGAAGACCGCGCACACCATGCCCAGCACAAACATGTTCTTGCCGCGGTCGCGCGTGGAGCCCCCCACAGCCTCCACCGTGGCGGAGGTGAACGGCACGCCGATGTGGATGATGCCCCGCTCGTGCTTCACATCCTCCGGATTCATGTCCGCTGTGTCGTAGAAGCAGATGCCACCATCGCGCAGCGCGCCGATGTGGTTTTCGTAGCTGTGCTTGTAAAAGGCCACCAGCACGTCCGCCTCATCCCCCTCATGCAGCACTTCGCCAGAGCCCAGATGCACCTGGAAAATGGAGGGACCACCCGAAATCGTGGAAGGGATGGTCATGTAAGTCATCACCTCCTGCGCCGTGCGCCCGGCCAGGCGTGCCAGGAATCCGCCGATGGACTGAATGCCGTCCTGGGAATTTCCGGCCAGACGGATCACGGCGTTACGAAGCGAAGTAGGAGACGACGACGAAGGAGCTGTAGCTGTGGACATGGTTGGGTACGGGTAGGGTGTCACCCGTTGGTTGGTAACTGGTAGAACGCGATTCTAAGGGGGCTTTTGCAGACGTCCATGATGGAACCTCGCTTTTTTTGGCGAAAAACAGCGTCCATGGGTGCTGCCTTGCAGGGTGCCGCAGGCTTGAATTCCTTCGCCACTTCCCACTGCTACGGTCCTGCCTCCCAAAAATGCGCTGGTCTCGGTGCGTTCACTCCTTGCCCCCGTATTTTCGGAGCAGTTTGATGACCTCACCGTGCCCTTGATTGACAGCCCAGGCCAGCGGCGTGTGCCCGGCGTTGTCCTTGGCATTGACCTGAGCCTTGTTTGCCAGCAAAAACTCCACCAGCTTCGTCTGCCCGCGGGCCGCCCCGATGTGCAGAAAAGTTTCCCCCGTTTTATCCCTGGCGTTCAAATCGGCCTTGTTGTTGATCAGCAGCTTGGCCATGTCGAGATGGCCGAATCTGATCGCCCACCCGAGTGGCAGTTCGCCGTTGTTTTCCTTCGCATTGACATCAGCCTTGGCGGCCAGAAGCAGCTTCGCCACCTCCTGGTAGTTTTTCCCTGCCGCAACGTGCAGACACGTGTAGCCATTGTTGGCCTTGATGTCCACATCCGCCTTGTTCTTGAGCAGAAGGGACACCATTTCCTTGTGATCAAACTGCACTGCCGCCTGCAGCGGGCTCAGGCCGTCCCCGGCTTTGGCGTTCACATCCGCCTTGCTGGCCAGAAGCAGTTCAGCCACATCCCGCCGGTCAAACTGAGCGGCAAAATGGAGCGGTGTCGCACCGGTCTTGTCCTTGCTGGACACAAGGCCTGGGTCTTCTTTGAGCAGGTCTTTGACCCGGGGCAGGTTTCCTTCACCGGCGGCGTCATGGATTTCGCCGCCAAAAACGAGGCTGCTGCTGGCCAGGACGATAAACAAAAAGGCGCCGCAACGGACGCTGAGGGTGGCGATGGATGCATTCATGGTCATGGTAAGGTTGTTTGGGTTGCTATGGTTCACGTCATTCTCAATGGCTGACGTTGAGTGCCTTCTGCAGGTGGGGGTGGATCATGAGGCGCGCAAAGGCCTCCAGGGTCCGCTTCTTTTCGTCAGCCGCCTCGGGTTTGGCAACGCGTTCATCGACCGCCTCGGTGACGTCCTTTTGCAACCACCGGTAAAAGGCATCCAGGCTCTTTTCCTCCTCACATCGTTTCAGCAGCACCTCCTTGGAGGCCTTCGTGAGTTCTTCCAGATCGCTGTCCTTGACGACCGCGAAGCAGTACAGAGCGTTTGAAATGAAGCCCACGGAGAATTCGTGCCCGCTCTCGCAGAGCAGCACTGGCACCCCGCCTTTGAATTCCAGGGACTTGGGCTTGAATTTGACCAATGCCTTGCCGTTCGTAATGAGAAAAGTCAGACTGGGTGGTTCGCCAAACCCCGGGGGTGGATTCAACACCAGTTCTGATTTGGGCGTGAACTTTTGATTGCCTGAAGCATCGACTTCAATGTTGCTAATGGGGAGGCTGGTGGGACCCTGAACCACGTCCGCGGCGGCAAGGCCTGAGGCAAGAGACAGGAGAGAGACGACTGCGGTGATGAGAGGAAGTTTCATGTTGTCGATGGATAAGTGCTCGGTTGTTCAGGGTTTCTGTACCCTCTCGAAGACGCCGCGTGACCCCAAGCGTGACAAAAATCCCCGCGCTGTTTTGTCTGACCAGACGGCGTGGCATGAAACTGCGTGAACGCCTGCACCCTGTCCCTACGCTCCCCCTCAAGATCAAACCCCTTGCTATCTCCCCCAGCGGTGGCAGTATGACACCCCTCAAATTCTGAGGGTTCGTTTCGTTTCCGTTTTATGAGCACCCACACCTTCCCTGAACTGGGAATCGCCCCCGAGCTTCTTGAAGCCGTCAAATCCCTTGGCTTTGAGCAGCCCTCCCCCATCCAGGCCCAGGCCATTCCCGTGGCGCTGACTGGCCGCGATGTCGTGGGTCAGAGCCAGACCGGTTCCGGCAAAACCATGGCCTTCGGCATTCCCGTGGTGCAGGGGGTGGACGGCTCCCAGCGCCACGTGCAGGCCCTCATTCTCTGCCCCACCCGCGAGCTCGCCATGCAGGTCTGCGCGGAAATTCACAAGCTGGCCTCCTTCAAGGAAGGCGTCCGCGCCACCCCCGTGTACGGCGGCGCCTCCTATGACCGCCAGATCCGCGCCCTCCAGAGCGGCTCCCAGATCGTCGTCGGCACCCCGGGCCGCATCCTCGACTTCATGGAGCGCGGGCTCATCAAGCTCGACGCCCTCAAAACCCTCGTCTTCGATGAAGCGGACGAAATGCTGGACATGGGCTTCAGCGACGACATTGACCGCCTCATGGCCGCCGTGCCGGAGGAGCGCCAGACCATCTTCTTCTCCGCCACCTTTGAGCCGCGCATCCGCCGTCTGGTGGAAAACTACACGCACAACGCCGCCACCATCACCATCCAGCAGAAGGCGCTCACCACCCCCACCATCGAGCAGCGCTACTACGAAGTGCAGGGCCGCTCCAAGCTGGAGGTGCTCTGCCGCGTCATCGACATCGAGGCCCCCCGCCTCACCATCGTCTTCGCCAACACCAAGCGTGCCGTGGACGACGCCACCGACGCCCTCGTCGCCCGGGGCTACGCCGCCGACCGCCTCCATGGCGACATCAATCAGACCATGCGCGAGCGCGTCATGCGCAACTTCCGCAGCGGCAACGTCGAAGTTCTCGTCGCCACCGACGTCGCCGCCCGCGGCCTGGACGTGAACGACATCGACCTCATCGTCAATCTGGAGCTCCCCTACGATGCCGAGGACTACGTCCACCGCATTGGCCGCACCGGTCGTGCCGGTCGCAGCGGCAAGGCCGTCAGCCTCGTGGCCGGCCGTGAAATCTACCTCATGCAGCGCATCCAGCGCTTCATCAATATCCGCGTGGAGCGCGCCAAGGTTCCCTCCCAGGAGGAGCTGGAGGCCACCCGCGTCGATCAGACCTTCGAGAAGGTCAAAGGGGTTCTGGAGAGCTCCTCCTACGCCAATCACGAGCACAGCATCCAGCGCCTGCTGGACATCGGCTTCTCTCCCACCGAGATCGCCAGCGCCCTCATGGACCTGCTCATGAAGGACCAGGGCCGCGAGGCCGAGCAGATCGTGGAAGACCGCGCCGGCAAGAAGCCAGACTTCAAGCAGCGCCCTGCGGCCCCCGCGCCCAAGCCCCAGCCAGCACCAGCATCAGCACCGGTTGCGGCTCCTCAGCCCGCCCCCGCCCCCGCCCCCGCCCCCGTCGCCGCTGAAAGCACGGCTGCGCCCGAATCAATCCCGGCACCCGCTCCAGCTCAGGAATCCGAATCCCCCGCTCCGGCCCCGCTGGTCCCCTCGGAACTCTCCGTCCCGGCCGCGGAAACCGAAGATGCCGGCCCCACCAATCACGAGGCCGCTTCACCGGCGCCCGCCCCGGCTCCCGCTCCGCGCCCAGCCCCTGCCAAATTCGACAACGAGTACGACACCTCTGACGAAGACGAGCGTCCCCTGCCCAAGAAGCAGACGAGCTGGGTCCAAAAAGGCCCGCGTTCCGGCATGGTGCGCCTCTTCATCAATGTCGGCGGCATGGACCAGGTGCGCCCGCAGGACATCGCCGGCATGCTTTACAACACCATTCAGGACCTCACCCCCGGCAGCATCGGCGCCATCGATGTGCTGGAAAAATGCAGCTTCGTCGAAGTCCCCGGCGACAACGTGGAGGCCGTGCTTGAAGGCGTGAAAGGCGCGCAAATCCGCGGCCGCGACATCCGCATGGACCATGCGGACCGCCCGGACGACATCAGCGGCGTGCGCCCCAAGCGCTTCGGCGGCGGTGGCGGTTTCGCGAAGAAACCCGGCTTCGGCGGCGGCTTTCACAAAGGCGGCCAGGGCGGCGGCTTCAAAGGCTTCCCCGGCGGCGGCGGTGGTGCTGGCGGAGGATACAAAGGCGGTTTCAAAAAGCCAGGCTTCGGTGGCGGTGGTGGCTTCAAGAAACCCGGCGGCTTTGGCAGCAAGCCCTGGCAGCAGCGCGAAGGCGAAGGCCCCAGCCCCGGTTACGGCGGCGATGAAGGCCCGCGTCGCGAAGACGCCGGTGGCGGTGGTTATGGCGGCGGCTACGGCGGTGGCGGCCCCAAGCGCCCCTTCGGTGGCAACCGCTTCGGCGGTGGCGGCGGCTTCAAAAAGAAATGGTAGCCGCCTGCGGGTGGCTGGATGCAGGCATGTCCCGCATGCCTCCGTCTCAGGCGCTCACCCGTCTCTGCTGCTCCACCCATTCGCGTGACACCGTGGGCTTGAATTCAACCTCAAGCAGGTGCCGGTCAATCACTGCAAACAGCGAGTTCGCCAGGGCGATCACCACCTCGTTGCTGCCCTGCGATTGGAAGTAGCTCACCGAGACATTGTACGCGACGACCTTTTCCTTCATCACTTTCAGCGCCGTCTCATACCGTCGCTCGGCGCCTTTCCGCATGTCTTCCGCCTCTTTGCGGTAGATCGCCGCCAGCCGGGGATTCGGCCCGGAGAGCGGGCTGCCCACCGTTTCCGTCTGCACTGCCTGTTGCTCCTTCGCAGCCGACTGCTTCTCAGCCAGCGCCAGCGCGGTTTCCGCCGCGGCCAGTTCCTGCTCCGTCTGGAAGAGGTCTTTAAAAATGAACACCAGCGCATCCACGGCGCGCCGGGACATCCCCTCCTGGGTCTCGGAGTACGAGGTGAGGCGCTTCACCGTTTCCACCGCCTCGTTGACTCCGGGGTGGTTCGCAAGCCGCAGCGGCCTCAGGCAAAGAACAATCGTCGGCGTCTGCAGGGGATCTGTTGGCCGGTCTTCCGCCACGCCCGGCATCGCAAGCCCGAGCGCCAGCAAAAACAGAAAGCATGTTTTCATCGTCATTCAGGAGGTAACCCCGCGTAAGATGAATCGTCACCGCCAAATTTCAACACCCTTTCGCACAGGCCTCTTCTCGCCCTGCGCGCTCATACGCCGCATGCAGCTCATGAGTTGTATCAAGAAATCATTGGCGGCATGCTTTGTGCGCTCTTAATTCTCAGCAGATCACCTCTGCGGTGGTCTATCACTCAAACCCATGCCAAATTCCTCCGCACTCCGGGACGCCCTTCTTCAGTCACCCAACAACCTCTCGTTGCTGCTGCTGTATGGCCGTGCCTGCCTGGAAGAACTGCATCTGGACGAGGCCCGCGAGGTCTTCACCCGCGCCTTGGAACAGGCCCCCGACCAGACCGATGCCATGCTCGGCATCGCCAAAGTCCTGTTCATGGAGGGAGACACCTCCGGGGCCGCCGTGCGCGCCGAACGCGTCATCTTTCTGGAACCCACCAATGCCCAGGCACACCTCCTCCTCAGCCGCGTTTACCTGAGCGAGGGCGACCGCCCCAAGGCCATCGAGCACTTTGACCGCGCCGCCCAAATCGACGGCACCATGAGCGATCCCGCCCTCGAGCGCGAGCTCGGCCGCACCGCGCGCGATGCCCGCAAAACCGCCCCTGCCCCGGCGCCAGAACCCTCCAGCCAGGAAGCCCCCGCCTCGGGCGGTGGTGATCAGGATGAGTTCTTCGACGACCCCTTCGATGATCCGCCCTACGACTGGCGCCCCGAGACCTTCTACGCCCCCGGTGACCCCGAGCGCGGCAATGTCACCTTTGCCGACGTCGGCGGCATGGAGGAGCTCAAGGAAGAGATCCGCCTCAAGATCACCTACCCCCTGCAGTTCCCCGATCTCTACAAAGCCTACGGTCGCAAGACCGGCGGCGGCATCCTCATCTACGGCCCTCCCGGCTGCGGCAAGACCCTCATCCTTCGCGCCGTCGCCGGTGAAGTTCCCTGCAACTACCTTTCCGTGGGCCTGCACGAGATCTTCGACCCCTACTTCGGCAGCACCGAGCGCAATCTCCATCAGATCTTCGAAACCGCCCGCGCCAATGCTCCCTGCGTGCTCGTCTTCGACGACATCGACTCCCTCGCCCAGGACCGCCGCCAGATCCGCGAAAGCCAGATGCGCAATCTCGTGAACCAGTTCCTCCATGAGATGGACGGCATCCGCAGTGAAAACCAGCGCGTCCTCGTCATCGGCGCCACCAACCAGCCCTGGGCCCTCGATCCCGCCTTCCGCCGCCCCGGTCGTTTTGATCAGGCCATCTTCGTCGCCCCGCCGGACGCCCCGGCCCGCGCCCAGATCATTGAACTGCTCGCCAAGGACAAGCCCATTGCCGAATTCGACACAAAAGAACTGATTGAAGCCACCAACGGTTTCTCCGGTGCCGACCTCAAATGGGTCTTCGACCGCGCCGCCGAGCT
Organism: Prosthecobacter sp.; assembly: GCF_044227185.1. Taxonomy (GTDB): domain Bacteria; phylum Verrucomicrobiota; class Verrucomicrobiia; order Verrucomicrobiales; family Verrucomicrobiaceae; genus Prosthecobacter. The sequence continues at coordinate 243,410 of NZ_JBGAFO010000009.1, read as the reverse complement.
CGCTCTCTCCGCCGCCATCCACACCGGCCACCCCGTGCCCATCACCCTCGAACTCCTGCTCGCCGTGGCCAAGGCCCACACCCCCAGCACCCAGGAATGGTTCGAAGGCGTCCGCACCCACGCCCAAACCCAGGACAGCCCCGACAGCATCTTCAACGACATGCGCAAATTCCTCAACGCCCCCTCAAACACCAAGAAGGAGCGGTAGAAGAAAAAGTACTCGCGAGCTTTAGCTCGCTCTGGGCCGAAGCGATCAACCATGGTCAGGCAGTCAAGACGTGACTGCGGCAGCATTGTCGTCCTCGTCCTCCTACTCGAACTCGTCCTCGACCGATTGAATGCACGCAGGCATGTCGAATGACCGGGCAAGCCCAAAACTGCCGATGGCGAGGCCCGGAAGCGCTTCCTTCCTTAATCCAATACCCCTCGAACCCGATAGAATCGAGTTCGAGGGCGAACCAGCCGCTACCGCGTCAGCGTCCCGTCCACAATGCGCATCGCGCCTCTCGGATTCGCATCCTTCAGCAGTTCGGGCAGCGCCTCCTCCGGGAAGCCCTGGTAGCACACCGGACGCACAAAGCGGTAGATGCTGCCGGAGCCGATGCTGGTGAAGAAGCTGTGGCTGGCGGCAGGATACGGACCGCCGTGGTGCATGGAGGGGCAGACCTCGATGCCGGTCGGGAATCCATTGAAGATGATGCGGCCCACCTTGCGCTCCAGCGCCCGCACCAGCGGCGCGAAGTCGCGCAGATCCTGCTCGGTTCCCTGAATCGTGGCGGTGAGCTGGCCCTCCAGGCTGTTCGCATAGCGCAGCATGTCTTCCAACCCGGCGCACTGGGTGATGATGGAGCACGGGCCGAATACTTCCCGGCGCAGTTCTTCGTTCGCCTCCAGCACATCGATGCTCGTGGTGAAGATGCGGCACGCCGCCTGGGAAGCCTCTTCGTTGGCCGGTGTTTCAGACTGCCCCGCCAGGTGCAGCCCCTTCACCGTCTGCCACACCGCCGTGCCCGCATCGTAGGCCTCGCAGATACCACGATGCAGCATCGTCTGCGGCGCCACCTTGCCCGCGAACGTCGCGGCATTGTTGATGAACTGGTTCAAACCCTCGCTCTTCAATCCCAGCACCACCGCCGGATTCGTGCAGAACTGCCCCACCCCCATCGTCACCGAGCCAATGTAAGCCTCCGCGATTTTCGAGGCCCGCTCCTTCAGCGCTCCCGGCAGCACAAACACCGGGTTCACCGAGCCCATTTCCGCATACACCGGGATCGGGTGCGGGCGCGCCGCCGCCACATCCATCAGCGCACGGCCTCCGCGCAGGGAGCCTGTAAAGGCGACCGCCTGCGTCAGCGGGTGCTTCGTCAGCGTGGTGCCGATGTCGTTGCATTTGCCATGCACCAGCGAGAAACATCCCGCCGGCAGCCCCACCTTGTGCAGCGCAGCCAGCACCGCCCGCGCCAGCATCTCGCAGGTGCCAGGGTGGGCAGGATGTCCCTTCACCACCACCGGGCAGCCAGCCGCCAGGGCGCACACCGAATCCGTGCCGATGACTCCGATGGCAAAGGGAAAATTGCTCGCGCCAAACACCACCACAGGTCCGATCGGCTGCATCACGCGGCGCACGTCCGGCTTCGGCAGCGGCTGGCGGTCCGGGATCGCATGGTCCACACACGCGTTCGCCCAGGAGCCTTCACGGATCAGTCCCGCAAACAGCTTGAGCTGGCCGATCGCACGCCCGCGCTCGCCGGTCAGGCGCGCCATCGGCAGCGCGCACTCCGCATGCGCGCGCTCCAGCAGCGCATCCCCCAGCGCGGTAATTTCATCGGCAATGGTGTCCAGCAGCGTCGCGCGCGTCTCAGGCGTGGCCATGCGCAGCGCATCAAACGCAGCATCCGCCGCCTGCATGGCTTCATCCGCCTCGGCATGCGTGGCATCGCCAAAGGCGGGCTCCATCTGCGCGCCCGTGGTCGGATTGAAGGCATGGAAAAGATGGCCGTGGGGTGCCGCCTCGCGGCCTGCGATGTAGTGATGTCCGGTGAGTGTCATGGATGGGGAGTTTCTAGAGAGAAATGCCGCGCCGTCCAGCATTCCTGCGCGGTGCCGCGCACCGCGTCCGCCGAATAAAAATCCCGCAAGGTGGATGCGATCCCCACGTTTCATCCGCGACAACCCCCTTGCCACCATGAAAACTTCGAGCTTGCTCAAGATTTCGCTCTCAGCCCTGCTGGTCACCACGGTTGGTTCCCTGACCAGTTGTTCCACGGATCCTTCAAGCTACAGCGGCTCGTACCAGATGAACGCCTTGTCATCACGCAACTACACGGACTCCCTGAGCCCCGCCGACCGCGCCTTTGGTGCCGCCGCCATCGGCAGCGGGCGCAGCTACCCCTGAGGTGGCATCCTCACTTCGGCAGCTCAGTCATCGCGGCTGCGGTCATCCGTCGCATGAGCAGGGATTCCATCGGCGGCAAAGGCGTGGCAGGGACCGCAGGAAAGCTGCTCTCGGAGGTCTTGCCGCTCACATTCGAATCCGCCAGAGTGGCATCGGCCCGCCAGACGGGTTTGCCGGAGACTGTGTCGAGCAGTGAGTAGCTGGCTTTGAGTTTGCGCGTGGACGTGGCCGAGCTGTGGTATTCGGTGACCTCGCGGCTCGTGTGGCAGCATGAACCACCGCAGGAGCTTCCACAGGAGCTCCGGCTGCACTTCGCTCCATTCTTTTTGCTGCAGTTGCAGGAGCTGCTCTCGGTGCGGGTCGATTTCCACTGCCCGCTGGAGCTTTCCACCGTGTTGTCCAGCAGTTCGATCCACAGCAGGTAGTCAATCCCCGAGGCGCGGGTCTTGCGAATGAAATCCGGCGTCAGTCTGCGGCCAATGATCAATGGCACGTGGCGGCTGACTTTCTTCGGTGGCTCCCCCGCAGCGGCCCACGCAGCCTCCGCCGTCAGCACGCGTGAGCGTTTGAACCGCCGCTGCAGCGCCGTGCCCGCATCACTCAAGATGACCGCCTCCTCCGTCTGTCCGGGATAAGTCATCAAGTCCTGTGCCGTGAATCCTCCCACCGCGAGGGTCTTGTCCTTGAGCGCGTGCTTTCGCAATCCACCGGTGATGATGAGAACCGGACGCGAGGTGCAGCTCGCAGTGAGCATGAGGACAAACAGCAGAAAGAGACTAAGTCGATTCATCGGTCTGGGACTAGCAACTTCCCTTCCGACGTGGCCTGAAACACTTTATTCAAATAGGAAATGACGAGACTTCGCCGCAAGACGACCACCTCGATCTCGTTTCAGCCCGCACAGGTCCCGCGCCATCATGAAACCACAGTCCCGCTCCATCATGCAGGCCATGTTCGCAGGCACGACCGCCGCTGCCTTGCTGTCCAGTTGCGCCGATGCCAGATCTGGCCCGAGATCGGAGAGCTTCGCCCTGCGTGAACTGAGTGTGATCAATCCGCGCAGCTACTTCGACACGCTGGGCCCGCTTGATCGGCAGATGGCCCTCATCAGAAGAGACAGAGTTTGCAGGTAGCTGCCGCGATGCCCGGCCAGGATGACTTGCCTCACGCCATCGGATTCACCAGCGTGCCAATCCCATCAATCGTGATGCTGACGACGTCACCGCTCTTCAGCGTGAATTCATCGCCAGGCACGATGCCCGTCCCCGTCATGAGAAAGGTTCCCGTGGGAAAGGTGTTGTCGCGGAAAAGGAAGCCCGCGAGTTCCGCCGGTGTGCGCTTGAGCTGGGAAAGGGTCGTCTCCCCCTCAAAGGCGGCGGCTCCGGCGCGGTCGATCTGCAGGTGAATGCGCGTCGTCGGTGCGGGTGCTTCGTTCTGAATCAGGATGGCCGGCCCCAGCGCGGCACAGAGCTTGAAGCACTTCGCCTGCGGCAGGTACAGCGGGTTTTCCCCCTCGATGTCGCGGCAGGAAAGGTCGTTGCCCACCGTGTAGCCGATGATCTCGCCCCGGCTGTTGATGCAGAGCGTCAGCTCAGGCTCCGGCACCATCCATTGGGAATCGCCGCGCAGATGCATCGCCTGCCCCGGGTGCGCCACGCGCTGCGGTGTGGCCTTGAAGAAAATCTCCGGCCGTTCAGCCGCATACACGCGGTCATAAAAGCTGCCGCCGCCGGCGTCCTTGCTCTCCTCCATCCGCGCCGTGCGGCTGCGGAAGTAGGTCACTCCCGCCGCCCATACCTCCTGCGAGACGATCGGCGCCAGGATGCTCTCCGGCTCCGGCGCTCTCGCCGCGGGCGTCGTCTCCGTGATCTGTTTGAGGTACGCCGGGAGTCCCACGAGCTCCAGCAGGGCATCCCAGTTCATTTCTGGCACGGCATGCCAGGAGGATGCGGTTTGGATGAAGATGCCGTTGGAGGTGCGGTAAAGAAGCATGAGACGCGCAGACTAGAGGAAGTCGTGCCGCGTGCAACCTGCGTCAGCGCTCATTCTTGCATAGGGCCTCGTCCAGCCCGTGCAGGCACTTCACCCATTGAATGGCCACGCCAGGCAGGAGCACCCGGTAGCTCTCAGACGCACGCCCGCCCACGATGAAACGCATCGTCGCCGGCAGCAGCTCGCGCATGAGGCGCAGCTTCTCCACAATCGCCGGGCACCCTTCCGGATACACCACGCTCAGCGCCACCGCCGTCGCCTGCCGCGCCATGGCACAGGCCGCGATGTCTTCCACCGGCAGGTTCGGTCCCAGATACGTCACATACCAGCCCAGGTCACGCGCAGAGGCGGCCACGATCAGCGCCCCCAGCTCGTGCAGCTCCCCTGAAGGCGTGGCCACCACCAGCTCCGGCGCATGCGCGGGCGTCTGGCAGCCAGGCACTGGAGTGAGAAGCAGCTCGCGGATCACCGCCGTGGTGATGTGCTCATGGCTCGGGCGCATCACCCCCTGCTGCCAGTTGCTCCCCACCTGGATCAGCAGCGGGCAGATCACCTGATGCAGCATGCCTCGCTGCCCCAGTTGCAGCCGCGCCTGCAGCAGCGCTCGGCGCAGACCCTCGCAGTCGTAGCGCTTTGAGGCGGAGATCGCGGCCTCAATGAACTGCTCCGGCTCCGTCAGCGGGTTCTGCGGCACCAGGTCATCGGCAGGCACCGGCCCCGTGGGGTCTGCGGGGATCGCGGGCGCGGGCACCGCCACGGGCACCGTGCCCCGCGCCAGTTGCTCCAGCTCCTCCGTGCTCAGCCGCGCCACTCCGCCGATGCGGTGGCCGTTTTCCGTGAGCATCTTCAGCAGCTTCAGCCGCTTCACCGCCTCATCACAGTACATGCGCCGGTTCGTGCACGTCCGGCTGGGGCTCAGCGCACTGTAGCGCCTCTCCCAGATGCGGATCACATGCTGGCTGAGGCCGCTGAGCTTGCTGGCGAGCTGGATAGGACAGGGCATGGACAATAGTAGAGGCAGTTGCCGCTTGTGGCAGGCGCAGAAACGTTTACGCATTCCTGCCGCGTCTGGCTACTAAGTTGTCACACATTCCGCCACAATATGCTGAATTATATCTGGGCCACGCTTCTTTTCATCGGTCTTCTCACCGCCGGCCTCGTCGGCCGCATCTCGGGAGACGCCAGTGTCATTGACGCCGCCATGAAGGGCGCTGAAAAAGCCGTCATGGGCATCGCCCTGCCGCTGGCCGGCATGATGATGTTCTGGCTCGGCGTGCTGCGCCTCCTGGAAAAAGCCGGCGTGCTGGAGGCCGTGGTGCGGCTGCTTTCGCCCTTGCTCCGCCGCCTCTTTCCAGACGTGCCCACCGGCCATCCCGCCATGAGCGCCATGGTCATGAATCTTTCCGCCAACATGCTGGGTCTCTCCAACAACGCCACACCCATGGGCCTGAAGGCCATGGGCCACCTGCAGGAGCTCAACCCGCAAAAGCAGAGCGCCAGCAATGCCATGATCACCTTCCTTGCGCTGAACACCGGTGCCTTCACGCTCATCCCAATGACGGCCATGAATTTCCTCAATGCCGCCGGCGTGAGCCACAGCTTCCGCGTCATCGTGCCCACCATCCTCGCCACCGCCTGCGCCTCCGTGGCGGCGGTGCTCACCGCCAAAAGCTTCCAGCGCCTGCCCGCTTTTGCCGTGCAGCCGGATGAAGTCGTCACGGAAACGCAGGGCGCCGCGGCCGCCTCTGCGGGCATCACTTCCAGGGGCAGATTCTGGCTCATGCTCCTCGGCGTCTTGTTCATCGGCATCTCCGCCCTGGAGCTCGGCCCGCCCTCCTGGCGTCAGACAGTGCTGGAAAAAACCGGCCTCTCCGCCGTGCTCGAAAAATCCGCTCAGCGCAAAGCCGAGGCGGAGAAGACCCTCGCCTTGAAAAAAGAGGAGGCCAAAGCCGCCTCTGCCGCCACGCAGGCGAAACCCGCGGCGCCCGTGTGGCGCCGCGTCATGGATGGTGCCTCCGGCCTCGCCATTCCCGCCATCCTCATCCTCGCCGTGGGCGTGGCCTGGGCGCGCGGAGTGCGCGTGTATGAAGAGTTCGTGGATGGCGCCAAAGAGGGCTTCCAGGTGGCCGTGCGCATCATGCCCTACCTCGTGGCCATGCTGGCCGTGCTGGCCATCCTGCGCGAGTCCGGCGCGTTTCAGCTCCTCGAATACCTCCTGGCCCCGGTGCTGAATCTCCTCGGCTTCCCGGTGGAGCTGCTCTCGCTCGCCCTCATGCGTCCGCTCAGCGGCTCCGGCGCGCAGGGCATCCTCAATGAAATCCTCACCCGCCCTGACCTCAGCGAGATGGTGAAGTTCACCGCCGGCATCCTCTACGGCTCCACGGAGACCACCTTCTACGTGCTCACCGTCTATTTCGGCAGCGTCGGCATCCGCCGTTTCCGCCACGCCCTCGTCGCCGGCCTCACCGCCGACTTCATCGGCATGGTGGCCGCCGTGTTTTTTGGAAGGCTGCTGTTTGCGTTTGCGTGACGTGGGAGAGGCGCTGGGCGCTCTTCACTGATCCGCGGTGAAGATCACGGCACGACCCGCCTCGGACGCACGCAGGTAAAAAGTGCGAACGGTCAGGAAGTTCTCCCAGGTATACTCAAATTCTTCTTCGTTGATGAAGTAGCCGAGGTTCTCAGGCTTGATGGCGAAGAACCGCCGGCGAAACTCTTCCTGGGTGATCGCCGGGAGCGCAGCGGCGATGTCTCGCACCTGCTGCGGCGACTTGTAGCTGATGATGTAGTGAGGCTCGGTGAAAAGAACTTCACCGTAGAGCACGACGTGAGTCAGCGGATACTCCCCCTTACCCGCAGCCTCGCCATCATCCTCATCCCCACCGCCGATCCAGAAGAGATGACCATCCGTCAGGGTGCGGTGCATGGCGTCCCAGCTTTTGCCGCTTTCGGCCATGAGGTCGGGATGCTCCTCAAAGTAGCGTGGTTCGATGACCTCCCGCAAATGCTCCAGCCGCATTGCCTCTTCAATCAGCTCGCGCAGTTCGTTTTCTTCTTCAGGGGTGATGGCGAAATGGACTCCGAGGCAGCTCATGGGGTGGGGTTGGTGTGATGACTGACCGGGCAGCGGCTTTAGATTCGTTTGAAGGCAAAAGCAATTTCTGCGGTGTGCCAGTGACTGGAGAGCTGGGGGAGGGCGAGGACGAATCTGGAGCTGGCGCAGGAGGGGCGGAGGTGGATTGTGACTTGGAAGCGGGAGCTTCCAACTTTGCTCCTTGATCGAGGACGAAGACGATTCTGCTTCGCGGCAGCGCCTTGCCCCCTTGACGGCCTCTGCTTGGCACACATGCTGCGCAGTCTCCCACCCCTTTCCCATGAAGACCCTCACCGCGCTGCTCTTGCTCGCCGCCGCAGCTCAAGCCGCAGACCTCATCGAGCACGCGCGGACTCACCCGGATGGGAGGGCACCCTTCAGCTTTGACGCCACCGCCTGGCAGGATGCCGAAGCCGCCCGCTACCTCCCCATCGGCGTGTTCGACTCCGGCATCGGCGGGCTCACCGTTTTGGAGGCGCTCCTCACTCTCGACGCCTTTCACAATGACACCCTGCAGCCCGGCGCGGATGGCATCCCCGACTTCGCGCAGGAGCGCTTCATCTACTTCGGCGACCAGGCCAACATGCCCTACGGCAACTACTCTGCCGTCAACCGCACCGACTACCTGCGCGAGCTCATCGTGAAGGACGCCGTCTTTCTGCTCGGCCGCCGCGCCTGGCCCGCGCAGGGCACCGAGCCCACGTACGACAAGCCGCCCGTCAAAGCCATCGTCATCGCCTGCAACACCGCCACCGCCTACGGCCTCGAAGACATCCGCAAGGCCGTCGCCGCCTGGAAGCTACCCGTCATCGTCGTTGGTGTCGTCGAGGCCGGAGCGCGCGGCGTTTTGGAGTCCAGGACTACCGGCGGCATCGGCGTCCTCGCCACCGTCGGCACCTGCGCCAGCAAGGTCTATCCGCGTACCATCGCGAGCACCCTCGGGCGTGCCGGACAAAGCGTGCCCCTCATCGCCCAGCAGGGCAGCGCCACCCTGGCCGGCGCCATCGAAGGAGACGCCGCCTTCCCCGACTCCGTTTCTGCCTACGCCCTCAAGGAAGCCCGCTCCCTGGCCGAGGCCTATCGCGCCGAGAAGCCCACCGCCCCCCTGCAAACCATCGTCCTCGGCTGCACGCACTACCCCCTCGCCAAAGAAGAGATCGACACCGCCTTCACCGCCCTGCGCAAAGAAGATGCCTTTCGCGATCTCATCGCCGAACAGCGCACCTTTGTGAATCCCGCCGAAGCCACCGCCCGCGAGCTCTTCCGCGAACTCGCCCAGGCAAAGCTCCGCCTCCGGCCCGGCGAATCCTGCCCCCTCGATCACGGCCAGTTCTACATCTCCGTCCCCCGCGTCGAAGAAGTCGGCATCCAGCTCTCCGGAGACGGCAGTCTCGACAAAGACTACAAATACTCCCGCAGCCCCGGCCACCTCGATTTCGAAGACACCAAGAACGTCCCCCTCACCCCTGCCCTGATCCCCGCCAATAGCGCCAAGCTGGTGAAAGAGAGATTGCCTGCTGTGTGGAAGAGTCTTGGGAAGTGAGGCGGAAGAGTGGTGGATTCGTCCTCGTCCTCCTACTCGAACTCGTCCTCGATCACGGCGCTCCGTTTCAGGTTTCAGGTTTAAAGTGACAAGTCGCTTCCGCCTCCTGCGTCAGCTTCTTATTGTCCTCGTTCGCTCAATTCGACCTGCCTCCACGACACGATTTCGTCCCCAATCACAGCTTTGCCACCTCACGCCCCCTCGCGTCTCTGATACGTGTTCGTCCCCACCTCCACCCACCCCTGCTCTTTGATCACTCCCTCCAGCGCCGCCCGAAACCTCTTCCGCCGCCCCGAAACCGTCTGCTTAAAATCATCCCCATGCGGAAAGAGCGAACTGATCAAGACCTTCACCCGCCCATCCGGATACCTCTTCAAAGCCGCGTTCTCCTGATTCTTCAAAATCGCCTCAGCAATGACCGCCGCCGGCCCTTTGACGTTCACCCTCGCCGCCATGGCATGGAGCTGCCGCTTGCGGGTGGACACAATCTCAGCCGTATTCGCCACCACATCCACACACCAGCGCTGCATTTCCGCCCGCGTGGAACCGTTCACCGTCCCGCCATGGCGCTCGATCTCAAAACTTAACAGCGGCGGCTCCCAACTCAGCCCTTCCGTGCGCCCCCGGATCTTCTGCGCCTGCATCCCGCCCCCTCTCGAACCCCGCAGGGAACGCCACGCCTCCGCCAGCAGAAACTCCACCTCTGCCACATCAAGCTGCGCGCCAGGCGCCAGCCCCATCAGAAAGTCTTTGAGCGATGTGTCCATATCCGAAAGAAGTAATTGGTGTGATGTTTGATGCCACGGCTTGCAGCATCCGCCAACGCCAAAAGCACCGCCCCATCACCATCGAGGTTCACTACTCTCCCGGCCTCAAAAACCTCACGCGAAGGCGGCAGTTCCCCTCCCTCACTCTCACTCCCGCGTCAGCACCTCATCACAGCTCACAAACAGCACTTGCAGCACATCCCCCTTCTCCCACTCCGCCTTGCCCACCGGTTTCCACACCGCCAGCATCCGCGCATTGCCGTCAGGAATGAAGGTCGTCGCGCTCAGCTTCATCACATGAAAATCCGTCAGCGGAAACTCCAGCCTCCGCCCCTGCGAGTCGATGACATATTCACGGTGCTCCAGCGGCCCGGCGGGATGAAATTCAGTTTCCATCCGAAATTGCGGTGCTGCGTAAGGAGTTCCCTTGTCCACACCCACCTCCGTACGAAAGCCCACCACCCGCACATCATTCTCCAGCGCTCCGGTGAAGAACGGGTGCTTCACACCCTGCTCCGCTCTGCCGTGGGTGCCGGCTCGCGTCTCGATGCGCAAGAGGCCCAGATGCTTCACCGTTCCTAGCTTCACTCCCGCCAGCAATTGCTCCAGCTCCGCACGATGATTGCTGCGACTGCCCAGCCCAGACATCAGCCCCCGCAGCAGCGGCCCAGGAACTTCCAGCACCTGCGAGGTCATCGCCACGGCTGAGGGGCGGCATTCGCGCTCCATCCATTTCACAAACTGCTCCACCTTGTCCAGGTTTTCGGTGGTGTTTCTGACGATGAGATCACTCAGCGGACCGCCGGTGGAAACCCTGGCTCCTTCAGGAAATGGAATGCCCGCATCCTCCAAAATTTCTCTCGCGCTTTTAATGCTGGAGGCGGGAAAAGTCTCGTCTTTGGAACTTTTGTTGACGTCTCCGTGAAGAAAATCCGGAGACACACGAAAGCTGCGCACGTACATCGTCTGTGAGACCGACTTCGACGTCGGCACACTGTTCATCATTTGTTCCAGCGAGGGTCCCTTTTCCTTTCTCGCTGAGCTATGCGACATCACCTCGCATTCCAAAAAGGTGGCCAGAAGTTGATCTTCCGCCCCGCCTCCGGGTGGCCGCAGCAGGGACAGCAACCGGACCCCGCCACTTTCCACATGCAGCTGCGTCACCGTCTGCTGCACCGGCAGGTCCTCGATGGGAAAGCTCTGCTTCTCCTTGGTGCCCGGCTCCTGCACCATACCGCGTCCTGGCTTCAGCGGCAGCGGGTGCAGTTCGTGGGACAGCGAGATGTCCACGTCACTGCCCATGGAAATGAGCGGCTCAAACTCCAGAATCGCCCCCACAGACCGAGTTTCAAACTGCGGCCCCACGCGGCCCTTGTCGTCCTTGCCGTAGCCCGCGAAGAACCTGTGCTCCTGCACGGACTCCAGCTTCGCACGCTGCCCAGAGGTGCTCTCCAGCCGGCTGGTGCCCACTGCTTTGAGCTCATAACTGCCAGCCTTCAGCGCCTCCTGCACCCGCGACCACTGGCCGCCATGATCCTTCATCGCCGCGGCCTCGGCAGCCAGCCCGCGCAGGAAGGCACCGCTCCCTTTCACCGTGTGCAGCGTCACCACCGCTGTCTTCGGCAGCTTCGATGTCAGGTGCTCGACCAGCAGCACGATGCGCTCGAGGTTTTCATGCGTGTTCACCGCCGTCAAAACCTCTCCTTTCATGATCGCATCGGCCCCTGCGGCAGGCGCAATGCCATGTGCCTCCAAGTAGCTCTGCACCTTCTGCGCAGGATGCCTGCCCGCATTTTCAAACAGACCTGACGGAACGGGATACGCGAGCTTCTTCATGCCAGTAGGCACCTTCATCGCTGCCGCCGGGACCTTGGGCTGCGCACGCGGCAGGCCGTCCAGCCTCACGACATGCGCGGTGAGAAAAGCCGCCCACAGCACATCCTCGCCCTCGGCACCCGCCTTGCCGTAGGGTCTGGACATGCCCAGCAGCCGCGTGCTGCCGCCGAGCATCTGCGTGTCTGCCCCAAAGTGCAGCCGGGGCACCTGCGTGAGCGGGATCTCCCCAGCGCCTCCCGTGGTGGAGTCCGACACGGCCACCTGCTTCTCGCTTGGCGGCGCGGGATGAAGATCCAGCGTGTAAGCGAGATCGATGTGCTGGCCATCCGCCTCGATCACCGGGTCGAACTCCAGATTCAGCCCCACCATCTGGATCTCATGATTCACGGAGAGGCGGCCCTGCTCATCACTGCCGATCGTGAGATGCTCATGCTCCTTCACCGAACGCGTGGTGGCACGCGTGCCGGAATACGCTTGCACAAAAGCCTCCCCCACCACGCGCACCTGTGACTGTTCTTTCGCCGTCTGCTGCATTAGCTCCGCGAGCGCCATGGCCGCATCTTCCTGCGCCGCCGCAGCCTCATTCGCCTGCCGGATGATTTCTCCCGGCCCTTCCACCACGGTCAAAACAAAGCTCAGTTGCTTTGGGCACAGGTTGCAACTGCTTTGCACATACGTCTCGCACAGGTCCAGGTTCGCCTGCGTGTTGATCACGGTGAGCTTGCTGGAAAGGAGATCATACGAAGCGCTGGCCCCCGCAGGAAACGTTATTCCGGACGCCTCCAGATGGTCTCGTGCCGTGACGATCAGCAGCATAGGTTCATCCGCCTTGCGTGCAGGCAGCTCTCTCACCCAAAAGGGATCCGCATCACGCAGCCCCGGAGTCACCGAGTCATTCACCACCGTCAAAAAATCCCGCGGCACCTGAAACACCCTCGTCTTCATCTCCTCCGCCTCCGCCCCGCCCTCGCAAAGCCACAACAGCGCCACGCAGCAGGACAAAAACATGGATCTCCTCCTCATCGCGCCACCTTACCCAGCAGACCAGCCTTACGTCGAGACCAAAGTACGCCCAGGCGCCACGCACCGCTCACCGGCACACTGATTCACTGACACACTGACCAACTGCTTCACCGCCTCCTCCTCCGCCACACCATCACCACACACCCGCACATCACCAGCACTCCGCGCGCCGGCTCCGGCACCGCCACGATGCTCAGTGTCAGCGCCCCCGCATCCGCCAGGCTGCCGATCTGCCAGACACCGATGCCAGTGATGTCCGGCAGGTCCAGGTTCCCCTCGTTGCCATCGCCATTGGCTCCGGTGCGGAAGTTGCTGCCGGTGCTAAAGCCGTTCAGTGTCAGCACACCGCTCCAGTCCAGCAGCGTGAAGGTGTCCCCCACGGCCGCAGTGTAGCCCGTGCCGTTCACCAGGATGTTGCCATTGCTGCTCAGCGTCAGCGCGCCGTTCACGTTGATCAGATCGGAAGCGAGAGTGCCCCCCGCCGTGGAGCCCGTGATCTGCAGTTCCGCCACAGTCGTGGTGGCCACCGGCACAAAAATCAGATTGTGCGTATTCAGCGTGCCCGTGTCCGCACCGCCGCTGTCCCCCGGCTTGAGGACGCCCAGAATGATCGAGGTGCTGCCCTGAATGCTGCCCGTTCCGGCCAGCACAGCATCGCTGCCATTGACCGTCACCGCCCCTGCCCCCGTTTGTCCGTAGCCCACCATTCCCACCTGCAAAGTCCCGGCGCTCACAGTGGTGTTTCCCGTGTACGTGTTGGTTCCTGTCAGCGTGGTGGTGCCGGTTCCCACTTTGGTCAGGGCCCCGCTGCCGGTCACTGTTGCATCGATCTTGAGATCGCCGCTGCCGCCCACGCTCGAGTCGGAGGCAAGGTTGACCGTGGTGAGATTGGCCGTGGCGGTGCCTGACCCGCCGCTGAGAGTGACCGTGGGCGCGGAGGCATAGTCCGATCCGTTCGCGGTGACGGCGATTCCATTGAGCGCAAAGTTGTCATTTCCCACGGCGGTGGCCGTGCCGCCCGTGCCGCTGGAAATGGTCACGGTAGGCACCGAGGTGAAGCCGCTGCCCGGATTCACCACGTTGAGGCCCACCACGACGAAATTGCTGGCGTTGCCTGTGATCTTGGGTGCCGTGCCCACAAAGGTGGTGGTACCGCCGGAAAAGCTGGCGCCGGGACTGGCGGTAAAGCCACTGCCAGGATTGGTGATGGTGATGCCGATGACCAAACCACTGCCGTTCAGCACAGCCGTGCCCGTGGCTCCGTTTGAAAGGGTGACGGTGGGTGCGGTGCTGTAGGTCGTTGTGCCGGAAGTCACAGTGAACGAGGCCGTGGTGACACCTAGAGAAGCCGTGAGCACGGCCCCTGTGCCTCCGCTGACGGTGACCACCGGCGCCAGTCCATACCCGGCGCCGTTATTGGTCATCGTAAAGGTCCCGGCCCCGATGCCGAGGGAGATCGCGGCCGTGGCGCTCGAACTGGTCGAGGCTGAGATGGCGGCCGCGGAGGCCAGCGTCCAGCCCGTGGAAGAACCGCTGAAGCTCAGCGAGGCCACGCCATTGCCAATGCTTGCGGCGGTGCTGCTGTTGTTCACCAGTGCGCCCGCTCCATCCACGCCGGAACCATTCAGCGTCATCACCTCCTGCACACCGCTCTGCCCATTGAGGTCCAGTGTGGCCCCGCTCTGCACCACGGTGCCCGCATCCCCCGCGGCCAGGGAGTTGCCCCCGTTGCCCAGCGCATTGACGTTGCCCAAAACGAGAGTGCCCTGCTCCACGAGGGTGATGCCGTCATAGGTGCTGGCGTTTGCGAGCGTGAAGCTGCCAGCCCCCTGTTTGGAAAGGCTCAGATTGTTGTTCGTGTGCGTGTCTGCCAGACCGCTCCCGCCCAGTGTGCCGCCATAGCTCTGTGTGCCGGCGGTGTTCACGGTCAGCACGCTGGTGGAGGTGCCGCTGCCGCTGACCACTGCATTCGCCGTGCCACTGCCTGCGGTCGTCAGGCTGGTCACTGTCTGCGAGTAGCCGTTAAGCCGCAAAGTTCCCGAGGTGCTGCCCGCGCCGAGATTGATGGTGCTGCTCGCCAGCAGGCGGTCATCGCCCAGCAGGGACAGAGTACCGTTCTCCACGGATACCCCGCCGGTGAAGGTGTTCTCATGTCCGGAGATCGCCAAGGTGCCGTTGCCTCCCTTCACGATGCCGCCGCTGCCGGACACCACCCCGGCGAGCGTGAGCAGGGAGGAGCTGTTGAGCGCTGAGCCATTGTCCACCTGAATGCGTGAGGTGGTCTGCAGCACCACCTCGTTGGCGATGGTGGTCGAGGGGTCCAGGAACGAGGCCGAGCCCTGCGACTGGTCCGTCACGCGGAGCGCGCCATTGCTGCCAAAGCCGTTGCCATTGACAAAGATGCGCCCGCCGCCTCCCGCGCCAAAGGTGCCTGCGCCATCGTCATTCACTTCGTAGGTGCCGCCGCTGTTCACCGTGATGGAGGCCACGCTGTTAAACTGCTGGCTGTTCATCCTCAGCGTGCCGTTGTTGATCACGATGTCGCCGCTGAAGGTGCTGCTCGATGAGCCCACCGAAATGGTGCCGCTTCCCGCCAGTGTCAGCGTGCCGGTGCCTGCCAGACCGCTGCCCTCCAGGGTCTGGTTGGCGGTGAAATTGAAGGTGGCTCCCAGCGCGCCGACCGTAATCACCCGGTTCGTGGCGTTGAGCGTCCCCAGCGAGCCGCTGGCCAGGATGAGCGTGCCGCCGTTGATGGTGACATCCGCCGTGGCCGCCCCCAGGTTCGCAGACGCAGTCACGCTCACGCTGCCGCCATTGATGATGGTGTTGCCGGTATAGGTGTTGGTGCCGGTGAGGACAAGGGCCCCATCGCCGGACTTCGTGAGCGTCGTGCCGCTGATGATGGAGTTGATGGTGAGCGTGGAGGCGCTCTGCTGGTGAATGATCACCTCACCGGTGCTGCTGGCAATGTTGCCACGAACGCTGGTGGTGCCAAAGCTGGTGGCGCCTGCCGTGGAGGCCACCAGGATGCCTCCGCTTTCCAGCGTCAGCGTGTTGGCAATGGCGTTGAAGGTCACCGCCGCCGCACCTGTGAGCCGCAGGCTGCCTGTGGTAGCCCCGCCTGAGGGCAGCGCCACGCTCGCGCTCCGGCTGGTGTTCAGGCCGGTGGCAAAGGTGGTGCTGTAGCCTCCCGCCGCCAGTGCGGTGATGTTGCCCGTGCCATCGTTCACGGCCCAGTCATTCAGGGCAAAGGTGGCGTACGCACCGAGGATGCCTGAGGAGTTGTTGGCCGTCGTGGTGGTGATGCTGGCCACTCCGCTGCCGGTGTTCACCAGCACAAAGTTCACCGTGCCTCCCGCATTCTTGGTGATGCCGCCCAGGGCCAGCGTGGCGTTTTGATCCTGCCCGGTGGTCACCGTTATCTGCCCGCCGCCCAGGGGGCCGGAGCTGCTGCCCACATTCAGTCCGCCCAGCGTCACTGTGGTGCTGGCGGAGCCGCTGCCCAGCACGCTGAGGGAGCCACCGCTCAGATCCAGCGCGGCGGTGTTGCTGACTTTGCTGTCCGTGTTGCTGGAGTAGTCCAGCAAAAGAGTGCCGCCGTTGATCACTGTGCCGCCGGTGTAAGTATTGCTGCCTCGGAGAGCCACGGTCCCGGCACCGGAGATGGTCACGGTGTCTGTCGTGCCGGTGGCCGATGCGGCGCGGACAATGCTGCCGGTGAACTCCACCGTGCCCCCTTTGGCCGCATACAGCGTCACTCCCTTGGCCGCGCTGCTGTCGGTCCCCAGAAGGATGCTGCCGCTGTAGGTTGCCGTGCCGGAGGTGTTGAGGCCGCCGACCAAAACGAGTCCCGCGCCTCCGCTCACAGAGCGTACATTGCGCCCGATCGTGACGCCCGCATCGCTGATCAGCAGTCTGGCCACACCTGCGCCGCCGCCCACCAGCACGTCGGAGGTGGCGTTGCCCAGGGCCCCTGCCGCTCCGTTCGGCGCATTGGCAGCCACAATGAGCCTGCCGGCCGTGACCGACGTGGCCGTGGTGTAGTCGCTCGTCGATCCGGAGAGAATCAGACTCTCGCTGATGTCGGCCACGGAGATGGCGCCCCCGCTGCCGGTGAGCTTGCCTGAAAAGACATGGTAGCCGCCCACCGCCGGGTCGAGCGTGACAGCCGCGCTCAGCACCACGGTGCCGGCGCCGGAAAGAGAGCCCATGGTTTCCGCATTGCCATTGAAGTCAAAGGTGGCCCCCGCCTGCACATTGAGCAGCATGCTGTCGGAAAACAAATCACCCGCACTGCTGCCATTGTAGCGGACCGTGCCGGTGCCCCCGATGTTGAGCGTCACGTTGGCCAGCGCCCCCATGTCTCCAATGTTGAAGGTGCCGGCCGCGGTGTTGTTATTCACGAGGTTGAGCACCACGCCGCCGCTGCCTGAGGCGGAGTTGGCATACGTGATCCCATCGGCGATGGTGAGCGTGCCTGTGCCGGAGTTCGTGAAGGTTTGCCGCGTTCCATTGAGGTAGGTCTGCGTCCCGGAGAACTGCAGAGTTCCAGAGCCCGAGTTGGTCACTGCTGTGTCTGCATCCCACGTGACCGGAGCCGAGATGGTGACATTCCCCGCGCCCGTTTGAATGACCGTCGGAAGCGCAAGGCTCTGTGCCGACCTCACCAAGTCCAGCCCGTTGGTGGAGGTTCCGGCCACCGTGGCGGTGCCCGCCGTGTTGGTGAAGAGCATCTGGTTCAGCGTGAAAAGCCCCAGGTTGTTGGTGCTCGTGTAGCTCGCCGAACCACCAAATATCAACGAGGTCGATGAATCACTGGCAGGCACGCTTGCAGGAGACCACCGCGAGCTGGTGTTCCAGTTTCCCGTCGTTGAGTTCCACGTGGACTGGGCCTGCGCCTGGGAGACGAGGACCAGCACCAGGCAGGCCAGAATCAGGCCGCCAAGGAATCGCACGGGCAGCGTGGGCATGGAGGCGCGGCAACGGCTCAGGGCCGTCAGGCGGCGCGCGCGGGCCGCTTGCAGAAAAAGATAGGGCATTTTTTAGAAGGAGGGGGGACCTGCTGTTACTCCTCTCTCACGCGTCCATCCATGGATGCGTGGTGACTATATCGTTGCACTTCTCCGCCTCACAAAATCGTCACCAAAACCTCGCTCCATCTGGCATGCCCGCGGTGGATCTCTGACCCCTCTAAAATCAAAAATCGATTGCTCGACAATCGTCAATCGCGCCCGCCCAGCCTCCCCCCCCTGTGCCGGAGGATTGCCGATGGCTGAAGATTCGATTTCTGATTTCAGAACCCAGAGCCTCCATCCAGTCCTCCCGCCCCCCAATCTTTCAAAACCACCAAAACCAGCGCAGCGAAGTGGTTGCCTATGGCTCAGACGCTGCTACTCTCTCGGCCCCCTTCCCCAAAAAAGCCCGCCCATGACCCCAGATAAAATTCGCAACATCGCCATCATCGCCCACGTCGACCACGGCAAAACCACGCTCGTTGACGGACTGCTGCGCGCCAGTGGCAATTTCCGCGAGAACCAGGCCATCGCCGAACGCGCCATGGACTCCATGGATCTTGAGCGCGAAAAGGGCATCACCATCAAGGCCAAGAACACCTCCGTTCACTGGAACGACCACATCATCAACATCGTGGACACTCCCGGCCATGCCGACTTCGGCGGCGAAGTGGAGCGCGTGATGAAGATGGTGGACGGCGTGATGCTCGTGGTGGACGCCTATGAAGGCCCGCAGGCACAGACGCGCTTCGTTTTGAAGAAGGCTCTGGAGCAGGGCATCAAGCCCATCGTCCTCATCAACAAGATGGACCGCCCGCACATCGAGCCGCAGAAGGTGCACGACAAGGTGCTGGAACTCTTCCTCGAACTCGACGCCACCGAAGACCAGTTCAACGCCGCCTTCGTCTATGGCAGCGCCCGCGCGGGCTGGGTCACCGACTCCCCCACCGGCGAGCAGCACGACATGACCTTCCTCCTCGGCAAAATCGTCGAGCACATCCCCGCGCCGAAAGCGGAAGTGGAAGGCTGCTTTGAAATGCTCGTCTCCAACATCGACTGGGACAACTTCGTCGGCCGTGTGGCCATCGGCAAAGTGACCCGCGGCAGCGTGAAGCTGGGAGACCGCGTCTTCCTTCTCGGCAAGACGCCCGAAGAAAAAGCCATCCCGGTCAAGGTGACCAAAGTTTTCCAATACACCACGCTCACCACCGCGGACTCCGTGGAAGGCACCGCTGGCGACATCGTCGGCATCTCCGGCTTTGAAGACGTGGACATCGGCCAGACGGTGGCCGGAGCCGCAGACGCCCCTGCCCTGCCCTTCGTCGCCATCGATCCTCCGACCATCGTCATGCAGTTCGCCGTGAACGACGGCCCGCTGGCCGGACGCGAAGGCGACCATGTGACCTCCCGCAAGATCCGCGACCGCCTGGACCGCGAGCAGAAGATGAACGTGACCATCAGCGTGAAGGACACCGACACCGCCGGTATCTTCGACGTCAGCGCCCGTGGCGCCATGCAGATCGCTGTGCTCGTGGAGCAGATGCGCCGTGAAGGCTTTGAAGTGCTCGTCTCCCGCCCCATGGTCATCATGAAGCGCGTGAATGACGAGCTCGTCGAGCCCTTTGAAACCCTCTACGTGGACGTGCCGGACGACTACCTCGGCGGCGTGATGAAGTCCATCTCCGAGCGTAAAGGTAAGATCGAAGACATGAGCGCCCACAACGGCCGCACCAGCCTGCAGGCTTATGTTCCCACTCGCGGCCTCATCGGCTTCGAGTTTGAATTGATGAACCTGACCAGCGGTCACGGCATTCACAGTCACCTCTTCCGCGAATACGCCCCGCACGCCGGACCGATGCAGACCCGCAGCACCGGCACCCTCGTGAGCACCGAAGCCGGCGAAGCCACCAGCTACGCTCTCGACACCATCCAGGTGCGCGGCAAGCTCTTCATCGGCGCAGGCGAGCAGGTCTATGACGGCATGATCATCGGCGAAAACCCACGCGCCGACGACCTGCCCGTGAACCCCACCCGCAGCAAGCAGCTCACCAACTTCCGCGCCGCCGGTAACGACAAAGGCATCCAGCTCACCCCGCCCATCCGCTTCAGCCTCGAGCGCGCCATCGAGTACATCGCCCCCGATGAACTCGCCGAATGCACCCCCAAGAGCATCCGCATCCGCAAGCGCATCCTCGACAGCAACGTCCGCCAGCGCGAAAAGAAAAAGACCGAAGCCCAGCTCGAAGGCGCGGCAGCGTAACGCAGCGGCAGCAGGTCAACAGTCCTCAAAAAGGCCAGGGCACATCGCCTTGGCCTTTTTGCTGCTGAAAAGTAGTCCAGAGCTTTAGCTCGTTCTGGAAAGCGCCTTCGTTTTGCCCAGCGATTTCGAGAAATGAAGAGGAATTTCTTTGCCTCTGCCTGGAAAGTACTCGCGAGCTTTAGCTCGCTCTGGGGAGCGCTTTCGGCTTGCTCATCGCTTTCGAGAAATGAAGGGAGATTTCTTTGCCGCTGTGGCCCGTGCGCAGCGCCATGTGCCCGGAACGAGCTAAAGCTCTGAACTGCTTTTTTCGCTGCGGAGCTCATCCCCTTCCCGCTTTTCACCGGGCCTGAAAACCGCAGGCTGCCGCGTTGGCATGGGCCTCGGCCTCACCTCCGACCCAGCACGCAAATCCACCACACGCGTGCCCGCCCAGCGGTCGTGCCAGCCGCTGTCCTTGGTGGTGGTGAAAAACGACAGCGCATCCAGCGGCACCAGGCGGATTAAACTTCGCAACAAGACGCGACGAAACGTCAGCGGCGCACCTGAAGCCGTGACCACTTTCGTCCCGGTGATCCATTGCCCAAGAGTGCACCCCGGCAGCGCCTCAAAGCTGGTGTAATAGACAAAGGCGGCCGCCAGATAAAAACCCACCATGGTGAGCAAGATGGTCCCGCTATCTTCGGGAATGGACATGCCGCTCCGCCAGTTGGTCGCCTGCGCCAAAAGGCTGAGGATCTTCAAGATCAACATGAAGGTGGCAATCACTCCCACACGATCGATCGCCCAAGTGAGGAAACGTTTTCCCAGACCCGCAGGCCGTGCATCAGCAGCCTTGACCGGTCCACCCGCCCGCGTGGCAGACTGCGGTGCCGCATGGGGATTGATTTCCGGCGGGTTCATTTTGGGAAACAGGGCGCTGCTACAAACGCCGCACACTCAGGCATTCCGAAAAAGTAGTCCAGAGCTTTAGCTCGTTCTGGAAAGCGCCTTCGCATCGTTTAGTGCTATCGAGAAATGAAGCGAGGATTTCTCCACCTCTTTGATCAACGCGCAGCGCCATGCGCCCGGAACGAGTTGAAGCTCTGGACTCCTTTCCTCAATGCGTCAGCGCATAGAAGATAATGTTAATCCCCAGCGGGTACGCATACTTCTCTGAGAACTCCTTGAAATACCACGGATCGCTCCCCTCCTGCTCCCAGCCTTCCCCGGTGTCGGTGTTCCAGCAGATCACCATCATCAGCCGGCGCTTGTCATCAAAGTACCCGCGGTAGTGCACATGCTCGGAGCCCGGCTTGTCAAACTCATACGTGATCCCCTGGTTGATCACATACTCCGCAAACCGGATGTGCGGGATCTGCGGCTTCACCTTGATCGGAAAGACCATGTGGAAGATCTCATGCTCCAGCGGGATCTCCTCCATCTTCCGGTCCGGCCAGATCTGCTTCAGCGCCACCTCGAAGTTCTCCCACTCACGCGTGCCCCAGAAGTCGTCCACCATGATGAAGCCTCCGTTGAGCATGTACTCCCGCATCGTCTTCGCCTCCTCGTCGGTGATGTCGATGTCCCCCACCTCGATCATGTAGAGAAACGGATAGTGCCGGAACTGCTCCGGATCGATGTCCACGATCGCCCCGTTAGGATTCACCTGCAGCGACGTGAGCTGCTGCAGCCGGTAGCTCATGTTCATGTCCGAATCCGGATAGTCCGTGGACCACTTGCGGTTGCTGCGCCCCCAGCCACGTCCACCGCGGCTCATTGAATTGTACCGGATGCGCGCAAAGGTGAAGGTGTCGTTCGGCAGCTCCTTGCTCACCGGCCACGTGGGGTATTCGTTGCCATACCCTCCCCGGCGGTAGTCACGCGGATCCTCGGGCACGGAGCCATCTTTGACCCCAAAGTTCGTCGGCTTCCCTCCCTCTTCCTGCTGCCGCTCCACCGCCCAGACGACGCACCCCAGCAAAGCCAGGGCGGAAAGGAGAATCGTGGCGGCTCGCGGTTTGTGCATGAGCTTCATAACGTAGCTCATTCCATGCCTCCTGCACGCTTCTTTGAGTGGTACCGGCGGTCGGACTCGAACCGACACATCCTCACGGATACAAGATTTTGAGTCTAGCGCGTCTACCAATTTCACCACGCCGGCATGTCTCAAAGAAGAGCCTCCTTAGATAGCGAAATCGCCGGAGCTTTGCAAGGCTTTTGGCGGCCCAAGTATCTCCTGCATCAAAATCGCCTGCCTCATCAGCGCGGGATCCTGCCGCAGGTTCCGCACCGCCGCCAGAAGCGCGCCCGCAGGCACCGCGGCCCTTGAGACCACCATGGACGGTGCAGCCACCACCACCGGCACTGTTTCCACAGCCGCGGCCACCACGGGTGCCGGCTGCGGCACGGGGGCACGCACAGGCTGGGCCTGAGACTGCCGCTGGCGTTGAGGTTGAGCTTGCGGCGGCTGCTGCCGAAGCACCTGCTGCGGCCGCGGAGCCTGCTGCTGCTGTTGCGGCCGCTGAGGTGCGGCGGTCGGAGCTCTCACTGGTGCCGGGCGTGCCGGAGCCTGCCCTGCCGCTTCCTTGAGCTCCTGCCACGCCTTGCGCAGTTCATCCCAGGGCGAGGGCGGCACCACCGGCGGAAGAGGCGGAGGTGCGGAGGCCTGTCCCGTTTGCTTGCGCCACGCAGCCTCCCGCAGCCGCTGCTCCTCAGGGTCCGGTGGTGGCGGCGCTGCCGTTCCCCCTTTCTGCTGCAGGTTCTCCCACAGCCATTTCACAAACCCCGCCAGCACCGCAATGACGATGATCGCCACCTGAAACGGATCAAGATCACTGCTCGCCAGAAAAGGATGCATGGCCGCAAGAGTCAGGCGCGGGGTTATTTGGCTCCGGTGTCACCGGCGATCTTGCTGCGCATGTCGGTGTCAGCCAGCACGTTTTTATATTTGGCAAAATCCATCACGCCGAGCTGCCCGTTGCGGAAGGCCTCGGAAATCGCCAGCGGCACCTGCGCCTCCGCCTCCACCACCCGCGCTCTCATTTCCTGCGTCCGGGCGGACATTTCCTGCTCCAGCGCCACCGCCGCTGCACGCCGCATCTCCGCCATCGCCTGCGCGATCTTCTTGTCCGCCTCCGCCTGCTCCGTCTGCAGTTTCGCTCCCACGTTTTCACCCACGTCGATGTCCGCGATGTCGATGGACAGAATCTCAAACGCCGTGCCCGCGTCCACGCCCTTGTGCAGCACCAGTTTGGAAATGGCGTCGGGATTTTCCAGCACGTCCTTGTAGGAGGTCGAGGACCCAATGCACGTCACAATCCCCTCCCCCACACGCGCGATCACCGTCTCCTCCGTCGCACCGCCCACAAACCGGTCCAGGTTCGTGCGCACCGTCACCCGCGCACGCACCCGCAGCGAGATGCCGTCCTTCGCCACCGCGTCGATCTTCCCTCCCCGCCCCATGTCCGGGTGCGGGCAGTCGATCACCTTCGGATTGATGCTCGTGCGCACCGCCTCCAGCACCGTCTTCGTGGTGCCTTTGCACGCCAAGTCGATGGCGCACGCGCGGTTAAAGTCCAGCGGGATCCCCGCCTTGTCAGACGCGATCAATGACAGCACCACATGCGTCACTTCGCCCCCGGCCAGAAAGTGCGCCTCCAGTTGGTCCGTGCCGATCGGTATCCCCGCCTTCGCCGCCGTGATCCGCGTGTCCACGATCAGCGCATTCGGCACCCCTCGCAGCCACATCGCCAGCAGCGTCGGAAAACTCACCGGCGCATTCGCGATTCGCGCGCGCAGCCACAGGTTGAAAAACTTCGCGACCAGCAGAAACAGGACAAGCGCCACGATGATGACAGCGCCGATGAGGAAGATTTCGAGGGTGGACATAGGTGAATGGATGTAGGGGTGGATGGATTGGAAAAAAAGCAGCAGTCAGTCTCAGTCTCAAAGCGTCCGCACCAGGAGGTTGCCCGGCTCCGCCGCGATCACCTCCACGCGGGCGCCGGCCGCCGCGAGACCATTCTGGCAGCGCACCTCATAGCGCTGTCCCGCGATCTCAGCGCGCCCCAGCGGGCGCAGTTCAGTCAGCGCCACGCCCTGCGCACCCGGCGCGGCCCCCGCATGCGGCTGCGTGTCGATGCTCGTGGTCAGCGTCAGCGACCGTCTGAAAAACTTCACCGCAAACCAGCGCAGCCACGCCACCAGCGCCGCCACCGAAAACACCACGATCCCCAGCGCCAGCAGCAGCCTCTCTCCGGAGCTCCACCCTCCCAGACCATCAGACATCAGCGCCAGGCCCAGCGCGATAAAGATGGAGATCGCGCCTAGAATGCCCGCCACCCATCCGGGTAGAAAGGTTTCCAGCATGATAAGCAGGACGCCGAAAAGCGTGAGAATGGCAATGCTGGAAAGCATGTGTCTTTCATGCTGCACGCGTCACCCCGGCGCGTCAACCCACGATCACTCCCACCCCGGGGTCATTGCCTCCTTCACCTCACTTCACCTCACTTCACCTCACTTCACCCTCACGGCCCCCGCGCTGGCACCATCGACTGCCGCCAGTCCTTCGCTCCCGCCGGGATGTTGCCCAGATTCAAAAACGTAGGCGATGCCGGGCTCGCAAACGACGTCTTGGCCAGGCGGCTCGCATCCGCCGCCGTCGCGGCATCCAGCAGATTCTGCGTCCCCAGTTTCACCGCCGTGCCCGCCGGCGCCCGCGCCAAGATCGGGTCTCCGCCCAGCTCGGTCCGCGGCTCCACCCGCGTCCACGTGTTGGCAGACCAGTAGTCCCCCTTCCACGTGCGGTTCGCGCTCGTCGGCACATAGATGGCAAACCGGTCAAACAACACCTCCGGCACATACCGGCTGCCCACCCGGCTCGCCAGCGGCGGGTCGCTCGGGTCCGGCCGACTTTCCGTCGATTCCAGCAGGTATTCCTTGTCGTCGATCTTCACCACGCACCACGCGTGCCCCCCCAGGTCGCCGTAGCGTCCTAGCGCCACTCGCACCTGAAATCCGCGGGACATCAGCCAGTCCGCCAGAAAGATCGAGGAATCCTCGCAGTCCCCCCGTTGCAGCCGCTGCGTCTCATCCGCAAACTGCCAGCAGTCCGTCTGCTCAGGCTTCGCAAAGCTGCTCCCAGGCTTCGCCCCCGGGTCGTTCGCATAGCGGCAGTTCGCATGCACAGCGGACCAGATCGTGAAGAGCTGCTGCACGCGCGACTGGTTTTTCGCAAACACCGCCTGCGGCGCATACCCCGTCAGAAACTCGTTCACATAATGAAACCGTCCCGCGCTGTCCGCGGCGATCACCGCATACTTCCGGTGGCACTTCGGGCACTCCAGCGCCATGCTCCGCTGCGCCCGGGAAAGCTTCATGAAGTGCGGCTGCTTGCAGTGCACGCACGTGCTGAAAAACGGCTCGTCGCCAGACTGCGTCAGCGCCTCCGGCGTGAAATCCCGCAGCCTCTGTCCCAGCACCAGCAGCGCCTCGTTCATCAGCCCGCTCGCCCTCGGCCGCAGCGCGATCGCCATGTGCGTCATCTCCGGCTGCGCCCGGTGCGAATACTCGTGAAACCGCTGTAGCAGCTCCCTCAGGCTCGGGCTGCTCGCGGAGCACACGGACACCCGGTAGTACCGCGGCATCCCCTCCTGCACCAGCTCCGTCACCTTGTTCAGGTCCGCCGTGTCGATCTTCGGAAACTCCCTCTCCAGCCAGGCCTCCATTTCAGGGTCCACCCGCAGCGTCGGCGTCTTCGCCGCCATTCGCGAATAGTTGAACTGGTCCACCAGATCCAGGCGGAACTTCGCCGCGCTGTACTGCGCGCCCGGGCTCGTCATCAGCTCCCGGATCCTCATCTCCCACCCGTTCAGCCAGCCCTCTCTCAGCGCCGCTATCCCCCCCGCCATCAAAACGGCGAAGGCGACGAGCCAGGTGAGGAGACGACTGTTCATGGTGTACCGAAATTATAGTTTTTATAACGATCCACGCAACGAAAACCGGGTGCAAAGACAAACTCCTTACAGTTCCCGCCCACAACTAGGGGGAAATCCCCCGCCCCAGGGTGGGATGCACCCCGCTATTTTTGCACCTTGTACGGAATCCGTGGCGCGTACGGCCACAGATTCGGCGCGCTCATTCCGATGGCGCCCAGCATCGTGCTCGGGCTCTCGTCCACCGTGTCCCGCAGATCGCCAAACCACGCCGCTTGTGGATTTCCCGCCAGGCTGGACACAAAGATCCCTCCCCGCTCGCTCCGTCCCAGCAGCACCCCCTTCGTACGGATGGGTTCGGGCGCCAGGTAGTACGTCCCCTTCGCAGACACCACCTCCGCCACATACAGCCCGGCTGGAAACTGCACCCACCCTTGCCCGCACTCCCGCGTTTCATTCGGGCCCACCACGATCCCCGGAGTTCCCGCCGGGGCGGGCTTCAGCGAGCCGCAGGCGGCCATGAACAGCGGGGCAAGGGCGAAAAAGAAGGCGCGGTACAATTTCATGCAGTGATTGGTTGGGGATTTTTCCCTGGTTGGAGGGTTACCCCAGCATCAGGATCCGTGCCATCAATCACTTTGTCTTCAGCGTCAGCGTCACCCGCCTAACCTCCATCACCGTCTGCCCGGGAATCTCCAGCGCGCGCAGCGTCAGCAGCCCCCGTTTGGCCGGCAGCGAGACTGTGCCCAGCGCCAGCGTGTGGAAATCCCGCATGTAGCTCTCACCCTTCCGCGAGGCCCGGTCCTGGTCATCCAGCAGGCGTGGGAACCACCCCGGCTTCACCTTGCCCGTGGTCTTCCCGCCCTCAAAACTCAGCTCCACCGTCGAGCCCGCATCCGCCTCCGGGCACGCATAGTCGATGCTTACCTCATACTCCCCCGCCGTGTGCACATCGATGTCCCAGGTCATCGCATCCTCCTTCGTCTTCCAGTTCACAAAGTAGGAGCAGTTCGGCGCATTGGAGCTCCGTTTCACCTCGCCATGCGGAATCCCGTCCCGCGCCTCCAGCATCGTGATGGGAAACTCCCGGTACCCCACCGGATAGGGCCGGTCATCCGCAAACGGTTCCGCCCCCGGGTTTTTCCCCTTTGCCTTCCCCTGCCCCTGCCCCTTGCCCTTCCCACCGGCGGCCGGTTTCACCGCCACATACGGCTTCCCAAACACCTCCTGGTGCCACGCCGTCGCCTTCTCCTTGAGCTGCGCCGTCAGCTCCGGCTGCTCCGCGGAGATGTCTTTCTTCTGGTTCGGATCAGCGATCATGTCAAACAGCCCGCCGCTCGCATCCAGCCGGTGCGTTTGCGTCCGCACGCTCAGCTTCCCGCCGTTGTAGTTCATCAGCTCGCGCGGCCCCCGCTTCCATTCCCCGCCCAGCAGCAGCGTGGAGAAATCCCAGCCGTCCAGCGGCTTTGTGCTCACCGGCTTCACCCCCGCCAGCGCCGTCAGCGTCGGCAGCAGATCGATCGCCCCTGCGATCGGCGTGATGAGCGTGTCCTCCTTGATCTTCCCCGGCCAGCGCATGAACAGCGCCGAGCGCACCCCGCCCTCATCCGTCACGCCCTTCTTCCCCTTCATCCCACCGTTCCAGCGGAAGCTGTTGGGCCCGTTGTCGCTGAAATACACCACGATGGTGTTCTCGCTCAGCTTCAGCTCATCCAGCTTCTTCAGCACCCGCCCCACGTTCACGTCGATGTTGTCCATCATCGCCAGCACACACCGGCTCACCGCCAGGTCCTCCTTCTCCCCCTCCTCCCCCCGCATCGTCACCGGCGAGTCCTTGAACTTGTTCCAGTGCTCGTCCGGCACGCTGAAAGGCGAGTGCGGCGTCGTCAGCGGGATGTAGCAGAAAAACGGCTTCTCCTTGTTCGTCTCCATGAACTCCAGCGCCTTCCCCACCAGCACATCCACGATGAACCCCTTCGCGCGAAACATCACCCCGTTGTGCTCCAGCGGCGGGTCAAAATACTCACCCCAGTGCCCCGAGGTGTAGCCCACATACTCCTGAAACCCGCGCGCATTCGGGTGGTACGGCCACTGGCTCCCATTGTGCCACTTCCCAAACGCCCCCGTCGAGTAGTCCGACGCCAGAAACGCATCCGCAATCGTCTTCTCATCCGCATTCAGCCGCTCCAGCCCCGTGGAAACCCCCTTCACCCCGCCGCGCGAGTGATACCGCCCCGTCAGAAACTCCCCCCGCGTCGGCGCGCACAGCGCACACACAAAATACCGGTCAAACCGCGCCCCCGACTTCGCCAGCGAATCAATGTTCGGCGTCTTCAGGTTCGTGTTCCCGTGGATCGAGTAATCCCCCCACCCCGAGTCATCCGCCAGCATCACCACCACATTCGGCGGCGCCGCTTGGAGCTGGGTGCAAGCAAGAGCAAGGAGGAGACAAAGTCGGTGGATCATGGTGCGCCCGGTAACGCAACGAAGGGGGCGTTGCTATCAGCGGTTTGACGCCCCCAAAGTGTCAGGCATGAATGGCACTCGGTTAAGCTCCCTGATCGATATTTTTTGCCGTTTCGTCGCGTCGCGTCATGAACTGCGGAATCACCTTTGCTAATATCGCTCTCGCCTCTCGCACCAGCCCTGAAGGGGCTGCGGATTACAGCCCAGGGTCAGCCGAGCCTCGGCGAGGCGACCCTGGGTTGTCACAAGCAAAGCGGGAAGCAAACCGGGCGCTCCTGACACATCCAGCATTTGCCAGCAGCGTCTGCAACATGCCCCGCCGCACGCCTGCCGCCCAGCACCACCTTCAACCACGGTCAACCGCCTTAGCCGAGTGCCATTCGTGTCAGTCATTTTCGCCAGCAGCTCGCAGCACTGCCTCTCGAAGTGATGGAGCAATCCAGAAACGGGCTTCCTGCTGGAGACGCTCCAGCAAAGGTGCCACGGCAATGATCAGTCCACGTTGCCTGGCCTGGAGCAAGATGCCGGGCAATCCCATGGTCGTCAGTTGCAGCGAGGCCGCGACAGCGCGCCCTTCAGCCTCATCCATGAGCACCAAATCAGCTCCCACTTCCAGCGCCAAAGAGAGGGCCGCGATCTCCCCTGCATGAAGAACTGGAGACTGCGCCCAAGCATGAGATGTGGTCAGCGGATCGGCACGCAGGATAAAAGCTGGAAATACCAGCCCAAGAAAACGTCGGTCTTCATCTGCAAGTCGCTGAAATTCCGCCTCCACTTGCAGTGGTGCATGCACGACCCCAAAGAGCGAACTCAGCAAATCCTGCTGTTCCAGGAAGCAGAGATTGAGAATCACGGAAGTGTCGGCAACGACAGTCACCTGCTGCCCAGCACACGAAGAGTTTCCAAATCCTGGGCCAGCATCTCCTCCGTGTAAGACGGAATGCGCCGAGCGAAGAGTGCCTGATCAAAATCATAGCGGCTGATGCCAGCGACATCTGCCGCGAGCTGGCGGGAGAGATGGCCGGCCGCATAAGCTCCGCAGGCCAGATCGATGCGGATCTCTTCCTCTCCCAAGGAAGCAAGCGCAGGGTCGTCAGGAAGAGTGATCGTCATGGCCAATGGTAGAACAAAAACAGGCAGCGGCAAGCCACCTCTGCCGCCCCGAGGAGGCAAGATGGAACACAGGCTCCCGGACAAAGACAAAAACTCTCCATCTACGTTCCATTCCCTCTCCCAGATTCGTCATTCCTCATTCTGATTTCGTCATTCTCCCCCCTCTTGACTTCCCCCGCTCCTCCATTATCCTGTTCTCCCCCACGCCCCGGCGAAAGCTGCATTCCGCGCCTCGCCGAACCACGTGGAACCCACCACCATGAAAGAAAACATCCATCCCAAAACTCAGGAGACCACCATCACCTGCACCTGCGGTGCTGTGTACAACACCATCTCCACCGTGCCGAACCTCCGTATCGGCATCTGCTCCGCCTGCCACCCCTATTTCACCGGTGAGCAGCGCTTCATCGACACCGCCGGCCGCGTGGACAAGTTCGCCCAGCGCTACGGTTCCATCCGCGCCCGCCGCACCGCTCCGAAGCTGGAGTCCGCTGCGCCTGCCGCCGCCGAGTCCTAGCTCCCAGCCCCCTCCCTTTAGCCAAACGGTGCCCAAGCCTCGCGCTGGGCACCGTTTTCTTTTGGTGCGGCGGAGCAGTTCTTGATTCGGGCTTCAATCTCACCGGCTCAGTCTCTACGTCTGCCGCTCCACACCCCTTTCTTGACCTCCTGACCGCTCACAGTGTCCAGCCCAGTTCACCGCTTGCGCGGCCCCCTCCGGCAACCACTGCAAACCATCGCCAACAACCGCAAACCACCGCCAACTTCCCATGGACTACTCAGGCGTCATCGCCGGAAAACGCACCCGCTTCGCCGATCTCGAGGACATCATCGGCCGCCCCAACTTCTACGATGATGCCAAGAAGGCGGGCGAGATGCTGCGCGAACATCGCAGCCTGCAAAACCTCCTCTCCCACTGGGATTCCTTCGAAAAAACCCAGGTCGAGCTCGCCGACAGCCGCGTCATGGCCAAGTCCCAGGAGGACAAGGAATTCGCCGAAATGGCCGCCGCCGAAATCCCCGTGCTGGAGCAGCGCCTCGTCGATCTCGAAAAATCCATCCAGGAGTCCATCCTCCCGCCAGATCCCCTCGAAGGTCGCGACATCATCCTCGAAATCCGCGCCGGCACCGGCGGCGACGAAGCCTCCCTCTTCGCCGCCGATCTCCTCCGCATGTACACCCGCTTCGCCGAAGGCCGCGGCTGGAAGATCGAATCCCTCGACTCCAGTCCCTCCGAAGTCGGCGGCCTGAAGGAAGTCATCGTCAAGATCAGCGGCGAAGACGTTTACCGCATCATGAAATACGAAAGCGGCGTGCACCGCGTGCAGCGCGTCCCCGCCACCGAAGCCCAGGGCCGCATCCACACCTCCGCCGCCACCGTCGCCGTCCTTCCCGAAGCCGAGGAAGTCGACTTCGAGCTCAAGCCCGACGAAGTCCGCATTGAAGTCTGCCGCTCCTCCGGCGCCGGCGGCCAGGGCGTGAACACCACCGACTCCGCCGTCCAGGTCCTCCACATCCCCACCGGCACCATCGTCCGCTGCCAGGACGGCCGCAGCCAGATCAAGAACAAGGAAAAAGCCCTCAGCATCCTCCGCTCCCGCCTTTTGGAAAAGAAGCAGCAGGAAGAAGCCGCCAAATACTCCGCCAATCGCAAAAGCCTCATCGGCAGCGGCGGCCGCGAAGAAAAGATCCGCACCTACAACTACCCCCAGAACCGCGTCACCGACCACCGCATCGAGCTCACCCTCTATAACCTCGACCAGTTCATGGAAGGCCGCATCGACCAGATCCTCCAGGCCCTCCTCGCCAGCGACCTCAAAGAACGCCTCGCCGAAGCCGGCTTGGTGTAAGCACCATCAGCAGTTGGACACTGTTCTGTCTGCCAAGCCGGACAGACCACGCTTCATTGAAAACAGGCCTGTTCACAGTCTCCTTCACCACGATTATGCCTGATGAATCTGGCACCGCTGACGTTGTTCTCGATCAACGTGGCGCTCCGGTCGTAGGTTGGATGTGTTTGGCGTTAAGGACATTGCTCGCTCCTCCCACAACACCCGCCGCCAAACCGTCCGACCACGAGGACGTCCGTACGCCATCGTACTTACCGCACGCTGACAGGCGATCGGGCTGTCGCCACATCCATCATGCGATCCAACACGCACAGCCCTGCTTGAAATAAGTGTCCGCAAAAAGCGGCGCCAGGCCGACAACTGCACTCTCAGGCAAAACGCCTTCTGTCGGAGACAGTCCTGTTTTCAACAAACCGTGGCATGATACCACGCTCTGTTAAATGCGGGTCCATTCTTCTCGCGCACCAGTCCCCTGCACTTGGCCTCATGACCCCGTAGGGGTCACAACCGGTAGCCAGGGGTAAGCGACGAAGGAGCGCCACCCCTGGAAACGCACGCCCCCTCCGGAAAGCAAACCCATCACATTCTTCGCATACCGCGCCCTCCAGCAGCGTCTCCCCGCCATTCCGCCGCAACCATTTCACCGATGCTGATAGACTCTTTCTCAATCCCTTCTGACTAACTTGATGCCCTGACGGTTGACCCGCAATCCCACGTGGACATGCGCTGCTGTAGCGCGGTATTCCGATACCGCGACGGCACCGCCTCGGAATCGGTATTCCGAGCCACATCCCCGCACGCAACACGCTTTCAGCACTCCTCTGTGCCGAATGACCCCAGAGTTATGGCATTTTCCAAAATAGATTTCCGAAAAATGGGTCGGGCGACGGTCCCCTTCGGGTACGATGGAACACTCAATTTTACCGCAAAGAGGCAGAGGACCAGAGAATCGATGCAAGTCTCTGCCACCTCTGCACCTTTGCCCCTCTGCGGCAAACCGAACCTCCAAAAACTCGCCTTACCGGAAATCAGTTTCGCGAATCGCTATAATCTCCGTTCCACAATCAAGCCATCAAGCCGCCTTGAATTCACGTGCTCTGGGTGAAAATCCCGGTCAACCCGTCACGGCTTCTTGCCGTGCTCCTTCCGGAACCACTCTAGCTGCTCCCGCGCCTCTCGTTGCACGTTCACATCGGCATCCTTCGCCGCCACCTCCAGCGCCGCGCCGGCTTCGTCCGTGCCAATGATTCGCAACGCATACACCGCGTTCTGCCTCACCCCGCGCTCCGGGTCTGTCTTCGCCGCCTGGATAATAAGCGGTAGATTCTCACCACCAAACACACCCAGCACCTCCATCGCCGCCGTCCTCAGCTCCGCAGGCTGATCCAGAGCAAACAGCTCCAGCAAACGGCCTTTGACCTGTGCAGTATTGGCATGCCTCAGGGCCCGGATGGCATCGTGCTGGACCCGTGTCTCCTTGTCAGACGTCAGGCGCAGCAAAAGCCCCACCATCCGCGGTCGCTCTGGCGTCGCCACTTCAGCAAGCACCCGCGTGACCGCACAGCGGACCGTGATGTCTGGCAGCGCGGCCAGCCGCTCAAAGGCCGCCATCTGCTCCGCCGTCACCTCCACGGAATGCCGGCTTTTCACCAGCCACCAGTAGCTGCAGCAGGCATTCAGCAGCACCGGATTTTCCGAAGTCTTCAGCCATCGTGCCACGATCACCTCGATCTCGGCATTGACCTCGCGCTTGTTCACCAGCCCCGCAATGGCTTCCGCCGTAACTTCATCCGGCTGCCCTTGGAGCAGCCCCTGAAGAAACGGAGCCCTCTGCGCATCCGGCAGGCAGTGAACCTTGGTGCGGACCGCTTGCGCCCGCGTCGCCGGCTCCGCCTGGGTCAGCGCTCTCTCGATGCCGGGCAGCAACCTGGCCAGACCTTTTTCGTCGAAGCCGTCCTTGTCTTTTCGGTTGTGCAGCCGCCAGACAATCTGCCGCAGCGCCCAGTGGACGGCTGCATTGGATCCTTTGTCCAGGCACCCTTCCAGAACATCCGCCGGCTGCAGGGTCTGACACCATTGCAGCGCCTCGTTGCGCAGCGGGTCGGTGCCGGAAAAAGCATGGTTCGTTCCCACCGCATCCACCACCTGCGGTTCGACAGCCAAAAGCGTTTCTATCGCGGCAGTATCAGCCGGAGCTTGCTTGAGTCGTGCCAAGGCCGCCCGCACCTTCTCCTGCATCTCAGGATCAAGCGGATTGCCATCAATAAACGACACCCCCGCCAGAGCCGCGCCGCAGACAACCACCGCGCATGCAGCCATCACGGCCGCTTTCAAAAGAGTGAGCGGCACAAAGCTTCGTTTCATATCAAAAGAAACGGATCGTTATTTGCTGTACTGAGGATAAGCCGCCCGCGTGTAATCAAACACACCCCTCCCCGGCGCCGGACGAAACACAAACCCGTCCACCTCATGCTTCCGCGAAAACCACGCGGCCTTGGGGTGGAACGGCGCCACCGGCAGCTCGATGTACTTCCCTTGCTCCACACCCTTCGTCACATGCTGCGCCACCACCAGGTTTCTCCGATGGGTGTAAACCCGGAGCGGATGCAGCCGCTGAATGCCCGGGTCCCAGTAGCCCGGCGGAATCTCCCGCTGCAGTTTCTCCCGATGCTTCAGCACCGCATCATCATACGCCGCCATCGTCCGCCATGCATCCCGTTGCAGCCCCTTGTGAAAGCTCGACCCCGGGTCCGCATGCTGCTCCTGCATGCAACTGCTGAGAAAAACAAGCAGCGCCCCCAGAATCAGCGAGGCAGCGGACGGAAAAATCTTGGACATGTCCCCACATTTAGCATGCCCCCCGAACATTCAACCACCTTCTCACAACACCATCTGAAGATCACAGTTTCCGCAATTCATCACCACGCTTCCCCGTTCCTTTCCCCATGCCCCGCTCCACCCCCTTTCTCCTCAGTCTCTTCCTCATCCTCGCCTCCGTCCTGCACGCCAAGGAATACGTCCCGGACACCGCCCTGGAGCGCGACCTCCTCGAGTTCATCACCTATGAAATCGAAATCGAAGGCGACACCTGGAAGAAACCCGACCGCTTCCCGCCCCTCGTCTGGGACTCGCCCGACCGCGTGCTCTCCATCATCGGCCAGTGCCCCCTCGTCGTCCGCTGGTTCGACAAAGACCTCAACGAAGTCACCAAGCCCAATGGCAAAGCCCCCTACGTCGCCTACCTCGAAGGCCGCAGCGAGCACGGCCAGCACATCCGCCGCATGGTCACCGCCAGCCCCGGCGGCAAAGCCCTCACCATCTTTCCTCATCCCTCCCATCCCGGCTCCTACGACGAAAATCAATGGCTCCTCGACGAGCAGCAGATCGCCCTCAAACGCAAACTGCTGGGCGTGCAAAAGAAGTTCCCCTCCTTCCAGCCTCCCCGGCAGACCACCGAAAGCGCCCCCACCCTCCGCACCGGCACCGCCGCCGAAGCAGGCTTCAAACCCGAATCTCTCGCCGCCATCCGCAACGCCTGCCGCGAATGGTACGACAGCTCCAAAGAACCCTTCGTCGCCCTCGTCGCCTCCCACGGCGTCATACTCTTTCACGAAGCCTTCGACGATCCCGCCACCGGCGCCACCACCCTCGACACCTCGAAGCACATGGCCTCCATCACCAAAACGATGACCGCCGCCCTCTTCGCCGAATTCATGGACCAGGGTCTGGTAGGTCTCGACGACCCCGTCGGCAGACTCCTCCCAGACTTCCCCGTCGAAGGCCCGAAGGCCTTCACCTGGCGCGCCACCTTCATGCACATCGCCGGCCTCCACATGAAAGCCGGCTCCGGCCGCGAGGTCCATAACGCCTGGAGCGACAACTGGGCCGCCAATCTCCTCCCCTGCATCAAAGTGGGCGTCGAGCACCGCTACAACAACATGGACACCGAGCTCACCGGCAAGGCCATGGAGCTCATCACCGGCAAAAGCGTCCTCCGTCTCATCCAAGACCATCTCTTCACCCCTCTCGGCATGTCCCGCTCCCGCGTCTCCGACGTCTGCCACGGCGCCCAATGCACCGCCCTCGACGTCGCCATCTTCGGCCAGATGCTCCTCAATCAGGGCGCCTATGGAAACACCCGCCTCTTCTCCAAAGACACCTTTCAAAAAATGCTCCCCGTCAGACTCCGCGCCTTCTGGCCCGGCTCCAAATTCGACATCCCCTGGGGCATGGGCCTCACCTATTTCAACGAACGCGATCCCCGCGCCGGCCAGGACGGCGTCCCCGCAAACAAAACCCTCCTCAGCAAAAACACCTTCTGCCACGGCGCCGCCTCCGGCGCCGTCCTCCGCGTCGATCCCGAAAACGAAATCGTCGTCACCCTCGTCCGCGAAAAAAACCTGGAGGGCGACGCCTACAAAACCCATCTCGCCAGATTCCTCCTCGCCATCGATCAAGGCATCATCGACCGCAAACCCTAAAGTAGGCCTCTCGCTCCGCGAGAGAGCCCCAGCGCCTTCGCCAGCCAGGAAAACTCCCAGCCCGCCAAAGCGCATCCACCACCTGCGAAAGCGCATGGCTCATCTCGCGCAGCGAGATGCCCCCTTTACTGACGCCCCCTCTTGGCGGATCGTACCCCCAAGCATCTCATCCCCTCTCCTCCCGTGACCATCTCAGTATTCGGACTCGGCTATGTCGGCGCAGTCACCTCCGGCTGCCTCTCTCAAATCGGACACCCCATCATCGGTGTCGATGTCCACGAGCCCAAAGTCCGCGCCTTCAATGAAGGCCACTCACCCATTGTCGAGCCCGGCCTGGAGGAAATGCTCCAGACCGCCAGCCGCAACGGCCGGCTCCGCGCCACCACGGACACCTCCGAAGCCGTCGCCGCCTCCGCCATCAGCATCGTCTGCGTCGGCACCCCCTCCCTGCCCTCCGGCAGCCTCGATCTCAAATACGTCACCCTCGTCACCCAGCAGATCGCCGCCGCCGTGCGTCAAAAAAACGCGCACCACATCCTGGTATACCGCAGCACCATGCTCCCCGGCAGCACCCGCGCCCTCGTCTCCGCGCACCTCGCGGATCTCGTCCAGTCCGGCCTCCTCCAGGTCTATTACTGCCCCGAGTTCCTGCGCGAGGGCACCGCCGTCGCCGACTTCCGCGAGCCCTCCCTCGTCGTCGTCGGCACCGGGGACGGCCAGCCCCCTCCCAGTCCCGCCATCGTCTCCCTCTTCGGCGGCACCCCCTCCGTCCTCCGCTGGGAGGGCGCCGAGATGATCAAATATACCAGCAACTATTTCCACGCCCTCAAAGTCGGCTTCGCCAACGAGATCGGCCGCCTCTGCAAGCACGTGGACGAAGACGCCCTCCGCGTCATGGACGTCGTCTGCCAGGACACCCGCCTGAACATCTCCCGCTACTACCTCCGCCCCGGCGCCCCCTATGGCGGCTCCTGCCTGCCAAAGGACGTCTCCGCTCTCCGCGCCTTCGCCCGCCAGCAGGGCCTGAACCTCCCCCTCCTGGAAAACACCCAGACCAGCAATGACGCCCATCAGCAGCAGTTCGTGCAGCTCATCGAGCAAAACGGCAAGCGCCGCATCGGCTTCATCGGCCTCGCCTTCAAGGCCGACACCGACGACCTCCGCGGCAGCCCCCTCGTCGCCGCCGCCGAGACCCTCATCGGCCGCGGCTACAGCATCAGCATCTACGATCCCCAGATCAATCTCTCCCGCCTCATCGGCTCAAACGAGCAGCAGATCCAGGCCCGCATGCCTCACCTCGCTCAGCTTCTGAAACCCGCCGTCGAAGAGCTCATCGAAAACTGCGACGTCATCGTCGTCTCCCAGAGATGCGTCCCCGCCTACATCTTCCAGGCCTGCGCCACCCCCGACCACCTCATCATCGACGTCATCGGCTGGGAGCCGCTCAAGTCTCTCCCCTGCCGCTACGAAGGCCTCTGCTGGTAAAAGATAGATGCCTCAGGCTCACGCGCATTCCCCTCCCGCACGGCTGCCTTCCGCTCGCCTTCCCCACTTCAAAAATCAAAAGTCGAAGGCTCATCAACGTGTTCTCCGAAGCTCGCAGAGCGAAGGATGAATCGTCAATCACTCCCGCCCACCGTCACCGCGGGCACGCATGATTGACAACGAATCCACAACACCCTCAGCCATTAGAAACACTGCTTTCCACCCAGGCCACAGCACCGCCCAACACCGATGGCGTCGCCATCCCAGCGTGTAGCGAAAGGGTTGAGCGCAGCGACACCCCTCGTTACGCGCCCCCCTCTCCGCCCGTGCCCTCGCATCGCGGAGCGATGCCAGCACTCCCCATCCATCGCTCCCTTACTCCCCTCCCACTGCTCCCTCCGCCCCCACCGGCAGATGCCGCCTCAGATACTTCGTCATCAGCTCATACAAATGCCGCTGCGTCCCCTTCCCAGTATTGATCGCATGGTCCCGGTTCGGATACGGCATCACCGTGAAATGCTTGTTCTTCATCACCAGCTCATTGATCAGCTTCTCCGTCCCCTGGTAGTGCACATTGTCATCCCCCGTCCCGTGCACAATGAGCAGGTTCCCCTTCAGCGCCCCCGCATGCGTGATGGGTGACCCCTGCTTGTAGCCCTCCGCATTCGCCTTCGGCAGCCCCATGTAGCGCTCCTCATAAATCGAATCATACAGGCTCCGGTCCGCCACCGGCGCCACCGCCATCGCAGTTTGGTACAGATCCGGATAACGAAAAATCGCATCCAGGCTGCTGCTCCCGCCGCCGCTCCAGCCCCAGATCCCCACGCGCTTCCGGTCCAGAAAGCTGAAGCGCTCCAGCAGCGCCCGCGTCGCAGCCGCCTCCTCCTGCGCATTCAGAATGCCCAGCTTCAGGTAAATGCTCTTGCGCCACTCACGTCCGCGCGGGCTCGGCGTGCCGCGCGTGTCCACGCTCGCCACCACATAGCCCTGCTGCGCCAGCATCCAGTGCCACAGCCCGCGCTGCCCGCTCCACGCATCCCTTACCGTCTGCCCCGCCGGCTCTCCATACACATGCATCAGCAGCGGATGACTGCGCGACTTGTCCAAATCCTGCGCCGTGATGCAGTACGCATCGCACGCCACCCCGCCGCCGATGTCCACCCTGAAAAACTCCACCTTCGGCAGCTTCAGCACCGCCAGCTTTTCACGCAGCTTCTCCTGCGTCTTCAGCACACGCACCGTCTGGTGCCCCGGCAGCGTGACAAGCTCCACCACCGGCGGAGAAATCGCCGTCGAATACGTGTGCACCGCCCACTTCCCATCCTCCGTCATCTCATAGCCATGCGTCCCCGCCTGCCCGGCCGGAGACAGCCGCTGCGGCTCCCCGCCATCCACACTCACGCGGTACAAATACCGCTGCGTCGCATTCTCAGGAGACGCAAAGTAGTACAGCCATCCCGTCTTCGCCTCCACATCTCCCACATCGATCACATCAAACTCCCCCTGTGTGATCGCCTTCAGCTCCCCCTTCAGGTTCGCCCGGTAGGCATGCCGCCACCCGCTCCTCTCGCTCAGCCACAGAAAATCATCGCCCATCCAGCGAAAGGGATTCTTATTGTCCACCCACGCCTTGTCGCTTTCCGTCATCACCACCCGCGTCTCGCCCGTCTCCGGGTCCGCGCGCATCACATGCAGCTCGTTCTGCAGCCGGTTAAACTGCTGAAGCAGCACCGCCTTGCCATCAGGCGTCCACTCCGCATGCGGCAGGTAGTGTTCGCGCGCATCACCCGGCACCTTCAGCCACGTCACCTTCCCGCCGCTCGCAGGCACCACCCCCAGCCGCGTCGCCGAGTTCTTCTCCCCCGCCTTCGGATACGAAAAGCTGATCACCCGCGGATACCGCCCATCCGCCTGGTTCACCAGTGTGAAGCGCTTCACATCCTTCGTGTCAAACTGCCACAGCAGCAGCCGCGTTCCATCCGGGCTCCAGCGGAACCCGTCACGCAGCCCCAGCTCCTCCTCGTTCACCCAGTCCGAGCTCCCGTTGATGATCGTCGCGGAGCCATCCGCCGTCAGCGCGGTGATCTTCAGGTCCGCCAGGCTCTGCACCAGCAGGTTGTTCTGGTTCACAAACGCCACCCGGCTGCCATCCGGCGAAAACTTCGCATACATCAGCGTCGCCGGCGCCGCCTCACCACCCAGCTTGCGCAGCGTCTGCCTCGCCACATCCAGCACCCAGTAGTCACCCCGCGTGTTCTTCCGCCACACCTTCCGCGTGTTCGCAAACAGCAGCACCAGCGACTCGTCCGCGGAGAATTCAAAGCTGTCCACTCCCAGCGGCTTCTTCTCACCCTTCGGCGTCAGCACCGCCGCACTCGCCACCATCACCCGCGCGCCGCTGGCCGCATCGTACCGCACCAGGTCCTTTTCCGGCTTGTCCTTGCCATCCTTGTCCTTGCCCGTGGACTCAAGCGCAAAGTAATACGCCCCTGCCTTGCTCCACTGCAGCGCCCCCATCTTCTCCTCCTTGAACTCCTCATCCGTGAAAAGGCTCGCCAGCGTGAGCTCGGCCGGCCCCGCAGTCCCGCCTTTCGCCACCGCAGCCTCCGCGCACACAGCATGCCCCGCCGTCCCCCATGTCACGACCGTCAGCAAAACACAGAACATCCAGTGATTCATAAAATAAAAACAGCAGGCATTAAGCGCCATTCATTCACCACGATCAATCATTGAATCATCGAACCTTGGACAATAAACCGCCCCCTGCATCGAGAAGACCGTGCTCCACAATAGCCCCTTCCTCGCCCCGAAGGCCAAAGGCCTTCCGCATCATAGCGAAGGGTTGCCGAGCCTCAGCGAGGCCACCCTGGTACCGTCCGCATCCCTCCGGTAAGCAAACCGAGCACTCCGCCGCACCACGCCACCCACCAGCAGCGTCTGCACCGTGCCCCGCAGCACACCAGTGCCGCGCCCCCATGAGAACGCCTCGCCGAAAATCGCCCGTAAAATCACCCGTAATGAGATGCCATTCACCCAGACTCTTTTTCCACAGAGACCATTCCCTATTAAGACTTGCACAATAGCCCCTTCCTCGCCCCGAAAGCCAAAGGCCTCCCGCATCATAGCGAAGGGTTGCCGAGCCTCAGCGAGGCCACCCTGGTACCGTCGCCCCCCTCCGGGAAGCAAACCGAGCACTCCGCCGCACCACGCCACCCACCAGCAGCGTCTGCACCGTGCCCCGCAGCACACAACCAGCGTCGCCCGCCCAGTGCGCCCTCCCATCCCAAATCATAAATCGTAAATCGTAAATCATAAATCACACCCCCCCGTCCCTCATCTGTCCATACCGGTGCCGCGTCTCAGACACGCTCTGCTCCCGCAGCCACCGCGTCAGCTCCATCCTCCCCGCACGCAGCACCGGCGCGTGGATCCAGTTCAGCCCCGCGTCCTGCGCCGCCCGCAGCACCTCATCCCCCACCGGCCCCTCCGTCCGCAGAAACTCCGCACCCCTCGCCAGTTCAGGCAGCCGTGCGGTGAACTCCGCATCGCTCTCCTCCTCCCGCACGCTGATCACCAATGCCGCTCCCGTGATCTCCGCCGCGCGCTCCGCCCGTTCAATGCTCACCTCATCCCGCGTCTCCATCCGCAGAATCACACCCCGGCACGCGCGATACCGAAACACATTCGACTCACACCGCAGCGCGGAGGGATCATGCTCTACAGAAAAATAATTTTCCCACACATCCTGGTAGTCCTCCACCCCTTCGCCCGCATCACTCAGGCGGCAGAAGCTCATCACATAGTTCGGCCCGCCCGCCTTCGCCCCGGGGCCGATGCACGACTTCTTCCACCCGCCAAACGGCTGCCGCTGCACGATCGCCCCCGTGATCGCGCGGTTGATGTACAAGTTCCCCGCCTGCGCATGCTCCCGCCACCAGCCCGTCTCCTCCGGGTCCAGTGAGTGAAGTCCCGCCGTCAGCCCAAAGGCCGTGCCATTCTGCCATTCCGTCGCCTGTGCCAGCGACTCCGCACGCATGAGCCCCAGCACCGGGCCAAAACACTCCGTCAGGTGAAACCACGAGCCAGCCCGCACGCCCAGCTTGATCCCCGGCGTCCACGCGCATGGGTCATCCCCCACCTGTCGCGGTTCCAGCAGCCACTCCTCGCCTTCATCCAGCTTCGTCAGTGCCCGTTGCAGGTCCTTCCCCGGTGTCAGCACCAGCGGAGTCACCACGCTGCGCGCATCCGTCGCCGCCCCTGCAGGCAGGCTCGCCGCTGCGTCACGCAGTTGCCGGCGGAAGACCGGATCATCATACACCTCCGCTTCCAGAATGCCCAGGCTCGCCGCGCTGCACTTCTGCCCCGAGTGCCCGAAAGCAGAACGCACCAGGTCCTTGATCGCCAGTTCACGGTCCGCCTGCGCCGTGATGATCAGCGCATTTTTCCCGCTCGTCTCCGCCAGCAGCGGCAGCCCGGGCCGCCACGTTTGGAACTTGCGCGCCGTTTCATAGCTCCCCGTCAGCACCACGCAGGAAATGCGTGCATCAGTGATCAGCTTCGTCCCCAGGCTGTTGTCACACGGAAAAAACTGCAGCACCTCCCGCGGCACTCCTGCCGCCCAAAGCTGCCGCGCCAGCAGCCACGCCGTCTGCACCGTCGCATGCGCCGGCTTGAAGACCACGCTGTTCCCCGCCATCAGCGCCGCACACACCCCGCCCGCCGGAATCGCATACGGGAAATTCCACGGCGAGACCACCGCCACCACCCCCACAGCCTCCGCCTTCACACCTTCGGGCGCCGCGCCCGTGCGCGCGTAGTAGCGTGCAAAGTCAATCGCCTCCGAAACCTCACCATCGGCATCCGGAGTTGCCTTTCGGCCATCCACCCGCATGCAGGCCAGCGCCGTAAATCGCTCTGCAGACATCAGATCAGCCGCTCGGTTCAGGATCTTCGCACGTCCCGCCACCCCCAGCGCCTCCCACCCCGCCTGTGCCTTCACCGCCGTTTGCAGCACCTCCTCCAGCTCCGGCAGCGGCGGCAGTTCCGCAGGCTGCCAGTTTTTCACGGCTTCATTCAGCGCCGCGCGCGTCGCCGCCTGGGTCCAGTCAGAGTCCGGCTCATTTTCAAACTTCACCGCTTTCCCAGGCTGCACCGCCGGCGCCTTGCGGCGCGGCTCACAGCTCACCGCTCCGCGCTCCTTCCATCCTCGCTCAAATCGCGCACGCTGCTCCTCCCATTCCACAGACCCGGGCCGCATCGCAAACATCCCGCGCAGAAAGTTCTCCGGCGCCGTATTCTCATCCAGCCGCCTCACCAGGTACGCCATCGCGCTGAGAAAATCATCGTGCTGCACCGCTGGCGCATACAGCAGCAGCCCGCCCGCCGCATCCCGCACCGCACGCGCCTGGTGGTTCGCCATGCCTTCCAGCATCTCGATCTCCACGCGGTCGCCCACGCCATGCCTCTCCCGCAGCGTCAGCGCCAGCGCCACATCAAACAGGTTGTGCGTCGCCACTCCCAGCCTCACCGCCGCCGCATGCTCCGGCTGGCAGCCATACTCCAGCAGCCGGCGGAAGTTCGCATCCGTCTCGGCCTTCGTCGCATAGGGCGCCTGCTCCCACCCATGCATCTCCGCTTCCACGGCTTCCATCGCCAGGTTGGCCCCCTTCACCAGCCGGATCTTGATCGGCGCTCCGCCACCAGCCACACGCCTGCATGCCCACTCCGTCAGCTCCCGCTGCGCCGCTCCAGAGTCCGGCAGGTATCCCTGCAGCGCGATCCCCGCGGAAAAGCGGTGAAACTCCGGCTCATCCAGCACTCCACGAAACGCCTCCACCGTCAGCGCCAGATCACGATACTCCTCCATGTCCAGGTTCACCCACTTCCCATCCTTCGCCGCCGCCCGGTAAATCCTCCGCAGCCGCTTCTTGATCTCCTCCAGCGTCTCATCCCAGGCGATCAGATTGATCTGGCTGAAGATCGCGGAAATCTTCACCGACATGTACCTCACCAGCGGATCCGCCAGATGCTCCAGCACCGCCTCCAGCCGCCTCTCCGCCTCCGCTTCTCCCAGCACCGCCTCGCCCAGGTGGTTGAGGTTGATGCGGAACCCCTGCGCCGTCCTTGTGCTCAGGTATTCCCTCAGCGGCTCCCGCTCTCCCTCCAGGATCACCCGCTCACTGTCCTTCCGCATCCGCTTCGCCACCGCCTTCATCACCACTCCTGGCAGCACCAGGCTTCCCGCCGCGCCCAGCCCCATCAGCACCCGGTCCGCCAGCGGCGGGTACTGCGGCACCCCATGCCTCCGCAGCAGGCTGCGCCAGCGCCTCGCCTCCGCCGCGGGGTCATGACTGCGAAACACTTCATCCACCATCGCAAACGTCAAAGCCCGCCCCGCCGGATCATTCATCAGCCGCCCCAGCTTTGCCGCTTCAGCCTGTTCCGTGCCTGTCTGCTGGCTCAGCGCCGCGCTCAGCAGGCATTCGGCCATCGTCGCCACACGTTCCAGAAACACCTCTTCAGAAGCCCCTTCGTCAGATTTGGAAAAAGACGAAGCAAGCTGCGGCCGCCCCGGTGGATTGACAGTGCTGTTCATAACTCCATTCTACTTTTCAATATAGCACAGGTCGTGGCGATATTCCCGCAAACCAATGCGGAAAAAATACAAATATCTGCCTTGATATCGCCACCTCCGCCACCCCATCATCATCACGCGCCCGCACCCAGATCTTCCCCGCCTGCCATGCCCTCCAGGTCCGCTCCCACACGCCCTCGCAGCCGGCGCGATGCCATTCTCTCCAGCGCCCCCGGACTCGCGGCCGCCGAAACACTTTTTGACAGCATCGGCGACGTTCTCTTCTGCGTGAAGGACCGCGGCCGTTGCTACGTCGCCGCCAATGAAGCCTTCATCCACCGCGCCGGATTGCGCCACCGCTCGGAGCTCCTGGGCCGCACCGCGCATGAGATCTTCCCTGCCATCCTCGCCGCCGGCTATGAACAGCAGGACGACGAAGTCTTTGCCACCGGTGTCAACGTGCATGACCGTCTCGAAATGATCACCCGGGCCGACGGCGGCATCGGCTGGTTCGTCTCTCAAAAAGTCGCGGTAAAAAATGCCTCCGGCGAGGTGGTTGCGCTCGCGGGCATCTCGCGCGACCTCCACCGTCCTGCCGCTCACGGCGCGGAGCTCGGCACCCTCGCCGCCGTCCTTGAAACTCTGCATCGCGACTGCGCCAAACCTTTGCGCATCGAGTCCCTGGCCAAAAAATCCGGCCTCTCATGGAGCCAGTTTCAGCGCCGCGTTCGTGCCATCACCGGCCTCA
Source organism: Prosthecobacter sp. (assembly GCF_044227185.1). Classification (GTDB taxonomy): domain Bacteria; phylum Verrucomicrobiota; class Verrucomicrobiia; order Verrucomicrobiales; family Verrucomicrobiaceae; genus Prosthecobacter. Next base: position 198,862 of record NZ_JBGAFO010000009.1, on the reverse strand, counting down.
CCCCTCGCCAGGTGCTCACCAAGTCCCGCATCGAGGCCGCCGCGCAGATGCTGCGCTCTTCGAATGACGCCTTGTCCGCAGTCGCCTTCGACTGCGGCTTCTACGATCAGGCCGCCTTCAGCCGTCAGTTCCGCTCCGCCACCGGCCTCTCTCCAGGCGAGTACCGCAAGGCCTTTCACACCGCCGGCTGACCTCATCTTCCCAATCGCCCAGTTCTTCGCTGACACCTGCAGAATCACCATCCTCATACCACACATCGATAACACACGTCCATTCTCGCACCAACCATTCAACCTCCCACAGCCCACCAGCCCCAAAGGGGCGTCGGACTCAGCCCAGGGCGCAGCGAGGCACGAGCAAGCCCTGGGTTCACCCAAACAAAAAAGAACAATCCGGAGAAGCAAACCCACCACTCCGCCACGTCACACCGGGTTCCAGCAGCGTTCGCCATGCGCCCCGCCACGCCTCCGCGTCGCAAGCATCCATCTCCCTCATCTCAGGGTTTGTTGTCCCCAAAAAACTCCGCCGCTCATGCCAAGCCGCCAGTAACTCAACCCCCTTCTCAACCGCACTTGGTATGACACTACACACGACGGCTCAGTCTTGAAGGCCAACGGCCTTCTGTAATGCAGCCCAGGGGTGCCGAGCCTTAGCGAGTGCTCCCCTGGGTTGCCGCAGGCAATCCGGGAGCGAACCCATCACCTTCTTCGCGCGGCCCGTCTTCCAGAGGCGTCTCCCGGCCATGACGCCTCGTACCGCTCGTGCCTCCGCCACACCTCACGCCGCACAATCACCGCACCGCCATCCACGATCCGCTTTCTGAACGATCGCGTCACCGCTTCTCCAGCCCCAACGTACCAAGGTCTCCGACACGAAATCGAGCCCAATCGCTGAAGCCCCCATCTCCGGATGCCTGATCGTTTCATCATCACGAAAATATACTTTCGCGCCTCCCTGAAGTTATTTCAACACTCCCAAAACACCCGCGTCGAATTCATTGGCGCGGCAATCAAGCTTGCAGCGCCGGATCACTCAAGATCCTCGCTGTGAATGCGTCCGCCAGTGCTGCCGACGTCGATCAGTGATTAACAACATCACTCACAAAACAAACCACCATTATGAAACTCACACCCACGCATCTGCTCGGCGGTATCCTCGCTGCCTCCTGCGCCTTCGCTCAAGTTCATGGCGCCCCTCCCGCCAGCCAGGAGCTGGCTCCCATGGTCATTCAAGGAAATGCTCATGGCATCCCCCAGGCCACCGGAGAAGTGGACACCCCCAAGAACACCTTCTCCGAGCTCATCGAGACCGAGGTGCTCAACTACCAGAATGAAAAGCTCGGCCGCATCAAGGCCGTCACCGCTGACCTCGAACAGGGACGTCTGGTTGAGGTGCTCGTCTCCACCCGCAGCGGCATGCTTGGCCTCCATGAAACCCTCACCCCCGTGCCTCCTTCGCTCGTCACCGCGGATCCCCGCCATGACGTCACCCGCATCAACATCAGCAAGGCCCGCTTCGACGCCGCCCCCAAGCTTCCCCGGGCCAATGCCGCCTCCTACTCGCAGCTCGATCGCGCCATCGCCTCCAGCCGCTACTTTGGCGTTCAGCCCTGGTTTGCGCGCACCGGCCTGGGCTACGTCCAGACCACCGCTGACCTCGCGTTGATGCAGATCAAAAACACGCAGGGGCATTACCTTGGCAAAGTCGGCCTGGTGCTGATGGACCTGCCCTCCTCGCGCATCACCAAAATCGTGGACGACACCGAATCCATGGACGGCAATGGCAGCCACTTCCTGCCCGTTGGCGCCCTTCATTACAATGCCAGACACAGCGGCCTCGTGCTCAACAGCACCTTTGCCCAGATCAAAGACCAGGCGCATTTCCGCTGGGTCCACGGCAACGGCGATGACACCACCTTCTTGGAACAGACCAATGCCGCCCATGCCGCCTCGGCGGTTCAGACCCGCACGGTGAGCGCACCGGTCACGACAAGAAGTTCCATCGCGGCCACCCCGCGCACCACGGTTCGCAAAGCCATCGTGGCCGGCCGCCCTGCCGGCAGATCCTCGACGCGAAATGTCGCGGCCGAATAATCGCTCCGCCTCTTCGTTTAACGGCCCTGACACACCTCCCGGGTGTCAGGGCCTTTTTTTCTTATTGATGGTTGCGCAATAGACTGACATTCCTGCCTTGAAGGCCAACGGCCTTCCGTATCATAGCGAAGGGTTGCCGAGCCTCGGCGAGGTTACCCTGGTACGGGGTGCATCCCTCAGGAAAGCAAACCCAGCGCCTTCTTGACACACCGCGCCCTCCAGCAGCGTCTGCCTCGCCATTCCGCCACGCAGTCGCTGCGTCCCCGCATCATCCCCTCACGCGAACTCGGATCGTGTCAGCCTATTGCACAAGCCTCAATAAATAGCAGCCGCGCACCAGGCGTCGCTCCCTCAGGTAAAGGTGAATCTCACAAGGCCGCGCCCTCCTGCCACCACGATGAAATGGCAGGAGCTGTCGGCAGCAATGCACATCCGGCATTCCTCGCTGGATGAACCCAATCTCCCGCCTCGCCTCATGATTCTTGACGCCTCATGCCATCTCGAATACGAAACTTCGGAGGAAGTCTCGGCCATCTTCATGCTCCGCCCCCGCAGTGGCTGGGCCCAGTGGATCATGCAGGAGGACTTTGTCCTCAAGCCCCGCGTCCCTGTCGTCGAATACACGGACCTCTACGGCAACATCTGCCAGCGCCTCATCATGCCCAGGGGCAGCTTCCACTTCTCCATGAGATGCCGCGCCTGGGCGCCCAATGATCTCGACAGCGATCCCCTCGCCACCCTCCAGACCGTCGCCCAGCTTCCCGTGGATCTTCTCCACTACCTCCTGCCCAGCCGCTACTGCCAGTCGGACAAGCTCGGCGCCATCGCCTCCTCCATCATCGGCACCACTCCCCGCACTCACCATCAGATCATGCGCATCCGCACCTGGATCCATGAAAACATCACGTATGCGCGCGGCTCCAGCGACTCCTCCACCTCCGCCCTGGAGACCGTGAACACACGCCGCGGCGTCTGCCGTGACTTCGCCCATCTCGGCATCGCCCTTTGCCGTGCCATCAATGTCCCCGCCCGCATGGTGGTGGGCTTCGTTCACAGGCTTGATCCCATGGACCTCCACGCCTGGTTTGAAGCCTACATCGGCGGCCGCTGGTACACCTTTGACGCCACCGAGGACAAGCCCGGTGGCGGACGCATCGTCGTGGCCTATGGCCGCGATGCCGCGGACGTCGCCCTCGCCTCGATGTTTGGCAGTTTCACCTGCACCCGCATGCACGTCACCGTCGAGCACGTGGTGGAGGCCGGAGATTAGTTCATGCCCCTCTTATGTCCTACTGCCTCGGCATCAATACTGCGGACGGCCTCGTCCTCGCCTCGGACTCACGCACCAGCTCCGGCGCGGATCAGGTGAACATCTGCCAGAAGATGCATCAGTTCGTCATTCCCGGAGAGCGCATCTTCGTCATTCTCACCACCGGCAGCCTTTCGCTCAGCCAGTCCGTCATCACCCTCCTGCGCCAGGATTTCCACGCCGGCCGCGGCCTCGCCTCAGCCGAAAACATGTATGAGGCCGCGCGCGTTCTGGGAGACAAGGTGCGACACATCGCCGCCATCGACCGCGAGGCTCTCGAAAAGGACAGCTTCCGCTTCAACGTCCACCTCCTCCTCGGCGGCCAGATCAAGGGCCAGCCCCACGAGCTCTACATGGTCTATCCCCAGGGCAATCCCATCCGCTCCACCCCGGACTCCCCCTACCTCCAGATCGGCGAGAGCAAATACGGCAGGCCCATCCTCGACCGCGGCATCAGCCATCACCATACCACGATCCACCAGTCCGCCAAATACGCCCTTCTCTCCCTGGAGGCCACCATGCGCTCCAACGCCACCGTCGGCCCGCCGGTGGACATCCTCCTCTACAACCGCGACGACCTCCGCGTCTCCCACTACCGCCGCTTCTACAGCCAGGACCCCGACCTCATCGAGATTCATAACTCCTGGGAAAAAGCCCTGCGCAACGCCGTCCATCAGCTTCCCGATCTGCGCTTTGACGGCGGAGACATCAGCCCCGGCATCGAGCCGCCCATCTGGCAGGGACCTCTCGAACCCGGTTAAGTTAAGGCTGGCTCGCCACCGGCTTCGCGGGCCGGGAGGCATTGTCCATCGGCCAGTCATCCGTCCGAAACGGCGCCGCGGGCAGCCCGCTGCCATTGACCAGGTTCACCTCCGGATTGTTCGCCCACGCATACCGCACCGCCACCGGCTTCGGAACCGCGGGGCTCGAAACAACGACCGTCTTGCCATCGATCCGCGCCTCCGCCCACTGCCAGTGCTTGGATTCATCCGCGATGGCAAACCCCTTCACCGCCATTCCACCGTCAGTCGTCTTCAGCCCGTTCGCATGCTTCAGGTGTATCACCACTTCGCTGCCCTGGATCACATGGCTCTCATACACCGGCCCGCTCCATTCGATCTTCTCTCCATACACCTTCGCCCGCGCCCACAGCGCCAGCCGGTGGCCGATCTCCTGCTTATTGGCCGGATGGATGTTGTCCGCGTCCCCGATGTCCAGGTTCACCGTCATTCCCGTGTTCGGCACGGCCAGCGCCTTCGTCTGCGCCTCGCGCAGCCGCGCCCAGGTGGATGGCGCATCAGGAGCGCTCTCACGCTTTTGAAAATTCGGAAGCTGCACCCACGCAAAAGGCATCTCCGCCCCCCACCGCGCCCGCCAGTCCCGGATCATCAGCGGCAGTTGCACCGCATACAGCGGCCCGTTCCCCGCGTTCGACTCTCCCTGATACCAGATCACACCACGCACCGCAAAGGGGATGAGCGGCGCAATCTTCCCGTTGAACAGGTTCCCCGGCCGGTTCGCATGCAGCGGATCGCTGCCCACATACGCGGGCCGTGGCGGCGGAGTCTGCTTGCCCGCCAGCGCCGCCTTCGCGGCCTCCTGCCACTGCTTCCTCGCCTCCTCGTTCTTCACCCGGTTCTCCGGCTGCTCAAACAACGCCACATCCTTCTCCCACCGTTTCAGCAGCGGCTGCAGCGCCGGCTCCTTCTCCATCGCCTCCAGGCTCGTCCACGACTCAATCGCCGTCCCTCCCACCGCTGATTCGATCAGCCCCACCGGCACCTTCAAATCCTGCTGCAGCTCCCTCCCAAAAAAGTACGCCGCCGCCGAAAAATTCGGCACCGTCTTTGGCGAGCACACCTGCCACACCCCCTGCCCCTGTTCCTGGGGGGTCGTCGCCGTAAACGACTGCATGAAAAACATCCGGATCAAGGGAAACTTCGCCTCGGCCGCCACTTTTGCCGAATCCGACACACTTCTCACCTGCATTGCCATGTTCGATTGTCCCGAGCAAAACCACACTTCCCCTACGACCACGTCCCGAATCACCTCCGTACTCTGCCCCGAAACCCGCAAAATCTGCCCCTCCCCCGACCCCTTCAGCGGATCCAGCGTCACCTTCCACCTTCCCTCCTTGTCCGCCTTCGTCGTCTTCGTCTGATCCGAAAACTTCACGTTGATCTCCTGCCCCGGTTCAGCCCATCCCCATACGGGAATCGGACGGTCACGCTGCAGCACCATGTGGTCTTTGAAAACAGCCGGCAGCGTCACAGCGCCGCCCACGCCAGACGCGAGACCGCTGGCAAACAATAAAAGCGCAAACGTTCTCATGGCAGGAGGGTGGCTGATTTGTCGGTTCTGACGAAAACTGTCTCAAGTCAGCAAGCGTCGTTTGCATCACTCGCCGATCGTGGGATTGTCGATCCCCAGGGCCTCGGCAAGGTCCATGAAATGCTCCTGCTCCTGGGCGATGATCTTGCGCAGCACTTCGCTCAACGCGTACTCGCCCATGGCCTCCGCCTGGCGGATTCGCTGGCGATAGTTGCGAATGGTCTGCATCTCGTTCTCCAGGTCAAACTTCAGCATGTCCTCCGCCTTGTCGGACACCTTCACCTCCTTGGGAGTGGTCGTCGGAGTGCCGTTGAAATAGTCGATCTGCTTGGCGATCTGCAGGGCATGACTCAGCTCCTCGGCTGCATGCAGGGCCAGTTCGCCAGCGATGTCCTGATAAGCCGCGCCTTTGATCGTCTGGCTGTAAACCGTATAGGCTATGATGGCCTGATATTCACGTGAGAGATCCTCGTTCAAAAGGTCGATCATTTCCTCTCGGGTGGGTGTTTTAGCGGGCGTATTCATGGTTGGTGGTGTTCCTAAAAGCCATCGCATTCCCGCTGTCTCATGGATGTGGCAAGTTGCCGCGGCCGGCTCTCATTTTCAGAAACGCACAGCCACTTCGGAGAGTTCCGGCGAACTGAGGGCATGAACACCATCCTCTTAATCATCCTTATCCTCCTGTTGCTGGGGGCGCTTCCCACCTGGCCGCACAGCCGCAACTGGGGCTACGCTCCCAGCGGCGGCATCGGCCTGGTCCTCACCATCCTCATCATCCTGATTCTTTTCGGCGTCATCTGACGTGCTTCCCGCTCCACCCATGCGCGGGCACCCGCGGCACGACTGCATGAAATGAATGATGAAATCTTTCTTCCAGCTCCTGAAAGAGACCATGACCGCGTGGAGTGCGCACAAGGCTCCCAAGATGGGCGCCGCACTGGCCTATTACACCACCTTTTCCATGGCGCCGCTGATCATGCTCACCGTGGGCGGAGTGGGTCTGGTGGTGGAAAAAAATGACGCGCGTGCGGCGGTTGTTTCGGAGCTGACAGGGCTGATAGGAAAAGAGGGAGGGGTCATCGCCGAGGCCATCCTCACGAGCTCCGCACGGCAGCAGACAGGCCTTTGGGCCACCCTTGTGGGCCTGGTGGTGCTGTTTGTGGGTGCATCTGGAGTATTCGCGGAGCTTCAGGACTCCTTGAACACGATCTGGGAGGTGCCACCGCGCGCGCGCGCCTGGCACGCGCTCATTCGTGAGCGGCTGCTTTCTTTCGCCATGGTTTTCGTGCTCGGCTTTCTCATGCTGGTGTCTCTGCTGCTTTCCGCCGGCATTGCCGCGCTGAGTGCGGGCATGAAAGGTTGGGCGCCGGCTTTTGGCATTGTTTGGGAGGGTGCGAACGCCTTCGTCTCCTTCTTCGTCATGACGGCTCTCTTCGCCGCCATCTACCGTTTCCTGCCGGATGTGCGGATCGCCTGGCGGGACGTCTGGACGGGCGCGGTGATGACCACGCTTCTGTTCATTCTCGGAAAGTACGTGCTCGGCTTCTACATCGCTCGCAGCGCGTTTGCTTCCATGTATGGAGCCGTTGGCTCTCTCGTGGTCCTTCTGGCCTGGGTGTTCTATTCCGCGCAGATCTTCTTCTTTGGCGCTGAGTTTACCCGCGTGTTCGCCCATCGAAACGGCAGCCACAGCGGACATCCTGCCGTCTGACCTCGGGCTTTGCCTGACCCATCCCTCAAGCCATGCCCTGAAACGCGGAGGAACCACCATCGGCGATAAGCTTATGCACGCCGGTTCACTTTCATTCGGCCCCGTAAAGCCAACGGCTCCCTTTCCAGGCCATTCAGGCCGCGCGCATTCATCCAACCCACCACACCCATGAAACTAAACCTGCACACCCTCCTCCTCATCCCGCTCCTGTCGATCGGCCTTGCGGCCTGCAACAAGGACTCCGGCACCAAGACGCGGGAAGAAATCCGTGAAAACCACGAGAAAGCCCGTGAGGCAGCCACAGACTCCCCCGGCACCTTGAAGATCAAGGGTAACTGGAACGAGCTCAAAGGCAAGCTGAAGCAAAAGTACGGACAGCTTACCGACGACGATGTCGTGTATGAAAAGGGCAAAGAAGACGAGCTCTACGGCCGCCTCCAAAAGCGCCTCGGGAAGTCCCGCGAGGAAGTGGACCGCATTCTCAACGACCTGTAAATCATCTGCGGTTGATCCCCGAGTTCGAAGGGCGGAGGCTTCCAGTTTTCCGCCCTTCTTCTTTTACCGGAAGCTCCCAGGCCACTGCAGCTTCACCAGCCGCAGGGCCGCCAAGGAGAAACCGCGTTTTACAGACCAAACACGAGCCAGAGCATCAGATGCATCAGGCCGACGTACACGAGCCAGGTCTGCGCCAGTCCGTAGGTAAGACTGCCGCTGGTTTCACTGGGGGTGTCGCCGCTGCGGCCAAACCAGCGGTTCTGATTTTTGAACAGCAGAATGCCAGCCGGAATCAGGACTATGAGGCCAAACACGCCGATGAATTTCAGGACGAGCTGGCCTTCGGAGGACATGGTGGCAAACAAGGGAGCAAGGTGAGGGTTCATGGCCACCATCCTCGCATCAGCCCCGGAAGCGGCCAGATACAGATGGTGGAAATGACGACCAGTACAGATGCTACTTCATCTGCTGTTTCGCCAGGGCGCCCAGAGTCCGCACCGCGTCTTCGATGCGGGGCGACCAGCGCTCCCCGCAGGAAATGCGGATGCAGTTCGTGTAGCGCTGCTCCAGCGAAAACAGGTGCCCCGGCGCGATACTGATTCCTTTGGCCAGCGCCCGGTCATAAAGCTCGATGGCATCCACCTTCGGCGGCATGGTCACCCACAGCAAAAAACCTCCCTGCGGCACGGACACCGTGGTTCCTGCCGGAAACCCCTCCAGGATCGCACGTCCCGCCCGTGCAACGTTCTCCTTATACGCCGCGCGCACGCTGCGCAGCCAGTGGTCATAGCCACCTTCCGCAAGAAATCCCGCCACGGCGAGCTCGGGCAGCGTGGCCGTGGCCAGCGTGTGGGTCAGCTTCGCCATGCGTACCGCATGGTAGTAACGGCCCGGCACGATCCAGCCCACGCGATACCCCGGGGCCAGTGTCTTCGAAAAGGAGCTGCAAAAAAGCACCAGCCCCGACTCATCAAAGGACTTGCAGGCTCTCGCGCGTTTCGTTCCGAATGGCAGCTCGCCAAACACATCGTCCTCGATCAGGGGAATCTCGCGCTTCCGCAAAAGAGCGACCAGCCGCTGCCGCGCTTCGTCAGGCATTGAGGCCCCCAGAGGATTGCTGAAAGACGGCACCGCGATGCAGGCATCCACCCGCTGCGTTTTCAGCACCCGCTCGAGCACATCCAGCCGCATGCCGTGCTGTGCATCGGCCGGGATCTCCAGCGCGCGCAAAGCCAGCGCCTCAAGAACGTGCAGAATGCCAAAATACGTCGGCGTCTCCACCGCCACCACATCCCCCGGCTTGGTGACAGCGCGCAGGCAGAGCATCAGCGCTTCCGTGGCTCCGCAGGTGGTGATGATCTCCGCCGGTGCGACCACCGCTCCCGCCTTCATCATGCGTTTGCTGATCTGACGCCGCAACATCTCCGAACCCGGCGGCAGATCATACATCACACCCCGCGTCCCGGCGTGGCGCGCTTTTTCGGCCAGCAGGCGGTTCAACTTCACCGTGGGCAGCATGTCTGCCCCCGGTACTGCGCCACCGAACGCGACGACGTTTCCCGCCACCACCGCGTCAAACAGACTGGCGTGGCGGTTGCCCAGGCTGCCGGACATTGGCACGCGCGGCGGCCCTGGCAGGTCCAGCCGCCCTTTTGCCGGCGCCTTCACAAAGAAGCCGGACTTATGCCGCGGCTCCACCAGCCCGCGCGACTCCAGCTCCACAAACGCCTGTACAGCCGTACTCATGCTCACCCCATGCTGATCACAGACCGCCCGCAGTGAAGGCGTCCTCTCCCCCGCCCGCAGCACTCCGTCAGCAATCAGCTTCGCCAATGTGTCGGCGACTTGTTTGTAAAGCGGCTGCTGGGTTTCGCTGGAAGAAGAGGCGGGCATGCGGGAAACTACCGCAGTTCGTCGAAATGCGTATCTCCGTGTTTTGGCATTTTGCCCGCTGCAGGTGGTGCGGGTCTCCCCCTCGAGCCCCCATCGGAATGGAGATGAATTCCCCCCGTCGTTAGAAATGGATTGGATGCCCCTTGTATGCGGGCTCCTGCCGGATAATGGCACCCCATTCATTCTCCCTGCATACGCGCCGCCCGCTCCCAAAACCTTGACTCTTTATTGAAGAAGCCAAAACCACAGCGTCCCCGCAAGCCCTCAGGAAAAAGCGGGCCGGAGGATCGTTCCGTTCCGCCAGAGGGCGACTGGCACACGACGGATGAAGACCAAATCAACCGTCGCCGGCTGCGGGCGCGCGAGGAGGCGATGAAGGTCTCAAACCTGCTGCCAGAGCGCCCCTTCTTCTCCGACTTCCGTGTGACGTCCACGAGCGGCCTGCCGTACATTGTTCAGATTCATGATGTGCGCGCACGATATTTTTCATGCACGTGCATCGACTGACGAATCAATGGGCTGGGCACATGCATGCACATTGAGTCCGTGCTCTCGCAGTTGCAAAAACGCCTTGGAAAAAGCTGGGAGCAGGCTTGTGCCGAAGGTTCGGACCTCGCCGAGATCGTGTTGCCGACCGCCCACAAGCTCTCGCACAAGAGAGCCGCCATTTGCTCCCCTGTCCGCGGCCCTGCCGCACGCATGCGGCGTCCTCGCTGTACGGCAGATGCTGCCGCTCCCCGCTGAGGCAAGCTCCATGACTTAGCGTCCCTGGATCGGCCTCTGGCCCGAGTCCGTGCGTCGAGCCCTGGAGAACCCGCCCCCTGCTGATTCATCCACGCTTAACGCGCTGTGCGCCGAATGCGAAAGGGTGATCCTTCTGGCGCGGAAAGACTTACCCGCCTCAGTGGCCGCGCCCCATTCTTCGCGAACTTTTTAATTTCTTGGCAAGAACTTTCTAGATGAATATTCCAGACAGCACTCTATAACAAACGACCATGAGCGAATCTGAGATCGAGGACTTAATCCTCGCCAAACTTGAGGCAGCGGGAGACACAGGCTTGACCAAATCCTCGCTCACAAAAATAAGCGGCTCAGCAAACAAGGTCTTCGCCAGGTTGGTTTCGGAAAGGGCTGTCATGAATCTGGGGACGAGCAAAAAGACACTGTATGTGCTGGCAAAGCACTATCGTCCACTCGAGCTGGCCTATGCCTTGCTGGAAAAGAAGGCAATGCCGGGCAAAGCGGTGCTGTTTTTGAGCAAGGAGCTGGAGCGGGGCTGTGTGGGAGCGGTGAAAAAGGCAGTGCCTGAAGCGATCAAACGTCTCATCCAGGACAAAAAGCTGATTTCCGTACAGCGTGGGAGATCGCGGTATTATCTTCACAGCGCATCAATTCGGAGCTGTCTGAATCTGAATGACGCAGAGCCCCCCACAAAAACTGCTGAAGCGGATCATCTGATTGATGAGGGAGTGATCCGGCAGGCCTACGACTCTTTGGTTCAGGAGGCGGGCTATGCCGATGTGCGCATCTCCGATTTGCAGCAACGGTCTGGAGTCCAGCTTGATACACTTAAACCATGGCTTCTGAACCAAAGCCGGGAGGGCAGGATCGCACCCACACGCGGGGACTGGTCCCTTGCTGGCGAAGATGAGAAGGCTGCGGCGATTCAAATCGACGGGCAGCCGCACGTCCGAATTCGATTTCTTTAGTTTCCGCGACCTTTTCGGCCATGTCTTTCACTCTTGCCCAGCTTCCGATCAATCCGTTTGAGGACAATATCGTCTATGAGCCGCGCGAGGCGGAACCCGCAGTCTCCGGACTAAACGACCACGCCTTGATCAACCTCGTCAACCAGTTTGCCCGGCTTGAGGCGAAGTCGCCACCGCGTTTAAAGCCTCTGCACCTGAAAGCTCAACTGGTAATCTCCGCGGAACCAGGCTACGGCAAGTCGCATCTTCTCGGGCGCTTGTTTCACAAACTCGCGGATCGTGCGACGCGCATTTATCTCCGGCCTTTTCAGGATCCTGATTCATCATGGCGCTCGGTCTTGCTCAAGATGGTGCAGGAATTGCACCGGCCGGAAAATCCGGAGCGTACCGCACAGGCGCCCGGCGAATTTACTCAGCTGGATGCCTTCGCCCACGGCGTGCTCGCGCATCTGCTCGCGGGACTCATCGAGTCAGGAGCCGCTGCATGCGATGAGCCGGAGCTCCGTGCGCGGGAGTTGCGCATGAACCCGCTGAAGGCATTTGGCCATGGCGCTTCAGATCACTATCTTGCCTCCTGGATGCGCCAGCAATTTGCCGGGGAACTGCTGCGGCCCATGTCTGATGAATTGGAGAAATCGGGAGTGGAACTGAGCGCACGGCGAGCAGCATGGCTCAAGGTGCTTTTTTGGTATGCCTATGGGAACACCATGCAGCGCGCCGCCTGCCTTGAATGGATCAAGGGCGAGGGAATGTCCGAGGATGAGGCGGAAGAGACCGGGCTGCAGCCGGCGGAAATCCCTTCGATTGAGGAAACGGCGGCGGCGCGCAACGAAGCGGCGAAGGCAAGGGTGATGGATCTCCTGGCACTCTCGGGCTTTTACCGGCCCTTCGTGCTGTGCTTTGACCAAAGTGAAATGATGACTGGCAGGCCCGAAGCCGCCGCCGAGTTCGGACGGGTTGTCGAGCAACTGGTGGCCTGCGGGCTTAATCACCTGCTGGTTGTCACAGCCAATCTCACCCCGTGGGAGAAAATCTGTCAATTCATTGAGGATGCCCATCTCGCGCGCATTACAGACCCAGGCATACAGCTTTCTGGGATCGACAGGCAGCAGGCGGAGGAGCTCGCACGGAGTCGCCTGCGTAACTGTGACGTGGCATCGGACGAGGTGGACCGGTTCGTCACCGGCACTTGGCTGGAAAAGTTCTTCCAAAGCAAGCCTACCTGCAGTGTCCGGCAATTCCTTCGCCAGTGCGCCAGTCACTTTGGCGAACTGACGGCACAAACGGGTGGGACGGCAGAGCTCAGCTTGGAGGACTGCTTTCAGCAGGCGCTGCATGATGTCCGTTCGAAGGCTGGCCGGCTCGATTTCGACGCGCAAGTTCTGCGCTGGAGCGTGAGCCGCGAATGTGCAGGCGGAGCACTAGCCGAGTTCACCGTGCAGCCACACAAGAGTCAGAAAGGATACTTTGCCTCATGCTGGAAATCACTCCACACAGCCATTTTGCTGGGTTTTGAGGACTCCTCCAACTGGAAACGATGGGAGGCGATTTTGCGCGAAGCCGACCGGCAGAAGCAGCACGCCACCAGTCAAAGCCTGTCACTGAGAGTGCTCTTCTTGCGCACACCGGAGCAGCGCAAAATCCCAGGTGACGGCTGGAAGGTTTTGCGACCACGATTCGAAGCCGAAAAGCATTGGTTCTTGGTCGAATGCATGGCCAGACAGGACTGGGAAATCGTGGTGGCGGCCTACGAGTTGTTTGCCAATTCAATGGAGGGCAACATACCCTTCTCCCGGGATGCAACGCTCGCTTTTGTGCGGACCAGGCTTCAGCCTTGGTGGAAACGCTTGTCAAAGGAGGGGGCCCCGCCTGCTCCGTCCCCTCCGCCACCAATGCGGCCTCCCGACCTGGAGGAGCGGATTCGTTCAGTGCTTTCCGCACGGTTGTTTCTTAGCCTCGACCAGCTCGTCGCAATGCTGCCTGATCCCGCGTCAGTCGAAGATGTTCTTGCTGCATGCCAGCAAATGCCCGAGGTCAGGATCTTCGCCACAACACAAGCCACCGCCCTGAAATGGACGTCCTCTCCATCACTGTCACGCAGCTAAAATTCGCCTGCCTAGACCCGGAGTGGAGGGAGAGCTGGCTCGCAGGCGAAAATCCGTCCACCAGGCACCTGACTGCACCCGGAGCCCAGCCCTCCGGAGGATCGCTCTTTCATGGCATTGTAGAGCGTTTCACTGGCTGGCTTGTCGAAGACCGGGCCGCCACCGGGGTGGCTGATGAGGTCGCGCTGTGGCAGGAACTGTACCGGCGCTTCGGGGAGCCGAAGCTTGACGCCCTCATGGCCAAAGGCCAGGTCGAGAGGGCAGTCTATTTGAGCAGCGCGCTTCAGGCGTTTTGCAGAAACATTTCAGGAATGCGCCTGTCCATGAGAAACTTTTCCGGATGGAGGGATCTCTTCCTTGGCCAGGAACATGCCGTGAAAGATGTTCCGTTCAACTTTGGAACCCGCACGGTGTTTGTTTCCGGGATTCTCGACGGCCTGCGTTTGCATCCCAAACACGGAATCCAGATTGTGGACTACAAGCTCTCCCGGGGAGCAAATTTGAAGCACGACCTCGTGCAACTGGCCATTTATGCAGGGCTTCTGGCGCGCGCCGAGCCGGGACTCGAATTCCACGCAGCGCTCGAATACTATCTGCCGGAATTGGAGGTGATCGAGGTGCCGGCAGAGGACCTGACCGGGATTTTCGACGACCTTGTGCTGCCCGTTCTCACAGAGATCGCCACGGACAGGCGGCAGCCATTGGCTGCCGCCAAGCCCCCTCCGAAGCACGAACCGAATGTTCAAGACGATGATGACACGGCTGATAAAATCACCTCCTGTTTTGGCTCTTTCGGACTGCCCGTCGTGATGACAGGACGCCAGGAGGGGCCGCAATTGGTCAGATACACCCTGCAACCAGCGAGCGGTGTGAAGGTCGTCTCACTCGCCAATCGTGCGGAGGATTTGCAGGTGGCGCTGAAGCTTGCCCAAGCGCCTCGAATCGAGCCTGCCGCCGCTGGTGTCACAGTGGACATTCCCAGGCAGAAGCCCGAAACTGTGCTCTGGCGTGATGTAATGGATCAATTCAAAGGCGGACCGCTCGCTTTTCCGGTTGGAGTTGCAGTGGATGGATCGGTCCTCACCGCCGACTTGAGTGATTCATCCATGTGTCATGCCCTGGTGGCCGGCGCTTCGGGCAGCGGCAAGAGCGAATGGCTTAAAAGCGTGGTGGCGAGCCTGATGCACCGCAGCACCCCGGAAAGCCTTCGCCTTGCATTGACTGATCCGAAGCTGCTGACTTTTACCAGCCTGGAAAAGTCGCCGCATCTGCTCCGGCCACTGATGACGGATATCCAGGCCTCGCTCGATTTTTTGGAAGACGCTGTTGCGGAGATGGATCGTCGCTACAGCATCCTGGCCAAGGAGCGCTTCAGCAACCTGCGGGAGCGCCGCGACGCCGGAAAAACCGACCTGCCATTCTGGATCATCCTTTTTGATGAATTTGCGGATTTGATCCTCGCGGGCCGTGACGAAAAAAAGCAGTTCGAATCCGCGGTTTCGCGCCTGGCCGGCAAAGGCCGCGCAGCCGGCATCCATCTCATCCTGGCCACCCAGCGTCCGGACAACAAAATTGTCACCGGACTCATCAAAGCCAATCTTCCCGTGAAGGTGTGCCTGCGGGTCACCAACGCAATAAACTCCCAGATTGTGCTGGACGAGCCGGGGGCGGAAAAATTGCTTGGCCGTGGGGACCTCCTCTGCGACCTGGGGCGGGGCGTGCAAAGAGCCCAGGGACTCTTTGTTTCATCAGATGAGCTGGAGGAGCTCGCCAGACGCGGACGCCGCAACGGACGGGATCGTTCATAAGAGCGGAAGAGCGCCTCATTTCTGCGTTGATTTGGCCGGGCTCTCCGGCAGCGCATCCGGCGCATAAGAATGCTTTTCACGCTGGCATTTTTTCAGACAGACATCTAGCCTGATAATCTGATCTCTTTTCCGAACCATGAACCCACCTGAAAACACCCCCAGCCCCTCCCGCCGCAGCTTCGTCAAACAAACCCTCGCCGCGGGACTTGGTTTCAACTTCATCCCTGCCTACCTCACCAGCGCACGTGCGGCGGACAATCCCAAGCTGCCGCCCAGCAAGCGCATCAATCTGGGATGTGTCGGTGTGGGCGGACGCGCAGGCAGCGTCATCCCCGGACTCACGGAGGGTGGCGCGGCAGTTCCCGTGGCATTCACGGACGTCGATTTCGTCACCGCGAAGACAGAGAAGAATCTGAAGGCCTTCCCCGAAGCGAAGCACTTCACCGACTTCCGCGAGATGCTCGACAAGATGGGCGGCGACATTGACGCCGTCAGCGTGGTCACCCCCGACCACACCCACTTCACCGCTGCCATTCATGCGATGGCACGCGGCAAGCACGTGTATGTGGAAAAGCCGCTCACGCACACCTTTGAAGAGGCGGAGATCCTCATGCGCGCGGAGAAGAAGTTCAACGTCGTCACCCAGATGGGCAATCAGGGCCACACCTCCGCCGGAGCGGAGCAGTTCAAGCAGATGCTCGCCGCAGGCATCGTCGATGACATCGTGAAGATCGACGCCTGGAAGTCGCCTTCTCTGTGGTTCATGAACGCAGCCGAGCGTGCGCTCGTCAAAGGCTATCCGCCCGAGGAGCCGAAGCCCGAATCTCTCAACTGGGACCTCTGGTGCGGCCCGCAGGAGATGAAGCCTTTCAGCAAGATGTACCATCCCTTCAACTGGCGCGGCTTCCACCTCTATGGCGGCGGCATGTTTGGCGACTGGGGCGCGCACATCATCGACTTCGTCCACGACCACCTCAAGCTCGGCCTGCCCACACGCATCACACCCATCGCCCTCGCCGACTACAACCAGATCGCCTATCCGCTGAGCTCCGATATTCGCTTTGAATTCCCCGCCCGTGGCGAAAAACTCCCCGCCGTGGAGCTGCACTGGAAAGCCGGCGGCGACACCAAGATCGAGATCCCGGAAAAATTCGGCGATCCCGACGCAGACGGCAAAATCGTGATCCCCAATCCCGGAGCGACAGGTTCCCTCCTCCATCGCAAGCAGGGCGACTACCTTGTGCAGCGCGGCTCCCACGACCGCCATTCCCTCGTCTATCCCCGCTCCAAGATGGTGGAGTTCAAGGACGCCATGGCCCTGCATCCGCCGAAGTACAATCACTTCCAGAGCTTCATTCAGGCCTGCATGGGCAACGGCAAAACCGAGTCCCCCTTCAGCGTCGGCGGCGCGCTCACCCAGGTGCTGAACCTCGGCACCATCGCCGAGTATCTGAACGTCGATCTTCAGTTCGATCCCGCCACCAAGCGCTTCGTCAACAACGACGCCGCCAACGCCCGCCTCTCAGGCCCGGCTCCGCGCGCCGAGTGGGCCGACTGCTACAAGCTGGCATAAAGAAGCACATCATGCCTCTGGACTGCTCTGTTGCGGTCCAGAGGCTTTTTTATGACGCAGCCCATCAATACGTGGGAAAGATGGCAGGCGTCGGGAAGCGGTCTTCGTGGCTGAATTTTCCACTGTCGAGATACTCCTCCCGAGGCAGGTGCACATCCGGCCAGTTCGCGGGACGAATGCGGATGATCCGTGTGGGCCGAATCCCTTCGGTAATCAAATCCGTCTCAAACCGGATCTGGATGCCGCTGCTGCCCAGCGGAGGCTCCCCGGGCGTCTTCGCTATGTCACGAACGGAGCCTTTCGAGGCCATTTGCGTGGGCCCTGCGGTGCCCCCTTCCGTATGCTTCAGCGTGTTCTCCACTCCATTCACCCACACCGGCCGGTCTTTCTCAAATTCGGCGTAGAGAGAGGCGTCCATGCCGCCAAACAAAGTCACCGTCACCGTCGCACGGCCAAACTTGCCATACTCGACGGCATCCACCCAGGCGGGCATCCAGCGGCTGCGAATGAACGCCTTGTGCGTCTCCGTCTGCTGATGTGCGGCTCGCTGCATCGCGGCGTCATCCAGCCAGATGTCCGAGATGTGGAAGCGGGTGAACACACCGCCCTCCGTCGGCTTCCACGTGATCCCGAGCAAGGAGCCCTGCCCTCCGAGAGATTTCTTCCCGCTGGCAGGCCAGGCTCCCTCGGCGACCAGCTCTTCTGGCGTCAGGCATTCGCGCCCGCGCCAGATGCGGGTGGCGGCATCGAAGTTCAGCGTTTCTTCATCCGCCTTGCCGTCACCACCTGACTTCGCTTCACATCTGGCCGTGATCAGGCCCGCGTTGTTCTTGAGGTCCACCTCCTTCAGTTTCCACACCTTGCCTTCGCGCAGGCAGTGGCTCGGCTCGTCCTCCAGAAGAAGCACATGATTCTCAGCAGGCGCCACACCGACGCCACGCCGGTGGTCCGCGTCTTTCTCCTTGTTGTTGACCGGCAGCACAGGAACGGCTGAGATTTTGGGATCGGGAGGCAGAAAGGCCCGGACGTGCATCACCGTCCCGAGCGGAATGTCCCGCAGATCCGCCGGAGCACCATGATAGCAGATCATGCCATAAGGTAGCATGGCAAACGGCTGCGGATCATTCCGGCGAAACACTCCGTTTCCCTGCACCCGCAGGCTGCCGCGGCGGTTCGCATGATCCACAAACACCAGTTCACCCCGGTAGGCATGCGCCTTCTCCAAAGCAGGAAACTTCCCCGCCTCAGGCCGAAACGGCTCCTCCGCTGCGGTGGTGAAGATGCCGCCCAAGACGGCGAGCAAGAGGATGACGGTCTTCATCCTCAGTACTTGGGAAAGATGGACGGTGTCGGAAAGCGATCCTCATGGCTGAAGTTGCCATCGCCCAGATATTCCTCCCGTGGCACCTGCACCTGCGGCCACGTCGTCGGGCGCACGCGCACGACTCGTGTGGGGCGAATGCCTTCGATGACGAGATCAGTCTCAAACCGGATCTGAATGCCGCTGCTGCCCAGCGGCGGCTCCCCGGATGCCTTCGTGACTTCAAGCACCGTGCCCTTTGAGGCCATGTGTGCAGGGCCGTAGCCGCCGCCTGCATGCTTCAGGGTGTTTTCGGCACCATTCATCAGCACCTGGCCGCCTTTCTGAAAATCGGCGTAAAGGCTGGGATCCATGCCCCCAAACAAGGTCGCCGTCACCGTCGCATGGCCGAACTTGCCGTACTCCACATGATCCACCCATGCGGGCATCCACCGGCTGCGGATGAAGGCCTTGTGCGTCTCGGTTTGAATCTGCGCCGCTCGCTGCATGGAGGCATCATCCAGCCAGACATCCGAGATGTGGAAGCGGGCAAACACACCATCCGGCGTAGGCTTCCAGGTAATGCCAAGCAGCGCGGCCTGACCACCCAGGGATTTCTTTCCTTCCTTGGGCCACGTTCCTTCCGCGATCAAGTCGGCGAGCATGAGGCATTCCTTCCCGCGCCAGAAACGCGTGGCCGCATCGAAGGTCAGCTTTTCCTCACTGGCTTTGCCGTCTCCCCCCTCCTTCGGTTCGAGGCTGGCGGTCATCATCCCCTCGTTGTTCTTGAGCTCCAGTTCCTTGAGCTTCCAGACCAGCCCCTCATGCTGGCAATAACTGGGTTCGTCTTCCAGGAGAAGCACATGGTTCTCGGCCGGTGCGACCCCGGTGCCGCTGTAGCCCGCGATCTTGTCCTTGTTATCGACCGGCAGCACCGGCACCGCGGAGATCTTCGGATCGGGCGGCAGGAAGGCACGCACGCGCATCACAGTGCCCAGCGGCACGTCCCGCAGATCCGCCGGCGCGCCATGATAGCGCACGATGCCATAGGGCAGCATCGCGAAAGGTTGCGGCGCATTGCGGAAATAAGTACCGCCCTCACCCTGCACCCGCACGCTGCCACGGCGGTTCGCATGGTCCACAAACACGAGCTCACCCCGGTAGGTGTGCGCCTTTTCCAAAGCAGGAAACTTCCCGGCTTCGGGGCGATACGGCTCCTCTGCGCTGACACACAAACCGAGAACCAAGAACAAAGAACCAAGAACGTTTTTCATCAGAGTGCGATCACCTGGTTGCTGTCTCCAAACGTGTCCGTCTCCACGCCCATGCGCTGGGCCATGAGGAGCAGCAGGTTGCTCATGTGCGCGTCGGTGTTCACCGGTCGGCTGCAGGTCTGATAGTGCGCGGTGGTGAGCCCGCCGTCAGCACCGAGAGCATAGCCTTGGAATGCCGCGGCCTTCAGGTTGAAGTCGAGATGGCTGCCATGCTTCAGGCCGAGATCCGAGCCACCGGCGAACACCAGCGGGAGGTTTGCATTGCCGTGGCTGTGCCCGTAGGACATGCCGCTGCCGAAGAGAGACATGGTGGAGCCGAGCAACGACTGACCATTCAGATCCTTCGTCTCCGCCAGCCGGGTGAGGAAGTAGCTGTACTGCTCGATGGCAAAGGTGTCGTAGTTGGTGAGCTTTTCCATGTAGCCCAGATCACCGCCATGATGGCTGAGCTGATGGCGCGACTCCGTGATGCCAATTTCCGGAATGGAAATCGCCTGCCCTTCCCCACCCAGGCTGAAGGTGGCCACGCGTGTCACATCTGTCTGAAACGCCAGCACCATCAGGTCATAGACCGTGCGGAAATAATCACCCGCCTTTGTGTCGGGGATGTCGCGATTGGTGCGTGTGCGATCAGCCTCTGAGATGACAGGCAGCGGTGTATCCAGCCACGCATCAGCGCGCCGCGTGCGGATTTCCGCCTCGCGCACGGAGGTGAGATATTGCTCCATGCGCCCTTTGTCCTCGTTGCCCATCTTTTTCTCCATCCGCCGCACTTCAGCGAGGTTGTCATCCAGCACGCTGCCCTTCCGGCGCAGGGCCCGCCGCTGCGCTGCGATGCCGCCCTTCGGCTCTGCAAACATGGACGCAAAGATCTCACTGCAGCGCCGCATGGCCGGCAGCCGCACCCCGTCCGCCGTCCAGGCGAGCGATTCCTGGGTGATCGCGACCTCCAGCGACGGATAGCGCGTGTGCTGCGCGGTGATCTCCGCCATCTTCTGGTCCACCGAGATCGTGTTGCGATCCGAAGGCCCCAGCTTGCCTCCCGTCAGCCAGATATTGATGCAATTGTGGTGATGGCTGAGGCTTCCCGGATGATGCAGACCACTGATCGGCGTGATGACATCGCGGTGCTTCTCCAGCGGCTTGAGCGAACGGGAAAACTGATAGTCCTTCCCCGGCTTCGTAATCTGGTAGTTGAGCGAATGCACACCGTTCGCAAGATAGATGAAAGCGCTGCGCTTCGGCGGGACAATGGCTTTCTCTGCCGCCCGCAGAGGCACCATGCATTCAAGCATCGGCAAAGAGATGAAACTGCCCAGCGCCTTGAGAGCGTGGCGGCGGTCGATCAGCCAGGATTGGGATAGGTAGTTGCTCATAAGATTTGTAGTGGGCTGTTCAACGTTTGCGCATGAGGTTGGAAAGGGCAACGGCGCGGACAATGTCTTTGACTCCGACTTGGGTCTTCTTCGCTTCCGCCGCGATGGCCTTGATGTCGTCTTCATCATCCACCGTGAGCACCCGGCGCAGGCCGTAGGTGCAGAGGTGTTCGATGAAGGCTCGCACGAACTTGTCGTGGTCCTCAATCAAGAGGTGTTTGAAATCGTTGGCATCTTTGAAGGGACGCCCATCGGGCATTTCGCCGCTGGGATTGACGAGCGGGTCTTCACCGGTTCCCGCCGCGACCTTCTCACGCGTGCGCCATTGGCCGATGGCATCGTAGTTATCCCATGCGATGCCCAGGGGATCGATCTTTGCGTGGCAGGAGGCGCAGTTCACGTTGTCGCGGTGCGCCTCCAGCTTCTCACGGAGGGTTGCCTTGGCGCTCGTCGGCGCATTGGGCTCGATCGCAGGCACATTGGCTGGCGGTGGCGGCGGGGTCTTGCCCAAAATCACCTCACTGAGCCAGACGCCACGATGTACCGGACGATGACGCGTGCCGTCCGAAGTCAGGCCGAGCGAAGCGCCCATCGTGAGCAGACCCCCGCGATGATCCTCGGGCTTGAGAGAGACGCGCTGAAAGCTGCTCTCCTTTGGCTCCGGCAGTCCATAGAAATCGCAAAGCCGCGGATTGGCCATGGTCCAGTTTGAATCGAGGAAGCCTGCCATGGGCAGGTTCTTCACCAGCATCTCGCGGAAGAACTCCACCGGCTCTTCCTGCATGCTCGTCTCCAACCACGCATCGTAGTTCGGGTAGAGCTTCTTGTCTGGCGGGAACATGCCCACGCGGTGCAGTTGCAACCACTGCCGGGAGAAATCATCGATGAAGTGGTTAATCCGGCTGTCCTTCAGCATTCGCTCCACCTCTTTCTTCAATCCCTCTTCATGCAGTGTGCCACCTTTGGCTGCGGCAACGAGAGCCTCATCCGGCATCGAGCTCCACAGAAAATATGACAGCCGCGTCGCCAACTCCCATTCATTGAGGCTTTCGCGGGCCACAGGATCGCCTTCCACCAGATAGAGGAAGTTTCGCGAGGTCAGCACACCCTGCATCGCCACGCGATAGGCATCGGCCATCTTTTCCCCCGCTTCACGCTCAGCACGGTAGGATTGCAGATACTCCGCCAACTCATCAACCTTGACCGGCCTCCGCCACGCGCGCTCAGCGAAGCGCTGCAGATGCTCCGCCACCACCTCGGGCGCCGCATCATCGGCAGGCACCAACCCCGCGCGACGGGACTTTTCCGCATCGGTTTCCAGCGGCCCCTCCCATTCGATCCAGTCCAGGAGCACCGTCGAGAAAAGGCCGTTCCCCTTGTCATCAAACATTTGTGGAGCGTTCGGGTTCAGCAGCAGCGTCTCGCTGCTATGCGTGAAGATGTACCCGCCCCGGCTGGAGAGCGCATTGCGGAAAGCCGCACCACTCCGGCGGTCCACCACATCGGTGGCCACCACGCAGAAGTCCAGCGTCGCGGGCATCTCCAGAAACACCTCAAATTCATACACCTTCGGGCTGTCCTCCGGTGCCGTGAGATCAAACTCAATGAGACCATCCACCGTTTCTTCCCCCGTCTTTTTGCCGATGCTCAGATGCGCAGGCTGGCCGCCAGGCGGACGAATTCCGCTGGCCTGAATGCGCACTTTGTACAGCCCGCTGTCCTCCGGCCCTGTCCTGCCAAACCAGTTGGACGAAAGCGCATTCTGCACCGTGCCGGGAAAGAGCAGGTAACGCAGCGGCCGCTTGATGCCAAACCGGTCCAGCGCCGACTGCTGCTCCTTCCCGCCATTGTAGCGCAGCTCCACCGCCGTCTTGCGCACTTTGCGTGCCGCGACAGACGTGGCTGGAAAAGCGCGGTCCAGCACCGTGCCCGCGGCGCGGTAAAAGCGATCCACATGCGAGGGCGAAAGCGTCAGCTCCGAGCCAATGCGCTCAAATCCGTGCCACCGCGTGTCTTCATTCAGCTCCCCCGGCTTCGTGGGATCGTAGCGCACGCCCAGCAGATCATACACCGTGTTTTGGTACTCCTTCCGGCTCAGACGATAATGCGCCACCGCCGGTCGCGCCGCCATGCGCGCCGCGCGCCCTTCCTTGAGCTTCGCATCGAGACTCCCGACAAACGCCGCGATCTCCTCCTGCGTCGGCTGCTTCTCTTTTTTCGGCGGCATCTCGCCCGAATTCACCTGCTCGATCATCTCCGCCCAATGATGCGAATCCGCACCCAGCTTAAAGTCGCGCGAGAGCTGGTCGATCCGCAGATCCCCCTTCTCCTTCTTGGGTCCATGGCAACTGATGCAGTGCTTCTCCAAAAAAGCGTCAAACGGCTCCGCGGCACGAAGACTCAGGCTGGCAATGAAAATGGCTGGAAGGCTGAAAACGAAACGCATCATGGAAGGTCAGCTTAAAACGCAGCCCAAACTGTCTGTTTGCGCGACCCACGAGTTTTCGGGGGTACCGCTCGGCGGCATCGTCCTAATGCCAGCCTCATTTGAGCCGGTGCTTGTTCATCCACCGCTTCGCACACTCACTCTGCTCGCGGGTTTCCAGGCAGCACTTCCGGCGGGCACGGATCCACTGCACAGGATCGCTGCCTGCGGGGATGAAGCCCGCCCTGGCGCACCAGGCCACGATGAACTGCCCCGTCCGCCCGCAGCCTGCGACACAGTGCACCACCACGGGTTCGCGTTTAGCTTGGTGCGCATCCATCAGCGTCATGAAGCGCTCCATCTGCTCATCCGTGGGCACGCCGTAGTCCGGCACATGGATGTGGTGGTAGGCAAACTGCGGCGGCACGTCCTTGCGGTTGTCAAACTCGCAGCAGTTCACCACCGCCCGGATGCCATGCTCATCATAAAGATCAAACACATACGGATCCGGCCACCACGAAGCCGCGATCACCCCTTCCACGATCCAGGTGAAAGGCTCGGTGCGTTCAGGCTGGCCACGTTCAGGCCAGTACCAGGGGCGGATCGGGGAGGGCATGGGGCCGACTTCTCCCATGCAAGTGGCATCCCGCAAGGACAAGCTGGCACCGATTGAAGCCGGAGGTGCCCGGCAGCAGAAACCCCTTCGGAAGAGCTTTCCGTGCCACCTGAAGGCGACTGGCGCACCACGGATGAAGACGAGATCAACCGCCGTCGGCTGCGTGCGCGCGAAGAGGCGATGAAAGTCTCAAACCTGCTGCCAGAGCGCCCTCTTTTCTCCGATTTCCGTGTCACCTCCACCAGCGGCCTGCCCTATGTCGTGCAGATCCATGATGTAAGGGCACGGTGTTTTTCGTGCGACTGCAGAGATTACCGCATCAACGGCCTCGGCACCTGCAAGCACATTGAGGCGGTGCTGTGGCAGTTGCAAAAACGTCTGGGGAAAAACTGGGATGCGGCTTGTGAAGCGGGATCGGATCGCGCTGAAATCGTGCTGTCCTCCACGCGGGAGACTTTTCTACTGCTCGGTGCACGCAAACGCCTCCCTGTGGCCATGCGGCATTTGTTTCTCAAGCACGGCACGCTTTCTCCCGAGTGGACACCCGAGGACGCCCATGAATTGCTCTCCACCACTTCGGGCAGCGCGGTGCGCATTTCCAACTTCATTCCCCGGTGGCTGGAGCGCCGCCGATCAGCCAGGGAGCGCATCACTCTGCGGCGGGACTATGAGCAGGCCATCGTGAACGGGGCGGAGCCGCCGCAGGTCACTCTCATGCCGCTGTATCCCTATCAGCGCGATGGGATGCTTCACCTCGCTTTCAAAGGGCGTGCCTTGCTGGCAGATGAGATGGGTCTCGGCAAGACCATCCAAGCCATCTCCGCCTGCGCCCTGCTGCACCGTCTGGGAAAGGCCCGCCGCGTGCTGGTGGTCACCCCTGCCTCATTGAAGACCGAGTGGGAGGAGCAGATCCGCAAGTTCACGACACTCGACTTCCAGATCATTTACGGCGGCCGCACGCAGCGCAACAAGCACTACCATCACAGCGCGCCCTTTTTTACCCTCATGAATTACGAGCAGGTGCGCTCCGACGTGCTCGACATCAACGAGCGCCTTGCCCCGGACATCGTGGTGCTCGATGAGGCGCAGCGAATCAAAAACTGGGCCTCCGGCACGGCACGCAGCATCAAGCTTCTGAATGCGCCTTACGCTTTTGTTCTCACCGGCACTCCGTTGGAGAACCGCATCGATGAACTCTACTCCCTCGTGGATTTTCTCGATCCCGAAGTGTTCAGCTCCCTCTTCCAGTTCAACCGCCAGTTTTACGATCTGGACGAAAAGGGCGCCCCAAGGGCTATCGCAATCTGCGCGAACTGCACGAGCGCGTACGCCCGCTGATGCTGCGCCGCCGCAAGGACGAAGTCGAGGATGAGCTGCCCGGCCGCACGGACGAGAACCGCTTTGTGCCGATGACCGAGGAGCAGGCCGCCGCGTACGAAAATCCGCGCTCGGAAGTCGCCCAGCTCGCCTCCATCGCCAAGCGCCGGCCTTTGCGCAAGCAGGAGCATGACCGCCTCATGATGAACCTGGCCAAGATGAGGATGATCTGCGACAGCGTCCATATTCTCGACCCTGAAATGCGTGCGTGCCCGAAGCTCGATGAGCTACGCAGCATCCTCGAAGACTGCCTGGCCGAGCGTGGGGTGAAAGTCATCATCTTCTCGGAATGGGTGCGCATGCTGGATCTGGTGCGCGGCCTGCTCGGCGAGATGAAAATATCCCACGCCGTCCATACCGGACAGATCAGCCAGAAGCGCCGCCGCGCGGAGATTCTCGCCTTCAAGCAGGATCCCGAATGCCGTGTGCTCCTCTGCACCGAAAGCGGCGGCACGGGCCTGAACCTGCAGAATGCCAGTGTGGTGATCAACTGCGACCTGCCCTGGAACCCGGCGAAGCTGGAGCAGCGCATCGCGCGTGCCTGGAGAAAGCACCAGACCCGGCCCGTGACCGTCATCAATCTCGTCACGGAAAACTCCATCGAACATGGCATGCTGGAAACGCTGGCCATGAAGAAAGGGCTCTCAGACGGTGTGCTCGATCTGCGTGGCAACGTCGATACCGTCAGCCTCAAAGGTGGCGGGCAGTCCTTCATGAACCGCCTCCAGGTGATCCTCTCCACAGAGCCGGATACAAAACAGCCACCCTCGCCGCCTCTGCCTGCGGATCGTCCGCAGGCTCTCGCCCACGAGAGCATGCGCCTGCTCGGCACCCACCTCATCTCCTGCGAAGAACGTTTTGCCGCGCAGGAGCCTGGCAGCACCATCACCATCATTGTTGATCACGATGCCGCCCAGTGGCGTCCGAGACTGGAGGCGCTGCATCAAAAACTCTTCGCCGATCAGGCCGCTGATGAACCCACCCGCCTCCTCGTTTTGGATCGCGCGACCGTCGATGCACTGGAAGCGATGCAGGCCGCAGGCCTCGTCCAGCGCAGCGAACGAGCCAGCCGTCCTCTCGACGGCATCATGGCAGGCCCCACCACCACCAATGCGAACGCCGGTCTCTCCGACCTGCAAAAGCAGCAAATTGCCGATCTCCTTCCCAAGCTGGAACACCGCCACAAAGTCGCCAAGGCCCTCTTGGCAGCCGAATTGTACGAAGACGTCCTTTCGCCCCTGTCCGCCGCTCTGCTTCAGGCATGCAGCATTCTCGCCGTGAAGCAAAGGCTACCGCTCCCCACGGAAGAAGCTGCCACGATCCTGCGTCCCTGGTTTGAACTCTGGCCCGCAGCCGTGCGTCAAGTCATGACCAGCCAGTCAGCCGCGGATCCTGCCGCGCTTAGCGACCTCTACGCCGAATGCGAACGCGTGATTCTTTTGGCGCGGATGGATTGCCGAGTGTAAGCCACTTCGCCCGCCGCGAGGACGGAAGCACCGGCCGGTCGATCATTCGAAATACGTATCACCCTATTTTGCCATTTTGCTTTTTTCACGCTCAAAGTGAACCAGGAATCATTCAGAGCTTTCATTCTCAACAAGAAAGGAATAATTCTCGCCCCTCAAACGCTCGGCGAGCACCTTCGCAACCGGAGGCTTGCCTTGAACTTGCGTCAGGAAGACGTGGCAAGCCAGCTCGGCAACTTGCGAGAGGTTTACGACCGCTGGGAACGTGATGAGCGGCAGCCTGTCGTGTCGGAATGGCCTGGTATCCTTTCATTCCTTGGCTACTACCCATTCAGTCTTGAAACCGCTGCCGATCTTGTCCTCAAAACCCGCCGGTACCAAGGCATGGATCAGAAGCATCTCGCAAATTTGCTTGGGGTCATCCACCAGCGTTTACGAAGATGGGAGCATGGTGCAGAGATTCCAGATGAGGGCATCCTCCTTCGCCTTGCACGAATGGCCCGATTACCCGGCGCATCCCTTGACCAAATCCCCTGCTCAGGATCGTTGTTGAGGTGTTGAAAAAAGCCCCTGTCATCTGAAGGGGCAATGTGCCAGATTCCTTTTTCAACATGGCCCATCTTTCCAGTTCCGTTGGCGTCCTCCCACCTTCCCGATTCATCGCCTTCTTCGATGAATGCGGTGACCACTCGCTGACGAAGATCGACCCGGACTTCCCTCTTTTCGTGCTCGCTATGGTGGTGGTCGAGAGAGAGGCCTATCAGGACGAGATCTTGCCTAAAATGAACGCCTTCAAGCTCCGCTATTGGAATCATGAGGGTATCAACCTCCACAGTCGTGATATTCGTTTGGCACAGGGGCCGTTTTCGATTTTGCTCAATGCCCAAGTGCGCACACGGTTCATAACCGAGATTTCGGAATTGATGGAAACCTTGCCATTCACTTTGTTTGTGACTGCCATCCGGAAATCGGCCCATGTAGACAGGCACGGTACCGAAGCCACCAATCCATACGATCTGGCGCTGGAGTTTACCATGGAGAACCTGCTCCATTTCATGGAGTCTCATGGCGAAACCCACCTGCCAGTTGTAGCAGAAGCAAGAGGTCGCAATGAAGACAATTCTTTGGAGCAAGTGTTTTACCGCATCCTCTCACGTGGAACCGAAAACGTTCCCGGAGAGCGATTCCGCCGGCTTGACTGCCCGTTGGCCTTCCAGTCGAAAAAGAACAACATCGTTGGAGTGCAACTTGCGGATCTCTGCGCCTACCCATGCGCCAGACACATTCTCAACTCACTCAAGCCGAATCGTGCTTTTGAGGTGGTGAAGAACCATTTTTACTCGTCCAATTCCGCAAATGGCTGGAAGGTTTTCCCCAGTCTGTAAAATCAAATGGGCGCTTCCGGCTTTCGCCAGAGAGCGCCCACCGACCGAGCATTCTCAGTCCTGTTCACATAATATCTGCCTCAGCAGAAATTGCAACCTCCCAGTGCGACACGGACGAGACTGACCCGAACAAAAAGCTCAACCTCGCCAATGCCCGTTACTCAGACATCGCCAGCCTCCGTCAAGATTGAGCTGTTTCGATCTTTGTTTCGGGGCCGCACCGAGGTCTATCCGCGACGTTTTGAGAGTCGCAAGACCGGAAAGTCAGGATACCAGCCTGTCTGTGGAAACGAATGGGTGCGCGGTGTTTGTGAGAAACCACGCATCAAGTGCAGTGAGTGCCCCCACCAGCGATGGCTCCCGGTCACTGACGATGTGATTCGATGGCATCTCTCGGGCATGGATGACCACGGCCAACCATTTGTCATGGGTGTGTATCCTATGCTGCTTGATGAGAAGTGCTGGTTTTTGGCGGCAGATTTTGATGGGGAGGATTGGGCTGTGGATGCAAGTGCGTTCCTGGAAACCTGCCGAAGGCTCAAAGTTTCTGCGGCCTTGGAGCGCTCACGTTCAGGCAACGGCGGGCACGTTTGGGTATTTTTCGCCAATGCGGTTCCAGCAGTGCTTGCGCGAAAGTTGGGGGCGCATGTGCTGACCGAGACGATGGAAGGCAGGCCGGAGATGGGATTTCGTTCGTATGATCGATTTTTTCCGAATCAGGACACCCTCCCAAAGGGGGGCTTCGGCAATCTGATTGCCTTGCCTCTGCAAAAGGGCGCACGTGAACATGGGAACAGCTTGTTCATTGATGAGTCTTTTTCTCCCCACGCCGATCAATGGGCCTTTTTGAACGGAATTGAGCGGCTTCCGGCATCGCGACTCGATCAATTGGTTCGCTCGGCTGAAGGTCGAGGAAGGGTGATCAATGTGCGTTTTGCAGCACCTGAGGAAGAGCCTGACACAGCGCCATGGATGCTTTCTCCCTCCCGCCGCAATGATCAGATTCCGCAAGGCCCCATGCCTGCCAAACTAGAACTGGTCTTGGCCGACCAAATCTATCTTCCAAAACAAGAACTGTCTCCGTCATTGCGAAACGCCTTGCTCAGACTCGCGGCGTTTCAAAATCCGGAATTTTACAAAGCCCAGGCCATGCGTCTCCCCACCTATGACAAGCCGCGGATCATCGCCTGCGCAGAGGAGCACGCTGAACACGTCGGATTACCACGCGGGTGCCTGGAGGAAGTACTTGTGTTGTTGAATGCGCTTAAAGTTGAAGTCAGCCTGCGTGACGAACGCTTCATAGGCCATCCAATAGACGTGAAGTTCAACGGGAAACTGCGGAATGACCAGCAAAGAGCAGGCACCGCCCTGCTTCGGCACGATACAGGAGTACTCTCGGCGACAACTGCATTCGGAAAGACTGTCATTGCGGCATGGCTTATTGCTCAGCGAGGGAAAAACACCATAGTATTGGTGCATCGCTCTCAGTTGCTGGAACAATGGGTGGAACGACTCTCTCATTTCCTCGGCTTGCCCTCGAAGGAGATCGGCCGCTGGGGAGGTGGAAAAAAGAAACTCACAGGCCTCGTTGATGTGGCGTTGATGCAGAGCCTCGTTCGCAAGGGAGCGGTCAATGACCTCATAGCCGATTATGGCCATGTGATCGTCGATGAATGTCATCATCTGTCCGCCCAGAGCTTTGAATTGATCGCTCGGCGGGCAAAAGCCAAATTTGTCACAGGGCTCTCAGCCACTGTCACGCGCAAGGATGGCCATCACCCCATCATTTTCATGCAATGCGGCCCGATCCGACATCGGGTAGATGCACAACAACAGGCCGCTGAACGCCCCTTTGCTCATGAGGTGCTGGTTCGTCCTACAGGATTTTTGCCCCAGGGTGAGCCGGATGGCGATCCGAGAAAGGAGTTTCAACGTCTGTGCGATGCGGTGGCAAAAAACGACACACGTAATCGCATCATCTGTGAGGAAATCTTGCGAGTAGTCAAAGCAGGCCGCAATCCGCTTGTTCTGACGGAAAGAACCGAGCATCTGGAAAAGCTTGTCGATGAACTGCGCCCCGAAATCCCACATGTGATCGTGCTGCAAGGCGGCATGGGAAAGAAGGCTCTTCGTGCTACTTTGGATCAGCTTAACTCTATCTCTCCTGACGAAGGACGTGTCGTGGTCGCGACCGGACGGTTTGTGGGTGAAGGGTTTGATGACCCGCGTCTGGATACTTTGTTTCTCACCATGCCCGTCTCATGGCGAGGAACCATCGCACAGTATGTCGGCCGTCTTCACCGCCTCTACGAAGGGAAACGCGTAGTCCAAGTCTATGACTATGCCGATCTTGATATTCCAATGCTGGCCCGCATGTTTGACCGCCGTTGCGCAGGCTACGAAGCCGTCGGCTACAGCATTTTGCTGCCCGCCAGCGCCTTGCCGGGCTGGCCTGCTGAGGTACCTCTGCCTGTTGATGCACAATGGAAGCAGGACTATTCTGCCAGCGTGCGCCGCTTAATCCGCGACGGCGTCGATCAACCTCTTGCGCTGCTTTTCGTCCATGCTGCGCGCCCTGCTTCTGCAGACGCCCAGGGTGTCGAACGAGCTCGCAGCGCAAGCGAAGCATTCTTCTACCGACGGCTCGAATCACTGGGATCGACCAAAGGTTTGTTCAAACTCAATGGCTCATTACCCATCCCGTTTGACGACGGCAGCCAGATGGAAGTCGATTTTCTCTGTCTCAACCTGCGTTTGGTGATCGAGATTGATGGCATGCAGCACCTCTCCACCCCAGAATCATGGCGTCGGGATCGGCGAAAAGACGCGCTGCTTCAATTTCACGGCTTTTTCATCCTTCGCTTCTTTGCCGATGATCTAAGCAAACGCCTGGACGAAATTCTCGACATGGTTCTCCGCTCGCTTGAGCATCTGCGGAGTGGCAGAGACGTGTAATCCGGCTTTCACAAGCACCTCCACCGCGTCGCCAAATTGGCAAAAGATTGAGCCAGCAGATCGGCCACTACAAATCACTGAAAAAGAACGATTCACCAACTATTCGAAAAACGTATCACCCTATTTTGCCATTTTGCTTTTTCACAATTCGGGCCTCACGAACCGCTCTCCGGTTCAGAAAGCTCACACGGAAAGGATTCATTCTGAATCCAGAAAGCCTCGGACAGCATCTCAAATCGAAGCGCTTGTTGCTAAACCTCACTCAGGAACAAGTCGCCAAGCAATTGGGGACAGTTCGGGAGCAGTATGAACGTTGGGAACGCGACGAGGTCAGCCCGGCTGTTTCATTCTGGCCCCGCTTGATTCGCTTTCTTGGTTACTACCCTGGCCCGGAGGTCAGCTTTGCAGATTGGGTGTTGAAGGCACGTCGGATGTGGGGTCTAAGCCAGTATGGGCTTGGCAGAAGAATCAATGCCATTGCCAGCGCTGTCCGACTATGGGAGCATGATGGCAAGATCGAGCCGCCTCTGGCTGTGTTAAAGAAGATCAAAATATTAGCCGACAACGGGATCGACATCGCAAAGTCGCATCAGCCGACTGGGTTGCCAGATGGCGCTGTGGGTAACCATGAGGAGCATGCAGTGGCGAATGGTTTCAGGACTCACGATCAATCCCAAGGCTCAACCCGGCTGCTTGCCATCACTGCGGTTTGAGAACATGAGGCGTGTGACATCGAGCAAGCAGTCGCACTCCTTACCGAAGTCTTGTTCCATCCCTCCTAACAATCGCGTTTTGAGGACACGGAACGGTTGTGATCTGCCCCCGGAGCTTGAGCCAGTTTCTATGAGAGTCTGGCAGCGGTTTGCGGCTTGGTTTGGGTGTTGGGTTTAGTTGGGGGAGATTGTGTTGCCTTTCGGTTGACGGAGCGTAGCGTAGTCAGCCGAAAGGCAACACTGCGCGAACTCTGCCGGGGTTTGATAATCCAGCGACGAGTGCAGTCGCTGTTCATTGTAGGTGCGACGATACTCGCTGCCCAGCACTTTTGCTTCGGCCAGCCTGGCGAAGACCTCGCGGTTGAGCAGTTCGTCGCGCAGAAGGCTGTTGAAGCTCTCGCTGTAGGCGTTCTGCCACGGGCTGCCTGGCTCGATGTAGAGGGTTTCGAAGCCTTGGCTTGCGATCCTTGCACGCACCGCCTTGGCAATGAACTCCGGCCCGTTGTCGCTGCTGATATACACAGGTGCTCCGCGTTGTGCCACGGCTGCCGCCAGCACGCACACCATATCTTTGGCCTCCATCCGTCGCTCGACTTCCAGCGCCAAACTTTCGCGGGTGAACTCGTCACAGATGGGCAGCCATTTGAGCCGCCTGCCGTCCTCGGTCTGGTCGAACACAAAGTCGTAGCTCCACACTTCATTCATGGGCGTGGCACTTCGTCGTTGCGTGCTGTTGTCGCCGTGGCCCAGCCTGCGGCGCTTGTGCTGGCGCTGCGGCACTCACCCAAAACTGCCCCTGGCGTTTGGTCTCAAATCTATGGGCGTTGCTGATGATGACGGAATTGTTTATTCTGCGAATGGAACGAAGGTGCTGCGCCTCCTGAATAGGAAATCGACGTGGCATCCATAAAGAAGGCGGTCTCCCCTGTATTTACCTTGCCAAAATTTGTGGTTTCAAATAGAACGGAAAATTATTGGCTAATTTATAATTTTATTCTTAATAAGAGAACCAAGATTATGCTCCACCAAATACGTGAACCGAGTTCGATTATAGCATTTGGGGTTCAATTATTGGCGCTGACCTGCCTATCATCAGCAGCGGACATTACGCCATTCGATGTGCTGTCCACTTCCCGTGTTACGTATAACGGCGATTCCACGGATCGCAGAACCAGTGGCCAGAATGCGTCCGCAAAAACCAAATCCAGTGCCGAGGATAAATTGATCATTTTCCCTTCCTATCCTGGGGAACCTGCAAAGAAAGTTGATTATCCGGCAGTTGGATTCTTGGCACGGGACAATCATCTTCCAGAGTGCAGCTGCTTTTCGCCGGACTGCGGTAACGAGTCTGCAGACGAGCGAACTATTGTCATTGTGGTGAAGCGCAGCGGGAAAAGCGATGACGTGAACTTTCATGCCACAAGTGATTCCATCGCCGCGCTCCGTCGGCTGTCATGGACTCGTTTTAGGGCCGTGCAAGCCGAGTTCTTGCAGTGGTTATTTAAAAAAAGTGCACCGCCAATCTGCCGGATATTCAAACCCGCCGCATGCCGGTTCAATCAATCACCAGGGCCGAATGGAGAGCCGGTTTATCAGGATAAATTGGAGTGCTTTTGGAAGAAGTGTCTCGACACGGCGCATTTCGATGACTATGCAAAGGCGAAGCTGCCGCCCATCTCGGGCCGGCCGCCCCGCAGCCTGGGAAGTTCCGCTGGCGAGAGAATGGGGGCTCTCTTGTTGCGACCCGGGATGCGCCTTCGGGTCGCGTGGGGCAGCACGGCCGATTACAATGCCGGCACATTCGGAACGATCAATCGTCAGACGCAGGGGGGCACGACGCTGATTCCAGTTCTGCAAAGGAACGGACGTGTCGTCGTCGGTCCGCAATCCGATTGGGATTTCAACTCGGTGCCACCCAACCAAGGGAAACTGAGCGGTGCAAATTTGGAAAAATTTCTCCCCTTTGGTAAGGACACTCCGTTTACCAAAAAGGTCATGGCAGTCGATAACGAGTTTGACCTCCATCAAAGACCCGTTCCCCCGTCCGGCTCACCCAATCTCTTCCTCCTCATCCCCCAAGAATATACCAAAGCGGATCAATCAGCGAGCTTTGATGGAGGAACGAGCGTCCCATTCATCAGCGATGCCCGTGATGACCAATCGATGGATGTGAAAGACTCCGTTTTCACGGGATTGTCACGCCGATTTATCATCTGGATGTCAACGGAAGACAATCCGCGCAAAATCATCCCCAAGTTCACGGAAGATGAGATCAAAAAATGGTATCCCGCCTATGTGTTCGGCAATCAATCCTGGGTCTCGGCCGAAATTCCGGTGGATGCCCGAACCAATGCCTTCGATTGGCATCCCGTCGGAACCAGTTGGAGCGACATCTTGCAAGCCTATCATCCGGAAGCATCAGGCGGGGGCATCGGCGAACTGCAATGCCCCCTCATCACGATCAAACGGGTCGAGAACCAAAAGGCAGGACATACTCCATCTTATCGCTTTTGGGATATGGAGCTGTCTACACTGGAAAGCGTGGAATGCCATTCGGGAGATTCATTTAGATAAACATTATGAATTTTACTCAGTGTTACTCTCAGAACTCGATTGTCGCTTATACACTCGCCAGCCGCTCGGATTGCGCTGTTCTCTTCGACTTAGGCAGTGCATCCGTGCCACCGTCGAACCTAGATGGCAGCGTCCTTTTCCAAAAATGGGATGCGGCTCCCACCGGAAGCCAGGGAGTGCGGCGGCGTGCTCTGCTCTTCTTCCCCAGCGATTCGCAACATATTGCCGAATATGTCGATACTGCCATCTCTAACGAGACTTGGGGAAAGCTATGTTATTGGCGGACACCTCTGCCAAATCAACTTCCCCTGACCTTCCTCACTGGAGGGTCGAGAATCGTCGGTATCAAACAGATCGGATTGGGCCTGGCGCAAGATGGGGGATGGTTACGCCCACGCTCGTTGGATGACCTCGACATCATGTGGGATACGGATCGTCTATTATTGTCGGTGCCGGACGCGGTCTGGGTCGCAGAAGATACGGACGCCAGCTCCACTTTGCTCTATGCCACGGGTCCAGAATGTGCCATCGATTTTGATCCTCGAGCGGTCTTCCCGATTGGCGCATTGGAAGTCATCGGCACTTCGACCGCCTTCGAAAATATTCCCTTTGAGATCGGTTACTCGCGACTCGTCGCTAATCCGGATACGACGGTTCAACGGCAATCAGTCCTTCGCGGGCGGGTTTTCTCTGCCAGCAACGATGGCACGCAGTCCACGCTGGCTCTCGACCCCCGCGATTCCGATCAGGGCATTCTGCTTCAGGATCCGTTCCTTTCCCGGGTGGAATTTGCGAGCGGCAGCCAGTGGCAGTCCAATTTTGTCACCACCCACGGCCAGAAAGTCGTCTTCTCCATTCCAGCCGATGCGGAGGCGGGCTTCGCCTCTCTGCAACTGGAGATGGATATCACCGACGGCACCACGACTGAGTCTCAGTTTGCTTCATTTGTGCCCGTTAAGAACTTTGTCTTTTCCAGCATCCAGCAGGCGAAGCGAATTACTTCACGCACCAGCGTGGAACCACATCGGATCATGACAGGGACGGCTCCCACCGAGCACGCCCTAGCGAACATCGGAGATACCTTTCGCTTTGAAAGGGGCAATCGCGCGCTCCTCCTCGTCGACGGCGATCCCTCTTTGCGGCGGCGCAGGACCCGGAGTCCAGATGACATCAATCTTGGCGACGCGGATCAACGCATCACGACCTCCTGGCTCACCGTGCTTCCTCAAGGTCACGGCGACGCGCCGACCTTCGTCTCCGAATCAACGAAGTCACCCCTATTCGAACCGCAAGCCCTCCGGAATCGCGCGCACCGCGGCCGCGCGGTCACCCGGCTGGGGCGGACGCACCTGCAGTATGGAACGTTTTCCGCGCAAAGCTTCGTCCCGGTATTTCCCTGGCCGGGCTCGCAGGCCACCGCTCCGATCGAGGTCGTCAAGACCGGCCCGGACTACGAGACCTCCTTCCTCGCCGATGCCCGCCGGAAGCTCTTTTCCGGCCCCTACTCTCGAAAGAAGCGCCCGGGCCGGGTCAATCGCTTGGACGGCGGCTCGACCATCGGCGTGACCCCGCAAGGTATCGTCGCGCAGATTACCGACTCCAATTTCACCGCGCTCTACTTTGGGGATCCAGATGCCGGGAGCACCCTGGCAAAGGAATTTACTATTGGGATCACTCCGGCCACCTCATCTTCGACCCAGAGCGAACAGGATCTGAGTGAAGAGCTACAGCGAAACCTGCGGGCCAACAACCTCTTCATCGTCCTGAGTCAGCACGATGGGTATGTGGATAAGGTGATCCAACTCCGGGGCAATGCCAACTCTTCGGGCGGCCAGTTGACCTTGCTCGGCATCGCAGGCTTTCACTTTGAACTTGGCTGGAATTCCGGCGCAAAGCCGGAAGACGCCGGGATCATCATCCTGAAATATTTCCGGGGGATGTCGCTCGCCACGCTCGTGGAAAAACAGGAGCTGTGGGCCTGCCGGTCACATCTCGCTCCCAAACTGGACTCCCAAGTCGTCACGAACGTGGCCAAGCTCCCGGCGAATAGCGGCGCGCAGAAATATTGGAGCAGCATCTGGGACGATAAGGATTGGCAAGGGGTTCTTTTCCTCAATTTCCTGCCTGAAACCGTGAGCGATCTGGTCGAGGCCTTGGGTGCCGGCATGGACATGAAAGCCTTTCGCTTCCACGATTTCGGCCTTTCCTTTCTCCCCATCAAGTCGAAGGACATCTCCGGTGGAAGCACCCCGGTGCGCATCGGCTCGGCGTTCGGGTTGCTCTGTTACGACAAGGCTAAGGCGACCACCATTCCTGCCACCGTTGGGAATGAAAAATATGAACCGATCGACACCACCACCGGCGAGCTCCCCACGACGCCGGACTATAAGTTCAGGGTTAACTTTCTGGAAGTCGCCTTCAATAACAGCCGGATCGCCAGTTTCCATGCGGACGCCGACATGTTCTTCAGCCACTTTATGTGGGATGAGGCGGTCACGCCGCCCTCCCCCCACGCGGATCCCAATGATCCCAAGGCGGTCCTGAACCTAGTCGCCTCCTATGAGGCCAAGGATGGTGACGATCAATCGTCCATGCTCCGCCTCACGACGAAAGAAGGCTTCAACATCAAGGTGGACTTTACCAAGGCGAATCCGAAATCGTTCCTCCAGGAATTGGAGATCACCGCGGCCGAACTCCGGGTGACGAATGTGCGGCCCCTCGGGAACGCGCCGCGGCAGATTGCCTTCTTCATTGGCGTCAAGGGCGACCTGAAGTTTGACCCCGCGCAGCAGCCCTTCCACGAGTTGGTGCATGTCAACAGCGTCCACCTCGACCAATTAGGCCTGGAGATCGACTATCAACCCGCCAACTCCGACGTGAAGTGCCGCTTCCGCGCCGATGGCGTCCGGGCGGATGTCGAAATCGGGGATGTTAGGGATTCGCTCTTCTCGATTTGTCCGCTCAAGTTGAAAGGGTTTCGCATGGCGATCGGCTCGCCCTTCGATCTTAAAGCGCTCAACTACTTCTCTTTCCCAGGGCTCGGCGGCGCCGGCAAATTGTTCGATTTCGCCTTCGATCTGGAGATTGATTTTGGCAAACTGGGAGGCTTGATGGGAGGTGCGGGAGGGCTGAAGTTTCCGCTTATCCTGGGCTGGCGGAAGAAGACGCTTGATTTCGGATTCGGCATCCAATTTCCAAACCTTAACAAGAAAGGTTTCGAGATTGGCATTCAACAGTTCGTCGCCATCCGCGCCGAGAAGGCGGATTTCCACGCCTGTCGCTCGGGCGGGAATATCGTCGCCCAGGTCATTGCGTTCAAGAACGTGCGGCTCGTCTTTTTCGGAAAAGAGTGGCCGAGCAATTTTCCGATCGATCTCGCCCTTTTCATCGGAACGAATGGCGAACGTAAGTTTGCCTGGATCTTTGGGCATCAAGCGCCACCGCATTCCTCGGAGGCACTGCAATATATTGCCGCCGGCCATCGGGTGCTGGTCCCTTCCGGGACAACCGCGGAGGCCATCATTGCTTCGGCGGAGGGCTACCTTACCCTGGAGCCCGGGAAGGATCCCTGTGCGCTGCTTTCGACGACGGATAAAAGTCAGGATGGCTGGATGGTGCTCTTCGATTACCAGAGCGAGGGGTTGTTCGAGGCTTGGATGGCGATTTGCGACAATCCCGCGGTCTATGCCCTCACGCTGAAACTCATCGGCAAAATCAAAATCGGCGCCGCCTATCGTCGCGTGAACGATAAACTCGGCGTCTACTCAGCGGAAGTTAACTTGGCCGACACGATCCCGCCGATGCAATTTGGCGTGGTCTCGGTCCGCCTGCCCAAGATCGCCACGGAGGTTTATACGGACGGCGGATGGTTGATCAACCTCGGCTTCGATGGACACGATTTTGGGGGCGGATGCCAGATCGAATTTGCCATCTTCCTCGGCACGATCGGCATGTATTTTGGCTATACCTCCGCGATGGCCACGAAGTCCTTGCTCATCGAGGAGGGCAAGTTTGGTTACCACGCTCCCCCGGCGACGATTGATAACGATTACGTCAAGAGCTTGTGCGCCATCCGCGCCGGTCTCTCCCTGCGAGTCGGGATCGGCCGAAGCATCGACCTCGGCATCCTCAAGGGCGAAGCCTCCATCAGCGTTTACGGAATCATCGAGGGCGCCGTGGTGTTTAAAGATGGACTCAACGTGGTCCTCTACTCGATCAAGGGAACCACCGGGATCATGGTCCTCATCAAGGCGGACCTGGACTTCATCGTGCTGCAGGCCAGCGCTTCGCTCTGTGCCTATCTCCAGTTCGAATTGGTGCTGTCGAAAGTGCTCGCTTACCAGCCCGGCGGGCTGAATGGGCACTACTGGGCTGCCACCATGCCGATCGTGATCGCGGCGGAGGTCGGCATCCATCTCCACTTCGAAGTGTGGGTGACGATCGGCTGCGTGCGGGTCAAGCTTTTCGATCTGAACTTTAGTGCGACGTGGCGAATTGAGGAGGAGATCGGCGGCTTCGATCCCGGCCCTGAATTGCCAGGCCACAAGGCTCGGAAGACCGCGCACCCCGCCCTTGCGGCTGCGCGTCAGGGAATGCCGCGTATCATCCCGCAACGAGGCATCTGGGGGCCGCCTCCCTCCAACCTTCGGACCAGCAGCGTGCAGACGCTGACCATCTACGCGGTGATGATGCCCTGCGTGGCCGACCCGGCCGACCTCGGCCAAACCACGGGTCAATACGTGCCGTGCCTCGTGGGACAAATGATGCTCGACGTGCACAAAGAGTTCGTCGTCCTTGCGCAATTCCTCACCGCTTGGGCACTAGGGCTGCCCGACTATTCGCAGAACCCGCCCATCTTTCATAGCGACATCGACGCCGCCCGCAGGAGGCTGCGCGACGAGGCTTATTGGAATCAAACCGGTGCGCCGCAGCTCCTCGCCGGCATCCAGGGTGCGTTCGATGTCACGGTCGTCGAGGCGCAACCGGATCCGGACCCTACAGACCCCGTTACGACTTATGCCGTCATCCCGGCCTGGCCCGGCATTACTTGGGGACTGGAGGGTGCCAAATCCAACGATCCAAAGTTGATCACCTTGCCCCCGGGACGCGGGGTA
This sequence comes from Prosthecobacter sp., assembly GCF_044227185.1. GTDB lineage: Bacteria > Verrucomicrobiota > Verrucomicrobiia > Verrucomicrobiales > Verrucomicrobiaceae > Prosthecobacter. The sequence continues at coordinate 159,260 of NZ_JBGAFO010000009.1, read as the reverse complement.
TCCACCTCTACCCCCGGCGTCGGCGATGCCGGGATCAATGTGTTCTTGGACTACCTTCGTCTCCTCACCCTGTCGTTCCTCGCCGAAATGGATCGCCAGGTCAAGGCATCGGGCGTCAATCCCGGCCCACACGACGATCCGATGTTACCCTGGGATAAGATCTGGGAAAAGATCGCCCCGAAGCAACGGAGAAGGCGGGTCAAAGCGAACCGCTCCAAAGCTCGTCGCACCTCCGTCTCTACCCGCAAAGAAAGGGCTCTCTAACTATGGCCGAAGATACCTCCATCGTCGCTAACATCGCCCGGGACATGAACCGCCAGGTCCTCGGCGGAGGACGCTGTCTCAACGATCAAACCAAAAAAATGGAACCCGCCGGGCTTCTCACCGGCCAGCAGGCTCCGGTTAATCCGGCGGATATGAAAACGTATGACGTACGCTACCGCAAAAACGGGACGGATATCCCTGGCGGACTGTTGTCGGGCCATCGCTCTACCGTCGATCGGGCATACACGGCGGCGAAGACTGCGCTCACGGGAGACATGGGTGTTTATTTCGACCTTCAGGAGGATTTCAGCGTCCCCACCTGGCTTCTCACGCCGAAGCAATTCACCATCTCCACCGCCCTCGCGCCCGAGGAATTTGTCAACATCGACAACACCCATCGCGTCGCGCGCTTGCCCGCACCGGCGCTTATCGAGGCGGCCTCCAAGTCGCCCAAAGTCTCTTACTGTAAGGTCATCAAACTCGAGGAAGACAACGCAACTTCCCTGGCCTTGGAAACGATCCCCAAAGCCGATTGGAAATCCGCGATTCTCCTCCGCTGTCCGGTCAGGCTCGCTCCCTCTCCCCCCGAGAAAACCAGCCGGACACGCCGCGGGAAGACAAATCGGGCGGCGGCCCGGGCGCCGGTCGTCTATGAGTTGAAAGGCATTCCCCAAGGCGATCGCTGGTATCTGGACCAACTTCACCTTTTGCCCGGGCCGACTGAAACGGCCGTGCCACTCGCCGGGGCCACCCTCATGCTCTTCGTCGAATTTACCAATGCCAACAAGGAGCGCCAGCGGACCTTGGTTTCTGAATGGACGATGGCGCGGGATAACTTGAGCGGCCTCGCCCGGCCCGGCAGCACCTTCCAGCTGAATTTGCAGCACCTCAAAAGCAATTCTCTGCCCTATACGGCCGAGAGCGATTCGGCCGGGACCGATCCATCCGATGCTCTTCGTTTGCTTCAGATGGCCAGCATCACGAACAATGGTGGCTATTACTTTCGCGTTATCACGAGTGATGTGGATCTTTCTGCTGTGGCTGGAGAAGACATCGTGCTCTGCGTGGTGCTCTTGCTCCCGGATAACAGGCGGCTGCGGTCCGCCGACGAGTCGCGCTCCCTGCCGGTCTATGCCAACGCCATCGAGTTCTCCACGGCCCCTACCGGCGATCCGGCTGACACGCAGAATCGCATCCTGCGCTTCGATGAGAAGGAGCATTTCAACATCACCCCGACCTCTCCTCCCGGATGCCTGACCTTCGGATGGACCCGCCATCTGCCTTGGCCGATGGATCCTAAATTGGATGTTCGCGACCCCAATGGCTTTGCTGAAAGCATTCACCTCGTCGATTACGAAGTCGCAGACAGTAATGGCAAGCTGATCACCAGTTGGTCGCCGATCCCGGACTCCTACGACATCGATCCCGATAAAAATTGGAAGTCGTGTGTTTGTGCCGCGGATTCGATCACCCCGCTGTCCCCGACCAAGGATATTGGCATCGCCGCCCCCCTCTTCGACTACCGCGATCTACAGGATAAGCGGGTCGCCGCGAGGTATCTCCCCACCTCGACTGACCAGACCAAACGCGCTGCGCGAGCCACGGCGGGTGAGCATACTTTCAAATACCGCACCACGGTGAGATTTGCTTACAAGGACGTATTCAAACGTATGGCGGTGGAAGCGGACGCCGAATTTGCGCTCACGGCAGGCTTTCGGGATCTCTACGGAAACCGGCTCTTTGCCGGCTCGGCGAAAGCCAACCGCACGTTGATTTACACGGACGCTCTGATCAAGCCGCAGGATTGGCCTGGATTTCACTTCGCCGCGTCTGCCAAGGGCGGCCAGCTGTGTCTGAAAGTCTGGTTTGAGAGACCGGATCCCCTCAAATTTCATTTGGGGCAGGTGAAAATGGAAGAGATGACCAAGTCGTTCGGTGCGGCCCGTACGCGGGATATCGACACCTACGTCAACAGACGTCTTTTGACTTCGTCGGGGTTCTCGATCAGCAAGCTTCCTGATCAACCCACTCTTGAACAGCAACATCGCTTTGTGCTCGGATTGCGCGCCATCGTGGACGGGCCTAATATTTACGACCCTAAGGTCTTTAAACATGTTAACTTGAGAGATGAAACCGCAGCGCTAATTCTAACCAACCCAAAAGGCGAGCAACGCCGTCTCCTCAATCGTCTACTTCTGGAAGATAGTTTTCCACATACCTTGGCACCGTATCAGCCGCGAAATGTCAAGACTGACCATCAACTCCTGCAAAGATTGGCGTTGATCCTCGATCAGCTCACCGGGACGGCAGACGACGTAACCGTATCACTTTGGGATGCGGGACGCCGCCCCCTTGCTCAGCTCAATCCCAATGCGCCGAATGAGGCCGATCGTGCCAATTTTGATTACCAACACCCCTCGATCGATCTGCGCAAGGCGTTGCGCGAATACTTAGCCAAGATTCTGGCGACCGGGGGCATTCCGCCTACACAGCCCGTCGAGTGCTACTGGGACGTGCAAAAACGCAGCGATCGCCCGGGCCCCGTCAGGCTCTATCCAGTTTTGCAGATTGCCCGAGACACAACGCATTTGCCAGTCAACGAATTGCCTTCCGACGGAGACTTGAGCATTCAGATTCTACGGCAGATCCGTTTGGCCGAATCGGCGATGCCGCTCGCTTCTGGAGACGAGGGAACCTCTGCTCCGCATGTCGAATTCAAGGCCGTCGCCCTGGCCTTCCGCGCCCAGCTCCAAGTCGGCCCTTCTTGCCAGGTCGGGATGACAAGGAACCGCTTCAATGAACACGAACTCTGGTTCATACCCAATACTTCCTTCCCTACCCTCGCTCCGGCAGATCCGATCTACGCCACGCCACGGCCGCTCAAGAATCAGTTGGGCAGCGAAACGTTCGTCCTTCCCGACTTTACGAAATACGTCGGCACGTCGGCTTCGAACCAATGGAATGGATTTCCCCTTCCAGAGATTCCCACATCCTTCGCCGGTCTGGACTACGATGTCCTCGGCCGCCGGATCTTTGCCGCCTTCGAAGGAATGCTTACTCCCTTGGCCGTTACCGAGCCGAACGACACAAACATGACGCCCTGGTTTGCACCCTTGCTGCCCGCCAAGGACCTCGTGGCCATGCAGTTGGCCGATCCCGACAATTGTATCCTCCCGCTCTTTGCCGAACTGGTGCCCAGTGCTAATGCCAGCGGGATTAGTCGCATGGCGCAGGATGCTTTCCAAGGCAGCCTCAAGAATTTCTACGATATCGATACCTTGATCGGTCTGCCTCTCATCGCCCCAGTCGACGCGCCCCAACTGGCCGGCCGAATCCGCAATTACTATGGCAGGACCATCGCCACTTTCCCGCCTAAGCCATTTCCCGCGGCGAAGCCATCCGTCACTAGTCCGGTGAGCGTTCCGTCGTTTTCGGATTTTGTCATCTCACTTGACGAAGACTTCTCTCCAAACTCCGATCCCGCTGGCTATCTAACCCTCGCGTACCATCTCCCGCCCGGGGAAGAGGCCAACTGGGTGTCCTGGAAACCCACGTCCCTCGCCACCACGATAACTCACGTCCAGCTTCCCGTCCCCAATCAACCAGCATTGCACGCTTTCGATGCCGGACAGTGGTTGGAACTGGCCTTTCCAAATGCCAGCCTAGATCCCAACGTCACGCAGCAATGGAATCTCAAACAGTCCATTCCTGCCATTGACCGAGTTTTTCCGCCGGAGCCCGCTCTCAAGGCCGTGACGCCGATCAAGTGCATCAACTTCGTCACGGATATCAACGGCAACCCGCTCACCCAGACGAGCGAAGAGACTCGGCATGCCTCACGCTGGGGTTGGGAGATCGACTTTGCCGGTAACTACGACAATAACGATCGTGTCTATTTGGAGATCGATTACTACACCGAGGAGGCCACCAAACGTGTGGTCGCCAAGCATCTGGCGACTTGGCGACCTCAAAGCCTCCTACAGGTCCTGGTCGCACTCGATTCGCTGCTCGCGGCCTACCCTACATGGACCTCGACTGCGATTAATGACCTGCCGAGGTGGCGCAGTATGATCGAATCTCTTGCCAGCCTGCTCGATTCCTTCGTCACTTTCGTCAATCAGGTTCGTTCCAAAGCCACCGCCGCTCCGCCCACGCCGAATAACTATTGGCTAGATATTTCCACCGCCACGCCCACGGGAACCCTCCTACCTCCTTTTGGCACTCCAGGCTTGTTGGTGGATCAACTCCGATTCGCCATTACTTCGCAGGGCACCCAGCCCGAAACGCGAGAATATTCGATCACCGCCAACGTGGACAAGGCCAACGAGCCTCACAACCACCTGCTCTTGTTTGGGAGCACCTTGAATGCCTTGGGCTTTCAGCCAAGACTCTCGTTGAAACGAAATGTTAGTATCCCGGATACTCTTGGCCTCAAGTTCACGACCGATCCCCGGCTCGTTTACGAGAGTGGCCCGGTGGTCTGGCCGAAGATCGTCCCCGTCACCAATTCCTGGCCGATCCTGTCGGTGAACGATGCCAAGGGCCGGAAACTGACGGATATCATCCTTCAGACTCTGCAAGGGATTTTTGGAATCGGCTCAAACCTTGACGCTTTCACGTTGCGCATTTCCATCAGGCACGCGTTCAACCTCCTGCCCAGCGATCCCACCGGACTAATAGTCGAAGACCCCATTTGTCTCTTCCCGGTAGACTATGGTTATTCCTCCGTTGAATTACTGGCCGAAGCCATCGCGCACGAGTATGTGGTGTATCTCACCAAGCAGGGTGGGACGATCAATGAAAATCTGGACAAGATCGTTAGTCCGCGCCTACGGTTTGGCATTCAGGCCGCGCAAGGCAACGCTGAAGCCAAGCCGCCGACGCCTGTTTCCCATGTGCTCCTGGAGATCGAAGCCATCGAGATCCCGACTGATCAATTGAATTGGAGTGCATGAAGATTTTCCTCTCATTTCCAACCTTAGGACCACTCTCTTTGCCCCTCTTGCGATTGTGCAAAGATTGAGGGCACAGTCTACTCGCTTCTTTTCATCCAGATAATTCTTCCAAAAAATGAACACAAACTACAATTCACCATCATTGTCCGTTTTTGCCAGGAAATATTTACTTCGGTATGGCTACCTCAACGACTCCAAATCTACAAGCAGAGCCTCAGAAGAAGAGATTTCTTATGCCATTGCATTATTTCAAGACATATTTGGACTGGAGAAAACAGGCGTGCTAAACAAGCAAACATTTGATGCCATGAAGATAGAAAGATGCGGCATGCCGGATATTATAGACAATCGTTTTTCCAAGATTACATGTGCATGGGACCGCAAATCTCTCAATTACTCATTGGGGGACGCCACTCAGTATGTTAGTGCTGATCAAGCTTTTCAAGCTGTGCGAAATGCATTTGCCACCTGGTCATCGATCACCTCTTTTTCTTTTCATGAGGTAAGCTCCGATCAATTTCCGGATATTATCATCGGTTGGGTTACTTCTAGCGATTCCGATTTCCCAAATATGGCCCAGAATGATGTGCTTGCACATGCTGATTACCCACCCAACTGTGCTGTAATAAGCGGTATCGGCCCTCGCCCTTTACATTTTAACGACACAACGGCTATATGGTGTGTCGGGGCAACCCCAGGAGCTTTTGACATTGAAAGCGTCGCCCTTCACGAAATAGGTCATATCCTCGGCCTGGCTCACAGTAGCGATATTTCCGCCGTGATGTATCCAAGCGTTCAACCAAACGCTATTCGCCGCGATCTTGCGCAAGATGATATCGATGGAATTAGACAGTTATATCCATGATTAAGTTTTTTTGAAGTTAGCCACGCAATCAAATCTTAACTTTTACACCGTTCATTTCCTAAGATATATACATCCTCATGCGAGTACGGCGGAGCGCAGCAGCAGAGAAAACGCAGCGTCTGGGAGGCCGTGATCTGGTGCCAGGCTCCGGGTGGGATGAGGATGGCGTCGCCGGGGGAGACGGTGCGCGTTTCGCCGTCGATCTCCATGGCCCCCTGCCCTTCGAGGATGAAGTAGAATTCTTCGCTCAGCTTGTGGTAGTGGCGCTCGGTGGGGCGGCCCACAGGGACGGTGGCTTCGGCAAGGCTCTGGTTCTGCACGGGCGCATTGGTGCGGTCCAGGATGCTGCGAATGGTGCTGCCGTCCTTGGTGGTGAACGGCGGTTGTGCGGAAAGAGCGTTGAGAGTCATGAATGCGCTCCCAGCCTCAACGCTGGGACCGGGAGCGCCACTCGAAAATGTCTAAAGACAAGAATTCTCAGGCCACCAGCCCAAGCTCGGCTGACACATGATCTGAGCGGTCTGAGGCGAGGAGCTCGCCGATGGCGGTGAGGATCTCGCTGGCCGAGTAGGGCTTGTTCAGAAAGGTGTTGATCTGCATGGAGGCGAGCGCGGCGGCCTTGTCCTGCCGGCCCTTGGCGCTGCCCATGCCGCTGGTGGCGATGATCTGGATGGACGGGTCCATCTTTTTCAGCGTGCGCGAAAGAGTGACGCCGTCCATGAAGGGCATCATGATGTCGGTAAGCACGGCTTTGATCTCTCCACGGTTCTGGGAAAACTGGGCGATGGCCTCCGTGCCGTCTCCAGCCGTGATGACGCGATAGCCATGCGCGAGCAGTGTTTTCTGCACGACCTCGCGAATGACCTCCTCGTCATCCACGACGAGGATCATTTCCCCCTGGCCGCGGGGGGCCTCCATGGCAGGTGCCGCGCTGCTGGCCGCCACCGCATCAGGCGCGGCAGGCAGGTAGATTTCAAAGGTGCTGCCCGCCGAGACCCGGCTGCGCAGATTGACGAATCCTTGGTGGCTTTTGACGATGCCCATCACCGTGGAAAGGCCCAGCCCGGTCCCCTTGCCGGTCTCCTTGGTGGTGAAGAAGGGATCAAAAATCTTGTCGATCACATCAGGAGAAATGCCTTCTCCGGTGTCTGACACGCGGATCACCACGTAGGGGCCGGGCATGGCGTCCACGTTCATGGCCGCAAAATTTTCGTCCAGCCGCGTGTTCTCTGTGGCGATGGAGAGCGCGCCTCCCGCCGGCATGGCGTCGCGTGCGTTGACGCAGAGGTTGAGCAGCACCTGGTGAAGCTGCGTGGGGTCGCCGATCACAGGCCACACGTCTTCGGGCGTTCTGGCGGAGAGGCTGATGTTCTTTGGGAAGGTTCCGGACATGATCTTCATCATGTCCGAGGCGATCTCGCTGATCTGCACCACATGGCGCTGGCCGCTCATGTCGCAGTTCACCGTGAGAAGCTGCTTGATGAGGTCCGCCCCGCGCTGGGCATTGGTCTCGATGTTGGTGAGCATCTTTTCAAAATCGTCCGGCGGCAGCTTGCGCCGCAGCATGAAGGAGGAGATGAAGATGGGGGTCAGGATGTTGTTCATGTCATGGGCGATGCCGCTGGAGAGCCGGCCGACGCTTTCCATGCGCTGCGAGCGCAGGAACTGCGCCTCCATGTTTTTTTTCTCGGTGATGTCCTCGACCACGGCGACAAAGGATCTCACGCCGTCCATCTCCAGCACGCTGATGCGCGACCGTGTGATGAACGGGGTGCCGTCCTTCTTCCGCGAGCTCATCTCCCCCATCCAGGCGCCCTTTTCACGCAGAATGCCAAAGAGCTCGTCCATGGCCTGCCTGCCATCCTCCGCGGGCAGATTGCGGATGACGGAGTAATGCTGGCCGATGAGCTCCCCGCCTTCGTAGCCAAACATGGTGTTGCAGGAGTTGTTGCTGAAGACAATGCGTCCGTCTTCATCACAGACGGTCACGCCTTCGGCCATGCTCTCCAGCACACGCCCCTGCATCTTCAGGGCTTCATCGGCCTTTTTGCGCCCGGTGATGTCGGTGTTGATGGCGAGCACCGATTTCGGCTGCCCTGCGGCATCGCGCACGAGAGTCCAGTGTCCTTCGATCACCAAAGAGCGGCCGCCTTTGCCGATCTGGTGCAGCTCCCCCACCCATTCCCCGGTTCGCACCACCTGCTCCCGGGCGCGGTGAAACGCCTCCGCGTCCTTGTAGAGGAGCTGTGCCACGGAGCAGCCGGCCACCTCCTGTGCGCTCCAGCCGTACAGCCTCTCCGCTCCTTTGTTCCAGTAGGTGATGCGCTGCTCCAGGTCATGCGCGAGGATCGCATCCTGGGCTTTGTCCAGAAGGGAGGCCTGCTCGCGGAATTTTTCTTCCAGCGCGCGGCGCTCCGCCATCTCGCGTTTCAGCTCCTCATAGGCCTGCTCGGCCTTCTCCCGATGGCGCACCGCGTCCGCCATCATGCTCACCGCCGCGGCCTGGGACTCCTCCAGCTCCCGGGTGCGCGCACTGACCATGCGCTGGAGGTCGCCAAACTCGACCTTCGACTCCTGCAGCCGCAGCCATTTTTGCGTCAGCGCATTGGCCATCTGCAGAATTTCGATCGTGTCGAAGGGCTTCTTCAGCACCATCAGCCGGTCCTGCGGATTGATCTGGTCCTGCATGTCGTTCCAGGAGCAGTCGGAGAATGCCGTGCAGATGACCACCTGCAGGTCCGGGCAGATCTGCCAGATGCGCTGGGTCGTCTCGATGCCGTCCCAGCCCGGAGGCATGCGCACATCCACAAACGCCATGGCGTACGGGCGCCCCTCGGCCAGGGCTTTCTCCACCATCTTCAGGCCTTCTTCACCCTGGCAGGCGGTGTCGATCTCAAACAGCATGGGCGCCGGGGTGCCGAAGATTCTGGCTTCGGCGGCCTCCAGCGCGGCGTCCGGGGAGTCCGATTCACCAAGGATCTTCCGAAAATCATCATGGATGGCCTGGTTGTCATCAATAACCAGAATGCGGCGGTTGAGATTATCGGTGGTGGTGTTCATCATATTGTTTGGTTGGGGTGCGACAAAGGAAGCTCGAGTGTGAAGACTGCGCCGCGGCCGACGCCGCCGCTTTCGGCCATGAGCTTTCCGCCCATCTCACGCGCGGCCAGGGCGCCGCTGTGCAGGCCGAAGCCATGGCCGTCTTTTTTGGTGGTGAATCCGTGCTGAAAAATCCGGGTCAGGTTCTCCGGCGCGATGCCGGCGCCATTGTCAATGATCTTGATCTGCACGGTGTCGCCGCCGTCCATCGACACGCGCACCTTCAACTGCTTTTCCCCGGTGAGCTCGGCGAGCGCGTGCTTGGCATTGCTCAGCAGGTTCACCAGAATCGGCATCACTTTGTGGCGGTCCAGCACGACGGGCGGCACCGTCTCAAATTCGCGCACCAGGGACACTCCGTGATGCATCAACCCCACGCGGCTGATGCTGATGGCGTCTTCAATGATTTCGGCCACCTCCAGGGTTTCGAGGACGCCCGCCACCCGTGCGTGGTTCTGCTGCATGGAGACGATCTGCTTGATGTGCTCGATGTTGTTTTGCAGATACTTCACCTCTTCCAAAATCGCTTTCTGCGGCTCCGCCAGAGTCTCCGCCAGCCGCACCAGGTAGTCCGGCAGCTCCCTGCCCCGCGCGTCATGAGTCAGGAAGTCCGGCAGGTGGTGCTGATGCTCGCGCAGCAGACGGGCCACGTTTTTCAGGCTGGCGATCCTGAAGTGGCGGATCTTCCCGGCCACGGTCTCGGCGGACACATTCACGCTGTTGAGCACGTTCCCCACGTTATGCAGCACATTGGTGGCCACCTCCGCCATGCCCGCCTGGCGGGAGGTCATGAGAAGCTGCTTGTGCGCCTCCGTCAGCTCCGCGGTGCGTTCGATGACCTGGCTTTCAATCTGCGCATTGATGCTTTCCAGCCGGCTGCGCCGCTTCGCCACTTCCAGGGTCTCCGTCAGATTCTGCTGAATCGAGATCATCAGGAAGACATCCTCGATCATCACCCAGCCGACGTGCTCCAGCCACCGCCACTGGCTCACATCCACTACGCCAAAGATGGACTGGGGCCAGAGGATGCCGCGCACCACATGGTCTGCCACCACCACCAGGGTGGCCGTCACCAGCACCCGCCAGTCCCGGTAGAATGCCAGGAAGGTCAGCGAACCGAAGATATGAAAGTGTGTCTCAAAGCGGCCCCCCGTAAGGTGAATGAGGAGGGCCGAGGTCAGCACCTGAGACACCGCGATGACATGGCGCGTCACCACCCGGCCGGGCTGCCGCCACGCCAGCAGCACGGGCGCGGCGCTGATCGCCCCGCCCAGACAAATCGCCGCCCAGACATGCCACAGGGGCAGAATGCCGGAGCCGTTCCACGCCATCGGTGAGATCCAGACGGCGATCACGATGCCCCCCAGCCATTGCATGACCATGAGCTTCGCAAAAAGCCGGTCCGTCAGGATGTGGTTCCGGCGCTGGGAGATGCGATAAAGCCGCGCTGTGCGCTCCTCCTCGACCCCGGGCAGCTCCCCTTTTTTCTGGCTGGCTATGGAGTACATGCGGCCGCTCCTCCTTGCGGTTTTGCCAGGGCAAAGGGTTTCGCTCGAAAAAGCTGGGGGAAATTGAGGACCATTTTCCTGATTATTTTATCAACATTTATATTTATTGTAAATATTAATAAATATAGGCTCAGGTCATAATTTACCAAGCTTCATAAGGCTAAGGGAAGCCTTAGGCTCAACCTCCCCTTTTCCGAGGCATGTTTTGCCGCGTCGGCCTCGGCAGGTGGCCCCTCCCACCCCGTCCCAATGCATGCATTTGCGCAGGAGCGACTTGTGGAGGCCTGGGCGCGTGGCTACTCCTAGCCTCATGCCCCACGGATTTCCCCTCGCACACTGCCGCGCCGTCATCACGGGCGCCTCCTCCGGCCTTGGGGCTGAATTTGCCGGGCAGCTCGCCCCCCATGCGGAGGTCCTGGTACTTGTGGCCCGCAGGGCCGAGGCCCTGGAGGGAGTGAAGCAGCAGCTCTCAGCCTCCCCGGCGCGCATCCTTTGCTGTGTGGCTGATCTGGCGACCGATGCCGGACTTCGTACCGTGACTGACTTTCTCGCCGCAAACGGGGTGAAGCCGAATTTGCTGATCAACAACGCCGGGATGGGAGACTACGGAAGCTTTGAGAGTTCCGCGGCGGAGAAGACGCGCGCGCAGATCGACCTGAACATCACGGCGCTGACCATGTTGACGCATGCGCTGCTGCCGCAGATGGAGCGGCCGGGCGGAGTCGTGAATGTGAGCTCCCTGGCCAGCACCCTGCCCATGCCGGCGCTGGCGGTGTATGCGGCCTCGAAGGCCTATGTGACCAGTTTTTCAGAGGCGCTGGCGATTGAGCTGGCGCCCAAGGGGATCACCGTGAGCTGCGTGTGCCCCGGGCCGACGCCGACGAACTTTAGCAAGACCGCAAAACGTTCCGATGGCACGGACACCAACCGCGAGGGCCAGGGCCTGCTGCGCATTCCTCCCGCCCAGGTGGTGGGTGCGGCGCTGGAGGCGCTGCAGCAGGGGCGGGCCTGCGTGTTTCCGGGCCTGGGGGTGTCCATTGCCAGCCGGGTGTTTCGGCTGATGCCGCGTGGGATTCTGCGCTGGGTGCTGCGGCGGCGCGCGGCCAAGGAATGATCATTGCGCAAGTGAGGGGCTGCGTTGTACAGTCGCCCCGTGCGCTGTCCTGCCTGCCGAGCTCCTGCGATTGAAACTGATGCCGCCTGCCGGCAGTGCGGGTTTTCGCTGGAGGTGGCGGACCGGACCTTTGGCATTGCCCCGGCGCTGGCGGGGCCCATTGCGGACAGCGCGGGGGTGCTGGGGGGATTTGCGCAGAGGCGGGCGGCGCACGTAATCGCGGAGGTGGAGCGGCGCTTTCCACAGGTGAGCGTGGCGGTGGTGCTGATGGAGGTGCCGCAGCAGGCGCCGATGGTGCCGTATGCGTTCTGGATCTTCAACCGCGGCAGTCTTTCCAGCGCAGTGGAAAAAGGCGGCGAGAACCGGCTGGTGATGCTGCTGATCGACACGAACTCTGACCGGGCGATCGTGATGGTGGGCTATGGGCTGGAGCCCTTCATCCAGGAGGTGCATCTGCAGGCCTGCCTGCAGGCGGCGGAGCAGCCGCTGCGGCGCAGGCGCTATGCGCAGGCCATCGAGTCCTTTGCCCGGGAGCTGGACCGCCAGCTGGTGGCGCTGTGCCGGCTGGTGCCGAAGCAGTTTGGCCTGGTACCGGAGGCGCAGTGGCTGAATGCCAGCGCGGCGGGAGAAGGTACTTTGGGAATGGCGGAAAACCTGTATTGATCAAAGACATGCTGACACGACGACATTTTTTACACCTGGGCCTGATGAGCGGAGGGGCATCCCTGCTGCAGGCAAAGGAATTCCTGCCTCAAAACGTGACCTTCAAGGGGACGGAGAAATTTCAGCAGGTGGTGGCGCTGGCGCAGGCACAGAACTGGGCGGCGCTGCCCATGGGCGCGCGCGTGGCGCAGTTCGGCCAGGCGCTGCGCGGGATCAAGTATGTGGGCTGGACGCTGGAGATCGATGACCAGGTGGAGTCCCCCTCAGCCAATTTCACCGGGCTGGACTGCTGGACGTTTTTTGAGATCTCCCTGGGGCTGGCGCGCATGATTGGCAAGCGGCAGAGCAGCTATGCGCCGTCGGATCTGCTGAAGCAGATCGAGGAGACGCGGTATCGCGGCGGGGTGTGCCATGGGCAGTATCTGGACCGCCTTCACTATCTGGACGAGTGGTTCACCGACAACGCGGCGCGCGGAAACATCCGCTATGTGACGCGGGATGTGGGGCCCGTGGTGCGGCTGACGGGACGCGCCAATGACGAGATGTCGCTGAATCCGAAGCTGTATCGCTACCTGCGCGCAAATCCCGCCCTGGTGCCCGCGCTGCGGCAGATCGAGGCACGGCTGGAGCAGGTGCCCTTTGACTACATTCCGAAAGACCAAGTGGCCGCCTGCGAGCCGAAGATTCAGAGCGGGGACATCATCGGCATCGTGACCAGCCGGCCCCATGTGTTCTGCTCCCATGTGGGCCTGGCGCTGCGCACCGGAGACGGCGCCTGCCACTTCATGCACGCCTCCGCGACGTACAAGAAGGTCGTCGTGGACAAGACGATTCATGAGTATTTGTACTCCGTGAAGAGCCACGCGGGAATCGTGGTGGGCAGGCCGCGGTGAGCCGCCATCACCTTACACCTCTCGTTTATGCCTGAAGAAACGCATGCCTTCGTCATCCGTAAATATGACCCGGACGATGCGGAGTGGGGATGCACGTCCAACGGGCTTACGGCAAAATCCGTTGCCGATGTTGAGGAGTTCGGGCTGGAGGCCGGACTGCCGGTGAAAGAAGCGGGTTACTCAGGAAGGGTGATAAATGTCGCTCTGCACGAAGACGACCCGCGCCTCGCCCGGCTCTATGAAGCCATTGAAGCCAGGTATCAATTCAAGCCCAGTCCGTGGAAGGTCGTCCCCGTGCCAGAGCGCGGCCGGTACTTTGGCGTCACGCGCAAGATGACCTGGAGTGAAGAGGAAATCGATGCGGCGGAGTTTGTGGAGCTTTCGTGTTCCAGACAGATCGCGAGCCATGAAAACCCTGATGATGAGCAGTGGGCGCGTGAGGACTATGTGGCTGAAGTGGACAAAAAGCAGTCCACCCAGGTGCAGCTCGGCATCATGTCGCCTTTCCACGGCCTTGCTGTGGCGGAGCCGCTCAGGTCCAGCCTGCTGGCGGCAAACCTGGAGGGGCTGAACCTGACGCCGGTCATTTTTGTGCGCGGAGGCACCGTCAAAAAACCGCTCTGGGCCCTGAAAAGCCATGTGATCTTACCGGACACTTTGAATGCCATCCAGAACGGACAGGGAGAAGTGGTCGCCTCGGACAAGGGCTGGGAACGCTTCGAGTCACGCCATCTGGATGACGCCGGACGTGATCCCCCCGCCCTGCGGTACCAGCGCGCGCAAGTGGAAGCCCTCAAACCCTTCGACATCGCCATGACCCGCGCACGCCTTGGCAACGGCCGCGAGATTTCCTACCGCTGGTGCATCATCTCTCAAAAGTTCCGCGCCGAATTGATGCGCCTCAAGGTTCCTGGCCTGCGTTATGTGCCGGTGGCGCTGGAGTGATCACGCCAGATTTCTTGTTTATTGAGGCTCATTCGATTTCATTCGGCTTGTCAAAAAGCTCCTGAAACTTCTGATTTCTGGCAATGAAGGCAGTTGCTTCCGAGCCGTCATTCTCGCAAAGGCATTCAAATTTAAGCTTCTTAAATATGTCGGTCCAATGCCCGAGTTCTTTTCTTTGACATCCAACACAAAAAGCCAGCGGATGATCATTGATGAATTGCTCCCATTGTTCTTTATCGTCCATAACGAAATGGCACTTTTCGAGGTCGATTTCGGAGTCAATTTTGTCCGCAGTGATGAAAATCATCAAAGGATGCTTGGTTTCGTACATAAACCTTTTGAAGAGCTTGTTCTTGTAAGAACCGACGTGAGGACCCCGACATTCCAGGATACCATCAGGCTTATCGAGCCCATCTTTCACCTTGATTTTGCTGGACAACTGCAAGCCGGAGGCGGCCGCGAGAAGCAGCGTTTTGTTTCCTGGACGGTGAACTTTTTTGGCGGCATCCGAAAGCTTGCGAATTTCGGCAAGCTCTCTCTTGCGTAATTTCCCGGGCGGGAACAATGGACTTCTGTCCATGGCAACATTGATTGCCAAAGGACCAAGCGCCGCACCATAAGTCTCTTCCGGCGTGCCCCATGGAAAGGGAGTGCATGGGATCAAGTGCTTGAGCCAGAGAATCAAATAGGCGAGCACGTTGTTCGTGCTGACTTGAACATGCGGATTGCCATTTTTGTCCAGCGCCCGCGCCTCGGTAAGACCACGACCAAGCTGGTCTGCAACATAAATCAGTGTTGAACCGGACTCAAAGAACAAGCTGAGATGTTTTTCGTTGATAGCTTGCAAATAAAAGTCCGAAAAGCACCTCGCCAGCGCGGACTTTTCTTCAGGATGCTTGATCACCCGGCTGTCGAGAGTGTCAAGCGCGCTCAAAGCTCCCACAATATCCACGATGTAACGGTTTCTGGAAATGGAAGTGAAAGCGTCGCGTTGACTGTCATTCTCAGGCTCCCTAACCCAGCCCCGTAGCTCTGGAGCCTTTACCACTGCAAACAAGGATTTAATGACTTCGGCTTTGAACTCCGGTTCAGCATGGCGGAACACGCAAGCAAAGTGTTTGTCAGGATTCTTGACAACGGCCCTGAATGCTTGAAACGCTTCCTCATTGCGAATTTCAGCCACATCATCCGGGTCTTTGCTCTTATACAGTTCCGCACGGAGGCTGCGCACATCATCGTCATTCACCACAAAGGTCAGTATTTTAAGCCCGGACTGCACCGCGTGCTCATATTCCATCTGGGTGAAGCTCTTTTTGACCATTCCACCATCTGCGCCTGTGACATCGAGAGTCGAACCATACCGATACCCCACTATAACGACATAAATCTGGCACTGTTCGATGGCACGTTTGATGACATTTGGCACCGGCTCTGCATGAGAGGAAAACCGCTCCAATGCAACGGGTATGTGTTCGCAATCCAAGACAGCATCCAGCACCTGCCGACGACGTTCAGGCAAGTCCTTGAAAGTCGAGCTTATGAACACTTGATACTTGCGGACAATACTTGTTGGCTCGGATTTCATGACGATTCATTGGTTGATCATGGAAGACGGCAACTCCCCGTTCAGGAACTTACGGCAAAGAGTGTCGCGCAGGGTGGCAAGGGTGCTGGATTAGTTGAGGCTGGCTGTGATTTAGGTGAGAGCGGCGTAACCTATGAGGGTAAAGGCCGCCATGAAGGGTTTCAGCAACAACGCAACGCGAATAAGGCTGAAATACTGTTGCTGGTTTCTGCTAAAGTTGTCCCTGTGGCTAGGCTTTTGATCTCTAGGCGGGCAGTTTTATTGCGTGACTTATGGGCGGATGCCAAAGCTTGGCTTCAAAGGCGAAATTGGCGGACGATGAAACATTGGGGCTCGCTGCCTCTTTCCATTTCGAGAATTTCACTTATCCAATCATGGAAAGGTTCGGATGACAAGGGAATCGCCAGAGAAAAAAAAGGGGGGGGGGGATAAGTGTGCTGGGTCATTTTCCTCTTCCGAATGGCGTGAGGTCTTGCTGAAGCGAATTTTCGAGATGCTCGATTTGCGGAAAGGCCCGTTCTCCGTGCAAGGCTTCGAAGGATCCCGTATCACTTTTCCTTTTCAGTTTCAGAGTCGTGGTGTTTACGATGAGGGCGTGGCGGCTATCCGAAGGACAGAAAGGGCGTGGAATTTCATAACAGCCTGATGTTCCGGCGCTGTTCATGCGCAAGCGCTTGCGCTGGGCTCATCTCGGCGGAGCGAGATGACTACTTTGCGGAGGCGCTGTGGGCTTGCCCACGCTGAGCGAGATTGGGGCTGTGCGGCATGCGAAAACGCGGATAGATCGGCAGGGCGGGCTTCGGACGCGCACAGCGCAGCCCTACGATTCCATTTGAATTATTTGTCAAAGAAGGAGGATTCTTCGCGGTCGCCGACTTTGAGGTAGCGGTAGAAGACTTCGAGCTGGAGGGTGCAGAGGCACTGGCGGTAGATTTCGTCGGCGGCGTCGCCGGCGGGCCAGTTGGGGCGGCCGCGCTTGAAGGAGCCATCTGCCTGCTGGGCGGCGAGGATCTGGGGGAGGAACTGCTGATTGTAGAACTTCCAGTCGTCTCCGCCCTGCTGGAAGAAGGCCTGGGTGTAGTAGTACCAGCAGTAGAGGTTGCAGTTCTTGTTCCAGTCCAGGGGCTCGGCCGCGAGGAAGTCGCGGAGGAATTTGATGCCTTTTTTGACGGGGGTGGTCTTGCCTTTGGCCATGGTCTGGAGGCCGAGGATGGCGACGCCGGAGAGGGACCATTGATTGTAGCCGGCGTCGCGGTTGGTGTTGCCGAAGCCGCCGTCTTTGGTCTGCTTGTCTTCGAAGTATTTGGTCATCTTGGTGATGGCGGAATGAAGGCCGTCGATCTTGAGGCTGGTGTTCTTGGCGGCCTTGAGCGCCTGGAACTGCCATCCGGCGACGGAAAGATCTTCGCGGCTTTTGCCGCCGGCGTAACCGCCAGTTTCGGTGTCGTACACCCAGGAGCCGCTGTCCTGCTGATTTTCGATGATGATCTTGACGCCGGCCTCGAAAGCTTCGCGCATGCCGGGGAGGGATTTGCTGCCGAGACGCGCCAGGGTGTACATTTCGCCGAGGGCGTAGGTGGCGATGCCGTGCTCATAGACGGGGGCATTTCCCTTCTCGGAGAGACTGAACATCTTGTGTTTGTTCTTCTTCTGCGCCTCAAGCAGGAACATGATCCCTTTCATGACGTTGTCGCCGTAGAAGGGGGATTCGGGCGTTTCGCAGCGGCCCAGGTAGCAGAGGAGGGCGAGGCCGGTGAAGGCGCACTTGTTGTTGCGGCCCCAGGAGCCGTCGGGGTTTTGCTTGGTTTTGAGCCATTCGAGGGAGGCGCTCACTGCAGCCTCGCACTCGGGCGAGCCGCCGTTCTGGCGCAGCTTTTCCAAGCGCTCCTGAGTGGAGCAGCGGCTGCGCATGGAGGGCGGCAGGGTCACGAAGCCATTGGCCGCGCCCATTCCCATGCCTTTGCCAAAGCCGCCACCGGCACCGCCGGCACCGAAGCCACCGCTGGCACCCAGCGCGCCACCGCCCATCATCGCGCTGACGTCCGGCATGTCCAGGGAGTCTGGCGGAGCCTCAGGCAGGGTGATGGAGGCGTTCGTGCTGGTGCTGACCAGCTTCTTCATGGGCATCTGCTTGTTGATGGTGCTGCGCTTCTTCTGCTGCACCTTGTGCTGCAGATCGGCGCTGGCCTGCGCGCCCTGGGCGGTGCCGCCACCGGGCAGGAAGTCCACCTGCTTGTCCATCACACCCGTGGTGAAGACGATGAAAAGGGCGAGCACGCCGAGGCCGGCATGGATCAAAATACTCAGCATCAGGGAGCTGGCGCCAGCCTTGCGCCACATCTGCACGAACTTGTTGGGCGGAGGACCGGTCTCGATGTGGGTGAGCGCAGGCGGGTGATAGACTTCGCCTTCATGGTGCTCAATGAGCACAGGGGCACCATCAGGATCGTCTGCCGGGACGGCCAGCACGGCTTCAGCAACGGGTTCACCAGGGGCTGCGCCGGCAGGCACAGGCATGGCAGCCGCGACGGGTACGGCGGCGCTGGCGGGCTTGGGAGTGGCAGGTGGCGGTGCCGCGGGCGAAGGCGCGGGCGGCGGCGGCATGGCCGGAATGGGCATCTGCGGCATGTAGCCGGGCGGATACCCCGGCATCTGCGGCGGGTAACCCTGCGGCACGGGGTAGCCCGCCGGGTAGCCTGGCATCTGCGGCGGATAGCCCGGAGGGTAACCGCCGGGCATCTGCGGGGGATAGCCTTGCGGGTACCCCGGCATCTGCGGCGGGTAGCCCTGAGGCGGCGGATACCCCTGCGGATAGCCTGGCATCTGCGGCGGATAACCTGGAGGCGGTGTGTAACCCGGCGGGGGCTGAGCGGCACCGGGATGGCCCGGGGGCGGAGGGTTCTGCGGGGTTCCAGGCTGCGAAGGGTTCATGGAAAAAACGTTTCAGAGACAGGACGATGGAGCCCGGCCCTTTATTGGGGGAAAAACCAAAAACCAGTGGAGGGAAGGCCTTAGAACCCTTCGTCGCTGCCGACCGTGAAGGTGACGTTGGCGATTTTGGCGACCGAGAGGGCATTGAGGACATCGATCACGCGCTCATAGGTGGCCTGCTCCTCGGCCTGAATGGTGACGATGACCTTGGCGTTGCGGTTGTCCGCCTCCTGCTTGAGACGCTTGAGGGTGTCAATGAAGGTTGGAAGCTTTTTGTCCGGGCGCCCGCTGTCGAACTCCTCCTCATTGAGGGTGACGGCGCCGGATTCCTCCACGCCGACGACGATTTCGTCGGGCATTTCAGTGGGGGCGTCCGCACTGGGGGGAGCGAGGCCGGGGAGCTGGCTCTTGAGCTCACGCTCCACCTTCACGGAACCAACCATGACCATGAAGAAGAGCATGATGACGAACACCACGTCAATCATGGGAGCGATCTGGAAGCCGACGGCGAGCTGTTCCTGTTCGATTTCGCGGGGCTTTTTGGTGCCGTGAGCAGACATGAGGCGGAGGAATTATTGTTTGTTCAGGGCCGAGAAGGAAATGTCATCGATGCCAGCCTGGGCGACGACACTCATGACCTTCTGGATCTCGATGGCAGGGAGGCGCTTGTCTCCACGGATGACGACGCGGTACTTGGCGTTGGCATCGTGGCGGCCGCGGAGTTTTTCAACCAGCGGCTCCACGTTCTCATAGGAGTTGTTTTCGAAGACAATGACCGACTTGCCATTGGTCCAGCGCACATTGAGCGCGGCCTCGTTCATGACATTCTTTTCCTTTTTCTTGGCGTCTTCAGCGACAGGGAGCTGGATCTCCTTGTCGATGCTCAACACCTGCGCCGAGGTGATGCTCATGAAGAAAATGAGCAGCACCAAGAGCACGTCAATCATCGGAGCAATCTGGAACTCCGGTTCGCCATCACCGCCGCCGCCGCCGCCGCCCATAGTGTTAGAAGGTCAAGGGTTGATAAGTTGAGGAAAAGAATGCCACAGAGGGATTATGCCGCAGCGACGGCAGCGCCTTCGCCAGCGACCCAGTTCGGGATGGCGGCGTAGAACTCTTCTTCGCCGACGTGGGCGTCCTTGAGATGCGAGTAGGGCATCTTGCGGAAGAGAGAGGTGCAGATTTCCTGCAGGCCGCTCATGGAGACCTGGAGGCGGTTGCGCAGGAAGTAGAAGAACATGAAGGCAGGCACGGCGATGAAGAGACCGGAGGCGGTGGCGATAAGCACCTCACCGATGGCGCCTGAGAGCTTGGCGGGGTCCCCTGCACCGCTGGTCTTCAGGGTGGCGAAAGCGCTCATCATCCCCGTCACCGTTCCGGTGAGACCGATCATGGGAGTGCAAACCCCGATAACGGAAAGGTAGTTGATGCGGGTCTGGATGGAGGCGTTGGCCTTGTTCAATTCAGAGAAGAGGGCGCCTTCAGTGGCATCGTGGCCGTCGCCGAGGAAGCTGAGGGCGACACGGGTGGTATTGGTGAAGGCAGAGGGGTTGCCTTTGCAGAACTGGTAGGCTCCCACGTAGTCGCCAGCGCGGAAGAGATCCTGAACCTGGGCGACCTGGGCCGGAGGGGCCATCTTCTTGATGCCGGTGCGCATCCAGAGGTCCACCGTGAGCCAGACGAGGGCCACGGAGCAGGCGGTGATGGGGTACATCACCCAGCCACCTTCAATGAAACGGTCGATCAGCGAGTGTGTGTGCGGTTCGCCGCCAGCAGCAGCCCCCTCAGCAGCCGCAGGCTCCTGGGCGAAGATGTTGAAGGAAGCAAAGACACCCAAGGCCAGCAGGACGCAAAAGAAGGCGCGGGCAGGGCCGTTGGGGATGGAGCGGGTCATGTGGGTGGCGGTGTTGGTTTGCATGGGGAAAGTGGATCAGGCTTTGGGTTTTTCGGTGGATTTGGCGGGCTCTCCTTCTTTGGGCTTGTCTGCGTCGGATTTCCCGGAGGCTGCGGCGGCCTCTTCCTCGGTGACATTCTTCATTCCGGCAATGGCGGCTTTTTCCTTGAGTGCAGTTTCAGCCACGGGAGAGCCCGGATAGGACTCGCCGATGCGGGTGAGGAAGGCGCTGGCGTCCTCATAGCGCTTCATTTTGATGAGCGTCTTGGCGGCGTTGAGCTCGGCCTCGGGGACACGTTGCATCTGCGTGCCGTAGAAGACGGGGATGCGCAGGTAGGCCAGGAGGGCCTTTTCATAGTCCTTCTTTCGTGTGTGGACATCGGCGATGATGGTCCAGAGCGAGGCGCCAATGGCGGAGTCGTCGGTCTCTTTCAGGATGCTCTGGGCCTCAACGAGCACCCCCGCAAAGTCGGAGGTGGTCTGGCGTTCAATATCTAGCTGGATGATGCGGAGGCGCATCTTCTGCGCGTCAGTGAGCTTCAGGGCGCGAAGCGCGGGGAGAGACTTGACGACTTCGTCGAACTTTCCGCCCTGATTCAGTGCTTCGATGTAGGCGAAGAAGACATCGACGTACCAGTTGCCTTCGATCCCCTCAAAGTGCTCGAAGAAGTCCTTGCCCTTCTTGAGCACAGCGATGGCTTCATCAGTCTTCCCCTTGGCGAGGAGGTCGGCGGACTCGGTGAGCTCCGCGGGATAGGGCCACTCGAGGGAGTCGATGTTCTTTTTGTCGAGGATGGAGGTGGCCTTGTTTTCGCCGATCTGAACGGTGCGGACGATCTTGCCTTCCGGCGTGATCGAGAACTCGGAGGAGAAGACGCGGTTGCCATCCTTGAGGACGATGGCCTGCCCGAAGGCGGAGCCTGCGGCCACGAGGGAGATGAGAAGCAAAAAGCGGGCGAACGAGTGCATGGAAATCGTGAGGTGGGTTCGCATCAAAATCACAGGGTGGAAAGAAGCTTTTCAGCTTCTTTGAGTTCCGCAGGCTGGCCCTGGAGGTCCTTGCGGGCGATCATTTCCTGCAGGGTGGCGCGGCCTTCGTCGCGCTTGCCGAGGGCGGCGAAAGATTTGGCACAGCCCAGATAGGCCTTGGCCATTTCGTCCTTCCACTTCTGGTGGGCGATGAAAACACGCTGGAAGTAGGCGATGGCTGCCTCGTGCTTGCCATTGAGCGCCTCGATCTCGCCGAGCATGCGCAGGGCATTGGCGGTGGCATGGCCACGCCACTCCTTGGTGTTGGCGATCTGCTCGAAGATCTTCTTCGCCTCGTCATATTTCTTGAGTTTGACGAGGGTTTTGGCCTCGCCCTGGGTGGCGTCAAGCACGTGGGAGCTGCCCGGGTAGTTGTTCAGGGCGTCGCGGAAGAGTTCGAGGGCCTTGTCATATTCGCCCTTTTCAAAGGCGATCTCGGCGAGGCCGACAGGAGCTCCATCGGCGAATTCACTGTCTTTGAAAAAATCGCGAAGGCGGACGTAGCAGCCGTTGGCCTTGTCCAGGTCGCCCTTCTTGCGGGCGCTGTCCCCCACCATGGCGAGGAGCATGGGGCTGAGGTCGTCGGGCTTGGCCACCTCGACAATGATGGTGAGGAACTTCTCGGCCTTGTCCGGAAGCTTCATGGTCTTGGCGAGCCAGGCCTTGGCAAAAAGAATGCGCATCTGGGCGGTGCCATTCATGGCGGCCTGCGGCGGCGTCAGCAGTTCTTCGAGCTGCTTTTCGACATCCTCAAAGGTGACTTCCGGCGCCGGGGGCGGTGTGGGGGCCGGGGCGGGAGCGGTGGCGCCGTCGGCAGGCTTGGCACCTTCTGCAGGCGGCGGGGTGGCGGCAGGAGCGGCCGCACGGCGGCGTTTGGGGGCGCTGATGCTGACCAACTGTTGAATCAAGCCTTCCACCTGCTGATTGGCGACGATGGGAATGCGGGTTTTGATGTGTTCCGCGAGGAGCTTTTTGGCCTCCTCGATCTTGCCCTCCTTGATATTGGCGCGGCTGATCCAGAGGATGGCCTTCAGGGCGAGGTCGTCGTTGTCCTTGTGGGTGTTGTAGTAGCGCTGCCACATGTCAGACAGCTCCTTCCACTTGTTGGCACCGACGTAGAGATCGGTCACCTGATCCATGGAGTAGTTGAGCACGTCGTCGGTCTTGGCTTTGTCAACGGCCGCGGCGAACTGGATCGTCGCGTTTTCGTAGTCGGCGCGCTGATTGTAAATGTCCCCGAGAAGAGCGTGCACCTGGCCGATGTTTTGATCGTTTGGCGCGTCCTTGACGATGCTCAGAAGCTCGGCTTCCGCGGCCTTCTTGTCGCCGCCCTGGAAGTCGATGAAGGCCAGGCGGTAGCGGGCGTCCACCACGTATGACCCCTTCGGGTTGGCCTTCATGTAGTTCTTGAGAGCCTTGATGGCGCCCTTGGAGTCGTTCTGGTAGAAGTAGGTGAGGGCGATGCGGTAGAGGATGTCGTCCTTGTAGGTGGTCTCCGGGTAGCTCTGGATCAAGGTCTCGTAGGTCATGCGGCCTTCATCGAAGCTCTGCATTTCAAACTGCACGCTGCCGATGAGGAAGTTCAGGCGTTCTTTGTCGGCCTTGGGGTAGGAAAGTGCTTTTTTCCAGGCATTGATCGCCTCGCGAAGCTGCTTGTTTTGATAGTAGATCATGCCGGCCATCATCGACACTTCGCCGACCATCTCGCTGTCTGGAAACTCATCGATGAAGCGCTCACAAAGCTGTCCGGCTTCCTTCACGCGCTTGAGGGCGGCATTGACGGTGATCAGGCCGTACATGCACTTGTCACGCTGTGGGAACTGCTTGAAATCAGTCACGATGACCTCGAAGGCCAGAATGGCCTGCCAGAGGCGGGAGGGATCTCCGGCGGTGCCATCCTCTTTGGGGGAGCCCATCTCATAATAGCAGCGGCCCAGACGATAGTAGAGGGAGGCGTCGTAGTCCGTTCGCTTCTCAATTTCGGCCATGATTTCCTGGTTGGCCTTGAGCTTGGTTTCGAGTTCCTCCTTGCGCGGTCCTTTCGGGGCTTTGGCAGCCTGAGCCTGGAGCTTGGCGATCTGCTCGTTTTGGATGCGGGAAATTTCAGCCTTCTTGCGGACGAGCTGGTAGGCGCCCAGGGCCTCCTTGTAGGCCTTCTTTTCCATCATCTCATCGCCGAGCTTGAGATAAATGTTGTTCATCTGGGCGATGCTGTCGCCGCCGGAGGCGAAGTTGCGCACCTTGTCCATGAGGGCGGTGGCTTCATCCAGCTTCCCACTGCTGACGTAGATGTTGGCGGCCATCATGGCGGCCTGGATGGATTCGGCGCTGCGGATGCCGTCCGCGATCACGGAGGTGAGGATTCTGAGCGCCTCCTCCTTCTTGTCCTGCTTGTTGAGGGCGTCCGCGATGGCGAGACCGGCCTCGCCCTTCTTTTCCGGCGAACTTTTCACCACTTCGGTGAGCACTTCAACGCCCTTGTCCACCTGCTTGCTGGCGATGTAGGAGCGGCCGAGGGCCATGCGCACATCGATGATGGCGGAACCCTGGGGAAACTCCTTCATGTAGGCCTCAAGGGCCTCGATGGCCTTCGGGTACTCGTTCAGATTGTAGTAGCAGGCGCCCTCCATGAAGAGGATGCCCTCGAAAGGCTTGTTGTTGAGGTTCTTCTTGGCGACGGCGAGCTTGGAGAGGGCCTCCTGGTATTTGCCTTCGGCAAACAAGGCGCTGGCGGCGTTGACGAGCGCCTCGGTTTCCTGCTGGATGTTCAAAGCTCCGGGCGCCGCCGGCGCGGCGGGTGGTGCAGGCGGCGGGGCCTGTGAAAACACAGGCGTGACAATGGCCAGGGCCAGAGCGGCACAGAAAAGGGGTCTCATGAGTTGCAGGGGGCGTTCCACTTCAGCACAAAGTACTAAAAAACGACAACGGAGCACAAGCTTGAATTTACGCATGTCATTGCCAATGGAGGCGCGATGAGGCTGGACATCTGGAAAAACTGACATTTTTTGTGAATGAGGGTTGAGATTAGCAGGATGGTCATTTTTGTCACGGGAGAAAAATCAAAAGGATAAAATCTGTCCACGCGGGCGAAACGTTGACCGTCAGCGGTGTCTTGGGGTGAAAGTGAAAGCGCGTTTTAAAATGGACCGGAGGTGGTGAGTGAAGGCGAAGCGGGGATGCGGCGCCGCGAACATAGAGGACCGCCGGCGCACTCAGCATTCGACATTCGGGGTTGGTTATTCCACCCTCTGGCTGCATGTCCAATCCTGTTCTTGAAGTCAATGATCTTACGTTTCGCCGTGGCCGCCCGATCCTCAAAGGCATCTCGTGGCGGGTGGAGCCGGGCCAGCACTGGTGCATCCTGGGGCCGAACGGCTGCGGGAAGACCTCGCTGATCAACCTGATCACCGGCTATGACAGCGCGACGGGCGGGACGCTGCGGATCGGGGAGAGTGTGTTTGGGGATGACGACTGGCGGGAAGTGCGCCGGCGGGTGGGACTGGTGACGAACACGCTGACGACCTACCTGGAAAGCGGCGAGCCGGTGATCGATGTCATTTCCAGCGGACGCGAGGCGAAGCTCAATTTGATCGAGGATCCGCCGGCGGCGGTGCGGCGTGAGGCGGCGCGGCTGCTGAAGCAGGTGGGCTGCGCCTACCTGCGGGAGGCGTACTGGGGTCCGCTGTCCCAGGGGGAGAAGCAGAAGGTGCTCATCTGCCGGGCGCTGATGGCGAAGTTTCAGGTGCTGATCCTGGATGAGCCCTGCGCGGGGCTGGACCCGGTGGCGCGGGAGCACTACCTGCAGTGGATGCAGTCCCTGGCCGTGCAGCCCCACTCCCCTTCCCTGGTAATGGTGACGCACCATGTGGAGGAGATCCTGCCGAGCATCACCCACTGCCTGCTGCTCCGGGACGGGCGGGTGCATGCGGCGGGGACGAAGGCGGAGGTGCTGCACAGCCGCCACCTGAGCGAGATTTATGGGGCGCCGATGAAGCTTGGCCGGCATGGCGAGCGTTATTCGCTGCGCCTCGCCTGAGCCACCTCCAACCCGAGCCCTGCCATGACCCAAAGGATCGCCGCACTCCTGCTTCTGCCGCTATTCACCTACGGAACGGAAGTTGTGCTGGAACGCGTGCCCGAAAGCGGGGTGCAGCCACAGGTGGTGAGCACAAGCGACGGAACTTTGCACCTGGTGTACCTGGTGGGAAATCCCGGCGGGGGCGATGTGCACTACGTCTCCAAAAAAGCCGGGGCCAGCGGGTGGAGCGCGCCACGAACGATCAACAGTACGCCCGCGAGCGCGGTGGCGATGGGGACGATACGCGGGGCGCAGATTGCGGTGGGGAAAGGCGACTCTCTGCATGTGGTGTGGAACGGCCCGGGCGGGAAAAACCAGCCCGCCCCGCTGCTGTACAGCCGCTCTGTAAACGGAGGTGGGACATTTGAAACACAGCGCGACCTGCGGTCGGGGACGCAGGGGCTGGACGGCGGGGCTTCGATTGCGGCCAGTGGAACGGGCGAGGTCTTCGTGGTGTGGCACGGGGCTCCGGCAGGGGCTGCACCGGGAGAGATCAACCGACGGGTGTTTGTGCTGAAATCTGCGGATAATGGAGGCACGTTTACGAAGCCGAAGATCGCGAATGAGGACGACCCCGGGGTCTGTGCGTGCTGCTCGCTGAAGACGTTTGTGAGTCCTGGCGGAGAACTGCTGACGCTGTACCGCGCGGCGCGGAGCCCGGAGCAACGGGACATCACGCTGATGACCTCCCGCGACGGCGGGGCGACGTTTCAGCGCCGGAACGTGGGACCGTGGGCGATCAAGGCCTGCCCGATGAGCAGCGCCAGCGTGATCGCGACCGGGGGCAAAACGCGGGGCGCGTGGGAGTCCGAGGGCAGGGTGTACACAGCGCTGCTGGATGGGACCTCCGAAGCGGTGGCGGTTTCTGGGGACAAAGCGCGACATCCGGCGCTGGCGGTGAATGCGCGGGACGAGACCCTGGTAACGTGGAGCGAGGGCACAGGATGGCAGAAAGGCGGGCAGCTCGCGTGGGTGGTGCTGGATTCGGCTGGCAAGCCGACGGGCAGCCGTGGTATCAAGCCGGGAGTGCCCGTGTGGGGATTCACCAACGCGTATGCGAATGGGCAAACCTTTGTGATTCTATATTAAATGCCAATGACTTCATCTCCTCTCCTGCTATTTCGTCGCGTCCGGTTCACGGCGTGGATGTCATGGCTGATCAGCCTGGGGCTTTTTTCCTCGCCGCTGGCGGCACAGCTTTCTCCGCACGGTGACGACGGGGATGCGGCCTGTTCCAGATTTTTCAAGCTGCTCGAGGCACCGCCGTTTCGTGGCAAGATCACGCACCTCAAAGTGGATGACCGGTCGATCATGGCCACCATTGAACGCGGCGACCTCCAGCAGGTGTCCATTCGTCATACGCCGGGCCAGGACTGGGACAAGGCGCGACGAATCGCCGAACGGCTCAAGCAAGACGGCGTGTATGAGTTTCCGGCGGTGCTCGCGGATGACTATCAGGCGCCGCTGGACGGTTTTGTGCCGCAGGCGACTACGGACGCCATGCGCGCCCTTTCGGGATTCATCGGGGAGTGGCGGATGCGCTTCACCACCGGGCCGGGGAAGGACATGAAGGAGGCGATTACCATCCGCTATTTTTGGAACAACGACGGTACCGGGCTCTGGCGGGAGGTGCACCTGCCCGCGAGCATGAGCAGCGCACCTGGAGCGCAGAACGCCGGCAAACCGCGGGTGAACGCCATGCTCACGACTTATGATCCCGAGACGAAGCGCTACCGCGAGATTTCCTCGACGCCGTCCACGAAAGAAATGAAGGAGAGCGCCGAATGGGATGCAGCGACGCAGACGCTTGTGCTGCACACGACGGAGGGCGCGGCGCCGCACACCACCCACCACAGCACGCGCCGCCTGGTCTCGCCAGACCGGATCGAATTCCACACAAAGGCCACGAAGCCTGACGGCAGCCTTTTGTACGAGCTCGAGGGGTACTACGAACGCATCAAGCCATGACACGCCGAGGGATTCTTGCCGGGGGCAACTTCATCATTGATCACGTCAAGGTCATCGACGCATGGCCGGAGCAGGACATGCTGGCCTTCATTCAAAGCGAGACCTCCTCCAATGGGGGCGGGCCGTACAACGTGCTGAAGGACCTGGCGGCGATGGGCTGCGGATACCCGCTGGAGGCGGCAGGACTGGTGGGCCGGGATGTGAACGGGGACTGGATTTTGAAGGACTGCGAGGCGGCGGGGATCGACATCGCGCAACTGCAGCAAACCGACCGGGCGCCGACGAGCTACACGGATGCGATGACGGTGCGCGGAAGCGGCAGGCGCACGTTTTTCCATCAGCTCGGCGCGAACGCGCTGCTTGGGGAGGAGCATTTCGACTTTAGCCGCACTCAGGTGAAGATTTTTCATCTGGGGTATCTGATGCTGCTGAGCGAGATGGACCGGCTGCTGGAGGATGGACGCAGCGTGGCGAGCCGGGTGCTGGAGGCGGCGCAGAAGGCGGGGCTGCTGACGAGCGTGGATCTGGTCAGTTCGCCGTATCCGGAGTTTCGGCAGATCACCGCAGCCGCCCTGCCCTTCACCGATTTCCTGATTCTTAATGAGATCGAGGCCGGGAGCGCGACGGGGCTGGACCTGCGCGGGACGCCGGTGAATGTGGGGCTGATCGAAAAGGCGGCACGGGCGCTGCTGGAGGGGGGCGTGCGGCGCGAAGTGATCATTCATTTCGAAGCGGGCGCCATCGTGGTGGACAAAGGCGGGACGGTGCATCGGCAAAGCTCGCTGAAACTCCCGCAGGGTTTCATCGCCGGAGCGACGGGCGCGGGAGATGCCTTTGCCGCCGGTTACCTCCATGGCACGCATGAAAACTGGCCGGTGGCCGAGCGGCTGAAACTGGCGGTCTGCACGGCGGCGATGTGCCTGACGCATCCCACCCCCTCGCAGGGACTGAAGCCGGTGGCCGGGTGCCTGAAACTCGTTGAGGAACTGGGATTTCGGAATGAAGGGGACTGAAAAGACAAAAGGCTTGTCTTCATGACTGCAGCCTGATATTTCCGCCCGTTAATGAGCACGACCAGCAAACCTCTTCGTCAGCCCGGCCTCCTCGTTTACCTCTGTGGTGTGGGTACTTCCATACTGGCCCTGTGGGGAGTGCAGCTCGCGAATGACAACGGGGAGAACATCATGGGCTGGTATGCCAATGGGATCATCCCTGCCGGTGCCTTGCTTGTCGGGGTGGCCAGCGGGCTGGGCTATGCGCTGGGGTCGCGCTTCCTGAATGTGAAGCTCAGCAAGGCCTTCGTTCTGGGCATGATCGTGACGGCGATCGTGGACTACTTCGCCGCGCAGTATCTCACCTACCAAAGCCTTCTGGAGCGCATGCACATCCCGCCGGAGCGGTACGGATTCATCGACTACTTTCGTGAAATCAGCGAAGGCATGTCCTTTAAAAAGCGCCACTCGGAAGAGGCCGGCGATCCCCTGGGCATGTGGGGCTACGCGTACAAGGTGCTTGAAATCGGCGGCTACTCGGTGGGCGCCATGATCCCTTCGCTGACGGTGTTTGGCATGCCGTACTGCAAGAGCTGCCAGCTCTACCTGAAGAAGCACCGCACGGGGCACCTGCACGCGCCGGAGCAGTGGTCCGTGGTGAAGAAGCTGAAATCGAAGGAACGCCTGCCCGCGCTGCAGGCGGCGATCCAGGCGCTGACGGCGCGTGCGAACGAGTTCACCGCGCCCATCGCCGCGGCGCCGCTGGCGGAGACGGAGGCTGCGATCGGCACGCTGGACCAGGCGGTGCAGAAGGACGCGGCAGCACGCATCACCTACCATCTGAAGAAGTGCCCGTGCTGTGATGCGCACCACCTGCAACTGGACCTGACGAACTACACGGTGGACAAGAAGGTGGCGAACACCACGGTGGCGAAGATCGACAAGACGAAGGTGGCAGCGGCGGAACCTGCTGCTGCGCCTGCGGCGGCGGCCGTCTGAGGTCCGAAGGAGGCCTGCGGAAAGCTGCCGAGGCGGATTAACGTTATTCGGGAATGATCCGTCTCCTTCTCTGCCTCACGCTTACAGTCCCATTGCTCGCCGAAGAACGGCCGGTGGTGAAGGTGCCGCGCCAGACGAGCGGAGACAGCGCGGTGCAGCCGAAGTGGGAGGAGCCGCTGGTGATCAGCGTGGGCCTGAGGGATGCGGACATCGTGGGCGGTGACCAGCGGGCCATTCAAGCGGCGGTGGATTATGTGGCGCGGCTGGGAGGCGGCACGGTGCAGATCAAAGAGGGGACGTACCGGCTGCGAAACGCGGTGTACCTGCAAACGGGCGTGAACGTGCGCGGCGAGGGCGACAAGACAGTGCTGATCAAGGAGCCGTCCGTAATCACCCCCTTGAAACTGGACAGCGACTGGTATGACCAGGAGATCACGCTGCATGATGCGGCGGGGTTCCGGGTGGGCGACGGCGTGTGCCTGCGGGCCAAGGATGCGAAGACGGGCCGGCTGACCGTGATCAAACGCACGCTGGTGGCGCGCAGCGGGAACCGATTCAAGCTGGACAAAGGGCTGCGGGAAAATCTATGGCAGATGAATGAGGCGACGTGCGCCACGCTTTTCCCGCTGCTAAGCGGTGAACTGGTGAATGATGTGCGCATTGAGAACCTGGTGCTGGATGGCAATCGCGAGCACAATGCCGAACTGGATGGGAACTATGCGGGCTGCATTTTCCTACAGGACTGCAACCGCCTTCACATCAGCGACATCACGGCGCGCAACAACCATGGGGACGGCATCAGCTGGCAGATCTGCCACGATGTCGTGGTGGAAAACTGCCGCAGCGAAAACAACAGCGGCCTGGGCCTGCACCCGGGTTCCGGCTCGCAGCGCCCGATCATCCGCAACAACACCCTGCGGGGGAATGACATCGGGATTTTCTTCTGCTGGGGTGTGAAGTACGGACTGGCGGAGAACAACCGGATCGAAGGCAACCGCATTGGCATTTCCATCGGCCATCGTGACACGGACAACCTCGTGACGGGGAACACGATTCAAGACAGCAAGGTGAATGGCTTGCTGTTTCGCCCTGAGCGCGGACCGGACTTTGCGGGGCACCGCAACCGAATTGAGAAGAACCGGTTCATCGACAATGCGCCCGAAGGCGGGACGGTGATCGACATTCAGGGCGGCACCGAATCGATCACGATCAGCGGGAATGAATTCACTGAAACCCGCGGCGGGAAAGCGCGCGTGGCGGTGAAGCAGGGCCCGGAGACGAAGGACATCGTCATCGAAGGCAGCCGGACGAATGGATTGTGACTGCGACTTTGCTCCATTCGTGATGAACTTTGCCGGTTCGTGACGTTTGGTTGAGGCTCTCATTCCCAACCATGAACTCCAAGCTGCTTTTCCTTGCCGTTGTTGCTGTCTCCTCCCTGGCGCGCGCCGAAGACATCCGCCAGCAGCCGCCGAAGGATTTGAACGGGTACTTTCCCTTCAATCCACCGTCGTCGCTGAGTGAATGGGATGCGCGGAGGGAGGTGGTGCGGCGGCAGATCCTGGTGGCGGAGGGCCTGTGGCCGATGCCGACAAAGACGCCGCTGAACGCGGTGGTGCATGGCAAGGTGGAAGGCGACGGATTCACGGTGGAGAAGGTGTATTTCGAGAGCGCGCCGGGATTCTTTGTGACGGGCAGCCTGTGGAAGCCGAAGGAGATCAAGGGCAAGGTGCCGGGGGTGATGTTTGCCCACGGGCACTGGAAGGATGCGCGCCTCTCCCAGGAGACGGAGGCGAAGGTGCGGGGGGAGATCGCCGCAGGTGGCGAGCGGTTTGAGCGGGGCGGGAAGAGCATTTTTCAATCTTTGTGCGTGCAACTGGCGCGCATGGGCTGCGTGGTGTGGCAGTGGGACATGCTGAGCGATTCGGACTCGGTGCAGATTCCACGGGAAGTGGTGCATACCTTTGGCAAGCAGCGGCCGGAGATGAACACGGCGGAGAACTGGGGGCTGTACAGTCCGCAGGCGGAGGCGCATCTGCAGTCGATCATGGCCTTGCAGACATGGAACGCGGTGCGCGGGCTGGATTTCCTGCTGTCGCTGCCGGAGGTGGATCCGGAGCGTACGGCGATCACGGGTGCGAGCGGCGGGGGCACGCAGACGATGCTGCTGGCGGCGATCGATGACCGCATCAAGCTCTCATTTCCATGCGTGATGGTGAGCACGGCGATGCAGGGAGGCTGCACCTGCGAGAACACCTCGCTGCTGCGGATCAACACGGGGAATGTGGAGTTTGCGGGGTTGTTTGCACCGAAGCCGCAGGGCATGAACACGGCGAACGACTGGACGAAGGAGATGGCGACGAAGGGATTTCCTGATCTGCAGAAGCTGTACACGACCTTTGGCAAGAAGGACAATGTGTTCCTGCTGCGCGGGGAGCACTTCCCGCACAACTACAATGCGGTGACGCGCTCCGCCTTTTACACCTTTTTGAACAAGCACTTCAAGCTGGGGCAGACGTCTCCGGTGATCGAGCAGGACTATGAACCGCTGAGCCGTGAGCAGCTCTCGGTCTGGGACGACAAACACCCTGCCCCGAAGGCGGCGGACCCGGAGTTTGAGCGCAAGCTGCTGGCCTACCTGGCCAGCGATGCGGAGAAGCAGCTGAGCAAGGCGGAGCCCAAGGTGCTGCGCGAAGGCGTGGAGGTGGTGCTGGGCCGCACTTATGACAAGGCAGGCGAGGTGGAGTGGACGCTGAAGGACAAGCAGGACCGGGGCGGCCACCTGGAGATGACGGGCACGCTGACGAACAAAACGTACAGCGAGGAGCTGAACGTGGCCTGGCTGTACCCGAAGCAGTGGAACGGGCGCGTGGTGATCTGGCTGGACGACGCGGGCAAGCCGGGCCTTGCGAACGACGACGTGAAGAAGCTGGTGGCGGGCGGAGCGGCGGTGCTGGGGGTGGACCTGCTGTTTCAGGGCAGCGAAGAGGGGAAGCAGAACCGCGTGGTGAAGAATCCGCGTGAGTTTGCGGGATACACGTATGGCTACAACCATGCGCTCTTTGCGCAGCGTGTGCATGATGTGCTGACGCTGACGACCTTCCTGCGAAACACGAAGGTGGGCACGCACCCGAGCCCGAAATCGGTCTGTGTGGCGGCCTTTGGACCGCAGACGGGACCGATCGCCGTGGCGGCGCGTGCGCTGGCCGGTGAGGCCATCGACCGTGCGGCGGTGGACACGCACGGGTTCCGCTTTGGCAAGGTGCTGGATTATCGCGATCCAATGTTCCTGCCAGGAGGCGCGAAGTATCAGGATGTGCCGGGAATGATCTCGCTGCAAGGAACGCAGGCGAAGTGGGTGAAGGGCGAGGGCAAGGCCCCTGAAGGAGATCCGGTGAAGTGGCTGATGGAGTAGCCGTAGAAGCGAAGCCACGGCGGGTGTGCGCCGCCCGCCTTGTGGGTGCGACGCACGCGCGTTGATTTTGATCCGCGATCAACCCAGGGGGCGGACGCGCAACTGGCGCAGGGTGTAGAAGGGTGACGCTGACTCGGTGATGCGGCGGCCGCCTTGTTTGCGCCTGGGGCCGAAGCGCTCGCGCTGCGAAGCGAAGATGTCTTCCACGAATTCCCTGCTGCCCAGCGCCACGCCATCGGTGAAGTAGCGAACCCGCAGACGCACGAGTTCGGCTGGGCTGAGCTTTCCGCCCTTTGCCAGCACGCTGCGTGCGGAGTCTGTCGTGACACCGCGGCGCACGACTTTCTCGTTCTGCGCGTCACGTACTTCGCGGCCTTCATCGTGCAGAAGGCAGCGATAGGCTTCCGCGACTCCGGCAGTGCGCCAGCCGTCCACGGGTTTGCCCTGAGCTTTGCAGAGTCCGCGTTGCGCGCGGCGACTGCCGCTGAGGGCTTCGGCGTAGCCGCACCAGCGGTAGTCCTTGGGATCTTTGACGAGACCGGCGCGAACGGG
Organism: Prosthecobacter sp.; assembly: GCF_044227185.1. GTDB lineage: Bacteria > Verrucomicrobiota > Verrucomicrobiia > Verrucomicrobiales > Verrucomicrobiaceae > Prosthecobacter. The sequence goes on along the minus strand of NZ_JBGAFO010000009.1, from coordinate 125,511 downwards.
ATTGAGGTCGATGTAAGCGGCCATGGTGCGAAGGGGTTCGCCTTTGCCTTCCACCAGCACGCTTTTGAAGCGGTCCATCCAGAGGGTGCCGCAGCGGGTGTGGCGTTTGTTGTACCAGCGGCTGAAGCGCTCTTTGATTTCTTTGACGAAGAGGGAGAGGTCGCAGAAGCGCTTTTTGATGGCGGTGATGCGCTGCTCGGCGAGGATTGCCATGCCGCGGGCGCGGAGGTCGGCGAGCTCATCTCGCAGGAGACCGAGGTAGGCTCGGCTGTAGAGGATGGAGAGGTGCTCGAAGAGCTTGGCCTCGCCATCTTTGCCCTCAAAGCGCTGGAGCCAGGTCTGGCGGTGGGGCACCTCCGCGAGTAGATGGAAATGGTTTCCCATGAGGCAGTAGGTAACGACCTTGACGCCAGAGAACTCCGCCATGCGCCAGATGACGCGGCGGAGGGCTTCCTTTTCGACGTCATCGAAGTGAACCTCACCGCCGCAAGTGCGTGACATGACGTGATAGCAATAGGACTCGAGGGGGCCTTTGCCAAGAATGCGATGCCTGCCACCGGACCAGGAACGCGCGGCAGGATAAAGCGCCGTTTTCGCACTCACGCCAAGGAGCTGCTTCTCAAGCGGAAGCGGCTGGAGATCAGAGGGTTGGATCGCCTTCATGGGGGTCAGCGTGGCGAGAAAATGAAAGCAATCAACAACTAAATGCCTGGCATTATTTACAAGCGGGGTGGATGAAGGGCGAGGGCAAGAAGCCTGAGGGAGAGGCGGTGAAGTGGCTGATGGAGGAGGCTAGAGACCGTGCGGCCGAGGTTCAAGCTGATCTGCCCCGAGAAGACATCTCAAGCCAGGCGCTTCAAATCCACTCAACCCGGACCAGCTCGGGTGGGGGCCCATCCCAGTGCTCAGGCGGGGCGTCCGCCTGACCGGCCTGCGTGTATCGGGCACAGAGGCCGAGTTGATCCATCTCCGCCCAGCTCTTTGGGGAGGCTCCTTCGCGTGTGGTGAAGTCCTTCAGCTCCAGCGCCAGCGTCTGGGCTTCGTCAGCACCGGTGATTTCGCGCGTGCAGACGTAGGTTTTGCGCGGGCCGCGATAGCTGCGCCATTCGTTCTCCTCGAGCACCAAGGCCATGCGATTGGTCTTCGGCATTTTCAGCGTGAGGCCCAGCCTGGCTCCCTCGGGGCCGCGCCAAAGCGGATCGGTGATTTTGCGCGTCCATATCTGCTGATGGGCGGTGTTGCCTTGATTGAGCACGTACCAGTCACGCAGGCCGTGACTGAAGTCGTCCACCACAAGGCCAGGCTGTGCGGTAAGCGGAATGCGAGCCTGCTGCAGTTCCTCCGCGCTCCGGCTGTGAAGCAGGGTGCTGATGCACACCTCCGTCACGGGTGCGCCATTGCCTGGCAACGCTGAAAGTGAAACCGGCTGCGGCAGGGTGAAATAGACATTGGCAAAAGCATGCAAAGAGGCCTCTCGCGTGTGCAGCGGCAGGTCCGCTGTGAAGCCGCCCTCAGGCAGAGCCTTTGCCTGCGCGCTGCGCCAGAACCGGGCGCGGGGATCATCATCGATGCTGTAGAAGATCTCACAGCGTGCCACCGGCCAAGGATGTGCTGCCGGCCGCACCTGGAATGCGGGCACGGAAGCGAGAAGGAGCTGGCTGGGCGGTGTTTCGGGCAGGGGTGCGCCCCCTTTGAGATGCTGGTCAAACCAGAGCGGCATGGTCACGGCCCCCGCCGGAACGAGGCGGTGGTTTAGATGCGGCGCCCAGCTGTACCGAGTGGCCTGCGGGATGAGTGCATTGGTGCGGTACACGTCGTCCATCCAACCGTGAAAATCATTGGTGCCGCTGCGGTGCAGCACCGGGCAACGGATGAGCGGCGCGTAGCTTTCAAAGCTGAGCGTTTTGCGGAAGAGCTGCACGTCTCCCTTCACCGCATCCTGGGCGGCCGCCTTAAATCCGCCAAAGACATGCTCCTGCCAGCGCCAGCCCTGACCGCCCACGGCTGGAACGGCGGCCTTCACACGCGCGTCTGTGCCGGCCACGTACATGGTCAGGTTTCCGCCCATGGAGTAGCCATGGACGCCGAGACGTGAAGCATCCACCCCGGGCTGCTGCTCCAGGAAGGTCAGGCCGCGGCGGCAGCCGAGTGCCAGAAGATACCAGTTGTTGTTTTTCGGGTGCTCGCGGTCTGCAAAGAACTGCTTCGGTCCGGGAAGCATGGAGGCATAGCCCGGCACATTGAGCTGGCTGGGGTCAACGGCACCCCAGTCTGTGTTCGGATCTCCGGGGAGGGCTTTTTCACAGGTGTTGAAAGGGGGCTTGCCCGTGCCGCTGCCGCCCCAGTTGACGGAGAGCGCCGCGTATCCGCGGGAGATGAGCAGCTTCACCTCCGCCACGGAGCCACGCTGGCCGCCGCCGTGGATGTGCATGACTGCCGGGATGCGGCTTTCCGCCTGCTGTGGAAAGCCATACACCGCCGCCATGAAAGCCTTCCTGCCTTTGAAGACGCCAATGAGATAACGGACATGGCGGAAGGTGCCGCCGTCCTCCTCCCATTCGCGGATGACTTCGATCTCCAGCGGATCTTTGCGCGGATCAAAGTCCGCCCACAACTCCGCCACGGACTGCGGCACCGCGGCATCCTTCGCACTCGCTGGTGCGATCCAAACTGGCAGAGCTGCTGCGGCGCTGGAGACAAGAAAACGACGGCGGCTGGAGGAGGTGTCTGCGGTGTTCATCGGCGATTCAGGTACGCAGCAGACTGGGCCTGGCACTCACACAAGCGCCTGGATGGTGTGTTTTTCCAGGAGGTCCGGCGTGGACAAAAAACAAGGGGCCGAGCGGCCCCTTGTTGTCTGATGGATGGAGTGCGGCTGTGAGGCGGGGATCAAACCGCCACGCAGTGGACCTTGCTGATGCCCTGGATTTTTTCCAGTTCGGCGAGGACTTCGGCACTGGGGGTGGAATCGAGGGTGAGCAGGGTGAGGGCCTTGCCGGTGACTTTGTCGCGGCTGAGGCTCATGTCGGCGATGTTGACCTGGTTTTTGCCTAGCGTGGTGCTGTAGGCGGCGATCATGCCGGGGCGGTCGATGTTCTCGATGAAGAGCAGCGTGCCTTCGGGGCGGGCCTCGATGCGGTGGCTGTTCACCTTCACGATGCGGGGTTCATTGCCAAAGAAGGTGCCGGCGATGCTGACAGATTCTGTGTCGTTTTTGGCAATGACTTCGATAAGGTCGGTAAATTCGCTGGCCTCAGGCAGGCGGCTTTCAGTGAAACGGAGGCCGAGGTTTTCGGCGACGCCGTTGGCATTGATGTAGTTCACCTGCTCGGCACCGACGGCGCGCTCAAGGAAGCCTTTGAGCACGGCGCGGGAGATGAGGGTGGTGTCGCCACCGCCGACTTTGCCGCTGTAGTTGATGCGGACGACGTTGGCGCGGGCGGGGGCAAACTGGGAGACGAGGCGGCCGAGGAGCTCGCCGAACTTGAGGAAGGGACCGATTTCGGCGAGCACCTTGGGATCCACGTTGGGCATGTTCACAGCGTTGACGACGGTGCCGTGGAGGAGGTGGGCCTTGATGACTTCGGCGATCTCGATGCCGACGTTTTCCTGAGCTTCCTCCGTGGAGGCGCCGAGGTGCGGAGTGAAGACGGTATTGGGAGCCTTCAGCAGCGGGTAGTCGGCGGGCGGGGGCTCGATTTCGAAGACGTCGAGAGCGGCGCCGGCGATGGTGCCGTCGGTGAGGGCCTGGGCGAGGGCGGCGTCGTCGATGAGACCGCCGCGGGCGCAGTTGATGATGCGGCAGCTCTTCTTGAGCGAAGCGAGGCGCTTGGCATTGATCATGTGCTTCGTCTCAGGCGTCAGCGGCATGTGCATGGTGATGTAGTCGGCCTGCACAATGGCGGCGTCGAGGTCTTCGCACAGGGTGACGCCGAGGCTTTCAGCGCGGTTCTTGGAGAGGTAGGGGTCGTAGGCGACGACGCTCATGCCGAAGGCCTTGGCGCGCTTGGCGAACTCGGCGCCAATGCGGCCCATGCCGAGGACGACGAGGGTTTTGCCATAGACTTCGGTGCCCTGGAAGTCCTTGCGGGCCCACTTGCCGTTCAGGATCGAAGCATGAGCCTGGGGAGTGGAGCGTGAAAGCGCCATCATGAGGGTGAAGGCCTGCTCGGCGGTGGAGATGGTGTTGCCGCCAGGGGTGTTCATCACCACCACGCCGCGCTTCGAGGCGACGGGGATGTCGATGTTGTCCACACCAACACCAGCGCGGCCGACGACTTTGAGATTCGGGGCGGCCTCGATCACCTTGGCGGTCACCTTGGCACCACTGCGGACGATGATGGCATGGGCATTGCGGGAAGCCTCGATCATGGCTTCCTCGGGCTTGAGATTCATGTTCACCTCGACAGAGAAGGACGGCTCCGCTTTGAGCAGGTCGATGCCTTTGCTCGAAATGGGGTCGTTGTTGCCGGCGATGAGGATGTTGAACTTGGACATGGGGTTGGTTTTGGGGAAAGGGGCGCAGACTAGCCACCTTTATCGTGCGCTCAAGGAGCAATGCGTGCTGGACAGAACACAGAGGGAGAGTTCATATAGGAGGTATGTTTGCAGGAACTATGTCAGGAAAAGCCATGCTCGCTTTGATCGTCCCTCTCTCGCTGGAACAATTTGCCGCCGTGGCCGCCGCCGCCGTCCTGCTGCCCCTGCTGATCACCTGGCTGGTGATGCGGAGCAAACTCAAGCGACTGGAGCGTGAGTCCACCGCCGCGGCGGAGCAGCTGCGCAGCGAATCCGCCGCCGTCCTGCAGGCCACCCAGGCCAAAGCGGCTGCCGAGGCGGCGGAAAACGCCAAAAACAGCGCCGCCGCCGCCGCGAGCTTTGCCGATCTGCAGCAGCGGTTCAACACGCACCGGGAGGTGGCGGAGCGGCGGGCCAGTGACGCCTCGCGGCAGATCGCCCAGCTGGAGGCCGAACTGGCGACGGCGCGGGAGATCGCCGCACAACTGGTGCCGACGCAGTCGCGGATCAAGGATCTGGAGACGGCGCTGTCCGCCGAGCAGGGGCGGGTGAAGGCGCAGGAGCAGGCGATCGAGGCCACGAACGCGCGGGCCGCTGATTTTGAAAAACGGATGCTGGATGCCAAGGACATGGTGCTGAAGCACAAGGCGGAGATGCAGGAAACCGCGGTGGAGCTGAAGAAGATCCGCGATGAGCAGGCCGCCTATGCCGCGGCGGGAGGGCCGGAGGCCGAACTGGCGAAGGCCAAGGAGGCGACACAGCAGGCGGAGGTGAAGATTGCGAACCTGCAGCGTGCCCTGAAGGCGGCGGAAGCACGCACTGAGATGGTGCAGAAGGAATTCATGAACGCCGTAGGCGTGAGCACCGCCCCAAGCCCGGGAGCCGCCGCAGGCGCGAGTGACAAGAAACTGCGCGAGCAGGAGGAGAAACTGGCCCATCTGGAGGCCGAGTCCCGCAAGCGTGCGCGCGAAGACGGATACAAGATTGCCGAGCTGGAATACCGGCTGAGCGAAGCGCTGGAGGCCATCAAGGCGGCGCAGGCACCGGCCAAGGCTGAGCCTGCGGCGGCACAAGCACCCGCCCCCTCCCCCGCCCCATTTCCAGTCCCTGCGGAAGCACCTGCGCCTACGCCCGCTGCGGTGCCAGCTGATGAAGCCGCGCCGGTGGCACCGGCGGCAGTTCTGGCGCCCAAAGAAGAGGTGCCTGAGGCGGGCATTCCCATGCCGCAGGCTCCGGCTCCCGAAGCTGGAATCCCGATGCCGCCTCCGGCTGCACTGATCTCGGAGAATCCGGAAGTGCCGCCGCCTGCTGCGCCTGAGAGTGCGGCCTGATCCGACTTTCCTGTCCTGAGGCAGGAGTCTTTGGGCAATTTTTCTCCAACCACCCGCGTTTTATCGTTTCGCATGAAATTCACCCTCGCATTCATCACGCTTCTTTCTGTATCTGCCCTCTCCGCAGCGGACTGGTCACGCTTTCGCGGTCCGAACGGTTCTGGACTCGCCAACACCACCGGCCTGCCCGCGGTCGTGGATGACAGCACGACGCTGTGGAAAATTCCGGTCGGCAAAGGCTGGTCTTCACCGGTGCTGTGGCAGGACATGGTCATCGTGACGGCTGAGACGAGCCCGACGCGGCGTGCGGTGATCGCCTTTTCCGCCAAGGACGGCAAGGAGCTGTGGAAGCATGAGGAGGAATTTGTGCCGCATAACATCCACAAGACCTACAACACCTTTGCGAGCAGCTCGGCCTTTGTGGATGCGGAGCGCATCTACGTGAACTGGAGCAGCGGCACGAACATCCAGGCGCTGGCGCTGGACCACAAGGGCAAGCTGGTGTGGCGCAATGACCACGTGGCCGACTACATCCACGAGCACGGCACGGGCATTTCACCCATCGTGGCGGACGGGCTTATGATTGTGCGCAGCGAGTTTGACTGGCAGAGGGATGGCAAGATTTACACCGAAGTTCCGGAGCAGCAGAAGTGGAAGAGCTGCATCGTGGCGCTCGACGCCAAGACTGGCAAGCAGGCCTGGAAGCTGGACATCCCTAACTGCCTCAACACGTTTTCAACTCCTGTCGTACATGAGTTAAAAGACGGGAAAAAGGAAATCATCTGCGCGGACACGGGCAGCGGCGTGATGGGCATTGACCTGAAGAAGGGCACGATCAACTGGCAGTACAACCCCGGCTACAAGCAGCGCAGCCTGGGCTCCGGTGTGCTGAGTGATGATTTTTATTTCTGCACCTTCGGCACTGGCGGCGGTGTGAAGGAGATCGCGGCGCTGGACCTGAAGAGCGGCAAGCCCAAGGCAGTGCCGTTCGACATCCCCAAGGGGCTGCCCTATGTCCCCTCCCCTCTGGTCATCGGCGAGCACATGTACCTGCTGGGAGACGGCGGCATCATGCGCTGCGTGGAGTTCAAGACCGGCAAGGTGATCTATGAAGAGCGCCTGGAAGGCACGCAGGGCAGCGCGAAGTTTTTCAGCAGCCCGGTGGCCGGAGACGGCAAGATTTTCTGCGCGAGCCAGCAGGGAGATCTCATCGTGGTCAAAGCGGGGCCGAAGTTTGAAAAGCTCGCGGCGAGCAAGCTGGACGGGCCGGTGAATTCCGTGCCGGCGATCGGTGACAAGCGCCTCTTTGTGCGCACGGCGACTTCGCTGTACTGCATCGGGGCGAAGGGGCAGCCGGTGCCTTAGCAGGAGAGCTTAAAGGCTCCCGTCCTTCCAACGATCATGCCTGAGAGCAGCCAAAAACTTTATCATGCCATTGTGTGGCGTGAAGGTCCGGACCAGACAGGAGAGCGTGTTACTGCATGGGCAAGTGATCTGGACGAAGCTGCAAGGTTGCTGGCAGAAGAATACGGCAAAGGAAACGTGTATAACCTGCACAATAAAGAAGACGCAGAAAAGATACGCTGACCTCGTCACGATCAGCCACCAGAAATGAAATGCCCTGAGCCATGTGACTTCACCGCGTTTTCACCGGCACTTGCAGCTGCACTTCGGGGGTGACGGCAGGCTTCAGCACCGCACCCTGCCTGGGCAGGATGGCGAGGAGGTTGTCGTGGGCGATGCGTCTGGCGGTTTCGGGTTTCATGGCGTCGAGCAGGAGGTAGTAGCGCTGCATGACGGGGGCGTAGTCGTGGAAGCGGCCGACTTTGTCTGAGCCGATGAGGAAGCGCTGGGGATATTTTTCGAAGAGGGCGATCCAATCGGCCACGGGTTTGCCGTCTTTGACGAGATAGGTGTCAAAGAGGACCCAGGAGATGTCCATGCTCACATTGGGATAGGTGGCCAGCATGCGCTCGATCTCCTGCGCGAGGGTGGGCACATCGAGACGGCGGCTGATGCCGGCGTGGCACCAGACAAATTTCGTTTTGGGATGCTGCTGCACGGCTTCCTCAAATTCGTGCAGGTAGATGGGCTCGCGCTTCCAGACGGAGGAGATGTTGGAGTGGACGAAGACGGGCAGATCGAGCTCGGCGGCGAGCTCGTAGATGCGGTGGAGTGATTGGTTGTTCGCACGCGCCGTTTCGCCGTAGGTGAGCGCGGAGAGGTCATCGTGGCGGGTCATCACCTCGCCGATGCCCAGCCAGAAGCCGGGGTTCCATTCGATCATGCGGCGCACGTGGTCCACGGCGTTGCGGTCCGCGCCGTTGAAGCCGCAGATGATGGGGTGGAAGTGTTTGCGGTCCGTTTCGGGAAGCGCTTGGATCTCCCGGGCCACGAGCATGTCCGTGGCGGAGTACCAGTAGCAGCGGGCGTCGTCCTCCAGGTAGTACTGGGGCTGCCGGGGATCTGACTCCGACCACTGCTTCACCAGCGGCATGCCGCTGACGATGGCGTCTGTGACGCCGGATTTGGTCATGGCGGCCAGCGCGGCGGTGGCGCCGTCGGTGCGCTGGAGGAAGTCCACGAGGTGGAGGTGGCAGTCTGCCATGGTGTGGCGCACGGGCTCGGGCTCCACGGGGACGACAGGAGAGGGTGGAGTGGCTGCGGGGGTGGGAGGGGCGGGCTTTTTTTGCAGGTCGCGCGCCAGCAGGGCGGAGGCGGCGAGAGCGAGCAACAGAGGCAAAGAGAGGGGGAATTTCATGGTGGAGTCTGCAGCAGACTTCAGCCCAATCAAACAGGCTGGATTTTCCTTTTTTTTGGCACCTGGCTATTGCCCTGGGAACGGTGATCGACGGTGCGGGGCAAGGGATATGCAAGGCAGCGGGGACGGCACAACTGCAAAATCGTGGCGTTTTCCATCAATTCGGCTCATGCCAGCCATGAGGAAAATCTCCTTTGCCAAGCCGGAGGGGGCGGGTATGTCTGCCGCCCCTAAATATCTATGAGCAAAAAAAGTGACTTCGGATTGATCGGCCTCGCTGTAATGGGCCAGAACCTTGTTCTCAACGTGGAAAGCCGCGGCTTCCAGGTGAGCGTCTTTAACCGCACCACCAGCGTGACGGATGAGTTTGTGGCGAAACACCCCGGCAAGGCGCTGGTGGGCTGCCACACGCTGGAGGAGTTTGTGCAGAGCCTGGCCACGCCGCGCAAGATCCACATCATGGTGAAATCCACCGCCGTGAAGGACAGCGACCGCGACGCCGTGGACGCAGTGATCGAGCAGCTCATTCCCCTGCTGGACAAGGACGACATCGTGATCGACGGCGGGAACAGCTTCTACCAGACGACCGAGCGCCGCGACGCCTACCTGGCCTCCAAAGGCCTGCGCTTCATCGGCGCGGGTGTGTCCGGCGGTGAAGAAGGCGCGCGCAAAGGCCCGAGCATCATGCCCGGCGGCCCTGCCAGCACCTGGGAGGTGATGAAGCCGATTTTTGAATCCATCGCCGCGAAGGTGGATGGAGAGCCCTGCGTCATCCACATCGGCCCCGGCGGCGCGGGCCACTATGTGAAGATGATCCACAACGGCATCGAGTACGGGGACATGCAGCTCATCTGCGAAGCCTACAACATCTTCAAAAACGCCGGATTCACCACGGACGAGATGGCCGCCATCTTCAACGAGTGGAACGAAGGCGACCTGCTGAGCTACCTCATCCAAATCTCCGGCAAAGCCCTGGAGCAGAAGGATCCTGAAACCGGCAAGCCGATCGTGGAACTGATCGTGGACAAGGCCGGCCAGAAAGGCACGGGCCAGTGGACGCTGCTCAATGCGGCTGAAAACGCCGTGGTGATCAGCACCATCAACGCTGCCGTGGAAGCACGCATCCTTTCCTCCCAGAAGAAGCAGCGCGTGGCCGCCAGCACGCAGCTCACGGGGCCGGCGGTGAACATCACCACGGACAAGAAGGAACTCGTCAAGAAGGTGCACGATGCGCTCTACGCCTCCAAGATCATCTCCTACGCGCAGGGCCTCGACCTCATCAAGACCATGGGCGAGAAGAAGCAGTGGGGCCTGGACCTGGGCCGCATCGCCGCCATCTGGCGCGGGGGCTGCATCATCCGTGCGAAGTTCCTCAACCGCATCACGGATGCGTACCGCACGAACCCTTCCCTGGCGAATCTGATGCTCGATCCCTTCTTCAAGGAAGTGCTGGGCAAGACCCAGCAGAACTGGCGCGAAGTGGTGAGCATCGCGACGCTAAACGGCATCCCCGTCCCTGCTTTCTCCGCCTCCCTGGGCTACTACGACAGCTACCGCGCCGCCCGCCTGCCCGCGAACCTGCTGCAGGCGCAGCGCGACTTCTTCGGCGCGCATACGTATGAGCGCGTGGACAAGCCGGAGGGACAGATGTTCCATACGGAGTGGCCTGAGGTGATCGGGTAAGCTGCTTTCTCCAGTTGCGGCGCAACTGGGCTACTTTGAAGGCGGCCGGGGTGACCTGGCCGCTTTTTTGTGGCTGCATCAATTCAAGGCATTCGGGTCGCTTTGCAGCCTGCGCAGAGCCATGGCATCCAGCCGGTCCTTCTCTCTCACAGACTTTTCTTTCCAGGCTATCAGGGATGCCTTTGACGCATACCGAATCGCCAGGTCTCGCAGCATCCAAGTGTCGGCATCGACGATGACATCTGCATAACGACGCCCAGTCATCTGCGTGAAGATATCGACCTGGCATTGCTCCGTCTCCTCCACAATGCGGATCGCACCTTCACCTCCATCAAAGTCCTCACGTGTAAGTTCCGCGGCAAATCCTTCTCCATAGCCCCCAAGGGCAGCGAGCAGCAGATCAATATTTTCAGTGCTGTCTTCGATCAGCAGATCCACGTCTTCAGTGAGGCGAACATAACCCTGCAGGGTGACAGCGATGCCCCCCACCACCACGAACTGGACGCCTCGCTCAGCGAGCAAGACCAACAACTTTTCGAACGAGGGTTCCATCGTCGGGAGGTGGCGACCATTTGCCGCCGCGCAACAGGAGCGCATTGCGCCGAAGCATCTCCAGCCGCTGCAACGGCGGCAGACGCGACAGGCTGCCGCCCACGCGCTTTTTCAGAGGCTCGGTCAGGTCATTTACCATGGGCGTACCATACGTTCCCTGGTGAGGATGGCAAGTCCACTCCGGCAAGCCGGCGAGGTGCCACATGGAATTTTGGAGAACGCAGGAGAATCCCGGCCGCCTTTTTTTGTGCAAACCTTCCGCAGTGCCTTATCATCAATTCATGGCCTCCACCCTCTCCCCGGAATACATCGCCACGCTGCAGCGCATGACGGGCGCAGAGAAGCTGCGCACGGCGTCTGATTTGTACTGGGGTGCCCGCGACATCAAAGCAGCACGGCTACGCCAGCAGCATCCAGACTGGACCGAAGAGCAGGTACAGCAGAAGGTGAAGGAAATTTTCATGCATGCAGTCACGTGAGCCATACCTGATCTTCACGCAGAAGGTCAACGAGCTCGAGATCCGTTACATGGAAACGGAGCCCGCCTCCTTTCGGAAACGGACTCCGCCACATTCAACCAACTCACGCTTTGACCAATTTCGGCAGCACCGATGCCGGCACGACTTCATAGGCCGTGGGGACCATGGAGTAGCTGGCGCGGCCGCGTGAGAGGCTCCTTATGGCTCCGGCGTAGCCGAACATCTCCACCAGGGGCACTTCGGCGAGGATGCCTGCCTCGGTGCCACGGTGGTCGATGCTGGTGATGCGGGCGCGACGGCGGTTCAGATCGCCCAGGATGTCTCCCTGGTGCTCGTCACTCACCGTGCATTCGACCTGCATCACGGGCTCCAGGAGCACGGGGGCTGCCTGGCGCACGGCTTCGCGCAGGGCGTCTCCAGCGGCCATGCGGAAGGCCTGGTCGTTGGAGTCCTTGGCATGGCTGGCGCCGTCCACGATGCGAACGCGCATGTCCACGAGCGGGCTGCCCGCCAGGGGACCGCCTACGGCTGCCTCAGCGATGCCACGACGCACGGCGCCCATGAACTGGGCGGGGATGCTACCACCGATGACGGCGTCTTCGATGACCACACCGGCACCACGCTGCAGGGGCTGCACGGAAAGCTTCACGCGAGCATACATGCCGGAGCCGCCGTTCTGCTTTTTGAGCAGATGGTCGGCTTCGGCCGGCTGAGTGATGGTCTCACGACACGCGATCTCCGGTGCGGCAGCGATGGTTTCGACGCCATGCTCGCGCAGGAGTTTTTCGCGGATCACCTCGAGGTGGAGTTCGCCCATGCCGGAGATGAGGCACTGGCCGGTCTCCTCGTGCGTGCGCACGCGGAAGGTCGGATCCTCATCCGCCAGACGCGAGAGAGCGGTGGAGAGACGGGACTGGTCGGCGGACTTCGCAGGCTCGATGGCCATGCTGACGACGGGTTCGGGGAACACCGGCGGCTCGAGCATGAGGGCATGATCCTCCAGGCACAGGGTGTCTCCCGTGCTGAAGTCGCGCAGTCCGGTGACGGCGCAGATGTCGCCTGCTTGTACGCTTTCGAGCTCATCGCGGCGGTTGGCGAAGACACGGAGCAGCCTGCCGCAGCGCTCGGTTTTGCCGAGGCGCGGATTCAGCAGCAGAGCGCCTTTTTGAAGCGTGCCGTTATAGACACGGACATAGACGAGGCGGCCTGCCTGAGGATGACGCACGATTTTGAAGGCGAGCGCGGCGAAGGGGGCCTCGATGGCCTGCGTGCGCTGCACCTCTTCAGGAGCAGGGAGGAAGTCCACGATGGCATCCACCAACGCTGAGACGCCGATGTGTTTATACGCGCTGCCGCCGATCACGGGCACGAAGCGGCCGGCGATGGTCTGACGACGCACCGCGGCGCGCAGTGTCTGAGCGGACACGGGTTTGTCTTCGATCCAAAGGGCGGCGATGTCATCGTCGAGACTGGCGAGGGCCTGAATGAGATCACGACGCGCGGTTTCCACGGCGGAGAGGCATTCGGCGGGAATGTCTTCGACGGTGAAGCCGGTGGGTGAGGCTGCGTTGGTGCGCAGTGCGCGCTGCTCGATGATGTCGAGCTGGCCGCAGAGTGCGGATTCAGCGCCCCATGGGAGGAGGACGGGCCAAGCGCAGGCGTTGAGCTTGGTTTGCAGCTCGTTGACGACGCGGGAGAAGTCCGCGCCGAGGCGGTCCATCTTGTTGATGAAGGCTATGCGGGGTACGCGGTAGCGTTCCATCTGTCGCCAGACGGTTTCGCTTTGCGGTTGCACGCCACCGACGCCGCAGAAGACCGCGACGGCGCCGTCGAGCACGCGCAGGGAGCGTTCGACTTCGGCGGTGAAATCGACGTGACCGGGGGTATCGATGATGTTGAGCCGGTGCGGCTGGCCGGTGAAAAGGCGGCTCAGGCCGGCGACAGGCTGCTGCGTCCACGAGCATGGAGCTGCGGCGGAGGAGATGGTGATGCCCTTGTCTTTCTCGATGTCCGAGAAGTCGGTGGTGGTGTTTCCATCATGCACATCCCCGCAGGCATGGATGGCTCCTGCGTAGAAAAGGATGCGTTCAGTGAGCGTGGTTTTGCCAGCGTCAATGTGGGCGGCGATGCCGATGTTGCGGATGCGGCCGGAGTCAGTCGTCGTGAGTTTCATAAGAGTCAGATGTTCAAGCGGAACGCGCTGCTCCCCGGGAGGATATGAAAAGGCCCTGATGCGACTGGCGGCATTCAGGGCTCCCGGGGATAGCAGCAATATCTGACTTCTGTCCTCTATGACATAGTCATCCCGAGCCCTGGCCGGAGCCGGGCTGAAGAAACTATTTTGAGGACGCGGGGTGTCATAAGACGCGGGTGTATCATCCACCTTAATTTGATTTCGTCAATGTGGGGCGGCATGCCGGGCTTCCATCACAGGCCCTCGCACGCCGCATTTACCAAGCCACGTCCCCGGTCCTGGCTGTATTGCTGCGCAGCGTCCTGGAGCATGGCATCAAATCCGGCTTGATCGAGGCCCATCTCAGACGCCATGGAGGTGACATTTTCCCAAGTCACCTGCTGTTCAACCGCTCCGATCTCTTTGAGCAACATGAACGCAATGGCCTGCAAGCGAATGCCCCTTCTTCTTCGTGCATTCTCCCATGCCAAGAAACCGATCTGCCCCAACGTTCTGGCCTCTCCGGCGCGATCGCCGATGGCCTGCCTTATCTCGAGCGAACGGCCAAACTTCTCGCATGCCGCTACATGGTTTCCTTCGTTCAATTCAATTGTGGCAAGATTATGCCACGATGAGGCTTCGCCGGCACGGTCGCCGATAACTCGCGTCATCTCCAATGCGCGACCAAACCTTTCCCGCGCCGCTGAGTTGTCTCCTTCTTTGAATTCAATAGCACCAAGATTCAGCAACGTCGCAGCCTGCCCCGCTCGGTCGCCGATGGCTTGCCTCATCTCCAGCGCCCGACCAAAATTTTCCCGCTCCGCGCCGTAATGGCCTTCGTTCAACTCAATCAAGGCGATTTGATGCCACGTCGCAGCTTCCCCCGCTTGATCACCGATGGCCTGTAGCATCACCAGCGCTCGGCCAAACTTCTCCCGTGCAGCCGCATAACTGCCTTCGTTCAATTCAATCGACGCGAGACTATGCCATGTCACGGCCTCTCCAGCCCTGTTGCCAATGGCTTGCTCGATCTCCAGTGAACGGCCAAACTTCTCTCTTGCAGCAGCGTAGTTTCCTTCGTGCACATCAATCGTGCCAAGTTGATGCCATATCGCAGCTTCCGAAGCTCGATCACCAATGGCTTGTTTGATCTCCAGCGAACGCTGATACTTCTCTCTTGCGGCGGCGTAGTTTCCTTGTTGCACATCAATCGTACCAAGTTGATGCCAAGTTGCTGCCTCACCCAACCGGTCGTCGATGGCTTGTCTAATTTTCAACGAGCGATCAAACCCCACTCTCGCGGTTTCGTAGTCACCTTCTCTCATTTCAATTGAGGCAAGCTGATGCCATACTGTGGCCACCGCTGCTTGGTCGCCGATGGCTTGCTGCATCTCTAATGCCTGACTAAACTTCTCCCTCGCCGCAGCATAGTTGCCTTCGCTCAATTCAATCGTCGCAAGCTGATGCCAAGTTGCGGCCTCCCCGGCTAGGTCGGCAGCGGATTTAAACCTAGCCAGTGCTTGAAGATAAAATCCCTTGGCTCGTGACCACTCACCCAAGGATTGGCATGTGTCCGCCAGTAATTTCAGAGTTTTTGGCTCAGCTTTTTCATCTGCCAAAGGCTCCAGCAAAGCAGCAACCGCCTTAAATTCCGCTGCACGGTAGAGAATAAAGGAAATACCTCCAGTTGCCCATTCTTGCCGTTCTCGGTCTCCGCATGCCTCTGCATGTTCTCGGCATGCCAGCAACTCCGCCATGACATCTAGTCGCAATTCCTGTGCACGGTTGGAGTTGAGGCATGATTCGAAAAAAGCAGCGGCGGCACGATGGGCTGCAACAACCAGTTCAGGGTAGAGGCGATCGGGGTTTGCCAGGAAGCCGCGCTGTAGCGGATAAACGGCATAGACCACGGTCTCGTTCTCCTCTCCCAGTTGTTGCAGCAGACCACGGACCACCATGGCGGCGGCGGCGGCAGGTACTTCCGCCGAGGTCAAGCCGCCTATCTGCGCCACGCCATCCAAGGGAACTGGAAGTTCCACCAGGGCCAACCGGCTGAGAGCGAGGCGGTGAGCCGGAGCCAGTGCCTGATAAAGCTCCGGGACAAAGATTCCTCCAGGTATTTTTCCCGTAGTTCATTCAGAGTATCGTCTGCCTGCATATCCTGAGCGGATTCCAACTGCTGCTGCAATGGGCCAATCTCAGTAGAGGCTAGCACATCCCCGGCCTGCTTGATGAAGCGCGGGGTACCGCCGATCTTACGATGCAGGAGGGAGAGAAACCCGCGCGAGATCTCACCAGCGGCCATGCGCTCTAGCACACGCTCATTGCGCGTGAGGCATTTGATGAATTCCGCCTCCGAAAAATCGGGCAAGGGCTCGTGCACCCGCCCTGGCTGGGCAACATCAAATCCCTCTGGTACATATCGGCAAGTCAGGATGCAGCGCCCCTCCCCGGTCAAGCGGCCAAAAAGCACCTCGAAGAATCCGGCCAACACTTCGCTTTCCCAACACGGAGCCGCCGGTGGCAGAGGCATGAGGTCTTCCAGATTGTCCAGCACAAGAAGGATTCGCGACTCCTTCAGAACTTGCACGGCCAGCCGAAGACGATTTGCCAACTGTAGCTTGCCGTCATTCAGCATTTCAAAGTCCGACTGCCTCCCGAGTCGCTGGCAAGCGTCTCCTATTTGCTCTACCAGCCCAAGGGCAAAGTTCTGCGCGTTTTTCCGAGTGGCCCGCAGCACGGCCACATGAAATCCCTCCTGCTGGCAGCGGTTGGCAAGACGGGTGGCAAGCGTGCTTTTGCCAGCGCCGCCGATGCCGGTGAGCAGGACCACATGAAACTCTGCATCGCGCAAGCCAGGGCGCAGACGCTGGAGCAGACGCCGACGGCCCACAAAGCCCTCCCTCAGCCCCACAACGCCATCTCCCAACAGCTCGTATTTGATGCCGGGTTGTTGCAGTCTTTCCAGGGGCTTTGACTGGTCGATGAAGTCATCAGTGGCATCCGCGGCGAAGACCTGCGGAAGGGTGAACGTGGCATCGAAATAGACTTCGTCCCCCACCGTGAAGTGCGCGCTTCCAAAAAGGTCCCGACGCGCCGTGGCCACCGAGGCATCGACCGGGCGGCCCGCCGCCAGCTCATGGTAAAACACGCTGGCAAAATCTGTGGCCAGCCCGTCCGCCACACTGGCCCCCCAGCCCAGAGCCACGGGCACATGCCCGGCGGCCGTCAGCGTCTGGCAAACCCCGGCCGAGGCTGCCTGTGCCGACTGGCAGCCGCTGACGAACACCACGCGCACGCCACGACCGGCAAACAACTGCTCCGCCATGCTCCGGGCATCGCGCAGGTCTGAGCGCCCGCGCTCGTCCTCAAAGGTGAAATAGCCGATGCCGTCCTTCACGATACCGTGCCCGGAGAGGTGCACCACATGCGGCTTCAGCTCCGAAATGAGATTCTTCAGCTCATCAAACGTGGCCGCCTCTGCGATGCTGAGGTGGACCCTGCTCCCCAGCTTGGTGGCCAGCCGCAGCATGGCCTCCTCCTCGCGCTCGTAATCGAGGCCGGTCTGGTCAATGGGCGCACAGGCGGCAAAGAGGATGCGCAGAGGCAGCGCCACCTGGCCCAGCCTTGGTGCAGCCAGCGCCTGACTCATGGTCCGCCGGATGGCCCAGCGGCCATCCGCCACCAGGAATCCGCTGCTGGGGGAGGGCAGCAGCTCCCAGGGCAGGTTTAGCAGCGCGGGTGTGGCGGAGGAGATGCGCAAGGTGCCGTCTGTGCTGCTGATTTCCTGCTCCATGTGCTGCCACAATGGACCAAGCAGGGTGTCCCTGAGTTGATGGCCCAGCTCGCTCAATGACACGGGATCTGCCAGCGGACGCCTGCTGCCTTCGAACGAATCGGAGAGAGCCGTTGTCTTTTTGAGCAGGTCATCAATAGCGGCCTTTTCCGCATGAAACTCAGGACCGCCCTGCACCGGGCCGAGGGTGGCCTGAATTTCCCCATCTTCGGTTTGTCGCAGGTGAATGACCAGGCTAGGCATAACTCACCATCATCATAGGTGGAAGACTGCAATGTTTGCAAAAGAAATCCTGTTTCAGATTTGCATTTGTCAGAAGCCGCAGAATGTTGCCCCATGGCCAAGCAACCCCAAGCCGCTCCCACCCGCATCAAGATAGGCGGTGTCGAGATGGTGCTGCGTCCGCAACACCAGAAGGGCACCATTCCTGAAGACCTTCTTCGCAAGGCTGTCATGAAGGCAGTCGCCTCCGAGCAACCGGTCAAAAAGTCCTGAAATGCCAGCCAGAGGAAAGCAGGACTATCAGCGGCAGGTCTTCATCAACTGTCCCTTTGACGCTGAATTTCTCCCGCTGCTGCGAGCCATGGTCTTTGTGCTGAAAGCCTGCGACTATGTGCCGCGCTGCGCCCTGGAGGCGGACAGCGCCACGGAGGTGCGAGTGGAAAAGATTCTGCGCATCATTGGCGAGTGCGGGCTGAGCATCCACGATATATCCAGAACACAACTGGACCGGAAATCAAGGCTGCCACGCTTCAACATGCCGTTTGAGCTGGGATTGTTTCTCGGAGCGGCAAAACTTGGTGGAGCACAGCACCAGAAAAAGAGAGCACTCATTTTGGATGTCGAACCCTATCGCTATCAGAAATACCTTTCTGACATTGCCGGACAGGACATTCGTGCTCACGGTAATAATGCAGACACGGTGATCGGCCAAATCCGCAATTGGTTGAACACACACAACGCGGACAGCCAGGTTCTTCCGGGCAAGGCTGCGCTGGTGAAGCATTACCAACGGTTCCAGAAACAACTGCCCATCATGTTAAAAGATCTGAAACTCAAGGAGACGGAGATTTCGTTTGTGGACTGGTCCAAACTCATCGGAATGTGGCTCGTAGCGGTGGCGAAAGTTTGACGGTCGATTGGAAGTGCACAGGCCAGCCCTTCATACAATCTGCCACTTTCTGTCCTATGACTTTATACCACGCTTGCTTCTCATAGCTTGACATAAGTCACGACAACAACCACCCTCCGGGCCCAAACCAAACCAGGAGGGCCTTATGCAAAACAACATCGATCAATACGAACAGGCATCCTTTTTTCGAGCGCTCCAGCAAGCGTCGTAAAGGCTACCCGAGCGAAACACGCGTGAAGCGTGGCGTCCGCATCGTCAACGGAGACAAGTGGCTGGAGGAGAAACTTGGCCGCCAGGATCTCTGCCCCTGCGGTTCCAGCCGCCGGTTTCAAGAACTGCTGCCTCGCCGAAGGCCGCTATGAAGGCGCGGAACGCCACCGGTTTTTTCCGTGAGTGAAGGAGCGCGCATGCGCTGAGCGCCTTCCATGGGATGGCCGACACCGAGAAAAGTCTTCCACATCGCCGCAGAAACCGATATATCTGCGGCGATGTGGCCGGACGGCCGCGTTTGCTTATGAAATCATCTCTGACCGCGAGTGCTTTCCTGTTGCTCAGTTTCGGCCCTGCCGCCGCCACCACGTGGGATGAGCCATGGCAGAAACAGATCATCGAGAACTCGGACGCGCTGGTCCGTGTGAAGATCGTGAAGAGCAGCCCCAGCCGTGTGGAGTTTGCCGTCATCAAACAAGTGGCGGGTGAAAAGCTGGGCGAGAAAGGAAGTCTCGTCGGCTTCTCCATGCTCAACTTTGGCAGCTACTCGGTGAAGGAGGATGTGTTCGAGCTGAGTCCGAAGATCGAGTACTACCTTTTCGTGAAGAAGGCGGAGAAGAAGGGTGAGTACCTGCTGCCCACGCCGACGTCCGGTTTTGCGGCGACTCGAAAGGGCACAACCACGGCCACCTACCGGCACAGCCACCACCAGGCCTTGGTGTCGGACGCGGACTATGAGATGACGATGGCGGCCATCTTCAAGGAGCTCAAGCATGAGAAGCCGGACCTGGGTCTCGTGAGGAAATACATTGCCGAGCAACTGGCCCAGAAGCCCGCGGACATTCCTGAGGATCCGAAGGATGAAGAATTCGGCCGCTTCTGCCGCCAGCATGTGGCACTGGAGACGCTGTATTATCTAGGCGGCGCTGACCTTGCCCAGCTCGAACCCTTCCTGAAGCACCAGAACTGGCATGTGCAGACCTCGGCCGTGCGTGCCCTGGGGCGGATGCCGAGAGCCGAGAGTCTGGAGCGGCTGCTGGCATTCATCGCTGATCCGGAGCGGGCGGGATTTCCCAAAGTGATGGCGGTGTGGGCACTGCGCGACCTGAACGCCACGGAAGCCGCCCCGAAGCTGCGCGAGATGCTCAAATCCACCAAGGATGAAGAGACAGGCTTTGGCGGAAACATCATGGACCCGCGGGTGGCCACGAGTTTTCCTGCTTCGGTGCATGGAGCGATCGAGCAGGTGCTGGAAGGGTGGGAAAAGGCGAAGAAGCCATGAGCGGAGCGTGAGGAGCATTGTTCACTGCCTGCTGAAAAAGACGGAGGTGCCCACGCTGGCGGAGGCGCATGCTGTCACGCTGGTCGGAGCGGCGGAATGAGCGAGATGTCGAACTAAAAAGTACTTCCGCGGGCATGCGGACTTCGCTTAACCTGCGGCATGAAATTTCCGCTTCTCGCCGGCGCCTTCTTTTCTCTCACGATCATCGCCTGCGCTGACGCACAGACCGACACGCCTGAGATGGCTGAAGCCCGGGTGATGGGCGTGACGGTGGTGCAACTGATGCAGGACAATCTCAAGTCGCGGAGCGAGACGAGCTTTCCAGGCATCCATGACTGGATGCTGAAGGAGGGGAAGACCTTCAATGAGCTCAACAAGGACAAGCCGGACGATTCCTGGCGCAAGCTGGACAGCCGCAAGCTGATCCACCACAATGCGAACTTCTGGCAGATGTATTATGAGGTGGTACCGGGAGATCCGGGACTGGCGATGCTGCATGCGGGTGTGCTGATGGCGGCAGGTGATGTGGACCGTGCGCAGACGATTCTGCGGCTGACGCTGAACCGCGGTGATCTGGATGACAGAACACGGCAAATCCTCATCAGCATCATGCGGCATTGCGGAGCCTTCATGACCCCGTCCCACAAGCTGGTGGAGGCGGGGGTGGAACTGCATGACAAGGAGGAATTTGCCGGTGCGCTGGCCCAGTATGACGCCGCGCTGCGCCTGTGGCCGCTGAACGGCTGGGCGGCCTATGAACGTGGAACAACCCTGCGCATTCGCGACAAGGATGACACTGAGGAAGTTGTGAAGGCGTTCGCGCAAAGCCGTGAGATCCAGCCATTTCAGTTTCACGCATGGCAGGGCAGCAAAAAGGACATTCCGGGAATGGTGGAGATGATGACCGAGATGCCCGGGCTTTGGGAGCCCTCGCAGAAAAGCATAAAGCACATGATGACGCAGGAGGAGCTACTGAAAATGTCCGAGATTCTGCAACTGGCCGAAGTGGACGATCTGGCGCTGGTGGCGCGGCAGATTTACATCGTGAGACGCGGACGCTACGCGCCGGAGGATCACCCTTTCATCTCGAAATCACTGCGCCGGCTCGCGCCCGGCGTGCAGGCGGAGGCGACGATCGCCAAACTGGCAGGAGCAGGACTGACCACGACACAGATTTATAAGGCTCCGGTGCCGGGCCGGGCGGAATGAGCATGACTGCCAGATGACGGCAAAGACCATGATCCATCTCACCCTTGCATGAATACAGGTCTTCTGCACATCCGTCCATTCCAGCCCGCTGATGAAGCCGCGGTCATCGGCTTGTGGCGGATGTGCGGGCTGGTGGTGCCGCAGAACAATCCGGCGGCGGACATTGCGCGGAAGCTGCGGGTGGCTCCGGAGTGGTTTCTGGTGGGAGAACGGGAGGGAGCGGTCGTGGCGACCTGCATGGCGGGGTATGAGGGACATCGGGGCTGGATCAACTATCTGGCGGTGCATCCTGATCATCGCAGGCAGAGCCTGGCGCGGCAGATCATGGAGCATGCGGAGGCGCTGCTGCGCGCGGCGGGCTGTCCGAAGATCAACCTGCAGGTGCGGAGGACGAACAGCGCCGTCATCGCATTCTACGAGTCCATCGGTTTTTCGGTGGATGAGGTGGTGAGCCTGGGCAAGCGGCTGCAGCATGATTCGCCCCAGGACGGTGCGCAATCTTGAGCGTGTTTCCCGCAAAGGGGAACCTAAAAATGAGGCTGCCATGCGCCTTGCGATCTGGCGACCTTGTGATTGGGTTCGACCATGAAAACGTCTCGTCTGTTTCTGGTCGTGCTGAGTTTTGTTGGGGCGGCTCTGCCCGCCATGAGCCTGGCTGCGGAGGGGGTGCTGAAAAAGGCCACCTACTGCCATGCACTGGCAGAAGATCAGTCGCCGAAGGACACGGCGGAATTCTTCAACCAGGAGGATACCATTTTCCTCTCCATCCAGCTCAAAGGGCGGCCGAAGTCCGGCGAGGTGGCGGCAAAGTTCATGATCCAGGACCGTGTGTTTGCCGAGGCCAAGGTGGACGTGGCCACCGTGAACAAGGGCGTGGTCTTTTCCATTGGCGAAGACACCTTTGTGGGGTTTGACGTGAAGCCGAACCAACCTCTGCCAGTGGGGGTGGGCTATCAAACGGTGGTGACTTTTGATGGCAAACCGCTGGGCCAGTTCCCTTTCCGCATCGCTCCGCCCAAGGAAGCCACCGTTCCCAGCAAGCTGCTGCGCGTCACCCTGGCGAAAGGCACGGACGAGGACCGCAAGCCGGTGAATGAGACGCATGACTTCGGAGGCGAGGACAAGGTCTTTCTAGTGGGCACGGCCAACCTGGGACTGGCCTCCTGGCTGGAGGGCACCTGGAGCGTCAACGGCAAGGTGGATGAGGGAGGCACACGCAGCATCACCATGAAAGAGAACAAGGAAAACGTGCCCTTCAGCTTCTCTTTCATCCCTGCCGGCGGCTGGCCCGCGGGCACGCATGAGGTCTCGCTTCAGCTCGACGGGCAGGAAGTGGCGCATGAAAAATTCACGGTGAAGGTCGGTGCGCCGATGGCCGGGGCCACCAAGCTCGACATCGACTCTTCCCTGCTCTTCCGCGACGACGGCAAGGGCGAGCCCGGCAAGGAGGTGAAGTCGTTTTCCACGGAGGACACCGCCTTTCATGCACGATGGCAGCTCAAGAAGCCCGCGCTCGTGAAAGGCGTGCAGTTTGTCTGGCGGCTCGTGGAAGCCGAGGGCGAGAAAGCGCAGGTCATTGCCACCGCCGATGTGGAGGCTGGTGTGAATGACGAGATTGACTCCTCGCTCACCACAAAAAACGGCCTGCCGCCGGGCAAGTATGAGATCGATCTGGTGCAGGACGGCAAGGTGCTGGACAGCAAGGCCTTTGAGGTGAAGTGAGGGCTTCTGGTCGAAGCCTTCTTTCAACTCAAGGCTGAATGATGCGCGCCCCGCGCTGCCAGGTGACGTAGGACCAGACCCATTGGAGGAACACGGTGGCGCGGTTGCGCATGCCCATGAGGAAGAGCAGGTGGACAAAGAGCCACATGAGCCAGGCCAGCAGGCCGCGCAGATGCATGCCGCCCACGGTGGCCACCGCCGCACTGCGGCCGATGGTGGCCATGCTGCCTTTGTCAAAATAAGTGAAGGGCTCGCGGGCTGTGGCCCCGCCCCCGGCTTCATTCACGATGGTTTTGGCAATGAAGCGGCCCATCTGCATGGCCGCCGGACTTACGCCGGGAACGCGTACGCCTTTGGCATCCGTGAGCGACACCACATCACCTGCGGCAAAGACTTCGGGGTGAGCTGGAAGGCTCAGGTCCGGCTGCACCTGGATGCGACCGCCGCGATCGAGGGGCACACCTGCGAGCGTGCGGGTGACCTCGCTCGCCTCCACACCTGCCGCCCAGATGACGATGTCGGACTCGATGCGCTCCTTGCTGGTGACCACATACCCTGCCCCGACCTCCGTCACTCGTGTGTCCAGATGCACCGTCACACCCAGGCTCTCCAGCCGACGGCAGGTGTAGTCCTGCAGCGGGGCAGGAAAGCTCGGCAGAAGTTTAGGCCCTGACTCAATGAGATGAATCTTTGCGGAGCTGGGATCGATGCGGCGAAAGTCCCCCTTCAGCACCACGCTGGCCAGTTCCGCCAGCGAGCCAGCCATCTCCACGCCCGTGGGGCCGCCACCCACCACCACCAGCGTCATCAGCCGCGCGGTTTCCTGCGGATCGTTCGCAGACTCCGCATGTTCAAAGGCCAGCAGCACCTTTTTGCGGATGGCCATCGCATCATCCAGGCTTTTGAGCCCCAGGGTGTGCTGCGCCCATTCGTTGTGTCCGAAATAACCGGTCTTCGCCCCCAGGGCGATGACGAGGTAGTCGTAGTCCAGCACATGGTCCTTCAGATGCACTTTTTTAGCCACCAGGTCGATCTGCCGGACCTCGTCCATCAAGGTGGTCACGTTTTTGCGGTGCGAAAGGATGGAGCGCAGCGGCTGCGCGATGTCTGTCATGGCGAGGCCCGCGGTGGCCACCTGATAGAGAAGCGGTTGAAAGAGGTGATGGTTCCAGCGGTCCACCAGCGTCACCTCAAACCTGTCTTCGGGAAATCCCTTGGCACATTCCAGTCCGGCAAAGCCGCCGCCGAGGATCAAGACACGCTGTTGTTTCATGCGGTGATTAAAGCATCCACACAGACTCCTGCAATGGCGCCTGGTACAAGTCCGGTTTTCCCTGATGTGGGCAAGATTGGCCGGTCCGTGGCTTCTCGCATGCCTCCTGCACGCGTCACTCGTTTTTAAGATATGGAATGTTCGGAGACGACACCTTTTTAGCTAGATTAAGTCCGTGCTTTCCTACTTAGATACGCCGCCATGAAATTCGCCTTCCTTCCCATCCTGCTCCTGAGCACGGTCCTCCATGCCGCCGATACTTTGACACTGCCCGGACTCAAGCAGGACATTGAGTTTGCCAAGGCGGGAGATGTGAGCCTGACGCTGGATGCGTTTGTGCCGGAAGGGGCGGGACCTTTTGCCACCTGCATTCTGGTGCATGGCGGGGGCTTTACCAAAGGGGACAAGCATTCGTTCATCAAACCCTTGTTTGAGCCGCTCTCGAAAGCCGGCTTCACGTGGTTCACCATCAACTACCGTCTGGCGCCGCAGCATCAGTGGCCGGCCTGCGTGGAGGATGTGAACTCCGCGATCAAGTGGGTGAAGGCGCATGCGGCAGAGTACAAGGTGGACGTGAACCGCATCGCTCTCATTGGAGAGTCAGCGGGCGGGTATCTCGTGTCTGCGGCGGGAGTAACGGCGAAGGACGAGACGCGTGTGGCGGCGGTGGTGCCGTTTTATGCGCCACACGATTTGGTGATGCAGGTAAAGATGCGCGGAGAGCTGGGCAACCTCGCAGGCCTCATTGGCATGACGGAACTCAATGAAGCCGCGTGGGCAAAGCTGGCGATGATTTCACCGATCAACCAGATGCGGCCTGGGCTGCCGCCCTTTTTTCAGATCCATGGAGACAAGGATGAAAAGGTGCCGATCTCGCAAAGCGTGAACTTTGAAGCCAAGATGAAGGCTGCGGGGAACCCGTGCGAGACCCTGGTCATTCCCGGCGGCGGACATGGCATGGGCGGGTGGGAGAAGCTGGGCTCGGACTATCAGGTGAAGCTGATCGAGTGGCTGAAAAAGACGCTGAAGTGAGGGCAAGGCAGAGCTTCGTAAACCGTTGCAACAAGACATCTCCAGTCACGTTTTCCTTGCCTCTTTCCAACCATGATCCGTTCATTCATCTGCTTCTTCACGCTCTTCGTCAGCACCTTCTCTTTCGCAGCGGATGCGCCGCTGCCGCCCAAGGACAAGTTTTATCTCTTCCTGCTCGTCGGGCAGTCCAACATGGCGGGGCGCGGCGTGGTGGAGGCGCAGGACAAGGCGGTGAATCCACGGGTGCTGATGCTGAACAAGGAGGGGCAGTGGGTGCCTGCGGTGGACCCGCTGCATTTTGACAAAGCTGCGGCGGGCGTGGGCCTGGGCAAGACCTTTGGCGAAATCATGGCGAAGGAGAATCCGGGAGTGACGATTGGTTTGATTCCCTGCGCGGTGGGCGGCTCGCCCATCGATGCGTGGAAGCCGGGGGTGTTTTATCCACCCACGAAAAGCCACCCCTGGGATGACACGGTGAAGCGGGTGGAGCTGGCGCTGCCGGCGGGCACGATCAAAGGCATTCTGTGGCATCAGGGAGAAAGCGACTCCACGGGAACGCTGGCGCCGGCCTATGGCGCGAAGCTGCAGGATCTGGTGAAACGCCTGCGGGAGCTGGTGAAGGAACCCAAGGTGCCATTCATCGTGGGACAGATGGGGAAATTTGACGGCGTGCCGTGGTCGCCGGAGAAAGGCATCGTGGACCAGGCGCATCGTGACCTTCCGAAACAGGTGCCGAACACGGCGTTTGCTTCTGCTGAGGGCCTGAAACACAAGGGGGACAAGGTGCATTTTGATGCGGCGGCCTATCGTGAACTGGGAAAACGGTATGCGGCGGCGTATTTGAAGATGACGAAGTGAGGTGGCGTGCGCAAAGCCTGCGCTGCGAGGCGGATTTTGAGCACAAAAGTGCCAGAAATGAGCGCAAAAAAGTGAGGGGCCAAAGAACCGTGCGGCGTACTTTCACGCACCATGACGCGCTTTCTCCTCCCGCTCTCTGTCCTGCTGCTTGCGACTTCGCTGCGTGCTGAATTCAAAGCGGGGGCGGCGGTGGTGGACATCTCGCCGCCGAAGCTGCCGGTGCTGGTGAACGGCGGCATGCTGAGCCGCTATGTGGAGAAGATCAACACGCGGGTGAACGCACGGGCGATCGTGGCGACGGATGGGAAAACGCAGGTCGCCATCGTGGTGGCGGACAGCTGCATGATGAGCAGGGAGGTGCTGGACGATGCGAAGAAGATGGCGGCGGCGAAGACGGGCATCCCGGCGAACTGCATGCTGATCTCGGCCACGCATGCGCACTCCACACCGGCCTCGATGGGATGCCTGGGAACGGATCCTGATCCGAGCTACGTGCCGTTTCTGAAGGAGAAGCTGGTGGAGGCGATCGCCACGGCACAGGCGGCCATGGAGCCAGCGCGCATCGGGTTTGGCAAGGCGAACGCAGCGGAGTACACCGCACTGCGGCAGTGGATTCGCCGGCCGGACCGTGTGGTGGAAGACCCCTTTGGCAACAAAACGGTGCGGGCGAACATGCACGCGGGGAACAATCTGGATAATGTGACGGGCGAGTCCGGGCCGGAAGATCCTGATCTCTCGCTCATCTCCATCCAGACCAAGGGAGGCAAACCGCTGGCGGTGCTGGCGAATTTCTCGATGCACTACTTTGGAGACAAGGACATCAGCGCGGATTACTTCGGCTTGTTTTCAGACGGATTGAAACAGCGCATCGACCCCGAGGGCAAAATGGTGGGCATGATGTCGCATGGCTGCAGCGGTGACATCTACCGTGTGGACTACAAGGTGCCGGAGAAGGAGCGGCCGAAGCCGACCATCGGTGAGTATGCCAATCAACTGCTCGACATTGCGATGAAGGCGTATGCGGGCATCCAGTATGAGGAGCCTCATACCATCGCGATGACGGAGACGCGGATGACCCTGAAATACCGCACACCGGACAAGCAGCGGCTGGAGTGGGCGCAGCGGATGGTGGCGGAGATGG
This sequence comes from Prosthecobacter sp., assembly GCF_044227185.1. Lineage (GTDB taxonomy): Bacteria > Verrucomicrobiota > Verrucomicrobiia > Verrucomicrobiales > Verrucomicrobiaceae > Prosthecobacter. Next base: position 98,359 of record NZ_JBGAFO010000009.1, on the reverse strand, counting down.
GAGACCGGCTGGCGAAGACACCGACGGAAGTGTATGCGCGGGAGCAGATCATCCTGAATGAGCGGCAGCAGACGGAGATCGTGGTGCAGGGGCTGCGGCTCGGCGACGTGGGCATCGCCACGACGCCGAATGAAACGTATGCCATCACCGGCCTGAAGATCAAAGCCGCGAGCCCCATTCCCAAAACCATGGTCATCGAACTGGCGAACGGCGGGGACGGCTACATCCCGCCGCCGGAGATGCACGCCTGGGGCGGCTACAACACCTGGGCGGCGCGCTCCGCCGGGCTGGAGGTGAATGCGGAGCCGAAGATTGCGGGGGCGGCGATCGCGGCGCTGGAGAAAGTGGCCAACACCGTGCGCCACGAATGGAAGCTCAGCGATGGCAAGGCAGCGAAGGCTGTGCTGGCTCTGAAACCGGCAGCTTACTGGCGTCTGAACGAGTTTACGGGACCCGTGGCCGCGGATGCGAGCCCTCACCGCCGTGATGCTGTTTATGAGCGCGATGTGGCGTACTACCTTGAAGGCCCCAAGTCCGAGAGTTTTTGCGCCGATGGCGAAGTCAACCGGGCCCCCCATCTCGTGGGTGCGCGCATCCGTTCACGCCAGCCTGATTTCGGAACATCGTACACAGTTTCTCTGTGGTTCTGGAACGGAATGCCCAATGAGGGGCGGGACACCAGCGGCTGGCTTTTCTCCCAGGGGCACGATCAGGTGCTGAGCCTGTCCGGCCACCATCTCGGCATCGGAGGTAAAAGTGGCAACACGGGCAAACTCATCTGCCTGGTCGGTACGGACGACAAGAACATCGTTGCGGGGAAGACCGAGATCCCCCGCTGGCAGTGGCAGCACTTGGTGATCGTTCATGACGGAGGCAAGGTGTCCGCCTATCTTAACGGGACCCTTGAACTGGAGGCCCGCGGCGATCCCCTTCAACGCCCCGAAAACCTCTTCTTCGGCGGGCGCAGCGACAACGACTCGAACTGGGAGGGAAGACTGGATGAGATTGCGGTATTTGACCGGGCGCTGAAGGCGGAGGAGATCGCCAAACTGCAGGTTAAATGACCCAAAGAGTGTTCATCCATACAGTTGGGTGCGCCGAACTGTCTCTTGCATCGGGGTTCCTGCTGGGTAACAGCAACGATCCCTGATGCAAACAGGGCTTCGGGAATGTCCCCGAAGACACCTCATGTCAGAACACAAAAACGCAAACAGCTGGACCCTGGCCCTCGTCGCCTTGGGAGTGGTCTTTGGAGACATCGGAACGAGTCCGCTCTATGCCCTGCGGGAATGTCTCACCCATGCAGGCTATACCCCAGGCCGGGACGGGGTGGACATGATCTACGGACCGATCTCCCTGATGTTCTGGTCCCTGACCCTGATGGTTTCAATCAAGTACCTGGGGCTGCTGAGCAAGGCCACGGCGCAGGGGGAGGGCGGCATGTTTGCGCTGCTCTCGCTGCTGCGGTCCAAGAAGGAGGCGCTCACTCCCAAGGCTGGCGCCTTTGTCATCCTGGTGGTGCTGTTTGGCGCGGCCCTGCTGTATGGAGATGGCATGATCACGCCGGCGATCTCTGTGCTCTCTGCCGTGGAGGGGATGAAGCAGATCAGCGCCGCGCTGCCGCAGCACGTGATCGTGTACATCTCCGTGGCGATCATCCTGGGACTGTTTCTGGTGCAGAAGCATGGCACGGCGCGGATCGGCGTGGCCTTTGGGCCGATCATGATCCTATGGTTCACCGCCCTGGGAGGGCTGGGATTTTACCGCTTCATCCAGCATCCTGAGACCATCATGGCCCTGTCTCCGCACTGGGGCATTTATTACCTGATGCATCATGGGTACCACGGCATCGTCATCATGGGCATGGTGCTGCTGGCGGTGACGGGGTGTGAGGCGCTGTATGCGGACATCGGCCATTTCGGCGCCAAGCCGCTGAAGCGCGCGTGGTTCATCCTCGTTTATCCGGCGTTGATTTTGAACTATCTCGGCCAGGGTGCGCTGGTCATCAGCGATCCGACGGCGCTGGAGCACCCGTTCTTCAAGCTGGTGCCACAGGCGCTGATGGTACCCATGATCATCCTGGCCACGGCGGCCACCATCATCGCCTCGCAGGCGATGATCACCGGGGTGTACTCGCTGACGCAGCAGGCGGTGCAGCTCGGCTACCTGCCGCGGCTGAAGATCATCCACACGAACCCGGATGTGCGCGGGCAGATCTACATGCCGCAGGTGAACTTTCTGCTGATGGTCGCCTGCATCGCGCTGGTGATCGGCTTTGAGACTTCGAGCGCCCTGGCCTCCGCGTACGGGCTCTCGGTGTCCATGGAGATGTTCCTCACCAGCGTCCTGTTTTTCTTTGTGGCCCGCCGCATCTGGGGCTGGGCGTTTTGGAAGGCCTTTGTACCGGTGCTGGTGTTTGCCATGATCGAGCTCGGGTACGTCTCCGGCAGCCTGATCAAGTTCATGCAGGGGGCCTGGTTCCCGCTGGCCGTGGCGGCGTGCATCTGGCTCATCATGAAGACCTGGACGGACGGGCGTGCCATCCTGTTCCAGGCCATGCAGCGCGGGCGCCTGCCGGTGGTGCATCTGATCGATGAGATCAAAAAGGACCGCATCATCCGCGTGCCGGGGACGGCCGTCTTCATGTCCGCCAGCGCGGACGGCCTGCCGCTGGCGCTGCTGCACCACCTGAAGCACAACAAGGCGCTGCACAAGCAGGTGGTGCTGCTGAGCGTGAAGTTTGAAAACGTGCCGTATGTCTGCGACGAAACGCGGCACGAAATCAGCGAGTACCACGAGGAGTTTTACCGGGTGGTGCTGCGCTACGGCTTTGCGGAGTCGCCAGACGTGTTTGATGACCTCTGCCAGGCGCTGAGTGAAAAGACGAAGGTGAAACGCAACGGCATCACCTTCTACCAGAGCCGCGAGGTGCTCCTGACGAACGGCCCCGGCAAAATGGCGGCCTGGAGGAAGAAGCTGTTTGTGACGCTCTCGCGCATGAGCCGCCCTGCCACGGGGTATTTTGACCTGCCACCACGGCAGGTGATTGAGCTGGGGATTCAATTGGAAGTCTAGCGGCGCTGGCTTAGAGCATTCGGTCTGCTTCCGATTTATGCCCCCACTCCGTCCTTTTGTCTTCGCCCTCTGCCTGCTGGCAGGCGCCTCCGCCCTCGCCCAGTCCCCTGCCCCTGCCCCTGCCCCTGCCGCCACGCCCGTCCCCACCCATGCCAATGTGCCGTATGGAAAACACGCCAAGCAGGTGCTGGACTTTTATCAGGCGAAGGCGGAGCAGCCGACGCCGCTGCTGTTCTTCGTACATGGTGGTGGCTGGATGACGGGTGACAAGGCCAACCCTGACTTCCTCAAGCAGTGCCTGGAAAACGGCATCTCGGTGGCGTCGATCAACTACCGCTTCATTCCGGATGCGCAGGCCGAGGGTATCACCCCGCCGGTGAAGGCCTGCCTGGATGACTCCGCGCGGGCGCTGCAGTTTGTGCGCAGCAAGGCGGCGGAGTGGCATTTCGACAAGAACCGCGTCGGCGGCTGCGGTGGCTCGGCGGGCGGATTCACCGTGCTGTATCTGGGTTTTCACCCCGACATGGCCGACCCGAAGAGCGCCGATCCCATCGCCCATGAGTCCACCCGCCTGCGCTGCGTGCTGGCCTTTGTGCCGCAGACCTCGCTGGACCCGAAGCAGATGAAGGAGTGGATTCCGAACCTCGAATACGGCAACCATGCCTTTGGCCTGGGGAGCATGCAGGAGTTTGTGGACAAGCGGGACAGCCTGATGCCCTGGATCGAGCAATTCTCCCCCTACGCCCTGGCCAGTGCGGACGACCCGCCGGTGCTGCTGTTTTACGACAGCACCCCGGACCTTGGCAAGCCGCCGGCCAAAGACCCGGTGCACTCCGGCAACTTCGGGGCGGGAATCGCCGGAAAGCTGAAGGCGGTCGGCATCGAGCACGAGATCAACTACAACAACGACTATGCCCATATGAAGTACCCGGGTCTGTTTGGGTTCTTTAAGGAGAAGCTGAAGTAGCGGAGGAATGACGAAGTCCGAAGGGACGAGGCATCTCATCAGTTGTTCAGTGGTCATTCGTCATTCCTCATTCTGGTTTGATTCGTTTCACTCGGCTCGTCATTCCGCGTCACCCCCCAATCAGTTCCTCCAGATCCCCGTCGGTCAGGCCTTCCATCATCGGGGTCTGGTCATTGAGGGCGGCTTCGACGAGGCCGCGTTTTTGGGCCTGGAGTTTGAGGATGCGCTCCTCCACGGTGCCACGGATGGCGAGGCGGTAGGCGTTGACGACTTTCTGCTGGCCGATGCGGTGGGCGCGGTCGATGGCCTGGGCTTCGACGGCGGGGTTCCACCAGGGATCGGCGAGGATGACGTTGTCGGCGGCGGTGAGGTTGAGGCCGTAGCCGCCGGCTTTGAGGCTGATGAGGAAGATGCGGCAGGCGGGGTCCTTCTGGAAGCGTGCCACCTGGGCGGGGCGGTCCTGACTGCTGCCATCGAGGTAGGCGTGGTCGAGTTTTTCGGCCTTCAGATGGTCACGCATGAGGCGTAAAAATTGCACGAACTGGCTGAAAACGAGCAGCTTGCCACCGGATTCGAGAACGGATTCGATCTGGCCCAGCAGGGCAGGCCACTTGCCGGAGAGGTCGTCCTGATCGAGGCCTTTGAGGGCGTCTGGCTGAACGCCAGTGAGGCGGAGGTCGCAGCAGACCTGACGGAGGCGCAGCAGGACGGTGAACATGGTCATCTTGGCCCCGTTCTGGCCGGAGCGGCGGCGGGCGGCTTTGATCTCCTCGCGGCCTTCCTCCAGGATCTTGCGGTAGAACTCGCTCTGAGCCGCGCTGGGGGTGCACCACAGCACCTGCTCGATCTTCTCGGGAAGGTCTTTGAGCACCTGGCGTTTGGTGCGGCGGAGGAAGAAGGGCTGGGTGAGTTTCTGAAGGCGGTGGGCGGCGGCCCGGCCCGCAGGCAGGTCGAGGCCAGACTGAATGGGGCTCTCGAAGCGTTCCTTGAAGGAGCTTTGATTGCCGAGGTAGCCCGGCAGGGTGAACTGGAAGATGGACCACAAATCCCGCACACCATTCTCCAGCGGGGTGCCGGTGAGGGCGATGCGGCCTGCGGAGTGGAGGCCGCGGAGGGTCTTGGCGGCATCGGTGTCCGGGTTTCGAATGAAGCTGGCTTCGTCGAGAAGAAGTAAGCCAAACTTAATAGTTTGATAATACTTAATATCTCTGACGATCAATTGATAAGAGGTCAATATTACGTCGTGAGCAGAGATCGTGCTGAGAGCCTTTTCGCGGCCTGCGCCTTGGACTAGGAGCACCTTCAAGGTGGGGGCGAAGCGCTCGAACTCGGCCTGCCAGTTGGAGAGGAGGGACTTGAGGCAGACCACCAGCACGGGGCCGCTTTGGTCGCCTTTCCGCTGTTTGAGGAAGAGGGCCAGTGCGATGCTCTGGACGGTTTTACCCAAACCCATCTCATCGGCCAGGATGCCGCCCCGGCCGCGCAGGATGCGGGAGGTCATCCAGCAGACACCTTCCATCTGATAGGGACGGAGCAACCCGGCGAGGTCGCCGATTTCCGTATGAACCTCGCTTGCAGTAACTTTAATATCGTTACATTCATCCACATCGCCATGGCCAAAGTACGAAGCATGCGCCCCGTGGACGCGGGCCCCTTCAGGGGTGAGTTCGAGAGGGACATCACGCAGGGATTCCTCCAGGTCGTCGACGGCGGCGATGTCGAGAATGTAACGCCTGCCATTGGCTCCTTGGACGGAGCGCTGGCCGGAACGGACGAGGCGGAGTACCTCGGCGCGGGGGAGGCGGAAGCCGTCGGAGGACTCGTAGGCGAACTCCATGCTGAGCCAGTCGCCCCCGCCGCGGCTGCCCTGCCCGTCCGGCAGGACGAAGCGGGTTTTCGGGGCGATGCGCTGAATTCCCCGGGTGGCGGAGCGCCAGCGTTCGGCCTCTGTGATGGTGGCTAGGTCACGGAGCAGGGGTAGCTCGGAGGCGTAGAAACGGAGGACGTTTTCGCTGCCTTGAAGACGCCAGGATGAGCCTTCGGGTTTGAAATTCAGGGCCTCCAAACGGCGTAAAAGGCGGAATTCAGCCTCTACATTTTGAACGTAAAATATAAAGTCACTTAATTCATCTTGAATAGGAAATATCGAACCAATATCACTTTCGTATCGGACTGGCCAGCGATGAGATTTGTAACGGGCGAAGAGTTTCGCATCTACCGCCTGCAACGAGCCATCGAGCTGAATTTCGAATTCGCAGGGGACGGGGGCAACGTGGAATTTCTTAAGTCCATCCCCCCGAAGTTCAACTTGGAAGCATTCTGCCAGGGCCTCCCCCTGCTCTGCCAGCCAGCGGAGGGGTTTATTAACGGGGGCCCGGCTCAACTCCCCGGCCAGGGTGGTCAGGCTGGGGCTGTCTGAAAGGTGGCGGAAGAGGGAGGCTGTTTCCTGGCAGATCCACCATGGCCCGGAGACATGGCGCTGATGGGCGCCTTCCAGGGAGAGGCGCAGGGTTTGAGGACCGGTGGACTCGACGATCAGGGGCAGCCGCACCCGCTCGGGGGCCACATGGAGGGGGCGTTCCTGACCGTTCGGCTTGCCGACAAACACGCGGGGGTGGTCCGCCAGGGTTTGGAGGAAGGTGTTGATGTTTTCGCCCTTGAGGGAGATGGGCAGGCTCTGCGGCTGCTTGATGCCCTGACCGGCCAGCCAGGCGGCGAACAGGGATGACTCTCCCTCGCCCCCGGGCTCGAATTTGACGAAGACGCCGAAGGGCTCGCGGAGCTGGCCTTGGAGGAGCGGATCGGGGAGGTAGAGGGAGTAGCGGCCGGGGACTTTGAGGGGGACCGGGGTGGCTTTAGCCGGACCGGGACTTCCAGAACTAGAGCCGCCTAAAGGCGGGACTACATTACCTGATCCACCGGCGGGACGAGGTCTGGTGGTGCCGTTTTGCTCGCGGACATGGGCCAGGGCGACGGCGAGGGCGTGCTCGCACATCATGCCGGTGCGGCGGGAGTGGGGGCAGGTGCAGAGGTTTTCCACATCGGAGGCGGTGCGGATGCGGAGGCCGGTGGTGAACTTCATCTTTCCAGAGCCGGCGGTGCCGCGGATGATGCCATCGCTGCTGCTGGTGACGGCGGCCAGACCGGCGTCCACCAGCGAGCGGGCGGACTTCATCACCGCCCAACCGCCGATTTCTGCGAGCCATTTCTCTGTGATTTCCATTTCGTGCTGGCGTGTCCCATGGTTTATCTGCAAAGTCCAGCGTCAATTGCCTATGAGGATCGTCGCCATTTCCAACCAGAAAGGCGGAGTCGGTAAAACGACGACCGCTTTGAATCTTGCTGCATGCCTCACCCAACGCGGGGTGCGGGTGCTGCTGGTCGATCTTGACCCGCAGGCGAACGCGACCAGCGGACTGGGACTGGCGCAGGAAGACGGGGGCAGCCTTTATTCGGCGCTGGTGGAGGGTACGGACCCACGCCTGGCCATCCGCAGCACCCGCCTGCCGAACCTGTCCATCATCCGCTCCCATCAGGAGCTGGCGGGATGTGAAATCGAACTGGCGCAGGCTGGGAACCACCTGGCCCGTCTGCGGGATGTGCTGGCCCCGCTGCGTGACTCCGGCCATTTCGACTACGCCATTCTGGACACCCCGCCCTCCCTGGGCGTGCTGATGACGGGCGCCCTGGCGGCGGCGGACGAGCTGCTGGTGCCCATCCAGTGCGAGTACTTCGGCCTCGAAGGACTTTCCAAAATCGTCAATGTGGTGCAGCAGATCCGCGACTGCGGGGCGAACCCCAACCTGCTGCTCGAAGGCATCGTTATGACGATGTATGACAGCCGCGCCAATCTGGCGAACCAGGTGGTCAATGATGTGCGCAATTACTTTGCCGAGACCTGCTACCAGACGCTGATCCCGCGCACCGTGCGCCTGGGAGAGGCGCCGAGCTTTGGCAAAAGCATCATCGAATACGAGCCCTCCGGACGCGGAGCCCAGGCCTACCGGGCCCTGGCAGATGAGTTTTTGGCCCGCCGCGCCGCGGCCCAAGTGCCGGCGGTGGCCGCTGCCTAACCCGGGAATGGTTGCCACGCAGGCTCCCGCGTACAGCCTGAGCGGAGGTGGAGCTGCCGTCAATCACGCGCTCCTTGCCAATTTTAACGAGGGCGCTTAAATAATGCTGAATGCCTGACGTCGCCAAGCCAGCCAAAGAACGGGCGAAACAAGCTGCCTGCACGCCAAGTCTGACCAGCATCGAAGAGCACTACAAGCTGCTCAGTTGTCTGCTGGACTACATTCCTGACCGCATTTACTTCAAGGACAAGCAGGGGGCATTCGTGCTGGTGAGCCGCTCGGAGGCCAGCTACCTGGGGGCTGCGGAGCCGGCGGAGGTGATCGGCAAAACGGACTTCGACTACTTCGAGCATTCGCTGGCGCAGGCGGCCTGGGAAGATGAGCAGGAGCTGATGCGAGTGGGGCAGTCCATCAGTGGCAAGGAGGAAAAAAAGCTGCTGCTGGACGGCCGCACGGGCTGGGCGCTGGTGACGAAGATTCCGCTGCGTGATGCGGATGGCAGCATCATCGGCACCTGCGGAATTTCCAAGGACATCACCGCGCTGAAGGAGAGCGAGGAGGCGCTGTACCGGGCCAACATTGCTCTGGCCTCCCAGAAGGCACTGCTGGAGCAGTCGATGGCGGAGCTGCAGCAGACGAAGCTGCAACTGCAGCAGCAGCTCTCCCTGCGAGAGCGGGTGGAGGATGAACTGGTGCGGGCAAAGCGCGAGGCGGAGGAGGCCAGCAGCGGGCTGGGGCCGTTTTTCCAGGTGTCGCTGGACATGCTCTGCATCGCGGGCATGGACGGGTATTTCAAGCGGATCAACCCCGCGTTTTGCACCACGCTGGGCTACACGGAAAAGGAGATGCTGGGCAAGCCGTTCCTGCATTTTGTACACCTGGAGGACCGGGCCAAAACGGTGGCCGCCATGGAGCAGCTGGCCGCAGGGCAGAACCTGGTGAATTTCATCAACCGCTACCAGCATCAGGACGGCAGCTATCTGTGGATCGAATGGACGGCGGCGCCGAATGCCGGCCAATCGGCCATCTACGCGGCGGCGCGCAACATCACCCAGCGCATTCGCAGCGAAGACGAGCTGCGCATGGCGCGTGAAGCGGCCGAGACCGCGAACCGTGCCAAGAGCACCTTCCTGGCAAACATGAGCCATGAAATCCGCACGCCGATGAACGGCATCATCGGCCTGACCGAACTGCTGCTGAACACGCGGGTGACGACGGATCAAAGAGGCTACCTGAACCTGGTGCGGCAGTCGGCCGACTCCCTGATGACGGTGCTCAACGACATCCTGGATTTCTCCAAGATCGAGGCGGGCAAAATGGACCTGGACCGGCACGAGTTTGACCTGCGCGACGCCATCGGTGACACGCTGCAGACGCTGGCGGTGCGCTCGGCGGAGAAAGAGATCGAACTGGCCTACCTGGTGAGGCCGGAAGTGCCGGACTGCCTGATCGGCGACGTGACCCGCCTGCGGCAGATCATCATGAATCTGGTAGGAAATGCCATCAAGTTCACCCCGCGGGGAGAGATCGTGGTGGAGCTGCGGGTGGAAAGCCTCACCCAGGAGCAGGTGTCCCTGCATGTGCTGGTGTCAGACACCGGCATCGGCATTGCCAAAGACAAGCAGGCGCAGGTGTTTGAGTCCTTCACCCAGGCGGAAAGCTCCACCACGCGCCATTTTGGCGGCACGGGACTGGGGCTGGCCATCTCCAAACAACTGGTGGAGCTCATGAAGGGGCGCATGTGGCTGGACAGCGAGCCTGGCAAAGGCAGCACCTTCCATTTCACGGCGCTCTTTGACCTGGGCTCGCAGAAACCGAGCGCCGCACGGCTGCTGCCGGAAAAACTGCAGGACTTCGGAGTGCTGGTGGTGGATGACAATGCGACGAACCGCATGATCCTGGCGGAAATGCTCAAGGCCTGGGAGCTGCGGCCCCTGCTGGCCAGCAGCGGGGAGGAGGCGCTGGACATTCTGGAGGAACTGCGGGCCACGGGCACACCGATACCCCTCATGCTGCTGGACTACATGATGCCGGACATGGACGGAGCGGAAGTTTGCCGCGAGGTCAGCCGGCGGTTTGGCAGCAGCGCCCCCAAAATTTTGATTCTCTCCTCGGGAGGCAGTCTCAGCGGGCAGGTCGATGATGAAGACCTGGGTTATGAGCGCTGCCTGACCAAGCCGGTGAAGCACTCGGATCTTTTCGATGCGATCACCCGCGTGATGGGCGGCGTGATCGCCGATGACCGGAGCGTGATCTCCCAGGAAACGACCGGACGGGAGGAAGGGGTGACGATGAAACTGCTGCTGGTGGAGGACGGGCGGGTAAACCAACTGGTGGCCATCAAGCTGCTGGAAGACCGGGGGCATCAGGTGACGCTGGCGAACAACGGGCGCGAGGCTCTCGCCATCCTGGCCACTCAGACCTTTGACGCGATCCTCATGGACGTCCAGATGCCGGAGATGAACGGGCTGGAGGCCACGATGGCGATCCGCCAGCATGAGGCTGGCAGCGGCAGGCATGTGCCGATCATCGCCATGACTGCGAATGCGATGAAAGGCGACCGCGAGCAATGCATCGCCGCTGGAATGGACGACTACATCGCCAAGCCAATTCATTCCACGCAGCTCTACCCCCTGCTGGAAAAATATGCCAGCCCCAACCAGACGCCGCAGGATGAACTTCTGCCCTATGGCGAGGACTGTGACGCAGCGGTGTTCGACGCGGCCACTTTTACCGAGAACATTGGCGACGCCCCGCTCATGATGGAGCTGATCCGGCTGTTTTGCGCGGAGTCCCAGCCGATGCTGGGCAACGCCTGCCTGGCGCTGCACAACCTGGATGGCGAGGCACTGCACCACGCCGCGCATTCCCTTAAAGGGCTGGTGGGCAACTACGCCGCCACGCCGGCCTTCAACGCCGTGTCCGCCCTCACGCAATGCACGCGCGATGGCAACCTGCTGCAGGCAGGCAAGCTCCTGGCCGTGGTGACGGAGGAAGTGGCGAGGCTGAGGGAGGCGCTGCTGGAGTTTGAGCGGGAGCTGGAGTGAAGAGGAGCGTGATTAAAGCGTCGATAACACGTCATTATTGAGGCTTGCTCAACAGGCTGACACTCGTGGCAAGGCTGCTCCGACTGGAGCCGGGGCGTGGTGTGTGGCGGAGGCACAAGCTCTCCCGCGGCGAAATAGCCGGGAGACGCTTCTGGAAGACGGGGCGCGTGAAGCAGATGATGGGTTCGCTTCCCGGACTGGCTGCCAAGACCCAGGGGAGCACTCGCTGAGGCTCGGCACCCCTGGGCTGTATTCCGGAAGGCCGTTGGCCTTCAAGGCAAAGCAGTCAGTCAATTATGCAATCCTCAATAAAGCATTTAAATTATTTCGTGTCCTACAAATCCAGGATAGCCAACACGATCTTCCCTCTCCCCCGCCCATAAAAAATGACAAGCACGAATGGCACTCGGTTAGGGACGTGTATCGTGGACTTTGAAGACTGTTAGGAAGAAACGCGACAGCGTCTTGGAGTGCGGTGACAGAGATGCACGGCGCAAGCCCGCATCGACGGCACCGCTTTCGCAGGGGGGGTGTCGAGTGTTTTCAGGTCTTTCCACGCCGTCCGGCCTGCGAAAAGCGGCGTGGCGCTACGCTTCCCGCACGCACTCCAAGACGCTGTCGCGGCTGGCATGCGCCCCTGTGCGCCAGAACACCAAAAACCGCGAGGACACGCCTTAACCGAGTGCCATTCATGACAAGCACCCAAATTTTCTCTTCGGGGAGAGGGGTGGCTCGACGGCTTTGAAAGCATAAGGCCGCCCCCTCACCCTAACCTTTGACTTCGTCTATCTCCGCTGCGCTACGTTCCCCCAACACGCTCGGGGAGACGTCTTGCCCTCGAGGGGGAGAGGGGATTCGCTTTGGGCACATGCTTCAGCAAGACCTGCAATCGGACACGAAATAATTTAAAATGCTCTATAAAACTCATTTCCGTTGCGCGGGCTGTTTCTTGATCGCGGATCATGGGCTTCGACGGCGGCTGGCTGAGGACAGCCAGCCCTACCTGCGCTGGGCACTCGCATGCCTGCAGCGAGGCAGGGAGGCTGGTCCTCCAGCCTCCGCCGAACGTCTCCACGCGCCGCTGAACGCCGCTGACCGGAAATCCGGTTTGGAAAACGCTATAAAGCGTTGACATAGCAAACCGAAAAACTCATTTCCGGAATAGCCGGTGCTGCGGCGAGGGAGGCCGATGTAGATCGGTGCTCCGATACCGATTCGGTGCCGACGCGGCATCGGAATACCGCGCTACAACACGCTGCACAGCATCAGCACGCACATGCCGGAAATAAGATTTGGAAAACGCTATAACACGGCATCGAACTGGCTTTGGCTTTCTAGCCAGCCAGGGCCTGCACCGCCTCCTCCACCCAGCCGGGATCGGGCAGGGCGAAGGGGCGGAAGGTTTCGAGGCGGGATTCGTGCTCGCTGTAAAAGAGAGCGCGGTGGAGGCCGAGGGTGCTGGCCTTGGGGGAGTCGATGAGGCTGGCGGAGTCGTTGGCGCTCATCTGGAAGAGGACGCGCATGCCGAGCTCGCTGACGGCCTTGCGGCTGAGGGAGCGGTTGAGGTTGTTGAGCGTGTCCAGGCTGGTGATGAGATGAACGCCGAGGGGCGGGCCTTCGGAGATGATCTCGTTGAGCTGGTTGCCGGGTTTCGGGGCGTCGTCGCCACCGAAGGAGAAATCCTCCTCATAGCGCAGCTTGCGGAACTTTTGGAGACCATGGACAAAGAGGTAGATGGGCGGATCTCCCGCGCTGCCTTCGTCGCTACGGCGTTTCATTTCGGCGTGGATTTCCGAGATGAACTCCGGCGCCTCGTGCCCCTGCGAAATCTGAGCGCGTCCATTCGCGGCGTTTTCAAGGAACTCATAGTCTGGCGCGCCGGAAAGTGCGCTGTGAATGAGGTAAAACTTTGGCTGCTCCGCGCGCGGATGCTGCGCGGCGAGGGCGAGGATGCCCAGGCCCATGATGGCGGCGACGGCCTCGTCATTCTGACCGACGAGCAGCAGATGGCGGCCGCTCTGGCGTGGAAAGAGGGCTTCCGTGGGGCCTTTGATGGCATTGGGCATGCCGAGCCAGCATTTGGGATCTGGCGGAGCTTTCAGCGGCGGAGTGAACAATGCGGCGGCGAGGAGGGTGTTGTCGCGCACGTCGGCGGGCATGTTGCCTTCAAAGACGATGGGGCGATGAGACGCGAAGCCGCGCTCGTTCGAAATCTGGGAGACTTTGAGGAGGTTGGCATCGCGCTCCTCATCGGTGAGCCAGACGACCTGGAAGGGGCTGTTGCCTTCGATGGCGCCGGCGGCGTCATTGTAGATGCCTTCACCGGGCCGCGAGAGGAGGCGCGGCGCGGTGTTGGTGTCGTCCATGATCAGGGCGGCGTCAGATTCATTGCACTGCAGGGCGATGCGAATGACCATCTGCCCGAGCGTGGTGCGCGCGAGGGTGTAGGCACCACCCAAAGTCTGCGAACCGAGGAAGACGTGAATGCCGAAGGCGCGGCCCTGGCGCACGACGCGGTCCAGCAGCAGGGCGGCTCCCTGCGCCACGGAATCATCTTCGGTGAAGTACTCCTGGAACTCATCGATGATGAGCATGGCGCGGGGCATGGGCTCGCCGGTGGCGCGCTTGTAGCCGGCGAGATCCTGCGCGCCGGCCTTGCGGAAGAGCTCGCCGCGGCGGCGCAGCTCCTCATCCAGGCGCTGGAGAACGCTGAGGGCGAACTCGCGGTCGCTCTCGATGGCGATGACCTTGGCGTGCGGCAGCTTGACATCCGCATAGCATTTGAACTCGACGCCTTTTTTGAAGTCGATGAGATAGAACTCCACCTCGTCCGGACTGCAGGTGAGGGCGAGATTGGTGATGATGATGTGGAGGAGCGTGGATTTGCCGGAGCCCGTTTTACCCGCAAGCAGCGCGTGCTGCCTGGTCCCCTTCCCGATGGCGAGGTATTGCAGCTTGGTGGCGCCGGTGCGGCCGATGGCAATGCGCAACTCATTGGTGGTGCTTTCCGACCAGAGCTCTTTGGGCGTGACGACGCTGAAGGGCACCTGCACGCGGTTCGAATCAATGCCAGCCTGGCCGATCTGGTGCGCGAGATCGGCGGCAAGGGAGTCAGGCGGCGGCGCATCCAGCTCCAGGGTGCGGATATTGCTGAAGCTGACCACGCCTTTCTCGCGCACGATGCGGAGGCAGTGCTTGCGCAGGTCCTCGGCGCTGAGGCCTTCCGGCAGGGGCTGGCGGCGGTCCCAGTGAATGAGCACAAAGACGCCGCAGCGAGCGCCGCTCATGACGATGCTCTTCAGGCGCGCCATGGAAGATTCATTGAACCCAGTGGGCAGCCCGGCGATGACGAGGAAGTGGTATTTCTCCGCCACACTTCCGGCCTGCTCATTGTACTCGGTGATGGTGGCGTACTCATTGCGCAGGTACATCTGGATGACCTTCTCGACGTGCTCATTGAGCTCGATGAGGCGCTCCTCAATCTGCTCGCGCTGGGTCCAGATGCGGCGGTTGATGAGGGCGGGCTCGTAATCCGCCAGATGCATGAGGCCGGCGAAATTCTGCCCGAGGCCGACGGCATCGATGATGGTGAAATGCACCTTTCCGGGAGGGGCCTGGGTGAAGAGGCGGAAGATGACGTTGTTCATCACATCGGCGACCCATTTGCCACCGTCATCATCGGTCTCGATCAGAAGAGAGCCCTCCTGCGGGAAGGCCAGCGCCAGGGGCAGGGAGACGCGCTCATGACCGCCGAGATTGAAGGGGGCCTCCTTGGCCAGCAGGGCGGCCGGAGCGCTGAAATCAAGTCCGAGCTGCCCGAGGCGCACGGCCTCCGGGAACCTGCCCTGCGGCTGATAGGCGGTGCTCCAGCCGGAGAGCTGGGCTGCGGGATCCTGCCGGACCTCGTCCACGGCGGCGAGCAGCGGCGGGATTTTCTGATTCCACTCTCCCTGCAGCGCGGCCCAGCGCTGCTGGGCGGCCGCGTGCATGCCGTGCATGGCGGCCTCATGCTGCTCAATGAGCTGCCGCCGATGCTCTTTGAGGGGACCGCTCACCTGCGCGAGGGCCTCTGCTTTTTGCATCTCGAAGCTTTCCAGATTGCGGTGCAGCAGGCGTTCATTGCGCGCGAGGCAGGCGGGAATCTGAACGGCGAGGCGCTTCGTCATGGCCTTCCGGAACTTCTCCGCCACCTCTTCGGTGCGGTTCCAGTCTGCGGTGACCTGCGCGTCCGTGTGCTCAAAGTCCGCCTGCAACTGCGCCGCGGCGGCGTCGCTGGCGGCGTGCAGTTCCTGCAGGCAGGTTTCGTAATCGAGCACTGCCAGGCTGAGCTCCTGCGAGTCCACCCGCGGCTTGGAAAACATTTTGAACATGCCTGAGGTGGCGCCGGCTGCGAGCTGCTCTTCGAGGTGCTGCGCGTGGCCTTCGATCTCCTGAATGCGGCCGGGGATGTCTGACAGTGTGAGGGCGGGATTTGGCGCGGGTGCGGTTTTGCGCCCGAGGCGCTCGCCGGTGGCCTTCACGACCACCAGCAGGCGGTCTTTGGCGGCGGTGAGGCGCTCCAGCAAACCACTTGTGGTGTGCTCAAGCTGCTGCAGGCCGCGTTTGCGCACGGAGTCCGCATGGACGCGGCGCATCTGCTGGCGGCCAAGCCAGCGCTCGCGCTCCTTCTGGGTCATGGCGGGGAGGTCGCGGCGGATGCGGTCCTCGTAGCGTTTGAAGGAGGTCCTGCGGACATCGTGCCGGGCATGGATGGTCTTCACAAACTCGTCCCACTGGGCCGCGACCTCGCTGACGGTGGCGTTATGCTGCTTGTCGAAGGTCTCCAGGTGCTGGAGGTGATTCTGCTCGGAGGTGTAGCGCTTGGAGCGAGTCTCCCGGGAGATCTGCTCGCTGCGCGAGGCGAAGTCGCCGATGGTGTCGCGCAGCGAATTGTACAAAGAAACGATACGCGAAGCGCGGAGGTCAGGGGAGCTGTTCACAGTCTTTGCGGATCTTGCGGAGCAGGGTTTCGAGTTCGCCGATCATGGTGTTGGTCTTGGACATGAGAGCGGGCAGCGGCTCCAGATAGGTTTTTTCAAAGTCCAGCGCCTTGGCATCGCGCCAGTGGGCCTTGGTGGCATGCCAGTGGACGGAGAGGTCACGGGCGTTTTGGGTGAGATTCATGCGGGAAGTGGAAAAGAGAGGCCTGAGGGGCAGGCGTTCAGGAGGGAGAACTCGCCGGAGGGGCGGGAGTTTCATTGTAAGCCTGGAGAATTTTTTGAATTTCGACGAGGTAAGCCTGGGCTTTGGCGAGATCTCCGTCAATGACATCGCGCAGGCCTTCGATCTTGCGTGCGAGAGGGTCGACGGCGCGGTCAAAGTCCCGCCCCCAGGCCTTGGTGCGCTGGGCCTTGGCCTGCGCCTCCTCCAGGGCGGCGGTGGCTTTGCGCACGGCCGCCTTCTGAATGGAGGCGGCCTCCACAAAGTCAGACATGCGCGCGGTCGTGAGCTCCGCCTGCGCCTGGTCGAGCTTTCTCTGCAGCAGGCGTATCTGCTGCTGCCAGTAGGCGGGCTGCTCGGTCTGCAGCCAGGCGCGGGTTCTTTTCACCTCATCTTGTATGGCGTCGAGGGTCTGCCGGGTCTTGCTGATGAAGACGCTGAGGGCAACGCGAAACGCCTCGATGGAGTCGAGATTGGAAATGCGTGCCTGGTCAGCCATGAAGAAAGTTTTCGGTTCGCGGTTCTCGGTTCGCGGTTCTATGGCGCCGATCAGCGCTGGGCGAGGTATTCTTCGATGCGCTGGGCTTTGCGCAGGAGGAAGGGGGTGTGCTGCTCGGACATCTCCATGAAGCGCTTGATGGCTTTCATGGTGGTGTTGAACTCGGCGGCAAATTTTTCGTGCTCTGCGTCCTGCCAGGTCTCGCCGAGGGAGGTGAAGCGGCTCTGCAGGGAGGCGGCGCGCTGGACCATTTCCGTATTGAAACGTTTCAATTCCTGCGCAAAGCGCCGGACCTCCTCGGGATTCATGATTGCCTGGGCCATGAAGCCATGATGAAGGGCGAATGCCGGTTGACGAGTGGTTTTGCGGCGAATTTGTTCGGCGGAACGCTTATCCCCGGGACCGGCCACGCGCAGGCGTGGGTGCGGAAAAAAGCTCGACATGGCGGGAGGCGGAGGCTTAAAATTCCTTGTTCCCAATGGAATCATCGCGATGCGGCACCTCCTGCCATCACTCCGGCATTCATTGCGATGAAGTTCTTCAACTACGACACCGCCAGCGCCTTTGACCGCCCTTCCGTGCAGGGCTGGATGGTGGTCTTTGTATGCGGATTTCTCACCGTGTGCATCATCGGCCCGGTGCTGGGCATGGCCCTGTGGCTGTTTGCGATGCTCCTGAAACTGCTGCATGTGCTGCCGGCGGCGGCGTGGGATGTGCCGCTGCATTCCGCCATCCGGGTCATCCTGCAGGTGGCCGCGGTGTTTGGAGCCCTGCTGGCGACCGTGATGATGCTGGAGCTGAAGCGTCGGAAGCGCCAGGAGGCTCGCATTGCAGGGCATCACCCCATCATAGGCGATTTCGAACATTCGCCTTTTTACAAGACGTGGTATGCGAGACCGGTGCTGCCTACCGGCAAGACGGTGAGGCTGAGCGCCTACGGCAGCAGCCCCTCCGAAGCGCAGGCCACGCAGTGGCAGCAGTTCATCGCACGCTATGACGAGCTCATGAGCGCCAGCACGGAGTCTCTGCTGAACGAGCCGCATCCGATGGAGGGGTGTGAGGCCATCACGCTCACGCCAGGAGGCATCACGCTGACGCCGGACGGGAGGATGCATGTGGGGTTTGAGCTGGCTACGGTGCCGGAGGACTTTTGGAAATCAGAAGCCGAGGAGCCCTACCCAACGGCCAGTTTCACGGCGGAGCTGAAGCTCAAGAGCACGGAGTGGCTCACGCCCTATGGCTAGTCCACATAGAGCAGCGCATTGGAGCTGAGCAGCGCGTGGCAGAGGGCGGTGAGGCCGAGGAAGGCGGGGTCTCCGGGAGTCTTGGACGGCACGCCGAGCTGGACCTCCAGCGGAGTGGGGTTCGCCTTGTAGAATTCTGTCTGCGCCTGGATGAACTCGACGCTCTGCTGCACATCGGATTCGGAAGGAGCCTTGCCGCTCACGAGCCGGAAGGCGTAGCGCACCTGGTCGGCCACGTCCTTGCCGCCTTCAGCCTGGAGGCGCTGGGCGAACTGCTGGGCATGCACGCGCATGGTGGTGCTGTTCATCAGCAGCAGGCTCTGCGGGCTGACGGTGGTGACGGTGCGCGCGTCACAGTTTGGCTCCATGATGGGAGCGTCAAAGGTGGCGAACATTTCGAGCTGCCGCGAGCGGCGGGCCTGCACGTAAATGCTGCGGCGGAACTCGTCGCCATTGAGCGGGACGACTTTGCCAGAGGGACGGCCGGCGGTGTCGGTGGTGTCGATGCCAATGACCACCTGCCCTTCCTCATTGAACATGACGGGAACAGGAGTGCCGCCGACCTTGGGATTGAGCTTGCCGCTGACCGCCAGCAGGCTGTCGCGCAGGATTTCAGCCTCCAGGCGGCGCACGCTCATGCGGCTGAGGTAGGAATTGTCGGGGTCGATGCGGTCACGGGTGGCATCGCGCGTGGAGGCCTGGCGGTAGGTGCGCGAGGTCATGATCTGGCGGTGTAGCTGCTTGAGGCTCCAGCCGCGGGCCATGAAGTCGGTGGCGAGCCAGTCGAGCAGTTCGGGGTGGGTGGGCTTGCTGCCGAGCTGGCCGAAGTCCCCTGCACTGGCCACGATGCCTTTGCCAAAGTGGTGCATCCACACGCGGTTCACCATCACGCGGGCCACCAGCGGGTGCTTGCCATCAGTGAGTTCATTGGCCAGGGCGAGGCGGCGGCCGGTGGTGGGCAGCGCGGCATTTTTCTCGGGAATTTCGATTTTGCGGAAGGCGGCGAGGACAGTGAGGTCGCTGGGCTTCACCTGCTCTTTGGGCTGGTCAAACTGGCCGCGATTGAAGATGAAGGTCGCGGGGATGGCCTCGGGCTTCTTGGGGAGCTCGGTGAAGGCGTGGAGGAACTCCTGCTTGGGCTTGGTGGCGCGGACGGCGGCGGCATCGTCCACCATTTTCTTCAATTCAGCGGCGTGCTTGGTTTTATAGGTGGTGTCGTAGAGGTAGAGCGAGCCGGCGCTGAGCTGGTTCACGCGCGGCCAGGCTTTGAGGAGCTTGGTCTGGTCTGCGGTGCGCTTTTTCACCTCGGTGCGGTAGGCGGTGCGCAGGGCCTCACGATCCTTTTCGGGGGCCTTGGCCAGCTCCTTCTCCAGCACTTCCGTGATGAACTCCTCGCCTTTGGCGAGACGCGCGGCGTCGATCTTCTTGGCCTCGACTTCGATCTTCGCGGCCTCTGCGGCTTCTTTCTCCGTCTGCAGGGAGACGAGGCGGCCGGCGGGGCTGCGCCAGGCCTTGGTATCGAAGCCCGGCTCAAAGACGGCGCGCAGGCGGTAGTAGTCGGCCTGCGAGATGGGATCGTAACGATGATCGTGGCATTGGGCGCAGCCAATGGTGAGACCGTAGAGGGAGGTGCCCACCATTTTGAGCGTGTCGGCGATGTTGGCGTTTCGCGTGGCGAGATCGCTCGTTTCTCCGGTGCCATTGGGGGACATGCGCAGGAAGCCGGTGGCGGCGAGTTTCTCGATGGCGTCTGGAGAGAGGTCCTTATATGGCTGCGGCACCATTTCATCGCCGGCAAGCTGCTCGCGGATGAACTGGTCAAAGGGCTTGTCCTTGTTGAGCGCGTTGATGACGTAGTCGCGGTACTTCCAGGCCCAGGGACGCTCCAGATCCTTTTCGCCGAAGCCTTCGCTGTCGGCATAGCCCGCGGCATCCAGCCAGTGGCGGCCCCAGCGTTCGCCGTAGTGCGGGGAGGACAGCAGGCGGTCCACGAGATGCTGGATGCTGGTCTCTGGGTTCTTGATGTAGGCGGCGACAAAGTCATCGACCTCCTGGGGTGTGGGCGGCAGGCCGATGAGGTCGAAGCTGGCGCGACGAATGAAGGTGACGGGATCGGCTTCGGGGGAGAAGGAGAGTCCTTTCTCCTTCAGCTTGGCGGCGATGAAGGCGTCGATGCCGAGTTTGGAATTGGCCGACTGGGGAAGACTGGGGGCTTTGGGATGGGTGATCGGCTGCAGTGACCACCAGGCGCGCTCTTCATCGGTGAAAGCATGCTCGGGCCCGAGCTTTTCGGGTTCAGGACGCGCCGTCTTCGCGCCCTGGGCCACCCAGGCTTCGAGCGTGGCGATGTCCTGATCTTTGAGCTTGGTTTTGCCTTTCGGCATTTCGCCCTTTTTGATGAGGTCGATGAGGTGGCTTTCGGCCACCTTGCCGGGAACGATCACGGGGCCGTCCTTGCCGCCTTTGAGAATGAAACGCGCCAGACGCACATCGAGCCCGCCTTTCATTTCGCCGTCCTCGCCATGGCACTGAAAGCAGTGGGTTTTGAGGATGGGACGCACGTCTTTTTCAAACATCACCGGAACCGCAGCCCATGAGGGGACGGTGGTCAGCAAGGCGTAACTGATGATGAGTGGGGAGCGAATCATGTTGCGGCTGAGGGAAATACGAAGCGTGTGCCAGCGCTCTTGCATCGGCCAGGGCAGCGGGTTTGATGCCAGCTCCGAGGGGGAATGAGGAATGTTTGACCGAGATCGTCGGCAGACCTTTACTTCCCGGCCACCGCGTCATCCACGGCGCCATCGAGGACGTCGCAGGCTTCGAGGAGGGCTTCTTCGGTGACGGTGAGAGGGGGGCAGATTTTGACGGTCTGGCCCCAGGCGCCGACGGGAGCGAAGAGAAGCAGGCCGCGCTGGTAGCAGAGCTCAATGATGCGGTGCGCGAGGTCGTGGTTCGGCTCCTTCTTGTTTGGCATGATGATCTGCATGCCGGCAACGAGTCCGGCGCAGGTCACATTGCCGACGACGCTGGGGTGGCGCTTCTGGATGGCCTTGCAGCGCTCCAGCAGGATGGGGCCGAGACGGGCGGCGTTGCCAGTGAGGTCTTCGTCGAGCAGCTTGCGGATGTTGGCCACGGCGGCGGCGCAGCAGACAGGGTTGCCCGTGTGCGTGCTGGTCATGCTGCCCGGGGGGAACTGGTCCATGATCTCCACGCGGCCGATGACGGCGCTGAGCGGCATGCCGCTGCTGATGCCTTTGCCGCAGCAGATGATGTCCGGATTGACGCCGTAGTGCTCGAAGGCCCAGAACTTGCCGGTGCGGCCAAAGCCGGCCTGCACTTCGTCGAAGGTGAGCACGACCTTGTGCTCATCGCACCAGGCGCGGAGTTTTTGGATGTATTCCACAGGGGCGAAGTCGGGCCCCACGCCCTGATAGCTTTCGATGATGACGCCGGCGATGTTGTCTCCGGTCAGGCCTTTGTCGGCGATGGTTTTGAGGAAGCTGTCGAAGCTGGTGTCCTCCGTCCAGTAGCCGTCCGGGAAGGGCGCATTGAGGATGGCCGGATCTTCATTCACGATCCACGATTTCTGCCCCGCCATGCCGCCGGCCTGCTGGCTGGCGAGCGTGCGGCCGTGGAATCCGCGGGTGAAACCGACGATGCCGATCTTCCCCTTCCCGCCAACTTTGATGCCGTGCGAGCGGCTGAGCTTGATGGCGCACTCGGTGGCCTCGCTGCCGGTGCTGAGGAGGAAAACTTTCTTCAATCCTTCCGGCGAGACCGAGGCGATGAGCTCGGCGGCTTCGGCGCGCTCCTCGCTGGGGAAGACGTAGTTGTGAATGAGGCCGCTCTGGATCTGCTCGATCATGGCCTTGCAGATTTCCGGCGCGGCGTGGCCTGCATTGGTCACCAGCACGCCGCTGCTCCAGTCGAGCCACTTGTTGCCGTATTTGTCGAAGATGTGGATGTCGAGGGCCTTGTCCCACACGATGGGGGGCATGCCGCGCATGGACTGGGGCTCAAAGTGACGCAGCTTCTCCAAAGTCGGGAGGGAGTCCGGGTGCGGCAGCGGGGTGCAGATGCGGCGGTACTTGGTTTCGACGTGTGGAACAGTCTGTGGAGTGATGCTGAATTCTTTGCCCATGGAAACGATGATGCACGGGACTGCATTCTGCTGCTACTCTCTTTGCAGCAACTCGCGGTATTTTTGTGCGCATACGAATTATCTCGCTGGCAATATGATTGTGATGAGGCGATCCTGAAAGCAGGCGGCGCGCTGTGTGGTTCACGGATTCTCCGCGCTCTTCTGCGCCCGCAGCACGCCCCGGCTGTCGTCGGGCCAATAGGCGCCGTCCTCGATCCATTCGCGCAGCATGCCGATCTGATCGTCCGTCAGGCTCACCTCGGTGCGCGGCATCATTTTGGGATGAGTGCCGCCACGCTGCACGGCGCTGACGAGCAGGCTGCAGTCCGGGTCTTCCGGCAGAATGTAGTCGCGCCCGCTGGCACTGCGTTTGAGAGCGGCGGCCCTTGTGGTGAGATTGAGAGAGGGCGGCGGTAGACTGCCATTGTGGCAGCGCAGACAGTGCTGCTGCAGCACGGGTTTCACTTCCGTGAGGAAATAGTGCTCCCGCTGGCTGCGGCTGGCCGGCCAGAGCGAGCAGGCGGTGGCGATGAAAAGAAGGGGGAGAAAGCGTAGAATCATGGTGCGAGCATAACCACCCACGCGGAACCGGACTACGCCCCCCTTGTGCAAAGCTGCGCGCATGCTTGACGCCCGCCCGCCCTCGCGGCCACATTAGCAGCATGCCCCGCCCCTCCAAGATCCCGGTTCACCGCCCTTTTCGCATCGTTTTGACGGGCGGCCCTGGCGGCGGCAAGACGACAGCGGGCGATCTCTTCCGCCGTGAGATGGGCGAGCGCGTCGTCCTGGTGCCCGAAGCGGCTACGATGATGTTTGCCGGCGGCTTTCCGCGCGTCGCGCAGCCAGACGCCGTGCATGCGGCCCAGCGCGCCATTTATCACGTGCAGATTCATCTGGAAGAGGCGGTGATGGCGCAGCACCCCGACCGCATTTTGCTGTGTGACCGCGGCACCGTGGACGGGGCCGCCTACTGGCCGGGAGGCAGCGACGGCTTCTTTGAAGACATCGGCAGCACCCTGGAGCGCGAGCTTACGCGTTATGATGCGGTCATCTTCTTTGAGAGCGCCGCCTGCGGCCACATGAGCATTGAAGGAGGGAATCCTATCCGCAACGAATCGGTGGAACTGGCCGCCAAGCTCGATCACCGGCTGCGCGCGCTCTGGAGTCAGCACCCGAACTTCATTTTGGTGCCCCACAATGTATCCTTTTTTAAAAAGATCTCCTTTGGGCTGGCCATGCTGGATGACATTGTGACCAAGCTCAGCCGCAGGCGCGCGCGAAAGAAGCGTTGATCGAAGCGCCCGGCTGCGCGTAAGGACAGGTGCATGAACGTCGAACTCGTCAACACTGGCACCGAACTCCTTTTGGGGGACACCATCAACACGAACGCGGCCTGGATCGGCCAGCGGCTGGCGGCGCTGGGCATTCAGGTGGCGCGGCAGACGATCGTGCCGGACGGGGCGGTGATCCGCACGGCCATCGCTGAAGCAGCGCAGCGGGCGGATGTGGTGCTGGTGTCCGGCGGACTGGGACCCACGAATGACGACCTCACCCGTGAATCGACGGCCGAACTGCTGGGTCTCGAGATGGAGTTGAACGCCGAGGTGATGCAGCACCTGAGCGACTACTTTGCCAAACGTGGCAAGCCGGTGAGCCTGGCCACGCAGCGCCAGGCCATGGTGCCGCGCGGCGCGGAGGTGATGCCCAATCATTTTGGCACGGCTCCAGGCCTGTACTTCCCTGCAGAGCTCAGCGCGGCGCTGGGCTGGAATGCGCACATCTTCCTGCTGCCCGGCCCGCCACGCGAACTGAAGCCGATGGTGGAGAGCCAGGTGGAAACGCGCCTGCGCCAATGGCTGCCGGACGGGGATTCACGCCGCGTGCTGTATCTCAAAGTCACGGGCGTGGGAGAGTCCGACATCGTGGAGGCGGTGGAAAAGCAACTGGAGGCCATCGCGGGGCTGGATCTGGGCTACTGCATCCGCAATGGGGATGTGGACGTGCGTCTGGCGGGCCCGCAGGCCGCCGTGGACGCGGGCGCAGACGTGGTACGCGGGGCTTTGGGCGACTGCATTGTTTCGGAAAACCGCCGCATCATTGAAGAGGTGGTGGTGCAGCTTCTCAGCGAGCGTGGTGAATGGCTGGCCACGGCGGAGTCGTGCACCGGCGGCACCATTGCGAACCGCATCACGGATGTGAGCGGTGCCTCGCGTGTGTTTGGCCATGGCTGGGTGACGTATGCAAATGAGGCGAAGGAGAAGCATCTCGGGGTGCCGATGGAGCTGATCGAAACGCATGGCGCGGTGAGCGAGGAAGTGGCCCGCGCTATGGCGGAAGGAGCGCTGAAAAACAGCGGTGCCGACCATGCTTTGGCCGTCACGGGAATCGCGGGGCCCACGGGCGGCACGCAGGAAAAGCCGGTGGGCACCGTGTGGATCGCGCTGGCGACAAAGGGGGCTGAGACGTGGGCGCAGAAGAAGTTTTCACCGGGATCGCGGGATCGGTTCAAGCTGCTGACTTCGCAGGCGGCGCTGGACATGCTGCGGCGGCGGATGCTGAGGATTGCGCTGAGATGACATGCGCTCATGGCACGCGCTTTCCAGAGCGAGCTAAAGCTCGCGAGTACTTTAACGGGCGGCTTTCACCTGGTCCCACACCTTGCTGTACTTCGCCAGATCGGGGCCTAGGTCTTCGATGACTTCGCATCTGGCCTGCAGCTCGGCGGGGATGGTGATGGCGGGGTTTTTAAGGAACTCGGCGCTGACTTTGGCCAGGGCGGGTTTGTTGGGGCAGTAGTAGCCCATCCACTCCATGTTTTCGGCGGCGATGGCGGGATCGAGCACGAAGTTGATGAAGGCGTGGGCGAGGGCGGGCTGCCTGGCAGCTTTGGGGATGACCATTTCATCGCAACCGATGGTGACGCCTTCGCGGGGAATCATGATTTCGACCTTGGGATTTTCCATCTGCACCTGAAACAGGTCGCCGCTGTAGCCATGCACGAGGAGGAATTCGGCGGAGTCGATGCCGGACTTGTAGCCTTCGTTGTCGAAGCGGGCGATGTTCTTTTTCCAGCGGATGAGGACGTCGCGCGCGGCGGCGAGCTGGGCGTCATCGCGGGTGTTGATGCTGTGGCCCAGGGACTTGAGCGCGGCGCCGATGCTTTCGCGCATGTCATCCAGCAGGGTCATGCGACCGGCGAAAGCGTCGCGGTCAAACATGGCCCAGGTGGCGTCAGCAGCCTGGCCCTTCATCTTGTCCTTGCGCACCGCGATGCAGGCATAAGCGACCGTGTAGGGCACGCTGTGCTCCATGGTTTTATCCATCACCTTGGAGAGGGCGGCGGGATCGATGTTCGGCAGATTGGGAATGAGCTTGTGATCCAGCGGCGCGAGCATGCCCTGCGCCTGCATGACCTGGATCATGTAGGCGGTGGGAAAGACGATGTCATAGCCGGTGGCGCCTGCCTTGACCTTCGCAAACATGCTTTCGTTCGAGTCGAAGGTGTCGATGACCACCCTGCAATGCTGCTGCTGCTCGAATTTTTTCACCACCTCAGGGCTGATGTAGTCAGCCCAGGTGTAGAGATGCAGGGTCTCGGCCCGCACACTGAGGGTGAAACAGACCAGGCTGAAGAGCAACGCGCAGCGCCTCATGGCCGGATGGAAAGATGATGATCAGGCCGCCACCGGCTGGCGCAGCGGAATGCGCTGCACCCGGCGGAAAGCGGCTTCGGTGTTGTAAGCCGCCAGAAGCAGCAGGCTGAAAGCGAGGTCACTCATGAGCGAATTGCGCAGGAACCACCAGGAGGGGAGGTGCCCTGGCTCGCCGGTGGTGAGGGCCTGGACCCAGCCCGCGAGATCCTTTGAATAGGCGGAGACGGGATTGCTGAACCAGGAGACGGTGTTGGTGATGAGGTAAAAGGCCAGGGAGCAGCCGGCCACGCCCAGCAGGCTGCCGAGCAGGCCCGTCTGCCCACGCCAGCGGCTGGCCAGCAGGGCGGCGATGGCAAAGCAGGGGTACACCGCCAGCGCCTCCCAGTGCAGCACGGACTTCACGCCTGTGGCGGAGGCATCAATGGCCATGAGCAGCAGCGGGATGAGCAGGAAGGAGACGCGCTTGGAAAAGACCAGCGTGCCGGTGAAGGCCAGCGCCATCCATGGAGTGAAGTTTTCCAGCACCTCAAGGGTGACGTAACCTTTCAGCTTGGCCCAGCGAAACGCGGCGGCGGCGATCAGCAGCACGAGCGGCAGCAGGAAGGCACGGGAGGGAGAACGGGAGTCGGGGGAGGTCATGGGGGGAAGATGCAGGGGCTGGGGCTCAAGGCAAGGAGAGCGGCCAGGCATTTATGATTTACGATTTATGATTTATGATTTATGATTTGGACGGGAGGCGGCTGCCGACTGGGGAAGCTGTCAATTCGCTAGGCGAGGCCTTTTTTTCGCAGGAAAGGCACCAGCTCGTCCACGCCGAAATCGGCCAGGACTTCGCCGTCCCAGTCCATGGTGGGGGCCTTGCTCTGGCCGCTGAGGTCCATCATGGCCTGCATGGCCTCACGATTGCCGGAGACCGTGACGAGCTCATAATCAATGTGGCGGGCGTCGAGATACTCGGTGACTTCCTCGCACCACGGGCAGCCGGTTTTGACGTAAACGATGGGTTTGACCATGGGCTCATGATGCGTGAAAGCCGGCGCAGGGCAAGTGATGCATGCGTGATTCGCGGTTGACCACCCCCCTGCCCTGCTTAGAATCCATGCGCTGTTTTCAGAGCGAATTCATTCAGTGCTCCGAAGCCCGTCCCTTTGAACGCCAACTCCCCATGCGCCATCTTCGACCCCAGACTGCGCAGCAGGAACCGTTCCAGCGGATGGAACGCCCGAAAGAAATCTCCAGCGTGCTGCAAGAGTGCGCTGGTGTGACTTTTGAGCCGGCAGGGCCCATGCGGCCCGGCTTTGAAAACCGCAGCAGCCCGTGGTGGTGCTGTGGCAGGCCGCAGGTGCGGCCCGCCGCGTGCCGCGGACCCGTGGAAGAGGCAAGCCGCCCGTTCCCGCCCGCCGCCCCCTCCAGCATCCCGGCCCTGCTCGCACCCGCAACCCACCCCTACGAAAACTCAGAACATGTCCGACTACCCCAATCGCAATGGCGGAGGCAACCGCCGCCGCAACCGCAACCGCTCACGTGGCCCCCGTCCTGAAGGCCCACGCCCCACCCGTGAAGGAAACCGCGAAACCCGCAACGCCCCTTCGTTCTTCCAGAAAATCCTGGGCTTCTTCGGCCTCGGCCAGTCCAAGGCGAAGAGCCGCCCGCAGGCGGAACGCAGCAGCTCCGTCCCCCGCTCCACCAATGACAATCCGCGCCCGCAGCGCGAACCCCGCCAGCGCCGCGAAGCTCCTGCCGCGGTGAATCCGGCGGACATCACCACGGACCGCCTCTACGTCGGCAATCTGTCTTACGACGCCACGGAAAGCGATCTGTTTGAACTCTTCAACGGCGTCGGCGCGGTGAAAAATGCCGAGGTCGTGGTCAACAGCCGCACGCAGCGCTCCAAGGGTTTCGCCTTTGTGACCATGGGCAGCGTGGAGGAAGCCCGCCGCGCGGTGCAGGAACTCAGCGGCAAGGATTTCATGGGCCGCCCGCTGCAGCTCAGCGGCGCCAAGCCCAACACCCGGGGCAGCGATGACTCCGGCGCGCCCTCTCCTGAAGAAGCTCAGGCCGCCTGAGTCTTTCATTCACTACGCCCGCAGGTTCCCGACGGACCTGCGGGCTTTTTTTTGCGCGCGGTGCAGAAATCCTGCAACACGGTGAACAAAAGCGCCGCGTCCTCCTTCCAACATATCAAACCAACCATGCCATCCCCCATTCTACTCGACCGGGAACCGGAACCCGGGACAGTGACGACCAGCGCCCCCGTCACCCAAGCCTCTCCGGCAGAGATCCATGCCGACGAAAAATTCTGCAATCAACTGGAGGACCGCGCGCTTCTGGGCGGCCCGAACCGGCGTCTGCGTGACCTGCAACTGCTCTACAGCGTGGCGAAGGATTTCATTCTGGGCTTTCGCGCCCTGCACTTTGTGGGGCCATGCATCACCGTGTTTGGCTCCGCCCGCTTTCAGGAGAACCATCCCTACTACAAACTGGCGCGGGACATGGGCAGGGCCATTGCGGAGATGGGCTTCACCGTCCTGACAGGCGGCGGCCCTGGAATCATGGAAGCTGCGAATCGTGGCGCAAAAGATGCTGGAGGACGGAGTGTCGGCTGCAACATCCGGCTTCCTTTCGAGCAAATTCACAACCCCTATCTCGACCGCTGGGTGACCATGGAGCATTTCTTTGTGCGCAAGACGCTGCTGATCAAATACAGCTATGGCTTCGTCATCATGCCGGGGGGCTTTGGCACCATGGACGAGATGTTTGAGGCGCTGACGCTGATCCAGACCAAGAAGCTCAAGAGCTTCCCCATTGTCATCATGGGCAGTGATTTCTGGCCGGAGATGCGCCATTTCATGGACCACATGCTCAAAGGGGCCACCATCAGCCCGGAGGATCTGGACCTGATCAAGTGGACCGACTCCGTGGACGAGGCGGTGGCCCACCTGCAGGACAAGGCCGTGAAGCAGTTCGGCCTGCGCCGTCATCACATTCCCGCGAGCAGCACGCTGCTGGGAGAAAAGCCGCTTGAAGGCGCGCATTGAAACTCCACACTGCCTGCCCCCGCATGTCCGACCACACGCTCATCCTCTCCAACGGCCTGAAGCTGGGCTATTGCGAGTATGGCGATCCGCGCGGGGAGGTGGCCTTCTACTTTCACGGCTGGCCTTCGTCACGGGTGCAGGGCTCGCTGTTTCATGAGCATGCCAAAAAACATGGCATGCGCCTCATCTGCCCTGACCGCCCCGGCATCGGCCTGTCTGACTTTCAGCCCGGCCGCGGCCTGGCCGACTGGCCGGAGACGCTCACCCAGCTGGCCGCACATGTGGGTGCGGACAACTACCACGTCATCGGCTGGTCTGGCGGCGGCCCCTACGTGCTGGTGACGGCGCTGGCACTGCCGAAGCGCCTGCTCTCCGCCAGCATCATCTGCGGTGCGCCTCCGCTGAAGTTTCTGGGAGACCGCGAGATGTTCTGGCTGTACCGCTTCATGATCCAACTGCGGCATTTCTTTCCCACGATTCTCGGCGCGGTGCTGCGCCTGGGCGGAATGACGGCGAAGGGAAACCCGGAAAAAGCCCCGCTGCGCTGGCTCATGAAACTGCTGGGCACCGAAGACCGCCGTGTGCTGCTGCAGCCCGGCATTTATGATGTGGTGCGGGACGCCACCCTCGGGGCGCTGGACCGCGGCGCACGCAGCGTCATCGCCGATGCGGACATCTACCTCAGCGAATGGGGCTTTGAAGTCAGCCAGATCAATTTCCCCATCCGCTTCTGGCACGGCAAGCAGGACCGCAACATTGCCTGGACCTACACGCAGCAGATCGCGCAGCTCATCCCCCAGGCGGAAACTCACTGGTCTGAAACCGACGGCCACTACTCCCTGCCCATCACACACGCGGAGCGGATCATCACCGCCGCGCTGCAGAAGGAAGCGCCGGGGCTGAAGGTGGCGTAACGGGAGCCGGTCATTGCCGCTTTTCTGCGGCGGAGCTTCCAGAGCCGGTTAAAAACCGGCGCTCCCAGTATTGTCTTGCGGGATTTACCCCTGCTTCGGCAGCAGGATCGGAATGCCGTCATCAATGACAAATACCCGCGTGCCGTCCTCCGTGGCCAGGGCCGCGGTGACTTGATTCATGGCGCATTCCTCCGGTGTGGCGCGCCGCAGGGGCTGGTGCGTGTCCGGGCAGCGCATCAGGGGGAGAAAATCATCGAGCCAGTCGGTTTCGCTTTGCATCAGTATTCAGCCATGGTGGGGTCGATCTCACGTGCCCAGGCGATGATGCCGCCCGAGATGTTCCAGACATTTTCAAAGCCGTGTTCGCGCAGTTTGCTGACGGCGCGCGCGCTGCGGCCGCCGCTTTTGCAGTGGACGAGAATGCGCTTGTCGCGGGGAAGTTCGGCCGTGCGGTTTTCGAGTTCGCCGAGGGGAATGAGCACCGAGCCCTCAATGCGGGAAATGCTCTGCTCGTGCGGCTCGCGTACATCCAGCAGGAAATGATTGTCTCCGGCATCGCGGAGCTGTTTGAGTTCGTGAACGGTCATGGTGGGAACATCTGGAGCAGCCTGCGCGGCGGGAATGCCGCAGAAGCCCTGGTAGTCGATGGGTTCGGTGATGGTGGGGTGGTCGCCGCAAACGGGGCAGGCCGGGTCGCGGCGCAGGTTCAGCGTGCGGAAGCGCATGCTCAGGGTGTCCACATGCAGCAGCTTGCCCAGCAGTGGCTGGCCGGTGCCGGTGATGATCTTGATGGCCTCCAGCGCCTGCAGAGTGCCGATCAGACCCGGCAGCACACCCAGCACTCCACCCTCCGCACAGGAAGGCACCAGCCCCGGCGGCGGCGGCTGCGGGCACATGCAGCGGTAGCAGGGCGCGCCCAGATGCGGGGCAAAAACACCCACCTGGCCATCAAAGCGCAGGATGCTGCCATAGACGTTCGGTTTGCGCAGCCACACGGCCACGTCATTGCTCAGGTAGCGCGTGGGGAAATTGTCCGTGCCATCAATGATGACGTCATAGTCTGCCGCCATGCGCTTGGCGTTCGCTGCGGTGAACAGCTCGGGGTAAACCTGGATATCCACGTGCGGATTGATGTCCGCCAGCCGGTCACGCGCGGCTTCGAGCTTTTTGCGGCCCAGGTCTTTTTGTCCGAAGAGAATCTGGCGCTGCAGATTGGTGATCTCCACCACATCCGCGTCCACCAGGCCCAGTCCGCCGATGCCCGCCGCCGCCAGATACATCGTGATGGGCGAGCCCAGCCCCCCTGCCCCGATGCACAGTACCCGGGCGGCCTTCAGCTTGCGCTGGCCCTCGATCCCAAATTCGGGAATCGCCAGGTGGCGCGCGTAGCGGCGCAGTTCGTCAGGGTTGAGGTCAGGCATGAGCCCCCACCATGGCATGCAGAATCGCCAGTGCAATGATCCAGCGGTTGCGATGATGCCTCAGGCGCATACACTCTCCCTTGTCATGCCTGATTGGACTCCCCCAACCCAAGTCAATCTGGTCGATCTGGGCTTCATGGACTCGCGTTCGAAGCTCATCGACCTCGCCGCCTTCCTCGACCGCGTCCAGCGTGCCGGCCAGGACGGCGACTTTCGTGTCCAGGCCCTGAAAAACGCCCTGGCCCTCCTCGCTCAGGAGCAGCCGCACCGTGCCAAAGAGGTGCTGTTGAGCTTTAGTGACCCTAGTACGGAGCCGATCGCGAAAGCGACGATGCAAGGAGCCATCGGAGCGTTCAAAGGCTGAACTTGAAACTTTAAACCTGAAACTTGGAACTGCGACTGGATGAACTACATCGAACCCCACGGCCACATGGTCAGCCGTACCACGGATGACTACGAGCGCATGGCCATCGCTGGCTGCCAGGCCATTTGCGAGCCCGCGTTTTGGGCCGGCTTTGACCGCGCCAGCGCCGACGGCTTCTATGACTACTTCCGGCAGATCACCGAATATGAGCCGAAGCGTGCGGCAAAGTTTGGCATCCAGCATTACTGCTGGCTGTGCATCAATCCGAAGGAGGCGGAGGATTTGGAACTGGCGGACGATGTGATTGCACTGATCCCCCAGTTCATCGACAAGCCCGGCGTGCTCGGCATCGGCGAGATCGGCCTGAACAAGAACAGCCGCAACGAGCTGAAAATCTTCGAGCAGCATGTGCAGGTGGCGCAGGACCACGACGCGCTGGTGCTCATCCACACGCCGCATCTGGAGGACAAGCTCAAGGGCACGCGCCTCATCGTCGATGCGCTGAAAAACTTCCCCAAGATCAAGCCGGAGCGGGTGATCATTGACCATGTGGAGGAGCACACGATTGACTATGTGCTGGACCACGGTTTCTGGGCCGGCATCACGCTGTACCCCGAGAGCAAATGCACGCCGAACCGGGCGATCGACATGCTGGAGCAGCGCCACGCCGAACGCATCTGGATGAACAGCGCCTGCGACTGGGGCGTTAGCGACCCCCTGGCCGTGCCGAAAACCATGCAGGCCATGCGGCAGCGGGGATGGAGCAGCGAGATGATCCAGCGCGTGGCGTGGGATAATCCTCGGGCGTTTATGGGGCAGTGCGGGAAGTTTAAGCTGTGAGGTGAATGGCTGCTGGTTATTTACCCTTTCGATCTGGCTCTGACTGCCAGCCTCGTTCTCGTCATCCGTTCTCGCATGCCGCCTTCTTTTAAAAACACCTGCTCCAGTGCCTTGATCTGCCTCCCCAGCAGGTAATGCGCGACCTTCACGAGTCCGAGCATCACATTTGCAGCGATCTCCGGCTCTTCGCTTTCGATGCCTTTTTGGAAGTCCGCATAGGTCGTTCCCGGCAGCCGGTTCAGCTCACGCAAGCGTCGCGCATAGCGGTGTGCAGCGGGCCATTCTAACAGGCCTCGTGTCCGCAGGAAATCCTGATAGTCTTCCTTCAGTTCGCCCTGACTGTGGCGGGCTGCGTTCGTTAGATTGATCTCCATCTCCTTGGACGTGCCGGAAGCCTCGCTTCCCTCCACGATGTTCTGCTTTCCAGATCGCGCCGCCTGCACCATCTGATCAACCGTCCTGTCTCCGTATTTGGGCAGCCATTTTCTCGTGAAGAACACGGTCCCATCAAACACAATCAGAGCCTTCTGGTAAGAAAGCAGCTTCTCATAGCCACCATGCGGCGGGAGGAAACCTGGAGAGTCATCAGGGGGCATGAGAAGGACAGAAAAGACAAAAAAGACTTAAAGGACAAGACCAAACTTCGCATGGCCTTCGTCCTTTTTGTCCTTTAAGTCCTTTCTGTCCTTTCTCCATTGCCTGTCTCCACTCCCGCTCCTCGAATGACCGCCCCCAATCCCGACACCATCGCCCTCATTGCTGGAAACGGCATCTACCCGGAAACCTTCGTGGTGGCGGCACGTCGCGCCGGAGTCAAAAAGCTGGTGGCGGCGGCCTTCATCAATGAGACGAAGCCGGAGCTGGCGGCCATGGTGGATGCCATCGAGTGGTTCCGCGTGGGGCAGCTCGGGAAGATGATCTCCTTTTTCAAAAAGCAGGGCGTGACGCAGACGGTGATGGTCGGGCAGATCGCGCCGAAGAACCTCTTCGACCTGCGCCCGGACTTCCGCACGCTCATCATGATGGCAAAGCTCAAGCAGCGGAATGCCGAGACGCTGTTTGGCGGCATCGCCAAGGAGCTGGAGAAGGATGGCATCACCCTGCTGCCAGCGACTACGTTTCTAGAAGACCTCATGCCCAAGGCGGGGCACGTGGCGGGACCCCAGGTCAAGAAGCGGCGGCAGGAGGACGCGGAATACGGTTTCAAGATCGCCAAGGAGAGCAGCCGGCTGGACATCGGCCAGACGGTGGTGGTGAAAAACGGCACCGTTCTCGCGGTGGAGGCCTTTGAGGGCACCAATGAGGCGGTCAAACGCGGGGGCGCCCTGGGGCGCGGCGGGGCGACGATGGTCAAGGTCTCCAAGCCGGATCAGGACATGCGCTTTGACGTACCCGTGGTGGGCCCGGAGACGATCCGGACGGCGGCGGGAGCCGGGGTGGATGTGATCGCGGTGGAGGCAGGCATGACTCTGCTTCTGGGGAAAGACGAGGTTTTCCGGCTCTGCCAGGAGGCCAAAGTGACCCTGCTGGCGCTGGCGTAGGTTTTCCCATACGCACGCCACCGCCTCTCGGACGGCACGATTCTTGTCTCGTATTTCAGACTGCGTTCCGGTTTAATACTGGCGGATAGCGGGATTATTCCGCTGTTCACATAACATAATAAACCAAACGATAGATAAAACACATAACATGAAAACGAAAAGAAAACACGCCTTCACTCTGATCGAGTTGTTGGTGGTGATCACGATCATCGCGATTCTCGCGGGATTGGCCGTTCCCACCTACAACGTGATTCAGAGGATGGCCAATCAGACCAGCGGCGTCAACAACGCCAGACAGATCATCGCCTCGATGAAGCTGTTCGCGAAGGACCATAACAGCCAGTACCCCGACTCAGTGCCCAACCCGCTGACCGGCAGCCCGGCCCAGAACGCGAATGACGCCTTCCGCTTCCTGATCCAGGAAAAGATAGTGGCCGATGAGCGCATCTTTGGCTGCCCCGCCGGATTCAATCCGGATGGCAGCATCGGTCAGGGTCCCAACTACGCCACTGCGTTGATGCCGGGTGAAAACCACTGGGCCATCACGGCCAACCAGACGGACGCCACGGCGGGCAGCATGCCCCTCGTGTATGAAAACCCCGCCATCCCGAGCTGGCCGCCGCAGTGGAATGCGAGTGTGGCAGGTCAGGTCACTCCTGGCCGCACCTGGTACGGTGGCAAGATCATCATTGGTCGCAATGATGGCAGCGTCACCGTCGAAACTCTGGCAGACACCAAAGGCATGGTGGGTCCCAAAATGATGGCCGGCGGGGTCAACCTGTTCACGCAGGCCTCCGAGGGAGTCGCGCAGCGCGTCCTTCCTGTGGTTTTCGGCAATGGCGTGCCGACTTACAGAGGCACACCTCCCATTGATCCCCTCCCGCCTCCAGCGCCTCCATCTCCTGAACGCGCTCCTGGTGGCTTGCCGGTTTCGCCCCTGGCCCAGCAATAATCCAGCCTGAGATGATACTCCACGGCCGCCGGATGCCCTGCATCCGGCGGCTTTTTGATGATTGGGTTTGCACGCGCGACCTCCGCTTTCCAGGCATCTTCCGGCCCCCACCTTTTTTCTCGCCTTCCTGCGGCTATTTTCCTCTAATCACACGTCAATTATTTAATTGCGACACCGGCAGAACACCCACCCCACCAACAAAAAAACATACACTCCCATGAAAACGAAACGCAACCCCGCCTTCACTCTGATCGAGCTGCTGGTGGCCATCACGATTATCGCCATTCTCGCGGGCTTGGCTGTGCCTGCCTACACCACCATGGTCCAGGTTCAGGAATTTCAGATGAAAGGGGTCAACAACTGCAAGCAAATCATCCTCTCGCTAAAGATGTTCTCCAAAGACCACAACAGCCTTTATCCAGACTCTGTGGAAAACCCTGTGACAGGAATCCCCATGGCACAGAACGCCAATGACGCCTTCCGCTTCCTGATCCAGGAGCAGATCGTGACCGATGAGCGCATCTTCGGCTGCCCTCTCGGATACAATCCAGACAATAACATCGGCCGGGCCCCAGACTATGGCAATGCCCTGATGCCCGGTGAAAACCACTGGTCCCTGACTGCCGGCCAGAAGGACACATCGGTGGGCAGCATGCCCCTGGTGTTTGAAAATCCTGCCTCCATCGCCTGGCCACCGCAGTGGAATGCTGACGTCGCGGGCCAGATCCAGCCCGGTCGCACCTGGCCAGGCAGCCAGATCATCATCGGTCGCAACGACGGCAGCGTCGCTGTCGAAGCTTTGGCTGGCGACAAAGGCAAGGTCGGTCCGAAAGTCATGCCCGGAGGACTCGACATTTTCACCCAGGCCTCGCAGGGGCTGCCGGAGCGAGTCCTGCCTGTGGTTCTTGGCGAGGCCCCGTAATCATGGAGCTGGAGTCAGTGCCACCAGCCTGCCCACCTTCCACCGGCCTTGCGGGTATGCCCTATGCTTCACCGGCTCCCGCTTGGTCGGCCTCCCCCACCACTGCTCCAGGAAGCCTGCAGACACTCCACGCAGCCAGCCGGTCTCCCTACGGAGCCGGTTTGTGCTTTGGATGCCTTTATTTTTTTCTCGCATTTCCGCACCCGGTTGGGTCTAATCAGCGGTGTACCGATTAATTCCGGTCTCCGCATAACATCATAACCAACCCATAAAAAAACATACGCATCCAATGAAAACGAAACGAAAAAACCACGCCTTCACTCTGATCGAGCTGCTGGTGGTGATCACGATCATCGCCATTCTCGCGAGCCTGGCCGTGCCCGCCTTCACCATGGTCCAGACGCAGGGAAACCAGATGAAAGGTGTCAACAACTGCAAGCAGATCATCATGTCGCTCAAGCAGTTCTCCAAGGACAACAACAGCCAGTATCCTGACTCGGTGCCCAACCCCCTCACGGGCAGCACCGCCCAGAACGCCAATGACGCCTTCCGCTTCATGATCCAGGAGCAGATCGTGACCGACGAGCGCATCTTCGGCTGCCCCGCCGGCTACAACCCGGACAACAACATCGGCCAGCCGCCGAACTACGCTCAGGCCCTCCTTCCCGGTGAAAACCACTGGGCGATGACGGCCGGCCAGACCGACACCACCCCGGGCAACATGCCCGTCGTCTTTGAAAATCCGGCCTCCATCGGCTGGCCTCCGCAGTGGAATGCGGACCTGGCAGGCCAGGTCAAGCCCGGCCGCACCTGGACCGGTGGCGCCGTGATCATCGGCCGCAATGACGGCAGCGTGGCGGTGGAAAAACTCAGCGGCAAGCGCGGCATGGTGGGCCCGAAAATCATGACAGGCGGCATGGACGCCTTCACCCAGGCTGCCAACAACATCCCCCAGCGCATTCTGCCGGTGGTGTTTGGCGGTGCTGAAATGATGAACGGTGGTGCGGGTGGTTATGGCGGCGGCTACCCCGGCCAGGCCCCGGCTCCCTTCGGTGCCCAGCCAGGCATGCCACCTCCCTCCCCCTACGGAGTGCCTCCTGCCGCACCTGGCGCCCCGGCCCCTGGCGGCCTGCCGCCTTCCCAGCTCGGCCAGTAAGCCAAGCGTGAGAGAATCAATGCCGCCGGATGAGTCTCATCCGGCGGTTTTTTTTTGCGTTTTGCGCCGAAGGTTTGCGGGCAAACCACTTGACCCTTTCCCGGCATCTTCGATTACTGTACCGCTGCTGAACTTGGCTGGATGTCCCTGCGCATCCCGCCCCCTCTCCCCCCGAATCACATGCCGACTTTCCCCCTTCCTCGCCATGCTTTCAAGCGCCTGTTTTTTGGTGTTTGCCGGGCTGCGGTGGCGGTGTTCCTGCTGACGAGCACAGCCCAGGCCTTTGACACCGTCATTCTTGATCCCGGCCACGGCGCGCACGACCGCGGCGCCGCCATCGGCTACGTGTATGAAAAGCACCTGGCCCTGGACACCGCCCGCCGCGTGGAGCAGCTCCTCAGACGGGAGGGCCTCAAGGTCATCATGTCTCGCAGCCGGGACGTCTTCATTCCCCTGCAGGACCGCTCCGCGCTGGGCAACAGCCGCGGCAACGCCATCTTCGTCAGCATCCACTACAACTACAACCGCGGCGGCAGTGGTGCCGGCGCGGAGTCTTACTACCACTTTTCCTCCAGCTATATGCTGGCGGCCTACATCCAGGCCTATCTGGTGCAGCGCACGGGCATGACGAACCGCGGCGTGAAGAGCGCGAACTTTCACGTCATCCGCGCCACCACCAAGAACCCCGCCGTGCTCATTGAGTGCGGATTCGTCAGCAATTCCACCGAACGCGCCCGCATGCTGACGGGCGAGTTCCGCGCCAAGATCGCCGAAGGCATCGCCCAGGGCATCATCGCTTTCAGGAAGTCGAAGTAAGACCACGCGCAGTTGAAAATGAGTCTGTCCAGGATCCGCAGCAGAGAGTCTTCTTCGGATGGAAAATGCCATGCAGACGCAGGTGTCGTAGGACGGTCGTGGCGAAGCCCGCCCGTCTGTGAGCGTACGGCAAACATCCTGGCGTATGAATGTCCTCGCAGCCGGGCGGTTTGGCGGAGGATGTGACAGAGCATGAGAAAGCCTTTGCCGCCAAACACGACCGCCCTACGGCCGGAGCGCCGTGTTGTTCGCCTGAGTGACCTGCCTGCCGCCGCAGGAATGCAGACCTGTTTTCAAAGACGCTTGGGTCTATAGCGGTTCGCAAAACTCATTTCCGTTTAGCGGGCTGTTTCTTGATCGCGGATCATGGGCTTCGACGGCGGCTGGCTGAGGACAGCCAGCCCTACCTGCGCTGGGCACTCGCATGCCTGCAGCGAGGTAGAAAGGCTGGTCCTCCAGCCTCCGCCGAACGTCTCCACGCGCCGCTGACCGGAAATCCGTTTTGGAAAACGCTATAAGCCCCCCTGTCTTGTTCAAAACAGAGCGAGGCTGCCCCCCAAAGGGTGCGCCCAGCAGGAGCGAGTGAGTGCCGAGCTGGCCAGGCCCCTGTCTTCTTCCTCCTCACCCGGGCTTCACCACGCCACCGCCTTCAGCCTCCATCGCCGCCTCGGCCTGAGCTGTTTCTGGTGGCTGGGCCGGAGCACGACGGACGATGCCCAGCTGCACCGCCGCACAAGAGGCGATCTTAAGCAGGAAAAAGAACTGGGAGATCAGCGCCGCCACCATGCAGGCCGCATAGCCCAGATTGATCAATGGCACGTGGGTGGACAGCCAGAAATTGGTGATCAGCACGGCCTGAAGCTGCTGCATCGTGTCCGCGCCCTCGGAGGCCTCAAACTGGATGGCCAGGAACATGCAGGCTGTTCCAGCCACGCCGCAGACCAGCAGGCCCAGGCCCTTCCGCGTGATCAGTTCCGCAACGAGGCCAAACAGCGCGCATGCAGCCCCGATGAAGAGGATCGTCTCATAAAGCGTGGTGATCGGCGGGCGCTGCATGATGATGCAGCGGACTGTGACACCCATCACTGCATATGCGGTCGCCACAACCAACAGCCCCACGGCGATGAATTTAATCCCCAGCACAATCTTCCTGCCAAGCTTTGCCACAAAGCCTGACAAGACGTCTTCCTTGGGCGCCCAGCCGCCCAGCAGCACAAGCAGCCCCAGCAGCAGCAGGGTGGCCTGACTGCTCCAGTAGGCATAGATCTTGGGCCAGGTGCCGTCAGTGAAGCCATAGGCATGCAGGCCAACGCCCAGCTGGTTCACACCGAACCAGGAGAAAACCACGATGCAGCCCAGCACCAGATTGCAGCTATGCAGGCCCGTCTCGCGAATGTAACCGCCCAGGCGCGCATGGAGGATGATCAGGCACATCAGCACGATCATGAGCGCGCCGTTTTCCTTCGGGTCCCAGCCCCAGAAGCGGCCCCAGCTGTAGTTCGCCCAGATGCCGCCGAGAATGGTGCCCACCAGCGAGAGAAACAACCCCGCGCAGATGAAGCCGTACGCGATGCGCGTCATGAGAGAAGCACTGGGAATGAAGCTCAGCACCGCAAACACCAGGCCGCCCAGAAAGAACCACTGCGCATAGAAGAAGTAGTCCGTGCGCAGATAACTTCGCTCCAGCGCCACATGCTCGTCCGCGTGGATGGCGGCGGCCGCCGCTTGAATCTTGGTCAGCAGCGTCTGCGCGGCAGTCTTAAATTTGGCCGCGTCCGGCAGCGCCAGATAGACATCCTCATACAGGCCCAGCCACGCCAGCTGCTCCGGGGGGACGGCCCTGCCTGTTTTGAAGGCGGTGAAGATGATCTCTCCCGGGCCGTGCCAGACCTTGCTGTTTTCGCCGGGTGCCGGAGGAAAAATGCGGAGCGTCTGCTCCGAGTTTCCGCTCATGATGGCGTTCAGGGCGGTCTGGCTGACCGCACTGAACCAGGGAGGAGGCTCCGTCCGGGCGCCGCTGCGCAGGGCGGCCACGATTTCCTGCGCGGCCTTGACCACTGTATTCAGGCTCTTCGAGTACCGCACGGGCTGCTGCAGACCGGCAGGCACCTCCTCCAGCTTTCCACCCAGAGGGGAGCGGACGAAGTCGAAATGCCCGAGCATCATTTCATAGTCGAGGAAGCTCAAGGCCAGCTGCACGAGCATGCGCTGCTCCGGCGCCTGCTGCTTGGGCGGAATGCTTCGGTACTCGTCCATCTTTTGCATCAGCAGGTCACGCGCGGGCTCGATCTCCGCAAAGGAGTACTGGTCCCGCTTGGCACGGGCCGTGAGGCCCAGCTCCGTGATCGCGGAGGAATTGTCCACCTTGAACAGGGGCACCAGCCTGCCGATGTCGGGGCGGAACCAGCTCATCAGCAGCCACTCGGTGGAGGATAGCTTCACCTTCTTGCCATCGGTGTGCGTGATGGGCTTCTGCGTGGCGGGATCAATGAGCGGCTTGCCGTCCATCTCACCGTTCTCTGTCAGCCACAGGCTGGCGCGGGCGCGGAAGCTCCGCAGGCGGTTCATGGCCACGGCTTCCAGCGGCTTGATACGGCCGGACTCCTGCACCGGGATGAGGGAGAAAATGTCCGTGACCTCCTTGTTCTGGAACAGCTCCAGCGGCGGGAGTTCGGCGGCGTGGAGACGCCCGCTGGCGGCAAGAAGGATGAGAAAGGCAAGGCGAAAAAGAGGCATGACAGTCGGCAAGGTTTGGGGGCTTACAGGAGCTTCCACATCGCGAGGGCGAAGGCGGCATTGAAGGCAAGAGTGAATCCGATGGCGAAGCGCCAGGGCTCCGTCTTGATGAAGCGCGCCAGCATCATGAGGAAATGCAGCAGCAGCCCTTCCGCCACCACCACGCAGGAGATGAGCGGCCAGTGGTCGGCGGGATTTTCCACGATCTGGAAACCGCTGCTCTTCACGCCGGTGCCGTCCTCCATGCCGTCGCCAAAGGTGCTCTGAAACACGGCGTAGCCTCCGCCGCGCACGGGCTCGTTCATGGTAACCATGCGTTTTTCCTCGTGGCCGTTGGTGATTTTTGTGACCCAGCTCGTGAAGCGCCGGGCACGCTCCGTGCCGGGATGTTTCTCGGCCTCCGTCTTGTCCAGCCGCACGGCAAAGGGCAGGCGGTAGGTGCGGTGCTTCAGATTGATGAGGTATTTCTGCCCCTCCACCGTCACGGTCCACGGTGCCGCCGCAATCTCCCACAGAATGCCCTTCTGCTCGGAGCCATCCTTGGCCTTCACCGTGGCCAGGCAGGCGCTGAAGAGCTTTTCATCCTCGATCGCCTGGCCGGTTTTGGGATCGATCAGGGGCCGTTCCTGCACGAAATAACCGTCCACCGCATCGCCACGATCATCGGTGACGCGGCGTGGCTCGGCGTGGCGCTTCCACTGGCTGATGGTGAGCTCAAACGGGAGGCTCGCGTGCGTGAAGGTGCGCCTGGCGGCGGCCCCGCCCAGGTCTGTGAAAGAGGCCTCGTCGATCACCAGCGCCTCACGCTTTGCGTCCGCGCTCGCGGGCACTTTTTCGATTTCGATCACACGCTCGTGGAAGCTCTGGAACTCATCGCTCACCTGCCCTTCGGACAGGCTGAGAATGCCCTCCTTCGCAAAGTGATAGGTGACCGCGCCGGAGGCGATCATGAACAAAATGGCAAAGTGGGAGATGATGACACCGATGGTCTTGGGGGACTTGCGGACACGAACGATGCCGCCCAGCAGAAGATTGACAAACAGCACCGCCATCAGGGTATAACCACCGGGGAGGATGAAGAGAGGCAGCTCGAACTTCCCAATATCCTTCACGGCCAGCGCGCGCAGGCAGGCGGCCACGTCAATGCGGTCCACAAAGAAGGACTCAAAGTACCGTGCCTGACTGACCACCAGGCCGTGCTCCGCCTGCTCCAGCGTGCCCAGAAAAGTGATGAGCAGCAGCAGCGACAGCACCGTTGTGGCCAGGCCAAAGCTGCAGAGAAAGGCGAAGATTTTCGCGGGAAGAGATGGAGATGGTGAAGTCACGGATGGAAGAAAAAGGATAAGCGTCAGTCGAATCTGACGGTGCGGCTGGCATGCATGGAACGTCTTCCCGAGGTGTAGGAGCCCTTCTCCGCCAGACGGGCCGCCCGCCTGCAGCCCAGGTAAAAGAAGACGCCGCCGCTCAGAAGCAAAACGGCGGCGAGCATCTGCCAGCCCTGCCAGCCTTCGATGCCCGGCAGAAACTGCAGCAGCATGCCGGCGACCATGCACATGCCGCCTGTGCAGATACGAATTCCAGGACGCATGACGGGTGGCTGGCTCACGGTTGTTTCATCATGGCGGCGTTCGGCTTGATCGACTGGCAGAAAGCGTCGAACGCGGCGGCGTTTTGCTCCACCAGCGCCTTGGGGCCGGTGAGCTTCACGAAGATGGTGGCCTGGTCGGCGGAATGAATGAGGCCGAGCATGCGGTAGCCGGTTCTGGCCTCCGTGGCACCAAAGCCCTTGAAGTCGCCATCAAAGGCCACGAATGAGGCCTCGCGGTTGAAGAAGGGCTTCTTCGGCAGGCTGGCGATTTCCTCCGCCGTATAGGGCGGCTGGCCCATCTGCGTGCGCCAGCGGTTCACGTTCGCCTCCAGCCCCCCTCCAGATCCTGGCATCAGCGAGATGTAGCACTCCCCTTCCTGATTCGGTCCAAACCGGAGGTCCAGCAGGCGCATGCCCATCGGGTCGGGTGTCGTTGACTCCGTCCACCCTTCAGGAATGGTCCAGGTGAGCAGATCGCGAAAGCTGGGCCGCTGCGCGGGTTCCTCCCTTGCGTCATCATAAAACCGGGTGGCGCTGGAGATGTCCGCATGCGGCTTGGGTGCGTATTTGGAGATCTCCCGTGACTCGGTGATGGCTTCACGCTCCTGCGCAGGCTTGCAGGAGACCATGAGAAAACTGCACGCCAGAAGCGCGCAGGATGGTTGGAGAAATGTCATCGACAGGGAACGCATGAGGGGACGGAATGATTAGCAGCATCCTGGACGAATGCCACGACGATGCGCGGACGCACGAAGAAGAACGAGCAGGACGAAGGCAGGGACGCGGTTCACGCGCCCTTGTGGTCCGTATGGCAGGCTTTGCAGTTCACCGCAGCCTTGTAGGCGGCCACACCGGCAGGATCCTTTGCCTGCACCTTTTTGACAGCACCGATGAGGGCCTGACATTTCGTGACCCATGCGGCCTTGTCACCCTTCGGCGGGGTGGCGGCGCACATATCCTGGTAGGCTTTGAGCAGCGCGGCCAGATCCGCATCCGTGGCGGTGGCGCCCACTTTTTTGCACAGGGCGTCATCGCCTTTGTGGTACTGCTTCATGACGGTCTTGATCACGTCACTGCCCGCAGCGGGTGCAGCGGCTGGTTTTGCATCGGTCTTTTTCGGTTCTTCCTTCTTGGCGGGCGCAGGAGGGGCTGGCGGCGCAGGAGGGGCTGGCGGCGCAGGAGGCGGAGCGGTGAGCTTGGCGATTTCTTCTGCGCTGAGGCCCACGTTCACCTTGAGCCCGGGCACCTTGCCTTCGAGCGCCTTGGCTCCGGCCTGGGTCACTCCGGTTTCCCAAACAAAGAGCTTCTTCAGATCCTTGGCGCTGGCGAGCTTGGCAATGCCGGCATCCGTGACCTTGGTGCCGTAGAGGTTGAGGTACTCGAGATTGGGCAGTGCGCCGAGTTTGGCGACGCCCGCGTCAGTGACCTTGGTGTTCTCCAGATGCAGGCGCTCCAGATTGGTCATCTTGGCTAGCGTGTCAGCGGCGGCATCGGTGACCTGGCTGCGGGAGAGATCCACCCAGAGAATCTGCGTGGCGATGGGCGCCAGCAGCGCGAGTTCCTTGTCGCCAAATTTGTCGGCGGCATTGATCACGCCGAGACGGAGCTGCTCGGTGTCCTGCGCCAGCGGCATGAGGGAGGCATTCAGCGCCTGCATCTTGGCGGAGATTTCAGCCACCTGCTTCTTCTCGGCATCGGTGAGGGGCTTGGGCTTCGGCTTGGCCACCTTGGCGGGAGCATCGGCTTTCGGCAGGCCTTTGGCCAGCAGCACGGCCAGCGCGCTTTCGACATTGGCCGGAGCTTTGGCAGAGGCCACCGTGGCGGTCTCGGAGGCGCCGGTTTCGATCCACCAGGTGAGGATGGCAAGCTCCTCCTTGGTGAGCTGCGGCTCGTCGCTCGGCGGCATGTGGTCGTCGTCGTCCTTGGGCAGATTGGCACGGACGAGCAGCAGGCTGTCCTTCGTGTTTTTCGGAATGACCGTGGTGGCGCCGTCGCTGCCGCCTTTGAGCATGGAGGCGTAATCATGAAGCTGCAGCTTGCCCTTCTTCTTTTCCACGCCGTGGCAGGAGGTGCACTTGGCGCTCATGATCGAAGCCACGACGTCCCGGTAAATGACCGCCTTTGCGGCGATGGCTGGGTCCAGCTTTCCACCGGCGGCGGGGGCTGCCGCAGGAGCAGCGGCGGGGGCTGCCGGCTTGGCTGCCGCAGGGGCCGGTGTAGCGGCGGGTTTGGCGGGTGCAGCGGCTGGAGCGGTCGCCGGTGGGGCTGCAGCCACTACGGCGGTGGGCTTGGCATCGTCCTCGGCGGTCCAGCCGGTGTTGATGTGCGCATTCGGCAGCTTGGCCTTCAGCGCGGCCACGCCGGCCTTCGTCACGCCGCTCTGCCAGAGGTAGATGGCCTTGAGCTTGCCCAGGCCGGCCAGCTTGGCGAGGCCCGCGTCGGTCACCTTGGTGTTGTAGAGATTGATGTACTCGAGCTCGGTGAGGCCTTTGAGATGGTCCAGCCCCGCATCACCGATGGCCGTGCCTTCGAGATGAAGTTCCTTGAGGTTCTTCATGCCGGCAACAGCCTTCAGTCCACCGTCCGTCACCTTGCTGCGGGCGATGTCGAGCGAGGCGATCTTGTCG
The DNA here is from genome assembly GCF_044227185.1 of Prosthecobacter sp. Lineage (GTDB taxonomy): Bacteria > Verrucomicrobiota > Verrucomicrobiia > Verrucomicrobiales > Verrucomicrobiaceae > Prosthecobacter. The sequence goes on along the minus strand of NZ_JBGAFO010000009.1, from coordinate 53,546 downwards.
GCGATGGGCGCCAGCGGTTCGAGTCCGGCGTCCCCAAATTCCTTGGCCACATTCAGCGCGGTGAAACGGTAGGCCTTGGCATCGGCGGCCACGGGCATCAGCGAAGCGCCGCTGGCGTTCACTTTCTGCATCGCGGCGGCGACGGCGGGATCAGCGGCGGCTTTGTCATCGGCGGCATGCGCGGTGAGGGCGAGTGCCAGGGCGAAGAGGAGGGAGGTTGGTTTCATGAAGGGGCAGATTTTCAGCGGGAAAGGAGAATGGAACAAGGCAACAAAAGGCGCGAATTGGACTAGCCTTTCAGAATTCCATCAACCGTGGCCTGGAGTTCGGCAGGGAATTTTGCGTCCTTGACCTTCTGCGTGCCGCTGGCCCCCTGCTCCACCCACCACTTCAAGAGGGCAATCTCCTCCGGCGTGAGCTGGTCCTTCCCGTCCGGCGGCATGTGTTCGTCATCGCTGTCTGGCAGCATGATGCGCGAGATGCTGAGGCTGTCCTTTAGGTTGCCGGCCACGAAGTTGCTGCCGTTCTCGCCGCCCTTCATCGCCATCTCGTAGGTGTCCATGCGCAGGTCGCCCTTCGACTTCTCTTCACTGTGGCACTTGTTGCACTTGGCGGTCAGGATCGGCAGAATGACATCCTGGAAAACGAGTTTTTCTCCCCCGGCTGGCGCAGGTGCAGGCGCGGGCGGGGTCACAGGCGGCGGGGTGCCTCCTTTGTCCATCGGCGGCTCGGTCTTCACCTCGGGTTTCACCTCAGGCTTGACGTCGGCGGACGGGGGCGTCTTTTCGGGCTTGGGTTTTTCCACAAAGCCCAGCATCCACTTTTCCATGGCCACCATCGGGGCTTTGAGCCACTCAGGCGCGTGCTGGGTGAGGAATTTGTTTCCATGGCTCATGTTCCCCCCGAAGTGCGCCCCCAGCCCCATGATGCCAAAGCTGATGAAATAGACCGCACGGTAGGCGTTCAGCAGCTCCCAGCTCCCCCGGCCCATGGCGGCAAGACGAATCACCAGCGCGATCAAAACCCCGGCGGTGCCAAGCAGCGCCATGGTCTGATGCAACGTGAAATTGCCGCCCGCATACCCGCCCTCGCGTGAGAGCATGATGCCGGCAAACACCGCCAGCTCCGCGCCCGCAGCGCCGAGGAGCAGCATCAGCAGGGAGGCCTCCCCAAACTTCTGCTCGCCACGCCGCGTGGAGCAGATGAGCTCAAACAGGCACAGCAGGGCCAGGATGCCCACCGGCAGATGCAGAAGGATGGGATGAAAGCGGCCGATGAACAACACAAAGCTGGACACCTCGCCTGAAGGGTCTTCATACAGCGGCGGAAAGATCAGCAGGCCGATGATATAGATCACGATGAGCAGGACCGTGGCGATCCAGGCGGCGGTGAAGGATTTCGGTTCGTCGGTTTCAGGCGAATACGAAGACATGGGAGCGGGTTCAGGGGTTGGGGGGAAGATGATATGGCGCTTCTAGTAACGCCAGCCCAGCAAAATATTCATCATTAACCTGATGGCCGATGCTGCAAACATTGTCCCTCTCTTTTGTTCGATTCTGACCGTATCCTGCGCCTTATCCTATCCCCACCCGCATGCCCCGCACCGTCCTCCACTGGTTTCGCCGCGATCTCCGTCTCACCGACAACCCCGCGCTGCATCAGGCCAGCCAGGCTGCTGAACAGGTGGTGCCGGTGTATGTCCTGAGCGACTGGAAACAACACCACGGCTGGACGGGCCCGAACCGGCAGCAGTTTCTTTGCGGCTGCCTGGAATCGCTGGCGAAGAACCTCGAAGTCCTGGGCAGCCGGCTTATCCTGCGCTGCGGCAGCGCCGAGAAGGAGCTGGAAAAACTCGCCCGCGAGACCCAGACGGAGGCGATTTACTTCAATCGAGACTACGATCCCTACGGACGCGCCATGGAAGCCCGGGTTCAGGAAATGTGCCGCCGCCTGGGCATTGAGTGCCATTCGCACCAGGATCGCGTGCTGCACGAGCCAGACGCCGTGCTCACCGGCAGCGGGCAGCCCTACCGCGTGTTCACCCCCTACTCCAAAAACTGGATCAACCTGCCCAAGGCCGCTGCGCAGGGACGCATCACGAGCCTGGGGCCTCCTGCTGACGAGAAAATCCAGAGCCATGCGCTGCCCACGCTGGCGCACTGGAAACTGCCAGCCTGCACCGCGGAGATCCCCCCTTCCGGAGAGCGCGCCGCGCGCGCGCGCCTCACTCATTTCATCAACTCGGGCATCCTGAAGGCCTACGGCCAGGAGCGGGACATCCCCGCCGGGCAGACCACCTCCCACCTCAGCCAGGATCTGCGCTTTGGACTGCTGAGCATCCGTGAAATCTACCAGCGCTGCATGGAGGCCGGGCAGGGAGCCGCCAAAGGCTCCGTCCAGACCTATGTGAAGGAGCTTGCGTGGCGGGAGTTTTATCTGGCCATCCTCTGGCACTATCCTCAGGTCTTTGAGCAGGAGTTTGCCCCCGACTGGATCGGGCTCCCCTGGCCCGGCACCGAGGATGATTTCCAGCGCTGGGCCACCGGCACCACCGGATTCCCCATCGTGGACGCCGGCATGCGCCAGCTTTTAGGCACCGGCGTCATGCACAACCGCCTCCGCATGATCACGGCCATGTTTCTCACCAAAGATCTGCACTGCGACTGGCGCATGGGGGAGTCTTTTTTCATGCAGCACCTCGTGGACGGCGAAAACGCCAGCAACAACGGCGGCTGGCAGTGGTCCGCCGGCACCGGCGCAGACGCGGCCCCCTACTTCCGCATCCAGAACCCCTGGCTGCAAAGCCGCCGTTTTGACCCCGACGGCACCTACATCAAACAGTGGGTGCCCGAACTCAAAGCCGTCCCCGCCGCCCTGCTGCACGAACCCCCGAAGCCGGGCCTGCCTCTGGCGAAAGGTTATCCATTGCCGATGGTCGATCACCACACCGAACGCGACCGCTGCCTGGCCATCTTTGCGAAGCACAAGGGGGAGAGAAGATAACGGGTTTCCGTCGTCACCTAAGGCTTAAAATTTTTCACGCGATCCGAAGTTGCTCCGCCTCAACATCATACGCTTTAAATATTAGGATTTTTTGTTATTTATTAAACCATGATGATTGACTTCCAACGAGATTTAATTTTAAAATCGTTTCATGGCCACCACGACTCCACCTCCCTCTCCTCCTATTGCCGCCGGCACTGGTTCGGATCCTTTTGAAAAAGAGACTGGAATACGCGAAGAAATCGCACTGTGTTTGTCTGGCGGCGGGTATCGCGCGATGATTTTCCACCTGGGCGCCCTCATCCGGCTCAATGAAACAGGCACCCTCAAAAAACTAGGCCGTGTCTCCTCCGTGTCAGGAGGCTCCATCACCGCAGCGATGCTGGGCCTCAAATGGAACAAGCTTGCCTTCAATGCCAATGGCGTGGCAATCAATCTGGAGACGGAAGTCATCGCGCCGATTGTCGCTTTGGGCGGTGAAACCATTGATGCCGGATCGGTCATCGCTGGCATCCTCAATCCTTTTGATTCCATCAGCGATCACATCACCAAAGCCTACCGCAAGCATCTTTTCGGCGATGCGACCCTTCAGGATCTTCCTCTCGACAGCGAAGGGCCCCGATTCGTCATCAATGCCACAAACGTCATGACAGGCGCGCTGTGGCGTTTTTCCCGCCCTTTCATGGGTGACTGGAAGGTGGGCATCACACCGAAGCCCACCACTTCGCTGGCCCAGGCTGTCACCGCCTCCTCCGCCTTCCCTCCGATTCTCTCGCCCATGGAGCTGGACCTGAGCGGCTGCGAATTTCCACCTTTGCAAAAACCCGCGCCTCTGCAAAGAAAGCCATTCACACAGAAAGCCGTGCTCAGTGATGGCGGAGTCTATGACAACATGGGCCTGGAAACCGCATGGAAGCATTCGCGCACACTGCTGGTGAGCGATGCTGGCGCCGCCTTCAAGCCCGAAGAAAAGCCCCACTCAGACTGGACCCGTCACTCGATTCGCGTGCTCGACCTCATCGACAATCAGGTGCGCAGCTTGCGCAAAATCGCTCTCATCAATGCCTTGGATGAGAAAGATCCGGCAAGGAAAGAACATGATGGCGCCTACTGGAGCATCAACAGCGATCTGACCCGCTATCCCACCACCGGGGAGCTGCCTTGCGCGCCGGACCGCGCCCATGAACTGGCAGCGACGCCGACCCGCCTCGCAGAGCTGGACGCGGGCTACATGAACCGTCTCATCAACTGGGGCTACGCCATCAGCACCGCTGCATTGCTCAGCCATTATCCCACATCTGGTGCTCCTGCCGCAAAATTCCCCCGCCCGGGCGGGGTCTGATTTTATTCATCCATCCGTGCACCGATGGAATCCCGCGAGCCGGCTCCTCCATGTTGCAGCCCTGGCTCACATAAAAAATTTGAATAAGTCCGCGGCTCCGCCATCTTACCCCCGTCATGCCGTCCGTCCTCAAACGCACACTCTGCACGCTGGCGATTCTGCTGGTCGCGTGTGCGCAGGTCTTCGGCATGGGCAGAGGTTTCATCTGCGACTGCGGCGGCTTTGAAAAGATCACGCCTGCGGATCACTGCCACGGCCCCCATTCCACCGCGTGCCATGAGCACGAAACGGCGGAGCCCTGCTACGAATCCGGGGACGAGCACCACGATGGCGACACCCACGAGCATCAGGCGCTCATTGAGAGCCTGCTCGCCAGCATCTCCCCCGCCCTTTCGTATTCCGCTCCGGCTCCCATCATCATGGATCTCGCGCTGGAAGAATGGACGGCCCCCATCTTGCTGCCTGAAGCAGTCTCTGCTGCCGCAGCCCTTTCAGAGCATTCGCCGCCCGCCGCGCAGCGACCGTGGCCTCATGTACTGGCGCACGCATTGGTCTTGAGAATTTGAGAAACTCCGCAGCCTGCCATCCCAAGACGGATGGCTGACCGGCTGTGATGCAGTCCATCTCACCCTTTGGGCATGGAAACTCCGTGCCTGCGTTCTTAAAACCATTCCGCCTCCATGAAAGCATTTTTCCTTTTCGTTCTCCTGGGCTCGTTTGCCGGCGCCGCCTCGGCTCTCACCTTGTCCCTCCCGGAAGTCGCCCAGCGCGTGCGCTCGCATCATCCTTCGCTCAAAGCCGCCCGCCTGGCCATCGCGGAGGCGCAGGGCCGCCAGCTTGGCGCGGGCAGGCTCAGCAATCCCACCGTCAACTACGACTTCCAAAATCAGAGCCGCGTCAGCCCGCAGACCGGCATCGTCTCCTTTGACCAGTCCTTCCCGCTCACGCGGCGTCTGAGCCTGGAGAAAACACTGACCTCGCAGCTCGTAAAGGCCGCCGAACTGGAAGTCCGCGATGTGGAGCGCAAGCTCATCGCCGAAGCCCAGCAGCAGGTGGTGCGGCTGCTCACGCTCACCCGGCAAAAGGACCTGCGCCAGCAGCAGACCGAGCTGGCGCAAAAACTCGCCGACTTCGCCGAAGGCCGCGCCAGGGCCGGCGAAGTCTCGCCGCTGGATGCCAAGCAGGTGCGCCTCGACTCCCAGCGTCTGCGCGTGGAGTTCCGCCTGCTGGAGGCGCAGGGCGTCAGCCTCCTCGGCCAGCTCAAGCCCATGCTCGGACTGAGAGCCGAGGACCCGCTGACCATCTCCGGAGATCTGCCGCCCATGGTGCTTCCCACCGTCACCACCTGGACGCTGCGACCGGACTACCAGCTCGCGCAGACGAAGATCATGGCGGCGGAAACGGACAAAAATCTGGCGCGGGCCAACCGCCTCCAAGATGTGAAGATGGGCCTTTTTGCCTCCAATGAAATGCAGGACGTCCCCGGCACCGGACGCGTGCGCACGGGCTACTTCGGCTTCCGCTTTTCACTGCCCCTGCCCTTTTGGAACCGCAACCAGGGAGCCATCGCCGAAAAAACCGCCACGGCGGACCGCGCCCGCCTGGAGCGCGATGCCCTTGCCATCCAGATCAACAGCGAGTCCGGCACCGCCCGCAAAGAGATGGAGACCAACGCCGCCATCGTCCGTGAAACCCGCGAAAATCTCCTGCCTCTGGCCGCTGAGCAAATGGACGCGATGCAGAAAGCTTATGAGTCCGGCCAGGCCGACCTGCAGTCCGTGCTGCGCTCCCGTGATCAGCGTCTCCAGCTTGAATCCTCCACGCTGGATGCGCTGCGCGACTTCCACCTGGCCCGCATCCGCTATGAGGCCGCCGTGGGCAAGCACGCCCCCGCAGCCCCTGTCACACCCGAGGCCGGCAAGCCCCTGCCTTAATTCTTCCCAGCTTTGACGCCATGACACATTCTCTTTCCATAGTGCTGCTTTTCATCAGTGCTCTCACGGCCGCAGGCGAAGACAGCAAGCGCGCCGCCAACACCATCGTGCTGGATGAAACCGGCGTGAAGAATCTTCGCATCGAGACCGTCGAGATCGAGGAAGCCGATTTCGAGACCACGCTCTTCTCACTCGGCCGCATCCAGGCCATCCCGGGAAAAATTGCCGATCTCAGCAGCCGCATCGCCGGGCGCATCGTGGATCTGCGCGTGGCGCCCGGCGACACCGTGAAAGAGGGAGACGAGGTGGTGAAAGTGGAGAGCCGCCAGCCCGGCGATCCGCCGCCCACCATCGTCCTGAAAGCGCCCATCAGCGGACTCGTCACGCAGGTGAACCAGCATCCCGGCGCTCCCATTGAACCGAGCAACGCCGTGCTGGAAATCACCGATCTCACTGAAGTCTATGCCGTGGCCCGCGTGCCCGAGCATCAGGCCGGACAGATGAAGCCCGGCACCAAAGCGCACATCAAAGTGGCCGCCCTCCCCACGGAAAAGTTCGAGGGCGAGCTCCTGCGCTTTGGCACCAGCGCAGACCCCCAGAGCGGCACCATCGACGCCATCTTCCGCCTGCCAAACACGGGCGGCCAGCTCCGCGCCGAGATGCGCGCGGAGTTCAGCATTGTCATGAGCAAGCGCGACAACGTGGTGGCCGTGCCGCGCTCCGCCTTGCAGGGAGAAGGCGGCAACCGCTTTGTCTATGTGAAGGACTTCGACCTGAAAAACGCCTTCATCAAAACGCCCGTCACCGTGGGTGAAATTAATGACCGCTATGTCGAGATCACCAACGGCCTTCTTCCCGCGGATGAGGTCGTCACCCGCGGCGCCTACTCACTTTCCTTTGCTGGAGCCAGCACCGTCTCGCTCAAAGAAGCGCTGGATGCCGCGCACGGTCACGAGCACGCCGAAGACGGCAGCGAGCTCACACCGGAAAAGCGTGCCGAGATGGCTGCGAAAAAAAACGGCGGTGCTCATCATCATGATGAAGGTGACCACGACCATGATCACGAACACGCCGCCGCAGCCAGCCCCTTCTGGAAGTACACGAGCGGCATTCTCGCCCTCCTACTCATCGTCTCCCTCCTCACACGCCGGAGCCCTCGTGACGAGGAGCACGACCACCCCGAGGACAAACCCACCCCCAAGGAGGCCGCATAGTCCATGCTCAATCAAATGATTCATTGGGCGCTGCACAACCGCGCCTTCATCATCGGTGCCGCCATCATTCTCATGGTCATGGGCCTGCGCACCGCCACGCAGCTTCCCGTGGAGGTGCTGCCAGACCTCACCAAGCCCACCGTCATCATCCTCACCGAGTCCCCCGGCCTCGCGCCGGAGGAGGTGGAGATGCGCGTCACACAACCCATTGAAAGCGCTCTGCTCGGCGTGGCCGGACTCACCCGCCTGCGCTCAAACTCCGACGTCTCACTTTCCCTCGTCTATGCGGAGTTTGGCTGGGACACGGACATCTACCGCGCCCGCATGCTGGTGCAGGAGCGCCTGCAAGGCGCGCGTGGAAATCTGCCCGAAGGCGTGCAGCCCTTTATGACGCCCGTCGCCTCGCTCATGGGGGAGATTCTCCTCGTCGGCGTACGCAGCACCATCAAGGAGGGCGAGCCCGGCTACATCCCGCCACGCGAGGTGCGCTCCCTCGCCGACTGGACGATCAAGCGCCGCCTGCAAAGCGTTTCCGGCATCGCTGAAATCCTCAACATGGGTGGCGGCGTGAAACGCATCGAGGTTCAGCCTGATCCCTGGAAGATGCAGGCAAACAACATCACCTTCGCTGAGCTTGAAGAAGCCATCACCGAAGCCGCCAACACGACCACCGGCGGCTTCATCAACACCGGCCCCACCGAGATCATGGTGCGCAATCTCGCCATGAGCGTGGATCTCGGAGACATCGCCAAGACAATGATCAAAAAGGTGAATGACCGCCCCGTGGCTATTGGTGATGTGGCCGCCGTGTCCTGGGGCATCGAGCCCATGCGCGGAGACGCCACTGTCAGCCAGTCCCCGGAAAAATCGCCCACCTATGGCGTCATCATGTCCATCACCAAGGCTCCCGGCTTTGACACCCGCAAGCTCACCGAGCAGATCAAGGCCGCGCTGGATGAGCTGAAGCCGACCTTTCCTCCAGGCGTGGAAACCACCCTGCTCTTCCAGCAGAAGGATTTTATTGATAACGCCATCGGCAATCTTAAAAGCGCCATCGCTGAAGGCGCGGTGATGGTCACCATCGTGCTGTTTTTCTTTCTGCTGAATCTGCGCACCACCTTCATCACGCTGATGGCCATGCCGCTCTCATTCGGCATCACCATGCTCATCTTCCAGGTGCTGGGCATCAGCGTGAACAGCATGACTCTAGGCGGCCTGGCCGTCGCCATCGGCATGGTGGTGGATGACGCCATTGTAGATGTGGAAAACGTCTTCCGCCGCCTGCAGGAAAATGCAGCCACGACCGAGCCCCGGCCACGCCTGCTGGTCATCGCCGCAGCCTCCGGCGAAGTGCGAAATTCCATCCTCTACGCCACCGTGCTCATCATTCTGGTGTTCCTGCCGCTGCTCGGCCTCACCGGCGTGGAGGGAAAGCTCTTCGCACCCATCGCCATCGCCACCATCATCTCCATGGTCGCGTCGTTCATCGTCTCCCTCACGGCCATCCCCGTGCTCTGCTCCATCTTCCTCCGGCCGAAGGATGGGCATGAGCACAAGGACGGCCCGCTGACACGTGCGATGAAGGGCCTCCTGCGGCGCACGCTGCTGCGCTTTGCCCTGCACCAGCCCGCGCTCGTGCTCACCATCGCCCTCGTCCTGCTGGTGGCTGCGTTCTCGCTCTACCCGCAGATGAACAAGGACTTCCTGCCCAAGTTCCAGGAGGAGACCGCGCTGGTGGCCGCCACCGCCGCGCCCGGCACTTCGCTGGAGGAAATGAACAAGATCTCAGATGTCATTGAGCAGCAGATCCTCAGCGTGCCGGAGGTGCGCAAGGTGGGCCGCCGCCTCGGCCGCGCTGAGCGTGGCGACCACGTCGTCCCCGTCAGCACTGCCGAGTTTGATGTCGATTTCCGCAATCCGGAAGCCGAAAAAAAATCCGGTCACGGAGGTGCCGCTGCGGGCGAGCGCAGCCGCAAGGAAGTCCTTGCCGACATCACGAAGAAGATCAAAAGCGTGCCGGGCGTCTTCGCCGTCGTCGGCGGCCCCTTGGCGGACCGCATCGGCCACATGATGAGCGGCGTTTCCGCCCCCGTCGCCATCAAGATCTTCGGCCCCGATCTCGAGCAGCTTCGCTCCATCGGCATCGAGATTCAGAAAATAGCCAGGACCATCCCTGGTTTTGAAGACTGCAAGCTCGACCAGACCGCCACCATTCCGCAGCTCCGCATCGAGGCAGACCGCGACCGCTCCAAAGCCTACGGCATCGCCCCCGGCCGCCTCAATCTCATGCTCTCCTCCCTCATCGGCGGCCAGGAGCTGGCCGAGCTCCGCGAAGGCCAGCGCAAGGTCAGCCTCGTCATGCGCCTCCCCATCGAATGGCGCGACTCGCCAGACAAGATCGCCTCCCTCCCCATCGAAACCGAGGAAGGCCAGCACATCCCGCTCGATCTCGTGGCCGACGTCCGCGAAGCCAAAGGCCCCAACGTCATCTTCCGCGAGGCCAGCCAGCGCCGCTTTGCCCTCGCCATCAAGCCCACCGTGCAGGACGTGACAAACCTCGTGGAGCGCCTGCGCAAGGACGTGAATGAAAAGGTCAAAATGCCTGAAGGCTACTTCATCACCTTTGAGGGCGAGTTTCAGGCTCAGGAGGAGGCCACGCAACGCATCGCGCTTTACTCCGCCGTGGTTTTCCTCGCTGTGTTTCTCATGCTCTACGGCTATTTCCGCAGTGCCTCGCTGGCGTTGCAGGTCCTGGTGAACATCCCCCTTGCCCTCATGGGTGGCCTCGCCTTCACCTATTTCAAGCTCAACAACATCAGCATCGCCACCCTCGTTGGCTTCATCGCCGTGGGTGGTGTGGCCGCGCGCAATGGCATCATGATGATCAGCCACTACCTGCACCTCATGCGGCATGAGGGGGAGAAATTCACCCGCAGCATGATCGAGCGCGGCACCCTGGAGCGCCTCGTGCCGGTACTGATGACCGCGCTGAGTGCCGGCATCGGCCTCATTCCGCTTGTCCTCGCCGCCGACCAGCCGGGCAAAGAAATCCTCCACCCCGTGGCCGTCGTCATCGTCGGCGGCCTCGTTTCCTCCACCTTCCTCGATATGGCCATCACCCCCGCCATGTTCTGGCTCCTTGGCCGCAAAGCCGCCCTCCAGGCCATCGCTGAGGATGCGCCAGCTTCCCACTAAGCCATTTCCGTTAGAAACACGCACCAGCAGAACATCAGAACAAACACAAACGCATCACCATGAAAACCAAACTCATCACCACCCTTCTCACCCTCGCCCTCGCCTGCACGATCAATGCCGCAGACGACAAGCACGACCACGAAAAAATCAAAGCCGGCCCCACCGGAGGCCGCCTCATCACCGAAGTCGAGCCGTATGCCGAGTTCTTTGTGAACAAGGAAAACAAGGTCGAGATCCGCTTCATCAATGACGACAACAAAGTCGTCGCTCCCGGAAGCCAGGTCGTCAGTGTCACTCTCGGCGACCGCTCGGCACCCACCAAGCTCTCCTTCACCAAAGAAGGCGACAAGCTCATCAGCGACAAAGCCATCCCCGCCGGCAACGACCACCCCACCGTGGTGCAAATCCGCGCCAAGGAAGGCGCCAAGGCGGTCAACGAAAAATTCAACCTCAACCTGGAGCAGTGCCCCACCTGCAAGAACAAGGAGTACGCCTGCACCTGCGCGCATGGGGATGAAGAGAAAAAGAAATAACCTTCGTCCATCAGCCGCCTCAGCGCCGCTCACCATGGCGGCGCTGCGGCCGGCGACCACGTTCATGAAACACTCCGGTTCTTCTCAAATCTTGGCGGCCCGGGCGCCTCATGCCCATCTGTGAAAACGAAAACGAGACGCCGCCGCCTCTTCAGTCTTGCCGTCACTCTGGCCCTCGGCTTCGTGGCCACCGCCAGGGCAAAACAGCCGAGGGGCACCACGATGACCGGCATCGTGAAGGCCGTCGATCACAAGACACGCTGGATCACTTTTGCTCAGGACCGCGGCCCCCTGCGTCAGTTCGTTTATTCGTCACGGACGCAGTTTTGGCACCACGGGGCGGAAGAACTGCCCGCCCGTTTGCTGCCGGGGATGCGGATTCAAATCCAGTTGCACCATCCCCTCATCGGACCGGATTTCGTGCGTCACATCATGCTGCTCACGCAGCCAGCGACGCCAGCATCTCCGCACTGAACTTCATGAGCGCTCCGACGGATCGCAGACCACTTTCCCAAACCTGACCTGCCCCCGGCGTGCGCTGCCATGGCTCGGGCGTTCGCGCCTCCTTCGAGGGAAAGCTCGTCGGTGAAGCTTACAGCTCGGCCGACATTCAAAAACGAATGAATGAATGAACCTCGGCCAAAATAAAATCCCGCCGGGCCTTCAGCACCGGCGGGAAATTCCTTCTCCTCGTGGAGAGCGCTCTCAATGCCTGCCATGACCACCCCAGTTCATTTGAAAGCCGGGAGAGCCGAAGTGACGGCCGTGGCTGTGATGAGCCGGACGGCAGCTATGGGACACGGTGCGCCAGCCATACACGGGATGGCCATGGCGGTCATGCCCCACGATCACCTGCTGGCGATACACCGAGGTGCCGCACGCGCTGCAGCGGTGCGAGAAGCTGGGGGCAAAGCCGCCGTGGTCGTGGTGATCGCGAGCTTCGGAGGCGGTGGGAGCCATCACGGCAAAGCCGGTCGTGATGGCCAGGAGAGTGATGATTTTTTTCATGATGGAGGGATGTCTTTGTTGGGGTTTTCGCCGCCATTTTTGCGGCATGCTCATGAGACGCGGCCTCCTCGCTGCTATTCACGCACACTGAAAAATTTTGGGTCCGGGCGCCGAGTTCCGGCCTGCATCTGAAAACAACAAGACGATCCCATGAGCACTTACGACGACGATCATAAAGGTCACCATCACGATCCTAAAGATCACGCCAGGGCGCCCGCCTCCGCCGCTCCCGGTGCAGAAGAATCCTGCGGCAGGTCCGCTTGCGAGCACGGTCATGACAACAGCCCCCTGCCACGCAACGCCCTCGTCGCCGCCTCCGGCCTTCTCCTTGGCCTCGGCATGGTTTTCAGCAGTCCTCTCATCAAAAACATCTGCTTCGCGCTCTCCACTCTCGCGGGCGCGCTCCTCGTCGTTCCCGCCGCGTGGCAGTCCCTCAGAAAAGGCCGGCTGGACATGAACCTGCTCATGACCGTGGCCGTCACCGGCGCCTGGATCATCGGCGAAGGGAATGAAGCCGCGGCCGTGGTGTTTCTCTTTGCGCTTTCAGAGCTGCTGGAATCCTGGAGCGTGGGGCGCGCACGGCGTGCCATCGCCTCCCTGCTCAAGCTCACGCCCGAAACAGCGCTGATGCGTGGCGAGGGAGGCACCACCACCGAAACGCCCGTTGCCCAAGTCATTGTCGGAGCTCACATCAGCGTCCGTAGCGGCGAGCGCATCCCGCTTGACGGCCGGGTGCTCGAAGGCAGCTCCAGCGTGAACCAGGCTCCCATCACCGGGGAATCCGTGCCGGTGGAAAAGACCAAGAACGATCCCGTCTATGCGGGCACTATCAATGGTGAAGGCTCCCTCATCGTTGAAGTCACCAAGGCGGCATCAGACTCCAAGCTCGCGCGCATCATCAAGCTCGTCGAAGAAGCGGAGGAGCAGAAGGCCCCCACGCAGCGCTTTGTGGACACCTTTGCCCGCATCTACACACCCGCCGTGTTTGTGGCCGCCATCCTCGTCACTCTTCTGCCTCCTCTGCTGTTCGGCACGCCGTGGGCGCATTGGGCCTATCGGGCGCTCGTCCTGCTCGTCATCGCCTGCCCCTGCGCCCTCGTCATCGCCACGCCGGTCTCCATTGTCTCCGGCCTCACGGCGCTGGCGCGGCGCGGCGTGCTGATCAAAGGCGGCGCCGCTCTGGAGGAAGTCGGCAGGCTCCGCGTCCTCGCCGTGGACAAGACCGGCACCATCACCCAGGGGCGTCCGCGGGTCACGGGCATCATCCCGCTGGGCGATGCATCCGAAGACGAAATCCTGCGTAAAGCCGCCGCCATCGACTCCCATAGCACCCACCCGCTCGCCGCTGCGGTCACTGCGTTTGCCAAAGAGCGCGGCATCCGCTTCGCCACTGCGGATGATTATCGCTCGCTCCACGGCCGCGGTGCCAGCGCCGTCATCGAGGGGCATCCTCATTTCATCGGCAATCACAAGCTCACTCACAGCCTGGGCGTCTGCTCACCAGAGATCGAGTCAAAACTCACCGAGATCGAGGCCAAGGGCGAGTCCCTCGCCATCCTCGGCCACACACCCCACGAAGGCTGCGCCGGCGCCGCTCTCGGCATCATCAGCATCGGCGACACCCTCCGGCCAGAAGCCGGCCATGCCCTCAAGCTCCTGCATGAGGCCGGCCTGGAAAAAGTCGTCATGCTCAGCGGTGACAACCAGCGCACCGTCGATGCCATCGCCAGGACCGCAGGCATCGACGAAGCCTACGGCGACCTCATGCCCGAGGAGAAAATCGAGCACGTGCGCCGCCTCCTCGATCAGTACCGTCACGTCGGCATGATCGGCGACGGCGTCAATGACGCGCCCGCTCTCGCGCTCGCCAGCGTCGGCATCGCCATGGGCGCCATTGGCAGCGACACCGCCATCGAGACCGCCGACATGGCCCTCATGCAGGACGATCTCACCCGCGTTGCCGAAGCCATCGTCCTCGGCCGCCGCACCCTCGCCATCATCCGCTTCAACATCGCCTTCGCCCTCGTCATCAAGGCCGTCTTTCTCATCCTCGCCTTCACCGGCCACGCCAGCCTCTGGCTCGCCATCCTCGCCGACACCGGGGCCACGCTGCTCGTCATTTTGAACGCTTTGCGGTTGCTTCGGAGTGGATCAAAAACATGACTGCTCTGCAGCGCGGCTTCCCATGCTTTTTACGTATGCCGCAGCGCCTCCACCGGATTCATCTGCGCCGCACGTCGCGCGGGATAAATCCCAAACGCGATGCCGGTGATCACGGAGATGGAGAAGGCCAGGATCGGTGACCACATCTTGATCACGGTCGTCACTCCGGCAAACTTTGTCACCGCCATGGGGATGCTCAGGCCAAGCACCACGCCGAGAACGCCGCCGACACCGGCGAGGAGCACGGTCTCGATGAGGAACTGCACCACGATGTCGTTCTGCCGCGCGCCGAGGGCACGGCGGATGCCGATCTCCCGCGTGCGCTCCGTCACGCTGGCCAGCATGATGTTCATGATGCCGATGCCGCCCACGAGCAGCGAGATGGCGGCAATGCTGCCCAGCACGATGCTGAAAATCTGCTTGGTGCGCTCCGCCTGCTTCAGCAGCTCGACGGGAACGATGATGCGCCAGTCCTCCTTCTTGTGATTGCTGGTCATGATGTGGCGGATGGCCTCGGCGCGGCTTTCCACCATGTTCACGTCATCCACACGGACCACGGCCTCGTGAAACTGCACCTTTTCCGCCTCAAAGCCCCCCGTGCGGAAGCGGAAGAACACCTCGCCGTACTGGTCCATCAGCGTGGTGAACGGGATCATGATCTGCGCCTGCGCATCTGCCGAGGGGTTTCCCCCTGCGGCGTCGGTTCCGACGCTCTGCCCCTCATCCTCGATGATGCCGATGACCTTGTAATAAAAGCCCTTCACCCGAACCGACTTGCCCACCGGCGTGGAGAGCTGAAATAGCCGCGCGGCCACGGTCTGGTTGATGACACAGACCGGAAGAAAATCCTTCATCTCCATGTCATTGAAAAAGCGGCCCTGTAGAATGCGACGGTTGCGCATTTCAGGATAGATGGGCAGCACGCCCATGACGTGGCCGTCCACGCTGCGGTCCAGATTCCAGATGTTTTCCGAAATGTAGCGACTGGGCACCACCACGCGGATGCCCGGCACCGTCTGGCGGATCTGGTCGATGTCACGCAGGGTGATCCCATACTCGCTGATCATGCTGCGGGATTCACCACTGGAACCCTGCCCGTCCGGCGGCTTGGCGCTGTGCAAAATGATGTTCTGGCTGCCCAGCTTGCGGATCTGCTCCTGCGCCTCATAGCTGGCTCCTTCACCAATGGCCAGCATGGCGACCACGGAGGCCACGCCAAAGACCACGCCGAGCGCGGTCAGAAAGGAGCGCAGCTTGTGCAGCCAGATGGTTTTGATGCCCAGGGACAGGGTGCGCCACAGGTGCTGGGGCGAGGCGATGAGACGGAGTACAGGGTGCGAGGCGAGGAACGACATTCAGGGGGTCTGAATCATACGCCCGTCAGCGCATGAAATTGCCACGATCTCGCAGCCCCCGGGGAATCACTCTCCGGCCTGGGCCTGCGAGCCCACCACCATCTCCTGCGCCGGCGCTGTGGCGGGCACGGAAGGTTTCACCTGGACCACAAACGGGGGCGCCTCGCCACCGATGGAGCCGCCTTGATCCAGAAAGCGGTTCATTTCCGCCATGGCCGCATCGAGACGTGGATCATTGGCCTGCAGGAAGGCGCTGACGCGCAGGGCCAGCGCCTGGCCCTGCCAGGGATAGGGCAGCCCCAGGCTCTCCACCGCCGCGAGCTGCTGCGGAAGCTTCAGGTGCATGGCCATTTCACAGCGCATGCCCAGCAGGATGTTGCGGGCGATGTGCACCGGATACTCACGTCCCAGCTTGTCAAAAACCACCAGGAAACGCGGATCCTGCACCGCCTCCTTGGACCGGGCCAGCTTGCCCAGCATCTGCACTGCTTCGCTGACCAGTGAGGTGTTGCACCAGGGGGCGGCCATCAGGCTGTCCAGCCCATGCTCGATGTGAAGCAGTGCGGCTGCCGGATTCTGCTGCGTCTGACTGGCGATGGCGCGCAGAAAATGCGCATCGGCCGGAAACCGTGCAGCGATGGCATCAATGGCGGCAAAGGCGTCCGGTGCTCCAGTGCGCGCCTTGGCAAAGGCCTGGAGCACTCGAGCCGCCAGCACAGGCTCGGCGGGCACGGGAGCGGCGAGATAGGCGGCGTAGTCTTGCTTCCAGTAGGGCCGCAGCGTGTCCACCCGTGCACGAAACTCGGCCGGCGCATCCGCTGGCAGCACCTCGGCCGAGGCTGAGTCCCACAGCCGGCCCGGCATGTGCACACGCTCGGCGTAGTAGCGCTGCATGTCGAGGGGGGCATCAATCTTCGGCAGATGGCAGCCCGCGCGGGTGGCGGCGCGCACGAGATCATAGGAGCAGTTGGTCTGTTTCGCCACGCTGCGCGCAAAGCTGAACTCCAGGCGGTTCATGTCGTCGGTGTTCACTGTCTTGCAGGAGGCGGCCAGCGCCGTGCAGTAGTCGCTGTTGGCCAGGCAGCCGGTCAGAAATCCTTCGGCGCTGTCAGTCTTCCAGAAGCGCTGCACCGCCTCGGCCATGGGCTCCAGTTTGACGCGTCGGCGCAGCGATTCGAGCTGCCAGGGCGTCTCATCATTCGAGCAGATCAGCAGCATGTCCACGCTCTGCGTGCCCCACACCTCGACTTTCGGAAACACCTGGCGCAGCGTGCTGATCACGGTGGTGATGGTGCCGGGCTCCACTTCATACCCCTGCAGCCACTGGCAGAAAATGCCGTTCTTCGTCAGGCGCTGGCTGGCATTGCGGTAAAACTCCCGCGTGTAGAGATTCGCCACCCCGGCACGGCAGGGATTCGAGGGCTCGGAGACGATGAGATCGTAGTTCTCGCCCTTCGTGAGCAGGAATTCGCGCGCGTCTCCCGTGATGTTGTTGACGCGCGGATGCTGCATCGCGTTCCGGCTCACGGGATCGAAAAACTTCGCCACCTTGCGGATCTCCTCTTCCAGCTCGAGCACATCCACACGCTGCATGCCTGGCACATCCGCCAGCCAGCCCGCCGTGGTGCCGGTGCCCAGACCGACGACACAGGCGTTCTGCGGATTAGGATGCAAAATCGCTCCCGTGATGCCCAGCATCACCTGCGTGCCAGCGTCGCTCACCGCGGAGCCGTCGCTCTTGCCATTGGTCAAAAACGCATACTGCATGCCGCCCACGACCGCGACGCTTGTCTCACGGCCATCATAGGCCTGCACCAGCGAACGCTGCGCGCCACGCTGCCAGCTTTCCAGCCCGAGCGCCGTGCGATAGTCCTGCGACACCCGGCCGTAGCCGATGGGCGTGTGCATCCACACCGCCGTCGGCCCCGTGGTGCCCAGCGCGAAAAACCCGCACACCACCAGCGCCGCGAGAGCGATGCGGCCGTTCCCGTTGAAGCGCACAGCCAGGGACTCCGCAGCCCCTTCCCCCTGCCCGCGAAGCTGCAGCCACAGCGAGGCGGCGGACATCGCCGCCACCAGCAGTGCCGCGAGCAGCCAGCAGCCCTTCAGCCCCAGCAGCGGCACCAGCAGGAATCCGCCGAGCAACGATCCGGTGATCGAGCCAAAGGTGTTCCAAAGATAAGCACGCCCGAGCTGCCGGCCCACGCCCGCATTGCCACGGCCCAGCAGGGACACGAGCAGCGGAAACTGAATGCCGCTGAGCAGCGAAGGCAGAAAAGCCAGCGCACCCATCACCACTCCCCAGCCCATGGCCATCTCCCCCAGGCCCACGCCACGCAGGCTGTCATTGAAAATAAGCGCCAGATGCGCGATGCGGTCTCCCAGCGCATAGGGCAGCAGAATGGCCAGCGCCTGCAGCGCCGAGACGAGCGTGAAGCCCGCGGCGCTGGGCTCCGCCTTTTTCAAGATGAGCGCATACAGCAGCCCACCGATGCCCATGCCCGAGAGCACCACGCACAGCACCAGACCAAAACCATAGACCGAGCCGCCCAGCAGCGGCGTGGAAACGCGATACCACACCAGCTCCGCCACAAAGAAGGTGAAGCCGCTCATGAAGGCCGCCGCCAGCACAAAGGCCGCCGGAGCCTTGGCCCCCGCCTTTTCCTCCGCTGCTTCTTCCGCCGCCGCGGCCGGCTGGCGCGTCTCCTTTTCCTGCACCAGCGAGATCGCTCCCGCCGCCAGAGCGATGCCCAGATTTGCCAGCACCGCGATGGTGAGCGCGCCTTTGTTTCCCAGCATCGGCAGCAGCCAGAACGTGCTCAAAACAGCCCCCGTCACCGCCCCGGCGATGTTGATGCCATAAAAGAACGCGGTGGTCGAGCGGCGCGGATCATCATCGCGCTGCGCAAATTTCATCGCCGCAGGCAAAGTGCCTCCCATCAGGAAACAGGGCACGCCCAGCACCAGAACAGTCATCAGCAGTTGCAGGCAGGTCGCCAGCCCCAGGCCCATGCCCGCCGTCCCCCCTGTCTTCAAATAGAGCGAACGCGCCAGCCCGAGCAGCATCGGAGAAGCCACGGCCGCGATGGCAATGCCGACCTCCAGCCGGGCATAAAACCGAAATGGGCGTCCTACGCGCTCCACCCACGAGCCAAACAGCTTGCCCCCAAAACCAAGCCCCCCCATGAACACCGCCATCACCGCTGCTGCCGCCGGGGCCGCCCCGCCAAAAACCAGCCGGAACTCCCGCAGCCACACAGTCTGGTACACCAGCGAGCAGAAACCCGAGAGCATGAGAATGCCGGCCAAGGCCACCTGAGTCATGCGAGCACTGGAATGAAAGGTGGAGGTCGGGACGGTGGCTGCTTTCATGATCTAAGTAATTAACAAGTATTTTATATAAATACCATATTATTACAAACGAATTCGTTCGAGTGAGAACGAATTAACTATAAATACTGGGCTAAATCAGCCCAGCATACCCCCACCCCATAGGTCCTTCCTCTCGGAATCCCCTGCCTCAGTTCAAGGCCTCACGGGCCGACTGGAACAGGTAGTGCCCCCAGCCAAACTGGCTGTCGCCGTTCCAATCCGGATCATAATGCTGGCTCTTGAAAATGAAGCGCTCCGGGTGCGGCATCAGGCCAAAGACACGGCCCGTGTCATCCTGCAGTCCTGCGATGGCATTGGTGGAGCCGTTCACATTCGTGGCATACAGCAGCGCGGCGTGCCCGGACTTCACATAGCCGGCGGCGGCATCCCCCTCCGTCACCAGACGACCTTCCGCATGGGCCACGGGCAGTTCGAAATTCTCCGGCAGCTTGCTGAGGTAGGGGCTGGCCTTGCCCTTCGTCTTCTTCAGGCCCACCCAGCGGCAGATGAAGCGGCCGCTGGTGTTGTGAATCAGGCTGCCCTTGGGCAGGAGGTCGAGCTGGGTCAGGATTTGGAAGCCATTGCAGATGCCCAGGGCGTAACCGCCCTTGTCCACGAAGGTTTTGAGCTGGTCGCCCAGCTTGGATTTGGTGATGAGCTGAGCGATGCGGCCGGACATCACGTAGTCCCCATAGCTGAAGCCGCCAGAAAACACGATCATCTGCGCCTTGTCCAGCGCTGCGGGCTCCAGCAGAGCCACCGGCAGCACCTCCGCGGTGAAGCCCGCCGCCTCCAGAGCGCGGGCGGTTTCGGCGTCGCAATTGGTTCCAGGAAACTTGAGAAGAAGGGCGTGGGGCATGGGTTATGGCTCCCTGCATCTAGGCGATGCCGCCGCGGGATGCAACCACACATCCTGGCTCATGTTTCGGGAGCGATGGTTTGACTCCGGTCTTGGGTCCACCCTGGCTGCCCACACAGAGGAATGAATCCAAAACTTTTGCCCGGTTGCGCACCCCATGGCATGCGATTAACCTTGCCAAGCCATGTTCAAAGAACTCCTCGCCCCCCAGAACACCTTCATTTACGGCATCCTGCTCTGCGGCATTTTCCTCGTCCAGTCCCTGTGGGGCCACTGGAAGACCAAGCGCGAACTCAAGCGCTACAAGGGCATGCTCAGCGACAAGCTGGACCTCGACTCCAAGCAAAGCCAGGACCTCAGCAAAGAGCGCGCCTCCCTGAAGCAGGAAAACGAAAACCTGCGCATGCAGATCGCCCGCCTGAACGAGCGCCCGGACAACAAAATGCAGCGCGAGCTGGAAATCCTGGCCCGTGCGGAGAAGCAGATGATCATCAGCGCCCCCGGTTTTGCCCCCGCCTGGGAGATGGCCAAATCTGCCGCCCTCGGCCAGCTCGAAAATGAGGAGAAGGGCCAGTCCTTCCCGCAGAAAATCTTCCGCAAACTCATCGGCTCCGGCTCCTCGCAGACCAATGTCGCCCTGCCGGAATCCGCCGCTGCTGCCGCAAAAAACGGCGAAGCCACCGCTTCCGTCGCCTGAGCTATAGAGTGCAATGACCCGCACCGAAGCCTGGCTTGTGCTGAATCTGCTCCCGCAGGTCGGGCCCGTGCGTGTGCGCAAGCTCCTGCAGCACTTCGGCAGCCCGGAGCGCATCCTCAGCGCAAAGAGCAGCGACATTCTCCACGTCGAAGGCTTCGGCCTCGCACAGGCGGAAAGCATCGCCGGATGGGAATCGCAGGTCGATCTGGCTGGCGAACTCAAAAAGATCCAGGAACGTGACCTCACCCTGCTCACGCAGGAGGACGAACTCTACCCACCGCTCCTGCGGGAAATCTACAATCCCCCGCTCGTCCTCACCGTCTGGGGAGAGCTCACCAAGCGCGACCATAATGCCCTCGGCGTGGTAGGCAGCCGCCATGCCACCAACTACGGCCTCAGCACCACCAAGAAGCTCAGCTTTCAGATCGCCTACGCTGGCTACACTGTGGTCAGCGGTCTCGCCCGTGGCATCGACACGGCCGCTCATGAAGCCGCGCTCGCGGCGAAAGGTCGCACCGTGGCCGTCATCGGCTCCGGCATGGGCAAACTTTACCCGCCGGAAAACATGGCGCTGGCAGAGCGCATCGCGCAAAACGGGGCGGTGATCAGCGAGTATCCGGTGGACCGCATCGCGGACAAACAAACCTTTCCCTACCGCAACCGCATCGTCGCCGGATGGGGCTGCGGCTTGATCGTGGTGGAGGCCCCGCTGCGCAGCGGCTCCCTCATCACCGCGCAGCAGGCCACCGAGCAGGGGCGCACCGTCTATGCCGTGCCCGGCCCCATCGACAAACCCACCTCCGCCGGCTGCAACCGCCTCATCCAGCAGGGTGCCAAGCTCATCATGGACGGCGCCGATGTACTCGACGACTTGATGACGCTCTTCCCCACCGCCCCCAAGCCCCCGCAGGTCGAAGAGTCGCGCCCCGCCGCCACGCTCACCCTGGAGGAGGAAATCCTCTACAAGGCCATCAGCACGGACGAAGCCCACATCAACGACATCACCACCACCTCCGGCCTCACGCCCGCCACGGTGTCCTCCACCCTCATGCGTCTGGAGATGAAGCGGCTGATCCGCGCGCTGCCAGGGCGGAGGTATGTGAGGCTGGTGTGACTATGAAATCCGCGCCCGCCACGATGAATTATTTCGGATGCCGCGATGACTTCGCTATTGAGGTCGGCAGTGAGCTGGACTTCGGAGGTCAATGCCGGCTCGGCTTTTACGCCTTCGGCATTCATCTCAACCGGGCTGACACCTGGGGTAACTTGGGAATTGCTTTTTATGGCTGGCCTACGGGGCTTTTTTCGACCGATCACTGGAGTGCGACAGACATCTACTGGGAGATGCCATTCTCCAGCAGTGCTGAACAACTGCTGGAGAGAGTGCTGGCAGATCATGAGATGCATCACAGGCACCTGACGTTTCAACTGGGGCCGGTGACAGACTCCTTTTCCATGCTGGTCTTCGGACGCCCCACGGATTTCGTGCTGCTGCTGATCCGAAACGACCATTTTCAGGACGATGATGACGACCTGCCGCAATGGAACCACATGGTGCATGACGGCACGGAATCCATTCACTGGCTTTCTTTGACGATGCCGCGGGGGGAATTCAAGGACATCTGCACCCGGGCGCATGCCTGTGTGGGCACCTTGATGCCTGCGGCCTGACGCATCACGATCCGTTGAAAACTGGTATGCATATCGACCGGAGAAGGCTCTCAGATGAGAGGATGTGTGAGCCCTCATTCTGACAGGACAGGGATCATCCTGATCCCTCACGCTCACGTCGTGCCCTAAGCGCAGCGTCCCGGAGTGCTCCAGCCCTCTGGAGTTTGCGCGAACCCTGGGCATGCAAACACGCCGGAGGTCCGGCGCATTCCAAAACGCTCCGCGCCCGCGTGAGCTCTACCGCTGGCGATCATCATTCAAACATCCATCCCGACATACCCGTTTTTAATGGATCGTGGTATTATCTGAGCGTCTTGCAGGCAAAGACTTCACCGCTTCTCCCACAGCAGCGCCAGAAACAGCGGGAACTCCTTCCGCGCCCGGTTCTCCGCACGTGCCCTCGGCCCGGGCTGGCTCTCTTTGTGAGAGTACCATTCCTCGATACCAGCCAATACCATTCCCGCGGAGAAGCCGGTGGCGGTGAGGGTTTGCAGGCTGCGGTGGAAGGAGGTGGTGCTTTCACTGTCAGCCTTGCCGGGATGCATCACAATCGGGATGCTGAGCGTGCTGCTGTAGGCATCGGTGCGGCGATACTGAATCTTGCGCTCTTCATCATGCCCCCAGGCGGACTGGCGGGGAATGCGGAAGGCGGGATGATTGACGACCCAGAGCATGCGGCCGCCGGGCCTGAGCACCTTGGCGGCGGCGGCGGCAACGACATCGAGATGCTCCATGTTTTGCACGCAGAGAATAGCAGAGGCGAGGTCAAACTCTCCCAAGTCCTCGATCTGCGCGGCATCACGGGCGAGGTAGCGCACCGGGGGCTTCACGGGGTAGGTGCGCGCTTTTTGAATCAAGGTGGGGGCGGCATCCACGCCAGTGACCTGGCAGCCGGCCTGCGCCAGCGCGCGGGAGAAAACGCCCTGGCCGCAGCCGAGATCCAGCACGCGCTCGCCACGCTTTGGCGCCAGCAGTTTGAGCGCGCCGGGAATGACAACGGCCTGGTAGAGCTCTGAGCCCCGCTCGCCAATGATGCGGTCGTACCAGTCGGCGGATTTTTCCCAGGAGGTGCCGTGTTCGCGGCTGGCCTGCGGGCGATTTCCCTGCGGGCGGCTGCCAAATTCGCGGCGGCCCTGGGGGCGCTCCTCCTGCCCACGAGCACCCGGCTCCGTGCTGGGCGAGGGGCGGGGGCGGAAGGGACGGCGTGGGGGCTGCGGCATGCGGCATGATGTCGCAGCAGATGGGGAATGCCAGCAGGTCCCGCACAATGTCCTTACTTTTATCTTCCCTCAAATGGGCTCCTATGCCAGCCTCACCCACTTTCTGCCATGTCCGCCACCCCTTCCCGTGCCGTTCCCGGTCTCATCCTCGCGGCACTGAGCCTGCTGAGCGCCTTTCTGCTGTTTCAGGTGCAGCCGATCATCAGCAAGTTCATCCTGCCATGGTTCGGCGGCAGCCCCGGCGTGTGGACCACCTGCATGCTGTTTTTCCAGGTGGTGCTGTTTGCCGGGTATGCCTATGCGCACGCCCTGACGCTTCTCCCACGCCGCTGGCAGGGCATCATCCATGGCCTGCTGCTGGGCGCAGCCATCGCCATGCTGCCCATCGCCCCGAGTGAGATGTGGAAGCCGACGGGGTCTGAGGATCCGGCGCTGCGCATTCTGCTGCTGCTCTTTGTCAGCGTGGGCATGCCCTACTTCGTGCTCTCCAGCACCAGCCCCTTGGTGCAGGTCTGGTTTACCCGTACCACCGGCGGCGCCAGTCCCTGGCGCCTCTATGCGTTGTCCAACATCGGTTCCCTCGCGGCGCTGCTGAGCTACCCTCTCTTCTTCGAGGTCCACTGGGATGTGCTGGAGCAGACCACCCTGTGGGCGGTGGGCTTTGGCGCGTTTGTGGTGCTCTCCCTCGCTGGCGTGTGGCTGGACCGCCACCACGCCCTGGAGGAGGAGGCCAGGCCCGTCGAGGCCCAGAAACCCGAGCCGGCCAGTGATCATCCCGGCTGGCTGCGCCGCATCGCCTGGGTGCTGCTGCCAGCCCTGGCAAGCTGCGTGCTGCTCGCGGCCACGAACCACGTCTGCCAGGACGTGGCCGTGATACCCTTCCTCTGGGTGGTGCCGCTGAGCCTTTACCTGCTCACCTTCATCATCTGCTTTGAGCATGAGCGCTGGTATGCGCGCATCTGCGTCCTCTGGGCGCTGCTGGCGCTGCCGCTGCTGTTCATCACCTGCACGCAGAACCTCATGCAGAAGCAGGATTTCTGGTCGAAGTTCGAAACGTGGGCACACAATGAAGCAGAGCCGTTGCTGAACAAGATGACCAAGTTCACCGGCCACACTTTCAACCTGGCCACCATCAAGCTCGCGCCCAACTTCATCTGGGAGCTTGGCTGGGCCTTTGGCGCCATGTTCGTCGCCTGCATGCTCTGCCATGGCGAGCTCACCCGGCTCAAGCCGGCCCCGCGGCGGCTCACCGAGTTCTATCTGCTCATGTCCTTTGGCGGAGCGCTGGGCGGACTGTTTGTGAGCCTGGGTGCGCCTCACCTTTTCACCACCTTCGCCGAATGGCCGATCAGCCTTATTCTGGTGGCGGCGCTGGCCTGCTATGTTCTGCTGCGCTCGGTGCTGAAGGTGAAGCGTGTTTGGGAGTGGCTTCTCGTGGTCCTCATCACCGCCTCCCTGGGCTGGCTGGCCTGGAAGCTCCATGCGGCAGGCATCCTCACCTGGGAGGCCTTTAAGCGGCGAATGGAGAATAAAAACGCGCCGCCGGAAGCAGCCATTTATGGCGCCCTCGGCACCACCGCTCTCTGCCTGGTGGTCATTCTCTTCCGCATCATCCGCCGTGGCTTCATGCGCCCCGCGCTGGTTTCCATCACCATGCTCGGACTGGTGTTCACCTTCGTTCTGCTTTTGATGGCGGATTTCGGTTTCAGGCATGAAGAGAAGCTTGAACGGGTGCGCAACTTCTACGGCATGCTCTCCGTGACCGAGGACTACGACGACAGCGGCATGAAGTCCCTGGAACTGACCA
Source organism: Prosthecobacter sp. (assembly GCF_044227185.1). GTDB lineage: Bacteria > Verrucomicrobiota > Verrucomicrobiia > Verrucomicrobiales > Verrucomicrobiaceae > Prosthecobacter. The sequence continues at coordinate 28,173 of NZ_JBGAFO010000009.1, read as the reverse complement.
ACGGCGGCATCATCCATGGCATGCAGAATCTCACCCCGGGCCTGCGTGAAGAGCCCACCAGCTACTATGGCCACGCCACGGGCATCGGCCGGGCGCTGGACAGCCTCGACGGCCGCCCCGGCGCACGCATCGGTGTGGTCGGCATGGGTGCGGGCACCGTCTCCTGCTACGCAAAAAGCGGCCAGACCATCCGCTTTTACGACATCAATCCTGACGTGGTGCGCATTGCAAAGAAGCACTTCTACTATCTCAGCGACGCAGAAAGGCGTGGCGCCAAGGTGGAGATCGTCATTTCCGATGCCCGCCTGGCGCTGGAACGCGAGCCGTCCCAGCAGTTTGACGTGCTCCTGCTCGACGCCTTCAGCGGCGACTCGGTCCCGGTGCACCTCCTTACCCGTGAAGCCTTTGCCATCTACGACCGCCACATGAAGCCGGACGGCATCATCGCCGTCCACATCACCAACAGCTATCTCATCCTGGCGCCGGTGATCGAAAAGATCGCCGCTGAGGCTGGTTTCAAAACCACCCGCATTGCCACCGATGCAGACGGTGACGATGATTCCACCGACTACATCCTCGTCACCCGCAATGAGGCCTTTCTCAAGGCCAACCCACCGGACCTCCTCGGAAACGAGACGGAGCTGAAGCATGACGTGCGCCTCTGGACCGACCGTTATCACAACCTCCTGCGCATCCTGAACATCCCGCAGAACATCAAGGAGGAGGAAGAATCCAAGGCGGGGGCCCAACAGTAGATTTGCGAACGGCCGCGAACGCGCCAAACTTGGCGCCGCCGCCATGCTTTCCCCCGACCCAGTCCCCACGCCGCAGCAGCTCTTCCGCTGGCTGGACAGCGGCCGCATCTCGCGGGAGGAATTCCGCACCGCAATGGCCGTGCACACCGGCGAACTGATCCAGGAGATGGAGCAGGCGCACGCCAATCCGCTGGTGGCCAAGTTCAATGAGCTCATGAACCGCCGCGAAGCCTGGAAATGGTCCCGCCGTCATGGCGAAATGGTCATGCGTGAAATCCTCTGCGCGCTGATGGATGAGGAGCGCTTCACCCCGGCGCGCTGGCTGTGGAACGCCGCGCATCCTCACGTGCCCCTGCACTGCTTCTTCCGCACCCGCGGCACCCCGCTGCTGCGCTTCCTGGAATTGACTGTGCATTCGCAACAGGTCACTGTGCTCATCGAGCATGGTGGCACTGAAACCCTGTCCCCCACCCGCGAGCGCTTTCATCTGCGCCGCAACCGCCAGCAAAGCCTGCAGGTAGAGCGCCGCGAACTCCTCTAATCATTCCTATCATCTCTCTCTCGCACGCCCCTCCCTCGTCCTCGATCCCAGCGCCCCCGCCGTATTCGTCATTCGTCATTCGTCATTCGTCATTCGTCATTCCTAGATGCCCCCACCCCCGAAAAAATCTCTCAGTCTGCTCGGTCTGGCCATTTTTACCCTCGTCTCTCTCATCCTGGGCGCCTACTACCGCTTTCCTTCGCTGGGGGAGCGCCCCATGCACACGGATGAGGCCATCCTGGCCATGAAGTCCGCCGAGTTTCAGACCACCGGCCATTTCCAGTACGATCCCAAGGACTTTCACGGCCCCGGCCTGCACTATCTCACACGCATCTGGTCCAAACTCGCGGGCTGGGGCGGTCCAGCCACCTGGACGGAAGCGCAGCTTCGCACCGTGCCGGTGGTCTGTGGTCTGCTGCTGCTCCTTTCCACCCTGCTGCTGCGGGATGCCCTCGGGCGTCTCAGTACCGGCTTGGCCATGCTGCTGATTTCCATCTCGCCGATGATGGTCTATTACTCGCGCTACTTCATCATGGAGGTGCCGCTGGTGCTGCTCATCACGCTGTGCATCGCCGCGCTGTGGCAGTATTCACAGGGCGGCGGGCGCTGGTGGCTGGTGCTGGCAGGCTTTTGCCTGGGCATGCAGCATGCCACCAAGGAAACCTTTGCTATCAATGTCGTCGCCGCGCTGGCTGGCTATGCCGTCACCAAGGTCATCGTAGGCGGCTTTGCGCCGCGGCGCAGCGGCTATGACACGGGTGCAGGCGCCAAGGGCCGCGCCACCCATCCCGCGCTGTGGGTCATCCTCACCGCCCTCGTGACCAGCGTCGCCATTTACTCGGGTGGTTTCAAAGACTGGCAGGCAGTGAAGGACAGCGCCCTCACCTACCTGCACTACTTTGAGCGCTCCGGCGGCAGCGGCCATGAAAAGCCCTGGTACTACTACATCACCCTCATCTTCTGGCGAAAAGACGGCCTCGTATGGAGCGAGGCCATGATCGGCGGCCTCGGCATCATCGGCATGCTGCATGCCTTTTTGGGCAACCACATGAAGCAGCCCTCACGGCAGGCCTTCCTGGTCTTCCTTTCAGTTTACACCCTGGTCCTCTTCTCCATCTACTCCTTCCTCGCCTACAAGACGCCATGGTCCATCCTCAGCGCCCAGCATGCGCTGACACTGCTGGCCGGAGTGGGGGCGGCGGCAATTTTCAGTTCGTTGAAGGGAAGCTTTCTGCGCCTTGCCTTCTACATCGCCTTCGGCCTCGGCCTGTACTATCTCATCTCGCGGACCAATCTGGCCATTCACCTGTATGCCGCCGATTCGCGCAATCCCTACGTTTACTCGCACACTTCCACCAATCTGATGCGGCTCCTGCCCCAGGTGCGCGAACTGCAGAAGACCGCGCCAGATGACGCCTTCAACGTCCTCGTGATCAATCGTGATTCCGGCTGGCCCCTGCCCTGGTACTGGCGCGACATCAAAAGCGTGCATTACACCAACACCGTGCCCGACACCATTGACGCACGGATCATCATTGCGGAACCGGAGATGCAGACCGCCCTGGAGTCCAAGTTTGCCGGCAAAAACTACACCACTCACGATCTCTTCGGTCTCCGGCCTGGAGTCATGCTCAAGATGTGGATCGAACAATCCCTCTGGGACCGGCACTCCCTGCGCACGGAGCAAAAAAAGGCCGCCTCACCATGAGCGAGGCCGTCCCACAGCACCATCGCTTCACCCGCCACGCGATGGCCACCACCTTCGACGTGATCATCAATCATGCCGATGCCGATGAGACCTACGCGGCGCAGGCCGCGCATGCCGCGTTTCAGGAAATCGCCCGCCTGGAGGATGAACTGAGCCGCTTCCGCTCGGCCAGCGACATCCACCTCCTCGGGCAGCTCAAGGCGGGCGAATCCATCCGCGTGGGCATGGCGGCCTGGGACTGCCTCTCTCTGGCCAAGGCCATGCATCAGGAAACCAGCGGCGCCTTTGACATCACCATCGGGCCGCTGATGAATCTGTTCGTCACCGCCGATGGCGAGCCCCGCCAGGTGAGCAAAGAAGTGCTGGAGCAGGCGCGCCAGATCATCGGCAGCCAGCGCTTTGACCTCGATGAGGAAAACATGACCGTCACCGTGCACGCCACCGGCATGATCTTTGACCTCGGCGCCATGGGCAAGGGCTACGCGCTGGATCAGGCCGCCGATGTGCTGCAGGACTGGAAGGTGAACAACTTCGTGCTCAATGCCGGAGACAGCACCATCCTCGGCATCGGTGCACCGAGCGGCAAGGACGCGTGGTCCATCACGCTGGGCGGCGGCGAAAAAAGAACCGCGCTGCTCAACCGCGCCGTGAGCGGCTCCGGCTTTGCAGTGAAGGGCGCGCACATTATGAACCCGCGCATCTTCCAGCCCGTCCCCATCAAGAACCGCCGCACCTACGCCCTTGCGCCCACCGCGGCCCTTTCGGATGCCTTGTCCACCGCCTTCATGGTGATGGAAAAGGATGAAATCGATTCTCTTTGTCAGAAATATGCCGGAGTGGAGGCGCTGGAGATGGACACCTGATCCGCCGAACCCTCATGCCCAACTGACCGTGCTCTTACCATGAAACCGCTCCTTGTCATTTTCTTCGTCTTCCTCATCACTCCATTCAGTTTTTCGCAGGCGTCACACGAAGACTGGCTCACCTACTATTACAAATCCCCTTCACCGGACGCCTTCGTAAAACAAGTGAAGGCGATGGCGGAAAAAGGCCTGCTGAAGAAGGAAGAGGCGCAGCCGCCCATCATTGGCTTCCTGAGCCGCGTCATGGCCGCAAATCCCAAACGCATCGCCGGATGGATTGAAGAGCTTGGCAGCAAGGAGGACGAGGTGCGCACCGTCCTGCTCGCAGCCGCGTGGTATTCCGACACCGATGAAGCACGGGAGGTGTTCAAGAACCAGAAGCTCGACGTCTATCTGAAGAAGCGGGCTCCAAACATTTTGGAGATCGCGCCCGACAATGCCGGCGTGCTGGACATGCTGTGGGGCTATTTCATGGCCACTGGGGAGGCCGCCCCCATCCGCCGCATTGTATCAGCCCTGAGCCTCTCCAAATACACCGGTGCTCTCGAACGCTACAAGGCCGATCCCAGCCCCGCGAACCAGCGGGAGGCCCACCTGGAAGTCACCTTCGAGGCCGCCATGTGGTCCCTGGAAAACAACTGCAAAGGACACCCTCTGGTCCTGCAGCATTGCGAAGAAATCTTCGCCGACAAAACCCTCCCACCGGACCAGCACCACTGGCTTGGGGTCGTTCTTTCAAAAGTAAAACCCGAAAAATACGGCCAGCCCCCCAGGTGAAACCTTGAACCATCAAGCGTTTCTTCACTTCCACTCCCGCAGCAGTTCCAGCCCTTCGCGATTGCGCGGTGCCAGCGCCAGGGAGTCCAGCAAGTGACGTTTGGCCTTGGTGGCATCAGACGTTTTCAACAGCTCGGCCAGCTTGAAATGCGTCTGCGCCCCGCCACCGGGATCCAGCACCAAAACTCGCTCATACGCCGCAATCGCCCCAGGATTCTCTTTGAGCGCCACGCAGGCATCCGCCAGCGCCTTCTGCGGCGTCACCAGAAACGGATTCAACGCCATCGAACGCAGCGCGTTCGCCTTCACCTCCGGCCAGCGCTTCGCCGGCACATCCAGCTCAATCAGCCGCAGAAACGCGCTCTGCGCGCTGGAGGATTTCGCCGCGATTTTCCGCAGCACTGCCGCCTCATCATCCGTGCGCTTCATCTGCCGCAGCGCCTGTGCTTTCAAGGCGTAGCCACTGTCACCCTCGTAGTTTTCCGGCAGCAGCTCAATCAGCTTATCAGCCAACGGCAGCACTTCCGCCCACTTCTTGGTTTCCATCAGAGCATCCGCCTCTTTCTGCAAAGCCCACAGGTTGTTCGGATGCTTCTTCAAAAACTCGGTGAATGAGCCCGCATCAAAGGGATTCAGCTCCTCCGGCTTTGGCTCCTCCCAGTCCGCCTTCGCCCCAAATCCCTTCGCTTTCGCTGTGATGTAACTCGCAAACTGCTTCTCCACCTCCTCAATGCCGCCCACGTTCGCACCGATCGCATCGTTGATCCGCTTCCCCTCGGCCAGATCGTGCAGGATGCCCTGGAACTTCTCCTTGCCGAACTTCTCCAGCAAAAATTCCACCGCCTGGCTCGACTCATAATACGCAAACATCAGATGATCCTGCGTCTTCGGCCCCATGAAGGCGCCGCTCAGCCGTGACATGGGCGTCAGCGTTTCCTCATCCAGCACCATCTCCCGAAACTTCTCGCCCATCCACATCCCCCAGGCCGGATCACGCTGCCTCTCCTCATGCACGCTGATGCCCTCGCTCAGCCAGCGCGGCATGCGGTTCTTCGTCACCGTCAGTGTGATTACATGGCAGAACTCATGCCAAAGCGTGCTCTCCCAGTTGTTGCGGCCGTGCGCCAGGCTGCCTGGGCTGTTCATCGTCACCACCGTGCCAAAGCATACACCCAGCATCCCCTGCCCTCCCAGCGCGCCAAAGGTGCGGATGGCAAAGTCCTGCTGCGCGCCAAAAAACTCCACCAGCACCGGCCGCTTCAAATCCAGCCCGTATTTCGCCCCCAGCACCGTCTTCGCATCCCGCAGCAGGTCGAGCGCCCGCGCCCCATAGACCGGCCAGTCACGCTTCGGCATTTTCAAAATGAAGTCGTCAAAGCTCTGCGTCACATACTTCCCCATCTCCTTCTCCAGCTTCTCCAGATTGTGCGCCTGAATGTTGTAGCCGTCCTCCTTGCGGATCACCTCCGCGAGCTTCCACGCCTCCTCCTCTTCACCCAGCCGCAGCAGATCATGGCAGAGCTGCATCTTCGCCGGCAGATATTTCGGATCAAACTCCAGCGCCTGCCGCTGCAGTCCCGCGCTCTCCGCAAACCGATACGCCCGCGACAGACAGCGGCCAATCGTGTGATCCACCTCCGGATTCCGCGCCCAGCGCTCGAGCGCGTGCCCTCGTGCATCCTCCATCTTTCCAGCATCCGCCTGGAACAAATAAGCCACCACAGCCCGCAGCGACCACGCCACGGGATTCTGCGCGTCCTGATCAAGCACCAGTTGAATCGCCGCCTCCGCCTCGATGAATTTTTCGCCGCCGATGAGCTGCTCCGCGCGCAGCAGATGCGCCGCGGCAAGATGCGGATTTAATTCGAGGGCCTTCTGCAGATTCTCCATCGCCTTCTCCCGGTCGCTGGACTGAAACGCCCTCGCCAGTCCCAGCCGCAGCTCCGCCGTTTCACCATGCGCTTTCAGGCCCGCACGAAACACATCCGCCGCATGCTGCGCATCATCCTTGTCCAGCGCCAGGTTTCCTTCGGCCAGATAGGCGGCCTCCAGCTTCGCATCTTTGCCCTGAGCGATTTTAAAATATTGCGCGATCACCTTCTGCGCGTCCGCCTTGAGCACCAGCGCCGCCCGTCCCAGCACCACCACCTCCATCGCAGTTCGGTCCTTGGAGGGTTTCGCCTTCGCAGCCTCATTGATGCCCTTCAGCGACTCCGCCGCTACGTCCGCCCTGCCCAGCATCTGCGCAAGATCATGGCGCAGCATCAGCATTTCAAAGTTCCCCGGATACAGCGCCAGCGCCTTGCCGCACTCGTCCATCGCCTGCTGCACGTGCCCCATCTCCCGCAGCGCCTTAAATCTCAAAATACGCCAGTCAGGCGACTTCAGCCCCTTCTCCGCCGCCGCCTCACCAATGCGCGCCACCAGCTCATAGTCGCCCCGTGCCAGCAGCTCCCCCACCGGCCCCAGATTCTTCTCCTCGAAGATTTTTTCGAGGTCGATCTGCTGCGCCTGCAAAGAGACGGCAAACAACAACACGGCTGAGGCAATCGTTCGGATCATGATGACAAAGGTGCGGCGCAAATCTCACGCCACCAGCAAAACGATCCACAGCGCCAGAAATAGCAAAGCCGTCGCAAATCGTACCGTCACCGTGTGCTTCTTCTGAAACTCGATCAGCGCCTCGCTCGTCATGCCGAGCCACGCCAGCACAAAGATCACCATCAGCGGCAGCACAAACGCCACATTGTAGAGCAGCAGATAGCCCACCGCTCCCAGGCTGCCCTGCTTCATCATATAGATGATGGTGGGCAGATAAACCTGGCCTGTGCAGGCCAGCTCCAGCAGGCTGATGACGATACCGCTGACAAAGGCGGCGATGACGAAGCGCGAGCTCTTCGTCTGTGTGCGGATCACCCCGCGGATCCGCGTCTTCAGAAACTCAGGAAGCTGCAGCGTGGCATCCCCCAGCCGCCCGCGCCACGCGCGCAGCCCATCACGGAAACTCAGCCAGGCCAGCAGCAGCGCCACAAACGCCAGCAGGCGGTTCAGCCACGTCCGCACCCAGGCAAAGGCCTCCAGGCTGGCCACCACCTGGCTCAATCCCAGCCCCACCGCGAAATAAGCCAGAAACACCGCCGCGATGAAAGCCGCGCCCACCATCAGTATCTCGCGCGGGCTCCGCCGTGCGATGCGCAGATAGCTCAGGAAGAAAATGATCGTGGCAAAGGCGCAGGGATTGATGCCATCCAGCAGCCCCGCCAGCGCCACCCAGCCGATGCTGAAACGATCAAACCGTTGCGCGATCTCCGCACCCGCCTCGGCGCGCTCCGCATCGGCCACCCGATACCAGGAGTCATCCGGAGCCTGCTCGGCCGTCTTTTCAATCAGGCGCTGCAGCGCATTGAAGGTCACCGCAGTTTTGACCAGCGCGCCCGCCTGCGTAAAGACTGCGGGCGTCACCTGATGCAGCTCCGGAGACACCTTGAACCGGGTGCACAGCGCCTCGTTGCGCTCCGCCCCGTCGCTGCGCTCCACGTTGAATTCCTCCAGCGCCAGCGGCTGGTCCGCATGCAGGCTGCGCAGCATGTCACGGATGCGCTCGCAGTCCTTGCAGCCCGGCTTGTAGAAAAACAGCACCTTCACCGGCCCGGCTTTCGCACCCGCACCCGCACCCGAAGTCGCAGCGGCATTGGCAGGCGCGGATTTCACCGCCACCGCGGGCGTCGCGCCACCTGCATGTGCGGGCGTGGCGGTCGGCGCGGAACTGCCGGCCTTCACCAGACTGGCAAAGCTTGGCAGCACCCAGTCCAGCTTGTTTTTAGCGTCAGGAGCCAGGTGCTCCTCCATGCTCGTCCACTGCTCCTCATTGAACCATTTTTTGTCCACCTGATCCAGCAGGAAACCGTATTGAGGGGAAAGAGCGCGAAAGGAACTCTCCAAAAAAGGCTCCAGCAAATGCCGCCGGTCATCGCCTTCCGTGATGCCGGACAAAGCCTCGCGCAGCATCATCGGCTCCACCATCTGCCCGTGTCCCATCAGTGTCAGCATGGCCTGCACCTTCACCTGAGCATCGCTGTCCCGGGTCAGTTTCACCAGCAGCGGCGTGATGCCTTCGGGAATGGAGTAGATCCTGGACCGCTGGCGGTAGGGAATCGTTTCCTGTTCGAAATCACGCTCGCCAAACCACACGCGCCAGTAATCATTGCCGTTCGTTTTCAGATAGGCCGCCGCCAGCACTTCACGCACGCGTGGGGAGCTGTCTGCCGCCACCTGCGCCGCCCTGGTTTCAAACTCCTCACGGTCCAGATGCAGCAGGGCGCGCCAGGCGGCGCGGCGCTGCCAGATGTTCGGTGTCACCAGCCCCCCCTCCACCAGCGGCTTGCTTTCCGGCTTGATGATCGTTCCCAGCAGCACCAGCGCCAGCGTTTTCGCCTCCTCCTTCGCCTTCGGCTGGGAAAGCATTTCCGTGCTCCATGTCTGCATCACCATTCGTGCGGAGACATTCTCAGTCGCATTGGAAAGGCTGTAGTTGTACACATCCATAGCCTCCAGATGTCCCTCCGGCCGCGCCACCTCCTCCAGCAGCAGTTTTACCTCCGCCCCGGTGTTTTTTCTCAAGGCCGCACCCACCGCATCCACGCGCACCTCGGGAGACTCATCCTGCAGGAGCCGGCGCAGCAGCGTGGAGAAGATCTTCTGCGAGGCCAGACGCGACTGCTCCTGCAGAAAGCCCGCCAGATGCACCCGCTGGTGCGGCTCCAGTTCTGGCAGCAGCCGCAGGATTTCCTGCGCCGCCTGCCGCTGGCCGCCAAAGGCCAGCTGTGTGGCCGCCTGAAACTTCAGCTCAGCGCTCTCCTTCTGCAGCATGCACTCCAGCAGCAGATCATGAAACTCCTTTTCCATCGGCCGCCACTCGCGTGTGCCCGGCGTGCCTGACGCCTGGTTCACCGCCACCGGTGCGGCCTTCGTCCCTGACACTTCGAGCGTGACGCCAAATGCCTTGTACACCGCCTCCTGCGCCGCATTGCGCGGCACCGGCTCCCGCAGGATCTGCGCAAACACATCCTGCCCCCTGATCTCCCCCGCGCCCACGGCCTCCTCCACCTCAGGCTCGTCCACCAGCGATTCACGAAAATCAAACGGACCCGGCTTCATGCTCTCCAGCATGGCGATCCTGCCGTTCACATCCGCCTGTCGCAGGGCTTCCAGCACCCGTTTCTTGTCCTCGTCCTGCAGCATCAGTCCCGCCAGAAATTGAATGGCCATGCTGCGCACGTCCGGATCGCGATGCGTGGAAAGTGTGCGCACGATCTCCAGCGCCTGCAGCGCCGCATCACGTTCGCTGTCTCCTCCGCGCGAGCCCGATCTCGGCTCCGCGACCTTATACCATTCAATGTGGTGCCCATCATGCCCCGCCTGCTTGCCAAAGGCGCGCAGCACACCCAGCAGGGCCTCTCCGGACTTCTCCGGCAGCACCTTCACCAGTTCCGCCGGCAGCGGCCGCCCCATGCGCACGATGGCGCTCGTGGCGGAGCCGAGCAGCGTGTCATCCGCCAGCGCCATCTTCATGATCAGCGGCACCGCATTTTCCAGCCCCATGTCTGCCGCCGCCTTCATGGCCGCATAGCGTACAAACTCATCCTTGTCGTTGAAGGCGTCCGTCACCGCAGTTCCGGCTTTGGAGACGCGCAGCTTTCCCACATACTCCAGCGCCGCCACACGCACACGCCAGCGCGGATCAGAAATGCACGTCATCACGCCTTCCTTGCCCGCGCTGGAATGGCCGTCTGAAAGCGCGTTGAGCGCCGCCACCAGCAGGTCCTCGTTTTTCGAAGTCATGAAGCTCGCGATCAAATCCGCGCCGCGGCTGGACTTCGTGCTCACGCGCCGCAGCACGGCATGGATCACATTTTGATCCGTCTCCACCTTCAGCCGCTCCTGCACCAGATCATAGACGGTTTCGCCGCCTGCCAGGATCAGCGCATCCATCGCCGCCTCCCGGATCAGGGCGTCTTCATGGGCCAGGAACTCCGCGAGAACCGGCACCGCCTTGCTCCGGCAACGCGGCAGCGGCTGCATTGCCGCCAGCTTTTGGTCCCGCGTGCCAAACACCAGGTCGCGTGAGATCCGCAGCGCCTCCTTCGGCAGAGACTCGGCGATCACGATCCGGTACTGCGCCTGCTTCACCTTCGCCCGCACACCTTCCGTGATCTGGGGCGTGTCATGCAGATACTGCTCCAGAAACGCCACCGCCTTCATCCCGGACTGCGCCATGGACTCAAACGCACGCTCCTGCTTGCCCACATCAGCACCCACGATGTCCACCAGATAGGCGCGCATCCGTGCTTCATCAAAAACCGCCTCCACCTTCGGTTCCTCCGCCGGTTTCTTCCCGGTGGCCCAGGCCTGCCACTGCCGCAGTGCCTCCTGGCTTTTCGCACTTGCAGGCTCCCACGGATCAAAGGCGGAGTCCTGGTTCGTCCGCTCCTCCAGAATCTCCAGCGCCCCCATGCGCACGGCAAACTGCGGATGGCTGAGGAGTCCCACCGTGATCTCCGCCGGAAAGGGCTTGGCCGCCGCCGCATACCCCTTCAGCCCCACATGCAGGCCGCAGGCTTCGCACACCACCGCCCACTGCTCCGGCGTTGGCTTCACCTCATCCTCGCGCAGCGCATCCAGCGTGGCCGCCGCCGCACGCAGCTTGGGATTCAGCTCACTGGGGTCGATCCGCACGCGCTCCGGCCCCGCATCCAGCACAGGGCCGTTCTGAGCCTGCGCCAGCAGGCCCGAAAGCAGCAGCCAGATGCCGATTTTAATGCAGCAGCGCATACGCGACGATGTTCACATTCACTTCCAGCGAGTTGCCGATCTCATTCCCCCCGCAGCAGCAGCAGCCGCTGGTGTTGGCCGTGTTGTTCAGCCCCTGGTTCGAGTATACCACCACCAGCCGCCCGTTGTGCTCCACCCCTTCCAGCTTGGCCTCCCCGCTGGACTTGGACAGCTTCATCTTGTCCAGTTCATACACCGTGCGAAAGACGGCGTGTGTGCTCGCGATGCCCTTCATCGGCGTGTCGGCCATCACTTTCTTCATCTCGCGGCGGAAGGCGTTGTCCCAGTCTTTGTTGGAGCACCCCGCGCTGGCCAGCAAAAAGCCTCCGTTGCTGAGGTATTTCTTCAGGTTGTCCCGCTCCCGCTGGCTCAGCGTGAAGTCTCCCTCCCCCGTCATCACCACAAACGGAAAGGCAAACAGGTCGTCCGTTCCCATCTTTACAAACTTGAAGCGCCGCTCCGTGGCGATGCTCGTCTTCTGCTGCACCGTGCTCAGAAACTCATCGCTGAAGCACCGCGAAGTCTTCGTCCCCGCATAGATCAGCATCCCGCATTGAATCGCCCCCTCTTTGGCCATGAGCCCCCCCTGGGTGAAAAGGAAAAGAATGACGAATGCCCGCCAACACCTCGCTCTTCCCATGCCTCTGTCATTCGTCATTCCGCATTCGTCATTCGTCATTTTTGTGTTCATGGCTTTGCCCCCCTGGCGTTTGAAGTCTCCATCACCGCGTCTTCTCCGTAAAATTTGCGCACCGCCTCGCGATACCGCTCCGGTACATCGCGCAGCGATATCTGCCTCTTCGCGGCAGTGCGCGTGGCCTCGGTGGAAATCGTGTTGGCGCGCTCAGGCGTCACCATCGTTTTGCCCTGCCCGCTTCTGCCTCGCGAATCATGTTTCCCGGTGATGGAGCTGTCGCCGCCGAACGCCATGCGGTCAGGTCCATACACCGGCGCATGCAGCATCGGGTCTCCCTCCGTGCTGAAGCCATCACCAGCATCCCCATCGCCGCCGGAAGGCCCCTCCCCGGGTTTGTCACCCGGTTTCGTGCCGCGCCGTTTGCATATGCCCGCCAGCATCTGCGCCAGCGTTTCGGACATGCCCTCCTTCGTCATGAAATGAATCCCCCCGCCCTTGCAGCTTTTGCAAAGCTTGTTGTCACTGTTCATCAGCGTGTCCATCCCCACCAGCGCGAGCTGGGAGTTTACAAACGTGTTCGGCGTGTTGTCCTTCTTCGCCTGCTGCATCGCCGTCTCCATGCTGCGCTGGATGCCCGCGGCATCCGCCGCATTGGCAAAATCCAGCGCCTCCTTTTTCAGCTCCGCCTGGTCGGCGGGCAGCGCCTCCGCGGCGGCGCGCAGCTCCGGCAGCCATTCCTTCCAGCGGTCCAGCACCGCCTGCTGCTGGCGGGAGAGGCTGTCCAGCTTCGCCGCATTGCGCATGTCCCCAAGCATGATCTGGTGCGCCAGTTCCTCCAGTTGCTTGGTCAGCTGCCGCTGCTGCGCGTGCATGGCCTTGAATTCCGCCGCCATCTCCAGCACGCGGCCGATCTCCGCCAGTTGCTTCCCCTTCTCCTTGATCTGCTGCGTACGTTTTGCCGCCTCCCCCAGCTCCTGCTTCATCTTCTCCATGTCATCCTTCGATCCGCCGGCCAGCCGCTGCTGCATGCTCTTCATCATCTCGGCGATCTTCTGCGCCTCCGCCGCCACCTGCTTTTCCGCATCAAAGGCCTGGAAATCCTTCGCCATCGCTTCGGCCAGCTCCTGCGCCTGCTGCATGGCCTTCTGCACCGCGGCACGGTCTTCTTTGCTCAGAGCCTCACGCACCTGCTCCACGGCCTCGTTCAAGGCGCTGAACCGTGCCTGAAACTCCTTCATCGTTGTGCGTGCGCGCATCAGCTCCGCATAGTCTTCGGTGCTGATGATCTGAATGCGGCCCACGCTGGAGCTGGCGATGCCCATCAGCGAAGGGTTGTGATCATGCGCCTCCGCATGCAGCTCCAGCGTCTGCCCAGGCTCCACACCGAGCTTCTTCATCTCCAGCTTCTCATCCAGCGCATACACCTGCTCCTCCGCGTCCTCGGTCAGCCGCCGGCCGCGGTCACGAAAACCGGTGAGCTTCCTCACCAGGTCGATTCGCGCCAGCCCCAGGTCATCCTCCACCTCCACCTTCAGCGGCACTTCGCTTTCAGGCGTGGCCAGCGTCACACCTGCCGGAGATTCCAGTGACACCACCGGCGGATTGTCCGGCAGCATCTTCTGCTCCAGTTCCACCGGCGCCGCCGAGCTCGCTCCCGTGATGTCCTTCAGGTCCAGCCGCACGAGGCAGGGAGACTTCACCTTCCAGCGCAGCGTCACCTCCCGGCCGCCGTTCGCGCGGGCCACCACCGTTTCCGGTTTGTCGCGGCTCAGGCTTCGCGGCGGCGTCAGCAGCACCTCGCCTCCGCTCAGCGGCCGGTTGCTCGTCACCCGCGCCTCGATCTCCGAACCCGCCAGCGCCACCAGCTCCGCGGTGCCCAGCGCAAACTCACGCGCCGGACGTTTTGAGTACGCGGGCGGAATCACCTTCAGCATCACGCTCTCCACCCGCGGCTGGCGCATCACGTCCACGGTCAGCCACGGGCTGCGTGCCCCGCCGGCGGCAAAGGCGATCTGCACCGGCTGCGTCACCCGTTGCAGGCGCTGGCCGAAACGACCGCCGCCCATTGCAAACGCACCCGCAGTGCTCACCGGTGCCGTGGCATCCTCTCGGGTCAGCAGCACCACCCCCTCCGGCACCGTGCCACCTGTGATTCGCACCTCCAGCTCAGCATCCGAGCCATACACCACCTTGGGCCGCGCGGGCGTCACCTCAAACCGCAGGGGCGAATAAGGTGGCACATCCGCATAGGGATGCAGCAGGCGCGCCGCAATGGTTTTCACCGCTGTGGCGTTCATCCCGTACAATCCCGCAAACAGCAGCAGCACGCACACCGCAAACCAGACCGCGCGCCGCATGCCGCGCCACGGCAGCGTGGCCGGAAATTTCAGCGCCCCGAGTTCACCCGCGCCCTGCCACAGCGCCTTCTCCACCAGGAACTGCCGCAAAGGTGTCGCTTCCGCCTCCTGTGCGGACACTTCCAGCGCTGTCGTCACCGGATGGCGTTCACCGAGCGTCGCGTCCGCATGGGCGGCGGCCTTCGCGCGGCTCAGCCGCAGCAGCGGCAGCAGAAAATTCAGCGCCAGCAGCACCAGCACGCAGCACCACGCCGCAAACACCACCGGCCGCGCCGCATCACTCAGCGGCGCCACAAAATCAAACGCCCCCGCCAGCATCAGCACCAGCCAGCCCAGGGCCAGCGTCATCAACACAGCCACCACCAGCAGGCCCAGCCGCCAGCGGGCGGCGAAGCGGGAAAGTGCAGAGTCAAAGGTGTTCATGAGAAGTTAAAAACGAGTTACAGCAGACCCAGACGACGGCGTGACCACCACTCCAGCGCAAGCAGCAGGACGAGCGGAATGAGCAGCCAGTACTGCGGCCACCACGGATGCCACATGGCCTGCGCCCGTTCCTCCACCTGATCCGGAGGCGGTGTGAGCAGAAGCTTCGCAAGCTCCCCGGCCTGCGTCGCCTTCCACGCTTTGCCGCCCGTGGCTTCAGCCAGTTGATTGAGAAATTCTGGATCAGCCGCCAGCGCTTCCTGCTCGCTGGGCGGCGCCAGCACATTCAGCACCGCCTCCGGCCCCGGTTTTTCACCATTGAACGCCTGCACGCGATACGTCCCCGGCGTTTCCGGCTGCAGCATTGCTGTCCAGGAGCGCCGCCCCTCGGCATCGCCCTCCGCCTCGCTGGCGGCAATGTCCGGCAGTGCCTTGCCTTCAAAATAAACCCGCAGCTTCGGCTGCGGAACGTCCTTTCCCCCACGCCAGCCGATGCTCGCCCGCACGCCGCGCCCCAGCTTTACATTTGACTCTCCCAGCCGCAGCGAAAGCTCCTGCCCCGGAAGAAACTCCGCATAGCTCGCGGTCCATTGCAGCAGTTGCGTCCAGAACTCTTCATACATGTTCCCCAGCTTGCGCGCCTGCGGATCAAAGTCCCACTTCCACAGGCCGTCCGCATTCAGCGCCACCACCACGCCACGGCCAAAGTGCCGGGCCGCCAGCAGAGGCACGCGTTCCTCGCGTCCCACCGCAGGTTTCACGCCCATCGCCATCACTTGGGTGAAGGGCTTCAGCTTGGCGATCGTCACCACATCGCTCAGCGGCGGAAGCTGCCGCCACAGCGGATCCTGCGCTTCGGGCAGCGCCTGACCAAACAGGCCTGCCGCTTCGCCAACACTGCCGGGCTCAAAGCGGAAATCCCCTGTCATCGCGGTCCCCCACTCCACCGGCTCCAGCGCTTCCAGCTCCGCCAGCCGGTCGGCATAGGATTTCCCACGCGCCAGCAGCAGCGCACCGCCGCGGTCTCTCACAAAGCTCTTCAGGGCCTCCACACGCTTCGCATCCAGAAATCCTTCCGCGCCTTTGCCGAGCACCACCAGATCGATCTTCGCAAAATCTTCCGCGCTTTCCGGAAAGGTCGATTCTCCGCTTACCACCGGCTCCGAGTTCCCGGCATCCACGCGGAAATAGCGCTCATCATTGAGGCGGTAGATCGCCCGCACATCCATGAAACCTTGCTCGCGCAAAAGCTGCGCCAGGAATTTGCTGTCCCAATAGGGCGCGCCTTCCGCGATGAACACCCGCGTGCGGCTCGTCAGCTCCTGCACGCGCACGCGGTCCTCGTTGTTGCGCGTGATGTCCTCCCCTTGCTGGGCAGCCACCACCATGCGGTAGTCGCCTCCCGCCAGCTTCGGCATTTCCAGCGTGATGCTCTTCCGCGCGCCACTGTCCATCTCCACATCCCGCTCGGCCTGCACCTTGCCGCTGGCATCCACGAGCTGCACGCGCGGCCTGATGAGACCCAGCCCGCGATTTTCAAGAGTCAACCCCACAGCCACCGGTTTCCCCGGCAGCGCCATCACCAGCCGCCGCGAGGCATGCAGGATCAGGTCACGTCCACCCCAGTCACCGCCCAGCGGCACCACATGCAGCGGTATCCGCGCGGCTCGCGCACGCAGGATCAGCTCCGCGGCCGGATCCTCGCGCGTTTGATGCCCGTCGCTGATGATCGTCAGACTGGCGAGCTTGCGCCCAAGCCCCGAGGCCCCGCTGAACAACGCATTGCCGCTGTGCACGATGGCGCTCGCCTGGCCGTCCGGTTTGAGACCGGCCTTAAGCGCATCGCTCTCCAACGCATCACTGAAGCTCAGCGCCTTGATCTGGTCCCCGCCCGCTTTCACCAGCGCCTGCGCCATGGCAAGCCCCTCAGACCAGCGCGTGGCATCCCCTGCATCGCGCACCGCCATCGAGGCGCTGCGGTCCAGCAGCACGGCATGCAGCTTCTCCTCCTTGTGCTCCGGCTGCTTCCATTCGCCCGGATTCAGCAGCAGCAGCGCCAGTGCTGCAAAAGCAAGTCCCCGCAGCAGCGTGCAGACGCTCCGCATGCCCCTGCCCAGCGTGATGCCGGAGCGCCACCCCAGCCACATACCCAGCACCGGCAGCACCACGAGGGCGATCCAGGGCCAGGGTTCAGGAATGGCAGGGGCGAAGGTCATGCGGGGGTAGGTTGACGGATGGCGCTGCGGGCCACCAGACTTTCAAGAACCAGCGCGCCCAAGGCGACCGCCACGCACCACGGCCACAGCGGCAGTCCATCGCGCTGCGCCGCCAGCGCCGCAGCCGCGCTCAGCGTGAGCGATTTGCCGATGCCGAGCGAGGCGGGATCGAGCGTTCGTAGATCGCTCTCCGCATCGGCTGGGAAATTCACACTCGCACGCTCCACCGGCTGACCATCGAGCAGCCATCGGTAGTTGCCAGGAGGCAGCACCTCCCGCTCACGAAACACGGCGGGAGACTGCGTGGCATCATGCACAAACGCGTGCTCCGCGCCCGCATCATCCTGCAGCCGCACCTGATCCGCGGCCACCGGCTGCCGTGGCTGCCAGAACACCCTTTGCGGCGGTACAAACTGCCGCAGTGCCGCCTGCCCGCCGGCCTCGCCATGGTGCAGCAAAAGCTCTCCCAGCAGCACCAGAAAAGAGGGCTGCTGCACGCGGTCGCTCAAGCTTTCATCGAGCTCGATGTTCCACAGCACCAGCCATCCTTTGCCCGCCCGCTGTGCCGCCAGCGCGGGCACGCCATCCGTGTAGCGCAGCAGCGTTTGTTCGGAGCCGAGTTTGAGATTCAGCCGTTTCCACACGCTGCCCCCTGCCGGATCGCCAAACTCACCACTGCGGAAGACCTGCCATAGCGGATGCTCCTCCTGCACCGTCTGCATCGTCCAGGGTTTGTCCTTGTCACGATTGCGCTGCTCCGTGCTCAGCGCGGCCTCCTTCGCCCCCGCATTCCAGAAGGCCATCCACGGGCTGCCGCTCCAGTCCTCGCCGGGCTGACAGATCACCGTGGCTCCATGCTCCGCGGCCGCACGCAGCTCCGCCGCACGCTCAGGGGCCGCATGCACCGCCAGCCGCACGTCCGGATCAGGCGCCGCGCTCTTCAAATCCAGCCAGCCGAAGGATCCCAGCGCACGCTGCCACATCGCCAGGTCCGCGCCCTCAATGGCGGCCCGCCAGTTCTCGCGAATCTCCACTGTGGCAAAACGCCGGTCATCGGCTGGAAACGCATCCTCAGGCAATGACGCCGTGATCCCCTGCAGCCCGGCCGCCCCGCACGGCACACGGAACTCCGCCACCCCCTCCCCCCATGCGGGCAGCGTCACCGCGCGCGTCTGCCGCACTTCCGCAAAGGCGAGCTGCACCGTCGTCTTTGATTCCGCACCGCTGAAGTTGCGCACCCGGCACAGCACCCGCGCCTCCGTCCCGCTCACCGGGCGCTCCGGCTGCACCACCAGGCTCGTCAGCGCCGCATTGCTGGCCTCCGTCGTCGCCACCGGTATCGTGAACAGCCTGACGTTCGGCGGAATGTTCAGCGTCGCCTGCTTCCACGCCGTGCTTTGAAAATCGCTGATCACATACAGCTCCTTCGCCCCCTCGCCCCGTCCGAGCTGGTCGATCGCGCTGCTCATCGCCTCGTTCACCTCCCCCGCCTCCTGCGTCACCTGCGCCCGCCTCAGCGCCTCCCGCAGCGCCTCCACATTCACCGCCGGATCCGGAAACTCCGCCTCAGGCTCCGCATCCATCCAGATGACATTCGCCAGGGTCTGCGATCCAGCGCCTTGAAGCACCGCCTCCGTCTGGGCGATGGCACGGACGAAGCGCGACTGGCCCTGCTCCACGAAACCCATCGATGCAGAACGATCCACCACGAGCACGATGGTCTTGCGCGCATTCGCTGCTGTGAGCTGCGCCCCGCTGAAAAGCAGCGGCTGCAAAAACGCGGCCACGAGCGCCGCAACGATGAGCGTGCGCAGGAGAAGAAGCAGCCAGTCTTTGGGCTTCCTCAGCCGGGTCGTCTTGCGCTCCACCTGCCGCAGCCACTGCAGCGATGGAAAGGGAAACTCCCGCGGCTTCGCCTTCGCAAACAAATGCGCCAGCAGCGGCACGGCGATCAAAGCCGTGCACGCCAGCAGCGCAGGGTTGAGCAGCGAGAAGGTCATCCGTGGAGTTGGGTCAGGCGGTCCAGCAGCGCGAAGTAGCTCTCATCCGTGCGGGCCAGCATCCAGTCCACACGACGGTTGACCGCGAGAGTCCGCAGTGTCTGAATGCGCTGACGCACCGCCTCGCGGTAGCTCTCCCGCACCTGCTGGCTGTGGATGGTCAGTTTCTCACCGGTTTCGAGATCCGTGAAACGCGCGAGCCCCACTTCGCCGATGTCGAGCTCCATCGGTGTGAGCACTTGAAACAGGTGAATGCGAAAACCGCGATGGATGTAGGGATTCAAGGCTTTAAACACCGCGGCGGGGTCTTCGTAGAAATCACTCAGAATCACCAGCGTGCCGCGTCGGTTCAGCACCGGCAGCGAACGCTCCAGCGCCGCTGCGAGGGAAGTCTGCCTGCCCGGCTTGTTGTTCTCCAGCGCACTGAGGCACTGGTGCAGATGCGTACGCGTGCTGCCCAGCGGGAACGATGCGCGAATGCGGTCGTCAAAAAGATGCAGGCTGACCTTGTCCGTCTGCCGCACCACGAGCCATGCAAGGCAGGCGGCAAAGAACGAGGCGTGATCCAGCTTGGTAACGCCGTCTGCCAGCGGAAATCCCATGCTGGCGCTGCTGTCCACGAACAGGTGCATCTCCATGTTCGTCTCCTGCTCGAAGGTTTTCAAAAACACGCGGTCCGTGCGGGCAAAGACACGCCAGTCCACCAGCTTCGGATCATCGCCCGGCGTGTAGCCGCGGTATTCGTGGAACTCGATGGAGGAGCCGCGCTGCCGCGAACGGTGGCGGCCGCTGAGCCAGCCCTCGACCATCAGACGCGCGGAGAGCTCGTAGTTCTTGAGCTTCCGTACGTCCTCGGGCTTGAGGTGTTTGAAGGTGCTGGCCACGGGCTTCGGGTTAAAGTTTTCCCAGCAGATGCGTGATGATCTGTTCGACGGTGATGTTATCACCGGTGGCGTTGTAGTTGGGCAGGATGCGGTGGCGCAGGACAGGAGCCGCGACGGCTTTGACTTCCTCAATGGATGCGGCGGCCTGACCGCGCAGCAGGGCGAGCGCACGGGCGGCGCGAACAAGAGACTGGGAGGCACGCGGGCCGGCGCCCCAGGCGACGTAGTTTTTGATGAAGTCGTCGGCGAGCTCGCCGCCGGGCCGAGAACGATGGGTGAGCTGCAGGATCGCCTGCGTGACGTGGTCTGGCACAGGCACTTCGACGACGGCTTCCTGGAGTGCGGTGAGACTGGCGGCGTCCAGCACCGCCTCGGCGGCGGCCACGGTCTTGCCCGTGGTGCGTGCCAGCACTTCGGCCTCTTCCGCCAGCGTGGGATAGTCGAGCCTGATCTCGAAGAAGAAGCGATCAAGCTGCGCCTCGGGCAATGGGTAGGTGCCTTCATGCTCGATGGGGTTCTGCGTGGCAAAGACCAGGAAGGGCTCTTCGAGCGCGCGCGTTTTACCCGCCACTGTGACCTGCTTTTCCTGCATGGCTTCGAGCAGGGCGGCCTGGGTTTTGGGCGGGGTGCGGTTGATTTCGTCGGCGAGGATGAGGTTGGCGAAGATGGGGCCGGGGACGAAGTTGAAGGTGCGGCCGCCACCGGCTGCCTCCTGAAGCACTTCGCTGCCCAGGATGTCCGTGGGCATGAGGTCCGGGGTGAACTGGATGCGCTGGAATTTGAGGCCGAGGATCTTCCCGAGGGTGGAAACGAGGAGTGTTTTGGCCAGGCCCGGCACACCAACGAGAAGGCAGTGGCCGCGGCAGAGCAAGGCGGTGAGCATCTGCTCCACGACGGCATCCTGGCCGACGATGACGCGGGCGGTTTCTTCGCGAATACGGGCGACTTGCTTGAGGACGTGCTCCCAGGAGGGTTGTGGAACGGGTGGTGGCATAGGGTGAGGTGGTTAGTCGTTCTTTCTCTCTTTCTTCACGAGCAAGGCGGTGGGAGCGCTGAGGAAGGTCATGGAGGTGGGGAGTGCTCTGTCCTGGCCTGTGGCGGTGGCAAGCGCCTCCCAGGCCTGTTTTTCTGATTCGCGCATCTCTTCCATTCCTTCGACGCCTTCGGTGGCATCGTTCTTGGGGGAGTTGGGGGCGTCGAGCCAGAGCCATTCAGTGCTGGTGCGCGACTGCTGAAAGCTGGCGGCGGAGAGGCGTTTGCCGAGCTTGGGGAAGCTCTCTCCGAGCTCCTCTGGCACTTCCTCCAACTGCTCGGCCATCTGCTTGATCTGCCAGTTGCCGGTGAACTTGGGCACTTCGCTGACCTGGAGCTGGAAGCCAAAAAGGGGCGACTGGCGCTGAAGCTGCACCATGAGCCGGCCGCCGCTGAAGGTGGAGATTTGTGTGGCGAGAGCGAGCAGGGTTTCCTTGCTCCAGGGCTTGCCACGCCAGGCCTGCCAGGGGGCGGCATCGGAAATGCCTTTGGTTTTGACGGTCTGGATGAGCCTGGCATGCTCCTGGAAACTGGCGGGTATGGAAGCGCCGCTGCGCAGGAGGGTCTGGTTGAGGGCCAGAAGCTGGTCCGCCGGGAGGGTTTCGAGGTCGCGGCCGATTTCCGCCGCTGTTTTTTTGCCCCAGTCGGCGAGGAGTTTCTGGCGCTCCTCGGACTTGATGGCGCGGGCATCCGGCAGGGGCTCCACCTTCTGGCCTGCGAGGAGGGCGGCGGCGCGCTGGCGGAGCATTTCCGCGCCGCGATCTCCCAGAAAGGCGGTTTCCTGCAGGACCTCCGGCTCCACCGTGCCAGTGGCCAGATGTTCGAGGGCGGACACGGTCTGGATGAGCAGGCCCATCGGCTCGTCTTCATCGCCGTCGCTGGCGGGGGCGGCGAGGAGTTTCTGCCAGTGAGGACGGGTGCGCGCGAGCAGGGCCTGGCGCTCTTCGGGCTTGAGTGTTTTGCCGGCGTCGTCCCCTTCCCCACGCAGGGCGTAATTGAGCATGTTGAGACCCATGGCGGGCGATTTGAAGGTGGGCAGCGCGGTCAGAATGAGATCGAGGCGCTCAGCGGGGGAGAGTTTGCGCATGAGCTTGGGGAAAACTTCAAAGGCCTCCCGCACCTCCATCTGATCTGTGTCGTCACCGTTTTGATCATAGGCTGCCATGACGGCAAGGAGTTCCTGGATGGTGGGTGTTTTTTTCTCGCCTTTGGCCGCGGTTTCGAGGCGTTTGAGACTGGCTTCCATCTGCTTGCGCTGCCTGCCGTTGTCATCGTTGCCGTAGCGGCCGAGATCGGCCTCGAGTTTGCGCCGGACTTTGGCGACGAAGGCGGGGCCTTTCTCCGGGCCGAGCTTTTCGACGAAGGGGATCATGGGGCTCATGTCATAGATTTGAGCCTGGTCGAGCATGCGGTTCTCCAGCCGGGCGAGCTTCTTGGGATCACTCGCGGTCATGGCCAGGGCAATGATGTCCCCGCGGCTGTCTCCGGCCTCGAAATAGGCGAGGGCGAGGTCCGCGGGGGTGGCGTCTTTGACGCTGGCATACCAGCTCAGGACATCCGGAGCTTTTTCCGCGAGATTGTCTTCATCTGAGCCGACGAGATCGCTGGGAAGGACGCGCTGCAGCAGATGCCAGGCGAGCTGGGCGCGGGTCTGGGGCTTGGGCAAGGCCTTGTAGGCCTGCTGGAGCTTGGTGACTGCATCCGGCTCCGCGCCTCCGAAGCTGTGGCTGTATCCGCCGTAATGCCTGCCCTGGTTGAGATTGACGAGGGTCATGGTGTCGTCTGCGAGCAATGCCGCCAGCAGCGGGATGGCGGCGAGGCCGTGGCTGCGGGGAAAGCCAGCGGCGCGGCCTGGGTGTGCCGGGTTCCCGGCAAAGGGGTCCGAATCTCCGCCAGAGTCTTCATCTTCGTCATCATCGCCGTTGTTCTTTGCCGGCGAAGGCAGGGTCCAGCGGGAGTAGTCGAGCTGCTTGCCGGCTTCGAGGTCTTGGAGCCAGGCGAGCAGGACTTTCTGATCTGCCTCCGCCAGAGGGCGGGTGGTTTGGAGCGGGGGCACCGGGGGGAGTTTGGCGCGGGCCGCGACTTTATGATGGAGCACCCGCACGGCATCGCGCTGCCGCCAGCCCATGGGGAATTGGGTGAGCAAGGCATTGAGCGCCTCCGCGAGGCGGTTCCAGTCGTGCTGCTTGCCAAAGTCCTCCATCGCCTGGGAAAAGCCCTGGTCCGCGCGGCGATTGAAGCAGCCATCGAGCAGGAGCTTGCGGCGCGTGTCATCGGCCCCGGTGAGGGCCGCCCGTGCGAGCGTGAGGGCGTCCGCCTCATGGCCGGTGTGCTGCAGGATGGCGGCCCAGAGAAGAGCGGTCTGCTGATGCATGAGTAGCTGGTCTGGATTGCCATTGCCCTCCAACTGAAGGAGATCATCGATGGAGGCGGAGGGAGTGCTGGCGGTCTTTCCGCCGGAACGTCCGGCCTCCTTTTTCAGCCACTCCGCGGCGGCCTGGACGTCTTTGGAGACATCGGCATTTTTCCAGGTGGCGCGGAACTCCGGCGCGCTGCGTCTCTGGGCTGGAGCCCGCTCCTCCGAGGCATCCTCGGCCCTGACGGGGTAAATGGTGCCGGTGGACAGGAACACCAAGCGTGCCTCCACGCCTGGTTTTTCATTGAAAAGGAAGGTGTTGCCTTCGGTGCGGAAGACGTCCTCCCCCCTCTCAGTGAAAATGCCGAACCTGCCGTCCTGGCTTTCGACGAGCACCCAGCGCGCGTCCTTGGGTATGTCCGCAGCGAGGAGTGTGGCGAGCTGGGTGAGACCGGCGCGGAGGCCGGCATCGGAAAGCTCAGCAGCAGTCCCTGCCATGGGCAGGGCGCACAAGAGACTGGCAAGAATCTCAAGGTGGAGCAGCGCTTTCCTGATTCGCATGATTTTCGCGGATCATGATCAGTTCAGAAAATTTTGTCGATCAAAAGCTCTGTGAAATGATTGTAAAGGCTGATCGTGCAGGGCGTGAGGCGGCAGACGGGACGCTGGCGGCCTGGTTGAGCCTGCCCATGCCCGCACTTTCAGTTATTGGTTCTTTGCGATTTTTCATGGATGGGTCAGTGCTGTAAGATGGGGTCGATGAACTCATCGCTGAGCGTGTATGATCATTGCAGTCTGCCAAGCCCGCCGCGAGCGCTGCCCCATCCGATGCTGCGGCAGGCGCCGCCAAGCCTCTTGGAGGGCGGAACTGACCAAGACCACCGAAAACTTGAGGAAAGGAACGAGCTCGTCTGCATTTGTCAGCGGCAATCCACCGCCCACGCCGGCTATCGCGTCGCCGTCCATTCCGCCGGACGTTTGGTCAGGAGCTCAATGCATGGTTGCAACCGCTTGCCTTGCATGGCTGGCGGCCTTTTTCACTCACGAGCCGGCCCATAGTGAAGGAAGGCCGCCTGGACAGGTTTGCTTCTTTTTATCGAAGCGGATTTTATTTGAATCCCCCCTTGGGTGGCCGGATGTCTCCGCGATTTGTGGACAGCAAATATGGCGATGCGACCTAACGAAATGATTGATTTTTTTGCGCAACAATGCGCCTTGTTTTCCAAGGGCGTTGATGGAGCGGTGAAATCTAAAAATTATTATCTTGCGACCCTTAATATCGGCCAAGCTTTTAACGCTTCTGTCATGCAAGGGCTTATTGGATGGCGCTGTGGGCTGATGTCACCCGTGGAATCATTCAAGAAGGCCGTTCGTCAGCTTTCTGAGGGAGTGAGAACGATCGAGAGTTTTAGTGAAAATAATTGCTCAAAGGATCTCCCCATCGAAAAAGCGGTGGTCATCAGTTTTTTGGTCGATTTGCCGCTGCCAACATTAAGAATTAATGATCTAAGATCGGATCGCCTTTTGGATGCAGTGCTGGGCAATGGTCTCTGTAGAGATTGGGACGAATCAGCTTGGAACACCGGGTTGGCTCAGTTGAAACAGAACAAGCGCGCCACTTTAGCTGTTAAGACTTACACGGCCTATAATCATTTGCGAAAAAATGAAGGAGAGGATTTGAACGAGTTGATAGAACATGCAGAAAGCTTCTTTCAGAACCGCGCTAAAGATGCTTTTTTTAGTGGCGGTGACGAAACTGACGGAGGCGGCCCTGACAATGACATTACAATCGACTATCGCCTGGCTGCCATCATGAAAAAAATCGGCTATAACGGAGGAAGTGCTCACCGATGGCAATGGAGTTAAATGAACAAATAAAAAATGGCTCTTCGTGACTTTTCATGCGTGGCAGAGTGCGGCAAGGGTGTCGATGAAGCGAGCGCCAAGCCTCAATGATCGTTGCAGCCTGCTGCCGGGGCTAGACAGGCGTGGAGTGGTTTTATCCATCCTTTGCCCCCACCTCCTGACCCCATTTCCCCCAGTCGTTCAATCCAATATATGAGCCATATCATTGAATATATAATAAAACATACGCCTTGTAAGCGCAGCTCAATTGATAGCTTCTCCTTAAAAACATGCGTCATTCCACCTGCGGACTATGTCGATTTTTGTTTGACGAATAATGGAGGTCAATTAGCGCCACCTTACTGCGATTATACCGTTGCAAGCCGCTATCCATCGGATCAATTTTCGGACAATGGCGCAATTGGTGTTCAATGGTTGTGTGGCATGGGGCTTCATGACGCATCCACAGCGAGTTTTCAAGCTGTGGAAGGAAACGAAGAGACACTGAAGTTTTGTGGCATTAACAGTTCAGATTTTTGGGTGATAGGAATTGGCGAAGGTAATGACGGCTACCTCATGAAGGTTTCCGGAAATGACTACGGTAAGATATATTACTGCTATTTTGATAGCGGGGAGTATTTCCCTATTGCCGAAAGCTTTTCTAATTTCTTGAAAAGGATCGAAACAAATGAATTAGAAAAGTGAAAAATGAACCCGCGCGCCAGCCAATAGCGCGGGAAATTAAACCACTAGCCACCCCATCCACCTCAATGAGCCATCCGTCATGAAGACACCTTTTCCTCATCTCCTGCTCCTCCTTTGCCTAGGGCTCTCCACCGTCTTGCACATTCACGCTGACGATCATTGGGGTAAGGACCATGACTCAAGGCTGAACAATCCGCGGCCCAAGGGGGTGCCGCCGCCCACTGATGCGCTACTGCGCCAGATTCAGAGCGATTTTGTTCAGCTTCCACTGCCACTTGAGGTCAAGTTTGAGAAGCGGTGGGATGGCGATGGAAGTTATTGGCACCGCGCCCTGTTGCACGGAGATGCCAAATTATTTCAATACCAGTATCAGCCCGAAGACATTGTTTTAGCCCTGTGGTCTTACATCGACGATGAACAACACGGCAATGAAGCAGGCGTCATCATTGCGGCGGTCACTGAGTCTACGGCGGACGGCTGGGTTCACTATCGCGCGGATAAAAACACTCCGGCTTGGGCGAAGGACCGCAAAAACAGATTGATAGGTGTCCGAGGGGACGCCAGGGGCATGTTGCAAAGCCGGGGCGGTCCTTGGGTTCGGTCATTCAGCGATCGAAAGCCCAAAGTCACTGCGGAAGAACTGCTGCCCTACAGCATAAAAAAAAAGAAGCGCCTGGGCAGTTGGTTCAGCCGGCTGTTCCGGTGATGTCGAAGGATACCGCTACCGTGCCTCCTGAGGCCAAGAGCACATCGGCACCAACGACCAGCAGTTTTGACAAAAAAGAGTCACGCTGGTTCTTGTGGTCCGTCATCGTTGGTGCAGCCGCAATAATACTTTGGCAACTGCTCAAAAAACGCAAAGAATGAGCCCATTCGCCCGAAACAGGGTCGTTTTGGACCGGCAACATGGGAAACGAGGAAACCGGGGCAGTGTGCAAATTCTTGACAAAATTTCCGCCTCCTGATATGCGGGTGGCCATGGCACGCAGCATTCGCATCCAGTCTGCAGGGGGCGTATTATCACGTCATGGCCAGGGGCAACCGCAGGGAGCCCATCTTTCACGATGACGATGACCGCCGCTTCTTTCTCCACACCCTTGCCCAGGCCTGCGAGGTGACCGGCTGGCGCGTGCATGCCTGGGTGCTCATGGGCAACCACTATCACCTCTTTCTCCAGACCCCCGAGTCGAATCTGGTCGCAGGCATGTCCTGGCTGCAGAACACCCTCACGCGCCGCTACAACGTGCGGCACCGCAAGTGGGGCCGCCTGTTTGGGGACCGTTACAAAGCCGTCGTGGTGGAGGGGGACGACCGCTACCACTACCAGACGCTGATGGACTACATCCACCTCAATCCGGTGCGGGCGCGGATGATCCAGCCCAAGGCGAGGCAGAGCGTGCTGGACTACCCCTGGAGCAGCCTCGCCGGCGGCTATGCACTCACTCCCGCCAGGCGTGCCCCGTGGCTCGCCGCCGACTGCGGCCTCAAAGCCTTTGGCCTCGCAGACACCACCACCGGCCGGCGTCAGATGATCGAACGCCTGGACCGCCGTGCGACGAGCGAAGAGATGAAAAACTGCGGCGTCCCTCCCCAGGCCGCCGAGGTGGATGCACGGGCCAGCCACCTGCGGCGCGGGTGGTATTGGGGCAGTCAAGCCTTTGGTGAGGCCATGCGCAGGCTGGCCGGGGCGGCCATCAAGAAGGGCGCCCCGAAATCTCGCATCTACCAGTCGGATACCCACGTCAAAGCCCACGGGCAGCAGCAGGCTGAGGCGTGGCTGGAGCAAGGGCTCAGGGCTGCCGGAATCAACAGCGCCGAGCTGGCAGACCTGAAAGGATCGCACCCCGGCAAGCTGCTGCTGGCAGACCTGCTGTGGCGGCGCACCATCGTCTCACAAACCTGGCTGGCAGAGCACCTGGCGATGAAATCCGCCGCCAACGTCAGCCAGCATCTGCGCCGCTTCGATCGAAATAAAGCTTTGCGACAAGCCCCCCGCCTCCTCCGCGACTTCCTGAATCAACCTCGGTTAGACACATGAAATCCTCTCAGAATTTTGTCAGAAATTTGCACACTGACCCCATTTCCTGAAAGCTGTCGCACAGCGGTTTGAACTGGAACATGGGTTACACTCTGACCGGGAACATAGGTTACACTGCGTGCTCCGCATTTTGAGGTTGTTCCCATCCAGACAGCGAGCGCAGCGAGATGGGTGGATGGGAACAACCTCAAAATGCGGTCGCCCC
>NZ_JBGAFO010000023.1:0-53632 GCF_044227185.1 Prosthecobacter sp. | reverse complement strand
GGTTCCGCCAGCACAGCCTGGTGTTCCTGCTCGAAACCATCCAACGTTGGCAGCGTCAGGTCAGACCATGAACACAAACTCTTCAACTCAACCGCCGGATGCGGAACCGCACGTCCGGTGGTGTGGGAGGACGGCGGGGGCAACCCCGCCTCCTACCCGATGGGATGGAGGCCGCCATATCACTCATTGGCTGTCCGTGCCCGGGGGGGGCGAGGTGAAGGCAGATCAGCCGAATGGTTTGAGGCGCAGATGGCGCAGTGTGTAGAACGGTGCGGCGGACGCCGTGATGCG
The DNA here is from genome assembly GCF_044227185.1 of Prosthecobacter sp. Lineage (GTDB taxonomy): Bacteria > Verrucomicrobiota > Verrucomicrobiia > Verrucomicrobiales > Verrucomicrobiaceae > Prosthecobacter. The sequence continues at coordinate 53,341 of NZ_JBGAFO010000023.1, read as the reverse complement.
CCGGCCACCCTGCTTGCGCCGGGGGCTGAACTGCTCGCGTTGCGCGGCGAAGATGCCTTCCACAAATTCCTTGCTGCCCAACACCAAGCCATCGCTGAAATAGCGCACGCGCAGGCGGATCATCTCCGCGGGGCTCAGTTTTCCACGTGCCTTCAGCACCGCCCGCGCTGACTCCATGGTGATACCACGTTCCACCACGTTCTCATTTTGAGCATCCTTCACCTCGCGGCCTTCTTCGTGGAGCAGGCAGCGGTAGGCTTCCGCAGCGCCGGCGCTCCGCCAGCCGTCCACAGGTTTGCCGAGGGCTTTGCAGAGACCGCGCTGGGCGCGGCGGCTGCCGCTGAGGGCTTCGGCGTAGCCGCACCAGCGGTAGTCCTTGGGGTCTTGGGCGAGTCCGGCGCGCAGGGGATTGAGATCGATGTAGGCGGCCATGGTGCGCAGGGGCTCGCCTTCGCCTTCGACGAGGACGCTTTTGAAGCGGTCCATCCACAGGGTGCCGCGACGGCCGCGGCGTTTGTTGTACCAGCGGCTGAAGCGTTCTTTGATTTCTTTGACGAACAGGGAGAGGTCGCAGAAGCGTTTTTTGAGGGCTTCGATGCGCTGGGTGGCGATGGCGTGCATGCCGCGCTGGCGGAGGTCGGAGAGTTCGTCGCGCAGCATGCCGAGGTAGGTTTTGCTGTAGAGGATGCTGAGGTGACCGAAGAGTTTTGTTTCGCCATCGGGGCCGTCGAAGCGCTGGAGCCAGGTCTGGCGATGGGGAACTTCGGCGAGGAGGTGGAAGTGATTGCCCATGAGGCAGTAGGTGACGATCTTGATGCCGGAGAATTCAGCCATGCGCCAGATGACGCGGCGGAGGGCTTCTTTTTCGACGTCATCGAAATGCACCTCGCCGCCACATGTGCGTGACATGACGTGGTAGCAGTAGGATTCGAGGGGGCCTTTGCCGAGAATGCGCCGCCGCCCGCCAGACCAGGAGCGCGCGCCGGGATAGAGGCCGGTTTTGGCGTTCACACCGACGAGCTGCTCTTCGAGCGGGGAACGCTGGGGATCAGTGTGTTGAGTGGGATTCATGGTGGGGAATAAAGGCGCAAAGCAAAAGCGATGTCAACAAAATGCCTGGCATTTAGTGTAGCGGAGTGTAGCGGAGTGTAGCGGAGAATGAGACTGAGGCCGTGAAGTAGTTTCGCCCGGCAGCCGCGCATGGCAATGCTCCTGCCCAGGCCCTTTTAGGCGAGTGCTGCCTGAGGGGTGCAGGCACAGCCAAAGATGCGACCGAGGCATTAAAGTGGCTGCGTCTATCAGCAGACCAGGGAGATGCCATGGCCATTTATTACCTGGGCGCGACCTGTTTGAACGGGGATGGAGTCCCCAAGGACGCAGCCAAGGCGGCTCAGTATTTCCGCCAGTCCGCTGAGCGGGGCTATGCCAAGGCGCAACTGTGGCTGAGCCTGCGCTACGAAAACGGCGATGGCGTGAAAAAAGACCTCGTGCAGGCGTGGATGTGGATCCACCTGGCGGCCATGCAGGGCAACAAAACTGCCGATGCACATCAGGCCACGCTGGAGCTCTCCATGACACCGGAGCAAATCAAAGCGGCCGAAGCCCTGGCCGACGGGTGGAAGAAAAGAGAGGAGAGCAAGCCGGGCGAAACGCCACAGAAGGCCGAGGATCCGGAGCGCAAAGCGGAGAAGCGGATTCAAATTGACTAGGGAATGAATCAGCGGCGAAGGGGCTGGGGCGTGCGCGCGGGTTCCATGGCGTCAGCACGTCTTGGGTGTGCGTGATTGACGATTGATGAACAAGGATTGTTGATTTTAGAGGGGGGCGCAGGGGCTTGCTGCGGAGGGACGTTACGACACGGAGGCGGCGAGGTCGCGCATGGACTGGTTCATGTCTGGCGGGCCGAAGGAGGAGGTGCCGCAGACGAAGAGATTGGCGCCGTGCTTTCGGGCGATGGGGGCGGTGTTGGTGTAGATGCCGCCGTCCACTTCGAGGTGGAAGTTCAGGCCGTGGGCGTCGCGGTAGTCGCGCGCGGCGGCGAGCTTGGGCATGGTCTCCTTTTCCATGAAGGGCTGGCCGCCGAAGCCGGGGACGACGGTCATCACGAGGAGGAGGTCGATGTCGTTGACGTAGGGGAGGGCGGCTTCAAAGGGGGTGGCGGGGCGCAGGGCGAGGCCGCAGTGGACGCCGGCGGCGCGGATGCGCTTGAGAGTTTCGGCCACGCTGGTGTCGTAGTTTGCCTCGACGTGGATGGTGATGTTCTGCGCCCCCGCCTTGATGAAGCGCTCCAGGTAGTGGTCCGGACGGTGGATCATGAGATGCACGTCGAGGTAGAGGTCGGTGCATTTGCGCACCACCTGCACCATCTGGGGGCCGAAGGAGATGTTATCCACAAAACTGCCGTCCATCACATCGAGGTGCAGCCACTGCGCCCCGGCGGCTGCGGCGCGCTTGACTTCGGCGTCGATGTGCGACCAGTCAGAGGCGAGCAGGGAAGGGAGGATGAGGTTTGTGCTGTGATGCATGACCTGAGATAAGGTTCACGGTTTAAAGTTCAAGGTTTGAGTTGATACGGACCGCGTTTATAAAACGGGCGTGAGCGAATCCATGATCATCAACCCCTTCGACGACGAACACTTCATGCGCGAGGCGCTGCGGCAGGCGCGCAAGGCGGCGAAGCAGGACGAGGTGCCGATCGGCGCGGTGATCGTGCACCAGGGGAGCGTCATTGGCCGGGCGTGGAACCAGGTGGAGACGCTGAAGGATGCCACGGCGCATGCGGAGATGCTGGCGCTGACGCAGGCAGAGAGCGCGCTGGGGGACTGGCGGCTGACGGACTGCGACCTCTACGTGACGAAGGAGCCGTGCCCGATGTGCGCCGGGGCGATCATGCACTGCCGCGTGCGCCGGGTTGTTTTCGGCTGTCCGGATGTGAAGGGCGGGGCCGCGGGCGGGTTTTGGAATCTGCTGCAGGCGCCGAATTTGAATCACCGCACGGAGATTACGCCGGGGGTGCTGAATGATGATTGTGTGCGGATTTTGAAGGAGTTCTTTGCGGAAGCGCGCCGCCGCCGCGCGGAGGGGCTGGAGCACAAGAAGGGGGCGGCGAAAGAGGCGGCCGCGGATGATGGGGTGATTTTCGACGGGCCGTGAGGCGGTGTGGCGGGGGTGGTGTGGTTGGAGCTATTCTCGACCACTTGGGAAGGGCGGTGAAATGGAAGGAAGGGGGGCGTCGGCCAAATGGGAGACCTGTGTGGCGTGACTCTTTTGCCGGGGGAGGGGATGTGGCGGAGCCGTGCTCTGCTTCTGCTAGTCCCAAAAGGGCTATGAGTTGCTGTGGGGAGGGTATTTGAGGTGCAATAATGAAAAGAATATAAATTGTAAGAATATTGATTCATACTGTAATTCCATTGGCGATAATGGTATCGTTAGCTAGAGTCGGTATTGATAATTATCTCTTTTCCATGTGCTCTCTTAAATCCATCCTCTGCCGCCTTGCGTTCGCGCTGACATTGACCCTGAGCCTCTCGAACTGTGCCGTTCCGCCTCCGAGCGCGAATATCATTCGTGGGATGCCTTCGGGAGGTGCGATGCCGATTTATGTGATGGCCACCTACAATGATCTGAAAGCCGGGGGGCTCTCGGCGGGGTGGCTGCGGGGGTGGACGCAGGCGGAGTTTGAGTTCCTGAGGCTGTACCCTGACCGGCAGATCTGCGTGCGGCAGACCCAGACCCCGGCGTGCCGTGAGCAGATGCCTATCGGGCTCGTGGCGGTGCCGAAGAGTTATCTTACTGGAGAGATTCCGGGTTCCGTGGCGCTTTATCAGCTGATGAGCGGGACGGGAGACTTGATCGGGGGAGCGGGCAGCCTGCTGACCGGAATGGCTTGGTTCCGGGGGGTGAAGATTGGCATTTCGGGAGGGGGCCCGCTGGCGACGTCCACCGCCTATGCGGATGGCGGCTCGGCAAGCGCCACGGGTGGGTCTGCTAGCGCGACTGGTGGGACGAGTTCGAGCAATTCGACGTCAACGTCCAATTCGCACTCGAACTCGACCTCGAAGTCGTATTCGAATTCAACTTCGAACGCGAACGCGAATTCGAATTCCTACTCGAATTCGGGCTCTTTCTCACAGCCTAAGTCAACGTACTGCCCGACGCCGAAGGGGACGTATTGTCCGCCGCCGAACTCGTACCTGGACTGCGCGCCGAAGGGCTCTGGGGGCTCTGGAAGCGGGGGCTCTGGAAGCGGGAGTGGCTACGGAGGTCCTTTTGGCCGGGTCAAGTATTGACCTGCACCTCCCTCCCAGGCGCGCGAAGCGGTGGGAGGACGAACTGGGCTGGCCTGACGGTCAATCTACACCTTTTCACACTCCTCATTCTTTTTATCCAGATGCGCCCCTGGCTTGCTTTGATCCTGGTTGTCCTGCCTGGGGTGATGAGTGGATGCGCGCTGCCACGAAATCAGACTGAGGTGATGCACGGGAAAGTGCTGGGTGGGAAAGTGCCGCTGTATCAAACAGGGAGCTTGGTGGAGTTTTTCCGTGCGGGCCTGGTGGTTCCTGACGTGGGGGGCTATGCCCGAACGGAGTTTGACGTGTTTAACATCGGACGCGACGGGCGTTTTTCGTCTGCGAGCGGTGGTGGAGAGGCCAGCCAGGGAACGGTGGCGCAGGTGGCGCTGCCGCGGCGTGTGTCGAGCTATGATCTTTCCCGCAGCAATTGTGAAATGCGCGCGGCCGTGCCTGCTGATGGGAAGGGGGCGGACACGGGGGGCATGATCGCTGCGGCGCCTGGGGCCGTGCCGAGGTCTGGCGCTCCTTCTGCTATGCCCCGAGTGCCAGAAGGGAAGAGGCAGCCGCCACCTGAGGTGGTGCCTGCGAATGACAAGGCGGCTCGTTTTGTGTCTGCTCCTGCGGTTGCGGCCGCTGATGTGGCTGTGACCAAGGGGGCGCCGGCGGCGGAAAGCCGTGCTGAAGCGGTGAAGCCGCCGGGGCGCGTGAGCCATTCTGGAGCGACCGGGATGGATGGGCTGTGGGCTGCTGCCGTACCTGCGTCCGGGCTCCGGGGAGAGGGTGGGGAATCCGTGGAAGTCGCAGGGGCCAAGGGGGGCGTCCGAACCCTGTCTGAGAGCCAGGCTGGGACTCAGGGGCCGTGGGCTGTGGAGCACTTTCTGAATGCCGCCGAGGTGCGGTGAAAGGGCACGGAAGACCTGGTGTGCTCGATGGCCACTGGTGGCTCATGCCAGCAAGCAGAGGGGCGGAGTCGCTTGAGCTTGATGCATGCATCCTCGGTGGTGAACTGCCAGCCGGTTCCGCCAGTGTGAGAAACAGACCCGTTTTCAATGAGTCGTGGTATGAGAGCCAACCGGAAAGCCTACTCCTCCCCGGCGAATGAAGCGACGACGTGGGGCTCCGCGCCTGCCTTGAGGGAGAAGATTTCGCAGCTCGCGGCGAAGGCATCCGTGGTGTAGCGGTCGGCGAGGTCGGCGGCGAATTCATCGAGCAGGGAGGCTTTGGCGGGGAAGACGTAGAGAGCGTGGCGGTCCGGGGCGGCGACCCAGATTTCGGGGCCAAAGAGTTCCGCAAAGATCTTGGGCAGGGAAGGGGCGAGGAGCAGGGTGGCGTAGAGCGGGGACTCGCCGCGATAGACGGCGTAGGCGATCCTGCCGTCATCACCCTTGATGAGTTCCGGCTTGAGCTGCAGCAGGCGTTTGTCGGCGGCTGCTTTGGCGCGAGCGGCAAAGGAGTCGGCGCTGAGGCCGAGCTTGGTGAAAGTCTCCGCGGAGTGGGCCTCCACGCCATTGAGACCGGAGGGAGACTCCCGATAGAACGTGAACACGGTCTGCTGCGAATTCGCCAGGGTGATGGAGTAAGGCCCGCGCATGGCCTTGGGCTCTGGCATGAGTAGGAGGGACTCGAGCTTGCGCGCTGCTGGTGCGGCAGGCTGCTGCGCCGTCAGGAGGGAGGCCGAAAGGAGCAGAAGGCAGAGGAGCGTGCGCATGGGCTGGCAGTGTGGCGTAAAGTAGCAGTGGTGCAAATGTACGTGCAGGAGGCGTAAAACGAGGCGCGCGGCGGTGAACAACTGGGGGAAATGTGAATAATTATTTCAAAAAACCTCAAATACCGCTTGCGGGAAGTTGGGGACTCGCCAGAATGCGCGCTCCCAAGGCCCAGCCATCCCCCACGATGCTGGCAAACTAAGACCCTCCACGGAGGGTCTTTATTATCGGAACCAGAACCGGAAAAGTCTGCGTGTGCTCAGAGTGAGCATGGCGCGCTGTCCCCCGAAACTGGCTTCGATAAAAGCCAAGGTTTACAGCTCTTTCACACCATGCCCACCATCAATCAACTCGTCAGACACGGCCGCAAAGACAAAGCGGTAAAGTCGAAGTCTCCTGCGCTTGCAAAGTGCCCGCAGCGTCGCGGCGTCTGCCTTCAGGTGATGACCCGCACACCGAAGAAGCCCAACTCCGCTCTGCGTAAAGTGGCCAAGGTGCGTCTGACCAACGGCTACGAAGTCATCGCCTACATCGGTGGTGAAGGTCACAATCTTCAGGAGCACAGCATCGTGCTCGTCCGTGGTGGTCGTGTGAAAGACTTGCCCGGTGTGCGTTACCACATCGTCCGCGGTACGCTTGACTGCCTTGGCGTTGACGCCCGCCGTCGTGGCCGCTCCAAGTACGGTGCAAAGCGTCCGAAGGCTGGTGCCGCCGCCGCTGCCGCGAAGAAGAAATAATCATTTTCTCTGACCCCACCCTTTATCTCCTACCGTCATGGCCCGCAGAAAACGCGTTTATAACAAAGAGGTCCGCAAGGACAGCCGCTACGACAGCGAACTCGTTGCCGCTCTCATCAGCAACATCATGCTGGATGGCAAGAAGTCGCTCGCCGAGCGCATCGTCTATTCCGCCATCGAGGCTCTCAATGACAAGACCGACAGCGTCGATCCTCTTGAGCTCTTCAACCGCGCGATCGAAAACACCAAGCCACGCGTGGAAGTCAAAGCCCGCCGCGTGGGTGGTGCCACCTACCAGGTGCCGCTCGAAGTTTCTCCCCGCCGCCAGGAATCCCTCGCCATGCGCTGGATCGTCGGCTTTGCCCGCGGCCGCAAAGGCCAGGCCATGCACCGCGCCCTCGCCAATGAGCTGAAGGACGCCGCGCAGGGGCAGGGGAATGCCGTCCGCAAGCGCGACGACGTTCACAAGCAGGCCCAGGCCAACCGCGCCTTCGCCCACTTCCGCTTCTAATCGTTTCCACTTTACTCTTTCCGTCCACTTTTCGTTTTTCCGACCCCATGTCGAACCCCAATTCCCCCAACCGCGAATACCCACTTGAGCGCACCCGCAACATCGGGATCTGCGCCCACATCGACGCGGGCAAGACGACTCTGACCGAGCGTATTCTGTTCTACACCGGCATGATCCACAAGATCGGCGAAGTGCATGACGGCGCTGCGACCACCGACTGGATGGAGCAGGAAAAAGAGCGCGGCATCACCATCACCTCCGCTGCCGTGACCGCCCGCTGGAAGCAGCTCAAGGAAGCCGGCATTTATAAGTCCCGCGAAATGGAAGACATCCGCGTGAATATCATCGACACCCCCGGACACGTGGACTTCACCGCTGAAGTGGAACGTTCCCTGCGCGTGCTCGACGGCGCGATCTTCGTGCTCTGCGGCGTGGCCGGCGTGCAGCCCCAGTCTGAAACGGTGTATCGCCAGGCTGAAAAGTATGGTGTGCCTCGCATCGCCTTCGTGAACAAGATGGACCGCACCGGCGCCAACTTCGCCAACGTGGTGAAGGACGTCCGCACCAAGCTGGGCGCCCCTGCCTACCCGATCCTCATCCCGATCGGCGCTGAAGAGCATCTCATCGGCCAGATCGACGTGGTGAACCAGAAGTCCATCATCTATTCTGACGATGAAAAGTTTGGTTCCAAGTACAACGTGCGTGACCTGGAAGGTGACGAAGTGGCCACCGCCAAGGCTGCCTATGACGAGCTTCTGGACGCCGTCTGCAGCGCTGACGAAGAGCTGGGCATGATGTTCCTCGAAGAGAAGCCCATCGGCCCCGTGGAACTCAAGGCGGGCCTCCGCCGCGCGGTGATCGCCAACAAGATCATCCCGATGGCGGGTGGTTCGGCCTTCAAAAACAAGGGCGTGCAGTATCTGATCGACGCCGTGATCGACTACCTTCCCGGCCCCCTCGACATCGAACCCCAGAAGGGCAGCGTCGTTGATGAGCCAGACACCATCATTGAGGCCAAGCCTGATGACAACGGCAAGTTCATCGCCCTCGGCTTCAAGCTCTGGTCCGACAAGTTTGGCCGTCTCGTGTTCTTCCGCGTGTATTCTGGCAAGGTTTCCAAGGGTGACACGATCTACAATCCCCGCACCCGCAAGTCTGAGCGTGTGGGCCGCCTCATCCAGATCCAGGCCGCCGTCCACAAGGACATCGAAACCTGCTACTCTGGCGATATCGCCGCCCTCGTGGGTGTGAAGGACGTCCGCACTGGCGACACCTTCTGTGATGAAGATCTCGAAGTGCAGCTTGAGCCGCCAACCTTCCCGGAACCCGTTATCTCGATGGCGGTGGAGCCGAAGACCAAGGGCGACCAGGAAAAGATGGGCAACGCCCTCCAGCGCCTCTCCGAAGAAGATCCCACCTTCTTCGTCAAGACCGACGAAGAAACCGGCCAGGTCATCATCGCCGGCATGGGCGAGCTTCACCTGGAAATTCTTTGCGACCGCCTCAAGCGCGAGCACAAGGTGGAAACCAACACCGGCAAGCCGCAGATCGCCTACCGCGAAACCCTCACGAAGGAAGCCGACGGCGAAGGCAAGCTGGTCAAGCAGTCCGGTGGCCGCGGTCAATACGGCCACGTCGTCATCAAGGTTCGCCCTGGTGAGAAGGGCTCCGGCATCGTCGTCGAAAACAAGGTCGTCGGTGGTACCATTCCGAAAGAATTCATCAACCCTGCAAAGGCTGGCTGCATCGAAGCCGCTCTCAACGGCATCATCGCCGGTTACCCGGTGATCGACATGCACATCGACCTGGTCGATGGTTCGAGCCACGAAGTGGACTCCAACGAAAACGCGTTCAAGATGGCCGGCATCTTCGCCGTGAAGGACGCGCTCAAGAAAGCGAAGTGCATCCTGCTTGAGCCGATCATGGCCGTGGAAGCCTCCACACCGGAAGATTACCAGGGCGACATCATGGGTGACCTTAACCGTCGCCGTGGCAAGATTCAGGGCATGGACAGCCGCGGCACCACCGCGATCCTGCGCGCTGAAGTTCCCCTGGCCGAAATGTTCGGCTACTCCACCGCCATCCGCACCCTTTCCTCCGGCCGCGCCAGCTACTCCATGCAGCCTTCTCACTTTGAGCAGGTGCCGCAGCAGATTGTTGAGCAGATCGTCGAGCAGCGCGGAGGCTCCAAGGCATAACGCCAAGCGCACTGAAACCCCATCTCCCACGGACCATCGTCATGAATAATCAACGCATCAGAATCCGCCTCCGCGCCTATGACTACCGCGTGCTCGACAAGAGCACCGCCGACATCGTCGAAACCGCGAAGCGCACCGGGGCCCGTGTTGCCGGCCCGATCCCGCTGCCGACCCGCATCGAGAAGTTCACCGTGAACCGCTCCCCGCACGTGGACAAGAAGTCGATGGACCAGTTTGAAATCCGCACGCACAAGCGCCTGCTGGACATCGTTGACCCCACCTCCCGCACCGTGGACGAGCTGAAGAAGCTCAACCTTCCTTCCGGCGTGGACATCACCATCAAGATCTAAGCGATCTTCACTTTTTTAAACCAGGAGGACACACTCATGAGTCTCGGATTGATCGGTAAAAAACTCGGCATGACCAAGGTTTACGACGCCAAGGGCGACGCAATCTCCGTCACGGTCGTTGATGTCAGCGGCAACACCATTCTTCAGGTGAAGCGCAGCGATGGCAAAGACAAGTACAGCGCAGTGCAGGTTGGCTACGGCGACCAGCTGAAGGATTCCCGCGTCAGCAAGCCGCTGCTGGGCCACTTCAAGAAGCACGGCTGCACCACGGCCAAGCGCATCGTCAAAGAATTCCGTCTTGCCAGCGACGACCAGCTTCCTGCTGCTGACGCCAAGCTCGACGCGAGCCTTTTCAGCAACGGCCAGGTGGTTGACGTCATCGGCAACACCAAGGGCAAGGGCTTCCAGGGCGTCGTCAAGCGCTGGAACTTCTCCGGCCAGCCTGCCTCCCACGGTCACATGATGCATCGCCGAACCGGCTCCATCGGCTGCCGTCTGACCCCCGGTCTCGTGTGGAAGAATCAGAAGATGCCCGGCCATGACGGCACCACCCGCTGCACCACCCAGAACCTGGTGGTCGTGCAGAGCCGCCCCGAAGAAGGCATCCTGCTCATCAAAGGCGCACTCCCCGGCAACACTGGCAGCATCGTTGTGGTGCGCCCCGGCAAAAAAGCCGTCGCCAAGAAATAACCACGAGGAACTGAATCATGTCCGCGACCATTCTCTCAGCCGACGCCGCCAAGGCGGCCAACATCCAACTGACCGAGGGCTATAAAGGCTCCCAGGCTCTGAACGACACGCTGGTGGCCTACCGTGCCAACCGCCGTCAGGGCAACGCCCACACCAAAAACCGCTCCGAAGTTTCCGGCTCCGGCAAGAAGCTGTGGAACCAGAAGGGCACCGGCAACGCCCGTATGGGCTCCAAGCGCTCCCCCATCTGGAGCGGTGGTGGTGTCGTCTTTGGTCCCCGCAACACGACCGTGTGGGCCAAGAAGACCACGAAGAACACCCGCAAGCTGGCGCTCCGCGCCGCGCTGACCGCCCGCATCCTGGACGGGGAAGTGCTCACCACCGGCAGCTTTGCCGTGGCTGATGGCAAGACGAAGAGCTTCATCGCCGCTGTGAACGGCCTGACCACCGCCAAGAACGTGCTGCTCATCGGCAAAGGCTTTGACGAGCTCACCTTCCGCGCCGGCCGCAATGTCCAGAACGTCCAGCTCATCTCCGCTGACGAAGTGAACGCCGAACACCTCCTCCGCTACCGCAGCGTGGTGGTGACCGGAGACGCCCTTGAAACCCTTGCCAAGAGGACCGCCTGATCATGAAAGACCTTCATAAAGTCATCAAAACCATCCGTCTCAGCGAAAAAGCCACGCTGCTGGGCGAAAAGAACAACGAGTACGTGTTCTCCGTCGATGTCGATGCCACCAAGATCGACATCAAGCAGGCCATCGAAAAGCTCTTTGGCAAAAAAGTCACCGGTGTGCGCACGGCGAACTATGACGGGAAGGCCCGTCGTGAACGCCGCGCCGACTACGGCCGCACCAATCACTGGAAGAAAGCCATCGTCCGTCTCAAGGACGGCGAGAAGTTCGACCTCGCGTAAACCCAGGCTCAGGCACGCAACCCTTTAACTCATCCTACCGTCATGGCGCTGAAAACATTCAAGCCTACCACGCCCACCAACCGCTACAAAGAGTGGAACTCGTTTGACGAGATCACCAAGCACTCTCCGGAGAAAAGCCTCACCGTGGCCCTCCGCAAGTCCGGTGGCCGTAACAACACTGGTCGCATCACCTGCCGTCACATCGGCGGTGGTCACGACAAGCGTTACCGTCTCATCGACTTCAAGCGCGTCCGTCGTGACGAAGCCGCCAAGGTGGTCGGCATCGAGTACGATCCGAACCGCTCCGCCCGCATCGCCCTCGTGGAATACAAGGACGGACAGCGCGCCTACATCCTGGCTCCGAACGCTCTGGCGGTTGGTGCTTCGGTGATGGCCGGCGAGAAGGCCGCTCCTGAAGTGGGCAACGCCCTTCCTCTGAGCAAGATCCCTCTCGGCACCTCGATCCACAACATCGAGCTTTCCCCCGGCAAAGGCGGCGTCGTCGCCCGTGCTGCAGGTCAAGCCGCAGTGCTCTCCAACCGTGAAGGTGACTTCGCCCTGGTGCGCATGCCCTCCGGTGAAATCCGCAAGATCCTCGCCGTGTGCTACGCCACGATCGGCCAGGTCGGCAACATTGAGCACATGAACGTGGTCAGCGCCAAGGCGGGCCGCACCCGCTGGCAGGGCACCCGCCCGACCGTGCGCGGCATGTGTATGAACCCGATCGACCACCCGAACGGTGGTGGTGAAGGCCGGTCCAAGTCCGGTGGTGGTCGTCAGCACCTTCTGAGCCCCTGGGGCCACGCGAAGGGTGAGAAGACCCGCAACAAGAAGAAGGCGACGAACAAGCTCATCATCCAGGGCCGCAACGCCAAGAAGTAATCCATTCCTCACAGACGCACTATCATGGCACGCTCCCTCAAAAAAGGCCCCTTCGTTCAGCAGGCCCTCCTCGACAAGGTGGACAAGCTCAACGACGCCAAGCAGAAACGCCCCATCAAGACCTGGGCACGCTCCTCCATGGTCACTCCTGACCTGGTGGGCCACACCTTCCTCGTTCACAACGGCAAGGACTTCGTGTCCGTGTATGTCACCGAAAACATGGTGGGCCATCGTCTGGGTGAATTTGCCCTGACCCGTCTCTTCAAGTCTCACGGTGCCGTCACCGTCAAGGCCGCCAAGTAATTCCTGAGCATCGAGTTTATCATGTCACTCCGCGCATCCATCACCGGCACCACTCTCTCGCTGCTTCTGGCAGCGGGCGTGACCGGCCTGCGCGCGGATGACAAGCTCGAGAACCAGGAGCTGCACATCTCCCTGCAGGTGGCCGCCGCGAAGATCCAGGCCCAGGACGCCCAGCTTCTTGCCGCCAAGGACAAGAACGACGCCCTGGCCCAGAGCGCCGCCGCCGCCAATGCTGAAACCAACGAGCTCAAGGAGCGCTATGAAAAGCTGCGCGGCCTGCTCGAAGGTCTCGGAGTCGGCGCCCTCGAAAACTCCAAGGATCAGACCCAGGAGCGCCTGCTCGCCGCCCTCAGCGACCTGCGCATCATGAAGGAGCAGCGCGATGAACTCGCCAATGCCCTGATTGAACTGGCCGAGTCCGGCATGGGCCTGATGAAGACCGCGCAGAACGCCGACCCTGCCGCCGCCGACCGCCTGAACAAGGCGATCACGCAGGCGGACGCCGCCCTGGTGAAAGCCGGTGGTGGTCAGAACGGCCAGGCCGTGGGTGACCTGCAGAACGCCCGTGTCGTCAGCATGAAGAGCGAGCTCGGCATCGCCGTCCTCTCCATCGGAGCTAAGGATGGCGTGAAGCCCGGCATGCCCTTTGAAATTTACCGCGAAGACAAGCCCATCGCCAAGGTGCTCGTCACTGAAGTCCGCAACTCTGTCTGTGGCGCCGTGGTCCAGGAACTGGCCACTGCGAATGATCCCGTCCGCGTCGGTGACCGGGGTCGTGTCGATCTCAACAAATCTCTCTAAACGAAGTCAAGAACCCCCCTCGCTTTATGTCCGTCCGCTCCGTCCTCAAATACGCCAGGATCTCCTCGCAGAAAGCCCGTCAGGTCACCCGTGCCATCACCGGCATGCCCGTCTCCCAGGCGCTGAGCGTTCTCGACTTCACCCCGAAAAAAGCCGCCTTCCTTGTGGGCAAGACTCTGCGCTCCGCGATCGCGAACGCCGAGAACAACCACGAGCAGGATGCCTCCGAATTCATCGTCCAGTCCGCCGTGGCGACCCCAGGGCCCGCCCTGAGCCGCATCATGCCACGCGCCCGTGGATCCGCCGCTCCGATCAAGAAGCGCATGACGCACATCACCGTGATCATCGGCGCGCCGAAGGCTGAAGAAGCCAAGGCTGAAGGCGAGAAGAAGGCTCCAAAGTCCGCCCGCCGCAGCGCCCCCGCCAAAAAGAAGGCGGCCAAGGCTGAGAAATCCAAGAAAGCTTCCGAATAACCGCAACGCCACCGAACCGCACCTCTTCACTTTATGGGACAGAAAGTAAATCCGATCGGCTTCCGCCTCGCAGTCACCAAAGACTGGCGCTCCAAGTGGTACGCGCTGCACACCGCCCGTCCGGGCCTCGTCATCGGCCGCAAAGGCCAGGAAATCGACGTGATGAGCCAGAAGGTTTCCGAAATGTGCGGTGGCAAGCAGGTCAAAATTGACATCTTCGAAATCAAGCAGCCTGAGCTCGACGCCCAGCTCGTCGCAGAAGCCGTGGCCGTTCAGCTTGAGCGCCGTATTTCCTTCCGCCGCGCGATGAAGCGCTCCGTGCAGACCGCCATGGACATGGGTGCCGACGGCATCCGTCTCCGCTGCGCCGGCCGTCTCGGTGGTGCTGACATCGCCCGCGCCGAGTGGTACCGCCAGGGCAAGGTGCCGCTGCAGACCCTGCGTATCCCGATCGACTATGGCTTTGCCGAAGCCCGCACCGTTTATGGCATCATCGGCGTGAAGTGCTGGATGAACCGTGGCAATGCTCCTGAAGGCGTGTCCCGTCCTTCCGGCGAGCGCCGCCCGCGCCGCGACGACCGTGGTGACCGCCGTCCAGGCGCCCCCGGCCCCCGTGGTGGTGACCGCCGCCCGCAGGGTGGTGGCGCCCCGGCTCCTGCCGCTCAGGCCTAACCTGCCAGATTCACTGAACACAAACTTTTCCCGGACCTAGACTTATGGCCCTTCTTCCAAGCAGAGTAAAATATCGCAAATCGCAGCGCGGCAACCGCGGCGGCAACGCCACCAGCGGCAACAAGCTGGACTTCGGTGACTTCGGCCTTCAGACGCTTGAGCGCGGCTGGGTGAAGAACATCCACATCGAAGCCTGCCGCGTCGCCATCACCCGCTTCCTGAAGCGCAAAGGCAAGGTTTTCTGCCGCATTTTCCCGCACAAGCCCGTGACGCAGCGCCCGCCGGAAGTCCGAATGGGCAAAGGCAAAGGCTCCCCCGAATTCTGGGTGGCCGTGGTCCTGCCGGGCCACATGCTGTTTGAAATCTCCGGTGTGAATGAAGCCACCGCCCGTGAAGCGTGCCGCCTGGCCGCCACGAAGCTCGGCATCCGCTGCCGCTTCGTGAGCCGCGAAAGCCTCCACAAATAAACAACGCGCCCCGCGAACTGAATTATGAAGATCAAAGAACTCCGTGAATCGTCTGTGGAAGAACTCTCCGCCCGCCGTCGCGAACTGAAGCAGGAAGCGCTGAATCTGCGCGTGCAGCAGAGCGCCGGTGGCGGCCAGCTTGAAAATCCCGCCCGTCTGACGCACATCCGCCGCGAGATCGCCCGGATTGAAACCATCATCACCGAGCGCGCCCGCGCAGCAGCCGCCAAGAAGGCCGCCTGATCCGGTCATCAACCCCTGAAGCATTTCCCCTATCATGAGCGAGCCCACCGCAGCAGCCCCTGCAGCCCCCGAAAAAACACCCGTCCGCAAGACACGCGTCGGCGTCGTGGTGTCCGACAAGATGACGAAGACCATCGTCGTCAAAGTTGAACGCCGCGTTCCGCACCCGATCTTCAAGAAGATCGTGCGCAAGACCTCCAAGTTCTACGCCCATGACGAAAAGGGCCTGGCCAAGGAAGGCGACAAGGTGCTCATCGCCGAAACCCGCCCCCTTTCCAAGCTGAAGCGCTGGGAGCTGATCGAAGTGCAGAAGCACTAAGCCGCAAATTGAACCCTTTAACCTGACCAGGAGAAACAGCTTATGTTGCAAATGGAGTCCTCAATCCCGGTGGCTGACAACACCGGCGCCCGGCTTGCCACGATGATCGGCGTGCTCGGCAAGAAAAACACCCGCTTCGCCTATGTGGGCGACATCATCACCGCCCACGTGCGCGAGTCCACCCCGACGGCCGCCGTGAAGAAGGGTGAAGTCGTCCGCGCGGTGATCGTGCGCACCTCCCACCCGATCCGTCGTGTGGACGGCTCGATCCTGCGCTTTGACCGCAACGCGATGGTCATCATCGACAAGGACAACAACCCGCGCGGCACCCGCATCTTTGGCCCTGTGGCCCGTGAGCTGCGCGACAAAAACTTCATGAAGATCGTTTCCCTCGCACCTGAAGTGCTGTAATTCCCATGAGCCGTACCAAGACCCACGTTAAAAAAGGCGACAATGTCGTCGTCATCTCCGGAGCCGCCAAAGGCGCCCAGGGGGTTGTCCTCGAAGTGCAGCCTGGCAAGGGCCGGGTGCTCGTCGAAGGCGTGCGCATGATCAAGAAAGCGGTCAAGCCCACCCAGCAGAACCAGGCCGGCGGCTTCCAGGACAAGGAAGGCCCCATCCACATCTCCAACGTCAAGCGCGTCGATGCGCCCGTGAAAGAGAAGAAAAAGAAAGTTGCTAAGAAGAAGGCCAAGGCTTAACTGCCCGCCCCCCATTTGCCTCCCCCCTGGTCATCGTCGCGCCACCCTGGCGCGACCGTCGAGGGAAAGGCGGCACAGCCCAAAACTGAATCATGGAACACATCCTACAGACCCTCTACAAACAGAAGCGTACCGAGCTGAAGAACCAGCTTGGCCTTGAAAACATCCACCAGGTCCCGCAGCTCAAGAAGATTGTGGTGAACTGCGCGATCGGCAGCCAGAGCGAGCGCAAGCAGGCGATCGAAGACGCCGTGAATGAAGTGACCCTCATCACCGGCCAGAAGCCCGTCATCACCAAGAGCAAGAAGGCCATCGCGAACTTCAAGCTGCGCGAAGGTGAAAACGTCGGCGTCAAGGTCACCCTGCGCGGTGGCAAGATGTATGACTTCATGATGCGCCTGGTGCGCACCGCCATCCCCCGCATCCGTGACTTCCGCGGTGTCGCCCCCCGCGCCTTTGACGGCCGTGGCAACTACACACTCGGCGTGGCCGAACAGTCCATCTTCCCGGAAATCGAACTCGACAAGATCAAGCGTCCGCTTGGTTTCGACATCACTTTCGTGACGAGCACGAACAATGATGACCACGCCCGTGAAATGCTGCGCACCCTGGGCATGCCCTTCCGCACCCGCACCGCCCAGCCGAAGAAGGAAGAAGGCGCTGAAGCCGCCGCATAACCCCAACACCCGGACCCCCTCAGCGTCATGACCGACCCGATTTCAGATTTCCTCACCCGCATCCGCAACGCCTGCGCCGCCCAGCAGGAGCAGGTGCTCATTCCCTTCTCCAAGATGAAGGCCGAACTCTCCCGCATTCTGCAGGAAGAAGGCTACATCTGGAGCTATGAAGTGGACACCAGCGCCACCCATCCCCGCCTGAAGCTGAAGCTCAAGTATCAGGACAAGGCCCCCGTCATCCGCAAGCTCGACCGCGTCAGCAAGCCGGGTCTGCGCAAGTACGTCGGCAGCACGGAGATCCCCCGTGTGCTCGGCGGCCTGGGCATCTCGATTCTTTCCACCCCGCGCGGCATCATGACCGGCGCCAAGGCCCGCAAGGCCAAGGTGGGCGGTGAACTCCTCGCCACCGTCTGGTAAACCCCCAACCCGTCACAAACCCTTATGTCACGCGTAGGCAAACAAGTTATTTCCATTCCAGACAAGGTCACCCTCAAAGTAGGTGCCGACCGCTCGGTGCAGGTCAAAGGACCTAAAGGTGAACTCGGCTGGACTCTTCCGGCTGGCGTCGCTGTCGAATCTGACGCGAAGACCGCCACGGTCACCCGCGAATCTGAAGACCGCCGTGTGCGCGCCCTCCATGGCACCACCCAGCGTCTGATCACGAACATGCTCATCGGCGTCAGCCAGGGCTACACCCGCAATCTTGAAATCCACGGCGTGGGTTTCCGTGCCGCGGTCAAAGGTTCGAACATCGACCTTCAGCTCGGCCAGTCGCATGACCGCCTGCACCCCATTCCGAAGGGCGTGAAGGTGACGGTGACCGAAAACACGAAGATCGCCATCGAAGGCATCGACAAGCAGGTCGTCGGGCAGCTCGCTGCTGACATCCGTGCCTACTATCCGCCGGAGCCTTACAAGGCCAAGGGCGTGCGTTATGTGGGCGAACACATCCGCCGCAAGGCCGGCAAGTCCGTCAAATAATCTCCGGAGATACTCATCATGGCTCTTACCAATCGCAAAGAAATCCGCGCTCGCATTCACAAGCGCATCCGCCGCAAGCTCAGCGGCACAGCCGAGCGTCCCCGCCTCGCCGTCTATTTCTCGAACACCAACGTTTACGCCCAGGTCATCGACGACGCTGCCGGCAAGACGATCGTTTCGGCTTCCACGAAGGAAAAAGGCTACGGCGCCGGCAAGGCGAACATCGAAAACGCCACGAAGGTCGGCACGCTCCTGGCGGAGCGCGCCATGGCCAAGAACATCACCGAAGTGGTCTTCGACCGCGCCGGTTTCATTTATCACGGCAAGGTGAAAGCCCTGGCCGATGCCGCCCGCGAAAAGGGCCTGAAATTCTAATCCACCCGCATTCTTTTTTATATGGCTGACGAAACAGTAGTTACCGAAGCAGCGCCGGTGGAAGCCGCCGCAGAAGTTCAAGCGCAAGCACAGGCGCCGGCCCCTTCCTACGGTGGATTCCGTGGTCGTGATGACCGCGGCCCGCGCGAGACGGACGGTGTGGAAAAAGTCGTGCACATCAACCGATGCGCCAAAGTGGTCAAAGGCGGCCGCCGCTTCAGCTTCAGCGCACTCGTCGTCTCCGGCGATGCGAAGGGCAAGGTGGGCTGCGGATTTGGCAAGGCCAACGAAGTGTCCGACGCCATCAAGAAGGCGACCGAAGCCTCCCGCAAGAACATGTTCAACATCGTTCTGAAGGACAGCACCATCCCGCATGAAGTGACGGGTGCCCACGGCGGTGGTTTCATCCTCCTCAAGCCTGCAACGCCTGGTACCGGCATCATCGCCGGTGGTGGCGCCCGCGCCGTGCTCGAAGCCGCTGGTGTGAAAGACGTGATCGGCAAATCCCTGGGTTCCAGCAACCATGCCAACGTGGTCCGCGCGACGCTGGCCGCCCTCACCGCCCTGCGTCCTGCCGACGAGATCCTCCGCGCCCGCGGCAAGGAGATCAAGGAGCGCAAGGCCCTCTGATTGAATCCCTTTTTCCTTTTTTAATTTCATGCAACTCCAAGACGTCAAACCCCGCCCCGGTGCCAAGAAGCGCCGCAAGCGCATCGGCTGTGGTGAAAGCTCCGGCCACGGTAAAACCTCCGGCAAAGGCAACAAGGGCCAGATGGCCCGTGCCGGCCGAGGCATCCGCCCCGGTTTTGAAGGCGGCCAGATGCCGATGCATCGTCGTCTGCCCAAGAAGGGCTTCAACAACAGCCTCTTCCAGGACGCCATCGAAGTGGTGAACGTGGGTGAGCTCAACGAAGCCTTCCAGGACGGCGCTGTGATCAATGAAGCAGCGCTGCGCGAGGCAGGCCTCGTGAGCCGCAACTGCGACATCATCAAGATCCTGGGCACCGGTGACCTTGCCCGCAAGCTCACCATCGAAGGCGCGAAAGTCAGCGCCACGGCCCGCGAAAAGATTGAGAAAGCCGGCGGTTCCATCGCCGCCTGATTTTTCTGACCCAACCAACCTCTTTGATGGGCCGGTCTCCGCGCAGCGCATGCTGTCAGGAAACAGGCCCATCTTCGCTTAGAGCCACTCTCTCATGATTTCCACCTCCGCCAAGAGCCGCAAAGTCCCCGGACTTCGCACGCTCGTTCTTTTCACCCTGGCGACGATTGTCATCGTCCGGACCGGCGCGTCCATCTTTCTTCCGAAAGTGGATGCCAAGGTGCTGAACGCCTGGGTCGAAAACAAAGTGGAAACTAAAGCCTCCTCTCTCCCATGATCTCAGCTTTCGCCAACAGCTTCAAAGTCCCCGAACTTCGCTCGCGCATTCTTTTCACCCTGGCGATGATCGTCATCGTCCGCATCGGCGCCGCCATCACGCTTCCGGGCGTGGATGCCACGGTGTTGAACGCCTGGATTGAAAACAAGGCGGGGAACAACGCCTCCGGCGCCGCCCAGGTGGCCGCACTGCTCAACATCTTCAGCGGTGGCGGGCTGCAAAACTGCGCCATCTTCGCGCTGGGCATCATGCCCTACATCAGCGCCAGCATCATGCTGCAGCTTCTCACCGCGGTGTGGCCTCCGCTGAGCAAGATGGCCCGTGAGGAAGGCGGCCGCCAGAAGATCACCCAGTATACGCGCATCGCGACCATCGTGCTGTGCGTGTTCCAGTCATTGCTGCTGGCCCAGTCGCTGCACGACCCGGCGCAGAACTACCTGATGGCCGGCCTGCAGGAGGCCATCGACAAGCTGGGCGGGCGCCCGCTGGTGCCGAACTACGGCTACGGCTTCCTTTTCACGAGCGTCATCACCATCACCGCCGGGACCATGCTGATGATGTGGCTGGGCGAGCAGATCACCGACCGCGGCATTGGCAACGGCGTGTCCATCCTCATCTGCGTGAACATCGTATCCGACCTTCCTGGGGCCCTCATCCAGGTGTGGCAGACCTTTGTGAGCAGCGTGAAGGCGAACCCCTCCAGCGCGGCCACCCTGGTGCTGCTGATGGGCTTCATGATCCTGGTGATCGCCGGCGTCATCGCCCTGACCCAGGCCACGCGCCGGATTGCCATCACGTATGCGAAGCGTGTGGTGGGCCGGAAGGTGTATGGCGGGCAGACGCAGTATCTGCCGCTGAAGATCAATTATTCCGGGGTCATGCCGATCATCTTTGCGCAGGCCATCCTGCTGTTCCCCTCCACCATTCTGGCCTCGATCTTCAAGGATGTGGGCTGGATCCAGAAGCTGGCGATCATTGTGGGCAGCGGCTGGGTGTATTACGTGATCTCCTCGCTGCTGATCTTCTTCTTCAGCTATTTCTGGGTGGCCACGATGTTCCAGCCGACGCAGATTTCGGAGGACCTCAAGAAGAGCGGCGGGTACGTGCCGGGCATCCGCCCTGGCAAGCCGACGGCGGACTTCCTGGACTTCACCATGAGCCGACTGACCTTTGCAGGCGCGATCTTCCTCACCGGCCTGTATGTGATGCCGGGTCTCGTCAGCAGCACGCTGAAGATCTCCAGCTCCGCGGCGCAGTTCTTCGGCGGCACCAGCCTGCTCATTCTGGTGGGCGTGGTGCTGGACGTGATGCGCCAGGTGGAAACGCACCTGCTGCAGAGCCACTACGACGGATTCCTCAAGAAGGGCCGCATCCGTGGCCGCGTGGACCGCATCCAGCAGGGTGCGCGTGCGGTGGACTCCACGACCGTCGTGTGGATCTGGGTCGCGCTCGCCGTCATTGTTTTGATCGGTGTGGTGTATAAACTGGCTCTGAAGTGAGCTTAATCCAGCGCGTCATGGCCTTTGTAAAACCGGGGAGCATCCCCATCCGCCACGGCGCGCAGCAGCAGGGCATCCGCAGGGCCTGCCAGGTCGCGCGTGATGTGCTGATCAAGACGGCATCCCAGGTGCATGCCGGGGTGACGACGGCCGAGGTGGACCGCTATGCCGCCGCGGAGATGAAGGCCTGCGGCGCCACCAGCGCCTTTCTGGGCTATGGCCGGGCCAAGTTTCCCGGCCACATCTGCATTTCGATCAACGAGGAGGTGGTGCATGGCATCGGCGGCCCGCGGGTGATTCAGGAGGGCGACATCGTCAAAATCGACGTGGGCGTGCATTTCGAAGGCTGGGTGGGCGACAACGCGCTCACCGTTCCCGTCGGCAACGTGGCGAAGGAAACGCTGCATCTTCTCGCCGCCACCGAAGAGTCCCTGCTCAACGCCATCAAGTATGCGCGCGACGGCTGGATGCTGGGCGATCTCTGCCACAGTGTGGAGCACCATGTGAGCCAGTACGGCTACACCGTGGTGCGTGAGTTTGTGGGCCATGGCGTGGGCCGGAAGCTGCACGAAGAGCCGCAGGTGCCGAACTATGGCAGGAAGGGCGAGCGCCCGCGCCTCAAAGCCGGCATGACCCTGGCCATCGAGCCCATGATCAACATGGGCACTGCGAAGACACGCACTTTGGAAGACAAATGGACGGTGGTGACCACGGACCGCAAACCGTCAGCGCACTTTGAGCATGTGGTTCTCATCACACCGGACGAGCCTGAAATCCTGACCGCGCGTGATCGGATGTTCCCAAAGGGGACGGCTGACCTCACGCCTAGGCCCGTGTCAGAACTGGGCTGACGTTTGATTCGTGGAAGACGCTACATCTTGTAGGCGTTGAGCCTTGGATGGCTACGGGCGCGAGGGATTTAGATCCCCCTTATCTTTTTTGTTTGTCTGGCTTCTCTGCCGCTGGACTGCTTCTAAGCGCATGCCAGATTCGTTATCCTGCGTGCGATTCAACCCGGAGCCAGCCTCCCCGCGCGCGATCTGTTTTGACATGAACGAAACCCCACCTCCTCCCAAATCATCAGCTAAAGGCCGTGCCGGATGCTTTATCGTCATTCTCCTAGTGCTTGCGGGTGGCGGCTGGCTGTGGATGCACCGGACGCCGCCTCAGGCAGCGGGCCCCGGGGGCGGGCGCGGTTCGCGTGGCGGCACTGCGGCCGTGACAGTGGCGGAGGTGAAGCAGGAGGACTTTGAGGAATGGATCAGCCTGGCGGGCACGGTCACCTCGCTGCAGGTGGTGGTGGTGCGCAGCCGTGTGGACGGGCAGCTGGACAAGGTGCGTTTTGTGGAGGGGCAGATGGTGCAGAAGGGAGACCTGCTGGCGGAGATCGACCCGCGCCCGTTTCAGGTGACTCTTGACCAGGCCAAGGGACAGCTCGCGCGTGACGAGGCCTTGATGGCCAACGCCAACAAAGACATGGATCGTTATACCGAGCTGCTGAAGCAGGACTCCATCGCCCGGCAGCAAGTGGACACGCAGAAGTCCCTGGTGCGGCAGTATGAGGCCGCCCTGGTGTCTGACCGCGCGGCCGTGGCCAGCGCGGAGCTTCAGCTCAGCTACACGAAGATCGTGGCGCCATTGACGGGGCGCGTGGGCCTGCGCCAGGTGGATGCCGGAAACATGATCCGCTCCACCGATGCGAACGGGCTTGTGATCATCACGCAGATGGATCCCATGGGCGTGGTCTTCTCCATCCCCCAGGAGCGTGTGGCGACGGTGCGCAAACGATTTACGGAGGGCCCGGTCCTGATGGAGGCGGTGGACAAGGAGATGAACAAGCTGCTCGGGCGCGGACAACTGCTGTCGATCGACAACCTGATCGACTCGACTTCAGGAACGCTGAAGCTGAAGGCGCAGGTGCCGAACACGGATGGCCGGCTGTTTCCGAACGAATTTGTGATCACGCGGCTGCTGGTGAACACGCAGAAGGGGGCCACGGTGGCGCCGGCCACGGCGATCCAGCGGGGTGCCAAGGGCGCCTACGCCTACGTGCTCAAGGATGACAGCACCGTGACCCTGCACAATGTGGTCACCGGACCCACACAGGGGGACCGCGTGCTGATCACCGAAGGATTGAAACCAGGGGACAAGGTGGTCACCCAGGGGGTGGACCGTCTGAAAGAAGGAGCGAAGGTGGAGGTGGTCACTCCGGGCAAGCCGCCGCTGGCGGACGCCACCAAAGGAGAGCGGCCGAAGAGGGAGGGGAAGGGCGGCAAAGGCGCGCCGCTGCCGTAATCGCTGGAACCGCTTGAAGAATGTCGCATGAATCCCTCCCGCATCTTCATCGAGCGCCCCGTCGCCACCACGCTGCTGATGGTGGCGGTGCTGCTGGTCGGCGGGCTGGCCTACCGGCTGCTGCCGGTGGCGGCACTGCCGCAGGTTGATTATCCGACCATCCAGGTCGTCACGCTGTACCCGGGTGCGGGGCCGGAGGTGATGACATCCTCCATCACCGCGCCGCTGGAGCGTCAGTTTGGGCAGATGCCGGGCCTGGCGCAGATGTACTCCATCAGCAGCGGCGGCTCCTCCGTGATCACGCTGCGCTTCACGCTGGGGCTGCGGCTGGACATTGCGGAGCAGAGCGTGCAGGCGGCCATCAATGCGGCGGCCACGCTGCTGCCCACGGACCTGCCGAATCCGCCGATCTACAACAAGGTGAACCCGGCGGACGCGCCGATCATCTCGCTGGCGCTGACCTCGCGCACACTGCCGCTGATCAAGGTGCAGGACGCGGCGGACACGCGGCTGGTGCCCAAGCTGTCGCAGATTTCTGGCGTGGGGCTGGTCTCGCTCAGCGGCGGCATGCGGCCCGCAGTGCGCATCCGGGCCAATCCGGTGGCGCTGGCGGCACGCGGCCTGAGCACCGAGGACCTGCGCAACGCGATCACCGCAGGGAACGTGAACCAGCCGAAGGGCGGCTTCGACAATGCCACGCGCAGCAGCACCGTGGATGCCAATGACCAGCTTCTTTCCGCGGATGACTACCGCAACCTTGTCATTGCCTGGCGGAATGGAGCGGCGGTGCGCGTGCTTGATGTCGCCGATGTGGTGGACGACGCGGAGAACATGCGGCTCGCCGCCTGGGTGAGCGAGCAGGGCGCCAGAGGGGGGCAGCCAGGAAAAGAAGTGCAGCCTGCCGTGGTGATCAATGTGCAGCGGCAGCCGGGGGCCAACGTCATTGAAGTGGCGGACCGCATCAAGGCGCTGCTGCCCAAGCTAAGTGAAAACCTGCCGCACGCGGTGGAGGTGCAGCTCCTCACCGACCGCACGACCACCATCCGCGCCTCGGTGGAGGACGTGCAGTATGAGCTGCTGCTCTCCATCGCGCTGGTGGTGGCGGTGATCTTTGTGTTTCTGCGCAGCCTCAGGGCCACCATCATTCCCGCCGTGGCGGTGCCGCTTTCGCTGGTAGGCACCTTTGCGGTGATGTGGCTGTGCGGCTTCAGCCTGAACAACCTCACGCTCATGGCGCTGACGATCGCCACCGGTTTCGTGGTGGATGACGCCATCGTGATGATCGAAAACATCGCGCGCTACATTGAGAACGGAGACCCGCCGATGGAGGCCGCGCTGAAAGGGGCGCGGCAGATCGGCTTCACCATCATCTCGCTGACCATCTCGCTGATCGCCGTGCTCATTCCGCTGCTTTTCATGCAGGACGTGGTGGGCAGGCTGTTCCGCGAGTTTGCCATCACGCTGGCCATTTCCATCGTGATCTCGGCGATCGTGTCCCTGACGCTGACGCCGATGATGTGCGCCCGCCTGCTGAAGCATGGCGGGGAGGGGCCGGTGGCGCAGATGGTGGCGCGGGCCTTTGACGCCATCATCCATCTCTACGGCAGGGTGCTGCGCGTGGTGCTGGACCACGGGGCGACGACGATGCTGGTGTTTGCCGCCACCCTCGTGGCGACCGGAGTGCTTTATGAGAGCGTGTCGAAGGGTTTTTTCCCTTCGCAGGACACCGGGCTCATCCAGGGCTTTGTGGAGGCGCCGCAGAATGTGTCGTTCGCGGCGCTGGGCCGGCGGCAGCAGGAGCTGGCACGGCTGGTGCTGGAAGACGAGGCGGTGAACAGCGTGTCATCGTTCATCGGCGTGGACGGGGTGAACACCACGCCCAACAGCGGGCGCATGCTGATCAATCTCAAGCCGCGGCATGAGCGGGATGTGACGGCGATGCAGGTGGTCCGCCGCCTGCAGGACCGGGCCAATCTGCTGCCGGATGTGCAGATGTACCTGCAGCCGGTGCAGGATCTGAACATCGAGGACCGTGTGAGCCGCACGCAGTTTCAGTTCACGCTGCAGTCTCCAGACATTGAGTCACTGCAGTCGTGGACGCACAAGCTGGTGGACGAGCTGCGGAAATCCCCCCTGCTGGCGGACGTGGCCGACGATCTGCTGGACAAAGGCCTGCAGGCGCGGGTGGTGATTGACCGTGAAACGGCCAGCCGGCTGGGAGTGACGGTCGCCGCCATCGATGCGGCGCTTTACAATGCCTTCGGGCAGCGCCTCGTCTCCACCATCTTCACGCAGAGCGGGCAGTACCGCGTGGTGCTGGAGCATGACCTTGAGTTTCAGGCGGGCCTCTCCGCATTTGACCAGGTGCGCGTGCCCTCCACGAGCGGGCAGCAGGTGCTGCTGAACTCGATCGCGAGGATCGTCGAAGAACCGGCGGATCTGGCCATCGCGCATCAGGATCAGTTTCCAGCCGCGACCGTGTCGTTCAATCTGGCCTCCGACGTCTCACTGGGAGCGGCCGTGGCCGAGATCCAGCGCATCAAGGATCAAATCGACATGCCCGAAAGCATCGAGACCGCCTTTGCCGGAACGGCGCTGGCCTTCCAGAGCGCGCTGAGCAACCAGCTCCTGCTCATTTTCGCGGCGGTGGTGGTCATGTACCTCGTGCTCGGCATTCTGTATGAGAGCTTCATTCATCCGCTGACGATCCTCTCCACGCTGCCCTCCGCGGCGGTGGGGGCGCTGCTGGCGCTGGAGCTCACACACACGGAGCTCGGCGTGATGGCCATCATCGGCATCGTGCTGCTGATCGGCATCGTGAAAAAGAACGCCATCATGATGATCGACTTCGCCATCGAGGCGGAGCGGGAGCAAGGCATGGCGCCGCGGGAGGCCATCTACCAGGCCTGCCTGCTGCGCTTCCGGCCCATCCTCATGACCACGCTGGCCGCGCTGCTGGGTGCGCTGCCGCTGATGATCGGCAGCGGGGAGGGGTCTGAGCTGCGCCATCCCCTGGGGCTCACGATGGTGGGCGGCCTTCTGGTCAGCCAGATGCTCACGCTCTTCACCACGCCGGTGATCTACCTGATGTTTGACCGCTTTGTGCCATCACATAAAAAGGAGCAGGGCAAGGAGCACGTGGGCAACGTCAGTTCTGCCATCGCATGAGCATTACCGACACCTTCATCCATCGTCCTGTGGCGACCACGCTCGCCACGCTGGCGATCGCGTTGTCGGGTGTGCTGGCCTACCTGTACCTGCCGGTGTCGCCGCTGCCGCAGGTGGACATGCCTTCGATTTCCGTGTCGGCGTCACTGCCGGGCGCCAGCCCCGAGACCATGGCCGCCACCGTGGCCACGCCGCTGGAGCGCACGCTGGGGCGCATCGCCGGCATCACGGAGATGACGTCCTCCTCCTCGCTGGGGAGCACCAGCATCAGCCTGCAGTTTGACATCAGCCGGGACGTGGACAGCGCCGCGCGGGATGTGGAGGCCGCCATCAATGCCGCGCGCAGCCTGCTGCCCACCGGCATGCCGGGAAACCCGACCTACCGGAAGATGAACATCTCGGACTCGCCGATCATGATCATGGCGCTGACTTCGGATGTCGCCACCTCCGGGCAGATGTATGACATGGCCTCCACGGTGATCGCGCAGAAGATTTCGCAGATCGACGGCGTGGGGAATGTGAGCATCGGCGGGAGCTCGCTGCCTGCCGTGCGCGCCAGCATGAACATGCCGGCGCTGACGCGGGCCAACCTGACGATGGAGGACGTGCGCAACGCCATCACGGCCGCCAACGTGAACCGGCCGAAGGGGATGGTGGAGGACGACAGCCGGCGCTGGCAGGTGCTGGCCAGCGACCAGCTCTCCCGCGCGGACCAGTACAAGGAAGTGGTGGTGAGCTACGTCAACGGCGCGGCGGTGCGGCTGGCGGACCTGGGGGAGGTGACGGACGCCGTGCAGGACGCCTACAACTACGGCAGCACCAACGGCCAGGTCTCCGTCTCCCTGATCGTCTTCCGCCAGACCGGCGCAAACATCATCGAGGTGGTGGACAAGATCAAAGAGATGGTGCCGCGGCTGCAGGCGATGATTCCCGCCGCGATGAACCTGAACATCACCATGGAGCGCACGGTGACGATCCGCGCCTCCATCGATGACGTGCAGTACTCGCTGCTCATCGCCACGCTGCTGGTGGTGCTGGTGGTGTTTGTGTTTTTGCGGCGGGTGCGGGCCACCTTGATTCCGGGCGTGGCGGTGCCGGTCTCGCTGGTGGGCACGTTTGGCGTCATGTATCTGTGCGGCTACAGCCTGGACAATCTTTCGCTGATGGCGCTGACGATCAGCACCGGCTTCGTGGTGGATGACGCGGTGGTGGTGCTGGAAAACATCACCCGCCATGTGGAGAACGGCGTGCCGGTGATGGAGGCGGCGCGCCGGGGTACGAGAGAGGTGACCTTCACCGTGATCTCGATGAGCGTCTCGCTGATCGCGGTGTTCATCCCGATTTTGATGATGGGCGGGCTGATGGGGCTGCTCTTCCGCGAGTTCGCCGTGGTGCTTTCCGTGGCCATCGCGGTGTCTCTGGTGGTGTCCCTGACCACCACGCCGATGATGTGTGCGCGGCTGCTGCGCCCTGACAAAGAAGGTCACAAGCCGGGGTTCTTTGCCCGCGTTTCCGACGGTGTTTTTCACTGGGTGCAGTCCTTCTACGCGGACACGCTGCACATCGCGCTGCGGCATCACTGGGCCACGCTGATGGCGCTCATCGGCATCGTGGGGCTGACGGGGTGGCTGTATGTCACGATCCCCAAGGGCTTCTTCCCGCAGCAGGACAACGGGCTGCTCATCGGCAACATCAGCGCGGACCAGAACATCTCCTTCCAGGCCATGCGGGAGAAGCTCATCGCCATCGCAAAGATCGCGAAGGATGACCCGGCGGTGGCGAAGGTCAATGCGAGCTGCGGTTCCGACTCGCGCATGGGCGGGCCCAAGAACAGCGGCCGGGTGTTCATCGCGCTCAAGCCCGTGAGCCAGCGTGACACGATGGATGTGGTGCTGGCGCGCTTCCGCGGCAAGCTCTCCAAGATCGCTGGCGCCACGCTGCTGCTGATGCCCTCGCAGGACCTGCGCATCGGCGGGCGCTCCAGCCGTGCCTTGTACCAGTACACGCTGCAGGCCGGCGATGTGGAGACGCTGCGCAAATGGGAGCCCAAGGTGCGGCAGGCCCTGCTGGGCCTGCGGGAGCTCACGGATGTGAACAGCGACTTTGAGGACAAAGGCACCGTCACGCGGCTGGTGATCGACCGGGATGCGTGCGCCCGCGTGGGAGTGACCATGCAGGCGCTGGATGCCGTGCTGAACAGCTCCTTTGGCCAGCGCATGGTCTCCACCATCTATGCGCCGCTGAACCAGTACCGGGTGATTTTGGAGGCCTCGCAGAATGACGACGCCGGCGCGTTTGACCAGGTGATGGTGCGCGCCACTTCTGGCAAGCTGGTGCCTTTGAACCAGCTCGCGCACTGGGTGGCCGCGCCCGCCGCCCTGTCCATCAGCCACCAGGGGCAGTTTGCGGCGCTGACGTTTTCGTTCAACATCCCGCCGGGAGTGGCCTTTGCCGAGGCCACGGAGGCCGTCACCCATGCGGTGAACAAGCTGAACATTCCCGAGGATGTACAGCGCATTTTTGCCGGCACCGCAGGCGCCTTCCAGGCCTCGCTGGACAGCCAGCCGGTTCTCATTCTCACGGCGCTGCTGGTCATCTACCTGGTGCTGGGCATTCTGTACGAGAGCTTTCTGCATCCGCTGACGATCCTCTCCACGCTGCCTTCCGCGGGGGTGGGGGCGCTGCTTGCCTTGTATGTTTGCGGCATGGAGTTTACCGTGATGGCCATGATCGGCATCTTCCTGCTCATCGGCATTGTGAAAAAGAACGCCATCATGATGATCGACTTTGCGCTGCAAACCGAGCGTGAGCGGGGGATCGAATCCTTTCAGGCCATCTTTGAAGCCTGCCAGCTCCGCCTGCGCCCTATTTTGATGACGACCTGCGCCGCGCTGCTGGGCGCCCTGCCGCTGGCGCTGGGGACGGGGGTGGGCTCGGAGCTGCGCCGCCCGCTGGGCGTGGCCGTCGTGGGCGGCCTGCTGGTCAGCCAGGTGCTCACGCTGTACACCACGCCGGTGGTGTACTTGTTCCTTGACGGCCTGCGGTTGCGCTTTTTGAAGAAACATCCCCCGGCGCCCGTCCTTTCTGCCGATTCTGCTCCAGTCACCCTATGATGAAACGCCCCTTGTTCAGCATGCTCATGCTCACCGCAGCCGGCTGCAGCTTTAGCCCGAAGAAGCAGGCGCCGGTGATGAACCTGCCGACGAAATTCAAGGAAGGCTCCGGCTGGAAGGTGGCGCAGCCGGCGGATCATCTGCCGCGTGGCAAATGGTGGAGCATTTTTCATGACAAGGACCTGGACGCCATCATGGCCAGCCTGGAGGTGTCCAATCAGTCGCTGCAGTCCGCCGTGGCCAAGGCGCAGCAGACTTCGGCCATGCTGACGGCCGCCAAGCTTGCCTTTCTGCCCACCGCCCAGCTCACCAGCGACTACACCGTCAACCTGAGCGGCGCACTCGGCGGCGGCGGCAGCGCAAACTCCATCAACGCTTCACGGGCCGGGTCAGGCGTGAAGAAGATCCAGTCGGTGGGAGCCACGGCCAACTGGGAGCTGGATGTGTGGGGACGGCTGCGGCATACCGCCAAAGCCACCAAGGCGGACGTGGAGGCGGCGCAGGCAGATGTGGAGTCCACGCGTCTGACGCTGCAGGCGCAGGCGGCGCAGAGCTACTTCTCACTGCGCGCGGCGGATGCCCAGAGGCAACTGCTGGAGCGCCAGGTGGAGACCTACGCGAAGTCCCTGCAGCTCACGCAAAACCGCAAGGCGCAGGGCGTCGCCTCCGAGGCCGACGTGGCGCTCGCTGCGACCCAGCTCGCGACTTCACGCGCCGCCTTGATCGAGACCGGAGTCACACGTGCGACGATGGAGCATGCCATTGCGGTGCTGACGGGCCGCCCCCCGGCCGATTTTGGGCTGAAGCCTGCCACGCTCACCGCGCACATTCCCGATGTGCCGGCCACCGCGCCTTCCACGCTGCTGCAACGGCGTCCTGACATCGCTGCGGGCGAGCGGCGGGTGGCGGCGGCCAACGAGCGCATCGGCGCCGCCATCGCGGCCTTCTTTCCCACCATCAGCATGGGCGCCGCCACCGGCTGGCGTGCTCTGACGAACCTGCTGGCACAGGGAAACAACTTCTGGTCCTTCGGCCCGGACGCCGCGCTCAACATCCTGGACAGCGGGCAGCGCCTGGCCGCCAAAGCGCAGGCGGACGCCACCTGGAGGCAGGCGGTGGCGGACTACCGGCAGGCCGTGCTCACGGCGATGCAGGAGTCCGAGGATGCGCTGTCCACGCTGCGCATTCTGGCCGCGGAGTCCGCCGCGCAGGATGAAGCGGTGCGCGCCGCGCGGGAGAGCGAGCGGATCACCAGCAACCAGTATGAAGCCGGCACGCTGAGCTACATCAATGTGACCACCGCGCAGGCCGCCGCGCTGAATGCCGAGCGCAGCGCCATCGACATCCGCTCCCGCCGGCTGAACGCCACCGTGGCGCTGATCAAGGCGCTGGGCGGCGGGTGGTGAGTGAGGAGGGCATTCGCGTGCCGGGGGACGCTTCAAAAATCAAAAATCGATTGTTCATCAATCGTCAATCCTCCGGCTCATGAGCGTCCTGGGCGTGCCTGATTGAGGATTGATGAACCAGGATTGCTGATTTTTGAAGTTCCAGACATCAGTCCTGGAAGCAACCGCGCCTATTTCTTTGCCCCCGGCAGCACGTAGGTCTGGCCGTCATAGCGCCCGCCGGTCATCTGTTGCACGGCCTTGAGCTGGTCGCTCATGGCATTGTTCGCGGCATCGCCATTGGCCTTGGAATAATCCAGGGCCCGGCGGGCGGTGGAGGTCTCGGACCCGGGCTCTGCCGCCTCTTCCACGACGGCGGGTCTGGGCTGGGGAGCCAGGGACTGCTGCACTGCCCACACAGCGCCGCCGAGGGCCAGCAGAATGAGGACCAACGAGGTGCCGGATGAGGAGGAAGTGCTCACAATAATGGTACAGACGGCCCAGACGGGGGCCAAGTCAACGGCAGAGCCGGTGGCGGGAAGGGGCTGGACAGGCCAAGATTGCGGTTTTCAAGGCAAAAAATGGCGGCAACTTTCCGCCTGGCCTAATTTCCCCCCGTGCCCGCCCGTTTCAACCCTGAACTCTCGCATGCCCGCCCAACACGTACAGGATGAAGCCGCCGTGCTGGTCAGGCGGGCGTTGGACCAGCATGAAAGCACGCTCATCGCCTACACAGCCAGCATCCTCGGTGGAGACATCGAGCGTGCGCGGGACGTCGTGCAGGACGCCATGCTGCGGCTTTACCTCACGGAGCCGGACCGCGTCCGTGAAAACCTCAAGTCCTGGCTCTTCACCGTGTGCCGCAACCGCGCCTTTGACATCCTGCGCAAGGAGCAGCGGCTGGACCTGGGCAACGAGGAGGTCATCGAGGCTGCCACGGACCACGACCCCGACCCTTCTCAAAGCGCCGGAACGCATGAGCTCTATGAGCACGTGTGGAACTGCGTGGACCGCCTGCGGCCGAACCAGCGCGAAGTCGTGCGGCTCAAGTTTCTGCATGACTGCTCCTACCAGGAGATCGCCGGCATCACGGGGCTCAGCGTTGGCAACGTGGGCTTCATCATGCATCACGCCATCAAGAAACTTCGCGAGCTGATGAGCACGGACATCAGCGAAGAATACTCACCCACCCATTCATGAATCCCCAGGACAACCCCCACTTCACCGCCTACGCGCTCGGAGAGCTGAGCGCGGAGGAAGCGCGTGACATGCACGAGCTGCTGGCCACCACGCCGGCCGCGGCGCACGAGCTGGAGCAGATCGAGGCGGTGACCGATGCCTTGCGGCACGGCGCTCCCATCCCGCTTTCACGCCTCACGCATGAGCAGCGCCATGCCGTGCTGCATCCCTCCAATCTGCCGCGTCGCATTCAACCGATGCTGCCGCGCAAGCCGTCCCAGCGTTCGCACCAGACGTTCTGGCCGGTCATGGGCACGCTGGTGAAGGCCGCCGCCGTCATCGCGCTGTCCGGCGCGGCTTTCCTGGCCGGCTGGTCCTTCGGCCCTGCGGTGCAGTCTGCCGCGCAGATGGCTGCCACGCCACCCAAGGCTGAACCGCTCCCCGAAGCCGTCAAGCCGCAGCCTGTGGTGGAGAAAGCCGCTCCCGCACCGCTGGTGGCCGTCAAGCCCGCCAAAGCTGAACCCAAAGCATCCGAAACACCCAAGCCCGTGGCGGAAAAAATGGTGGGTGAGGTCAAACCCGTCTCCGCGCCAGCACCCCTGCCTGCAGCGGTGCCTGCCGCCACGCCTGTACCCGCCGCGAAAGAGAAGGAAGAAGTGATGGTGGCCAGTGCAGCGCCGGTGAAGGAGAAGGAGAAAGAAACACCTGCGGTGGCTGGCGGGGCTGCTCCCAACCTCGGCTTCTCTCTGCCAACGGGGCATGGCACGTTTGTCAGCACGACGAAGCAGGCCGCTGATCAGTTCAGTCTGCACCCTGGACAGGTCAAACCGCTGCCGCAGAAGGGCAAAGGGCAGGGACAGATGTTTGCCTCGCCGCAGACGGTCCCCGTCAAACCTGAACCCAAGACGGAGCGGCATGCGGACCTTTACATCCATTCGTGGAAAGCGGAAGTAGCCGCCTGCCCATGGAACACGGCCAACCGGCTGCTGCGCATCGTCATTCAACTGCCGGCCGACCAGGCTGCGGTGCTCGCCACGGGCGCGAGCTTCCCGATGCAGATCGCCTTTGACCAGGCGAACGTGAAACAGTACCGCATGCTGTGTGAGCGGCATCTCGCGGCTCCGGAGCTGCGCAGCGCCGGGACGCATGTGCTCTGGTATGAATTTCAGCCCAACGGCAGCGGTGAGATCCCGCGCGACAGCAGCCGTCAGATCGCCACCGTCACGCTGGCGAACACGCACTTCACCTCCCAGGCGGTGGGACCCTTTGACAGCAGCAAGCTGCAGGTCATCGACCGCGGCTACTCGCTGCAAAATGCGCGCGAAGACTTCGTGTTTGAAACCTCCGTGGTGGGCTTTGGCCTGCTGCTGCGCGGCGCGGACCACCTGGGCGTGCTGAACCACGATCTGGTGCTGAACCTCGCCAAACAGTCGAAAGGTGCTGATCCTCACGGCGAGCGCGCCCGCTTCATCCATCTCGTGCAGGATGCGCGGCAGGCCGCGGGATTGTAAACACACGGGCAGCGTGAGGTGTTTCTGTTCGTGGGATGGGTGTGGCGCAAAGCCCGCCCGTCCACGAGCAAAGCTGTGCTGAAGCGCCGCTGTTCTTGAGACGGAGACGCGGGCGAATGGCAGGCAAGGGGCTTGGCACGTCGCTTGTGGAGCGCGGGCCCTCCGAGCCCGCAGCAGGTCGCAAACACCCGCGGGCTTCTCATTCGCTTCAGCCAGGCGAGCAAGCACGAGTGTGCTGAGCAGCGTCAGGGGAGTGCCTGTGAGAAACTGAGGGGAGAAGCGGCGCTGCTGCGTGCGGCGGAGTGCTGCGGGCTCGGAGACCCGCGCGCCAGCAGCGCTTTGATTTTCCGCACTGCACCAGGTTTCCAAACACGGCTAGGCGCAGCTCATGATCTTGCCATTGAAGCGCGCGCAGGGGGCGGCGTAGAGCTTGTGGCCGAGGGAGAGGTAGCGCTCGCGCAGGTGGTCGCGGTGTTCATTGATGACCTGCACCCAGGGGCTGCGCCGCATGGCAAAGGCGGGCTCGGTGGCCAGATTCGCCAGGTCCTGATCCCGGCCCAGGAAGTGGCCGAGGCGGCGCGCGCGGCGGATGCGCCGCTCCGAACCGCGGAGCTGCGGCAGCGCCAGGGACTGGAAGTAGAGATCCTTCACGCGATGCCGCCAGCGGTGCAGGGTGCGTTTGTCCGTGGTCTCAAACGCCTGCCGCATGAGGTGGCGGCCTTTGCGGTAGCAGCGGGCGTGTTCTTCGAGGATCTGCTCCTCCGTCAGCGACTCGATGCAGGTGCGCTCGATGAGCTGGCTCATGGCGTGAAGCTGGTGGTGAATGGCGGAGGCGGGGGGCGCCTGCAGCGCCGCGCCCATGAGCTGCGGGCGGTGTTTGGGAGCGAGATGAAAACGACGCGTCAGCTTGTCGATGAGCCTGCATTGCACCACCTGCTCACGATTGCCGGCGCAGGCATTCTTCACGGCGCGCAGGTGCTGCCGCATGGCGTGCAGCGTGTGTGTTTCGATGCCTGCATCCGCCAGGCGGAGCAGAGCCATCATCTTCTTCATGCGCACCCGGAGCTGGTGCGTGGCGCTTTCTTCATAGGAGGACATTCGCCTCACATCATCCTGCGCGCGCTCACAGAGCTGATGCAACAAACGCTTCAACTTCCGGCCCGGCAGGCCCGCGGAGTCATGGCTTTGTTTCATGAACCGGCACTCAGGAGAGCATCCCTCCAGACGGCAAGAAAGAGTTTTTCACATTCGTCTGCAAAGAGTGGCAATAAGTGGGCGGCAGACTGTGAATTGTCTGACTGGCTCAAATCATTGGACTGGCTGTGAGTGTCGTCACATTCGGTTTTTTGGGCGGTCTTTTTTCGAAGCCGGAGGCGGAGTTGCTGAAAACTTTCGTTGATTCGCGTGTCTCCGGTGCCAGCGTGCATGCGTAATCCCGTTTCCAACCCTCATCACTCACACCATGGCCAGCGAAGCAGTCGTCACTCTCACCGAAGCAAATTTTGAATCCGAAATCTCCTCCTCCACCGTGCCGGTGATCGTGGACTTCTGGGCGGAATGGTGCGGACCCTGCCGCATGCTGGGACCGATCCTGGACCAACTGGCGACGGAGCAGGCAGGCAAGGTGAAGGTGGCCAAGGTGAACGTGGACGAGTCTCCAGGCCTCGCCACGCAGTTCAGCGTGACCTCCATTCCGAAGCTGATCTTCTTCAAGGACGGCAAGGTGGTGGACAATGTGGTGGGCGTGCAGTCCAAAGACGCCCTGAGCAAGCGCCTCGCGGCCCTGGCCTGAGTGCTGAATGCCTGAACGTTTTTTTTGAGCAGCCGCTGGTTGGTGCCAGCGGCTGCTTTTTTCATGAGATGGGTTTGGGGGGAGGCTTTGACCGGACCCGCGAACCATCGCGCCAAACCGCCCGGACGGAGATGCTGTCTTCGGTCGCCACAAGGACGGCGAACCTTTTGAATGCCTGCGATGGCATAGACCCGAAGCTTCGGACCCGGCGCAGCGGTTCCCTACCAGCGCTGCGGCACCGCGTCACGCTGGATGGTAGGGATGCGCTGTGCGCGTCCCTGGAATCCTCGTCCCAGCGCGGGCTGCTTTTTGGCACGGAACAAAAAAGAAGGGAGGCGATGGATGACTCCATGCCTCCCTCCTGCTGATGATTTGAGATGAGAGTTACTCGTCGCCGAAGGAGATGCCCACGGCGCGGGAGGCGCGGACGATTTCGCTGTCCTTGCTCACGAGGCGGAGCTGGTGCACGGCCTCCTCGATGGGCACATCGCCCACCTGGTACTGCTGGTAGCTGACCATGCGGCCAAAGCTGCCCTGGGAGATGAGCTCGACGGCCTTGGCGCCAAAGCGCACGCCGAGGATGCGGTCAAGCGCCGTGGGGGCGCCACCGCGCTGGAGATGGCCGAGCGTGCAGGCGCGGGTTTCCTTGCCGGTGTCCTTCTCGATGTGCTTCGCCACGTAGTCGCCGATGCCGCCCAGGCGGTCTTCGCCCTTGGTGCCGACTTTTTCCTTGGTGAGAAGTTCGCCGGTTTCCATGCGTGCGCCCTCAGCCACGACGACGAGGGTGCTGTGGTGGCCGGCGGCATCGCGCTTGCGGATGGCCTTGGCGACGTGATCAAAGTGGAACGGAATTTCGGGAAGCAGGATGACGTCCGCGCCGCCGGCCATGCCGCCGTAGAGGGCGATCCAGCCTGCGTGCCGGCCCATGACTTCCAGCACGATGACGCGCTTGTGGCTTTCCGCCGTGGTGTGCAGGCGGTCCAGAGCATCCACCACAGTGGCGACGGCGGAGTCAAAACCGAAGGAGGTGGCGGTGGCCTGGATGTCATTGTCGATGGTCTTCGGCACGCCGATCACGGGCACGCCCATCTGGTACAATTGCAGGCCGGTGGTGAGGCTGCCGTCTCCGCCCACGACGATGAGCGCGCCCACTTCGAGGTGGCGCAGCGTGGCCTTGGCCTTCTCGACGATTTCAACGGGGACCTGGGAGACATTGCCTTCGCCGACTTTGGCCACGAAATGACCTTTGTTGGTGGTGCCGAGGATGGTGCCGCCGAGTTTCATGATGCCGACGGTCTTTTCGGAGTCGAGCATCATGTAGTCGCCCGGAGGCAGCAGGCCTTCAAAGCCGTCGCGAAAGCCGACGACTTCCCAGCCGAGAGTATGTGCGGCGCCGACGACGCCGTGGATGACCGCATTGAGGCCGGGGCAGTCCCCGCCGCTGTTTAGAATTCCGATTCGCATGATGGTTTGTTTTTTAAAGGGTTTGTTTTTTGGGGTGGAGGGAAGGGGGAAAGGGTTCTGATGAAAATCAGAACTGGTCGAGCATCTGGCGCTTGTCTGTGATGGGGCGGCCCGCCGCCAGCCAGCGGTCATAGGCGGCCCAGCCCTGATGCAGCAGGGTGCGTGCCTCTCCGAAGGGATTGGCGGAACCCAGGAGGACGACGACCATGCGGTGGCGGTAGATGAGGCTGGTGTTGTCCGCCTGCACCTGGACGCTGGAGGGTTTTTCAGCCGAGATGACGACGCAGCCGCCGGAGCGCTGGGTGACGCTGGTTTTCACGCCGTCAATGCGGTCCACGCCGAGCAGTTGATTGGTGCTTTGCAATGTGGCGCTGAGCTGCTGTCCGGCACGGTAGATGGTGATGCTGCGGCTGCTCTGATTGGTGTAGAAGCGCAGCGCGGGGCGGGACACGGCATAGATGGCCAGACGCGCGATGTCAGCGGCCGTGGAGTAGGGCAGGGGGCGGGAGTTTTCCAGGCCGTGGGGATTGGTGAAGTGCGTGGCGCGCGCGCCTTCGCGCTTGGCGAGCTGGTTCATCTGCTTGACGAACTCCTCCATGGGGTGGCCGTTGCGGCCCAGCCGCGCCAGGTGGTCCTTCCCGACGAAGTCACCCAGGGTGATGGCGGCAATGTCGTCGCCCGTCATCATGGTGGCGTAGATGAGGTCACGCAGCGTGGCCTGGTCTCCGGGCTGCAGGCCGATGCTGGTCTGATTGGACATTTGGAAGGCATAGGCGGGCACGGTGGCCAGGACGCCCACGCCCACCTTCGAGGCCTCCGCCCAGTCGAGCGTGACCATGGCGGTGGCGATTTTAGCCATGCCGCCGACAGGGCGCTTTGCGAGCGCGTCCGCGGCGACGTGTACTTTTTTATTGAAGGCGTCAACGACCATCACGGCGGACTGCGCCCGCAGGGCGGCGGCGCCGGTGATGAACGAAAAAGAGATGCCAAGGATCAATGCGCGGGAGCTGAGCCGCGCCATGCTGGGGGAGAACATAGACCTCTGATGTTTAGCTCTGCGCGTCCGTATCGCAACCGTGGATTTCCCTTCGTAATTTTCTAATTTGATTGACGCTGGCGCTGCCGAATTCATGCTCCGCCTTTCCATGGACACACCTCAGCAACAAGCGCTCGCTCTCATCCAGTCTTACTACAGCACTTTCAACTCCGGCGACCGCGCCGCCTTTCTGGCGCTGCTGACTGAAGATGTGGTGCATGACATCAACCAGGGTGGTGCGGAAACGGGACGCGAGGCTTTCAAGGCTTTTCTCGCGCGCATGGACCGCTGCTACCGCGAGCAGGTGCGTGATCTCGTGGTGTTCGCCTCGGAAGACGGCGCCCGCGGCGCGGCGGAGTTTTTCATCGAAGGGGAATACCTTTCCACTGACGAGGGGCTGCCTCCCGCCACCGGGCAGCGCTACCGCCTGCGCGTGGGCGCGTTCTTTGATCTGCAGGAGGGCAAAGTCCGCCGCGTGACGAACTACTACAACCTGGAAGAGTGGCTGCGGCAGGTGGGGGCGTGAGAGAGAAAGAGTACGATGGTCTGGCTGCGCCTGTCTTGCAGAGACTCGGCTCTCCTGACCGTCCATCACCATTCCCGCAGGCACACTGATTCACTCTTTACTGCAAACAAGCGCTGGGCAAACCCATGCCGTTGATGTGGCGGCGTCGGGGGCTTCTTGGGAATGATGGGGGCTGGCGGTAACGCTGAGCGACGGTCAGGAGTGACCATCGTACTTCAGAGGCTTGCCATCACGCCAAACTTACTTGTCAAAGAAGGAGGACTCTTCGCGGTCGCCGACTTTGAGGTAGCGGTAGTACACCTCGAGCTGAAGGGTGCAGAGGCACTGGCGGTAGATGGCATCCGCGGCGTCGCCGGCGGGCCAGTTGGGGCGACCGTGCTTGAAGGAGCCGTCTGCCTGCTGGGCGCTGAGGATCTGCGGGAGGAACTGCTGATTGTAGAACTTCCAGTCGTCTCCGCCCTGCTGGAAGAAGGCCTGGGTGTAGTAGTACCAGCAGTAGAGGTTGCAGTTCTTGTTCCAGTCCAGAGGCTCGGCGGTGATGAATTCGCGCAGGAACTTGATGCCTTTCTTGATCGCGGTGGTCTTGCCCTTGGCCATGGTCTGCAGGCCCAGGATGCCCACGCCGGAGAGGCTCCACTGGTTGTAGTGGGCGTCACGGTTGGTGCCGCCAAAGCCGCCGTCCTTCGTCTGCATGGTTTCCAGGTAGTCGGTCATCTTGCCAATGCAGCTGTGCAGGCCTTCGATTTTCAGGCCGGTGTTCTTGGCGGCCTTGAGCGCCTGGAACTGCCAGCCCACCACGGAGAGGTCGGCGCCGCCAGCTTTGTTGTAAACGATCTGGTCGGGGCCGCCGTAGGCCCAGGCGCCTTTCGGCGTCTGGTTTTCGATGATGGTTTTGACGCCTTTTTCAAAGGCCTCACGCATGCCGGGGAGAGACTTGCTGCCGAGACGCGCGAGGGTGTACATTTCACCGAGCGCATAGGTGGCAATGCCGTGCTCATAGGTGCCGGCGCCGCCGTTGCCGCCGTTGGCCTTGCCCTTCCAGCCGGTTTCGGAAAAGATGCCATAGGGATTCTTTTTGCCGACTTCGAGCAGGAACATGATGCCCTTCATGACGTTGTCGCCGTAGAAGGGGGACTCGGGCGTTTCGCAGCGGCCCAGGAAGCAGAGCAGGGCCAGGCCGGTCATGGCGCACTTGTTGCCACGGCCCCAGGAGCCGTCGGCGTTCTGCTGGGTTTTGAGCCATTCGAGGGAGGCGCTCACCGCGGCCTCACACTCGGGGGTGCCGCCGTTCTGACGCAGTTTTTCCAGACGCTCCTGAGTGGAGCAGCGGCTGCGCATGGAGGGCGGCAGGGTCACGAAGCCATTGGCCGCGCCCATGCCCATGCCTTTGCCAAAGCCACCACCGGCACCGCCGGCGCCGAAGCCACCGCTGGCACCCAAAGCACCACCGCCCATCATGGCGCTGACGTCCGGCATGTCCAGGGAGTCTGGCGGGGCCTCAGGCAGGGTGATGGAGGCATTCGTGCTGGTGCTGACCAGCTTCTTCATGGGCATCTGCTTGTTGATGGTGCTGCGCTTCTTTTGCTGCACCTTGTGCTGCAGATCGGCGCTGGCCTGCGCGCCCTGGGCGGTGCCGCCACCGGGCAGGAAGTCCACCTGCTTGTCCATCACACCCGTGGTGAAGACGATGAAAAGGGCAAGCACACCGAGGCCGGCGTGGATGAGAATGCTCAGCATCAGGGAGCTGGCACCAGCCTTGCGCCACATCTGCACGAACTTGTTGGGCGGAGGACCGGTCTCGATGTGGGTGAGCGCGGGCGGGTGATAGACTTCGCCTTCATGGTGCTCGATGAGCACAGGGGCACCATCAGGATCGTCTGCCGGGACGGCCAGAACGGCTTCAGCGACGGGTGCGGCCGGGATCCCACCGGAGGGCACAGGCATGGCCGGAGCCACGGCGGCAGGCACAGGCATGGCAGCCGCGACGGGCACGGCGGCGCTGGCGGGCTTGGGAGTGGCAGGTGGCGGTGCCGCAGGCGAAGGCGCGGGCGGCGGCGGCATGGCCGGCATGGGCATCTGCGGCATGTAGCCGGGCGGATAGCCTGGCATCTGCGGCGGGTAACCCTGCGGTGGCGGATAACCCTGGGGCATCTGCGGCGGGTAGCCCGGAGGGTAACCACCAGGCATCTGCGGCGGATAGCCCGGAGGGTAGCCACCAGGCATCTGCGGTGGGTAGCCCGGAGGATAGCCACCCGGCATCTGCGGCGGATAGCCCTGGGGCGGCGGATAACCCTGCGGATAGCCCGGCATCTGCGGCGGATAGCCCTGCGGCGGTGGGTAGCCATGCGGCAACGGCTGCGTGGCGCCGGGGTTCGCTGGCGGCTGCGGATTCTGCGGATTTCCTGGCTGCGAGGGGTTCATTTCGAGGAGATGCTGTTGGTCTGCGTCCTATATACACGTTGGCCCGCGCATCCGACAAGATGAATTTGCACAGTCCGTCAACGAACTGCGAAGGAAGAACGGCGGTGACAGGCCTTCAAAAACGCCCCTGAACCCGTTCCGCCGACGCCGGTTGGCGCTGCAGCCCCTCCGGCAAACGGGGGCTGGCTGCCATGGCGGCCTTTTGATCGGGCCAGAAATGCATTTGCACGACGAGGCTCCACCGATAGGATGCGCCACCCATTTCACATGAAAACCGCCCTGTTCCTCCTTTGCGCCGCCGCCGTCGTCCTTTCCTCCACTTCCTGCGGGAAGCACACGTGGAAGGAAACCCAGGTGCTGCATGAAGGCATGCACGAGGCCCACAAAGGCGAAGTGCATGGCAACGCCCACGCTGGCCCCACCGACCACAGCGAGAAAAAGGGCCACTAAGAGCTCCGTCCCATGCGCCGCTATGCCATCCTCGGCCTGCTGGCTCTGGTGACGCTGGGGACTGGCTGCGTGTTTCTCCGCACTTGCTGGGCTCGCATGGCGCCGGCCATTGCCTCCACGGGCGGCAAAGACCTGCACCTCCGCCTTCCGGATGGTGGCAAAACGCACCTGCAAAGGGACAAACGCTGGGCGGATGACCAGCTCGGCACCTCCACCGGCACCCTGGGCAGCCACGGCTGCCTGGTTTCCAGCATTGCCATGGCCTGCTGCGATCTCGGCGTGGAGCTCACCCCCAAGGAACTCAACGAGCGCCTGAAAAAGGCCGATGGCTTCCTGCCTCAAGGCTGGGTGGTCTGGAACGCCATCCCGAAGGTGACGGAGAGCAAGCTCACCGCCGAGTTCCACCCCGCCGCCAGCCACAAGGTGATGGACAAGGCTCTGGAGCAGGGTGCCTACCCCGTGGTGAAATACTTTCTCCTCGGCGGCATCCAGCACTGGTGCATCATCGTGGGCAAGGAGGGCCTGGAATACCTGGCGCGCGACCCGCTGCGTGATGACCCGAAGCCGGTGAAGCTGTCAGAGCTGACGGAAAAGATCTATGCGGTGCGGGTGATCCGGAAGACGGAGTGAGAGTCCGGCCGACCGGGTTCATTCAGTCAGCATGTAGGTCCAGACTTGTTTCCAGCGCTCTGCGTGTTTGGTGAGAATAGCCGAGCCGTGAGCCGTCCTGGCTCCTTCGCTGTCCACGCCCGTGATGGTCACGGCCGGGTAACTGGTATAAAGTATCCGCGCGTGGTGGAAGGGGAGGGCTTCTGAATCCACCTCCGCAGGCGGGACTGAAGCGGCCAGGCCGAGTGCTTTGAGATTGATTAACAACTGCTCCGGCGTGCAGCCCTTGGGATCTTGATGATGATTGAAGGCGAAGAAACGGTCTTTGGGCGTTGCGGATTCCAGCCCATACCAGGCTGCGGGTGCGTTCAGCTTTTGATTGTAATCTTTGGGTGCGCCAAAACACAGCACGCGCGCGACGCGGTGTTTGATCCCGATCAGCGCGGCATGGCCTCCGCCCTGGGATTGACCGGCCACGGCGATGGCTTCCCAGTGGATGGAGCCGTCCGCCTTGAGAAACTGCGCCCAGTTTTCCCTGGGCCGCTTTTCTTGCAGGAACTGGAGCGCTTTGATCAGCCGGCTTTCGATGCATTCCGTCCGCGTAATGGTCAGCTCCTTGCGACCGTCCTGATAGGTGGCATGGCCGCCCTGAATGATGGCCATGCGGAGGTCTTCAAAGCCCTTTGGGTTGCTGTCGCGTGCACAGGCCGAGGCCGGAAGATCATTCGGAAACATGAGCG
This sequence comes from Prosthecobacter sp., assembly GCF_044227185.1. GTDB lineage: Bacteria > Verrucomicrobiota > Verrucomicrobiia > Verrucomicrobiales > Verrucomicrobiaceae > Prosthecobacter. Next base: position 10,480 of record NZ_JBGAFO010000023.1, on the reverse strand, counting down.
TGACCACATGATAACCGAGGTCGGCGGCCAGCTTGGAAAAGCCCTGGGCATCGTGCCCCTGGCCACCGGTTCCCGTCAGCCAGAGCAGCAGTTCATGCCGGTCCTGCACGCCATTTGCCTGGGAGCCCGTTACGAGGTCGTGGTTCACATAGATCCAGTGCGGGTCATCGAACTGCTTGATCTGCGGATCGGTCGCGGAGGGGACGATGGGAAAGGTGGTCACCTCCGCATGTGCCACCAGCGCGAGCGCGAGGAGTGCGGTGCCGATGGTTTTCATGAGCGCATTATGGAGACTTGCTTAATCGACTGTCAACAAGGCTGCCGTTCTACCACCTGTGCAGGCCTCGCACAATGATCTTCGTCTTTCCTTGTCTTGAAGGCCACGCAGGAACAACACGGGTGCGTCATCGTCGGCAAAGACGGTCTGGAATACCTCGCGCGTGATCCATTGCGCGATGACAAGGAGCCGGTGAAGCTGCCTGAGCTGACGGAAAAGATTTATGCCGTGCGGGTGGTGCGGAGGGCGGAGTGAGGGAGGCTCGCGCCTGCTATGGAAGACCTGGCGTTTCCCAGGCGGTTTCGAACTCTCCTGATTCGCTGTGCAGCACGATCCTGGCGGGCACCGAAGCAGGATCCTGAGCGGAGGCTCTTTGGAAAAGAGTCCTCGCCACATGGGCTGCTATGATCTGCTGCCTTTCGCGGGCGTCCCTGGCTGTGGCCGCGGTTCCGTCCGGCAGCCGAAACTCGCAGCCGTTCTGCCACTCTTGGATTTCCGCCGTGTGCCCCACGATTGCCCCGAGCAATTCGTCTTCCGGATGCTGTATGTCAGCACGTTCCGTGGGATAGAAATGAACTTCTCCGTGATTTGCGAGCACGTGGATCCACAGGAATTTGATGGCAACGCCTGATCGCAGGTGCTCGGCAATGCACCTGTCAAAAGCCTCAATGAGGCTGCGGTCACTTTCAGCAAGATTGATCATGGCCTGGCGCGATTTGCTTTCCTCGGACCCGTGGCGAGCGGCCCCGCCGGGTGGGAAGGTGGGGGGCAAGTTTGGGCGTGACCGCGCCGGCACGTCCGGCCTAGAATGAACTCAATCTCATGCCGCACACGCAACGCATTCTCAAGACCTGCCTCGGCCTGCTGGCTCTGCTGGGAGGCCTGCCGCTGGCTGCGCAGGAGTTTGACAAAAAAGATCCGCAATGGCGTCTGGACGAGGAGCAGCGCGCCACGGGGCTGATCAATCAGCAGCATGATTTCAGCCCCATTGATGAAGCCTTTGCCCTGAATGAAGCGGCCCTGCTGCGCACCTACTACGGCCGTGCCAAGGCGCGCCAGTTTGGGTATCCGCGCTGGAACACCCCGGAGGAAGTGCAAAAAACGCAGTACACCGAGGAGCAGCGGCGGGAGCTCAATCTGGAGGTGGAACGGCGTGCGCTGGAGCGGCTGCGGCAGATGCCCGGGCTGCCGCGTTTTGTGGGAGACCGCTTCGCCCTGCTGGCGATCATGGGCGGCCAGGACATTGCCAGGAGGGCAGATCTGACCACGCTGCGGGCCATCGGCGATGACGACTGCATTGTGCAACTGGGCCGCTTCCTGTTTGACAGCCGCAACCCGGAGGTGACCGGCCCCATTCCACCCGGACATTTAGGACTGGGCGTCCCCAGCGCGATCAAATACGACGTGGCCGGCGCCCTGCATGCCGTGCTGCGGGAGAGGCCGGGCCTGGCGGCGGAGATCAAGGCGGCGGGCACCCGGCCCGGCTGGTATGAGCGCGCGCAAAGCTGGTGGCTGGAAAACCCCGAGGCCGCGCCCTACCGGCGCAAGCTGGCGGACCTCGGTGTGGTGCTCCCGCCGGGCTACCCGCCCCTGGCCGAGCTGAAAGGGGCCAAAACGGTGCTGACGCCCACCCCTCTGCCTCACTGGTGCCAGGTGTTGCGTGACTTTGAGCTCACGCCGCACAGCGGCCTGTTTCTGATGGCGCTTTTCGGCATCGTGCTCGTCCTGGTGCTGGGACTGGCCGCCCCCAGTAGCAGCCTCTGACCTGAGCGGCGGTCTCCTACTTGGTCATGGTCTTTCATGCCATGATCATGCCATGATGTGGTAAAAAACAGGTCTTTCATTCCGCGGGCGAAGCCTCTCTGCCTGGAAGCCTTCGAATCAAGCGCCTCGGAGAAATTGGGGATTCCATTCAACGCGGCACCCTGAAACAGGATTCACAGGATGATGCAGGATTCATCGAGGGCGTGCCTGCACGGCCCGCCGCAGGTGGGGGGAGAGATCGGCGGCCTGGAAGGCCAGCGCCTTGCGCAGGCCCACGCGCACCATCATCAGGCACAGGAGCGCCACGGCGGTGGTGGGTTTCCAGTCTTTGAGCTGCGGTTTGAGGGAGGTGAGGAAGGCGTGAACTTCGGGGCGGTTGAGCTGCCATGGAATGATGAAGCCAAAGCTGAGGACCATGAGGACGAGCAGGATGTAGAAGCTCTTTTTGTCCCGCCACTCACGCGTGGCTTCCTTACCTTCGGCGCTGGGATCCGCGCGCAGGGCCGGGGAACAGAAGGCCAGCAGAGACAAGATGAGCGGCACCATCCAGTAAGAACTCCGCGACACCCAAACCACACCGAGGCCGGAGAGGACGGCCATGACGTCGAGGAATTTGTTCCGTAGCGACCGGTCGGTTTCGTCTTCGACGATAGGATCGGCGCACAGGGAGGGGGAGCAGGAGATCAGGACGGAGCCGATGAGCAGCGCCAGCCAGTAAGAACTCCACCACTCATGAACCACCGTGAGATAACAGAGCATCAAAGACAGCGGCCCGAACACAGCAGCGGCGATCTTCGCGGTGCGCATGGCGGTGGAGCGTGTCATGGGATGGGAATGTGGGGAGGAGTGTGGGATGGGCAAGAATGTTTCCCGCGGGCTGAAGGCCCGCCGGAGTCAGCCCGGGGCGCAGGCGCGCAGCGACAAGCCCTGGGTTATGAATGCCCCAGGATTCGTTTTCAAGGATGCGCTCTGAAGGAACGCGGGAAAGGCGGCGCGGGCGCGCACAGATGGGCTGCCATGCCAGGGCGCTCTGGGCCATGTGATCCCTCTCCCGCGCTCCTTCAGAGCGCGACCTTCGGCGGGGTGGGAATTTTCATGCGTGACCCAGGGCTTGCTGCGCTGCGCCCTGGGCTGAATCCTGCGGGCCTTCAGCCCGCTGCGTTGGGACATGGCTTCGGACAAAAGGGAAGGTTTCCGGTGTCGTGATGTTCGATCAATGCGCGCGCCAGGAGCAAACATTGTCCCGCCACGTTTTGGGATCACGATCCGGACCGGAGGAGTACACCAGCACGTGCAATGGCAGCATCTCAGGCGGCGGATGGGATTTGCTCTTCGCCGCATGCTCTGAGTTTGACTGATCCGCTCCGAATTCAGGATTGGCGATCTGGTCATCCTTGTTGGTGTCGAGAATGATGTGGAAAGGCTCGCACCAGTAGTCGCTGAGCACCCATTCCGTGCCATCCTGCCAGAGACCGTGCCTGTGTCCTTTGGCTTTGCGGAACTCGTCGTATCTGACCTCTTGTGGATTGAGCATCGAGATGTTTTCTCCCAGCAAGACCTGCAGCAGCACTCCGCGGGAGCGTGTTTGAAAGTCTTCAGTGGGCTTGCCATTCTGCGGAATTGGGAAGTGGTGATAGTCGACCTCGTAGGAATGGAGGGCAGTCTTTAAAGCTCTGATGTCGCCTCTAACGCTGACCGTGTGGCTGCCTGAGTCCGTTATGTATGAAGAATAATGGATGATGAGGAGCACAAACATCCCCAGGACAACGGCTGCAGCGATCAGCATGCCCTTTCCCAGGCGAGCATATCCTGCCATGCGGTCACTACGCACTTGATCACTCATGCCACTATTTTAGCTGCACGAGCCATCCGCTGTCGAGCTTCCGCCTACGGCGGCGTGTCGTAGCGCGAATGTGCGGACTTGCCGGCCTGTGCGGGGAGGGGCATCTGTGCCGCTATCGCGACAGGGGCTGCCTTAACGCGACCGCCAGGAGCAGGGGTTGTCGTGCCACGTTTTGGGATCGCGATCTTTGCCTGCGGAATAGACAATGATGGTCAATGGCAGCTCCGCAGGGGAGGGGAATTTTTCGCGCTTTCGATATTCCGGATCAGACCTGTCGGCGGCACATTCCGGGTTGGCGATCCTGCCGTCTCCGTTGGTGTCGAGGGTGATGTAGTAGGGCTCGCCCCAGGCGTCGCTGATCACCCATTCGGCTCCGTCCTGCCACTGGCCGCCCTTGCGGTCCGTGGCCTGGGGGAAGTCGATGAACTTGATGCTCTTGGGATTGAGCGGGCCCTCTTTGCCCAAAAGCGCCGGCACCACAGGGCCGCGAGTGCGCAGGGAAACATCGGGGCCGTGCCAGTCGGATTCCGGGATGGGAAAGTGCCCGTACTCGGTTTCATACGATGCCACAGCGCCTGCGATGGCTTTAAAAATGGTCTGAGGATGGAGCTTCTTGTGCCCTTTGCCGAAAAAGATTTCCAGGCCCTGGGGCAGCATGATGACCCCTGCGATGGTCCCCGCGATGACCAGAAGCCAGAGGCAGCCATTCTTTTTCAGGTCGAGGGGGTCATGGTACGGAGTGCCCTGGCTCATGTCCCCGTTTTAACCGGAAGGAGCTTGGGTTGTCGAGTTTTGAATGGACGCAGACGGCTCGTGGTCCTGTCACAAACTACTTCGTAAAACCCGGCGGCTGATTGTCCTCCCACGTGGCTGGATTTTCATCCGCTCCTGGCCTGTGCGTTCCTCTCCCGCGCTCCTTCAGAGCGCGACCTTCGGCGGGGAGGGAAATTTTCATGCGTGACCCAGGGCTTGCTGCGCTGCGCCCTGGGCTGAATCCTGCGGGCCTTCAGCCCGCTGCGTTGGGACATGGCTTCGGATAGAAGGGAAGGTTTCCGGTATCGCGATTTCGATCAACGCGGGTACCACGAACAAACATTGTCGTGCCATGTCTTCGGATCGCGATCCGGGCCTGAGGAGTAAATGAGTATTTCCAAAGGCAGTGTTTTGGGCGGTGAAGAGGCCTGGCCCCGTTTCTCATAGTCTGGGGCCGGCGGGTCCGCGCCGTATTCAGGATTGGCGATCTGGTGGTCATTGTTGGTATCGAGCACGATGTAATATGGCTCGCCCCAGGGGTCGCTGAGCACCAGTTCACTGCCGTCCTGCCAGGTGCCGGATTTGTGGTTCTGGGCTTTAGGTAGGACGATGTATCTGATGTCTTTGGGGTTCATCTGCATTTTGCCTTGCGGAGCGTTTTCATTGCCGATGAGCATGGGCAGTATCTGGCCTCGCGAACGCGTCGAGATGTCCTTGCCGTCCGCAGCGGACAAGACGGAGGATGAAAGGGGATAGCGGTTGTAATCCACATCGTATACTTGAATGGCGTACCGAAGGTCTTTGATCTGCGCCTGTGTTCGCCCGTATTCACCAGTCGGGTAGTCCGTAAGGAACCACCGGGGCAAAACAAAGATAAGGCAAAACAAGATTACAACAACCCCACCCACAACTGTAGCGATTACGATCCAGCTCAAGGGTAGGCGATCGTCTGGGGCGGACTCTTTCATACCGCCGTTTTACCCGACAGAGCCTCTCTCTGTCGAGTTCAGAATACCACCCGCGCAGCACCTCACTGGCACTCGCCTCACTTCACCAACGCCGCAGCGGCCACCAGCGTCTCTTCATTCACAATCTTCCCGGTGAGGTCGGGTTTGCAGTCGGACTTGAGTTCGTCGCGGAACTTTTTGATGAAGCTTTGGGTGGGCCAGGAGGCGGCTTCGCCGAAGGCGCAGATGGTCTTGCCTTCGATCTGGTTGGCCACGGTCTCCAGGGTGTCCACGTCATCGGGGCTGGCGTCGCCGCCCACGATGCGGTCGCTGATTTTCTTCATCCACAGGCTGCCTTCGCGGCAGGGGGTGCACTGGCCGCAGGACTCGTGCGCGTAGAAGGCGTTGAGGTTGTTGATGACCCAGGTCATGCTGCGGCTGTCGTCCATGATGATGACACCGCCGGAGCCGGCCATGGTGCCGCACTGGGCCATGGTGTCGAAGTCCATGGGGATGTCCATGATGCCGAGCTCGCGGCCGTCCTTGAGCTTGTACTTTTCATCGGCACGCAGCACCTTGGAGGAACTGCCGCCGGGGATGATGGCTTTCAATTTGCGCCCGGGCTTGAGGCCACCGCAGAGATCGTTGATGACCTCTCCCATGGTGACTTTGCCGACTTCGACTTCATAGTAGCCGGGCTTCTGCACGTCGCCGCTCACGCAGAGGATGCGGGTGCCGGTGTTGTTCGGCGTGCCGAGCTTGGCGTACTCCGCGCCGCCCATCTCGAGGATGTGCTTCACGTGGCAGAGGGATTCCACATTGTTCACGATGGTGGGGCTCATGTAGAGGCCCAGCGCCGCGGGGAAATAGGGTGGCTTGATGCGCGGGTAGGGGCGCTTGCCTTCGAGGGATTCGATGAGGCCGGTTTCCTCGCCGCAGATGTAGGCGCCCGCGCCGCGGTGCACGTAGATCTCGCAGTCAAAGCCGGAGCCGAGGATGTTCTTGCCGAGGAAGCCTTTTTCGTGCGCTTCAGCGATGGCCTTTTCGAGAATCTTCGCGGCGTAGGGGAACTCCTCGCGCACATAGATGTAGGAGAGTTTTGCGCCGACGGCGAAGCAGGCGATGGTCATGCCTTCGATCAGCTGATGCGGATCTTGATGCATGATGTAGCGGTCCTTGAAGGTGCCGGGCTCGGATTCGTCCGCGTTGCAGATGAGATAGACCGGCTTCGTGTTCGTGGGCGGAATAAAGCCCCACTTCACACCGGTGGGGAAGCCCGCACCGCCACGGCCGCGCAGTCCGCTGGCCTTCACCTCATTGGTGATGGCGCTGCGCTCCATCTTGAAGGCCTTTTTAAGCTGCTCATACCCGCCATTCTCCAGGTAACACTCGATGGACGGATTGTATCCGGCGCGGTCGATGTTCTTGAAGATCAGGCGCTTTTCACGCGCATGGGGTTCTTTGCCGGGAAGGTACTGGACAGGGGAGGCCATGGGGCCAGTATCCGAGTGTGAATAAGCTGGGCAACTGGGATTTGTGAAAAATTTCACAAGCGGGGAGAGGAAATGACGAAACCAGAATGAGGAATGACGAAGGGCGGGAGGCATGAGCCAAGCTGCCGGATAGGTCTTATAAGATCTATTTTCTGGAAAGCTTGGCACCCTGAGCGCTGTACTTTGGGGGTGCGCCTCTCCGCCTCCAGCTCCCTGTGCCTGTCCCTGCTTCTCCTCGCAGCGGGGGGCGTGGCTGTGGCTAAGAAGGACGAAGGGCCGAAGCCGGTGCCGTGGTCCTTTGCGCCGCTGAAGCGCGGGCCGCTGCCGAAGGTGAAGGACAGCGCGTGGCCGCAGACGCGCATTGATTACTATATTCTCGCGAAGATGGAGGCGGCAGGGCTGAAGCCTGCGCCGCGGGCGGAGGAGCGGGTGCTGCAGCGGAGGCTGGCTTTTGATCTGACGGGGCTGCCGCCGGTGGCGGAGGGGGCCGGACGGGCCAGGAATGGCCCGGGTACTTCAGATGCCGCCCTCACCGACTGGGGACGCACGGTGGACGCCACGCTGCGCAGCCCGCACTACGGGGAGCGCTGGGCGCGGCACTGGCTGGACCTGGCGCGCTATGCGGATGAAACGCCGAACTGGCTGGACTCCACCAAGTACTCCTACCTCTACCGCGACTGGGTGGTGCAGGCGCTGAACGAGGACATGCCGTATGACCGTTTCGTGCTGCGTCAGCTGGCCACGGATTTCCTTCCTGACTCGAAGCCGCAGGACCGCGTGGCGCTGGGCTTCCTGGGCCTGAGCCCCACGTATTTCAAGGAGCTGCAGCTCCCGCCGGAGATCATCAAGACGACGGTGGCGGATGAATGGGAGGAGCATGTGGATGCGATCGGCCGCACCTTCCTGGGCCTCACGCTGGCCTGTGCGCGCTGCCATGATCACAAGTCCGACCCCATCAGTGCGCAGGATTATTATGCGCTGGCCGGTGTCTTCGCCTCCGTGAAGATCTCCGAGCTGCCGACGATGAAGGACGAACTGTGGAAGCCCGTGGCCAAGGCGCGTGCGGATGTGGCATCGCTGGAAAAACAGATCGCCGACCTGAAGAAGAAAAAGCCCGCGGACCTGGCGAAGCAGATGCAGGACTGCGAGGCGAAGATCACCGCCATCAAGAGTGGCACGCCGCATTTCAACATGCCGATGGCGAATGCCGTGGAAGAGGCCGCGCTGTATGTGGTGAACAAGGAGAAGGAGCACGGCACCAAGCTGGACTACAAGATGGGCATGGCACGCGACCTGGAGCTGATGAAGCGCGGGAATCCGAACGACCTGGGCGATGTGGTGCCGCGCCGCTTCCTTTCCGCCTTCCCGTCCAGGAGCGGCCAGCCGCGCAAGTTCACCACCGGCAGCGGCCGCCTGGAGCTGGCGCAGGCGATTGTGGAAGATGCCGCGCCTCTGACCGCGCGTGTGATCGTGAATCGTGTGTGGAAGCACCACTTCGGCCGTGGCTTGGTGGATACGCCGAGCGAATTTGGCAACCTCGGCGAAGCGCCCACGCATGCGGAACTGCTGGATGATCTCGCGGGCCGCTTCATAGAGCACGGCTGGTCGCTGAAGTGGCTGCATCGTGAGATTCTGAATTCCGCCACCTGGCAGCAGAGCAGCATGGCCGCTGAGTCCGAGCAGCGCGATCCGGAGAACAAGCTCTACGCCCGCATGCTGCGCCGCCGGCTCGACTGGGAATCCTGGCGCGATGCGATTCTGAGCGCGACGGGGCAGCTCGATCTCAAGCTCGGTGGTCCGGCGTCATCCATCAGCGCTCCCGCCAACGTGCGTCGCTCTCTTTACGGCGCGGCCGACCGTCAGGACATGGACCCGATGCTGCGCATCCACGACGTGCCCGATCCCGGCGCGCACAACCCCTGGCGCACGGAGACCATCACGCCGTTGCAGGGGTTGTTTGCACTGAATTCCCCCTTCATGCAGCAGCAGTCCGAAGTGCTGGGGAAGTGGGCCATGCAGCATCGTGTGGAGGAAGTGTATGCGCGCCTCTTTGGCCGTGCGCCGAGTGCGCGTGAAGCCGAAGTGGCGAAGGCGTTTGTCAGCGGCCGGGAGAAGGATGCCGCGGTGTGGGCGCAGTATGCGCAGGCGCTGCTGGCGGGGAATGAGATGCTGTTTGTGGATTAAGAGGGCATGGCACGCCCAGCAGGGTAGGGAGGGCTGTCCCCAGCCCTCCGCGAGAGCGAGGAGAATGAGCGAGCGCTGACCGGCAGCACCGGAGTCCAGCGGGTGCAGCATGCGGAGAGTGATGCCCTACCTGGGTATTTGCAACACAACAGACCCGGCGGCTTGAGGACAAGCCGCCCTACCCGCGCTGGGTACTCGCGCGCCCAGCGCGGAGGTAGGGAGGGCTGTCCTCAGCCCTCCGCGAAAGCGAGGAGAATGAGCAAGTCGCTGACCGGCGGCACCGGAGTCCGTATTAGCTCCTTGCATACCACCGCTCAAACAGCACTGTCATCCCATGCAGGGCGCTGATCGGCCGGATCGGAAAAAACTTCATCACGACGTGCCTCATTGGATCGAAGACGGCTCATTGTTTTTTGTCACCGTGAACTGTTCGGAAAGAGGGACAGATCAGCTCACTCTGCCCGCCGTCGCTGAAGGATTGTTGGATGCTGCGCGGTTCTACCACGACCAGCGGAAGTGGCACATCACGCTCTGGCTTCTCATGCCGGATCATGTGCATGCACTGCTGAGTTTTTCGCGACAGGTTGTGATGGAAGATTTGTTCAAAAGCTGGAAACGCTACACCGCGCGGCAATTCGGAATTGTGTGGCAGGACGGTTTCTTTGATCATCGCTTGCGTGATGGCCATGAGGAAAACGCCAAGCATCATTACATCCGGCAGAATCCCGTGCGGAAAGGGCTGTGCGCCAGCCCCGAGGAATGGCCGCATCAATGGCGATGTTCCAGAGAAGGTTTGTTGATTCGTGGCTGATTTGATATTGCAGGGAACGATGCACGGTGTCCGACCCGGGTGTTTGCAACACAACAGACCCGGCGGCTTGGGGACAAGCCGCCCTACCCGCGCTGAGTACTCGCGCGCCCAGCGCGGGGTAGGGAGGGCTGTCCTCAGCCCTCCGCGAGAGCGAGGAGAATGAGCAAGCGCTGACCGGCAGCAACGGAGTCCAGCGGGTGCAGCATGCGGAGATCGATGCCCTACCTGTGCAGTCGCAACCCGCCAGACCCGGCGGCTTGAGGACAAGCCGCCCTAGTGTGCTTGGCATGAACATGAACTAATCAGATGAAAGGAACTGATCGGAAGCGATGGAAGCTAACCGTAGCCGAAGGACAAGGCAGCGGCCGCGAGGCCGTGGCTGAAAGAAGTCCGAGGCAAACTCTCGAC
>NZ_JBGAFO010000008.1:0-386553 GCF_044227185.1 Prosthecobacter sp. | reverse complement strand
GAAGTATGGGCTGATCACGCCAGCCGACCTGGCCTCGCGGGACAAGCCCCGCGTCGTCTCCAACCGCCGGATGCGGAAAACCGCACGTCCGGTGGTGTGGGAGCCTCGACGGGTCTAATCCCGTCGGGGCCACCCGATCCCGCGCCTGGCGTCCGCTCGCCCAGCGCGGAGGTAGGGAGGGCTGTCCTCAGCCCTTCGCGGGAGCCAGGAGAATGAGCGAGTAATGACGGGCGGAAGCGGAGCCCAGCTTTCACCATTATGAGAGATGGGGGCTCCTACTCCCCGCCTGGTGCCTTCAGCACAGACATCAGCACGGCCGTGTTCGGTGCTTTGCCGGAGTAATACGAAAGGTAGTGGGTGTCGCTAATCACGGTGGCGTTGACGTTGCCGGCGTCGATGGTGCTGTCGCTGCCGGCGGCGACGGCTTCGGAGGCGGGCCACTGCAGGGGATGATCGAAGATGCTTTCCGCTTTCACCACGCGGCGGCGCAGGACGCCGGCTTTGCCGCGCTGGTAGTAGTAGTTGCTGATGAGGCCGGTCTTGGGATCGAGGATCAGGCTGGGGGTGGAGATGACGACATCGCTGATGTTTGTAGGCTGGCGTGTCCAGGTGGCGCCGTTGTCGGTGGAGGTCATCTGAAACTGGGTGCGCACCGTGGTGGAGTCTCCGGCCTCCGACCGGCCGATGGCGAGGATCTTGCCCTCGCCGAGGTACACGGCGGAGGGCTCCGTGGGCCACTGCGCTTTGGTCAGGCCGGACTCGATGGTGGCCTGTGTCCAGGTCTTGCCGTCGTCCTTGCTCGTCAGCGTGCCCCAGGAGTGGGTGGGGCCCTGGTCGCCGTAGTCACCGGCGAACCACAGGGCCATGAGGCCGACGCCGGGCACCGCAAACACATCGGTGATCTGCACGGGGCGCGGGTCGAGCTTGGGCGTGGTGATGAGCGTGAAGGTCACGCCGTCGGTGCTGCGGTACAGGTCCTGGTGCCACTCTTTGCCCACGCGGCGCACCCACAGCAGCATGGCGCCGGTGGAGTCCAGGCCTTTGCCCACGGGCACGTCGCCGTAGCCGGGGGAGTTCGCCACGGTGGTCTCAGCGGTCCACGTGTTGCCGTGGTCGGTGGAGGTGCGCGCGTAGGTGGCGCGGGCGTCCTCGCCGATGGTGTGGCCGGAGCCGCGGCTGTACACGCAGACGAGCTTGTCGCCCATGGCCTGCAGCATGGGCCAGGAGTTGTAGCCGGGGCCGTCGTGCACCACCAGGGGCGCGGGCGGTGTTTTCACCGGGGTCACTGTCACCATCGCCAGGCCGGTGGGGCGGGTGAAGGTGTCGGCGGGGTCGCCGGGCTCGCGCTGAATGCGGACGGTCAGCGGCGCGCCGGATACCACTTTGTAGTAGGACTCCAATACGATGTTCCGCGAGTGCAGAGGGCCGGCGGGCAGCGCGGTGCGCACGGGATCGCCCTGCCGCTGCCGGGCGGTGAAGGGGGCGCCCTCCACCATCTGGGAGAGGTGCACCCGGTACACGTCTTCAAAGGCGGGGCTGGTTTCCGCATCCGTGCTGGTCACGGTGATCTCCACCTTTACGCCCCCGCAGTCGCGCGGCAGGGCGGGCACCACGCCGCAGACGGACTGCCCCTCCGTGCCTCCGGAAAGCGACCACACCGGGATATGCGTGGAGCCGCTGGACATGAGCACCAGCGAGGGCTTGCCCGTGGCGATGGAGAGCTGGCTGGCACCCAGAAAGAGCGGGGAATTTTCCGCCGCGAGGCTGGCGATGGTGGAGGAAAGCAATGCAGCGGAGAGAAACAGGGGGCGGGGCATGGGGAGGTGTCGGAAGGAGTGGTCAGGAGGTCAAGCGGGTCAAGGGTGCGAAGCACGTGGCCCGCACATTCGAGGGTCAAATTTCGCGATTATTCCCGCCTTTACACCCGCCCATCTCGGACCATCATGCTCACCCGTTTTTTGCTTTTTCCAACTGTAATGACCACCAAGCTCGATCCCAAATTCCTCGCTCTTCTTGCAGACACCGCGCAGAAACTTCAGGCGCTTGAAATCCAGCCCCGCGTGCTTGAGGAGGCCGCCCCGGCGCTGACCACCACGGCCACGGAGCTGGGGCAGCAACTGCTGGATTACAGCGTGCAGCTCACCGCCGCCATCGAGGCCAGGGTGGCCGCCGATCTCGCCGCGAAGGAGGCCGCCAAGGCGCAGGCGCTGGCGGAGAAAGAGGCCGCGCGCATCGCGGCGCTGGAGGCGAAGGAAGCCGCGCGCATCGCCAAGGAGGAGGCTGCAGCCGCTGCGAAGGCGCAGGCGCAGTTGGAGCTGGAGGCCATGCGCGCTGCCGCCGCAGCGATCAAGGCCAAGGAACTGGCCGAAAAGGAGGAGGCCAAAGCCCGCGCCCTCGCTGAGAAGGAGGAGGCCCGTCTGGCCAAGGAGCGCGAGGCCGCTGAGAAGATTGCCGCGAAGGAGCGCGCGCAGGCCGAGAAACTGGCCGCCATGCTCGCCGCCGCCGAGGCCAAAGCCCAGGCGCTGGCTGAAAAGGAGGCTGCCAAGGAGGCCGAACGCCTAGCCAAAGAGCAGGCCGCCCTGGAGAAGGCCGAGGCCAAGGCCCGCGAACAGGCCGAGAAGGAGGCTGCCAAAGAAGCCGCCCGCCTGGCCAAGGAGCAGGCTGAAGCCGAAAAAGCCGCCGCCAAGGAGGCCGCACGAATCGCCAAAGAACAGGCCGATGCCGAGAAGGCCGCTGCGAAGGAGGCAGCCCGCATCGCCAAGGAGCAGGAGGCCGCTGAGAAGGCCGCCGCCAAGGAGAAGGCCGAGGCGGAGAAACTGGCCGCCATGCTCGCCGCCGCCGAGGCCAAGGCTGCGCTCCTCGCTCAAAAGGAGGCCGAGAAAGCTGCCGCTGCCGAAGCCAAAGAGGCTGCCCGTCTGGCCAAAGAGCAGGCTGAAGCCGAGAAGGCCGCCGCCAAAGAAGCCGCCCGTGCCGCCAAGGAACAGGCCGATGCGGAGAGGGCCGCTGCAAAGGCCCAGGCCCTGGCCGACAAAGAAGCCGCGAAGGAGGCTGCACGCCTGGCCAAGGAGCAGGCCGATGCTGAGAAAGCCGCTGTCAAAGCCCAGGCTGAAGCCGAGAAAGAAGCCGTCCGCGCCGCTGCTGCGGAGCTGAAGGCCAGGCAGCAGGCCGAGAAGGACGCCATCCGCGAAGAGAAAGAAAAACGCGCCGCCGAAGCCGCCGCCGTGAAGGCCCAGCAGGACGCCGAGCGCGCCAAGTTCACCCAGGCCGAAGAAGAAGCCAAAGCCCGCCGCGCCGAAGCCCGTGCGAAAACATTGGCTGAGTACGAAGCCAAGCAGAAGGCCAGGCAGGCCGCTGCGATGGCCGCGCTGCAGGCGGACAAAGCGGCGCTGAAGGCGGAGAAGAAGAAGTAGGGGGGAGAGAGACTGCTTTATCCCCGGAATCTTGCTCGAAAGTTCACAAGACTTGTGTCTGTGAGTTCTCGTTGATGTGGTGCGTCGCGTTGTTGAGATTTGAAAATAGGAATAAATGTCGCGTGACATTTCTTATGTGTGTTTCGATATTTACTGATGTCGAGACGCGAAGAGTCGGTTCCTTACATTTTGGTGCACAGCGTCCCCTGGTGGGTGAGCGGCATTCTTGCAGCAGTCGTCTATGCCCTGATGCGATGGGTGGCGCCGGACGTACGGCTGGACGATCCAATGTTGTCGATGATCATTAAAGCCTTGCCAGGCGCTGCATGGATAGGAGCAGCGGTGCCCCTGACTCTGGCGGTATTGAATCTCTTGGTGACGTTTCTGACGCGGGTGAATCAACCAGCAGAAGGCGGCTTTGCAAAGGACCGCATGAGTGCCGGGGACCTTTGCCATGATACCGCTCCTTCGTGTCCCGTTTGCGGTCGTACGATGGTACGCCGCGCGGCCAAACGTGGTGCCAATGCCGGGTCCGATTTCTGGGGGTGTGATCGATATCCCGCGTGTGGAGGAACGCGCCCCAATCCCTGAACTCAATGAGTTTTCATTCCTCAAGCGAAACTCTGGGTCCCGAGAATGCCGTATGGGATGACGGCGAGTGGGTAGGCTGGTCTGAGATGAATCGTTATGTCGAGGAGGAGGCGGCTGAACTCGAAGAGGGAGGCTGGGATGTCCTTGAAGAAGATGAAGAATGGCTGGAACTTGACGAGCGATCTGCAAGTGATCCTGCGCCCGAACGTGAGGCCTCAACTGAAACAAGGGGGCCTTCGCGCGAAGTTTGGAAGCAGCTGATGAAGCTGATCAGGCAAGCTGATGAGGCACAGGAAAAAGGAGAGGACATTGGCCGTCAAATCGGAGAAATTGGAGAGGTGTTTGCGGAGGCGAAGTTTGGGCTCAAACGGCATCGGCAGTGCGCTCAAGGTTCAGACGGAAAGATCGGGAATGACTTTGTGGAAGTGAAGACGTTAAGTCCTTGGAAGAAGATCACTCGTGTGAGGGTGAAACTCGCGGGACACTGGAACAAGCTGATTCTTGTGAGAATTAGTGATCCGTGGATCTTGGAAGCCCAGATCTTTCGCAGGGCAGAATTGGTTCCAATGAAGGGTTGCAAGCGTGTCACAGCGAATTGGAAACCGAGAAAAAAGACTGTCCTGCCGGGACGCGATGAGGCGGCGGCAAAGTCTTGAAATGAGTGATAAGGCACCGGTTCCAATTCACGCCTCAGACTGTCATTGCCAAATCTCCGCGAATCCGTTTCACTCCGTCGCATGAGCTTCCGTTTTTGTTTTTATGCGATTCACACCGCGCCGTGGGTGCTGGGGGTGGTGTGGATCATCAACCTGCTGATGGTACGGGGGCAGCCGTGTGGGTACACGTCACCGATGGAAGGGGCCATCATTGGGCTGATGGTGTTGTATTGGCTGGTGGGGCTGGGGCTGGTGGGGATGATCATGCGGCGGCGGTTGCTGCTGCATTGTGCGTTTTGCGGAAGGCCGGGGCTGGGATCTCATCGGCGCTCGGTGGGGCTGACGATGGAGTGTCCGAAGTGCGGGGAGATCCGGGGCGGCGGGCGGTTGGGGTGGCAGATCGTGCGGGACGAGGAGGAGGCCTGCGGGCCGAAGCCGAAGGTGCCGGTGCGGTAGATGCAGTTTCAGTCGCCGTGGTTCTGGGGGTTGTTTGGCGTGTCGGTGGTGAGCGGGGTGGTGTTCCATGAGTTCAGCTTCATGACGGTGTTTGCGCCGCTATGGTGCTTCGTGGTGGTGGGCCTGTTGACCCAGGCGCTGAGCACGGGCTGCCTGGATGACAATGCGGGGCCGACCTTCCGCCGCCGGCAGCCGGTGAAGTACTGGGCGCGCATCTGCGTCTGGCTGTGCGGCTATGCGCTGGGGGCGTGCCTGCCGGTGGTCTATGCACTGCAGGAGCGGGGGAAGGTGGAGTAGAAGACGAAACCGGAGGTGCGGGCTGTGGGAAAGGCTGAGTGAGGCGGTGAGGTGAGACGCGGCTGAAGAGGAAGCTCCCGGAGGGAGTACGGGAATTAGATATGGTCAGCGAGGCTTGGCGAGCGAGAACCACCGGATCACAAGTACCACCACCGAGTTCAAGGCCGCATGCCGGAGGCATGCGAGAGCCGTGCAAAGATTCCTCGTTGGCGCTGAGCGGTTGAACGCTTCTCGCATACCTTCGGCATGCGACTTGAATATGAGACAGGCATGGGCAGAGTCCGGTGCTTCTCGCTGCACCGCTTCGCGGTTTCGCTTCACCATATCTAATTTCTCCGCTCCCTGCCGGGAGCCCATTTGAGTCTCAAAAACAGGATCAACATGATTCACAAAAAGACCGGGGACGGGGGACTTTCGAGCAGGTCTGGAAATCCTGTGACTTTGGTCATCCTGTGAATCCTGTCTCTCCGGCGGCCGTTTTACTTGAGGCCCATGACCTGCTTGAGGTACTGGATGCTCTGGCGAGCGATGGTGGGGGCGTCGGGGGTGTAGTCGAAGACTTCCACGGAGAGGTAGCCGTCGTAGTTGGTCTCGCGCAGGGCGGCGATGATGGGCTCGTACTTCACCTCGCCCTGGCCGGGGCCGCGGAGGTTGGGGTCGTTGGTGTGGAAGTGCACGGTCCACTCCTTGCTGTCACGGATGATGTCGGGGATGGGCTTGGATTCGTCGCTCATGGCCTTCACGTCCAGGTGCAGCTTGCAGGAGGGGTGATCGACGAGCTTGCAGAGGCGGATGGTTTCTTCGGCGGTGTTGAGGAAGTTGGTCTCCTTGCGGCCGAGGGGCTCCATGGCGATGACGACGCCGTATTTGCCGCACTCCTCCGCCACCTCGCGCACGCAGTCGGCGGCGCGCTTGAAGGCGTCCTCGTAGTTCCATTCAGGGAGAGTGTTGCGGGCCTTGGGGCTGCCCCAGACCATGATGCGGCCGCCGGTGGCGCCGCAGAACTGAGCCAGGTGGCGGCCAAACTTCGCGGTCTCCTTGCGCTGCAGGGCATCCGGCGTGGTGATGTGGAACCAGGTGGGCTTTGTCAGCAGCCAGTGCAGGCCCAGGATTTCCAGGCCGAAGGACTTGGCCTTGGCGCAAAGGGTCAGGGCCTCCTCCACGGTGAGCTCGCGCGGGTCTTCCTTCAGGGTAAAGGGGGCCAGCTCGATGGCGTGGTAGCCCGCGGCGGCGGCGTCCTCGCACATTTTTTCGAAGGTCCAGTTTTGGTAGGTCTCGTTGCAGATGGCAAATCGCATAGGGAGGGGAGAGTGCGCGGCTGGTCAGACACGTCAAGATGCCTTGCATTCGGGGGGGCGGGATGTGCTATATTTTCAGATGCACCCGCCAGCCACCCGCCCAGCCTTTCTCCTGTTGTTTGCGTTCACCGCGTGCGTGCATGCGGAGCTCACGCTCGATGTGCCTGTGATCGAGCTGAAACCGAAGCCGGAGGACGAGGAGGTGGCGACGACCTTCAAGTTCCGGAACACGGGGGACAAGCCGGTGAAGATTTTGAAGCTGGACAGCGCCTGCACCTGCCTGAGCGCCACGCTGGACAAGGAGGTGTACCAGCCCGGGGAGGTGGGCACGGGCACGGCGACCTTCAAGGTGACCTCCTTCAAGGGGCGGTATGAAAAGTTTGTCACGGTCAGCACGGACGACAAGGAGCAGCCCGAGTGGAAGGTGAACTTCGTGCTGGAGGTGCCTGAGGTGGTGGAGATCAAGCCGAAGAACCTGCAGTGGTGGATCGGCGACAAGCCGGAGCCGAAGGCCTGCCTGGTGCAGTTTGTGGGCGCGGAGCCGATGAAGATCGTGGGCATCACCCCCACGCGTCAGAATGTGAAGTTCACCTGGAAGGAGATCAAGGAAGGGCGGGAGTACCTCATCACCGTGACGCCGGACAGCACGAATGACACCACGATGGGGGCGCTGAAGATCGAGACGAACAGTTCTCTGGACAAATACCGCTACCAGCTCGCGTTTTTCACCATCACTAAAAAGCCGGAGTCGCAGCCTGCGCCCGCCACGGCGGCCGTGCCTGCAGCCGCCAAGCCTTGATTGAGCAACCTGGCCGTTGTATGATCTCCGCCATTCTTCAGGCCGCCTTTCTCATCCTGCTCGCCGCTACGGCGGCCTGGGCCACGCATGTCTGGCACCCGCGGGCGCCGGCGCTGTATCTGGTGCAGGAGCCGCTGCGAAATGACGAGGTCTCCATGAAGGTGATCCAGGAAAAGTGGCAGGGAAAGGTGCTGTGGATCGATGCGCGCATCCAGGAGCAGTATGATGCCGGGCACGTGCCGGGCGCGGTGCTGCTGAATGAGCAGCGCTTTGACGAGCAGCTCTTCGGCCTGCTGGACACCCTGCAGACGAACACGAAGCCCATCATCGTGTACTGCAATGCCGCGAAGTGTGAGGCCAGCCGGAAGATCCTGGAGGAACTGAAGCTGCGGCTGCCCATCGAGAACGCCTTTGTGCTCAAAGGCGGGTGGAACGCGTGGAAGGAAGCGGAGAAGAAGTAGTGGCAGGGGAGAGAGTGCGGGCAGGGGTTGCACGGGAGCGGGATTCTCGTAGTCTGGGGCATGCAAATTCACCGTTTTATTCTGCTGGCATGCCTGGGACTGCTGTCAGCCACGGGTTCTGCCGCACCGGCGCTCAGCGGGCAACTGGCACGGGTGGGGGTGACGGATTCGGACATCGAAGACCTCCGGCGCTGGCGTGAGATGCGCCTGTGGATGGATGAGGCGATCAAGCAGGGCGCGGCCGGACTGGTGCTGGACATCCAGGTGACGCAGAGCCACGCCCAGGCGGTGCTGCCGCTGGCAGAGGAGATCGCGCGGCTGAAGATCAAAACGCATGCGTATGTGAACACCTCCGCCGTGGGCGGCGGTGCGCTGCTGGCGCTGGCCTGCGATGAGATCTGGATGGCGCCGGGCTCGCGCATCGGCGCGGCACCGCCGAAGGTGACGGTGGATGACTCCCTCTCTCAAAAAGCGCAGGACACGCTGCTGGCGGAGTCTCTGGCCGTGCTGAAGGCGGGGGCGCGCAGCCTGTGCAAGCTGAAGGGCCACCGCCCGGAGATCGCGGATGCCTTTGTGGACCGCGAGAAGGGCCTGGTGCTGGGCGGCACGCTGGCGGAAAAGGGCGAACTGCTGCTGCTGGATGCCGACACTGCGGTGCAGCCCGTGGATGGCAAGGCGCTGCTGGCGCGCGGCATCGTGGCAGATGTGGAGTCTCTGGCAAAGTCCGCCACGCCCCCGGGAAAGCTGCTGACTCTGAACGCGGCCTGGTATGAGAAACGTGGCGAGGCCGAAAACAAACGGGCCGCGGCCGTGGCAGACGCCAAGGGCACGCCGGAAGCGAAACCTGCCGCCGAGGCGAAACCCGGCTCCGTCCCGGAGCATGCCGCGCCCGCCTTTGTACACAGCCAGAGCTACGCGGGCAAGGTGGTGGTCATTCCCGTGGGCAGGGATGACCTTATCATTCCGGCGCGGTTTGAATTCATGAAGCGCACGCTCACCCGCTGCAACAACGACGGCGCGGAGGCGGTGGTCTTTGAGCTGGACACGCCGGGCGGGTTGGCCTGGGACACGATCAGCCTGATGATGCAGGACCTGCAAAATCTGAAGTCGCGCAGCTTTGCCTTTGTGAACACGCGGGCGATTTCCGCCGGGGCGATGATCGCCATGGCCACGGACGCGATCTACATGGCGCCCGCGAGCGCCATCGGCGCCTCCACCCCGGTGTCAGGCGATGGCACGCCACTGGCGCAGGCGGAGCGCGCGAAGAACAACTCCGCCTTCATGGGCATGGCGCGAACCGTGGTGCGGGAGAAGGGGCATGACGTGCGCATCATCGAAGGGATGATCGACATGGACCGCGGGCTGAGCATCAACGGGCAGGTGATCATTCCGAAGGGGGAGATCGTGACGCTGGACTCCGAGCAGGCGACGATGCTGATCAATGGCAGGCCGCTGCTGGCGAAAGGCATCGTGAAATCGCTCGATGACATCAAGCGGCTCGAAGGGCTGAAGGGAGAGCTGATCACCGCGGAGCCGACGGGTTTTGAACAGATCGCCATCTGGGTGACGCGCTGGGCGGCCATCTTGATTTTGGTCGGGCTCGCGGGCGGTTATCTGGAAATGCAGACACCGGGCTTTGGCCTGCCGGGTTTTGTTTCCATCGGGGCGTTTGCGCTGTTTTTCTTCGGGCACTACGTGGCGGGCAGTCTGGCGGGGCAGGAGACCATGGTGGTGGCCGCGGTGTTCATCATCGGCATTGTGCTGATCGGTGTGGAGCTGCTGGCTGCGCCGGGGACCATCCTGCCGGGCATCCTGGGTTTCATCTGCGTGATGGTGGCCCTGATCTATGCCATGTCCGGCTGGGAGCTGCCGCCGACGGATGGCAGCGCCTCGGGGGGCTTCCATTTCACCGCGTATGCCACGGGCTTCCGCAACTTTGCGCTGGGCGTCACGGGCGCGGCGGTCATCATCACACTCGTGTGCCTGTGGCTGCCGGACCTGCGGCCCTTCCGCTCGCTCATTCTGCAGACCTCCGCGGGCGGCACGCTGCTGGACGCACCGGCCATGCAGGCCGCGATCAAGGCCCGGGAAGGGGACAGCGGCATCGCCCGCAGCGCACTGCGGCCCTACGGCACCATCGACATCAGCGGGCGTCTGATCGAGGCGATGGTGGAGGGCGGCTACATTCAGAGCGGCACGGCCGTCCGCGTGCGCGAGGTGAGGGGCGAAAAGATCATCGTGGAAGCGGTTTAATCTCAACTTTTGCGCATGCATTCGCAGGAATTGCCCGTTAGTCTTGCCCTCCCAACGCATGTCCAAAAATCTCAGCGCCCTCTCTTTCCGCAAAGGTGTCGAAAAGAACGTCTTTGAACGCATGGTCGATGCCGCCGAAAAGGCGGGCACGGCGGAGAAGAACGATCTCGTGCACCAGATGGGGCAGGAGCACCTGTTTGGAGACGCGCTCACGCTTGGCGCGGTGTCCTTCTACGACTTCCTGAAAAAGGAGAACGAGGGGAAGAAGGTGTTCGTCTGCAATGGCAGCGCCTGCCTGTGCGCCGGCACGCAGGAGCACCTGCACCACACGCTGGAGACGCAGTTCAAGAAGGAGGAGATTGGCCACATCTGCTGCCTGGGCCGCTGCCATGAGGGCGGGGCTTTTCAGTATCAGGGGAAGAATTATTCAGGGCAGAGCGATGCCGCCGTGGCCGACCTGGTGAAGACCGGGAAGGGCGATGCCGAGGACCGCTACGCCGTGGTCTCCCATCTGCCGACGCCCATTCTCACCGCGGATTTTCCGGGCATCGACGCCTACTACGAGCCCTTTAAAAAACTCATCACCACCGGTGACCGCGATGCGCTGAACGCCGAGCTCAAGGACAGCGGGCTGCGCGGCCGTGGCGGCGCGGGCTTCCCCATGCACTTCAAGTGGGCGAGCTGCCGTGCCGCGGAAGGCGCGGTGAAGTACATCGTCTGCAATGCGGATGAGGGCGACCCCGGAGCCTACATCGACAAATACCTCATGGAAAAGCAGCCGCACAGCGTGCTGCTGGGCATGATGGTGGCGGGCTGGTATGCCGGCGCGGAGAATGGCATCCTCTACATCCGCGCGGAGTATCCGGATTCAGTGACCATCGTCAACGAAGCCATCGAGGACCTGCGCGCCGCGGGCCTGCTGGGGAAGAACATCCTCGGCACCGGCTTCAACTACATGCTGAAGACCATCAAGGGCGCAGGCGCCTACATTTGTGGAGAAGAAACCGCGCTGCTCGCCAGCATCGAAGGCCAGCGCCCCGAAGTGCGCACCCGCCCGCCATTCCCCACCATCGAAGGCCTCTTCCGCAAGCCGACGATCGTCAACAACGTGGAAACCTTCGCCAACCTGCGTGCCATCCTCACCATGGGCGGCAAGGCGTATGCGCAGATCGGCACGCCGCAGTCCACCGGGCCGAAGCTGCTCTCGCTGGATTCGCATTTCGTGAAGCCAGGCATTTATGAAGTCGCCATGGGCACGCCGCTGCAGACGGTCTTCGACCTCGCCGGCGGTTTCAAAACGAAGATCAAGGCCGTGCAGATCGGCGGCCCGCTAGGCGGCATCGTCCCCATGTCCCACATTGGTCAGCTCACGGTGGATTTCGAAAGCTTCAAGAAAGCTGGCTTCCTCCTGGGCCACGCCGGCGTCGTCAGCATCCCCGAGACGATGCCGATGATCGAGTACATCCAGCACATGTTCCAGTTCACCGCAGACGAAAGCTGCGGCAAATGCTTCCCCTGCCGCCTCGGCAGCACGCGAGGGAAGGAACTCGTGGCGAAAGCCCGTGCTGATTCGAGCTTTAAGATCGACCGCGAACTCATCACCGATCTGCTCGATACGATGGAGCAGACGAGCCTCTGCGCGCTGGGTGGCGGCGTGCCGCTGCCGATTAAGAATGCGTTGCAGCATTTTGATGGGGAGCTGAAGGGGTATTTTCAGAGCTGAGCTTGTGAATGATTCGGTGGATTATAAAATGGGGGCATGAATGCCACCTTAACCATGGAAGCAAACATGCCGTCCCGGCTGGACGAAGTGGAGGCCGAAGCCGCGCAGCTTGTGGATCGTGAGGGCTTTCTCGTCTTTACCGGCACACAGCCCTTCGATGCGGTTGAGGTCATTATGATTGACAAGGCAGATCGCGAGGAATTTCTGACGCCACAACGGGTACAATGACTCCTGTGGATGGATCAATCTCCCCGATTCACACGCAGCAGCACGTCTCTCAAGGAGTCCATGGTGGAGAGGGTGGCATCAATCTTTATCGCGAGTGCTGGGAAATCAGGATTGCTGGTGCACACAATGATACCCGCGTGCGCCGGATTCAGGCGATGCAGGCGGATGTAGTCCTTCCTATTGTGTTTCAGCACGGCCCGATCTTCGGCAATGGCATAAGCCAGCACTTCGTCGTCAGGCACGCCCTCATTGGATTTGCCGACGTTATGCGTGGTCAGCACATCGTGGCCCATCCGTCGCAGCGCCTCCACCACGGGCAGGGGAAAGTTTTCGTTCGAGTAGAGCCGCGCCTTCATGCCTCGTCACCATTGGCGGCGATTTCGCGGTCCATCTCCTCCCGGTGGGTGCGGGCATAAAGCCAGGCGTTGGCCAGATCTTCGGCGGTCAGGCTGGGGTAGGCGGCCAGGAGCTCGGCATCGGTCCTGCCACCCCGCCGGAGGGACTCGAGCAGCCACACCGGAATGCGTGTGCGCACGATCCTGGCCGCGCCGCCGCAGACACGGTCATCGAAGTCAATCCCCGGGCTGGCATCGGCCACCTTCAGCGCCACCATGGCCAGCAGGCGCACCTGCTCACCGCGGGGCAGATGCAGCACGGAGTCATAGATGCTCTCAAAGGTCGGAGTCATTGCATGGAGCTTAGCATCGCCCCCACAGCCCCGCACCAGGTCTTTTCAGTCCAGTCTCCGCGCCTGAAAAACCCATGAATTTCCTGCGAAAACACCTTCCCGAAGGCGGTTCTATTCAGTAAACTGTTTTCCAGCCCCACCACCTTACGCGCGCACCCATGGTCAAGGATCTTTCCACCCTCACTGCTTTCATTGATGGCGATGCCTATTCGTTCAATGAAGGTGACACGCTCTTAAATTTCATCGACCGGCATCGGGGGCGGGGGCATGTGCCGACGCTTTGTGATGCGCCGCAGCTGGAGCCTTATGGGGCCTGCCGTGTGTGCTCGGTGGAGGTGGCGCTGCAGGCGGACGGGCCGCGTCGTGTCGTGGCTTCCTGCCACACGCCGCTGACGGCGGGGATGCATGTCTTCACCGAATCCCAGAAAGTGCGCAGGCTGCGCAAGAACATCGTGGAACTGGTGCTGACGGACCACCCGCTGGACTGTCTGACCTGCGAGGTCAGTGGAAACTGCGAGCTGCAGACGGTGGCGGCGAAGGTGGGCATCCGCAAGGTGCGCTATCCGGCGGGCGCGAACCATCTTGACCGCAAGAAGGACCACTCGCACGCCTACATGACCTCCGAGCTGGCGAAGTGCATCAACTGCTCCCGCTGCGTGCGCGCGTGCGATGAGATCCAGGGCCAGCACGTGCTCTCCATGCACGGCCGCGGCTTCAATGCGAAAATCATCAAGGGGCTGGACGAGTCGTTTGCGGATTCCGAGTGCGTGTCCTGCGGCGCCTGCTCCCAGGCCTGCCCGACTTCGGCGATCAGCGATGTGTTTTTCTCCAAGTCCGTCGAGGCGACGAAGAAGACGCGCACCATCTGCACCTACTGCGGTGTGGGCTGCAATCTGAACGTGGCCACGAAGGGCGACCAGGTGCTGAGCATCCAGGCGCCGGTGGATGCGGAGGTGAACCACGCGCACACCTGCCTCAAAGGCCGCTTTGCCTTCAAGTTTTACAATCACAAGGACCGCCTGCGCAAGCCGCTGATCAAGCAGCCGGACGGGCAGTTCAAAGAAGCGACGTGGGAGGAGGCCTATGACCACATCTTCGCCAACCTGACCCGCATCAAGAGCGAGCATGGTGGTCAGGCGGTGGCGGGCATCTCCTCCGCGCGCTGCACGAATGAGGAAAACTACCTCATGCAGAAGTTCATCCGCAATGTGATGGGCACGAACAACATCGACTGCTGCGCCCGCGTGTGCCACTCCCCCACGGCCTGGGGCATGCAGAAGAGCTTTGGCACGGGTGCGGCGACGAATTCGTATGAGGACATCGAGCACACGCGCTGCATCCTCGTCATCGGTGCGAATCCGACGGAAGGCCACCCGGTGACGGGCGCACGCCTGAAGCAGCACATCATGAAAGGTACGCCGCTGATCGTGATCGACCCGCGCAAGATCGAGCTGGTGCCGTATGCGAAGCACCACCTGCAGCTCCGCCCCGGCACCAACGTGGCGCTGCTGAACATGTTTGCGCGCTGCATCCTCGACGCCGGTCTGGTGAAGACGGAGTTTGTGCGGAAGCGCTGCGAAAACTGGGAGGAGTTTGAAAGCGGCCTGCGCGCGCTCGATCTCGCGGAGCTGGAGAAGATCACTGGCGTCAGCATTGAGCAAGTGCGTGCCTCGGCCATCGAGTACGCCTCCGCGGAGGCCGCCATGAGCTTCCACGGCCTGGGCGTGACGGAGCACCAGCAGGGCGCGAAGACCGTGATGCTTATCTCCAATCTGGCGATGATGACCGGAAACATCGGCCGGCCCGGCGTGGGTGTGAACCCGCTGCGCGGCCAGAACAATGTGCAGGGCGCGGCAGACATGGGCTGCCAGCCGCACCAAGGCGCGGGCTATTTTGAAATGGCGGATGTGGAAGTGCAGAAGCGCTACGAGGAGTTTTACGGCGTGCCTTCCCCCTCGGAGCCGGGCTGGAAGATCCCGCAGATGTTTGACGCCGCCGTGGAGGGCCGGCTGAAGGCGCTCTGGCTGATGGGCGAGGACGTGGTGCAGACGGACCCGGATGCGCACCACGTGCGCCATGCCATGGAGAGCCTGGAGTACCTGGTGGTGCAGGAGATTTTCATGACGGAGACGGCGAAGTATGCGGACGTCATCCTGCCCGCTTCCTCCTTCCTGGAAAAGAGCGGCACCTTTACCAATGCCGAGCGCCGGGTGCAGCGTGTGAACGCCGCCGTGAAGCCGCTGGAAGGCACGAAGCCGGACGGCCAGATCATGTGCGAGGTGCTGCAGCGCTTCGGCGTGGCGCAGGCGGACTACACGCCGGATGGCGTGCTGGCGGAGATCGCGCGCATTGTGCCGTTCTTCAAAGGCGCCACCTGGGAAAACCTGGGCATCAATGGCAAGCAGTGGCCGGTCAAAGAAGGCGGCGTGGACACGCAGATCATGCACCAGGAGCAGTTTGCCCGCGGCAAGGGGCACTTCCATTTCTTCCCCTGGGAGGAGTCCACCGAGCTGCGGACGAATGGAGAGGCCTTCCCCTTCATCCTCACCACCGGGCGCATTCTGGAGCACTACAACTGCGGCACCATGACGCGCCGCACCGGCAACAGCGACATCGTCGGCCAGGACTTCCTCTCCATCAATCCCGAGGACGCCAAACGCAAAGGCATCCGCACCGGGGACATCACGCGCCTCTCCAGCGCGCGCGGCGAGGTGGAGCTGGAGGCCCGCGTGACGGATGAGGTGAAGCCCGGCGTGCTCTACACCACCTTCCACTTCCCTGAAGCCATGGTGAACAACGTCACCGGCCAAGGCTGCGATGGCGACACCCTCTGCCCCGAGTACAAGGTGGTGGCCGCTGATGTGGAGCTGGTGCGCATGGGCAAGCTCAAGAAGAAGCAGAAGGACGGCTTTGCGCCTGCGCTGGTGTGAAAAGCGTGCCCAAGGATGTCGAGCGTATGAGGAATGCTGCTATGGCGGTGCTGCTGGTCTGCGTGCTCAGCAGCCTGAGGCTGGGAGCCGAAACGCTGATCGTTCCCGTGGTGGGCGAGGGATGGCGCATCCGGCTTCAGGGGCCGGTGCTGGCGGTGGAGAGCCAGCATTGCGATGCAGACGGACTGATTTATCGCGGCAATGCGGGGCGGTTCAATGTCTCGGTTTTCGTGGAGGCGCAGCCCCCGGGTGGCGGTGACAGCAAGGCCTGCCGTGATCACTTCTGGCAGAAGGCCAGTGCCAACCCGATGATCCAGAAGGAGAGCATCAAGATCTGGAGCGCCGAATGGTGCGAATGCGTGGAGTATGTGACGGTGGATGAGAGCCAGGGGGAAAAGATGACGCTGGCGAACATCAACTGCTACTTCGAGCTCCTGGGCAAATGGGTGGATGTGCATGCCTCGGTGATTTCACCCACTGAGGACGACGCACGGATGCTCAAAACGCTGGGCGAATCTCTCGTCTACTGCACGTTTGCCCGGCCCAAAGCAGAGCCGCAGGAGTTTGCGATGGGCGGCATGGGTAAACTGCGGCTCGTGGTGCCGGCGGGCTGGCAGGTGGGGAACCACTGCGTGACGCGGGGCATCGGAGCGGGAGAGCAGCACACACTCTCGCTTTTCTCCGCCACTGATCCGAACAAAAACTGGAAGATGACTTTTTTCAACAGCGCGGTGCGCTACAAGACCCAGCAGGACCTCCGGCTGACGGCGCAGCGGTTTGCCCCGCCTGACGCGGTGGAAGGCGCGGGGAACTGGCAGGACATCCCGCTGAAGCATGGCGTGGGCTGCCAGGCTGTTTTTACCGATGCGGCTCTCGTGGACAAACCGATCGAGCCTGGCAAGGCGAAGGTCATCTCATCCGGCTTCGTCGCGCCCGAGGAGGATGTCCTAGGTACGGTCACGATCTTTGCCGACGATGCGAAAGATGCTGATTTTCTCGCGGCGATTCAGGCGCTGGGCAGCATTGAGTGGGGCGCAGGCGAAGCTCCGAAGAACAAGGAGTGAGGTGTGGCGCTGACCGTTGGGGGCTTCACACCCATTTCACACAACGAGTCTTGGAAGAACTGAAACTGGCGGCAGACTATGACCGCCGGAAGTCCTCCTTATTATGATGTGATCATGAACCGTCTGCCGACAGAGCTAGGCAAGAGACAGAGACCTGCCATCAGTGTGAGACGCCTTGTAAAGCTGCTCGTGCTGATCCCGCTGCTGCTTGTCGGCTTGACGGTGGCTGGCGTGGGCGTTTTGTTTCTGCGTTCAGACGTCGTTTCCTTTCAGCCGCGGCTGCCGGAGATGAGGCGGATGATCGAGGCGCAAAGGGCGGCGACTCCGGCGCTGCCGCTTTTTTTCAGACGCTGCATGCATGCGGAGGGCGTGCCTGACCATCATACCGCCAGATGCCTTCTAGCGAAGCATGGGCTGGATGACACGACTTCTCTGCGCCGGCATGCGCGGGCGTTCTCCTGGGGCGCGTCACTCTGGCTGCACTTTTCCGCGGAGGAGAGGGACCTTCTCTACTGCGCGTGCGTGAACGATGGAGCAGGGAAAGCGGGGATTCATCAGGTGTCCAGGCGGCTGTTTGGCAGGCCGGTGGAAGAACTGACGGAGCGTGAGCTGGCGGCGCTCGTCGTGGCGAGTCGCGCGCCCTTTCGTTTTCTCATCCACCGGCCGCTGTGGGATTTGTCCACGGAGAGGCTCTTGCATCAGGTCAAAGGCGGGTGATGCATGAGCGCATGTCACACATCCTCATCGCCACTGATCTGCATCAGCGTGCCGTGCTCTACACCGCCCTGGTGAAGCTGGCGGACGAACTCAAGCTGGATGCGGTCATCCTGGGCGGTGATTTCCTGCATGGCACGGGCATGCTGCCGTATGGGCAGACACGGCAGCTCACGCCGACGCAATGCGCGGTGGAGCTGCAAAGCATCGCGCCGACTTTGTTCTTCGTGCGGGGCAACCATGAGGATGAGAACTGGCTGGCGTTTGCGGACGCCTGGAAGTCCATGCGAGACCGGAAGCCCCTGCGGCTGAACGGTGGCTTTGCGATGATCGGAGACATCGGCGTGGTGGGCTTCCCATGTGCGATGGGGCAGGAGGAGGCTTTCAGCGAAGGCGACCCGCTGGGCGGCGAGCATTATTCGTTCTGGCTGAACCGCCTGCTCTCGGACTACGGAGCTGCTGCGAAGCGATTGTGGGTCATGCACGAACCACCGACTGGCACGCAGATCTCCACCGCGGGCTCTCCGACCGAAGGCCATGAGTGGTGGCGGGATGCCGTGGAGGAGCATCAGCCTGACCTGGTGGTCTGCGGTCACGACCACGGCACGCCAATCGAACGCGGGGTGTGGCACGATCAGATTGGGAGGACGAATGTCGTCAATGCGGGGCAGAACATGGACGGCCCCCTGCATGCCACACTGGTGACGGGCGCCGCGCCGGGCCGTTTGCAGTTTGAAAGGCTTGTGATGGCCTGAAGGGTCATCGAGGCAGTTTCCGAAAAGACTCCGTCACCGTCCCGAGCCGCAGGCCGAATTTGCCAAACTGCGCGCGGTTCAGCAACGTGCCGTCCGGCTGCAGCAGCATGATCTGGTGGAAGTTGATGTCGAATTTGCGGCCGCCTTTCGGGACGGCCAGCGTGTAGTTCCACTCAAAGGCATTGCCCCAGGCTTCACCACGGGCGAGGCCGACGCCGTCACTGGCCTCCCCTTCGAAGTGGTGAGCGTCCAGGACGTCGATGTCCCACACGCGGTGCACCTTCCGCCCGCTGGCAAAGGTGAAATCCTGGATGAGCAGCAGGCCCTTCTGGCTCGGCACGCCATGGATGCGGGTGGTAAACTCATCGCGCACCTTTCCGCCATGGTTCTGCACCATGCCGCTGGATTGGAGGTGACCGGAGAAATAGGCTTTGGGGTCCAGCGGCGGCCCTTTGTCCGCGAAGTCCCGCGCACGCGACCCGCTGCAGGAGGCAAGGCCGCCACAGAGGCACAGCCCGAGCGTGACCCAGGCCAGAGCATGGGACACGAGGCTCATGGTTTGAGGTGAGACTGTGAAGAGGTGAGGGCATGCAGCGCCCGGCCGGACCATGCAGACCAGGAAGGATGCCGGGAATGTGGCGTCATGACAAGCATTCGCCATTCACGCTGGGTATGGCCGTAGGCATCCCGCCTGCCGGGCCGGCTCAGGAACTCATTCTGGCAGATCCTCCCCGTGCGTCTCCGGCAGGCAGGCGAGGAAAAGAAGGCCCAGCAGGAAGAAGCCGCCGAGGCAGGTGATGGCCGTGCGCAGATCCAGCTCTGACTTCATCCAGGCGCTGAGCCAGATGAGCACGGGAGCGGCGAGGAGGCGGCCGGTATTGAAACAAAAGCCGGAGCCGGTGGCGCGCAGGTGCGTGGGGAAGAGCGCGGGGAAATAGGCGGCATAGCCCGCATGGATGCCCTGCGCGAAGAAACCGAAGAGGGGCAGCAGCACCAGCAGCAGCGTGTAGCTGCCAGCATACGAGGGCAGCCAGCAGACGATGGGCGTCATGGCCAGCGCGGCCAGATGCATGATGACAAAGGTCTTCTTGCAGCCCCAGCGGGCGCTCAGCGGACCGAAGGCCACCATGCCTGCACCCGCGCCGGCGGTTTGAATGAAGCCGAAGGCGATCTTGGATTTGCTGGCCCAGTCGGGATCATTGGCATCCTGCAAAAACTTGGCGGCAATATCCTGGCCCGCGACCACCACGCCCCAAAACGTGGCAAGCCCGACCATGGCGAGCAAGGCACCGAAGATCGCACGCGAGCGCCAGCGCGGAGTACCGAGCAGTTCGCCAAAACTGCCCATGCGCTTTGCCTTGGCGGCCCGTGCTTCCTTCCACGCTTCGGGCTCCCTGATGCTCATGCGCACCCACAGCACCAGCAGTGCCGGGATGACGCCCAGCAGGTACGCCGTACGCCACTGGCTGCCCACATAAAGTCCCGATGCCGCCGCGAGCCACAGACCGGCCACACTGGTGGCATGGAAGATGCCGCCCGCGCGCTCGCGTGCCTCCTTGGGAAAGACCTCTGCCACGAGCGCCGCGCCCACAGCCCACTCGCCCCCCACGCCCATGGCCACCAGAAAGCGCAGGGCTCCCACCTGCCAGATCTCGCTGGCAAAGGCGGTGACACCGGAGAAGAGCGAGTAGAAGAGAATGGTGAGCGCCATCACCGGATTGCGCCCCCACTTGTCCGCCAGGGAACTGAACAGCAGGCCGCCGAAGGTGCCGCCGAGAAGGAAAATGCCGAGGAAGCGCTCGCCCCAGACCTTCACCAGGGCGTCGTCGGCCTTTACATGCAGCAGCTCCGGCAGCATGTCCGCCCGCGTCAGGTTGTAAATCTGCCCCTCAAAGGCGTCAAACACCCAGCCGAGGGAGGCGACGAGCAGCACCAGCCACTGGTAGCGGGTGACGGTGGAGTACCATTTGGGAGAAGCGGAAGACATGGGCGGAGATGGGGAATGCAGAAGGCCGGTTGTGGCGCGCATGAGTGACGTGCCGGAGCGCAGCCACATTTCAGCAGGTTCGCGGTTTTACTCAAAGCGCCTGGCATCGCACAAGAGGGGAAAGCGGATGCGGGCAGCGATTTAAGAGCAGACCAGGGGGCTGCAAGAGCGCGGAGCTGCACGGGTTCATCATCGCGCAGAAAAGCAGAGATGCTTACGAGTGCACCCGGGCGGTCTGCAGAGATGAGGATGCCAGGTGGGCGAGCGCTTCGGGCCTCACAGGCTCCTCAGGCTGCCAGGGCAGCCACGCGGTGCGGCAGGCCTGTTTTTCCACCACCTCGCGCAGGTAGCGGTGCTCGGAGGACTCGCGGCATTGCAGCAGGGGATCGCAGGTGCCGCTGTGCAGCAGGCTTTGATTGATAACCCACGCAAAGGGCTCGATGTGCGCACGGCGCAAGTCTGCCTGCAAGGCGGCGGCTTCATGGACGGGCGTGGCCTCTGGCAGCGTGACGAGCAGGATGCGGGTATAATCGGGATCGCGCAGGCGCTCGAGAAGCCTGAGCACGTGCTCGGGCTGGGTGCTGCGGGCCTGGCGCTCCAGCTCGCGGTGGTAAGCCTCGCTGGCATCCAGCAGCAAAAGGGTGTGGCCTGTGGGAGCGGTGTCCAGCACGACAAAGCGGCTGGCACCCTGGCCGACTTCGCGGGCAAAGGCCCGAAACACGGCGATTTCTTCGGTGCACGGGGAGCGCAGATCTTCCTCCAGCAAGGCGCGGCCTGCGTCATCCATCGCGCTGCCCTGGGCCTGCATCACTTCGTTTTGATAGGCGGCGGTCTCCGCCGCCGGGTCGATCCTGCTGAGCGTGAGCCCCTCCACCCGGCCATGCAGGGTCTGGGCCACGTGCGCGGCAGGATCGGTGGTGCTGAGATGCACGGAGTGGTCGCGCCGGGCCAGCATGACGGCGATGGCTGCGGCCACGGTGGTCTTGCCCACACCGCCTTTGCCCATGGTCATGATCACACCATGGCCCTGCTGCTCCATGGCGCTGACGAGATCTGCCAGGCTTTCCATTTGGGGTGGAGTCCAGCTCTCTGCCGTCTGAGGCGTGAGAGTGCCGTGGGCACCGCCACCCAGCAGCACGCGCAGTCCGGCGATGCCGAGGATATTGATGGCACGCAGCGGAACGATGAAGCTGGGCATGCTGCGGATGAAGCCGCCCGCCGATTCCAGGGCGGCCATGCCGCGCTGCTGCAGGGCCTGTGCGGTCGGGTCTTTTGCGCACTGGGTTTCAAAAGTGCCGTTGATGATGAGGCATTGATTTCCCACACCGATGGCGCGCAGCTCTTTGGAGGTGCGCTCCGCCTCGCGCAGGGCGGCACCTTGGGGACGGCTGACGAGCACGAGCGTGGTGGCTGCTGCGTCCGCCAGCGTTCTGACCGTGGCCTCGTAAATGATGCGCTGCTTTTCCAAACCCGCCAGTGGGCCCAGGCAGGAGGTGCCGCTGGTGTTGCTTTCGAGAAACTGATCCCAGGCCCTGGCCAGGCTCATGAGCCGCAGCGTGTGGCCGGTGGGTGCGGTGTCAAAGATGATGTGGTCATAGGCCTGCACGGCCTCGGGGTTTCCGATGAGGCCGGAGAACTCATCAAATGCCGCGATCTCCACGGTGCAGGATCCGGAGAGCTGCTCCTCCATGCTGCGCAGCGCCGCCTCGGGCAGAAGGCCGCGCATGGGCCCGATGAGGCGCTCGCGATACGCAGCGGCTGCCTCGACGGGATTGATGTTCATCGCCTCCAGTCCCGGCGCGCCTGCAATGGGGGTGGGGCGATTGGTCAGCCGGGTTTCCAGCACTTCGTCGAGATTGGAGGCCGGATCGGTGCTGACCAGCAGTACCCGCCTGCCGGCCTCGGCGAGCTTCAATGCCGCCGCGCATGACAGGGAGGTCTTTCCCACGCCGCCCTTGCCTGTGAAAAAGAGAAAGCGCGTGGTCGTGGAGGGATCAGGTACATAAGGCGGCAGGTTCATGATGCTGCCTCCTTCTCCTTGATACCCAGCGCGGCGCGGAAGAAGGCCGGACGCTCGTCATGGTTGGGGTAACGGCCTTTCATGTAGATCTCTCCATCGAGGAAGATCAGAGGCAGCACGGCGGTGCCTTCTTTTTGCAGCGCTTCTTTGACCGCCGGGTTTTGTGCGAAGGCCATGGGCTGCTGCCCGAGATTCTGGCGTTCCACCTTCACTCCCTGTCCGGCCAGCTGGTAGAGGATGGCGGCGAAGTTGATGAGATCTGGATCGACATTCGGGCCGCAGATGCCGGTGGAGCAGCACATGGGCGGATCATAGACCTGTACCGTTTTCATGGGATATGTGTGTGGCTAGCTGTCTGGCTGGCGTGCGGGTTTGAATAAGGCACCTTTTCTGAGAGCAGACTATTTGGTTAAAAAGCCAAGTAAATGTCCGGATGTGTGCAATGATTGTCATTCTTTGACCGGCCCGGGTCCTCTCTTCAATGTGCCGCCAGCCTTTCTGCGCCCACACATGCCTGCCGTTCCGCCCTCACCCCCAACCTTCTCCTGCCAGAGCTGCGGCGCCTGCTGCGCGCACTACCGCGTCTCCTTCTACTGGCAGGAGGCGGTGCAGCGTGGGCTGGATGAAAGCCTGCTGGTGCAGGTGAGTCCGTGGCAGGTGTGCTTTCGCGGCACGGAGCAGAAGCCCGTGCGATGCGTGAATCTGGAAGGCGAAATTGGCTCGTGTGTTTCATGCCGCATCTACGAGCAGCGCACCACGCCGTGCCGGAGCGTGGAGATCGGAGATGAGAAGTGCCTGCAGGCACGCGCTGCACATGGGCTGGGGGCGATGGCGTGAGATGATTGGGGTAAAAAGATTTTGGGTAAAAAAATTTCAGAATCAGAGATTGGGAAAATCTTTTTACCCTCAATTTTTTTACCCTTACACCGGCATCGTCGTTCCCGGTATTGCCACCGGATACCACCCCTCCGTATCCGGCTTCACCGGCGGCTCAGTGTTCCAGGTGATGTTGTCGGGCACCAGTTCTTCCTTGGAGTTCATGGCCTGCTCCCAGGTGATGACCTGGCCGGTGTAGGTGGCCATGCGGCCCATGACGCCCATCATGGTGCTATGCGCGGCGTAGTCGGCATCGTTGCGTACTTTGCCGGTGCGGACGTTTTCAAAGAGGGCGTCGTGCTCGAGCTGATACGGGTCTTCCTTGTTGCGCAGGCGCTTGCCGCCTGGAGGCTGGCCGTTGATGAGGAACTTGCCGCTGTTCGCCAGATCGGCCGCGCCCTTGGTGCCGTGGAAGTGCTCGCTCACATCCTTCGCGCACTTGCCGCCGATCTGGCAGCACTGGCTGAGGATGCGCATGCCGTTCTCATAGGCAAACTCCACGGTGTGGTGGTCAAAGATGGTGCCGTTCTCCTTCGCTTTGCGCACCTGACGCCCGCCCTGGCCCACGGCGCTGACGGGCATGACGCCCTTCATCACCCAGTTCGCCACATCCAGATTGTGGCAGTGCTGCTCCAGGATGTGGTCCCCGCTCATCCAGGTGAAGAAGTACCAGTTGCGGATCTGGTAGTGCATTTCGCTTTCGCCCGGCAGGCGCGGGAATCCGGCGCGGGAGGTGCCGTTCCAGTACACGCGGCCAAACACGAGGTCACCGATCTCGCCGGCGTGGATGCGCTCGATCATGTCGATGTAGCTGGGCTGGTAGCGGCGCTGAAAGCCCACGGTGACATTGAGCTTCTTTTTCTTCGCTTCTTCCGAAGCGGCCAGCACACGGCGCACGCCCGCGGCATCCACCGCCACCGGCTTTTCCATGAACACATGCTTCCCAGCCTTCACCGCCTGCTCAAACAGGAAGGGGCGCGGGCCGGGAGGCGTGGTGATGAGCACCACATCCGCGAGTGCGAAGGCCTTCGTGTAGTCTTCGAAATTCGTGAACACCTGGTCCGGCGGCACATCCACCTGGCCTTCGTGTTTTCCCTTCAGAATGTCCAGCGCCGCCTGCGCCTTGCCTTCCAGGGGATCCACCACGGCGACGAGCTTGATGGTGGAGCCGGCGGAGAGCGCCTGATTGCAGGCGCCGGTGCCACGCCCGCCGCAGCCGATCAGGGCGATCTTGATGTCGTTGTCTTTCGGCGCCGCAAACGCGTGCGTGGCGGCGGTCAGGGCGGTGGTGGCAAGGAAGGAGCGGCGCGTGGTCATGGTGGTGGTTGGGACGCAGGTGTGAACCGCGTCTGACCACCCGACCTTTCATCGGTTCGCTACGGGCGCTCGATGAATCAGGGCAGCCCAGGCCTTGCGCTCTGACCACAGCAGAAACAGGGACAGCACGGCAATGGCGACCAGCATGGGGTTGAGGATGCCATCCCCTTTAACAAGCTGGTGGTAGGCGAGGATGTTCACAATGACAGGGCCGACGCACAGCAGGCCGAGATTGCGCGTTTTGGGCACGAGGAGCAGGATGCCGCCGAGCAGCTCGAACACCTTCACAAACTTCATGTAGCCCGTGGGCCCGAAGGCGGCCATGAAGTGAACTTCGTTCGGGTTCAGCTTTTGCTCAGGCATGGTTCCGAAGAAAAAGATGCAGGAGACCGTGATGAACAGCAGTCCGAGCATGATGGAGGCGGCGAGTGTGAGGTATTTCATGGCGTATGGGGTGAGTGGTGAATGATGTGGGATGAGCAGATTTGCGGAGCCGGCCTAACCCAGATGGGCTTCCAGCCGGTCAAAGTTTTCTTCGTTGGACGGCACGCAGACGGGCTTGAAGCGTTCGCACATTTCCGCGGTGGGAAACTGCATGCACCACGTCATGTGCGTGCCGGTGCCGGCATCCGCCAGCGTGATGGTCATGCGGAAATGCGGGGCCACATGCTCATAGACGATGCGCTCGGCAGGCACGATCTCGAGGAAGCGGGCGTGATTGGCGTAGTCCTTGCCATCGGGGCCGTGCATGGTGAATTTCCATTCGCCACCGGGGTGGAAATCGAACTCATCAAAGGTGTTGGTGAATCCCTTCGGCCCCCACCACTGCGCCAGTTGGGCGGGATCGCTGAAGGCGGCAAAAAGCCGCTCGCGGTTCGCCGCGAAGATGCGGGTGCTGATGATCTCGGTGGAGTGATCCGGAGGAGGCGCGGCGGCCTTTTCGAGCGCGGCGATGTCGAGCTTGACCATTTTGAGCATGGCCCGGGTGACGCGGGAGGCGACGGCCGGGTCGTTGTCCGCATTGAGGTCTCCGAGGATGGAGGGGACGATCTGCCAGGAGACGCCAAACTTGTCCTTTAGCCAGCCGCACTGCACGGCCTTGCCGCCACCGGCGGTGA
This sequence comes from Prosthecobacter sp., assembly GCF_044227185.1. Lineage (GTDB taxonomy): Bacteria > Verrucomicrobiota > Verrucomicrobiia > Verrucomicrobiales > Verrucomicrobiaceae > Prosthecobacter. The sequence goes on along the minus strand of NZ_JBGAFO010000008.1, from coordinate 360,912 downwards.
AGGCATCCCAGTAGTGGTCGATTTCCTCCTGAGTCTGGCAGGAGACGACGAGCGAGATGGCTTCATTGAAGGTAAAGATGGGGCCGCCATTGAGAGCGGTGTAGGTCTGGCCAAAGAGCTCGAACTCGATGGTCATGATGGTGCCTGCAGGAGGGCAGGGCGGTCTCTCCTCCTCAGGTACTTCGGCGTAGCGGGTGGTGCGCAGGATGCGGCCGTCTTTGAAGACATCGAGGTAGAAGCGCACGGCCTCTTCGGCATTCTCATGGAACCACAGGAAGGTGCTGATTTTTTGCATGGCGGGGGCGGCAGCTCAGGCGGAAATGGAATCAACACTGGGATCAATGGTGATCATCCAGCCCATGCCAAACTTGTCCTGCAGCATGCCGAAGCGTGAGGACCAGAAGGTCTTGCCCAGGGGCATGTTCACCGCGCCGCCTTCGGCCAGGGCGGCAAACACGCGGTCTGTTTCAGCCGCGCTCGGCAGGGCCAGCGAGAGGGAGAAGCCGCGGAAGCCCTTGCTCTCCTCGCCGCCGCAGCCGTCGGAGGCCAGGAGGACGCTGCCGCCCACCTTGAAGCTGGCGTGCATGACCTTGCTCTCATAGCCCTCTGGCAGCGCGTCCGGCGGCATGGGGTCGGGGCTGTCGCTGTAGCGCAAAAACATCTGCACCTCCGCGCCGATGGCCGATTTGTAAAACTCAAGGGCTTCTTCGCAGCGGCCGCCGAAGAAGAGATAGGGCTGGATGTAGGAGGTCATAGGTAAGATTAGAGGTGTGGGTGTTGCGGAAGAGGGAAATGACGAAACCAGAATGAGGAATGACGAATGAATGACGAAGTATGAATGAAATGAAGAACTCGGTTTCGGACTTCATTCGTCATTCGTCATTCGCCATTCTGGTTTCGTCATTGTTTAGGCTGCATGCAGTTGATCATCCACTGGATGCCAAACTTGTCGCTGAAGGAGCCGAAGTAGGCGCCCCAGAACATGTCCTGGATGGGCATCTCGACCTTGCCGCCGCTGGAGAGTGCGGTGAAGAGGCGGTCTGCTTCTTCGCGGGTGTCGGGTTCGAGATTGATGTGGACGTTGTTGCCGGCGGTGCAGGTGAAGCCCATGGACTCAGGCGCATCGGTGCCCATGAGGAGGTGCTCTCCCAGAGTCGGCAGCGCGATGTGCATGATGAGGTTTTTGTCCGCCTCCGCCGCCGGCGGGCAGTCTGGGCTGGCGGGGATGTCGCCAAAGCGGGCGATGTGACCGAGGTACTCGGTCTTGAACACCGACTTGTAGAAGGCGAAGGCCTCTTCGGTGTTGCGTGGGAAATTGAGATAGGTGGAAACGCGGGCCATGATCAGCGGGAGTGAAGTTATAGGGGTAAAGTTTCAGTCATTCGTCCTGATTCACGGCTTGCTCATCAGCTCCACGAGTTGGTCAAACGCTTTGCCCCAGCCGTCCATGAAGCCCATGGCGGCGTGCTTTTCGCAGGCTTCCTTGGTCCAGTGGCGGGCGCGGGCGGTGTAGCGGGTTTTGCCGGAAGGCAGTGTCTCGAAGGTAACGATGGCGGTGAAGAAGTGATTGGGATTGGGTTCCCAGTTGGCTGAGTAGGCGTCGGTGAAGACGAGTTTTTCATTGGGCACGACTTCGAGATACACGCCCGCATTGGGGAAGCGCTCGCCATCGGGACCACACATGGTCATGCGGCTGAAACCGCCAGGGCGCAGATCGATTTCGACGTCGGTCACATACCACGGTTTGGGGCAGAACCATTGGGGATAGAGTTCAGGGGTGGTCCATCCTGCGAAAAGTTTTTCGCGCGGGACGTCGGTTTCACGGACGAGGACGAGTTCGCGTTCGGAGAGCGGGGATTCGATGGGGGCGGGATGAGGCATAATGATGGGGGGATGTTGAAATGGGGGTGAAGGGTGATGGCGCTAGGCGGCGCTGCAACCGCAGCAGGTTTTCTCGGAGGTGCGGCCGTCGTTTTCATAACGGTCGTGGCGCTTCACCCAGTCCATGAGGTTGCCGTTTTTGGTTTCCATGCGGCCTTTCGGCGTCTGGTCGATGAACTGATAGGCACCCAGCAGCGCCTCGCCGCCGCGGCTGAAGGAGGAGTAGGTGTGGTAGATCTGGCCGTCCTCGTCTTTGAAAAAGACGCTGAAGCCGGGGAGTTCTTCGCAGTCGGCGTTGTAGTCCTGCTCGGTGAAGTTGTAGGTGATCTTGCCTTTCTTCACGGTCTCAGGCGGGAAGGAGACGTGGAAGTCCTGATTGAAATCCGTGTGCGCGGCGGAGACCCAGCGGAACTTCCAGCCCATGCGCTGGCGATAGGCCTCGATCTTTTCGATGGGACCGCGCGACACGGCGACGAAGGAGAGATCGTGATGCTCGAAGTGCTGGCGTGCGCCGTCCACGTGATCGCACAGGAAGGAGCAGCCGGTGCAGCCTTCTTCCCAATCCGGGCCAAACATGAAGTGATAGAGGAAGAGCTGGCTGCGGCCATCGAAGAGGTCCGTCAGCATCACCTGCTGACCGGTGGGCGTGTCGAAGACGTAGGGCTTGGTGATCTTTACCCAGGGCAGCTCGCGGCGCTGGCGTGCCAGCTCGTCGCCGGCGGCCATGTGGGCCTTTTCTTTGGCCAGCAGCGCACGGCGTGCCTGCAGCGCCTCATCCTGTGAGACTGTGGTATGAGATGTCATGAGGGGACGATGGTTTGATTGAGCTCCGTGCGGAAGGTGGAGGAGTCTCCACCGCACTCGGGGCCGGAGAGGTAGCGCTCCCACAGGCTGGGGCCGAGCGTGTGCCCCTGGCCTTCGATGATGTCCTGAAAATCTCCCCAGGCCTGGCCGAGGCCTTCATAGGGACCGGTGTAAACGGTGCGGATGATGGTGGCGGCGGGGATCTCTCCCGCGATGACTCGGCCGGAGGGCTGCAACGGACCGGAGATAGGCACGCCGACATCGAAATTGAAGATGCCGGGCGTCATGCCGAAGTGGTGCGCGAATAGGGCACCCTTCGGCCCGATGCCCTGCGCTGTGGCTGCGGCGATGACTTCCTGAATGGCGGGGCCCATCACCTCCTGGATTTGATCGCGCGGCACGGTGATATGGATCACCGCGGCAGGCTGGGCCGTGGTGGTGATGGGGGGTGAGGGATCGCCGAGCATGGGGGGGAGGGGAGGATTGGGCCAAGGCGACGGGGTCTCTGACCCCGTTTCTGGATGAGCGAAGCGAAGACGCTAGGAAGATAAGTCAGCGCGTGGGTTTTAAGTGAGCGCGTGGGTTTTCGTGGGGGTCGGAGACCCCCACTCCTTGGGTTAGGCTTTCGGGGCGGCTTCGGCGAGTTTCTTCAGGTTGGCAAGGCCTTCGTTGAACTGGTCGCCGCACATTTTTTCGCAGTCCATGAAGAGGCCCATGATCTTGCCGACGAAGGGTTTCTTGCCCTGCATGGCCCAGGTGATTTTGGTGCCGCTGCCTTCGGGGGTGAAGGTGAACTGCACATCGCTCGTGCCGGCGAAGGGGCGCACGAAGGCCAGTTTCATGCCGACCTTTTCATTCGGCTTGCTCTCCACCAGCGTGGTGCTGCCTTCGCCGACTTCGTTGTTGCCGCTCCATTTGTAAACGGCGCCCACGCCTTCCGGCGGGCCTTCGAGCGTCTTCTTCATCGTGGGATCCAGCTTGGACCAGGGAGACCACGCATCCCACTGGCGGAAGTCGTTTACGATTTTGAACACTGTCGCGGGCGGAGCCGTGGTGGTGGCGCTGCGGGTGACGTTCATGTCATCCGACTGGAAAGATGCGATGATGCAGATGACAGCGATGATGGCGACGAGGACGAGGAGGATTTTTTTGATCATGGTATGTGTAGTCGTGGATGATGAAACGGTGGCGGTGGATTACTTGGCGGTGTCCTTGGAGGCGGGGCATTCGCCGCTCATGTTGTCCCAGCGCTTCTGCATTTCTTCGGGGGAGACTTTTTCGATCTCGTGCTGCAGCAGCCACACGTGGCCGTAGGGATCGCACACGCAGCCGCTGCGGAAACCGTAAAACATGTCTGTGGCGGGCATCTGCACCGTGGCCCCGGCGGCGGCTGCTTTGGCAATGGCGGCGTCTGAGTTTTCCACCATGAGGCAGAACTTCACCGGCGTGCCGCCCAGCGTCTGCGGAGACTTGTTCCACGCGGGATTTTCATCGGAAAGCATGAGGAGGCCGTCGTTCAGAGACAGCTCGGCGTGGCCGATCTTTCCGGTGGCTTTGTCTGTGAGGCGAAAGCGCTCTTTGGCGCCGAAGGCTTTCTCATAGAAAGCGATGGCCTCGGCGGCGTTGGTCACGGTGATGTAGGGGTTGAAGGCGGGGTAGGATGGGGTGCTCATGGTGGTGGTGGTTGGGGATGGTGAATGAAGAATTGGCGGGGGTGTTTAATGCTGGGTGGCGGATTTGACTTCGGCCATGGGGCGGCAGAGATCGGCGATGGGGCGGACTTCGATGGTGGCTCCGTATTGGAGAATGGGGCACTGCTGGGCGATGCGCACGGCTTCATCCATGCTGCCGACGGCGATGCGGAAGTAGCCGGCGATGGCTTCCTTGGACTCGGCGAAGACGCCGTCGGTCACGGTGGCTCCCTTGGGACCGGTGACGAGTTTACCTTCCTCCACGAGAGGCTGTGCGCCGCGATGGATGCCCGCTTTGCCGAGACCGTCCACCCAGGCGTAGAAGTCGGTCATGACGTGCTGGAGTTCTGAGGGGGACATGCCGTGGTTCCAGTGGGTGCCTCGAATGAGCAGGAGGTATTCGTCGGTGGGGTTTTGGGGATTCATGCGGGCGCGGTTTCGTTGGTGATGTCTGAGGCGGTGCAGACGGTGGCATCCAGCGGGCGGACTTCGTAATGAAGGCCGCAGGGCAGGGTGGGGCTGTGGGAGAGGAGGTCGGCGGCCTCACGCAGGCTGCCGGCGCTGACGAACCAGTAGCCGCCCACGACTTCCTTGGCCTCGCCGAAAGGGCCGTCGGTGGTGACGCCAGCCTTGGACACACTGGCACGGTCCGTGCCGAGGCGGCTGCCAGCGCGCATGCGGCCTGCGGCGATGTGGCCGTTCAGCCAGTCGTAAAAATCCGTGATGGCGGTGTCGATCTGCTCCCGGGTCTTGTCTTTGTCCCAATGGCCGCGCGAGATCACGAGGTAGTCCTGGGGTGGTGTGTCAGTGTTCATGGGAGTGGCGCGTGTGGGTCGTGGGTGGGGGAAGATGTCGTGGTTTCAAAAGGGACGACGAACGAGCCGGACGGAAAAGGACATCGGGACAAAGATTTTTTTGAGCGGGTGTTATTTTTCTGGGCTGGCGCTTTCGCAAGCCGCGAGCAGGCGATCAAAAAAGCTGCGCTCGGAGGGCAGGGCGGCGAGGGCCAGCGCCCTGCGGTAATGAGCCGCCGCGTCCTGCGTCTGGCCGAGCTCTGCGGCAAAGGCACCGCGTGCCGCGTGCAGGGGGAGGTAGGCGTCCAGCCCCTTAACGGCAGCCAGCGCCTCGAGTCCGCTCTGGGCGCCCTGCACGCGCCCCAGGGCGATGGCGCGGTTCAGCGCCACCACGGAGGAGGGGGTGAGCTGTGCAAGCTGATCATAAAGCGCGAGGATGCGCGGCCAGTCCGTCTTCTCATGACTGGCCGCGGTGCTGTGGCATGCGGCGATGCCTGCTTCCAGATGATACTCCGTGAGCGCGTCTCCACGCGCGGAGAGCTGCAGATGCTGCAGGCCGCGATGGACAAGCGACTGATCCCACAGGCTGCGGTCCTGCTCATGCAGGCGCAGGATTTCACCAGCATCATCCGTTCGTGCGGGCAGGCGTGCGGCGCTCAGCAGCATGAGCGCGAGCAGGGCGTGGCATTGCGGCAAACTTGTGTGCTGATGTGTGGCCAGCAGCTCGGTGAGACGGATGGCCTCATGGCAAAGATCCGCGCGCACCAGGTGCGGGCCGCTGCTGGCCTTGTAGCCTTCATTGAAGAGCAGGTAGAGAGACGCCAGCACGGCGTGCAGGCGCTGCGGCAGCTCATGTGCCGCTGGAATTTCAAAGGGCAGCTCCAGCTCGCGAATGCGTTGGCGTGCGCGCACGAGGCGCTTGGAGATGGTGGCCTCGCTGGTAACAAAGGCTGCGGCGATCTCTGCGGGGCTGAGGCCGCACAAGGTGCGAAGTGAGAGGGCGATCTGGGCTTCGGCAGAGAGCTGCGGGTGGCAGCACACAAACATGAGGCGCAGGGTGTCATCGCGCAGGTGGGCTTCGTCGTCCGCGGCGGCTTCGGGTGGTACGGCCATCCAGCGCGCCTGCTCGGCGGAGATTCCTTCCTCGCGCTCGTTCCAGCGCTGCTCGCGGCGCAACTGGTCCAGTGCCAGATGGCGTGCGGTCTGCGTGAGCCATGCCGCGGGATTGTCCGGCACGCCGCGATACGGCCAGGTCTGCAGCGCACGCACCAGAGCTTCCTGCACCACATCTTCGATCCATTGCAGCCGCCGCGCGCCGAACTGACCTGCCAGCGTGGCTACGAGGCGTGCCGACTCGTGCCGGAAGAAATGTTCGGTGGCAAACTGGGCGCTGGGGGAAGTGTCAGACATCGCGGGTGTTTTCATTCATCAGTCTGCCTGAAACAGACCTTCCACGAAGTCGCGGGCCAGTTTGATATTGTGACGAATGAGTTCCTGGGAGCGGCAGGTCTTGCCGATGAGCATGGAGCCCTGCCAGAGGCTGTTGAGGAACCACGCGACTTTGACGGGATCGAACTTGGTCCTGGGCTTGTGCTTCTTCCTGGCGGCGGCGAGCAGCTTGGCGGCATTTTCAGTCCAGAGGTCCAGCTCTCTGGCGCAGGCGGCCTGAAAGGCGGGGCTCGTGGCGGACATCTCCTGGGACATCATGCCCACCATGCATACGACGGCGTCTTCACTGCGGTGGGTGAAGCCGGCCATGATGTCGAGCAGGTGGTGGAGCTGGTCGAGCGGATCGATGGAGGCATCTTTCCATGCTTCAGCGTAGAGGGCGGTGCCCATGCGGCCCCACCAGTCGATGGCTGCGAGGCCGAGTGCTTCCTTGTTTTCAAAGTGGTGGAAGAAGCCGCCCTTGGTCATGCCAGCCTCTTTGCAGATCTGATCAACCGAGGTGGCGGAGAAACCCTGCTGCAGCATGAGGCGCACGGTGGCGTCGATGAGCCGCTGCCGGGTGGCGGCGGGGTCGCGTTCGCGTTTCGTGCTGGCTTCTTTTTTGGACATACAGACCGGTCGGTATGTAAAGAAATGAGGCCGGGGGTCAATGCTGATTTTTTGGCTTTTTGTTTCTGCGGGCCGGGGATCCGGTAGGCGGTGTCGATTGAAAGGCCCTCATGCGGTCAAGGCAAGAGCGCCATGGCGGCGAGCATGAATCACACGCAGAGCGCCCGCCCCCATCTGGATTTCGGAGGGAATAAGGACGGCGCACCTTTTTGCATCGCCCTCGGCGCCATAGACCCTCATCTACGGACCCGACGCAGCGGTTCCCTACCAGCCCTTCGGCATTCACGGCACCCGCAAGGAAGGTAGGGACGCGCTGTGCCGTGTCCCAAGAATCCTCGTCCCAGCACGCGCTGCAGTCTCGTCACTCTCCCCCTTTCCACATGCCCCTAATGCCTGATGGCACATTTCTCCGGAGAGCATGGTATTTGCGAAGACACCGCTTAATGTGCCGATGGCTGCGTTTTACTCATCTTTTCCATGACCCATTTTCGTTCGATTTTTCACTCTTCTCTTCTGGCCTTCATCTGGTCATCTGCCTGCGTGGTGCATGCGGCTGAGCCTGTGTGGCGTCTCGGGGCGCCTCTGCTGAACGAAACGACGCCGCTTGAGGGGAAGCCTGTGAAGCTGGTGGATCCGTGCATCGTGAGGCATGAAGGGCTCTGGCACATCTTCGCTTCGGCCAATGGAGGGACGGTGCACGCATCCACGCCCAACTTTGACACGCGGCCCATCGCATCCTCGGTGGTGAAGCTGCCGGTGGGGTCGTGCTTCGTGCCGCAGGTGTTCTTTTACCGGCCGCAATCGCGCTGGCATCTCATCGGCATGATGCCGGACAAAACGGGGCGCTATCCGAAGATGGCCCCATGCTTCTGCACCAATGCCGACATCACTCATCCCGAGGGCTGGTCCGCGCCTGAGGTGCTCGATGTACCTCCGCCGCAGGACGATGCGAAGTCGGTGAATCAATGGATCGACTTCTGGGTGATCTGCGACGCGGAAAAGGCGCATCTCTTTGTCACCTCAGACGGCGGCCGCCTCTGGCGCTCGGAGACTGCCCTGGCAAACTACCCGCACGGCTGGTCCGCACCCGTCATCGCCCTGCGTGGCGATTTCATCTACGCGCCGCATGTTTATCGCTATGATGCCGCTAACAAAGAGAGCTATTTGCTGACCCTTACTGCCCGCGCTGCGGATGGTAAACAATACCAGCAGAGCTACGCCGCGGATCGCCTGGATGCCGCGTGGCGGCCCGTGGTGGCAACGGCGGAAACCCCTTTCGCAGGCCGCGCCAATGTGAAGTTCGACGATGCCATCTGGCAGGGAGACATCAACCATGGCGAACCAGTGCGTCAGGGCAGTGATGAACGTCAGATCCTCGAAGAAGACTTCACCGGCTTTATTTTCCACGGCGGGAGAAAAAGCACGGATGACCAAGCACCGCGCGGCTTGATCGGCGTGGGTCTGCTGGAAAGGCTCAAAAACTCACTTCCCGGGCGCACCCACGCACCATAGATACTCCTGACGCACGGGGCCGGTCTTGGCGGAGCGGAGGTAGATGCGATTGTCGCAGATGGCGGGGGTGCTGAAGGATTCGTCGCCGAGCGGGTTTTGGGAGAGGAGGGTGAACTTCTCCGGGGTGGCTTCGAAGACGGAGGTGACGCCGCCTTTGCTGGTGACGTAGATGCGAGAGTCTGCCATGACGGGGGAGCCGTAGAATTCGCGGTCCACTTTCTCCGACCACAGCTCCTCGCCGGTGGCGGATTTCCAGCAGGCGGCGCGTCCGCCATCGCCCACGGCGAAGACGTGGCCGTTCTTCACGATCATGGAGGGCACGTAGGTGCGCGTGACGTTTTCCCAGGCGATCTTGCCGGAGCCATCCGCCTCGACGGCCATGGTGTGGTTCTTCGGGTAACCGCCGCCGAGGAAGATGCGGCTGCCATCGGTCACGGCGGTGACGACGGTTTCCTCCGTGCTGCCGTCGATGCTCCAGAGTTTTTTGCCGGTGAGCGGATCAAAGCTTTCCACCTTGTTGCAGCCGGCGAGCACGGCCTGCGTTTTGCCGGCGGCCTGCACGACGGCGGGGGAGGCGTAGTTGGCCACGGGCGGGCGGTCCTGCTGCCAGACGATTTCGCCGGTGAGTTTGTTGAGTCCGGACATCTTGCCGCCGCCTCGATGATCTGCCGACACGAGTTGCCGGAGAAGTCGAGCGCGGTGGTGAAGACGGCGCCGTTGTTGAGGAAGTTCACGAACAGGCGCTCGCCATCGCTCACGACATCGGAGGAGGCCTGCGAGGAGATTTTGTGGCCCTTGGTGTTGAGGTTGCCGCGATGGATGACGGCTTCCCAGAGTTTCTTGCCGGTGGTGCGGTCGTAGCAGAGCACGAGCTGCTCCTCGGTCTCCATGTCTGCCGTGGCGAGGTAGATGTGATCTCCCACAACGGTGGGGGAGCCGTGGCCGCGGCCGCGCACCTCGGCCTTCCACAGCACGTTTTCATTTTCGTTCCATTTCAGCGGCAGATGTTGGCCTGCTGCGGCATGCCCGTCCATCGTCGGGCCACGCCACGCGGGCCAATCCGCGGCGAGGAGGGGCATGGTGAAGAGTGCGGAGGTAAACAGCAGGGCGTGAGGTTTCATGCGGGGCGTTGCAATACGCTGCGAAAGAGGCGGCGCTGTCAAAAGAAGTGGCGATGCGCTCCTGGTTATCGAGCACGACAAGGACGGCGGTCCCTTTTGGGTTGCCTGCGCCATGACAGACCCGAAAAGTCGGACCCGACACAGCGGTTCCCTACCAGCCCTGAGATGCCCAGGCCATTTTTGAAAACCTCGAAGTGCAGAGGGGCCGTAGCGTGCCAAAGAACGCGGAGCGTCCTGGAGTGCTCCAGTCCTCTGGAGCTTTTCATGGTCCGATGGACGTCCGAAAGCGCCGGAGGACCGGCGCAGTCCAAAACGCAAAGCGCACGCCGCGTCATTTTCCAAACACGGCCAGACACGTAAGCGGCTGGCAGGATGCACCGTGAGAAGTAAATCGCATTATTTGGCCGCCACAGGCTTCATCACACCGGCCATGGGGTGGTGGCTGACGGTTTCCCAGGCGATTTCCTGGAGGAGTTTGTTGAGCTTGGCCTTGTCGTCATCGCTCATGTCTTTGAGGGCTTTGAAGGCGTTTGGCACGGGAAGGCCCGCGGGGCTGCGGCGGTAGATGACGGCGAAGTGGCAGTAGCTGGAGAGGATCTGCAGCGGGGCCAGTGCGTGGCCCCAGTAGTCGCGGAAGAGTTCGCCCTGGGTTTTGAGGCCGGGGGCCTCGCCTTTCACGATCTTGTCGCGCAGCGTCACGGCGGCCATGCCGACGGGGACGATGTAAACGGACTGCTTGCCGAGGCGCTGATTGATGCCGCGCACGTAGTCTTCGATGTCCTTGGCGTAGCGCTGGGTGGCATCGCGGAGTTGGGCGATGTCGGTGGCGTTGTGGTCCACCTTCTTCTTGTTGGCCTCCAGCGGGTAGACGGGCTTGTATTCGTCATTCGGCATCCAGTATTCCTGCACGAAAATGCGCAGCGCGGGATTGTGATCGAGGCCGAGCTTCACGAAGTCCTCGATGGCGGGGTCCGGCAGCCAGATGGGTGAAAGGGTGAGGACGTCCACCTTGCCCGTTTTGAGCACCTTTTTGACGGCGCTTTTTTCTTCGGGGACATCCCAGTGCTTTTGCACCGTGGAGCCGCCGATGCTGGAGAGGCCGACGAGTTGGTGATTCAGCCCGGCCGATTTCGCGATCTCATCCACCTGCTTGTAGGTGAACACATGGAAACTGTGCCCACATGTGGCGATGCGCTGTCCCTCGGTGACGGGTGGCTGCAGATCCTCCGCGCGAGTGATGGGGGCGATGAGGCAGAGAGAGGCGAGGAGGAAGGCTTTCATGGGAGTGTGCCGGTAGAACGGAGGAGGGAGGGGTAATCCAGCAGGAAAGTGAGGTGATGAAATCCTTCCAGCCGGTGGCTTTCGATTTCAGAGAATGAAGGTAGAAAGATTAGGGGTAGAAAAATTTTCCGAACCGATGATTTCAAAGTTTTGAACTTTCGATCTTAGCGGCGGAGGGTTATGAAATTGATTTGATGGCGGTTGAGATTGATCCAGTGAAAGGCCTTGAGGTCGCTGAGAGACAAGAGCTTATCCAGGCTGAGGCGCTGGGCTTTGAGATGCTGGCCGAGAGTGGTGATGCGGAAGGCTTCGTCAGGAGCGCACATCTGGAAAGTTTGCTGGCCAAGATGCCGCGTTTCCAAATGCATCGAACGACGCTCCAAGGCATGCTCCTCGCCTCCGAAATGATGGACAAGGGCCTGATTGTAAAGAGGTGCCTCGAGAAAAAGCCCGATGTCCTCGATGAAATGAAGCATTGCCTTGAGCAAGCTGTCAGGACCTCTCCAAGAGGATGATTCGATTTCAAACCGGTAACGCTCGGCGGGGATCACCGAGTTGTTGACGAATCGAGAGTCCACAGACGCTCCGCCAAAGGTCACCACTTTCCCGTGTTCGCAACCTGTCAGCAGAAGGTAGTTCATCGTCTGGCCCTCATGGGCTGTAGTGACCTTCCTGGCCTTCTTTAGCTCATAGATCGCCTGTCCTGCAGCGACGACATCGATTCTATAATCCTTCACAAAACTTCCGTGACACACTTGCACAGGAACTTCGACTGGCAAAGGAGATAGGCCCGCTTTGTTCAACCGCGCTGCGAGGTCATTGTGATAGATCTCTTCGTCGCAGCTTTTTCCGAGTTCCCTATGAACCTGGAAAACCAGCCGCATGACTTCATAGTCCAGTCGCTGAAGGGCTTCGTAATCTTGCCTGTGAAATTGGACCGGGCATTCGATGGGCATGGAGAAGATAAAGGTAGAAAAAATTAGGGGTAGAAAGATTTCAGAATCTCAAAATGGGAAGCTCTGGAAAATTTTTCTACCCCTAATCTTTCTACCTTCACAATTCCGCCCTTCTCTAAAACCTCAGCATCTCGCCCACGGGCAGGGGCTTGCCCTGGCGGATCGATTCCTCCGCGACTAGGCAGAGGCCGGCGGACCAGAGGCCGTCGAGGCCGGTGGCGATGGGGGGCTTGCCGGTGCGGACCATGGCGATGCATTGGGCGATTTCTTCGCGGAGTTCGAAGACTTCGCCGCTGTGCTTTTCGAGCTTCACGGTTTCGAGGGTTTCGCCGTCGAAGACTTTGAGGAAGTACTCGGGCTCCAGGGTGCGGTCAAGGGCGCCGCTCCAGGCGGCCCAGAGGGCGCCTTTGGTGCCGCTGACTTTGACAGTCTGGTGGTGCTCGAAGGCGGCGAGGGTCTGGGATACCACGGCATAGCTGCCGTTGGTATATTTAAACATGGCGCTGAAGTTGTCGTACAGCGTGGGGCGCTGGGGATCGCGGGAGTTGGCGTAGGCGTGGAGCTCCACGGGGTCGCCGCTGCCTTCGAGGTACCAGCGGGCGAGATCGAAGAAGTGGATGGGCTCTTCGAGCACCCAGCTCCCGACGCGGTTTTGATCGTAGCGCCAGCCGCTGGCGCCGAGGCGGTAGGGCTTGCGGGAGAGTTCGACGAGGACGTACTGCGGATCGCCGATGGTGCCTGCGGCGATGATTTCCTTGATGCGGCCCCACTGGCTGGAAAGGCGCAGCTCATGGCCGACGGCGAGGTGCACGCCGTGGTCGCGCGCGCCTGCGACGATGGCTTTGCAATCATCGAGGGTGATGGCCATGGGCTTTTCCTGCAGGACGTGCTTTTTCTTCGCCATGGCGGCGAGGGCTATCTCGCGGTGCGTGTGGCTGGGGGTGGCGATGTCGATGATGTCGAAGTCGGTCTGCGCGATCATCTCCAGGCTGTCGGCGAAGATGTGGGCGTCAGGGTAGAGCTTGCGGGCTTCTTCGCGGGAAGCGTCCGAAGGGGCGGAGATGGCGACGAGCTGGGCGTTGGGATTTTGGGCGATGGACTGGGCGTGGAATTTGCCCCAGGCACCGAAGCCGGCGAGGGAGAAGCGGACGGGTTGCATAAGAAGGAATGACGAAATCAGAATGAGGAATGACGAATCAATGACGAATGACCAAGTGAGGTGCGGGATGAAAGTGACTTATCATTCGTCATTCCTCATTCTGGTTTCGTCATTCGTTGCTACCTGCGCGGAGCAGTAGTGAGCGGCGTGACAGGATCGGGGACGCGGCGGCCTTGGAGTTCGTTGAGGCGGCAGGTGGGGAGTTTGGGGAGGACGTGTTTGGCGAAGAGGTCGCACTCTTCGAGGTGGGGGTAGCCGCTGAGGATGAAGGCGCGCATGCCGAGGTCCATGTAGCGGTTGAGCTTGGCGAGGACTTGATCTGGATCTCCCACGATGGCGCTGGCGCAGCCGCTGCGGGCGAGGCCGATGCCGCTCCACAGGTGGGGCTCGATGTAGAGGTCGCTGCTTTGCGCGCGGAGTTCGTCCTGGCGTTTCACGCCGGCGCTCTGGCTGTCCTGAGAGCGGGCTTTGATCTCGGCGCCTTTTTCGGCGGTGAGTTTGGAGATGAGGCGGTCGGCGGCGGCGCGGGCTTCGGCTTCGGTTTCGCGCACGATGACGTGGGCGCGGAAGCCGAAGTCGATCTTGCGGCCATGGGCGGCGGCCTTTTCGGACATGACGCGCATGGTTTCGGCGATGCGGTCCTCCGTCTCCGGCCACATGAGGAAGACGTCGCAGTGCTTGGCGCAGAGCTCCTGCGCGGCGGGGGAGATGCCGCCAAAGTAGAGCAGGGGACCGCCGTTCTGCTGGTAGGTCCTGGCGGGTTCGGTGCTGGGCAGACTGATATTGTAAAATTCGCCCTTCCATTCAAAGGGGCCGTCGGTGCGCCACAGGCCTTGCAGGATTTGAATGATCTCGCTGGCGCGGGCGTAGCGTACTTCGTTGCTCTCCTTGAGGCCGGGCATGTCGGAGGAGATGATGTTGATGCAGAGGCGGCCTTTGGCGATGTGGTCCACCGTGGCCAGGGCGCGGGCGAGCATGGGCGGCCAGACCTCCCCCATGCGCAGGGCCACGAGCTGGTTGATCTGCGCGGTCTGCGGGGCCATGGCGGCGGCAAAGGCCAGGGCGTCCTGCCCGGCGATCCAGCCGGAGGGCAGCAGGATGTTCTGGTAGCCGAGCGCGTCGGCCTTTTTCACGATATCGCCACAGTGCTCGTAGCTGGAGCGGATGGAGCCGTCCGGAATGCCGAGAAATTCGTAATCATCAGAGCAGAGAGCAGAAAACCAGGCGACTTCACACTTGCGATCAGGGGTGCGGATGGATAAATCACTCATGAGAGAATATTGCTGAGAGCGCACTGATCCTGCTGGACAGAGAGGGGAGCAACAGGCTTTTTATTCGAATGCGAAAAAATCCCATTTTCCAACGTGAAACGCTCGGCGCGGCGCTGCTTCAGGTGCGCAGCGGGCGTGCCACCTCCCGCACCACGCTGGCCAGAGCGCTGGGCATTTCACCCTCGACCACGGGTCTGTATGTGGACCAGTTGATCGCCGAGAAGTATCTCAATGAATCGGGCCTGAACCAGGGACCTATGGGCCGCCCGCGCCGCACGCTGACCACCCGCCCGGAGGCAGGCTGGTTTGCCGGGGTGGAGTTCAATGCGCAGCGCATCCAGGCCGTCGGAGTGGATTTTTCCGGCACGCTGAAAATGACGGTGGAGCAAAGCCTGCCCCCAGAGGTGACGGCAGAGCAGGTGATCAAGTCCATCCTCTCCTGCGTGACCCGGCTGACCGACTCCATGCAGGGCCCGCTGCTCTCAGTGGGGCTGGGGGCGCCCGGGCTGGTGGACCCTGACGCTGGCGTCGGCCTGTATTATGCCTTCATCCCAGACTGGCAGCAGGTGCCGGTGGTGGAAAAAATCAGCGCCAGGCTCAAAGTTCCTGTCATCCTGCAAAACAACCTGCGGGCCATCGCGCTGGCGGAGCGCTGGTTTGGCCTGGGGCATGACTTGAATGATTATGTGATCCTCGGCCCGCGCAGCGGCTTTGGCATCGCCATGGTGCAGGGTGGCAGGGTCGTCGAAGGCTCACGCCATGCCGCAGGCGAGGTGGGGCGCTGGCCCTGGCCGTTGAATGCGGGGCCGGGCGGCGTGCAAGAACTGCATCACGCGCTCAGCGCACCCTCCACATGGCGGAGGCTGGCTGGCGTGGGCCCGCAGGGCAGGCTGCCTGAAGATCTGCGCGCAGGGCTGGCGGAGGTGGCCGGTGTGGAAGGCGCGGAATGGGACGCCGTGTGTGCTGACTTCGCGCGCGTCATCGGCTGCCTGCAGATGATTCTCGATACGGAGGTCTTCATTTTGCACGGCCCCCTCACCGTGCTGGGAGAGCGCTTTTGCCGCTCCATTTCGGAGACCGCGTGCGGGCTCATGTCCGCGCTGCGTGGCACCGGATTGAAGGTGGTGCCCTCCGCGCTGGGAGACAACGCCGGAGCCCTGGGCGCAGCGAGCCTGGCGATGGAGGCGTGGCTGCCGGCCTGAGAGAGCTGCGACCCACGGGCACAAAAAACCGGGTGGCAGGACTGGAGCCCGCACACCCGGTGGGTGGAGTGGTTCAGAGACAGAGAAATTACTTCTCCAGAGTTTCCTTGGCGGCCTTCCAGCCGGAGATGCCGGCGGAGAGGTGCTTCACGTTGGTGTAGCCCAGCTTCTCGGCGGCGTTGGCGGCAGCCTTGTAGGCGCTGCAGGCAGGACCACCGCAGTAGGCCACCACGAGGGCGTTCTTGTCGGATGGGAGCACGCTGGCGAGCTTGTCTCCCTGGGTCGCGAAGTCGATGGCGCCTGGCACATGGCCGGCCTTGTAGGAGGCGGCGCCATTCACGTCGATGATGGTGACCTTCTTGTCAGCGATGGCCTGCTTGAGGTCGGCGATGCTGATGTCCGGGAATTCGGCGGCGAAACCGGCGGTGGCGACGAGAGCGAAGACGAGTGCGATGAGTTTCTTCATGATTGATCTGGATGGTTTGAGTTAGGTGATGCGCGTTGGACTGTGCGCGGCAGGGCCCCGTCTGCCGGGGCAAAGGTTGAAAGGAATCTCAGGAGTTCATGTGTGAGAAGGAGGCCGGAAGCTTATTCCCGAAAAAGAAAGAACGTTCCATGATACGGTCTGTTTTGACAAAAGATGCAAAAAGTCTCACAGCGCCGGAATGAACAGGCGCGCAAAGCCGTTGCGCAGGCGCCGCCCCACCGGCGCGGCCTCCAGCATCCCGGGGGTGATCTCGCGGCTGCGCGCCATCTTCGCATCCATTTCCGCGGAGAGGCGTCGGCACAGCTCCGCATCATGGCAGGCCAGGTTGAATTCAAAATTCAGGCGCAGGCTGCGTGGGTCCCAGTTTGTGGATCCGAGGAAGGACCACACGCCATCGATCAGAAAAATCTTTGAATGGTCAAACGGCGAGGGCGACTCAAAGATGCGGCAGCCCACCAGCAGCAGCTCGGGGTACAAAGTCTGCGCCGCCCAGCCGACAAAGGGGATGTTGTTCTTCTCCGGGGTGAGGATTGTCACCTTCACGCCGCGTACGGCGCAGAGGCGCAGCGCCGCCATGAGCACCGCATTGGGCAGGAAGTAGGGCGTGATGATCTTCACCTCCTCACGCGCGGCATTGAGCGCGGCAAAAAACGCGGCAGGCATCACTTCCATGTCCTCGTCCGGTCCGTCCACAATGCCGATGGCGGTCGTGCTGCCAGTGGTACTCAGCTCGGGAAACCACGCCGGGCCTTCCAGAGCCTCCCCGGTGCAGAAGGCCCAGTCCTCGGCAAACACGCGCTGGATCTGTGCCACGCAGGGGCCGGTGACGATGAAGTGCAGATCATGCACCGCGTGCCTGGGTTTGCGTGAGATCATGTTTCCCTCGCGGATGTTCATCCCGCCGGTGAAGGCGGTGCGGCCGTCCACCACCAGGATCTTGCGGTGATTGCGCAGGTTCATGGTGATCAGGCGCAGGATCAGGCGGCTGGGCATGAAGCGCCGCGCCGTCACTCCGGCCTTTTCCAGCGCCTCCACCACCGGCGGCCAGGAGTAGCGCGTGCCGGCATCGTCCACCATCACGCGCACCTGCACGCCGCGCCTCACCGCGCTGGAGAGCTCCGCCACGAACTCCGCGCCGATGCCGGTCGCCTCAAAGATGTAGCTGGCCAGGGAGATGCTCTGCTGCGCGCCGCGGATGGCCTCCAGCATGCGCGGCATGGCCTCGTCCCCGTTGTGCAGGATGTCGAGGTGGTTTCCCACCGTGTGGCTGAAGCGCGAGATGCGGTCCAGCGTGCGTGCGAGCTGCTGGTGCTCCTGCGTGGCGGTGAGAGGCAGCGGCTCATCCGGCACCGGGTCGCGCCAGGGTTCATTGATGCCGCTGCGGTAGCGCCGGCCGCTGCGGCGCAGGATGTTGATGCCCAGCAGCAGGTACAGCAGCGGGCTGATAAGCGGCTCCACCACAATCATCGCCATCCAGAACGCCGCGGAGCGGTAGTCCCGGTGCTGCAGCAGCAGATGGATGATGGCAATGACCGAGCCGGTGATGGCGAGGATCATCAGCGTGTCGTTCCAGATGTGGTGTAAAAGCCAGCTCATGTCACAGCGTGCGCATGCATTTTAAGTACAAAGGGGTGCCGGAGACAACGCGGAGGACGGTCGTTTCATGCGTTCTCAAACTTCCGCCAGTACAGCATTGCGATGGGCACCATGGCCAGGCATTCCTGCCCCGCTTTTGCCACGCCCGCCATGCTGTGGGTGGTCCAGGCTCCCATCACAAAGGAGGAGGCGATGAGGACCGCGGAGCCGAAGGTGAAAACGGCACGCGGTGCAATGGTGAGGCGGGAGGGGCGGGTTTCTTCGCCGAGAAGATCGATGAAGCGTGCCGCGCAAAGAATGAGGACGATCAGGGAGAACCAGCCATTGTCCCCGAGAGAGACCGTGGAGAGATAGTCATACCCTCCGTGCGCCAGCACGACGAGCGCGAAGGTGGTGATGAACTCCTCCGCCCGCGCAAAGCGGGTGAGCAGCATGCGGTAAAGGCTGTGCGCGCAGATGCCGGTGAGGGAGATGTGCAGGAAATTCGCGGAGAGAAAGCGCGTCCACGCGATGGTGCCGCCGTAGTCCTGGTAGTAGCCGATGTTTTCCTCCAGCGAAAAGCCCAGGCCCACAAAGGCGCCGGTGAGCAGCGCCAGGCCCGGCGTGCGCCGCCACAGCAGCCAGGGCAGGAAGAGCGCGAAGAGCAGGAGCTTGCACCCTTCCTCCCGCAGCCCCACGCCCAGCACGAAATAGATCAGATCATGCGGAAAGGGCGCATCCGCCGTCATGCCCTGGATGTACTCCTGATAGGCCAGCACCGTGAGCGTGGGCCACACGCTGGCCACGCCCGCCATCAGCGCCGCGAGCGGGCGGGCCCAGCGCCAGCTTTCATGGTCGCTGTGCTGCACCAGGATGAAATACCACAGCGCAGCCACGAAAAACGCGAGCGTCAGCAGGCCGTAGGGCAGCTCATTGAGGCGGTGGCGGATGAGGCCGTGCCACTGCATCCACACATCCCCCAGCAGGGAGCCCGCATGGTGCTGCAGCAGAGGGTGGCAGTGCTCGATCCACCCCGGCTGCTCGGCGATGAGACGCAGCATTTTCACATCGCGCTGCGCCACGGCCAGGTGCAGCGCTTCCTCGCGCGCGGCGCCGGCCTCGGGGAAGTGCAGGCCTTCGGTGTAAAAGGCCTGTAGCGCAGCGGGCAGGCTGTCGCGGCGTTTTTCCACGCTGCCTAGCAGCTCCGCAGCCAGCATTTCAGGCGGCACGGCGCGGGCTTTCTGCTCCAGGTCCCGCAGGGCCTCGGGGTCTCCCGCCAGCGTCGCGGCGAGGTAGCCGTGGAACAGCCCTGCCGGTGCGTCCGTGGTGGCGTGCTGGTGGATGAGCTGCCTCACCTCGTAGTTCCCTATCCTGCCTGTCTGCGCGAAGTCCTCATAGGCGCTCTCGTCGCCAGCCTTCACCAACTGCGGAATCTGCGCCACGAGGAGGCGCAGCCAGGTGGCCAGCCGGCGCGGCTGCGGGGTGGTCTCATGCCGCAGCAGGTGAAAGTCTTCGTGCAGGCGGCTCAGCGCGGGGCTGGCGGCATGCCCCTGCGGCGGCTCATGGGAGCCGGCCCGTCCGATCACGATCGTGCTGGCGATGATCATTCCCAGGGCGATGATGGCGGCGGAGGTGCGCAGCAGGAAGCGGCGGTCCCGTGTGAGGTAGTGCGTGCGTGCGCGCCAGCCGTGGAAATAAGAACGCTCCGTGCTCATGCGTGCTTCGCTTCAGGACTCCGGCTTCTTCCACCAGTCGGGTGATTTTTCCCACGGGGCCCTGGATTCCCGCTCTTCATGAGGCGCGGCGGTGCGGGCCTGGCGCTCCCTTTTTTCTTCCTCTTCCTCCAGCTCCATGAGCAGCTTCACATGCGGCTCCGGCCTTGCGCCGCGCCGCCAGATGAGCCAGCCCCACATGGCAAAGGCGCCCAGCAGAAACAGCAGGGTGCCCAGCGTGAAGAGCACGAACCAGTCCGAGGCTTCCACCCACTCGCGCGGCACCCGGGTGGTGCCGCCTTCAGGCCTTGGGAGGAAGGAGAGGAGCGCGTGCATGACGGCGGGGCTTTTCAGGCGTCGTTGAAGACCAGCCGCATCGGGATCATTTTGGAGAACTGGAAGCCGTGCTGCTGGAAGAAGGCCTGGGAGTCCGCGCTGATGCGGTCCGTGAGCAGCGTGATGCGGCGGAAGCGCTTCTCCCGCGCAAACTCAATGGCGTGCTCCAGCAGACGCCCGCCGTAGCCCTGCCGCCGGTGCTGCGGGTGCACGATGACGTCCTCCATGATGAGCACCAGGCCGCCTTCCGCCGTGCTGATGGTGAAGAGCAGGTTGATCATGCCGATGACCTTGTGCTCCGTGCGCAGCACAAAGATGCGCCCACGGTTCGGCTGCTCCAGAATAAGCCGCAGCCCGTGCTCCTGCTTGGCGCGGTCCGGCTTGAAGTCCTCCTCTTCACTGAACAGCGCCATCAGCAGCTCCACCAACTGGGGCAGATCTTCGATGGTGGCCGGTTCGATGTGGGGTTCAGTTTCAGTGGCGGACATGAAGGTTAGGATAGCGGGCTCGCGCCCAAAGGCAATGCGTTCAATGAGACGACATCCGGCGCTTAGGTATCCGGCTGTGGCGAGGTGTGGCGTTCAAAACACGGGTCACGCAGGCCGCCACCTCATTTCTTAACGTTTTGCATGGCCTGCCGGAGATTTTCCCACGCGCGGCGGAAATCCTGTTTCATGATGTACAGCGTCGCGATCTCCTGCCGGACGTAGGGCGGGGCGTTCGGCATGGCCACCACCTTCTGCAGGGTGCGCAGCGCTCCATCGATGTCTCCCTGGCTCTTCTGCGCCTGGAAGAGGTCGATGGCGCGCCGGGCGTCCGTGGGATTGTACAGCAGGGCACGCTCCAGGGCACCGATGTCGGTGGTCGTGCCGGGCGCGGTGCGAACCACGGAGGGCATGTAAGGCATGGCCGTCTGGCATGCCTTCTGGAAGTCGGAATTGCGCGCGTAATGCTCCGCCAGAATGCGCCAGCCATCGTCCCGCCATTTGCGGTTGGTTTCCAGCGCGGAGATCAGCGCCGCCTGGTCGCCATGCTGATACCAGAGATTGAAGAGTGTCTCCCGCTGCGCGGGTTCCAGGCCTTTGAGGTCGGAAGGAGGCTGCGCCAGCAGGCTGCGCAAACAGCGGTCAAATTCATCGCGGTTCTGCACCGTCCTGAGATAGTCGAATTTCAACTCCGTGGTCGTGGCCAGCGACCAAAGCGCTTCGCGCAGCTCGGGATGCTGCTGGCCCGATTGAAGCATGCCGCCGAAGTAACCATGATTGGCCAGGTCTCTCTCTGGAAAGCGGCGCAGGAATTCACGCCAGCCGATGACGGCATATGGCGGGTAGAAGTCGAGCCAGAAGAGCCCTTCCGTATAGCAGGTCAGTGCATAAACCGGATCGAGTACCCGTGAACGTGAGAAGTCCAGCAGGGCATCGCCCTTGGGCTGGCCGAGATAAAGTCGCAGGCGCGCGCGCTCATAATAAAGGTGAAAATCCATCGGCCTCATCTGAATGGCCTGATCCAGAAGAACCAGCGCGCCAGCAGGGGAACCGGAGGCCGCCAGTTTCCCCGAGCGCTCTCTCAGTACTTTTGTCGCGCTGGCGCCAGCCAGAACCGGATGTCCGAGCGCGACGTACGCCCACATGACGCCAAGCACCAGCAGCGCGACGCCGCCCAGACGGCAGGCGATGCGCTGGGGAAGCGATGCGACCTGAGGCAGCCGCCGGGGTCGGATTGCGATACCTGCCAGAAGGGCCATGAAAGTCGCATAACCCAGCCCATGATTGGGCACATCCCCGAGACCGTGGACGACTCCGAGACCGAAGACAATGGCCGCCGCATTGCGCAGACGGCGGTCATGCATGCCTGATTTGTTTTTCTTCTTCTTGCCGAACCAGGGGCCGGTGGACAGAAAAATCCAGAACAGCACCAGCAGCGCGGGCAGCAGGGTCAGCAGGCCTCCCTCAGAGAGCAGCCAGAGCAGGTCGCTTTCCGGGTGCAGGAAACGACTGAGTGGCGATGGCATGTCGTTGAACTGGGGAAAGACGTCTTCAAAATTTCCGAACCCGATCCCTGTCCATGGGGATTCCAGGCTCATTTTCAGCGTCTCCAGAAACAATGTGCTGCGGCCGTTGTCCGTGGCGAACTTGGAAATACCCACGTCGGTGAACCGCTTGGAAAGATTGCCCCCCGACATGACCAGGAGGGAGGCGATGATGAAGATCAGCGATGTGGAAACGGCCAGTTTTTGAAAAAAACCCCGGCGCATGGCCACCGTCCCAAACCAGGCCGTCATGCCGAGAAACAGCAGGATGAGACCGGCCCGGGAGCTGTTCATGAAAATGCAGATGAGGGGCGGGATGAAGCCTGCCAGAAAAGGCAGCCACAAACGCGATCTCCGCCGCTGGGCATCGTAACTGGCGGCTGCACAGAGCACGCAGGTCATGGCGGCGAAGCTGCTGGCGTGATTGCGGTTCGCAAAGGGGCCGAAACCGTGGCCCCATTCCACCGGATTGCGCGGCCACCAGGGGATGGCGATCACTTTACTGGCTTCCAAAATGGAGAGCACGCAGATCAGGACGCCTCCACAGGTCAGCGTGTGGATCATGGCGCGACGTTGGAGGTCCGAAAAGCCGCGGGTCAGGCACCAGGCCAGCCAGGCACAGCACACGCCAAAAAACAACCATGCCTCCAGGGTCACACCGGCCTGCGGAGTCAGGCTTTTGGAGAGATGGATGTCCCAGTCCTGGACCAGGGTGGTCTTCCAGGCAGGGGGCTGAGACAACCAGTCCGCCGGCAGGAACGCGCACAGCGGAACGATCAGGGCGCCCAGCAGGCCGAACAACGCCACACCCGGCAACTGGCGTTTCGGCACAAAGCAAATCAGCACCACACCCAGCAGAGGGGCGATCAATGCCTTGGACCAGCTCTCGCGGCCGGCGCCGAACAGGCACGCCAGGATGGGCAGTGCGGCAAAGGCATATCCCTGCCATGCAGGGCCCGGGACGTCATAGCTGCGTGTGCGCGTGGTCGTGTCGTCATCTTCCAGATCATCCTCCTGCATGGTTCCAGCCCGAGGTGACAGGTTCATTTCCACGCTCTCGTCATCGGCGAGCAGCGGGACTTGAGGCGAAGGTTCTGCGGGCTGGTCAAATTCTTTTTTCATGCCGTGACTGAGGGCGGACTGATGAGGGGAGCGGCGGCAGATCCGGCTTCGGTGCCGGCTGGAAGGGCCTTCCATTTCTCCAGACAGCGCTCCAGCGCGGGCAGCAGAACATCTAGCCGAAGATGCCATTCGCTGAGGTCGGTGGCGTCTATGGGACGGTAAAGAGTGAAACTCCGGCCATCGCCCAGTTTCAGAACTTCAGGCTTGCCGCCAGGATGGGAGTGTGCGCTTAAGCCCATGCGCTCCAGCCCATGCTGAAACAGCGTGGAAAAGCTCTGCAGGTCTTCACAGCGCTCGACTTCAAAGTCCAGTACACGGCCATAGGCACGGAAAAATTCGCGCTGTCGCCTGCGCTCCATCACCTCGTCGATCTGCGTACGGAAGTTGGACCAGCTTCGGATGTAGCCCAGGTAGCGTGCGGTGCCCAGGGCCAGCAAAAGCAAAAAGGCGCCGGTCACCGGCAGCGCGTGGCCGCGCGTCAGCAGAATACTGACCCCGACAAGACTCAGCGCCACACAGACGGCATACATCGCGGCGAGTGCGCCGCCCTTGCTGTAGCCGAGCAGGATGAGCCGGTGATGAATGTGCTCGGCATCCGCATTGAAAATGGAAACCCCGCGGATGGCCCGGCGAATGATGGCAAACAAGGTGTCCAGGATCGGGACGCCCAGAGCAATGACGATCACCAAAAGTGCGCCGATGACGGAGCCTTTGTTGGAGGTGAAGAGGGAAACGGAAGCGATGAAAAAACCGATCAGATAAGCTCCGCCATCGCCCAGGAAAATCTTGGCGGGCGGGAGATTGAAGATCAAAAAACCGGCCAGGGCACCGGCCATGGAAAGTGAAACCACCAAGACGTCAGGCTGGTGACTGTAGTAGCCCAGGAAGGCCAGGGTCAGGCACAAAAACAGACCGAACCCGCCCGCCAGACCATCCATGCCGTCGATCAAATTGACGATGTTCGGAATGCTTACGAGCCAGATGAGGGTCAGAGGCAGGCTCCACCACCCCAATGCGAGAGTGCCGTCTCCAAAGGGATTGCTGAGCATGTCGATCGAAACCCCCAGGGAATACAAAATCAACGCCGTGCCAATCTGGCCTACCAGCTTTACCTTGGCACCCAAGGGTTTGAGATCATCCACGAAACCGACGCTGAAGATCAGGGCATTGCACACGGCCAGCGGCAGCCAGCGGGTCCAGCCCAGGCCGCCGATGTAACCGGCCACCAGGGATGCCAGGCCGACGGCCAGGAAAATCGGAGCCCCGCCGAGCCTTGAAACCGCCTTTTCGTGCAGTTTGCGCCGGGCGTCCGGTTCATCCAGGCCCAAACGTCCGCCGCGTTGGAGGATCCACCAGGTTCCCAGCGCGGCCACCAGCATTGCCCCGCCAAAATAGCAGCCCATTTCGAACCATGAGACATGTCTTGGCGCCCAGGGGCCCATGGCATTGTCTTGGATGGCTGGATCTAGCATGCGTGGCGGATTGATCAGGTTGGAAAGCCTGCCAGCATAAGCGTTGCCGATTCATGGATCAAGACTTGAGCGCTTAAGAAGTCGTTTGTTGCAACTTCCTGGAACGCCTCCTTGAACTTTCCCCGCGCTCCCTTCACCATCGGCCATGCTTCATGACACCATCGCCGCTATTTCCACCGCCCTGGGCGAGGCCGCGATCAGCGTGGTGCGCGTGTCCGGTCCCCAGGCGCTGTCCATCGCCGCCCAGGTGCTGAAGCTGCCCTCTCTGGTCCTCCCCAGAAAGGCGCATCTGGTGCCTGTGGCGGATGCGGATGGCGGCGTGCTGGACCACGGGCTGCTGCTTTATTTTAAGGGCCCGGCGAGTTATACCGGGGAGGACGTCATCGAGTTCCACGGGCACGGCGGAGTCCTGGCCACGCAGCGCGTTTTGGAGCGCTGGCTGGCCTGTGGCGCGCGTGCCGCGGAGCCGGGGGAGTTCACCCAGCGCGCCTTTTTGAATGGCAAAATGGACCTCACGCAGGCGGAAGCCGTGATGGATCTGATCCATGCGCAGAGCACGCTGGCCCTCCGCGCTGCCAATGAGCAGCTCGGTGGCGCCATCGGGCGCGAGGCTGCCGCCATGGAGCAGGCGATTATCCCCGTGCTGGCCCACATCGAGGCCTACATCGACTTTCCTGAAGAAGACATTTCTCCCGAAACTGGAGCCGCCCTTCTGCGCCGTCTGGATGCCGTGCTTGTGCGTGCGCAGAAGCTGATCGCCACCTCGGAGCAAGGCCGCATCCTGCGCCATGGTGCCCGCACCGTCATCTCCGGCGCTCCCAATGTCGGCAAAAGCAGCCTCCTCAATGTGCTGCTGGGCTTTGAGCGCGCCATCGTCAGCCCCACGGCCGGCACCACGCGCGACACCATCGAAGAGATCATTCAGGTGCATGGCATCCCGCTGCGGCTGGTGGACACCGCCGGCCTGCGCGAGGCGGGAGATGAGATCGAGCGCGTGGGCATCCAGCGCACGGAGCGCGAGCTGGAGCGCGCCGACCTCGTCATCGAAGTCGTGGATGCCAGCCTTGCGGCCACGCCTCCACGTCTCGCCCTTCCTCCTGAGCTTGCCCGCCGCCGCATCCTCATTCTCAATAAAAGCGATCTCGGCATCCACCCTGACTGGAGCAGCATTCCCCAGGCCATCCCTCTTTCGTGTGTGAGCGGGGATGGCATCGAAGCCGTCCGCGACGCAATCCGGGATGTGATCGCCATCGCTGGGCCGCTCGCGGCCGACCACCCCATCGCCATCAATGCGCGGCACAAGGCCGCCTTTGAGCGCTGTGCCGCGCACCTCACCGCCGCCAAAGCCGCGCTCGAGCGCAGCGAGGCGCCCGAGTTCATCGCCCTGGAAATCCGCGATGCCCTTCACGCCCTCGGCGATGTCATTGGCCAGGTGGATGTGGAGCGCATTCTCGACGTCATCTTCTCCACCTTCTGCATAGGAAAGTGATCCTGCCTACGTTTGTTTGACTCCATCCATGAACCGCCGCCATTTCCTCACCACCGCACTTGCCGCCACCGCCGCCTCACGCCTGGGCGCTGTTTCCATCGACAAAGCGGCGGCTGATCCAGCCTACGTGATCAAAAACCACGGCATCAGGCACACCGTCATGGGCTGGTGCTTCAAGCCCATGGACACCGTGGTGCTGGCAAAACACTGCAAGGACATCGGCCTAGTGGGCATGGAGGGCATCGACCGCAAATACTACCCCGAGGTGAAGGCCCTTGGGCTCGACATCTCTCTGGTCTCCGGTCATGGCTTCGCCAACGGTCCGTGCAATCCCAAATTCCACGATGAAGTCGTCGCCAAGCTCACCGAAGGGATCGACGTCGCGGCGGATGTCGGGTGCAAAAAGGTCATCACTTTCACTGGCATGAAGTTCGACGGCATGGACCGCGACAAAGCCATCAAGAACTGCCTCGACACCTGGAAGGAAGTGCTGCCGCATGCCGAAAAGAAAGGCATCACCCTGGTGCTGGAGCATCTCAATTCACGCGACAACTCCCACCCCATGAAGGGCCACCCCGGCTACTTTGGCGATGACGTGGATTTCTGCGTGGACCTCATCAATCAGATCGGCAGCCCGAACTTCAAGCTGCTCTTCGACATCTACCACGTGAGCATCATGAACGGCGACGTGATCCGCCGTCTGCGGATCCACAAGGACTACATTGGCCACATCCACACTGCCGGAAATCCCGGCCGTTGCGAGCTCGACGAGCACCAGGAGATCAATTATCCCGCCGTCATGCAGGCCCTGGTGGAAATCGGCTACCACGACTTCGTCGCCCACGAATTCATCCCCACCTGGAACGACCCCATCCTCGCCCTGCGCCACGCGGCGATGGTGTGTGATGTGTGAGGGTACACCCGTTGAAGCGGGTCTGTATAAAGTTGAAGAGGAGACGAGGTCGTTTCCTGACCTGTCCTTAACCGAACAGCTCCGTGATTGGCCGGCCCTTGTCTGCGACAGTGAAGGGACGCTTGCTGGGGCTGTAGAGCACCTGGTCCAGCGGGATGCCGAGGGCGTAGGCGATGGTGGCGTTGAAGTCGGGGATCGTCACCGGATTCACAGCGGCTTCGAGGCCGGTGTCGTCGGTGGCGCCATAGACCTGGCCGCCGCGGATGCCGCCGCCCGCCATGAGGCAGGTGAAACCGCGGGCGTGGTGGTCGCGGCCGTCGTTGGCATTGATCTCCGGGGTGCGGCCGAACTCGGTGGCGAGCACGACGAGGGTTTCGTCCAGCATGCCGTGGGCCTGCAGGTCCTGCAGCAGGGTGCTCAGGGCGGAGTCCAGCTCATCGCAGAGCTCGGGGACGCGGGTGAAGTTGGCATTGTGCGTGTCCCAGCTTCCGAAGGAGACTTCCACAAAGCGCACGCCATGCTCCACCAGACGGCGGGCCAGCAAGCAGCCCTGGCCAAAGCGGTCGCTGCCGTACTTGTTGCGCAGGGCCTCGGGCTCCGCGCTGAGGTCAAAGGCGGCGAGTTCCTCGCTCTTCATCATCTTGAGTGCGTCATCATACATGTCGGCGTAGGCGCGCACGTTTTTGACGTTGTAGGTCTCGGCAAACTTGCGGTCCAGCAGCTTGGCGGTGTTGAGGCGGCTGTTAAAGCGCTCTTCGGTGAACCACTGGTTGGTCTTCACATTGTTGATGCCGCTCTCGGGATCATTGATCATCAGCGGGGCGAAGCGGCTCTCAAAGAAGCCGGCGCCAGGGTGGCGGCTGTCATTGCCGATCATCACGCTGCCCGGCAGCGTGGGGTTCCCACGATCCTGGAACTTCTGCAGCCACGCACCCATGGAGGGATGGCGGATGCTGCTGCGCATGGTGTAGCTGGTGTGCTGGTAGTAGTTGCCCTGCTCATGCGCGCCCTGGGTCGTCATCATGCTGCGGACCACCGCCAGCTTGTCCATCTGCCGGGCGAGGAGGGGGATGTTGTTGGACACGCGGATGCCGTCCACATTCGTGTTCATCACCTTCGTCAGGCCCATCACGTCCGGCTTCTCCGGCTTCGGGTCAAAGGTGTCCAGGTGGCTCATGCCCCCCGTCATGTACAAATAGATGACATTGCGCGCGGTGGCAGCCTGCTTCAGCGGCGAGGCTCCCTGGCCCGGGGCGGCCAGAATGCGGGAGCCGAGGTGCGAGGCGGTGCTCACACCCAGAAAGGTCTTGGCGGCACCCGAGACAAAAGCGCGGCGGCTGAGATCGTGGCGAAGGGGATTCATAGGGGGATTTGGGGCGATGCGCCTTTAACGCAGCCGCGCTCCGGACTTATCACAAGATTCACATTCTTTGTCCCCACGCCCGGTGCCGCCCGGAGAAGCGGCTCAGTCGCCCTTGCCCTCAGCCTTTTTCGCCGGCGCGCTTTCGTAAACCAGGACGGGCATCAGATCATAGGTGATGAAGGCGGCCTGCAGGATGTCCGCGGACTCAAATTCCGGCCTGCCGGTGGGCCGCCACACGCCCAGCAGACGCGCAGCACCCTCGGGGATCATGATGCGGGTGGTGGTTTTCGCCGGGTGGTAATCGGTAAGCGGCAGCTCCAGCTTGCGTCCCTGCACGTCGGTCAGAGGCGCACGGTTTTCCTGGGGCTCGGCGGTGTGAAACTCGGCAATCGCGGTGAGATCGACGGTGGAGCCGTCGCTCATGACACTGGGCTGCAGCTCCATCAGAAATCCGGCTTTGCGCACTTTCTGGCAGAGATCGAAGTCTGTGCCGAAACAGGCGAGGGCCGTGTGCTCCAGCGCGGCCTCCGAGGAAGCGGTGCAACCTGAGCGTGCCTCGATGTGGGACGTGCCGAGATGCTTCACCTCGGGTGCGGCAAGCAGCCGCTCCATCTGCGGGCGGTGGTCGCAGAGCGTGGAAACCTCCCTCATCACGCCGCGGATCAGAGCTCCCGGCGCCTGCAGCACATGCGTGGTGAAAACAAGCGTCCGCGGCGGCTGGGAAAAGCAGACCGTTTCGATGTAGGTCCCGGCCATCTCCACGCTTTTTCTCTGATGGCGCACGATCATCCAGTTCCCTTTGGGATTGAAGCGGGCGCTGGCTCCGCTGGGAAAGGCGATGCCCACTTCCTCCAGAATCTGCTGCGCAGTTTTGGGCCCCTTGGCAAGGTCTGGCGGCACGCGAAAGGCGCGGGAGATCCATTCATTTTCATCCGGTACCGGAACGGTGCCGCTGATGTGCACGGGTAGGTCCTTGCTCTGCCGGGTCTGTACCACCACATCGCCATGCAGAAAGGTGGCCCAGAGCACCTCGCCCGCAGCCTGCCCTGCGGGCTTCCAGAGGGTGAGCAGCCGGGTGCCGCCATCGGCCAGGGTGAACCCCGTTTGCAGATGCGCGGCATGGAAATCCGTGAGCGGAAACTCGACCTCTTTCTGTGTCGCCGGGGCATGGAATGCCTGCTGGCGCTGTTCGGGCGGTGCGGTCCCCAGTTCATAGTCCACCGCCACCGTGATGCTGTGCGCATCTGCACTGATGACGGGCTCCAGGGAAAGCCGCGAACCTGTGGCATGCGTTTCAAACTCCAGTGCGGGCCGGCCCTTGTCATCGCTGTCAAAAGTGATGGGGCAGGCGCATTCGCGCACAGCGCTGATTTCCGCTTTTTGTCCCGACTGCGCCTCCAGCGTGTGGCTGTCGATGAAGGACGCCTTGCCTTGTGCCACCTCGGCTTCGATCTCACGCCAGAGGGCTGCGTGGTCGCTGGCAGTGGCGGCTTTGGCGGCGAGCGCGCGCAGAAAGGGTGCCGGGCCCTGGACGGTGTGCAGCGTGAAGAAAGCGGTGCGCAAGGGCGGGGGCTGGAGCTCAGCCTCCCGCGCCTCCTCCGCGGGGGTGCGGGCCGCCGGTGGTTTGGCGGGCTGGCCAGGAGGTGGCGCCGGCTCCACCGCATGGAGGGTTTTCACCGTCGGCACGGGCTGCGCACGCACGGTGATGAAGGCCATCCACAGCACATCACCGCTTTCCGCGCTCAGGCCGGCATCAGGTTTGGCGATGCCAAGGATCTTGGTGTCGCCATTGAACAACGACGTGCCGCTGGTGAAGGCGACGCTGCGACCATCCGCCGCAGGCAGCAGCAAGGGCTGGCCGCTCAGGGGATCGCTCACACTGAGCGGGCGCGTGGGGGGCGGGGCAGGGTGGAGACTCAGCGTCGTGGTGAGAACGATCTCCGGCCTGCTCCAGGAGCCAAAGGTGGCCTCCATGTCCAGTTTCAGGCCGGTTGGATGCCAGTCCACATTCAGCGAAGGACGGCTGTCAGCACCCAGGCTCAACTTGGCCTGAGCCTGCTCGCATACGGTCTCCGTGCTGGCGCGTCTGCCGGAGGCTGATTCCAGCCAGGCATCTCCCACCACGCGCACGCCGGACTCGGCACGCTGCGCCTGTGCCAGCAGGGTCTCCAGCTCCTTGACCGCGCTCATTTTTCTGGAAGCCGCGGCATTGAGCTCACGGATCAGCTTGCCCGGCCCTTCAAAGACCGTGGCATGGGTCATGACGGTGCGCGGTGCGCCCTCGGCCTGCTCCTCCACCAGCTGGCTGATGAGCTCCAGATTGTCCGGCATGTTCACCACCACCAGGCGGTTGATCGATTCATGAAACCTGGACCACGCGCCGGAAGGAAAGGGAACGCCCCAGTCTTCCAGCATCTCCTGGCTGGTGCGGGGTTTCAGGGGGCTCTGCGGGTCGGCGCGGTGGCCAGCGAGGCTGAAAAAATTGAGCGGTGTTTCATACATGCGCCGCACCATCGTCGGCACCTGCCGGTTGCTCTCGGCCGCCGGCGCGGCGCTCCCCACCAGCATCCAAGCCGTCAGCAGCAACGGCAGCACGTGCGCATTTTTCATGCGCGCAAAACTAGCGGAAACGGCGAGCGATTGTCGAGAGTGTTCTCGGCCGCTCTTGTCCCCCCCATCAGCCCGGCGCTCTCCGCCCAAACTTCCGCTCGAGTTCATTGGTGGAAATCTGCACCAGCGTCGGCCTCCCGTGCGGACAGCAGTAGGGCATTTCGCAGGCAAAGAGATCCTTCAGCAGCGCCTGAAATTCCGGGATGGAGAGCACGTCGTTGCTCTTCACCGAGGCACGGCAGGCGATGGTGGCGATGGCGTCCTCGCTCAGCCGCAGGCTGGAGGATTTCGCGCTGAGGCTGCTGAGTTCTTCCATCACCTGGTCCAGCCAGGCCGCCGGATCATCCGCCTTCAAAAACGCGGGCAGAGTCTCCACCTTGAAAATATTCGGGCCAAAGGGCTCGATCTCGATGCCAAGCCGGTTGAGCGAGGGGAGATTCTGCCGCAGCAAGTCGGCGTCCCGGGGCGTGGTCTGCAGCGTCACGGGCAGCAGCAGGCGCTGGCAGGGCACGCCGCCGGACTCGATTGAGCGGCGGAATTTCTCAAAGTTCACCCGCTCATGCGCGGCGTGCTGATCCATCAGCACCAGCCCCTCCTTGGACTCCATCAGCACATACAGTTTGTGCAGCACGCCGATGATGCGGTATTCCGGCGGGGCAGGGGACTCCGTCTCCCTCGCGGCTTTCGGCTCCTGCGGTTCTTCCTCGTCTGTCTCGGCTGCGGTGGCTGTTGCTTGAGGTGCCTCCGCCTCCGCTTCGGGTTCCGGCGCGGCCTGCACAGGCGCCGTGGCTGCGGCATGGCGCGCGGCCGCGATCCTCTCCAGCACGTCCGCCACGCGGTGGGAGACCGCAGGCGCGTCCCCAGCCGGCTGCGGTCGCGCCGCCGGGATGTCCCGCAGCGGCGCCGATGAAGCGGCCACCGGCATGGCAAACTGCTCCTGCCGGCTGTCTGGCACCACGGGCGTCCTGGGGACTGTGGCGGCGGGTGCGGGGCGTGCGGCGGGCGTGTGGCCGGAGGGCAGCTTGGCGGCGTTTTCCAGCGTGTGGCTGACCGCGCGGGAGATGGCATCGCGCACGGCGTGGCCATCGTGAAAGCGCACCTCCTTTTTCGCCGGGTGCACATTCACATCAAAGGCCTGCGCATCCATCTGGATGAAGAGGAAGGTCACCGGATGCTGGCCTTTCATCAAGGCGGTGTGGTAGCCCTCGCGCAGTCCATACGAAATGCTGGCGCTTTCGATCGGGCGCCCGTTCAAATACGTGGTCTGCATCTGCCGGTTCGAGCGGCTCATGCCCGGCCCGCCGATGTAGCCGGAGACGGTGATGCCGTGCACGGTGGTCTCCTCCACCTTCAGCAGGCGGGAGGCCAGCTCGTCCCCCACCAGCCCGCGGATGCGCTCCAGCATGTCCCGCGTGGCGGGCAGGTGCAGCACCAGCTCGCCGTTGTGCGTGAGCGTGAAGGCCACCTGCGGATTGGCGATGGCGTGCAGCCGCAGCTGCTGCTCCACATGGGCAAACTCGGTATTCTCCGTGCGCAGAAACTTGCGCCGCGCGGGCACATTGAAAAACAGCGAGCGCGCCTCGATGACCGTCCCGGGAGCGCCGCCGCTGTCTCGCACGGCCACCAGCTTGCCGCCATTGACCTCGATCTCCGTGCCCACCAGCGCCTCCTTTTCCCGCGTGGCCAGGCGGAAGCGTGACACGCTGGCGATGCTGGGCAGCGCCTCGCCGCGAAATCCGAAGGTGTGAATCGCTCCCAGGTCCTCCTTGGTCCGTATCTTGCTGGTGGCATGGCGCTCCAGACACAGCATGGCATCCTCCCGGTCCATCCCGCTTCCATCATCCACAATGCGGATCATCGCGATGCCGCCGCGCTGCGCATGCACCTCGATGTGGCGCGCCCCGGCGTCCAGGCTATTCTCCACCAGCTCCCGTACCAGCGCCGCCGGCCGCTCCACGACCTCCCCTGCGGCCACCTGGCTGGCGAGTGCGTCTGGAAGAATGCGAATTTTAGCCATGAATTTCGATAAAAGGGTGGGCGGGAAGCGTAGCCTGTATCGCCGCCCGGAAACGTTACCTTGGATGCCGGATGGGGATTTGCAATCTCTGTGCTTCTGAGCCATCCAGACAG
The DNA here is from genome assembly GCF_044227185.1 of Prosthecobacter sp. Taxonomy (GTDB): domain Bacteria; phylum Verrucomicrobiota; class Verrucomicrobiia; order Verrucomicrobiales; family Verrucomicrobiaceae; genus Prosthecobacter. The sequence continues at coordinate 327,944 of NZ_JBGAFO010000008.1, read as the reverse complement.
GCCTCTCCACCCTTTTTCTCCTTCATGATTTCCCTCACCCCCAGCGCCGTCGAACATCTCAAATCCCTCATCGCGGAAAAGAATGCGGATGCGGGCACCGGGCTGCGTCTGCGCGTGGAAAAGGGCGGCTGCGCTGGCATGCAGTACGTCATGGCTTTGGATCACTCTCAAGCCGGCGACGAAGTGCAGTCGCAGGATGGTGTCTCGATTATCATCGATCCGGAAAGCCTGGGTTACTTGCGCGGCTGCGAGATTGACTACGTCGATTCCCTCTCGGACGCCGGATTTAAACTCAATAATCCCAACGCCGCCCGGAGCTGTGGCTGCGGTACCTCTTTTGAACCGCAAACCGCCTCAACTTAAGCCTCCCTTTACTTGATTTTGGAACCCAAAATGAAGCAAACTTGCTGCCAACTTATTCACAAAATTTCCTTTTCAAATTCCGTCAATATTGTAGAATTTGAACATTCTTAATCTATAATTACTAAAATTTTCGCAAAACTGTTATGCAAATCCGATTTTTGAGCGACGGCAATGAGTACCGCTCCTACGGCGGAGGAAGCTTCTCCAAGAAAAAGGACTCTGGAGGCATCTTCTGGTGGACCATTCTCATCACTCTGCTGATGGGCTTCGCCACCTTCTGCTGGTTCTTCAGCATCATGGTGTTCGCTCATCCTGAGAAGCCCTTCAACTACCGCGTCCTCGCCCGTTTCGACAAACTCGATCCTCTTCGCAAGTTCACCAACTACACCGTGCCGCAGGGCAAGTTCCTCCCCGCGCGCGATCTGCTGGCGGAATTTTATTCCTTCAACGGTGAGCAGCTCGCTGTGAAGAATGATCTGCTCAAGCGCTCCTACATCCGCAACTACAAGCAAGAGCAGCCTCTGTATGTGAAGGGCACCTTCCAGGTGATCAACGCACGTCCGCTCACCACGAGCGATGTCATCACCGAAGGCTGGGTGGTGCGCGCCCGCTCCGCGGACATCGAAGACGTGGACATCGAGATCGTGCTTCCTGGCAATAAAGACAAGGCTGACCCCTATCAGGTGGGAGACACCCTCGTGCTGGATCAGAAGAGCACTTTCGCCGCCGCGCTGCACGTGCAGAAGTTTGACCAGGAGCGCGTGTGCGTGACGCTCATGCCGCTGGCTTATCAGGGCTTTGTCACCAAGACGGGCGAGCAGTTCAAGATGAGCCCGCCTGCCAAGCTCAACATGGACGCCTACTGGCCTCTGACCCGCGATCCCGGCGCCGCCGTCCTCGAAGGCAGCGCCACCAAGGTGGTCTCCAAGCAGGACTGAGGTTCATCTCTTCATTTTTCAAAAAAAGCGGAAGGTTCTCCCTTCCGCTTTTTTTGTGCCTTGGTTCGAGATAATTTTTCATGGTATGAAGTGCTAGAATAGGAAAATGGCATGAAATGGTATAAAATGGTCAGTCTCTCGGGGGCGCTGTTTTTGAAACCCGGGCTCGGGCAGCCGGCGTTTCTCTCCCTCTCCCCGCCCATAAAAACGCTAACCTCTGCATTCTCCTTCGGGGGAGAGGGCCGGGGTGAGGGGACGCCCTCCGGCCCGCGACCATGCCTTCCCCTCACTCACCTCTCCTCCGCAAAAAAACCCACTCCCCATTTTCAACCCAATTGCGCGCCTTTTTCCCGTCTATTTTCAGGCCGCTCGTTCCTTGCATCCGCGCCGGTTCACGCCATTAACAAGGCATGCCCGATGACTACACACCCGCCACCGTCGCCGATGTCCGGCGTCTGCGTGACACCCTGGATCAGCAGGGAAAAAAGCTCGTGTTCACCAACGGCTGCTTTGATCTTCTGCACGCAGGCCATGTGCGCTACCTGGAGCAGGCGCGCGCCCTGGGGGACGCCATGGTGGTCGCCCTGAATTCAGACCAGTCCGTGCGCGCGCTCAAAGGGCCCGAGCGCCCGCTCAATCCGGAAACCGACCGCGCGGAAGTCATGTCCGCCCTGCGCGCGGTCGATATCGTGACCATCTTTGACGATGAGCGCGCCACCTCGCTCATCGAGGCCATCCGCCCGCACGTTTACGCCAAAGGCGGCGACTACACCGTGGAGTCCCTCAATCGTGAAGAGCGCACCGCTCTGGAAAAGGCGGGCACGCAGATCCGCATCCTGCCTCTGGTGCCCGGCCGCTCCACCACCAGGACGATCAACAAGATGCAGGCCCCGGCCGGCGGTGAAGCTCCCGCGACGGACAGCGGCCTGCTGCGCATCGCGGTGCTGGGCTCCGGCGCAGGCTCAAATCTCCGCGCCATCATTGCGGCCATCGCGGACAAAAAGCTGAAGGCGGAGATCGCCGTCACGCTCACGGATCAGGCGGAGTCCGGCTTCCGTCAGATCGCCCGCGAGGCTGGCGTTCCGGCCTTGTTTGTGGATGGCGGCGAGAACCCGCGCAAACTGAGCGAAGCCGCGCAGAAGGAAATCTTCGAGCATCTGGAGCGCGCACGTGTGGACGTGGTCGTGCTCGCGGGCTTCATGCGCATTCTCAAGGAGCCCGTCATCAGCGCCTATGCCGGACGCATTGTGAATGTGCATCCCTCGCTCCTTCCGAAATTCAAGGGCGCCAATGCGCCGCAGCTCGCCATTGATGAGGGCGAACTGGAGAGCGGCTGCACCGTGCATCTCGTCACCGCGGAGATCGATGGCGGCCGCATCCTGGCGCAGGCCCGGGTGCCGGTGAACATCGGCGACACCGCCACGACGCTGCACGCGCGCATCAAGGTGGAGGAGCACAAGCTGCTGCCGCAGGTGCTGAATGAATGGCGCGAACGTGGTCTGCCCGTGCGAGGTGCGGGACCGTCATGAGCGGCTTCACCGGCACACTCAATCATCAGCAGCGCGAGGCCGCCACGCACATCCACGGCCCGCTGCTCATCCTCGCCGGCGCTGGCACGGGCAAGACGCGCGTGCTCACCGCGCGCATCAGCTTCATGGTGAACGAGGGCATCAATCCGCGGAACATCCTCTCCGTCACCTTCACCAACAAGGCCGCCAATGAAATGCGTGAGCGCATCAAGGGCATGGTGCGCGACGGCCTCGGCAAAAAGGTCGTGGTCGGCACCTTCCACGCCTTCTGCGTGCGCCTCCTGCGCGAGTTTGCCGAGCATGTGGGCTACAAGAACAACTTCGCCATCTACAGCCAGAGCGAACAGGAGACGCTGATCAAGCGCGTGCTGCAGACACTGCTGGTCAAAGACGAGACGCTGGACCCCAGCATGGCGCTCATGCGCATCAGCAAGGCCAAGAATGCGGGCGAGACCCTGGGAGACCCCAAGGAGAGCCTGGATGCGGCGGTCATGGAGAAATACATGGACGAAATGCGCGGGCTGAACGTCATGGACTTCGATGACCTCATCATCCTGGGCGTGAAGCTTCTCGAAGAAAACGCCCAGGTGCGCGCCACGGTGCAGAGCCGCCACCACTATGTGATGGTGGACGAGTTCCAGGACACCAACTCCCTGCAGATGCGCCTGCTGCGCGCGCTGGTGCCCGCGCCTTACAACGTGTGCGTGGTGGGGGACGATGACCAGTCCATCTACGGCTGGCGCGGCGCGGAGATCACCAACATCACCGAGTTCGAAAACTTCTTCCCGAATCCGCATGTGGTGAAGCTGGAGGAAAACTACCGCAGCACCACGCCCATCCTCCACACGGCAAACAGCCTCATCAAAAACAACGCCGGACGCAGGCCAAAGTCGCTGTGGAGCCGGAACAGCGGCAGCGACCTCGTGCGCCTCGTCATCACCGAGGATGAAAAGGAGGAGGCGGACATGATCGCCAAAGAGGTGGAGACCGCGCATTTTGCCAACAAGCAGTCTCTGGAGGATTTTGCCGTTCTCTTCCGCACCAATGACCAGTCCCGCGTGCTGGAGCAGGCCTTCCGCCAGCGCCGCATCACCTACCGTGTGGTGGGCGCACGCAGCTTCTTTGACCGCCGCGAGGTGAAGGACATCATCAGCTACCTCAGCGTGCTGCACAATCCGCACGATGACATGGCCCTGCTGCGCGTGCTGAACACGCCCACTCGCGGCATTGGCAGCGCCACCGCCGAGCTCGCACGCGAGCGCAGCATGGAGAAGCACCACAGCATCTGGGTGGCCCTGTGCGATGAGGACTTCCTGCGCCAGATCCCCGAGAAGGCGCGCAATGCCATCCGCACCTTCACGCAGCTCATCGTGAAATATTCCGGACCTGCCGGCACCCCGGGCACCAATCTGGTGGACATGACGCAGGCGCTCATCCTCGAGGTCGGCTACATGGACTACCTCAAAAAGGCGGCCAAGGAGCCGGATGATTTCACCGGCTGGGAAAACGGCGTCAATGAACTGCTCAAGAGCCTCGCCGGACATCAGGAGCGCGACCGCGCCAGCGGCCTGGCCGGATTTCTGGATGAAGTCAGCCTCAATGACGACCGCGAGGAGAAGGACGACATCGAGAAGAAAAAAGGCGTGTGTCTCATCACCATGCACGCCTCCAAGGGGCTGGAGTTTCCCGTGGTGTATCTTCCGGGGGTGGAGCAGGGCATCCTGCCGCACAAGCGCAGCTTTGACGAAGGCCGCGTGGATGAGGAGCGCCGTCTGTTTTATGTGGGCATCACCCGTGCAAAGCAGAAGCTCACGCTCAGCCACACCCGCATCCGCATGAAGTGGGGCAAAAAGCAGACCAGCGCGCCCAGCACCTTCCTCAAGGAGCTGGACCGCAAATACGTCGAAGAGCTGGACTACAGCCGGCACATCAATGAAACCCCCACGCAGGAGGAAAACACCAATTTCTTCTCCGGCCTGCGCGCCATGCTCGCGGACCAGAAGTAACGCCTCCGAGTACGTAGTTCGGGCTTCAGCCCGCTCCGGAAGCCCCGCACTCCCAAAAAAAATCTGAAACCTCCTCAGCGCCCGTTTTTGTAGTGGAGTACCGGCTTTAGCCGGAATCCGGATACACCCACGCGCCGCTGCGCCCCGCATGTCCCCCTCACGCCTCCAGTTCCAGCTCGACGCGCAATCAAGCGATTCCCGCGCGCGTGCCACCACCTTTCGCACCCTGCACGGCACCATTCAGTCACCGCTCTTCATGCCGGTGGGCACGCAGGCCACGGTGAAGGCGCAGACGCAGGAGACGCTGCATGAGTCCGGCTCGCAGATCCTGCTGGCAAACACCTACCACCTGCTGCTGCGTCCTGGTCCCGATGTCTTCACCAAGCTGGGCGGCATTCACAAGTTCATGCGCTGGCCCGGCTCCGTGCTCACGGACTCCGGCGGCTACCAGATCTTCTCCCTGCCGCACTCGCGTGAGATGACGGAAAAGGGCGCCGTGTTTCAGAGCTACGTGGACGGCCAGCGCATCCTGCTCAGCCCGGAGGTGAGCATTCAAACCCAGCGCGCCATCGGCAGCGACATCATGATGGTGCTGGACCAGTGCATCCCCTCCACGGCGGATGAAAAGACGACGCGTGCCGCTCTGCAGATCACGCAACGCTGGGCGCTGCGCAGTCTCGCCGCGCGGGAGGATTCGCCGCAGTCCATGTTTGGCATCGTGCAGGGCGCGCTGTATCCCCATCTGCGCCGCGAGAGCGCGGAGGGCCTGATGCAGATCGACTTTGACGGCTTCGCCATCGGCGGCCTGGCGGTGGGGGAGGAAAAGAGCGAGCGCGAGGATGTGTGCGAGCTCACTGCCGCGCTGCTGCCTGCGGACCGCCCGCGCTACCTCATGGGCGTTGGCACGCCGGTGGATGTGCTGGAGGCCGTGCACCGGGGCGTGGACATGTTTGACTGCATCATCCCCACGCAGGTGGCGAAGCGCGGCACCGCCTTCACCTCCCGCGGCATCGTGGAGCTGCGCCGCTCCGTGTACAAATTCAGCGAAGACCGTCTCGACCCCGCCTGCACCTGCCCGGTGTGCGCCACGCACACCCGCGCGTATCTGCACCACCTCACCAAGACGCAGGAGCCGCTCGGCTGGACGCTCGTAGGCCAGCACAACATCCATTTCTACCACCAGCTCATGCGCGAGGTGCGCCAGAGCATTCTGGAAGACCGCTTTCTGCCGCTCTACAAAGGGCGCCGCGACATTCTGCCCATCGAGGACATCGATCATCCCGTCACCCACCCCAAGCGCGGATCCCCCAAACTCAAGCACGAAGGCGACTACGAGCTCCACGGCGAGCCGCCAGACATCCGCCACATCAGCACGCGGCGCATTCTCCCCACCACGCCGCAGCTTGATGCGGCCGTCGAGTCCCAGATCATCCAGCACCTGCGCCAGCCTGCCGACTCGCCGCCCCTCGTCGTGTGGGACACGCGCCTTGATGCCGCCGCCACCGCGCTGGCCATCATTCTTCTCTACGAAGCCGAAGCCGCCAAAGGCCCCCTGCGCCCGCTGCACCTCGTCAGCTTCAGCGAGGACCTCTCGCCTCTGCGCCTCGCACTCAATCACAAGCGCCACTTCCCCTACCTCCGCCACGGCGCGGCGGATACGCTGATCCGCCGGGATGTGTGGGAGTCACGCTACTGCGTGGGCCTGAAGTGGTCACTGGTGCATGGCAGGACTGCCAGTGCAGAAACGCCCGCGGCGGATGTGGTGGTGGAAGAAAGTACTCGTGAGCTTTAGCTCACTCTGGAACCACCGCGCCCTCCCAGAGCAGGCTGCCGCGGGGACGCTTTGGCTTTTCGGAGGATGATGAGTACGTGCGGAAGCGCTGATCGACAGACAAGAGTGTCCATCGTACTCTTTCACGCTGCGGCCTGTGTCACTCCTTGGTCACCTCAATGTCGTGCGTCTTCGCCCCCGGTTTGGCGACCTCGTCTTTGCGCTTGAAAAGATGTCCGAGGTCCACGCCGAAGTAGGCCAGGCAGTTGATCAGCAGCGCCGTCGCCGCGGCTTCATCGAGATTGCCAAAGACAGGAATGTTGTCGGGAATGAACTCGACGAATCCCGCCGTGACATTCAGCAGATAAAGGGCGGACACTATGCCCGAGCAGAGCACCACGAGATGACGGATCATTTTCATACGGCAAAAAGGGGAAGGGGAGTCCGCTCAAAATATGCCCCCGCGCATACGTCCACGCCAAAACATCCTTGGGGTAATTTTGGAATCACCCGCCCGCTCGCAGGCACATTTCCGGCTTGCCCGGCCCACGGCGGCCCGTCAAGCTTGCACCACCTGCGATGACCAAAACCTCCGAAGGCCATCCGTCTGCCCACCATCGCATGCAGACCTTCCTCCATCCCACCATGAACCTTCCCGTCTCTCACCTCCTCTCCCTGGTCGCGCTCGCTGCGCTGGCCTTCACCGGCTGCGCGAAGCTCGATGACGACACCGCCGGCCAGTCCGGCCTTTGTGAAGTTCACCATGTCCGCATGACGAAACGTCCGCTGCACTTCCTCCATGGCATGATCCCCATGAGCAAAGTGGAGGCGGAGCAGGGCGAGTGGAAGCGCCGCACAGACTTCTATCCCCATCCTGGAGACGGCATCCACTCCACAAACATCGTCCTGCCAGGCCAGGAAGGCCGCGCCCTCGCCTACGTCTGCCCCGAGTGCCGGCGCGCCCAGCGCCAGATGGAAAAGACCAGTCCACGCTAGCCCCTGCTCTCGAAGAGCAGGTGTGTTCAGGCGAATCCACTCTCGCCCACGTTCCTCCGCACGTGGCGGCACCTCCGTCCTTCCAAACTCTCTCCCATGAACCTCGAACAAATCGACCACCTCGCCCTCCGCTGCGCTTCCCTGCAAGCGACCGCAGACTGGTACATCCGCACCCTCGGCTTTGAGCACGTCTATCCCGGCCACGGCGGTGGCATCCCCCTCTTCCTCCGCCTCGGCACCACCTTCCTCACCCTCTTCCCACAAAAGGAAAACGACCCGCCCGCCAAGAACGGCCAGGCCTGGCACCTCGCCCTCCGCGCCCCGACCTACGCCGACTTCCAGTCCGCCCAGACCGAGCTCACCGCCAAAGGCATCGTCGTCGAATTCCGCGACCACGAAATCTCCCATTCCATCTACTTCTCCGACCCCGATGGCTTCCTTTTGGAGATCACGACCTACGATCTCAAAAAGTAGTCTAGAGCTTTAGCTCGTTCTGGGCGCATGTTGTGCAAAACACGACAAAAAACAACGCGATGTCACACGCAACCTGAGGCACGTCTGCCTGTTAACCCGATCTCCCTTTCCACTTCCGCCATGACTCACAAAACACTCCCCTTGCTCGCCCTGATGGCCGCCTGTCTCCCGCTGAAGGTCGTAGCGGAGGAAAATCTAGCGACAAGCACAGGCGCGACGGCCACTGCCGCCCAAACCTTCCTCGCCACGCTGACGGAAGTCCAGCGTGGCAAAGTCGCCTACGACTTCAAAGACGCCGCCCAGCGCAAAAACTGGTCCAATCTGCCCACCTCCTTCGTGAAGCGCGGCGGCCTGCGCCTGGGCGATCTCACCCAGGAGCAGCGCGACGCCGCCATGGCAGTCGTCGAGGCCGCCCTGAGCCCGGAGGGCTACGCGAAGGTGGAGGAAATCGTCGAGGGCGACGAGATGCTGAAGAAGAACGACAAAGGCGGCGCACCACGCAGCGGTCAGGCCGGTGCAGGTGGTGCTGGAGCACCACCATCCGGCGGGGCAGGGGGCCCGGGCGCGCCCAAGGGTCCGGGAAGACCGGGAGGCGGCGGCCCTCCCGCGTTTGGCCATGATGAATACTACATCTCCTTTCTCGGCCAGCCCTCCACCACGGAGCCGTGGATGATCCAGTTCGGCGGGCACCACCTCGCCATCAACATCACGCTCGCGGGCGCGCACGGCACCCTGGCTCCCAGCCACACCGCCGCGCAGCCCGCCCGCTATGAGATCGAGGGCAAAACCGTGCGCCCCCTGGGCGATGAAACGGACAAGGCCCACGCCCTGCTCACATCGCTCACCGAGGCCCAGCGCAAGCAGGCCATCCTCGGCTTCGAAATGCGCGACCTCGTGCTCGGCCCCGGCCGCGACGGCCAGACGATCCAGCCCGAAGGCATCAAGGGTGCAAACCTGACCGACAAGCAGCGCGAGCTGCTGCTCGACCTCGCCAGCGAGTGGACCGGCATGCAGAGCGCCGACTTTGCCAAAGCGAAGATGGAGGAGATGAAAAAGAACATCGAGGACACCTGGTTCGCCTGGAGCGGCCCGGTGGAAAAAGGCGGTGCCGCCTACTTCCGCATCCAGGGCCCCACGGTGCTCATCGAGTACGCCCCGCAGCGCCTCGGCGGCGACCCCACGAATCACATTCACACCATCTACCGCGACCCGACCAACGACTACGGAGCCCAATGGTGGAGGCCGTGAAAGTACGGCTGGCATCTCTGGTGCTGCTCGCGCTGCCGTCTGTCGTGCGCGCCCATCAGCTCGATGAATACCTGCAGTCCACGCTGGTCGTCATCGAGCCCGCCAGCATCCGTTTGCAGATGATCCTGACCCCCGGCGTGTCCATCGCGGAAAAGGTGCTGGCGTTGATGGATGGCAATGCGGACGGCGTCCTTTCCACCGAGGAAGGCGCTGCTTACGCAGCGCTGCTGAAGCGCGAACTCAGCCTCCAGCTCGACACACAAGACCTGGAGCTAAAACTCACAGCCTCAGACATCCCCACCCCCGCAGAACTCCGCACCGGCGCAGGGATCATGCAGATGGAATTCACCGCTGTACCCGACACCATTGCCGCAGGCCCCCACACCCTCACCTTGCGGAACCGCCACCTCCCCAGCGTGAGCGTGTATCTCATCAATGCCGCCAAACCCAAGACTGCGACCATCCAGATCAACCGGCAAACGAGAATCGAAAACCAAAGCGCCGGCGAAATCGCATACACCTTTCAGCCGCCCGCAGATTCTTCCCAAGGTGTTGAGCGCATGGCCGCTCTCGCAGGATTGCTAGCGGCTGCGGTGGGGTGGTGGCTCCTTAGGAAGAGTAGGGCGGAAAAAACGAGATGACACGTGGAGCGGGCTTGCGAGACAAGTCGTGAGCCATCAGGAAAAGTGGTTGATGTGGGATGCCTTCTTGAGATTATCCTTAAAGCCCCCTGCCATCTTCTGCATTTGAACCGCCCTAGATGAGTCTTTGGCCGGGGGGGATTGAAGACGATTTTTTTAGACATTAGCGTCATGCGCACTCTCATTTTATTCATCCTGTCGCTTGTCGTTGGCATCAAGACTGTTTCAGCGAGAGAGTGGAAAAGTGCCGATGGTTCACGGACGTTCTCGGGTCAGATGGTTGAATATCGACCACCCTCAGTCACCGTCATTCTTAAAGATGGGAAGAAGATGACCTTTAGCGAGAAACTGTTGAGCCCTGCGGACCAACGATATTGCTACTTGGCTGAGCGTGTGCTGGAAAGATCATTTCCTCAGATACCCTATAAAGTGATTCAGGTGCTCGAAGACGGCATCCTCTGCCAGGAGCTCCCCGACAATAACCGTTACTTTTCAGGTGAAACGATGTTTATCTGGGGGAAGTTTAGAAACTCTGTTGCCGATGGCGAAGTCTATCGCAGCGATATTTATTGGGCGGGTTCATACTCATACACGAGCGTTGAAAATATTGACAGAACCATTAGAAGCTTCGCTAGAAGCCTGGATAAGGCGGTTGTAATCTGGGAGAACAGGCTTGCGCCGCGCGATGGGTCGGCTGCAAAAAATGATCGCAATTCCAAGCATGCCCAGGAGAGCTTTTCTGCCACCGGAAGTGGTTTTGCGATCACCGAGACTGGATACGTTGTGACCAACGCTCATGTGGTCGAAGGTGCGGTGAAGGTGGAGGTTCGTTCAGGTCAGACCTTTGTTGAGGCAAAGGTTGTTGCGATAGATCAGCAGAATGATCTGGCGATACTGAAAATCGAAGCGGCAACGACGCCCATACGATTAAATACGGATACAAGCCCCAAGCTGGGCGATGACATTGTCGTCGGTGGCTTTCCAAATCCAGGGATGCAGGGGACCAGTCTGAAACTGACTAAGGGCGTGATCAGCAGCCTCAAAGGCATGCAAGACGATGTGAGACATTTTCAGATCGATGCTTCAATCCAGCCTGGCAACTCCGGTGGTCCGCTCGTTTCATCGGATGGCAGCGTTGTGGGGGTTGTAAACGCAAAACTAAACGACTCCGCCGTCGTTTTGGCTACTGGCTCAGTCCCGCAGAATGTGAACTACGCCATCAAGATTGACTATTTGGTCCCGTTGCTTCGCAGCATAGATGGCCTGGCGGAGCTTGTGAAATCAGCCAAAGTTCCAGATGCTCTCTCGATTGGGGAACGATTGGAGAAGTCCGCCTGCTTTATCCTGTGCCAGCTCAAATCCGAATAGGAGCGCCAACAGGGATTAAATAGGCCGGAAGGTTCCATTCTTTTTGGTTGCCGCCTGGGTTGGTTTCGCGGCAAGGCTGCGCGACGCCGCTTTTGCACGCCGGGCAGGGGGCTGAGGACGAAGAACATTCTGCATTCCGCGAAAGCGGTAGCTCCGATGCGGGCTTGTACCTCGCATCTGCGCGACCGCAGTCCAAAGATGCTGCGCATCGGCGCTGGTTATTGCGCTGTCGCACACACCACCTTGTCCTCTTGACCGGTGACTCTTTGACCCCGCTCCGGCCTACTTCTTCACCCACCCGTCCTTCAGCGTCACCGTGCGGTTAAACACGGGCGCTCCGGGCTTGGAGTCGATCGGGTCCGCATAGAAATAGGCCACGCGCTCAAACTGCCAGAGGCTGCCGGGGGCGGCGTCTTTCAGGCTGGGTTCGAGCTTGGCATTCGTGATGACTTCCAGGGATCCTGGATTGAGGAACTTGGTGAAATCTCCGTCTTCGCCGGCATCGGCGTCCGGGGTTTCCACGGTGAAGAGGCGGTCGTAGAGGCGGGTGGTGGCGTCGATGGCATGACGTGCACTGACCCAGTGGATGATGCCTTTGGGCTTGGTGCGGCCTTCGGGCTTTTTGCCGTGCCGCGTCGCATCATCATAAGTGCAGCGCAGCTCCGTGATGTTCCCGGCGGCATCCTTGATCACTTCCTGGCAGATGATGCAAAACGCGAACTTCAGGCGCACTTCACCGCCGGGCTTCAGGCGGTGGAAGCCCTCAGAGGGGAACTCCATGAAATCATCGGCCTCAATGTACAACTCCCGGCACAGCGGCACCTGGCGGGTGCCTGCGGCGGGATCTTCCGGGTGATTCGGTGCTTCGAAGTGTTCCACCTGATCCTCGGGGTAGTTGGTGATGACCACCTTGATAGGGCGCAGCACGCCATAGGCGCGGCGGGCCACCTTGTTCAGGTCCTCGCGGATGGCGTGCTCCAGCAGCGCGATCTCGGTGAGGGAGTTGAACTTCGTCAGGCCGATGGTCTTGCAGAAGCTGCGGATGGCGGCGGCGGTGATGCCGCGGCGGCGCATGCCGCTGATGGTGGGCATGCGCGGGTCGTCCCAGCCGTTGACGAGATCTTCCTTCACCAGGCGCAGCAGCTTGCGCTTGCTCATCACGGTGTAGGTCAGGTTCAGGCGGGCGAATTCGCGCTGGTAGGGCGCGCCGGGCAGACCGTCCACGTTGTTGATCAGCCACTCGTATAGCGGGCGGTGGTGCTCAAACTCCAGCGTGCACAGGCTGTGGGTGATGCTCTCCAGCGCATCGCTCAGCGGATGGGCGTAGTCATACATCGGATAAATGCACCACGCATCCCCCGTGCGGTGATGGTGCGCATGCAGGATGCGGTAGATCACCGGGTCGCGCATGTTCATGTTCGGCGAGGCCATGTCGATCTTCGCGCGCAGCACGCACTGGCCTTCCTTGAATTCTCCCTTCCGCATGCGGCGGAAGAGGTCCAGATTTTCCTCCACGCTGCGGTCCGCGCCCGCGCTGCGCGTCCCCGGAGAGGTCAGCGTGCCGCGGTTCGCACGCATCTCCTCATGCGTCTGGTCATCCACATAGGCGAGCCCTTTGGTGATGAGCTGTTCGGCAAAGGCATACAGCTTCTCAAAGTAGTCGCTCGCATAAAAAAGGTTCTCGCCCCAGTCGAAGCCCAGCCACTTCACATCCGCCATGATGCTGTCCACATATTCCACCTCTTCCTTGGTGGGGTTGGTGTCGTCAAAGCGCAGGTGGCAGCGCGAGTTCGGCGCATGCTCCTGCGCCAGCCCAAAGTTCAGGCAGATGCTCTTCGCGTGGCCGATGTGCAGATACCCGTTCGGCTCCGGCGGGAAACGCGTCACGACCTGCCCGCCATTGCGACCTGCGGCCAGGTCGGCGGCGATCATTTCACGGATGAAATCAAGGGAGGCGGGGGAGGGGGCGGCGGCTTCGGACATGGAAAAAGTGTGAGGGCGAAAGTAGGAGCCGGAAGTTTAAAGTTCAAAGTTTAAAGTTCAAAGTTCGCGCTTCTCTCTTCCCAGTTGCGCGGGGGCGGAATCCGTTGTTTTTCCCCGGCAACCATGTCCCATCCCGCCCCAGCGCCCACCCACCTCGATCTCGCCAGGCTCGGCCAGCCCGTTTACCGCGGCTCCGTGCAGAATCTCTACGCCGTGCCAGACCATCCCGGCTACGTCGTGTGCGAGACCACCCCCGCCGGATCCGTCTTCGACGTGGGCTCCATCTTCAACATCGAGGGCAATGACCTCAACCGCGCCATCTTCCGCCACGCCATGTACTCCCGCCTGGGCCAGCCCGAGACCTGGCAGCGCGTGAAGGCCGCCATCGAGGCCGCTCCCATGGACGCCGCCTGGCGCAAGGAACTCCTCTCCGGCCCCATGGAGCTCATGCTGGAGCAGGGCGCCGCCACCCACCATGTGGGGATGGTGGACGCCGTCACCGGCGAGATCGTCCGCACCGGCCTGCCCAAAAACCCGAGCTGCTACAATGTCGTGCGCCGCTTCCCGGTCATGCACCCGCCGCAGCGCAATCTCCTCGGCACCTACGTCTTTGACTACGCCCAGTTCCACCAGAGCGCCACGTATGTGGTCCCGCTGGAGTACATCGTGCGCTTCGGCGTCACCAGCGGCTCCTCCATCCTCAAAAAATACCAGAGCCTCAGCGAGCCCGCAAAGCGCGCCTACGAGCAGGAGCTCGGCCTTTCCAAGCCCATGGGCGTCTGGGAAATGCTGCAGCGCCCCATCTACGATCTCACCAGCAAGTACGAGCCCGAGGACCGCGCCGTCAGCAAGCAGGAAGCCCTCATGATGTCCGGCCTCAGCAGTGATGACTTCCTCCACACCGTGAAGCTCGCCATCCTCGGCGGCTGGGCCGTCCGCGAGCTCCTGGAAAGCGCCGGCCTCCTCCTCTGGGACCTCAAGTGGGAGTTTGCCGTGGACCGCGAGGAACTCCTCTTTGTGGACACCATCGACGCCGACTCCTTCCGCGGCACCACCTTCCTGGATGTAGACGGCCGCAAGCTCGTCATCCACTACAACAAGCAGGCCATGCGCGACTACTACCGCCTCGTGCACCCGGACTGGTATGCCGGCATCAATGAGGCCAAGATCCAGGCGCAGAAAGCCGGCACCCCTTTCAAGCAGGTGCTCAGGGCAGGGCAGGCCGACGGCAAATGGCCCCAGACCCCCGTGGTGGACACCGAGTTCCTGGATCTCCAGGCCCGCAAGACCGCCCTCATCCGCCAGCACGTCGCCGCAGAGCGGGACGCCGCCTCCATTCGTGCCGATCTCGAGGCCACCGGCGCCGCGGAGGTGGAGTTCTACCGCCAGCGCGGCCTGCTGGAGGCTCTCCTGGCCGCCAATGCCGTCGGCTGAAAACTCTTCAATTTCCGTGCCAAAAACGCTTGCGTGATGGATGGGAACGTTTATCCATCTCGCCCCCTTCTTCGGGAGGGGAAAAAGTGATTCCTGAGTAGCTCAGCGGTAGAGCGGGTGGCTGTTAACCACTAGGTCGTAGGTTCGAACCCTACCTCAGGAGCCATTAACGACGACGGCAGAGTAGCTCAGGGGTAGAGCAGAGGACTCATAAGCCTTTGGTCGGGAGTTCAAATCTCCCCTCTGCCACCACGTTGAAAATCAACGTGGTAGGCATGCAAACGTGACGATCTGAGAACATGGCTAAGAACATGTCCAATCACGTCCGGCAGCGTCCAAATCTAGGCCGCTAGCTCCTGTTTGCAGGGAGAGGGTATGAAGCCATCCCGCAATCAACCGTCTGGACTTTTTGTTACGGACGCCATCTCGCTTGTAGGTGGATGCCAAGGAAGAACATGTGACTCGATGTAGGCATCCAAGCTTTCGGCACTGATGAGTCGAATGCCACGGACGTTGCCTTTTTTGCGCAAGAGTGACGATTTGATTTTGCCGTCGCGAAGGAACTCATAAAGAAGACTGCGGGATATGCCGCGTGTGCGCGCGGCTTCTTCCACACGGAGCCAGCGCAAGGGCTCCATCGTATGACTTTGAACGGTGGCTGAGGTTTGCGATGCTGCGTTCATGATGCTGTCGTTGGTTGTTCGGAAGGAGTGGGGTTGATGTTCGGTGCCAGCTTGTTCTCGAGACGATGTGTTATCCACGCACCGATTTTCCGGAGTTCGTCTGCTCCGAATTTTCGCATGGAGTTTTTGGCACGGTGTATCAGCAGACCTGACGATCCCACCCGTGGCGGCTTCGTTTTCTGCTTCAGTGATGCCGAAGGATGTGAAGGTGCTGGCTGTGTGGCCACAGTGGATTGGGGAACAGCGGTGGTCATGCTCGGGGAATGTGGGGGCGAGTTCGTCTCGGTAGTATTCTGATTGGACTCCACTTGACTTGCGCTTGCTGGAACAGCTGCGGGCAGAGGTACTTCTGAGGAGGCATCAGCGACTGGCATTTGCGGCACAGGCACATGGGCTTCAATGCTCAGCTGTGCTAACTCTGGCTTAGCATGCGATGATTCGACACTGCCAACGGCGGAAGCGGGCCGTTTGGCGAGATAGGCGCGGACATCCGAGATGAATACCAAGCGGCGAGCCTTCTTGCCGATTTTGACACGCTTCCACTTGATGAGCTTTTTTTTACACCAGGATCTCAGTGTAACCTCTTTTAATTTAAATGTTGCGGCTGCCTGTTGAAGAGAGACGGGCTCTTCCGCTGCTGGTGTGGCTGTCGCCATCGGTTGGTGCTGGTCGTTCGGTGTTTGTTTCATAGATTTTTGAATGGGTTTGTAGCTGACTGAGGAGGCTGATAAATTTGCTACCGTCTGAGGGGGCAAACATGATGCCCCTAGCCGACGGAGTGTTGGATTGGATTCGCGGTGTGGATGGCCTGGAATCGCCGAGGCCGCATCGTGCTGTTTTGACAGCACGGAAGAGAGGCGGCGGCGGGGGACTTCCCCGCCATCACCGTGGTTTGTTAAGAGGTGGCTCAAAGCTGTCCTCGCGGACAACCTTGGTCCTTTAACCCGGCGGGCGCCTTTCAGCGCACCGGGCTGCTGGCAGCGTCAACAGCGGGCATGGCTGCCTCACTGTTCGAGCGCAGTTGGGAATCGCAGTCTTGGTGCTCCAATCTCTGTAGAGGCTTCTTCATGTCCCTCACGTCCACCCATTCAGTACAAACGTGAAGTTTGTCGCGTCGGGTGAACAGAGATTGGCATCGATGGCACTTGCCGTGCTGTCGTTTTAGAAGCCTTGTCAGCTCTAACGGGATGGAAGGGTAGCTCCCCAACCGTGTCCCCCAGTAGGCCCAGTCGCCATCGAAGTACGACTTGCCCTTGCGGAGCTGCATGTGTTTAAGAATAGGGGTCTCGGCGAACAGGCGCATCACCAGTAGCTCTTGTGGATCCTTGCTGGAAGGGCAGTTAAACCGCCACTTCCCATCGGACCTTTTGAGGAACTGTTGCACTGTCCATTGGCGACCACGCTTTTTGTACCTGCGTCGGAGAGCCTTCCACAGCTTGAACCACACCAGGCTGTCCAGGCGGCTAAAGCTGTGCTTCGCGTTGCAGTGACGAAAGTAGTTGGACCACCCTCGGATGACCGCATTGATCTGCGGTATCAGAATCTCCTCGGCTCGGCGGGCGGCGTTTCGGTTGGGACTGCCACAGAGCATCATGTTGATGATCGTGGCGATTCGCTGGTAAACGCGCTCCTGAGCCTCAGGTGCGGGCCTGATGAGGGTGAAGACCTGTTTGAATGCCGCTTTCACGGCATACTTCCCGGTTTGGAATTGTTGAATGCAATGACCGAGGAAACTGAAGCCGGCGCTTCCTGTTTCGAGGTTAAGCGTATGCGTGATGCGGGTCTTTTCGGGGTGGATGGTTAACCCCATGTTGACCAGCCAGGCCGAGATGTACTCCCGGCATTCGGTGATGATCTTGCGATCCTTGTGAAGGACCACAAAATCGTCGGCATACATGACCATAACGGGCATCCGTTTTGGTCTCTTGGCATTCCTGGTTGTTCCCTGTTGGAAATATTCTGTCAGGTCTGACTCCAATCCGCAGAGAGCGATGTTTGCAAGCAAAGGTGACAGAGGTCCTCCTTGCGGAGTTCCCTCGTGAGTGGCGGACGCAACCCCACCCTCGATGCTTCCCGACTTCAGAACTCGGCGGATCGCCTGTTCCAATATCGTGAATGTGTCGATCTTCGCCAGGAGGGCCTCGTGGTCCACACGATCAAAGAATTTCTCGATGTCGGCGTCCAGAACCCATTTGGGTGAAGATTGAATGCTTGCTCTGATGATGTCGATGGCATCGTGAGCCCGGTGACCTTTGCGGAATCCATGCATGCCCGGAGTGAACCGGACCTCCCATTCGGGTTCGAGTGCCAGCGTTATGAGCGCCTGCAATGCTCGATCCTTCATGGCGGGTATTCCGAGCGGTCGTTGCTCGCTTTTGCCAGGCTTGGGGATTCTGACACGGCGTACTGGCAGGATGTCCTGATGTACATCAAGATCGTGTGCCAGTTGGAGCCTTTGTGAATCGGTGAGCCTTTTCTCGCCATCAATACCGGCGGTGTTACGGCCGGCGTTGATCTCTGAGACTTTATGTACTGCAATGCATCGGGCTGCGAAACTGCTTAGGAGCAGCTTTTGCAGGCGGTGCGTTTTCTTGCGATTTCCTTGCTGCGATGAGCCGAAGATGCGCCGTTGAAGATGGAAGACCTCCTGTTTGAATTGCTCCAGCGGAAGGTCCTCCCATTGATCGATGGGTTTCGTAATCATGTTCTTTTAATTGGTTTGGTCTTCGTGTTGCCCGTCCGAATTCGGCATCTCGCCCCCATTACAGGGGCGCACTGGCTTGGTCGGACGTCCTGCCCTTCGCCGTCATACGGGTGATGACCTACT
The DNA here is from genome assembly GCF_044227185.1 of Prosthecobacter sp. GTDB lineage: Bacteria > Verrucomicrobiota > Verrucomicrobiia > Verrucomicrobiales > Verrucomicrobiaceae > Prosthecobacter. The sequence goes on along the minus strand of NZ_JBGAFO010000008.1, from coordinate 309,683 downwards.
CCTGGCTTGCGCCTGGAGAGACGACGGAGGTGACCACGTTTCGAGCGGGCGATTGACGATGGAGACGGTCCGGGCGCATTCGCCGGGGGCGGCCGGTGAATCCAGGAGATGTCGCACACTCCTGGAGGCGATACCCCAGTGCCTTTTGGCTGCGGCGTGCTGAGAGATTAGAAATCCCTTCCTCAACGAGATTACGCCGCCTTGTCCTTACGACGATTCGATCACCCTTTGTGTGACTGAACCGCTCCATCTGTGCTGCCTGCATCCCGGGCCTCGTTGCCCAGGATGAAAGCGTTTCATCCCGCTTCACCGCATCCGGCTTTATCACCACCGTACACGACTGGGACTGCTTTCAACCGATCACTGCGGCGACAGGAATTGGACTCTCGTCCGCACCTGTTCGCCCACTCGCTGTTCTGGGAACTCCATAGGGGCAGTTCTCAGCCATCATCCCCGGCCCCATGGCCGTTTTCTGATGGACGTGTCGCAGTTTGTAAATTGATAGAAACACGTCCCGTTAAGGACGTGCTTTTGAATGTTTCGGTTGGCAAAGAGCAGGGCAGCGGCGTGGCGCTGCCCGTCGCGAACCGCCCGATGCCCAGGAGTTAAAATCAATGTGATTTGCTCTAACTGGAAACACCTGACTGTCGTGACATGGAGTTTTCGTCCACGTCTTTTAAACGCTTGTGACTCCCTTAAATGGTGGTCCTGGAGGCTGTTCATAACAGGAGTGCGCAACGGTACGCAATGCCAGCTGCTCATTATGAACATACTGGGAAACATGCCCCAACATGAGTTCATAATCCCACTTAACGGTTCCTGAACGTCGATGGCTCGCGATCGAGGGGTGATCTGGGGACTCTTGAGGCCCTCTGAATGCACGCAGCCCCGTGGAGGCTTTGCGGAAAGGGTGGCGGCGAGTTGAAGAGAAAAGCAGTGCCTTCGGCCCATCCAGAGACGACACTTGAAACTTGCCTGCTCAGGCTTCATGTCTCAATTGCCTGACCACTGTACTGCCACAAATTAGATCGTACTCGAAGACATCTCTCCAAAAGGAATGCTTGATCAACGATTTGTACATTCGCTTAAAAATGATCGCCTATTACCGTGTCTCAAATAAAACACCTTACGCCCCTCCTTTGTACAAATCGAATTGCTTCGCTGTAAGCACAGCACGCCATTGCCTTGTACAAGGCTCGTTCTGAGGTGAAACAATAGTGCCATTTTTATGCCTTCAACGGCAGCTCAGGCATTGCATCATCAATGTACAAAAAATCGCTTGTGGAAAATGTACGGAATGGTTTCTGACGGACTTTATGCAGCGTGTACATTGTCTTGCCTGGTAGGGCCTTGCGGCGGACGAAGGCTGGTTGTTTGAGAGAATTTGAGACATGGACTTCCGGCAGGCAGCCTTCATCGTCATTGCTCCAACGCAGTACACCGGGCAGGAGTGACCATGGATGCCAGCGCTCCTGATGTAAAAAGTAGAGACTGTCTGGCTGGTGCTGGAAGCTAAGTTTGTAATGATCGTATTCATCGGTGAATGCGGCAATGCCTGAAGCCTCTCCGCGTAGCATGCATAGCGTCAGGTCCGCCAGGTCCCCAAACAACTCGGTCATGTAGGAAAGTGCCAGCGTCAGACGCTGCTCTTTCCCAAAGTCGAAGGTGGTCTCCGCCAACCGTCCTCGATTTCGCCAAAGGTGATCTCAAGCATCGTTTTCTCCCTCCGTCGGCAGCAGTGGTAGAGGGAGCGGTTTGGCAGGTTTGGCGATCTCCCCGGCCTTTTGCAGTTCACGCATGGCTTGATCGCGGGAGAAATAAAAATCACGTTCAGGGCCGGGATCGGTGACGTGCCAATGAATGATTCCATCGTCCAGATGCTCCACCTCGAACGGTGAAAACAGCCCCGCACAGCCCGGCTCGCCACAGGTGCAGGTGAGAAGCCAGTAGTCACCGGGTTTTTCGAGGCTGCGCACCAGTTCATCTTCGCACATTACATAACCAAGATTTAGCACCTCACCGTCGATCCTGAGCATGACACTCCGCCGCACCGAGCGCGGGTTCGCCCGTTTCAGATTTTTCACGATGTATTCAAACCGAGCCATGATCAGACGAAGAAGGGTGGAGCCGGAAGGATCATATTCATTCCACCCCATGCATCCGCCACCTGCAATGGTCGTGTTGGAGGATGGGAGCGACTCTGGTGGCAGAATCGTCGAATGAAGCGTGGCGTCAAGTGGGGCGAAGCAAGGCGAGCATCGAGAGATGAGACGGCCGGATGGAAGACTTTCACAAAGGTAAGGAGGCCCTTCTGAGCGCAAACTTACGCTTTTTCAATCCCACATCGTTACTTCACCGTTCTCGTCCACCACAAGCAAGCTTTGACCGCAGCGGGGGCAGGGTTCGTTCTGGTTCCAGACTTTGATGGTATGGATATTGCTTCTTTCGCAACAGGGCTTGATGCGACGGGGTGGAATGGAACAGCGGATTTTCTCAACCTCCGCATCTTGCAGGGTGCGGCAGGTTTCGCAGTAGATCGTCGTCGTCGCAGCGATCATGCCGGCATCCTTGCCGCCGGAGACGTGCCCCTTTAGCCCGCAGGCCGGGCAGATGAAGTCTTGCAGCATTCCCATGGGGTATCAGTTGGTTGGAAGTTGGAAAAATTACCCTTTCACAGGCGGTGCGCCATCACCGCTCAGGTCGGTACCAGCTTTCAGCAGCACCTCGATTCGCAGGATGGCCTGTTCCAGTTCGCCGCTGGAGACAAAGCCATCCCACAATCCGTCGTTGAATTTATCCGCCCCTTGGAAGCAGTAAATCAGGCGGCCGATCTGCGGGACCGAGGCTCGTGATACGTCTGCCGCTTTGATGACATGGGCATCCAATGGATCGACGTATTTGGGACCTTCGACTTGCTGCAGGTCCAGAGTGCCATCAAGGAGAGATTGCAGTTCCTCCTCGGTGAGAACTTTGCCATGCTCTTGCACGTAATCCCAATAAGATTGAGACCCAGGAGTGTTATACTCAGTGCTGGATCACATGAACTCGAACTCGCGACCCAGACGCCTGCAAGCATCCCAGAGAGCAAAGTAGTCCCGGTCGTGAATGACGGAGCTATGAGTGTACGAACGCTCGGCTGCCGGATCGTTCTTTTTGAAGGGCTCGTTGGCCTTCTGTCCATACCACAGGCTCACCAGTTCCGCTGCTGCGGTCAGGATGCGGTAGCGTTTGCGGCGGGAGGGTTTCATGAGGACGAGGCAATTGTTAGCAGGTCATCAAGGCGATCGTAAGGTTGCTCGACTACGGACCTACAAACGGCATTCGGGGCGGGGCGGTGTCCCACATGAGCTGCACTTCTTGGGGAGTGAGGCCGTAGGCTTGATTGATGAGGGCGCTGAGGGTGCGTTCGAGTTGAAGCATTTCGGCGGCGAGGGCGCGGGCGGGGGCGATGCTGCGGGTGTGCTCGGCACGCAGGGCGGCAAGGCTGGCGGCGGTGAGCGGCTGGCTTTTGCCACGCAGCTTCTTCACCTCGGCCACAAAGGCGTCCGAATCGAGCTCATTCAGGGCTGCGAGTTTCTGGCTGGGCTTCTCGATTGCGTATTCCACGCGCAGCCAGTCGAGCACGGTGTGCTGGGTCTGCTGCTGGCTGTCGCTGATGTCAATTAGGCGACTCACGGCGATTTCAACGGCGGTGCGGATGGCGGCGGTGGGTTCGGCGATGGGAAGTTCGGCCATCTTGAAAGCCACAGGTGACAAAGCCTCGTCCTTCATGTGTGGGAGGTAGCGCCAGTTGTGCCACCACATGAGCGGAGAGTTCAGAACGGCGAGCAGATAAAGATCATCGGTGCTGAGGAAAAAGGTTTTGTTGTTCCCGAAGCGGCCCGCGACATCGAGCGAGTAGCTTGGATGGAACTGAATCTCCTGGTAGAAAATTTTAGGCTTCTCAAACGCATCCCAATACGCGCATGAGCGTAATTCCCACCAATGACGGCCTTTGTCCTGGCGCTTCCGAAGCGCTTCTTCATGCGGCTTCATGTGGTCGTGAAGGCTGGGGTATAGCTCGCGAAATTTGTCTTCGGCGCTGTCACCAAGGTCTGCCCAAGGCCAGGCGTAATCATTGCTGGATGGCAGCACGATCATCCAGAGTTGATCCCAATTGGACTCCCAGCGATCAAGGTCACTCCCACGTAAATAGGGCTTAATGATTTCGCGACAACTTTCGTGATCTTTGGTTAGTCGTTGTTTGGTGGCATCGTCGATGAGGAAAGCGTCATTGAATCCAGTTTTGATACCGTATTGAGGAGATGAACCGACGAATTGTTTGAGCGTTTTGCCAGTTTGCCTCAGCTTGTTCAGCAGCGACAAGACTTCAGTGGGTTCCAATTGCCAGGCTTCAGCCTTCAATTGCTCGGCATCCATATCCGCGCCTCCTTTCTCGATCTGTACGCTGAGATCGTCGATGCGGAGCTGCTCTCTGGGGATGGTGCAGAGGCGGGCGGTTTTGGGCTTTTCTTCGCTGGTGGGCTTTTCGGCGACGATGATGCAGGGGAAGACATCGGCCTCCTCGAATATTTGCTTTGCGTGGCCGAAGTCCACGACACTGCGAACCCAAACCTTATCGCGAAAGAAGCGACGCAGCGGCTCGCCATAGCCTGCCTTCATCCATTTGTTGGTGACGATATAGGAAAGCAGACCGCCGGGCTTCAAGACGCGCTGGCCCAGCTCGTAAAAGTACACGTAGAGGTCGGCCATGCCGTGGTAGCTGGCGTAGTGCGCTTCGAGCCAGGGCTTGTAGGGCGTGAGAAATTCCTGCCGCACGTAAGGCGGATTGCCCACCACGACGTCGAAGCCGCCCTGGGCGAAGACTTCGGGGAAGGCGGCCTGCCAATTGAAGGCCTTGGGATGCACCGTGGAATCACTGACGACGCTGTTCCCTTCGCGGATGCTGTGGTCGAGGCTCGTGAGGCGCTTGCCATGCGCGGCGGTTTTGATCCAGAGGCTGAGCTGGCAGATCTGAATGGCCTCAGCGTTGAGGTCCACGCCGTAGATGTTGTTTTGAAGGATCTGGCGGTCGAGGTCGAAAAGTGTGCGGTGGCCGCGCAGTTCTTCCAGGCGCGCATTGGACACCTCGTAGTGGGCGTGAAGCTGGTCGAAAGCCTCGATGAGAAAGGCACCGCTGCCGCAAGCGGGATCGAGAATGCGCAGAGTCTTCAAGACTTCCTGCCACTGCTCCCAGAAGCGGATGAGCGCCTTGCGCTGCGGCTCATTGAGCGCTTGGAGATCGTAGGCATTGGGATCGATGAGCGTTTTTTTGGCGGTGCCAGTAGCGGCGGTCTCTTCGGTGAGGCGCAGGGCTTCGAACCGGACACGCAGTACGGCACCGAGCGTCTGCTCGACGATGTAGCGGGTGATGAAGGCTGGCGTGTAGAAGGCACCTTCCTTTTTGCGGCGGGTCTTGGCCAGCTTTTCATCGGCGAGGGCGCTGTCATCACGCTCCAAGTCCTGGCGCAGGCGTTCGAGGTCGGTGATGGACTGCTCGAAGATGTGACCGAGAATGTCCACGTCGATGACGGGACGGATTTCCTGGGTGTCTGAGGCGTCCGCCATCTCGCGCGCCGGGCGGTAATCGTAATCGGCGAGATCGCGGAAGAGCGCGCAGACTTCATCTGGGACGGCGAGGGTGTCGAGGCCCGCGTCATGCGCGAAGAGGCCGCCGTTGTAGGCGGGAATTTTCAGTCCGGCATTGCCGACATCGACGGAGCGGAAAAGGCCGCGAAAGTTATCCCAGATGGGCCGGGGATTATAGGGATCGTTGTGCTCGAAGGCGCAGCGAACGGTATTCGGCGGAAGAAGGACGCGGTCTTCGCAGAATGAGCAAAAGAGAATGCGGTCGAGCAGCTTCTGGGTACAGCGCAGGATTTCCTGCGGGTCCACCTGATCGTTGGCGACCCTAAGGTGGCCAAAAACCTCCTGGCGGATGTCGGCGTAGAGCGCGTAGAACTTGTTGGTCAGTTCACGCCCTGCGGACTCGGACGTGCGCAGCAAGGCGTTGAGATGGCTTTCACCATGAGCTGGCGCTACGCGCTCCGCGCCGAGGAGAAAGACGAAGCGTTTCCGTAGCGCTGCATCGCTGGCAAGGCGAGTGGTCTCAAAGCGTTCGTAGGTCTGTTGATTGGAACCTTTGTGATACAGTCGCGTCTCCTGCATGGAGGTGACAATGATCCAGTCACACGGTAGATTGATGGCGTAACGATAGGCCTGATCCACGGCGGACATACGTCGGCCTGCAAATGGGCGCTCCAGCGGATCGCGCGTGCCTTTGCCCTCGACGGCGACAATGAACTTCTTGGTCTCCGAGGTGAAGCGTCCGAGTGCGGCATCGGCGAACTGGCCATCCACCTCGACATGCGTCTCCCGCAGCAGGGTGAAGCTGTCTCCTGCACCCGCCGGGCCTGTGTAACCAAGGAGCTGGCCAAAGATGTCGGTAAGGAACTCGGGGAACAGTGCGGTTTCCTTGAACGTGTCCGCTTTTCCCGAGGAGATGAGGTCTGCCCAATGCTGCAGGCATGGCAGTGCTGACTCGGCCGATTCCGGCAGTGTGAAGGAATGCACCTCCCGGCGGACGAGCTCGGGATTGAAAAGAGGCTTGGTTTCGACGGCCATGAGGGAGGCTGCGATGATGGCAAGCCATCCTGAGACCGCACGGACAAAGTTGGCTTTGTCTCAGAAGGCGGTCATTATCCTCTTTGCCTATCACAGTGGCATTCGTTTGAACCGCACTTTGAGTTTTGCAGGACTGAGAACCAAGGGCTGAATCCCTCGTTCCAGTAGCAAATAGGCATAGGTAAATTCTCCCGGTGCTTGAATTGCTCGCTTGCCCATAGGCGCAGAACAGAACAACATTAGCCGTCGATACGCGCACACAGCAAATGTCCCAAACCCCACCTCTAAAGACAATGGACAACTACCAATGCAAAAACTGTTCGACGCTCATTCAGAACAGTTCCATTCCCAGGATTAGCGGCTGCCCTGACGCCTCATCTCACAATTGGACCAAGCTCGGTCCGGTGGGTGACATCAATTACCAGTGCAAGAAGTGCGGCACCCTCGCCAAGATGGCGAAGGAGCCACGCATTAGCGGTTGTCCAAAGGCCAGTTCACACCATTGGACAAAGCTGTAGCTCGGCCCGAATGAATTTCAGCGAGTCATCCACCCACTTCGACACCGGCTTTCGTGAGATTCAGGGGCTCACCTGGCTCCCTTGGGTAGGACACCGTTTCTCGGAGCGTCCAGCTCACAAGCGGCTCCTCATTGTCGGCGAGTCTCATTACATTGGTGAGCAGCCGCCCGACCAGCTTGAGAGGGTGATACGACAGCACCTCGAATACCCTCTATACACTAGAGAAATTGCTTCCAGAATCCTCGTCAAAGGTGAGCGCAATCGCACTCTGGACACATTGCCTAAAGTCCTTTTCAGGACGACCGACATAGACCGTGAACGGCTCTGGGGTGACACGGCATACTACAACTTCATTCAGCGGCCTATGCGCTACAAGCGAGAGGGGCTGCCAGAGCGCCCAACTCGCGAAGATTTTATTTCTGCCTGGAGAGTCTTTGCCGAGGTTGTCCGGCTCATTCAACCGAGCCACTGTCTTTTCATCGGCGTCGAGGCAGCGAACAGTTTTGACTTTTCCATGAACACTTACCGCCTACCGTTTGTTGCCGTGGCACAGACAGAGCGGGTCGGCAGGACGACTGCCAGGACTGCAAGGCTTGATCTGCCGGGCGCGAGCGCCGAACTTTTCTTCATCCAGCACCTCGGCAAGTTCTTTAGCTGGAGTCGCTGGCATGATTATCTCAACTCACAACATGCCGACTTCATGAACTGGCTTTCAACGGAGTCGTATGAGCTCGTGCGAGGGCCGCTAAAGTGATTCTGTCCATTTCATGGCACCGCTTCAACGGGGCCGCCCTCTGAGGAGGGCGGATAGAACAGTATTCAATGGCATCGGTGCGGCGGGCATCGACACTTCAACGGGGCCGCCCTCTGAGGAGGGCGGATAGTGCAGCCGATTCTTCCCGCAGCCCGCAGGCCCCGTCACTTCAACGGGGCCGCCCTCTGAGGAGGGCGGATAGGCGCCTATTCCCTGCGCCACATGGCGGCGGAGGCAGCGACTTCAACGGGGCCGCCCTCTGAGGAGGGCGGATAGTCCATCCAGGCGGCGCTCATCAGCAGCAGGCAGGTCACTTCAACGGGGCCGCCCTCTGAGGAGGGCGGATAGCAAGACATGCGCCTGCCGCCTCTACGCCGCGCAGAAACTTCAACGGGGCCGCCCTCTGAGGAGGGCGGATAGATCGATCTTGGCAAGATTGACGACATCACCGGCAATACTTCAACGGGGCCGCCCTCTGAGGAGGGCGGATAGAAATCTTGCCGGTTTCACCAGTGCCGGGCAGCGCGGCACTTCAACGGGGCCGCCCTCTGAGGAGGGCGGATAGCAAGAACAGCTCAGGCTTGCCAAAAATGCAGGCGTCAACTTCAACGGGGCCGCCCTCTGAGGAGGGCGGATAGATCGCCCGCGCCGCCACCTGGCACCACGCATGAAAATACTTCAACGGGGCCGCCCTCTGAGGAGGGCGGATAGATCGCCCGCGCCGCCACCTGGCACCACGCATGAAAATACTTCAACGGGGCCGCCCTCTGAGGAGGGCGGATAGTACCCAGGCAATTCCCCATGTCACTGCCGGAAGGCCACTTCAACGGGGCCGCCCTCTGAGGAGGGCGGATAGATCAGCGAAAAGCGACTGCAACCGCTCATCGACGAACTTCAACGGGGCCGCCCTCTGAGGAGGGCGGATAGCGGGGAGCCATTGATTGCCTTTGAAAACGCCGATGTCACTTCAACGGGGCCGCCCTCTGAGGAGGGCGGATAGGCCCTCAATGCCGGCACCTTTGAGCGTGCCGTCCGTACTTCAACGGGGCCGCCCTCTGAGGAGGGCGGATAGGCGCTCAACCGCCTGGCTGTGACTCCAGAAGAGGCACTTCAACGGGGCCGCCCTCTGAGGAGGGCGGATAGCTGTTTGCTCCATCCTGCGCCCGGACCGCTGGTGGCACTTCAACGGGGCCGCCCTCTGAGGAGGGCGGATAGGGGCATCGGGGCACTACGCCTCTTGTGCCCGGAACGTACTTCAACGGGGCCGCCCTCTGAGGAGGGCGGATAGTTGGACAGGAGGGACGGTGCGAGTTTGTCGCTCTCAGACTTCAACGGGGCCGCCCTCTGAGGAGGGCGGATAGCTGGAGCATTTCGCCGCCGTCTGTCTCTGCGGCATCACTTCAACGGGGCCGCCCTCTGAGGAGGGCGGATAGAGGCCGGTTGCTTGACGTGCGACGTGCACCAAGGCTTTACTTCAACGGGGCCGCCCTCTGAGGAGGGCGGATAGGCAGCAGCCAAGGCCGCAGCAGACGCAGCCGCCGCGCACTTCAACGGGGCCGCCCTCTGAGGAGGGCGGATAGAATCTCAAAAGTCTTTCTCCCTGCCGCCACCGCATCAAACTTCAACGGGGCCGCCCTCTGAGGAGGGCGGATAGGAGGCCTTTGGGGACGAAAAAGATTCCTTATTGAGATACTTCAACGGGGCCGCCCTCTGAGGAGGGCGGATAGCCGGATCAAGGCGGAGGCGTCCATTGGCGTAGAGGTCACTTCAACGGGGCCGCCCTCTGAGGAGGGCGGATAGCCAAGCACGCGGCCCGCCTCAACGGCTACCACCGCACTTCAACGGGGCCGCCCTCTGAGGAGGGCGGATAGCGCATTGGCATAAGGAGGACAATCGCCCCATCACGCACTTCAACGGGGCCGCCCTCTGAGGAGGGCGGATAGTTGCCGATACAAACTTGGTCTTGCCCGCTTCGGCCTGCACTTCAACGGGGCCGCCCTCTGAGGAGGGCGGATAGGGCTCGGCGCTTTCAAAGCGTGAGGCGCAGAGCTTGAACTTCAACGGGGCCGCCCTCTGAGGAGGGCGGATAGCCCGCAAAGGCATCGCTGAGTGGAAAGAGCGCAAATGACTTCAACGGGGCCGCCCTCTGAGGAGGGCGGATAGGTCACCTTCGCGGTACACCAGTTTGCCGTTGTCGTTACTTCAACGGGGCCGCCCTCTGAGGAGGGCGGATAGAGGCGGGCGCGAGAGTGCGGCCGTGTGACCAGTCCTGACTTCAACGGGGCCGCCCTCTGAGGAGGGCGGATAGCTCGTCATCTATGACGCGGACGAGTCCAGCACGGACTAACTTCAACGGGGCCGCCCTCTGAGGAGGGCGGATAGCACTCACCCGGCCCGCATCCTCGGCGGAAAACACCCCCACTTCAACGGGGCCGCCCTCTGAGGAGGGCGGATAGTCATTGAAGGACTCTCCGGCCAGCAGCTCATCAGCGTCACTTCAACGGGGCCGCCCTCTGAGGAGGGCGGATAGATCCTCAATACACACTCGGCATTGATGATGGCCAATACGTACTTCAACGGGGCCGCCCTCTGAGGAGGGCGGATAGCAGCGAGAGCCAGAAGGCGGCGCTGGAGCGGTGCCTACTTCAACGGGGCCGCCCTCTGAGGAGGGCGGATAGCACGGGCACCGGGGCCGTGCGGCTGGCTGGCGACGTTACTTCAACGGGGCCGCCCTCTGAGGAGGGCGGATAGTCAATGGCACCACGGCGGAAATGGATATGCCACAAATCGGCACTTCAACGGGGCCGCCCTCTGAGGAGGGCGGATAGGTGGAGCTGAAAGAGGCGGGGGGAGTTACTTGTCTTTACTTCAACGGGGCCGCCCTCTGAGGAGGGCGGATAGCAGCCGGAATAATTGGGCAGCTTGCTGGGCTCTGAGAAGAACTTCAACGGGGCCGCCCTCTGAGGAGGGCGGATAGAAGAAACTGCTTTTATAGACTTAATTTCCAAAGGCTTACTTCAACGGGGCCGCCCTCTGAGGAGGGCGGATAGCAGCCGATGCCGAAGGTGACGATCATGCCGCCGATCTGACTTCAACGGGGCCGCCCTCTGAGGAGGGCGGATAGACCACACGCACCTCCTCCTGCAGCTTCGCCAGGTCACTTCAACGGGGCCGCCCTCTGAGGAGGGCGGATAGCAACCGACTGGTGAAGCTGATGGACAACCTGGGAGCGACTTCAACGGGGCCGCCCTCTGAGGAGGGCGGATAGCTGAAGCTCGAAGCCGCCAAAACGGCGGAGGAAAAAAAACTTCAACGGGGCCGCCCTCTGAGGAGGGCGGATAGATTGACGTCGGTGCGCATGGAGTCGGCGCCGTCGATTTACTTCAACGGGGCCGCCCTCTGAGGAGGGCGGATAGTGAGCGAGAGAGTGCCGCTGATGATGCCACCATAGCAGACTTCAACGGGGCCGCCCTCTGAGGAGGGCGGATAGAGGCATCGGCACCTTCAGGCGTCCAGGTCAGCCCGGTCAGACTTCAACGGGGCCGCCCTCTGAGGAGGGCGGATAGCACTGGCATGCGCGGCACAGACAGCGCCCCCCCCTCACTTCAACGGGGCCGCCCTCTGAGGAGGGCGGATAGATGGCGACTTGGCGCCAGTGCTGGCACGCGATGAAAAACTTCAACGGGGCCGCCCTCTGAGGAGGGCGGATAGACGCTCCGCGCGCGCCTGCTGCTGCATGAGGTTCTTACTTCAACGGGGCCGCCCTCTGAGGAGGGCGGATAGGGGGTATTTCGTGAGCGTGTGCCTCCCGAATTTGGAACTTCAACGGGGCCGCCCTCTGAGGAGGGCGGATAGACGGAATCCGATGGAGCGTGAGGCACCATCGAAGCCCACTTCAACGGGGCCGCCCTCTGAGGAGGGCGGATAGTCGCCAGGACGGAAGCCGACGGCGCGGGAGGTGCCATCACTTCAACGGGGCCGCCCTCTGAGGAGGGCGGATAGCCGGCGAGGTCCCGCAGACGCTTTACCGCGAAGGCTGACTTCAACGGGGCCGCCCTCTGAGGAGGGCGGATAGTCTCAGACACGGTGCCAGCAGCGCGGAGCTGCATGATGACTTCAACGGGGCCGCCCTCTGAGGAGGGCGGATAGATGGCGCTGGCTTCGAGGCAACGACCCGGACGGCTGGACTTCAACGGGGCCGCCCTCTGAGGAGGGCGGATAGGCTACGTGGCGGCGAGCGTGCGCTTTTGGGCGCAGGAACTTCAACGGGGCCGCCCTCTGAGGAGGGCGGATAGCAGGCGCTGCGGATGATGTTCGCCGCCCGCACCCGACTTCAACGGGGCCGCCCTCTGAGGAGGGCGGATAGGGTTAATACCAACACCATCGCCCTCGGTTCGTTCGGACTTCAACGGGGCCGCCCTCTGAGGAGGGCGGATAGGGTCTGGGCCGCGGCGCAAAAAAACCCGGCCGAATCACTTCAACGGGGCCGCCCTCTGAGGAGGGCGGATAGGCGTGGTGAGCCACACGAAGGGCACCTCTGCCTCTCAACTTCAACGGGGCCGCCCTCTGAGGAGGGCGGATAGGAATGGGCGGGCACAGAGGGGAATATCACCCCTGAGAACTTCAACGGGGCCGCCCTCTGAGGAGGGCGGATAGACCAAGGAACTCGTGGCGGTGGAGGCGCTGGAAGCATACTTCAACGGGGCCGCCCTCTGAGGAGGGCGGATAGGAGCGCCGCCTTTTTTATGTGGGAATCACCCGCGCGACTTCAACGGGGCCGCCCTCTGAGGAGGGCGGATAGATGGAAAGAGGCATTTGGCAAATTCGCCCCGCTGCTACTTCAACGGGGCCGCCCTCTGAGGAGGGCGGATAGGTTTTATTCGTTTCAAAGCTCAAACAAGCGCCTATTACTTCAACGGGGCCGCCCTCTGAGGAGGGCGGATAGCGGTCGTTTGCGATGATTCCCGCGTCCGCGATGCCATCACTTCAACGGGGCCGCCCTCTGAGGAGGGCGGATAGATGGGCTTCAAATACATCGCTCGGCACCACATCTGACTTCAACGGGGCCGCCCTCTGAGGAGGGCGGATAGAAAGAGGTGCAGCTCCGCCAGTATGCGCAGGACAATACTTCAACGGGGCCGCCCTCTGAGGAGGGCGGATAGTGTCGGCTTCCGGGCCTAGCAGATTCAAGCTTTCCAGCAGCACTTGGCGAGCGGCTGGTCAACCATGATGCTGGTGACGGATGCGACATGAAATAAAAGAGGGGAAAGTGTTGGTTTTCAACGTGCGAGAGCTTGCGGCACCCGGAGACGCCATCGAACCGCTCGCGGTCTAAACTTGGGATATGTAAAAGATCAAAAACAGACGTGACGTGTTCTACACCACGTAGCACGGCGCATCAAACTTGGAATAAGGCAATCCCAAGGATGAAATCACCCGGTCGCCGCGTCCCTCCGCCGGGCCGAGTGAGACGAACAGCACCTGGTCCTCGTCCTGCTTGATCAGCGACTTTAGTTCGCGCTGCAGTTGGACAAGTTCACGTGGATTCAGATCGCACTCGAAAACGGAAAATTGCAGGTGAGTGCCATGATTTTTGCACACCTTGAAGACCTTCTTCAAACGCCTGTCGTTGGCGATGTCATAGCACACCAAGTAGGTGTGACGGGCGCTGACGATGACATTGCGGTCTGACATGAGGAATGATTTCAGATCATCATCGAGTGACCATCGGCACATACTCGGGGATTTCCCCTGTCAGGTGGCGGGCAAGCAGCCGCGCCTGCAGCTCCAGCACCCGGCGGTAGCTCACCTTGTAGTCAAACACAGGGTGCGTGATCAGCGCGTTCATGCGCTGCTCGTAGGCGTGGAAAAAGGCGCGGCGCCCATGAGGAGTCAGGTTCACGGCATCACCTGCGCGCACAAAATGCACCGCTGTAACCATGCGATTGTTGATTGCCGTGAGCACCGCGCTCTCCGCTACCAGCGGGCGAAACTCTTCCATCAGGTCCAGCGCCAGCGCAGGGCGGCCGTGGCGCGGCTGATGGTAAAGGCCCACATAAGGGTCAAACCCCACCGCCAGCGCAGCGATGGTGCAGTCCTTGGCCAGCAGGCTGTAGGCCAGCGAGAGCAGCGCATTCACCGGGTCCGTAGGTGGTCTGCGCCGGCGCTGTGTGAAGTCAAAGGTGAAGGCCTCCGTCTCCACCTTTCGACGCTCCTGCGCCTTGCCGCTCAATTCCAGGCCGGGGATCTCGTCATCCAGATCATCTTCTCCCACTTTGATCATTCCGGCGAAATGCTGGAAGTACAATGCGGCAGCCGCACCCTCCATGCCCAGCAGCTCATCCAGCCCGCGTGCATTCGGCACACGTCCGGCGATCTCCCGCAGCCCCACCACCGCAGCGGCAGGTGCGTCACTGTGCAGGCGCATTAGCATCGTGCGGTGATTGCGTATCTTGGCCTGCACAATCCTCTGTGCTATGGCCAGGCACTGCAGCGGATTCGCCGCCGCCGCAAACTGCTGGATGCGCGTGTGCACGTTCTTCAGCCCGTGCCCCCGCGTGAGCCCGTAAAACCACCCGCCCATGCTGAAATACGCCACCGGGATCTCCTGCTCGCACAGCTCTTGCACCGCCTGCGTGCTGAGCTGGATGTTGCCAAAGAGCGCCACATGCGTCACGTCATGCAGACGCACCTCGTCCAGCACGCTGTCGCCATCTTTCACGATGAGCCGCTCGGATTTGATGCCGATGCGGCAGCCCTGCGTGTTCAGGTACAGCGCACGCTCGTCATCGCGCGCGGCGATGAGGCGACGCGGAGTCGAGGCTCCAGCCACAGGAAGTGCAGGGCGTAGTGATGTGCCCAAAGGCATCGGTGCTGGGACACGTGCAGCGCCCAAGCGCTGGCGGGAACGATCCTCCGCCAGTAGTCGCGTTTCATCTGGCAGGCAAACCGGTGCGAGGGAGCAGCGCACACACTTCGGGCTGTTCACCAGCGGCGGCGGGATCTCCGGCGAGGCAGCCACCTCACGTGCCTCCGCGATCTTCGAGATGATCCACGTCTCGATCTGCGGCGTCATCGCCAGGCGCACGCGCTGCTTTGTCGCGCGGTAATAGATTACGCCCTCGTCGCAGGTGTAGCCATTGTCGCGCAGGATGAGAATCTGCAGCCCCAGCTGCATTTTGTCAGCGTCCCACAGCTCATTTGTCTCAGTACCCAGCCGTGGTGCGCCGGCCTTGTAGTCCACCGGCGTCACGCTCTGCACCTCCGCGCCATCCGGATCCCCGGGCCTCCTGCCAAAGAGATCATCCACACCGCGTACGGCCATCTTTACCTCCACAAGATCCATCTTTGCCACCACGCCCAGACGGGTGGAGCTCAGCATCGCAGAGCGAGAGTGAATCGTTTCAGCAGCGGGAACCGTGTTGGGTTCCGCCAACTCCGGCTCATGCGTTTTCAGGTCGGAGAGATCCTGCTCACCACCTTCCGTCATCGCAGTATTCTCGGCAGGCTCATCAGCTCCGGCGGCATCCTCCTCCGGCTTCGGTTTCTTGCGCGCTCTCGGCAGCGCCCCCCGGCCCCGGTCCACCTTTTCATGGATGGCCGATCCACGCTCCGTGTCCGCGTTGCTCACGAACACGCCCTCTACCTGTTCGTAATAGAAAAGGCGCGGGCAATAGACAAACTCGTTCAGCATCCGCGCCCGCATCAGCTCCGCGGTGGAGTCCGGACCTTCACTTTCCGACTGCTTCTCCGATACTCGCGCCCGAGCAGGTGCCAGCACATCTTCCGCTTCAAATCCTCGGCGTACACGTTCGATGCCCCAGAGATCCAGCTCCGGGTGATCTGCCGGTTCCGGCAGTGGCTCATAGAGATATTCCGGCTCCCACCTTTCGGATTGATGCGGGTAAGGAGCACGTGCGGTGCGGTAGGAGGGCAGATTCATAAAAAGTGGCCCGCGACAGTCAGACCGCGCGGCTTCATGAAAAAGTGAATCAAGAATTTCAACCTACCAGAATCAGTGCTCTTCGTAAAGAAAAGTTATGCTGGTCTCCCGTGCTCCAGCATGGAAAGTTAATCCGAATGGCCTGTTGACTTACCAGCCTTGACAACAAATCCGCCACCTCTCCGCCTCGCCAACCTTTAATGCAAGCCTGGCAAGGCCGCCTCTATGATGGCTGGGCGTGGGTAAATGAATAGGGCTGGAGTTCACGCAAGCTGCTCAAAACCAAGGTGTGTACCTTGCAGCCAGATCGTGCCCTGAATCAGATCACCTCGTTTTGGCACGTAGCCATCCGACAGTGATGGAGGAAAGACATAGAGGGGTATTGTGGATCCCGTCTTGTTTTCGTCGTGCCGGCACTGCACTTCCAGTCGCCAGCCTTGTAATCCGGGTGCCAAACGTACTTTGGCGACTCGCAGGACCTGGCCGACCAATTCATGGTGGTCATGAAATGAAGAATACAAAGTTCGCATTTCTTCTGTCCGGAAAGTGACGGTCAGGTTAGGATCATTGGCTTGGTCATGCAGGCCTTCGGCATTCAATTCCGCGCGGCGTTCCGTAATCCGCGGCCCATTCTTGATGACAATGGGTTCCGCAGTAAAGCGTTCCAAGGAAAGTGCCAGACCTGCAAGTCCCACCTTCATGCGTCCACCTCGTCGCCATTCCTCTGCTTCCCGGCCAAACCGTGGGGCAAACCACTCAAGGCCATGACCGGTATCTGCATTAGCTGTAATGACGCCTTCGAAAGGACCATAGCTGTCTTCGACGCCAGAAATATCCAAGATCCAGGGTGAGGTGTGGCTAAGAATAGGAAAGCCAGACAGTAAATTCAGCGATTCCTCATTGCGTGGCTTCCCAAGTATAATGGAATAAATTACCTCTCGGCTCGACAGTTCTAGCTGAACCAATCTTCCAAAGTCAATCTGCGGCCATGGAATTTGAAAATCATGCATGGCAGTGGCTTCTTGAGCGGTAAGAGTCAGGAGCGAGATCAACGTCTCACCTTCCAGACCCAAAGCCGCCCAGTGGTCACCATGACCAAGCGGTTCGCCCTTCGATTCCTTCATGTTTTGGAGAGATGATTTCTTCATGTCGATGAATGTGGCAGACATCAGGTCTCAGAAACGAGCGCAAACAACCCGAAGCCAAGCGGGGAGCCATAATCCAGAGCCAGAGGGCCTTAAATTTACTGTTCAAACTCAAGGGTGAAAGCTCCGGTGTTTTTATGTCATCGCTGCAAACAACCCCATGCCGGTGAACTTACCGCTGCCAACGCAGATCGGGCCAGGGACATCGATGGTAGTGCCATCTGCGTCTCTCCACGTGATACGGACGTGGAGTTTGCGGTAGCGGCGGTGCTGATCTCCTGCCGCGTATTGGGTGGCCAGGGCGGTTCCAGGCCAGAAACCCGAGGAACGCCAGTCGAGTTCGGCATGGGTGGCCAGGACTTCTGAGTAGCCAGCTTGACGGATGGCTTTGCGCAGGAGGGCATCAATGCGTTCGTCGAGCTTTCCGAGCACGGCGGCTTTTTCCTCGGCAGAAAGCGTGTTGCCGGGTTTGAGTCGCTGGCGGAGCTTGCGGGGGTCATCGTAACCGGGGAGGATGACGGGGGTGACGGTGGCCCAGGTAGTGGCTGATCGCAAATAACGGTCGGTGGCTCCTTCAGAGCCACCTGACTGGCGTTGGAGGATGGCAATGGCTTCGGTCTTGCTCTCGTCGATGAGTTCGCGGGCTTCGAGCCGTTGCACGAGGCGTTTGAAGATTGCCGTGTCGCCGCTGCGGAGGGTGATCAAAACTCGGCGCACGCTGCTCACGACGAGTGATTTTTCTCGGGGTTCGATGCTAGGCAGCGGAATGAAGGCAAGGCGTGGGCCAGCGACAGCCTGATGGCTTTCGCCTCGGGCTTCTCCGTGACCAAGTACGAGACTGCGGCCTTCCTCGGGGCTTAGCCCCACGCTACGGAGAAAGTCCGGCTGGCTGGCGGCATGACGCAACATTCCGGCAATGTGCAGGCTGCGAAGGGTGGGATCAAAGGCCTTGTAACTAGCACCATCAAGGCTGCGAAGGGCAAAGATGGCGTGAGGAACGGCTGCGGGGTCGGAGTCACGCCTATAGCCCGCGACTTGGTAATCCGAGAGAGGCGGTACTGGGGCAAAGCCGCTGGCGGTGACGCGGTTGAAGAAGGCTTGGTGCCGTCGGGCCAGATCATCGAAGGTGCCAGGTTTGGGAGCACGGAGCTCGGCTTTGGGAGCATCGCTGCCAGGTCGCCAAGTCTCGCCAGCGAGGGATGCGATAGCCTCCTCTGGCACGATGGCGGCAGAGGCAACGACCAGATCGACTCCCCAGCCAATGTGAGTGATGGATTCCACAGCTTCGAAAAGCACGCGGCGGTGCTCGTCGAAGCCGGAAGGCAACCCGGTGGTGGACCAGAGATAATGAACAGCGCCTTCAGTGGGGAAAACCATCGGACGGATGGACTTCTCGGTGCGGTAATTTGCGATTCTGTCGTCTCCGCCTCGTGACAGGGAGCGGCCCACAAGGTCGCCTGCGTTGTCCGGCACATAGAGGCGGTATCCCTGCGATTCGCGGGCCTGCGGGGCGATGATGGCTGGCGGCGTGAGCTGCTCCAGCCATTTCAAGGCAGGCTCGGCATGGCGAAGGCCACGACGTTCATTCCATCGTGCGGCGGATGCGGCGACGATGGCCTGATAAAGCCGCAGTGGCGATGGCGGCCACTCGGGCTCTCCGTGATCGGCACGCCCGTGGAACGCGCCATCCAGGAAGCGGATGGTGATGCAAAGGTGGTCAGGCATGGCGTGGAGCGGTTACTTTTCCTTCTTGGCCTTGGGTTTCTTCTCTTTGGGTTCGAGGTCTTTTTTGGCTCGCTCAGCATCAAAGGGAACTTCGCGGCTTTCTCCGACACCGAAGTCTTTGGCTGCAGCCTTGGCATACTTCAGAACTTCATCATGAGTGACGGTGAATGGTTTGCGAGAACCGTTGGCATAGACTTCATCGGTTTTGCGCTCCTTGTCAGGATCAGACACGAGGATGGTGCCTTGGCGCAGATAGCCGCCGGGTAGCTTGGTGAAGGCGACAAGGGCAAGGCCGAGGATGTAACGACGCAGTTTCAGCGTCGCCTCAGCATCGGAGCCTGCGGTAATTAGCTTTAGAGCAGCAATGGCGAGTGTGGCATCACGACGGATGCCGCCTTTGGCGATAATGCCTCCGTGGGAGCCGGTGGCGGGGACGTGGATGAATCCGCGTTCGGCGTAGGCATCCTTGGCTGCTTTGTCCGTGGCTTCTGAGAGAAGGCCGTTGCCGACGTATTCTGTGGCAGGAACATATTGAGCTGAGCGGGTCAGCTTTCTCACGTTATAGGCGCGGATGGTGGAGGCGATCAGGCGCGGCATCTTGGCCTGCGTATCGCGTGAGTCCCACACACCAAAGACGAGCGAGGTAGGTGCGATCTTGGCGAGGCTTGTGGCATTTCCATCCAGCAGTGCCTTGAAGGCGTCTTGAAGTTCTTGCTGCAAGGACGAGCAGCGAACAATGGCATCTCCAGCGCGGTGCCCTGCTTCCAGGAGATTGATTTTTTTGGCCCCTGCGGTGATGACGACTTGAGGAACTAGCTCAGCCTGTTCGGGCTCGGCAAAGAGCGGCTCGATGCGATTAGCTTGGGAGCCTACACTGTCCACAAGGGCGATGTTCTCGCCATTCAGGTCCCCGTCGATGTTGTAGCCACCAGGGAAGCCATCACCCGAGGCAAAGGTGGATGGGAAAAGCACGCCATCTGGCCCCTCGACGGGGATCAGAGGCTCGCGCGTGACGATGGCGGCGGGGCCATCGGCTTTCAGGTAGTGGTCGAACTGTTCGAGGATATTGCTCATAGGATGTCGGTTGTGGTTTGGAGTTGGGCGGAAAGGAAGGCTTTGTGTTTGCGCTGACCGGTTCGATACCAGCTCTCAAACCGGTAACGTTTTGCACATGGGTCAGATAAAAGTCCGGCGGCAGCGATGGGGGCTAGCAAGGCCGGGATGGGGCGGCTCCAGGTGCGGTAGTCATACAGGCGGGGCTTGTCTTTGCCCGCTGGCACAGGGCGAACGCGCTGGAGACCAATAAGGCACAGAAGCTCGGCGGCGGGTGAGGCGATAGTGGTCATACCGAGATCGTTCGGGGCAAAGCCGACATCACGGGAATGGGCGTTCGGTCCGCGGCGGGCATCGAAGTAAAAGGGTTCAACTTTTTTGACCGGATCATCGGGATCGTAGGCCACCATGGAAGCATTGAGCAGATGCTCGGTGGAGAACTCTGGCTTGAGCATGGCCGCCTGCATGGCTTTGGCGATGCGGAAGCTCTCCATGGTACCAGCCCAGACTTTGAGGTCACTGGAGGCACGGTCGCCACCTTTCCACCAGTCGAGGCGCAGGCCGAAAGGCTCGGGGATTCGGATAGGTGAGGCGGTGCCGTCCGTCAGATCCAGCATCACCAAAGATGCCGAGGTGAGCTTGCGGATGATTTCTGGCAAGGCGGGGCTTTTGGCGATGTGAAAAGCTCCGTCTTCGAACCATCCCTCACTCTCTGGTGCAAGCCGGGACGCAAGTTCGAGCAGAGCGCAGCAGGCGAAGTAATGCGCGGGGTTCGTCACGTCTGCCTGCACTCGGGTGGTCGTGGTAGAATCAGGCATGATGGGTTAGTGGCAAAGGTTCGATTTCGGCGCTGGCTGCATAGTCGGCGGCGCGTAGGAGGGATTCGAGATAAGCGAGACCCCAGCGGCCAAAGCGGCGCTGGAGACGGGCAAAGCGCTGGGGCACCTCGGCGGCGGCCTTTTGAGCGGCCTCGTAGTCTGACTCGGGGTCGAAAGTTTCGTCTGCGGGCGACATCGGGAAGTGAGGCCGTGCACGACCGTGATGAGCGGCGACGAGGTGCAGAACGATGTCTTTTCCTTCGTCTGAAAGAGCTGCAAATTCGCGGAGAAGATCAGCATCAGACTCTTTGTGCTGGCTGGGGAAGGAGACATCGAGCAGAGAACCGAACTCATGACGGTAGGGATTGAGTCCAGGGCGAGGGCGGAGCTTTTTGCCGGTGATGGGGTGTTTGCCTGATTTGGCAAAGCACTCGGCTTTGTCGTAGTTGCCAATGCCATGCTGCCAGTGGCGGCGGCGTTTGCCGAGATCGTGGAGCTGGGCTGCAAGGATGACGCTGCGGCCCAGAGATGCGGAGAGGCTGAGCTTGGCGACGATATTGCGAGCGTGGCTGACGACGTCTGCGACGTGCTTATCAAGATAGACGGCGGTGGTGTTTTCCATGCTGTCTGCGCCTACGGCCTTTTTGGCCTCCAACCAGAGCCAGTACCGAGTTTTTGACGTTTCTTCCTCGGCTTCACTGAGGTCCTCATTTTGAATCAATGTGTCGATGAAGAGCTTGAGGCGAAGACAGGCATGTTCTGCGGGAACATCTTCTGAGGCGCTTTTCACGCGAACTCGCATGGCAGGGCCAGCGAGAATATCGGAAACATCGAGGGTGAGAGGTTTTTCCGGCGCGGCAGCCTTGCCATCAAGCAGGCCTCTTTCCGAAAGTCCACCGTGGGTCGGAGCCAGCAGCAAGGTCGCGTTGTGCAGCAGGGCTTCGTTGTCCTTTTCCACGAGTTCAGCGAGAGAGTAGGAACGGGAGACTTTGCCATCATTTGCAACCAGCCAGGGGCAAAGGGTGGCGGCTTTGTCATCGCCGAGACGTTTCACGATTTGGGCGAGCTCCTCCCGTACACGATAGGAGGGCGAGCGCAGCAGTTCTTGAGGTTTGAGCGGATACTCGCCGAGCAGTTCCTCCGGATCGTAAATCTTCGCGAGTTCACCAGTGATTGTTTCCACCTCGCTACGCCAGGCGATTTGAGTATCCGGAGGCTGCCACTCGGCCTCGCCATGCAGATAGTGGGCGATAGGTGGGCGTCCAGGCAACAACTCGCTAATGCTGGTCATGGCCCAAGCATCGAACAAAATGTCAGTGGCGGGACGGATGGTCGGAAGTGGCGAAAAGGCCTTGGCGCGCTCGTCAGCATCCAGTTTCCGAAGAGCTGCGGGACTGGCATCCTCATTGAGCTGGCGCAGGAGATCGAGCGTTAGCTGACGCGCAGCTTCCATGGGGTCAAACTTGCTGTCGTCGGGGTCGGTGTTTTTGAAAGTGGCTGGATGGACGACCTCGACGACGGTGTCCGTAAGCAGGCCAAAGCGGTTCACGCGGCCAAAGCGTTGCGCCATGCTCTCATAAGTCGAGAGATCACAGATGAGGTCGTCTGCGGAGAGGTTCACACCGACTTCTCCCGCGCTGGTGGCGACGAGATAGCAGGTGCCTTCGCGCGGCGGTTGCGCACCCTCTGGCCGGGAGGAAGGAGGCAGGAAGCGGCTCAAGATGGGCCTCTTGATGAGTCCTTCTCTTTCCATGCCGCGCATGGTGCCGGTGAGGACTTCGTGAGGCAGCTTTTCAGATTCGAGCGCTGAGGCTACTTTCTGAACTGCATCGACGGTTCGGGCGAAAATCAAAATAGCACGGCCCGAATCGCGCCGAGCCAGGGCTAGTTCGCTGAGCTTTGCAGCCAATGAAGCCGGCTTTTCATCCTCAATCGCGCTGAGCCGCAGGTGCTTCCTGGCGCTCAGCCGCTGGCGCACAACTTCGTGCTCTTCATCCGCTGGAGTGAGGGTAAAGGGCTTGCCTGAATCCCGGGCCGTGGCGGTGAGCTGCAGCACATGCAGCGGCATCGCGTCGCCGCAGCTTTTTTGTTCGTCCACAATGCTATCAAGCAGCTTTTGGAAGGCGGGCTCCAGATGAGCTTCATCATGCACCAGCAGCACATCTTGCCCAAGGAATGCAGCATGGTGGGGCCGCGTTTTAAATCCGCAGGTGTATCGGCTGAAAAGAAGCCCGCTGCCGATCATGTCCACCGTGCCAACGATCACCGCAGGCCGCGCAGGATCAGCACACCATTCGCGATTGTCCGCAAACTGCCCCCGCAATGTGCTCAGCGCCAAGGGCTCATCCACCGGCACCGCACACAGTGCAGTCAGCTTCGCGTTCAACTCAGGATTCGCCTTCAAACGCTCCCGAATGCGCTCAACCTCCGCTGAGGTCTGGTCCACGACGGTCCGGCGGTTCACCACATAGACGAGCCGTCTTGGAACACGATCTGGATGCGTCAGCAGCACGATCAGCCAAATCGCCACCACTGAGGTCTTGCCGATGCCTGTGGGCAAATCTGCCATCGAAGGCGGCTCTGAACAGAGAAGGCGGTCATACAAGGCTTGTTGCCAAGGGAAAGGAGCCGACTCCGTGAGTTCAAGAAAGAGGTCTGAAAATAAGGCAGAAGACATGCACGGAAAATATCTAAAGGGGTTGGGGTATTCCGATCTTGAGTTCCTAATCAAATTCGCACAATCAAAAACTGGCATTCTTGTGCATCATTCCATTCATCGCAGTTTTCACATGAGAGTCGGCGACTCCAGCGTGATTTGATCCAAACGCAGCGTGCGGTGGGCCTGACGGTGATGGCACCAGCCATTGACATAGAGAGCATTAGACTGTCCAACAGTGAACACCATCGATGGAGAAAATAGCCGAGGTTCACCTGGCATGCTGCCACACCAATATCTGAGTTGCACACTTTGAGAGTGCTCGACTGCCTGGATCAAATGGGCTGCCGTGGGATTCGTGCTCTCCCAGACAGGCTGGCGTGATAAGCTGCGCCAGTGTCGGAGCCATGGAGGGATTTCGATGTCCACCTTCGGAAGCGGGACAGGGGGATCAATAATGGCAACAGTGGGTGCGGTTCTGCCAGTTGTGGATGTAGCGACAACGGCGGTCACTGCATTCAAGATGCGAACGAAGAACGAGCGGCGTTTCATGGTAAATCGAATGGGCGATTCAAACTGCAATGACTCGGATACATTCAGGTGTGGCTTCGAGAATCTGTAGGCGCACTCCTGCTGGCAGATGTACCTGAAGAGTGTGCGGCCAAGGAACGGTGACAAATTGACCGCGCTGAAGACTGATCAGCGGCTCACATGCGCGGGCGTGCTGCAGATAGGTGATGACGGGTCGCGGCAAGCAGGCCCGGGCCTCATTTTTGCGAATGCAGCCATGACTGGCGATGCTTGCCACCGCAAAAACGAAGCCCAATGCCATCGCACCTGCGAGCATGGCGCTTAGGCAACTGAGAACGCACAAGGCGAACAATCCTGTGAGGGGTGAGGTATTCATCATTGCCTCATGGGTGTCACAGGGGGACGGACAAAGACTGACCGACCCCAATGACTTTTTGTTTTTGTTTGTTTAAGAAGGCTGAATTAAACTCGACTCACATGAATCTAAAATCGAACCGTCCGGCTCGAATGGGGACCAGTCGCGTGGCGGAATGGCGGGTGGGTCGCCTCATCAGCATCATCGCCTCAGGCAAGTACCCAAACTGTCAGACGCTCGCCCGTGAAATCGAAGTTTCTCCCAAGACCATCCAGCGGGACATCGATCACCTCCGCAATCAGAAGTGCCTGCCACTGGAATATGATGGGGTAAGGCACGGCTACTACTTCACCCGTCCGGTAAGTGAGATCGCCCCGCTTCAGCTGACACGTGGAGAACTGGTGGCGCTGTTTGTGGCTCAAAAGGCCCTTGAGCCTCTGCGAGGAACGCGCCTGCAACGACTGGTAGCGGAAAGCGTGAGCAAGATCGCGGCTTCTTGTCCGGAAGCCGTGTCCATCTGCTGGGAGGATATTGATGCCGCATATTCAGTGAAGACCACCGGCGTGATTGCAGCAGACGTCTCCCTTTTCATGCAGCTGATGGATGCCGTCATGAATCGGCGCGAAGTGACTTTTGACTATCAGAAGCTCAAAGGCGGCGGTCGGGAGATGCGGCGGGTAAATCCCTATCATGTCGGCCAGCTCCAGAATGGCTGGTATTTGATCGGTCATGATCATGCACGGGGAGACTTTCGCACCTTTGCACTGCAACGCCTGAGCGGTCTGGAAGTGCACCGCACACGTTTCCAGCGCGATGCGAGCTTCAACATGCGAAACTATTCAAGCAGCGGTTTCGGCGTTTGGGGGTATTCAGCGGATGCGAAGCGCTTCGAAGTGCGTATTCGCTTTACAGGCTGGGCCGCCCGGGTGGTGGCGGAGCGGCAGTGGCACCCAAGCCAAAGAATCACCCCGCTCAAAAAGGACGGCAGTGAGATCGAATTTCACGCTGAACTGGCTGGTTTGGAAGAGATCACCCGCTGGGTGATCAGCCACGGGCGCCATGCGAAAGTGATGTGGCCAGAGGAACTGAAGCAGAAAGTGAGGGAAGAGCTTTACGCAGCCCTACATAACGAGAGATTGTGATTATCAACCATCCAAGCGTGATGACCGAGCGGAATAGAATTTCGTGATGGTGGCTTTCCACTTGTCCGAGGAGGGGAGAAGAGCCTCCAGGTCTGCCTCCAAGGCTTGAGCGAGGCAGATCAGTTCGCTGTCCACCACACAACGCAGCTGGGTTTCGATCTTCGTCACTGTGTTTTCACCAATGTCCCAGCCCAGCACACCGCATCGTGCGGCCAGCATGGCTTGAGTCAGTCCCTTCTCGCGGCGCAATGTCCTGATTCGGGGGCCGACGATGTTCTGAGGGGACGTCATCTTCCGTTTTTGGAAGTTGACGCTAGCGGGGCACCTTCTAGAATAGCTTCCGAATTCGGAAGATTTGCGGAAGGGCGAAACTTTTTCTTATGGACTCCAGCGCGACAACAAGCCCAGCAAAAGACGCTGCATCTTCATCGGTCAAGGACCGAAAAACTGGCATTCAAGGGATGATCAAATCAGAGGCCTTAGGGCATTCAGGCCTATACCCGCAAAACAAATATCCATTAGATAAAATGAAACCTCTTGTTGCGCATATTGCTTGTATTTGTTTGCTCTTGAGCGCCGGGTCGGTCCTCGGAGCCGGCGTCGTTTTGATGAGGCAAACACCCGATGAAGCTGAGGCTTACTGGCAACCCGTCGAGTTCGAAAGCATCGAAAATTTTCCAACCGCAGTGGTCATTAAGGCAGAGGAAACGAAGCAAACCACCTCGATCCCCAGATACAAAATAGCTGAGGTCATTGAATTCCGTGATTTTAGTATGGCGTCAGTTGTCACTGAAGATCATATCGGCAAGCTCAAAGCCGAGCGGGAGGCACTCGCAAGGCGTGCGAATCAATGCAAGAAGGCAACTGCCATACTTTCCCCTATCGTGAAAACATACGATCAGGTGCTCGGTGACTTTGCAAATGGCAATGTGCTGGTTTCAGGAAAATGGGTCAATAAATATGACAATGAAGCCCGGATCAAAGCTGAAGCGCTAGCAGCTAATGCAGGAGCAATCTCTGAAGTACGTGTGGGGAAAAGCATTTTTAAAAATGTTCGTGTGACCAAGGTTGTGGGTGATCGAATAAGCATCATGCACGATGGCGGAATCGCATCGTTCAACTCGACGGAAACCTCGGAGGAAGTGCGTATGAAATTGGAAATTTCCTTTCCCAAGATATTTGCGAGCAAGCAGCCGGAAGCAGGGCCAAAACCAGCCTCGTCACTCCCTAGCGATACCAAAGTCACATCCAAGCCTTCGACTAAAGCGAAGGGCATAGCCGAGCTTGAGTTGAATGGTGGGTGCTGGCCTCCGGGGGTTAATGGTCGCTGGCCACCAGATGTGACTCCAGAGCAAATGGAAGAACTCGCCAAGCAGGGGAATGCCAACGCACAGTACTTGATCGCAACAAAGTTAACCTCCGTTCGCACAGTAATGGTATCGCCTGGAAGTCCGATTGGGATCGGTGTCAATGCTTCTGCTGTTCAGGGGCAAAGTCCGGTGCTGAAAACCGCCTTCGTTGATGTTCAAAGTGGGACTCAGGGCTTGAGGTTGTTACGACAAGCTGCGGATCAAGGCCATATTTTGGCGTGCATTACATTAGGGGAATTTTTCGAACAAGGAGAGGTTGTGGCGAAAGATATTAATGAGACTGTGAAGTGGTGGACCAAAGCTGCCAAAAATGGTTCCGAGGAAGCGATGAGTCTCCTGGGCAGGGGATGCAGAGACGCGTTCCTTTTTGTCAATTCATACATGTGGTTTTCCTTGGCGTCTGCGCAGTGCCGGGCAAGAGGAGGGGATTCAAAATATTACGTCGATCAAAAAAAGTGGTTGGTTCAACGCATGGAGCCACAAGATGTGAAGGAGGCCGAAAAGCTGATCGAAGAGTGGAAGCGAGAGAATAGCAAATGATTCTATCGGTTGATTCTGCTGCGGAGCGTTTGACGACTTCGGCTCATCACGCACAGCGCACTTCTGGCACTGCCTGCACTGCACGCATGATCGCAAGGCGGGTGAGGGCTGGCTCTTCAGCCAGGGAGAATGCGCGCCACCTTCCGCGAAGAGCCCGGCCTGCAACAACGGCTGGACGATGAAGCGGAGCTGCTGGGCTACACCATCACCAGGCATCCTCTGGACCGCTTCCCGAATGTGGACCGGCGCACCTACTGCCCGATTTCCGAACTGCACCACTACAAGAACCAGCGCGTGACCATCTGCGGCCTCATCATCGTCAGCCGCCCCCACCTTCTGCATTATTGCCAGCCAATGAAGTTCATTTCCGTCTGCGACCGTACGGGCATCGTGGAATGCGAAATTTTTGCCGTCGCCTATCTCGCTCATGGCCTGGCCACGGTGCGTTATCCCGTGGTACAGGTGACTGGTGAGGTGAAACCATTCGACAATGGCTAGGGATTTACGCTTGATGTGTAGCGGGTGGCTGGGCCGCGTTTGATTTGAAATGACGCCGCAAAAAGTGCGAATGTGTTGGACTGAAACCTCTGATTATCAGGTGATTGTTGAATTCTTCGCTGAAGCTCTAGCGAAAAGATCATCTAGATGATCATGGATCACACACTTGCTTGCGATACCTAGCTCTCCGCACCGCGACTGTGCCCTTCTCGAATCCCCATCGGCAAGCCGTCATTATGGGTGTTCGAGGAGAGCACTATCCGGCCCGCTTGATGCAAATCTTTGACGTTCAGTGTCTTGTTCAGTAATGCCTCGCTCCGGCTGAGGCTATCCTGCGTTACCCACTCAAAACAGCGAAGACTCAGAAAATCAGGTGTCTAAAGCCGCTTTTCATTACATGCTAGAAAAATGGATCGCAACGTTTTGATCGAAGACAACCTGCCTCTGGCCGAAGTGATCGCGCTGGAATATGCGAATATTCCTGGCAGCAGCGTGGATGACGCAAGATCTGAGGCCCATATGGGGCTGATGCGGGCTGCCGATGCTTACAGTGCGGAAAAGGGAGAGTTCATAAATTTTGCCTCCCGGGTGATTCGGAACGCACTCAACTCATTGTATGCCAAACAACTCCGATACTCACGCGTATTCCCAAAGGCACTTGAAGACCCTGTCGATTGGTGCAAGCTCAACACAACCACAATGACTGAAGGCAGTTCGTGCCAGATCCAAAATAACGATCCCAAACAAGATGTGTTTAAAGAAGTTCGCAGACATGAAACATTGGCGGCTTTGGGAGCTGTGTTGAGTCTTCTTTCGCCTCGGGAACGTCTGTTGATTGATGCGCTTAGAAACGGTAGCAGCTATGTCGAAATTGGAGAGAGCCTGGGCGTCACGAAGCAGGCGGCTCACAAAGCAGTGAAATCAGGTCTTGCCAAATTGCGGGAGGGGCTTGCAAGGATGGGGTATCGCGGGCTTGCCTCCGATGGGCAATTGGGTTCTGGCGAAAAAAACAATTCGAGCCAGAGCGGTTGACGTTTTTACGGGTGGTTTGTATAAAAGATTAAGCTGCTCCCCCCAAAACGTGAAACCTCACCAAGACAGTCCACAAAACCAATATTTGGTCCACAATCAGGGGCAGATTCAAGGACCATTTGAACTCGATTTCATTGAAGCCATGGTGATGTCGGGTGTATACGCGCCCACTGTAATGCTTCAGAAGGCTGGGGGAGCTTCACAAATTTCTTTTTCACAGCTGATTCATTCAAAATCGGGAGCATCCACTCTCGATCTTGGAGCCGCCTCCGTAAACCAACGAGAATCGAGAAGCACTCCGGGCGCTCCTGCAGCACGCACATCAGGTTCCAACCATGAATCCTCACCACAGACCGACATAACCGACACAAAACCGTTGAGCCTGGAGGCAAAATTCGCCTGGGGCGTCTGCATCGCAGGAGGATTATTGATTTTTTGGATGTTGGGAGAGCTCTCTTCAAAAAAAACTGCATTTGTATCTTCCTCAAATAATTCGTGGAAGCGTGATCAGCCACAACAGCCAGTGCAACCAAATGTCATACCGGTGCTTTCACAGCCTTCTTACACGCCCCCAGCGCCAAAAGCCTATACCCCTCCTCCTTTGCCTCGAACCACAGGCTTTTCGTCAAACTCATTCCAGACGTCTCAGTCGGCATCGACACCGAAATCCGCATCGCAAGAGTCAACGCAAGTCTACCGTGACTCGTCAGGACGAATGTTCCGCGTACCAAATTCGGCCTACTACTCACTGCTTGCAAAGAAAACAGCACTTCAGAGCCAAAAGGATGGTCTGGATCGAGCTGAAAATGAGATTACCGCACTTGCCTCTGATATCGAAAGCTCGCGACGTTACCTAGATCGTACCAGCCAATATTCAGTCGATTCGTTCAATCAAAAAGTGAATCAATTCAATGCAATGAATGAGCGCCTTCGGGGTGCAACAAATTCATATAACCAGGGGGTGGATGCCTTCAACGCCGAATTGGCAAGGGTCGGCACCCCTATTTATTAAAAATCCATGGCGATCCTCTCCGAAGGCCAGAACATTCGCGACACCTATGAGGTCGAAAGATTCTTGGGCGAAGGTGCCTTTGCAGAGGTGTTTCGTGTGCGACATCGCTTCTTAGGACGGCAGGCGATGAAAGTCTTCAAGTCTGGTGGCATGACCGTGGAGGATATTGAGGACATGCTCGGCGAAGCGATCATGCTATCAAAGATTGGCCATCCAAACATCGTCCGTGTCTTTGACGCCAACACAGTGGAAACCCCCAAGGGGCTCTTCGGCTACTTCACCATGGAAAACGTTCCAGGTGGCAGTTTGGACAAGTTTTGGCAGTCGCATGGTACGTCGTTCGTGCCCGTTGAGACCGCCGTTGATCTGATCAAGCAGGTCTGTCGCGGCCTGGCCGTGGCACATCGCGAGCAGCCCCCGATCGTTCACCGGGACATCAAACCACAGAACATTCTTGTCGGATACGAAACGGACGGATTGCGCGCACGTGTGAGCGACTTTGGCCTGGCCAAACGTGTCAATCCACTCACCCTGCTGGCGACCGCGGCCGGGACCATCAGCTTCAAGCCACCCGAAGCATTCACCGACAGCAAGGGGGACTCCTGCGCAGCGGATGTTTGGGCCATCGGCACCACGCTTTATCTCCTCCTGACCGATCATCTCCCCTACAAACTCCCCTCGGACCTTGGCTGGGGCGCTCGCGATCTGTTCAAGGAGCAGGTCAGGCCCGCCTCGGATCTCAATGCAGATGTAAACCGCGCGTTGGATGCCATCGTCTTCAAGTCTCTTGAGATCCGTCCCGCAGACCGCTTTCAAAACGCCATGGAGATGCTGGAGGCCTTGGAAATCTGGAAGCCAGGCATTGACCACATCGCGTCAAAAACCATGAACGCCGATGTTTCCAAGGCAGCATTGGGTGGAACGCATTCCTCCCCCAATGAGCAACAGGCGCACACTATGGCTAAGGACGCGATTGAATTGAAAAAACAAGGCCGCCTCGCCGATGCAGCGGACCTCATGGAGGAAGCCTTCAACAAATGGCCTGAACTCAGGCTGAAATATGCCCCGCAGGTCCGCCTTTGGCGCTGCGGGATTTCCATGTAGACCGCCCCATGAAGAATTCCGCTAACGCCAGCGATTGCCAGTCTCTCATGGAGGCATGCACGCTGGAACTGTATCAAAAAAGCATCTTTCGCATCACCGGCCTGCCGGTTGATGCCACTTCTAAAGAGGTCGCTCGGCAGGTTCAAAAACTGCAGATGATGGAGGAGATGTCCGGCGGTGGAACTCCTTCAACAACCGCTGCATTTCCCCTCGCTCCGCCTCCAACCACCGAACAAACCCGGGAGGCGCTTGCGCGAATGAAGGAGCCCGAACTCCGTCTCGTCGATGAGTTCTTTTGGTATTGGCCGGAGAAGTTTGGCGATAGCAAGAACGATCCTGCCATTCGAGCTTTGCTCTCTGGCGACGGTCAGGCGGCCATCGATCTTTGGGTTGATCGTGAGAACGATGGTTCCATCGTCGCAAAACATAATCTGGCGGTCATGTTCCACATGTTTGCGCTGGACTGGACGAACCACCATGTCGCTTATGAGATCGACGCCGGCCGCGATGAAAAAATCAAAAGCTACTGGCGTGACTCTTTCCAACGATGGGAGATTTTGGCGGATTCCGATGAGCTCTGGGATGTCGTGAAAGATCGGGTTCGGTCATTGGAAGATGAAGCGCTCACCACAGGCTTCGTGCGTCGGATGCGCCGTGTCTTGCCTCAGGCGCTGGACCGCGTGAATGCCGAAGCCGCGTTGAAGCTCGCCGAACAGGGACAAATGGATTGGGCCAAATTCCACGTGGACTTTATGCGGGAGACCAACCAGGGGCTCGACGATGTCGACAGCACGGCAGAGTTGGTGCTGGCACCCACGCGTAGAAGAATTGATCAACGACTGCAGGCTGCGCAAAGCAAGTCGGAGGAAACTCCCGACCAAGGCACTCAACTAGCTTCTGAACTAATGAATGCAGCGACTCCCCTGATGGGCATCTATGATTTGTTTCATGGCAAAGAGGCGCACCAGCGGAATGATCTCTTCGACGGCGTAGCGGAAACTGTGGCCGATTTGCTGGTCGCATATCAGAAGGCTACTGGTGATGATCAATCGTTTGTCAAACTCTTGAAGCAGGCCCTGCAGTTCGCATCGGGCATGCAAATTCGAGAACGGCTGATGCGAAACATCGCAATTGGCGAAAACAATCTCGCAGCCTCGCAACTCGCTCCGATCTTCAAATCGCTCAATGCGATTACAGAAAGCTCCCAGGATCCATCGCAAAAACTACAGCAAGTTCAGAGAACGATCATGACGCAGCTGCCGTCATGGGCATCGGCTCTTGGTCCAGGATCCGAAACCTACAGCAATCTTGTCAACACCGTAGCGATTGCATTGCGCAATATTTCAATCGCGGCACACAACGACACCAATGACACCTCAACGGCCACTGCGGCCATTGGCCTAGCCCTTAAGCTGGCTGTCGATCCCGACCTGAAAAGGCGTATGATGGATGACAAGGCAACCTTGGACGGAATCATGAGGCAACAAAAGCAGTGGGACAGGACTGTCAAAATTCGCTCTGATGAGTTCGAGATAACCCAGGACTTTGTACGCTACAACAGCACTAAAATATCTTCGGCAGACATCACAGGCTTGCGATTCGGCATTTTCACTCAAATCACCAACGGAATCGCCAGCAGTTCATACAAGATAGGTGTTCGAGGACGAGATGCTGAGTTTTCGGTTGAGTGCAAACGCTTCTTTCGAAGTGATGCCCAAGCGAAGATTGACTTCACAGCGATACTTGAATCACTGTTTCAGCAGATACTGCCGAATTACGTGACCGCCCTTGCAAACAACATCACATCTGGCCGAAAAACAGTTCAAATCGGTCCGCTACAGCTGACTAAGAACGGCGTAAACTGTGAAACGGGGTCGTTATGGTGGAAAAAGCAGATTCTGGTCCCATATACAAACCTTGGATTCGCTGACTACCAAGGTCATGTTCATGTTTCTGCCGCTGCACCAGAGAAAATTCACTTCGCGTTAGATCGCAGGGAAGTTTGGAATGCCGTAATTCTCGAGAAGCTGGTCGAGATCATAAAACTCATGTTGGCAGGAAACTTTAAATGACCAGGAAGAACCAAAAACCTATGAAAGCGCCACACGAACTCTCCTTGCCGCAACTTTCCATGCCTGACTCACATCAATTCGCAAAGGACCTGTTGCAAGTCCCGACTGGGGCGCCGGGCGTCCCAAACCGGGACTCGGCCCAAGTCAGTGATCCCGACCTTCAAGCCTGCATGAAAGCCTTGATTGCAATTGCAAACCAAAGCTGGCGAATCGGCGGCGCGCTTATTGAAGTTGAAACGAACGAACCCAAATCAGTGTTATCGCCGCAGGAGATCAAGAAGCTATCCAAAGCACTGGAAACAATTTGTGAAGCCACCCAGGCCCTCGGCATCCGAGTGATCGACCGTTGCAATGAAGACTTTCATCCAGGACTGCCCGACCAGGTTGTTACCGAGGAACCGCGTGAGGGGATTTCAAAAGAACGGGTCATTCGCACGATTCGTCCAACCATCATGTGGCACCAGACCTTGGTGCAACGGGGAGAAATCGACATCGCCGTTCCGACCAAGAAATAGATCAAGTTTACGACCATGAGCAGAAGCACCATTGACTTTGGAATCGATTTGGGAACCACCAACAGTGCCATTGCGGTCCTGGATGGGGTAGAACCACAAATCATCAAAAACTCGGACGATCAGGATGTTACTCCGTCCGCCGTATTTATCAACAAGCAGGGAGCGCTCTGGGTCGGCTCACGCGCCAAAAGTGCAACGATAGGCAAGCGCAGTCACGAAGACGCTTATACGGAGTTCAAGCGGCAGATGGGAACGCCGCACATGTATCGTTTTGCGTCCAGTGGCCAACAGAGAAAGCCCGAAGAATTATCAGCCGAGGTGCTCAAGGCACTCCGGGCTTCGGTCGAAGCGAAAACTGGTGAAATCATACAATCCTCTGTCATCACCGTCCCGGCCGCCTTCGAGTTACATCAATGCGATGCTACCCGACGCGCGGCGGAACTTGCTGGGTTTGTATCCAGCCCGCTGGTGCAAGAACCGGTGGCAGCCGCCCTTGCATATGGCTTCCAGATCGACTCCGAGAAGGCTTATTGGCTGGTTTATGATTTTGGCGGTGGCACCTTCGATGCAGCGCTCATCAAGGCAGAGGAAGGTATGATCAACGTGGTCCACCATGGTGGTGACAACTTCCTCGGCGGCTCGGACATCGACTGGGCAGTCGTTGAGAAACTCATTATCCCGCAATTATCCAAGAATTTTGATCTCCCCGGCTTCGCCCGTGGCTCAGAGCGCTGGAGACTCCAATTGCTCGGAATTAAACACGCCGTCGAGACTGCCAAGATCGAGCTGTCAACCAAAGACAAAACAACCTTAGTCGGCGACCTGGTTTTTGAAGATGCCTCGGGAACACCCGTCGAATGCGATGAGTTAGTTTTGACTCGAACCGATTTGATCTCAGTCGCAGAGCCGATCATCAGTCGCTCACTGGAAATCTGCCGTCGCGTGCTCAAGGAAAAGAATCTCGGCCCCCAAGCAGTGCAAAAAGTGATTGTGGTCGGCGGCCCGACCAAGGCTTCATACTTTCGCGAGATGTTGAGCGCCGGGCTCGGAATTCCAATCGATTTCAGCCAGGACCCCTTGACGGTGGTCGCACGCGGCGCCGCCGTGTTTGCCAGCACCCAGAAGATCGACACGAAACTTCAAAAGAAGGCCGCCGCAGGAGAGTTTCAGGTTAACATCTCGGACAAATACAAACCGGTGGGGCATGAGAATGACCCTTTGATTTCAGGTAAAGTTGTCGGAGCCGATGGTTCCTGCCCGGACAGGCTAACCCTTGAATTCGTAAACCGGGACACCAAGTGGCGAAGCGGGCAGGTTCCGCTCAATGCGGAAGGGGCCTTCATGGCCAACCTGCTGGCCGAGAAAGGTTCGCGTAACACATTCCACATCGAACTGACGGACCGTCATGGAACGCTCCAAAAAGCCGTGCCGGATCATGTGGTTTACACAATCGGTGCCGTCATCGAAGAGCAACCACTGCTAAAATCGATCGGCCTCGGTAAGGCAGACAACAAGGTTGATTTCTTCTTCAAGGCGGGCGCAGGGCTACCGCAAAAGAAACGTTGGCCAACAGCCTACAAGACCACTGTTGCCCTAAGAGCGGGACAGCCGGGCGAACCCGTCCGAATTCCAATTGTAGAGGGAGACAACGAGTTAGCTGATCGCAACAGAGTAGTTGGGGAATTGAAAATCGAATCGTCGATGATACGCCGTGATCTGCCTATGGGATCGGATGTCGAAGTGACTCTGCGAATCAGCGAATCCAGAACACTGACACTGGAAGCCTACTTCCCCCTGCTAGATGAAGACTTCACGGAACAGATCGATGTCGAAAAGGCATTGGCAGATCCCGCACTTATCACGGAGACGCTTCGCGGCGAAAAGAAGCGAGTAGAGGAACTATTAGAGCAGGCGGAAAATGCCGGCGAGAACGCTCTCGTCGAGACCCTTGAAAGCCTGCAGTCCGAGAAGGAGCTCGATAATGCCGCAGGGGCCGCCAAGGGTGATCCCGCCGCCGCAGAGAAGGCACAAGCCCGCTTGCTGGAGCTGCAACTCCAACTCGATGCCGCTGAAGAGAAACTCAAATGGCCTGCCTTGGTAGCAGAAGCTCGCGAACTGCAGGAGGAACTCAGTAAACTGGCACGGGAACACGGCAATAGCGCACAATGTGAAAAGGTGGAAGAGTGGTCCGAGTTGGTTGATTCCGTCATAGCCAAAAAGCAGACCGACCGGCTGGCCAAACGAATTGATGAAGGCAGGACGTTATACGCTCATATCCTATTCTCACTTCCGGCCTTCTGGGTGGGACAGTTCCAACGCTTTGATCGGGAAAGACACAAATTCATCGATGCTCCTGCCGCGGATCGACTCCTGGAGAGAGGCCGCAACTACCTTCAGCAAAACAATGTTGAGGGACTAACCGACGTGGTGAGAAAGCTTTGGGATCTCCTGCCACGCGAAGAGGCGGAGAAGGCACGTCGCGGAATTGGAGCCACCATTCAATAAGACTTTATGCCTGCCGCACCCATTGGGGAGAACCAAGAGGTTACGCGCCTTGTGCGACAGTTCGACGAACGCTTGCGCCTAGCGCGGGCCACCGAACTGGCTTCCTGCAACCGCCTTCTTGAGGCGGAGTCTCTGCTCTGCCCCGGAGGAGCAGCAGCCGCAAGTGTGGCCGAGTTGGATTTGCTGGCGCGAGTTCATGTCAAACAAGGTCGTTTCGATGCCGCAAAGAGACGGTGGGAGGAAGCTGCCAGCCGTTCGACCGAGAGAGCGGCCGAGATGGAGCGGTGTCTCAAGGCACTGGACGCTTATGCGGTCCAGCACTACAGGCGCCGTTTGGTGATCTGGTGGACCTCGTTGTTGCTTCTGACACTCTGGCTTGTCATCAGTTTTTACGTGATACTCAAACGTGGTTCCCCCTTCCCTCCTTGATGAAAGCGGTGTCCATACGTCATTCGGAGGCCCTGCTGATCGCATGGCGGCTCGCAGAATTCGAAGCCGCTAATCTCGGCCAGAGTGAGCTGGACCCGGTACATTTCTTCCTTGGCCTGCTGAAGCTCGTCGAACTGGATGTAGCGTCCATATTGAGTGACCAGAGCTCCCTTTCACCTGATCGTATTCAGCAGGAGACGCAGTCGGTGAGACGCTTGGGTGAGTGCTTTCAGGGCGTTGGAGTCGACACGACTTCAACAAGGCGCAGATTGCGTCGAGCCTTGCCGAGGGGAGAGACGGTTTATCAAAAGGGAGATCACGTCCGCAGGAGCGCCCTTTCAAGACAGATGTTTGTTCGAGCGGAAGAAATGGTGACCGACAAAAATGCACCGCTGGAGCCATTGCATCTTTTGACCAGCCTTCTAAACCCAGGCTGCGATTGGGTGGACGAGGCTTTGACTCAAGCCGGAACATCCGTCTCAGAGTTGCTGGGAGCCTGTGGCGCACCACGGCCTGACATCGGAGCCTCACCGGAGATTCTCAGAGGGAAAGGTCTCGAAAAGCAGCAGCCCCCTCCCGCACCAGAGAACAAGCCAGTACCCAAAGGCACCTGGGATCGATGGGGACGCGACCTGACTGAACTGGCGAAGAATGGCTGCTTGTCTCCGGTAATCGGACGCAAAGACGAGATGCGCTCACTGGTTCAGGTGCTCTCACGCAGTCGCAAGAACAACGCCATACTCATCGGCGAAGCCGGAGTCGGCAAAACAGGCGTGGTAGAAGGTCTGGCGCAGCGCATCGCCGACGGCACCATGTCGGCCGGCGTTGCGAACAAACGCATTTTCGAGATCTCCATGGGTAGCCTGATTGCCGGCACAAGTCTCCGCGGGGACATGGAGGAACGTTTACAATCCCTAATAGCCCGCGCACGCCGGGATCCCGAGCTGATATTGTTTATTGATGAGATCCATTTACTGGTAGGTGCAGGACAGGGCTCAGGATCAGCCATGGATGCAGCCAACCTGCTCAAGCCAGCCTTGGCGCGCGGAGAGATTTCCGTCATCGGTGCAACGACAACACAGGAATATCGGAAATTTATTGAGACGGACTCCGCCCTCGCCCGAAGATTCGAAATCATCGAAGTCCCCGAACCATCCCGCGACGAGGCTGTTGCCATCTTGGAAGGCCTGCGGGAACGAATGGAAAGTCATCATGGTGCGAAGATCAGTGCCGAAGCAATAGAAGCCGCTGTTGACCTGACGATTCGCTATTTGCCTGCTCATCGGTTGCCCGACAAAGCCATCGATGTGCTCGATCAGGCCTGCGCCCAGTCCCGGATGCGTTCCCTCTCGGGTGACTTCAGAGCCCGGTGCAAAACTGGACTCTCCATCGAGCGCACCGATGTCGCAGCCGCTGTGGCCCATCGATGCAAGGTTCCCGTTGGTGACCTGACCGAGGACGAGTCAGCTCGATTGCTGCGTCTGGAGACTGATCTCGAAAATAGAGTGAAAGGACAACGCCGGGCCATCGAGGTGGTCAGTGAGGCAATTCGCCTGGCACGCTCGGGACTCAGGCAGGGTGGAAGGCCCGTTGGAGTGTTTTTGTTCGCCGGCCCCAGTGGCACAGGCAAGACGGAGCTCGCAAAGGCACTGGCCGGGTGCTTGTTCGGGAGCGAACAGAAGCTCATCAGGATTGACATGTCAGAGCTGATGGAAGCACACAGCGTCTCGAAACTGCTCGGTGCACCGCCAGGATTCATCGGTCACGACCAAGGCGGCCAGCTCACCGAGCGGGTCCGAAACCAGCCACATAGTGTAATTTTGTTAGATGAAGTTGAAAAGGCACATCCAAAGATCCTGGACATTTTCCTCCAGATTTTCGACGACGGATTTGTTACGGACTCTCATGGGGTTCGTTGCGATTTTCGTGAGTCCATCATGATCATGACCTCGAATATTGGGGCGTCTGAGGGCAAGACTTCGATCGGATTTCAACAGGCTGATGATGAGGAAAACCCGGGCGACAGGCTTGAACAGAGTGTCCTTGCAGATGCCAGAAAGCTTTTCCGTCCGGAATTCATTAATCGATTAACAGACATTGTTCCGTTTAAACCTCTCGGTTCCGAAGAAGTGAAGCAGGTTCTGGCACTGATGATTGATCGTTTGAATGAACGACTGAAAAGCAAAAAGATCACCCTCGAACTTACACCCGAGTCGCAGGCGCTGCTCATTGCCCAAGGCTCCAGCAAAGAATATGGCGTACGTCACCTCGAACGAACCGTCGAGCGGCTCATTTCCAGACCGTTATCAGAAATCATCATCGCGGGACGAATCGAACCTGGTGTCCACTTCTTGGCACAGGTTGCCAACAGCCATATTCAAATCGCCAGATTTAATTCATGAAACACGTCTGCGCTTGAAGCCCTGGAGATTTTCCACTCCACATGAAACACAAGATCTTGCTCCCTGAAGCGCCTCCTCTGGTACCGCCCGGCGGAGGAGTTCAGAATTCACCCGCAGCTCCGATTCAAGCAGATGCGCAAGAGCCGCCCACTCCTGCAGTGGAGAAAGCACAGCAGATTGCAGCAGTTGAAATAACGCCCGATGCTTCAAAACGCTACGCTCCGCCCTCTCCGATTACGCGCGGAAACCAAGATCCACTGGTTGAACAACCTTCACCAAGGGGACTAAGCCAGCAGGAACACCCAGGTCGACCGGAAACGCAGGAGCGCGTTGAACCCGCTCAATCAAAGCAAGGAAACCCGCCGAGTAACAAACCTGCAGATGTGCCGCCGCCCAAGGATCGAGCTGAAGGCTTCGCTTGGACCATGTTAATCATGACTTGTGTGTTTATCGGTGCATTACTTTATTTCGTAACGAGCAGCATGGAGCCAGCTTGGCGTCCAAACACGAATACGGAAAGCCCCTCTAGGGTATGGGGCGAGCAACAGATCTATTCCCCCCGCCATGAGAACTCACCACCGGAAGCCCCTCCCTTGCAGCCAAGCTCCAGCGTTGCCTCTTCAGTTCTTGTTCAGAATGCCAACGACAACCAGACACCTGGACCGACCGTAAAAGCGGTCCCTGCACAGGAGCCCCCTCCGAAGCCAGCACCACCGAAAGAGTCCGCTACAAATAAACCATCACCTTCAGAGAATATCGTCAAGAAGGATGGATTTCAGGAACTGCTGCGATCGGCCGAAGCCGGAGACTTGAGCGCTCAGAGTCAGCTCGCTCACCAGTATTCCACTGGCAAAGGAACCAAGGTCAACTATGAAGAAGCCTTCAGGTGGAATCTCCTGGCTGCAAAGAGAGGAAGCAGCCGTGCTCAAAGCAACCTAGGCGTTGCCTACGCGAATGGCTACGCTGTCGAGAGAGATATCATCGAAGGATATGCGTGGTGGTATATCGCGTCCCAATCTGGGAGTGCGCATGCCCGCAGCAACATGCAAAAATACGAAACCGTTCTCACCACTAAACAAAAATTCCAGGCAATCGCGCGGGCTAAGGTTCTTTCGAAGAGAATTGGTAACTAGTGGGCCCTACCGCGTAAACAATGCCGTAGGCTCGGACGCCTTCGATTGCGTGAGCGAGCAATCGTTTGTTCTCGCGCTGCTAAAGAGGCTGTTCTCACCCGTGGGCGAATTAAAATGTTGTGATAGCTAAAAGAAAAAGGTCCGGCACCTGCCGAACCTCTTTCCATTTTCTTTATCATGCGGCCAGCCCGACATGGGTGTCGAGCAGACCGTGAAGCGCTTCGGTGCGCTTGGGTAGTTCCGCGAGGCTGCCTTCCTTCAGCGCTTCCGTGAAAGCATTGAACAGGCTCCACACATTCCGCCCTTCAAACGCCTCGTGACGTGGCTCGCGCCATTCGTGAAGCACGGGCGGGATGAGGCGGTTGCTGCACACGCCAACATCCGTTGCGCGGATAACGAGGTCATGGACTTGGGTGTCGCTGATCTCCGTCTCTTTGTAAGCGGTGATACGCTTATCCTGATCGTGCCATTTGGCCAGCAGCTGTCCGATGGAGCGAAAGACCAACTGCGGCAAGTCTCGATTGATGAATCGGGTGTGCTTGCGTGCGAATTTGATCTCTCCTGAAAAGGAAAGGTTGTCACAAACAAAGACCGCAGCCCCGGCAACGATGCCGGCGGGGAAGGTCTTGTCATGGCTGTTTCGCAGGCCGAGCACCCAGCAGTAGTCGTTATTAGCTTTCTGCGCATGGACCTCCATGAGCCCGAAATATCGCTGTCCCTCATGGGACAAGGAATGGGCCTGGGTGCCGATGCGCAGATTGGTGGTGGCCAGGGCTCTTTGCAAGGTGGTGATGAGCTGATGGTGCGGAATGGGACACCAGCTCGTGGTGGAGCGCGGTGTGCGGACTTTGCCAACTTCTTCGAGATCCACGCTGTGTGCACCGCAGTGGAGGATTAGATTGGGATGTCTGGGAGTGTTGATGAGGGATTGTGGTTCAAGGTTTGCGATCATGATGATGGAATGGGTTTGAGGTTGAGAGCGTCAGCAAAAGAGACGCTCGATTCTTTGGATGACGGGCACGGCGAGCTGCTTGGCAGGCAGCTCGCCTGAGCTGGTCCAGTAGCGATTTCCGGCCACCTCCCGCCACTCGACCTTGATGGTGCCGAGTGGCGTGATGATGGTGGCTCGCTTGGGACGCTCGTGTCGGTCGAAGACGATGGACGAGATGCGTTTCATGAAACGACAGGAGCCAGGCACGCTGATGAGGCACGCCTGGCTCCTAGTGGTGCGTTGGTTGTGAATTACAGCTTGAGGCCTTGCAATGAGCGCAGGGTGGAGCGTACGGAATTCAGCTCCCGTGAACTCGTCTTCTGGTCACGGTTGATGGCCTTCAGCTTGATGGAGAGCTCACGCAGCAGATTGAAGCCTTCGTTGAGCTTGTCCCGGAGGAGCAAGGTCAGGTCGATGACTTCTTCCGTGGCGCATTTGGGCTCGCCGGTTGCGGGACCTTCGGAGGTGGGATGGGTGATCATGGGTTGGTTTGGTGGTGCACGCAGCGGAACAGACCGAGATGGCGGCAGGTTCGCTGTTGCGGGTTGTGGGGTTGCTGATTGTCTGGAGGCGGGGCCATCTGAGCGCAGGGGCATCACGATCATTTGCCGGCCTTTGTTGTGGAACCGCAGAGGATTAATTTCCTCATTGAGGCTGATGGTGTTGAGGCCGTATTCGAGCGCCTTGATGAGAAAACGCCGACACAGGAAGATGGAAACCTCCTGGCCTTCGACCTTGGCATCGGGAACCGGAACCCGTGTCCATGGAGTTTCAGAGGTGTCCTTGCCGAGAAGCATGAACTGCCCCTGCTGGCACTCTAGGCCGATGGTCTGGTATTTGTCGGGATCGTGGCAAGGCATGCGCTGGATAAGCTTGATGAGCGCATCCAGTTTGGCCGGGGCGAGGGTGATGTGGGTCTTGGCGTCGCTCGGGTTGGGGACCGTCACGCGCCAGTCGGGGTATTTGCCGTCGATCTGCTTGGTGACGAATCGCCAGCGCCGGCTACTGATCTGGACGGTTTTGTCGTCTGCCTTGAGCTGCCATTCCCCGTCGTTGTTGAACTCCTTCCAGCCGAGGAACTTGTTGTTGGGAATGAGGACGGAGTGCTTAAGTGGCAGCGCGAAGGAGTTGGCGCTGTACAGATGCCTGCCATCGGTACCCACGATGTAGTGGGCTTTCGGATTGCTGGCGTCGATAAACGTGCCGGTGAGGACGTAGCGTGTTTCGTCGAGGCTGGCGCACTCCATCGCTTCGTGGATGGAGCGGCGCAGCTCTGGCGGCAGAGGAATGGCCTCGGCCTGGATGCGCGGCGTCACCGGGAACTCCGTCAGCGGGATGGGCTTTACCTTCTGTTCACCGAGGCTCTGAGCCAGGGCGAATTTGATGACGGGACCGCCCGGCGTGGGGTCGATGAGCAGGTGCTCGTTGCGGTCGCTGTTCTTGGCGAGCTGAACGAGCTGCTCATGGGGGACGAGCACGGCCATGGCAGGCCCTATGGACGGTTGTTCGAGCCGGACGGTGACAAAACGGTCGAGATCGCTGCTCGTGAGAGCGATCCAGCCATCGGTCGTACGTTCGACTTTAACGTGCTGCAGGACGGGCAGCGAGGATCGTGGATTGACCACTTTGCCGAGTCCCACGAGTGCGGGTTTTAACTCCGCAATGGGCAGTGAAATGGGATTCATGTGTGAGCTTTGGGTTGTACGCGGACAGGCCGAGGCACCGATGAGGGCACCTGGGCATGAGCGTGGATTGTCGTTTTCTACTAAACCTCAGCGTCAGCTTTGTACTTGAGCTGGGCGGTGGTGCATTCGGCGGCGCGAATGTCGGGACGCGCTCCCAGGTAAACCGGCTGGTAAATGCTGCCGGATTCCTTGAACGCGTACAGGTAGCGGCACTCCACCACGGTTCCCGGTTCAGGAACATCGTGGTTGGGTGGAATGGTGACGTTGCCAGCGGGGCGCACCTTCTCGCCGTCGAACAGGATCAACGAAACGCTGCGCTTGCCGTTCACCTTGGTGACGATGAACGAAGCTGTCTCGTGGAACTTGTACTTGAGCTGGCTGCCACCGCTGTTGGGGCGGCCGGCAATGTACGGAGCGTCCTTGTGTTTGAACACCACGCCTTCCTTTCCTTCCTGCTTGAACCGCTGGAGCTGGCCAGCCGTTTCAGATGGGAAGATGACCTCGACCAAACGGATGTGCGGATGGTCGAAGGCGTTGAGCATGTCGCGCATCCGCAAATAGCGCACCGAGAAGCCCAAAGGACGCATGTCCTCGGGGCCGATGGTGAGCAAGTCGAAGGCATGGAAGGTGTCTCCCACGGCTTCACCATCGAGGAGGAAGTCGCGGGGATATTTGGCGGCATCTCGAGCGATGGGTTCAGGGACGGCGGTGGGAAATCCCAGGCGGTTGATGCCTGTGATCCGGCCGCCTTCCTTTTTGATCAGCAGCCGGCGGCCATCGATCTTCTCCTGCATCCAGTAGTCCGGATTGAGCAGCACCTGAGCGAGCTGCTGCTCATGCAGAGGATTGAGCAACTGGCAGTGAATGCCGGTGTGCTGGTTTTGAGACTCGGGGGGCGCAGTGACGACTCCGTCGGCGCCGGGCTTGTAGCCCTTCGTCATTTTTTCCCGGATCAATTTGTCGTAGATTCCCTTGGCATTCGGGTAAGCGACCGGCGTTTGTGTTTTGCTGCCGGTACTGAGGGTGGTGCCGCGACGGCCATAAGCG
This sequence comes from Prosthecobacter sp., assembly GCF_044227185.1. Lineage (GTDB taxonomy): Bacteria > Verrucomicrobiota > Verrucomicrobiia > Verrucomicrobiales > Verrucomicrobiaceae > Prosthecobacter. Next base: position 266,046 of record NZ_JBGAFO010000008.1, on the reverse strand, counting down.
AAGTGTACGTGATAGCCGTCATCCTTGGGGCAGATGCTAGCTTGGTACACTTTATCGGAGGGACCTTCGCGAAAGTACAGGGTGATGCTTTCCATGAGTTGTGTTCCTTTCTTGAAATGAAAAGAGCCGGACGATCCTGCGATCATCCGGCTCAGGGGGTGGGGTGTTGTGTCGTGGGTTCCGCGTCAGTAGTTGTAAGGATCCCTGCGTTGGTGCTGCTGGCGCATGCGCATTGTGAGGATCGATTTGCCGATGGAAATCAGCCCGCAAATGAGGCCGATGACCAGCAGCGCTGAAAGCGGGACGAGCACCATGTTGGAGGTGGTCCGCGTAATGAGATCGATCCAGACATTGAACTGCTTCAATGTCAGCGTGACCAGCGGTGCCACCAGCAAGGCGGGCACCGCAAGTCCAAGGGCGAGACGCAGGTTGAACTTAAACCATTCGCGGAGGATGCCCCGCGGTGAGATCCAGTATTCAAACCGTCGGCAGGTGAAGCAGACAACTTCTGCCGAACGCTCAATGGCACTGAGCTGCGGCAGGTCCTGATCAACCACCGGTTCGCTGAGCGGCTCAGGCTGCCATCGTTTGACGACGATCTGACTGACCTGTTTCGCCCACGTGGTGGCGGGCACCGTTGGGAGCTGACGGGGCTGCGGTGGGGACTGTTCGTCCCAGTCTTGTTGTTCCATCATAGTGCTGGCGGGTTTTGGCCCCGAGGGCCGTTCCGATGACAAACAACAGCAGAGCTCCGCACGCGAGACTGCCGGTGGCAATCTTCCAGCGGTCGGCGTTTGCCTGCTGTTCCGACATTCGTTCTTCGAGCTTGGAGATCTTGGCCCGGTATTCCGGACCAAGGTCCGGCAGTGGGGGCGGCGGATCGTCGAAGAACCAGCCAGCGTGCATGTTCGGGGCGAACAGCATCAGCAGGCCGGTGATGAGGATGAGATGTTTCATGGTGAGTGTGGGGATGAGCCACAGGCCGGCGCTCGTCGTGAGCGCCGGCCTACAGCAGAGTTCAATGCCATCGACGGCATTCGTTGAAGAACTCGCAGCTTGAGCAGTGCATCCCAGGCGAAGGGATGAAGTCGCGGCGCTGCAGTCCTTCGAGGTAGGCTTCCATTTGCCGAAACAGCCGGGTTTCCTGGCTCGGGCTCATGGAGGGCAACGTGGTGATGACCACCTTGGGGTTCTTGAGTTTGACCAGGTGATGAAGCTGCATACCTGCTTCCTGTGCGCCGGTGTTGTGCCGGTACAGGATGGCGTAGCTGCAGGTTTGGATTTCCGTGGTGTGGGCGACCTTGTCGGCGTTGGGAGTCGTGGCGCTGGTCTTGTAGTCGATGATCTGGCGTTGCTGCACCAGATCAAGGATGCCGATCAGGCGGGGCAGGCCATGCTGCTTTAGATCAGCCTCCACCGGGACTTCCACGGCGTCAGGTTTGATGGCGGCAGGGAGGTGGCTTTCACGCAGGTAGGTATCGAGAAGACGCCACCCGGTGGTTTTGTCGTCCTCTTCCTCCCCGGGTTCCCATTTCACAGATCCCTCGGTGTTGTCCGCCCAGGCTGTCTGGTAGGTCTCGTGGACCACCTTGAGTGAGAGCGGCTGCTGCAGCCAGCGTGCCTTGTTCCAGGCCTTCAACACGGCGTGAACCGCATTGCCGAGGTGGAGCGAGGCTGTCTTGGGCTTCTTGAGCTTGAGCACGTAGCGGAAGTAGAACTTCAACCGGCATTGCAGGAACAGTGACAGCCGGGAAGCTGACACCGTTGCCTGCAATGCGGTGAGGACGTCCTGCTCGCTGCGCTCTGGATTTGAGGCAGCGGGCGTGTTCATGCGGCTTGGGCGTTTGTGGGTTGCTGCTGCCAGCGGGTCTGGCGTGGAGCGGGCTTCCCCGCCATGACGAGCAGGTCCTCAATCAACTGGGAGGCCTGCATCTTGTTGAGCTGCTTGACGCCGATGCCGAAGAGCTGCTGGGACAGATCCTCCGCCACCTGTTTGGTGATGCCGGGGTTTTCGTTGACGATGCGCAGGATGAACCCGCGCTGACCGTCGGTGCAGTTCCAGCGGTCGGCGCTAGATGACGCAGACGGGCGACCACTGCCGTTGACCGGCTGGGCTCGTCCTTTTTGCTGGGGCGCTGGACGGCTGTTGCCGTTGGTGTTGGCAGTCGGGACAAAGCCAGGTTGTTGGATTTCCTGATCGACAGACTGCTGCAGGAGCTGATAGAGCTTCTGCACCTCGGCTTCGACCTGGCTGATATCGTTGAGTTCGACTTCAACGGAGGCGCTGAAGCTGTGGCTGCTGTATTGGGGCAGGCCGAGTTTTTTACTGTAGTTGGCGCTGAGTTTGATGGCCATGGTGGTGTGTCTCCTGATTTGGGGTGGGTGTGCTTGGGGGGAAGAAGCCGCCACATGGCCCCGACAACAAAACACCCGGGCCCTCTTGCGAGAGAACCGGGTGGGTGAAGTGGGTGCTGTGACGACGTAGAGCGGCTAGCAGGTGGTGCCAGTCTCCTGAATGCGGCCCTGAGCCGGGACGCTCATCTGAGTGGCAGCGATGCTCCATCCCTGCGTGTGTTGCAGGGATGAGGTGAGCAGATCGTTGACCAGTCGCGTCATGGGACGGCGTAGCCGCCGGCCTTCGTGATACAGTGCGCAGACGATGACCCGGTCAATGCAGGGCGAATAATGGGTTCGCCGGGGCATGTGGGTGGATGAAAATGGCCGGGGTAAAGCCCGACCTCTCAAGTCTTTATAACGCGGATGGACAGGGAATTGCAGGTCCTTTTTTGCCGGGTCTTTCTGCTGCATCTCGTGCCTCGTGCGACACTTTTGCAGGGTCTCGAAGATGCGACTCAAGGGGTTAGCCTGCTACGATCTGACCCGGTAACGCCGGGAGCGGAAACGATTTATAAATGAACGAAGAAAGAAAAGAGCTGAAAGGGCCAATGCCTTGACGATCCGATGAGGAAACAATGATTCTTTTCAGTGTGCTAAGATTAGCGATGACGGGATCAATCTCAGTTTTTTTTAGTGACGGATCAATTCCAGATTTTTTTAGTGATTGCCCAAATGGTCTGGTCGCATTTTCCAGCTCAAATATTAGGTGCTCTGCGTCATTAGGAGACCAAGCAAAGCTGGCTTGATGAAGGATTGTCTTCAGATGGAACAGTCTCCCGATGACTGTCCATAGAATGTCTTTTTTCTTGAGACCTAGTTCTTGGGGGGAGTTGAATTCATGAAATTCCAGGTGACGCCACTCTTCGTCACGATCATCCGTGAAAATTGTTACGCGTTCGTCATGAAGCAATGGAGCTTTGTGCAATTCCATCAGGCGAACGAGGTTTACGAATGTTGCATCTAGATGTTGGGTGCGCTTTGAGCGTTCTGGGCGACTATCTCCAACTTTTTCTTGAGGGGAGTCGGAACAGGTCCAAAAATCAAGGCTGACCGGCGGATTCAATTCCTTGATGGGTCTGGGCAAATTTTTGCATTCTTCAGAAATGTCGGGGGTTGCTCGACTCCAAGACATTAGGTGAAATTGAACAATCCTGGCTTCTTCAGTTGTAAGCAATAAGTGATTCTCCATGAAAGCTCGTGAATGCTGGAGCACAGAACCTGCTTTTGTGGAAATTGACGGAAGGCTCGTTTTACTCGGAAGTTCCAGAATCATGCGAATACATGACCAAAGACTCGCAATGTCGTCATCTGTTTGATTGGATTTTCCACGTGGTTTTGGACCCCGCTTAGCGTTCCTGGGATTGTTGACTTCGCTTGCTCCCACTTCGACTAGTGCCTGAATGATTCTTGCTGCATTTTTTCGTTCTTCAGATGTGAATTTTCCTGGGTTCTTGAGCGCGTTCCAATGATCCGTACTGAGATTATTTGCGAGGGCTAGTGCCCATGGGGCAGGGGAATCAGGAATGTTCATCGCGATACGGTTCTATTCATTTCGGCTCCGCCTGCAAATATCTCATGTTTTGTGCGAGAGCATAATATCAGGAAGTGCGTCTGCCGCCTTCTGCATTGCTTCGCTTCCGACATGAGTGTAGCGGGCTGATACCTCCTTGCTCGAATGGCCAACAATCGCCATGACCACGGATTCTGGAATGCCTGCTTCTTTCATCAGTGAAATGGCGGTGTGACGCAGACAGTGGAACGAAAGCTCTTGAGTTTCACGGCGAGCCTTTTGTCCTTTCTTCGGACTCGCGTTTGGCGATGGTTTGCGCAAGCCCGCGTCTATCAGTAGTTCGGAAAATTGGTTTCCAAGCCTGCCTGTTCGGCCTTCCCTTTCCCAGGTGCCGTTAGCTTTGGGGTGCAAAGGTGCGCGTGGATCGTCTGAGGAGGGTATGGATTCCAAATGAGATGCCAGGGGGGCAGCGATGGGAAGAATCAGCGACTTGCCTGTCTTTTGCACGATGATTGTGATTTCCTTCTTCTCCAAGTCCACATTGCACCAACGCAACATTGCCACATCTGAAATGCGCAGGCCAGTGTACAGCCCGAACAGGATCATGCTCCTCCATTCATCATTGGCGATGGCCAATACCCTTTTTACCTCCTCCATGGTGAAAGGACGCCGATTGGCCTCTGTGCGTCCCTTCACGGTTTCGATGAATTCCGTTGGATCATCTACCAGTAGATGGTCTCGTCGCGCTGCTTTGAACAACGCTTTTACTGTCTTCATGTCATGATTGACTGTCTTGGGGCTGACCAAGGTGATGAGTTCGTTTCGATAGGCGAGGATGGTTTTTGCATCAATTTCGCTGATGTCGGAATCCGCTCGTTCTCCAAGAAACGTGAGGAACTTCTTCACCGATCCCCGATAGAAAACGAGCGTTGCAGGCGCGGTGCCTTTCTTTTCAGCCAGCCAGTTGTCGCAATGTTCTCGAAAGGTGAGTGTGGCAACATCCTGGCCTGTAATTGTCTTGTGCAGTTCGCCAATGACAGTCCTGATCTGCCGGACCGTCTGTTTTTGCCTTGCGGCCAACTCATAGCCGTCGGCAATCTTCTGTGCATTTGCACGGTTGGTCTCCCTCGTAGAGCGCTTCAGCCGGCGACCTGTACGGTCGGTAAAGCATGCGAAGAAGAATTTGCTTTCAGGATGTTTCCAGAGGCTGGCCACCTGTGAACATAGCTAAGAACATCCAGTATTGTCCAGCAATGTCCGGTTAAAATTAAATGACTCAATAACAATGAATTAAAACTTTATTGGACGTGCGTGGATTGTGATTTTTGACTCGGGAGTTCAAATCTCCCCTCTGCCACCACGTTGAACCCCGCAACGTGGTGGGCATGCAGACACGACAACCTGAAGACATGGCCGGGAACATGACCGTGTGCTTCCAACACCTTTTTTATCAGCATCCCTTCAGATGATGCTTCACCATGAGGGCTCCATGTGTTTCATCATGATGCGGGACTGGAGAGAAAGACCCTGCGGTCCTCAGAGCTTTTTGCTGGTTTGAGCTCCCACGGGGCGTTCCCGGACCTCCGTCTTCACACCGTTGACGATCATCTGGGGGGGAAAAGTCACCCACAGCTTCTTGCTGGGTCCCAGTGGCGTGCCTTGCTTCTTGAACATGATTTCCGGATCCGGCGTCAGGAGGTTTGGCAGCAGCATGTAGGCCACAGTTCCTCCCGGAGAGAGGGTCTTTTTCACCAGGGTGGCTTCATGCCAGTAAAACCAGCAGGGCGCGCCGGCCGGCAGTCCGGCGATGTTGACACCTCCCGGCAGTTTGCGCAGCGGAGCGCCCAGCAGGGCCTCCACCTCTGAGGAGGTTGTTTTACCTTTCACGATCTGGCTGGCCTTGGACACATCAAACTCACGCCCCATGGTGCTCGTGCTGGTACACGCGCAGGGGCTGAGGCCTAGTGCGATGATGGCGGCGAAGTTTGCGGCTTTGCGGATGGAGGGAGGTGTGGTCATGGGAGGTGGAGGAAAAGAGAAAGGCTGACGTGCTGGATTTGGTGTGGCCAAGCGTGAAGCTCACTGCTGGATGACGCCCTCGATGTGGTTGGAGGAGTTCATGATGGCTTTCATAAGGCGCGCTCTTTCTGCGGCAGATGTGTTCGGATCAGAGGCCCGGTTGACCTTTGACATGAGCTCATGGTCACTCATGGCCGGAGCAGAGGCGGGTACTTCCTTCTGCCAAACCGTGCGCGCGGTGGAGGCTCCTGTGTTGTGCGTGACGGCGGGCGCGGCCTGCAGCGGCCGGGGCGCTGAGCAGGAGGAAAGCAGCAGGGAGGCTGCAAGCAGAATGATGGAGGACTGGGTGATCGGGTTCATGAGCGTGTGGGTATGGTTGGATGTAGGTGGAAAGTGGGCGGATCCACCGGAAGGACTTGTCCGGCTTGTCGAGATCGCTGTGCTCGTGTGTTCGTGGTTCGTCATGGCTGTTTCGCCGGTGTTTTTTCACTGGCCTCTCCCGGCAGGCGGATGGATTTGAGCAGCGGCTTCAGTGTGCTGACGGCCTTTTCCATATCCCAGGATTTCGGGGCGATGAGTGTCAGTTGGATCAGTGTGTTCTTTAACTTTTTATGCTCCAGCCCGCCGCTCACCTCCACGCCGCCTCCTTTGCCGATGCTTTTGATGTAGAAGCCGCTCAGTTCGCCATCATCCACCGCGACGAGACCGAGATACTGGCGGATGTATCCCTGCTGCACGCCCCACTCCGCCTTCTGTCCGGCCTCGCGCCGCAGGGTGTTGATGAGGTCCGCCTGCGGCGGGATGCTCAGCGCCACGGCAATGAGCACGCCATCATCCGGCTCCAGGTGGAATGCGGCCACATCCACTGATTTGGCGGGGTCATCCGCACTGCCGGAGTACTGCTGGTAGATCTGTTTGCTCTGCACCAGAAACTGGCTGCGCAGCGCAATGGTGTCCGCTGAGGAAAAGGCCGGCCACGCAGACGGCACCTTCAGCGCAAACTTGGCGAGCATCACGGTTTTGACTTCACCTGCGGCGGAGTCCGGCGGGTCCTTTTTCTCCTGGCTGTGTGCGGCACCCGCAGCCAGCAGCAGGCATGCCGCGAGTGTGTTTCGGAATGAAGTGGTTGAGTTCATGAGATTGGTTGCCTGGGGCGCTTCTCGTTGTTTTACTTCACGGTCACGGTGGCGATGGCCGCATCCACCTGCGCGCTGACCTCGGCATTGTCGTTGTTCTGCACCACGAGGATCTGGGTGACGAGGGCGGGCTGCTGCGGCGTCCAGTAGGCCAGTGTGATGGTGCGGCCACCGCCTCGGTTTTGCATGACTGTCTTGATGAATTTGTGCCCGCCCAGCGTCACCAGTCCGTTTTCGCTCGCCCTCAGAAACATTCCCTGCTGGATGCCCCACTCGATCTTCTTTCGGTTCTCCGCCTGCATGTCCTCATAGTAGTTTTGTTGCGGCGGGATTTTGATCTCGTGAACGATGAACCAGCCCGACCTGGCAGCGAGCTGCGCCGCCGCGAAGTCCTGGATGCCCAGCGTGCGCAGATCGCCCCCCGAATCCTTGCGGTAGCGTTCGATCATTTGATCCATTCCTTTTTTGACTTCGGCTTTCAGTGCGGCCTCCTCTTCTCCCTCCGCCACCCGCCACTGCGGGGAGATGGAAACCTGAAAGCGTCCAGCCGCCAGCGCTTCAGGTGCCGCGGTTCCGGCAGTGCTTTGGGCATTGCAGGCGGACAGCAGGCCTAGCGCGAAAATGAAGAGGGTGGTAAAGCGGGCGGTGGACATGGCGGGGATGGTGTGGTGCAAAGGAGCGCCTGGCGCCCGAAGGGCCGACGGCTGTGCGGGTTTCTCACCTGCCAATACCGGCCTTCGCCGCCGATGTGACACACGATCTGCTTTTTGAAGCGGGATCTTATCGCTGTCACTTTGCCTCTGCCGGGCTGGCGGGGGTGATCACGGCCTGGATTTTGGTCCAGTTGAATTCCGGGTTGGCGCCGGCGGCCTGCTTGTCCCAGGAGACGGCGAAGTCCACATAGGAACCCTTCTTGAGGTCCAGCGTGGTGTTGAAAGGGCGCACCTCCCCTGAGCGGTGGATTTCTCCGGTAAAGAGCGGCCTGCCTGAAGCGATGACGTGCAGGATGACATTCACGCCGCGGCTGTCATACCCGCTGAAGAGGGTTTTGATTTCATACCTGCCATCTTCCGGGCAGGTCCAGCGTATGGCGGGAATGCCGGACCTGTCCTTGGTGCCCCAGAGCTGATTGTCATGCGGCCACACCACGGGGCCTTTGCGGATGCTGGGGGACATGGTGCGGCTGTCTGGCAGCCAGAAGAGCTTGTTAAGAATGTAAGGGGAGAGCTCAAAGCCGTCTCCTTGGGTGGACCAGCGGCTGCCGTAGCTCCAGGCGCCGTTTGGATTGTGCTCGCTGCTGTAGTCCCGCGCCATGTCCCAGTGCAGGCGGCCGTCCTTCGGCGCGCTGAGCTGGGCGGTCTGGGCGCTCTCTGCCTGCTTGTGAGCCTGGAAGTCCTGCCAGTGTGTCCTGGGGTAGGGCTGGAAGGGCTTGCCATCCGGCCCGACGATGCCGAGCACTTCCAGCTTGGCAAAGCAGTCGCGGTGAAGGCAGCGGACGGTATAGACCTCTCCGGCGAAAACTGGGAAGCCGTCCAGCCTGGGGTAGTGACCGATGTCATCCGCCTTCTCCAGGCTGGCGGCGAAAACTTTGTCAAAGGGGCGGCCTTCGTTGTGCAGTCCGGTGTTGTGCCGCAGGGCATTGGGTATCTGCCAGGTGAGGGTGCCGTCCGGAATGGTTCGGAAGCGGTCCAGATCAATGGCGCCGCCGTTCATGCGGCCGCGGTTCAGGGGCAGAATACGGAAGTCCTCCATGAAGAAACCCTCGCTGCCGTCTTCACTGGGGCGTGTGCTGGCGGGTGGGAGCGTGCGCGGCTCTGCGCCGCGGTCAAAAATGAAGCAGCCGTGTCTGGCGCTGAACCACGCCTTCCCGCTGCGCACTCCGGGGCCGGTGAGGGAGGGGTCTCCCTCCATGGTCTGCACGGCCCAGCGAATGCCCACGGTGGTGGCGGCGCCCAGGGTGAGATCGCGGCTGGCGTTTTCCTTTTCCGCCAGGGTGATCTCCGTCTGGAGCTCGCCGCCAGGGGCTTCTGCGCGCAGGGTGTAGCGCCCGGGGGAAAGCCCGCGCAGGCTGAAGCTGCCGTCTGCGGCGGTTTCTGTGACGGCGCCGTAGTCGCACAGGCGCACGATGGCTTTGGCGGCGGGACTCCCGCTGGCGGCAAGCACACGACCGCTCAGGCTGGCGGATTTCTCAGGGCGGAGAGGCTCCAGCTCGAGGGTGCGCAGGGTGATCAGCGGTGCCCAGCCAGCCAGCTCCTGCTGCACGCTAAGACAGCCCGGGGCGATGAGGGAAAGCACGCGCGGCTGGCCGGGGCGCACGGCAAAGACGGCATAGCCGGAGGGCGGCAGGATGGCCTCCTGCGTGCCTAGCATGCAGGCGATGTCCCACGGCAGGACGCTGCGCGGGTGATTCACCTTCAGCACCAGGTAGTGGTCGCCATTGGGCCGCTGCTGCAGGCTTTGCAGATAGCTGCGGATTCCCTCCACGTCTCCAGTGCGGCACATCTCCTCCAGAAATGCCTTGTCAGGCACCTGCCAGGTGGAGCCGGTCACTGGCTCAGGCTTGGCCGTCACAGGTGCGGGGGCTGCGGTATCGGCCAGCGCGGTGGCGGGATCATGCAGGCTGTGAATCTCCGCGCCAGAAAGAGCGCGGCGGTAGATGCGCACATCCTGTACCATGCCGTTCAGGTATCCCCCGCCTTCACGGTGGCCGATGAGTAGGGGCGCGGCCGTAGGCGGGAAGGCGCCGCTCCAGTTTTCCGAGGCTACTTCCACACCATCGGCAAAGAAATGCAGGGCACCTCCACTGCGGGTGAGGGCCAGGTGATGCCAGGTCCCCGAACGCAGACCCAGATAGGGCGAGGTGAAAATCTTTCGCTTCTCTCCGGCGATCTCCAGTTCCAGGTGTCCGCGGACGACTTGAAAAAACCAGTGCGATCCATTGCCACCGCTGGAGAGCAGGCACTGGTCCGGACCGGAGTAGGAGAAGCTGCCCCACAACGCGAGGGTGAAGTCTCCCTCTCCAAAGTCCCAGGCTGGGCCGGATGGGACGGAGACATAGCCGCTGGTGCCATCCAGCCCAAAGGCGCGGTCGTGACGCCCTGCGGCAAATTTCACGCCGCCCATGAGCCTGCCATGACTCACGCCGATGGCATCCCGGGCGTCCCCGTCTCCTTTCCACCAGGCGACGAGCTGCCGCTCGCTGGCCAGCAGCTTTTTGCGCTCCTCCGCCGCGCGCAGTGAGACATCCAGGCCGCTCCGCGCGCGGGTATCTTGTGGGCTCCGGGCCAGCACCCGGCGGTAGGCCGCCACCGCCTCGACGGGCTGGTTGGCTGCGGCCAGGATGTCGGCATGCAGCAGGTGGTAGGCGGGAGCACGGTCATCGAGCTTGAGGGCGTAGCCTATCTGCTCCAGCGCCTCCGGCAGGCTGCCCTCAGTGAAGCGATCCTGCGCCAGACTGTAAAAGGTGGGTGCCGTCTTCTTCAGATCATCCAGCGCCCCTGTGGCCTTCTCCTCGCTTGCCAGGGCCTGGTTGCGTTCGATCACGAGCCGATGGGTGAAAACTGCGCTGAGGATGGCGATCATGACCAGGCCAAAGGCCGTGGTGATGGAGGCGGCGCGGTGGCGGCTCAAGAACAGTTTCATCTGCCGCCAGGGGCGGGCGTTTTCCGCGCGGGTGGCAAAGCCGTTTTGATACGCTTCCATATCGGCGCTGAAGGCGGCCACGTCGGAGTAGCGGTCCTCCTTCCTCAGCGCCAGCGCCTTCATGGTCACGGCAGAGAGAGCCTCTGGAACTCGACCGCCCGGGCAGTGCGGCAGCGGCTGCAGCCGCTTCACTCCTGCCACTCTGTCCGCCGCTCCGGCCCCGCCTTCCCCTCCTCCCTCTCCGATGGAGGACGGCGGCGTGATGTTTCCGGTGGAGACCTTGTGCAGGATTTCATCGACCGTGCTGCCCTCCACTGGCGGGCGCAGGGTCAGGATGGTGTAGAGGATGGCGCCGAGGGAAAAAATGTCTGAACAGGTGCCGATGTCCGCGATCCTGCCTTCCGCCTGCTCCGGGCTCATGTATTGCGGTGTACCCATGACGGAACCTTCCAGCGTGCCAATGAACGCGGAGGCATGCCAGGCACCGGACTCCGGCGCACCGAGGGCGGCTTCATCTCCCTGGCCCAGGATTTTCGCGAGGCCCCAGTCCATCACCAGCACCTCGCCGAACTCTCCGACCATGATGTTGTCCGGCTTCAGGTCACGGTGGATGACACCCATGCTGTGCGCGAAGGCCACGGCATCGCACACCTTGCGGAAGATGGTCAGCAGGCGGTCCAGCGAATGCTGCGCCGCCGCGCCGGGCTCGCGCTCATGCAGCGCATTGGCGATCTGCTGCAGCGTGCGGCCCTTCACCCGCTTCATGCTGTAGAAAAGCTGGCCCTCGGCATCCCGGCCGATGTCATAGACCGGCACCACATTGGGATGCGTGAGCCGCGCCAGCACCGCGGCCTCATTGATGAAGCGCTGCTTTTGCGCCGGGGTGGCGTGCATTTCCGCCAGCATGATCTTCACCGCCACCCTGCGCCCCAGCTTGCAGTCATAGGCATCGAGAATGCTGCCCATCCCGCCGCGTGCGATCTGGCCGCCAAAAACATAGGGCGCCGCCGCATCAGGATTGCAGGCCGGCAGCACGCCGCCCAGCTCCGCCGCCGGCAGTGTGGCTGGCGCCACTCCTCCGACGGTGGAAAACCCGAGATCAAACAAGGCTGCGGCCGGTGCGGCAGGGCGCGGATGCGGAGGCGGATGCGGAGGCGGAGGCGGGAGGGCTGGCGGGTCCGGCATGGTCCCGAGAAAAGCACAGCTTTGGCTGCTGGCAAGGCACCCGGCGGCCCGGGCATTTCTCTTTGCATTGTGAGCACTCGCACGCGTAACGTCCGCCAAAATGCCGGACGGACGCTTTCCAACGACTCAATGGACATTGGTGGCCAGGCTTAAAAGTGGCGATGAAAAAGAGTCGCGCCGCGCCCTCGACCAGATCTGCACCGCCTACCATCACCCGCTCTACTGCTACATCCGCAAGCGCGGGCTCAACCACCATGACGCCGCCGATGCGCTGCACGATTTCCTGGCCCGGCTGCTGCGGCTCGGCTCGCTGAAAATGGCGGACGCCGAGAAGGGCAGGCTGCGCTCCTACCTCTGCACCGCGCTGCAGCACTTTCTCTCCAGCCGACACCGTGGCGCCCGGCAGCAGCCCCGAAACGTGAGCCTGGATGACAGCGCCGAGGAGCTCTTCCGCCACGAGCAACTGGCCGATCACCTGACCCCTGAGAGCACGCTGGAGAAAACCTGGGCCACGAACTTGCTGCGCCTGAGTCTGCAGGATCTGGCGGAAGCAGAATCCACGGCCGGGCGCGGTGCGCAGTTTCAGATGCTGGAGCCCTTCCTTTCCCCCGACGCCGTGCCGCCCGACTATGCCGTGCTGGTGCCGCAATGCGGCAAAACCGCCGAAGCCCTGCGCAAGTCCGTGCAGCGCCTGCGCCAGTCATTCCGGAAAATTCTGCGGAGCCGCATTGCCGAAACCCTGGAGGAGCCGTCCGCAGAGCAGATCGACGAAGAACTCAACGCCCTGCAGGCCGCGATGAGGATCTAAGTTTGTGTGAAAACCGGAGGGTGAGGCCAGGCTGGCGCCGCGCGAGATGAACGTTTGCCAGGCAGGTGTTGAGCCCGCACCATGTCCACGTATATTCACGGCAGATGAACCTTCCGATCCGCCCGCGCCGCAACCGCCAGTCTCCCGCCATTCGTGATCTCGTGCGCGAGACGGAATTGACGCCCGGCCATTTGATCTACCCGCTTTTCCTTCAGGAAGGCGGCGAAAACACGCCCATCGCCTCCATGCCCGGCTGCACGCGCTGGAGCATTGAGGGACTGGTGAAGGAAGCTGGAGAGGCGCACGCGCTGGGCGTTCCCGCCGTGGTGTTGTTTCCACGCATTCCGGATGAACTCAAAACGCGCGGCGCAGAAGCCTGCCATGCGGATGACGGCCTGGTGCCACGTGCCATCCGCGCCCTGAAAAAGGCGCACCCCACTCTCACCGTGATCACGGATGTGGCACTCGACCCTTACAATAGCGACGGGCATGACGGTCTGGTGACGGATGACGGTCGCATCTTGAATGATGAAACGGTGGCCGTGCTCTGCCAGCAGGCGGTCTGCCATGCGCGTGCCGGGGCGGACATCGTCTCTCCCAGCGACATGATGGACGGCCGCGTGGCGGCGCTGCGTGACGCGCTGGACGGCGCGGGATTTCAGGCCGTGTCGATCATGAGCTACACGGCCAAGTATGCCAGCGCCTACTATGGACCCTTCCGTGGTGCGCTGGACTCCGCGCCGAAGGCTGGAGACAAGAAGACCTACCAGATGGACCCGGCCAATGCGCGCGAGGCCCTGCGGGAAGCTGCGCTGGATGAAGCTGAAGGCGCGGACATCCTGATGGTGAAGCCCGCGGGTCCATATCTGGACATCATCGCCAAACTGCGCGCCGCCAGCACGCTGCCCATCGCGGCGTATCAGGTCAGCGGGGAGTATCTCATGATCAAAGCCGGTGCCGCAGGCGGATGGATCGATGAAACGAAGATCATGAATGAATCGCTCATCGGCATTCGTCGTGCCGGGGCGGACATGATTTTGACCTACTTTGCGAAGCAGTGGTCCGCGGCGTGGCGGTGAGTTTTACGCTGTGACGCACACCGGCTCTGGCAGGGGGACGCTTTTCTCTGCGGCGTTTTGTGAACGCCTGAAGATGAGCGCCACCAGCGAGAGTGTGACGACGGAGCTCAGGGGCATCAAGATTGCCGCCAGCAGGGGGCTGAGGTGTCCGGCAAGGCCGACGATGACGGTGATGATGTTGTAGCTCACGGAGAAAGCGAAAACAGCATGAACGGCACGGCGGTGCGTGGCGGCAATATCTAGCAGGCTGCTCATGAAGCGCATGCTGTGGCCCAAGAAGTAGAAGTCGGCCTTGTGCTCCAGGAAGCTGCGGCCGGTGACCGGACTGCCTGCGCAGGAGGCAGCATCAAAGGCCAGGCTGTCATTGGCACCGTCGCCGATGTAGAGCGTGCTCTGCGGTTCGTGGCTGGAGATCCACGCCGCCTTCTGGTCCGGCGTGAGGCTGTGCTGCCATTGCCCGGGTCGAAGGTGCAGTTGTTTCGCGATGGCGGCCACCTTGGTTTCGCGGTCACCGCTGAGGATGCTCACGCGCAGGCCGCGCTCTTGCAGCGCTTCCATCTGCGCCAGAGACTCGGCGCGCAGCGCATCGCGAAAACGGAAGGCGCAGAGCGTCTGCCCGTCGCGGGTGAAAATCGCGTCCGCCGTCGTGTCTTGTGGGCGTGAGAGGGTCCAGACGGCTCCCGCGTGCTCGCAGCGCAGGCCGTGGCCGGGTTCTTCCACCACCTCCGCATTCAGGCTGTCATCGGGCATGCCGCCCAGGGCGTCAAAGAGGCTGCGGCTCACCGGGTGCAGGTTGCCACTGGTCAGGTGGCGCAGCATCTGGCGTGCGGTGGCATCCAGGTTTTCCAAGGCCTCGGCATTGAGCAGAAGCGGATTTTCGAGCGTGAGCGTGCCGGTTTTATCAAACACCACCTGCCGCAGGCGCGTGAGCTTTTTCCATAGTCCCAAGGTGCGCACAAAGACGCCTTGATCCGCAGCGCGTGCGGCGGCGATGTCGTCTGCCAGCGGCGCCGCCACACCGAGCGCGCAGGGGCAGGACACCACAAACACGGAGATCATCACCTGCAGGGCGCGAGTCCATTCACCCGTGTGCCACCACCACCCGAGACCGCCCACGACTCCGGCAAGGACCACGACCACGAGGTAGCCGCGCAGCAGTTTTTCCAGACGCAGGTCGCGCTGGTCTCCGCCGCGGCGGGCTTCCAGCAGCTTGTGCAGCGTGGAGTCATTCCAGGCTTCCAGCGCCACCGCATTCAGCGCACGTGTGCCTGCATTCAAAGCACCGGAGGGCAGGAGCTGCCCGCTGCTGCGGCTGCAGGAGTCGCTTTCACCACTGATCCACTCCAGGCTGATGCTGGCGTGGTCGTCCGTGAGCTTTGCGGCCACGGGCACGGCCTGGCCGGGCTTCACGGTGAAGCTGGCACCGGCCTTCAGCGCCTCCAGCATTTCCTTTTCAGGAATGGACGGGTCGCGCAGCAGGCGGCGGCGGTTTCTGGCCACGGCCATCTGCTGCACCAGCCTGCCACCCAGCATGAGGAAGATGAACATGGCCACGAAGTCGAAGTACTTGAGCCCCGGCTCGCCGCTGAGCCAGCCGATGATGGAGCCCGCATACGCCGCCAGGATGCCCAGCGTGATCGGTGTGTCGATGTGCAGCACTCCGGCGCGCAGGGCATGCCAGGCGCGCTGCGCAAAGTAGCTGCCGCCCACCAGCAGCGCCAGCGTGGCGGAGGCTGCGGCTACCAGATCAAACCAGCGGGCGAAGGGGAAGTCCGTCGGCATGCCGAAATAGGCGGGCAGAGAGAAGGCCATGGCGTTCATGGCAAAGGCGCCGCACACGCCGGTGCGGCGCTCCAGGGTGTTGTCGCGGCTCTGGCCGGCATCCGCGCGGGCCATGCCCAGCAGGTAGCCGAAGCGCTGGAGCTCACGCGCAAACTCCACGGGCTGAAATTTGCCCGGCTGCCAGGCCATGCGCAGCTCGCCGCTGGAGATGTCCACCTGGATCTGCGTGCCGCCGAGTTTGGCGAAGACGCGCTCAATGAGCCAGATGCAGGCCATGCAGGAGAGCCCCTGCACGGAGACGCACAGCTCTGCGGCCACGTCCTCATTTTCACGCGTGGCCTCGGCAGCCAGCGTGGCGGTTTCCAGCCAGCCGTAGTCCTGCTGCCGCATGGCCTGCGGCGGCACCGGGGGCAGGTTCAGGCCGGATTTGAGATCGTAGAAGTGCTCCAGGCCCTGCTGCTGGAGCACGTCATGCACCGAGTGGCAGCCAGCGCAGCAAAAGCCGTCGCTCCGGGTGGCCGGAACGGGGGTGCCGCAGTGTTTGCAGGTTGCGTTCATTGCATTTTATTTGGTATTAGTTCATGGCATGGCAGCAGCTCGCGGCGGCCGAACTGCCAAAGTCCAGGGTGTCGCGCAGGCGCCAGGCCAGGACGACGGCTGTCACCAGGGCGAGGCCGCGCTGCACTTTGCGCATGGTGGCGGGCTGGAGGCGGCCGCCAAGCAGATGGAGCTGGGTCTGCGCGAGAAAGAGCAGGGGCAGGGTGCCGAGGCCAAAGGCCACCGCAAAACCCGCGCCGCGGGTGGCGCTGCCATTCGCCGAGGCGAGGGCCAGCATCAGGTAAAGCGGGCCGCAGGGAAGCAGGGGAGTGGCGAGGCCGAGGATGGCGGCGCGAAGGGTGCTTTTCAGTTTGAAGGCGGCGGTCTGCACGCGGCGCAGGCCATGGGTCAAAAAGCCGGGCTTGGGCAGCCACTTGTCCAGGCCCAGGCCCACGATGAGGAAAGCCAG
Source organism: Prosthecobacter sp. (assembly GCF_044227185.1). Taxonomy (GTDB): domain Bacteria; phylum Verrucomicrobiota; class Verrucomicrobiia; order Verrucomicrobiales; family Verrucomicrobiaceae; genus Prosthecobacter. Next base: position 249,482 of record NZ_JBGAFO010000008.1, on the reverse strand, counting down.
CACCAGCATCCACGGCAGAACCATGCCCGCGCCATGCTGGAAGAATGCCAGAGGCACCGCGCCCAGGGTGCCTGCGACAGCCCCCGCCACACCATAAGATACCAGCCGCCCGCCATGGTAAAGCGCCGTGCCGCTCATGAAGCCACCGCCCTTCGGCCCGATGGCCCAGGAGCACGACAGCGGCCCGCACATGCCCACGCAGTGCAGGCTGGTGACGATGCCCGCCATGAAGGCCGCGGCGCTGGTGTCGATCTGGATCATGAAGGCGGAATCAAGTGTTTCAGGGGCACGACTTCCGGCTGATTGTGCAGGGCGATGTAGAACAGGGTGCTCCAGGCGCTGATGAGCACCACAAAGGCGAACACCACCCACAGCCAGGGCCGGCGTGCGAGAAACCCGGGCGTGTCACTTCTGGAGATATTGCTGGGGATTGAGGTAGTCATTGGAATTGAGTCGTTGGTCTGGGCCGGCAAACTCGAAGGGCTTCGTGTGGTAGTTTTTGCCATCTTTCGTGTCGGTGATGGTGATGCTCAGCTTGAAGGGGGCTTTGAAAGCGGCCTCAGGCAGGGTGATCATGAGGGGTTTCAATTCCTCCCCCTGCGCGGCGATGGTGACCGGGGCATCGGCACCTGCGGCGGTCAGACCTGCGGGCAGGTCTCCGGCCAGAGTCAGAGTGAAGGTGCGCGGCTCGTTGCGCTTGTTGATGAGGCGGACCAGAAACTGATTCCGGACCGTGTTGTTGGTCACGTAATAGGGTGAGCCCTGCATGCGCAGCACATTGGCGCGCATGGGTTCGATGCGGCTGGCGGAGAAGCCAAACACGCCCAGCCCGAGCAGAAGCAGGCCGGTGTAAAACAGGATGCGGGGACGGACGAGGCGGGTTTTGCCGCCATTGAAGGCGGTGAGGGAATCGTAGCGCACGAGGCCGGGTTTACGGCCCAGTTTCAGCATGATGCTGTCGCAGGCATCCACACAGGCGGCGCAGCCGATGCACTCTAGCTGCAGGCCGTTGCGGATGTCGATGCCGGTGGGGCAGACGTTCACGCAGCGCAGGCAGTTCACGCAGTCGCCTGCGCCGGTGGTGCCGGCCTTGCCGCGGGGCTCGCCGCGCTTTTTGTCGTAGCCCACATTGATGGTGTCGTCGTCCACCAGCGCGGACTGCATGCGGCCGTAGGGGCACATGATGACACAGAACTGCTCGCGGAACCAGCTAAAGGCGCCGTAGAGACCGGCGGTGAGGAAGAGCATGACGCCGAAGGCGATGGCATGCGCCTGCGGGGAGTGATGCATCATCTCGTAGAGCTTCTCCAGCGAGACGAAGTAGCTCAGGAAGATGTGCGCGATGAGGAGGGAGGCCAGGATGTAAAGGCCGTGCTTGAGTGTGCGCCGGGCAATCTTGGCCGCCGTCCATGGTGCGGCATCCAGCCTGCGCCGGGCTGCGGCGTCACCATCGATCAAGCGCTCAATGCGGCGGTAGATGTGCTCAAGAAACACTGTGTAGGGGCAGGTCCACCCGCACCACACGCGGCCAAAGAGCGCCGTGACGTAGAAGAGGGAGAAGCCCAGGCCGGTGACGAGAAAGAAGCCCACCCACAGGTCCTGGACCGCCAGCGTGAGGCCCATGAAGTGGAAGCGGCGGTTCAGCACATCCAGAAACACGGCGGGGAAGCCGTTCACTGGAATCCAGGGCAGCGCGATGTAGATGACGAGCAGTACCAGAGCCACGCCCCTTCTGCCCCAGGTGAATTTCCCGGACACATCGGCCGGGTGCAGCGTTTTTTTGCTGCCATCTTCGTTGATGGATCCGAGGGAGACGAGGTTGGGGGCGGGTGCGGACATTTGCGGGGCTCGCAGCTTATTGGGCAGCAGGCGGTGTGGCTGTGGTTGAAGGAGTGGAGGTTGTGGTGGCGGCGGGTGCGCCGGTGGCACCTGGGGAATCCGCCGCACGAGTGATGGGCTCTCCTTCCTTGTGGTGGCTGAGGACGAAGGCGACGACTTCGCTGACGCGCTTCATGCCCAGCACCTGCTCCCAGGCGGCCATGCCTTTGGTGATGTCGGGCGAGCCTTTGCGCACGACCTTGAAGATCTCCGTGGGTGTGCCGCCATGCTTCCACTCCTGGTCGTTCAGCGGCAGGCCGGGCAGCTTGGCTCCGGCCAGCATTCCGTCCAGCAGGGGCCCGTGGCAGCTCACGCACATGCCCTGGGTCATGAAGGTAGCCTTGCCGGCCTCCACGGTGGCGGGATCGCGTGAGAGCGCCCAGAGCTGGTCGTCCGTGATGGTTTCCATCTGCTTGTCGCGCGCCTTCTGCATTTCGGCCATGGTCTTGTCGATGATGCTGGTGTCACTGCTGCCGAAGCCGAGCTGGTAGTAGCAGAGCCAGTGGATGGTGAACCATGCGATGGTGATGTAGAGTGTGAAGAGCCACCAGTTGGGCAGCTTCTGGTCATACTCCTGGATGCCATCGTAAACGTGGTCGCGGAGCTCGGGCTCGTGATTGCTGGGAGTGGGCTGCTTGGAGTCCATGGCGGGAGGGAATTATTCGAGTGGCAGGTTGGACATGTGCTTGGCCTTGTCCTTGCGCAGCAGCATGCCGCGGAGGGTCATGATGCCGAAGACGAGCACGGTGGTGGCGAAGGAGATGACGGGCACGACGAGGTGCCAGTTTTCGTAAACGATGCGCTTGTACATGGGGTGCGGAGGGAGCGGGGGTTACTCGGCGCCTGTGGTGCGGCGGCCGTTGTCAGGAATGATGGGGGCCAGCGGGAAGGGGATGCCCTGTCCTTTCCTGGCCAGTGCGTCCTCGACGGTTGGCTGCTCGAACTGGCCGAGCTTTTGCAGGTAGGCGATCACGGCCACCATCTCGCTGTCAGGACGCACCACGATGTTCGATTTCTTGAGCTCGGTGGCGATCTTCACGCCCTGCTCCAGAGCCTTCATCTTGATCTCCGTGGCATCCATGGGCGGATACGGCACGCCGAGCTGGCGGAGAACGGCGATCTTGGAAGGCAGCGCCTTCTGGTCAAAGGCCTTCGTGCTCAGGTGGGCATACGGCGGCATGTTGGACTGCGGAGACATGGAGCGCGGGTCCATGAGGTGCTCGTAGTGCCAGGAGTCGGGGCGCTGGCCGCCTTCGCGGGCGAGATCGGGGCCGGTGCGCTTGGAGCCCCACTGGAAGGGGTGGTCGTAGATGCTCTCACCCAGGCGGGAGTAGTCGCCGTAGCGCATGACGTCCGGCACCAGGGTGCGGATCATCTGGGAGTGGCAGTTGTAGCAGCCTTCGCTGACGTAAATGTCACGGCCTGCAAGCTCCAGGGGTTCGTAGAGCTTCTGCACGCGGTCCTCGACGTTCTTGGCGCTGTTGACCGTGACGGTGGGGATGATCTGGATGAGGCCGCCGATGACCACAGCCACGAAGGTGAGAACCGTGAAAGGAAGGTAATTGTGCAGCAGCTTCTCATACCAGCCAGCCCAGGACTTGCTCGACTGCTGGAAACGACGCACGGCGAGGAAGCCAAAGATGATGGCGCAGATGAGGGAGGCCACGTCCGCACCAGGCGGGAGGAAGATCCAGCCGAAGATAAGCAGCAGCGCGCCAAAGGTGCAGGCCGTTGGGTCATTGAAGAAGGTTTCCTTCATGCCCATGGTGTCCGTGCCTCCTTTGGCAAGCACGGCCACTTCGCGCACTTCATTGACCGCCTTGCCGCTGCGGATGGTCTTCCAGAGGTTGATGCACATCACGATCCAGCCGACGAGGAACATGCCGCCGCCGATCACGCGCAGGCCCATCAACGGGCGGATGGCCTGCAGGGTGTCGAGGAAGGTGTTCTTCACTGCGAGGCCGTCCGCGGTGACCTGGTTTAGCATGAGACCCTGCATGATGCCGCTGATCCACATGGCCACGACGTAGAGGAGGATGCCGAAGGTGCCGATCCAGAAATGGAAGTTGGCCATGCTGATGGAATGCAGGCGGGTGTTCCACAGGCGGGGGGCCAGCCAGTAAAACATGCCTGCCGCCATGAAGCCATTCCAGCCAAGGGCGCCGGCATGCACGTGGCCGATGGTCCAGTCCGAGTAATGAGAGAGCGAATTCACCGCGCGGATGGAGAGCAGCGGCCCCTCAAACGTGGCCATACCATAAAATGTCACACCGGCGATGAAGAACTTGATCACGGGGTCCGTGCGCAGCTTGTCCCAGGCGCCGCGCAGGGTGAGGAGGCCGTTGAGCATGCCGCCCCAGCTCGGGGCCCACAGCATGAGGCTGAAGAACATGCCCAGCATCTGCAGCCACTTTGGCAGGGCGGTGTTCAGCAGGTGGTGCGGGCCAGCCCAGATGTAGAGGAACACCAGCGACCAGAAGTGCACGATGGACAGCCGGTAGGAGTACACCGGCCGCTCCGCCGCCTTCGGCAGGAAGTAGTACATGATGCCGAGGATGGGAGTGGTGAGGAAGAAGGCCACGGCGTTGTGCCCATACCACCACTGCACCAGCGCATCCTGCACGCCGGCGAAGATGCCGTAGCTGTGCGTCCAGCTCGTGGGAATGGAGAGATGATTGACGATGTAGAGCATCGCCACGGTCACGATGGTGGCGATGTAGAACCAGAGCGCCACATACAGGCTGGGCTCGTTGCGCTTGTGCAGCGTCAGGAAGAAGTTCACCGCAAACACCACCCAGATGACCGCCACGGCCACATTGATGGGCCAGATGAGCTCGGCGTATTCCTTGCCGCGGGAGAGGCCCAGGGGCAGCGTGATGGCCGCAGCCACGATGATGGCCTGCCAGCCCCAGAAGTGGATGTTGCTCAGCGTGTCATTGCCCATGCGGCATTTGCACAGCCGCTGCGTGGAGTAGTAGATGCCCGCGAACATCATGTTCCCCACGAACGCAAAAATCGCCGCATTGGTGTGCAGCGGGCGCAGGCGGCCGAAGGTGAGCCATTCGGCGAGGTTGAGCTGGTGGTAGTTGAGCTGGCTGGCGATGAAAACGCCGGCGAGCATGGCAACGACGCCGAAGATGATCGAGGCCAGCATGAACTGGCGCACGACTTTGTCGTTGAACTCAATGGGGACTTTGGAGGCTGCGGTGCTTGTCATGGGGAAAGGAGGGGTGGGAAAGGGAGGCGGGGACGGTCATGCGCGCGCCTTCGGGTTCATCGAGCGGCAGCAGCGCATCCTGCTCGATGCTGCCCCGGCGCCGCTGCGCACGCTCCGCCAGATACAGGGCCGCAAAGAGGACGGCGAACATGAGGCTGACGAAGATGGTGACGGCAAAAACTTCCATGAGGGGCTGCAGAGCAATGGGCTCGCGCGACACCACAGAAGCGCAGATCATAGCCACCCGCTCTCCCCCCCTTGGGATAGCCTCATCCGATCTTGTGGCGCTGCGCAAAAGAGGCGCGGTCAGCGGGGTGAAAGCCGATGGAGATTTAATGCGCCGCTGACACGCAAAAGGGGGCGGACGACGCCTGAATTTTCAGACGTCCGACCCGCCCCCGAGAGAGGGAATTCGCCGCTGGATCAATCAGAGCGTCATGCGCCGCGCCAGTTGCGCGTAGGCCCCGCCTTTCATCTGCTCGATCTGCCTTGAGCTTTGCAGATCCTCGGTGATCGCCGCGGTCACACGTTTGTCGGTGATGGGGTCCGTGCTGAAGCTTTTCCAGGAGCCGGTGGCGGTGTCCATGACCATGGCTTTGAGCGTGAGCCGGGTGACGGTGCGCTTTCCCGGAATGAACTCGCCGACGACTGGCAGCCAGGTGATGCTGTCGAAGCCGGTGGAATCATGCGCGGATTCCAGGAGACCCCAAACGCAGACGATTTTGCTCGCTCCAGCCCTGGCTGCCGCCATGCGAAGTACCCTGGGGTCCGGGCGTTTTGCAGCCTGCGCCTGGCCATCGCTGTCCTGGGGCAGGCCGGAGTAGGGACTCACGCGCACGTGCTGCTCGAAAGCCCGGCTCAGCGCACCGTCCGGCTGAATGCTTCCGGATTGAATCAGGAGAATATGCTCGCCCGGGTGCAGCCGCACGGACCGGCGGGATGCCCCCTCAAGAGTGGCGCGAATGGCGGCATCGGTGACGCTGCCGTTCGCGGGTATGCCCAGCAGATCCGCCTCAGCGATCTCGCCCCGGTAGAAGGGATTGCGACCGACATTGCTGATGGAGGTGGTTTCGCAGGCGCTGAGAATGACGGCTGCCGCGACGGATGAGAGGAGAAGGGAGGTGCGTTTCATGGCATGCGATCTCTCAGCGCAGCGGAACAAGAGATCGCATTGATAAAGTTGAACCGGGTATTGAGGGGAGTGATGGCCGACAAGAGCACAGGCACGGCCTTCGGGCCAATAGCCTCAGCTTACAAAAGAGATTCCCAGGCTCGTCCTGCCGCTGCGGACAGCCTGCCGATGATGCCGCCACTTGAGATAAAGGCCCAGGGCTGTGAATGGCAGCAGCGCAAAGCACACGAAGCCTATCTCCGCGAGCACACCGCACGCAAAGATGATGTCTATGTCTGGCGTGCCGTTCCATTCGGGCTTGCGCATTTCATGAGTCATCCAGGCGACGTTCATCTGGTAGAAAATGACTGCGACTGAAAAATGTCCCAGAGGAAGACACCATAACGGTGCATAACGAGCCACGGTATAAACAATTCCGGCAAACACGAGCCACAAAGAAAGACTGGCGGACGTGAATGGCGCGATTTGAAACATGCCCTCCTCATTTCCCCTTCGTCTTCGACTTGCCACCGCTGGATTTTTTGGGCTCAGCCTTCGGGGCGGCTTTCTTTTCGCCAACCTTTGATGCCTCTGCAGGCGGCGGGGTGGGGGAGAGAATGATGGGGGCGGTGGCGGGCCCGGGCAGGGGTGGCGTGGTGGTGCTCGGGGCCGGCGGCGGCGTGGTGATCGTTCCCGGCGTGCCCGGAGTAGCGGCGTCATTGGCCGGCGGGGTTGTGCCTGTGGCGGCTGGAGGCATGACGGTGACGGGCGGAGCCTCCGGTTTCTTGAAGGGGTCTTCCCACACATGCAGCGTGTATCCAGCGCCGATGCCGCCCACTTCTCCCAGCAGGGCCTGGCATTTTTCCTGCCACTTCGCCAGATCCGGCGCGCTGCGCTCCTTCTCCGCAGTGCCGGGAAAGATGAGGTAGGTGACCTTCAGGTCGCTCTCGGGGCGGATGTAGGGTGTGGCCTTGGGATTGATGGTTTTAGCCATGAGCAGGGAGGCCTCCCCCATTTTGAAACTGGGGCCGTAGTCGCCGCAGATGGCGGGGTATATTTTCCCTTCGTGGATGACGGCGGCATAGTCGCCGATCTGCGGGGTGAACTTGTTCTGGTCCGAATACCCGCGGAAGAGCAGCGAGAGGACGATGAAGGGGTCTTTTTCTGCAATGAGGCTGCTGCGGGATTTGAACTCACCGACCTCCAGCTTGAGCTGGTCGATCATCACCTTGAGCTCCCGATTGCGCGTGGAGCTGAGCCCCTTCTTGGAAAACTCATCCTGGGCTTTGGCAAGACGGTCCTCCCATCTGGCGAGCAACGGGTTGGGGGTCTTTGTGGTCTTGGCCCAGGCGTAGCTGGTGAAGGGCTGGTAGTAGTCCGAAAGATAGATGTATTCGTCCAGCGCCGGCATGCGGTCGCCATCGGAGCCGTCGGCCACCACATCCATCTCAGACTGGATGAGCAGGGCGCGGCGCTGGGTGGCGGGGTGGGTGAGCTCCAGGATGGTCTCGGTGTCGTAGAAGTTGTGGCGGTCCAGGATCTTGTTCAGGCGCGTGAGGTCGTTCTGCACGCGGTTGGTTTTGTTTTCGTAGAGCTTGTGGTAGAAGCCGCTGACCTTGCCGCTGGCGAGCATGCCTTCCAAGCCGGGCAAAATGGCGGGGAGGTTTTTGTTGATGCGGGAGAGCTCCGCCAGGGTCTGGTTCGCCTTCGGCACGCGGATGCTGAGCTGAAACTCTGCTTTGTAGGCCTCGGGGTCCAGGCGCTCCAGGCTGGCAAAACCGCCCTCCTCCGTGACCAGGTTCGTCTTCACGGTGATGCCGTTGAAAAGCGTGGCCACGTCGATGTCCTTGCGCGGAATAAACTTGTCCGGCAGGGGCGGCTGCACTTCGCGGATGACCTCCTTGGTCACTTCTTTGACCACGGGCACCTCCTTGATCACGTCGCGCAGCACATCGCGGGTGATGATGCGCTCCTTGGCGCCGCGGGCGGAGTCCAGAATGTCCTGGATGCGCTTGGTGATCTTTCCCGCATAGGGCGTGAAGGGCAGCGCAAGCGCGACGACCAACGACAGAATAAAAGCGAGCCGGATGAAGGAGCCAAAGCAGCCGCGTTTCCGGCGCGGCGGTTCAGACGGGGGAGGGGTGTCCGTGGCTGGCTGGGGAGATTCCGAAGACATACGCGTGCAGAAGTCTAATCTCGTTTCAACGCCGGAGCGAGCGTATCATCCTTCTTCCAGACGGCCTTCTTTGAGCAGGAGACGGCGGTCGCCACGTTTGGCCAGCACCTGGTCATGCGTGACCACGATGAGTGTTTTTTTTGCCTCGTCCACCACCTGCATGAGCATGTCGATGACGCCGCTGCCGGTGCTGGCGTCGAGGTTGCCGGTGGGTTCGTCCGCGTAAATGATGCCGGGGTTGTTGATGAGCGCACGGGCGATGGCCACGCGCTGCTGCTCGCCGCCGGAGAGCTCAGTGGGCAGGTGCTGGAGGCGGCCGCTGAGGCCCACCTTGTCGAGCAGTTCGCGGGCGCGTGCCTCAGCCTTTTTGCCGCCGATCATGGAAGGGAGCACCACATTCTCCAGGGCGGTGAGTTCCGGCAGCAGGAAGTAGTGCTGGAAAACGAAGCCCATGACCTGGTTGCGCGTGCGGGCGCGCTCCACCGCTGCTGCCTGATAAAGGGAGCGCCCGTGCACCAGCACGTCTCCAGACGTGGGCTGCTCCAGGCCGCCGAGTACGTAGAGGAGGGTGGTTTTGCCGGCACCGGACTGGCCGCAGAGGAAGACTTTCTCACCCGCGGCGACTTCGACATTCACGCCACGCAGCACTGGCAGGTCATGCCCGGCAAGGTGGTAGGTACGATGCACATCACGTGCGGCAAGTGGGGCGGCTTCCTGGCTCATGAAAATGGAATGGTGCTACGCTCCGCAGATGCCACGCGGCGTCAAGGCAGGATGCCCGCCTGGGTGCGTTGTCTGAGTGTTTCGTACATCACGATGCCGGCGGCCGTGGCCAGATTCAGGCTGCGCGTCCCCCGCATGGGAATGCACAGGCAGCGGCCCGGCCGCAGCACGGAGGGCGGGATGCCGCGTGTCTCGGGCCCGAAAACGAGGTAAATCTCCTGAGTGCTGAGGTCGGCCTCCCAGTAGGTGAGCTCCCCCTGGCACTCCACGAACCAGCACGCGGCCCCGGCTGGAATCTCCGCCGCCAGCGCCTCCCAAGTATCCCAGACGCGCACCTCCACCTCCTGCCAGTAGTCCAGTCCGGCGCGTTTGAGCTGCTTGTCGCCCAGGCTGAAGCCCAGGGGTTTGATCAGGTGCAGGCGTGCGCCCGTGGCGAGACACAGCCGCCCGATGGCTCCGGTGTTGTGCGGAATTTCAGGCTGAAAGAGGACGACGTTCAGCATGAATGCGGCCTCAGGCCTTGAATACAAAGAGCTTCCGGCAGATGAAGTTCACCAGCGTGGAGGCGACAATCAGCAGAAGCTGCGCGGTGAAGGTGCTGATCCCGTACCATTTGATGAGATAAGGGCCGGCCAGCAGGCCGATGCCAAATCCCGTCGAACTGACCGCCGAAAAGTACACAAACTCCAGCACGCGGTGATGGCGCCCCGGGATGAACACCCACAAGGAATTGGTCACATAGGCAAAGATGTTGCCAAAGAAAAAGGCGATGATGTTGTTATACGTGAGGTTTACCGCACGCACATCATCGGGAAGGCCCATGCTGGTCAGCGCCGGGTAGTGGCCCCATCGGGAGAGAACATAAACGATCGCCGTGGTGAGGGTGAGCGAGCCGATGCCGCAGATGCCGTATTTGATGAACTGCACCAGCGGATCTGTGTCGCGCGTGTTCAGGCGCGCCCAGATCGCACGCCAGCTGTTTTCACGGAAAAATTGAAGAGCCTCACCGATTTTTGACATCATCGAGTGAGGCTCTCCGGGGATCGTGCTACTGCAAGCAAAGGATGCTTAATAACGGTGGTAGTTGCCGTTGCGGTCGTAGTAGCCCTGCTGCTGGTTCGGGGGCGGGCCGCCGCGGTAGTAGCCCTGCTGACCCTGTCCCTGGTAATAGTTCCGCTGGTCGCGGGCATTGCCGAGAGCATTGCCACCCAAGGCTCCGAGGCCGGCGCCAATGGCGGCACCTTCCAGGCCACGACCGCTTTGGTTGCCGATGATGCCACCGACGGCGGCACCACCCAGAGCACCGAGCACGGAGCCAGTTTGAGCATTAGGACCCGAGGCACAGGAAACCAGTGAGAGGGCTGTTAGGATCGAGAGGACGCAGTGTTTCATGTTGGTTTAGGGATGAGATTCCTCAGGAGGGCTGGGATCAGTAGTAGTAGCCGCGACGACGATCCCGGGCATTGCCGATGGCATTGCCACCCAGGGCGCCGAGAGCACCGCCGATGGCGGCACCTTCGAGGCCGCGACCGCTTTGAGAACCGATGATACCGCCAACGGCAGCACCGCCAAGGCCGCCAATGACAGCGCCTTGCTGGGCGCCAGGTCCGGTGGCACAGGAGGAGATGGTGACAGCAGTAATGATGGAGAGGATGATGTGTTTCATAATAGTGGGTCTTCTGACAGTCTGCTTTGTCGTAAAATAGGCCCGAATTGTTCACAAAGAAAAGCAAAATCCTGCGGACATGGGCAAGTTGTCATCCTTAATACGCGGCGCGGCGGCTCTCCGGCCTCCTCCGCCTTTCTTTATTTGACGGGCATTCTGGCAGCGGCTACAAACCCTCCCGCCCCCTCCAACTTTCTCTATGCACGTGCGTTTCTTTCTTCGCTCTCTCTTTGCCGTCTCTCTTCTCTGCCTTGCCGCCCTGCCGGTGCAGGCGGAGCAGTTGCCGCTGGACCATCCCTGCGCTGCATTGGTGAAAAAATACCTCACCGCTGTCGTGCAGCAGGACTGGAAGACCGCCTCGCAAATGCTGGTGCCCTCCTCTCTGGAGCGCCGCCAGCGTGAGACGATCCAGATCATCAAAACGGCCCCCACCATGACCGACGAGGAGAACATGCTCGCCGGTTACAACGTGAAGGGTGTGAGCGATTTGGAAAAAATGACTCCGCAGGAGTTCTACCAGGTGGACCGCGAGGCCTGGCACAGAAAGCTCAAGCTCAGCCCTGAAGCCACCAAGCGGAAGCAGGAGACGCTTAAGATCACCGTGCTCGGTCTCGTGTCTGAAAAGGACAAAGGCTACGTCCACGCCACCGTGCGCACCTCCCAGGAAACGCTGACGGACAAGATCGAGGAGCTCTTCCTCATCTCCTTCGTCACCGATCCTGAGAATCCGAAAAACTTCCTCATCTCCCCCGAAATGAAGGACCGCCCAGTCATCACCCCTCTGGATGGCTCGCCCCCGAAGGAGAAATAAGCGGCTGACCGTTCAATCTCAAGTCTCGAAGGCTCCGGCGAAGGTCGGGGCCTTTTTTGTGGGGTAAGGAAGATGCTTCTGAGCTCGCCGCGGCACGTCATTCCTCATCAAGCACGCCCAGCGCCCGGAAGGGAAGCGTGAGTCCGGTGCTGAGAGCCTTGCTGGTGAACTGCACGCCGCCGCTGGCTGCTTTGACCGTCCTTTCCACCGCGGCGGCGGGGCCGCGCGGAGAAATGCGGATGTCATGAAGCGGCCCGCTGATGTCCATGTCTGTGAGCACGTGGCTGAGAGGTGAGGTGGCCAGCCCCACGAGGCCGCGGAGATTTGCGCGTGCCTGGCCCTCCACCCGTTTGCGCACCAGGTCCACGGTCCCCTGGGCGGTGACGGTGACGGACTCGCTGCGGGCTTTGAAGGGATCAATGGTGGCGACACCCTTCGTCATCACAAAGGCCATCTGAAACTCGCCGGTGCCATCATGGCCTTTGTGAGGGAGAAGTTTGGGAAAGAGGGAGTAGGCCTGGTCGAGCACTGGGATGTGAACCACGGGCGCGTTTGTCAGCACCACCGTGCCGCGGCCGGTGGAGTGCTCAGGGGAACGGCCGCAGATGGAGCCGTGGTAGGCCAGCGTGAGCTCGGAATTGTCCAGTTTCGAGCTGACCTTGCCCGCCCAGGGGGAAAGGTGGGAAATATTCAGCGACTGGAGTGCAATGTCCGCCTTGCTCAAGACCTTTCCATTGTAGCTGCCACCCAGCGCAAAGCTGCCGCCCAGGAGCCTGCCTTTCAGGTCCTTGATCTCCCAGAGGCTGTCCGCATAGGACACGGCACCGGTAAGGTCGGTGATGTTCAGCGGATGTTTCTGCACATGGACGACGAGATCAGCGGGACTGCGGCTTTGCAGGCTGGCGAGCCTCCATGAGGGCGGTGTGCCGGACGCCTCCCAGGTGCAGACGAAGTCCCGGGCGGCGAGATCGGGAAAAGTCTTCACCTGGATGGAATGCGGCAGCTTGTGAGCCAGCGCAGGTACATTGCCCAGGAGTTCAAGCAGGTCGGCCCCGCCGGCGAGGCGGTCGATGCGCAGGGTCTTTGCGTCAGTTTGAAACGAGCCGGAGAATTCGTCGCTGTGCTCATGGCTGTCCGTCGCCGTTCCTTCAAGCAGCAACGGGGTGCCCTTCCAGCCATTCTCGCGTTTCACGTTCACCTTGGTGCCGCCCTTGGCGAAGGTGATCTGATGTGTGGAGTCCATGCCATTCTGATTGAGCTGGGCGTCGCAGACGGCCTCCGCCATCGGCACGCCACGCCATTCCACCTGGCGGCCTTCACCATGCAGCGTGGCGCTCCAGGTCCACGGCTTCTCACGGACATCCCAGGAGAAGGTTCCAGTGACCTTGAATTCGCCATGCCCCGGTGAAAAATTCAGGGTGTCGAAAACGCCGCGCAGCGCCTTGAGGTGGAGCTGAAATCCCGGCTTGGGCCCCGGGCTTTTGGGCGCGGTGATGACCTCTCCGCTCACAGAAATCGTCAGGCCTCCCTGATGGGCGAGGAGCTTCTCCACGGCCACCTTTCCCTTCTGCACGGTCAGTTCGGTGCTGAAGTGCTCCAAGGGAACGGCACCCGCCTCGTCGCTGACCACCAGGGTGGTGTCGTCCGCCGTCCAGCGTGTGATGGCGGAGTGCGTGCGCCATGAGGCCAGCCACTCCACATCGATGTGTACGCGGGAGATGGACGCCACCGGCTCCGCGCCGGTGCCGACATGCGTCAGGGCTGCGTCCCGGAGGGTAATGCCGCCCCAGGGTGTCCATGTTTCACTCTTGTAAGTGAGCTGCAGGCCGCGGTCTGCGAGGCGCTGATCCAGGGTGTTGCGGGCCTTTCCCACCAGCCACTCATAGGAGCCCCACAGCAGCAGCGGCAGCAGGGCTGCCAAGAGCAGCAGCCAGCGCAGAAAGCGGTGAAGTTTGGAACGGGGCGGAGTGGGCATGGGATTTCGCGTGGACAGAATGGCCAGATTCTATCGCGTGATCCGCAGGGAACGGCCCCCTCCCATTCAAAGCATGGTGCGCAACGCCGGCATGAGCACCTTTCCGAGGTCACTGCGCGGGATGGCGGCCACGCTTTGCAGGCGGTCGATCCGCTCCAGGGGCCGCAGGGTCTCGTTCAGCTCGTGCAGCAGACGGGCGGCGGTTTCCCCGCTCATCGTCTGGGTGACGACCAGGACGAGTGCGTGCTCCTTGCGGGCATCCGGCACATCGCATACGACGGCGTCTTCCTGAAGGCCCAGCTTCAGGCGCAGGGTGTCGAGGCGCTCCTGAATGGGCGCCAGGGCCACGAGCTCGCCCAGGATTTTCACGATGCCGGACTCGCGCCCGAGAAAGCGCAGGCAGCGCCTGCTTCCCGTCTCCACGATCTCCACGCGGTCGCGCGTGCGCAGGCCAGTGGGCGGGACTGGCTCCCAGCGCCAGCGGCCTTCCGCACAGATGGCGTAGCCTAGCGCCAGAGCCTCTCCGCGCAGGCTCAGCACGCCCTCAGCGTCCGTGCTCACCTGCCAGATGGGCAGCACCTCCAGCTCCGCGCCAGGGCGGGGCTGCGCCGCCACGGTGGAGGCCGTCTCAGTCATGGCATAGGTGCGGTGAATCTGCCAGCCGTGCGCCAGGGCCGCAGCCTCCAGTTCGGCATTCAGAGCTCCGCCACCCACCAGCACAGCGCGCAGAGTGGCAGGAGCTCGCAGCTCTGCCGCCACCAGGTCAAAGATCTGTGTGGGCACCAGCGAGGCCAGCGTGGCCCCCGCCGCTTCAAACTTCTGCACGAAGGCAGCGGCATTCCATTTCCCCTCCAGAACGCTGACTGCGCTGCCGCTGGCAAACGAGCGCGCCAGGATGCCAAAGCCGCCCACATGATGAGCCGGCAGAGCGAGCAGCCAGTGATCCCGCGCCGTGATGTCGAAAAACGCATTCACCGCACGTGCTGAAATCATGAGGGCCTCTTTCGTCAGTCCCACCCACTTGCGAACGCCTTCCGTGCCGCTGGTCTGGAAAAAGCAGATGTCACGCATTTGCAGTTCATCCTGTGCAAACTTCGTCAGGGCGCGGCCTTCATCGGATGCAGCGGGCTCGGCCACCCAGGCGCTGCCGTCATTCCAAAACCCGGGCTGGAGAATTACAGCCGTCTCCATGGCAAAGCCTCCAGTACTTCGCCAAAGCCCAGGCCGCCGCCGCTGCGGTCCGCGGAGAGGTGGCCGCCATGGGAGCTCACACGCTCGAAGAACTCATCCTTTTCAAACAGGTGCTCCGTGCACAGGCCGCCGAAGTCCAGCGCCTGCCCTTCGCGCAGCGCCACCGCCGCCTCATAGGCCGCGAACATCTGGCCCAAGGCGTGATCCATGGCCGAGGTGAGCACCAGCGGATGGTTTGGGTGAGTCTGCGCCACGATGCGCCAGTCGCGCCGGGCGGGCTTCACCACCACAGCATCAAAACCCTGCGTGCCGTTTTTCCAGCCTTTGTCCAGGGCCAGCCGCACGCCCCATTTCTGCCGCATGGTCTCCCAGGCCTCCGCATCGTAAGGGAAGGGGTCTTCCACGAAATCCAGGGCGCGGTACACCCTCAGCGGCATGAACTCGACGAATTTCCCGAAGGTCAGGCGGTCCAGCACACCATTGAAGTCCACCCGCAGCCGCACGCCCTGCGTTTCAAACCGTTTGGCGCAGCCTTCCAGAAAGCGCATCGTTTCGCCATAGTTGGCAAAGCCCTTGGCCTTGATGGCGGGCCAGCCCTCTGCGATCACGCGTTCGATTTGCGGCTCGGTGTCCGTGGCAAAGCTCCAGGAGTAGTGGCTGCGCGGGATCTCCAGCCCTTCGAAAAGGCTCACACCGGCGCGCCTTGCCGCGCCGTCGATTTCCGCGCAGCGCAGCGCCATGGCTGTGACGGGCGTGGTGACGCCCTCGCTGAGCAGACGAAGCTGCTCCTCCACCGGGGCATCGCCAAATTCCGGCCAGGGATGCACGCAGCCATAGCCGTCATTCACCCGGATGAGCGCCCCGGCAAAGACCCGCCGCATGCTCGCCGCATTCAGCGCCACGCCGCTGCGCAGCAGGTATTCATGGACATAAATGGGGTGCATCATTTCCTGGCGACGAACTTCATTCGTCATTCTCCATTCGTCATTCGACATTTTTTCAGCGCATCACATCCGCGCTTTTCATGATGCCCCAGCACATGAGTCCCGAAAAGAGCAGAAGCTGCAAGCCGCTCATGGCCAGCAGGCGGTTGTGCCCGCGGCTGGGCGGTTCGGCGATGACCCGCCAGCAGACGAACAGCCCGATGGGCAGCGTGATCAGCGGCAGGGTGAAGGCGCGCGGCCAGCCCTGCTGAAACCAATAAACACCCGCCGCATGCGCCGCGACGATGAGCGACACGATCTCCGCCCGCGCAAAGCCCACGCCCAGCCGCACGGCCAGTGTCTTCTTGCCAGTCTGCCGGTCTTCCTCGACATCGCGCAAGTTGTTGATGGCAATGAGAACGGTGCTGAGGCAGCCGATCTGAAACCCTGCCACCACCGCCGCGTCATACCACTCGCCGGTTTGCACAAAGGCCGTGCCCGTGACCGCCACGAAGCCGAAGAACAAGATCACAAACAGCTCTCCCAGCCCGCGATAGGCCAGAGGCAAAGGCCCGCCCGTGTAGCCGAAGCAGAAGTACAGTGACGGGAGGCCGATGAAGAGAATCGGCAGACCCCGCGCCTGAAACAGCGGCACGGCTAGGAGTGTCGCCACACCGAGCATCAGCCATGCGGCGAAATTGACCGTTTTGGCGGAAGCCGCACCGCTGGCGGTGATGCGCCGCGGACCGATGCGCGCCTGGGTGTCCGCGCCTTTGATGGAATCCAGCGCGTCATTGAAAAAATTCGTGGCGATCTGCAGCGCGCCACAGCTTCCCAGCGTGCAGACGGCCAGCCACCAGTTGAAGTGCCCCGAAATCTTCGCGCCAAGCGCGCAACCCACGATCACCGGTGCGATGGCGGCCCCAAGAGTCTTGGGGCGTGCGGCGGAGATCCAGTCGAAGAGGCGGGGCATAAAAGGAATGACGAAACCAGAATGAGGAATGACGAATGAATGTAGAATGATCGAATGACGAAAGGATTGCGGAAGCGCAAGAATTCGTCATTCCTCATTCTGGTTTCGTCATTATTTGGGCATTTCCACCTGCCCATTCGACATGAGGTAGGCGATGAGATTCTTCACGTTCTCATCTCCCAGTGCGGAGAGCAGGCCTTCCGGCATCAGCGACATGGGAAGCTGCTCCTGCTTCACGATCTGGGTACGCTCGATGGTGATGCGCTCGGCGGGTGTCTGAACGGTGAGGGTGCGTTCGGTTTGTTCGGGAATGACGCCGGTGATGGTGCGGCCGTCTTTGAGATTGAGGACGCTCACGCGGAAGTCGGCGGGGACGACGGCACTGGGATCCAGGATGTTTTCGAGGAGGTATTTCAGGTTGTGGCGGTCGCTGCCGGTGAGCTCGGGGCCGATGGCGCCGCCCTGGCCGTAGAGCTTGTGGCAGGCGCTGCAGGCGGCCATGAACATCATGCGGCCTTTGGAAGGATCTGCCTTCTTCAAAGCGTCCGCGGTCAGCACACCTTCCCATTTGGCAAACTCGGCTTTCTTGGCCTCCGGTGTGTCGCGGATTTCGCCCCAGGCTTCGGTGAGAAGTTTGTTAAGCGACTCATCGCCGAGGCTGCGGATCTGGCGTGCCTGGAAGGGAGAGACGACGGTCGTCGGGATCTTCTTGGCCTTGATGGCTTCGAGCAGTGCCTTGGCGTAGCTGGGGCGGGAGGTCAGCGTGGCCACGGTGGCGGCCTGCTGCTCCTCACTGCGGCCCGGCCAGGGGTTGAGCATGGCCTTGGGAATGTTCGGGTCATCGTAGGCGGCGAGGGCGCTGCGGGCTACGGTGCCGAGAACCTTGTCATTGATGAGGGCACGAATGACCGGCAGCAACTCTGGCTTGGCAGTGCGGGTGAGGCTCTTGAAGGCATTGACGCGGGCATTGGCATCGCCCTCAGCGTTTTTCACGATGGCGATGAGCTCCTCCGAAGCGCGCCCGCTGCCGAACACGGCGGAGAGGGCGAGGAGAGGGGAAGAGCCCGCCTTGTCTGCACCGGGGGCCGGGAGGCCCCCGCTCCTTGCAACAAACTCATCCCAGCCCTTCGGCTTTTTGGCGGAGCTGAAGCCGTCCAGACCAGCGGCGAGGCCGGCGAGTGCATCGTCGCGCACGTCCTTCTGCTCGGTCATCAGCGCCACCAGGGCGTCCACGGCTTCGGGTTTGGTTTCGATCATCTCGGCGATGCGACGTGCCACCAGGCGGCGCACGGTGGGGAGCTTGGCTGCTTTGATCAATTCCACGCCCTTCATGGGATCAGCCGCCACGGCGGGCTCGATGCCATACCAGATCATGAGGGGCTGCTGGCGGTCGTTGGCGTCTTCTTCGTGCTCGGCGAGAGCGGTGGCGATGGGCCAGCGGGCTTCGAGGGGAAGACGCTGCATGTCGGAGGCGGTCTGCAGGCGCACGAGGCCGTCCTTGCTGCCGGCATCGGCGAGGCCGCGCAGGGCGCGTGGTGCTGGACCAGCGCCCTTTTCATACTGCTGCTGCAGGTCCATGCGGGCCCACCAGTTGTTGGTGGCGGAGCGCTCGCCTTTCTTGGATTCGCCGTACACGATCTTGTAAATGCGGCCGCTGGTGCGGTGCACGCCGTCGTTGTCGTGGCATTCGCCGCTGTCGCTCCAGTCGGAGACGACGACGTTGCCGTCGGGGCAGGTGAGGAGGTCGATGCCGCGGAACCAGGTGTCCTTGGCCTGCATGAAATCAGGGGCGTGCTTGCCGACGTAGCCGCAGCCCTGGCGCTCCAGCTTGTCCATGTTGATGCGGTTGCCGTGCAGGTTGCAGGTGAGGACGGCGCCGTGGTATTCCTTGGGCCAGAGGCCGCCCTGGTAGATGAGCATGCCGACGTGGGCGTGGCCGCCGCCGAGTTCGAGGGTCTTGTTGCTGATGCCTTTGCGGACGTCGCTCCATTTTTCCGCGCCGGTGTCCCAGTGGAAATGGTCGGCGGTCTGCTCGATGATTTCGTACACGTGCGGGTTGAGATGCGTGCCAAACATGCGGCGGTAATACGCGCCGGGAATCACATGCCACAGGTGGCCGATCACCGTATTGATCATGAAGAGGTCACCGTTCGCATTCCAGTCATGACCCCAGGAATTCGTGCCGCCGTGGGCCACGGTTTCCAGGACTTTCGTGGTGGGGTGGTAGCGCCAGATGGCGCAGTTCATCTTCACGCGCTTGTCCGCCGGCGTGCCGGGCGCGCCCACGCTGGAGGTGTCGGTGATGCCGTGGCGGCCATAGAGCCAGCCATCCGGCCCCCAGCGCAGACCGTTGACGATGTTGTGGCCGATGGTCTTCACATTGAAGCCATCCAGGAGCACCTCGGGTTCGCCATCGGGGATGTCGTCACCGTTTTTATCCGCGATGAAGCTCAAGGTGCCATTGTGCAGCACCCAGACGCCGCCGTAGCCGATCTCCACGCTGGTGAGGTAGCTGCCGCCTTCCCAGAAGACCTTGCGGCCGTCGTGCTTGCCGTCGCCGTCTTTGTCTTCCAGGATGATGACGCGGTCCTTTAGCTTGGTGTCCCAGCGCAAGGGATTCTCCGCGTAGGTGTAGTTTTCCGCCACCCAGAGGCGGCCCTTGGCGTCCCAGCTCATGGCGATGGGCTGCTGCACATCTGGCTCGGCCGCAAACACGACACACTTGAAGCCCTTCGGCAGTTCCATGGTGCGTGCCACCTCCTCCGCCGGCATGGGGTCGCCTTTCTCAGTGTTGAACGGCTTGGGAAATTCATCCGCATGCAAAGCGGTGGCGAGGGCGAGGAGGGGGAGGAGCGTGATCGGGCGCATGGGTGGGCGGGATTTTTGAAGCGGGGCGGAGTAAATCGCAAATGGGAAGGCAAAGCTGGCAGGAAAAGTGGGGGGACGGCGCCCGACCTCTGATGCATGGAAATGCTCGCGTGGCGCGTTTCCTGCATCACATTCTGCCATGCGTCCGGTTACCCCCCTGCTTCTCTCCTGCCTGCTGCTCGGCCAGGCGGAGGCGGCCTCAAAGTCCAAGGCTGCCTCCAAGCCAGCGCCGGCGCCTGCCGCGCACACCGCCACCTACCTGGCCGCGGCCATCCGCCCCTCGCTGGTCAAAATCACCCAGCTCGGCCGGGAAGGCACGGACGGCATCGGCTCCGGCTTCATCGTCAGCGAGGACGGCCTCATCGCGACGAATCTCCACGTTATCGGCGAGGCCCGCCGCCTGCAGGTGGAGATGCACGATGGCAAGACGCATGATGTCACTGCGGTCCAGGCGAGCGACAGCCACCACGACCTGGCCCTGCTCAAGATTGATGCCAAGGGCCTCAAGCCGCTGCCGCTGGGAGATTCCAGCAAGGTGAACCAGGGGGACCCCATCGTGGCCATGGGCGCGCCGGAAGGGCTGGCCTTCAGCATTGTGCAGGGGGTGGTCTCCGCCACACGCGAGGTCGATGGCCTGGAGATGCTCCAGGTGGCCGTGCCTATTGAGAAGGGCAACAGCGGCGGCCCGCTGCTGGACATGCAGGGAAAGGTGCTGGGCCTGCTCACGCTGAAGTCCCTGAAAACCGACAACCTCGGTTTTGCCATGCCGGTGAATGAGCTCAAAAAGCTCATCGAGAAGCCCAATCCCGTGCCCATGTCCCGCTGGCTCACCATCGGAGCGCTGAATCCGAAGCAGTGGCAGACCCATCTGGGGGCGCAGTGGACGCAGCATGCGGGCGTGATTCGTTCTGAGTTTTCTGGCTCGGGCTTCGGCGGCCGGGCGCTGTGTCTTTCCACGCAAAAAGTCGCCGAAGGCACCTTTGAAACCGCCGTGACGGTGCGGCTGGATGATGAAGCCGGGGCCGCTGGCCTGACCTTCTGCTCCGACGGCGGGGACAAGCACTACGGCTTCTACGCCTCCGGCGGCAAGCTGCGCCTCACCCGCTTCAACGGCCCCGACGTCTATTCCTGGACCATCCTGGCCGATGTGCCCAGCGACGCCTACAAGGCCGGGGAATGGAACGCACTGCGCGTGCGGGTGGAGCCTGAGCGCATCGTGTGTTTTGTGAATGGCAAACAGGTGATTGAAAGCGACGACACCGGCCTGCGTGGGGGCTCCGCCGGTCTGTGCAAATTCAGAACCACCGTGGCGGATTTCCGCAACTTCCGCGTGGGCACCGACCTCGCCGAAAAGCCGCTGCAGCCTGAAGTGGCCTCCCAGCTCCGCTCCAAGGTGGAGGAATACATCGCCGCCGCGGCCACTGCAGACAAAACGCTCGACGGCCTGCTGGAAAATCCCGCCGCCGCCCGCCGTGTGCTGGTGGAGCAGCGCCGCAGGCTGGAGGAGGAGGCAGCGAAGCTGCGCGAACTCGAGCGCGAGCTGCACCGCCGCGCCATGACGAAGGAAATCCTGGCCGAGCTCGCCAAGCCCGAGCCGGAGATCAACCTGCTGCGCTGCGGCCTGCTGCTGGCCCGGCATGACAATCCTGAGGTGGATGTGACCACCTACCTCAACAGCTTCAAGGCCATGGTGCTGGATCTCAAGGACGATCCCGAGATCAAGCAGGGGACGATTTCCGCCGTCAAGCGCCTGAACCGCTACCTCTTTGAAGAAAACGGGTTTCACGGCAGCCGCGGCGACTACGGCAGCCGCTCCAACAGCTACCTCAACGAGGTCATCGACGACCGCGAAGGGCTGCCCATCACGCTCAGCGTGCTGTACGTGGAGCTCGCTTCAGCACTGGGCGTGCAGGGTGTGTTTGGCGTGCCGCTGCCCGGCAAGTTCATGGTGGGGTATCGCGACGGACCCGAGGGCGAACTTCAGCTCGTGGATGTCTTTGAGCATGGCAAGCTCGTCACCGTTGAGCAGGCCGCGATGGATTTAACAGAGGACGGGCATTTTCCGGAAGGGGCGCTCTCTCCCACGACAAAGCAGGCCATCCTCCTGCGCATGCTGCGCAATCTCATGAGCAGCGTGTTTGATGACAGCCGCTCGTTGCGCGAATCGCTGCCGTATTTGAACCTCGTCCTCGCCATCGATCCACAGTCCGCCGCCGAACGCCTCACCCGCGCGCAGATGCGCCAGCGCCTCGGCGAAAAGGCCGGCGCCCGTGAAGACGTGAGCTGGCTCATCGACAACTTTCCCGCCGATGGTCCGCCGGAGCTGATGCAGCAGCTTGATCGCTGGCTGCAGTCGCTGCGGGAGTAAAGTTGACCCGGTGCGCCGCAACTGGACTACTTTTTAAACCCCGCCAGCCGCACGCCAAACAGCCAGCGGAAAGGAGGCTTCAGCGCGATGGCCTTGCGCAGGCCATGCGGCAGCAGGTCCAGCAGCTTCTCGCACGCCACCGCCGGCCAGGTAGGCAGCAGGGTGAATTTGCCACGCCCGCCGAAGACGATGCAGACTTTGGAGAAACCGACCTCGCGGAAGAGGGCGGAGAGGTCCCCCACGGTGTACTCCTTCAGGTGGAAGCCGGTGGCCTCGCGGTCAAAGACGCCGCTGATGTCATGCGGGCCGGTGAGGCGGCTGGGGGTGATGCAGAGATACACGCCGCCCGGGGCCAGCGCGGCATGCAGGTGGCGGAGCTGCTCCACGGCATCGTCCGGGTGCAGGTGCTCCATGAGCTGATTGCTGTAGGCCACGTTCACGCTGCCGGGCGGCACGGGGATGGTGCTGCCGTCTGAAAGCACGACCTTCAGATTCTCCGGCAGCACGCGTTTCCGGGTGATCTCATCCGACACATCCACGGCCAGCACCTGCGCCACTTTGGCGGCGACGGCCTTGGCAAACTCGCAGTCGCCGGGGCCGACCTCAAGGAAGACGGTCTGCGGCTTCAGAAAGGGGGCCACGATTTCCATTTTCTCCGCCACGTCTGCCGCCAGTCGTTCGGGGGAGGCCTCGTTCGTGTGCTGCGGGTGCTGCGGCACGCGTTTGAAGAGCTCGTCATACACTTCTGAGTAGAGGGTGCGGCGCTGCTCCTTGGAGGCACGGCGCAGCCGGTCCGCCAGCTCGCGCTCCACCTCATAGTGCTGGCGGAGCTGTTCCGGGGTGCGGGTTTCAGTGACGGTGACGGGCATGCGTGCCGGAAAGCTAAGCGCCAGATGCGTCACAGGCAAGAAACTCGCACTCTCTTGCTCATTGCCGAAGGCGGATTAGCATGCGGCTCGAATGCTGAAACACCTCCTTCTGCTCTGCCTGCTCGCGCTCGCGGCCCCCGCTCAGGACCTGGGGCCGGCCAAAGACGACCCTTCCGTGCCCAGGGATCGCGACACCGTGCTGCGCATCCAGATCTTCCTGGACAAAAACCTCTTCGGCCCCGGCAAGCTGGATGGCGCCATCGGCGAGTTCACCTACAAGGCCGTGGTGAACTACAACTACGCCCACGGTCACAAGGACCTCTACAACTGGGCGCGCATCCAGGCCGCTGCGGAGGAGGAGATTCCCATCGTTTTCGCCGCCTTCAAGATCCAGCCGATTCTCACGCGCTATGTCACCGCCGACCTGCCCGAGGACTATGAGAAGGCCGCCGCCTTTCCCTTCATGGCCTACCGCAGCATGCTGGAGCTGGTGGCCGAGCGCTTCCATACGGATGAGACGTTTCTTGCCGCCATCAACCCCGGCAAGAACCTGGCCGCGCTGAAGCCCGGGGACATCATCGTGGTGCCAAATGTGAAGTCCTTCCGCATCGAGGACATCAAGCCCATGCAGAGCTTCAAAACCGATGCCATGCTCAGCAGCCACACCATCGTGGTGGACACCACGGAGCGCATGGCCGCCGTTTACAGCGACAAGGAAATGATGCTGGCCGCCTTTCCCATCACCCCTGGAAAGCCGCAGTTCATTCCCGTGGGCACGTGGAAGGTGATGACCATGATGGCCACGCCCACCTTCCGCTATGACAAGCAGTTCCTGGAAGAGGGCGTGCGAGGCGAGGAGGCCTTTCAAATTCCGCCCGGGCCGAACAGCCCCATCGGTGTCATCTGGTGCGGGCTGAGCAAGTCCGGCATCGGCCTGCACGGCACGGCCATGCCGCGCACCATTGGCCGCACTCGCAGCGCGGGCTGTGTGCGCTTTGCCAACTGGGACGCCATCCGCTTGCCGCAGCTTATCCGGCCAGGAACGCGAGTCATTGTGAGGTGAGGAAGAAATGACGAAACCAGAATGAGGAATGACGAATGAATGTCGAATGACCAAGCACTAAGCGGGGCGTGACAAACCGGTCCTTGTTCGGGGATCGCGAATTTTATCATTCGAGCTTCATTCCTCATTCGACATTGATTCGCTCCGCTCACCCTCCGGGCTCCTTTCAGTCGTCTGTCTCACTTCGCTCGGCTCTGGTTTCGTCATTGCCCCTCCAGCTAGCTTCCTAAAAAGCGCACAAACTCCTTCTCCTTCCGCGTTTCTCTCCTCTCATGCGCATTCTCATCGCCGGTCTTTTCCACGAGACCCACACCTTTCTCGACGGCCTTACCCCGCTTTCTGACTTTCAGGTCCGGCGTGGAAACGAACTTTGGGTCAGCAAGGGCGACGCGTCCCCCCTCGGCGGCGTCCTGGAGCTGGCGGATGAATTTGGCTGGCAGATGCTGCCTGCCGCGGACTACCGCGCGCAACCCTCCGCCACGGTGGCGGACGAGGTGGTGGAGCAGTTCTGGAGCGACCTCTCTGCCGCCGCTGACAAGGCCGACTACGACGCCGTTTACCTGGTGCTGCATGGCGCCATGGTCTCGCAGACCATTCTGGATGTGGAAGGGGAAGTCCTCCGCCGCCTGCGTAAAATCACCCCTGTGCCGATCTTTGGCGTCTTCGATCTGCATGCCAATTTCTCTCCGCAGATGGCGCGGCTGGCGGACTGCCTGGTGGGCTACCGCGAAAACCCTCATACCGATGCACGGGAGGCCGGGCTCGTTGCCGCGCGCCTGCTGCACCGCTGCCTCACCACCGGGCGCAGGCCGCACATGCAGCTCCAGCAGCCCGGCATCCTGTGGCCGCCGACAGGCACCGGCACGGCCGCAGATCCGATGCTCAGCCTGGAATCCATGGCGCGCGAATTTGAGGAAGCGGACAAGTCGCTGTGGGCCATGAACATCGTGGCGGGCTTCAGCTTTGCAGACACACCGGACACCGGCGTCAGCTTTGTCGCCTGCACCACGGGAGATGCCACGCCGCAGTTGCAGGAGCTGGAGGAGAGGGCCCGCGCGCTGGCTCCGCTGGGCCAGATCACAGATCCCACTGCGGATGAAGTGCTCGACCAACTTCAACCGTTGCCATCTGGACTGACGGTGCTGGTGGAGCCTGCCGACAACATCGGCGGCGGCGCTCCGGGCGATGGCACCGGGCTCCTGCGCGCCCTCATTCATCATGGCGTGCGCAATGCCGCCATCTGCCTCAATGATCCGCAGTCCGTGAGCCAGCTCGAAGCTGGCGAGCGCACGATCAGGCTCGGGGGCAAAGGCAGCCGCCTCGATCCCGGCCCGCTTGAACTCGAGGTCGAACTCGTCGCCCTCAACGATGGACGCTTCGAGCTCGAGGATAAAAACAGCCACCTCGCCAGCATGTGCGGCGATGTTTTTGACATGGGCCGCTGCGCCGTGGTCAAACATGGAGGGCTCACCATCCTCATCACCAGCGTGAAGACGCCGCCCTTTGATCTCGGTCAGTGGCACAGCCAGGGCATCAGCGTGGAAAAGCTCTCGGTCGTCGCCGTCAAAGCCGCCGTGGCCCACCGCCGCGCGTATGACAAGATCGCCGCCCACATGTTCTGGGTGGACACACCGGGACCATGCAGCAGCAATTTGAAGACGCTGCCGTACAAACATCTTCAACGCGTGCGGTAAATTCACCCCAAGAGGATTTCGAGCCCGGCGTCATGCGGTGTGAATTCACACCGTCATGAACACGCACGATCCGCATCAGCCGCCGCAGTCTCCGGGTTATTCAGTGCCACCGGGTTGGGAGAGATTTCAAGCGCCCCCGGTGGTGGAGCCAGTCCTGGAGGTGGTGGTCGTGGAAGAAACTCCTGTGATGCCCGCTGCCGCGCCTCTGCCTGCGTCAGCACCATCGCAGCCGCGTGTTTCCGCATTGGGGCGAATGTGGCGGCAGATGGGCGCAGGCTCGCTGATGCTGAGCATTGCGGTGCATGCGGGCCTGCTTCTGCTGGCGGGTGTGATCATCATCGGCACACAGGTCGCGAAACCTCCGCCGGATTTCATTCCTGCGGGCCAGACTGAGGCGGGCATCGAAGCATCTCGCAAACTGGAATATCAGGTGAGCCGGAGTCATCAGGCCGCCATCGCCAGACGGCAGCCGCAGGCACGCATTGCGGTGAATGGACCCAGCTTGTACAACTTGCCAGATGCCGAGACGCCGCTGCTTCCTGAAACGGGTGAGGCAATGGGGGCACCGGGTGTCAGACTGAGCAATGCGTGCTTTAACAATGGTTCGAGGAGCGGTCCTGGGTTGAATGGCACCGCAACGCCGGCGTTTATCACGAAGCTGCCTGGTACGTTTGAGGCACGCTGCTCCTCGCAGAGCCGGCTGGAGAAGCTGCGGCAAAACGGCGGCACACCGGAGTGTGAGGCGGCGGTGTCGCGCTCGCTGGCGTGGCTGAAGTCGCAGCAGAATGCGGACGGCTCCTGGGGCCGCACCAACAAAGCGGCCATGACCGGCCTCACGCTGCTTTGCTATCTCGGCCGCTGCGAGACACCGGATTCCGTGTTCTTTGGCGACAATGTGCGCAATGGCATGCTCTACCTGGTGGAGCTGGCGCGAAAAAATCCGCACGGCATCGTCGCGGAACAGCCGCTCTCGAACTCCGCCACGTATGAGCACGGCATCGCCACCTATGCGCTGGGGGAGATGTATTCGTTCTACCGGCTGGGAAACACCAGCCTGCCCGGTTTGCGCGAGGCCTTTGAAAAAGGCGTGCAGGTGATCATCGACCAGCAGAACCCGCAGGGTGCGTGGACTTACGGTGGCAAGGACGCGGGCCTGCCCTACGCCTACACCAAGGACAGCCGCGGCGAGGATCTGTCTGTGAGCGGCTGGCAGTTTCAGGCGCTCAAAGCGGCCAGGCATACCGGATTGAAGATCGCGGGTCTCGATTCAGCCATCAAAAAATGCTGCGACTACCTGGAGTCCAAGCAGACGAAGGACGGCGGCTTTGGCAAAACGAACCGCGACGAGCACTACAACCAGTGGAGCCTCACCGGCTGCGGCGTTCTAGGCCTGCAAACACTGGCGCACAACAAGGCGACTCCGGTGAAAAAAGGCATCCGCTTTCTGCGCGAGTTCCTGACCAGCGAGCCGCTGAACTGGGAGCGCAACTGCAACCTCTACTGCTGGTACTACTACACCCAGGCCTTCTTCCAGGCCGGCGGTGACGACTGGAAATTTTACAATGCGCAGTTCCTGCCGCAGATCCTCGGCGCGCAGCAGGCGGACGGTTCCTTCAAACGCGGCCGCCCCAACTGGCCCGCCGGAGATGCAGCGGATGCGATTTACCGCCAGTGCCTATGCACGCTGCAGCTCGAGGTGTATTTCCGGTATCTCAAAGTCGCGGATCGTGCGGAGCAGTCAGTGTTTGAGAAGTAGTACGATGGGTTGGCTTTGCCTGTCTCGCAAAGCCTCGGCTCTCATGGCCGTCGCTTAGCGTTCCAAGCTCACGATTTACCGCAGATGGACGCGTTGCGAATCCCATGCCGTTGATGGGGCGTTATCGTGGGCGGCTTGGGATTGATGGGTGCTGGTGAGAGCGCTGAGCGACAGGCAAGAGTGCCCATCGTACCTATCATTCAAACACCACCGTCTTGTTTTTGAAGACCAGCACGCGGTCGCGTACGTGCCACCAGAGGGCTTTGGCGAGCACGGTTTTCTCCAGGTCACGGCCGAGGCGGACGAGATCCTGCACGCTGTCCTCGTGGCTGACGCGCATGACGTCCTGATGAATGATGGGGCCTTCGTCGAGATCGGCGGTGACGTAGTGGCTGGTGGCGCCGATGATCTTCACGCCACGCTGAAAGGCCTGATGGTAGGGCTTGGCCCCCACAAAGGCGGGCAGGAAGCTGTGGTGGATGTTCAGGATGCGATGCGGAAACTCCGTGATCATGGCCGGACTGATGATCTGCATGTAGCGCGCCAGCACGACGGTGTCGATGCGGTGCTGACGCAGCAGTTCGATCTGCGCGGCCTCCTGCGCCAGCTTGTTTTCCTTGGTGATGGGAAAGTAGTGGAACGGAATGCCGAAGCGCTCCGCGGCGGGGCGCAGCGTCTCGTGATTGGCGACGATGAGCGGGATGTCCACGGGGAGGTCGCCGGATTCATGACGGGCCAGCAGGTCGTAGAGGCAGTGGTTCTCCTTGGTGACAAAGAGCGCGATGCGTTTGCGCTGGCTGGCGAAGCTCAGTCGCATCTGCATCTCATGACGGCGCGCGATGGGCTGCAGGCGGGATTCGATCTCCTCATTTTCCAGCGTGAAGTTTTCCAGGCTCCACTCCAAACGCATGAAGAAGGCGTTCTGCTCCGAGTCGATGTGCTGCTGCAGGTCGATGATGTTGCCCTGATGGGAGAAGATGAAACCGGTCACATCATGCACGAGGCCCGGACGGTCCGGGCAGTGAATAAGCAGGGTGGCGATGTCTTGAGAAGCCATGGCGGGAGAAATGACGAAACCAGAATGAGGAATGACGAATGGAGGGCGGAGGTGGCACCTTGTTTTGTTACGAACGTGCGGCGGGAAAGCGGGTGCAAACGCCTTCACCATTGATCAGCGAGGGGATTTGTTCGGCATGACGGCCGGAGGCGATGATGCACTCCACGCCGCCGTGCACCGCGTCCTGCACGGCGCGCAGTTTGGAGATCATGCCGCCGGTGCCGAGGGTGGATTTTTCTTCCTCGGCGTGGTGGATGACTTCATCCACATCGTGGACGACGGGGATGGGCCCTTCCTCTGGCTTCTTCATGTCGCGCAGCAGGCCGGGGGCGCTGGTGAGGACGATGAGCACATCCGCACCCCAGAAGCGCGCCACGCGGGAGGAGAGCTTGTCATTGTCGCCATAGCGGAGCTCTTCGATGGCCACGGAGTCGTTTTCATTGATGACCGGCACCACCTGGGTGAACTCCATCAACCGGTCCAGCACGGCCTTCACGCGAGGGGCGCGGTCGGCGTTTTCGAAGTCCTCATGGGTGACGAGAAGCTGCGCGACGTGCAGGCCGTGATCGCGCAGCAGGGACTCGTAGGCGTGCATGAGATGCGTCTGGCCGACGGCGGCGAGGGCCTGGAGGGTCGTCACGTCTGACGGGCGCTGTTTGAAATCCAGCGGCTTCAGGCCGGAGGCCACGGCACCGCTGCTCACCACCACCACGGCATGGCCCGCACGCTTCAGCAGAGCGACGGCTTCCACCAGCTTGCGCAACTGCACGGGATCAGGCTCCGGCGCATCTTTGCGGGTGAGGATGCCGGAGCCAAATTTAAGGACGATGCGCTTGGATGCCATGAGGGAAGGGGACGAAGGGGGCGGCGAATATGGCGGGCTGCCGCGAAGGGGAAAGTGAAAGTAGTCATGAGCTTTAGCTCGTTCTGGGGGGGCGGTCACAGGCTCCAGTGCAGGCGAAAATCACAGGCGAGGCGTGCCCGTACGCTGCAAGCACGGTCTGGAAACCAGCCCGTGCTGGCTGGTTCCCGAGCTTTTCCAGACCGAGCTGAAGCTCTTGACTACCTTACCACCGCACCACCGAGCTGGCCCAGGTGAAGCCGCCGCCGAAGGCGACGAGCAGCACGACATCGCCTTTTTTGAGGCGTCCGGCCTTGTTCGCCTCGTCGAGGGCCACGGGGATGGTGGCGGCGCTGGTATTGCCGTATTTGT
Organism: Prosthecobacter sp.; assembly: GCF_044227185.1. Lineage (GTDB taxonomy): Bacteria > Verrucomicrobiota > Verrucomicrobiia > Verrucomicrobiales > Verrucomicrobiaceae > Prosthecobacter. Next base: position 219,950 of record NZ_JBGAFO010000008.1, on the reverse strand, counting down.
CCAGATTCATGAAAACACGGTCCAGCGGCAGGTTCAGCCGTTCGGCGATGGCGCCGATGATGCGCGCATTCGCCTGGTGCGGAATGACCAGCGCCACATCCGCGGCGGTCAGGCCGGCGATTTCCAGCGCCTGCTGGGAGGCCTCCAGCATGCGGGTGACGGCGTGCTTGAAGGTCTCGCGCCCCTCCATGTGAATGGTGTTGGGGTAGGTCCCCACATTCTCCGGGGTGATCGGGCAGGCGGAGCCGCCGCCGGGGACTTTCAGCACGTCCGCCAGGGTGCCGTCCGTGCCCATCACGGTGGAAAGCACGCGGCCAGGAGCATCCACGGATTCTTCAGCACGGCGGATGACCACGGCGCCTGCGCCGTCGCCAAACAGCACGCAGGTGTTGCGGTCCTTCCAGTTGATCAGGCTGCTGAGTTTCTCCGCGCCGATGACGAGGGCGGTGGTGCGGTTGCCGGTGTTGATGAAGTGGCGCGCCACTTGCAGCGCATACAGAAAGCCGGAGCAGGCCGCGGCAATGTCAAAGCACACGGCATTGCTGGCGCCGATCTTCTTCTGCACAAAGCAGGCCGTGGAGGGGAAGAACATGTCCGCCGTGACGGTGGCCACGATGATGAGCTGGATCTCCTCCGGAGACACCCCGGCACTCTCCATGGCACGCCGGGCGGCCTCGGAGGCCAGGTCGCTGGTGGCCTGGTCGGCGGCGGCGATACGGCGCTCCTTGATACCGGTGCGCGTGGTGATCCATTCGTCGGAGGTGTCAACGATCTTGGACAGATCGTCGTTGGTCAGCACTTTTTCAGGCATGTAACTGCCTGTGCCAATGATGCTGGAGGCGCAAAAGGGCTGGGAGCTAGGAGCGGGCATGGAGGGAAATGGAGTGGGCGGTGGCGGCGGCCTCGATGTGCGGCCCCACCTGGTGTTGGATGGCTTCGCAAGCCTGCCGTATGGCGTTCTTCATGGCAAACGGAGATGCGCTGCCGTGGGAGATGATGGTGATGCCCCGCAGGCCCAGCAGCGGCATGCCGCCGACCTCGTCGGGATTGGTGCGGTGGTGCACGCGCTTGAAGGCGGGCTTGGCCAGCAGGCCGCCGATCTTGGTCCAGAAGCCGCTCTTAATTTCGCTCTTCACCATGCTGAAGATGGCGTGGGAGAGGGCCTCGGCGTTTTTGAGGATGACATTGCCGGTGAAGCCGTCGCACACCACCACGTCCGGCGGCGTGTCCCAGACGTCGTGGCCTTCCACATTGCCGATGAAATGGATGCCGGCGGTGTGGCGCAGGAGCTTGCTGGTCTCCTTGCACAAGGCGTTGCCCTTTTCCTCCTCGGTGCCGTTGGACATGAGGCCCACGGTCGGGTTCTCACGACCCAGCACATGGCGGGCAAAGGCGCTGCCCATGATGGCGTTCTGCACCAGATGCGCAGGCTCGCTGTCTGGATTGGCCCCGGCGTCGATCAAGACCCAGTGCCTGGTCAGGGAGGGCATGATGGAGGCGATGGCCGGACGCTCGATGTGCGCCAGGGTGCGCATTTTGATCAGGGAGGCCGTCACAGCCGCCCCGGTATGCCCGGCGCTGACCACGGCGTCCGCCTTGCCGGCCTTCACCAGGTCCACTGCCACGCTGATGGAGCTGTCCTTCTTTTTCCGCACAGCGTCCAGGCCGCTGTCGGCCATGTCCACGACCTGGGTGGCCGGGACGATTTCCAGCTTCGGGCTGGAGATGCCCTGGGCCTTCATTTCCTTCTCGATGGCGTCAGGCACGCCCACCAGAAACAGCTTCGTGATGGCAGGCAGCGACTCGAGGGCGAGTTTGACGCCGCCCATGGGATTTTGCGGGGCGAAATCGCCCCCCATGACATCCAGTGCGATCTTCATTCCTGCGGTTGCGTGAGAGTCTTCAAGAGTATCGGGAGACGAGTCTTAAAGCGTGCGGAGCCGGGAATGCAAACGGGAGTTTTTGCCCATGAGGGCAAAAAGAAACCGGGGGTCAGCAGAGGAGGTCGCCAAAGCAAGGGAGGCTTAGAATTGAGGGCCTTGCGTGGTTTCTTGTTCGGATGCAGCATTCCACTCTTTCAAATGAGCATCGAAAAACTCTCGGAGCAGCGTCTTTCTGAGCATGCCAAAGGATGGGTGCTGACGTTGGACTCCATGCCGATGTTCCGCCTGGATTTTTTGTCCATAGAACCGCCCTGTTACCTCTTCAGGCTAACGCCGTTAAACTCCGAAGCAGAGCAGATCGTGGGCAACGATCAAGCTATGAAACAAATGCTGGACTCCGGCGCGACATCCTTTGTCAGCTCTCAAGAGCAGGGCATTACTGTCGGGACGGACTGCTTCTGGGCCTGCAAGGAAACTTCCTCCACCCTCTTGCTAAGGGATGCCAGGCCTTGGTAGCAGCAAGGTAATTCGGCATTTCACCGCCTAAGCAGATCATAAAAAACCGGGGCTGCCACTACGGCACCCCCGGTTGAAAAAAGCAGGTCCTGGCAGGGCGCTTAATACACGCCTTCCACGATGGTTTTCTCCATCGCGCCGAAGGGGCGCACATCGGCCACGCCGTCCCAGGCATAGGGGGCGCGGGGGCGGCGGCGCATGGCTTCGTCACGCTCCAGGAAGCGGGGCATGAAGAACTCCTTGGTCAGGGTGGTGAGCTCCACGCGGCCCCAGGCGTCGTACTCGACGGTGGTGTCCGTGTTCTTGGGGTCCACCACGCGCAGGACGGCGCGGGGCTGCGGGGCGTAGTAGCTCACGGAGAAATTGTCTTCCGGGGTCAGCGGCACGCTGGCGGCCAGGCCCATGAGGGTGTTGCCGTAGGTGGGGTAGAAGCCGATGCGGTTCTCCAGCACCTCCTCCACGATGAAGCGCACGTACTGCGGCGTCATGGTGGTGCCGCCCACGAAGCAGCCGCGGATGCCGGCGTCGTAGAGGTCCACCTTTTCAGCCAGGGCTTCCAGAAGCTTCGGCGTGGTGAAGATGGCGGAAATCTTGCGGTTCTTCAGCAGCAGCACGGCCTGGTCCACCACATGGTCCATGTACTGGCGGGCCACATCGCCCTGCTTGTTGGAGATGAGCTTCTTTACGAAGCGGGGGTCCAGATCCACAAAGTAGCAGGAACTGCCGCGGTAGTTGGCCAGATGCTCCACGGCGAGGCGCAGGCGGCGGGGGCCGGTGGGGCCGACCATGATCCAAGATTCACCCGGCGGGAAGTGCTTGTCTTCCAGCTTGTGGCTGAACTCTTCGTAATCAACGCGGAAGTCGTTCCAGCCGATGCGCTGCTTGGGCATGCCGGTGGTGCCGCCGGTTTCGAAGATGTTGAAGGGCTTGCCTTTGAAGGCGGCCGGGACCCAGACCTCGGGCTGCTGATCGCGCAGCCATTCATCCTGGAAGTGGGGGAACTGGGCCAGGATGTCCTCATAGCTGTTCACCTTGCCGCGCGGGTCGAAGTTCTTTTTCGCCCAGTCCAGCCAGAAGGGGCAGCCGGTTTCTGGCGAGAAGTGCCAGTTGATGATTTCGCGGACCTGGGTGTCGAGTTGGGTTTTGGCTTCGGCTGGAGTCATGGACGGGGCGGGGGGATGGGGGCGGGACTGTGAAAAGGGCGGCAGTAAACGAAAGTGGAAATCTCAGACTTTCGCGCAACAGCCGTGAAAAAAATTTCAGTGTCTTCCGTCAAAAGGGGGTCAGTTTATCATCGCAACCCAATCAACACCCATGAAACTTAAGCATCTGTTCTGCTCCGCCGTTGTTTTGTTCACGTTGACCTCCTGCTACGTCGGCCCCGCTTATCCCCGCCCGGTCCGGCCGGTCGGCGGCCCGGTCATTCTGCCAGGTGGCGCGCGCCCCTACTATCACGGCGGCGTGCGGTACTACCACCATCGTGGCGTGTGGTATCGCCCGCATGGCGGCGGCCACATCATCGTCCCGCGGCCTTATTGAGCCTCGCTCCAAGCGAACGCTGGCGTGCGGGCTGACTGATGCTCTCGTGCGGCCCGCATGCCCGAACCCGCCGCTGATGCCGCCGTCTCCGCCGCCACCTACCGCAAGGTGGCGTGGCGGCTCATTCCCTTCCTCTTTGTCTGCTACATCCTGGCCTATCTGGACCGGGTGAACGTGGGCTTTGCCAAGCTGGGCATGCAGACGGAGCCGTGGTTTTCGGAGGCGGTGTTTGCCACCGGCTCCGGCATCTTTTTCATCGGGTACTTCCTGTTTGAGGTGCCGGGAAACATCATGCTGCACCGCGTGGGCGCACGGCTGTGGATCGCGCGCATCATGATCGGCTGGGGCGTGGTTTCCGCACTGATGTGCACCTGCTCCAGCCCGGCCTCGTTTTACACGATGCGCTTCGTGCTCGGCATTGCCGAGGCTGGGTTCTTCCCCGGCATCATCCTCTACCTCACCTACTGGTTTCCGCGGGAGCACCGGGCGCGCATGGTGGCGCTGTTCATGTCGGCCATCGCGCTGGCGGGGGTGTTTGGCTCGCCGCTCTCGGGCTGGCTGCTGGAGACGTCCCATGGCTGGTTCGGCCTGAAGTCGTGGCAGTGGCTGTTCATCATCGAGGGTCTGCCCAGCATTCTCGTGGGCTGCACGGTACCCTTTCTGCTGACGGACAGGCCCGCGCAGGCCACCTGGCTTACGGACGAGGAAAAGCGCCTGCTGCAAAGCCGCCTGGAGGCCGATGAGCAGGCCAAGGCTGGCGAGGGCCACCAAAACCACCGCGCACTGGATGCCTTCAAGTCACCCCAGGTCTGGCTGTGCAGCCTCATCTACTTTTGCATTGTTGTTGGCATTTACGGGGCGTCGTTCTGGCTGCCGCAGATAGTCAAAAGCACCTTCTCTGAGAACCAGTGGGTCGTGGGCCTCTACTGCGCCATTCCCTGGAGCTGTGCCGCCATCGGCATGGTGCTGGTGGGGCGGCACTCAGACCGCACTGGGGAGCGCCGCTGGCATGTGAGCCTGTCAGCGCTGGTGTCTGCCGCGGGCTTTGCCATCAGCGGGCTGCCGGGACTGCCGCCCGTGTGGATCATGGTGGCGCTGGCCGTCGCCATCACGGCCGTCATGTCCGCCGCTGCTTGTTTCTGGGCGCTGCCCACTTCCATCCTCTCCGGCACCGCGGCGGCGGCCGGCATCGCCCTGATCAATTCGCTGGGCAACCTCGCCGGCCACTTCAGTCCGGAGATGGTTGCGTATTTGAAAAAGAAGTACGACATGGGCATGGCGCTCAACGGCATCGCCGCTGCGCTCGTCATCAGCGCGGTGGCGGTTCTTTACAGCCGCACCCGTAGCGCCCCCCGCAAAACATGAGCCTTCCCCTCTCCCAAGAAGACAACACCGCCCTCTTTCGCAAAGCCTGGACGCTCTACGACGCCATCTCCGAGAAAAACTACATGTTCCATCGTGAGATCTACGCGCACGTGACCGGGCTGCTGTAGCAGCGCAGCGCCCAGGGGCCTTACCACCTCCTGGATCTCGGCTGTGGGAATGCGCGCTTTCTGGCGCCCTGCCTGCAGGCCGCACCGCCCGCCAGCTATGATGGGGTGGACCTTTCCCCCTCCGCTCTGGAAGAAGCGCGCACGTATTTGAAGGGCATCTCCGGCACCGCGCTGCACCACAAGGACATGCTGCAGGCCGTGGAGGAGACGGACTCGGCCTTTGACGTCATTTTCAGCGGCTTTGCCGTGCATCATCTGGATGCCGCAGGCAAGCAGCGCCTCTTCACCGCCTGCGCCGAGCATCTGGCCCCGGGCGGAGAGTTCATCCTGGTGGATGTGGTGCGGGAGGAAGGCCAGACGCGCGAGCAGTATCTCGATGGCTACCTGAACTTCATGCGCACCCAGTGGACGGAAGTGCACCCGGAGCATCTCGATGAAGCCTGCGCCCACGTCTCGGCCTACGACTTTCCCGAAACCGTGGCCGATCTCACCCTCATGGCAAAGCAGGCCGGACTCTCCGCGCCGCAGCTCATCGGCCAGTTTCAGCGGCACTGCATTCTGCGGTTCACCGCCTGAAAGAGGTTTCAGACGCGTCTCGTTTGCCTTCCACCCCCTGAATGATCCGCCGCGTCCTCTTTCTCGCCTCTTTCTCCGCCGCCGCCGCCGCCGGTGCCGCGGACATGACGCATTTTGAGCAGCGCATCCGCCCGCTGCTCATCGCGAACTGCATCGACTGCCACGGCCCTGACAAGCAGAAAGGCGGCCTGCGCCTGGATTCCCGCGCCGGCTGGCAGACGGGCGGTGACTCCGGCCCGGCGCTGGTCCCTGGCAAGATCGCCGAGAGCAAGCTCTGGCAGGCGGTGACCTATGCGGACCGCGATCTCAAGATGCCTCCCAAGCGCAAGCTCAAGGAGAGCGAGATCACCGATCTCAAGCTGTGGATCGAATCCGGCGCACCGGATCCGCGTGAGGAAGTGGCCGGCACCGCAGGCAAATCCAAAACGGCCCGTGCCGATGCCAGCTTCTGGTCTTTCCAGCCGCCGAAGGCCACACCGCCACCAGTGGTGAAAAACACCGCATGGCCCGCGAATGACATCGACCGCTTCATCCTCGCCAAGCTGGAGGAAAACAAGCTGACCCCGGCACCCGATGCCAGCCCTGCAATCCTGCAGCGCCGTCTGGCCTTTGACCTTACCGGCCTTCCGCCTGACCAGGTGACTTCATCCGCGCTCTCGGACCAGGCTTACGAGAAAAAGGTGGATGAACTGCTCGCCTCCAGCGCCTTTGCTGAGCGTTTTGCCTCGCACTGGCTGGACATCTCCCGCTTTGCCGAATCCTCCGGTGGCGGCCGCTCGCTGCCTTTTAAAGATGCCTGGCGCTTCCGCGATTACGTCATCGAATCCATCCGTGACAATGTGCCGCTGGACCGCATGATCACCGAGCACCTGGCCGGGGACCTCCTGCCTGCCGCAGACTCCACTGCCCGTCGCCGTCAGGTCACCGCCACCGGTTTCCTCGCGCTCGGTCCCACGAACTACGAGGAGCAGGACAAAGGCATGCTGCGCATGGACATCGTGGACGAGCAGCTCGACACCATGGGCCGCGCCTTCCTGGGCCTTACCATCGGCTGCGCCCGCTGCCATGATCACAAGTTTGACCCCATCTCCGCCCGCGACTACTACGCCCTGGCGGGCATTCTGCGCAGCACCAAGACGCTGAGAAACTACACCGACAACGTCGCTCACTGGATCGACACGCCCCTGCCGCTGGATGGCGAGGCGGAAGTCACGCTGCAAAAGCATGAGAAGCAGGTCAATGCGATCAAGGAGCAGATCGCCGCGCTCAAAGACAGCCTGCGGGATGCCGGCAGCGCCGACCTGCGCGCGCGCAAGACCATCGCTCTGGGCGATCTGCCCGGCATCGTGGTGGATGACAGCGCCGCGCAGAAGGTGGGCACCTGGAAGCAGTCCACCAGCTACGCCCCTTACATCGGCGCGGGTTATCTCAGCGACAACAACGATGGCAAAGGCGAAAAGACGGTTTCCTTCACGCCCAAAATTCCGAAGACGGGGCGATACGAAGTGCGCATCGCCTTCAATGCGGGGCCCAACCGCGCGGAGAGCGCCACCGTCACCATCCTGCATGCGGACGGTGAGGAACTGAAGGGCGTGAAGATGGTCACGGACAGCCTCAAGGGCCTGCAGTTTGCCTCTCTGGGCACCTATCGTTTTGAGGCGAACGGCCAGGGCTTTGTGCTCGTCTCCAACGCGAACTCGCAGGGCTACGTCACCGTGGATGCGGTGCAGTTCCTGCCGGCGGACGAAACGCTTCCCGAGATGCCGAAGCAGGAAAAGGAATCTCCCACCGCCATCAAGCTCAAGCGCCAGCTCTCCGAACTGGAGAAGGACCTTAAAGCTTTGCAGAAGGACCAGCCGGACCGCCCCGAGGCCATGTCCGTGGCTGATGACACGGCGCCTGAAGACGCGAAGATTCACATCCGCGGCAGCATCCGCAATCTGGGCGCCACCGTGCCGCGCGGCTTCATCCAGGCTGCCCTGCATGGCGCCGCGCCCGCCATGCCGGCGGATGCCAGCGGCCGTCTGCAGCTCGCGCAGTGGATCACCTCCCGCGACAACCCGCTTACCGCGCGCATCATGGTCAACCGCGTGTGGCACTGGCTGTTTGGCGCGGGCATCGTGCGCACCACGGACAATTTTGGCTCCACAGGTGAAGCACCCAGCCATCCCGAGCTGCTCGACCATCTGGCGATCAAGTTCGTCGAGGACGGCTGGAGCCTGAAGCATCTGATCAAGCAGATGGTCATGAGCCGCGCCTACCGCATGTCCTCCACGAACGCCGCCTCCGCGGAGCAGCATGCGCTGGATCCTGACAACCGCCTGCTCAGCCACATGAACCGCAAGCGCCTCGATGCCGAGTGTCTGCGTGATGCCATGCTTAGTGCGGCGGGCACCCTAGACCGAACCTTCGGCGGCCCGGGTGTCAGCGATGTCAAAACGATCGATGCCAACGATCAGAAGATTCAGAATATTGAATACGGCTACCAGTTCCTGGACACCCGCCGCAGCCTCTACACCGCCGCCTTCCGCAATGTGCGCCATCCGTTGTTTGAAGTCTTCGACTTCGCCGACATCAACCAGCCCATCGCCCAGCGCACCACCAGCACCGTGGCCACGCAGGCCCTCTTCCTCATGAACTCGCCGAAGGTCATCGAGCAGGCCCGCAGCGCCGCCGACCTCGTGATCAAGTCGTCTCCTGACACCGACAAGCGCATCAGCACCGCCTTCCAGAACTCCCTGCAGCGTCCGCCCACGGAAAAAGAACAGGACCACGTTCGTGACTACCTTGAGTCCAGCCTTTCTGGCAATGCCACGGCCGAAGACATCCGCGACCTCTGGGCCCGCTTCATCCAGACCCTCTGGTCCACGCCGGAGTTTCGTTTTCTGGATTGAAGTTCAAGGGCGCTCATGCCCCTCGGTCAGCGCTATTGCAAACGCTCATGGAGCCCGCTCCGGCTACTTCACCAACACAGGCAGCCGGACCACCCCAAGCATCTGAAGCACGCAGACAATGCTTCCCCCTGTGGAGAGGATGGCGATGATTAGAGTGGAAGTTCGATGCTTCTTGATCCACGCCTCCGAGTACTCCGCATCAAGTGGATGCACCAGCAGCCAGCCCTTGAGGAGACTGATGTTGAAAAGTCCGATCGCGAAATTGATGAGGGCAATCAGCCAGCCGATCATAGAAGTGGGTCGTGTTTTTTGGGGGAGGTGTGCCTCCACCTACCACGCCTGCAAGCGCGCATCAAGAAAAGTAGCTCTGTTCCTGCGGTGCAGGCAGGCGCGCTATATCAGATGTGGAAAGCGGCACGGCCCCGGGTCCTTGACGTCATCGTCTGCCACCTCCACGCGTGTCTTCACCCACAGCTTCAGCATGCCGCCATCCGCCGTTTTCACGCACTCATAGCAGTCTGGCACCTCCGCACAGCTGCCGTAGTAAGTGACCACCCGCGTGCCCAGCGGCTTCCGCTCCAGCTCCGTCTGCACATGCAGCGTGTAGTCATCATAGAGCCGCGCCTCCATCTCCACCTCGCGATCAATCCGCAGCATGGGCAGGATGTTTTCTTCAAAGGGATTGAAGAGGTAAAAGGCATCGAAGGCCGCAAATGACACGGTTGTGATGTTGCCATACACGATCTCCACGCCTGTGATGCACCGGTGCTCCAGCATTTCACGCGCCGCTTCCACCAGCCTGCCGCGCTGCTCCACTCCGGTAAAGACACCCTGCGTCGTGGCGGCGCCGATCGCGCAGAATTTTCCGGGGCCGCAGCCAATGTCCAGCACCCGCGTTCCCGGTTTCTCCACCAGCCATGCCGCCGCCATCTCGCACACATCCACGGGGGTCCAGTGGCATTCGGACTGTGCGCGGATGTGCTCCGGATAGTTCAGGTCAAACTCATGATCTCTGAGCGCAGTCAAAATTTCGCCGTCAGGCTCAAGGAGCGGATTGTCACAGTCTGGCGTGGTCATCCTCTCACGGCTTCCACCACGCGTCCAGCTTCGCGTTCAGTGCCTTCACTTTTTCGGCGTTTTCGGCGGCCAGATTCTTCTCTTCGGAAGGGTCGTCTTTCAGCTCGTAAAGCTCCACCACGTCATCGGGCTGGTTCTTTTTGTCAGGCACGATCAGCTTGTCATGGCCATCGATCACCCAGCGCCAGCGCAGGCTGGCGGCGGGCACGTTGAGGTCCACGAAATTGTGCGTGAAGCATTCGCCGTAGAGGGTTTTGCGTGCGCTGACGGCGGCGGCGTCCAAAAGGTCGATGCCCGGGAAGGTCTTCGTTGGCGCAATGCCCGTCACCTTCAGCAGCGTGGGCACGATGTCGATGGACTGCGCCAGCTCCTCACTCTTTTTCGGCTGCACATGGCCGGGCCAGCGGATCAGGATGGGCGTGCGCAGGCCGCCGTCATACTGGCTTTGCTTGGACTTCTCCGCGTAGCGGCCGCTCTTGGGGTTCGTGATCCAGCCGTTGTCGCTGAGATAGACAAAGATGGTGTTCTCCTTCAGGCCCTGGTCGTCGATGTGCTTGATCAGCTCGCCGCAGGTTTCGTCAAACCACTCCACCATGGCCCAGTATTTGGCCACGTGTTCGCTCGGTGTCTTGTCCTTGTACTTGTCAAACAGGCGCTGCGGCGGCGTGTGCGGGTCGTGCGGCATCATGGGCGCATACCACACGAAAAACGGCTTCTGCTGCTTTTTGGCTTCGCTGATGAAATCATAGACGGGCTGCATGGTCTTGCGGCCGATGTTAAGGCCCTCGTCCCCGTGGCGGCCGCCGTGCGTCATGCCGTGGGTGAAGCCGCCGCGCTCATAGCTCTTCTGCCACCATTTGCCCGTTTGCAGGCTCAGGTAGCCCTTTTGTTTCAGCATCGTCGGCAGCGTGCCTGCTTCTTCCAGGTGCTTGCTCATGACCTCGCGCCCTTCTTCAAACTGCGGGCTGCCCGAAAATGCCTTCGGCTTCATGCCGGCGGGAATGGGCGGGTCATTGCTCGTCACCTTGTGCTGGTGCGGGTACAGGCCGGTGATCATCGTGGCCAGGCTCGGGCAGCACAGGCTGCATGGCACATAGCCGCGCGTGAAAGTCAGGCTCTCCGACGCCAGCCTGTCGAGATTCGGCGTCTGCACGACGGGACTGCCCATGAAACCGTAGTCGCTCCACAGGTGGTCATCCGAGATGATCAGTACAATGTTCGGCGGTGCATCAGCGGCGGCGAGAAAGCAGGGCAGGGCGAGCAGTGAGAGAAAGAGTCGGCGCATCATGGGCGCATGAAAACGCCGGCCCTCCCGATCATCTTGCCGGACAAAATCAGCCGCCGCCGAGCTCTCCACACAAGGATGAGTACAATCCACGCTTGCAGAGCCACGCGGGAGCGACAGCCTAGGGCCATGATTTGGAAAAACCTCCGGCACTGGCTGCTGGCGCTCACCCTCTGCGTGCTTTCTCTTTCGTCGTGCAGGATGCACGTGGGTTCACTGGCGCATAAAGCCTTTCGCGGCATGACGCAGCCGCTCACCTCAGAGACGCTGGACTATCTGCCCTTTCCGGACCTGAAGCAGTGGGCGGCGCTGCCCGGACCCATGCTGGAGGTGCAGGGAAACAGGCTCGTCTCGCGCAGTCTTTTTATCACGGATGCCGAACTGCCAAAAGGCTCGCCCAAGGCCCGGCGGGCCAGCTCGGGCATCACCGGCAGGGCAGGGGATCTCATGGGAATGGTCACCTCCCTCCTCGCCATCGCCGCCGGTTCTCATTCGGATGGCAAGCTGGGCTCCATCGACGACACGCGCCGCCAGCTCGCCCTCAACGAATTTCCCTTCGTGCTCCTGCAGGGGGAGGACCTGGTGTACGTGAAGCAGGAAAAGCAGCCCTGGCCCAGGCTGGCGCGCGCCAGCAACCGCAGCAAGATCACCGTCATCACCAAGGACGGCACCTTCTTTGGCATCGCCCAGCGCATCCACTTCCGCAGCTCCTCATCCGAAGTGGTTCTCGAAGGCGACCCCACCGTGCAGTCCGGCCAGCAGCACATCAAAGGCGCGAAGCCCGACGCTCTCATGATCCTGGACTTCGCAAAGAGAAAGGTGCTGGTGAACGGGCCGGTGGTGGAGAAGAAGCTGTTTCGTTGATCGCTCGGGGCTGGACCCAAATGCAGGCTTGCGCTTCGCGGGCTGGAACGTGATCCTCGGCCCATGAAGAGAGGGAACCTCCGCCGTTTTCTGGTCGTGTTCGCGGTATGCCTGCTTTCCTTCCTGGGGCTGACGTCGTGCGTGGGCATCTGGTCGGCGGCGGTGGTGGATAGTGTGCATAATGAGGTCACGCACAGGGATGAGCGGAACAACAAGCCGCCGACGCCACAGCTCAAGGAATGGCAGGCGAAGCAAGGGCCTGCACTGAAAGTGCGCGAAAATCAGCCCATCCCTCCCGGCATGCGGGTCATGGACGCGGAGCTGTCTGTCGCGAACGGCGGGCGCAATGCGTCACGGCCTGGAACACTCGTGGGCAACGGAGCTTCCGCCATCGTGGATGGTCTGACCAATACCCTGTCCTGGGCGGACCCTTTCACCTGGATCATGAACGATCCGTGGCGGGTGAAGCCCTCCACACCGCAGCGGCGGCTGATTCTTCGAGAAACTCCTTTTGTGATGCTGCAGGGCGATGACATCCGCTATACCCGCGGAGAAAAAGACGGTCCGGTGCTTCTCGCCAAAGCAAAAAACGCCTGGATTACCGTCATCACGCCTGACGGTTCCTATCGAATGAGTGCATCCGCCATCCACTACCGCGGGCCTGGGGCGGATGCGGTGCTGCTCGAGCCGGCCCGTATTTTCATCACAGACGTTCAGTTAACTGGGCCGAAGAGCCGGGATGAAGGGGCGGTGCTGAACTTTGTGAAGCGCACCCTGTCCTGTTCTGGAACGAAGGAGGATTACTTTCCTTCAGGGCCGCGGTTCAAATATCCCCCTCCATTTACGGCTGATGGCAAGCTGCGGCAGGAAAAGACACGCTGAGAGCCAGGGTATTCCCGCTGGCTCAGCGGCCGGCCTGGCTGTTTCCGAACCTGCATTTTTTTCTCCTTCGCAAGCCTTCACCGCTCCACAGCGTTCTCTCTCCATCATGGATCCTTTCCTCGAATATCACCGCAGCCAGACCCGCCGCCAGTTCTTCGGCCAGACGGGGCTGCGCATGGGCAGTGTGGCGCTGGCCAGCATGCTGGGAAATCAGTTTGCCAGCGGTGCCTCCACACTCGTACAGCCGGCCCTGCCCGGCCTGCCGCACTTTGCGCCGAAGGCCAAGCGCCTTATCTACCTGCACATGAACGGCGCGCCTTCACAGCTCGATCTGTGGGACCACAAGCCGCAGCTCCAGCAGCATTACGACAAGGACCTGCCGGACAGCATCCGCAACGGCCAGCGCATCACCACCATGACCAGCGGGCAGGCGCGCTTTCCGGTGGCGCCTTCCATGTTCAAGTTCACCCAGCACGGCCAGTGCGGGCGCTTTGTCAGCGAGCTGCTGCCGCACACGGCGAAGATCGTGGATGAGATCGCGGTGATCAAAAGCGTCAGCACCAGCGCCATCAATCACGATCCGGCCTGCACCTTTGTCATGACCGGCAGCGAAGTGCCCGGCAAGCCGAGCATCGGCTCCTGGCTTTCCTACGGGCTGGGCAGCGAGAGCAATGACCTGCCCTCTTTTGTGGTTTTCACGCCCACATTCCCCGCCGCCAGCCAGGCGCAGGCCCTCTTCACCCGCATGTGGAGCAGCGGCTTTCTGCCCACCAAGTACACCGGCGTGGCGCTGCGCGGCCAGGGCGACCCCGTGCTGTATGTGAAGAATCCGCCCGGCGTGGATCCCACCGACCGCCGCACGATGCTCAATGCGCTGAACCAGCTCAACACCATCAACCACGACCGCATTGGCGATCCCGAGATCCAGACCCGCATCGCGCAGTACGAAATGGCCTTCCGCATGCAGACCAGCGTGCCGGAGCTCACGGACCTGAGCAAGGAGAGCAAGGCCACGCTGGAGATGTATGGGGATGATGTGCACCGCAGCGGCAGCTTCACCCACAGCGCCATCATGGCGCGGCGGCTCATCGAGCGCGGCACGCGCGTGGTGCAGATCCTCCACCGCGGCTGGGACCAGCACAACAACCTGCCCAAGCTCCTGCGCGGCCAGGTGGAGGACAGCGAGCGCGCCTGCGCCGCCCTCATCATGGATCTCAAGCAGCGCGGCCTGCTGCAGGACACCCTCGTCGTGTGGGGCGGCGAATTCGGACGTACCGTTTATTCCCAGGGCACCCTCACCAAGGAGAACTACGGCCGCGACCACCACCCGCGCTGCTTCACCATGTGGATGGCCGGCGGCGGCATCAAAGGCGGGGTGGAATACGGCGAGACCGATGACTTCAGCTACAACGTGGTCAAGGACGCCGTGCACATCAACGACCTCAACGCCACCATCCTCCACCTGATGGGCATCGATCACCGCAAGTTCAGCTTCAAATTCCAGGGCCTTGACCAGCGGCTCACCGGCGTGGAGCACCATGAGCCGGTGAAGGGCGTGCTGGCGTGAGTCAGCACTCTTCGCAGATCTGCCGCATCCTCACCGCATAATCTCCACCGTCACCGAACGGTGGTCTGACCCCATCTCGGGTCCGAGGAGGCGTTTCTGCACTGTCAGTCCGCCTTTGGTCAGTACATGGTCGATGGGGATCATCATTGGCAGGTTCAGGCCCCAGGTGGGCGGCCAGACGGGATCGAGTGAATGGAAATCCACGCCGCCCTTCTTGCGCAGCAGGCGCATGCCTTCGCACCACGGGGTGGCGTTCAAATCACCCGCCACGATCACTTCACCGCTCAGGCCCGCCACGAGCGCCGCGATGCCTGACAACTGCGCGCGCCATTCCCGCGTGTCCTGTTCTCCCATGGGGGGGATGGGGTGGGTGCCGATGAAGGTGAGCGGCCTGCCGAGGTGGTCGAGATTCATCACGATGGTGGGCAGCCGCCAGACGGTGTAGTAGCGCACTTCAAGACTCTTCACCGGCAGGCGCGTGTAGCAGGCGATGCCAAAATGTCCGCTGTTCATCTCCTCCACATGGTGCGGGTACTTCACCCGCAGCGGCTGCAAGGCCACGCGCCAGGTGTCATCCACCTCCGGCAGGCAGATGATGTCTGCATCTGACTGCATCGCATGGCTGACGGCTGCCACCGGGTTGTGATTGTCCGTCATGACATTGAAGGTCATCACACGCAGCGGTTTCTCATGCGCCATCCCTGTCGTGTCTGCTGTTTGATGGAAGGCATAAACGATCTGTACATTCCACAGCAGCGAAATCAGCGCCGCCAGCCCCAGCCAGGAGCGGCGGCGTATCAATGCGAAGAGCAGCACTGCCGCGCAGGCGACCACGTACTGGAGGCGGAAGTGCGAGAGGAGATCGCACATCCAGCCATACCTTCCCAAACTGCCCAGCCAGGTGAAGCCGAGCGACAAAAACGCAATGACCTCGCAGAGTCCGCCGATGGACACAAACGGCTTGAGGGGGAGGGGGGGGGCGGCTGGCGGCGCGTCGTCAGTCATTGGCAATGTGAAACCATACGCATGCAGGGGTGGGCATGCACCTTCTTCTTGCGCGGAGGTGCATGCCGTTCATGGATGACGCCATGGGTAACCTTCAAGACAAGATCGCAGTCGTCACCGGCGCCGGACGCGGCATCGGCAAAGCCATCGCTGAAACCTTCGCCGCCGAGGGCGCGAAAGTGGCCGTCGTCAGCCGTACACAGGCCAATGCGCAGAGCGCCGCGGACGCCATCAATGCCGCCCATCCCGGTGCTGCCAAGGCCTACGCGCTGGATGTGGCCGACGGCGCCGCCTGCGCCGAAGTGGGCAAGCAGATCCTCGCCGACTTCGATCATGTGGACATTCTGGTGAACAACGCCGGCGTCACCAAGGACGGCCTGCTGCTGCGCATGAGCGAGGAAGACTGGGATGCCGTGCTGGACACCAATCTCAAGGGCGCCTTCAACATGGTGAAGGCCCTCCAGCGCAGCCTCCTGAAGCAGAAGGGCGCGCGCATCATCAATATCAGCTCCGTGATCGGTCTCATCGGCAATGCCGGGCAGGCCAACTACGCCGCCAGCAAGGCCGGCCTCATCGGCTTCACCAAATCCCTCGCCCGCGAGTTTGCCGGCCGCGGCGTCACCGCGAATGCGATCTGCCCGGGCTTCATCGCCACGGACATGACGCATGTGCTCAATGACACGCTCAAAGCGGAAATCCTCAAGAAGATCCCCCTTGGCGAGCTCGGAGCCGCCGAAGACATCGCCTCCGCCGCCCTCTACCTCGCCAGCCCGGCCGCACGCTACGTGACCGGCCAGGTCCTCGCTGTCGATGGCGGCATGGTGATGTAACTGGACGCTGGATTCCGGATCGAGCATCTAGATGTCCGCATCCAGCATCTAGGATTAGCTTTCGCCAAACATCATCCACGTGATGCTCACGCCGTTAAAAATGGCGTGCAGCAGCATGGGCACCAGCAGGCAGCCGGTGAGTTCGTAGGCAACGCAAAACAGCACCGCGAGCGCGCACAGCGGCAGAAGGGCGCCCACATGCATGTGGATAATGGCAAACATGAGCGACGAGCTCAGCGCGGCAAAGGGCGCATCTGTGTAGCGTTTCAGCACGCCGTACACAAAGCCGCGAAACAGCGTCTCCTCCGCCAGCGGCGCGATCACCACGGCGGCGATGATCACCAGAATTTTGTAGCCGATGCCACTCGATCCTTTGAAGGCCTTCACCATGTCCTGCGGCTGCACATTCGGCCAGATGTCCCGCAGCCAGTCCGTGCTGAGCGCGGAAAGCAGATTCACGGAGACGAGGATGATCACGGTGAAGACGGCCACCGTGCGGAGCAGCGAGCGCCAGGGCAGATGCTCCAGGCCGAAAAGTTCCGCCAGATTGAGGCCGCGAATCTGAAACAGGTAGAGCAGCAGCCCCACGCAGACAATGAGCTGAAACGCCATGCTCACGATCACACCGCTCTCGCTGGTCACGTTTCCAGCGTCCGCTTCCCGCGGCTGCATGGTCAGGATGTACGCAAGGCCCATGACTGCGAGCACCAGAAGATCCGCCGCACCATAGGGCCGCGACAGCACCTGCCCCTCCTGGTTCCACGAAACTTCGGGCCTCAGGTGCCGCATCATGTAGTACCCTGCGAGCGACAGCGCCGTGGCGATGCTCACAAAGATGGACAGATCATGCAGGACCCCGAATGTGCTGGCATCCACCATGATCAATTAATGCGCGAAGCTTGGAGGCAGGTAATAGGGCACACCTGGCAGCAGCTTTGGCAGCAGGCCGCTGCTCACATCCAGCTGCACCTTGGCCGGCGGTGTGGCCGCCTGGGCGGAGGCTCCTCCGAACACTTCAAAGAAACCCACTTCATGGCGGTATTTCACCACGCCGGCGTCCGTCGTCTTGCCCAGGGTGCGCGCCAGCGCGTAGGCGTCCTCCACGTAGCCGATCTGGTCCACCAGCTTCGCATTCAGGGCTTCACGGCCCGTCACCACCCGGCCGTCTGCCACGGTGTTCTTGAGCTGCTCTTTCGGCACGCCGCGCGCCTCGGACACGATGCCCAGAAAGCGGTCGTACATCTGCGTCACCAGATTTTGCACATAGGCCTTCTCGTCGTCGCGCATGGGGCGCGCGCCGCTCAGCGAGTCCTTGAAGGCGCCGCTGGTGAAGGCGTTCATGGAGAGCCCTACTTTGTCAAAGAGCTGGCTGTAGTTCATCGTCTCGATGATCACGCCGATGCTCGCGGTCAGAGTCGTCTCGCTCGCCACGATCTTGCTGGCGCCGCAGGCCACGTAATAGCCGCCGGAGGCCGCCATCGCGTCCATATAGACCACCACCGGCTTTACCTTGGCCGCCTTTTTCACCGCATTGTAGATGATGTCCGAGGCCGTCACCTCGCCCCCCGGGGAGTTCACCCGCAGGACGATGGCCTTCACGTTTTTATCATTCACCGCCTGCTCCAGTGAATCCTTGATCGTGTCCACGCTCGGCATCGCCTCGGCAAAAAGGCCGCCCACGTGCATCGATGAAATCACGCCTTCGAGGTCAATGTGCACGATCTTGTCGTGCGTGGCCTGCTTCGGCGACTCCACGGTCACTTCATGCAGGCGCCGCTTCGGGCGTGCGGATGAGATGCCTGCTTCCGTGCCCACATCAATGTTCAGTTTGCCCAGAAACTGCCCCACGTTCAGGCCCAGACTCACCACCAGCGCCAGCAGCAGCAGGGCGATCAGACATCCATAAGATTTGTTGCTCATAATGAGGCCATGCTACGCGGCGCCCCGGGCCTTGCCAAGCACTCCCGCCATAGTCTGCCACCTTTTTAAAGCATCTTACAATTCCGAGACCTTTGCCTCACAACGAGGCACAAGGCATCGGCCAATGAAAACGGGGTGCGATGGCTCTTCAACAACCCGGAATTAAACAATTCATTGACTAAACTTAACCTTCTGACTTAACTCAAATGGTGTGCAGTATCTTTTAGTGCCAGAACTGTCCGTAGAATCTTCGTCTCAAACCCACACATCCGGCCATGAGTGACTCTCTCCCAGACCCACGCACCCCGGTGGTGGTTGACCCAAACGAGGGTGAAGAAAAACCTCGCGAAGGCCCCATCTCGTCGCAGCCTTCCGCACAGGCTGTCCAGGGCTCCCAAGAAGAGGTTTCCCCGATTGCCACCCCTGCGGCCATCATACTACCGGCGCCCGCCTCTGCGGAGACAGGTGCGCCACTGCCGACCCGGGGACTGTGGTACCGTCTGGGCCCATGGGTGACTTTGACGGCGCTTGACGACATTGATCCGGAGAAGGTGCGCAACAGCACGGCATTCAAGCTGGGCGCACTGGCGGGGCTGCTGCCGGCGCTTTCCGTGATGTCGCTTGCCCGGTTTCTTACCCCCGACCAGTCGGGCGTGCTCGATACCAGCGGCCCCGGCACCCTGTGGTCCGCTCTTGGCGTTCTCTTTTCATCCGCGCTCGTCGGCGGGGCCGTGGCTTTTTTCTGGGCTGAAAACCGCCTGCGCACCATTTTTACCTATGGTGTGGCGGGACCCACGGTGGTGCTGAGCATGTTTCTCAGTGGTGTGGGCAATGTGGCCGCCAACAAAAAAATTGAGAGCGTGCAAAAAGCGAGCGAAATGGAGCTCAAGGCCAAGGCCAAAGAAATCCATGACGCAGCCAATCAGCACCTCGAAACTGAAATTCAGAAGGTGGTGAACGCGACCAACATCAAAAACAGTCCGCCTCCTTCTCTGCCTTCTTCAGTACCGTCGGACGTTCCCGTAGCCTCCAATCCAGATCTCGCTCCTCCATGATTCCGTTCATTCGCCCCCTCTTTCTCATCCTCGGCCTGGCGGGCTTTGCTTGCGCGAATGACATCAGGGTTTTGGAGATCACCAGCGATGCCCACAGTCTGAACGCGACGGTGGATTTCCTCTCGGACGAGTCTGGGAACATGATCGTGAAGACGCAGGCCACCGGCAGTCAGAGTTTTGACTGGCTGGACATCCCCGATGAAGCCAAGGCGGCGCGGATCAAGGTCGGGGAGCTTGCCACGCTGCCCTTCAAGCTTGAAGCCGTGGGCACCACCTTGGTCGAGCTGGGGGCTCCCACCGTCGCACAAAATGAGAAAGGCCTCTCAGTGGCCGTTCTGTCCCGCACAGTGAAGGGCGATATTCCCAAAGGGGCCCGGCCGGATGACACCGGCTGGGTTTATTTTGGCCGCATCAGCATGCCGCCGGCTGGCGCGGCTGGTCTGTCCCTGGATGGTCAGCGCTGGGACAGCCTCTATCTCGTTCTTCCTCCCAAAGCGCTTCTCTATGCGGGCAATGCCGGCACCAAGGCCGCCGTGGAAGGCAATGCCCTGGGAAAGCTGCTGCGCGCGGACTTCCCGCTCATTCTCAGAAAGCTCGACGCCCAGGGAAAGCTCGCACGGTCCAAAGATGATCCCATCATCCGTGCTGGGCAGTATGTGATCCTCAACCGCTTCAAGGACCCTGACGAAAGGGGAAACGTGTATGCCGAGGTCAAAGTCGCGCCGGCACCCGGCGGCAACTGAATGGCGGCACGAGCGTGGCCTCTGGAAGGCCGCCGTGGTCAGAAACACTCCGGCGCAGGTCTTGCTTTTGCTTGCTTACTTGAAGAGCCCCTTCAGCCCCTTGAAGGTGTTGATCAGCCCCTTGGCCTTGTCCTCGATGTCGTTGCCCAGGAGGTGCTCCAGCTTGATCTGGAGGTCTGGCTTGACCTCCGGATGGGACAGCGAACCGCTGACGGTGAGGTCAAAGGTCAGACGGCCGCGGCTGTCTGAAAGGCCTTCCACGATGAGCTGCGAGACCGTCCGGTTGATGCCGCGGCTGGCGATGCCCTGCATCACGCTCTGCTTCAGCGCTTCGCCGCAGGACAGCCGCGTCAGCAGCCCCTGCTGGTCTTTGGCAAAGTCCATCCACGAGTCACGCTTGATCGTGTACTCATAATCCGGCAGCGCAAACTGGGCATCCTCCAGAAACCGCATGGACTGCTCCCGGTACAGGATGTGGACGTTCACATCCTGCGCCAGCATGCCGCCGATGCGGATGGCGCTGAGATCGATGCCGTATTTCATCAGCTTGTCCAGATGCTGGCCCGCCGTCTCGCCAATGGTCATGTTTCCACCGATGGAGGAACCGTGGTCGACGACGAGTTTCAAATCCGCCGCGGGAGACCAAAGCAGCGTGGCCGGATCCACCGGATTCACATCGCCCTCGCCATGCATGACCATGTCTGCAAAGCGCACCTGCCGCGGCTGGCCGCCGATCTGCGCCACACCATCCACCACCACCTTGGCGGCCAGGCGTGCGTGCAGCCGGTTGTGCGCCGTGAGGTCCGCCGGATCAATGTCGATGTCTGTCAGTGCAAAACTGAAGTTGCTGATGTCCGCATTGAACTGTGAATCCACCCCTTGATTGGTGATGCGGAAGTGCGCCTGCTCGATGCTGATCTCCTGCAGCGCCAGCCGTTCGGGGCCGGACTTTGGCTCATTAGGCGGACTCACAGGCGGCGTGGTCAAAGCCGGCGGCGGCGCGCCTGGGGCCGGCACCGCGGTGGGTGGGGGCGCAGACTGTGGTGGCACCCCTGGAGGCCCCCCGTCCTGCATTTGCATCAGCGCCAGTTTTTCCGGTGGCGGCTGAAACAGCCTCTGCAAAGAGCTGCCTTCCTGGGGGCTGATGACCTCCGTCATATCCAGGCCGATGATGCGCAGCACTCGTGGATAAAAGTGCCGGTTCCACAGCCCCTCGGGCATCAGTTCCAGGTAGGCCATCTCGATCTTCACCGGCGCATGCTGCATCGGCGGACGTGCTTCCACGGGCGTCCCGGCGTATTGGTCACGCGGGCCGATTTTAAGCCCGGACAGGCGCAGGCTCGGCGGCCAGGAAAAGATCGAAAGACTCACCTCATCAAGCTGGACGCGGGCATTGATGTTTTTCTCCGTCTCCAGCGTGAGCCGCTCCCGGCTCACATACCGGCGCAGCCACCACACGCCGGCCAGCGGCGCCGCCACGGCCACGAGCAGCCCAAGACCGAAAAGAATGAGGAGGATGCGGGTGATCTTCATGCCCGTGAGCATAAGCAGTCCTGCGCGATTTGAAATTTGAGATTTGAAATTTGCATTGCCGAATCCCGGCTATTGTCGTTTCCCCCTGTTTTTTCCCCAACCCGTCGTCTTCCTCTCATGTCCATCCGCGTTCGCTTTGCTCCCTCCCCCACCGGTGATCTTCACGTCGGAGGGGCCCGCACGGCCCTGTTCAACTGGCTCATGGCCCGCAAGGAGGGCGGCACCTTCATCCTTCGCGTGGAAGACACTGATGGTGCGCGCAACACCGCCGAAGCCGCCGCCGGCATCATCAAAGGCCTGCGCTGGCTGGGGCTTGACTGGGATGAAGGCCCCGAAGCCGGCGGCGACTGCGGTCCCTATTTCCAAAGCCAGCGCAAGGACATCTACGACGCCTATTTCAAGAAGCTGGAAGACGCAGGCCGCGTCTATGCCGAGCCGGATGGAGCACAGCGTTTCAAGTTCAGCCGCACCGCCATCACCGTGCACGACCTCGTGTGTGGCGATGTCACCTTCGCCCCCACCGAAGAGCCGGACATGACCATCCGCCGCCCAGATGGCAGCTACATCTTCCACTTCGTCAATGTCGTCGATGATATCGAAATGCGCATGACCCACGTGCTGCGTGGCGAGGACCACCTCTCCAACACCTGGAAGCACATCGATCTCTTCAATGCTTTCGGTGCCACGCCGCCCACCTACGCTCATATCCCGCTGATCCTCAACCCGGACGGCACCAAGATGAGCAAGCGCGATGCCGGCAGTGCCATCGAGCACAGCTACATGAACGCCGGCTTCCTTCCTGACGCCGTCTTCAACTACCTCTGCATGCTCGGCTGGACACCCAAGGCCGAGAGCGAAAAGCTCAGCCGCGAGCAGCTCACCGCGCTCTTTGACGCCAGCGCCATCCACAGCAGCAACGCCAAGTTTGATCTCAAGAAAGCGCAGTGGTTCAACGCCCAGTACCTCCGCGAGCTGAGCCCCGAGGCTCTGCTGGCAAGCGCCCGCCGCTTCCTCACCGATGCCGGCCTCTCCTGGTCCGACGACGCCATGGCCGCCGCCGCCGTGCACAGCGTGCGCGAAAAGGTGAGCCTCCTCACCGAGTTCCCCGAGTGGGTGCATTACTTCTTCCGCGAAGACTACCCCTTTGAAGCCGATGTCGTCACCAAGCTCAAAGCCAAACCCGAAAACCCCGGCCTGCTGAAGGCCGCCGCCGAACATCTCGCCCAGTCCACCGACTGGACCGAGCAAAGCGTGCACGACGCTGTCGAAGCCGCTGCGAAAGCCCTCAGCGTGAAGCCGGGTGCGATGATGCCATTGCTACGCTTTGCGCTGAGCGGCCAGTCCCGCGGCCCGGGTGTGACGACGATCGCGCACCTCATCGGCAAAGAGAAGACGCTGGCGCGGATACAGCGGGCGCTGACTGAGTTGCTGGGAGCGTAGTTCAATCAAGCGGTCAGCCTGCAGGGATGCCACACGCAGAGTTGTAACTCAGCTGCCACTCACAGAGTTGTGGAGTGACGACGGATTCACGACGGCGTCGCGTGCCAGATCGCTCACCGCAGATGACATCACTTGCTTGCTGCGCTCTGGCCAGGTTCATTTTGTCGTTGTTGAGGTGGGTGATATGCCGCGTTGGATTCCGCTCGATGAGTGCTATGAATTCTGGAAACGAGAAGTCCAGCCGCATTTGGCAGTACCAGAGAGTCGAACTTCACTCAATGATGTCCCTGACAGCTATTGGCACTTTGCTTCCGAGTGGAGCAGACGACATGTAGTTCCTGTCATTGTTTGCGAGTTGCACCACTGAATTCCGGTCCAACCCTGTTCATCTGCGGCGTTCCAGCCTCTACTCTGTCACCGCACACACTCCCCCCACCCACCGCGCATACTCCGCGCCCACCTCTTCCGGCCTGAGCGCCACGATCTCCGGCACCTCATACGGGTGGAGTTCCTTCAGCCGCCGCTCAAACCTCGGCCACGCCTCGCGGGTGGTTTTAAACACGGCCAGCACCTCGGCGGAGGTCTCCACCTTGCCCTCCCAGCGGTAGATGGATTCCACGGCGGGGATGAGATTCACGCAGGCGGCGAGTTGCGATTCCACCAGCGCCGTGCCAGTCTCGCGGGCTTTCCCGTGATCCGGGAAGGTGCAAAGGACAATGAGGAGGTCGTTCATTCCCGCCAACCTATGAGATCTGCGTTCATCGACAAGCTTATCAAACGCATGGACCGCCTGGAGCCCGGCGAGGTCCAGGGCATCGTGCTCGAGCTGGCGCGGGAGAAGAAGTTTCAGGAAAAGGTCTTCGAGGCCCTGCAGGAGGGCGTCATCCTCCTCGATACGGAAGCCAAGGTCACCTACGTGAACCGCGCCGCCTGCACCTTCTTCGGTCTTGAAAAAGATCAGGTCGTGGGCGGCCGCCTGGCCCAGGGCGTGCGCGGGCTGGACTGGAACGAGCTGCTCAAACCCGGCACCGTCGTCAGCCGCGACCTGGAGGTCTTCTACCCCGAAAACCGCTACCTCAATTTCTACATCACCAGCATCGATGACGACACTGCGCTCGGCTTCGTCATGCTCATCCGCGACGTCACCGAGACCCGCAAGCGCACCGAGGAGCAGCTCGAAAGCGAGCGTCTCAATGCCTTCACCCTCCTGGCCGCCGGTGTGGCGCACGAGCTGGGAAATCCGCTCAATTCTCTCACCATCCACCTCCAGCTCCTGGAGCGCCGTCTCAAGAAAATGGGGGCCAAAGGAGCCAGCCTGCGCGAGCACCTGGACGTGGCCACCGGCGAGATCAAACGCCTCGACTTCATCATCGGCCAGTTCCTCGCCGCCATCCGCCCCACCAAGCCCCAGCTCCAGCGCGTGCAGTTGCGCGAGCTGCTGGACGAGTGCGTCCGTTTCCTGCAGCCCGAGATTGAAGCCTCCCACGTCCGGCTCAAGCTCGACCTCCGCCCCGACCTCCCCGCCATGCCGCTGGACCCCGGCCAGATGAAGCAGGCCGTGTACAACCTCATCCGCAATGCCTGCCAGGCCATGCCCAAGGGCGGCACCCTCACCATCAACGGCACCTTCACCGACTACGAGGTGCGCCTCAGCTTTGAAGACACGGGGAAGGGGATCAATGCCGAGCAGATGGGCCGCCTCTTCCAGCCCTTTTCCACCACCCGCACCACCGGCACCGGCCTCGGTCTCCTCATCGTCCGCCGCATCGTCCGCGAGCACGGCGGCGAGATCGACATCGAGAGCCGCGAGGGACTCGGCACCCGCGTCAGCCTCTGGCTCCCCCTGGTGGAAAAGAACGTCCGCATGCTCGAAGCCGGGGAAGAACCAGCAGGAAAGCTCGAACATTGAGCCCGTTGCCTATATGGTTTTTATATAAATTGGTTCCATTTGCTATTTTTGGCGATTTAAATCAACCCCGTGCATCCCCAAGGTTGACCAAGTCTCGTTAAGCTGCCAGCCTCTACCTCCCATGTCTGACCAACCTACCTCCAAACCCGCCCGTAAAGCCAATCCCGCCCTCAGCAAGCCCGTCCAGCCGGACGAAGTCCTTGCCAAGGTTGTGGGTTCCGAGCCCCTCTCCCGTGGGGAGCTGACCAAGAAGCTCTGGGACTACATCAAGCAGCACGGTCTCCAGGATCAGGCCAAGAAGACCAACATCAACGCCGACGAGGCGCTGAAGGCCGTCTTTGGCGGCAAGAGCCAGGTGACCATGTTTGAAATGACCAAACTGGTGAACCAGCACGTCAAGTAACTCCCCCTTCCGCTGATTCCCCTGGGCCTTCCTCCCAGGGGAATCACTGCGGACACCGCGCGCCCGCCTTCGGCCCGGTCTCAGTCTTCAGCCCTCTCTCCGCAGCCAGGGCATCCGCACAGCACCACCACTCGAAACATTCGAGTCTCTCTCCCACTAAGCCGCTGCTGCCGTCCAAAACGACCGAAGTACGAACAGGCTTCGGCCCAGCCAGCGCAGCCCCCGGGGCGCCGCCGAACGTTGCCGTGCCTGCGCTTTCCTGAAACGTGTTTTAGAAAGCGCTGCAAACGAAGAGAAGGCCCCTCAAGTGGGTGCTCATTTCCCCCTTGCATCGCCCTCGCTTCCGCGTCATCTCAAGGGAACCTGCCCGTCATACCACCGCCTTGGCCACCACCGACTCCTCCCGTACCCTCGTAGCCATTCCTGCCCGCTGGGGTTCCACCCGCTTCCCAGGCAAACCGCTCCACCTCATCGCCGGAAAACCCCTCGTTCAGCACGTCTGGGAGCGCTGCCGGGAGTGCAAGGAGATCGACGACGTCATCATCGCCACGGATGACGCCCGCATTGCCGAGGCGGCCACCGCTTTTGGGGCCAAATATGTCCTCACCTCGCCGGACCACCCAAGTGGTACTGACCGCATTGCCGAGGCCGCCAATGCCTTCCCCGACCACCGCGTCATCATCAATGTCCAGGGGGATGAGCCGCTGATCTCACCGGCTTTGATCGATGAACTGGCCCGCACCCTGCGCGACGACCTTAGCGTGCGCATGATCACCGCCGCCGCCCCCATTCAGGACGCCGTGCAGATCAGCGACCCCAATGTCGTCAAAGTCATCTTCGACACCCACGGAGACGCCCTCTACTTCTCCCGCTCCCCGCTGCCCTACCTGCGCAATCCCGAGGCCTGGCCCCGCAGCTACCGCCATCTGGGCATCTACGGCTTCCAGCGCAGCTTCCTCTTCCAGTTCGTCGCCTGGCCTCCCTCCCGCCTGGAGCAGACGGAGTCCCTGGAGCAGCTCCGCGCCCTGGAAAACGGCACCCGCATCCGTGTGGTGCTGACGGACGAACTCTCCCCCGGTGTGGACACCCCGGAGCAGGCAGATGCCATTGAAAAGCATCTTCAAAAACAATCTTCTTGAACTGCGCCTCCACACCCTCCAACCGAACACCATCCATGAAATACATTTTTGTCACCGGCGGCGTCGTCAGTTCACTTGGCAAAGGCCTTGCCGCCTCCTCCCTGGGCACGCTGCTGGAACTGCGTGGCCTCAAGGTCATCATGCAGAAGTTTGACCCGTACCTCAACATCGACCCGGGCACCATGAACCCCTACGAGCACGGGGAGGTCTATGTGCTCGACGACGGCGCCGAGACGGACCTCGACCTCGGCCATTACGAGCGCTTCACCCACACCAATCTCTCCCGCCTCAACAACCTCACCTCCGGCCAGGTGTACCAAAGCGTGCTGGACAAGGAGCGCGCCGGCAAATACCAGGGCCGCACCGTGCAGGTGATCCCGCACGTCACCAATGAGATCAAGGCCCGCATGCACGAGGTCACCGAAAAGATGGGCGGCGACGTCATCATCACCGAAATCGGCGGCACTGTGGGAGACATCGAGGGCCTGCCCTTCCTGGAGGCCATCCGCCAGTTTGGCCATGAGGTCGGCACCGGCAATGTCCTCTACATTCACGCCACGCTCGTGCCCTACATCAAGGCCGCGCAGGAGCTCAAGACCAAGCCCACGCAGCAGAGCATCGCCAAGCTGCGGGAGATCGGTATTGCCCCCCACATCATCCTCTGCCGTACCGAGCACCCCCTGGATCTCGACGTGCGCGAGAAAATCTCCCTCTTTGGCAACGTGCCCATCGAGTCCGTCGTCGAAGTCCGCGATGTGAAGCACACCATCTACGAGGTGCCCCTCAAGCTGCACGAAGAGCGCCTGGACGACAATGTCTGCCGCCTGCTCAATCTCAACACCCAGCCGCCCGATCTCAGCCGCTGGCGCAACTTCGTCCAGCGCGTCATCCACCCCACGCACCATGTGCGCATCGGCGTCGTCGGCAAGTACATCGAGCTGCAGGACGCCTACAAGAGCATCTACGAATCCCTGACCCATGCAGGCGCCTCCCACGACTGCAAGGTGGACATCGTCCGCGTGGATGCGGAGAGCATCGAGAAAGCCGGCCCCGATCTCTATCTCGCCGGCCTGCAGGGCATCCTCATCCCCGGCGGCTTTGGCGACCGCGGCACGGAAGGGAAGGTGACCGCAGCCCGCTACGCCCGCGAGAAGGGCATCCCCTACTTTGGCATCTGCCTCGGCATGCAGATCGCCGTCATCGAGTTTGCCCGCAACGTCTGCGGCCTGCAGGGCGCCACCAGCACCGAGTTTGACAAGACCACCCCGCATCCCGTCATCAGCCTCATGGAGGAGCAGAAGAAGGTGAAGCAGCTCGGCGGCACCATGCGCCTTGGCTCCTGGGTCACGGATCTCGTCCCCGGCAGCAAAGCCTTCGAGCTCTACCACAGCGCCACCATCACCGAGCGCCACCGCCACCGCTTCGAGTTCAATTCCGACTACAAGGAGCTCATGGAGCAGAAAGGCATGCTCATCTCCGGCACGTCCCCGAAGGGCGACCTCGCGGAGATCATCGAGCTGCCCTCGCATCCTTACTTTGTCGGCTGCCAGTTCCACCCCGAGTTCCTCTCCAAGCCGAACAATCCCCACCCGCTCTTTTACGGCTTCGTCCGCGCCGCCATGCAGCACCATGCGGTGGCGGATCCGGTGTGCTGAACGGAGGGACTGTCAAGAAGGTCAAGGTGGGCAAGCCGGCGCGCCGCGCCGCAGGGGCTGGCCTGTCTTTGATCACCGCGTTTTCGCGAGGGCATATGTGCGGCGCACGGTCGTGCTCTGACTCGATGGATGGTAGCACCGGCTTGAGCTGGTTCTGGAAAGTCCCGCAGGCACTCATGCGCGCCCAAATCGCAAAAATCGTCGCCGATCCCGCCGCGTTCTTCCAAAATTCGCCCCAAAGCGCTGATTGACCACCCCGCTGGATGTCTTGTAATCTGCGGGTGAACTCACACTCACCCACCATGCGCACCTCCAATCCCACACTCAATGACCATGTCTTTGACCGGTCCCGTACCGGAAATTCCGCCGACGGCGTCATGACGCTGAACGGCACCGTGCTCAAAACCGCCATCCTCACCCTGCTGCTGGTCACTTCCGCTAGCTTTAGCTGGAAGATTGTCATGGCGGAAGGTACTCCTCCGGCGTGGTTTGGTTCTGCCCTGACTTTTGGCTGGATCGTTCCCGTGGTGCTGGGGCTCATCATCACCTTCAAGCCTGTGACGGCGCCGGCGCTTGCCCCGGTGTACGCCTTGGGCAACGGCGTCATCATCGGCCTCATCTCCGCCATGTATGAGAAGGCCTTTGGCGGCATTGTCCTGACCGCCGTCACGCTCACCTGCGGCATTCTGTTTGCCCTTCTCGCCGCCTACAGCACCGGCATGATCAAACCCACGGAAAATTTCAAGCTCGGCATCGCCGCCGCCACCGGGGGCATCTGCCTGTTTTACCTCGCCGCCTGGGTGATGGGCATGTTTGGCATTCAAATTCCCGGCCTGTTTGGCAACGGCTGGGTCGGCATCGCATTCTCCGCCTTCGTCGTCATCCTCGCCGCGCTGAATCTGGTGCTCGACTTCGACTTCATCGAAAACGGCTGCGCCGCCGGTGCGCCAAAGCACATGGAGTGGTACGCCGCCTTTGGCCTGCTCGTCACGCTCGTCTGGCTCTACCTCGAGATTCTCCGCCTGCTGGCCAAGCTGCGCAGCCGCGATTGAACATTCATCTGCTCCGCGCACTCCAACCCGCTCTTTGCCATGAAAACCTCCCTCATCTTCAGTCTTCTGCTCGCCGGCGCCTCCCTGGGCCACGCCAATCCTGAAATCGCCACCATCATCGATCAGGAATATGGTGCGGCCACTTCCGAAGGGGTGCTGCTTCTGCAATCCCCGGCCTCCGCCGGTGATCCCACGCAGTGGGCCGTCTATGCACGTGATCCCTTCCGCCCCGGCGAACTCGTGCGAGCCGCCCTCACCTTTGGAAAAGGCGGCTGGGCTCCCAAGGCCGCCGGCGCCGGCCCCAAGCTGCTCAGCCGCGTGCCGCCGCAGCCCATTGCTTTCAACCGGATCAAATTCCGTTCCGCGGACGCGCTCAAAATCGCCCAGCAGAACGCGGTGCTCGCCAAGACGAACTTCGTCACCGCCTCCTACCAGCTCGCCGCGGACGCCGCGACCGGAGCGCCCCAGTGGGGCCTGGCGCTCAATGACAACGGCGGCGATGAAGTCGGCTTCATCGTCATCTCCGCGGAGACCGGTGCCGTCATCCATCAGCAGTGGGACAATGGCCTCGCCAGCAACACCCCCGGCGCTCCGGTCTCCCCGCCCGAACCCGGCTCCAAGGGCGAAAGAGCCGCCGACAACGTCAAACGCGCCGCCCGCCGCGCCTGGGAATGGACCGGCGACACCGGCCTCGAAGTCGGCCACTTTTTCAAACGCCTCTTCAAGGGCGACAATTGAGAGCAGTCCTGTTCCTGTGAAATAAAAGCAGCCTTGCTGCAGAGCCGCAAGGCTGCGTTTCGCTTAAAGCTCCACCGCCTGATTCATCACCGCAATCTTCACGCTGCATTCCGGATGGCGGGCATCCAGCGCGGTTTTTAGAGCGGTGGAGCGTTCGGGCTCGCCGTGGACGAGGAAGACGTTTTTCTTCGGGCCATGCACGCGGTCAAACCAGCCTAGCAGTTCATCGTGGTCCGCATGGCCAGAGAGGGAGTCGAGGATTTCAATCTCCGCATGCACTTCAAACTCGTCGCCGAGGATGTTCACGTGCTTGTGCCCCTCGCGTAGCTTCCAGCCAAGCGTGTTCTCCGCACAGTAGCCCACAAACAGAATGATGTTGTGGTCATTGCCCACGTTGTTCCGCAGGTGGTGCAGGATGCGCCCGGACTCCGCCATGCCGGAGGCGGAGATGATGATGGCGGGGCCCTTGACTCTGTTGAGGTTTTTGGACTCGTTCACATCCCGCACCAGTTGCAGCCCTTCGAAGCCGAAGGGATCGGCGCGCATGAACGCAGCCTCGTGCACGGTGGGCTTGAGCTCATCCACATGCAGGCGGAAGATCTCCGTGGCCTTCACCGCCAGGGGGCTGTCCACAAAGGTGGGGATCAGAGGAAAGCAACCTTCATGACGGAGCTGATCCAGCGTGTAGAGAAGCTGCTGCGTGCGCTCCACCGCAAAGGCGGGGATGATCAGCTTGCCCTTCTGCTGCAAAACGCGGCGGATGATGCGGCAGATGTGCTCGTTTGAATCCGTGGCCAGCTCATGCTGCCTGCCGCCATAGGTGCTCTCCATGATGACGTGGTCCACATTCTCACAGGGCTCTGGATCGCTGAGCAGGTCATTGTCCGGGCGGCCGATGTCACCGGAGAACAGCAGGCGTGATTTTTTGCCTGTCTCGCGGTCATCAATGTCCAGCACCACCTGCGCGGAGCCGAGCACGTGCCCGGCGTCAATAAAGGTGAGCTGCACGCCGTCGGCGATGATCATGGGACGATGGTACCCCACTGAGACAAACAGCCGCATGCAGCGCTCCGCATCCGCCATGGTGTAGCTGGTTTCGAGAAGCGGCAGATCCTGGTCTTTGCGGTGCCGGTTCAGCCAGCGGATGTCGCTTTCATGGATGTGCGCCGCGTCCGGCAGCATGATGCTGCACAGGTCACGCGTGGCGGGCGTGGCAAAGATGTTCCCCGTGAAACCTCGCTTGCACAGGTGGGGCAGGTTGCCGCTGTGGTCGATGTGCGCATGGGAGAGCACCACCACATCAATCTCCTCCGGATTGAAAGGAAAGTCACGGTTGCGCTCAAAAGCCTCCTGCCGTCTGCCCTGGTAGAGCCCGCAGTCCAGCAGGATGCGCCGGCCGTTCACGGTGATGAGATGCTTCGATCCGGTGGTGGTGCCCGCGGCACCGCAGAAAGTCAATTTCATGGTTGGAAAAGGGTGGTCCGGTTGCGCCGCAACTGGAGAGGTTTGCAGAGGCTTGTCACTTCGTCCGATACGCCTCCACCTCCGTGGTGAAGGAGAACGTGTTGGGATATTCGCCCGAAAGCTTGTCGTGATGATCCAGATACGTGATGCGCAGGTAGCGCGCTTCGGCATCCGCGAAGGTCAGCCCCGCCGTTTCAGATTTAGCCAGAGAGAAGGCATGCCTGCCCACCTCACGGAAGGCCTTGCCATCCGTGCTGAGGGAAACGGAGACGGTTTTGGTCGAGCCGACGTTCGGCACGCTGACGCGGACCAGGTTGATCGTTTGCGCCTTTTTCAGATCAATCGTGACATGCTTTGGAAACTTGTCTGTGTTGCTGGTGGCGTAGCAGTTCGGCGGGTACTCCAGGAGCGAGCCGTCCGTGAGACCGGTGTCCCAGCCGTAGGTGTTTTTGTCGCTGCTTTCCCAGGTGCAGCCGCGGGCCAGGTTGTCCCCCAGATCGGGATCGACAGGCCAGTGTGTGTGGAAGGCGGTGGCGGTCAGGCCCTCCTTGTTCATCAGATTGTGGATGGCCAGCTTGCTCCAGGCAAAGCGCGCACGACGCGGCTGCGGCACTGCGGCGGCGCTGAGGAGCACGCTGCTGCCGTCGATCTTCGCCTCTGCGGGGTGAAAAATGCCGTCCTTGCCGGCGATCTCAAAATGCGAAAGCGGCTTGCCATCGCGGGAGGCGAGACCGCCGCCCGTGTGGTCAAATTTCACGCGGATGGTGCTGCCCTCCACGGCGTAGCCAGCGAACAGCGGGCCATTGGGGTCGATCTCGCTGTGGCCGTAGTTTCTGGC
The DNA here is from genome assembly GCF_044227185.1 of Prosthecobacter sp. Classification (GTDB taxonomy): domain Bacteria; phylum Verrucomicrobiota; class Verrucomicrobiia; order Verrucomicrobiales; family Verrucomicrobiaceae; genus Prosthecobacter. Next base: position 187,650 of record NZ_JBGAFO010000008.1, on the reverse strand, counting down.
CAGCGCCCAGAGTGAAAGGCGGCGTGCCACCTCCTTCTTGTGCGCGGGGTGGATGTCAGCCACTTCCCCGATATCCGAGATGGTGGCCATGCCGGTGTTTGGAATGCCCAGGCACTCGCGCTGCGCCTGCCAGAACTGCGGCAGGATCTGCACATCCTCCGCCCCATACTGCCATGGGGCGATCTGCACAAAGTAGAACGGCAGGTTTGGCTGCTGAAACACGCTGCGCCAGGAGGCCAGCAGTGCCCGCGTCTTGTCTGTGTAGGCAAAGCCTTCGTTATGGTTCGACTCTCCCTGATACCAGATGGCACCACGAAAAGCGAAGGGCACCAGCGGGTGGATCATCGCATTGTACAGACAGGTCGGAGTTCCCGGGTTGGCCGGCAGGGCCGCTGGCTGCGCGGGGAGGGCGGGCACGGCCTGTTTCTGCTCCAGCGCCGCACGCGCGGTCTTGGTCCAGGCTTCGACGGCTCCCAGATACTTCTCGTTCGCCGCACGGTAGGCATCGCTGCCGGGAAGTTTGGCACGGACATCGGCGGTGAAATCCTTCAAAGCGGGCACCGCATCAAAGCCCTCCAGGCTCGTCCAGGGCTCAATGCGTGTGCCACCCCAGGCGCTTTGAATCACCCCTACCGGCACCTTCAGCTCCTCCAGCAGGCGCAGTCCAAAGTAGTAGCCCACGGAGGAGAACGGGCCGGCGCTCGCCGGCGTGCAGCGTGCCCAGGCGGTGGGAACGTTGTCCTGCGGACTCAGCGCCACCGTCTTCGGCACTTCGATAAGGCGGAGATTGGGATGATCGGCCTTCGGAATGTCCGCGGCGCTGTCCGGCTTCATCTGCATCTCCCATTCCATGTTGGATTGTCCGGAGGCCAGCCATACCTCGCCCACCAGCACATCCTGGATCGTCACGTTGCCTGCCTTCAGCACCTGCGGCTCTGCATTCGCCGTGAGCGGGTCCAGCTTCACCATCCAGCGGCCGTTGGCGTCCGCCTTCGTGGATTTCTTCTGCCCGGCAAACTCCACGGTGACCTCTTCCCCCGGTGCCGCCTTGCCCCAAACGGGCACAGGAAGCTCGCGCTGCAACACCATGTGGTCGGTGAAAATGGAGGGCATCTGCACGGCCGCATGGGCGGTGGTCAGAGCAGCAAGACAGGCACAAAGAGAAAATAATTTCATGGTGAGTGCGCGGATTCTGGCAGGATTGAGAAATTGCGCCACTGAAACGGTGGAATGATTGCGTACTCATTTTCCCGCTTGGCATTCGTCATGCCGTCCTTCATCCTCGCTGCTCTCCCAACCATGCGCCTCCTCCTCCTCCTCACCCTCACCCTCGCCATCCTTGTTCAATCCGCCACCGCTGCCGAGTGGACCATTTCGACCTTTGCGGGCACGGGCGTCAAAGGCGGCGGCGGTGATGGCGGTCCCGCAACCGCCGCGCAGATTGACAATCCCTTTGGCGTCGTGCGCGGGCCGGACGGTGCCATCTGGTTCTGCGAGTACACCGGCCAGCGCATCCGCCGCGTGGCGCCGGACGGAACCATCAGCACCATCGCCGGCACGGGCAAAAAAGGCTACAGCGGCGATGGCGGCCCCGCCCTGCAGGCCACCTTCAATCTTCCCCACGAGCTGCGCTTTGACGCCAATGGAGACCTCTATGTGGTGGACATGACCAACCACGTCGTGCGCAAGATCGACATGAAGACCAAGGTCGTCACCACCTTTGCCGGCACCGGCGTCGCAGGCTACAGCGGCGATGGCGGCCCCGCGGCGCAGGCGCAGTTCAAGCAGCCGCACAGCATTCAGTTTGGCCCGGATGGCAGCCTCTACGTCTGCGACATCGGCAATCACGTGATCCGCAAGATCGACATGAAGACCGGCACCATCTCCACCTTTGCCGGCACCGGCAAACCCGGTGCGACTCCGGATGGCGCACCCATCTCCGGCACGCCGCTCAAAGGCCCGCGCAGCATCGACTTTGACAAAGACGGCAATCTCTGGCTCGCCACCCGCGAAGGGAACCAGGTCTTCAAATTCGACCTCAAAGCGGGCACGATTCACCACGTGGCCGGCACCGGTGCCAAAGGCTTCACAGGCAACGGCGGCCCCGCGAAACTCGCCACCCTCAGCGGCCCCAAGGGCATCTCCATCGACGCCGCAGGCAATGCCTGGCTGGCCGACACGGAGAGCCACAGCGTGCGTATGATCGATGCGAAAACCGGCAACCTTGAGCTCATCGCCGGCACCGGAGAAAAAGGCGACGGACCCGATGGCGATCCGCTGAAATGCAAAATGGCCCGCCTCCACGGCATCTATTGCGATGCGGACGGCTCCGTTTTCATCGGCGACAGCGAAGCGCACCGTGTGCGCGTGCTGAAGAAAAAATAAGATTCTAAGTTTCCTCCAAACCTCTCCCACCAAGCTCATGATCTCCCTTCGTACCTGCCTTCTTTTCCTCGGCCTGCCTCTTCTCGCGCACGCAGATCAAATCGTCCTCGTGGCCGGCGGCGGCACGCAGGATGAAATGAACATCGCGGCCACGGACGCCGTTTTGAAGGAGCCCTTCGGCACCGCCTTCGACTCGGGTGGTCACATGTGGATCGTGGAGATGGTCTCTGGCAACCGCCTGCTGCAGGTGGATGGCGGCGGCACCATCCAGCATGTGGCCGGACAACTGAAGCCTGGGGACAGCGGGGATGGCGGCCAGGCCATCCGCGCGCAGTTCAATGGCCCGCACAACCTGGCCATCCTGCCCAATGACAATGTGCTGATCGCGGACACCTGGAACGGTCGTGTGCGTGTGGTGGATGTGAAGGCGCGCATCGTCTCCACGCTCGAAGGCTGGCGCGCTCCCGAGGGCAAGGCCAAGGGCAACGGCCCCTACTGCATCACGCTGAACTTCGAAGGCACGAAGCTGTACATCGCCGATCTGCTGCGCGTGCACGAGCTCGACCTCGCCACCCACCAGAGCCGCGTCGTCGCCGGCAATGGCAAAAAAGGCAGACCCGAGGATGGTGCCGTGGCTACTGAGGCCCCGCTCTCCGACCCACGTGCCGTGGCTCCAGACCGCCAGGGAAACATCTACATCCTCGAACGCGGCGGCAACGCGTTGCGTGTCGTCGATAAAACCGGTCGCATCCGCACCGTCGTGAATGCCAGCGGCAAGAAGGGCGGGGAAGGGGATGGTGGCCCCGCGCTGGAAGCCACCATGAACGGCCCCAAGCACCTCTGTGTGGATGTGGACGACAGCGTCATCATCGCTGACGCGGAAGCCCACCTCGTGCGCCGGTATGTGCCGAAAACAGGCAGGATCGAGCGCATTGCCGGCACCGGAAAGCAGGGCAATGCAGGACTGAACGGCACCCCCGCCCAGTGCCAGCTCTCCCGCCCCCACGGCGTCACCATCAAGCCCGACACTGGAGAGCTTTATATCACCGACAGCTACAACAACCGCGTGCTCAAGATCGTGAAGCAGTAGGCGGAAGAAGCCACCGGTAGAGTTCCCTTCGTAACTACTTTAAAATCGGCTCCGCGCTGATCTTCAGCACCAGCGGCCGGTGATCGCTCGCCTTGTAAAAATCGCGGTCTGCGTGGACGTGGGAGTTTCGCGTGTCGATGTGCGGGCGCAGCAGGCGGCTGGTGAAGCAGTAGTCGAGACGTGAATAGGTGTCTGCCGCGTCCCAGAAATGGGTCCATACCTCGCCATTCGCATCGCGCAGGAGCACGTCGCTGAGAGATGTCTCGCCACCGCGCACACCACCCATGATTTCGGCCAATGCGGGATCGTTGCGGTGGGAGTTGAAGTCCCCGTAGGCCAGGATGCAGGCCCCGGGTTCCTGGGCAAAGATAGCTTCAATGTGCTGGCGCAGCAGCCGCGCTTCATTGCGGCGCATCTCGGCCTGGTCCGCCTCCGTCACGATGCGCATGGACTTCAGGTGCACGCCCAGCAGATGCAGGTCAAAGGTGGGCGTCACGGCGATCGTCACGTCCAGAATGCCACGCTGAAACGGCAGCGTCTGCGCGCCGATGTGGTAGCTGAGCGCCGTCTGCGAATTCCGCGTTTTGATCGGCAGCCGGGAGAGCAGGGCCAGGCGGCGGGTCTCATCGCCGCCATGAGCCAGTTCCGTGTACGGCAGATCCACGCCCGCCGCCTGCAGGCGCTGCTGCAGCTCCGCCAGATCATCGGCCGTGCCGATCTCACACACACCGAGGATGTCTGGGTGAATAGCGGCCAGCATCTTCACCACCTGCGCGCGCTCCGTCTCGGGCTTCGGTGCGGCGGGCCTGCCGGCAGACCGCTCCATCGTCAGCCAGTTCTTCAAATTGTAGGAGCAGAAGGTCAGGCGTTCCGGCTCGGCGGCGGAGAGCAGCGCCGCCAGGGCAAAAAAAACGGCGGGTCCCAGGACCCGCCGCGTGAGTTGAAGGAGTGGCTGCATGCCTGCCAATGGGGGGACTCGGCTAGGAATCTTCGACGTTGGCCACGGGCTGGCGTTTTTCCGCCGGCTGCGCCGGAATTTTCGGGCGTTCCACTTCTTCCTGGGCGTTCTGAAGTTCCTGTTCGAACTCCGTGCGGGCCTTTTTGAATTCATTCATGCTCTTGCCCAGGCTGCGGGCAAAGGTGGGGAGCTTTTTCGCGCCAAAAAGCACGAGAATGATGATGGCAATGATGATCATCTCGGGGGTTCCGAGAGGACCGAGGGCAAGGATGGATGTGGGGTTCATGATGATACTAGGTTTGCATTGTTCGTGGTGACGTGCAACGCGGACTTTGAAGTCGTTCCCAGTGGGGCCATCGTCCTTTGCGCAGTTGAAAACGACCCGGCAGGAACGCCATGGTGTTGTCTTCTGCCTATTCTAACGCAGCCTGGGCCTGAAGGTTAGCAAAAAAGCAGGGTTTTTTTGATGATTTTGTTTCGGCGTGCCCCACCTCAGTCTGGTCCAGTCCAGGGACCAGACTTTGCCGATTGCACACGCCCCCTCCTCGCGTACCAATGCCTCCACCATGATTCACAACGTTTATTTCTGGCTCAAGCCTGACCTTTCCGCCGAACAACGCGCCACTTTCGAGACGGAGCTGATGCATCTGCTCGAAATCGACTACCTCGTGCACGCCTTTGCAGGCAAGCCGGCGGCCACCGAGAAGCGGCCTGTGACCGACCACTCCTTCAGCTACTCGCTGACCCTTCATTTCAAAGACATGGCCGACCACGAGTTCTACCAGAAGGACTGCCCCAAGCACAAACGCTTCGTGGACACCTGCAAGACCTTCTGGGAACGGGTGACCGTTTACGACAGCTCGCCCCTCCACTGATCTTACCTTACCCTTCCACGGCCATGTCCTACACTTTCCCGAAATCCGCCGAGCTTTTCGCCCGTGCGCAGCGCAGCATCGCAGGTGGCGTGAACAGCGGCATCCGCAAAATGGAGGTGCCCGTGCCCCTCTACTTCGACCACGGCAAAGGCTCCCGCCTCTTCGATGTCGATGGCAATGAGTACATCGATTTCCAGATCGGGCAGGGGGCCATCCTCTACGGCCACGCCCCAGAAGGCATGGCGGATGCCATTGGCGCGCAGGCGCACAAGGGCACGCATTGGGCCGCGCAGAGCGAGCTGGAAATCGACGTGGCCGAGCGCCTGCAAAAGATGATTCCCGGCGCCGAACGCGTGCGCTTCAACAACAGCGCCACCGAAGTGGTGCTCTCCGCCCTGCGCCTGACGCGCGCCCACACGGGCAGGCCGCTGATTTTGAAATTTGAAGGCCACTACCACGGCTGGGGAGATGAAGGCCTGGTGGGCTATGCCCCGCCGCCGGACCAGTGGGGCACGGAGGACGACCCCACGCGCCTGCACCCCAGCAAGGGCGTCATCCCGGAGGTGCTGAACACCTTCGTCGTCGCCCGCTGGAATGATCCTGCGCACCTGCGTCAGCGCGTGGCTGAACATCACAACCAGATTGCCGCCATCATCTTTGAGCCCGTTCTGTGCAACACCGGCTGCATGCCCGCCGCACCCGGCATGCTCGACACCATCCGCGAGTTGTGCGATGAAAACGGCATCGTCATGATCGCCGATGAAACCATCACCGGCTTCCGCTTTGGTGCCGGCTGCGCGCAGACGCATTACGGCTTCACCCCGGACCTCACCATCCTGGGCAAGGCTATCGGTGGCGGTGTCCCCTTTGCCGCGCTCGTGGGCAAAGAAAAAATGTTCGCCAAAATCATGAGCGGTGAGGTCGTGCATGCGGGTACTTTGAATGCCAATCCCCTCTGCCTCTCCGCCGCGAAGTGGTGCCTCGATCAGGTCATCGCCCTGGGTGATAAGCACCCCGCCGGCATGATCGCCCTTGGCGAGCAGCTGATGGCCGGCCTCAGCAAGCTGGCTGCGCAGCACAACATTCCGCTGCAGCCCCAGGGGCCCGGCCTCGTCTTCCACGCCACCATGCTGAAGCCCGGCGCGGCCGCAGGCCCCGTCACCAGCTACCGCGACTACGTGCAGCGCCAGGACGCACCCCGCTGGGCCCACCTGCGCCGCTGCCTGCTGGAGGAAGGCGTACGCGCCATCGAACGCGGCCTGTGGTTCATCAGCCTCGCCCATACGCAGGCAGACATCGATGAAGCCCTGCGCCGCGCCGTCCCCGCCTTTGCCCGCCACGCGGCGGAGTGGAAAGCCCCATGCTGATCTCCGAGACCTTTTACTCTGTTCAGGGCGAAGGCTCGCTCGTGGGCGTGCCTTCCGTCTTTGTGCGGACCTCCGGCTGCAATCTGCGCTGCGCCTGGTGTGACACACCCTATGCCTCTTGGAAGCCGGAAGGCACCGAGATGAGCGTGGAGGAAATCATGGCCATCGTGCAGCGCGAGCCCACGCGATACGTAGTCGTCACCGGTGGCGAGCCCATGGTGGCCAAAGGCATGCCGGAGCTTCTCGCGGGACTGCGTGCTGCTGGAAAACACATCACCATCGAGACTGCGGGCACCATCGCGCCGGACGGCGTGGCCTGTGATCTCGCCTCCATCAGCCCAAAGCTCGCCCATTCCACGCCCGATGAAGCCAGGGCAGGGAAGGCCTGGGTGGAGAAGCACGAGCGCACCCGCCTCCAGCCCGAGGTGCTGCGCGCCTGGTGCAGCAGCTACGACTATCAGCTCAAATTCGTCATCGCCACCGAGGCCGATGTCGAGGAGGTGCGCGCCGTGGTGGCTTCCATCGGTGTTCCCGTGCCTCCAGAAAAAATCCTTCTCATGCCGGAGGGCATCACGCAGGAGGCGCTGCGCGCGCGGCAATCCTGGCTGGTGGACGTGTGCAAACGCACTGGCTGGCGCTACTCCCCGCGCCTGCACATTGATCTCTTTGGCAACAAGCGCGGCACATGAAACGGCGGTCGTCGAGCGGGTCGCGTTTTCTCTGGTGGCTCCTGTGGTTCTCCCTCGCGCTGCTGCAGGTGTGGAATCATTATCGGGACAAGCCTCCATCACTCCCGCCGCCAAAGGAGACCCGCTTTGTCAAACTGACCGATGTCCGGCTTGTCGAAGATGCCAGCAACGACGGCGACAGCTTCAAGATCGAGCACGGAGGCAGTGCGCACGTCCTGCGTCTTTACTTCGTGGATTGCCCCGAAAAACGCCAGTATGCGCTGGTGAAAAACCGGCTGAAGGACCAGGCCGCTTACTTCGGCGGCCTGAGCATTGAGCAGACGCTCGCTCTGGGCCATGAGGCCAAGGTCTTCACCGAAAGGCTGCTTAATGAGCAGCCTTTCACCATCCAGACCCGCTGGGAGCGTGTGTTTGACAGCGCCCGCTCCTACGCCCTCGTTTTCTTTCCCGATGGTGAAGAGCTTTCCGAAAAGCTCGTGAGGGCCGGCCTCTGCCGCATCCATACCAAAGGCACCTGGATGCCCGACGGCCGCCGCGAATACGACTTCGAAGATCACCTGCGCCTGCTGGAACGCGAAGCCAAAGCCGCCCACCGCGGTGCCTGGGGCATCCCCAAGTAGCCTTGTTGCTGTGCAACAAGGAAGCCCTCTCTTCTGCGGCGTCGGCCCCTCCTTACGCCAACGCTCCCAACAGCGGCACATCCGCCGGCGCCAGCTCATAGCTCTTCAAATCCTCCCGCTCCACCCACACCAGCGCCGTATGCTCGTGCGGATGCGGCTCGGCGCTCTCAGCCGCAAGCTCACACACAAACGGAATCAGCTCAATGCTGCCCCAGTCATACGCATGCACAAACGGTGCGAGCGTTTTCGTGACGCGCACGCTGCAGCCCAGCTCCTCCGCCAGTTCCCGATGCAGCGCCGCTTCCGCGGACTCTCCCGGCTCCACTTTCCCACCGGGAAACTCCCACATCCCGCCCAGCTTTTTGCCCGGCGGACGTTGGGCGAGCATGATGCGCCCTTCACGCATGATGATGGCGCACACGACGGGCATGGGCGGCTTCGTTTCCATGGGCTTCGTCTCTCAGGCAGGTCCTGCCACGGTCAGCGCGGCCTTTGCCGTGCGCACCGCTGCATCCGGCATGCTGATCTTCGCCATGCTGGCGCGCATGCGGCGCCCCACGGCGCCATTGTTGGTGAGAATGCTTTCCACAGCGGCTGCGGTTTCCTTCGCGCTCTTCGTCACAATGCCGCCGTCATGCTTGGTCACCATCTCCGCATTCCCCTCCTCCTGGCCGGGCACCACGTAGTCAATGACGGCAGGGATCTTCGCCGCCAGCACCTCATGCAAAATCGCGCCGCCCGCCTTGCAGATCACCACGTCATGTGTGCGCAGGAATTCGGGAATGCGCTTGGTCCAGCCAATGATTTCCACCGTGCCCGGCGGCATGGAGTCCGTGAAGCGGCGCAGCACATGGTAGAGGCGCTTGTCGTGCTTGCCCACCGGCAGCGTCATTTTCACGCCGCTGCGGAAGAGCGGCTTCAGTGCTTCCAGCGTCTGGGCCACACGGCGGCCAGTGGTGGAGGGCAGGTAAAGAATGCGCGGCTGGGATGCCGGCGGCAGCTGCGGCAGCGGCTCCGTGAAGGCCAGGTCCACCGGGAAGCCCGTGACGCGGATTTTGGACTCAGGCACGCCAAATCCCAGCACCACCTTTTTCGTCTCCTCGTCCGCCACGCAGAAAAGGTCACTGCCAGACATGACCCACACGCGGTTCACACTGATGGAGTCGGTGATGACAGTGCACAGCGGCGGCACGGCCTGGTACTTTGCCAGAGACTCCAGCAGGATGGCATACAGCGGGTAGGTGCTGATGATGAGGCGTGGTTTCTGCTTTTCGATCCGGTCCTTCAGCGCGTTCACCATGGCGCTCTGCCACATGGCGTCCGGACCCGTGACGGACTGCCTGCCCATGAGGTCATACGTCATGCGCCAGGCCGCCGGCCAGTGGGTGATGGCAAACTGATACAGGCTTTTGCACACATCGGAGATCAGCGGCAGGGCGTCGCTGATGAGGTCGCTGGTCTCGATTTTCTCTTCCGGGCACAGGCGGGTCAGAGCCTCCGCCACAGAGCGCGCGGCGGTGTTATGCCCGTCGCCAAAACCTGCGGTTAGGATCAAAATCACGGCGCAATCGCTGGCTGAGAAACGCCTGAAAACAAGCAAAAAGGGTGGGCAAACTCGTGGGTTGACATTATTTCATATGTGTTAATAATCGGCATCCCTTCATGACCCGGCAACGTGCCAGAACCATGAGCCAGACGCTCGCCGCCACCGTGATCCTCGCTGTGGTGTTCATCATGCTCTCCCCCCTGCGCCGCGGCCCGGTGGAAAGCCCGTCCCGCCAGGCGGGGTGGACGCCGCTGCTCAGCCTCGGCGGCATGGCCGACTCCGCAGCCTTCCACCGCGTGCACGCCTCTCCCTCCGCCTTTGCCACGAGCACCGAGCCTCTCTGCCGGAAACCTTCGAACCTGGTGCCATGAGCACACGCTTCAAGCCCCCCGGCCAGTGCCCCGTCTGTGGTGAATGGGTGCCCCGGGGAGCCGCCGCCTGCGACGACTGTGGTGCCTGCGCCAAATCCGGCTGGAGCGGCGACACCCACGAGGACGGCCTGGATCTCCCCGAGGACGAACCGTTTGATTACGACGCCTATGTTGCCCGCGAGTTCGGCGGTGAAAACGGCCACAAGCTCAAAATTCCCCACGTCAACAATACCTGGCGTTGGATCGCGCTCATTCTTCTGATCATCATCGTCCTCGGCGAGCTGCTCTCGACCTTCGCGTGAAATAGAGTCTTCTACTGCGATCCGGCGCTCAGATTCTTCCCGTTCATCACCGCCACCAGCGCGATGTCCACCAGCAGCTTTTGCACGTTGCAGCTGGATGCTGCGAAGGTCTTCTGCAGGTCCTCCAGCGTCTGCGCTCCATAAGCCAGCGGCTGCTGCTTCACGAAGTGATTGAACAACTGGCGGATGAAGGCGCGGTGCCCGTATGGGCTGCCGGCCACGTAGTTCACGATATCGCGTGGCCCGGTCAGATGCACCACGCGGCCTTCGTCATCGGCGAATTCTCCATCTGCGTTCACCGGTTTGTTGTTGTCCTTCGTGCGCCAGCGGCCGATGGCGTCGAAGTTCTCCAGGCTGAAACCCAGCGGATTGATCGTTGAATGGCAGGACATGCAGGTCTTGTTGCGCGTGAGTTCGGTGATCTTCTCGCGCATGGTCAGCTTGGGATTGAAGTGGCTCTCATCAAACGTCACCGCCATGGGCGGCGGCCGCAGCGAGAGGCCCACGATGTTGCGCGTGAGAAACACGCCGCGATGGATTGGCGAGGTGGCGCGGCTGCTGGCCAGCGAGGCCAGCAGATACGGGTGCGTCACCACCCCCGCGCGCTGCTTCGGATCAAACGCCACCTGCTGAAATTCGCCGCCTTGCACGGGTTTGCCGTAGAATTTGCCGAGGCGGTCATTGAGCAGAAGGTAATCCGCCTGCAAAAGCTGGCGGTAGTCTGACTGCGGGCTCCACACCACCTGATCCAGGAAGGCGAAGAGCGACTCGCGCAGATCCGCCAGCACACTGTCATCAAAGCCGGGGAAGATTTTCATGTCCTTGGCATTGCCCTCCGCGCGCTCCAGCTCCAGCCACTGGTGGAAGAAGCCGTGCAGCTTGGCCTTGGTGCGCGCATCGCCCAGCATGCGCTGCGCCTCCGCGCGAATCTGCTCCGGCGTGTGCAGCTTCCCGGAGGTGGCGGCCTGGATGAGCTTCCTGTCGGGAATGGAATCCCACAGTGCCAGTGCCAGCCGCGAGGCAAAGGCGAAGTCGTCCGGCTTCTCCATCTCGCGCAGCTCCGGGTAGAGAAACTGGGGTGACTTCAGCGTGAAGAGCACCACACGCTTCACCGCCTGCTCCGGGCTCTTGGCGGAGGCAAACAGCCTTTCCACGTAAATCTGCTTTTGCTCTTCCGTCAGCGGTCGGCAGAAGGCGGCCTCGACAAACGTGAAGGCAAATTTTTTCAGCTTCTCCACCCGGTCTGGTGCGCCGTCTTTCGTGCCCGCGAGTTCGTTGAGGTTTTCCTCCACATGCTCGGCGGTGGCCATGGCGGCCTCCGTGGTGGCCTGATCCCAGGCTTTGGAAATGGAGGTGCCGCGCTCGTAGCCCACGCTGCGGTCATCTGCCGGGAAACTGGTGCGCACGATCATGAGTTCGCGCGGTCTGTCCGTGCGCAGTGCGTGCTGCGGAATGATCTCCATCACCCCATGCGGCGTCTTCCACCACAGCTCGATGGAGGCGGACTTTTCCTTGAATTTGAAGTGGTCCAGCTTCAGGCGGTACGCGCGTCCGCCCACGAGATACATGCTCTTCTTCTCTTCACGCACCGTTGGCCCGGCGCTCACCCAGGCGTCAATCAGCGCATCGTTTTCTGTGGTGTCATTGATCCACAGGCGCGCACCGTTTTCAGTCTTGAGCATGAATTCATACATGCCTGTCTCTTCCGCCACCACGCTGCCTTCCCACGTGTCCGAAAATTGCTCCGCCTCCATCTTCTCCTTGTCCGGGCTGTCCGCACCAAAATGGAAGGCCACCTGCGGGTCCACGCGGTCAAACTTGTAGTTCGGCCGCTTCGCCTTGATGCCATTTTTCGGCGTGGTGTCCACGGCAGGTTCGCCCGGTTTCGGCAGCTCCACGCCACGATAGTTGCCCTTCAGCCCCGCCTCCGCATTCACCGGCCGGTCAAACCCCGGCCCCATGCGAAAACGGCCGATCAGGTCCATCACCGACGTGCGATACTGCGCAATCGTCAGCCGGCTCAGGTCCTGATCCGGCGGATGGCTGCGCGCCTGCGCCGCCGCGGAGTAAAACGCCTCGTAGATATAAGCCGCCACCTGCTTCGCATCCTCGCCCACGCAGGTGCCTTCCTTGTCCTCCGGCATCGTGCGCTCGATCTTGCGCGCCAGGGCGTCCAGCGTCAGATCTCCCGTGAGCGGATCGTCATACTTGTCCTTCACACCCTGGCCTTTCCCGCCATGGCACTCCTGGCACATTTTTTTGTAAATCACGGCACCAGGATGCTCCGCCGGCGCGGCCGCAGAAGCGTACGCCGTGAGCAGTCCCAGCGCGAGGCTGGGAAGGAGAGAATGGGGGAATGTGCGGGCCATGAATGGGGGTGAAACTTGGCTAAGAGAATAATCTCTTCATCGCAACCCTCTTTCATGGATGCCAGTAATCTTCCTCTTCCTCCTGCTCTTACTCCTCCTCCCTTACATGGGGCTGGAACTCCAGACCGGGGAAGGCAGAGGAGGAGGCGGAATCTCAGCAACTCCGACACTCACCGCACGCCTTCCTCTCCCCCAGCTTTCGTTCAATCTCCAAGGATGTCGGTGTCACCGCCAGTCCGCCCAGTGAAGTACAGCGGTGCTCCCTCGGCATCCTCTCCGCCACACTCTTCGCCGCGTCGATGACTTCATCCAGCGGAATGAGCGGATCAAAATCTGCCAGCGCCATGTTCGCGCAAGAGAGCGCATTGCTGGCGGCCATCACGTTCTTGCCCAGGCAGGGCGCCTCCACACGGTTCGCGATGGGATCACAGATCAGCCCCAGCATGCTCTGAAACGACAGTGAGGCTGCCGCGATGGCCTGATCCCGTGTGCCGCCTGCCAACGTTACCAGCGCCGCAGCCGCCATGCTCGCTGCAGCACCTCCCTCTGCCTGACACCCGCCCACCTCCGCTGCAAAGGTCCAGCGGGTGGCGATAAACACTCCAATGAGCCCGCTGGCCAGCATCGCTTGCGCCATTTCCTCCTCGGATCTTCCCATCGCCTCCGCCATGCCGATGACCGCACCCGGCAGCGCCGCGCAGGCACCCGCTGTGGGCGCGGCAACGATGACACCCATGGAGCTCTTCACCTCCATGAGCGCAGTCACATACAGCACGATGCGGTTGAGCGCTCCTCCATCCAGCAGCTTTCCAGCCTGCATCAATTCTTGAAACCGCCCGCTCTGATGCCCCAACACGCGATCTTCATAATGAGTCCCCGCAATGCCACTGGCGACCGACTTCCGCAGGATGCGCACAATGGCGATCATCTTCTCAATGACTTCGCGCTCTGTAAAGCTACCCCGCGCCATTTCATACGCCACCGCGAGCCGCCAGAGCGGCGTCTTGCGTTCACCATCATGCGCCAGCATTTCCGCGCAGATGGTGAAGGGCACGCTCATGTCTTTGCGCGAGGGCACCGGCAGCACAGGGGCGAGTCGTCTCACTGCAATCGCAGCAGGATGCTCCACAAACGCCGCCGCCTTCACCTGGATGAGCTGGCATTCTCCCGCATCATGCCGGATTACCTCGTCCGCCTCAAACTCTGCCTGCACCGCTTTGGGCAGCCAGATGAGCGTCTCATGATACCCGCCATCCATGCTCAGCGCCGTGCCGTCGATGCTTAGCACCTCGATCATTCCGCCACCCGTGGAGATGGCGATGAGCGAGTGCTCCTCACGCGCATTGCGCAGCGTCAGCCGATAGGTGTTCGGATGCGGATCTCCCACGTCCACCGTTTCAAAGCGCAGCTTGATGTCTGCCTCTGCCAGCGACTCCGCAGACTCCGGCAGCCGCTCATCATCCGCGTCCCAGCCGAGCAATCCGCCAAGGAGCCCCATGTCACTCCCCTGGCTCTCATGCGTGGTGGGCAGTGAGCCGCTGCGGTCAAACTCCACCAGCACCTCGGCGATGTCTCCCTCCATCAAATCCCGGGCCAGCCTGCCAATGCGCAGCGCGGCCGCGCAGTGAGAGCTGGATGGCCCGCGCATCACTGGGCCGATGACGTCATTGAAAATGGAAACGGTGCTCATGTCAGGGCTGCGGTGGGGCCGTGCTGCGGTCTTCGCGTTTGGATTGTTCCAGCAGCGCCTTCAACTCCGCGGCGATTGCTGGTTTCTTCGAATAAAGGTTGGTAGTTTCACCCGGATCATTCGCCAAATCGTAAAGCTGCCCCGGCGCTTCGGGCGCGGCTTCAGGCAGCGTAAACGGTTTCAGTTCGCCATTTGCATAGTTGTTTCCACCGGAGCCTCGATGGTCGATGTACTTCCAGTTTCCGCGCCGGATGGAAAGCGTGCGCTGCCCGCTGAAGGCCTGCATGAGCAGATATGGGCGCACAGGCGCAGACGCTTTGCCTTCGAGCACGGGCAGCAGATTGAAGCTGTCTTCTGCCGCATCGTGTGGCAGCTCCGCGCCGGTGATTGTTGCGAGCGTCGCCATCACATCCGTGAGGCAGGCGAGTTGATCGCTGGTGCTGTCGCCTTTCACATGCCCCGGCCAGCGCACGATGAATGGCACGCGGTGCCCGCCCTCCCATGCATCTCGCTTCATGCCTCGCCAAGGGCGCGCGCCATCGTGATGATAGTCCGCGCGCATGTGCACGATGCTGGTGGTCTCGGGTCCGTTGTCGCTGGAGAGAAGCACCAGCGTCTTGTCCGCGATGCCGAGTGTCTCCAGCTCCTTCATCAACTCGCCCACGATGTGATCAAACTCGCCGATGAAATCACCATGCGGTCCTGCCTGTGTCTTGTTTCGAAACTCCGGTGCTGCAAAGGATGGCAGGTGCACCGCCTGGGTGGCATGATAGAGAAAGAAAGGCTTCTCCGGCGTGCGGCGCATGTGTTCCTGCATGAACTCGCGGCTCTTCTTCAGAAAGAGTAGGTCCACTTCCTCCATCGGGAAATCCGGCGCGATCAATCCCCCGCGGCAGTCATTGGCATAAGGATGCTTCGGCAGCTTGGAGCGATCCAGCGGACCCTGCGGCGGCACTGGGATGCGGTCGCCGTCGATGAAGGCATACAGCCAGTCCGTGGTGGGACAGCAGGCCGTGCCAAAGAAGCGCTCAAAGCCATGATCCAGCGGCCCGCCCTCCACGCGGCGAGTGAAGTCAATGCGCCGTGCATCGTCCAGTTTCCCACTGTGAATCGCCTCGCCCGCCGAGTCCCGGAAGGTCAGACCCACATGCCATTTGCCCATGGCAGCGGTGGAGTAGCCCTGCTTTTTCAGCATCGCCGGAAGTGTCAGCCTGCCCGGCGCGATCAAGCTGGGACCACCCGCGCCTTGAAACACCGTACCACCGCCTGGCACGCGAAACGCCATCTGCCCCGTCATGAGGCTGTAGCGTGAAGGCGTGCACACAGTGGCAGGACTGTGCGCATCGGTGAACCTCATGCCCTCCTTTGCAAGGCGGTCGATGTTCGGCGTCTCGACCTTGGACTGCGCATTGTAGCAGCGCACATCCCCATACCCCAGATCATCCGCGAGGATCAGCAGGACATTCGGCCTTTCGGCAGCAATGCTCAGGCTGGACCCAAGTGTGATCAGCGTGATGATGAGGCGTGGGGTCTTCATGCAGAACACGAGCACTTATTTCTCCAGCTCCTGCCGTGTGGCGATGGGCACGTAGCCAATCTCAAAACCCTTCGGCGGCGTGAGGATCAGCGCGGGGTCAATGTCTGCCAGCGTACCGAAATCAGGAGGAGTGAGGTAGTTGCGATCCTTCGTCCATGCGCGATGCAGCTTCTCCACGCGCTTCTGCACTTCTTCGCGTTCCGCATCCGTCAGGTCGGCGTTCATCATCGCGGGCTGGTCGGCAAAGCGATACCAATAATACGTCACCACACTGCCGTCTCCCAGGCGGGCTTTGAAGGGGCCGGCCATGGGGCCCGGCTTCTTCCAGGCGCTCGCCACATCATCTGGCGTGGTGCGCGGCTCCTGCGGTTTTTCAGCGGGGGTGGTGAACTGGTGCTGTGTGAGGCCCAGCTCCGCAGGCACCTCCTTCGGTGGGAGCACATTCCACTGCGGCTTTTTGCCGTTGGCGTTGAGGCCCAAAGAAAAATATTCCGGCAGTGTCACCAGTCCTGCAGCGCTGCGTGTGAGTTGCGCGTCCCACTTGTAGGCAAACGTGTTCGGCTGGGGCGCGAAGGACGTGGCAAAGGCATTCCAGGCCAGCGGCACTTTTTCCTCACGCTTGGTTCCAGGCGGATAGATGCTCCAATTTGAGCCGCCGCCCGAGCGGAAGGGATGCACCACCGAGGCGTCCGCCTTGATCGCGCCATCCGCAGCCGCGCCACCGGCAAACCATTTCTCCACATCATCCCAAAGCGCCGCTTTCTTGTACGCTGTCAGCCGATGCAGCACGGTGGAGGTGCCGTCCGTGCCGATGGGAAAGGACGTGGGCGCCACGCGTGCAAACTCCTTGCCGCTCGCATCCTTCGTCAGAATGGCAGGCACATGCTGCGTCTCCATCTGGATGGCTTTGTTCGGTCCAGCAGGTCGTGTATCCAGCAGCATCTCTGCCCATTCGGGATGCTCGATTTTTGCCTGCGACCAGAAGAAAGGTGTAAAAAAGGCTGCCGGTCCCTTGAAGTTCCCTGTGTTGAGAAACAGCGTCCAGCACTGATTCCCCGTCGGTACATTTTTACCCGCCGTGGTGGTCTTCGCATTCGTCAATGGCAGAGGCAGATAGCCGTAGCCAAACAGCTCGCCGCGAGCACCCTGCTTCAGATTTAAACCATCGAGCGGAAACAGCAGCCAGGGGCTGAGCTGTGCCACTCCGTATTGACCGCGGGGCTTTTCCCAAGTGCCCGCGCCGTAGCCTGGACCGTTCGCGATGAAGGAAAAATTCGGCCCCACTCCGCCCATGATGAACTTCGGCGTGGTGGTGGGGAAATGCGTGTCGCGCCACCAACCCAGCCCGCCCTCGATGTCCGTGTAGCATTTGCCCTCCGGCTTCTTTCCTTCTTCATACTGCGGGTGCATCCACGTGCCGCAGAGCCCGGTTTGAAACCGGTGGCCCGGATAGGTGTCCACCAGCGGCCATGCTGCTGCATAGAGTGAGAAGCCCGCATTGAACTCCTCCGGCACCCGTTCCGTGGGTGCAAAAAGATAGCCTGCCATCTCGCCATCCTGTGGCTCTGCGGACATGGCCACAGAAGGGAGGGTGAGCAATGCGATGCTGAGAAGAGGAAGAAGACGTTTCATGAGATCGTGTGCGTTGCTTCAGGTGGGATCACTTTTTCATCATCGCCAGGTTTGCCTCGGCAAAGGCACGGCCCATGAGCGCAAAGGTCTTGGCGCAGCCGAGGTAGTGGTAGCCAGCATTGGAGGCACCGCGTTTCCACAGCGTCTCTTCGGCCTGAGAAATCAACTTGGCCTCGTACTCCTTCAAATACTGGCGCTTCTGCTCCTCCGTCATGTGACCGTCGGCATTGGCATGGCCCTTGTTCTTCGAGTTTAAATTGAAACCCATCTGCCGCACTTGCGCCCGCTTTTCGTCAATGGCACCGAGTTCGTCAGACCAAAACGGCGCTGTCTGCACGGCCATCACGTTGCCCTTGAACTCAGGGAGCAAGGAGGGCGCGGTCATCGCCTCGCGGAAGGAAAGGATGTCCTGTTTGGCCTTCATTCCGTCAACGCCAAGGACACCGATTACAAACGGCATCTTGGGGGCGTTCAGATCCTTGCGCACATCGCGGATGAACTTGGCCAGCAGATCGCTGTAAACCGCAAATCGCCCGGGTTTGCCGCGATCAGGATAGGTGTGTCCGTCCACCAGGTCGTTGAATCCCTGCAGCCAGATGAAGCCCGCGATCTCGTAGCCCTGTGCGGGATCGTAGGCCGGGCACACGCGCTTCGGATCTGCGAGCACGTGTTTCACATGCTCGACCATGTAGCGATAGAAGCGGCCGGTTTCCTTTTTCTTTTCCTCGGTCCACTGGTTCATGTCCTTCGGCACTCCATGTCCCGGCGGGCCGTAGTAGAGCTTCTTCTGGTAGTCATTGAGCTCATACGGCCCCGCGCTCGGCGGGCGGAACTCGGTGTTCAGGCTTCTGCCGCCCCACGCGGTCTTGATGATGAGCACAGGCTCCTTCAGCGCGGCATCCATCGTGAGACCGAAGGTGAACTCCGGCCCGATCTTGCCGTTCGACTTGGTTGCATCGTCTCGCGCACCATAGCCAGCCGTGAGCTTGCCCGTGCCCTCTCCATTCGCGCTGCCATCGTATTTGCCGGTGTAATAGGAGATCCACGTGTGATCGCAAACCGTCGGCTGGCCATCCGCTCCGCGCATCTGCTTCAGCAGCGGAGCGGTGGCGGGATCATCGCCGATGTAGTCAAACGTTTCGATCTTTGCGTGGCCCTCCATATTGGACTGCCCGGCCATGATGAAGACCTTGAGCGGCTTCGCATGGAGCTGGGCTGTGAACAGCAGGAGTGGCAGCAGTTTGAGGGCGTGTTTCATGGTTTGGCGAGTTGGTGGATCGTTCCGTGGAGAATGCGGTCGTTAATTTTAAGCTCGTAGCACTGCGTGGGCGCGAGGTCTGGAATGTCCAGAGTGACGCTGCGCCCGTCTGCGCTCTGATGCACCGCACGGATGTTCAGCGTGTGTTCATCGTAGTGCTTCGAGCCGTAGTTCTTGCTGCGCTGAAGGTGCCAAGCTTTGATCGCGCAGTCCTTGGCCTCGATGGGATCGCTGAAGGTCACAGTCATGCCGCCTTTTGTTGCATGCACCGCCAGCGGCACCTGGGCCGCTTTGCCCGTGCTGCGGACGCGATGGAAGCCGCCGGGCGCTGTCGCATTTCCTGCCCAGGCAAACATGCCACAGGTGTAGAGCGCGCCATCCGTGCCGAAGCGTCCACGCATGATGCCCGTGGAAAAGGCGGGCAGGGGAAGCTCGCACACCGCGCCCTGCCACTGGCCGTTCACCTCTTCATGCGGCACCACAAAGATCCGCCCGGTGCCGTAGCTGAGATTCAGCAACGAGCCGCCAAGGCCGCCCCATGCATTTTTCGGCACCCACAGAAGTTCGGCGGGGCTGCGATCCTTTTCATTCGTGATCCACACCAGCGGCTGCTCCATCGCCGAGTCGGATTCATCGGTCACGCTCGTGTAGCCGTACATGTTGCCGTAGAAGCCGCCCGCTTTGACGCGGTTGATGCGGTTCTTCGGTGTCCAGAAGCCTTCCTGGTCCGTGACAAAAAAGGTGCCGTCGTCATTGAGGCACACGCCATTCGCCGCGCGGAATCCGGTTGCTAGGATCTCCGTGCGCGATCCGTCCGCACTCACCTTCAGCAGCGTGCCGTGCTGCGGCACCACGCTGTCGAGCGCATGCCTGCCGGACTTCGCATAGTAGAAATTTCCCGCCGCATCCGTCTGCAGGCCCATGGCAAACTCGTGGAAATGCTCCGTCACCTGAGCGTCGTCGTTGAAGCATTCGATGAAATCGGTTTCGCCATCGCCATTGAGATCCCGCAGCCGTGCGATCTGATCCCGGCAGGTGATGAAAAGTTCCTCGCCGCGAAACTTCACACCCAGCGGCTGGAAGAGCCCTGCGGCGATCCTGCGCCACGTCAGCGCGGCCGGAGCTTTCTGCAACACACCATCCACACGCCAGACGTCACCATTCCACAGCGCCACGATGGCTCCTTTGCCATCCGGCGTGAAATCAAACCCTCCCAGGCGCATCCAGCTCTGCCATGGGTTCTCGATCGGCAGCGGGTAATCATCTGCCGCAAACGGACCGTCCTCCTTGCCCGCCACGGAGGTCGTCGTCACCACCTGCGGCCATTGCGCGGGGCCTCCCTGAGTCAGAGCTTTGAGGTCAGGCGATGCGGCAAAGGTTTTGGCCAGTGTGTCCAGAGAGCCTGCATCCACGCGTGAAATGAAGAGCTGTGCTTTCGCTCCCGAGGCCAGTTTGGCCACCCAGAAGCCGTCTGCTTTGCTCAGCACGCCTTCGCCACGAAGAATGACATTCACGCTTTCAGGGGCCACTCGCAGCAGCAAAGGCTGCTTCGCCTCGCCCACGTTAACCGTGCGCACAAAGACTGGCGTGCTGCCGTAGTCCAGCCATGCGGGAGACTCCAGCACGCGCGTGCTGTAAATGTCCGCCGCCACCACCACTTTGTTTTGGTGCGTGTAGATGCCGGCAAATTTCAGACCTGCATGCGGGCCGTATTTCTTCCCGTCTTTCGCCGAGGCGCGCTTGTCCTCAAAGCTGTTCAGACTCCATCCCGGGCCGGTCGGATTGATGAAATGGCGCTCGCCCGTGAGGCCGGTGTGGGTGCCGTGGCTGCCGTCAAACGCGATGCCCTTCCAGTCCACAAAATCTCCCGTGGTCGCCGTGGCCACGCGCATGGTGTCATGGTCATAAATCATCCACGCACGGCCCTTGCTCACGCCGCCGGGCCCATCATCCAGGCGAATGGCGATGCCCTTCTGCGCGATGTTATCCGGTGCGACTTCCAGCGTCCAGAACAAGGCGGGGCCGAGATCCATGCGCTTGTAGGGCGGCAGGGAAGTGTCCGGCTTCTCCGCTTCTGCGTGCACGAGTCCTCGTGGCAGGAGGGCCAGGTCGGCATCCTTTAACTGGGATGGATTGTGCGGACGCAGGAAGGTCTCGCGAATGTATTGAATGACCGCATACTTCTGCGCGGTGGTGTACTGCGGTTGTGGCACCATCTGGCCAAAGCCCTTCGTCAGCGTCACATACATCGAATACGGGTCCGAGCTGTTTTTGAACTGGCCTTCCGCAAAGCGCAGCGCCGTGGGCAGGGAGCCGGGCTGCTCCTTGGTGCCATGACATACCACGCAGAGCGTCTTGTAGATGGCGGCACCCTCCGCCAGTGTCTTCTCATTCCAGCCCCTCACGAGCTCAGCGTGGTCGCTGCGCTCCAGCGCCTGCACCCAGCCGCTGCCGCCTTCCACCACAGGCTTGCCCGAGGACTTGGGCTGATAGGTGAAGTCGGGCGTGTTGGCCCCGGCGGCGTCCGCTTTAAAAAGCAGCGCCATCTCCGCCTCCGGCAGCGCACGCTTCCACACACGCACGGCGTGGATTTTTCCCTTGGCAAAATCTCCCGCAAAATTCGGCGCGGCGCGCCCCACTTTGAATACATGCTCCTTTTGATCTGGCCTGGTGAAGCCCGCCTTCTCCGCGATGGATTTGCCATCCAGCCAGAGCTTTGCCAATCCCTCGCGGACGGTGAGGACGACGGTGTGTTTCTTGCCATCGTTCACTTTCGGGCCGCCGTTCATGGCACCCAGCCAGCCGATGTCATAGACAAGCTTTCCTTTTCGGATGAAGAGCGCCTTGGCATCGGGCGACCACTTGTCCTGCGCCGCGCATTTGGAAAACAGGGTGCCTTCGCCGCTCGCCTCAAACACCGCCATCGCCGTGAAGTCCGCACCGAGGTCAAGGTTCGCATCGGCGAAATCCTTTGCGCCCGTTTGCGCCAGCGACGCGACATCTTCAGGCCCGCGCACCAGCTTGCCGTCTTTCCACACGCGCAGCACCGGCGCGCCCTCTGCCGGGTGCTCCACGGCGATGTCATGCGCACCCTGCGCATCGAGCTTAATGATCAGACTCTCGCCCAGCTTCACCGTCGCTGCGCCGTCGAGGTGCAGCCGGTAGTTTAGCGGCCATTCAGGGGCATCCAGCGGCAGTGCATCACGCGGGGCTGCGGCAAAGGCGGCAGAGTGGAGGACGAGGAGGAGCAGGAACAATCGGTCCATGATAATAGTCAAAAGATCCGGGCAGGAGGAACGGGCGGGAACAGGAGAATTATTCGCCTCCATTCTCAGGTGGAGGCGGTCCCTCTGTCTTGACATTTATGCCGCGCGGATTTGTCAAAAACGGCATAATGGCGCAGGTGTGCGGAAGTCCCGCATCCGACTGCCGTATTGGGTGGCAGCTCTTCTCCGCATGAAAAAAACCGCTTCAGCTTTCCCGGGACTGCTTTCCGCCAACAGCGCACTGCTGGTGGACGCCCGTATGGTGGAGCAGCTCGCGGATCTGATGCACGACACCGCGTTTTTCATCAAGGACGCCTCGGGGCGTTATCTCGTGGTGAATCAATCGCTCGTGGAGCGGCACGGGCTCAGGCATAAATCGCAGATGCTCGGGCGGAGGCCCTGTGAGGTCTGCCCCGGGGATTACGGACGCATTCCCACGGAGCAGGATGAGCAGGTGCTGCGCACGGGACAGCCGATCGTGGAGCGTCTGGAACTTTTCTGGCGCAAGCCGAACGTGCCCGTGTGGGGCCTCACCAGCAAGCTGCCCGTGCGCGATGCGCATGGGCGCGTGACGGGCCTCATCGGCATTTCCAAGGATCTCTCGGCACCGGTGAGTCTTGATGATGTTTCGCCTAAAATAGCGCGGGTGCTGAGCCTCCTTGAAACTTCCTGCGGCGATCCGGTGAGTCCGTCATCGCTCGCGAGGAAGGCCGGCATGACTCCCGCCAGGTTTGCACGCATCGTCCGGCGCATCCATGGCATCAGCCCCATGCAGCTCATCACCAAGACGCGCATCACCATCGGCAGCCGGCTGCTGGGGGAGACGGATGCCTCCATCGCTCAGATCGCGCTGGACTGCGGCTTTGCTGATCACAGCGCGTTCACACGGGCCTTTCGGGCAGTCACAGGCGAATCTCCCACCGAGCACCGGCGGCGCTCGCGGCAGGGATGAGTCATGCGCCCCAAAGCTTTTCCAGCAGCGCGTAGATCACGGGATCATGTTGCTTCAGCTCGTCCTTGGTGAAGGGGGAGAAATCATTGCGGCTGAAGAAGGCCTCCGAGCATTCGGCAAAGTACTCTTTCGCATTCGTCATCGCATAGGCCTTGGCGATGCGTTTGCGTCCTTCGGAATCCTGGCGCTGCACCTTGTCGTATTTGCCCGCAGCTTTCGCAGCCTGGAAGGCGGCTTCGATCTCCGCGTTTTCAAAGCCCAGCACACGGTCGTGGTAGGCATGGGCCAGCTCATGCAGGGCGAAGTTCGGCATGCGTCGGGTCTCGGCTTCGAAGATTCGCACATTGGTGAACTCCACACCCTTCACCATCACCGGATCGCGGCCGTTGTCCTTGAGCCAGCCTGCGCCGGGGTGGTATTCGGCACGCGGGTGGGACTTGGGATACTCGGGATTGAAATACAGCGGCACCTTGCGCAACTCCGCCACGGCCTTGGGCGGTACCACACGCACGATCTCCTGCAACTGCAGCGCCAGGAGCTTCAGCGCTTTCTCGGTCAGCTCCGCCTCCTTCTGCAACAGCTCGCGGCTGATGCTCACGCTCCAGCCTTCGATGCTACGGACCTCGCGCGCTCCATTGGCGTCTGCATCGCGCTTGCGGGCCTTGTCCTTGATCATCTCCCTGGCTGCCTGCAGCGGTTCCGGCCATGCAAAGGTGGGAGCCTTGGCGGGATCGTAACCCGCCATGTGGCCCGTGAGCCGGGTGGGCGGCTTGGTGTAGTGCAGTTCGGTTTCACCAAAGACTTCACGGCACAGCGCGGCGAGGCCCGGATCATACTCGATGAGCTGGGAGCGAAGGTGCACGTGGTTGTGGTCATGGTCGTTCACGCGGTTGTCGTCAAACCAGCTCTGCACACCTTCGGCCCAGTATTCGCTGTGGTTCACGCTGGCGTACTTCCCGCGCCACAGGCCTGCCTTCATCGCCGCGTCATAGGTTTCTTTCAGCCGCCTGTCGAAAGTGGGGTCCACATTCACCAGGCCGCGCAGGTGGATGCAGTGTGCAAACTCGTGAATGACGATGCACTCCTTCTCATAAGGATCGCCAGGAAAGGCCAGCACGTTTTCCTCCGCGCAGGAGCAGAAGGGATCCGTCTTGCTGCCGCCCAGGCCGCGTGCGCGCACGTTCCAGTAGGTTCTGGCCGCCAGAGTTTCAAAACCCTTCACCGGCTTGTCCGCCATGCGGGCAAACTCCGGCAGGTCGGTGGTGAATTCATCATGCGCCATGATGATCATGCGGGCGCCGCTGTCGATCATGGCCTGCCGCACATCGGGCCGGTGGTCGAGCATGAGATTGAGCAGATACGCCACCTCCTTCAGCGCATAGGGATTCGTCTTTGCTGTGGCGACAATGGGAAAGCCGTGAGCGCTCTCCCGCTGCGTGTAGCAGGCAGGCACGCCATCCTTCGCCGCGGGATCGTAGCGAAAACCCTGTACGGGCACTTTGCTCACCACCTCCGTCTCACGCGTGCCATCCACGATGACAAAGCGATGCCCGAGCGTGGTGCCGATGATGTTGTCCTTTCCCGGTTCGATCCTGCCATTCGGCACACGGCCGCCTTCCGGGTTGATCCAAAACACTTCGACCGCATGAGGTGCTGCATTGATGATCTGGAGCTTGGGCCGGTCCAGCGCGAGCGCGGCGGATGAAACGAGCAGCAGGATGGCAAGGAGGGTTTTCATGCGAAGCGGTCGGGTGACATCAAATCGAGCGAGACGTGCGGCTTCTCTCCAGCGATCAGGTCGCTGACGATCTGCCCGGTGGCGGGAGCGAGGCTGAGGCCCATCATGGCGTGGGCGGTGGCGAGGGTGAGATTTTTCCAGCGCTGGATGCGGCCGATGTAGGGCATGCCGTCGGGGGAGACGGGACGGAGGCCGGTCCAGGGTTTGATTTCGGCGAAGTCGCGTTCAGCAAAGGCGGGGAAATAGGTGGCAAAGGAGCGCGTGATGCCGCGTACACGCGCAGGGGTGACGGATTCATTGAGGCCGGCGATCTCCATGGTGCCGCCGACGCGGAGGGCGCCGTCCATGGGAGTGACGGCCAAACGGGCCTCGGTACAGATGCTGCAAAGGTGCGGAGTTTGTGTCGGATTCGGCAATGTGAGGCTGTACCCCTTGCCGGCCTGCATCGGGATTTTGAGGCCCAGACCGGCCGCGAGATTTGCGGACCAGACCCCACCACACAATACCACTTCTTGACATTCGACTTGACTTTTGGAGGTGAGGATGGCCCGGAGGGAGCGGTTTTCAGTTTTGAAGCCGGTGACTTCGGTGTTCCAGAGGAACTGGACGCCGAGGCGGGTGAGTTCGGATTCGAGGGCGGCGATGAAGCGGGCGGGGGGGAGGTGGCAGTCTTTGGGGAAGTAGACGCTGCCGCAGATGTCCATGGTGACGGCGGGATCGAGGGCGGCGGTGGCTTTGGCGTCGAGGACCTGGGCTGGGATGCCGAGGGAGTTCGCCTGGGCGGCCATGCGGGCTTCTTCGTCCAGGGTGTGATGCTGCTTGCAGAGCATGAGGAGGCCGTTTTTGACGAGGCCGAAGTCGAGGCCGATGTTTTCGAAGAGCTGGCGGCTGAGGAGGCCCAGATCGCGGAGGACGGGTGCGGCGGCGGCGACGCGGGATTTGGTGGCGGCTTTCCAAAAGTGCAGGCCCCAGGAGAGGAGGTCGGGATCGAGGCGGGGCTTGATGTAGAAGGGGGATTCGGGGTTCCACATCCACTTGAGGCCGAGGCTGACCATGCCGGGAGCGGCGAGGGGGATGAAGTGGCTGGGGACGACCATGCCCGCATTGCCGAAGGAGCAGCCATCGCGCCGGGCGGCATTGCGCTCAATGACCGTGACCTGCATGCCGCGCCGGGCGCAGTAGAGCGCCGTGCTGAGGCCGATGACGCCTGCGCCGAGGATGGTGATGTGGGTGGGCATTGAGGCGAAAGACAGAGGGGCTGAGGGACTGCCGGGGAGGTGGGTGTGGCGGAGCGCAGGGTTGCGGGCAGGAGTGCCCGCATCACTTAAGGGCTGAGGGACTACTGGGGATGTGGGTGTGGCGGGGCGGTTCCT
Source organism: Prosthecobacter sp. (assembly GCF_044227185.1). Lineage (GTDB taxonomy): Bacteria > Verrucomicrobiota > Verrucomicrobiia > Verrucomicrobiales > Verrucomicrobiaceae > Prosthecobacter. Next base: position 161,632 of record NZ_JBGAFO010000008.1, on the reverse strand, counting down.
TGTTCCGCAGGAACAAGGCTACTTTATGGGCGCAGATGTTTTACGAGGAACTCCATGCGGAGGCGGGAGCCGTAGGGTGTTTCGGCGGCGCCGTGGCCGGTGCCGGTGATGGGCATGAAGTCGAAGGTCTTGTTTGCTCTTTGCAGCGCGCCGACGACCTGGGTGGTGGTGGCGGGATCGACGTTGGTGTCGAGTTCGCCGACGATCAGGAGGAGATGGCCTTCCAGTTTGTGGGCGTCTTCGGTGTTGGAGCTGAGTTTGTAGCTGTCATCGACGGGCCAGCCCATCCACTGCTCGTTCCACCAGATTTTGTCCATGCGGTTGTCGTGGCAACCGCAGTCGGCGACGGCGACGTGGTAGAAGTCGTGGTGATCGAGCAGGGCACGCATGGCATTCTGCCCGCCAGCGCTGCCGCCGTAGATGCCGACGCGGGTGAGGTCCATCCAGGGGCGGGTTTTGGCGGCGGCTTTGATCCAGGCGATGCGGTCGGGGAATCCGGCGTCCTTGATGTTTTTCCAGCACACGTCGTGGAAGGCTTTGCCGCGATGGTTGGTTCCCATGCCGTCGAGTTTGACGATGATGAAGCCGAGTTCGGCGAGCTGGTGCATGCGGAGCTGGCGCTCAAAGTCCTTGGGGGCATGGGCATCGTGAGGTCCGGCATAGATGTTTTCGATGACGGGGTATTTCTTCGCGGGGTCGAAGTGCGAGGGCTTGATGAGGATGCCGTGGATGTCGGTGGTGCCATCACGGCCCGCTGCGACGAAGCGCTCCGGCATGGTCCAGCCTGCGGCGAGGAGGGGGAAAGCGTCGGCCTTTTCCAAAAGGGTGACGAGGCTGCCGTCTCTGCTGCGGCGGAGTTCGTGAATGGGTGGGAAGTCGGCGCGGGAGTAGGTGTCGATGAAGGTCTCTCGATTGGGTGAGAACTCGATGTGGTGGTTGCCATCTCCCTGGGTGAGCTGCTGGAAGCCGCTGCCATCAAAATTTACGCGGCAGAGGTGGAGGTGGTAGGGGTCTTCGGGGACATGCATGCCGCTGTCCATGACGAAGGTCTCCCCTTTACGCAGGCCGCTGGCGAGGAACCAGACCTGGCGGTTGGTGTCGTCCACATGCAGCACTTCGCGGACGGGCCATGTGCCTTTGGTGACCTGGTTTTTGAGCTGGCCGGTTTTGATGTCGTAGAGGTAGAGGTGGCACCAGCCGTCGCGCTCGCTCATCCAGAGGAGTTCACCGGTTTTGTGCAGCCAGTGACGCCAGGTTTTTTTGGCGTGGTCGATGAAGGTCTTGCTGGTTTCTTCGACGATGGTGCGGACAGCGCCGGTTTTGGCGTCGGCGGCCAGGATGCGGTAGAGCTGATGGCCGCGCTGGTTGTAGTCGAAGTGGAATTCTCTGCCGTCAGGGGCCCATTGCAGGTCGAGCTGCTCGACTTCGGTGAAAGGATTGGGAAAGAGGTCTGAGTTGATGCGCTTCCACTCGCAGCCGGAGTCGGTCAGCGTGAAGAGGACGGGGAAGGGCTTGGGGAGCGGATCGCCGGGCTTGGCATAGTTGCGTTCGTAGATCTTGGGCTGGACCTGGCCTTTGGGGGTTGATTCGACAATGGCGAGCTTGCGGAGGGAAACGGGGACGCAACTGGTGACGACGAAGGCCTTGGAGTCCGGGGACCAGCGGATGGGGCCGCGCAGGGGTGACCTGGCGGCGGATTCGATTTTGAGGCGCAGAGTTTTGTCTGCGGTGCGATCATGCAGAAGAACGTACTCCTGCTCGATCATGGCGGACCATTTGCCGTCGGGGGACTGGGTGCCGCGTTCTTTTTTCTGCGGCTGCTCCTCTTTGGCTTTGGAGATGCCTTTGCCGTCGATGATGAGGGTTTGAGGCGAGGCGGCGGCCTCGATGACGGCGAGGTGCTCGCCGGTGCGGCTGGTGATGAGCCAGACGTGGCCTTCGAAGGTGTGCTGCTCGCGCTCACTGCCGGCGCGGATGCGGCCGTAGTTTTGGTGCTGGCCCTCTCTATTGATCCAGAAGAGTTCGACGTCAGTGTCGAGCTTGTTGATGAATTTGAGGCCGGACTCCGCGCCGGTGCGCGAGGTTTTGCGCAGTTCGATTTTGGCGGTGGAGGACTTGAGAGACTCTTGTTCTGGGAGGCCGAGGGCTTTGAGGGATGGCGCCGTTTTGCGTGTGCCGGTGGTGGCGTTGATGAGGACGAACTCGTGTTTTTTGGGGGCGATCTGGATGCGGTACCAGAATGATTTGCCGTCGGGGAGCCAGCTGGGCTTGAGGTGGTCGCGGAAGACGAGGTTTTCGGTGCGCTTGGGGAGACTGAGGGCTTGTTCGAAGCGGTCTTCCTGGGCTGCTGCGGAAGCCGTAGAGAGGCACAGAAGAATGAATTGAAGGAGGGTTTTCATGGATTGTAACTCTGTGTAACTCGGTATGGGCTCTGTGGTGTCAAATGAAGGGGAATGGATTAATCACAGAGCACTTGAACTCAAGGCGGCTGGATCGTGGAACGGGGTGGAACAAGTTGAGTTCATTTGAGAGCTGTTTGCACGAAGAGAGCTTCCAGATTCCGGCTTCCTCCTTCGCTCTTCGAGCTACGGAGGACGAGAAAGCCGGTACTACAATACTTGCGCTGGCGGGGTTTCAGATTTGGGGTGTTGCGGGGCTTCCAGAACGGGCTAAAGCCCGAACTACGTACTCAGATGAGCTGCGGAGCTGTGGAAGTCATTTGGGAGGCCACGAGGAGACACAGAGGAAGGTTCATGCTGTGGTGGTGCCGATGCCGAACTGGAAGGGGTCGGCTGGGTCGAGGATGAGGGTGGATTCGGCGGTGATGTGGGCGGTGCCGGTAATGGTGGGGATGATGTGGTCACCGGAGGGGGAGTAGATGGCTGTGAAGACGCTGCCGATGATGCTTTCCTGACGCCATGTTTCGCCGGGGGCGAGCTTGTTGTCTGCGGCGAGGCAGGCGAGCTTGGCGCTGGTGCCGGTGCCGCAGGGGGAGCGGTCGTATTCGCCGCCGGGGCAGAGGACGAAGCTGCGGCTGTGATTGGCGGGATCGTGCGGAGGGGAGAAGAGTTCGACGTGATCGACTTCGGGATAACCGGCGGCGTGAATGGCGGCACGCATTTGCAGAGCGGCCTGGGTGAGCTGCGGGATGTTTTCGCGGGTGAGGGCGAGGCCGTGGTCGGATACCAGAAAGAACCAGTTTCCGCCATAGGCGACGTCTCCGGTGATGCCGCCAGCGACTTGGACGGCTTTGGCTTTGCGGTAGGAAGGGACGTTGCGGATGCTGACGCGGCCGTCTTCATGCAGGGTGGCGGTGACGATGCCGACGGGAGTCTCAATGCGGTGCTCTCCGGGGGAGATGCGGCCGAGGTGACGGAGGGTGATGATGAGGCCGATCATGCCGTGGCCGCACATGCCGAGGAGGCCGACGTTGTTGAAGAAGATGACTCCGGCTGCGCATGCGGGGGACGTTGGGGGGACGAGAAGAGCGCCGACGATGACTTCGTGGCCGCGGGGCTCGCAAAGGATGGCGCGGCGGTAGGTTTCGAGGGTCTCAGGAGTGACGCCGCCGAGAACGACGCGGGTGGGCTCGCCGCCGGTGTGGGAGTCGATGATGGGGATGCGTTTCAACGGGGCGGGGATAGTTTAAAGTTTGAAGTTTAAGGTTTAAAGTTGGGGAGGTTTTTGGACGGTGCGGAGCGGGAAGGGATTGCGGAGGCCGACTGCGGGCAGGAGTGCCCGCATCACTTGGGCTCAGCGGGGCTGCGTGAGGCGGGTGCGGACGAGTTCGGGGAGGAATTTGACGGGGAGGGAGCCGTGGTCGATGGCGGCTTCGTGGAAGCGGCCGAGGTCGAATTTTTCGCCCTGTTCGCGCTGGGTCTGCTGGCGGAGGCGGTAGAAGGCCATGCGACCGGCGAAGTAGGTGCTGAGCTGCGCGGTGTTTTGCTTGGAGCGGATGATTTTCAGTTTGGCCTCGCCTTCGGACTGGAAGGCTCCGTGGGTGAGGAGGTGCATGGCCTCGTCGTCGGTCATGGCGGTGCAGTGCATCTTGTGGTCGAGGATGGAATTTACGACGGCACGGAGGTAGAATTTGAGCTGGTTGAGGCGCAGGGAGAGATCGCCGCCGCCGTAGCCTTGGTCGATCATCATCTGCTCGGTGTAGACGGCCCAGCCTTCCTTGAAGGTGCCGGACTGGAGGACCTGACGAATGAGCGAGGGGCAGCGGGTGGAATACTCGAGCTGCACGTAGTGGCCGGGGTAGGCTTCGTGAATGGTGAGCACCTGGAGCATGTGCTTGTTGTATTCTTCGAGGAAGGTCTGCACGCGCTCGGGTTTCCAATCGGATGGGGGAGGACTGACGGCGTAGGTGCTGGGTCCGGAGGGATCGAGCGGGAGAGCGGATTCGAGATAGGCGACGGAGTTGCCACGGCGGAACTCAGGCATTTCGAGAATCTGGCAGCGGTCGGGCTCGGGCAGGCGGAGGATGTCGTGTTCTCTGATGAAGGTCTTGATACGAGCTACGGTGGCGCGGGTATCGGTGATGAGGGCTTCGGGGGTGCCGTGGTCGCGGCTGACGGCGCGGATGACTTGGGCGATGGTGTCGTGACGGCCTTGGGCATCATCGGGAGGGAGAGGTGTTTTGGGGAAGTGGCGGCTCCAGAGCTGGCGGGCGATGATGTACATGTCGCGCTGCACGCGGTCGTATTCGGCTTCGGCATCGGCGAGGACTTCATCGGCGGTGCGGCCGGTGTCGAGTTCCAGCTCGAGCTTGCGTGCGAACTTCTCTTTGCCCATGCGCCAGTGGTCGGTGGCTTTTTTGCGCAGGTCGGATTCGAGGAAGGTTTGGTATTCCTTCAGGGCTGCGACGACGGGTTTTGCGGCGGACTGCAAGGCGGGGAGTTGAGGGGTGGAGCCTGCGAGGGTGAAGAGCTCTTCTTCATAGAATGAGATGGCGCCGCGGTTTTGCAGGATGGCGGTGTCGAGGATGGAGTGCGGGACGGCCTGCAGTGTCTCGCGTGCGGTGGCGATGATGCGGGGGATGAGAGCCAGACGGGCGATGACGTTTTTGATGTTGGTCTCCTTTGGCAGGGTGGACTGAACGAGGAGAGTGTAAACGCTGTCGCTGATGTAGCTGCCGTAGGTGCGGGGATCTTCCTCGAAGGGGTGGGTGTTTTCGGTGAGCCAGATGCTGCGGGTGAGGTCATCGCGCAGGATTTCGAAGTCGATCTGCGAATTGCGCGAGAGCTGTGCGTAAGGGACGGCCTGGGGCAGTGCGGCGAGGGTTTGCCTGGCGAGAGCGAGCCAGGAGGCGCGGGCGGTGGGGGAGATGTCGTCGAGTTTGTCGTCGAAGCGGTGATCGCCGAGCATGGTGGCATCGAGCGGGCGCAGTTCGAAGGTCTTTTCGAGGTAGGTCTTGAAGAAGGATTCGAGTTTGGCGTCGGCGGTGGTGGTGTTGTTGTTTTGAGCGGAGGATGGACCGACCACGGTGAGGAAGACGAGGAGAAGGAGGAATGTGGTGGTGGGGTGCATGAGCGATGCGGAGCGTGAGGGGTTTAAAGTTTAAGGTTTTAAGTTTGAAGTTGGGGACGCTGGCGCGGGAGCGGGGCGGTGGGTGTTTGCGGAGCGCCGCACAGAGGACTGTGCGGACCACTATGCTTGCGCTTTCGCGGGGCGGTGGGTGCTTGCGGAGTGCTGCGGGCTCCGAGGCCCGCGCTCCTGGGCCGCTTTGGAATGCGGAGCTAGATTTGCGGGCGGTTGGCGAGGGAGTCGCGGATGATGGTGAGGACTTGGTCGCGCTCGGTGCCCGCCAGCGGCAGGCGGGGTTCGCGGCACCATTCTTTGCCGAGGCCGGTCTCCTGGCAGAGGAGCTTGATGTATTGCACGAAGTGGATGTGGGTATCGAGCTTCATGAGGGGCTGCATCCAACGGTAGAGGGTGCGGGCTTCGTCCCACTTTCCGGCGCGGGTGAGGTCCCAGAGTTTTTGATTTTCCTGCGGGAAGGCGATGCCGCTGCCGGCGACCCAACCATCGATGCCGAGGATGCTGCACTCGAGAATGAGATCGTCCACGCCGGTGAAGAGCTGGTAGCGGTCGCCCACGAGATTGCGCAGCTCGGTGATGCGGCGGGGGTTGGCGCTGCTTTCCTTGATGGAGGTGAGGTTTTCGATGTCGGCGAGCTGGGCGAACATCTCGGGCGTGACGTCGGTGTGGTAGCCGACGGGGTTGTTGTAGAGCATCCAGGGCAGCGGTGTGGCTTTGGCCAGGGTGCGGAACCAGTGCTCGGTCTCGCGGGGATCGCTCTTGTAAACCATGGGGGGCATGATCATGAAGCCGGCGGCGCCGAGTTGTGCGCCGTCTTGCATGTACTGGATGGCGGCGCGGGTGTTCATCTCGGCGACGCCGCTGACGATGGGGATGCGGCCGCGTGCGGTTTCGATGGCGCACTGGAGGACGGCGCGTTTTTCATCGGGCTGCAGGCACTGGTTTTCGCCGAGGGAACCGCAGACGATGAGGCCGGAGATGCCGGACTGGATGAGGGCCTCGAAGTGGCGGGCGGAGGAGGGGAGATCGAGGGACTGATCTTCGTGCATCTGAGTGACGACGGCGGGGAAGACGCCGGACCATTGGGGGAGGGATGACATAAGGAGAGGGGGAAGTGAGAATGACGAAACCAGAATGAGGAATGACGAATGAATGACCAAAAGAGGGGGACGCACTGAAAACTGGGAACTGAAAACTGAAAATTGGAAATTGGATGAGGCGTGACTGGGCACGATATTGTGGTTTGAGGGGTTGAGGGTCTTGATTGCTTTTTGGGCGGGAGGCTGCCAATTCAGTCAAAATGATGGAATCGGGCGGGATGTTCTCTGAGCATGCGACGACGGAGGCGCTGTTTGATGCGCTGCCGGATGTGGTGTTTTTTATCAAGGATGCGGCGGGGCGGTATGTGCGGGTGAATCAGACGCTGGCGGATCGCTGCGCGGGTGGGGACAAGGCGAAGCTGAGGGGCAAGAGGCCGGAGGAGGTGTTTCCGGCGGCGCTGGCGGCGAGCTATGCGCGGCAGGATGAGGCGGTGCTGAAGACGGGGAAGCCGGTGGCGCATCAACTGGAGCTGCACATTTACCCTGGGCACAAGGCGGGGTGGTGCCTGACGACGAAGCATGCGCTGCGCGATGGGAGGGGGTGCATCGTGGGCGTGACGGGGATCTCGCGGGATCTGAATGCGCCGAGCGACAAGGCGGGAGGCTTTGCAGAGCTGGCGGCGGCGCTGAAGCACATGCAGCAGCGGTTTGCGGAAAGCCTGCGGATCGAGGACATCGCGAAAAAGGCGGGGCTGAGTGTGTATCAGTTCGAGCAGCGGGTGCAGCGGCTGTTTCAAATGAGCCCGCTGCAACTGCTGCACAAGCTGCGGCTGGATGAGGCGACGCGGCTGCTGCGGGAGACGGACCGCTCGCTGGCGGACATTGCGATCGAGACGGGGTGGTGTGATCAGAGTGCGTTCACGCGGCACTTCAGCCGGTATGCGGGGATGGCGCCGGGGAAGTTTCGAGGGTTGAGGAAGTGAGCTGATCGACAGACAAAAGAGCCGAGGCTATGTGGAGACAGGCGAAGCCAGCCTATGGTACTCCCGATCAGTGCGCGTCGAGGAAGTTCGTATGCCGAGGTGTTTGCAGCGCGCTCATGGACGGGTCCATTCTTCGCACTGCGTGCTTCGAAGGATAAACCGGGCTGTCGCCACACCCATCCTACGTCCGAGCCGCGGCATCACGCGATCAGCGCCTTGACGGGCTTTGCTGGATTGATGCCGATGAGTTTCTGGTCGAGGCCTTGGAACTTGTAGGTGAAGCGGTCGGCGTTGTAGCCGAGGAGGTTCAGCACGGTGGCGTGGAAGTCGCTAATGTGAAGCGGGTCTTTGACGATGTTGTAGCTGAAGTCGTCGGTCTCGCCGTAGATGGCGCCGCCTTTGGCACCGCCGCCGGCCATCCACATGGTGAAGCAGCGCGGGTGGTGGTCGCGGCCGTAGTTCTCTTTGGAGAGGCCGCCCTGGCTGTAGATGGTGCGGCCGAATTCGCCACCCCAGATGATGAGGGTGTCGTCAAACATGCCGCGCTGCTTGAGGTCCTCGATGAGGGCGTGGCAGGCCTGGTCCACGTCCTTGCACTGGCTGGGCATGCGGCCGCCCACATTGCTGTGGTGGTCCCAGTTGTTGAGGTAGATCTGGGTGAAGCGCACGCCGCGCTCGGCCAAGCGGCGGGCCATGAGCACGCTGTTGGCAAAGGTGCCGGGCTTCCTGGCTTCATCGCCATACATTTTGAAGATGTGCTCGGGCTCGCTGTTGATGTCGGTAAGCTCGGGCACGCTGGCCTGCATGCGGAAGGCCATCTCATACTGCTGGATGCGCGTGTGCGTTTCGGGGTCACCGACTTCCTTGTAGTTGATCTCGTTGAGCGCGTTGAGTCCTTCGATGGTGCGCTTGCGCACGCTGCTGGGCACGCCAGCGGGGTTGTTGATGAAGAGGATGGGGTCGCCCTTGCTGCGGAAGGAAACGCCCGCGTGCTCGCCGGGCAGATAACCGCTGGACCACAGGCGCGATGAGATGGCCTGCTCCTGCTCGCGGTTCGTCGGCGTGGCGATGAGGACGACGAAGGTGGGCAGGTTCGAATTCATGCTGCCGAGGCCGTAGGACGCCCAGGAGCCGAGGCAGGGGCGGCCGGTGATCTGGTTGCCCGTCTGCATGGCGCAGATGGCGGGCTCGTGATTGATGGCCTCCGTGTGCAGCGAGCGCATCCAGCAGATGTCGTCCGCGTTTTTAGCCAGGTGGGGCAGCAGGTCGGAATTCATCCACATGCCGCATTGGCCACGCTGGGCGAAGTTGAACTTCGACGGCGCGATGGGAAAGCGCGCCTGCCCGCTGGTCATGGTGGTGAGGCGCTGCCCGTTGCGGATGCTCGGCGGCAGATCTTTGTCATACCACTTCATCATCTCCGGCTTGTAGTCGAAGAGGTCCATCTGCGCAGGCCCGCCGACCATGTGCAGGTAGATCACGCGCTTGGCCTTTGGGGCAAAGTGAGGGCCCATGGCGCCTCCCGTCGATGCGTTCGCAAAGGATTCGCCGAGAAGTGAAGCCAGCGCGGCACCGCCGAGAACGTTTTTACCGCGTGCAAAAAGCTGGCGGCGGGTTTGGTAGGTGTCCCATTCGTTTAAGATGCTCATAGGAGGAAGAGAAAGGAGTTAAAAGTTTAAGGTTTAAAGTTTCAAGTTGGGGGACGCTGCGTGTTCAGCGACGGTGGGTGGATTGGAGATGGGTGTGGAGCCAGGCGGCGTCTTCAGGCATCAGCGGTGGCTCGGGATCGCGGGAGTAGTGGGTGGACTTGTCGAAGCCGCAGTCGGTGTGGCATTGCCCGGCGAGTTCCTGGAGGTTCAGCCAGACGTCCTGGTCATCAGGGCGGAGCGGGACGCGGATGGCGGGCAGGGACTCCTGGTAGGTGACGCGATAAAGCTCACGCTGCTGGGGCTGCTCCGCGCGAAAAACGGTGACGGCGTGAGGGGGCAGCCTGCCGCTGTCCATGCGGATCGCTTCGGCCATGCCATCATCTTCAAATCGAAGAAGCGCGAGGCCTCCTTTTCGAATGAGGTCGATCTCCACCAGGTTGACGCATGACTCCATGAGGCCGAGGCGCTTTTGCAGGTAGGCGAGAGCACCTGCGCCGTGCTTGTTCGTGGGGCTGAGAAGCTCGATGACGGTCACAAGATCGCCGCCGAGTTCGCGGATGGTGAGATGACGTGGTTTGGGGGCAGTGACATCCCGCACGATGGGCGGAGAGAAATTCGGCGGGGCCGAGGCGAGCAGCGTGTCCTCTCGCACCTTCCACACGCTGACATCCGGCCTAAAGCCTTTGTCGTCATCGAAGCGCGTGGAAATCTTCATGCCCTGCTCGATGGACACCTTCAGGTCCGCAGGCATCTGCCGCTGCAAGCGCGAAAGCGACGACGCGATCATCGTCGGATGCACCTGAAACCACTGCTCTTCAAAGTAGGGGTTCAGTCCCGGGAAGGGATATGGGGCATCGGGGGGCAAGGCAGAGTTAAAAGTTTAAGGTTTAAAGTTTCAAGTTGGGGACGCTTCGTGGGTGGTGGTGGCGGGGGACGGTGTCAGTCTTTGGGACTTGCGGAGGTGGTTTGGAATTTGCGGCCTTTGATTTCGGTTTGGCGAAGGTATTTGATGAAGCCGTCGAGGAGGCGGCTGACTTCGAGGCAGCGGTTGTGGAGTTCCTGCCACTCGGGCTGAGTCAGGTAGGCTTCGTCGAGCGCTACATAGAGCTGGGAGCGGACTTCGCCGCATGAGCCTTTGGCATGGCCGAGGAATTGAATGAATTCTTTGGTGCCCCCACGTTCGAAGCCTTCGGCAATGTTTGAAGTGATGGAGATCAAAGCACTGCGAATTTGATCGCGCAGCGCGAAGTCCTTCGCGAACTCTCCCTTTCGGGAGGCCCTGTAAACAAGCCGAGTCAGCTCCCGGCCTTTTTGCCAGGCGAGAATGTCTTCGAATTGTTCGATGTTGGCCATGGGGAAGTTTAAAGTTTCAAGTTTAAGGTTTAAAGTTGGAACAAGTTTGAGGGAGTTTTCAAGAATGGGGCAGTTGCTCGCTGTTAACCATGGAGTGTTCGCGTCGGAGAACTTGAAACTTTTAACCTTAAACTTTTAACTTTGGCCTACTTGTTCAGCACCTCGTCCAGATTCATCACCTCGTTGCAAAGCATGGTCCACGCGGCGAGTTCGGGTTTGGCGAGCTTTTCATCGGCTTTGGATTCACCCACCTTCAGCAGCGCTTCGGCGTCTGCGGCATTGGCTCCGTAGAATTTGCGCATGTCCGCGAGCGTGGCGGTGAGGATGGGTTTCTCGGCGTCCTTGAGGGGGCGGCAGAGGAGGCGGGAGTAGATGGACTCGAGCTTGGCGGTGTCGTCGCCGGGAACCTTTGCGAGGGTGTGCTGGGCGAGGTTGCGGGCGGCTTCGATGAACTGGGGGTCGTTCATGGTGACGAGGGCCTGCAGCGGGGTGTTGGTGCGGTCGCGGCGGACGCAGCTCATCTCGCGGCTGGGGGCGTTGAAGATGTCCATGTTCGCGGGCGGGGCCATGCGCTTCCAGAAGTCGTAGAGGGTGCGGCGGTACAGGTTTTCACCTTTGTCCTGTACGTACTTTTCAGTGCCCATGCCGACGACTTCCCAGATGTTCTCCGGCTGGTAGGGTAGGGTGCCTGGGCCGCCCATGCGTGGAGAGAGGGTGCCGCTGGCGGCGAGGGCATAGTCGCGGATCATTTCGGCGTCCATGCGGAAGCGCGGGCCGCGGGAGAGCAGGGCGTTGTCGCGGTCCTTCTCCAGCTTGGCGGGCGTGATGACGGCGGCCTGACGGTAGGCGGCGGAGGTGACGAGCATCTTGTAGAAGCGCTTCACATCCCAGCCGCTTTCCTTGAACTCAACGGCCAGCCAGTCGAGCAGCTCGGGGTTGGAAGGGGCGCTGCCCATGATGCCGAAGTCCTCGCTCGTCTTCACCAGGCCGCTGCCGAAAAGCTCCTGCCACATGCGGTTCACGGTCACGCGGGCGGTGAGGGTGTTGTTGTCACTGACGAGCCACTTGGCGAGGCCGAGGCGGTTCTTCGGAGCATCGGCGGGCAGCTTGCCGAGAGCGGCGGGCACGGCGGCCTCCACGGCGTCTCCGACTTTGTCGTACTGGCCGCGCATGAGGATGTTGGCCATGGGCTTGGTGTCCATCTTCTCCTCCTGCACGTGGGTCATGGGGCTGCGGTTTTTGATGGCCTCCTGCTCGGCGGTGAGCTTGGTGCTGGTGGCGAGGGCGGTCTGGTAGGGCGCGTCACGCGTGATGAGGTAGTGCTCAAACAGCGCCTCCTGCTGCTTCGGTCCCTGCTTTTTCGCGGCGAGCATGGTGCGCAGCGGGCCGACTTTGGAAAGGGTCATCACTTCCGCGGCGGTGAGCTGGCGGTCATAGATGCGCACGTCCTGCACGCCGCCGTCCATGAAGTAGGAGCCGTGGCTGCGCTGGCCGATGCGCGTGGGCGTTGTCGTTTTGATGCTGCCCTTCAGCGCATTCACTTCCGGGCGGATCTGCGCCTCCACGCCATCCACAAAGATGCGCACGCCGCCGGCCTTGCCTTTGCCATCATAAGTGACGAAGACATGCTGCCACACGTTCGGGCGCAGGGCGGGCTTGGCGGTGCTGACCTTGACGGCGTCTTCCGGCCACTTGCTGACGATGTGCACGGAGAGTTTATTATCGCTCTGGAAGAGATCCCAGCCGCGATGGCCGTTCTTTTCATCCATGCGGCTGAGGATGCTGCCGGAGATGCCGGTGACCTTGCCCGCGCGAATCCACGCGCCGTAGCTGAAGGCGTGATCTTTTTCGTAGTCGCCCACGTCGCCGATCTCAAAGGTGCTGCCGGGTTTCATCACGGGGGCGGGGCCAAGTTTGCCATCGGGCTTCCAGGTCACTTCGCCGGCGGCTTTGAAGGTCTTGGCCTCGCCGCAGGTGGCGGAGATTTGAGCGCCGGTGCCTTCATTCAGCGGCAGGTGCGCGGTGATGCCCTTGGTGGGCACGTCCTTGTCCAGGTCTTCCGGCTTGGCGGTAGTGAGCCAGAGGTCAAAGAGCGGCTTGGCGGTCTTGCGTGCGGCGTCCTGCTTCGTTTTGGCAGCGGCGATTTCCGTGGGCAGCGCGGTCCAGCGCGGGCGGTCCTTGTCCGTGGGCAGCACCAGGATGGGGCCGAGGCCGTCCTTCACATTGCCATCCTTGGCCTTCTGCGTGGTGTTGCGGAAGAAGGCAGCCATGGAGTAGTAGTCCTTCTGCGTGATGGGGTCGAACTTGTGGTCGTGGCACTGCGAGCAGTTCGTGGTGAGGCCGAAGTACACCCAGCCCATGGTCTGCACGCGGTCGGAGGCGTAGTTGGCGAGGTTCTCTTCATCAATGGTGCCGCCTTCATTGGTGGTGATGTTGCAGCGCTGGAATCCGGTGGCGATGAGCTGGTCTTCGCTGGGCTTGGGCAGCAGGTCGCCGGCGATCTGCTCGACGGTGAACTTGTCGAAGGGCTCGTTGTTGTTGTAGGCTTTCACCACCCAGTCGCGGTAGGGCCACATTTCGCGCGGCTTGTCAAAGTGCAGGCCGTGGGTGTCGGCGTAGCGCGCGGCATCCAGCCAGTAGCGGGCGCGGTGCTCGCCGTAGGCGGGGGATTTGAGAAGCTCGTCCACCAGTGCAGAATACTTTTGCTCCGTGAGCGGCAGGTAGCGCGCCATGAGCTCGGGCGTGGGCGGCAGGCCGGTGAGGTCCAGCGACACGCGGCGGATCAGCGCATGGTCTTCCGCCTGGGCGGCCGGTGTGAGGCCGATGGCTTCCAGCTTGGAAAGGATGAAGCGGTCCACCGGGGTCTTCACCCAGGCGCTGTCTTTTACCGCAGGCAGCGGGGCTTTGTGCGGGGCGATGAGCGACCAGTGCGGCTGCCACGGCGCTCCCTGCGCGATCCATTCCTTCACCAGCGCGATCTGCTCGGGCTTCAGGGTCTTGTGCGAATCCGGCGGCGGCATGAGGTCGTCCTCATCCTTGGTGATGAGGCGCTGGAAGAGGGCGCTGATCTCCGGCTTGTTTTTGATGACGGTGGGCTGCTCGCCTTCCTTGGCGGTGAAGAATCCGGCTTCGGTATCGAGGCGCAGGCCCGCCTTGCGAGTTCCTGGATCGGGGCCGTGGCAATGGAAACAGGCGTCCGCGAGGATGGGGCGGATGTCTTTGTTAAAGCCGATGGGCTGCGCTGCCGTCGCTGCGGAGGTGGCGAGAAGCGAGAGGAGCAGGGTGAGATCGAGGCGCATGCGGTGGGTGGGGACGGTTTGGTATGGAAATGTCTCGGACTGGTATGAATATGCTTACGAGGGATGGGGGCCTCGTTTATCAAAGCGGTAGTGGGACGAGGGGCGAGAATGACGAATGAGAGCCTGATCTTCCCCCTCCTCCTACTCTTACTCCTACTCCCTTTTTCCGGAAAAGGGAGGAAGAGTAGGAGTAGGAGGAAGATTAGGGCCTGCTGCGGAGCGTTGGATGATGCGGGGCGATTGGATCGAGGACGAGTTCGAGTAGGAGGACGAGGACGAGCGGGGAAGCCGAGGGCGAGGTGGCCTCACACCATGGCGCTGCGGAGGGCCAGGCGCTCGGATTCGGGGAGGCTGCTGGCGGTGATGGCTTTCCAGGCGGCATTGATGTCGATGCGGCTCCAGATGGCGGCCAGGCAGTTGCCGAGGCTGATGCGCTCCTTCGGGGCGCGCACGTGGGTGAGGAGATTGAGCGCGAGATCGGGGCGGTGGTGCTTCACCACGAGGATGAGGTCCTTCAGCTCCTCGTCATTGCAGGAGGTGACGACTTCCGCATCGCGGAGCAGGTCGTCGAGCAGGTGTACCTCACGCGTGTTCCCACGATGGAGGCTGGCTGCCAGCCGCCGGAGCCGCTCGCGGCGCTGGGGCAGGGAATGCAGGGCTTTGATCATACCCTAGAATACGCTGCGGGTGGCAATCACGTCTTGCATGCGCATGGCATGCTTGTGTAAAATACGCGCATTATGGCGTCTATTTCACCACAGGTCTTTTTGCGGCGGGTGCGCGGGGCGGAGCTGGCGCGGCTCTTTGACCTGCTGCCGGACATGTCGTTTTTCATCAAGGACCGGCAGGGGCGGTTCATGGCGGTGAACCGGCGCGGCTGCGACTACTGCGGGGTGAAGCATGAGAAGGATGCGATCGGCAAAACGGACCTGGATTTCTTCCCGCACAGCCGGGCGATCGAATACCAGGAGGATGACGAGATCGTGATGCGGACGGGCAAGCCGATCGTGAACCGGCTGGAGAGCGCGCCGGAGGCGGAGGGCTCGCCGCGGCTGGTGATGTCCAGCAAGATCCCGCTGCGAGATGCGGAGGGGCACATCATCGGCGTGGCGGGGTTTTCACGGCAGGTGGAGCAGGTGCGCAGCCGCAGCTCGGGCGAGGCGCGGTTTGCGAAGGTGATCGAGCAGATGCACAAGCACCCTGAGGCCGCGCTGAGCAGCGCCGAGATGGCGCGGATGTGCGGGCTGTCCCAGAGCCAGTTTGACCGGAGCTTCCGGCGTGTGTTTGGCTCCTCCGCGCGACAGTACCTGCTGCGGGTGCGGGTGGAGGCGGCGTGCCGGAGGCTGGCGGAGACGGAGGAGACGGTGGCGGCGCTGGCGGTGGAGCTGGGGTTCTTTGATCACGCGCACTTCACGCGATGCTTCCGCAGCGTCATGGGGATGACGCCGGCGCAGTATCGGGAGGAGAGGGCGCCGAAGGGGCCGAAGAGGAGGTGAATGACGAAATCAGAATGAGGAATGAGGAATGGGAGATGGAGGGGGGTAAGGGGCGATTTCTTCGGTGGGGATGCCGAGGAAGGAGAAGCCTTGGCGGATGCGGTCGATCATTTCGCGAGGCTGGATGATGCGGGAGATGGCGCGGCGACCCTTTACGGTGATTTTGAGGGTGCGGCGATAGAGGGGGACGACACCGCGCAGGAAATCGGCTTGGAGCGTGGTTTTGACGTACTCGTCCTCGTAGGCCGCGCGTTCCTGATCTGCCACAAAGATGGTATCACCGGACTCATGGCGTGCTGAGCGGAGGGAAACCTGGGTGAACATAGGGATGAAGGTGGACGGAGGGTGAGCGGAGGCATGGGACGTGGTGGAAAGCCTGGCTGCGCCGCCAGTCGATGTGGGGCCATCTTTGAGCCATCTGCGGCGTTTCTTCCAGGCGGGTGCCGGGCAACGAGCGGGTGCCGGTGACGGGGAAGACATGTCGTTTGGAGACAGATGAATTCATGGCTAGAGTGCATCCACGCTTTTTTGGCCGGAATGTTACCCACGGATTTTTGCGGGGCGGAAAAACGGGAGGGCTTTTCTGCGTTGTCTCTTCGTGCGCGGATTCAACACAGCCGATAAGGCAGGGCTCAAGGTCTATCTCGAACAGATCGACATGGCGAAGCCGCTGATGCCTGCGCAGGAGGGGGAGCCGGGAGAACGCGAAGTGCGGGCGGGCATGATTCGGGCGAACCTGCGGCTGGTGGTGGAGCTTGCGCTGGAGCAACGCGACTCGTGCGAGGTGCCCATTTTAGACCTCATTTCCGGCGGCAATATCGGCCTGATGAAGGCGGTGGAGCGCTTCGATCCGGGCAAGGAAGGCGAGTTTTCCGTTTTCGTGCGGTGGTGGATCCGGCAGGGCATGAAGCGTGAGGTGGCCAAGCATGCGGAGAAGGTGCCTGCCTCCATCGCGCAACCGCTGGCTAACCAGGGGACAGATGAGGATATTGCCTTGCCCGCGTGATGTCTGGCTGATTGAGGGCCAAGCTTGGTGAACACGAACACTTGTGAATGCGGCTGGCGGGTTGATGAGAGCTTTTGGCATGGCGTGAGCGCTGGCCGGAGCGAGCTGAAGCTCGCGATTACTTTGGCTGGAACTCCGGCGCTCTTCGCGCTTTCGTGATCTCCTCAAACGCGTGGCCCAGCGCGAGGATGCGTGCGTCGGCGCGGGCATCGCCCATGAAGGAGAAGCCGATGGGCAGTCCATCGACGATGCCGAGGGGGACGGTGAGGTGGGGATAGCCTGCGACGGCGGCCGGGGTGCTGGCGACGCGTTCGTTGGTGTCTCCGTGCGCGAGGTCGATGCGGCCGGCGGGGTCGTTGGTGGGGCAGATGAGGGCGTCGAGCTGATATTCGCGCAGGGCGGCGGAGATGCCTTCGGGGCCGGCGAGGCGGCGGGCGTTTTCGCGGGCTGCGGCACCGGCGGCGATGATCTCGGGCGTGCCGAGTTTTTCGGCCTGCTCGAAAAATTCCTGGGCGAAGTGTGGCATCTCGGTGTCGCGGTGCGCTTCATTGAAGGCGATGACGTCGGCGAGTGAGCGGACGTCGCCAGCGCGCTGGGCGAGGTAGGCGTTGAGCTCGGTGCGGAGCTCGATGAGCATGGCTTTCCAGGAGAGGGCGCCGGCTTCGCGCGTGTTGGGCAGTTTGACGGGGTCGATGATGGTGGCTCCGGCTTCGCGGAGTTTTTGCAGGGCGGTTTCGAAGAGGGCGAGCACCTGCGGGTTCCTGCCGCAGTGGCCGCGGATGACGCCGAGGCGGGCGCCTTTGAGGACGGCAGATTTTAAGTCTGCTGTGAAGTCTTCTGCGAGCACCTGCATGAGCAGGGCGGCATCGCGCACGGTGAGGGTCATGGGACCGGCGGTGTCCTGCCAGTGGGTGATGGGGATGATGCCGCTGCCGCTGATGAGGCCGACGGTGGGCTTGAACCCGACGATGCCGCAGGCGCTGGCGGGGCTGACGATGGAGCCGTTCGTCTCGGTGCCGATGGCGGCCGGTGCGAGGCCCGCAGCCACGGCGGCGGCGGAGCCGGAACTGGAGCCGCTGGCGCTGTGGGCGAGCTTGTGGGGATTGAGCGTGAGGCCGCCGCGTGCGCTCCAGCCGCTGGTGGAGTTCGGGGAGCGGATGTTGGCCCATTCGCTGAGGTTGGTCTTGCCAAGGATGACGGCGCCGGCGGCGCGGAGGCGGGAGACGAGGGCGGCGTCTTCCTTGGGCGGGTGATCGCGCAGGGCCAGCGAGCCTGCGGTGGTGTGCATGGCATCGGCGGTTTCGATGTTGTCCTTGATCAGAATGGGCAGGCCGTGCAGCGGGCCGGCGGGGCAATGCGTGGCGATGTCTTTGGCGGCGGGATTCAATTCGAGCACGGCATGGATGCGCGGGCCGGATTTGTCGAACTGGGCGATGCGGGCGAGGAAGTGCTCCACCAGGTGCAGCGGCGTGGTCTGCTCTGAAGTGAGCTGGGTGCTGAGATCGGCGAGGGTGGCGTAAGGAGGCGGGGCTTGGGGAGTCCGTTTGGTGCATGCTGCCGGGGCGAGGGCTGCTGCGGTGGCGGATTGGAGCAGGCGGCGGCGGTTCATGGGGAAGTCAGATGTGAACCACGGAATACACAGAATACACGGAAATGTGAATGGGGTTTTGAGTCTGCTCTGGACGAATGAAATGGTGGTGACGTTTATCTTTGAAGCAGAGCGCTGTAGTTTTGGATGCGTCTCAGCACTGCGATGAGAATGAATGTTGCGAGTGTGCGGGCTCGAAGTTGACGGGTAAAAAGCAGGGGGCGTAGGTTTCCGTTTTTTCATGCAGGGGACGGCGGGAGCAGACATGACGAGGCTGGTGCGGGAGGCTTTTTCAGGAAGCTTTGCGCGGGGCCATGTATCGATCGCTTATCGCCTGGGCGTGGTGCTGGTGCTCCTGGCGCTGCTCATTCTGCCGCTGCTATACCTGGCGGTGATCGCGGGGATGGGGTGGCTGCTGGCGTGGCATGTGCAGCATGATGTGGTATGGATGAGCAGCGCTTCGGAGTGGGGTGGATATCGAAGCGGGAGGATGGTGCTGCTGGCGGGATTTTTGTACCTGGCCGTGGCGGTGGCCGGAGTGATCTGCATTTTGTTCATGATGAAGCCGCTGTTTGCACCGCTGCCGAAGCAGCCGCCGACGGTGACGCTGGACCCCATCTCGCAGCCGGCGCTGTTTGCCTTGATCTACCGCATCTGCGATCTGGTGGGGGCGCCGCGGCCGGTGATGGTGGAGGTGGATTCGCGGGTGAACGCCTCGGCGTCGTTCCGGCGCGGCATGGCGAGTTTTTTCAGCCATGACCTGGTGCTGAGCATCGGCATGCCGCTGGTGGCGGGGATGACGGCACGTCAGTTTGCGGGGGTGCTGGCGCATGAGTTTGGGCACTTTGCGCAGGGAGGGAGCATGCGGCTGAACTACCTGGTGCGGAGCATCAACCGCTGGTTTGCGCGCGTGGTGCTGGAGCGCGATGGCTGGGATGAACGGCTGGAGGCGCTGGGAAATGCGGAGGGATACAGCGGCATGCTGGGAAATGTGGCGAGGATCATGGTGAACCTGGGGCGGAGGGTGATGCTGCTGCTGATGCACCTGGGGGGCGCGATCAGTGGATTCATGTCGCGGCACAGGGAGTATGATGCGGATGCGTATGGGGCCAAGGTGGCGGGCAGCCGCGAGATGGAGAACGCGCTGCTGCAACTGGGGCTGCTGGACCACGCGGAAACGGCGATGGTGAAAACGATGCTCTCCCGGCTGAAGGACGGGGAACTGCCGGACAATGTGCCGGGGCGGATCGCCAGCCAGGTACAGGCGATGCCGGAGGCGCAGCGCAAGCAGGTGAAGAGCAAGGAACTGGCGGAGGAGACCTCCTGGTGGAGCACGCACCCGGCGCTGAAGGACCGGAAGGAGAAGCTGGAGGAGCTGGCCGCGCCGGGCGTGTGCACTTTGGACCTGCCGGCAGAGGAGCTGTTTCATGATTTCACCGGGCTGTGCAAGACGGTGTCGCTCTACTGGTATGACGTGGAGCTGGGGCTGGACCTGAACCAGTTCAACCTGGTGGCCGAGGAGGTGCCGAACCGGCATCTGGCGGAGAACCGGAAGCGCACGGAGCGGGAGGCGGAAGAGCGGGAAAGCACGGCACGGCAGGCCGAAGAGCAGGCGCGGAGAGAGAGGCTGGGGGAAGCGGCGGTGAGGGAGATGTTTGGGCATCCGCCCTCTGCGGAGAGGCTGATGCCGGTGCCGATGGTGGCGGCGGAGGCGTGGGAACCGGCGGCCGCCATGGTGAAGGCCTGGAAGGGGGAATATGGAGCGGCCTGCGAGCGTGAGAAGCAGCAGCGAGACAGGCTGTGCCGAGGCACGCTGGCCTGCCGCCTGACGCAGGGCGGGCAGGATGTGACGGGGCTCGTTCCGGCCGGGGTGGATGCGCGCAACGGCGCGGCCGTGATGGCGGCGCAGGCGGAGTCTCTGCGGGAATACGAGGCCATCTCCAAGCAAATGGCGGTGTTTGAGCAGGCGGCGTGGACACGGATCGGCGCGGCGCTGGCTGGGCGGTTTCAGCAGGAGGAGACGGCGCCGGAGTGGCGCGGGCAGGTGAGCGTGCTGGTGGAGGCGCAGCGGGCGCTGGCGGCCGCGATGGCACAGATCACGGCGGTGTGTGTGGAGTCCCTGTGGCTGGAGCATGCCCGGGGTGCGACGGCGGAGGCACGGCGTGGCTGTGAGGCGCGGGTGCAAGCCGGGGCAGGCCTTGCGCTGCGGACGCTGGGTGCAGTGGCGAATCCCTATGAGCCGGAGCGCAGGCCGCTGGCGGCGGCGCTGGGCGTGCCAGCGGGGAACGCGGCTGAGTTTTACTCGAGGCTGATAACCTGCCTGTGCCACTATGCCAACCGGGTGACGTGTGACCTGTGTGTGCTGGCCTATGAGGTGGAGTGCGGGAGGGAGGTGACGGCGGGGAAGGCGGGGGCGCGGGAGTCCAGGGGTGACGGGGTCGCGGCGTGGCAGCCTGCCGCGCTGCCGATGGCGGCGTGAACTGGATCTCAGGCGTGAAGGGGGCGCATTTTTTGAGCGACAACCGAGGGCACGAAGAGGGTGGCGGGGGCGAATTCCGCTTTTTCGTGGTTTTTTATGATTGTCACTTCAGAGGGGGCATGATAAAAACCGCGCCTTCTTTCGTGAAATTGACCGCCCTTCGTTTCGTCACCGCTTTTCTTTTCTCTGCCGCTGCTCTGAGCGCGGAGGAGCCTGTGCTGCCGCAGGCGCTGAATGGCGGGGGGGCGTTTCCTGCGAACGGGCCACGGGGCTTTCTGAAGCCTTCAAAGTCGATCAAGCCGCCGGCGAACGACACGGTGGCGCAGCCGGTGCCGGCCATTGTGCAGACGCCGACGGCGGAGACCCGCCTGCGCCGCCTGGTGGTGGTGTCCGGGACGATGACGCCGGAGGCCATTCGTGACACGATTCTGGCCTGCGGTCAGACGCGGACGCCGGTGACAACGGCGGGTGGAGTGAGCGCGCCCGCACCGATGCTTTCGGATCTGGCGGGGCTGTTTGGCTCGAAGGTGACGGAGGACACGCAGAAGAAGGTTTTGGACACGGTGCGCAAGGGCATGGAGTCCTCCGCGAAGCCGGTGAAGCGTGTGGAAGTGGTGGGGTGGCTGCCGAGTGAAGGCGTGATGGCCGTGGCGGTGTATCCTGAAAGCTGAGCGCGCTCCGCATGACCACTGCCGTTCCGGTTGAAGCCGCCGTCCCAAGAGTCCTGCTGGCGGAGGAGAGCCTGCCCTACAGGCGTGTGATCCGCGAGGCGCTGCTGGCCTTCCGCGTGTGCGAGGTGGATGACGCGCCGAGCGGGGAGCGGGCATTTGAGATGGCGCTGCGGAGGGAGTACTCGCTGTTTTTGTTTTCGCTGCCGCTGCCGGACATGGGCGGCGACCTGCTGGACCGCCTGGTGAGCAAGGCGTACCCGATGGTGCATGCCGGGGCGCATGCGGCGCCGCCGGTGATTTTTCTCATCCCACCGGCGGACATGCTGCGCTTTCAGGAACTGCAGCGCGATGTGCGGGTGCGGGGCAGCATTCCATTGCCGCCAAAGCTGGACGTGCTTCTTTCGGTGACGGCAAAGCTGCTGCCAGAACGGCAGGGCATGGCCTTTCCACCTCTTTCTCCGCCTCCTCATGTTTCCTGATCCCCAGCGCCTCAGTGTGAAGATCTGCGGCATCACCCAGCCGCAGCAGGCTGGGGTGCTGTTTGCGCTGGGAGCGGATGCGGTGGGGATCAACCTCTGGCCAAAATCCAAGCGGCACATGCCGCTGGAAGTGGCGGCGGGCTCATTGCAGGAGATCGCGGCGAAAAACGCGCTGGTGGCCGTGCTGGTGAACGCGGATGCTGCGCTGCTGGACGCGGCGGTGGGGAGCGGCCTGTTTCAGGCGCTGCAACTGCACGGTGATGAAACACCGGCGGATGTGGAGCGGCTGATGAAGCGCGGGGTGAACGTGATCAAGGCGCTGCAGGTGCGCGATGCGGCATCGCTGGCACAGATTGGGGAATTTCCCTGCGAGGCCATTTTGCTGGATGCCTACAATCCCGGGACCTATGGCGGCGGCGGGCATGTCTTTCCGTGGGAGCTGGCAGTGCGGGCGAAGGAGATGTTTCCGGGAAAGCAGATTCTGCTCTCAGGAGGACTGACGCCGGAGAATGTGAGCGAGGCGGTGAAGCAGACGCAGCCGGTGGCGGTGGATGTGGCCAGCGGTGTGGAGTCGATGCCGGGCAGCAAGGATCTGCTGCTGGTGGCGCGGTTTATTGAGGCGGTGCGGGAGGGGCGGGAAGCAGCGCTCACGCCATGATGCGGCGGGCGATTTCGTCCGCTTTCTCCTGGCCGTAGAGCCGCGTGACCAGCGCCAGGCCGAAGTCCAGCGCGGTGCCCGCGCCACGGGAGGTGATGATGCCGCCGTCCTGCACCACCCGCTGGTCTGCGAGCGCCTGCTTCAGCTCGCCATAGGTGGAATCGTGAGCGGTGTAGCGTCTGCCTTCCAGAAGGCCGGCGTCTGCCAGTACGGTGGGGGCGGCGCAGATGGCGGCGACAGGCCTGGCGGACTGAGCGAAGTCTTTGGCAATCTCCGCGGCGCGGCCGTCTGCGCGCAGGGCTTTGACGCCAGGACCGCCGGGTATCATGAGGAGGTCGAAGGGGCCGGAGGCGAGGGCGTCTGAAAGCATGGCGTCGGCATGCAGGGTGACGTGCAAGGAACTGGTGAGGTGAATGCCGGGGCCCAGCGAGGCCAGCACGACCTCGGCACCGGCCCGCCGCAGCAGGTCCACAGGGGTGATCATCTCGATGTCTTCGAAGCCTTCGATGAGCAGAACGAGCACGCGTTTCATGATGGTGGAATGATGCGCGGCGGAGGCTCAGCGTTCAACCTGAACGGGGGCTCGTGTGTTTTTGTCCCGCACGAGCACCTCCTCCTGGGTCACCAGGTCCGGGGCGGCGGCCCAGATGCCCACTGTGTTGTTTTCCAGCCGTGCATGGGTGAGGGTGGTGTTTTTGCAGCTTGCCGCATTGACCTGGAAGCCAGGTCCGCCAGAGGCTGTAACGGTGACATCGGTGAACCGGTTTCCCACGGAGCCGGTGCGGCGGTTTTTGTCCACCTGATCGACAAAGATGCCGGCGCGGCCGCTGTTTTTCACCTGAAGGTGCTCGAAAGTGTTGCGGCTGGAGTTGCGCATGAAGATGCCGTGGCTGCCGTTGTGGAAGAGGCGCAGGTGGCTGAGGGTGTTGTGGTCAAAGTTAATGTCAGTGGAGATGCCGGCGCTGCGATTGTGATGCAGATAGAGGCGGGTAAAACGGCTGTCCTCGGTCTGGTAGCAGGCGAGGCCGTCGAACTCGTTGTCACTGGCGGAGAAGTCCTCCACGACGAGGTGACGGCACTCTTTTTCCGTGACGAGCCCGCCGGAGCGGCAGTGGTCGGCGGCCACGCGCAGAACGAGGATGTCCCGGGCACGGCGGATCACCAGGCCGGAGCTGCGGATGGCAGTCAGGGAGCCGGTGTCGCAGGCTCCGTTCCAGCATTCGTCGTGCTGGTGGGTGCGGTTGCCATCGATACGAAGGTCCGCAACACAGACGCTGCGGACGGTGCGGCGTGGGGCGGAGGCCTCGTCTCCGACGATGAGCACCGGACAGTTGGCCAGGTCCCCCAGCCGCAGCAGCGTGGCAGGGCCGGCGCCGCGCAGGGTGATGTTGTCCTGACGGATGATGACGGGCAGGGTGATGCGATAGGTGCCGGGCGAGAGGACCACCTCGCCGCCGTCTTTGCCGAGGGCGGCCAGGGCTTTGTTGATGCCGGGGCTGCCTGCGGCGGGCGGCACATGAAGGATCTGGCGCGGGGCTGGAGCGGCCAGTAGTGCCGTGGCAAATCCCAGTCCCAGCCAAAGCAGCATCAGTTTCGAGGCCGGGAGGTTGATGGGCAGTTTGCTTATCATGTTGATGGCTGAGATTCGCATCAGGCGCGAGAGACGGCTGTATCACCGGGAGGTGGAAGCGGAGAGACGGGACCCGGCGGGAAGTCGTTAGTTCAGGCAGGCTTGATGCGTTATCCTTGCATGCATCCGGTCGAACATCAACTCCTGCAAAAGCGCCGTGAATTCCTTGCCACGGGTGCGAACGGGATCGGCGCGCTGGCGCTGGGTGCGCTGCTGACGGAGCAGGGGCTGATTTCATCTTCGACGGCGCTGGGCGCGGAGGAGGTGATGCAGGATCCGCTGGCGCCCAGAGCGCCGCATTTTCCGGCGAAGGCGAAGAACTGCATTTTCATCTTCATGGAAGGCGGGCCGAGCCAGATGGACCTGTTTGATCCGAAGCCGAAGCTCAATGAGCTGAACGGGCAGCCGCTGCCGGAGAGCATGACGAAGAACGTGCGCTTTGCCTTCATCCGCAAGGAAACGGCGCGGCTGATGGGCAGCCCGCGGAAGTTTGCCAAGCACGGGCAGTGCGGGATGGATTTCAGCGATCTGCTGCCGCACATGGCGAAGCATGCGGACGACTGGCTCATGATCCGCAGCCTGCACACGGACCAGTTCAATCATCACCCGGGGCAGCTCGTGCTGCACTGCGGGCGGGCGCAGTTTGGCCTGCCGACGGTGGGCTCGTGGCTGAACTACGGGCTGGGCAGCACCTCGCGGAATCTGCCGGGGTATGTGGTGCTGAGCGCGGGACGCGGCACCAGCGGCGGGGCCTCCCTGTGGCAGAGCGGCTTCCTGCCCAGTTCGTATGCGGGGGTGTTGTTTCGCAATCAGGGCGAGCCGGTGCTCAATTTGAAAAATCCGCCGGGCATTCCGATGAGCCTGCAGCGCAAGGGGCTGGACACGCTGATGGAGCTGAACCAGAGCCGCTATGAGCATCTGCGCGATCCGGAGATCGCGAGCCGCATTTCGGCGTATGAGCTGGCGTTCCGCATGCAGGCCTCGGCGCCGGAACTGATCGATTTGAAGGATGAAAGCGCCGCGACGCGGGCGATGTATGGCGTGGACCGAGCGGACCCGCCGATCAAGGCCTCACGTGGCGGCGGCCCGGGGCAGTACAAGGCCTTTGCCACGAACTGCCTGCTGGCGCGGCGCCTGGTGGAGCGCGGTGTGCGCTTTGTGAGCATCATGCATGCGAGCTGGGACCACCACAGCAATCTCAACGATGAGCTGGCCTACAATGCGGGCATGGCGGACCAGCCGATCGCGGCGCTGCTGACGGACCTGAAGCAGCGCGGGCTGCTGGAAGACACGATGGTGGTCTTTGGCAGCGAGTTTGGCCGCACGCCGCTGGGGGAAAACCGCGGCGGCAATCCGAATGCCACGGGGCGTGACCACCACCCCTTTGCCTTCACCATGCTGGCCGCGGGCGGCGGCATCAAAGGCGGGCAGATTTTTGGCGAAACCGACGAGATCGGCTGGAGCATCGTGCGTGATCCGGTGGATCTGCATGATTTTCATGCGACGCTGCTGAACCAGTTTGGTTTTGATCACCTGAGGCTGACGCATCGCTTCCAGGGACGTGATTTCCGCCTGACGGATGTGGCGGGGCGGGTGATGAAGGAGTGGATTTGAAGAAAGTACTCGGGAGCTTTAGCTCGCTCTGGATGGCTTGCGTGCGCCCCAGAGCGAGCTAAAGCTCGCGAGTACTTTTATGAATCCCGATCCTTTCCGCCTTCGCCTTTCCGCCCTCATGGGTTTTCTCGCCATCGCACTGGGGGCTTCGGGGGCGCATGGGCCGGTGCATGAGAAGCTGCTGGTCATCGGCAAAAGCGCGAACTGGGAGACGGCGGTGCAGTATCACCTGCCGCATGCCGTGGTGCTGCTGCTGCTGACGATGCTGGGCGGGAGCAAGCCGCTCATGGTGTGGGCCTGGCGGCTGATTTTCCTGGGGATCGTGCTCTTCAGCGGCTCGCTTTACCTGCTGGCCTACACCGGCATCACCAAGCTGGGGGCCATCACGCCGCTGGGAGGACTGAGCCTGATGGCCGGCTGGGTGCTGGTGGCGATGTCCGCGAGGGGGAAATGAGCCCGCGAACGCAATCTGCAAGACATGTGAAAAACACGTTGCGCCCGGATGGCAGCTTGCTCCTATACCGGCCCTTCAAGTCAGAGGCTCGGTAGCTCAGTCGGTAGAGCAGGGGATTGAAAATCCCCGTGTCGGCGGTTCGATTCCGTCCCGAGCCACCTCTTGGTTTTCCAGAGGTGAGAGGTCAGCAGGGATCACTCCAGCAGCTTTTCTCCGCCGGAGTATTTTTTCACGGCGTCCGGATCGAGTGCGAGACCGAGGCCGGGTGTGGTCGGGATGGCGAGCATGCCGTCGGCATCCAGCTTCCAGCCGCCGAGGGTTATTTCGTCAATGAAGGGGGAGCCCGTGAGGTATTCGACCAGATCGGTGCCGGGGAAAGCGGAGGCGAGATGGAGATCCGCGGCGAGGCCGACGGCGGTGTTCCAGCCGTGCGGGATGAACTGCACGCCGTGCTCCTGCGCCATCCAGGCGATGCGGCGTTCTTCGCTGATGCCGCCGACTTTGGTGACATCGGGCTGAATGATGTCGAAGGCGCGTGCTTCGAGAAAGGGCTGGAAGGCCTGACGGCGGGTGAGGACTTCGCCGCCGCTGATCGGCACGGGGGAGTGCTCGCGGAGTTTGGCGAAGTCTTCGAGGGAGTCGGGCGTGAGTGCCTCTTCAAACCAGTGCACGTCGTAATCGGCGAGCATTTTGGCGGTGTTGAGCGCCCACTTGTAGCCATTGGTCCAATGGGCGTCGCTGCCACCGGCATCGACCATGAGCTTGTTGTCCGGCCCCACGGCCTCACGCGCGGCATGGACGATGGCCTCGTCGGTGGCGGCATTGCGGCGGCCAAAGGGACCCCAGCCGATTTTGAAAGCGCGGAAGCCCTGCGCCTTCACATGGAGAAGGTGGTCGCGGAGCTTTGCGGGCTCATCCATGAGCAGCGAGGCATAGGGCTGCACACGCTCGCGATAGCGCCCTCCCAGCAGGCGGCCGACGGGCTGCCCGGTGGCTTTGCCGAGGAGGTCCCACAGGGCGATGTCGATGCCGCTGATGGTGTGGGTGATGGAGCCCCCGCGGCCGAGCCAGAACATGTTTTGATGCAGCTTCTCGCTCACACGCTCGGGCTCGAGTGCGTTCTCGCCGCGGTAAAGCGGCTCCAGCACGGCCAGGGCGGCACGCACGAGCGCATCGTTGGTGAAGACGCTGCCGAGGCCGACGGCTCCTTCATCCGTATGCACGGCGATGAGGGTGTGGACGCAGTCTTCTGGTCGGAGCTCATTGCTCCAGCCGCCTTCGGGGGTGGCACCACGCAAACCTGCGCAGCGGATTTCTCGGATTTTCATGGGTGACGTTGGAAAAGCGTAGCCTGGGGGTGAAAGGGGACTGCGGAATCGAGCGGGAACATGGGGCGGGCGCAGCGGGTGTGGCCGAGGCTGCGCAGATTGGCGCTGGTGGAGCCGGGCGCATCCACATCGATGTAGCGCGCGGCCCAGTCTTTGAACATGTGCCGCTCACACTGCGGAGACTTCACCACGACGGCGCCGAAGTGCCGGGGATCGCAGCCGTGGGCAAGGAAGAGCGCGCGGTCATAAAGGCTGACGGCGCGGCTGGTGACGATGAGGGTGATGCCGCCGGTCTGGATCACCGCCGTGGGGCCTGCCTGCCAGAGCTCGCGGGTGGTCTCGCTGTGAAACCAGCCGTCTGAGAGCATGCGTACGCGCCCCTCGATGGGCAGCGGTGCGAAGCGCGCGGGATCGAGAGCGCCGCCGACGGTTGTTTTGACGTCATGGCCGACACCCGCGCGGAAGGCTGCCGCCACGGCTGCTGCATCCACGATGGGGATCAAGGCCGTGCCAGCATAGCCGGCCTCGAGCAGCGCGCGAAGGATGGCATTGCTGTCTCCGGAAGCGCCGGAGCTGGTGGCGTCTGCTGCATCCACGAGCACGACGGTGCCGGAGGTGTTCTCAATCGTCTGCTGCGCCGCATCCACCAGGCTGATGAGGGGAACCTGCATCTTTTCGTGATGCTCCCAGAACAGGCTGGCGATGCGCAGGGCCTCACGCTCCGCGCGAGCGGGATCATTGTTTGTCACGACGAAGCTGTTCGAGGCGAGGGCAGGTACGTCGGTGAAGGGATTGCCCCACATCATCGCCGCGGAGAGTCCGTGTGCGCTTTGCTCAAAAGCCATCGCGGCATTCACGGCGTGACGGATGGAGCCGGAGGCGGTGATGAGTTCATCGCCACGCACCAGGGCGGGCACGCGCACTTTGGCCGTGACGGGTTTCACCTCACCAGCCACGATGCGCAGCAGCAGGCGCGCGGAGCGCTCGCCCGTGCTGAAGAAATCGACATGGGGGTAGGTGTGGAAAGCCACGGCGGCATCGCTCTGCTCCAGCATGAGGTCCGTGAGGATGCCATGCAGATCCAGCGAGATGACGATGGGCACCTTTTCACCGACGATCCTACGCGTCTGCTGCAGCAGCCAGCCTTCGGGATCATCCTGGCTCTGCGTGGCCATGGCACCATGGAGAGAAAAGTAGATGCCGTCCACGGGTGGTGCCGCGCGGATGCTGGAGAGGAGCTCCTCCGCGATGCGCTCAAACGCCGCATCTGCCAGCGTGCCGCCGGAGGTGATGAAATGGGCGCTGCAGGCCGGCACGAGCTCCACGCCCGGTGTGGCGTCAAACACGCTCAGGGCTCCGCCCACCTCGCTGCGCACCTGGCGATGGTAGTCGAGAATCGACTGGCCGTGGCGCAGCGTGAAGTCTTCGTATCCGCTCAGGTGGGGATTGAAGGTGGAGACTTCCTGTTTGCATTCAGCGATGAGGATGCGGGGCATGGGAGAGCTATCTACGGTGCAACACGGCCAGCCTTCCGCCATTCCTCATCAAAGTAGCCTGCCTGGACGATTTCCTCCTTCTCCCCCACCTTGATCAGCGCCCAGTCGCCGAGGCGCGGGAAAAGCAGGTAGTTGAAGGCGGAGAACTCCTTCTCGTGAAAGGTGTGGCCGCTGTTGATGACGAGGTAACGGTTTTTGGCGAGGGGACTGGCGGTGATGAATGCAGGGGAGTGGTCTTTGGCGGAGTGCAATTCCGTCCCCAGCCGGATCTCATCACGTGTCCATGTCACCGGAAGCTGCGGCAGTGCTCTGGCCATCCATGGATTGCTGCCAGGATCTCCGAAGAGAATGAGGTTTTTGTCGCGCACATCTGCCTCGGTGACTTCGGTGTCGTCCTTCACCGGAAGAGGGCCGCGCATGTAGCGCGCCCATTCGTACTCGAAGCGCTTCAGTTCAGCGGCAGCCCAGGCGGTGACCTCTTGGTTCCAGGGCTGGCCGGTGCCGCGTACGCAGAGGAAGGGTGTGGTGAAGGCGTCATCGATGGGGCCTTGAAGGCCGGGCTGCTTGCCGCTGAGCGTGGCTTGGGTGAGCAGGCCATCGCAGCGCCAGGTTTCGCCGGTTTTGGTGAAGACGAGTGCGTCAGCGGAGTGATGCTCTGGCAGGTCGATGCTGGCACCGGCAATGCGCAGCTTTTGCACGGGGCGATGGATGGCGAAGCGCGTGACGTTGCGGACTTCGCTGATGTCGATGACGTCTTCCGCAGTCACGCTGGCGCGGAATTCGGCGCGCTCGTAGTGCCTGCCCAGGCTGAGGAGCTCAAGCCAGTGGCAGCGGTTGTATTTGAGCGTCCAGGTGACGAAGCGAAGCTGCCGGGGATCGTGATTCATTCCCCTGGCGGCAAACTCAGCGATGCGGCGCATCTGCTCGGCGTGGGTCTTCGGATCAATGACGTGCCCGGTGCCCTGGGAGATGAGATTCGTGAAGGGAAGGCCCTCCGTGGCGAAGGCCGCGCCCATGATGACGTGCGCCTGGAAGAAGACGTCCTTGTCGCCGATGCAGGCGATCTCCGGCACCATGGCGGCGTTGGCCGCATAGTCGATGGAGTCGAGCATGTGCAGGCCGGCCTCCTGGTGCGGGGGCAGCGGGCCGACCTTGATGAAGCCGGGGATTGGGGTTTCCGAGAAGCGGTGGGTGTCCACGTAGCCGCAATAAGGACCGATGGCGACAAAGCGGTCCGGATGCTTCAATCCGAGATGCCAGGTGCCGGAAGCGCCCATGGACATGCCACGCAGCACGATGCGGTCGCGGTCGATCTTGTAGTTTCGGCACACGGCCTCGATGGCTTCAAACACATCCGTCTCGCCGGCCCAGCGGTAGCAGTTTTCCACGCGGCCGAGCGGATGCAGCTCGATGTAATCCACCTCTGGAGCGCTGCCTTTGTCTTCATCGCCTTCATCAAAGCGGCTGATGAATTTCAGCTCGCTCATGCCGACGGGTTTGGAACTGCCGTGCAGCACCACGTCGAGCCGCATCGGTTTGCTGCCATCGTAGCTTTTGGGAATGATGAGGCCGTAGGGCTGGGTCGAGCCATCGATGGCGGAGACAAAGCCGCGAATGACTTTGCCCTTCTTGGTGGTCCAGGGGGCGGTGGGAGCGACCGCACGCTCAGTGTCCCGCTCGACAGCTCGTTCGATGAGCCGGATGTCGGCCGGTGAAAAGCCGGTGTCAAAGGACAGCGCGTGCTCCACCGCTGTGGAGAAGAGGCCTATGTCCGCGTTCAATCGCTCTCGTTCGGCATTGGAACGTTGGATCACCGGAGATGTGGACAGTCGCGCCACCCAGACAGCTTTCTGCTCGAGGGGCAGGGTGCCTGCCTCGCGGAGTACGAACTCCATGGCGGTCACCGTGTCCTCATATGTCGTCGAGTGTCCACCTGCGTCGCGGTGGATGCTCAGCACCTTGCGTTCGGCCTGCTGCAGCTTTTCGAACAGGCGCAGCACGCTCTGCGGTGGGACGATTTCATCTTTGCCGCCCGTGGTGAATGCCACCGGCATGGTGAATTTTTCCGGCCACAGCTCCGCGCTGCGCTTCTGGTATTCTTCGGGTTTCTCTGTCTTCGAGCCACCGTAGGAGGCGGTGCGGGCCTCCTGAAATTTTTCGTACTCCACCAGGTTTGCCGTGCCGTTCAGACTGCAGACACCGGCGACGAGGTCTGGATGCAGCACTGCAAAGGTCAGCGCCGCCGTGCCGCCCATGGAGCCGCCGGCGATGAACACGCGGTTCACATGGTGGCGTGTCTTCAACTCGGCAATGATCTGCACCACATCGGCCTCGGCCGCGGGTCCCATCCACGAAGTTTTGGCGCGGTAGTCGGGGGAGACAAAGATGAGGCCAAATTTCCCGGCTACATCGCGCAGTCCTTTGCATTCGCCGCGCGGGTCTTTGATGAACTGCCAGCGGTCGGAGCCGTGGCCGTGAAACGCGATCAGCACATCGTGCGCCTGGAGGTTCTCCATGGATTCCGGCAGCAGTTCCACATAGCGCTGCTCTGTGCCATCGAGCGCGGATTTGAAGGCGATGTCCTGCGGTTCTGCGGTCAGTGCGGCGCAGGGCGCCAGGAGCATGAGGGTGAGAAGAAGAGGCTGTTTCATCGGGTTCAGAGTTTGGGCTCAGGCCGGGCACTGAGCGATGTCGCGTGGAAACAGGGTGCGGATGCCGATGATGAGGGCGACGCCCGCCACGAGGTAGGCGAGGGCTGTGATGGAGAGGAGGCGGTCGATGCCGAGAGTCTGCTTCCACAGGCCGCCGAAAAGCGTGGCGAAGCCGGAGGTGATGCCGCCGCAGAAATTGAGCACGCCCACGGCGGTGGCGCGGGCCGAGGCGGAAACGACATCGAAGCTGGCGGGGAAGATGTTGGCGATGAAGAGGCCGCTGAACAAGCCGAAGCCGGTGGCGGCGAGGCGAGTGACGAGAATCGTGTCGCTGCTGCCCAGGGCGTGAATGCAGGGGGCGGAAAGCATGAGGCCGCAGATCATCAGCCAGAAGCGCGCAGTTTGGAGACGGCGGTGGAGGGCGTCTGCGATCATCCCGCCGGCGAGCACTCCGGCAAAGGTTGCGGTTTGCAGGAAGACGGTGGCGTTGAAAGCGGCATCTGCCTGATTGAGCTCGAACTTGTCGTGCAGGAAGGCGGGGAGCCAGCCGTACAGCAGCCAGATGCCAAAGACGAACACGGGGA
Source organism: Prosthecobacter sp. (assembly GCF_044227185.1). Taxonomy (GTDB): domain Bacteria; phylum Verrucomicrobiota; class Verrucomicrobiia; order Verrucomicrobiales; family Verrucomicrobiaceae; genus Prosthecobacter. The sequence continues at coordinate 129,633 of NZ_JBGAFO010000008.1, read as the reverse complement.
ACACGAGGCAGAGGAGCAGGAAGGTGCGCGCACGGGCCAGGGTGGCGAGGGTGAGACGCGCCGTGGTGGAACTCTGCTCCGCCTGCGGTTCCTCGACACGATGAAGAAAGGCGAAGTAAGGCAGGGCGTAGAGCACGCCCACCGCGCCGAGTGCGAAGAAGGCGCCGCGCCACTGGCCGCGGTCCGCCATCCAGCCGCCGAACCAGCTCCCGGCCACCGTGCCGGCGATCTGGCCCGTCATGAGCACCGAGACGGCACGGGAGCGCCGTGCGGGAGGATAGGCGCCCGCCGTGAGCGCGACCGCGCTGGACATGTAAAGGGATTCGGAAACGCCCATGGCCGCGCGCATGGCCAGCAGCGTCGCACCGGAGGCGACCAGTCCGGTGCCGATGGTGACGAGACTCCACACGACGAGGCTGAGGACCACGAGCAGGCGTTTGGAAAAACGATCTCCCAGGTAACCGGAAACCGGGCAGCCAATGGCATAGACCCAAAGAAACACGGTGCCCACGAGACCGAGCTGCTCATCGCTCATGCTGAGGCTGGTCTTCAGCGAAGGAAACATGGCGAAGACTGCCTGGCGGTCGCAGTAGTTGAGAAAATACGCGAACCACATGAGGGCGACGAGCACCATGGCGCTGGTGGCAGCCTGCGGTGGAACGGAGCGCGGTGGAAGGGGTTTCATGCACGCAGCACTTCGCGTTCGCTGACCTGTCTGGCGATCACGGCCACGCAGTCGCCCTGCTGCGTGAGGCAGGGCGCGCGCATGGTGATGAGAAAACCGGAGCTTTGGGCGGTGATGACTTCGGGGGCGCGATCCGGGCGCTCCAGATGATGGATGTGGCCGACGACCTGGCCTTTGCGGACCTTTGCGCCGAGATCGACGGTGATCTCAAAGATGCCGGACTCAGGCGCGAGGATGTAGTCCTCGCGACTGGTGGCCTGGGTGATGATGGCAGGTGCCTTGCGGGGCTGTACACGGCCTTTGAGCGCGCCCACGTGGATGAGCACGTTTTTCAATCCGCTTTGTGCGATGCGATGCACGCTGGCGGGGATACACTCGCCGCCGCCGAGCTCGGTGGTGATGACGAGCTTGCCCTGGTTCTCCGCCTCCACTGGCAGGAGGCCGGTGCCGGCGATGTCGGCATAGATGAAGCAGAACTCCGTGCCCCAGGCGAGCATGGCGGCAAACATGCGCGCGCGCTGCTCCAGGTCCGGCACGAGGTGCATGTGCGAGCAGGGGACAAACTCCATGCTGCGCCCGCCGGAGTGAATGTCGATCACCACATCGCTGAGCGGAAACAGGACGGTGCGGAGGTAATGGGCGATCTGGCTGGTCACCGGCCCTTCGGCCTCGCCGGGGAAGGCGCGGTTCATGTTCATGCCGTCGAGCGGAGAGAGGCGCGTGGCCGCGCGGGCGGCGGGCAGATTCAACGAAGGGATGAGGATGATGCGGCCGGTGACTTTCTCGGGCGTGAGCTCGCGTGCGAGTTTCATGAGGGCGATCTGCCCCTGGTACTCGTCGCCATGATTGCCACCGAGCACGAGAACCGTCGGGCCCTTTCCGCGTGCGACGGTGGTGATGGGGATCATCACGTTTGCCCAGCCGCCGAGGTTGTGGGAGTAGGGCACCTGGAGGAAGCCTTGCTGCCTGCCAGGTCTGCCGAAGTCGAGGGAGGTGATGACCATCTGTCCTTTACGGCGCGAGGCGGCGTGACCTCACGGACTAAATTGTGCGCCAGGGACTTTAGTCTTCCTTCAAGCCTGGCCGTTTCCGCCATATGGGAAGCGGCATGTCACGCTGACGCCGCCGGTTTTGAGCGACTGGATTTTCAGGCTGCCGTCGATGAGGTTGGCGCGGTAATCCATGACGCGGAGGCCGATGCCGGCGTGCTGATGAGGGCGCTTGCCGAGACCGGAGCCGTCGTCTTCGATTTTCAGCACGGCCTCTGATTTGCCGAGACGCTGGAGGGAAAGATGGATGCTGGCTGGGTGGCCGTGGCGCAGGGCGTTGTTCGCGGCCTCCTGGGCGATGCGGTAGATGTGCGTCTCCTTTTCCTGATCGTCGATTTTGATGTCGGGATTGACGGCGCAGGTGCAGGTGGTGCGGTGATTGGTGCGGATGGTTTCGGCCAGGAGGTGAAGCGCGCCGCCGAGGCCGCGGTTTTTCACGGAGGCGGGAGACATGCTGTGGGACATGTGGCGGACTTCCTGGATGGCATCCTGCATGAGGTGATGGATGCGGGCGGCGCTCTCGTGCTGGGCGCCGGTGAGCTCGTCTGCCAGGGCGCCGATGAGGGTGGCCACGCCGGTCATGGTCTGGCCCACGCCGTCATGGAGATTGTGGCCGATGCGCGCCTGCTCCTGCTCGGAGATTTTGAGAATCTCCTTTTGCAGGCGGTTGCGCTCGGTGAGGTCCGTGCCGGTGACAATGATGCGGTCCACCGTTCCTTCGGGGGTCTTGGTGATGATGCTGGAAAGAGCGACGACATGGCGCCTGCCGTCCTTGCCGATGAGGGTGACCTCACGCGAGGGGATGTTTTTTCCCGCGAGCATTTCCTTGAAGCGTTTCTGGGAGCGGACCTTCTCCGCCGCGTCCATGAAGTCTGACTCCCATGGCGGGGGCTTGCCCACAAGATCTTTCTGCCTGTAGCCGAGCATCTGCAGGGTGGCCTCATTGGCGTGAATGAGGTGGCCGTGCTGGTCCAGCAGGATGATGATGGCGGAGGTGTGGCTGGCGAGGATCTCATTGAAGGCCTGCTCGCGGCGGAAGTTTGCCTCCGCCAGCTTGCGGCTGGTGATGTCCTCCACCATGGCGAGGAGCTGATTGGGGCGGCCGCTCATGGTGCTGAGCAGGGAGGCGTTGAGATTCACCCAGACGACGGAGCCATCCGGGCGCACGTAGCGTTTTTCGAGCTGAAATTCAGAGGAGCGCGCCGACTTGAGCTGGGAGTGCATGCGGCGGTTCCTGACGCGGTCGTCCGGATGGATCATTTCATCCGAGGTCATCTTCAGCATCTCCTTGCGGGACCTGCCGGTGATGATGCAGTAGCGGCGGTTCACATCGATGAAGCGGCCGGTGGTGATGTCCACCAGGCCGACACCGACGACGGCCTGCTCAAACACGGCGCGGAAGCGGACCTCGCTTTCAATCAAGTCCTGCTCCGCCTTTTTGTGGGCGGTGATGTCCTGAAAGGTGCCGACGAGCTTGATGGTTTTGCCGTCCTTCCGGATGGCGGAACCCTGGGAGCGCGCCCAGAAGTGGCGGCCTTTGGTGGTGACGGCGAGAAGCTCCAGCTCGTAGGCAGTGCCGTGAGAGATGGCCTTGCTGACGGCCTTGCGGATGGCGAGCTGCGACTCTGGCGCGTAAAAGAGGATGGCCTGCTCGAGAGAAGGGGCCTCGTTTGTCTCGATCTCGAAGAGGCGGCAGGTCTCGAGCGTCCAGAAGAGCTTTTGGGTGGCGACGTCCAGCTCCCAGCCGCCGATGCGGGCCATCTCGCCGGTGCGTTCCAGCAGATCGGTGGTGCGCGCCAGGGACTGCTCCACCTGCTTGCGCTCGGTGATGTCCTGCATGATGGCGATGTGGCGGGAGGGGGCCTCGCCTTTTTTCCACAGGGGGGAAACCGTGAGGCTGATCCAGGTGACGGAGCCGTCTCCATTCAGGCAGCGTTTCTCCATGGTGAAGGTCTGAATGCTGCCGTCCCTGAGTTTTTTCATGTGCTCCATCTTGGACTGCAGATCCTCCGGATGGGCGATGTGCCTGAAGGTGGTGGCCATCATCTGGGCGCGGGTGAGGCGGACGATGTCGCAGGCGCGCTGGTTGACATTGAGGAAGCGGCCGGAGTTGCTGTCGATGAGGGCGACGCCGACGGCGGCCTGCTCAAAGATGGCGCGGAACTGCGCGTTGCTCTCCAGCATGGCGTCCTCGGCGGCACGGCGGGCGGAGGTGTCCGTGAGCAGGGCCATGGCCCCGACGTAGTCCCCCTGGCCGTTGGTGATGGGATTGGTGGAGACAAAGGCCCAGAGGGGCGTGCCGTCCTTGCGGAGGTACTTGAATTCGAACTGGTCGGAGATGCCGCTTTTGCGGTTGCGGATGTGGGCGGTGAGGAGGGCCTTGCCTTCATCGTCCAGAAAGTCGCTGATCGGCCGTCCGATCATTTCTTCCGCGGTGCAGCCCATCATCCGCGTCATCTTGGGGTTGACGTAGTCGGTGAGGGAATCGGCATCGATGGTCCAGATGCCTTCCTCGGCGGTCTGCACGATGCGGCGGTAGCGCTCCTCGCTCTCATGCAGGGCCGCTTCCGAGTTTCGGTGCTGGGTGATGTCCTGCACGCTGCCTGAGAGGTGAGTCACACGGCCTTTGGCATCCGTGACCGGAGTCACGGAGATCTTGCCGTATTTGACGCCGGAGGGGTGGGTGTAAGTTTCATCCCAGCGGACGGTCTGGCGGGTGCGGATGGCCTCGCGGCAGTGCTTCAGCACGCGGGTGCATGCGGCCTTCGGGATGATTTGCTCGAGGCAGCGGCCGATCACCGCGGCACCTTCCAGGCCCGCGGCGCCGAGGAAGCATTCATTGGCCGAGAAGAGGTGGAACTGCCGGCCGGGCCCGACCGTGAGGCTGAAGAGGGCGGCATCGACATCGTGGTAAAACCGGGCGAGCTGCTCGACGGTGGCGGCGGCGGCTGATTCATCTCTCCGGGCGGGGGGAGCAGCCGTCCTTTTGGTTTTGCGGCTGGCTGCTGCTGTCTGGGGAGATTTCTTCATGTCAAAAAAGAAGCCGTTGCCGGAACTGGCGGGCCGATCTTAGGCAAGGCGGCGGAGCTAAGCAAGCAGGATGGGCCCGCTCAAACAACGATGGCGCCGGCCAGAATCTCAGCGGCGAGGCCGGGGATCTTTTCCAAGGTGCGGGAGGGGGTGTCACGCAGGGCTGGGACGTGCAGGGCGTCTTCTCCCATGCTGTGGAGCAGACGATCCAGCGCCTGGCCGAAGGCGGTGACGGCGGCGCTTTCCTCCTCCACGTCATGATGCAGGCCATTGAGCAGGGCCACGTGCTCGTAGCGCTGCAGCCACTCGGCGGCACGCGGGCGGTAGCGCTCAATGATGAGGCGCATGAGACTTTCGGCAGAGCGGGGCTCGGCCTCGCGCAGGACCTGGAAGGCGAGACAGCGCGCGACGTCCGCGGCGGCGGTGATGAGACCGGGCTCATTCACGCCGATCTGGTCGTGCGCCAGGCTGCGGTGCCGGTGCTCGAAGTGGAAGCCGAGATCCACCTGGCACTGCCTGCCGCAGGGCAGGTGGCGGTGGGCTTCGCAGAGGATGGCGATCTCCAGCCCCCAGCCGCCGGGCAGGGAGAAGTGCTCCAGAGACTGCATGTCGGCGGCAAACTCGCCGGAAAGCGGGTAGCGAAAGCTGTCGAGGTGTTCGAGGAGGGGCTTGGAGCCGAGCACATCACGGCAGGCCTGGATGAGAGGGAAGATAAGCAGGCGCGTGACACGGCCGTAGAGGCGGTCAGACACACGGCTGTAGTAGCCTTTGGCAAAGCGGTAGCCCATGCGCGGGTGCAGCAGCGGGTAGCAGAGGCGCCAGAGGATGTCGCGGCTGTAGTTCAGGATGTCGGTGTCGTGGCTGACGATGACACCTTTGAACCCGCGTGCATGCAGGTAGGCGATGCCCATCCAGATGTTCGAGCCTTTGCCCGCGTGTGGTCCGGCCAGCCCGGCCTGGTCCATGCGCTGGTACACCTGGGTGAGCTGAGGACCGTCATTCCATAAGATGTGGGCGGTTTTGCCACGGAGATTCTGGCGCAGGAAGAGGAGGGCGCGCTCGTGCTCGGCGGCGTTCATGCCGTTCATGCTGAGGATGACCTCGGAGATGTGGCCGGCCTGGGCGACTTCCTCAAGGATGCGCGGGAGGGCGGGGCGCTCGCACTCGGCGTAGAGGGCGGGCAGGAGCAGCGCCACGGGCTTGTCCCGCGCCCAGTCCAGCATCTCGGCCTCACGTGCGGAGCTGTCCGCGTGAGCCAGGTGGTGAAGGGTGGGCACGCGCGCGTGCTGATAGAAGTCTGCCATGGGGTTGGAGGGCCCTCAATTACACAGTCCCTGCGCGGCGTGAAACGAAAATGTTCAAATCTGCACGGTGCTGTCGCCGCCCGCTGAAGGCGGTGGCTGCTGCCGCGTGTCCTCCACGCCGTCGGTGCCATTCAGCGCCAGGGTCTCCACCTCGGGGTCGATTTCGACGGTTTCGGCCTCGATCTCGATCTCCTGGCGCCATTTGCGGGAGACCCAGGGGCGGACCAGACCATACATCAGGTAGCTCACAAACAGGACGGCTGGCATCCAGTGCCAGTTCATCACGGTGAAGGCGATGACGAAGATGCTGACCAGCACCCAGTGGAAGGAGCGCTTGGTGCGCCAGTTCACCGCCTTGAAGCTGGGGTACTCCAGATTGCTGACCATGAGGTAGGAGAGGAGGACCATGAGGCCGGCGAGGGCGTACTTCCAGTTTCCAATTTCGTGGTCGGTGCTGTCCAGCCAGATGATGAGGAGCGTGAGGGAGGAGATGACACCTGCCGCCGCCGGAATGGGGCAGCCGCGGAAGCCCTTCATGCTGCATTTTACATCCATGGCCGCGAGGCAGTTGAACCGCGCGAGGCGCATGGCGCCGCAGACCAGATAGATGCAGGAGATCAGCCAGCCGAGGCCTTTGGGAGTGTCGATCTCCTTGAGCACGATGTCATGCACCAGCAGGGCGGGAGCGACGCCGAAGGAGACGATGTCCGCCAGGGAGTCGAGCTCGCGGCCAAAGGGGCTCTCCGTGCCGCCCATGCGCGCCACGCGGCCGTCCAGAGCATCGAACAGGCAGGCCAGCAGGATGAAGACGATGGCGTAGTGGTAATGGTGGTTCATGGCCAGATGCCGGCCGTCGAAAATCTGCAGGATGGCGACGAAGCCGCAGAGGATGTTTCCTGCCGTCATCAGCGTGGGCAGGACCGGGATGCGTGGCTCGTAAGCTTGAGACATGGCTGCAAGGTGAATGCAGAATGACGAATGTCGAATGGGAAGAGGTGAGGCTGGCGGATGGTCAAAGGATCAAGGAGGCAAGGCACGCACCTGACCGCGCATTCTCACTTCTTCGTTTCCGCCGTCAGCATGTACTTCCATACGTCGCCAAAGCGTTCCTTGTTCTTGGGACTGAGCATGGTGCCGTGGGCAGTGGAGGAGTCCACCTTGGTGCCGGGGTAGTTGGTCATGAGGATGTGGGCGCCGCCGTAGGGGGCGGAGGCACCGTCCACGTAGGTGGGAGCGCCGAATTGATCGAGCCTGAGGGCCTTGAGGTTTTCAATCTGCGCGGCGGGCGTGCAGCCCTGGCGGTCCTGATCGTGATTGAAGGCGAAGTAGGCGCTTTTAGGGGTGGCGCCGGACTTGAGATACCAGGCGGCGGGTTTTTGCAGGGCGATGCTGTAGTCCTTGGGCGCGCCGAAGCAGAGGACTCGCGGCACTTGGTGATGAATGCCGATGAGCGCGGCGTGGCCGCCGCCCTGGGACTGGCCTGCCACGGCGATCTTTTCCCACTTCGGACTGCCGTCCGCATTGCGGTAGGCGCCCCAGTCCTCCTGCGGGAAGCGTTTGGCGAGCACGGCGAGGAGCTCGATGAGGCGGTTTTCAATGCTGTTGGTGCGGCTGACGGTGACGTGTGGAGAGGCGCCGCCCTGGATGATGCTGAGGCGGAATTTTTCGAAGGCCTCGGGGTCGGCCTCCTTGTTGCAGGAGGAGGCGGAGATGGTGTTGGGGTAGCTGAGGGAAATGACGTGGTAGCCGAGAGACGCTGCTGTGAGGCAGAACGCGTGGGAGGCGTAAACACGCACCTTGCCGGGCTCGGGCTCCTTCAGGTTGGGCGGCTGGGTGCCGGGAATGAAGAGCAGCAGCTCATGGCGGTCCGCGGGCAGGCTGGCATCGTGCTTCACCACGATGTCGCGCTGCACATAGACCCAGTGCGGCTCGTCAAAGTGAGGGTCGGATTCGGGATTGATGGCGCTGGGCTTGAAGAGGGTGTGGGTGACGCCTTCGGTGACGCGGGAATTCTGCGCGCGGGAAAGAGGCGCCGCCGCCAGCGAAAGCAGCCATAGGGAGGCAAAGAGGAGAGGGTGGCGGGAGGGAGGCATGCGCGGATGCTAGGCGGTGGGAGAGCACGAGCAACGGGCAAAGAACCCGATGGCGGTGGAAATTTAGGCATGACATCCCGGCGAAGTTTCAGCATGATCCGGCGCATGAAAGGGGCTTTTGTCTGCTGGCTGCTGCTGATTTCCTGGGTGCAGGCGCAGACGCTTTGGCTGAATTGGAAGGCGGCGGACTTTGTGCCGCTGACCGAGCTGCCATGGAAGGGGCTGGAACTGCATGAGGTGCCGAAGATTGTGGAGCGCATTTTTCGAGAGCCGAATGCTGACATCCGCTACGCCGTTCTAGGCGAGTATCTGCGGCAGGTGCCAATGCTGCACTTTGCGTATGCATTCGACACAGCGGTGCTGCTGGAGGGCGCGCAGGTGCCGGATGCCGTGGTGTCGCTGATGCTGCGCATCTGGGCGGAGCGTGATCCGCAGCAGGCGTGGGAGCGCACGCAGGAGCTTGTGCGGCTGGTGGGGTTTGAAGATCGCTGGCTGACGTACGATGCGTGGAAGGGGCGGCCGAAGATCCGGGTGCAGGATCTGGCGGCCATCCGAGCGTCGCGCTACTGGCTGAGCCGCAACGCGCTGCTGACCTACCCTCTTGGAGTGGAGGCATCCAAGGCGTCTGAGGCAGAAAGGGTGCGTTTGATGAAGGCTTTTGCCGACCTCTGGTTTGAAAAGTTTAAAAGCTGGCCGGGTACACCGGCAGAGCGGTTCGCCAAGGGCGGGGAGGTGCTGAAGATGTTTCAAGCTTACTCGTATGAGGGGATGCGACGAGGCGATGTAAACTCGCATGGGATCATGCTGCCGGAAGCTTTTGAGGTGGGCCTGCGCCGCTGGATTGTGGAGCGTCCGCAGGAAGGGGCTGCCATCGTAAAGTGCATCCGGCATCAGCACTGGAATGCGGATGCCATGCGATCCATCGCCGCCCATGACGCCTCCATCTCGGCAGAGTTTTTGCAGACGTGGTTCCAGGCCAGTCCGGGCACCTTGGAAGCCTGGGCCGACTCTGAGGAAATGAAGGAATCCAAGGAAGCATGGCTGGCCAAATGCATCATGATTTCAAAGGTGGACAAAGCCCGGCGGGCGGAGTGGCTGTCTGGCATCCAACCGGAAGACCTGAGCAGCCATCTGGCGGTGCTGGCACCATGGAACCCGGAACTGGCGATGGAGCTGGCAGTCCGCGCGCAGGACGGCGACTCGATTGAAGAAGTGGCCACGGCTGCGGTGTATGGCTTCGGCAGCCGGAACTGGAACCGGACGCATGCCGTGCTGGAAGAAGGAATGGCCTGGCAGGGAAAACCTGCTGCGCTTTTTTAGCGGCGAGGATGAATTTGCCGACGAAGGAGGCATGATCGACCGCACGTTTTGCGCCCTGCGGGTTTGGGCGGTCATACGGCCGGAGGAGATGCGTGAATGGATCGGCAGGCAGGAGGGGGCGGACATGCGCAAGGCGCTGACGTGGCTGCTGAAGCATCCGTGGGGCGAAGGGGAAGAAAAGCAGGAGCCGAACGTGACCGAGTGAGATGGCGGGGGGGGAGTGCTTCCTCGCGCCCTGTCTCCCCTCCGGCTTGCATTGAGTGGTTTTGCCGGTATGGCATTCTTCCCCCCCTCTTTTTCCACCATGCCCACTGCTGAACTTCCGCCGCTGACCGGCGACATGACGATGAGCCAGGTGCTCCAGGCCTACCCTGGGGCGCAGCGGGCTTTGTTTGCGAAGTATCACATCGGGGGCTGCCGGAGCTGTGGCTTTCAGCCGGGGGAGACGCTGGCGCAGGTGTGCGAGCGGAATGAAAACATTCCCGTGGCGGAGGCGGTGGCGCACATTCAGGAAAGCCACAAGGGCGATGCCTCGCTGCAGATATCCCCGCACGAGCTGGAGGTGCTGCTGCGCAACATGCCGGACCTGATGCTGCTGGACGTGCGCACGCGCGAGGAGCATGAGGCGGTGAAGCTGCCGGGCGCGCGCCTGCTGACACAGGAGCTGGTGCAGGACATCTTTACCAACGGCGACAAGACAAAGACGCTGGTGCTGTATGACCACACGGGCTCGCGCTCGCTGGATGCGGCAGCGTACTTCATCGGCCATGGATTTGCGGAGACCAAGTGTCTGACGGGCGGCATCGACGCCTACAGCACACAGGTTGATCCAAGCCTGCCGCGCTATCGTATCGAAATCGAAGACTGAATCACGACCATGGACGAAGCCGCCCTCCAGCAAGCCCTCACGGACACCCAGAACCTGGGAGAGATGCCCGATGCCGATGCCGTGGGCACGGTGGGCAGCCCGGACTGCGGCGACATGGTGCGCCTGTGGATCAAGTACAAGGAGAAGGACGGCAGGAAGGTGATCGACAAGGCGAGCTTCCAGAGCTTTGGCTGCCAGACGGCGATCGCGGTGGCGAGCATCGCGACCGAGCTGATTCGCGGCAAAACGAAGGAGGAGGCGCTGTCGCTTTCGGCTGAAGAGCTCAGCAAGCCGCTGGGCCCGCTGCCGCCGATGAAGATCCACTGCGGGCAGATGGTGGAAGGCGCGCTGCGTGCGGCGCTGGAGGCTGAGAAGCAGCCTGCGGCCATTGCTCCCGCCGCCCCCATGGCCGTCGATCAATCCGGCACTCTCGCTGATGCGCTGAGCGCCGCGGGTAAAACGCAGGGCAAAATCAAAATCGTCTTAACCAGCTAGTCCGGTCATTCGACATTCTAAATTCGTCATTCCTCATTTCCAAAAATGCACTCCTCCCTTGAACTCAAACGCGAAGTCGATGCCGTCCAGATTCCCAGCGGCGACCTGATCAAACTGCCGATGGGCATGAAGGTGATCATCACGCAGTCGCTCGGCGGCACTTACACGGTGGCCACGGACTTTGGGCTGGCGCGCATTCAGGCGGCGGATGTGGATGCCCTGGGGATCGACCCTGAGGCGAGCAAGAAGGAGCAGGAGAGCACCTCCTCCAACATTCCCGCGGATGTAAGCGATCTGGAAGGCCAGGTGTGGAACCAGCTCAAAAATGTCTATGACCCGGAGATCCCGGTGAACATCGTCGATCTCGGCCTGGTGTATGACTGCAAGGTGGAAGCCGATGCCGAGGGCAAAAACAAGGCCACGGTGAAGATGACGCTGACGGCGCCCGGCTGCGGCATGGGCCCGACGATTGCCGCCGATGCGCAGAGCCGCATCATGACGATCGAAGACATGGATGACGCCGCTGTGGAGCTGGTGTGGGATCCTGCGTGGAATCAGGGCATGATCAGCATCGAGGGAAAAATGAAGCTGGGGATGGTGTGAAGCTGCCCGGGTGCGCCGGAGATGGGCCGATCCCCGCTAAAAGATGTCCGCACGCGCAGGTTGCTTCCTGTGAGAGCCGGTGGGTCAATGAAAGCACGTGTGACATCTGACGGACCATGAGGGAGCTGCGCCGGAGTGGAAGCAGGTGCTGCATCATTTGGTGCAGCAGCTTGCGTTTAAGCAGCAGGCGGACGGATGATTCCCCGCTACGGCACCACCTCCACGACACAGCGGAAACCATCGCAGCGCCAGCGGCGGGTGGAGGGCTGATTACCGCGGAAGGAGGCCAGCAGCGGCATGGGGGCGCTGCTGCCCCAGGAGGCACCGCGCAGGACGTGGTCTTTTTTGTCGGCGTTATACCAGTCCTCGCACCACTCCCACACATTTCCGCCGAGATCGTGGATGCCGAGCGCATTGGGCGGAAAGCTCATGACGGGAGAGGTCAGGGGAAAGCCATCGGCATAGCCAGCGATGATCTTCTCCGCCGGGATTTGCTTCTGGCATTCGATGTCAGCGTAATTGCCAGCGCCCTTGCTGGGAGGCCATGTGCTGCCCCAGGGATAAACGTCCTTCAACTGACCGCTCAGGCTCTGCGGTGTGGTTTTGGCATCCGCCTCCTGCGCGGCGATGCCGACCGCAAGGCTCCACTCACGGTCGGTTGGCAGCCGGTAGGTGCGGCCTTCTTTTTGGCTGAGCCAGGCGCAGAAGGCCTTCGCATCATCCCAGCTCACATTCACCACCGGATGATCAGGGCCGACGGTGGCGGAGCGGCTGTCCAGCTTCGTGTCTTTCCAGGCGGCATTGGCTTCAGGATGGATGGCCGCATAACTGGCGTAGTCGGCACGGCGCGTCTCGTGCGCGCACATGAGGATGCTCGTGCCGGGCACGGGGACGAACTTCATGCCGAGGCTGTTGCTGAAAGGAGCTGCCGTCTCAGCGCTCGCATGCTTCGGCAGCGCACCCGGCACGTTTCCGAAATCAAATCCCTTCACGGCTTCGGCTGCCAGTGTGGAGATGCGGTGGTGCATCTGATACACAGCGGGGCGTGTGTCCGGCACGCCTTCCACGTAGCGGTTGCAGAAGAAGATCACGAAGGTGCGGGAGAAGGGATCGATCCACAGCATCTGCCCGGTCCAGCCAGTGTGACCATAGCCGCCGGTGGGAAACAGCGCACCGCGATGCAACGTGTAGTCATGCGGCGGCGTGCGGTAGGGTGTGTCGATGTCCCACCCGAGCCCGCGGCGCACGGGCAGGTTCCTGGCAGCGGGGCTGGTCAGGCCCGCCGGGCTTTGCACGCTGGTCATCAGCTTGACGGTCTCGGGTTTGAAGACACGGACGCCATCGAGTTCGCCGAGGTTCAGCATCATGCGGGCAAAGCGCGCCACATCCGCCGTGGTGGTGAAGAGCGAGGCATGCGCCGAGACATTCCCAGAGAGCCGCGCCACGGTGTCATCCACCAGCCCGCGCTGCGGCGCGCTGCTGGGTGCGACACGCATCAGCTTCTCGCCCTGCGGGCGAAACCCGCTGTCGTTCATGCGCAGCGGCTTGAAAATGCCCGTGGTGCAAAATTCGTCGAACTTCCTGCCTGTCACGCGCTCGACCACTCCGCCCAGCAGCATGGTGCCCACGCTGCTGTAGGAAAACTGGGCGCCGGGCTCAAACAGCAGCTTGGTGCGGCAGATCTGCGCGATGGCTTCGTCATGCGTGGTGAAGGATTGCGTGCGCGGATCGAGATTCACCGGCAGGCCGGAGGAGTGCACCAGAAGATGCCGGATAGTGACTTTCTCCCGCTCTTCGCCGGTGAATTCAGGCAGATGCTGCGACACGGGATCGTCCAGCTTGAACAAGCCGCGCTCCAGGCAGAGCATCGCGGCGCTGGCACCTGCCAAGGCTTTGGTGACGGAGGCCACATCAAAGATCGTGTCCTCGGTCATCGCCTCCTTCACGGGCTTGAGCGCACGCTGCCCATACGCCTTGTGGTAGGCCACGCCGTCATGCTCCACCCACAGCGCCCCGCCGACGATCATGGAGTCATGAATGGCCTGCTCGATGGTTGCGTCCAGTTCCGCCAGTTTCTCAGCGCGAAAGGTGGCGGCAGATTTCGCCGCCGCTGCCTCGGCCTCCTCCGCCTTCTGTGCCGCCAGGAGCGCGGCTTTGTTGGCGGGCCACTCAGGATTCGGCAGCGCCTCCCACACGCGGAAATGGCGAAAGCTCACCTCCGTGGCGGCCACCAGCATGACGCTGTGCTTGTCCGTGGCGATGAGCGGATTGCTCAACGCCACACTTTTCCCATCCACCGTGCCGACCACTTCATCGCCTTTGATCTCCATGACCAGCGTGTGCCATTCGTTGAGCTTGCCGGGGTTTCGCGCCACAGCGGGCTTGCCGGTCATGCGCTGCTTAGTTGCGGGGTTGATGCGGTCTGCATCGCTGGGCATGAGGTAGGCGGAACCAAGCCCCATGCCGAATGAAATCACATAGTCGGTGGTGTCCGTGGCCTTGATCAGCACTGAGCGATACTGCCTCCCCTCCGCCGGAACATCGTTCAGACGCACATCGCACTGGATGATCGCATCCTTGTATTGCAGGCCAAACGAGGCCGTTGCCGGATGGTGCGCCTCAGGACTCTCCATGCCCGTGAAGGTGCCGTCCGCCACCTGCCAGCGCCCGGTCTTTCCGCCCGTCGGTCCCGAGTTGTAACGCCAGCCGCTGAACCCACTGGCAAAACCCACGGGCTTGCCGGTAAACGGAGCCATCGGCTTTTCAAAATCCTCGCTGGCAAGCAGTTTGCCGCGTGTTGTCATCCATGTTTTGGGAAGATCATCCGCCATTCCAGAGGCAGCTCCCCAAAGTGCAGCCAGTGGGAGGGCGATGAGTGTGAGGAGGTGTTTCATGGCAAGGGGGAGATTGGGCACAGGGCGTTCGTGGTTCACACGATTGAACGCGGGTGTCGCAGGCATACGGCGCTGGCGGATGTTTCCATGCCTTCACACGCTTTTTTGTGATCTGCGCACAGCGAAGACGTCGCTTGTTTGGCAGGAGCGTTCCGTTTCGGGCTCCGCTCCTGCCGCCGCAGAAGTCCATCAGTGCGGTTTCAAAACCTTGCAGCGCTCGGCGACGAGCTGCTGCAGCAAGGAACGATGACAGCGGGTTTCGTCTTCGCAAAAGCAGCCCAGGCAGAAAGTGGCCTGCTGGGACATCAGGGCGAGCAGATCGATGATCTGGCTGCATTCGCGTTTTTTCATCTGGGAGCGGTAGCGGCGGGAAAAGACAGCCCAGGTGATTTTGTCGGAGAGATAGGCATTCACGAGATCCGCGGAGGGGGAGAGCAGGGGCAGCCAGAGGTCAAAGTAGCCGTCTTTGGCCCAGTCCTCGCGCCGCACACCGCGGGGCACATGGCGGGACACGCCAATGCGGAGTCCTTCGCCCTTCGAACGGGCGGAGCCATAGCGATAAATGCCGGGGGCGTGCTTCATCGGAGAAGTGGAAATCGCGTAGCCTCGCAATGGAGGCCTTGTATGGAATACGCGACTGGCAGGCGACTGGCCGTCTTGCCGCAAAGAATGACGATGACAGGGGATGTGTTTTTCATTACCTTGCCACCAGGGGCCAGGCGAGACGGGAGCAACCTATGAATTCGGACATTGCGGTCATCAGCGACGTGCATGGCAACCTCCAGGCGCTGGAGGCGGTGATGGAGGACATCCGCGCGCAGGGGGTGTCTGAATGCATCTGCCTGGGGGACACGGTGGGCTATGGGGGAAATCCCGCGGAGTGCATCGAGCGGGTGCGGGAGTTCTGCTCCTGGACGCTGCTGGGAAACCACGATGAATACACACTCAGCGGGAAGGGCCTGGGAGAGGTGGGGCCGGAGGTCCGCCATGCGATCCAGTGGACGCGGGGACAGCTCAATGATGCGCATCTGGCATGGCTGAGCTCGCTGCCGATGCGGTATGAGGGTGAGGATTTTGAGGCCGTGCATGCATCACTGCATGACTCTGGAACGTGGCCCTACCTGCTGCAGACCGGCGATGCCGCGCTGCATTTGAAACATCAGGTGAAACAGGTCTGCTTTGTGGGGCACACACATCAGCCGAAGTTCTGGCTGGAAGGGGAGGAGCGCGCCCTGGCAACCACGAGCCTGGAGAGCCTGCGCCCGGAGCGGAAACAGGTGATCAATGTCGGCTCCGTGGGGCAGCCGCGCGACCGGGATGAGCGCGCCTGCTATCTCCTCTATCGGCGCAGCCAGCAGGAGGTGTGGTGGCGGCGGGTCGCGTATGACATCGCGGGGGCGCAGCGTGCGATTGTTGCGGCGGGGCTGGCGGCGAAATTTGCGGCGCGGCTGGCTTGAGGTCGGCGTGCAGTTTTGGGCCAGCGAGGGGGTGGTGGCCCGTCCTTCGCTCTTCGAGCTACGGAGGGCATTCTTCACCTCCTTCGTCGGTGAAGAATGGCGGACAGGGAGGGATTCGAACCCTCGGTAGCTGTTTAGGCTACACACGCTTTCCAGGCGTGCTCATTAGACCACTCTGACACCTGTCCAAATTTCTTGCTCCGGCAAAAGGAGAGCGCGGATAGTGGCGCAGTCGGGGAGACAGGCAAGCGATTTTGCCCGCTGATTTTCACTCAGTTGTCGGGCTGGTCCGACTTCTTCCAGGCGTGCACGATGTAAGTGGAGGCGGAGGCGCCCAGAGCGGCGACGGCCTGCTCCTTGGTCAGCGAGGGGGAAGTGGAGGTGACGGTGACCTTCTGCGTGCCGGGCTTGTCGCCGGGGACGATCTGCACCTTGGAGACGCCTTCGAGCTTGGTGAAGGAGGCGGTGACGTGATCCTTGCAGCCGGCGCAGACCATGCCGGTCATCTCGGCGATGTAGTTGACAGGGGCGTCAGCCGCGATGGCTGAGCCGATGAAAAGAGAGAGGAGGGCGAGGATGAATGCGGGGCGTGTCATAGGCGGAGGGGGGGAAACACATATACGCAGGCTTTGTGCTTCCAAGTCCAAGTTTATGACGGTCTGGCACGTTGAGTGGAAGATTTTAGCCGGATAAAGAGTTTTCGTGCTCCTATTCGTATTTTGCCGTGTTTATTGAAACCCAACCATGAAACTGACCCCATTCCTGCCTGTGCTGGCCGTGCTGCTGGCATCGCCCGCCGGTGCGCAAACGCCCGCCAACCCTGCCACCGAACCTCCGGCTGTGGAGAACAAGGTGCTGCTGACGCCGGCGCAGACGGAGCACATCCTCAAAGAGCTGGAGAAGGTGGAGTCGCAGATTGGGAAGGGCAGAGGGGCGGTGTTTACGGCGGCGATGGCGAAATTTCGGGAGGGCATGGCGAGTCCCACGGCGGCCCTGGCTTTGTATCTGGACTGCTACAAGCTGGAGCACTTTGACCGCAAAAACCTAAAACAGGCGGATTACACGGACTGGCGCAACAAGAACGAGGCCAAGCTGAAGGATGAGGATTTCAAGAGGGCGCTGTGGCTGCAACTGGAGTTTCTGGTGATGACGATCCAGGCGCAGGAGATCGAGGATCCCGTGAAAATGGGACCCATTGTGACATCCATGCAGGCGTTTCTGGGCAAGGCGGTGACGGCCATCCAGGGGACCACCTCCCACTCCGCCTCGGGCGCGGTGACGGACAAGGACTCCAAAGGCGGACGCAGGGGCGGCGGCAATGTCCCTGCGGGAGACATCCTGGGCACGCTGCGCCAGGACGTGACGGAGTCCGAATTTGCCAAGGCCTACTCGCTGGGTGACTTCATGAAGCGGGAGGAGTGGGAGTACCAGCCGCTGAATGTGAAGGGCATCTACAGCAAAATCATCTTCCCCTATTATCTGGCGCAAAAGCCCACGGACCTGCCGGCCCAGTGGGATTCGCGGATCAATGCAGACACAGCCCTGCGGAAGGCGCTGATGAGCGAGACGGAATTCGCCGAGTACAGCAAGGACGCCGGCCCGCGCATGCTGTGGGAGAAGGACAACTACCTGGTGGCCAACAACGTCCTGCCGGTGCAGGCGCTGGCGGACATGCTGAAGGTGATCCAGGCCTACCCGAGCCATCCGGACGCCATGAACTGGCTGAAGGATTTCCGCGAGCTGGTGAAGCAGGTCTCCGAGCCGACCGCCGAGGCGGCTGCGACGGAAAAACCCGCGGGAGTGCAATAGCCGCATGTTCCGCTGGCTTGCCGGAGTGCTCCGCAGCTTTGGTCCCGCGCTGGCGGGACTGGCATGGGCGCTGAAAACGCAGGGGAACCTGCGGGCGCATGTGCTCGCCGCCGTGCTGGCGGGCGGCTGCGGCCTGTGGCTGCAGATCGCCGCGTGGGAGTGGTGCGCGGTGCTGCTGGCGGTGGGGCTGGTCTTTGCCGCCGAGCTGCTGAACACGGCGCTGGAAGTGCTGGCGGACCGGGTGAGCAAAGAGCGTGAGGAGCCCATCCGCCGGACGAAGGATGCCGCCGCCGCGGCGGTGCTGATGGCGGCCTTGGCGGCGCTGGGAGTGGGACTGGTGGTGTTTCTGCCGAAGCTCTGGCGGCTGCTTTGAGAATATTCCGCCGCCGCCTTGACGCCGCGAAGCACACTTCTATGATGCGAGGCTTTTTTGCGCCCCCAAAACCCTTACCGAATCACTCCCGATGGCTATTCTTGTTGAAACCGACACCCGCATTCTTGTTCAAGGCATCACCGGAGATTTCGGCTCGCGCCATGCGAAGGCATCCATTGAGTACGGCACCCAGCTCGTGGCGGGTGTGACGCCAGGCAAGGGCGGCCAGGTTTTTGAGCACGCTGGCAAGAAGGTGCCGGTGTTTGACACCGTCTCCGAAGCCGCCCGTGAAACCGGCGCGACGGTGAGCGTGATCTTTGTGCCGCCGCCCTTCGCCGCTGACGCCATCCTCGAAGGCGTGGACGCCGGTCTGGACCTGGTGGTGGCCATCACCGAAGGCATTCCGGTCAATGACATGATCAAGGTCAAGGCGGCCATGAAAGGCAGCAAGACGCGCCTGATCGGCCCGAACTGCCCCGGTCTGGTGACCCCCGGCCACGGAGAGAAGTCCCACGGCGGCTGCCGCATCGGCATCGCTCCGGGTTACATTCACAAGCGTGGCAATGTGGGCGTGGTCAGCCGTTCCGGCACGCTCACCTATGAGGCGGTGTGGCAGCTCACCACGCGTGGGTACGGCCAGAGCACCTGCGTGGGCATCGGCGGTGACCCGGTCAATGGCACCAATCACCTCGATGTGCTGAAGATGTTCAACGATGATCCGGAAACCGAGGCGATCATCATGATCGGTGAAATCGGCGGCAATGCCGAAGTCGAAGCCGGTCGCTGGGCCAAGGACAACTGCAAGAAGCCCATCGCCGCCTTCATCGCCGGAGCCACGGCTCCTGCCGGCCGCCGCATGGGGCATGCCGGGGCCATCATTGGCGGTGCTGATGACACGGCCGCTGCGAAGAAGAAGATCCTCGCCGAATGCGGCATCGCTGTTTCTGATTCGCCTGCCGACATGGCAGCCACGCTGCTGAAGCGCTGGGGCAAGGCGTGATTTGAAGTGGCGGTCTTGAACTGATCCAGCGCGACAGGCTTTTCTTCGCGCTGGACAAATGAGCGCCCGGAAGATGGCGAGAACGCTGGGCGCGGGACACGAGCGCCCCTCGTGCCACCTTACGTGGGGTCGTCCGTCGGGTAGGCGGGCGGACCGTAAACGGTGAAGGCGAAGGCTGGTGAGGTGCCCTGATTGATGAAGCGGTGCTCCACGCCGGCGGGGACGGTCACGCATTGGTTCTCCCGCAGGGTGGCGCGTTCGCCGCCGATTTCTGCGACGACTTCACCTTCCAAAAGGAGCACTACTTGATCGCTATGCGGGTGGGTGTTGGGTTCCTCGGAGGTGGCGTCCCCGGGAGCCAGTCTCATGGTGGCGGACTGGCTGCGGCCGGTGGTGACCAGAAGGTGGAAATCTTCGTCTGAGCCCCGTATGTTGGCGATGTTCATGGATTGATGGCAAGCCGCTAGTAGCGCGAGCGCGTGGTGGTCGTCTGGGTCGTTTGAGACATGCCGGAGGGAGTGGGCACTGTCTCTCTGGTCACGGTGGTGGTTGTGGGTTTGTCGTGGCTGACGATGGAGATGCAGGACGACAGAGAAAGACCACCGAGGAGTGCGAGGAGGGTGAAGGTTGGATGCGCTTTCATACATCCCTTCTTCGCTGCCAGCAGCCCTCATGGGTGTATGCAAGGCTCAGCGAATCTGAGCCAGCACCGGGCCCGGCATACACTCAGAAGGGCATGCCGGGCCGCTGAAGCATCAATGGCAGCCGCACTCGCTGTCGCAGTTTTCCTTCATGTAGCGTTTGATCGCTTCCTGCGATTCGCCGGTGCGCTTTTGGATGCGGCCGATAAGCTCATCCGATTTTCCTTCCGCAAACTGAAGATCGTCGTCCGTCAGATTGGCCCATTTCTGTTTGAGCTTGCCCTTGAGGATGTTCCAGTTGCCTTTGGTTTCTGTTGCAGTCATAACATTGAGGGGTTGGGGTTTTGACCGCCGTATGGCGGCAACAGGAAATCGGCGTGGGCGCGCCTTTTCAGCGTCAGGGCGGTGGCCCGCACGCGAGTAGGGGCGGGGTGGGACGGTTGTTTACAGTCGTTGACGATGGCTGACCGTGGTTGTCCAAACCAATGAAGCGGCTGCGCCGCTATTTTGCGATCACGCGGTGATGAAGCCCTGGCTTGCCCAGCTGTGCAGCGTTACCGGATCAATGTTGTAGCCGTTAGGCCATGTGATCACGCCGTCTTCAATGGTCACCTGGGCGAAGTAGGAGGGATCGCGCAAGGGCTCCGCCATCGGGCCGTGATTTTCCTTCACCTCATCGGTGAAATCAAGCTCTGCCACAAGGCGATCACGAAAGCGCAGGGTGAGACGATGCTCGTCCGTGACACGTAACGTGGTGACTTTGCAGTCCAGCAGCGTTGGCCGGGTGTCGAGGATAGTGCTCATGGCGTGTCAGTCAATGGTGGTGAAATTTAAGCCGGCGAGCGCCAGATTCCAGCGTTCAGTGAGCTCCGTCTGGTGCAAGATAGCCCACTCAGAGACAAGCTTCAACTGCGCCTGAGGCAGGCTGCCGACAAGCGCTATGCCGTTGAATAGCATGGCAACCTCATCGCCCTGGTAAGATGCATGGAAATGTGGCGGATTATGCTCACGAAAATTCATCGTAAGCTTGATGCCTTGGAGCAGCTGACGAGTTAGTCTTGGCATGAAATAAAGCCCAATGGTCTTCCGGTAAGCGTCCCGCTTGCCGTAATCAGCTCCAGAAGTGAAACCACTGGTTCAGCCAGCCGAGGACCGCGGCGATGGAGCCGACGACGAGGAGGCCTTCGGTGAGGAGTCGCAGGCGTTCGCTGCGCTGGGCGCGGCGCTTGGCGATGGGGACGCGACGACTGCGCGGCGCCGGCGTTGAGAGCTCCATGGGCGGGACCATGTTCACGTTCGCGAGGCGGTGCTGGCGCTGGATGCGCGGTGCGGCGGTGATGAAGCACTCCAGGCGATGGATCTGGCTGTTGAGTTCATCCGCGCGTTTGGTCAGATGGCGCGACTTGCTCTTGGGCGAGGCCTCCTCTTTCAAGGCCGGGGCAGGCTTCGAACGACGTGAGCGGACTTTACGGTTGCCAGAAAACAGAGCCATAAGGAGATGCGGTGAAGGGTGGATGAAAATCAGAACATGAGGCGGATCAGGACGATGGCGACGATCACCGTTCCGATGAGCGGAAGGGTGAAGGCAAAGCCACGGCGCAGCCAGGTCTGAAGGTCGTCCGCGCTGGAGGTGAAAGCGGGCATCACTGGAGCATTGGCTTCATCGAGGCTGACGGGGCCGCCAGCAGAGACGCCCTCCTGCGGGCCCATGGCGTGGAGGCGGCGGATGCCTTTGGCGTAGTCGCCTTCGGCGTCGTCAATCGCGGCCAGGGCGGAGTCAAGCTCCTCGCTCACCTGGGCGCGGTGCCATTTTTCGGGCTGGAGGGATTTCAAAATTTCCTGATGACGGCGGAAGTCGTCGTGGATGGAGGCGAGGTCCTCCACGCGCTTCTGGGCGTCGTAGAGTTCGCGTTCCACCAGGCTGGCGGAGCGGCTGATTTTTTCGAGGAGGTCGCGCTTTCCGGCGACAAAGCGCTCCTGCTTGATGCGGAGGGCTTCGAGATGCTGCTTCTGGCGTTCGATCTCCTCCTGCTGCCGGCGGAGCTCAAGAAGCTGCTCCTGCGCGGCCTTGACCTTGGAGTCCACATTCTCCAGCGAGGAAGTCACGGCATGCCCGTCCATGAACTCGGGAGCATCTTCAAAGACGAGGAGATTGTCCTCATGGTGACCGTTAACGGGGGCGGGAGCAGATGCTTTGCGAGTGATCATGGGAGTACTGGAAATTATTTCCAATATCCAGATACTACAGATGTCTTAAATATTCCAGATTTTTCGTCTGCCTTTTAGCAAAAAAGTAAGGCAGGGCACCAAAAACCACGGTGAGCAAAGCCACTCCAGCCAGGGCGGCGAGTTCGATCTGAGTGTTATAGCGGACCAAGGTCACCGCATCCTGGCGGAGATTCTGCCAGGAAGGAATCAGAAGCAGGACGATGCCGCCGACGATGTAAACAAAGCTGGCGATGAGACAGACGGTGCCGCCGAAGCCGGAGACGATGCGCGCGGGATTGGACTCGCGGAAGTTCGGCACCAGCGCGCCGAGAGAGAGCGCGAGGGAGGTAAGGCCGTAGCTCATCAACAAAATGGACGCGCTGAAAAAGAGGATGCGCTGCCCGGGCAGGCCGAGAGAGAATCCCGAAACTACGACCAAGGTGACCATGACGAGAGCCAGCACACTGGCGCTGAGGCGGAGCTTCAGGGCCAGGACGCGGTGCAGGGGCAGGGGGGAGAGCCCCAAAATCCAGAGGCGCTGTCCTTCCAGGCTGAACTGCGGGTAGATGAAGCGGGTGGTGAGGGTGGAGAGAGCCAGGCAGCAGACCAGCAGGTTCAGGTGGCTGACCACGGTGATCCAGAACGGGCTCTGCAAATCATAGCCCAGCTTGCGCAGGTTCATCGAATAGAGCAGCAGAAGGCCGAAGATGATGGCCGTCTGGCCCCACTGCACAGGCTCGCGCAGAAAGGTGCGGACTTCCTTCACCAGAAGCGCGAAGGAGGCGCGGTCCAGGCCGA
This sequence comes from Prosthecobacter sp., assembly GCF_044227185.1. Taxonomy (GTDB): domain Bacteria; phylum Verrucomicrobiota; class Verrucomicrobiia; order Verrucomicrobiales; family Verrucomicrobiaceae; genus Prosthecobacter. The sequence goes on along the minus strand of NZ_JBGAFO010000008.1, from coordinate 107,006 downwards.
GCATGCGCCGCAGCCAGTGATTTTTGGCGCTGGACTGGGGCCGGGGTGCCGCGGCTTTGGCCTTGCTGCCGGCGCCTGGCGCGGCGCTCATGATGCGGTTCCATGCGGGGTAATAGAAGGCGCTGGCGATGCGGGTGGTGATGAGAATGCTCATCAGCGCATTGGCCAGCAGAACGAGGTTGAAAAACAGGGCGCGCTCAGAGATGCCCCGCGCGGCGGCCTGGATGGTTTCAGCCACCCAGGAGCTGGGCAGCAGGGGATGCATGCAGATCTCGGTGTGTTTGAGAATCTGATTCAGGCTCGCGCTCATGTCGCCGGAGTTGAAAGTCTCGACGCTGGACTGCCAGATCGGCAGGGTCCGGACGAGAAGAAGCACGAGGATGAGGACCAGGGGCTTCCACATCCAGCGCCGGGACCAGCGCACCAGGATGATGAGCAGCCAGGTCGAAACATTGGCGGCGATCATCACCAGTGCGAGCAGCGCTGGAAGGACTACGAGAAGGAACTTCGCATCCGCCTTGTAGCTCTGAGCCAGCGCCAGGAGGATGGGGGTGCTGAGCAGCAGGAGGCCCCAGCTTGCCAGCAGCATGCCCTCCAGCGTCTTCCACAGCACGAGGCTGCGCGGGGGCAGGGGAAGCGCGATCTGCCATTCCATGTCCTTGCGCCGGAAGAGGCTCATGCCGGTGATGGTGGCATTGGAGATGACCAGCATGACCAGGAAGAAAAAGAACAGCAGAAACACCAGCCGCTCCGTGAGCAGGGGGCCGATGAGGGGAAGCTTCATCATGAACTCCAGGCCGCGTGCCACCAGCAGGTAGGCGGCGAGGCTGTACAGGCCGAGAAAGCCCGCAACGGTGGCGCTGAGCAGGCGGTTTTCACGCAGGCCAAAGCGCAGCTTGTGCCGCAGCATGCGGCCGTGGGCGCGGGCCAGCAGCCATGTGGCGGATGCAGTGGTCATTCGCGGATGGCAGCGCTATTTGGTGCCGAGCACATTGAGCTCCACGACGTTGTCCTTGCCTTCCACCACGCTGAGGGAGGATTCCTTGCTGCGCTTTTCCTCGGCACGGTCATCGCGGATGATATTGCCGACGACCATGCTGCCGGTCACCTTTTCGAGGCGCAGGCCGTTGCCGTCGGAGTCCAGGATGCTGTTGTGGGAGATCTGAAGGCGGCTGCAGGACTCGACGTCCACCGCCGCGCGCTGCCTCCACACGCCGCTGATGATGTTGTTGCTGAAGATGCTGTCCGTGCAGCGCTGGATGAGGATGCCGTTTTTCTCCGCATTGTCGTTGCCATTGACGAGGTAGCGGGGATTGCGGTCAAAGTTGTTGCCGGTGATGACGATGTTGTCGCAGTCCGCGACGATGAGATCGTGCTCAAAACCTTCCCAGAAGGTGTTGCCGGTGATGGTGACGCCGCGGGAGTGCCGGACCTCCACATTCACCTGGACGTCGCTGAAGACATTGGCGGTGATGGTCACGTTCCCTTCGCGGGTGGTTTCCCGCCCGGAGCGGCGCAGCAGGGAGGGGTCTGTGCCGGAGCCGATGATGCGGATGTTGGCCGAGTCCGGCGACTTGTGGGTGTGCTGCAGGGTGCAGCCGGTGATGGCCACCTCGCCGATGGAGCCGCCACGGGAGTCGAGCATCACATTGGCGCTGGGCGGGCCGTCCTTGCCGTGATTGCCCTCGATGTCGCAGGTGCCGATGTGGAGGTTGCGCACGTTTCCGCCCACGGACACCACGCCGCCGCCATCATTGTAGCTGATGTGGCTGCCGACGATGTTGGACTGGTGCAGGTTCACATTGTCGTAGAAGACGCCGATGCCCTTGTTGTTGTAGAAGTGGCAGGCGGAGATGAGCACGTTGCGGTTGCGTACAGAGAGATGCACGGCGTGGCGGCATTCACGAATGACGACGCGGCTGAGGGTGATCTGCATGGTGCCGGTGGCCTCGATGCCGTCCGCCTTGTCGTCCGCGCCGACGATTTCGATGCCGTCCACCATGGGTGTGCGCTGGCTCTCCCAGACTTCGGGTTTGAAGCTGGCGGGGTCCGCCGAGCCCTCATGCGTGCCGACGAAATGCAGGGCAGGGCCTTCACCCGCCATGATCAGCCGCACGGTGCCGTCTCCGGTCAGCGCCGCGAAGCCGGTCTTGGCGAGATCAATCTTCACGGTCTGCGTGAGCAGGTAGGTGCCCTTGGGCAGCTTCACGCTGCCGAGGGTGTCAAAAAGATGCTGAATGGCCGCGGTGTCATCGGTCTTGCCATCGCCCACGGGCTGCTCCTGGGCCAGGGCCACGCTGCCTGCGGTGAGCAGCAGAAGAAGAAAAGATTTTGAGAACATTTGATGAGCCTAGCTGCGCGGCGGGGATTTCGTCAATTTGAAGCTGTGGTTGATGTTGAGAAATCGTCTCATGCCATGCGGTTGTGCATTCGCTTGAAACCCGCGGCTTCCACGCCACGTATCGAGTCGCTGCCTCCCAACACCACACTCTCATGCACTCCACCGCACGCATCCTTGCCCTTCTCGCCGGCCTGAGCACCGCCTCCGCCTTTGCGCAGGTCGATCTGTCAGATCAGTACCTGCCGATGTTCATGCCACTGCCTGCGGAGGCAGCGGCCGCCGGCAACGAACTGACGGAGGCGAAGATCAATCTCGGCCGCCAGCTCTTCTATGAGACCCGCATTTCCAAAGGTGGCAAAATGTCCTGCAATTCCTGCCACATCCTGGAAAAATATGGCAACGACAACCTGCCCTTCTCGCCAGGCCACGAAGGCAAGCTCGGCGGCCGCAGCTCGCCTTCGGTGTATAATGCCGCGCTGCACATCGCGCAGTTCTGGGATGGCCGCGCGCCCAGCGTGGAGGAGCAGGCGAAAGGCCCGGTGCTCAACCCCGTGGAAATGGGCGCACCGGACGAGGCCTTTGTGGTCAAGGTGCTCAAAAGCATGCCCGGCTACGTGGAGGCCTTCAAGGCCGCCTTCCCCGGCGAGGCCGACCCAGTGAACTACAACAACTTCGGCAAGGCCGTGGGCGCCTTTGAGCGCAAGCTGCTCACGCCCGGGAAGTGGGACGCCTATCTCAAAGGCAACAAGGAGGCCCTGACCGCGGAGGAGAAGAAGGGCTTTTCCATCTTTGTGAAAACCGGCTGTGTCACCTGCCACAACGGTGTCGGTGTGGGCGGCATGATGTATCAGAAGCTCGGCCTCATCAAAGCCTGGCCCGACCTCAAGGACAACGGACGTGCGGATATTTCCAAGAACGTGGGTGAGAAGGGTTTCTTCAAGGTCCCCAGCCTTCGCAACATCACTGAAACCTACCCTTACCTGCATGACGGCTCGGTGAAGACGCTGGATGAGATGGTCAAAAAAATGGCCGAGCACCAGCTTGGCAAGACTTTGAGCGATGAAGAGACCGCCTCGATCATCACCTTCCTCAAGTCGCTGAAGGGCGAACTTCCCGCGGACTACATCAAGGCGCCCAAGCTGCCGGAGAGCACGGCTGACACGCCCAAGGCGTAAGCGAACGGCTTCTCACATACATCATCAACTTTTGCATCAGCCGGGCCCGCAAGCCCGGCTGATTGATTGTCTGCCCTTCAAGGCTTGACACCCGGTTTATTTCCAGAATAAAACGGCGGGGTGAACGCGTTATGGGCTCGTGCCTGTATCCGCGGGCATTACGCGCAACCCGTCCGCCAACCTACCAGGAGGAAGCACCATGCATGCAAAGCTCACGCCCAGGCATCCCTTGCTGAGGATGTGCTGTCTGGTTTTGTCTTTAACCATCGCTGCCTGGCAGCCTGGTCACTCGGCGGACGGTCCGCCCGCTGCGGCCGGCGAGATCCCGCAGGTGTCTGAAACCGACATGAACTATGCCACGCAGACGGCTCTGGCGCAGGGGGTGCTGACGCTGAAGAAATTTGCGCAGGCAGATCCGCAGGGCTGGATCATCCCGCCGATCCAGAAGGTGACGCTGACGGGCTACAAGGACGTGCCGCTCAAATACCGGCTGATCGAGCGTGATGTGCCCATCTATGAATACACCGACATGGTGGTGCTGACCCCGGGCCCTTCGCCGGGAGATCCTCCGGTGCGCCGCATTGTGCAGCAGCCGACGAAGCAGATAGGCACGCGCAAGGAGACGCATATTCGCTATGACCCGAACGGCCCGCTGGAAAGGATCTACAAGCAGCCGATTTATGAGCATGTGGGAGACACCTCCTGGAGCTACAGCCTGATAGGAGACTCGGCCATGGCGCTGACGGCGCTGCGTGCCGCCGGAGTGCCTGAGAACGACCCGGTGATGGTGCACATGGTGGAGAACCTCATGCTTTATCTGGACACCTATGGTCCGCCGGATCAGACGTGGAATGTGGCATGGCTGGCGGTGGCGATGGCACAGACGGACGACAGCATCGCCGCGGACTGGGCGGAAAAGCTGGCGTCACGCCTGCTGGACGGGCAGATCACGGATGGACCCGCGCGTGGGCTGTGGGGGCCGATGTGTTTTCACCCGCGCCTCATTTCCGTGCTGATCAGCGATTACCTGGCGAGCGAGGCCGAGGTGAACCGCATGCAGGCCAAGCAGAAGGAACGCCCCACCAAGGCCAACCAGGTGCTGCTCTCCCAGGCCGAAGGCGCGCGCAACCGGCTGAAAAAATATGCGGACAGCTGGACGCATCTGGCGCTGAAGTTTGCCACGGTGGAGTTTCCGATGACGTGGGAGGACATGATGACGGAGAAGGTGCAGTTTGCGGGGGCGACGGATTTCTTTTACAACCAGCGCTCCGCGGACATGGAAAGCACCTGGGTGGCGCTGCATGCGCTGTCTGTCTGCGCGGAGACGAAGCACCTGCCGAAGACCTCGCAGCGTCCGCTGATGCCGGCGGCCTACGATGCCGTGCAGAAGATAGGCGCGACGGCGACCGGACCGAAAGGCCCCACAGCGGGCTCGCAAATGAACGAGGCCACGGTGCCGCCGGAAGCAGCCATGGCCGTGCTGGCGCGGGCGGCCAATGCGCTAGTGGCGCTGCTGCCGGAGCGCGGCGGATGGAGCGAGTGCAATTTTCACCAGCCCGTCAAAGACTTCGACGCCTTCAGCAAATTCCTCGCCGTGCCGGTGGATCCTGCGAGCTTTCCCGCGCTCGACTCTCCCGTCACAGCGACGAGCGCTGCGATGGGCATCTCCGCGCTGGACAGCATCGGCCGCGCCGTGGGCATGGACAAGCTGGCGAAGTTTCAGACCAAATACAACGCGGGGGCGATGGGGAGGAACACCGCGTACCAGGAGCTGCTGAAGGTGCTGTGGCCGAAGCCCGCACAGCGCCCGCAGGGGATCAACAACGATCGCATCGACCTTTTCCTGCCGCTGATGCGTCCGCTGCAGGGGGATGAGCCTGACACGGTGCTGGCTGATGAGATAACCACCCAGCTCATAAGATATCTCATCCTCGGTGCGGATGCGGACGGGGCCTGGGGCGCGAAGCTGCGCCGGACGTACATCACCAGCAGTTCGCGGGCGCGCTTCAAAGCCCTGGAAAACCTGCCCGGACAGGTCTGGAAGGCATGGCGGCTGGATGTGCCCGTGGAGCTGAACAAGGCGCACATCAGTCTCTGGCACGTGACGCCGTCCAACAACTCATACTACAACAACATCAGCCCCGGCTCCGCGTATGCCACCGCCATCGCGGTGTACTACCTGGCCTCCCGGGTCAAAAACCCAGGGGCCGTTTTGGAAAAGCTCTGCGTGGATCCCACGCTGGCGGATCAGCGCAAAAGCGTGGACGCTTTGCTGCTGCCGCAGCCCAGGCCAAAACCGAAGCCCGCGCCGGTGGTGGCCGCCAAGCCTGCGCCCACCCCAGAGAAACCCGCGCAGAAACCTGGGGACAAGGCCATGGTGAAGGCAGAGGAGATCATCCCCGTCGTCCCCATCAAGCCCGCCGACACCCAGCCGAAGAAGGACGAGACGTTCTGAGACGTCTGCGCCGCAGCATCGCAAGCCCGAGTGCCATGCCGAGCAGGAGCGTGCGCGCAGGCTCGGGCGCGAGCATGATGAGGGCGATGGTGCCGTCGCTGGTGAAGTTATGAATGTCCCAGTAGTAGCCGGAGCCGGAGATGTCCGGGAGATCGAGGCCGCTGGCTTCATCGCCATTGCCGGTGAGGTAGCCGGTGAAAGTGAAGCGGCTGGCGAAGGTGGGCGAGGCGGAGAGGCCGGACCAGTCGAGCAGATTAAATACCGCCGGAGCGGTCGGGACGAAGGCGTCCGCGGTGACGGTGAGGTTGCTGTTGAAGAGCAGGGTGTTGCTGCCGGTGCCGATGATGCTGAGGAGATCGGAAGTGCCGCCAGGATTGATGCCGAGGATGACGGAGCTGCCTGCCTGGAAATCCAGCGCGCCCGAGCCAGACACCGGCGTGAAGGTCAGGGTGCCGTAGTTGTTTTGTGCCGAGCCATCGCCCGCCTGCACAGTGGAGCCGCTGCTGGCGGTGAAGCTGCTGCCTTTGACGATGCCCGTTCCGAGGATCGTCGCGCCATTTTGCACTGTGACAGCGCCCGTGCCTGAGGTGCCGGAGCCATCGCTGCCGACCTGCAGCACGCCCGTGCTGACGAGTGTTGCACCGGAGTAGGTGTTCGTGCCGGTGAACACCTGCGTGCCCGCGCCGGTTTTGGACAAAGCGAGCGTGCCGTCGGTGCCGCTGCCATCGCCATTGCGCAGCGTGCCGCTGAAGGTCTGTGAGCCGGAGGCGACATTGACGGTGAGCGTGCCTGTTCCCGAGGCGCCGGATTCATTTTCGACAATGCCCGCGCCGCCGATGCTGCTGAGTCCACCGATGGTTTCGTTCTTGTTGTTCAGGCGGAAGATGCCGGCGCTGGCGCCGCTGCCCGTGAAAGTGATGACACTGGTGTCGGCGATCTGGTCGCTGTTGATGAGCTTCACCACGGCGGTGGTCGTGCCATCACCGATGGTCAGGTTTCCTGCGATGGCGGTGGCGCTGGTTTTTGACAGATCGAGCTCGCCGGCATTGACGCTGGATGTGCCGGTGAAGGTGTTGGAAGTGCTGCCGGAAAGGGTGAGGATGCCGAGGCCGCTTTTCGTGAGGCCACCGGAAGTGTTCGCAGCGGAAGTGATCGAGCCCAGCACCACGCCGCTGCCGCCAGCACCGAGCAATGCAACCGTGGGTGTGGAGGTGTAGCCGACGCCGGGATTGCTGATGGTGATGCTGAGCACTTTGCCATAGGTGGCGCTGGCAGGATCGAGATCCACCGTGGCGAAGGCCGTGGCTCCAGAGCCGCCGCCACCGCTGATCTCCACATACGGCGCACCGTAGTACCCGCTGCCGCCGTCGGTAACGGCGATGCTGGTGATGCCGTTCCCCGTCGGTGTGTTCAGCGCGATGGGAATGGTCACATTGTAGCCGTTGGTATTGACCACAGCGCCGCCGCTGAAGCTGCCGAAGGCACCATTGACGTATGTGGTGAGCGTTCCAGTGCCGCCGGTGCCGCTGTCTGAGATGAAGGCGGTGGAAGTGATTGCGGCCTGCAGGAGCCCGCCGTTGAAATTGACGATGGCATTGTTGGCGGCGCCGGTGTTGTTGTAGTGGACGATCTGATTGGTGATCAAGGTGCCCGCATCGAGATTGAGATAGGTGGTGCCCAGCGCGGTGTTATTGTTCTGCTGGGCGATGGTGATGCTCAGGCCAGCATTATTCACGACGCCTCCAGCCATCGTCATGGCCCCCTGCGCGGTGGTGGTGGCGGTGGCTGCATTGCCTCCACTGCGAAAGCCCAGCGCGATGGCATCCCCCGTTCGTACCACCTGGCCGCCTGTGACGGTGAACTCCCAGCGCTCATTGCGAAACATGATGTAGTTCGCCGTATTCAGTGTGCCACCGCTGACCTGCAGCACGGAGATGGCGGTGCTGGTGGTGCCATCGAGAGAATCCACGCGGTTCGTGGTGATGGTGCCGGAGGCCAGTGACAGCGCTCCGTAGCCAGCTCCGCCCAGGCTGATGCCGGACTGTGTGCTGGTGGTGGTGATGGTAAGCGCGCCGCCGCGCATGGAGAGCGCGCCTTGATTGCTGGTGCTGTTGCCGAGGGAGAGCGTGGTGGTCGAGTAGTCGGCACCGGTGCTCAGGCGCAGCAGGCTGGCGCCGGAGGCGGCGCCCACGGAAGTACTAGCGGTTCCCGTGGTGAAGGCGCCGGAGACTTCCAGCACGCCGGCGGAAACGGTCACGCTGCCGGCGATGTTGACGCTGCCGCTCAGGAGCAGATTGCCGGCACCGGTTTTGACGATGCCAAAGGCACCGCTGGTCGAGGTGATGGCGGAGGTGATGGTGAGGTCGTGCGCGGCATTGCTGCTGTCGCCGATGGTGAAGGTGCGCGCGGCCGCGCCGAGATCGAGCGTGCCGCCCGTGATCAGGGCGCCGAGGGCATTGTTGGTGGCGCTGAGAGTCACATTGCCGCCGAGCGTCAGCAATCCGCCGCTGCCGATGCTGATGGTGCCCTGGCTGGTGGGGGATGAGGTGGCATCGTAAAAGGTGAGGGTTCCGGAGGTCCAGGAGTATCCGCCGAGATCCAGCGTGGCTGCGCTGCCGCCACCCGCGCCGGTGAGAAGGAGCGCCGTGGAAGAGACCGCATTGTTTGTGCCAAACTGCAGCGTGCCGCCCGAGGTGATGGTGATGGTTCCGCCGAAGGTGCTGGCGCTGCTGACGAGCAGCGTACCGCCGCCGATGGCCGTGGTGCTGGAAAACGTATTGCCGCTGGAGAGGTTCAAGGTGCCGCCATTGATGGTGAGGCTGCCTGCATAGGTGCTGATGCCGCTGAGGATCAAGGTGCCGGCATTGACGATGGTCGCGCCAGTGTAGGTGTTCGTACCGCTGAGCGTCAGCGTGCCCGCGCCCGATTTGGTGAAAGCGAGCGTGCCATCGGTGCCGGTGCTGTCGCCGTTGCGCAGGATGCCGCTGAAGGTCTGGGAGCCGGAGGCGAGATTGACCGTGAGCGTACCGGTGGACGCACTGCCGGACTCGTTTTCCACGATGCCCGCGCCACCGCTGCTGCTGAGGCCGCCGAGAGTTTCGCTTTTGTTGTTGAGGCGGAGGATGCCCGCACTGGCGCCGCTGCCGTAGAAGGTGATGAGGCTGGTGTCGGCGATTTCGTCGCTGTTGATGAGCTTGAGCACCGCACCCGTGGTTCCATTGCCGAGGGTGATGTCTCCGGCGATGGCGTTGACGCCGGAAGTTTTCGAGAGATCGAGCTCGCCGGCATTGATGAGGGTGATGCCGGTGTAGGTGCTGGCGTCCGTGCCGGTGAGTGTCAGCGTGCCGAGGCCGTTTTTGGTCAGGCCTCCATCGGTGGCGTTGTCACCCACGATGCTGGAGTGCGTGAGGGCGCGGGCGATGGTGACATTGAATCCATTGGTGTCGATCACCGCTCCGCCATTGCGCACATTGACCGTGGTCAGCGTGGTGCTCAGAGTCATGTTGGCTCCGTTGGCTTTGAGGGTGCCGCCGTTGAAGTTGAAGATCGAGGCACCCACGCTGCCTCCGGTGATGGTGCGGTTTGTGGCCAGAATCCCGCCATCCAGATTGACCGTGCCGGAGCTGGTGGTGTTTCCACTGAGGTTGGAGCCTAGCAGGAGGACGCCGGTCGTTGTGTTAAAGGCAGTGCCGGTGTCAAAGAGGCCCGTGCCGGAAAGAGTCACCACGCTGGCCCCGCTGCTTTCCGCGTCCGAATAACCCGCGCCGATGCGGATGACATTGGAGCTGCTCGTCACGATGACTGAGCCGCCTGAAATGCTGAGGAGGCCGTTGCCAGAGGGGTTGCTGCGCCCTACCACCAGCCCTCCCGAGCTTGTGCCCAAGGTGAGCGTGCCCGCCGTCACATTCACCGTGGCGCTGGAGGTGTCTCCGATGCGAAGCGTGGATGATCCGCCGGAGAGATATTCGGTGCCGGAAAAATTGGTGACGCTGCCGCCGGAGAATGCGGTCTGGCCGGTGGGATTGGCGGCGCTGCCCAGCGTGCCCGTGACATTCAAAGTGCCGCCGCTGACCGTGAGCCCGTACGAAGTCGAATAAGTGCTGCGCGTGGCACTGCCGGAGAAATTGGTGGCGCCGGCGCTGAAGGTCAGAGTTCCCGCGTCTGTGATCGTGCCTTTGAAATTGAGCGTGCCGCTTCCTGTTTTAGTGAGGGTGAAATTGCCGCCGGTGATGTTGTAGCCGGTGTCATAGGTCGCGTTTCCAGATCCGGCGAAGCCCGAATTGGCGGAGAGGGTGATGTTGGTCTGCAGCAGGGCCAGGGTGTTTGCATTGGTCACGGTCACATTGCCGCCGAGCGTCAGCGTATTGCCATTTCCCGCCAGGGTGTAGCCATCGGTGTTGAAAGTGATCCCGCCGGTGGTGATGGCCTCGGTGAGAGTCACCGTGCCAGCCGTGCCTGCAAAGAGAGCGATGTCGTTGCTGGCATTGATCCAGGAAACCATCGTGCCGGATTTGTTCCAGAAGGTGGAGGTGGTGTCCCAATTGCCGCTGCCTCCCGTGGCTCCGCCTGCGGTGCCATCAGCATCCCAGGTCAGAGTGGAGGCGGCAAAAGAAAACGCAGGAAAGCCAAAGAGCGCGAGCCGTAGCGCGCAGCAGAGCAGCATCGAAGTCCGGGGATGAATGGCGGAAGGGGCAGGCATGGCCCCTGTCTGTTAAGCAAAGGCGGGACCATCGGGCACGCCGAGCAGACGCTAAATGAGGCGAAGGTGACCCTTTTTGTGCACCTCATTTTTTCTACTTAGGAAAGCTCAGCGACGGCGTCGCACCAGGAGCATGGCCAGCCCCAGCGCCAGGAGCATCATGCGCGAGGGCTCGGGCACGAGAATGATGGTGCCGTTGACCGTGAAGCTGCTGATGTCCCAGTAAAAACCCGTGCCGGAAATGTCCGGAAGATCCAGGCCGCTGGCTTCATCGCCATTGCCAAAGAGGCTGCCGGTATAATTGAAGCGGCTGGCAAAGATGGGAGAGGCGGAGAGGCCTGACCAGTCGAGCAGATTGAACACCATCGGCACGGTGGGGACGAAGGCTGTGGCTGAGACGGTGAGGTTGCCATTGAACAGGAGCGTGTTGCTGCCGGTGCCGGCGATGCTGAGCAGATCCGCCGTGCCCCCGGATGTGATGTCGAGGATGACGGTGCTGCCGGACTGGAAATCGATGACACCGGAGCCGGAGGCTGGTTTGAAGGTGAGCGTGCCGAAGCTGGCCTGGGCGCTGCTGTCACCGGCCTGAATGGTGGAACCGGCCGCCGCAGTGAAGCTGGAGCCCTGCACGATGCCGGTGCCAAGAAGCGTGGCGCCATCCTGTACAGTGACCGCCCCCGTGCCGGTGGTGCCGATGCCGCCGCTGCCAGCCTGCAAGGTGCCATCCTGGACGAGGGTGGCGCCGCTGTAGCTGTTGTAGCCGCCCAGCGTGGCCGTGCCGCTGCCGGTCTTGGTCAGTGCGACGGTGCCGGTGCCGCCGGAGTTGTCGGCGATGCTTCCCTGGTACAGGCCCCCGGTCGCATCGCCGAAGCCAATGGTGAGCGTGCTGTTGGTGCCGGTGGCGTTGTTGAAGATCGTACCGCCGGGAGAGCCATTGAGATTTCCCAGCGTCTGGTTGCTGCCGTTGAGGTTCACGGTCGAGCTCGCATTCACAGTTAGCGTCGCGGTGCTGGCGATCTGCTCGCTGCCATTGAGCTGAAGAACCGCTGTGCCTGACGTGCCATTGGCCGTGCCGACCGTCACATTGGTGGAGATGGCGACGGCGCCGCCGGTTTTGGCGAGAATGAGAGTGCCGCTGTTGATGACGGTGCCTGCCGAGCCGCTGAAGGTATTGGAGTCAGAGCCGCCCAGTGTCAGGCTGCCTGATCCTGATTTCACAATCGACAGGCTGCTTCCGGAGAGCACCCCGTTGAAGGTGGAGCTGCCCGCGGTCGTGCTGAGGGCGTTGCCAATCGTCAGTGTGGAGTTGGCGGTGGCAGTTACGGTGCCGGAGCCGTTCAGAGCGCCGATAGTCTGCGAAGCTCCAAGGGAAAGCGTGTTGCCAGCGCCCACGGTGATCTGGGCAAAAGTGCCAAGCGCGCTGGTGATGTTGGCGCTGAGGGTCAGGGCGCCGCCGGTGCTGGCCAGATTGATCACCGTTCCGTCCAGCAGGCTGGTGGCCGCGGTGGCGAGGGTGACGCTGCTGGCGGTGCTGCCGCTGTTTTGAAAGGTGATGGTGCGCGGGGCGATGGCCTGGTCCGTCAGGGCTCCGAGGGTCAGGTTCATCGCGGCGCTCGCGGTGCTTTGCACATCGAAGACCGGATCTCCCGGGGCCATGGAGGGGCCGCCGATCGTGATGCTGCCGAGAGTGAGCCCCATGCTGCCGCTGGTGACGTTGTCACCTGCTTTCACGGTGAGCGTGCTGTCGCCGGTGATGACCGCGCCGAGGCTGAAGGTGAAGCCTCCGGCTCCCGAACTGGCGCGGTCCACAATGATGGTGGAACTCGACAAGATGTTCACGGCATTGGTGAGCGAGCCGCCTGCATCGTACCCGAGGCTCAGGGTGCCGCCGTTGAGCGCAAAAGCACCGGTGCCGACGGGCGTGATGACCGTGGCCGCCTGAAGCCGCAGCACTCCTTCGTCGATCTGATTGGTCCCGCTGCGCGCACTGCTGGCGGTGCTGGTGAACATCAGCGTGCCGCTGCCCACCTTGGTGAGCAGAACACTGCCGGTGATGCCGCCGGCGTTGTTGATGAAGATGTCGCCGCTGCCGCCGATTTTTGCCGCGGCTCCCTGCACCAGGGTTCCTGTCATGATGGCCATGGTGCTGCTGCTGTTGATGATGGCACCGAGGCCTGCGTGGCCGGTGCCGCTGACGGAGCTGAAATTGCGGTCGGTGGTCTGGCCGTTCAGGTCCACCGTGCCTCCGGCACTGATGGTGACTCCGCTGGTGGAGCCCAGCGCGGTGGCATTGTTTAGTTTCAAGATGCCCAGGCTCACCGTTGTCGTGCCGGTGTAGGTGCTGGCGCCGCTGAGCGTGAACGTGCCGAGACCGCTTTTCGTGAGTGACAAAGTGCCTGTGCCATTGCCAAGGGTGCCGGTAAAGTTGGTGCTCAAAGGCGTGCCGCTGCTGGCATTGCCAACAGTCAGCGCAAAGGCGCCGCTGGCGGTCACCGTGCCGCTGCCGCTCAGGGAGCCGATGGTCTGCGCCGCGCCGATGTTGAGGATGCTGTTTCCATTCACAGTCACCTGCGCCAGCGTGCCCAGCGCCGCGGCGAGGTTGAGATTCAGCGTCACGCCCGCGTTGGGGCCGCTGTTGACGTACACCATGGTGCCGTCCACCAGGCTGGCCATGGCGGTGCCGAGAATGACAATGCTGTTCGTGGTGGAGGCTCCTGAATTGGCAAAGGTGATGGTCTTTGCCACACCCTGATCGCTCAGCGCGCCGAGAGTCAGCGTGGTGGTGCCGGCCGCGGCGGTGGTGGGGCTTTGCACGTCAAAGGTCGGGCTGCCGAGCAGGGTGGTGGCTCCGAATGTGACGCCCGCATTGGTGCCGCCGGTGGTGACATTGCCCCCGGCCTGGATGGTCAGAGTCTGCGTGCCGATGGCCAGCACGCCCAGCGTGTGAGTGAGTCCGGCACCGGAGGTGTAAACGTCAGAGATGATGGTGGAGCTCGCCGTAACCGAAACGGGATAGGCCACCACCGATGCGGTGCTGCCCAGGCTGAGAATGCCGCCATTGAGAATGATGGCCGCCGCGGAGGTGCCGAGGGCGGAGGTGGAATTGCTGATGCGCAACGTGCCTGCGTCGATGCGGGTGTATCCTGTGCGTGTGCTCGCCAGGGGGGTGCCGGCATTGTCTCCCAGAGTCAGGGTGCCGGAGCCGGATTTGACGAGAAGGCTGTTGCCGGTGAGCACGCCGGTGGAGGTGATGCTTCCGGTGCCGCCGATGCTGGCGCCGATGCCGCCGGTGCCATTGCCCAGACCGATGGTCAGCGCGCCGATGGAGGCTGCGGCAGCGCTGCTGTTGATCAAGGCACCGCCGCTGCTGATGCCCGTGCCGTTGAGCACGGCGGTGTTGATGACAATCTTGCCATTGAGATCGAGCACCGCGCCCACCTGCACGGTGGCGGTGGAGGTGCTCAGCGCGCCTGCGTTGCCCAGCACCAGTCTGCCTGCATTGAGGCTGGTGGCTCCGGTGTAGGCATTGGTGGCCGTGAGAGTGAGGGTGCCCGCGCCGTTTTTCGTGAGGCCGCCGGTGGTGGTGCTGGTGATGACCACCTGAATGTCCAGGCTATCGCCCGCGGCGTCCGTGCCGATGACGAGGTCGCCGGCGCCGCCCGTGGTGAGGCCGGCGGCCGTGCCTTCGTCCGCGATGATGGCGTTCACGCCGCCGGTGACGAGAATGCCTCCGGCGGTGTTGGCGCCGTTGTTGAGCGTGAGCAGCGTGCCATTGCCGAGGGTCAGTGTGTCGCCGCCGGAGAATTTCAATCCCGCATTGATGGTGACGGAATCCGTCTGCGTGAAGGAGCCGCTGATGAGGTAGGGAGTGCTGTTTCCCGCGCTCATGCTGCTGCTGGCCATGGTGGTGGCGGCAGCGCCGATGACGCCGGAGGCGGACGCGGCATAATTTGCGCCGTTGTAGGTGATGCGCGGATCGATGATGCCGTTCGTGTTGGAGGTGCCGGTGATGGTCACGCTGGTGCCGGCTGGCGAGACGATGTTCAGCCCGGAGCCCAGTGCGGGCGTGACGAGCGAGGCGAAGGTCAGCGCATTGGTGCCGGAGGCCGGGGCATCCACTTTCAGCACTCCACTGCCGGAGGTGAGGGTGAGCGCCCCGAGGGCCTGCGTGCTGGCGGTGGTGGAACCACCGAACTCAAAGGTGCCGCTGCCAGTGTAGCTTAGGGGAAGCGCGTTGTTCCATCTGCCTGTGGTGCCGTCTCCGAGCTTCAAGGTGCCCGCATTGATGACGATGCCGCCAGTGCTGGTGTTCACGCCTTTGAGCGTCCAGGTGCCGGTGCCGTTTTTAGTGACGACGCCCACGCCGATGTTGATGATGCTGGTGATGCTGCCGTCTCCAGCACCCGCGAGCGTCAGTCCAAAGGCGCCGCCGAGATTGCCGGCATTTGTGAGGTTGAGCGTGCCGCTGTCCGAAGAGATGGTGACGGCGGAGACGCCGAGTGTGATGGTGCCGGCATAGTTGTTCACGCCGCTCACATTGACGAAGGCGCCGGTCTGCATGTTGATGCCATTGGAGCCTGCAAAACCCGAACCACCATTGAGAGTCAGCGTTTCCGCCAGGGTCGTGATGCCGCCCTGAATCTGCAGAGTGGCCCCGCTGGTGACTGTGGTGGTTCCAGCGGTGCTGCCCAGGGCGGCGGCGCTGCGGATGTTCAAAATGCCGGAGCTGACCGTGGTGGATCCGGTGTAGGTGTTCGTGCCTGTGAGGATCAGGGTGCCGAGCGCGGTCTGGGTGGAATTGCCCGCCACGATGTTTCCGGCATTGGTGCCCTGAGTGATGGTGCCGTTGATGGTGAGCTGGTCAGTCACATTTGTCATGGCCATGGTGCGGCTGGCAGAGGCACCCGTGGCGGTGAGCTGCAGCGTGCTGCTGCTGCTGATGGAACTGACACCGGTGAAGGTGAGGGTGCCGCTGGTATTGTTGATCGCCAGAATGCCGGAGCCCGTGACCGTCGCGCCAAACGAAGAGGACCAGGTGAGCACAGTGAGATTAAAACCGTTCAGATTCAGCGTTGAGCCGGCATTCATGGTCAGCGCCGTCGTGGCGGCGACAGCCTGATCGCTGGCATTCAACTGCAGCGTGGCATTTCCCGCCGTGCTGGCCGCGGAGGCGCCAATGGCCAGAGCACCCGGAACCGCGACAGCGCCGCCCGTTTTTCCCAGGATCAAAGTGCCGGCGCTCACCGTGGTGGCTCCGGTGTAGGTGTTGGAGGTGCTGCCGCTGAGTGTCAGCGTGCCCAGTCCGGCCTTGGTCAGCGCCAGGGTTCCGGAGCCATTGGCCAGCACGCCGCTGAACGTGCTGCTTAGAAGCGTGGCATTGCTCGCATTGCCTACGATCAAAGTAAACGCGCCGCTGGCATTGACCGTGCCGGTGCCGCCGAGGGAGCCGAGCACCACGCTGGTGATGCCGGTGGTCAGCGTGCTGTTGCCATACACGTTCACCTGGGAGAGGCCGCCCAGAGCTCCGACCACATTCATATTGACGGTGACGCCGGCATTGGCGCCGCTGTTGATGTTCACCACGGTGCCGTCCACCAGGCTGGTGGCCAGCGTGCCGAGGACAACCGTGCTGGCTGCGGCGCCACTGTTTTGAAAGGTGATGGTGCGGGGGCCGATAGCCTGGTCGCTCAGAGCAGCGAGTGTCAGTGTCATCGCGGCATTGGCCGAGCTCTGGACGTCGAATACGGGATTGCCAGGCCGCATCGAGACGCCGCCGATGCTTACCGCGCCCAGCGTCAGGCCGATCGTGCCGCTGGTCACATTGTCACCGGCTTTCACCGTCAGCGTGCTGCTGCCGATGGTCAGCGTGCTCAGTGTATGCACAAAACTGCCCGCGCCCGCACTGGCACGGTCTGAGATGATCGTGCTGCTGCTGATGACATTCACCACGTTGGTCATCGTATCGGCCACATCAAAGCCCAGGCTCAGGGTGCCGCCGTTCATGGCATAGGCTCCTGTGCCCACCGGGGCGATGGCGGAGGCGGACTGGATGCGCAGCGTGCCCGCATCGATCTCGTTGGTGCCCGTGCGGGCGCTGGTGGTGGTGGAATCGATCACGGTGAGAGTGCCGCCACCGGTCTTGGTCAGAAGCACGTTGCCTGTCAGACCAGTGGCGTTGCTGATGGTGATGTTGCCTGAGCCGCCGAGGCTGGTGGCGCTGCCCAGCGCCGTGGTGCCGGTGACCGTGGCGGTGATGCCGCTGCTGTTGATCAAGGCGCCGATGTTTGCCGTGCCGGCGCCGTTCATCGAGTAGTTGCGGTCGCTGGTCTGGCCGTTGAGGTCGATGGTGCCTCCGGCGCTGATCGTTACCGAACTGCTGGCCCCAAGTCCCGTCGTGCTGCCCAGTTTCAGGGTGCCCGCGCTCACGGTGGTGGCTCCGGTGTAGGTGTTGTCGCCCGCCAGCGTCAGCGTACCGGTGCCGTCCTTGACCAGGATTCCCGAACTCGTGGCGATGCGACTGCCGACCACAATGCTGCCCGCGCCCCCAAAGGTGAGAGCCTGAGTTCCGGTGATGATGTTGGTGGAGGTGCTGGTGAGGAAGAGCGTCAGCGTTCCGGAGTCCGCATTGATGCGTGAGGGACTCAGCAGCGTGACCAGGCCGCCGAGACTGTTGCTGCCGGACAGGTTGCGGATCACGCCATCCGCGGAAGTTCCCGAGCCTCCGATGCTCAGGGCGCGAGTCAGGCTGATGCTGCCGCTGAGCTGCAGGGCGGCGCCCTCCTGCACCGTGACCGTGCCGGAGCTGCCTAGCGCCGCCGCATTCTGCATTTCGACCACGCCGGATACGATCGTGGTGCCGCCGGTGTAGGTGTTGGCATTGGTGAGGATGGTTTTGCCACCGCTGGTGCTATTGAACAGAAGAGTGACCGCGCCACTGCCGTTGTTGGCGATGAGGGAATTGATCGTCAGCGTGCTGGTGCTGCTGTTGTTGGTTACGATCAACTGCCCGGTCGTGTTATTGGTGCTGCCGCCTGCCGTCAGTGTTCCCGCGGAGCCAGACTGGCCGATGACAAGGCTGCGTGCGTCGGCATCGATCTGAATGCCGCCGGTGACGCCAAGACGCAGCGTGCTGGAGGGAAGCGCGATGAGACGATCACTGGAGGAGTCGTTCATGGTCAGCGTGTTCAAATCGGTGGTGGTGCCGGTGACGGTGATGTTGCCGGTGGATTTGACCGAGACGTTCAGATTGCCGCCGGTGGAGTATCCAGCGAGGGAAGAGATCGCCGTGCCTGTGGCGTAGAGAAGGTCTCCCACAAAGCCATTGGTCACTTTTCCACCGACGACCTGCGCCCAGCCCGCCGTGCCGCCGTAGCCGCGGTAGGTGGCCCAGGGGCCGAGGAAGCCGCTGGCCAAGGTGGAGGTGACATCTCCCGCGGCCGCGCCGTTGATCGCCAGCAGACCCTGGCCCGAACGTGTGATGGTGCCCAGGCTGAGATCCATCCTGCCGCCTGTGTCAGAGATGAGCGTGATCACGGACAGGCCGCCGACCGTGCTCGCGGAACCGTTCGCAATCAGATTGCCAAAAGCCTGGCTGTTGCTGGTCCCCGCCTTGCCGAGCAGCGTGAAACCGGTAGAGCCGCTGTTGCCGCCGATCATGTTCAGCACACCGGCGGTGACGCCGTTGTAAAACATGTTTGAAACGGGGGCTCCCGCTGCTGTGAAATCAAAGATGCTGACGCCTCCATTCGCGCTGGTGCGCCCCCAGGTGGTGGAGCCGGTAAAGTTGCTGATGCCGGTGAAGGTCACCGTGCTCGTGGACAGAATGGCGCTGCGCTGGAAGCCCTGGGACCCGCCGGTTTCACCGATGGCGGCGCTGATGACGGTGCCGGTGGTCGTGGTGTTGCTGTGAATGAGTGCGTTGCCGCTGAGGGTGATGGCGCCGCTGAGAATTTGATTGTTGGAGTCCAGGCGGATGGCGCCGCTGTTCTGGCCCAGGCCTGCAATGGTCATCGGCACGGCGTAGGTGTTGCCCGCACCGCTGATGGCGTAGGTGCTGCCGGACTCCACGACGACGCGGGAGAGGGAGGAGTTTGCCGCCGCCGCCCCCACCAGCACAAAGATGCCCACGGAGGCGGAGTTGGCCTTGATGGTCAGCGTGCCCACCAGGTTCGCATTGGCGGTGCCGCCGAACTTCAGGTATTGAAACGAGCCTGAGGCGCCGGTGGAGCGTTGAATGGTGAGGTTGTTGCCGGTGACAGTGGAATTCAAATTCACAAACTGATTGGTCGTGCTGCCCGTGCTGGTGAGGTCCGCCATTTCGATGACGGCATTGTCCGCAAAGGCCAGCGTGCCGCCGGTGAAGGTGTGCGCAAAGGTGGGCGCTGAGGCGAAGGAGCTGAACTTCATGCCGCCGAGATTGATGGTGCCGCTCACGGTGATGGTGCCGCCGGCCGTGGCCGTGTTGAGACCAAATACCGCCGTGGTGGTGGCATTGGTGGTGTTGTTCCAGGCCACATTGCTGGTGCCGTTGTACCAGTTGGTGGAGGTGGTGTTCCAGGTGCCATCGCCTTCCTGGATGCCGGCGGTGGAGGTGTTGGCATCCCAGGTGAGCTGTGCCGATGCGGTGACGGCGGAGAGAAGCAACGCTGCGATGACCAGTCCGCAGGCACGACGAAGGCGGCAAACAAAGAAGGAATGTGGCATAAGCTCCCTGCCGGTTAAGCATATGCGTGACCATCAATCCGATCATGCAGACCCCGAATTGCGCAAAGAAGACTCTATTTGTGCATGAGGCGTCGGCATCCGGGCAGCAGCAAGAAAACTGAGGCCATGGCCCGGCAAAGCCGCAGACCAAGCGGAACAAACTCAGGACGACCGCATCACCCGGCTGCGATAAACCAGAGGCACGCAGTGCTGATGCTCTCTGAACTGGCGCTGGAAATGCGCCGGTGAAACAAAGCCGCAGTCCATGGCGATCTGGCTGACCGTGAGATCCGTCTCGGCCAGCAGAAGACAGGCGCGCGCGATGCGCAGCTCATTCACATACTGCGGCACCGTGCGCCCTGTGCTCTTTTTAAACAGGCGGCTGAAGGCGCTTTTTCCCAGGCCCACGATGGCCGCGAGGTCGGCCACATAAATGGGCTCGGGCAGATGGGAGGCAATGTATTCGCAGGCCACGCCGACGCGGTCGGACGCGCCAGGACGCGGCTGGGGCATGACGGGGGAGGAGATTTCACGGAGCTCTTCGGAATGGGAGAGGAGATCGAGAAGCTGAAGCAGGGAGATGACCCGCTTCATGCCGTGCTCATGCAGCATCTGCTGGACCATGCGCGTGGCTGTGAGCCGGGTGATGCCCGTGACCTCAAGACCCTGTCCGGAACGCTGGAACAGGTGGCGGATAGGCTTCATGGAAGAGCGCTGCAGCCAGTCCTCATGCCCGGGAAGCTGCGGCATGAACTGCACCACGATGGCCTCCACCCCCGTGGCCGGTCTGCCGGGCTGGGGGTGGTTGCGGTAGTCATGCGGCACATTGGAGCCGATGAGGACGAGGTCGCCGGGTGTGAGCGGGGAGATGTTGTTTCCCACCAGCCGTTCGCTCCCGCCTTGCAGGACGAGGGTGATCTCACACTCCGGGTGGTAGTGCCAGACACAGCCGAAGTCTTTGCCGCGCACGACCTCGCAGACCACCGGTTCGGCGGCGGCCAGAGGGGAGAGCATTTCAACAATGGGTTTCATCGACTGCGGGCGCGGCAGGCGTTCCGGTTCTGCCGCCTGCCGTCACGGATGGCAAACGCAAGAGATCGTTCATGAACTGAATACGAACCAAAGCGGTGCGCAGGAGTTCATTTATGGAGTAAAAACGGGAGGGCAGAATGAAGTGAAGACACAAGGCGGGATGAAAGGGTTGAATGAATCAATCTTCAGAAGGTGCTGGCAGGATGCCTGTGCAGCATGCGTGCCATCCGCGGGCGCCGCGCCTGTGCTTCGCACAGATGTGTGTTCATCTGCGACATTCGTATCACTTCTCAGGCTGCGCCCACGTCTTCAGGCCCGTCATGGGCAGCAGGGCATCTGCCGCGGTGCGCCATGCCGGTGTGCCCGCTTTTTGAAAGAGTTCGTAAATGACTTTTTTGCTGAATGGATCGGCCACGGAGTTTGGCGCATTGCGCCACAGGCCCAGACGTAGGCCGCCCTCGTGGGCATGATCCACATGGCGATGATAAATGAAGGCATCGACCGTGGGGAGGGCCTGAATCTTCTCCCAGGCATAGGCGTAGGCGGCGGCCTGGAGCTTCTCGCCATCCGGCGTGGGCAGCGTGTGGAATCCCTGCTCGCTGAGAATGATGCGGCGTGGTTTGTTCTGATAAAGCAATTCTGTTTTGGCGAGATGCCGCGGCAGCACTTCGAGATTTTTAAAAGTGACTTTGTTGGTGTTGTCATCATGGGTGACGGTTTTATCCGCCCATGCGCGCGGATTGCCGAGGTCTTCGGGATAGGGGTGCCAGGCCACATGCCAGTCGAAGTCGCCACGCTCACGCACCAGACGTGCGAAAGTGTCGAGGAAGTCGCGTCCGGGCGTGGCCTCCTGCGGGCTGACGTTGTGCATGCTGCTGCTCCAGTGATGGTCGGAGGAGAGGTAGGTGCGGGCGTTTTGCGAATGCCTGCGGATGGCGCTGTGCATGATGCGGAAGGCTTTCTCATATTCGCTGGCGGCGGTCTCCAGCCGCACGAGCCCCATGTTGTTCCAGAGGAAGTGCGAGTTCACCTCGTTGCCAATGATCCAGCCCCACACGCGGCCATGCTCCGGGTGCGCTCCGCTCCAGCGCTCCGCCAGCAGGTTTATCACCGCGTCGAGATAACCGCTGGCGGTGTTCACCGCGCCGACGCTGAACTTGCAGTCCTTGCGGTGTCCGGGATGCAGCACCACCGCGTCGATGGCCGGGGTCTTTGAGGGGTAGGCGATGAGGATGAGGTAAACAACGACGCCTTTGTCGGAGAGCGGTTTGATCTGACGGTCCAGCGCAGTGAGATAGTTTTGATTGAAGACAAACTCACGCGTCTCCGGTTTGGATGCTTTTGCATCAAATAACGCGGTGAGGTTCACATTGATGCCCGCATGGTGAATGCCCAGCGCCAGCGCATCCTCCACCATCTGGACCTGCAGACCTTTCTGATCCGGCGGCGTGGGAAAAGGATCGTTGTTTTGTGCAAAGGCGATTTGCGCGATGAGGAGGCCGAGAAGAAGATGACGCATGAGTGATGAGACAACCAGCGCAGCAAACGAGACGCCGCAAGCTGCCTGCGAACGCTGTGGCAGGCCGGGAGCGGCGAGGTTTGGCGAGGAGCTTATCTGCGACGACTGCTACACCGAGTGCGGCTCCTGCTGCGCGGGGGGGGAGTAGCTCACTCCTTTTCCGGCACCAGCTTCAGTGCGAGCTTCCGGAAATCTTTCACGCGGTGAAACGTGGCGGTGTCTGCATCGTGCTGGTTCGGCGCCTTGATGCTGGAGCGGGCGATGATGGCGAGGTCATCGCCGTCCACCACGGGGCGTGCATACATGAAGGACTGGGAGATCTTGGGCGCCTGCGCGATGCAGCCTGCGGGGAACCAGTTCAGTCCATCGATGCTATATTGCAGCATGAGAAAGCGGCGGTCGTTGGCGCTGGGCTTCATTCGGTCTTTCTTCCGCGCCTCCGCCTGCCAGCCGAAGATGTCCTGGCTGTCCGCCACGAGATTGGCCGTGCACCAGAAAAGCCGGGAGGGCTCGTCCCGCAGTACGCAGAATTTGAGCTGGCCGCCTGGCATGGCGCTGAACTGGGTGAACTTCAGCTCCAGCTTGGTGCCGTCGTCCGTCGCATCAAACACGGTGCACAGACCCGCGACGGTCGGACGCTTGATCTTCGTCACCGCGAGCAGGCGCAGGCGGCCCTGCACCTCGATCACATTGGCTTCGAGAAACTGATCCGGCATGCTGGTGAACTTGGGATCGTAGAGACCTTCCGGCGTGCCGGGATAGGTCACGGGCTCGGAGATGCGCCAGGCCTTTGGGTTCATGGGGTCGCCCGTCAGATCTCCCGCGATGAGGCGTGGGCCGCGCCGCATGCCAAAGCTCATGTCATCAGTGGCCCAGTAGATGTGTTTCTCGTTTTGCACCATGCCTGTGTGGCAGTTCCAGTAATAGCCGGTGAAAAGCGTCACAGGAGTGGACCATGTCTTGCCGGCGTCATCGCTGCGCAGCAGCAGCAGGTCGGCATTGCGCTTTTTGCCGAGGCCCGCCTTGTTGGTGAAGAGGTACAGTTTGCCGGCATGCACCCACGGCGCGGCGGAGTAGTAGGGCAGGTCGGCGGTGTGCTGCCAGGTTTTGCCGCCGTCGCTGCTGCGCAGCATGTGGGTGACGCTGTGCTCCGCGCGGCGCTCCTCGCTCCACTTTTCCCGCGGCACCACCGGCACGGCGGCGATGAGCGTGCCGTCATCCATGCGTGCCAGCCCGGGGCCCTCCACATAGTATTCGGGATCCGGATTGTGCCAGACCACCACATGATCCTGCGCGAGAGGTTCGGCGGCCTGAGCCAGGGGCCAAAGGCTCAGCGCTGAAATGAAAAGAGAAGCTAGGGCGGGGCAGGGGAGTTTGATCATGCCGCCACAACGATGGAGGAGCCGCCATGTTGCAGCGGAGCCATTCGGGGAGCGCTGCCGCCAGAATGTTCGCAACAATGCGCAATCTGGGCCGAGACAGCACCTGCTCCATTCGTAGAGTCTGGCATGTCTCTCGCCTCCTTCTTCCAGCCACGCAGCATTGCCCTCATCGGCGCCACGGAACGCGCGGGCAGTGTCGGCCGTGCGATCTGGGACAATCTGCGCAGCTTTTCCGGCACCGTTTTTCCCGTGAATGCCAGGCGGTCGGAAGTGTGCGGCGTGAAGTGTCATGCGCACATCACCGCGCTGCCGGAAGTGCCTGAGCTGGCGATCATCGTCACGCCCGCGGCCACCGTGCCGGGGCTGGTCGAAGAAGCAGGCGCCGCGGGAGTGAAGGCCGTGGTGGTGATCTCGGCGGGCTTCAAGGAAACGGGCGCGGAAGGCGCGAAACGGGAGGCAGAGGCGAAGAACGCGGCGCTCCGGCACGGCGTGCGCCTGATCGGCCCGAACTGCCTCGGCCTCATGAATCCGCACTCCGGACTGAACGCCACCTTTGCCAGCAGCATGGCGCGGCCGGGACGGGTGGCCTTCCTGAGCCAGAGCGGCGCATTGTGCACGGCCATCCTGGACTGGAGCCATGATCAGCATGTGGGTTTCAGCGCCTTCGTTTCCACCGGTGCCATGGCCGATGTGGGCTGGGGAGATTTGATCCGGCATTTCGGCGATGATCCGCAGACGCAGAGCATCGTGATCTACATGGAGTCCGTGGGAGATGATGCGGCGGCGTTTCTGGCGGCGGCGCGGGCCGTGGCGGCGCAGAAACCCATCGTGGTGATCAAGGTGGGGCGCACGGCGGAGGCCTCGCGCGCGGCGGCTTCGCACACCGGAGCCATGACCGGCAGTGACGCCGTGCTGGACGCGGCGCTGCGCCAGAGCGGCGTGCTGCGTGTGGAGCGCATCGAAGAGCTCTTTGACATGGCCGAGGTGCTGGCGAAGCAGCCGCTGCCTGCGGGGCGCCGGCTCGCGATCGTGACCAACGCGGGCGGCCCCGCCGCCCTGGCGACGGATGCCCTGGTGCTGGGGCAGGGAGAGCTGGCCGAACTTTCGCAGCAGACCCTGACTGAGCTGAACACTCTGCTGCCCGCGAGCTGGAGCCACCACAATCCCGTCGATGTGCTGGGCGATGCGGATGCGCAGCGCTTTGCCAAGGCCCTGCGCCTGGTGGTGGCGGACCCGGGTGTGGACGGTGTGCTGGCCATTCTGACTCCGCAGGCCATGACGAATCCCGCTGAAACCGCGCGCGAGGTGGCGCGGATGGTGAGTGATCTGAGCAAGCCCCTGCTGGCGAGCTGGATGGGCGCGCAGAGTGTGCAGGAGGGGCGCGGCATTCTCAATGCGGCAGGTGTTCCCACCTATGACTACCCTGACGAAGCAGCGGAGGCCTTTGTGCGCATGCGCGAGCACCGTCTGCGGCGGGTCTGGCTCAGCGAAACTCTCAGCGCGCATGCCGACGATGATGATGTGGAGGCTCCGCCGCTTGTCGCCGGCATGATCGACACCGTGCTGAAAAGCGGGCGTACTTTGATGAACGAGCAGGAGGCCAAGCAACTACTGCAGGTGGCCGGCATCCCGGTGGTGGAGACGCGCGCGGCCTATGATGAAGAAGCGGCCGCCGCCGCGGCGGAGGCGCTGGGTTATCCCGTGGTGGTGAAGCTGCTCTCCCCCACCATCACGCACAAAAGCGACTGCGGTGGAGTGCAGCTCAATCTCCTGAACGCCACCGCAGTGCGGCAGGCCTGGCGGCTGATCCGTGAGAACGTGACGCGCCTTCATGGCCTGGCCGCTTTTGAAGGCGTGACCGTGCAGCGCATGATCACGCAGCGGGGCACCGAACTCATTCTTGGAGCCAGCACGGACGCGCAGTTTGGGCCGGTGCTCCTCATCGGCGCCGGTGGTGTTCTGGTGGAGGTGCTGAAGGATCACGCACTGGCGCTGCCGCCACTGAATCATGCGCTGGCACGGCGCTGGGTGGGACGGACGAAAATTGCGCGGGTATTGCAGGGCGTACGCGGCCAGCCCGCGGCGGATCTGGCCGCGCTGGATGATGCGCTGGTGCAGTTTGCACGGCTCGTGCAGCACGAGCGGCGCATTGTGGAACTCGACATCAATCCTCTCCTCGCGACGCCTGAGGGTGTGATGGCGCTGGATGCGCGGGTGGTGGTGCGGGCATGAGGCACGCGGAGCTGCCGTGTGCACGCACGGTTCGCGTAGTGAGATTTTCCCGCCTTTCTGTGGCGGCTGGCGCTGGTTTAAATCAGACGCAGCTCAAAGTTGGCAGATTCGTTGGTTGCTTGTATGGACGGGGCTGCGTGAGATCAGCGGCGTCCACATGGGCGCAGAAAACGAATTCCTTGAGCATGAAGACATTTTTGAAGCATTCCCTGGCTGCACTGGCACTGGGCCTCGTGAGCTGTGGGAAAAATCCCTCCGGTCCTCCTCCCGCGCCGCCCGGCCCGCCGCCGGTCATGGAAGTCGGCGTGCTGGTGATCAAGCAGACGCCGGTGACACTCACGCAGGATCTGCCGGGGCGCATTTCGGCCATTCGCGTGGCGGAGGTGCGCGCGCGTGTCAGCGGCATCGTGCTGAAGCGTCTTTTCAAAGAAGGCAGCGATGTGAAGGAGGGACAGGTGCTTTATGAGATCGACCCCGCCCAGTATGAGGCCCAGTACGAAAGCGCCCAGGGGACGCTGGCGCGTGCCGAGGCCAGCCTGAACTCGGCGCAGTTGAAGCTGAACCGCATGCAGTCTCTCATTGGTTCCCACGCGGTCAGCAAACAGGACTACGACGAGGCTTCCGGCAGCCAGCGCGTGAACCAGGCCGAGGTGCTTCTGGGCAAGGCCGCCGTGAAAACCGCGAAGATCAACCTGGACTACACCAAGGTGACCGCACCCATCACTGGCCGCATCGGCATCTCCCAGGTGACGGAGGGCGCTTATGTGCGCACAGATCAGGCCACGCTGCTCACCATCGTGCAGCAGCTTGACCGTGTGTATGTGGATGTGAACCAGCCCAGCAGCGACCTGCTGCGGCTGCGGAAGGCCATCGCCAGCGGCAGGCTCAAGGCGGACGCCTCCGGCCAGCCGCCCGTGAAGCTGGTGCATGAAAACGGCGACATCTACCCCGAGGAGGGAAAGCTGGAAGTGGCGGACGTGACCGTGAACACGCTGACCAATTCCGTGACCGTGCGCGCGGTCTTCCCCAATCCCCGTGGCGACCTGCTTCCGGGCATGTTTGTGCGCGCGCGCCTGGAGGAAGGAACTACACCGGACGCCATCCTGGTGCCGCAGCTCGCCGTGAGCCGCAATTCAAAGGGCGAGCCGACGGCGATGGTCGTGGGCGCGGAAAACAAGGTGGAGCTGCGTGTGCTGGAGACGCCGCGCGCCGTGGGCAATCAGTGGCTGGTCGCCTCCGGGCTGAAGCCAGGGGATCAGCTCATCATCAACAACCTGCAAAAAATCCGTCCGGGAGTCGAGGTCAAGGTGGCTCCCCAGACCCCGGCGCCTGCGGCATCAGAGCCCGCGCAGCCTCCTTCCAAAACCCCCGCGCCGTCCGCCCCCGCCAAGTAATTCACGATGTCACGCTTTTTCATCGACAGGCCCGTGTTCGCGTGGGTCATCGCCATCATCATCATGCTGGCGGGCGCGCTCTCCATTGAGACGCTGCCCATTGCGCAGTATCCCAGCATCGCGCCGCCCACGATCGCCATCATCGCCACTTATCCGGGCGCATCCGCGAAAACGCTGGAAGATACGGTGACGCAGGTCATTGAGCAGAAGCTCAACGGCATCGACCATCTGCGCTACATCGAGGCCTCCAGCACCTCGGACGGCACCGCCACCATCACCGTCACTTTTGATGGCGAGGCCAATGCCGACACCGCGCAGGTGCAGGTGCAGAACAAGGTGGCGCTGGCCATCCCCTCTCTGCCGCTGGAAGTGCAGCAGCAGGGGGTGCAGGTGAACAAATCCGTGCGCAATTTCCTCATCGTCGTCGGCCTCATCTCCACGGACGGCAGCATGAGCAACACCGACCTCGCCGACTACAATGCGAGTGTGATGCGCGATCCCATCAGCCGTCTGCAGGGTGTGGGGGAGATCCAGGCCTTCGGCACCCAGTATGCCATGCGCATCTGGCTGGACCCCGACAAGCTGACGAAGTACCAGCTTTCCACCAATGAAGTCATCGCTGCTGTGCGCGCGCAGAATGCGCAGGTCTCCGCCGGTGCGCTCGGGGCTCTTCCCGCCACGCAGGGCCAGCTGCTCAATGCCACCGTCATGGCGCAGAGCCGCCTGCAGACGCCGGAGCAGTTTGGCGACATCCTCCTGCGCGTGAGCCAGGATGGCTCGCGCGTCTTCCTGCGTGATGTCGCGCGCACGGAGCTGGGCAGTGAATCCTACAACGTCATGGCGCGCTACAACGGCATGCCGGCCAGCGGCATGGCCATCCGTCCCGCGCTGGGCGCCAATGCGCTGGAGACGGTGAACATCGTGAAGAAGAAGGTGGAGGAACTCTCCCAGTTCTTCCCGCCGGGCGTGAAGGCCATCTACCCCTACGACACCACGCAGTTCGTGCGCATCTCGGTGAAGGAGGTGGTGAAGACGCTCATCGAGGCCATCATTCTCGTGTTTGTGGTGATGTTTGTCTTCCTGCAAAGCTGGCGCGCCACGCTCATCCCCACCATCGCCGTGCCGGTGGTGCTGCTCGGCACTTTTGGTGTCATGGCGGCAGCCGGGTATTCCATCAATACACTCACCCTCTTCGGTCTCGTGCTCGCCATCGGGCTGCTGGTGGATGACGCCATCGTTGTGGTCGAAAACGTGGAGCGCGTGATGCAGGAGGAAGGCCTGCCGCCGAAGGAGGCCACGCGCAAGTCCATGGACCAGATCAGCGGCGCGCTCGTGGGCATCGGCCTGGTGCTCAGCGCGGCTTTTGTACCCATGGCCTTCTTCACCGGCTCCAGCGGTGTCATCTACCGGCAGTTCTCGCTGATCATTGTCAGTTCCGTGACGCTCTCCGTGCTCGTGGCTTTGATTCTCACGCCCGCGCTCTGCGCCACCCTGCTCAAGCCGGTGCCCAAGGATCATGGCATCAACAAGCGCGGTCCGTTCGGCTGGTTCAACCGCGCCTTTGAGCGTACGGCGGACGGCTATGCTTACGCTGTGGGGAAGTTCCTGAAGCACTACGTGCTCGCGCTCATTCCGTATGCGGCCATCGCCGCCGCCGTGGTTTTTCTCTTCGAGCGCGCGCCCACCGGCTTCCTGCCAGACGAAGACACCGGCGTGCTCTTCGCCATGGCCCAGCTTCCGCCCGGCTCCACTCGCGAGCAGGCGGATGACGTGCTGAAGAAAATGGAGAAGCATTTCTTCGAAGAGGAGAAGGACGTGGTCGAAGGCGGTTTCGGAGTTCTTGGCTTCAGCTTCAGCGGCAACGCGCAGAACCAGGTGCTCATGTTTGTGAAGCTCAAGCCCTGGGAGGAGCGCAAGCTTCCCTCGCAGAAAGTGAAGGCCATCCACGGGCGCGCCATGGCCAAATTCATGCAGATCAAAGAGGCCATGGCCTTTGCCTTTGCTCCGCCTGCGGTGCTGGAGCTCGGTACGGCGACCGGCTTTGACATGCGGCTCGTCGATCTCGGCGGACTCGGGCACGACGCGCTGATGGAGGCCCAGGGCCAGCTTCTCGGCATGTCGATGAAGAATCCCATTCTCGCCTCCGTGCGTCCCAACGGTCTTGCCGACACCTCAGTTTACCAGATCGAGGTCGATAAGGAAAAAGCCAGCGCGCTGGGCCTCTCTCTGGCCGACATCAATGCCACCATCAGCACCGTCCTCGGCTCCACCTACGTCAATGACTTCATCGACAAGAACCGCGTGAAACGCGTGATGATGCAGGGGGACGCCCCTTTCCGCATGCTGCCGGAAGACATCAACCGCTGGTATGTGCGCAATCTCCAGGGAGGCATGGTGCCTTTCTCCGCCTTCACCAACGCCTCCTGGAAAATGGGCTCGCCCAAGCTGGAGCGCTTCAATGGCTCGCCCTCGCTCTCCATCCTCGGCGAACCCGCCCCCGGCCACAGCTCCGGCGAGGCCATCAAGGAGATCGAGCGCCTGGCGAAAACGCTGCCTCCTGGCATTGGCGTCGCCTGGGCGGGCCTCTCCTATGAAGAGCAGCTCTCAGGCTCCAAATCCGCTCAGCTCTACATCATCGCGCTGCTCATGGTCTTCCTCTGCCTGGCGGCGCTGTATGAAAGCTGGGCCATCCCGTTCTCGGTGATGATGGACATGCCGCTGGGAGCGCTGGGCGTCGTCGCCGCCACACAGTGGCGCGGCATGCCCAATGACATCTACTTCCAGATCGGCCTCATCACCATCATCGGCCTCTCCGCCAAAAACGCCATCCTCGTGGTGGAATTCGCCAAGGAGCATTTCGATCAAGGCGCCACCCTCATCGATGCCGCGCTGCATGCCGTCCGCCAGCGCCTGCGCCCCATCCTCATGACCTCCATCGCCTTCGGCCTCGGCGTGCTTCCGCTCGCCATCAATACCGGCGCGGGTTCCGGCAGCCAGAACGCCATCGGCACCGGCATTGTGGGCGGAGCGGTGACGACGACGCTGCTCGGTCTCTTCTTCGTGCCGTTGTACTTTGTGGTGATCCTGCACCTGTTCCGCGTGAAGCCGCTGAAGGCGGCTCAAACAAAGTAGTCAAGAGGTTCGCTTCGAGGCTTCGCAGCAGCTCGTTCTGGAGAGCCACCCAAAGCTTCAATCCGTCATTACCCACGAACGCGTGCCCGGGAAGTATTCGTGGCGGTACCAAGACGGCTGGAAAAACAGGGTGTAAGTCCCGTCAGGTCGCGGCTTGTAGGAAATCTCATGCAGTTTGTGCGAGGAGTGGGGCAATGAGCCTTCGATCACGTTGAGAGAATCTGGCAGCTTGCCGTGAGAGCGCTGGTGCTCGGCGATCGCTCCAGCCAGCGCTTCCACCCGCTCTTTTGTCGGTCTCAGGTCGGCTTTGCGCAGCGAGTTTCCCGCCACTGATGACAGGATGAAAAGTGCTACCAGTCCAAGGCTTTCACGAAGCGCCCGGGACAGACGCTTCGTCAGCAGCCCTTTCAGCCAGATCAACACAAACACAGCACAGCCCACGGTCAGGGCGAGGAGGAGCAAAGCCGCCGAGTGCCAGGCATCTTCACCCTGCCAGAATGTCTGCAGCGTCAGCGCGGCCATGATCCCACTGAGGCCGGGGAGCAGCCAGCGGCGGGCAGGCGAAGAAGAGAGATCAGACAAGAATGACACTGGCTTAATGGGGGGCTGGATAGGAACGTTTTGAAAAATGCAGGAAGAGTCTTTTAACCGCTGATGAGACGCTGATATGACGCTAATGCAGAATTCCGGAATGCCTTTATCAGCGTCTGATTAGCGTCATATCAGCGGTTAGGACTTCTGAGAAAGTTCTCCGGATATCACGCCTTGATCACACCCTTCAGCACCTTCATCTGCGCCGCCGCCCGTTCTTCCACGAACGCCATCGCTTTCTTCACCTTCGCCTGTGCGGCTGCGTAGTCTTTGTGGATGCCCATGAGGATATCGAACATCTTGGTGGCGGGGGTGGAGTCGAATTCGGGGGCCCATTCTTCGAGGCCGATGTCCTTGAACATCCAGCACTTCGGCGAGTGGAACTCCGAAAACGTGTGCATCATCGGCGTGCCCATCGCCAGGGCCATGATGGGCGTGTGCGGCTCGTGGCAGATGACGGTGTGAGCGCGGGCGTAGAAGGAGCAGGCTTCGTCCACGTTCCAGAATTCGTCGAAGTTCACCACGTAGGGTTTCAGATCGTCCGGCAGGGTGTCGTAGATGAACTTTTTGTTGTACTCCATCTCCTTCCGCACCTCGGGGGCGATGACGACTTTGAAGCCGGTCTCTTTGACCCACATGGCGATGAGGTCTTGATAAACCTTCGCGCGGCGGGTGTCGTCGGCGATGTTCTCCGGCGTCGGGTGCAGCGGGTTGAGCTTCTGCGGTCGCTTGTCATCCACGCCCGGGCTGCTGGGCGAGTGCGTGCGGAGCTGGATGGTGATGAACTTCTTCTCCTCCAGCCCGTGCTTCTTCATTCGCGCCAGCGCCTTCTCATCGTCCCGCACGTCGATGCCAAAGCACCCATCCGGCCCGAACTCCAGCACTGGCGGCTTCACGCCCGTGTCCTGCAGCAGCTTCAGCGTCTTGGAATCGCGGCAGTAGATGTAGGCCGCGCTGTTCAGCAGAGCGATGTGTTTCTCCGCATCCTTGCCCGTGACCATGTCCGGGAAATACGACTGCCCCTGCAAGCCCCAGGGCTTGCCGATCTTCTGGCAGAAGGCCATGAAGTCGGTGCTCTGGCCCATGCCCGGCCCTTGGAGGAAGAAGTCGCACTTCTTCACCGCTTCCTGCACCGCGCCGCCTTCTTTGGAAAGATAGCCCTTCACGATCTCCAGTTTCGGAAACCGCTTCATCAGCATGGCGTCCACCGCTTCATTGGTGTTTGCCGCCCACAGCACGACGCGTGCTTCTGGGAGGTATTGCTCCAGGAAGCGGAGCGTGCCCGGAGTGTGACCGATGTCGCCGATGTTTTTGGTGGCCCAGCCGCAGTGGAGGAGGACGGTTTTTTGGGAGGCAGCAGCGGTTTGCGCGAAGGCGGAGGAACCGAGGGCGAGGGCGGAGGTGCGGAGGAAACGGCGGCGGGTGGGCATGGGAAATTGCGTGGGATAAGTGTCGGTAAATGACATTTTGCGAGGTTACAACACACAAGCAGCTGCTTAGATTCAGCACGACTGCATAGCTGAACCACAAAATAAAAGCCCTTTTCGTTATTCAATGTCTTTCAGGCTGGATAGCCGTCGAGTTGCCGTGCCACGGAGAGCTGAGAGGCCCAGGTCTCGGAGACTGGCACATCGCGTATATGCGTAGGTGGAAGCATGCGTTCAGCCGTCCAAAGCGGTGGGTAGAAAAAGAGGCAGCGGTCAGGTGCCATTCGCGAGATGACCTCCTCGCAACCTAGCCATGCCATGTCTTCGTAAAAGTCCTCGAAGTCAGTGCAGGCCCAGATCAAAAATTGGGTGTAAGTGCATTCCAATGCCTCCCATCGAAGGCTCCGAGGCGAGAAGTAATAAATCTGGCTGGCATCTGGTCCCAGAGCGCCGCCGTTCAGCGCAAAAAAACCGCCGAATACATCATCTGCCACTAGATAAAAACCAGATGATCTGTCCAGGTTCCAGTCTGGTAAAGTGCGAGGAATCGCTGGGCTGCCGGAGCCTAGAATTCGGAGCCATCCACCGAGTACTGAAATTCCTCACGTGTGATAGGAGATGGCTCCCGTGGGCGACCGAGTCGTCACCTGCGTGCGATGCAGAACGTCTGCTGCCGCAGACGAGGCAGGATGTAGGGCACAACGCCCCGGACATTTCAGCGCCGTTTCAGTCACAAAGGGCAGGGCTGACTCAGCCTCGTTGATCAGCTCATTGAGTGGACGCATGACGTCACCTAACGTGATCGGGGGGGCAACTCATTCTAGAACAGCAAGCAGTTTTTCAACGGTGTGTTTGCAGCCGTCCCGCCACTCCACTTTCACTTGTTCTGGCCAGGGGGTAAACCCCCACATGCTTTCGTTGACGAATGGCATATCAAGCCTCTGTGCCCATTTTAAAACATTGGACTTGCTGATTTGGTACGCTCCCCCATGTTGGGCGATGACGGTAGCAAGCATGGCGATATTCGCTCTCACGCCAGAAATATCCACGCCACAAAATCCGGCGGAATTCAGAGAACTCTCGATGCGTTGCTCAAGCCAAGCGACCAACGCGTAACGCTCATCAAGCGCTCCGTCCTCCTCCATCTCGCCGATTTCGTATCCATCAGTCATTTGGCAAAATCTCTCGGCCGAACGGTCATACCTACTGCGCCGCCAACGCCGCCGCAGCCTTCGCCTTCGCAATCTCCGCCTTCTTCAAAATCTCTTCCGTGCTCGGAAGGCTGGCGAGGACGTCGGCGGGGATGAAGCCGTCGCCGACGAGTTTGGTGAGGCATTTTTTGCGCTCATCGAGGGCTTTGTCGGGGCTGCGTTCTTTGCTGAAGCGGGATTTGGCGGCGGCGCTGCGGTCTTTGAGGGCGGAGTAGATGTCGCCGCCGAGGAGGGAGGAGATGTCCACTTTGATCTTCTCGCGTCCGGCTTCCTGCTCGTTGATCTCGTCGCCGTTGATGGGGCCGGCCTGATACTTGGGGAACATGATGGCGACTTCCGGGCAGACGCGGGAGCAGGCGGGGCAGTTGGTCTTGCAGTTGTCGTTGTTTTGCACCTGGATCTTGTTGTCGTCGCTGACGCCATAGACATCGAAGAGGCAGAAGCTGAGGCACTGCATGCAGTTGGTGCAGCGGGAGTAGTCGATGACGGGGAACCAGGGCTTCCACTTGCCGGGTTCGTTCATGGTTTTCTCGCCGCGTGATTTGTCCACGAGGGCTACGATGGCCTCGGGCTCCAGACCGGTGATGTCGCGGGTGTCTATGGCGACTTTTCCGGTGGCGTCTTCCAGCGCGGGGGCCCGGCCTTCAAACAGGCCCAGCACCAGCAGGCTGCGCTCGTCATGCGGCATGGTGGTGGCGCTCTGGCCGCTGCGGGTGACGGTGTAACCTTTGTCGAGCAGGGCCATCATGACCTTGGCACGCGCCTCGGCGGGAAGCTGGATGCTACCGCTGCCTTCATAAAGGACGACGCGGAGGGGGCGGTGGGTGTGGGTGATCATCGGATGAGCTAGGGGGCTAATGGACGGGCAAGGCGGGGGAGGAATGACGAAACCAGAATGGCGAATGACGAATGAATGACGAAGCTCGAAGTGTCCATGAAGGACAATGCGGTGTCATCGCGCATTCGAACTTGGTCATTGGAACTTCATTCGTCATTCCTCATTGATTCGCTACGCTCACCCTGCGGGTTCCTTTCAGTCGTCTGTCTCACTTCGTTCGGCTCTGGTTTCGTCATTTTTTGAGAAGGGTCAAACAGCGGTCAAAGCTGGCGCACTCAGCAGCGCATCCGCAATCTCCTGCGCCGTCTGTGTGCGCATGTTCAGGATCTCCGCATCATCGGGCAGGGGAGTGCCCGCCTGCTGGAAGAGGCCCTTCACGGCGCGGGGGTAGCAGGCGGCGATGCGGAGCTTGCCACAGGATGCGATGGCTTTGAGGCGGGGATCGCGGTGGGCGGCCATCTCGCAGAGGTCGGAGACGGTTTCAAAGCTGGTGTCCGAGGCGCAGAGCTTTTGCAGGACGTCGTTCTTCACGCCGGATGGAACGACCTGGGCGTAGGCACAGCGGCAGTAGAGGATGGTAGCGGGGGTGCTCAAATGGAGGGGAATGGGAAGTTCTAATGTGGGCGCAGGGGAGGGGCTCTGCAACCTTCGGAAACGATTGCTGCTGAGAACACTGAACGGGCCGGGACGATGCGGAGATTCGGAGAACGCTGAGATTTTGATTTTTCGTGCCACCAACGGTTGAAAGGAGGGCTGGCTTCATTTCGAAAGCGGAGAGCCATGGAGGGCGTTGCAGTGGATGAACGCGGAGCGTTGAGGGATCAGGATGATCCCTCTCCTGCCGGAGGGCCGGGTCCGGGGCAGAGGCTCTGCAGATTGCTTGGATCAGAGGGCTGGTAAAAGATTTTAGACCCAGAGGTTTGGAAAAATCTTTTACCGCCCATTTTTTACCAACCAGTCGGGCCGGGGACACCCCCGGCGTTGAATTGGTTGAAGTTGTTGAAGCAGCTTGCAGGAAGCCGGGTTGGCACTGGAAGCGGCTCCCCGAAAAACACAAAGCCGGCCCTGCGGCCGGCTTCATGCCCTGACTGAATTCTTCGGCCGCCTCCTATGAGGTGGTCTTGCGCTCCACATTCAGCCCCATCTTGCGGTACAGGGTGGCGATGGAGACGCCCAGCATGCTGGCCGTCTTCTCGCGGGAGCCGCTGTTGTACTTGAGGGTTTCCTGAATGAAGGCGCGCTCCTGGCCCTTGATGAAGTCGTCCAGCGTGGAGCCGATGGGCAGCTTGGTGATGCCCTCGTTGGTGGAAGGGGTGGGGACCTCGATCTGCTGCGTCACCTTGGTGGGCAGGTCGGAGGGGCGCACGCGGTCGTTTTCGGCAAAGGCGCAGGCGCGCTCGATGGCGTTGCGCAGCTCGCTCACGTTGCCCGGCCAGGTGTACTTCTCCAGAAACTCGATGGCGCTGGTCTCGATGGTCTTGGGCTTGGTGTCTGTGCGGTCGGCCAGGTCCTTGAGGAAGTGCTCCACCAGGGGCTTCACATCCACGCGGCGCTCGCGCAGCGGCGGGATCTTGAGCGGAACCACGGAGAGCTTGTAGAAAAGGTCCTCGCGGAATTTGCCCGCCTTCACCGCGTCTTCCAGCGAGACGGTGCTGGAGACCACCAGGCGGAAGTCGCCGCTGCTGGATCCGGTGCCCCAGCTTTTCTTGGACTGCGCCTCATCGAGGAAGGTGTTAAGCTGGGCCTGGATGCGGGCGGGGAGCTGGTTCACCTCCGCCAGATGCACGGTGCCGCCGGAGGCGCGGTTGAAGATGGCCGTCTGGCCGAAAAGCTCCGTTTCCAGGGCGTCTTCCGGCATGGCGCTGCACTGCAGTTCTTTGTAGGGGGCGCTGCTGCGGCGGCTGGCCTCATGCAGGGCGCGGGCCACCATGTGCTTGCCCACGCCAAATTCGCCTTCCAGCAGCACCGGGCTGTCGTTGTTTGCCACACGGCGCACGATGTCAAAAATGCGCTGGATCGCATCGCTGTGACCGATCAGCTTGGAGGCTGAAGCGGAGCGCAGGGTGGTGCTGGGAATGCTGGTAGGCGTGGCGGCGGCGATGCCGTTGCGCTGCAGCGCCTGGTTCACCGTCTTGATGAGGTCGCCCAGGTCAAAGGGCTTGGTGAGGTAGTCAAAGGCGCCCAGGCGCATGGCCTCCACGGCGGTCTCAACGCTGCCATGGCCGGTGACCATGATGACGGCGGTGCTGGGGAACTGGTCCCGGCACATGCTGACGAGATCGAGGCCGTTCACATCGCCAATGCGGAGGTCCACAATGACGAGGTCGGGCTGGTTGGAGCGAATGGCCGCGATGCCATCAATACCGGTGGTGCAGCCGAACACTTGGTGCCCCGCCGCTTTGCAGAGCTTGGTCATGAGCTCCAGAATCGCGGCTTCGTCGTCTATGATTACTAGTTTAGCCATATTATTTTCGTGAAGTGAGAGGCATGGTTGATTGTTAAATAAGCTAAACGGCTCGCAGGATTGCGTCAATCCCGGATTCTCAAAAAAGAGAATGAAGGCTCAGAGTGACCAAAAAAGGACCTTGTTTTAGAGGGCTTCCCGCAGGTGACTGGAAGAAGTTTGTGGGTGCTGTCAGGCTCCCACTCCGCGATTTTTACACAAGGGCTCGAAGCGGCGGCGTTGGGGCATTGAAACTCTCGTTCCCGAACTGGGTTTCAGCTCCCGCAGTCAACCTAAACAGCACTCTCCTATGAAACCAAAGACCAACCGATTGTCCTGCCTGTGCGGGGCGCTGGCCCTCAGCGCCGCCCCTCTGCTGGCCCAGGACGCCAAGCCTGCTGACCCCGCCGCGCCTCCTCCGGTGGCGGCTCCCCGCAGGGACATGCCCTCGGCCCCTCCAGGACCGCCGGCCCAGCCACGCCCAGAAGAGCGCCGTGATGGCAATGGCCCCCAGCCTGGCGATCTCCGTGAGCCGCAGCGGGACGGCCAGCGCGGCCCACGCGAGGGCGCGGAGCCGCAGCGCGACCGAGGCCCGGTGAATCCACCGCCCAATGGCGGTCCGGGACCGATGAATCCACCCGACGCCCGCGGTCGCACCCCCGACCAGGGGCCAGGACATGGACGCGAGGGCTTTCGCCGTCCGCCCATGGACGGCCAGCCAGGAGCCGAGCCCCAGCGAGGTGGCCCGCAGCCGCAGGGAAATCCGGGGCCGGTGAATCCCCCGCATGAAGGACACAGGGGGCAGCCGCCTATGGGCGGGCGTGATGCTTTCCGTCAGCCTCCGGCACCGCAGGGGCAGGGGCAGCGTGGTTTCCAGCCGCGGAGCGAAGGCCGCGCGCCGCAGTCCTTTTCCCAGCCGGGCACATTTGGAGCACCGCGTGGTGGTGAGGGCTTCCGTCCTCAGGGCGGACCTCAGCCTGGACACATGCACCGCGGCCGTGGTCACGGGGCACAGGGCGGCAGGGGCATGGGGCGCGG
Source organism: Prosthecobacter sp. (assembly GCF_044227185.1). Taxonomy (GTDB): domain Bacteria; phylum Verrucomicrobiota; class Verrucomicrobiia; order Verrucomicrobiales; family Verrucomicrobiaceae; genus Prosthecobacter. Next base: position 69,394 of record NZ_JBGAFO010000008.1, on the reverse strand, counting down.
CTTCGGCCGTCGCTTTGGCGGCCGCCAGCAGCCGCAGCAGTTTGGCGGCCCGCGTGACGATCTGAGATTCGGCAGTCCGCGCAGCAGTCCTGCGCCGCGCTTTGATCAGCATCGCGGCCCCGGCCCCCAGCAGTTCGGACAGCCGCGTGGTGGCGAGCACCCGGGCCCAAACTCGCAGCACTTCCACCGTCCCATGCCCCAGCCGCAGCCCGGCATGAATTTCGGGAATCAGGGACCTGGACCACAGGCGTTCGGCGGCGGGCAGCATCACGGCCCGGGCCCGCAGCCTTTTCAGGGACCCATGCACCAGCATCAGCACCAACCACAGCCCGGTATGCCCGGTGGAAACCAAGGGCCTGGACTGCAGCCGTTTGGACAGCCGCAGGGCGGTGGGCACCCTCATGGCCCCGGCCCGCAGTCCTTCCAGGGGCCGATGCACCAGCATCAGTACCAGCCGCAGCCCGGCATGAACGGTGGAAACCACGGCCCAGGGGCTGGTCCGCAGCCAGGCGGCCATCCGTACTTTGCACCACCGATGAACCCGGGCGAACGCGCCCCGCAGGGCCCGCCGCCGATGCGGCATCAGCGTGGCTTCGAAGGCGACCGGCGGGATCGCAGTGTGTGAGTTTGCGAGAGTGTTGAGTTCTGCGCGATGGCGGCCCGGACAACCGGGCCGCTTTTTTTTGCATCTTTGCGCGCGGCATTTGCGTCTGGTGAGTTGTGTTTGCACAAACGAACTCCATAGTCGCGTCCGCCCCGCGGCCCCCATGGGCTGCCCCGAAACCCACCGCATGAGCCTGGTCAAAAAACTCGCCAAAAAGTTAAGCCCGAACGCGCAGCCCTCTGCGAACGGCGCTGACGGCCCGGCGGAGTTGCCATGGTGGTCGCTGGATCGTTGGGCCCACCTTTGGAATGGCAAGACCCCGGGATCCGCCGCAGCGGCTGCTTCTGCTGCCACTGCCGCCACGGCCAACACCATGCTGCCGGTGCTCATCGAAGTTTTCGCCGCCTTCAGCAAGCTGGACGGCAACATTGAGGAGGAGGAAGTCGAATCCAGCCTCGGCTACCTGCGCTATGACTACCCTGAGGCCATCTACGCCGACATGCGCCGCCTCTACTTTGAGGCCCTGCAGGAGCCGCAGGACCTGACGCAGCGCGCCAAGGAGCTGAGCCAGAAGCTCACGCAGGAGCAGAAGATCCTGCTGGGCGTGCAGTTGTACCTGCTCATCTCCCGCGCGCAGCAGAACCAGCGGCAGATGGTGGAGTTCTACCTCTTCATGACGAACCTGGGCATCGCCGCCCAGGCCATCGACATCGTCTATCAGCTCAATGCCGGGGACAAGCCGCCGGAGGAGGGCTTTTCCACGAAAGGCGGCCAGCCGCTGGACACCCTGCGCATCGGCGCCACGAAAAACTGCGATGTGCTGCTGCGCTCGCTTTCAGACGACTGCTCCGTGGTGGCCTTCCGGTTTCAAAACCTCGTGCTGCTGAAAAACACCGGCAGCATCTCCATTCTGGTACGCAGCCGGCGGCAGCCCCCAGGGGAGTTTTCCCGGCTGTATCCCGGCGAACGCGTGGTGCTGGAGGACGTGACGCTGGACTACAATGACCTGCTCACCTACTTCAACTCCAAGAAGACCCTCTCAGGCACCCAGATCTACCTCACGCTGACGGAGAATGGCAGCGCGGAGATCGCCCCTCAGCGTGCGCGAGGTACGAACCTGCGCCTCAGCTTTGGCCTGGGTGTCACCGTGGAGGCGCTGCGCACCACCAAGGCCACCCTCAATGGCGTCGTGCTCAGCAGCGGCACCGTGGTGGAGGCCAGCATCGAGGACAGCATCATCGCCCATGGGGAGGTGGAGATCGCCCTGCGCGATCTGCGCGTGCGCGCGCAGGAGTTTGGCGGCCAGTTTCGCCTGGAGGGCAGCCGCAACACCTACCTCGTCTCCAACAAGCCCGAGCTGCTGGACGAGGGGGACATTCTCCTCTCTGAAGACACAGACGGCGAAATCCTCCTGCGCATCGAGTGCAACTACGCGCAGAAGACCGGCGTGCTGGAGGTGCTGCGCTCTTCGCGCCCGCTCTACATCGGCCTCATTCCGGTGCGTGACCGCATCAACCTCAATGACGGCGACACCATCACTCTGGGGGAGGGACAGTACCTGCGCTGCCACTTTGCCGACCGCATCATTGAGGAGGAGCGCAACACCGTGCGCCAGATCGAAGTGCGCGAGCTCAGCCACCGCTTCGACGGCCGCGACACCGCGCAGGATGGCGTGAGCTTCCTGGCCCGGCGCGGGGAGATGATCTGCGTCATGGGTCCCAGCGGCTGCGGCAAGAGCACACTGCTGCGCATCCTCGGCGGCCAGCTCAAACCGAAGGGCGGAGAGGTGCTCATGAACGGCATGGCGCTGTATGAGAACCTGCACAACCTCACTCCTTACATCGCCTACATTCCTCAGGAGGATGCCTTTGATCCGCTGCTGAAGGTGCAGGAAAACCTGGATTTTTCAGTCTCCGTGCGCTGCCCGCATCTCAAGACCGAGGAGCGCCGCAAGCGCGTGGATGCCAAGCTGGCCGAACTTGGCCTGGCCGACCTGCGCGACCGCCTGGCCGGCACAGCGCAGCAGAAGTTCCTCAGCGGTGGCGAGCGCAAGCGCCTCAACGCCGGCCTGGACATGATCGGCATCTCCGACGTGTACCTCTTTGACGAGCCTACCTCCGGCCTTTCATCCAAGGACAGCGAGCACGTGCTGGAGATCATCCGCAGCCTCGCGCGCAACAAGATCGTCATCACCTCCATTCACCAGCCCAGCTCGCGCCTGCTGCAGATGTTTGACAAGGCCCTGCTCTTGGACAAGGGCGGCAAGCTGGCCTACTACGGCACGCCGCAGGGCATGATCGAGTACTTCTGGCGTGTGTACCACACCGAGACGGGCCAGTCTGGCGATGCCGAGGCGCAGCCGCCGAACAATCTGACTCCCGACTTCGTCTTCGACGTGCTCGAAACTCCGCTGCGAGACATCAGCGGGGACATCATCCACGAGCGCAGTGCGGACGGGCATCTGGTGGCCGCGCGCCGGTTCCCGCCGAACTTCTGGCGGGACTCCTACCAGCGCCACCTCATCATGGAGAGCATGGCCAAGCAGCGCGCCGCTCCAGGGAGCACCAGCCTCATCGCCCGGCCCAAACGGGACGAAAGCCACAGCGCCAGCCGCATGCGCAGCACGCCCAAGCCGCCGAAGCACACCTTCCGTGAGGAGAGCATTCTGTTCTTCACCCTGCTCAAGCGCGCCTTCCTCAGCAAGCTGCGCAACCGCACCAACCTGCTGACGACCCTGCTGGAGGCGCCGCTGCTCGCCTGGCTCATCTCCAGCGTGCTGAAGTACTCGGAGGAGAAGCATTACACCTTTGCCACCGCCTTCCACATCCCCACGTATCTCTTCATGAGCCTCGTGGTGGCCATGTTCCTGGGGCTGACCAACAGCGCCGATGAGATCATCCGCGACCGCCACACGCTGAGCCGGGAACGCAATCACAACCTGCGGACGTTCTACTACCTCAGCGGCAAGATCATCTCGCTCTCCACCTTTGCGCTGATTCAGTGCGTCATCTACCTGCTCATTGGCAACTGGGTGCTGGAGATCCGCGACATGTTTCTCATCCACCTATGGTGGATGTTCATGACCTCCCTCACGGGCGTTTGTCTCGGCCTCTTCATCTCCAGCATCGTCAGCGACAACCGCACCGCGGTGAACGCCATCCCGCTCATCCTTATTCCGCAGATCATTCTGGGTGGTGCCCTGATCAAATATGAGGAGATGAACAAGAACCTCGACCTGGTGTACTCGGTGAGCCGCTGGCTGCGGAAATCCGGCAACGACGAGGAAAACGCCAGCAAGCTCAAGGTGCCCTTCATCTGCCAGTTCATGCCGCTGCGCTGGTCCTATGAGGGCATGGTCATCTCCCAGTCCAAGCTCAACCCGCTCACGCGCAATCAGGACTTTCTGGACGAGCGCATCCAGTCCCTGGTGCCGCCTTCAGGCGCGGACATGAACGACCGCCAGCGCCACGAGCTGGAGCTCACCAAGCAGTCCCTCGCCGTGGTGTCGGGTCTCTACGCCGAAAATCCGCGGGAAATTTCCAAGCGCCTCGGCACCATCCGCGATGCCGTCATCAGCGGCCGCATCGAGCCCCCCATGCTGGACCGCATGCTGGAGCAGAACGACGGCGTCAGCGCCGAGGAAATCTACGTGAACCGCAAGGTGCTCGACCTCGTGACCAAGGCCGAAATGGAGCGCGAAGACTACCGCCGCAAAAACAGCCCCAACGTCTTCTTCGGCACCCGCAAGACCTACCTCGGCACCAAGTACAACACCCTCTGGATCAACAGCATCGTGATCCTGTTCACCCTGGCGCTCATCATCACCGCCGTGGAGATCAGTTTGAGACGGCAGCTGACGAAGGTGTAGGGCGGCGAGGCCCGTACGATGGCCATTCCTGTCCGTCGGTCAGCGCCTTCACAGTCTTGAGCGCTTTTTAGGGGTGCTCATGAGTAAAAGTCTTTGAAGGCCTTTGCCATTTGTTCAGCGGCTTCTTCGGGCGCCACACCTCCAACGCCAGTGGTCAGCCCCGGACAAAAGATATGTGAGAAGACGTCGCTCGCGGCCTCTGCAGCCCGGAGCACTGCACGCATGGCTCGATATGCGTTGAGCGGCCCGACTTGTTCCGGGAGCGTTACGGTTGGCGCGATCAGGAGATAGGGAATCCGTTGATGACCGGTGGGCACAATCAAGCTCGCGCCCACCGGAAGGCAGCCCTCTGGCCTGCGATGAATGGTTTCATGAACGCGCGTCTGGATGGAGGGGCCAAAAAACGAATAGAGCTCCCGGTCAAATCCTCCGTCCATGAAACCAAAGCTGTTCGCAGGCGAAACGATGCATTCCTCGGCACGGCAGAGAATGTCTCCATGAATCACTTCGACTTCATTAAAACAGGCAAAGGCATCTTTTAATGCCGAGGCAACCTCCATGTCGGAGTCTATGAGATGCAAATTCAAACTTCGTGAATGGAGAAAGACGATGAACCGGCAGACCTGGTGGAATCAAGGACTGCTGGAAACCTCCACAAGCTCAACCCGATGTCCATCGGGATCTGCCACAACTGCCCGGAAGCCCCAGGGAGAGCTCTTGGGCGGCGAGACGATGGCGTCCGGGAAATCGCCAAGAGCAGCGACTGCCGCCTCGATCGATGGCACGCTGAACCCGATGCGCGTGCCGAGAGTTGAAGAGCCGTCCTTGCTTTGTGGATACAGCTCAAACACACAGCCTCCAAGTTCCGCAGACAGATGCTCGGGGCCGCTGGCATGTCGATGGCGGGTGAATCGCAGGCCGAGGCATTCGTAAAACCGCGCAGCCTGTTCCAGATCAGCAGAGCGCAGAACAACGAGATTCAATGTCATGTGGCTCATGAAGGCTGGCGCTGCTCCTGGACGAAAGGTGTGTCTCTTAGGTTGAGCCTGCGGAGCCGCCGCGCGGAGCGCATGCCTTCAGGAAATGAAGTCAGTGCGTTGTTGCCAAGGTCAAGCTCACGCAGTGCCCGGAAATCCACGAGGGAGTCTGGAATGGCGGTGATATCCGTTCCCCGGAGTGTCAGAGTCGAAAGCTTGGGGCATCTCGAAAGGAAGCTGGGAAACTCCCTGACGGGGGTGTTTAAAACGATCAATGCGCGAAGACTCTCCAGCGATGCCAGCTCGCGCGGCAGCTCTGTCCAGTCGAGCCAGCCAATGCTGAGTTCACGGAGGCGCGTGCACCAAGGCAGCAGCTCTGCGCATTCGCGCATGGAGAATGAATTGCTGGAAAAAGTTTTGCCAAAAAGCTGCAAACGTCGCACGCAGTGTGGCGCTCGCGCCACTTCCTCGAGAGATGTGATCAATGGCGGCTTAAACATCGCCACTCCTCACTTCCCCAGCTTCTTCAGCGCCTCTGTCACATTCCCCACGGTGAGCAGTTCATCCAAGACAAACGGTTCCTCCACACCGGGGATATACAGTACGTTCACCGGCACGGCGCGTTTGCCCAGGGCTTCGAGCGCGAGGCGGATGGTTTCGTTTTCGTCGGACCAGTCGGCCTTGAGCGTCGCGACCTTGTACTGCTTGAAGAGGGCGCGCAGGCTGGCGTCCGTGTACACGCGCTTGTTCACCTGGCAGGTGAAGCACCACGAGGCGGTGAAGTCGATGTACACAGGCTGCTTCGCGGCGCGCAACGCGGCGACTTTTTCAGGCGACCAGGTTTCCCAGTGAAGGGCGTCGGCTTCCGTTGAGCTTTCGGCTTCTTCCACGTGCCGGCGTTTGGCCGAAGCATTCGGCAGGCCGACCCACAGGCCGCCTACGATGGCGATGAGGGTGATCACCCGCGCGATGTTCTGCGTGCGAACGGCCTTGTGCGGCAGCGCCCAGCGGCCGTAGATCCAGCAGCCCAACGCGATGAGCGCGAGGCTCAGGAAGGAGAACATCAGCGGCAGGCCTTCGATCTGCGTGGTCAGCACGTAGAGCATGAAAGCCACGGTGCCAAACAGCAGGAAGGACATGCCCTGCTTGAAGCTTTCCATCCACGCTCCAGGACGTGGCAGCGCGGAGATAAGGCCGGGGAAAACTGACAGCAGCAGGAAGGGACTGGCGAGACCGATGCCGATGAGGGTGAAAATCAGGATCGACTGCGCGGGCGTGAGGGTGATGGTGGCACCGAGGGCGGTGCCGAGAAACGGGGCGGAGCAGGGCGTGGCTACGACGGTGGCCAGCAGGCCGGAGAAGAAGGAGCCGCCCAGGCCCCCTTTGGACTGCAGGCCGGAGCCCACGCCGACGGCCGAAGCTCCGATCTCAAACAGTCCCGCCATGTTCAGGGCAAAGACCAGGAAGAAGGCGGCCAGGCAGTAGTTGAAGGCAGGAGACTGGAGCTGCGAGCCCCAGCCTTTGTTCAGCGCAATGGCGAGCGCGCCCAGCACCCAGAACGAGAGCAGGATGCCCACGGTGTAGCTGAAGCCGTGCATCACCACCTTGCTGCGGTCCATGCCCGCCTGCTGCACCACGCTCGTCACCTTGATGCCCAGCACCGGAAACACGCAGGGCATCACATTCAGGATCAGCCCGCCGAGGAAGGCGTACAGCAGCAGGCGGGAGAACGGCTGGGGCTCTTTCGCGATGCTGACCGCGGGCACCGCCGGGGCGGCAGCAGTCTTCGCCTCACCTGCCTGAGGTGCCGTGACAGCAGGCTTGGGCGCGACCGCAGGCGGTGCTGTGGCGACCGGCTTGGGCTCGCTCGGGGGCGTTACCGGGGCGGCATCAGTGTTTTTTTTTTCCGCGGAGGGCGCTCCACCCAGCGCGGCGGCATTCGCGGCGTTGGGCACCGGTGTCGCGGCCACGCCGAGTGTCAGCGCCACTTCTTTGACAAAGGGCATGCAGCTTTTCGGATCGCACACCAGGGCGTTCACTTTCACCTTCAGCTCCACATTGCCACCCACCGCAGCACCGGCCGGCGGGGTGATCTTCACGGGCAGGTAAACGGTGCCGTCATAGCCCTCGCTGGTCGCGCCATCGGTGGAGGCCACTTTATGAGTCGCGGGCCAGGGCTGTTCCTCGATCTGCCAGCCCTCCGGCAGCGTCCAGGTCAGCTTGGTGGGCTTTCCGATCACGCCTTCAGGCAGCACTTTGCCATAGGTGTGGCAGTCCTTCGCATGCACCAGTTTCACCGCGGCCTGGAAAGGCTGGCCCGGCGCGGCGGTCGTGACCGCGGCCACGACCTCGGCGGTGACGCGTTGCGCCTTCGGCGCACCGGGATCGCCAAAACCAAACGATTGCGCCTGGGCGGAGACGGCGGCGAGCAGCAATGCGGCGAGAGACAGGAAACAGCTTCGGTTCATGGTCGGGTGGAGAAGGGGATTGGCAGGTAGGAGAACGCGCCGTGCGGGTTATTCCCATCACGGCGCGTGGCATGGAAATGGAATATCGGGACTACGGCTCAGAGCGCCTTGTGGCTGCCGTCGCAGAAGGGCGGGTTTTTGGTGTGCTTGCAGTTGCACAGCCAGACCTTCTTCGCCTCGGGCAGGGTGAATTTCTTCGGGCCAAAACCGGTGCCCTTGTGGCTGCCATCGCAGTTCGGCTGGTGGCCGCTCAAGCCGCAGGCGCACCACCAATGGTCTCCGGCAGGCAGTTCGACGGCGACGGGTTGTTTGTCGTGAATCTTGGGAAGGGAAGTCTCCATGGGCAGGAGCTTTGCAGGAGATGGGGAAAGCGTCAAGGCGGTCGAGCAGGGGAAAGCGGCGGAGGACAGGCCTCCGTCTGCACGCTACTTCACCGTCTCCAGCACCTCACGCACCAGCCCCGGCCCGCGATACACCAGCCCGCTGTACACCTGCACCAGTGACGCACCCAGTTTGAGTTTCTCCGCCGCATCCGCTCCGCAAAGAATGCCGCCCACGCCGATGAGCGGGATCTGCTCCTTCAGCAGCATGCGAAAGGCCTGCAGCACCAGAGTGGAGCGCTCGCGCACCGGCGCGCCGCTCAGACCTCCGCCTTCATTCGCCAGCCGATGACCAGCCACGGACTCGCGGTCAATCGTCGTATTCGTGGCGATGACCCCGTCGATGTTCTGCTCATTAAACACGCGCGCCAGCGCCTCGATCTGCATGTCATTGAGATCCGGCGCGATCTTCACCAGCAGCGGCACCGTTTTGCCATGTTCCTGTTTCAGCGCAGCCTGCTCCTTCTTTAAAGAGGAGATCAGGTCCCGCACGGCGCCTTCGGCCTGGAGATCGCGCAGGCCCTTCGTGTTCGGAGACGAAATGTTCACCGCGATGTAATCTGCGACGGAATAAGCCGCCTTCAGGCAGATGAGGTAGTCCTTCACCGCATCTTCATTGGGCGTGTCAAAGTTCTTGCCGATGTTCACACCGACGACTGCTTTGGTGCGGCGGTTCCTGAGTTTCTTCACCGCGGACTGAATGCCGGGATTGTTGAAGCCCATGCGGTTGATCAGCGCCTGGTGCTCCGGCAGGCGGAAGAGGCGCGGCTTGGGATTTCCTGGCTGCGGGCGCGGTGTGAGGGTGCCTACTTCCACGCTGCCAAAGCCCAGCGCACCCCAGGCCTCCACCGCGCTGGCGGACTTGTCCATGCCTGCGGCGAGTCCGAGCACATTGGGGAAGGTGAGGCCCATCACGCTGCGCGGCTGCTGCGGCCCGCTGACCACGGACTTCAGCATCCCCACCTTGTGGGCCATGATCATCATCTTGACTGTCAGCGTGTGGGCGCGCTCCGCATCCAGGCGGAAGAGCCACGGTTTCATCACGGGGTAGAGTTTTTCGATCAAAGTCATGCGTCAGGCGGGAGGATGGATTTCACCAGGGCTGCCACGGCTTTGCCCAGCCGTCCATGCGCAGCGGCGTCCAGATGAATGCCGTCGCTGCCAGGCTCGATCAAGGTCTGCGTGTTCAGAAAACCGCAGCCCAGCGCATTGGCCACCGCCTCATAGTATTTCGGCAGCCGGCGGCTGTCTTTCTGGCCGTTTGGAAATTTGGCCGCCACATCTGACAGGTGCATCTGGTCTCCGATGGCGGGCGGGCAGAGGAGCAGCAGCTTCGGCGCCTTGTGGCCGATGCCTGCATCGCTGGCCAGGATCATCTGCGCCAGCATCTTGAAGCCGGTGGCAATCTCCCCCGGGGACACGCCAAACACCGCTTTCAGGTCATTTGTGCCCAGCATCATCACCACGAGGTCCAGCGGCTTGTGAGATTCCAGCAGGGCTGGCAGCACTGTCTTGCCGTTCCTCGCCAGGGCAAAGGGATCGTCATGCACCGTGGTGCGGCCGTTCTGTCCTTCTTCGATCACGCGGAAGCTGGTGCCCAGCTCCCGTGCCAGTACGCCGGTCCAGCGTATATCGTGCGGGTGGCGTTCAGGGCAGGGGGCGGAGATGCTTTCGGGCATGAAGCCCCAGGTGTTGGAGTCGCCAAAGCAAAGAATGTTTTTCATCAGGCATGCATGTATGGCGCTCCTCCGGGCCCGGGCAACTGCTCTCCGCGACTGTGAATAACTCCCCGAATACCTGTGTAAAACTGTAAAAATCCAGCTTGCGCAGATTTTCGTCTGTGTTAGACATCCTGCCCCCCGCTCCAAAAGCGGGGTTTTGAGTTCCCCCCGACTCACCTTCTTTCACTACTCCTGTATGCGCGTCCGTACCTCCGTTAAACCTCTCTGCGAACTTTGCCGTGTCATCCGCCGCAAAGGTGTTGTCCGTGTTGTCTGCAAAAATCCACGCCATAAACAGCGCCAGGGTTAATCCTTTCTTCAAATCCCACACTACTGAATTATGGCCCGCCTGCTTGGAGTCGAAATCCCGAACGAAAAGAAAATCGAATATTCGCTGCCTTATATCTACGGCATCGGTCTTCCCGTCAGCCGCAAGATTCTTGCCGCCACCAACATCGACCCGAACATCCGGGCGGGTGAGCTGACCGACGAGCAGATCACCGCGATCACTCAGACCGTTCAGGCGATGAAGATTCCGATCGAAGGCGACCTTCGTCGTGAGCTGCAGATGCACATGAAGCGCATCCTGGGCATCAACTGCTACCGCGCCCACCGTCATCGCCGTGGCCTGCCAGTGCGCGGTCAGCGCACCCACACCAACGCCCGCACCCGTAAAGGTCCGCGTAAGACCGTGGGCGCCCAGAAGGCCAAGTAATCTGATTTAGCAACGCCCCTTTCCTACACACCATGGCTGACGAAACGACCCCCGCCGCACCTGCCGCAGCAGCAGCCCCTGCTCCTGCCGCACCTGCAACCCCCGCTGCCCCTGCCGCACCCGCAGACCAGCGCACCTCCACCAGTGGTGACAAGCAGGTCTCCCAGAGCGTCTGGCTTGAGATCGGTGGCGAAAGCGCCGAGCAGCAGAAGGTCGTCAAGGCCAAGGGCTCCAAGAACGTCTCCCAGGGCATCGTCCATGTGTACGCCACCTTCAACAACACCATCGTCACGATCACCGATCGCGCGGGTGGTGTGATCGGCTGGTCCACCGCTGGCAAGATGGGCTTCCGTGGCTCCCGCAAAGGCACCGCCTACGCCGCTCAGGTCGTCGCTCAGGACGCCTGCCGTCAGGCCATGGGTCACGGTCTCCGTGAAGCTGAAGTCCGCCTCCGCGGCCCAGGCTCCGGCCGTGAGTCCGCCGTCCGTGCCGTTCAGGCCCTCGGTGTCGAAGTGACCACCATCAAGGACGTCACCCCCATCCCGCACAACGGCTGCCGTCCGCCCAAGGCCCGTCGCGTCTAATCACTTCTCAGCACCTTTCTACCACCCACTATGGCACGCTACACTGGTCCTCGCGAAAAAATCAATCGCCGCTTCGGCATTGCGCTTTTCGGCCCTTCCAAATCCCTCGAAACCCGCAATTTCCCGCCAGGACAGCACGGCGCGCGCAACACCCGCCGCAAGACTTCCGAGTACGGCACCGCCCTCGCTGAAAAGCAGAAGCTGCGCTACCAGTACGGCCTCATGGAAAAGCAGTTCCGCCGCTTCTTCGCCGAAGCTCAGCGCCGCAAGGGCGTGACCGGTGAAAACCTGCTGCAGATGCTTGAGCTCCGCCTCGACAACGTGGTGTACCGCATGGGCTTCGCCAACACCCGCTTGGCCTCCCGCCAGCTCGTCAGCCACCGCCACATCACCGTGAACGGCAAGGTCGTGAACATCGCCAGCTACCAGGTGAAGCCCGGTGACGTCGTCGCCGCCCGCGCCAGCAGCCAGCGCAGTCAGCAGCTCGTCGGCCGTTTCCTCGAAATGACCCAGGGCACCCCCGCTTCCGACTGGATGACCGTCGATCGCGACAAGATGAGCGGCGTCGTCAATCGCGTCCCCGTGCGCGAAGAGATCAACCCGATCGCCAACGAGCAGCTCGTCGTCGAACTCTACTCCCGTTAATCCTTCCGGATTCGGCTTCAAACTTCAAAAGGGACGCTCTCGGGCGTCCCTTTTGCTTTTTCGCCTTCACTGGCTGCTGGGATGACCGCCCGGTCGAGACCGGAAAGAAGGTAGAAAGATTAGGGGTAGAAAAATTTCAGACTCCGGAGTTTGGGAAAATCTTTCTACCTTTCTCTGGAACGCTGAAACGAAAAACTCCCGCTTACCCCCAGGACATTCCTGCCTAGTATCTTCTCATGACCCCCACCCGCCTCGAACTCATCGGTAATGAAGTCGCCCTCGTTTGGAACGACGGCACCGAGCAGTACATCCCCATGGAAAAACTGCGCGCGGCCTCCCCCAGCGCCGAGAACACCGGCGAACGCGATCTGCTCGGCCGGAAGATCGGCGGCTCCGATCAAAAACACTTCCCCGGCGTCACCGTGAAAGACTGGCGGATGGTCGGTGGCTACGCCATTCAGTTTGATTTCAGTGACGGGCACAACACAGGTCTCTACACCTTTGAGTATTTGCGCGCGCTGGATTCCGTTTGAATGACGAAACTAGAATGAGGAATGACGAATGAAATCCCAATGCTCAAAGCATTGGAACTTCGGTCATTGATTCGTCATTCCTCATTCTGGTTTCGTCATTTCTATTCTCCCACCACACTCACCACGATGCTCCGCGTATGCGGCGCACGGCGGTGCTCAAAGAGAAAAATGCCCTGCCACGTTCCCAACGCCAGGCGCCCATTCACCACGGGAATGACCTCAGACGTCCGCGTCAGCGCCATGCGCAGGTGGCTGGGCATGTCATCCGGCCCTTCGTAAGTGTGCACGAAATACGGCGTGTCTTCCGGCACCAGGTGGTCAAAGAAACTGTGCAGGTCTGTTCGCGCTGAAGGATCCGCATTCTCGAAGATCACCAAACTCGCGCTGGTATGCTGCACAAAGACCGTTGCTGTGCCCGTGCGGATGCCGCTGGCGCGCACAATCTCCTGGCAGCGCTCGGTGATCTCATAGGTGCCTTTGCCCTTGGTGGGGATGGAGAATTGATCAGCGTGAGCCGGCATGGAAATGAAGAGAAGGCTGTGGGTGCAAAGATGCCATGTGACTCATCATCACATGGCATCGGAATTTTCGCTGTAAAAACGCGGAGCTTAAGACAGCTCGGCCAGCTTCGCCTTCACGGCATCAAAGTTCGGCAGATCCTTCGGCGTGGCGGTCTGCTCGGAGTACTGGATGACTCCGCTCTTGTCGATGACGAAGGCGGCGCGTGCGGAAGTGTCACCGATGCCGGCCAGGCCCGGGAAGAGCACGTCGTAGGCCTTGGTGGTTTCCTTGTTCAGGTCGCTCACCAGCGTGATGCCGATTTTTTCCTTCTGCGCCCAGGCTTCCTGCGCAAAGGGGCTGTCCACGCTGATGCCGATGACTTCGGCGTTCAGATCGCTGTAGGAGCTGAGGCCTGCGGTGATGTCGCAGAGTTCCTGGGTGCAGACACCCGTGAAGGCGAGGGGGAAGAACAGCAGGACGGTGTTCTTGCCGGAGGGCAGCGAGACATCGCTGAGGCCGGAGGCGGATTTGGACTTGAGGGTGAAGCCAGGGGCTTTGGAACCGACGGAGAGTGCCATGGAGGTTGTGTGGGTGTGGGTTGCGTTCAGGCCGGGATGGCCAGGAGTCCCGTTATCAAGGCCAGACTGGCCCTCAGGTCAATCTATCGTTGCTGCCCGCTGCGGCGGATGCTTCCCCGTTCACACCAGCGGCAGCAGCTCCTTGATCGGATCGCCAAAGGGCAGGATGGGCATCGGGCGGCCCTGGAAATCGTCAAACGTGTCGTTCGGATCGATACCCAGATGCTGGTACACTGTCGCCCACAGGTCGTTCGGGCTCAACGGACGCTCGATGGGATACTCGGCGCGCGGATTCGTCGCGCCGATGATCTGGCCCGTCTGCATGCCGCCACCGCTGACGATGAAGGACATCGCATTCGGCCAGTGGTCGCGTCCCGGCTGGCTCACGCCCGTCTGCGTGCCGATCTGGGTGTTAATCCGCGGCGTGCGGCCAAACTCACCGGTGATGATCACCAGCACGTCCTTGTCCAGCCCGCGCTGGTGGATGTCCTCGATCAGCGCGGAAGCCGCTTGATCGTAAACGGGCATGCGCCAGCGGGCGTCTGCGTACATGTCGCAGTTCACCGCGTGGCTGTCCCAGTTGTAGGTGCAGTTTTTCGGAATGGGCGTGGAGTAGGGGTTCTCCCAGACCATCGTCACGAACCGGCAGCCGGCCTCCACCAGGCGGCGTGCCATGAGCCCGCGCTGGCCGTAGGTGCTGTAGCCGTAGCGCTCGCGTACCTTCGCGGGCTCCTTGCTGAGGTCAAAGGCATCGCGCACGGAAGGCGTGGTTAGCATGCCAAAGGCGCGCTGGCTGAAGCTGTCCATCGCCTGCATCAGGCCGCTGCGGTCCATCTCGCGCTGGAGATTGTCCATGCCCTGCAGCAGGTGCATACGGTCATCCATGCGCGAGGCCATGTCCGGCGTCAGGCCGATGTTCTCCACCTTGAAGTCCTTCGCGCTGGGATCTCCCACCACCATGAAGGGGGAGGAGGAAGGCCCGAGATAGGCGGGGCCCATGGAAAAGACATCGATGCCGCTGCGGCTGCGATCCACACCGGCCACACAGGTCGGCATGGCCTGTCCGGCGCGCTGCAGCTTGCGCGTGATGATGGACTGTACGGACGGCGCATCATTCACAAAGCCCACCGGCAGCGCTGGATTGCGCCCCGTCATGAAGCGCTTGTGCCCCCCGCCATGATCGGCGAACTCATGGTGCACGCTGCGGATGATGTTGAACTTGTCCGCGATCTTCGCCTGCTTCGGAAACAGCTCACAAATATGCGTGCCGGGCACGTTGGTGCGGATTGGATTCAGCACGCCACGGTACTCCACCGGCGCATTCGGCTTCATGTCATAGCTCTCAAGCTGCGACATCCCGCCCGGCAGCCACACGAAAATCACCGACTTGTCCTTCAGCCGCCTGCCCGCCGCCTTGGCGATCGTTTCAGCGCGCAGCGTATCCGTCAACGACCACCCGGTGAGCCCGAGCGTGCCCATGCTCAGAAAGCTCCGCCGTGACAGCGGCCCGGAGCAGCGATGGGGTGAAGCGGAGGATGAGAGGGACATGGGACTGGACATCATACGTCTCGCCACGAGAGGACTTGCAAACAGCCCCTCACTTCAGGCTCATGATGAACGCTTTCACATCCGCAAATTCCTGCGGCTTCAGAATCAGATTCATCGGCGGCATGGGCGAAATCGGCGTGGCGGTGTAGCCTTCGGCCAGCTTGGCGTTCGGATTCACGAGACTCTCCAGAATGTAGGCCGCATCCTTCCGCGTGGCGATGCCGTCCAGCGCAGGCCCCACGGCGCTGCCCTGGCCCTTGAGCATGTGGCAGTTTTTGCAGGCGGCCACGGGGTGCTCCCAGAAGATCTTTTCGCCGCGCTTCACATCGCCGGCCAGCTTCGATTCATCATCCTCCACTTCGGGAATCATCTCCACCAACCTCACATCATCAAAGTAGGTGTCGCCCTTGCCCACATGCAGCAGGTTGATGCTCGCCTTGTCCCGCGTCTTGCTGTTGAAGGTCACCTCCACCTCCGTCCAGTCCTGCGTGCGGGTGAGCTTGCTGGTTTCGGCGCGGCCCAGGTGGTCATTCAGGCTGGCCTTGCCCTTGAAGCCGTGCGTCTTGATCCAGGCGCTCAGCTTGTACTCCGTGTTTGGCTTCAGCGGCACATCGGCAAAGAAGCTTGTGTCAGCATCATCACGCGTGATCACTCGGAAGGCGTTCTTCCCGCTGTGCACCATCTTCGCATCCGTGACGATGCTCCACTCCGCTCCCGCATTGCCGGGCCTGTGGCCATAGTCACGGTGCTTCCAGCCTGTCGGCGTCTTCGCGCCCTCCGCCAGCTCTTCAAAACCGGCATTGGGCAGCAGGTTCGGCCCTTCCTTGTAATTC
Organism: Prosthecobacter sp.; assembly: GCF_044227185.1. GTDB lineage: Bacteria > Verrucomicrobiota > Verrucomicrobiia > Verrucomicrobiales > Verrucomicrobiaceae > Prosthecobacter. The sequence continues at coordinate 53,439 of NZ_JBGAFO010000008.1, read as the reverse complement.
AGCGCCTGGTGTTTCTTGCCCAGCATCTTCGCCGCCTCCGCCAGCCACTCGTCATTCTTCACCACCGGATCCGCGGCGATCTTTTTCACCAGCGTCTGAATCTCCGGCGTGGTGGCGAAGTCCGCCAGCTTCACAAAAGCCGCGAGGCGTGTGTGCAGATCAGGATCGGAGATGACTCCCGTGCCAAAAAGCAGTGACTGCGCTTTTGCATCATTGCCAAGGGCACGAATGGCATTGCGGCGAAGTCTGCCGTCTTTCGAGAGTAGCGCGGATTTGAGCAGGTTGTCCGTTCCAAATTTGAACCCTTCCGGCATGACCTCAAGCAGGGTGTATATCTTGTTATCCGCGCTTCTGGGCCCGTCACGCGAAGCATTATCGATGTAATGTATAATGAAAGGATATCCATGCAGTGCCCAGAGCGCGTGAATGGCTCCGATTTTGCCATCCCTGGCATTTTCCACCAGGAGTTTGCCAAGGGCCTCCACATCAAAATCGCGTCCTTCCACCAGCAGCCGTTGTGCGGTTAGACGGTTGTATTGAACGTCCGAATTGAGCGCAGCAAGCAGTTCCTGACTCGATGGCTTGGAGGAGGTAAACGGTGATTTTTGTGTGGATGGGGCATCCTTTTTAACTATGCGATAAATTCTCCCGCGCCCGTGATCGCGGATGTCATTCTCATGCGCGCCCCCTTTGCCGGTCGTTGCCACAAACCCGCCGCGTTCCAGGCTCGGCGTCGGATTGTGCTGAATGATAAAATTTTCGAAATCGGCCACCCACACCGCGCCGTCGGGGCCCACCTCGGCATATACGGGGGAGTTCCACTCGTCGCTGCTGGCGTAGAGGTTCATGAAGTCCAGCGCCTTCCAGCCCGCGCCTTCGGGCTGCACATCGAAGAGGGACACCACCTTCATCGTTGGCTCGCACACCATGGCCTTGCCTTGAAAGCGCTTCGGCAGATTGTCGCTGTAAATGAAATTGCTGCCTGCGGCGGAGGTGTAGCCGCCGAAGACATCCACCTGGCGGAAGTTTGGCGTGATGGTGTGGCAGGCATCCACGATATTGATTTTCTTCGCCGTCATGCCGCGTGAGCCTTCGGGATACGCGGTGGAGGGGATGCCGCCGAAGAAGATGGGTGCGCCATTCGCGGTGCCGCCGAATTGATCGCCCGCTTCATTGGTGCTGTGCGCCCAGGAGTTGTTGGTGAACTGATGCAGGAACTCCAGAGCACTGCCATCTGCCTTGAAGCGATATGTGCCCATGCTGAACTGGTGTTTCTTCCCGCCCACGTAGCCCTCGATCCCGCTGTAGCCGACGCAGCCGTAGAGCCAGTTGTCGAAGCCGTAGTGCAGATTGCTGGCCTGCGCATGCGTGTCGCGGATGCCCCAGCCGTCGATCACGGTTTCGCGCACGTCGGCCTTGTCATCACCATTGGTGTCCGCGAGGTAGATGAACTTCGGCGGCTGGCTGACGATGATGCCACCATTGGCGAAGACGATGCCCGTGGGCAGATTCAGCTTGTCAGCAAACACGGTGAACTTGTCCGCCTTGCCGTCGCCATCCGTGTCCTCGCAGATTTTGATGCTGTCCTGCCCTTCGCCGCTGTCCGTCACGCCGTGCGGGTAGTCGCGCGTCTCCACCACCCAGCAGCGCCCGCGTTCATCCCAGGCAAAGGCGATGGGCTTGGCGATGTCCGGTTCGCTGGCAAAAAGCTTCAGCTCGCAATCCGCCGGCACCTGCGTGCGCTCCATGCTGCCCTTCACGCTCATCGGCATTTGCAGTGTCAGCGGCTCCGGGCGCTTCTCATAGTTCGCCACCTGCGGGTGCTTCTTGCGCTCCTCGGGCTCGCGCTGTTTCAGAAAGGCCTCGTAGCTGGCTTTGCGCTCGGCGCTGAGCTTGGAGAGGATCGCGTCTTTGCTCAAATCGCTGCCCGGCTTGGCGACGAGGTCATAGTTCTCAGTTGCCAGTTCTTCCTTGGCATAGTCAAACCAGATTGCATCGCGTCCCAGATCCCGCATCGCCTCATGCAGCGGGCCCACGGCGGCTTGTTCTTTGCCCTCGGCATCGAGATAAAGCACACGGATGGGACCGGTGGGCGCCGCATGGGCTAAAACGGCGGAGGCGAGGAAGAGCAGGAATGCTTTCATGGTGGGTTGTTTGAATTATCACTCGAAACAACGCATCTTGGCGAGCCGCATGTGCGGACAACTTTTGGGAGGAATCGGACAGTGTGAGTGCGGTGCTCCCTTCATCTCATGAACGACGCTGCCCCGTCATTCCTGCGGAGCGAGAGAAGCAATGCACAAAATCACACAAAGCGCATTTGGCTTTTCCTCCACCGGCGGCATGATCCCAGCCCCGTGACTGATCTCAAACGCCTGCGCCTTTTCATGCTCATCGCCCCGCTGCTTAGCGGTGTCATTTTGACCTTCGCCTTTCCGCGTTGGAATTCGAATCTCGCCGTCTGGCTCTGGTTGCTCCCGCTGCTGGCGGTGCTGTGGCCGTGGAAGAATGTGGACGGTGTCAAAATGCGGCCGTTCTGGCGCGGTTATCTCGCGGGCCTGGTCTTTTTTCTCATCAATCTGAAATGGGTGCACCACTCGGCGCGGGTCAGGCTGGGAAACGCCTATGACAACTCCTGGGCGGGGCTGCTGCCGGAGCTCGCGGGCTGGGGCGCGCTGGTGGGCCTCTCCGCATACTGCGCCGTTTACTTTGGTCTGTGGGCCTGGTTCACTCACCGCTTTGCACGGCCCAATGTCACCACACTGACAAAGAGCGCCTGGTGGCCCAGCACGCTGCATTCGCTGGCCTGTGCCTTTCTCGCCGCTGCGGCGTGGGTGGCCTGCGAATGGCTGCGCAGCACCACGGTCTTCACCGGCTTTGGCTGGAACGGCCTCGGCGTGGCCATGCACTCCATGCTGCCCCTGGTTCAAGCGGCGGATCTCGTGGGAGTTTTCGGCCTGTCCTTCCTTCCAGTCTTTATGGCCTGCACCGCCTGGAACACACTCACCCGCCTCATCCTCTCTTATCGCGGCGAGGGCACCTGCAAGACGCGGCTCGACTTCACCATCGCGCTCATCCTCATGCTGGTCACGGGCAGCTACGGCATGCTGAAGCTCACGGCGAAGGAGCCTGACAGCATCACTGTGCGCACGGTGGTGATTCAACCAAACGTGGCGCTGGTGGATGCCGCCACCGGCCGCCTTGCCCAGCAGGTCTATCAACGTCTTGACCAGTTCACGCGCATGTACGGCACGGCCAAGGACGGCAAAACATCCACCGATCTCATCATCTGGCCTGAGAGCGCGCTGCCCATGAACCTGGAGGACCACTTCCGGTACCTCCCGAAGGACTATCACAAAAATTACTTCAACGACATGCTCCAGGCCGGAGACTTCAGCCTCATGTTTGGCACGGAGCTCTATGAGGGGGAGGACACCGGGCACGTCTCAGCCGTGCTCATGCGCGGCAGCGCCGACCATCGTCAGGACTACCACAAGGTGCATCTCGTTCCCTTCGGCGAATACCTGCCGCTGAAAAACATTCCGCCTTTTTCTTTTTTCCAGAGCCTGTTTGAGGGGGCATTCACACCCGGGCAAAAAACCGAGCCATTGAAACTGGAGCAGCCACAGGTGCAGATCATCCCGCTCATCTGCTTTGAAGACACCGTGGGCAGCCTGGCGCGCAAGTTCGTCCGCCCGGAGCCCCAGATGATCGTGAACATCACCAACGACGGCTGGTTCCTGCAAAGCGAGGAGCCCGAGGTGCACCTCGCCAATGCCGTCTTCCGCGCCATCGAACTTCGCCGCCCCATGGTGCGCGCTACAAACACAGGCGTGAGCTGTTTCATCGACACCAATGGCCATGTCATCTCCAAGCTCACTGACCCCGACACGGGCAGTTCTTTCATCGAAGGCACCCTCCCCGGTGAAGTGAAGGTCCCGCGTGCGGGCCAGATCACCCTCTACGCCCGATTCGGCGACTGGTTTGCACTCACGCTTCTCGGCATCTGCGTGGTCGTGTGGATCATCCGCAGGTTCAGCGCCATGCGACCTCATCCAGAAGGGAATCTCTGACAGTTACGAGTGGGCTGAACCCGTCGAGTCTTCAGGGCGTGAAGGTTGTCAGGAATACCTCGGGGGTCATGACAGGAATCGTACTTCCTGAAAAGTCAGCAGTATTACGCGTAACGAAAACATCCGCTGCACCTGCGATGGCTGCGGCCATTTGGAGGGAGTCTTCGAAATCGGTGATCCCATGCGCCCTCCACATGGTCGCGTTGCGACGGCCCACTGTGGGCACCTCGACCATCACAAAAGAGTGTCTATCATCGTTGCCGTGTCTTGAGCAGTGTGCTGGCGTCTACGGTAATAGGCCAGGATGGGCAGCGTATGCCATGCCACGAGCCCTTGATGCACGCCGTTGTCACAAAGCTGGATCAGCTGCTCGCTTGCGATTTTTCCTGCACGTGGCAGTCCGGATGACTCCAAGATCAAACTGTCCAGCAGGATGTTGGCATCCAGCATCACTCTCATGAGCCACGCAGATGCTTGTCATTGATGTGGGTGAGCCAGGCGTCGTTCGGATCTTCGACACGGCGTGCCGAGCCGCTCCACTTTTGTACAAATCCCGTGGGCTTTTTTGAGGGCGGCTCCCCACCGGCGAGCGTTGAAGCGGTCACTTCAAAAGAAATGGCATCGCCCTCGACATGAAATCTGACCCAGTGATCTCCACTGGCCAGTCCCAGCGTGCCCAACGGCGTGGATTTTGTCAGCACGTTCATGGTGTAAGATTAACCCTCCGATTTGGATCGTCAAGGTGAGGGGGCGGCGCCTTAATCCCCCCGCCACCATGAGAGCCAGGAAGGGCGGGACTTGGGTTCTTTCGCAGCCGGAAGCGGTTCGGAAGGTGCGGTGTCGCCGGTGGTTTTTTCCTCTGACGCTGCGTCACTGCCTTCCACCCCTGCGAAGGGGGCGGGCTTGGACTTCGCCACCACGCTGTTTTGCGTGGGTGCGCGCGGGCGCAGGATGATCTCCGCCTCCACCATGGGGCTGGTGGTGGTGTGAGTCTGAGATGGAAAGACCGGGAACGCGGGCGCGGCCGCAAACACCTCCGGCCCAGGCTGCCAGGGGCTGGGCGGCGCGGCGGCGAGCGGTGGATCAAAGGAGGCCTCTCCAGGCGCCGCGAACTCCACCTCGATTTCGGGGGCCGCTTCCGCGGCCGGGGGCTCCATCGCAGGAGGCGGCTCGTTCACCCGTTCCACCTGCAGCTCTGGAATGGACAGCACTGCCGGGGGCTCAGCCGCAGGCAGCGGGGCCTCAGGGGCGGGAGCAGACACGCTAATTTCATCCGGAAAGGCCGCCCCCTGAAACATCTGGGTGGAAAAGACCGGGCGCGGCGGTTCTACCTCTTCCTGCCGCTTGGGAGCGCTGAAAAACAGGCTCGAGGGTGGTGCAGCCTCCGGCTCTCCAGCGGCAGATTCCGGTCGGGCTGGCGGGCTGAAAAACAGGCTTCCGGCGGGAGGCACGTAAGGCGCGGGCTCGTTCAGGCTGGGCAGGGGATCCACCCCCAGCGTCCACGCAGAACTCATGGCAGGGGGGAAGGGAGAAGGCTGAAAAGCCGGAGAGGGCGGAGGGGGAGGGGATGGCTCCAGCTCTGCTGAGGGCGCTGTCAGCACCGCAGGTGCCGTCTCTTCCACCACGGCTTCGGGCATGGGGGCCGCGACGGGAGCAGGCTCAGGCGCTGCCTCCTCCATCACGGCTGCGGGCGCAGGCGTTGCGTTCTCCATCCACACGGCAGTCGCAGGCGCAGGCGCAGCCATCGGCACCGGCTCGGTGAGTCTGGCAAAGGAATCGTGATCCGAAGGCCCGCTGGCAGTTTCCTCGGCCTCGTCCAGCAGGAAGGCTTCCGGGCGGTAGTCATCCTCCGGTGCGGAAGGCGTAAGGTCTGCGGCGGACAGTTCGAGCATGGGCGCCTGCTCCTCGCGGCGGATCTGCTGGGAAAGCCACTGCTCCACCAGATTCTGCGCCGGAATGTCCAGTTCTGGCGCGGGAGGTGGAGGCAGGCTCTCCGGCACCGCCGGTGCTGAAGCTGAAGCTGGAGTCGGCACCGGAGCGGGAGCCTCCACCACCCGTTTCTGCCGCAGCAGTGCGATGGCTGCCGCGCTTGCAGCCAGGAGAAAAGGCGTCTTGCCCATTCGCGTGGCCAGCACCCCGCCGATCGTGGTCGCAGCGAGGAGTGCCAACGGGCCAGGCTGATGACTGGTGCGTTGCGGCTGGTCTGACGGAGGGTCTGCTGAAGCCGTGCTCATCCTGAAATCACAAAGGAAACTAGTTCACCGCACATCGTGCGGCAAGATGCATCTGGCCTTGACGGAAACCTCCACGCGCGGCGCTCCGCCTACTTGTTGGCATCGCCGCCGCTGGCCACCGCCAGTCCCGCGTCTTCGGGCGGCAGGAAGGCTTTGAAGCGGTTCTTGTCGATCGCCTTCATGTAAGCCTCCATCGGCGTCACGTAGCCGTCGCGGAGCTTCTGCCAGATGGCTTCATCCATGAACTGCATGCCCTGCGCCTTGCCGCCGATGATGACGTCATAGAGCTTCTGGGTGGCGCCTTCACGAATGATGGCGCCCACGGCCGGGTTGGACACCATGATCTCGTTCACGGCGGCACGGCCCTTGCCGTCAGACTTCTTCATCAGAAGCTGGGCCACCACGCCCTTGAGCGAGGCCGCGAGCATCGTGCGCACCTGGCTCTGCTGATCGGAGGGGAACACGTCAATGATACGGTCAACGGTCTTGCGCGCGTTGTTCGTGTGCAGCGTGCCAAAGACGAGCAGCCCCGTCTCCGCCGCCGTCAGCGCCAGAGAGATGGTTTCAAGGTCGCGCATTTCGCCCACCAGCACGATGTCCGCATCTTCACGCAGCGCGGCGCGCAGGCCGTCCGCGAATGACGGCGTCTGGATGGGCACCTCACGCTGGGTGATGATGCTCTTCTTGTTCCGGTGCACAAATTCGATCGGTTCCTCGATCGTGATGATGTGGCGCCGGAAGTTGGTGTTGATGTAGTCCAGCAGCGCCGCCAGCGTGGTGGACTTGCCGGAGCCCGTGGGGCCCGTCACCAGCACCAGACCGCTGCGCATGTGGCCGAACTCCTTCACCACCTGCGGAATGCCGAGCTGCTCCAGCGAGGCGATCTTGGTGGGGATGATACGAAACACCGCGCCGTAGCCGTGCTGCTGGCGCAGGTAGTTGCAGCGGAAGCGGTTGTTCTCGTCCATCTCATAGGCGAAGTCGAGGTCGCCCTTTTCCTTGTAGCGGTCCCAGGCGCGCGGCTCGCAGATCTCGCGCATCATGGTTTCCATCAGCCGCTCGTCCAGGATCTGGTCCGAGATGGGTTTGATGCTGCCGTGCACGCGCACTTTGGGCGGCTGCTTCTGGCTGAGATGGAGGTCGGAGCCGCCCAGTTCGATGAGCTTCTGGAAATATTGGTCAATGATTGGCATGGAGCGTTCGCAGTGGTCGGTTGGCGTGGGGCGGAGCCTTAGGATTCAAAGAATTTCTTCATGATCACTTTGTCCTCGGCGCGGAACTCGCATTCCTCACGGCTGATCTGGCCAGCCGAGTAAAGATTGCGCAGTGAATCATCCATTGTGATCATCCCGACTCCTTTGCCGGTCTGCATGACGCCCGCGAGCATGTAGGTCTTGCCTTCACGAATGCAGTTGCCCACGGCGGGCGTGTTGACGAGGACCTCCAGGGCCATGGCGCGGCCGTTGCCATCGATCCGGGGAACGAGCTGCTGGGAAAGAATGCCGCGCAGAGATTCAGACACCATGATGCGGATCTGATCGCGCTGGTCGATGGGGAACACGTCGAGCACACGGTCCAGGGTGCGCGCGGCACTGCCGGTGTGCAGGGTGCCGAGCACCAAGTGACCCGTTTCCGCAGCGGTGATGGCCAGGGAGATCGTCTCCAGGTCGCGCATTTCACCCACCATGATCACGTCCGGGTCTTCACGGAGGGCGCCGCGGAGGGCGGCGGCGAAGGAGGCGGTGTGGGTGTGCACCTCGCGCTGGTTCACGTGGCAGCCCTTGGGCTCGATGATGTATTCGATGGGATCCTCCAGCGTGATGATGTGGTCCTCGCGCTCTTCATTGATGGAGTCCACCAGGGCGGCGAGCGTGGTGGACTTGCCGCAGCCCACCGGGCCGGTGACGAGGATCAGGCCGTTGTGGAAACGGGTGAGCGTTTTGGCCGTGGCGGGCAGGCCGAGGTCGTCCACAGACTTGATCTGCGTTTTGATCACGCGGAAAACCATGTCGATGCCCAGGCGCTGCTGCACCACGGAGGCACGGAAGCGGCCGAAATTCGGCGAGTAGGCAAAGTCCACGTCGCCGCGGGATTCGAGCTGCTTGGTCTGCGCTTCTCCGAGGAAACCATAGGCCAGGCGGCGGGCATCCTCCGGCGTCAGCAGGGCGGCATTGTCCCAGATGGGCTGCAGGTTGCCGTAGCGCCGCCAGACAGGTTGTGCGCCAGTGGCCAGATGCAGGTCGGATGCATCATACTCCATGCAAAAGCGCAGGTAGTCATCCACGGAACCTAAAACGGGGAGAAGATCTTGTGGGGGTGGTGGGTTGGAATCGGACATGAAAGAAGAAAGACGCTAGACCGCTTCGGAATCCGGAGCGTTCGGAGAAATTTTCTGGTGCAGATAAGTTTGGAGCCACTGGCTGCCGTAGCTCATCAGAGACTTACGTGCCAGGGCGATCAATGGACTGAGCAGGAGGGCCGCCAGACCGCGCCTGCCCCCGCCGCCTTCGCCCTCATGCCGGGCATAGGGGTGAGGGTGTGCGGAGGACCAGACGATTTTCACCACCGCCAGACCGGCGATGGCCGCGGCGCTGATCCAGGCCGCCCGGTGCTTGTGAATGCTGCGGGTGATGATGGCCTTCGGGCTCCATTCCTCCGCCGCATGCGCGGCATGAAATGCGAGGGACGCACGCGCCTCTTCGAGATCATGCAAAGCCTGCTGCTTTGGGGTCAGGGATTCTTGTGTCGGGTGAGACATTCGCGATCGCGGCGGAATTGATGAAAGGTTTCTTCGAAAAGGTGCAGTCCACGCAGCCTGGATTTCAGTCCGAGGAAGATCAGCAGGCCGATGAAAAGATGGATGCCCGCTCCAGCCAGCGCCACTTTGGACCAGTGCCAGCCCCAGGCTTCGGCAACGAGCCACACCAAGGCAGGGGCGGCCAGCATCCAGCCGATCACCAGGGCGCCAAAAGCCAGGATGAACATCCCGGACAGATTGATGAGGCGGCTGCCCGCCTCCTGGCCTTCAATGTGCAGGAGACGCCCTCGCGCCTCCACGTACAGCGCGATGGCACGCAGCATTCCTGCTGCGCTGGCGCGTTCCTCGGGGGCGGGCGGCGTGCCTGGATTCATGAAATGAGGGCGCTAGGAAGGATTAGCGACGCAGAATGGCCCCGACCACAAACCCAATGCCAAACGCGGTCAGCAGTGCCTGCAGCGGCTTCTCACGGGCAAATTTCTCCGCCTCGGCGCGCAGGTCGTCGTAGCGCACCCGTACCTCGGTGAAGGTCTGATCGGCTAACTCGCCAGCCTTTTCCTTCAGGTCGGACGCTTTTTGCTCGGCGCTCTGGCGGAACTGCTGCGCACGGGCTTCGGCGGCAGAGCGGAACTCGGACGCCTTCTGCGCCGCTGCAGCACGCAGTTCCTCCGCGGCTTTCAGGGCGCTGGCTTTCGCGGCTTGGAAGGGATCATGGGAGGGACTGCCGCCGAAGGCGGACTCTGCGGTGGGGTTGTCAGTCATGAGGCGAAAAGGAGGTGGGGGGTGGCAGGCAGGCAGAGCGCCTGTTTTACATGTCTAAATAAAGACGTTCTCTCACCGTTGGCGAGAGGAAAAAACATTCAGTCTCTTTCTTCCTTCAGGCGCTGCGGGCCGCGTGGCGCGCGGCGCTTTTTCGCATCGGAGTCATGGAACCCCTGCGGCGGGCCAGCAGCAGGGCGCGCTGCAGACCTGCATTTTGCTGCTTCACATTGGTGAGTTCCGCCCTGGCGGCGTTCAGTTCTGACTCCAGAGATTGAATCCGCAGCGTCTCCATGGCAGGCAGCGCGGGCAGGGAGGAGGGGGGCGGTGGCGGCGGCTTCGGTGCCACGGCGGACACCGCGGCCGGGACGGCAGGCGCCGCCGGCCTGGGCTTCGCGGCCAGAGCGGCCTCGAGCTCGGAAATCCTGGCCAGCGCGACCGCCAGGGTCTGCTGATGTACCGCATCCAGCTCCTTCAGCGCATTCGCACCGCCCTGATCCGCCTGTTGCAGCCGGTGGGAGAGGTCGCTGCGCAGGGCGTCAAACTGCCGCTGAATCCGAGCTCTCCAGGACATGGCATCATGATGGACGGAGATGACCTCCATCTGCTGTAGCGCGGCCTGCTTTTCCATTTTCGCGTTTTCAGTCCGCATGCGCTTGTTGGAGCGCGAGAGCCGGACCATGCGGACCAGAGACAGCAGAAACAATCCTGTGACAATGCTGAGGGCGATTATCAAAAAAGTCAGGGTGTCCTGAAGCAATTCTCGGTTCATGCCTTTTGTATGCAGCAAATGTCGTTCCAAATCAATCAGGCTCGCGGTCCTTCGCATTGGCGGAATTTCAATGCCGCGAAGAGTTCCATGCAGGCGTGAGTCAGGAGATGTTGAGCGCAGGGACAGGCAGCACCGCCTTTTCCTCCGGCTCCGCGGCCTTTGGCATCACGGCGGTAGGCGGCGCCACTGGCGCGGGCGCGGGCACTGCGGGAGTTGCGGACACCTCGGCAGGTTTCACCGCCGTCTCGCACCGCTGCTGCACTTCCTGGTACCGCTGCTCGGACTCCGTCAGCCGTTTGGAAAACTCCGCGCGAAAGGCGTCAAACATGCGCTGCATCTCCCCGCGCCACGCATTCGAGTCCGAGCGCACCGAGAGGATTTCCTGGTGCTGGTTCAGCACCTGCTGCTCCATTTTGGAAGTGCTTTCCCGCAGGCGTGAATTGGTGCGCAGCAGAAAAACAATCCGCACCATCGAGATCAGCAGCAGGCCGCCGACGATGGTTAAACTCAGTTCCAGAGTAGGCACATCGAGAGCGATTTTAGAAAGATCCATGCGGGCGACGGGAGCACTTTTCGTTCCAAAATCAATGGACCTCGCTCACTTTTTGCCCCGCTTTCCCTTCGTGCCTTTTCCCAGATCAGGCTTTCTCCACGCGCCCAGCGGCAGCACATTTGCCCGCGCGGCCCACGTTTCCCACGCCTCCGCCATCTCCTTCACGCGCCCAGGCTCCGTGGCGGCGAGGTCGTGCAGCTCGGCCCGGTCCTGGTCGATGTTGTAGAGCTCCCAAGGTTTGTTTTCCTTCGCCACGAGCTTCCAGGGGCCGTCGCGGTGCGCGCGGTTGCCTTCGTGTTCCCAGAAGATCGAGCGCCCCGCCAGCTTCCCACCCCTCAGAGCGGGCATGAGGCTCAGCCCCTCCATCGGCTGGATCGTCTCTCCGTGGAACTCCGCTGGATACTTTGCCCCAGCCACGTCCGCACAAGTCGCCATCAGATCAATCAGGTGGCCCGTCTGCGCTTCGATCTTTCCTTTCTGCGCCGCTGGAATGCCAGACGGCCAGTGGGCGATCAGCGGTGTGGAGATGCCGCCCTCATGCACAAAGTGCTTGTACTCACGGTGCGGAGTGTTGGAGACGTTCGCCCACGCTTCGCCGTAGGCGATGTAGTCGTTCGGCCCGCCGGGCGTCACGCCCTGCCCCTGCTGCACCGCTTTGCCATCCCGGGTCTGTTTGGGGATCACCTCCACGCGGATCGCATCCTGCGCGATGACGGGGTAGGTCTGTGCGTTGGAGGCCGGCGGCTGCGCCTGCCTCCCGATGCCCTCCTGGCAGCCGCCGTTGTCCTGCAGGAAAAGAATGAGCGTGTTTTCCCTCAGGCCGTTTTTTTCCAGCGCACCCACCACCCGGCCGATGCCCTGGTCCATGCGGTCGATCATGGCGGCAAAAACCTCCATGCAGCGCGCCTCCCACGCTTTGTCCGCCACCTGCGTCCAGTCGCCCTTGGTGGGGGAAAGCTCCGCATCCTTCGCGATCAGTCCCATCTGCCGCATGCGCAGCAGCCGCGCCTGGCGCACGGACTCGTAGCCCGCGTCGTATTTGCCCTTGTACTTCGCCACGTCCTCCGGCAGCGCGTGCATGGGCCAGTGCGCCGCGGTGTAGGCCACGTACATGAAAAACGGCTGCTGCTTCTGCGCGCGCGCATGCTCGTCGATGAAGCGCACCGCATGGTCGCTGATCGCATCCGTGTAATAGTACTGCTTTGGCTGGTACTCGGGATCGGCGAAGGGAGAGATCATTTCATCGTCCCGCGTCAGCGTGCCGGGATCATAAAAACTGCCGGCGCCGGTGATGGTGCCGTAAAAGCGGTCAAAGCCGCGGTGCAGCGGCCAGTTGTGTTTCGGCCCCTGCGGCACCGCATGCTTCGTCACATGCCACTTCCCCACCGCATAGGTGCGGTAGCCCGCCGGTTTCAGTACTTCCGCGATGGTCACGCTGCGCTTGCTCAAATCGCCGCGGTAGCCGTCATGCCCCCGATCCTCCATCATGTGCCCGATGCCCGCCTGATGCGGGTACAGCCCCGTCAGCAGCGAGGCCCGCGTGGGGCAGCAGCGCCCAGTGTTGTAAAACTGGCTCAGCCGCACACCGCCCTCCGCCAGCTTGTTCAGGTTCGGCGTCTGAATCTCCCCGCCGTAGCAGCCCAGGTCCGAGAATCCCATGTCATCCGACATGATAAGGATGATGTTTGGCTGGGCGGAGAACAGGGAGGACGCGGACAGAATGAAGGCGGTGAGCAGGATGAAAAAGCGGCTGGGCATGGCTGGATGAACGAAGAGCGGGCGCGGTTCTCACGCAGAACCGCATGCAGAATCAACCAACACCTATCGAAAAACGTCAGGAGGTGGTCTATAGCATGCGCCCCACCTTTCATGCCTGCCCCCACCGAGCTTCCCATCTGGAAAATCCATGCTGACATTCTGCGCACGCTGCATGGCGGCAACCGGCTGGTGCTGGTGGCGCCGACGGGCTCCGGCAAGACGACGCAGGTGCCGCAGATGCTGCTGGATGCGGGCGTGGCGGCGGAGAAGATGATCGTGGTGCTGCAGCTGCGCCGCGTGGCGGCACGCAGCGTGGCCGCGCGTGTGGCTTCGGAGCGCGGGGTCAAACTGGGCGCGGAGGTGGGGTATCAAATCCGCTTTGATGACAACACCAGCACTGGCACGCGCATCTGCTTTGTCACGGAGGGCATCCTGCTGCGCTGGCTGCAGGATGATCGCAGGCTGGAGAAGGTGGGAGCGGTGGTGTTTGATGAATTTCATGAGCGCAATCTGCTCAGCGATGTGGCGCTGGCGCTGGTGAAGCATCTGCAGCAGAGCGAGCGGCCCGATTTGAAGATGCTGGTGATGTCTGCCACGCTGGATGCGGAGCCAGTGGCGGAGTATCTAAACTCATGCCCCATCCTCGTTTCCGAAGGGCAGAGCTTTCCGGTGGCGGCGGGGTATCTTTCCATCCCTGATCAGCGACCGCTGACCACGCAGGCGGCGGAGGCGGTGGAGCGCATCCTGGATGACGGAGCGCCCGGAGACATTCTCGTTTTCATGCCAGGGCGTGGCGAGATCAGCGGCACGCTGGATGCCCTGAGGGGGCTGCGAACGCAGGAGCGTGTGGCCTGCATCCCGCTGCATGGGGAGCTGGAGCCGCAGGAGCAGGACCGCGCCTTTGCCCCGAATGCGCTGCGCAAAGTCATCGTGGCCACGAACGTGGCGGAGACGAGCATCACGATCGACGGCATCCGCCATGTGGTGGACAGCGGCGTGGCGCGGGTGGCGCGGTATGATGCGGAGCGCGGCATCGGCACGCTGCTGCTGGAGCCGGTCAGCCGTGCCAGTGCGGACCAGCGCAAAGGCCGCGCCGGGCGCACCGCGCCGGGGACCTGTCACCGGTTGTGGACCCTCATCAGCCACCAGAGCCGGGAGGAGCGCAACACGCCCGAGATTCAGCGCAGTGACCTGGCGGAGGTGGTGCTGCTGCTGCACTCCCTGGGCATTCAGCAGGCCGCTGCGTTTGACTGGCTGGACAAGCCGGACCCGCAGGCGGTGGAGCGAGCAGAGAAACTGCTCATCATGCTCGGCGCTTTGAACGAAGACGCGGCCGACCTCACGCCGGTGGGCCGCCAGATGCTGCGCCTGCCGATGCATCCGCGTTACTCGCGCATGCTGATCGAGGCCAGCCAGCGCGGTTGTGTGCCGGACGCGGCCCTGTGCGCCGCGCTGGTGAGCGGTCGCGATCTGCTGGTGCGGCTGGACCGTGATGATGCGCAGATGAAAGGCCTGCGGGAGATGTTTGAAGACAGCGCGGACTCCGACTTCATCACACTGATGCGCGCCTATGACTTTGCCAAGGAGAACGGCTTCAGCTTTGAGCGCTGCCGCAGCCACGGCATCAATGCGCAGGTGGCGCGGCAGGTGGAGCAGACCTGCCAGCAGATCCTGCACGCCGCGCAGCAGCAGCGGCTGTATGAGCGCGAGGGCGCAGGCACCGCTGCCAAGGACGAAGCGCTGCTGCGCTGTCTCATGGCGGGCTTTGTGGATCAACTGGCCAGACGGCGCGCGCCCGGAAAACCCGAGTGTGATCTCACTGAGCAGCGGCAGGGGCTGCTGGTGCGGGAGAGCGTGGTGCAGGACGCTGCGTTTTTGGTGGCTGCGAATCTGCGTGATGCCCCCTCGCGTGGGACCCTGCTCAGCCTCGCCACCGCGGTGCAGCCGGCGTGGATTGCAGAGATGTTTCCGCAGCATCTCCACACCACGGTGGAGCATCTCTTTGATGCGCAAAACAAACGCGTGGCCGCGATGAAGGTGGTGCGCTATCGCGATCTGGTGATCGAGCAGAAAGCGCAGCAGCGCGATCTTGATCCCGTCGCCAGCGGGCGCTGCCTGGCGGAAGCCCAGCGTGCCGGGGCCTTTGAACTGCCGCTGCTGGACCACCGGGTGAAACAATTCATGGCCCGGGTGGATCTCGTACATGCCAGTCTGCCAGAGCTGGAATTTCCCCGCTTTGACGAGGAGGCCATCTCGGCCTGCCTGGCGCGTGCGTTCAAAGGTCTTTCCTTGGTGAAGGAGGCGCAGGCTGCTCCACTCACCGCTGCCTTCCACCAGCATCTGGCCCAGGGGCAGGTGGGCTGGCTGGATGAGCTGGTGCCGCTCTCCATCCCATGGCCCGCTGGCGGGAGCGTGAAGCTCTCCTACGTCAACGAAGGCCCCGAAGCCCAGGTGAAGCTGCACGAGTGCTTCGCGCTCAAGGAGCACCCCATCCTGTGCGAAGGCCGCCTGCCGGTGCAGCTCATGCTCTGCACGCCGGATGGCAAACGACTGGCCACCACCAGCGACTGGCCCTCCTTTCTGGCGCGTGAGTGGCCCAAGCACCGGCAGGCCGTGGCGAAGAAGTTTTCGGGAGTCCTGTGGCGGTAGTTCACACCCGGATCACAATCTTCCCAAAATGCCTGCCGCTGGCGATGCGCTGGAAGGCGGCCACGGCGCTGCTGAATTCATACACGGAGTCGATCACAGGCTGCATTTTCGCCCGCTCCATCTCCGCCAGCATCTGGGCAAACATCTCCCTTGAGCCCACATAGATGCCGTCCAGCCGGATGCCCTTGCGCAGGATTTGCACCGTCTGTACTTCTGCACTGGTGCCCGTGAGCACCCCGATGAGGGCCACATGCCCGCCAAAGCGCGTGGCCTTCAGCGAGCGGTTGAGCGTCTCCGCACCGCCGATCTCCACCACCTTGTCCACGCCCCGACCGCCGGTCTCCTTCACTGCCCACTTGTCCCAGTCAGGGTCGCTTTTATAATTGTGCACCGCATCCGCGCCGAGCTGGAGGAGGTGCTTGGCCTTCACATCGCAGCTCGTCGTCGCCAGTACGCGTGCCCCCGCCAGTTTGGCAAACTGCAGGGCAAAGATCGACACCCCGCCAGTGCCGAGAACAAGCACCGTCTCACCGGCTTTCAGCCCGCCACGGCAGTGCAGGGCGTCCCAGGCGGTGACGGCGGCGCAGGGCAGGGTGGCGGCCGCTTCCAGAGACAGATAGGCCGGGACCGGCAGCAGGCTTTCTGCGCGGATCACCGCCAGCTCCCGCAGCAGCCCGTCCACCGCGCCGCCCAGGGCCTGGGAGGCATGCGCCTGGCTGAACTCTCCCTCCAGCCAGCTCGGCATGAAGGGGCATACGACCCGGTCTCCCGGCTTGAATTGGGCCACGCCCGCACCCACCGCCGCCACCTCTCCCGCCCCATCGGAGCAGGGGATGCGCGGCACCGGCCCGGTCACACCTTTGATCCCCATCACGTTCATATAATCCCGGTAGTTCAGGCAGGTGGCGCGGATACTCACCAGCACTTCCCCCGGACCAGGCGTGGGGTCCGGCAGCGTCACCGCATGCAACGAGTCGAGGCCGGTGGTTCCAGTGATTTGATAGGCATTCATGGCGGGCAGGGGCGTTGGACTATGAACAACAAACCCTGAAGAACGAAGTGAAAACGCCGAAAAGGGCTCGTCGTCGAAAAGTTTCTTCGGAGGGAATCCTCCGGTTCAGCACCTTTTTCACCCGTCAAAATCATTTTCACGCACGGTGTGAACAAATCACCGGTGTGGAACAGAGGAGTGAGGATGCGGAAACTCGATCGCGTCAAAAATATCAAAATTGAAAGACTCGAAAAAAGGCTGGCAGCGACAAGAGGAGGGACAAAAGCGCAAACGGAAAGCCAAAAAAAGTCACTGAAGATTCCCCACATTTGGAGGCGGTGGGCGGCGGTTTTCACCTGCTTTCAGCCAGTGCATGAGCGCGAAATCATCGACATCACTGGCATTTGTTCTTTAAAGTGAAATGTTCTTAGTTAACTGAAAACCAGTGATTTGCAGCGTAATAGTGAAGGCCTTTGAGCGTGTCTTTCCTCCTTCATCTCTCCAGAGCGAAGGCTTTTCCCACGTGACAAAAATGTTTCACTTTCAAAGCCTCCTCGAACGTTCCACGATTCAAACACAAGGGTTCCACGCTCGAAATTGGCTTTTGAGACCTGACAGCTTCCATAGGCAATCCTTTAGCCTCGGCCCTTTATCGAATCCAAAGTGAGAATTTGACAGGACGTTGTGAACAACCTGTCAAAAAGTCTTCCCTGCGAAGGGAAGGACTGCGAACAATAGGCTTTTTGCCATGTCCGCTTGAAACGCAGAACGGCGCTGTGTTAGCGCGCCTCGGCGGCCAGTCTCTCAATCCATTTGCCTAGGTCCGGCGGACGGAAGGACTCCATGCGTTCCAGCAGGGCCGCAGGGTCGTTTTCGACCAGTACACAGGCCGCATGCTCGGGCTTGAGAAAGCCGTTTTGGCTCATGTGGGAGATGAAGGCAAGCAAGCCGTCGAAAAAGCCTGCCACATTCAGCAGGCCCACGGGCTTGTCATGAAAGGAGAGCTGCAGCCAGGTCAGCGTCTCAAAAAGCTCGTCCAGCGTGCCAAAACCTCCCGGCAGCGCGATGAAGCCGTCGCTCAGATCCACCATGAGCTGTTTGCGCTCGTGCATGCTGCCGACCACATGGAGCTGGGTCACGCCGCCATGACCCAGCTCTTTCTCCATGAGAGAGCGCGGAATCACCCCGATCACCTCGCCGTTTTCAGACAGCGCTCCGTCCGCCACCGCCCCCATCAGCCCCACATTCCCCCCGCCATACACCACGCCCAGGCCGCACCGTGCCAAAAAGGCGCCCAGATCATGCGCAGCCCTGCGGTGGGCGGGATCGCTGCCAGATGAAGAACCACAATAAACACAGATTCGGCGCAGTCGGGACATGCCGCCATGATGAATGCTTTCCACAGGCGGTGCAAAGGCTTGCGCAAAACGGCGGTCCTTCGTTACGATTAGAAAAACATGACCCACACACGCCGCTCCTTCCTCGCCTCCTCCGCCGCCCTCCTGACCGGTTGCGATCTCCTCTCCACCTCGCGCAAAGGCAACTGGATCGACGCGCATGTGCATGTCTGGACGCCCGACGTGGAAAAATACCCGCTCGCCCGCGGTTACGCTGTGAGCGACATGCAGCCCCCCAGCTTCACGCCGGAGCAGTTGTTTGCCCATTGCCGGCCCGAAGGGGTGCAGCGCGTGGTGCTCATCCAGATGAGCTACTACCAGACGGACAACCGTTACATGCTCGACGTCATGCGCTCTCATCCGGGTGTCTTCAGCGGCGTGGCCATCGTGGATGAAAATGCCCCCGATGTCGCCGCCACCATGCGCAGCCTGGTGAAGCAGGGCGTCCGTGGCTTCCGCATCACCGCGGGCAAGGCGAAGAATCTCTCCGGCTGGCTCGGCTCTCCCGGCATGGGCACCCTTTGGAAGACGGCGGCGGAATTGAAAGTGAGCGTCTGCCCGCTCATCAATCCGGACACGCTCCCGCTGCTGGACAAAATGTGCGAGTGGTACCCGGATACCAGCGTGGTGATCGATCACTTCGCCCGTCTCGGCATGGCTGGCGCTGCGAAGCCCGAGGAGACTCAAAATCTGCTGCGCCTCGCCCGCCACGCCAAAACCCATGTGAAGGCCTCTGCCTTCTATGCGCTCGGCGCCAAAAAAGCTCCTTACCTCGACATGGGCCCCCTCGTCCGCCAGGTGCGCGATGCCTTCGGTCCGCAGCGCGTCATGTGGGCCAGCGACTGCCCCTTCCAGGTGGAGCACGGCCACAACTACCACAACTCCATCGCCCTCATCCGCGACCGCCTCGACTTCCTCTCCGCGGAAGACAAGGCCTGGATGCTGCGCGGTACGGCGGACAAAGTCTTCTTTTCTGCGGCGGCTATTTGAGCTCCTGAATCTTCAGATTCCGGAACCTGTAGGTCTGGCCTTTCTCGCCGTGATGCTGGATGGCGATGACGCCTGTCGCGTCACGGTCGTCTTCCACATCCGTGGTGAGGACGCCGTTCACGAAAATCTTGATGTGCCTGCCGCGACACTCAATGCGGAAGGTGTTCCAGTCATCGCGCTTGAAGGCATTGCCGGCACGGGCGCGGAAGGCCGCCTCGCTTTCCTTATTACCCTTGATGGGGCTGATGAACCAGGTGCGGCCGCCCGCGTCATGCAGCCCGCCGGACCAGTTGCGGTCCATGTCCCCATCCACCTCGGCCTGGTAGCCCAGCACACGCTCCGGCGTCACCTGCGCGCGGAACATGAAACCGCTGTTGGCCTCGCCTGGGGGCAGGAGCACGTCACCTTCGAAAATAAAGTCGTGGAACGTTTTCTCCGTGACCAGGAAGAATCGCTTTTCACCGGTGAGATGCAGCTCGCCGTTCACCACCTCCACCTTGCCCCAGGGGTAGGGGTTCTTCCAGCCGTTGAGCGTTTTGCCGTCAAACAACGGCTGAAGGTCCGCGGCCCAGACAGGCAGGGCGGCGGTGACAAAAGCGGTAAGAAAAAGGCGCGTGATCATGGCGCCTTTGATAGGCGGAGACACCTCCGCCACAAGCATGAAAAACGCTGCGCCTTCACCCCTGGGCTGCATGGGCAACTCCCTGACGTCCATGCCACACGCGCAGTGCGAAAGCTCTCAGAGAACCGGTTGCTCCTGCCACCGCAAGCCTGCCCAAATCATGAAAGCTTTCACCTCACTCCTCATTTCCGCCGCGCTGGCAGCGCCGCTCGCTTCTGCCCAGGAAAAACCGGTGCTGCGGGAGGTGGCCAGCTTTCCCAGCCAGCAGGTCACCGGCGTGGCGGTTTCCAAGAACGGCCGCGTTTTTGTGAACTTCCCCTTCTGGTCAGACGAGCACGTCATCTCCGTGGCAGAGCTCCTTTCGGACGGGACGCTGAAGCCTTATCCCGATGCCATCTGGAATGCGAAGGAAGGCGCGCCGCAGTTCCGCTGGGTCTGTGTGCAAAGCGTGGTCGTGGATGACACGGACGCGCTCTGGGTGCTGGACCCCGCCGCGCCAAAGACGGAGAAGATCGTGCCGCGCGGACCGAAGCTGGTCAAAATCGACCTTCACACCAACAAGCCGGTGCAGACCATCTCTTTCGATGAATCGGTGGCCCCGGGGCATTCCTACCTCAACGATGTCCGCATCGACACCGAATTTGGCTACGCCTACATGACGGAAAGCGGGGAAGGGGCCCTGGTCGTCGCAGACCTCAAGACCGGCAAGGCCAGACGATTGCTGGCAGGCCACCCCTCCACGAAGGCCGAGGCGGATGTGTCCGTCACCGTGGAAGGTCTGAAGGTCATCGATCCAAAGACCGGAAAGGCTCCCGCCATCAAGGCGGACGGCATCGCCCTCGATGAACTGGCCGGCTGGTTGTACTACCATCCTCTGGCAGGTGCGACGCTGTATCGCATCAAAACCTCCTTCCTCCGCGATGCCGGGCTCAGCGAGGAGGAACTGGCCGCGAAGGTTGAAAAACTCGCCACCACACCCAAGCCGGACGGCATGCTGGAAGGCCCGGAGGGCACGGTCTATCTCACCGCCATCGAAGAAAACGGCATCGCCCGCTACAATCCCGGCACCGGCAAAACCACGTTGGTGATGCAGGACCCGCGGCTGA
Organism: Prosthecobacter sp.; assembly: GCF_044227185.1. Taxonomy (GTDB): domain Bacteria; phylum Verrucomicrobiota; class Verrucomicrobiia; order Verrucomicrobiales; family Verrucomicrobiaceae; genus Prosthecobacter. The sequence continues at coordinate 32,777 of NZ_JBGAFO010000008.1, read as the reverse complement.
AGTGGCCCGACACTCTCGCCCATGGCCCCGACGGCTGGCTGTATGTCACCACGTCACAGATTCACCGCATGCCCAAATACCACGGCGGCAAAAGCATGCAGGAGGGCCCTTTCCACGTGTTCCGCCTCAAGCTGCCGTGAGCGCAATGCCTGCCATTCACCCCTGATTCCCTCAAGACCATGTCTCATCCCCAAGTCGCTCTGACATCCGAAGCCATTGCTGAGCTCGCTCATCCCGATGACGGCACGCATGAAATCGCTCTCGACCTGGCCTACCGCAGGCTGGCCATGGTGAACGTCGTCTTTTTCGGTGTTCCTCGTGCTGGCGACCGCGGCTGGGTCTTGATCGACACCGGCGTCCCCGGTCTCGGTGGTCTCATCGAGAGCGCCGCCGCGGAGCGCTTTGGCGAAAACGCGCGGCCCGCCGCCATCATCCTGACGCATGGACATTTCGATCATGTGGGAAATCTCAAATCGCTGGCGGAAAAGTGGGAGGTGCCCATCTACGCCCACGCCCTGGAGCATCCGTACCTGACCGGACGCGCGTCCTATCCGCCGCCCGACACCTTGGTGGGTGGCGGCATCATGCCCACCTTTGCGCCCCTGTTTCCCGGCGGCCCCATCGATGTCAGCGAACGGCTGCGTGAGCTGCCCGCCACCGGTGAGCTGCCATGCATGCCGGGCTGGCGCTGGATTCATACCCCGGGCCATGCTCCCGGCCACGTCTCGCTTTGGCGCGAGAGAGACCATAGCCTCATTGTGGGAGACGCCTTCATCACCACCCACATGGAGTCTGCCTATTCCGTGATCACGCAGAAGCCCGAGATGCACGGCCCGCCCACCTGGCTGACGCCCGACTGGGAGGCCGCGCGCGCCTCGGTCGTCACCCTGGCCTCCCTGGAGCCGGAGCTGGTGGTCACGGGCCACGGCCGGGCCATGCAGGGGCCTCAGATGCTCGCGGCGCTGCAGGTTCTCGCATGGGATTTCCAGAAGCTGGCCGTGCCGCCGCAGGGCCGCTACGTGCTGCATCCCGCCCGGGCGGAGGACGGCAGCGCCTACTGTGCCCCGTGAACCTTCGCCGCCTCCATCCAGCCTGATTGCCTCAGCGGAGACTCAGCGGAGAAAAAGAAAGCATCGCAAGCAAGCACCCAAGCTCAGAACCGTATCCTCTCCCAGACCCGATTTACAGGACGAGAACCCGCCCCACTGAGCCCCATGAGCCGCGCGTTTGTCAAAGAGGACATCGATGTGCCGGACCGCCCCGCACGGCGGCGCTCCGCCTCCGGCCTGCCCCCAGGCGCGCTCAATTACCTTACCGCAGCTGGTGCGCAGCGGCTGCAATTGCGCCTGGTGGAGTTGCAGGCCTCCCCCGGCAACGAAGTCGAAGCCGAAGAACTCCAAGACCTGCTGGGCTCGGCCACCATCGTGCAGCCTTCCGAGCAGCCGGACACCGCGGTCTTCGGCGTGCGCGTGACTTTGCGCAGCGAGGCCGGAGAGATGAAAAGCCTCCGCATCGTCGGCGTGGATGAGGTGAATCTGGAACCTGACCAGGTGAGCTGGGTGTCGCCCGCAGGCAAAGCCCTGCTCGGGGCAAGGGTCGGCCAGCGCGTGAGTCTGGAGCCGCCCCGCCAGCCCCGCTGGACCGTGACGGCCCTGGAATAGACTGACGGCGGTGACACGGAAAAAAGCCCCGTCAGGAACACTGACGGGGCTGAAGTCGGGAGAGTGACTGGCTTGGCAGGGGAGGGAATCAAGCGGCCGCTTCGGCACCCTTATGGCCGAGCTGCTTCACGGCGAGATTGAGCTGATCATATTCGATCGGCTTCTTGATCACCGTCACGGGGCCATGCGAAAGAATGCGGCTCAGGATTTCGCTGTCCGGGTAGCCAGTGATCACCACGATGGGCAGATCCGGGTAGAGCGCCTTGAGCTGCGAATACACTTCGTCTCCAGGTACATCTGGAAGCTTCAGGTCCAGGAACACGAAGTCAAACTTCTGCTTCTTCGCCATGGTGATGGCTTCCGCGCCGGTGCCCACCACGAGGCGGCCGAAACCAGCCTTCTTGAGGAACTGCTTGAAGAGCGCCTGCAGGGCAGGGTCGTCATCCACGACCATGACCGTCGGCTGTCCGGCTTCGTCTTCCTTGCGCAGCACATCGCGGTCCAGCAGGCTGCGCTTGATGCGCCAGCGGCCGCCAATCTGAACAGCGGGCAGCTGGCCACGCTGGACGAGGTAATAAACCGTGGGAAGAGGAATGCGGAGGTATTCCGCAGTCTCTTTGACGGTCATGAGTTCAGGGGTGATGTCGGCCATAATTTTGGAGTGTGTCTTGTTGCCAGCAGTCTTTTCAAAAATGGAAATTGCGTCGCGCCGGGAAGTTGTTAACAACGGTCGTTTATAATTTCTATTATTACAAGGTAATTGTCGGCGTTCAGCTAAATGTGTGGTTCAGGATAATTGGTAGATTTGCGAATTATTGCCACAATTGCAAACCGAAAATGCAGGTCTGTTAAAAAACTTCGGAAATCCTGAAGAATTTCATACAATTGCAATCAAGCCAGAACATAAAGAATCAATCGAGCACAATAGAGCCAGTGCATACGTCCCACCAATTCATCATGGCGGCTACGACGGCTCCCTTCTAATACAAGACACCGATTCGTTTTTTTACCGCTTTCTGGAAACCACGGCAAACCGCCGCCAACTATCGCAAACCTTCCGCGCCCGATTTGCCAACTCGCCACCCATGGCCTAGATCAATCCTCCCATGTCCGATTCCATCCCCAATGTCCTCGCCGAACGTTACGCCACAGCCCCCATGCGCGCCCTCTGGTCGCCGGAGGGGAAAGTCCGCCTCGAGCGCGACTACTGGATCGCCGTTCTGAAAGGCCAGCGCGATCTCGGCATTCCGGTGCCGGACGGTGTGATCGAAGCTTATGAGAAGGTGAAGGATCAGATCAACGTCGCCTCCATCATGGAGCGCGAGCGCGTCACCCGGCACGACGTGAAGGCCCGCATTGAGGAATTCTGCGACCTTGCCGGTCATGAGCACATTCATAAAGGCATGACCAGCCGAGACCTCACCGAGAACGTGGAACAATTGCAAGTGTTCCGCGCCCTGCTGGAGATCCGCCGCAAGACCGTGGCCGTGCTGGCCGGCATCTCCCGCCGCGCCGCCGAGACGCGAGACATCCCTCTCACCGCCCGCACCCACAACGTCGCCGCCCAGGCCACCACGCTGGGCAAGCGCCTCGCCATGTTCGGCGAAGAAACGCTGCTCGCGTTCGGCGATCTGCAGAACGTCATCGCCACCTACCCGGCACGCGGCCTGAAAGGGGCCGTGGGCACCCGGCTTGACCAGATCACTCTCTTTAATGGAGACGCCAAAAAAGCCTCCGAGCTGGAGACCCGCATCCTGCACCACCTCGGCATGCCCGCCGCCTTTGGCGCTGTGGGCCAGGTGTATCCCCGCAGCCTCGACATGCAGGTGGTCGCCTCGCTTTGCCAGGTGGCCAGCGGCCCCTCCAGCTTTGCGCGCACCCTGCGCCTCATGGCCGGTCAGGAACTCGCCAGCGAAGGCTTCGCCAAAGGCCAGGTGGGCTCTTCCGCCATGCCGCACAAGATGAACAGCCGCTCCTGCGAGCGCGTGAACGGCCTGCACGTCATCCTCAAAGGCTACCTCGCCATGGCCGCCGGTCTCGCCGGAGATCAGTGGAATGAAGGAGACGTCTCCTGCTCCGTCGTCCGCCGCGTCATGCTGCCGGACGCCTTCCTCGCCCTCGACGGCCTCCTCGAAACCTTCCTCACCATCCTCAACCAGATGGAAGTCTTCGAATCCGTCATCGAGCAGGAGCTCATGCGCTACCTGCCATTCCTCCTCACCACCACCGTGATGATGGAAGCCGTCAAAGCGGGAGCCGGTCGCGAAACGGCCCACGAAGTCATCAAAGAGCACGCCGTGCAGGTCGCCAAAGACATGCGCACCGGCAAAGTCCGCGAAAACGATCTCCTCACCCGCCTCGTGGCTGACGAGCGCCTGACCCTCACCACCGCCGACATGCAGCGCCTCGTCGATGCCGGCAAAAACAACACCGGCGACGCGCCCGAGCAGGTGGATGCCTTCTGCGCGCGGGTGGCCGCGATCGCGAAGGAGTACCCGGAGGGAGCGGGGTATCAGCCAGGGGTGATTCTCTAAAAAGCGGTGACCGTGTTCCGGTCGTGCAGCGTGTGTGCCTATGCCTGACTGGCCGAGCATTTTTGAAGAGCGCTACCCCTCTCCTGGAGCAGGGGCACGTGAGCTTTCGAAGTTCGTGCGCACCTTTGGCGCAGCTCTGTCGAGCAAAGAGTTGCACGAGATCAAGTCGGGGCAGAGCAATCCATTCCCGCCCACGGATCCGCTTTATGCCAGCTATTCGCCGTTTGATCCGCGCGATTGGAAGCTGCCGGCAGGGGCATTGCCAGCCGACTACTTGAATTTCCTCGCGTGGTCAAACGGGGGCGAGTTTCGCACGGGCAGCCGCTGGTTTCAGTTCATGCCGGCGATCGATCCCATGCATGGTGTGCGTGCCATGCTGCTGGCCTACCATATTCCGCAATACATGCCGCTGGCCCTGCCGTTTGCCATGGATGGAGGCGGCGGTATTTATCTCTTCGACATGCGTGACCCGGCTGGTGAACCTCCCATCGTCTGGGCCCACGCCGGGAGCCTCGGCTGGCGGCCGGACGAGCACGTGCAACTCGGAGGCAGCTTTCTCGCCGCATGCACCGACAAAACAGCCCCGGATGAAGACTGGATCCTACGCCTGCAGGGAAACAGTGGTTAGAGGGAGTTACTCGCTCCTTTGCAGGTTGCAGGCATCGGCCTGGCTGCAACCTTGGGGCTGATCAACAATGCAGAAGATACTCTCGAAAATAATTCATGTGGGCGGCCGTCTTCTCGGGGTGGAGGAGCAGCGCTATGAGAGTGAGGCGGGATGAGCCCGGCCCGTTCTTTGAGTCGTGGCGTGGCACGTCGGTTTACTGGTTGCAGTCATTGGCGCGGCTGCCACCTTCGGGCTGTCGCTGAATCACCTGTCAGGAGTTTTCCTCGCTCTATGAGCAACCGACGCAATCTTCTTTTACTGCTTCTGGCGGGTGCCGCGCTGGTTCCTGCGGCAGCTTTCGCGAAAGAGAAGCGATGCCGGCTGACGCTTGTGTTTACAGAACCCTCCTTCAAATGGTCGCGAGTCATCACGTATCGTGACGACTTTCATCTCTTTCTCGACGCGAACCCCTTTTCAACCGTCACAGACGTGATCTACGTGGCCGGGACTGTGTATCCAAAGGAGGGTGCGGACCATGTTTCACTCACCATCGGCACCTCCATGCCCAACAAAGAGAATGGAGGGACGCTGGGGGCTGTGAAGCACGTGGGGCTTCCCAAGGACGGCCGGATTGGCATCACTCCGATTGGCGGACACTTCAAGACCTGCACAGCCAGAATTGAATTTATCCCATGACCTGGAAAACGCCCAGCCATGCGCCGCAGCGAACGGCTCCGCAGTCTCTGAGCTTGGGGGCGTCAGGCCACTGAGCCCATTTCCCTGCCATGAACTTAAAGCTGCTCACCCGCATCGCGTTGTGCATCTTCGCGCTTTCGCTGATTGTGATCTTCTGCCGCGAAAAGCAAGCCACGACGGAGCAATCCGCGACGCAGCAGGACACTCTCTTTCCTGCGTCCATGAAGCCGGGAACCGTTGACCAGGCGGCAGCCATCGCCATCGCGCATCGTGCGGTGGCAGCGAACGACAAGCGGGCGGCGACCGCGATCTACAAGGCACACCCGGAGGGTGGCGGCTGGTGGGTGCTGGTTCGTTGTGAGCGCATTGACAGCACTGGACAGCCGCAGTCTTCCGGTGGAAGCACCCGCTCCATTCACATCGACGACCAAGGAGCCGTCACCTCTTATCTTCGTGGCAAGTAATCCGAACCCGCTGCCTGCATCATGAAATCGACGATTCTTTCCATTCTCATTTTGGCGTTCGCTCCATGGATCGTTGCTGCGGAGTCACCGACCCTCGGCACTGCCGAGGATGCAGTCCTTCACCTTCAGCAGATCTGGCGCGGCTCCCTCGCAAGCAAGCTCAAGGGCAGCCCATTCTTTCCATCGCTGCAGCACCAGATGTTCGAACCCAATCGAGTTGGCGCCAGGCGCACGAGCGCCGTCGAGGCATGGAAGCATGTTTCCGGCAAACTCACCCCCCAAGAGAGGCAGACCCTCATCCTCGTGGGCAAACTCGACGACCTCAAACGCGACAGGCCTGTATGGGTGGTCACAAACCCGGGCGACCTCGGCAGCGGCTTCGAGGCGTATCTCGACGCAACCACCGGCGAAGTGCTCTTTTTGTGGATCGGTCCCGAAGGCTGACGGACGCCACAACGCCGCTGTTCCGTACGGCGCAGCGCGGGGCGACGCCCCCGAACAAGTGGACGCCTTCTGCGCCCACGTGGCCGCGATCGCGAAGGAGTACCCGGAGGGAGCGGGGTATCAGCCAGGGGTGATTTTGTAGCCGCAGGCTGGCAGGGCGGCTTGTCCCAAGCCGCTGCTGCCCAGCGCGGTGCGGGACGGACGGCAGATTTCCTCATTTCCTCGGGAGGGGGTACACGCACGTAAGCCACTCGTGGCGGGATGACGGACGGAATTCAACAAGTTCAACCATTTCAACGCCTGGGGATTCGCGCGAGCGCACGCGGGCGGCCGGTGGAGGAGGCTTTGTGCCATGGTTTGCCAGGGGGTTCTGAATTTTGCCCCCCCCAATTCTTTGACCATTTCCCTGGAACGCTGAAACGAGCAGCCTCCACTTAACCGAGTGCCATTCATGCCGGACATTGGGGGCTGCTCCACCTGGCCAATGATCTGCGCGAATACCCAGGCGTTGAAATGGTTGAAGTTTCTCATCCCCACCCCCTGCATGAGGAATCAAAACAGCGCCCTGCCATTTCAAGAGGCCGCTTTCTCCTGGTCAGTCTGCAGCGGCTTGCAATCTTGCCCGCCAGCGACGAGTCGTTCCACGACTGGTTTGCTCTTACCACCTACGGCGACGCCCCTCGGAAGGGGGGCTGGCTTGTGCCTGTTATCAGATGAAATCATGAATGCCACCCAACAACCAGTTTGGATTTCGTGGGTGTTTTGGACCATGGTTCTAAGTCCGGTCATCGCGGGACTCTTCACGTATCTGGCAGCCACCATTCTCGTCGTTCGCGGCCGCAAAGGGGTCAGACGGCTGGTGCTCATTGGAAGCATTCTTCTGCTTCTGGGGGTGGCTTTTGTCGCCTTGAACTGGGAAAGGATACTTTCCATCAACCCCTATGGATAGCCCAGGGGCCGTCGGATCTCAGCCGAGGCACCCCAGGGTAACGCTGCCGGTTCCCAGCAGCATTGGCAGCACGCTTCACCGCATGCTCGCACGCTACGGTGCCGACCTCCACGATTAACCGTCTGAACCGAGCGCTGGTCATGACGGGCAAAGGCCTTCTGGGCTTCGGCCCGCTCTGGAGAGCGCGAAGCTTCCGGAGTGGCCTAAAGCTCATGGCTATTTTCTCACTACGCCTCCCCCGCCTTCGGCTCCCGCACCACGCGGTCCACAGAATGCTTGGTGATGATGTTTCCCTGCGACTCGCGCCCCTTGATGGCGATGGAGTTGAAGGGGAACTTGATCGCCAGATTGCGCAGGTACAGCGCGGGCTTCAGGTGTACCACCACGGTCTGGGCGTTGCTGTCCTCCTCGGTCTCGTGGCGCATGAAGTACAGCACGCTTGAGCCCGGCGTGCCTTTGGTAAGCACATACTCCTTGTCTCGCGTGATCCCGCCGATGCGGAAGCGCTTGGCCATGAGGCTGCCCTGGCGGCCGTCGCGGTAGATCAGGGTATAGACCGCCGTGTCGTCCTTCTTGAAGAGGTTGACATAATGCGGGTTCTTGCCCACAAAGAACTTCGGCGCCGCCTTCGTCACGCTCATCGTGCCTTCCTTGGTGAAGAAGATCACGTCGTCCAGCGGGGAGCATTTGCAGATCGGCTCGCCTTCGCGCTTCAGGCTCGTGCCGGCAAACCCGTCCTTCGCGTTCAGGTACAGCGTCTCTCCCTGCACGATGACTTCCGCGGCGGCCACGCGCTCAAAGCCGCTGATCACCGTTTTGCGCTCACGGCCTGCGCCGTAGGTTTTTTTGAGCTCTTCAAAGTGGCGGATGGTGTACTTCGTCAGACCCTTCAGGAACTTCTCCGCCTGCTCGATTTCTTCTTCCAGCTCGCGGATGTGCTCGTCGGCCTCGAAGCTGTTGAACTTCGAGATGCGCTTGATCTTGATCTCGGTCAGTCGCGCCACGTCGTCATTCGTCACCTCACGCTTCAGCACGCTGAGGTGCGGCTTGAGTCCTTTCCAGATGGCTTCCAGCACCGCCTCCCAGGTTTCGGCTTCTTCAATGCGGCGGTAGATGCGGTTTTCGATGAAGATCTTTTCCAGCGAGCTGAAGTGCCATTTCTCATTCAGCTCACCGAGCAGGATGCCCAGCTCTTCGCCGAGGATTTTCTTCGTGTTCTCCGCGCTGGCCTTCAGCAGATCGTTCACGTTCATGAAGCGCGGCTTGTCATCCTGAATGACCACCGCGTTCGGGGAGATGGAGACCTCGCAGTCGGTGAAGGCATACAGCGCCTGGATCGTCTGGTCAGCATCCGTGCCGGCAGGAAGCTGCACCACGATCTCCACCTTCTCCGCCGTGTTGTCATCCACGCGCGCGATCTTGATCTTTCCTTTGTCGTTCGCGGCCACGATGCTGTCCATCACACCCCCGGTCGTCGTGCCGTAGGGGATCTCCGTGATCACCAGCATGTTCTTCTTCGCGCCTTCCTCGATCTTCGCGCGCACGCGGATGCGGCCGCCGCGCAGCCCGCCGTTGTAGTCGCTCGCGTCCATGATGCCGCCGGTGGCAAAGTCAGGCTTTAGGTCCACCTCCTCGCCACGCAGCGCGGCGATGCTCGCATCACACAGCTCAATGAAATTGTGCGGCAGAATGCGGCAGGAAAGCCCCACGGCGATGCCTTCCACGCCCTGCGCCAGCAGCAGCGGAAACTTCACCGGCAGCGTCACCGGCTCCTTGTTGCGTCCGTCATACGAGGCTACCCACTCCGTCACCTTCGGGCTGTAAACCACATCCAGCGCGAACTTGGACAGGCGCGCTTCGATGTATCGTGGCGCCGCCGCGTTGTCTCCCGTCAGCGTGTTGCCCCAGTTGCCCTGTGTGTCGATGAGCAGGTCCTTCTGGCCGAGCTGCACCATGGCATCGCCAATCGAGGCATCGCCATGCGGGTGGTACTTCATCGTGTTCCCCACCACGTTCGCCACCTTGTTGTACCGGCCGTCTTCCAGCTCGTCCATGCTGTGCAAAATCCGGCGGTGCACCGGCTTCAGGCCGTCATTGATGTGCGGCACCGCACGCTCCAGGATCACATAGCTGGCGTAGTCGAGAAACCAGTCGCCATACAGCGTGTCCACGGGCTTGTGCTCCACCGGTGCGGCGGAGGGCAGGATGGGGGAGAAGGCTTCTTCAGCGGATTTTTTGGAGGACTTTTTGGCCACGGCGGAAAGGGAAGGGGAACAGGGGTGGCGAGAATAGACAGTGACGGGGCAAGTGCAAGGACTCGCAGCAGCCAAGCGCAGACAATCAACCTCAGTCAATCATTCAGCAGGGGAAAGCTCATTTACAATCTACTGAATTGTCCCGCGGACGGGCTGGTTGCTTCTTCCCATCTTTGAAAAAACGCGCAAACATGAATCACAATATTGAAGGATTTCTGAGGGGGGGGCGGAGTTTTGCGCCCATAGTGTGGAGTGCATGCGTGCTCTTTTTTTGCGCCGCATCCCCTCAGGCAGTTAAGGGGGATCCCGCCAGCCATGCGCAACAGGACGCGCTGATGGCCGAGGCCGCCCGCCTCGCTCCGGCGGCGGAGGCCGTCGTGATGAATGTGGGCTCCATCTCGCCCGCGGAGTTTTCCTCCAAGGGAAACTGGAGCGCTGTGATTCCGTGGTCCCCGCACATTCCCGTGTCCGCCGCCCTCCTTCCAGACGGCAGGCTTCTGACCTTTGCCTCCAACCAGCGCACCACCTTCCCTGAGGGGCCGCAGTTCACCTACGCAGCGGTGTGGGACCCCGCGACGGGCCAGTTCACAGAGATCAACAATGGCCGGCACGACATGTTCTGCGGCGGTCTTTCCCTCCTTCAGGACGGCCGGCTTCTCGTCAATGGCGGCAACAGCGTCAACGGAAACGTGGCCCTCGCCAGCCTGTTCGACTGGCGCACCAATGAATGGGTGCCGGCGCAGACGATGGCGGACGGCCGCTGGTACAACACCAGCATCGCCCTGCCAAATGGCGAAGTCCTGACGGCAGGCGGGAACAGCGGCTCCAATGCCGACGGCACCATTGAGCAGTGGAATGCCAGCTCCGGCTGGCGTCGCATGAGCGGGATCAACTGGGCGCCAGTTTCAAATCCGCCCATCGCCAATGCGATCGAAACCAACTGGCATCCCTTTTTCCTCGTCGCGCCTGATGGGCGCGTGGCCCACTTTGGCCCGCATCAGGCGCTGGACTGGATCACCGCCACAGGCTCGGGCTCCATGACCTCTGCTGGTGCCAGCATTCCGGGCACCCATTATCCAAAGCAGGGCTCCTGGGCCATGTACGCCCCCGGAAAAGTGATGGTCGCCGGAGGCCTTCGCGCCATCGATGACGGCACCGTGGTGAACAAGGCCTTCACCATCGATCTCAATGGCGCCACTCCCGTGCTCGCCTCCACCGCCCCCATGGCCAATGCTCGCTCGTTTTCAAACACCGTTATCCTGCCAAATGGCGAGGTCATGGTGGTGGGCGGAAACTCCTCCGGCCAGTTTTTCAGCGACGTGGGCGCGGTCTTCACTCCGGAGATCTGGAATCCCACGACCGGCCAGTGGCGCGGCGTGGCGGACCTCACCATACCGCGCAACTACCACTCCCTGGCGTTCCTGCTGCCAGACGGGCGCGTCTGGTCGGGCGGCGGCGGCTTGTCTGGAGATGCCGCCACCGATCACCAGGATGCACAGGTGTTCACTCCGCCGCAGCTTTTCAATGCGGACGGCTCCGCCGCGGTGCGGCCGGTGATCACCGCGGCGCCGGACCGCATCAGCCCCGCCAGCGTCTTCATCGTAAACGCCAGCAGCAATGTGCAGTACTTCAGCGCCATAAGCATGTCGGCGCAGACGCATTCGGTCAGCACGGGCCTGCGCCATGTGCGCTTCACCCACACAAATCCCTCCTCCGGCGTCTATGCCGTCACCGCTCCGTCCAGCATCAATGTGCTCACTCCCGGTTACTGGATGATGTTTGCGGTGGATTCGAACGGCGTGTGGTCTGTCTCACGCATCATTCAGGTCACCAACGCCACGCTGCCCGTCGTGACAAATCCCGGGCAGCAGAGCGTCACACGGAACAGCGCCGTCTCCCTGCAGATCAATGCCAGCGCTTCCAGCGGCACGCTGAGCTACACGGCCAGCGGCCTCCCTGCGGGACTCAGCCTGAACTCCGCCACCGGCTTGATCTCCGGCACAGTCACCGCCTCCCCCGGCACCTACCGCAGCACCATTCTCGTGAGCGCCGCCGGTCAGGTCAGCTCCGTCTCGTTCAACTGGATCGTCATTCTGCCCAATCTCGGCAGCGGCCAGTTGATGCGTGAGTACTGGACGAGCCTCCCCGGCGCCACGGTCGCCAGCCTCACCAGCAGCCGCCTCTACCCGGCCAATCCCAACGGGCGCGATCTCCTCGCCGCCTTTGATGCACCGCAAAACTGGGACGACAACACCGGCCAGCGCCTGCGCGGCTTCCTCTACGTGCCTGTCACCGGTCAGTACCAGTTTTTCATCTCCAGCGATGATGAGTCCAGCCTGCGGCTCAGCACCGATGCAAATCCCGCCAATGCCGTGGAGATCGCCAGCCAGGCCGGATGGACTCCGCCCGCCACCTGGACATGGTATCCGTCTCAGACCTCCGCGCTCATCACCCTTCAGGCGGGAAAACGCTACTACATCGAGGCCTTGATGAAGGATGGAAATGGCGATGATCATCTCTCTGTCGGCTGGATGAAGCCGGGAGACACGGCCGTCTCCATCATCGCGGGCACCTACCTCTCGCCCTACCTGCCGGTGGAAAATCCGGCGGCGACCTGGAGCTTTGACGAAGCAGCCTGGAACGGCACCGCAGGCGAGGTGAAATCCACCGCCTCAAGTTGGTTCGCCATCTCCGGCACCGCCAGCGGCGCCACCACCACCAGCGCGAATCCCGCGCTCGGCGGCAATCCCGGCACCGGCCCCAGCGCGCAGTTCAACGGCACCACTCAGAGCGTCGTCATGCCCTACAACGTTGCGTTGAACCCCAACGACTTCACCATCGCCGCCTGGGTGCGCCACGATGCCGCGCTGGGCACCGCCCGCTGCATCCTCGCCTCGCGGGACGAATCCACCAGCACCAGGAAAGGCTACGGCCTGTGGGTCACTCCGGATGGCTTCTGGCAGTTGCGCACAGGCGCGGACGCTTCAGGATTGAAAGGCACCGCCGTCACCGTCGGTCAGTGGACCCACATCGCCGCCACCTTCCGCACCACCAGCGTCTCCGGCCAGACGCTCACCGGCACCCGCAGGCTTTATGTCAATGGTGTCCTCGTCAACGAAGACACCGGCACCTACGTGCCAAACACCGCGAAGCCCTTCGTCGTCGGCGCGGCAGACAGCCCCGGCACCTCCTTCTTCGCGGGCGCGGTGGATGAAGTCACCCTGCATCAGGCACCCTTGTCCCAGCCGGACATTCTCACCCTGCGGGACCTGCGCCACCCCACCAGCACCACCGTGCAGAACCAGCCCCCGGTCATCACCAATCCAGGCACGCAGGGCTCGCTCATCGGCGCGGTGGTCTCCCTGCCCGTGAGCGCCACGGATCCAGAAAACAATCCCATCACCTTCGGCGCCACCGGTTTGCCCACGGGCCTTTCCATCTCGTCCACATCAGGGGTCATCTCCGGTTCCACCACTGCGGCGGGCACCTTCAATGTCACCATCAGTGCCGCCGATGGCATCAGCACTCCCGCCACCGCCAGCTTCACCTGGATCGTCTCCGCGGGCCTGACGCTCCAGCCCCTGACCGCCGCGCCCCAGGCCACCGGCTCTGCGCTCACCTTCACCGCGCAGTCTGCAAACGGTCTGAATCCCCGCTACAAATGGAACTTCGGCGACGGCACCCCGGAGACCGCCTGGCTCACCACCACCAACATCACCCACACCTATGCCGGGCCCGGTCGCTATCTTGTCACCCTCACCGCCACCGACGATACCGGTGCCACCATCACCGGTACTTTCTACCAGGCGGTCTATGCCGCGCTCACCACGCGCAAGCCCGCCACCTCCAGCAGCATCGTCTATGAGCATCCCGCCTCCGGCAATGACCGCGTCTGGTGCGTGAATCCGGACAACAACAGCGTCAGCGCCTTTGACACCGTCACCCGCGCCCGCTATGCGGAGATCACCGTCGGCACCACGCCGCGCAGCCTCGCCCTCGCACCAGATGGCAGGCTCTGGGTGGTGAATGGTGAAACGGGCACGATCAGCATCATCAACACATCCACGCGCGCAGTCGCGGCCACGGTCACGCTCGCGTATGGCTCACGGCCCTTCGGCATTGTGTTTGATCCCGCTGGCACCGCCGCCTGGGTGACGCTGGAGTCCACCGGCAAGGTGCTGAAGCTGAACCCCGGCACCGGCGCGCAGCTCGCCTCGGTGGATGCCGGCGGCCCCGTCCGCCACCTCTCCATCTCCGCGGACAGCACCCGCGTCTATGCCTCCCGCTTCATCACGCCGCGTGTCACCGGTGAAAACACCGCCACGCCTGTGCTCACCGGCTCCGGTGGTCAGGTGGTCGTCATCGGCACCACCGCTCTCGCTGTGGAGCGCACCATTCTTCTCAATCCGAGCACCGCGGCGGACACCTCCACCTCCGCGCGCGGCCTGCCAAACTACCTCGGCGCTCCCGTCATTTCACCCGATGGACTTTCCGCCTGGGTGCCGTCCAAGCAGGACAACATCCAGCGCGGCGTCTTCCGCGACGGCCTGCCCCTGAATCATGAAAACACCGTCCGCGCCATCGTCTCGCGCCTGGACCTCACCTCACAGGCGGAGCACCTCCCTTCGCGCGTTGACTTTGATAATGCCGGCATGCCGAGCGCCGCCGCCTATGATCCATACGGCATCTATGTCTTCACCGCGTTGGAGGCCAGTCGCGCCATCGCCATTGTGGATGCCTGGTCACGGAGCGAAATCATCCGCTTTCCCGCGGGCCGCGCTCCCCAGGGCGTCGTCCTTTCTCCAGATGGCGGCACGCTCTACGTGCAGAACTTCATGGACCGCACCATCACCGTGCATGATGTGAGCGGCATCGTCCAGGGTGGCGGCGTCGCGCCCACCACCACCGCCACTCTGAACGCCGTCACCACCGAGAAACTCACCGCCCAGGTGCTCCAGGGCAAGCAGCTCTTCTACGATGCCCAGGACTCACGCCTCGCGCTCCAGCAGTACATCAGTTGCGCCGCCTGTCACAACGACGGCGGGCACGACGGCCGTGTGTGGGATCTGACCAATTTCGGCGAAGGCCTGCGCAACACCATCACGCTCAAGGGCCACGCCAGCCAGGGCATGCTGCACTGGTCTGGAAATTTCGACGAAGTGCAGGACTTCGAAGGCCAGATCCGCACCCTCTCCGGCGGCACCGGCCTCATGACAGACGCGCAGTTCAACACCGGCACACGCAATCAGCCGCTGGGAGACCCCAAGGCGGGCGTGAGTGCGGACCTCGATGCCCTCGCCGCCTATGTCAAATCTCTCACCACCACCGGCAACAGCCCGAACCGCACCAGCGCCGGGGCTTTGAGCACCACGGCAGCCGCCGGGCAGCAGATCTTCCGCGCTCAAAACTGCGCATCCTGCCACTCCGGCACCGGCTTCACCAACAGCGCCCTCAATGTCTTTGCGGACATCGGCACCATCAAGCCTTCCAGCGGCAAGCGTCTCGGCAGCCCGCTCACCGGTCTCGATGTGCCCACGCTGCGCGGTGTCTGGGCCACCGGCCCCTATCTTCACGATGGCTCCGCCGCCACCCTCTCAGACGCGATTACCGCGCACCGCGGGGTGACCCTGACGGCTTCGGACCTTTCCTACCTCGCTGCCTTTGTGGCCAGCATTGACGATGCTCCCACCACGGCGCCGCTGCCCTTCACACTCGCGCTCACCACACCTGCCGCCAGCGTGACCGCCACCTTCACCGTCACCGCCACCTTTAACGGTGCCGCCTCCGGGTTCACACTCAGCGATGTCGTCGTCACCAATGGCACCACCTCCGCATTCAGCGGCAGCGGCACCACTTACACCTTCAAGGTCAAACCGACCGCCGCAGGTCCCGTGACCGTCAGCGTCCCTGCCAGCGCCGCTACAGACAGCACCAGCCTCGGAAACTCCGCCTCAAATCTGCTCACCGTAAACTACAGCGTGACAGACACCACGGCACCCACCGTGGCATTGACCACTCCCAGCACCAGCGTGAGCGCGCCCTTTGTCGTCACCGCCACCTTTAGTGAAGCCGTCACCGGTTTGCTCGCTTCAGAGTTCACTGTCACCAATGGCAGCGTCACCGCGCTCTCCTCCACGGGCGTCGTGTACTCTGCCACCATCACCCCCGCCACCTCCGGCGCGGTCACGGTCAAACTTCCCGCTGGCATGGCGCAGGATGCGGCAGGAAATCTGAACACCGCCTCCAACACCCTTTCCGTCACCTACACGCCAGGCGCGGGACAGGTCACACGCATCCAGGCCGAAGACTTTGACCAGGGTGCCGAAGGAGCCGCCTACCACGACACCGACACCGCCAATCAGGGCCAGCTTTCCTCCGGCCTGAACTACCGCACCACCAGCGTGGACATCGAGCCCTCGGAGGACGGCGACGGCACGCCCTCCATCGGCTGGATCGCCGCCGGTGAGTGGCTGCGCTACACCACCACGCTTCCTGCGGGCACCTACAGCTTCAATGCACGCATGGCCTCTCCGCTCGCCGGGCCCTCCCGCATGAATGTGGTGGTCAATGGCACGCTCGCCACCACGCTGAGCATCACCGCCAGCGGCGGCTGGAACACCTGGAAGACTTTCTCCACCACCGGCATCACCCTGCCCGCCGCCGCTGTCGTGCGCATCGAGTTCCCCGATGGCAACGTCAACTTCAACTGGATGGAGTTCGTCGCCACCTCCACCACTCCCGACACCACGCCGCCGTCTGCCACTCTTGCCACCAGTTCCAGCAGCGTGTCCGCGCCCTTCACGGTCAGCGCCACTTTCAGCGAAGCCGTCACCGGAGTGACCTTGACTGATTTCACTGTCACCAATGGCGCTGCGTCTGCTCTGACCGGCAGCGGTGCCTCCTACAGCGTCACCATCACTCCCGCCGCCAATGGCGCGGTCACCGTCGCACTGCCCGCCGGTGCCGCCGCGGATGCCGCCAGCAATGCCAGCCTGGCATCGAACACTCTCAGCGTCACCTACACCGCACCCGTGGTGCCCGCGCCCACCGTGCTCCTCAGCACCACATCCTCCAGCGTCTCCGCACCCTTCACCGTGAACGCCGTTTTCAGCCAGTCAGTCACCGGTGTGGCACTGGGCGATTTTGTCGTCACCAATGGCGCGGCCTCCACGCTCAGCGGCAGCGGTGCTTCTTACAGCCTCCTCATCACCCCCACGACCGCGGGTGCCGTCACCGTCAGCATCCCGGCCAATGCCGCGTTGAATTCGACCAGCGTGGGCAATACCGCCTCGAATCTGCTCGCCACCACTTACACACCGCCGGATGTCACGCCGCCCACGGTTCTCCTTTCCACGCCTTCCAGCAGCGTCACTGCGCCCTTCGTCGTCACCGCCACCTTTAGCGAAACCGTCACCGGCGTCGCGTTGAATGACTTCAACGTCACCAATGGTGCGGCATCCGCCCTGAGTGGCAGCGGCATGACTTACACCGTCACGATCTCCCCCGCAGCCAGCGGAGCGGTCAGTGTGACTTTGCCGGTAGGCGCCGCTTTCGACGCGGCCAGCAACGTGAGCCTGCTCTCCAATACCCTGAGCGTGACTTACACCGCGCCCGTTGCCCCCGCCGTCCTGCTCAGCACCTCGTCCTCCAGCGTCACGGGTGCCTTCACCGTGAACGCCGTCTTCAGCCAGTCAGTCACGGGCGTGGCTTTGAATGATTTTGTCATCACCAAAGGCGCCGCCTCTGCACTCACCGGCGGCGGCGCCTCCTACAGCATCCTCGTCACGCCCAATGCTTCGGGTGCCGTCACCATCAGCATGCCCGCCGGTGCTGCCATCAATGGCACCGGCGTTGCGAGTCTCGCGTCCAATCTTCTCTCCGTGACTTACACTCCGCCGGACACCACTCCGCCCACGGTCGTGCTTTCCACCTCATCCACCAGCGTCACCGCTCCCTTTGTCGTCACCGCCACCTTCAGCGAAAGCGTCAGCGGTCTTCTCGCCTCGGAGTTTGCTGTCACCAACGGCGCCGTCACCACTCTTTCCTCCGCCGGCGCCGTCTGGTCTGCCACCGTCACGCCCACGGCGGCGGGAAATGTCACCGTCAGTCTTCCGGCAGGCGTCGCGCAGGATGTCGCGGGCAACAACAACACCGCCTCCAATCTTCTCACCGTGTCCTATTCTTCCGCCACCGCCACCAATGGCCTCACCGGCGACTACTACATCGGCAAAAACTTCGATCAGTTCAGCTTCACCCGCACCGAGTCCACGCTCGACTTCACCTGGGGCGCGGGCAGCCCCGATCCACGCATCCCCACCGATGGCTTCAGCGTCCGCTGGACGGGCTACATCACTCCTCGTTACAGCGAGACCTACGACATCATCTCCGTCACCGACGACGGCGTGCGGCTCTGGGTGAACGGCCAGCTCGTCGTCGATAACTGGAACGACCACGGCGAATCCTGGGACAACGGCACCATCACCCTGCAGGCCGGCGTCACCGTCAGCGTCGTCATGGAGTACTATGAAAACGGCGGAGACGCCACCGCCCGCCTCCTGTGGGAAAGCCCCAGCCAGCTCCGCGAAGTCATTCCGATGAGCCGCTGGCTGGTCAGCGCGCCCGCCGGATCTCAGGCTGCTCAAAACTCCGTCACACTGACCTCCCTGGTGCCTGAAACAGTGCAGCTCGGCGCTGGCGGCGCCGGTCTCGCCGGGGCTGGCACCGATGAGGATGATGAGCCGGACCTTCTGGAAACCGCGCTCGGCTCCTCCACCGCCAGCGGCATCACCCAGCCCGGAGAGGGGCTTCAGCTCGTCACTCGCAACAACACCAGCATCGACGCCACACTCCTGCGCCCCTCAGGTCAGAGCGGCCTCACTTACAGCCTCGAAAGCACCAGCGACCTCATCACATGGTCTCAGCTCATGGTGACGCCCGCCGTCGTGAATCAGGGCAATGGCTGGGAACGTGCGACCTGGTCCAACCTCCACGCTCTGAACGGCCAGAGCCTCACGCGTGGCATCATCCGCCTGCGTGTCACGCAGACCGGTGGCGCCACGGCCGCCAGCACGCCGCTGGGCTGGCAGCAGACTGTTCTCAATCCCGGCACCCAGAGTTTCGGCCTCAATGTCATAAATCAGGCCCTCTTCACCGGCGGCATCACCGCCGCGGATGCCACCAGCGTCACCCTCAGCGAGCAGTCCGCGCTGGCCGCGGTCGTCGATCCCGCACAGCGTTACTATCTCGAAATCATCAGCGGCCCGCAGGCCGGTCATCGTCTTGAACTGCAGAGCCTCTCCGCCGACGCCTGCCTCATCGTCGCTGACTCGCCCAACACCACGCTCGCTGCGGCCGATGTGGCCGCCTTGGCAGGTTCGGGTACGCGCGTCAGTCTCCATGCCCATCGCACCCTCGGCACAGTCTTCGACCCCGCGCGTTTCCAGGGTTCCACCGGGCCCACTAGCGCGGACCAGGTCCTGTTCTACACATCTTCCGGTTACACCACCTACTGGCTCTACGCCCTTGGCAGCACCCGCTGCTGGGTCTCGAACGGCGGCGACCTCACCAGCATGAATGACGTCGTCATTCCACCCGGCACCGGCGTCATGCTGCAACTCGCCAGCACCACGCCCGCGCCCCTGCTCGCCACCGGAGCCGTGCGCACCACGCCCTTCGTCCGCCCGCTGCAGGCCGGGTATAACCTCTTCGCCAATCCCTGGCCGCTCGACGCCACCCCCGCCCAGGCCGGCCTCACCTCCTCCGCCTTTGTGGCTGGCACCGCATTCTCCAGCGCCGACCAGTTGCAGCTTTGGAAAGGCGATGTCACTCCCGCCGCCTCCGGTTATTCGGGCTACTGGCTTTTCCAGATGTCCGGGCAGCCATCACCCATCTGGATTTCCACTGGCGACGCCACCCTCCTCTCCCGCAACACCACCCCCCTCCTCCGCACCGGACGCGCCACCTTCATCAAGACCCTGCCCAGAACCAACCGCCCGGTGTGGGTGATCCCGCCTCCCTGAGGGAACAAATAGAGGATTTGTCCCAGGAACGCGGACTTCTAGTCTGCGGTACTCCGCAAACAACTGCCGCTCCGCTATTCACCGCGCCTCGGCTCGCGTACACCTGCCCATGCATTTCGGTCGTTCCATCATCAACATCACACGCCCTGCGCCGACGACCTGCTGCGGACTAAAGTTCGCGCGCCTGAGACGCTTCACTCCTTCATGAAGTACGATGGGCACTCCTGCCCGTCGACCCGCGCTCCCAAAAGCCCCATCGTTCCCCCTCCAAACAGCGCCAACAACCGCTGTGCGCAGCCAAAGCGCTGTTTCACCTCAAACACCTGCACCGCACACCTCTTCGCATCACTCCTTCAAAGCTGGAGGCCGATGGCTCTGAATCTGCGCCTTAAAATCCCCCAGGCTGTTCCAGTGCGTCGGCGCATTCAGATCCACCTCCGCGATCGCCACGCTCCCCCACACCGCAGCCTGTGCGAGCACATCGCCATAGTGATCAAAGATGCCTGAGATCATCCACTGATTCTTGGTGGCGTCCGTGTAGGTGCTGCTCACAAGGTACACATGGTTCTCGCACGCCCGCGCGGCGGCGAGCATCGGATTGCACCCCCACACCGGCCACGCGATCACCTCCGCTCCCTTGATCGTCAGCGCCCGCGCCACCTCCGGAAAAAATCCGTCATAGCACACCATCATCCCTACCTTCCCAAAGCGCGTGTCAAACACCGGGTAGTCATGCCCCGGCGTGATGCCCGCCTCGATCTCACCGCGTGGCAGCGTCACCTTCCGGTACTTGCCCACCAGCGTCCCATCCGGCCCCAGCAGCGCCGCCGTGTTGTACAGCACCTTGCCCTCCCGCTCCACCAGCCCGGCCACAATATAAAGGCCGTGCTCCTTTGCCAGCCTGCCAAAATACTCCGTGCTCGGCCCCGGCACCGTCTCGGCGCATTCCGCCATCGTCTTTCCCGTGCCGTAATACGTCAGCGTCTCACCCAGCACCACCAGGTCCGCCTTCTGCTGCGCCGCCGCCGCGATCAGCGGCGCATACTGCGGCGGCTTGTCGGCCGGATTCTTCCCCTCCTTCGGCTGCAGATGAATCGTCGCCAGCCGCACCTTGCGCGGGGCAGGGGGCGCCACCGCCGTCAGCGCCACATCGCTCCACTCCACCCGCGCATTCGCCGCCCATTGCAGATACAGTTCGATCTTTGCCTGCTTCGCCTTCACCGGCGCGCGCAGCGTGCTCTGGCAGTGTACCCACTGGTTCGCCTCGCCATCCGGCACCTGCGGATACTCCGGCTCCGCGCGCGGCACGTTGCCCTTGGCATACCCTTGCTTCGCCGGTTCCTCCCAGCTCACCGGCTTCCCATTTTCATCCTGCCACAAAACGCGCGCATACACGCTCCGCCGCACATTCGGCATCGCGCTGGCCTTCTTCCACGCGCTGAACTCGTAATGCTTCCCACCCTCCACCTGGACCGTCTGCGTCCAGCACCCGATCCACTGCTCTCCCGCCCCAGTCTCCAGCACCAGCGCCCCCTTGCCCTCGCGCCCGCCCCTCTCGCTCACCTCCGCCTCCGGCTTCGCCTCCTCCCGCGGAGACCACAGGACCCACCCCTCCGCAGACGCAGCCTGCGAAACGGTGGCGAATAGGCAGAGGAGAAGGGTAAGAGACTTCATATCTCACAGTACGCTCATTCATGCACATGTCTTGAATGACGAATGACGAATGACGAATGACGAATGACGAATGACGAATGGAGCGCGGGCCGCGGCCCCTCCATCCGTCAAATAAGCCCCATCGAACCTATTCGTCCTATCCCGAACGCCCCGGAAACATCAGAGCCGCCGCCTCACCATTCGTCATTCTCTCCCTCGCTCACTTCTCATCCAGTCCGCGCCGGATCCGATACTTGATCGCAAGCTGGTGCGCCGGCGAATTCGCAAACGTCATCCCCTTGATCCGCTCAAGCTGCAGCAGCGCCACGCTCTGCACCGCATGATAATACCCGCCGTTGTGGGCGATGTTCAGCAGGCGGTTCACATAATCCAGCTGCAGGTTCTGCCGCGCGATGCTCACCGGCTTCGCGGGATCATCCCCCGTGAAGATCGCCGTGGTCAGCGAGCCCATCACCTCATCCAGCGGCACCTGGTTCCCATACAGGCTGCTGTCCTCGATGCGCTGCAGCGTGTGCGGATGCAGCAGGTGGTCCAGCAGTCCGCGCTGGATGCTGAACACCCGCTCATGCAGCTTCGGGTCCTCGCTCTCCTGGTGGTGGTCAAAGCCGCGGCGCTGCAGTTGCAGGTGCGCATACAGCTCCGCCGGTGCCGCCAGCGCGTCTGGCGCAAAGGCATGCTTCGCCAGCACCGCCAGCGCCTGCCGCTGTTTGTCAGCCTCCACCGGCTTGAAGGGCACCGTCCCAGCCGCCTGGCCCTGCACCGCACGCTCCACATACACTCCGCCCACATAGCGGGAGATCGCATTCAGCGAGCTGCTCGACTCCTTCGTCAGCGCGGCAAACGCCTGCGCCACCTCCTGCCAGCTCTTGCCCGGATCAGACACATCCTTCAAAATGTTCGCCAGCTCACCGCGCACCGTCTCGCAGCGCTGCTCGCCATACGCAATCGCGTCACCGCTCAAGTCATAGATCATCGCCCGCGGGTCGATCGCCTTGCCCGGCGCGCGCATGTCATCCGCGTCATTCGCAAACGCCAGCCCCGGCTCATGCGACCGCGCCCCGATCACCTCCAGCCGCTTCGCCTCCTCGATCGGGTCTTCCAGCGCCTCGCTGTAGCCGTAGTTGATCACCCAGTGGTCATATGGCCCCGGCTTCGTGGTGAAGTACTGCCCCTGCTTCACACCCTTCGGCGCGATGTTCACCGGCGGATAGTCCATCACCGAGCCCGTCAGCCCCGTCTTCTCCGTCAGCTCCGCATTGTGGATGTCCTTCAGGCTGTGCAGCGTGCTCGCGCGGAAGTTGTGGTTCAGCCCCAGCGTGTGCCCCACCTCGTGCAGGCACAGGTAGTACAGCGACTCCTTGATCAGCCGGTCCATCTCCACCCGGTCGCTCTTCTGCAGCCGCAGCATCGTCTGGCCAAACATCAGCCCGTTGCGCGCCGAGTTCATCGCCTCGCACAGGTTCGGGTCAAAGGCCTTCCGCGCCCCTTCAGTCTCAGCCGAAGCACCCAGGTCCGCGAACAGCTTCCGCGTCAGCAGCCGCTTCGTGATGAAGCTGTACTCCAGCATGATGTCCGCTCCCAAGATTTCACCCGTGCGCGGATTCGCAAAGCTCGGCCCGTAGCCGCCAAAGGGCGGGCTCACGCTGCTCGTCCACCGCAGCACATTGTGCTCGATGTCATCCGCGTCCCACTTCGCATCATCCGGCTGCAGCTTCACCACCACCGCGTCCTTGAACCCCGCCGTCTCAAACGCCTCGTTCCACTTCAGCACCGCCGTCCGGATCGTGTCCCGGAACTCCACCGGCGTCGTGTTCTCGATCCAGAAAACGATCGGCTGCACCGGCTCGCTCATCGCCGTGCCCGGCTTTTGCTTCACCAGCCGCCAGCGGTGAATCACATCCCGGTACGGCGCCACGTCCGGGCTCGTCATGTCCGTGATCTGATGCGTGAAGTAGCCGATGCGCGGATCATCCGCGCGCGGCTTGTAGTCGCTGTCCGGCATCGCGATCAGCGTGTGCTGCACCTGCACCGTGATGTAGCGCGCATTCGCCACATCCGCCTGCGTCTCCCACGCGGGCGTCGGATTTTCAAACACATATTCGGACGTGATCGCCGTGTTTTTCGGGTAGCCGTTGATGCGCAGGATCTTCGACTTTGGCTCGGAGAGCCTCCCCAGCACCGCCCGGTCCCCGCCGATGTTGCTGAACTTCACCGGCGTCAGATTCTCCCGCAGAAACAGGTTCGTGCACGAGATCAGATACCCCTCGTTGTCCTCCGCCATGATGATCTCGCTGTTCAAAATCGCGCTGCTCGTGTTCGCCGTGTGCGCCCTGGAAATCGCGTTCTGCGGATCGAAATACAGCTTCGTGTTCTGCTCGATGAGCTCGATGCGGTCAAAGATCTTGCGAATCTTGAACACCGTCGAGTCCCCATACCGCCCGCGATTGTGCCCGGACGCCACCGGCCCATCCACACTGTGGTTGAAATAGATGAACTCCGGCCCCACCTGGTTCTTCGCCACAAACAGCCACGGATTCCCGCGCTCATCGTCCAGATAGATGCGGAAGAGTCCGTCGATGCGTTTGAAGCCCTTCGTAAATTCCGCCACCGTCTTCCGCTTCGGCTTGTTGTCCTCGCTCCGCGTCATCGTCACCGTTTGTTGCTGGGGCTGCTGCTGCGGCTGCGCGGCCTGCTGCGCCGGAGCCGGGGCCGCCGGCTGCGTCGGCGGTGGGTTGGAGGGGGCAGGGGGGGGCGGCGCGGGCGCCGGTTTGGCAGGCTCCGGCTTGGTGGGCTCGGGTTTAGCCGGCTCTGGTTTGGCCGGTTCAGGCTTCGCGGGCTCAGGTTTCGGGGCCGGCTTGGCAGGCTCCGGCTTCGGTTCGGGTTTGGGTTCCGGCTTCGGCTCAGGCTTCGCGGGCGCAGGCTTGGGCTCGGGTTTAGGTTCTGGTTTGGTCGGTGCTGCCAGCAGGCTGGACAGGGTAAGAGTCAGGGTCAGGGCTGAGCAGGCGATCAGGGGGCGGCAGGACATGATCAGGGATTACGCTGAGTATTGGGTAGGGGGAGGCGAGAGATTACCCGAAACAACGGCTCAGCCGCCAGATCATTGTATAAAATCTTTCCCCTCTTCGGCCCCGCCCACCGCCACAAATAATGCATTTTTCATTAAGATAGGCGTAAAGCCTGCGTTTTCGCGCCTGGAAGCCCCCTCCGCCCCTTACTTATGAAAGCCCTCCGCCTTCTTTTCGTGTGCTCGTTTGCCACGGTCACGCTGCACGCAGCCTCCCTGCCTGAAAGCCAGAAGATCGACCAGCTCCTCGCCCAGGACTGGCAGAAAGCCGGCCTCAAGCCCAATCCTCCCGCCAGCGATGAAGTCCTCGTGCGCCGTCTCTATCTCGACATCGCCGGACGCATCCCCACCCTGGAGGAAGCCCAGGCCTACATCAGCTCCAAGAATCCCGAAAAGCGTGCCAGGCTCATCGACACCCTTCTCGCCTCCGACGGCTACACCAGCCACATGTTCAACTACTGGGCCGATGTCCTCCGCCTCACCGACAATGTGAAGGGCCGCATCACTGCCGAAGCCTACGAGGAATGGCTCAAGCAGCAGCTCAAGGCCAACACCCCCTACGACAAGTTCGTCAAAAACCTCCTCACCACCGATGGCGGCGTCTGGGACAGCGGCAGCATCGGCTTCTGGCAGCGGGACGAAAACAAGCTCGACCACCTCGCCTACACCGTCCAGGTCTTCCTCGGCACCAGCATCGTCTGCGCCCAATGCCACAATCACCCCTTCGACAAGTGGTCCCAGATGGACTACTACCACATGGCCGCCTTCACCTACGGCATGGACACCAAGAGCCGCGGTTTCGATCTCAACGTGCGCAGCAGCTATGAGCTCGACAAAAAAACCCTCCAGGGCATGACCAGCGAGCAAAAGAAGGCCTACCGTGCCAAATATCAGGCGGAACGAAAAGCCCAGGAGGAGAAGATCAGCAAGGAAGACCTCGCCCAGGTCAAACGCGCCATGCAGGACGTCATGAAGCCCCTCCGCTACACCAGCGCCAACTGGGCGGATAACAAGCTCCCCAGCCTCCCCGCGGACTACAAATACCCCGATGCAAAGCCCGGCCAGAAAGTCGAGCCCAAGACCATGTTCGGCCACGATGCCACCGCCCAGCCCGGCGTCACCAGCCTGCAGGCCTTCGCAGACTGGATGACCAGCCCGGAAAATCCCCGCTTCACCACGGTCATTGCCAACCGCATGTGGAAGAAAGCCTTCGGCGTCGGCCTCATCGAGCCCGTCGATGAAATCACTGACAGCACCGTCGCCAGCAATCCCGCCCTCATGGACTACCTCGGCCAGCTCATGGTGGAAAAGCAGTACTCCCTCAAGTCCTTCCTCCGCGTCCTTTACAACACAGACACCTACCAGCGCGCCGCCTCCACCAATGAAGTCCCCCTTGGCGAGACCTACCACTTCACCGGCCCCATCCTCCGCCGCATGAGCGCCGAGCAGATCTGGGATTCCTTCGTCACCCTCTCCAAAGGCAACATCGACGACACCATCGAGGACGACAACGCCCGCCTCCACCAGTATCTCGATGATCTCTCCACCTTCCTCGGCACCGTCAAATCCAAAGGCGCCGAAGGCCTCGTGCAGATCGCCAAGGAAGGCCGTGCCAAGCTCGACGCCAACCAGAAGCGGATCGACGAGATGAAGGCAAAGCTCGCTGCAGACAAAGCCAAAGGCATCGACACCACCGCTGAGGCCAAGGCCCTCGCCAAAGAGGCCGCCACCCTGCGCAAAGCATCCGAGAAAGACATCCTCGTTGCCTTGCTCGGCAAAGATCGTGCAAACGACCTCCGCGCAGGCTACCGCCCGGAAAAGCCCGAAAAAGAAAAGGCTCCGGAGATCGACCGCAAGTCCCTGGAGTCCATGACCAAGGAGCAGCGCAAGGAATTCATGAAGGCCTACCAGCGCAGCAACAGCCGCAGAGACGGCATGGGCCTCACCTCCCGCGCCTCCGAGCAGCCCAGTCCCGCACGCCCCGGCACCTTTCTCCGCACCTTCGGCCAGAGCGACCGCGAGCTCATCCAGAACGCCAGCGACGACGCCTCCGTCCCCCAGGCCCTCACCCTCCTCAATGGCCCCGCCGCCGATGTCCTCAACAACCCCGCCTCCAAATTGAACCAGGCCATCGCCCAGGCCTCCACGCCCGCGCAGAAGATCGACACCCTCTATCACGCTCTGCTGAGCCGCGCGCCCACCGCCAATGAGCAGGCCGTCCTCAATACCGTCATTCAGGAGCGCGGAGACAAAGCCGTCGATGACGTCACCCACGCCCTCATCACCGGCTCCCAGTTCCTCTTCGTCCAATAATATCCTCATTCACGCCGCATCCTCATGAAAACGCTCCTCCACTCCTGTGACGACGTCACCCGCCGCGAGTTTGCCAAAAACATCGCCAAGACCTGCCTCGGTGTCTCCGTCATGAGCGCCCTCGCCCCGCGGGGCTTCGCAGCCTTTGAAGGCTCCAGCAAGGCCAAACAGGCCGCCACCGCGAAGCGCGTCATCTACCTCTACATGTCCGGCGGCATGACCCACCTCGACACCTTTGGCTGCGTTCCCGGCGCGGACACCATGGGCGGCACCAAGACCATCGCCACCAGCGCAGACGGCGTTCAGATCGGCGAGCTCCTCCCCCACACCGCCAGGATGATGCATCGCGGCGCCATCATCAATTCGCTCTCCTCCACCCAGGGCGCGCATGCGCAGGGAAACTACTTCCAGCACACCAGCTACACCATGCGTGGCGCCACCCGCCATCCCACCCTTGGCCCGTGGATGCAGAAGTTCCAGGGGAAGGGGAACTCCGATCTTCCCGGCTCCGTCATCATCACCAGTGACAGCAAGCACCCCGGCGGCGGATTCTTCGAGGCCGCCTTCCAACCCCTCATTCTGAACGATCCCGCCAGAGGCCTGCAAAACAGCCACCGCCCCGCCGCTCTCGCCGAAAGCGATTTCGACTACCGCCTCGGCCTCTCCGCCAAGCTCGACCAGGGCTTCCAGCAGGCCTACAACTACAAAAACGTCAAAGCCTACGCCGACGTTTACAAAGACGCCATCAAGGTCATGAAGAGCGAAGACCTCGACGCCTTCAACCTCAACAAGGAATCCGCTGAAACCCACGCCGAATACGGCTCTGGAAACTTCGCTCAGGGCTGCCTCCTCGCCCGCCGTCTCATCGAGCACGGCGTCCGCTTTGTGGAGGTGAATCTCGGCGGCTGGGACATGCATCAGGACATCGCCGCCCGTCTCCCCGAGCGTTGCGGAGATCTCGACAAAGCCCTCGGCACTCTCCTGACCGACCTCGAGCGCCGCGGCCTGCTCGATGACACCCTCGTCGTCCTAACCTCCGAATTCGGCCGCACCCCCAAGATCAATCAGAACGAAGGCCGCGACCACTATCCGAAAGCCTTCAGCTCCGTCCTCTGGGGCGGCGGCATCAAAGGCGGCCAGGTTTATGGCAAGACCGACAAAGGCATCGAAGTCACCGAAAACAAAGTCAGCGTCCCCGACTTCAACGCCACCATCGCCTACGCCCTCGGCCTCCCCCTGGATCTCGTCCTCTACTCCAGCACCAAGCGCCCCTTCACCGTCACCGACAAAGGCCAGCCCATCACCAGCCTCTTCAGCTAAAGCTGCAAAGTTGCCCCGTTGCGCCGCAACGAGCTTCGGGCTCCCACCTCAGGCAGGCAGGGCTCATGAGTTTCCCATACGGCGAAAGAATCCAGAGGCTTAAAGCAACGATGACCGCTGCTGAGGATAGGTGACGCACACATTCTCGCACGGTTGCTGTGGCCGGGCTCATCAGTGTAGCGTCCAAACCCCCAGCAAAGCCACGCGCGAACGCAAAGAGACGCTGCGTCGGCGCTGTTTCTTCGTGCGCTAGCACCATGCTGGCAACCGCAGCCACCGCATGCTGCCCCTGTTTTCCTTGGATTCTTAAAATGCATCAATTGCCATCTTGTGGAGGGGTCAGTTCGGGAATGGTAAAACGTTTCTTCAATTCCTCGCCTTCACCAAGCGCAACAAGACCGTAGCTGAACTGCCCAGGCGCGAGTTTATCAGCTATTTGGCGAAATCGCTGGGAGACGATGTGCATCCGGTGTGCGTTGTGCGCGCCGCCCAGGCGTTCAGCCGACATCAGAACATCCACATTCGGAACCTTGGCCATATCTTGCTGGCGGTACTTCAGAACCATAGGGAAATAAGATCCTTCATCCACACAGCAGGCTTTGGTTTCATCTCCAACGAAAAGTCCTCCCTGACCATCTGTCAGTTTCATTGCTAGGGGAGGCATACGCATCTGGCTGGTAATTTGCCACAAATCTGTGGAATCACCATTTTCCAGTTTCACCTGCTTAAAATCCAGTCCATAAAGCCCGCTGCCTAAAAACTTGTCCTTAAGTCCTGCTGAGAAAAGCATCATCCACCCAACCTGGTCGGTGCAGCCGAAGGCCAGCTTTTTTTTGCTTGTGACTTTTTTAACTACGTAGCTGTCATCTGGTTCTACAGCTGCAAACTTTGCCAGTGGCAGCTTCGGAGGTATAAGATAGAGCCATGGGGCGGTGTCCAAGTCCCGAGCATCAGGAATGCGTTCAACCTGAACGTTGTAATAGTCGCTGCGGTTCGCTAAAACAAAGTGGCCATTCGCCACAGGCTTCATTCCTGTTTTGCACGATAAAATGTTAAACACGTGAGACAGTTGGTCATCCGTCCAATGGCACTTCACGTTGCAAACCAAAGGGTTTGCCAAAACTGCTCCCGGCCCACTTTTCACAACATTAGTGAAAACAGTTTTATCACTGAGTGTAATGTCTCCAGGCCGGTGCCTGTCTTGCGCTAAGCCCACGGAAAAAGAACAAACAAATTTCATGGGGAAATGGGGTTAGGGTGCAAATTCTTGACAAAACTGCTCGATAGCTGTCTAGCCCCGGCAGCAGGCTGCAACGATCATTGAGGCTCGGCTCTCGCTTCATCGACACCCTTTACAACATACGGCCACCATGAAAAGTCACGAGAGGCTATATTTTTCGTCGCAATGCCCATGCACCGCATGCGAGTGCGAAGATGAGAGCTAGGGCTTCTAACACACCCCACCATCTTGAGACACCACCATGCGGGTTAATCGTGGCAGTAGCGGCTGTCTCCCTGCGTGAGTCAACAGTGAGAGGCTGATCGCGAAGAAGCTCCAGAACTTGTTTCTTTTCCTCCACCTGCTCAGGCTGATCCCGGCGCTGAACGAGGAACGTGCGAAGTGACTCGAAATTTGGATCGCGACCAAGTACTGAAGGCAGCTTTCCCACGCCAACTGGATAACCCACATGAGGCATAAAACGTAAGTGGTCCTTGTCTGCATAAACAGGAAATATGCCAATTTCACCTGCTTTCAAAGTTGGAAATATCACTCCCAGGTTGCCTATCATGTTTTGGTCACGTGTCATGCCATACGCGTGCATGCCATTTAGATTTAAAGGCCCTTTTAATATCTCTTGTACAATGCACTTTGCCTCAAATGCAGGCGGAGTTAGTCCAGACCAGTCTTTGTAAGCGATAATGGATTGTTTATTCGCCTCATTTATCTCTGTAACCTGTTCTACCTTTCCAATAACAATGAAGACCTTTTCTGCTTGAAGTTCATCCTCAGCCGTCACAAATGTGCAACCCATAATCCAAAGAAGTGCACAAGCCATACAATTTTTATATTTAAAATAAAACATTTATTTCCATGTTTGAGAGTTTAAAAGAACATTGAAACTCTTTTTTTGCGTTGCTTCAATAATGTGAGTCCCGCTTGTTACTTCGGAAAACGCAGTTTGTGCTGGGTTGGTTTTATCCTTACCATAAAGGCCTTTGCCAGTTAGCGTCCATGTAAGACTCGGTGTAAATGATCCAGACCCGTCAAAACCCCACTGCGAAGAGGCACGCTGTGTGTACACTAGGTTCGCATCATTTTCGGTATCCGTGGTTTGAACGGCGAGATAGACATTAAAGTCATAGACTAGTTTTATTGATGAAATATGGAATTCTTTTGAAATCCGCTTCAGTGTACCCTTGCCACTTGGTGTATCATTCATTTCGAAAAGCTGTGGAGCGGTTAGCCCGCCCTTGCCGACGGAAACAAAACTTGTTAGGTTGATGCTTTTTGAGTTATACCATGGAAGATCCGATTCATCTATAATATCTATGTGAAAAGTTCCGTCTTGTAGATCTGAAGTAAGCGTCTCGGCAGATGTATTAGGAGCTGCGTCATATGTTCCACTGATTTTTGTTCCTCGACCGGTTTGAATGAAGCCAATCTTAATGTGGTCTTCGCCGCGTGACACCCCGTTCACATTGGGGCCTGTCACATGGTGCACTGTAATAGTTCCCTCCATTGCAGGTCTAGGAATCGCCGACACAATAAGGTCTCTATCATCAGGAGGAAATGATTGCTTGGGTCCGTTTTCACGGTGTAATATTATTAAGTTATTGGTTGATAGGTCAAGCTTTACTTCGACCACATTCACCTCCAGCGGCCAGGTATATTCCGGGCTGACATAAAGGCGCGCCTGTCCGACGACCGGCCCTGCCGCCCAGTGGACGTCCACATCCGTCGAGTTCCTGTGCTGGTGAATGCCGCCGCTACTACTTTGAGGGGGGGAGCCACTTGGCCGTGGCGGGCACACCTGTGGCGGTGTACTGGTGGATGGAATAGCCAGGCACATTGCACGGCCCGTTCCAGTCAAAGACAGTGATTTTGACACTGTCCACTTCAGCAGCCACGAGGGTATTACCGTTATACACGCCCATCTTGAGAACACAGGTGCCTGCGGTGACCCCTTCCACAAAAAGAGGGACGTTTCTGTCAGCGTCGATGTCAGAGGTTGCGGTCACTTCATCCGTGCGGTTAGGATTGCGCCAGACGCGGATTTGGCTCGGGATGTCGAGGTGATATTTCACGCTGGTGCCGCCCAGAACGGAGCCGCCGCGCACCAATATCGGAAGAAGGTCGGTATCTGTGGCGTTATCACTCAGGTTCGGCCCTTGCCACTGTCCATTGTTCCACTTGCCGTTGGGTGTGCGTGGACTGGCGCCGCTCTGATCTTTGTCCGCCTTGCCATCGTCATCGTCATCGTCCTTGTTGACCGGCACGAAGGCATTCACAGCATCTTCATACGCATCATCCAGATCGTATCTCTGAGCTCCGTCCACCATGCCGTAAACATCCAGGTCGGCATTGATGCGGTTCAAAAAATAACTACCATTGCCATTAGTCTGATACGGCGATACCAGGGGATCGATAGTGTACACCGGACTTTCCAGCACGGTGGCCCCCCCCCCCTGAAGCAGGATTCCAGGACATCGGAGTGACTTTGGTCGGTTGCTGAGCGCCGGAGGGAACAAAAGACTCCACCCAGACAACTTTGCGGGGATCGCCAGCCTGGATCGTCCACTTGTACTGGCATTTTGTGACTCCATAAGAGTCCGAAGTCTGCACCCCGTCATCGCTTGACAGTTTGGAAAAGCTCGCCATGGAAGCTCCTCCATTCCAGGGCCATGCGGCGAAGCTGTTGCTGAATGCTGGAATATCAGCGTTTACTCCAGCAACCAAATCGGCCATTTCGTAGATCCCTGAAAGCGTTTCAGTGAGGTAAGAGACCTGGCTTTCAGGAAAATGCTCCTGATCCACGATGACTCGCGAATTGTCACATTTACGAACCGCGTCCGACTGAATTTTCCAATCTCCTGAGTAGAGTCCTAGAAAATCGTAAAGAACGGATGTGTCATCGCCATTGCCTGTGTCATAGAAGGAGCTGACTGGATCGTAAGTCCACATACGGCTGCCTACCCGATTACCATCAGGCGGATCACGATACAAGTTCCAACTCCAAGTCCTTGTTTTATAACGATTTGTGGTCGTTTGAAGGCCGCGGTAGCCATCCCTAGAGCGGGTCAACCCCTTGGACTGCCCTGTCAGCAGCGGCGTGTTATAAAAAGTGGTATTGTTGGTCGCCACTGTGCCACTGGTGGATCCGCTAGCGGCCACAGTAAAGGGGAGGCTGCTGGCCAGAAAAGGATTACTCCCCATGGCGATTTCGATTGCATCCATGAATCCGTCGCCATCGCTGTCGAGCCAGGCTCCGTTACTGTAAAAATCTGGCACGTTGAAACTGAATACGAATTTGGCCTGCCCGACAGTGGCCAGCGCATAATCGTCATCATCGGTGGTCGTGTCGGTCCATGGCATTGGGAGCGGCATTCCGGCATCTTGAAGCGTTTGATACAGAGGCTGGTATGAACCGGGAACATAGGTAACAGATTGACCGGGGACATAGGTTACACTTTGCGGGTGGTCTATGCCATGGAACACCACCCCCACACCGGAACAGCGATTGAAGTTTGTCACCCTCGCCAACAGCGGCAGGTTCAC
>NZ_JBGAFO010000022.1:0-58347 GCF_044227185.1 Prosthecobacter sp. | reverse complement strand
TGTGAGAGGGCTTCGCGGATGATCTGGTTGACGAATTTGACGACGGAGGCGTCCTGGTCTTCGTCGCTGTCGATGACGCTGGCTTCGTCGCGGAGGTGGGAGTCGTCGGTGCTGCCGCCGCCGGCGGCGATGAGGGCGTCAAAGGTGTCGGCACCGACGCCGTAGAGCTGCTGGACGGCGTTGAGGAGTTCGGTGCGGGGGGTGAGGCACCACTCGACGGGGAGTTCAGATTGCCGGGCGACGGCCTGGCGTGCGAGGAGGTCGCAGGGGTCGTGGCAGGCGAGTTTGAGGGTGCGCTTCGGGGGAGATGATGTCTCTACCACGGGCTGGTGGGACGTGGTGGTGGTGACACGGCCATGGCCGAAGCCGAGGGGGAGGAGCTGGTGGCGGACAGCGAAGCGTGCGGGGATGAGGCGCTTGAGTTCGGCGGCGGCGGCGGGTTCCGGGCGCGGGGTTTCGAGCCAGTGCCAGCCGAGGGAGTCGGCGAGGTGACGTGAGAGGAGGCGTTCGTCGGCGGCGCCGCTTTCAATGAGGGCGAGGACGGGGGAGATGCCGCCGGCGGCGGCGGTGGTGAGGGCGGCCTGCAGATCGGCGTCTGCCACTCCGGCGGCATGGGCGCTGGAATGGAGGAAGGTGGGCATGGGCAAATTTATGATTTACGATTTATGATTTACGATTTGCCGGAGGGGGAACGGAGGGGATGACAGTGGTTGACGGTGATTTCCGGGAAGCGTGGGGTGGGTGACGGTTTTGTGACAGTGGCGGACGTTTTGGGGAGGGAAGACGTGGTGGGGGCGGTGGGGGAGTGGTTGATTGTGAAGATTTTGTTACTTTGGTTCTTTGCCGAGGATGAGGTGAACCTGGGATGTGGGGGGAGGCGGGGTGTGTTTTTTAGCAAAGGAATGGTGGAGCAAGGGAATGGACGGAGGTTGGAGGAGCCGATGGGGAGAGTGGGAGGCTGGGGTGTTTTGATGTGGATGGGAAGTTCGATTTTGGCCGCAGAGGGGCGGAGAGGCTGAGGGAGCAGAGGTGAAGTTGAGTGGACTGGGTTTGGACCACGGATTTCACGGGTGGGGCGCAGGGCGGCGTTGGCGGTGATGGCCTACGGAACACGCGGAAGACGCGGAAACCGGAATGACCGCAATCCGTTCTTCGCCCTCTGGGCTGCGAAGGACGGGAGGGGAGGGCGGTGATGAATCCAAGTCTTCAGCCCTCGTCAGATCCGTCCTCGGTGTTGCTCTGTGAACTCTGTGGTCAAAAAGAAGGGAAGGGGATTTTTAACCACAGAGTCCCAACCGAGGTGCACAGAGATGGCTTGCCTGAGGCGAGGTCTTCGCTCAAGCATGGGAGGTGAGGGCCTACGGAATACGCGGAAGACGCGGAAACCGGAATGACCGCAATCCGTTCTTTGCCCTCTGGGCTGCGAAGGACGGGAGGGGCGCAGAAGGCGCAAGAAGGGGAGGGACGTGGGCGTGGGGCGATGTGGTTGTTGAGGGGTGTTTGGATGGAGGCGGTTCCGGAGGTTTTTAACCGCTGATGGGACGCTTATGAGACGCTGATGAAAGGCATTTGAATGGGGATGCTCAGGGACGATCAAGAAACTGAAAACAAGGTGGGTGAGGGGAGTGTTGGCGAGGTGGTTTGGACGCTGGGACGAAGCGGTTTGAGCATGTGGCTTCGCTGCTGATTCCGGCGGAGGTTGCCTTGACGGAGACTTGTTGGGGAAACTGGTTCCCGGAGGTTTTAACCGCTGATGGGACGCTTATGAGACGCTGATGAAAGGCACTTCAGAGTTTCCTAATGAGTGGGATGTGAGTGGCCGAAATGCGGTTGTTATCCGAGGAAAGGGGCGGATGGTGAATTAGGTCAGATTCAGTGCTTGCGCTTTGTAAAAGCGGCCCAAGTCTATAGCGGTCTATGAGCACGATTTGGGCATTCGACTTGGACAGGGGGAGCACTGGCGAAATAATTGACGCTGGAACGAAGCGGTTTGAGCATGTGGCCTCGCTGCGGGTTCCCGCGAAGTTTGCCTCGACGAAGGACGCGCCGAGTTGCTGCCAGAGGAATGCGGCGGCGCACATCATTTGAGGTTAACTACACACTTTTCCTTCATGAAAGTACCGAGCCCGAGACGAATGGTTCAACTTGGTTTTCGAAAACTGCTACGCCACGCCGCTACAGTGTTAACGGCTTATCTAGTTCTGCTGGGTGCGGTTTGCTGGCTTGGAAGCCGAACAGTTTGGACGCAATATGATTTATTGCAGATCCCCTCTCTCCTAATGGGTTTGGGTTCGTCATTGGGGGGCGCTTTGCTGGGACTTAGCATTCTTCGGATCGCAAACTGGACCAAATTAGGGCAGTTCAAATGGACGGAGTGGAGGGTGCGTATTTTCCGTCATGGGCTGCCTGCCACTGCATTCCTTTTTCTGGCCATGATGGCGATTGCTGCTGCGATCTATATCGGCCCGCCACCTGATCGAATTGCGCAGCTCTTTGCTGAGCTTGAAACTGCGAGCCGTGAAAGGGTCGAGGTGATCCAGGCGGATTTAATGCAACTGCGGCAGCAGCCACGGTTCGCAAACAATGAGATGGTCAATTTTCTCGAAATGGTGATCGAGTTTTTACAGAGCAGTGCGAAGAAACGGACAAAAGAGGAATACATCAAGGAAGGTAATCATTATGTGCTTTATGTAGGCCGAGCTCAACCGCCCATGAGAATTTGGGCCCTGCTCATGGCCGGAAGCAGTTTCGAACAAGCGGGCCAGAAACAAGATGCTGTTTCATACTATGAACAAATCATGAAGATGCCCGGGGTTTCTCGATTCCATCTCAAATGGGCGGGCATGGCGCTAGGCAATCATTATTATGAAGACTTGCATGATGTTCCGAAGGCCATTGCCTGCTGGCAGCAAGTGCTTGCTGTTCAGCCTACATCAGGGATATTGCAAAACATAGCTCTTGCATACGCGGACATCCAAGACTGGAAAATGGCTGAGGACTTCTTCGTCAAGGCGGAGGCGCACCTGATTGAAACCGAAAGGAGGCTAGATGCCGCGAAAAGGCCAGGCCGGTGGGCCATCCTGTATTCGAACTGGGCGAATTACATTGGACGACGAATCAGGGGTGACCAACCATCGCCCGGAATGGAGTCTGCTGAATACAAAAGAGGAGTAGAGCTGGCGCAGAAAGCACAAAGCAAGGAAGAATGCTATATGGATGCTTATTGGGAAGAGTGCCGGCTGTCCATCGTTGTCGGTGACTGGCTCTCCGCTCGGAATGCGCTCAGAAAGGCCAGGGCCCACTTAAAAAACACCAAGGGCCGTGATGAAGAGTTCAATTATGATGAGATTGGTCCGGAAATGAATCTATGGCTCGAGTGTGTTATCGCCTATTCCGATCCTGCCGTAAAGAAATGCAGCTCCGAAATGTTCGCTCGAATGCGGGAATCGTTCGATGGATTCGAGGCGGATCCATACTCCACAATCTTGGCCTTCCTCAAGCTGGCGAAAGCGAAAGGTTCGAGCATTAACGACGATGAAAAGCTTGTGGCAGAAATGGTCGAAAAACATTTTTTCGCAACCCCCACTGCTTTTCCCAGCCCCTTGTCCAACTGAAAAGGAGTTCGCGCCCCTGACTCATTTGGTGAAAAAGCCTTGAGTCGTCTGAAAGCTGTCAGGTGTGGCTGAACCGGAAATCCAGAACGGGCTGAAGCCCGAACTACGAACGCAGGCCGTCTGCGCCGGTATGACAGAAGGGCGATGGGGTGGCTCGAAGGCGCTGGGGGGTATTCGCGCGCAAGGACCGAGCACCCATTCTTCGCGCTTTGCGCTACGAAGCACCTGAACTCAAGACGACTCGATTGTGGAACAGAGAGTAACGGCGGAGGCTGTTCGAGAAAGGGAGCGCTGTTTTTTTGGCAAAGGAATGAAGGAGCAAGGGAATGGCCGGAGATTTGCACCGCAGAGGCTGGAACGCCGCAGAGATTTCTTCCGGGTCCCATTCTGAAAAATTGGCTTCGCCTGCTTCCGCTGCGCTCCAGAGCTGCGGCGTTTCCACCTCTGCGGTGTAGTTATTCAGAAGGGCAGACTGAGTTCGAGTAGGAGGACGAGGACGAAAAATAGAGCTAGGAAGCGAGGGCGGAGAGGACCTTTTCGAGATGCTCAGCAGGCTTCACCTTCTCCAAGATGGTCGTGATCCTCCCATCCTCGCCGATGATGAAGGTGGTGCGCTCGACGCCCATGTAGGTGCGGCCGTAGAGCTGCTTCTGGACCCAGACGCCGTAGGCGGTGGCGATGGTGTGGGCTTCATCGTCGGCGATGAGGGGGAAGGGGAGCTGGTATTTTTGGATGAATTTGGCGTGCTTTTTGATGGGGTCGGGGCTGATGCCGAAAAGGTGGGCTTTGGATGAGATTTGGGTCCAGGCGTCGCGGAGGGCGCAGGCTTGGGTGGTGCAGCCGGGGGTGTCGTCTTTGGGATAGAAGTAGAGGACGACTTTGTGGCCTTGGCCGCGGAGGTGGCTGAGGGTGAGGGTGTCTCCGGGTTTGTAGCTGCCGCCGATGACGGGGGCGGTGAAGTCGGGGGCGAGGGTGTGGAGGGTGGGGTGGGGCATGGGGGATGCTGGATGCTGGATGCTGGATGATGGATGATGGGGTGTGGTGGGCGCGAGGGGAGTTTGGGGAGGGGCATGAAAAAAGCCACGGCTGCATTTGGGGTGCAGGGTGGCGTGGAGGTGTGGGGCTGGGCGGAGTGTGGGGTGTTTGTGGGGTTTTCCGGACCGCCTAAAGGCGGGACTACAATACTGGGAGAAGTGGAGTGCGGAGGGCGGGTGTTTGCGGAGTGGGTGGGGCGAGGACCCATTCTTCGCTGAAGCTTCCTCCTTCGCTCTGCGAGCTACGGAGGACACGACGAAGGGCAGGCTGAGTTCGAGTCTCCTTCGCTAAAGCTACGGAGCCCAAGGTAGGAGGACGAGGACGAGGCGAGGGCCTATTCTTCGCTGAAGCTATGAAGGCAAGCTGGGGACGAAAGGGGGGAGGAAGAGTAGGAGTAGGAGGAAGAGGAAGAGGAAGAGGGCGTTAGCGGAAGCCGAGGGCGTGGAGGAGGGTCTGGGCGGCGGTGTAGAAGAGCCAGGTGTAGAAGGCCCAGGCGATGAGGATGAGGCTGAGGACGAGGGCGATGAGGATGAAGATGCCGAGATAAAAATGAAAAGTGCTGCGGCGGACTTTGGCCTGATGTCCGGCCTGCCAGGCGAGGAGGAGTTTCAGGTTTCGGGAGTTGGATTTGAAGAAGATGGAGGCCACCGGGCCGGCGGCGGGGATGAGGCCGAGGAGGAAGTTGAGCCCCATGTTGATGGACATGCGGAGGAAGACGTGAATGGGGATGCCGGAGCGGAGGGCATCGAGCAGGATGATGACGCCGGCGCCGGAGGCGACGGTGTCGCCTATGGCGGGGATGAAGGCGAGGATGGGGTCGAGGCCGATGCGGACGCGGGTGCCGGGGAGGGGGATGAGCTCGTCGAGGTAACGGGTGAGGATGCGCGCGGCGGCGTTGTCGACGGGGTTTTTGCTGGCGGCGAGCTTGGCGGCGATGAGATTGATCTGCGGGGGGAGCACCTGGTCCACTTTGATGTCAGGGGGAGGGGGCATGGGGGACTGGATACGCTGGGGGGAGGGCGGGGGCAAGTGGGTGGTGGGGGGGCTGGATGCTGGATGCTGGATGCTGGATGGCGTGGTGCGTCAGTGGGCGGTGCGTCAGTGGGGGGACGGTGGGTGACGCAGTGGAGGGGTGAATGGCGAATTCTAGATGTGGGGAGGGGGGCGGCAGTCTGCCTGTGAGGCTGGGTGTACGGAAGGTTACGGGCGTGGGGGAGTCAGCGCAGTCGGGCGGTTTGGCGGAGGTGGCGGTGGAGACTGAAATGATTTGGACGCCACCAAACAGACCCAACCTGCGGGCGGGGAGCGGGGCTGTGAGTGGATGGCAGACCAGATTTCAATGGATCGTGGTATTATGAACCACGGATTTCACGAGCAGCACGGATGGATGCCATGGATTCCGGCTGAAGGCCGAGCCGAGCGCAGCGAGACAGACGACTGAAAGGGGCCCGAAGGGTGAGCGGAGTGAATCAACTACGAACGGGGATTCCGGAACCGGCTGCTGCGAAGCCGCGAAGCGAACCCGGTACTACGATGTGAAGAACCGGAACGGGCTGAAGCCCGAACTACGAACGGGGAGGCGGAACGGGCTGCTGCGAAGCCGCGAAGCCAACCTGGTACTACGATGCGAAGAACCGGAACGGGCTGAAGCCCGAACTACGAACAGAGAACTGGGAAGGGTTAGGACTTGCTGGGGAGGTCGACGAGCATCTGGGCGTTGCTGGGGTAGCGCTCGAGGAGGGAGATGACGCGCTGGATGGCTTCGACGGGCTTGTGGCCGGCGAGGCCGCGGCGGAGCATGTGGATCTTGTCGAGCTGGAAGGCCTGGAGGAGGAGCTCTTCGCGACGGGTGCCGGATTTGAAGATGTTCACGGCGGGATAGACGAACTGCTCGGCGATCTTGCGGTCGAGGACGAGCTCCATGTTGCCGGTGCCTTTGAACTCCTGGAAGATGAGGTCGTCCATGCGGGTGCCGGTTTCGACGAGGGCGGTGCCGAGGATGGTGAGGGAGCCGGCGGTGCGGGTGTTGCGCGCGGCGGCGAAGAGGCGGCGGGGAATTTCGAGGGCGCCGACGCCGACGCCGCCGCTCATGACGGCGCCGGATTTGGCGGTGTTGTTGAAGGCGCGGGCCATGCGGGTGATGGAGTCCATGAGCATGAAGACGTGCTCTCCGCATTCGACGAGGCGCTTGGCGCGCTCGATGGCGAAGGTGGAGATGCGGGTGTGGCTCTTGACGTCCTGGTCGTTGTTGCTGGCGTAGATTTCGGCCTGGGGGAGGATGCGCTTGAACTCGGTGACTTCCTCGGGGCGTTCATCGACGAGGAGGATCATGAGGTGGGTGCCGGGATGATTGGTGACGACGGCCTCGGCGATGTGCTGGAGGATGGTGGTCTTTCCGGCGCGGGGTGCGGCGACGATGAGGCCGCGCTGGCCGCGGCCGACGGGGGTCATCATGTCGATGACGCGGGTGGTGAGGCGGTCTTTGACGGTCTCGAGCTGGTAACGCTTGTTGGGATTGACGGCCTTGAGCTCTTCGAAGAGGGGGAGGTCGCGCATGACGAGGGGATTGCGGCCATTGACCTCGGTGACTTCGGTGATCTGGGGGCCGCGTGCGCCTTTGCACTGGACGCCGACGATCTGCATGCCTTCGCGGAGGCCGTATTTGCGGATGAACTCGGGGGCGATGAAGGCATCCTGCGGATGCTGGGTGAAGGAGAGCTCGCGGCGGCGGAGGAAGCCGTAGCCTTTGGGGGACATTTCGAGGATGCCGTTGGCGGGCTCCGGGGGGCCGAGGGGGACGGGGGGCTCGGGCTCGTAGTGGCGGCCGCCCTGGGACTGCTGGGAGGGATCGCGGTCGCGGTCGCCGCGATCATTGCGATCGCCACGGTCGCTGCGGTCGGAGCCGTTCTGGGAGTGGGGTGCGGGGCCGCCATCGCGTCCGGCGCGGCGCTGGGCATCGCGCTCGGCGCGGCGCTGCTTCCAGCGCTCGAACTTGGCTTTGCGGCGCTCTTTGGCGGTCATGGGGCGGGGCTGGCCGTTTTCGCCGATGACGGTGTAGCGGGAGAGGCCCTGGTTTTCGCCGCTGCCGGGGGTGGCGGGGGCGCCGGTGCCTGAGGGGCTGGTGGTGCCGTCTTCTGCGGCGTCGTCATCGCCTTCGATGTCGCTGTCGTTTTCGTTTACGCTGTCGCTGTCTGCGGCGCTCGCCGGGGCGGCCGGGGTTTCGCTGACGATGGAGGCTGGGGCGGGAGCTTCGGGCGCGGCGGCGGTGATCTCAGCGGGAGCGGGGGCTGCGGCTGCGCTGGCGGGGGTGAGATTGAGCTCGGGCGCTTCTTCTGCTGCGGGGGAGGCTTTCTTTTTGGCGGCGGTTTTGCGCGCGGGCTTGGCTTTGGCCGTGG
The DNA here is from genome assembly GCF_044227185.1 of Prosthecobacter sp. GTDB lineage: Bacteria > Verrucomicrobiota > Verrucomicrobiia > Verrucomicrobiales > Verrucomicrobiaceae > Prosthecobacter. The sequence continues at coordinate 50,303 of NZ_JBGAFO010000022.1, read as the reverse complement.
CCTTGGCGACGACGGGGGCTGGGGCTTCCTCCACGATGATCTCCTCGACTGGGGCGGGAGCGGGGGCGGGCTTGGCTTTGACGGTTTTTTTGGCGGCGGGCTTTTTAACGGCTGCTGCTTTTTTGGCCGGGGCTTTGCGCTTGGTTTTGGGGGCTTCGAGCTCGGCGGTGGTTTCGTCAGGCATAAACAGGAAAGGGGGGGATGGGGAGCGTTTTAGATTCTTTCAGGGCGCTGGATCAGCGGCCGAAGGCATTGAGGGGCCGATTTGGGGAGTGCGGGAACGCTCGGGAATGGGTGCGGCGGGAGGGCGTGAGCAACGCTGCTGGGGAGCGGGGTGTGTGAAGGGGGCGCTGGGTTTGCTTCCCGGAGGGGTGGGCTGAACCCAGGGTCGCCTCGCTTAGGCTCGGCTGACCCTGGGCTATAATCCGCAGCCCCGTTGGGGCTGGCGTGAAGTGGGAGCGTGTGAGCGACGCTGCTGGGGAGCGGGGTGTGTGAAGGGGGCGGAGGGTTTGCTTCCCGGAGGGGTGCGCAATGACCCAGGGGAGCCCCTTCTTTGCTAAAGCTACGAAGGGCAGGCTCGCCAAGGCTCGGCACCCCTGGGCTATGATCCGCAGCCCCGTTGGGGCTGGGGCGAAGCGGGAGCTTGAGGTGATAACTACCTCGTGGCGTCCTGGGGATGTTTTGAGCGCTGGCATGGCTGCGGGGTGCTTTTGAGAAGCTCGCGTTTTTTTCTAATCGAGCTGATCGGCAATGGCGTCGTCGATTTCGAAATTGGCGTGGATGTTTTGCGCGTCGTCGTAGTCGTCGAGGATGTCGTACAGGCGGATGAGGGACTTCGCGGTGTCTGCGTCGCTGATGGTGACGGTGGTCTGGGGCTGGTAGATGAGCTTCTGGGAGCGGGAGGAGAGGCCTTTGTCACGCAGGGCGGTATTGACCTGGAAGAGCTGGTCGGTGGCGGTGAAGACGACCCAGTCGTCTGAGTCTTCCTGGATGTCCTCGGCGCCGGCGTCGAGGGCGGCCTCCATGACCTGGTCTTCGGAGCCGGCGGCTTTGTCGAGACGGATCTCGCCGCGGCGGGTGAACATGTAGGCGACGGAGCCGGAGTCTGCGAGGGTGCCGCTGTTTTTGGAGAGGAGGACGCGGATGTCGTTGAAGGAGCGGTTGCGGTTGTCGGTGACGATTTCGATCATCATGGCGACGCCGCCGGGGGCGTAGGCTTCGTAGAGGACTTCTTCGATCTGGGCGCCGCCGAGCTCGCCGGTGCCTTTTTTGATGGCGCGGTCGATGTTGTCATTGGGGACATTGGCGGCGCGAGCGGCGAGGATGGCGCTGCGGAGGCGTGCGTTCATGTCGGGGCTGCCGCCGCCGTGCTTGGCCGCCAGGGTGATTTCCTTGGAGAGCTTGCTGAAGGCATTGCCGCGCTTGGCATCCGTGATGGCTTTGCCACGCTTGATTTTGGACCATTTATTGTGGCCTGCCATGATGAGAACAATGTCAGTGGGAATGCAGCGGAGCGGTGCGGCCATGACAATGACGGCGGCCATCCGTGCGGTGGGGTTTTGGGGAAATGTAGGGGGAGGGGAAGCGGCATCGCCGCGGTGAGCGCCTGCAGGAATGACGGCCACGCAACGAGTGCGGGGTCGCGTTTCATCAGCACGGGGGCTGGAGAAACTTCGGCAGTCCTGCCGGTGACATCACCAAGTGTTCACCAAGTTGAGAGAACTTGGAACGGGTGAAGTGTGCGGGATGGAGGGCGAGGATGCAAGGGGTTTTTTTGGGGGAGGTTTGCAGTTGTTTGCGATGGCTGGCAATGGTTTGCAATTGTTTGAGTGGGGAGGGAGCTGGAGGCGGATTTATGATTTACGATTTATGATTTATGATTTGGGGGAGGTGGGGGCGTGGTTTTTTGTTCGCTGTTCGCTGTTCGCTGTTCGCTGTTCTCGGTTCTCGGTTCTCGGTTGGGGGGGGTAACCACGGATGCACGGAGGGACGCGGAGGATGATGCTGAGAAAGGGGGATGAGCGGATTCGTCGGGCCGTGTGGGGGCGGCTTGATGTGGGTGGCGTTTCGCTCAGGGGAGTGAGGATTTAGGGAAGGGAATCACCGCGCGGGGGTGATCTTTTCCCAGACGGCTTGTTGAAACCAGCGGGGCATGGGGTCGCATTTCAGTTCCAGATCGCTGCCATTGGTAATCTCGGCCACCCAGAGACGTTCGCCACCGGCTCTGGAATTGTCGAAAAGATAAGCCCGGTTGGTGTGTTTCACCGCCTCCAGCAACAGGCTGAGGGAGCGCGCATAGCGGCTGATGATCTTGTCTTCCGGCACGTCGTGCCCGCCGAGATTCACGCGTGCTTTTACGCGTGCCACGTTGATTGAAGGATCCTCCGTGGCGATGTAGTAGAGATAGGTGCGATAGCCGAGCTCCTGCGCCTTTTTCAGCAGAGCAACTTTGTCAGCGGAGGACATGACGGTCTCGAAGGAAAAGGAGACCCGCAGATCCAGCAGTTTTTGGCGAGGAAGTCCGCAGCGACGGAGGCGAAGTAGGCATTTACGCGCAAGGCACGGAAGTCGAGTCTGCTGTCATCAAAGCGCAGGGCCATGGCCGCTTCGTGCAGGCCCGCCTTACGCAGCAACGCCGATCTTTGAAAGAAAGGCAGTATTTCTTCTTTGGCCGTCTTCACGCCGTAGTGGCTCACATCGAGAAAGCCATGTTGTTCGATGGCCTGCTGGATTTCATCCGGGTTGAGATAAACTCCCAGGAGCCCCGGAGGCACCACGCTTTTGATAGTGCTTTTACCAGAGCCATTCGGCCCGGCAAACATGCGCAGGCGGGGCATGCTCATGATCACGGGATTTTGACGCGCGTGCCCACGGGAACGCTGAGCGGCCTGCCTGCGGGTTTCACCAGTTTCTGAGTTCCGTCTGGGAAGACCTGATAAATTCCGTCCTCACCGCTGACCAGCACCCTCTGCCCGGAGGCCAGCGCCTGCCAGTAGGCCACTCCGACGGCGGCTCCCGTGAGGCCGGGAATCTGCTGTTCGAGGTAATCGAGGTTTTGTTCCGGTTCGGTCATCGTTTCAGGCGAGCGAACATTAGAGCAGAGTGGGCGGCAAGGCAACTCCCGGGAAGTGATGGGCGAGGGAACTGGAGGGGGATTTATGATTTACGATTTATGATTTATGATTTGGGGGAGGTGGGGCGTGGTTTTTTTGTTCGCTGTTCGCTGTTCGCTGTTCTCGGTTCTCGGTTCTCGGTTCTCGGTTCTCGGTTGGGGGCGTGGTTGTTTTTTTGATGGGTGGGGGGCTGTGGTTGATGAGGGGGGCTTTTTTTTAACCACGGAGGGCACGGAGGGACACAGAGGTTGGGAGAGGGGGCTTTGAGGGGCGGGGGCAAAAATTTGGTTTGGGTTTTCAAGAATGCTTCGGGTGGGGCGTATTCAGGGGCTGTGAATGTGAGACTCACAGTTTTTGGGTGGATGCTGCCGGTTTTGGTGGTGGCGGGTGGTGCGCCGTCGGCGGAGGGGCTGTGGTCGTTGAAGCCTTTTGGGGCGCGGGAGGTGCCGGTGGTGAAGGAGGCGGGGTGGGCGAGGTCGCGGGTGGATCGTTTTATTCTGGCGCGGCTGGAGGCCGAGGGGCTGAGGCCGAATGAGGATGCGGAGGGGCTGACGCTGCTGCGGCGGGTGTATTTTGACCTGACGGGGCTGCCGCCGCCGCTGGAGGTGGTGGAAGGGTTTGAGATGCGGAAGTTTCCGGCGGTGGTGGATGCGCTGCTGGCCTCGCCGGAGTTTGGCGCGCGCTGGGGGCGGCACTGGCTGGATGTGGCGCGGTATGCGGAGACGAGCGGGAACACGCGGAACATGGCGTATGTGCTGGCGTGGCGGTACCGGAACTATGTGGTGCGGGCGCTGAACCGGGACACGCCGTTTGATGAATTTATCCGCGAGCAGATCGCGGGGGATCTGCTGCCGCCGGCGGGGGATGCGGTGCGGCGGGATGACCAGCTTCTGGCGACGGGGTTTCTCAATGTGGGGGTGAAGTCGCTGGGGGAGTCTGACGTGATGCTGTATGACATGAACGTGGCGGACGACCAGATCGACGCGACGTGCCATGCGTTTCTGGCGCTGAGCGCGAACTGCGCGCGGTGCCATGACCACAAGTTTGACCCGATCCCTACCACGGACTACCACGCGCTGGCAGGGATTTTCAGGAGCACTCAAAATCTTTCCGGGGTGGAGACGAACAATGTGAGGAAGGAGGCGGAGGCGATGCCGCTGGGGCGGGACGGGGTGCGGCGGATGGCGGCGGTGAAGCAGCACGAGAAGGACGTGGCGGACATGCAGAAGGACTACGCGGAGGTGGCGAAGAAGCGGAACACGATGCGGGAGGAGCTGGTGAAGGCGGGGATCAACCCCGCTGCGAAGGCGCCGGCGGTGATGCCGAAGGAGATGGCGGAGAAGATGAGCACGCTGACGGTGCTGGAGAAGGATGTGAGCGAGTGGCAGAAGAGGCTGGCGGAGAAGCAGAAGAGCGCGCCGACGCCGCCGCCGGTGGGGATGTCGGTACGGGATGCGGAGGTGCCGATCGACTGCCCGGTGTTTGACAAGGGGGAGGTCAAGAAGCCGCTGGCGGCTGTGAAGCGCGGGGCGCTCTCGGCAATTCCGGTGAAACTGGCGCCGATCGGCCCGAAGGAGAGCGGGCGGCGGCAACTGGCGGACTGGCTGGCGAGCCCGGAGAATCCGCTGACGGCGCGGGTGATCGTGAACCGGGTGTGGCTGCATTTGTTTGGGCGCGGGCTGGTGGCGACGCCGGATGATTTTGGCCGCCTAGGGCAGGCGCCGAGCCACCCGGAGCTGCTGGATGATCTGGCGGCGCGGTTTGTGAAGGAGGGGTGGTCGATCAAAGGACTGATCCGCGAACTGGTGCTGACGCGGACGTACCAGATGAGCTCGAGCACGAGGTCGGAGGCTGGGCGGGCGAAGGATGCGGCGAATGTGCTGCTGTGGCGCGCGAACCGGAAGCGGCTGGAGGCGGAGCCGCTGCGGGATGCGCTGCTGGCGCTGGGGGGCACGCTGAACCTGGCGCCGCGTGAGGGATCGCCGATCGCGGAGAAGGCGCAGGCGATCACTCCGCAGGGGCGTGAGGTGGGGCGGAGGCATTTTCTGAATGACCTGAAGGATGACACGACGCACCGGAGCATTTACCTGCCGATCGTGCGGGGGGCGCAGATGCCGATGATGCAGTGCTTCAACGCGGCCGACCCGGGGCTGGTGGTGGGCGGGCGCTCGGCGAGCATCACGCCGGTGCAGGCGCTGCTGATGATGAACAGCGAGTTGGTGATGAAGCAGGCGGAGGGTTTTTCAAAACACCTGGGCGGCGGGAGCGTGGAGGAGAAGATGGTGCGCGCGTGGAAGATGGCCTGCTGCCGCGTGCCGACGCGGGAGGAGCTGGGGATGATGCGGGAGTTTCTAGCCAGCGTGGGAGACACGCCGGAGGGATGGGTGCAGATGTGCCATGCGGTGATGCAAAGCGGGGAGTTTCAGGTGGTGGAGTGAGGAGCGGAGTTGACGGTGGTTTACAGTGGTTGGGGAGGGAGTGGTGGATGAGGTCGGTGCCTTTTTTTGAAGGTAGAAAGATTAGGGGTAGAAAAATTTTCCGGAGGCCGGAGGAGGCGATTTTTTTTGATTTGTGTTGTTGATGAGAGGGGTTGTCAGGATGGATGAATAGTCGTGGGGTAAACGGGAGGTTTTTTTGTGTCTGCGGTTCAGAGAATGGTGGAATTCAATACCTGCGAGATCGAAGGGGGCGGGTTATTTTTGGGGTATTGGATCAGGTGCGTGCTAAAGCGCATGCCCAGTCGATTTTTCAGGGGATTTTCACCACGATGTGTCTTCCACAGCGTTTGCTGACTCTTGAGCCGGTGGCAATCATATCCCAGGTGTTGGCAGGCACGCCTTCGATGGCGAACGTGCCACGGCCCTCGATCTGCACTCGAACACTCGGATAATGATGATTGTGGCTGTGATATTTTTCTACAACCACACCATCGGAGAAATCCAGACTCTCCATTTCCTCATTCGATAGACGAATCCAGCTCCAGAACAGTGCGAATGCCGAGAGCCACAGTGGAAAAACGCGCAGCAGCCAGGCCGCGGTGACCGGCGAAGGCTTGTTCAGATGCCGCCATGCGACAATCAGGTAAATAACTCCTGCCAGGACACTCACTGCAAGACAAACAGCACCGACGTAAGGCCAGTTGGGCACGTAAGGCAGCCGAAGAATAACGAATGGCGTGCCGAGCATGGCCAGTGCAGCCAGGACGACTAATAGAATGGCAGCGGATGCGCGCATGATGTGTCAGTTCCCGTTTTTGAGCAGCGGCCGACAAAGCGTCGAACAACACCCACTGCTGTGCGCAAAAGCATTTCGGGTCAAGACGCCTCTGCCAGCTACACATCAGGCGTGCCCGGATGGATGCTCTATCTCCCGCGCATCATGGGCGTGCGCGCTCCATGAAGGGGATGTGAGGGTGCGACACTCTTTGATGGTAGAAAGATTGGGGTGGAAAAATTTTCTGAGGCAGGCTGGCCCCGTGTTTAGGAGCGGCCTCGTCAGGTGGTTGATTCGCTGAGTTTTGGTCTGGCAGGCAGTACAAAAGCCCCCTTCGTTCAGTCGTGTTTGACGATCAATCGATCCAAATTTAGAGTCGCTGACATGACGATCAAAATAAAAAGCGCCCTTGTTGTCGCCTGTCTTTTTATCACCACCCATCTCAGCATTGGGGAGGAAACGACAAACGGCTCTTTGAAGTCTCTGTCAGACAGGCTGGTGGAGTGGCATAAACAAATGGCGGACACTTCGGTGGAGGCTAAAAAAGCCGCCCTGGAAGGTTTGCTTCCTACGAAGGCAGACATCCAACTGCTTTTTCCAAATGGGGCGGACAAGCTTTGGGAGAAACTTTCGATGCGCTACGAGCAAATGAAAATGAACATCGACAAGGTGGCGGAAGAGCTGGCAAGGGACGAGTGGATTGACATCAAGGTGATTGATGTGAGAAAAGATGATCCCACAGGGAGATACGAAAAGGTTTTGCAGGTGATCCCCAAGGACATCCCGGTTTGTCGAATCATTAAAACGGGCAAACGCGGCGGGTCGGCGGGGTCTGGCTCTTATTTATTCGTCAAGGGGCGCTGGATTTTCTTGCAGGGGTTGGAGGCGATTCCTGATTTTTTGAATCAATGATGAGCCTGCCCTGATGCCATGCCATGTCATGGCACGGTTATTCCACACAGTTAACCATCAGAAAGACATGCCTGAAGAGGATCAAGCACGCGCCGGCGAAGGTGAGGCAGAGAAGATGCTGCTCAATGAATACGGCAGGCGGCCCTGGTTTGTTTATCTTGGGCTGGCGGGGATGGTGCTGTTTGTGGCGGCGGTGGTTTTGAACGGTGTTCTGCCAGGCCGGGTGACGGTGCTGATGCGCCATGGTGTGGTGATGGGGGCGCATTTGATGGGGGTGATCGCGGGAGGGGTCAGTTTGTTTTTGGCGCGGTCGTCTCTTTCTCTTCGTGACCGGCAGAGGATGCTGCGGTGGGTGACGCTGCTGAATGCAGTTTTTTTTGTGGTGTTTGCGTACCGGACTTGGGTGTTGTGGGAAAGTCAGGGGCGGTGACTGCGATGATGGTGCAGGCGGTGTGAGACGTGGGGGGGGGTGTTTTTGGCAAGGGAATGGTGAGCAAGGGAATGTCCAGAAATTGAGAGATGAGGGGCGATGTGTGATGGTGGAGCGGAGGACGGCAGGCGTGGTTATACCATCCACAGTTGAAAAGCGGCCTCTGTGCGGCTGTGGTAAGATTTGCGGGAGGGGCATCAAGCCAGGTGCCCGCCTCTTCCTATTTTTAGGACGGCGAACCTTTTTCAGCGCCTGAGACGCCACAGACCCGAAACTTCGGCCCCGACGCAGCGGGGCCCTACCAGCCCTGCTGCCGCGCGCCGCGCAGGCAGACCCGTTTTCAATTGCTCATGGTCTTATTCAGGAGAATGGACGGACGCAGAGATCTGAACTCGAGGGAGAGGGATTCCGCGAAGGGCTTCCTTGGATTTGCGGGACACAGTGATCCTGTGGTGTTCCGGAGCTTCAAGGTGAAGACGAAGTAAGGCGCGAGCCTCTGAGCTTTTGTGAACCCGCCGGGCCGTGAGGTCTGGCGGGTTTTTTTGAGGGGACGCGGATTTATGATTTACGATTTACGATTTATGATTTGGGGAGAGGGGGGCAGGATGCGACAGTGAATTGCAGACCGTCACGCCGGACAGGACGCAATTGGGTTTCGGGTTGAAGCACGGTCTCCCGCGCACCTTCGGAGCGCGCTCAATGACCGGGGTGTGGCGACACGACACCCAGGGCTTGCTCGTTCCTCGCGGCGCCCTGGGCTGAGTCCTGCGGCCCTTCAGGCCGTACTACGCTACGCCGCCTCGGCCAGCGCGGCGGTCTCGGCTGTCTCCTTGAACTCCAGTTCCTGCTCGATGCGGAGGTTGTCCACGATGTAGCTCTGGCGTTCGGGGGTGTTTTTGCCCATGTAGAAGGAGAGCATCTCCTTCACGCTGCGGTGGTCGGAGGGGAGGGCGTTGCCGTCGGCGTCGGTTTCGTGGTCGCGGATTTTGACGGGCTCCAGGCGCATGTGGGGGCCGATGAAGTGCTTGAACTCATCGGGGCTGATTTCGCCGAGGCCTTTGAAGCGGGTGATTTCGGCGGACTTGCCGCAGCGGTGGATGGCGCGCTGGCGCTCTTCGTCGCTGTAGCAGTAGTAGGTCTCCTTTTTGTTGCGGACGCGGAAGAGGGGCGTCTGCAGGATGTAGAGGTGGCCTTTGCGCACGAGTTCGGGGAAGAACTGGAGGAAGTAGGTGATCATCAGCAGGCGGATGTGCATGCCGTCCACGTCGGCGTCGGTGGCGAGCACGACACGGTTGAAGCGGAGCTCTTCGAGGTCTTCTTCGATTTGAAGGGCGTTGGCAAGGAGGTAGAACTCCTCGTTTTCATAGACGATCTTGCGGGTGAGGCCGTAGCAGTTCAGGGGCTTGCCGCGGAGGCTGAAGACGGCCTGGGTTTCCACGTCGCGGCTCTTGGTGATGCTGCCGGAGGCGCTGTCGCCCTCGGTGATGAAGAGGGTGCTTTCGTCGCGGCGCTTGTCCTTGGTGTCGAAGTGGATGCGGCAGTCGCGGAGCTTTTTGTTGCAGACCTTGGCCTTGCGGGCGTTTTCGCGGGCGGCCTTCTGGATGCCGCTGATCTCCTTGCGCTCCTTTTCGTTGGCGTTGATCTTGTCCTGCAGCGACTTGGCGATGTCTGCGTGCTTGTGGAGGAAGTTGTCGAGCTGGGCGGTGATGACGCTGGTGATGTGGCCGCGGAGGTTGCGCCCGTTGGGCTCCATGTGGGTGGAGCCGAGCTTGGTCTTGGTCTGAGACTCGAAAACCGGCTCCTGGACCTTCACGCTGACGGCGGCGATGAGGCTGCCGCGGACGTCGGCGGGGTCGAACTGCTTTTTGTAAAACTCGCGGCATTCCTGAACGATGGCCTCGCGGAAGGCGGCGAGATGGGTGCCGCCCTGGGTGGTGTGCTGGCCGTTGACGAAGCTGTAGTACTCCTCGCCATAGCCGCTGCCGTGGGTGAAGGCGACTTCGACGTCCTTGCCTTCGAGATGGACGATGGGGTACTGGGGTTCTTCGGTGAGCTTGGCGCGCACGAGGTCCATCAGGCCGTCCTTGGACTTGAACTTTTCCTCGCCGGCGGGTGTTTTGAGGATGAGGGAGAGGCCGGGATTGAGCCAGGCGTAGAAGCGCAGCATCTCGCGGACGAAATCGAGGCGGTAGTGCGTGTCTTCGGCGAAGCTTTCGGCATCGGCACGGAAGGCGATGCGGGTGCCGTTTGGCTCGTCGCAGGGCTTGGGTTTGCCCATGTCATAGACCACGATGCCCTGGCTGAACTCGATGGAGCGGGTCTGCTTTTCGCGCACGGCCTGGATTTCGAAGAATTCGGAGAGAGCGTTGACGGCCTTGATGCCGACGCCGTTGAGGCCGACGGAGCGCTTGAAGACTTCGCTGTCGTATTTGGCGCCGGTGTTGATCTGGGCGGCGCATTCCAGGAGCTTGCCCAGGGGGATGCCGCGGCCGTAGTCGCGGACGGTGACGGTCTGGTCTTCGGTGATGGTGATCTCGATGGAGTTGCCAAAGCCCATCACGTGCTCGTCGATGCAGTTGTCCAGCACCTCCTTCAGCAGCACGTAGATGCCGTCCTCGGGCAGGGAGCCGTCTCCCAGCTTGCCGATGTACATGCCGGGGCGCAGACGGATGTGCTCGCGCCAGTCGAGGGATTTGATGGAGTCTTCAGTGTAGTTGTGAGCGGGGGAGGGGGAGGCCATGGGCGGGAATGACGAAATCAGAATGAGGAATGACGAATGGTGTGACCTGAGATGGCAGAAAGCACGGGGGGTGTCAAGGGGGTGTACTGGTCATACGAGCAGCGGGGGATTTATGATTTACGATTTTCCGGAGGGGGATGGAGGCGCTTTACGAATCTCACTTGCGATACGGCGAGGACGTTCGGTTTGCCGCAGAGGGGCAAAGGAGCAGAGGTGGCAGAGATTGAATTTTTTGATTCTCTGCTCCCTCTGCCTCCCCGCCCCCTGCGGCATACCGAATGTATTTGTGAGCTTCGAATGCCATGGTGCGGAGTGTTTCCGCACGCACTCCTGAGGGCGTTCTCAGTCCTTCACGGCTTTGCGCGCTTCGGTGACCAGATTCATCCACAGCTCGCGCTGTTCGGCGAGGGCGGCGACGCGGTCTCCGGGGGGGAGCTTGTGGGCTTCGAGGCAGACGTGGCCAACGTAGTCGGCTTCGACGAGGAGTTTGGCGAGCTTGTCGAGAGGGTAGCTGCTCTGATTGACGCCGCGGATGTGGACGGTGTGGCCGAGGCGGTCTTTGACCATGGCGAAGTTTGCCTCCAGGCCGGCGCCGTTGAGGTCGGTGTCGTTGGAGTTCCAGCAGACGCGCACGTTGTCGCGGTCGGCGGCGTCCATGATGGTCTTGATGTTGGGGAGCTCGGAGGTGTCCTTGCCGTGAACTTCGAGGCGGATTTCCTGGCCAAAGCCGACGGCGTAGTCGCCCAACTCTGCGAGGGCCTTGCCGATCTGGGCGAGGGTCTTTTCCACGGGCACGTCCTTGGGCAGGGCATTGGGCTTCACTTTGACGCCGCTGGCGCCGAGGTCGTGGCTGAGCTTGATGTACTGCTTTGCGCCTTCGATGTTCTTTTTCAGTTCGTCCTCCTTGGGGGAATGGAACTCGAAATTGGTGCCCATGCCGAGGAGATCGACGGGGGAGTCTTCAAACTGCTTTCGTACTGAGGCGCGCTCCTCCGGTGTGAGGGCGGTGCTGACCTTGTGCGCGTGATCGATGCGCAGCTCGACCGCGAGGACCTTGGCGGTCTCGCAGTTTTTGAGGAGGGTGGGCAGGTCCCAGTCAGCGCCCCACATGTAGGTGACGAGGCCAAACTGAATGTTTTCTCCTTTGTAGCTGAGGCGGGGCTCTGCGGAGAAGGCGGCGGCGGCACTGGTGCCGAGGACGGTGTGGAGAAAGTGGCGGCGGGTGGACATGGTGGTGGCGGGGTGGTAAACGCCCGCCATGGAGGACTCATTGCAGCGGGCTGTCAAAAGGTGGCTGTGCCGTCCGGCAGAATGCGGAGGCACCTCCACACTCCAGCTCCGGCGGTGCCGGGAACGAAGAGGCTGTTTGCGCGGGCAGGGCGCTGCGCCGTGGCTTTACGGGGTGTCCTGGGCCGCTTTCTTTTCAGCGGCGATGTCCTTGCGGCGGAAGCCCTGCACGCGGCCGTTGCCCTTGTAGAGGTAGATTTTTTTGACGTCTTCGAGACGCATGATGACCCAGGGGGAGAGGATGTTGCGGCCGTTTTTGGTGAAGACGATGTTGTCCGCGAGATGGACGCAGGAGTGAAAGGCGTCTCCAGTGGTGTTGTCGAGGAAGAAGAGGATGTCGGCAAACTGGTAGGGAGGATCCACGGGAGTGAACTGCTCCAGCACCTGGCTGGTGGCGAGGCGGGCGTCGAGGAGGTACTCGTGGGGCTCGTAGTTGAAGAAGTTCAGGGAGGTCCAGTGGCAGTCCGGCATGACACCGTGCTTGGCCATGTCGAGGCCCGGGTAAGTGTAGAGGAGCTTGCGCGCGAGGGCGGGCAGGATGTGGACGATGCCCAGGTCATCCACGCCATCGAGCTCGATGACGGAACGGACGAGGGGCTCCAGGTCCTTGCGGCGGAGGCCGGTGCCGAAGCTCCAGTATTTAATGATCTCCTCAGCGTTGGAGTTTTTGTCGAGCTGGAGACGGATCATGAGGTTGCGGGTGCGGGTGCAGGCCTTGAAGATGGCGCGGGCCTCGGAGTCTGACTGGGCGTAGTTCAGGAGGGCGGGGATGTCGCTGAATGCCATGGCCTCTCCGCGTGGGTAGCTGAGCTGCTTGATTTTGCTGATGAGCTCCGGGCGCAGCCTGCTGCTTTTGTACCATTCATCAATGCTGGTGCCGATGATCAGGACGGGGTCGGCATGGTATTCGTTTTCCGGGTAGCGCGCGAGTTCGGAGTAGATCACCGCCCGCGTTTCCGCGGTCATGCCTTCGAGTTCAGCCAGAGGGGGGAGGAGATGGACAAAGGCGCCTTCTTTGACCAGATGCTTTGGTGAAAGGATGGTGGCGACGAGGGAATCCGAGAGGCCGGCTTTGGAAAAAAAGGAGGGCAGGCTGGGCAGCAGGGCGGCAGGGAAGGTCCAGCGTGGAATGGGACTGGGAAGAGGGAACTCCTCGATGAGGCTGGCGGGGGCCTCCAGATAGACGTAGGCGCATTTCAGCGGCCCCCAGGGGCCGGGCTGCGCATCAAAAACGGCGGAGCTGTTGGGCACCGCGGGAACGGCGGGGGGCTGGGACTGGATGGTTCCGGAGGAGCCGCTGAGGATGACGCTGAGATTTTCAGACCGGCTGATCTGCGCCTGCGAGGCCGCCGGAAATGAGAGCCCGGCCACGATCAGCGCCAGCAAGGAAAGGCTGGCACCGCCGGCAGCCGTAAGCTTCTTTCGAAGGCTGCGCGGAATAGAAAAAGAAGGGGGGGCTGAAGGCATTGGTTGGGGGCTTGCATCAAATCATAAGCGGCTTACGCGGCTTAGAACAATCCCCATGTGAGGGGGGGATTGGTGATGAATACGTGCAGAAGATTCAGGAAAAATCACGCTGAATCAGTGTGCGCGAAGAAAAATCGCCGCTTGTGACGGAGATTTCATTTAGAGCACCCTGGCTTACACTTTAAAAGGGCGAATCGCCATCACTTTGGCCCTGCGGCTGACGTGGTGGCTGTCCGTGGGAAGCTCCAGCTCCTCACCCGTGGTCTTGCCGATGAGAGCTTTGGCGGACTCGGAAAGATAGCTGATGATGTTCTTGTCGAGGTCGCCGTCCCAGGCGCCGAGAATGGTGAAGGTTTCCTTTTCGCCGGAAGGGATGTCTTCCACATCCACGATGGTGCCGATGCCGACCTTGTCGGTCGCGACATTGGCAAAGTCGGTGCCGCGTGCGTTGCGGAGCTCGCGCTCGAGCTTGCCCTGCATGCGCAGGAGGACGGACTGCTGGTCGCGCGCGGCCTTGTAGCCGCCGTTTTCGCGGAGGTCGCCCTCATCGCGGGCGATCTGGATCTCGCGTTTGTTGTCCGGGATCTTGACGTTGACGAGGTCCTCCAGCTCCAGCTTTTTGCGCTCCAGGCTTTCCCAGGAGACGATGAGGGAGTCGTCCTTGTGGGTGGCGGCGGCATTTTCGTCCATGATGGACTCCATTTCGGGGCGCACCTTGATGATGCGGGCCATGAGGGAGCGGCGGGTCAGTTCATCAAAGAGGGAGCCGTTGATGAGGCGCTTGGCCAGCAGGCGCACGTCTTCTTCATCCGCCTCGGCCACCATTTCGCCCAGCAGGGTTTTGTCGTCGGAGAGGAGATCCTGAAGGCGGCCGGTGCGCTTTGGCCCGCCCTCCATGTGGTCGCTTTCAATGACGCCGAGGATGGCGTGGCCGAGATCGATGTCGAACACGGATTCGGCGAGGCCTTTGCGCTCGCGGGCCATCCAGATGAGGAGGTCAGCGGAGAGCATGCGGTTGCGCAGGGATTTCTTGAGGGCTTCGGCCAGGACGTCGCGCTCATCATTGGCGTCCAGCACGGTGGCGATCTCTGCCACGGCGCGGCCGCCGGTCTTGGTGAGGTGGTGGAGGATTTCAGGCACCCAGGCGCGGTTTGGGAAGGCTTCGGGGAAGGCGCGGTAGATGCGGCCTAGGGGGCCGGAGGACATGCCCTTGATGGCGTCTGCGAGAACTTCCTTGGTCTCGCAGATGAGGTCGGCAATTTTCATGGAGCCCATCGGGGCGGAGACGCTGAGGTTTTCCACCAGTTCATCGCGGGCGAGAAGGAGCTGGAGGCACTCTTTGAGATTGAGCTTCACGCTTTTGCGCGCGGAGTCGGAGATGTCCTGGAAGACGGGGATGAGCTCAGTCTTGGGATCGGTGAAGAGATCGATGTCCTTCTGGATGGAGGCCAGGGTTGCGAGCTTGGTTTTCAGGTCGCGCGCGGCGAGGAAGGACTTCACCATCTGGGTGCCGGCGTTTTCGGCCTGGTCGCGCAGGACGAGCTTTTCAGTGCGTTTGGCAGGGACGACGATGTGGCGGTGGGTTTTGAGCGCGCGCTTGGCGCCTTCCCACCACTTTTTGTAGTCGGCGTCGGGGATGATGCGGCCTTTGAGGAGTTTTTCCAGGTCGTCGAGATGGAGGGTGTTGCCGCTGCTCTTGAGAGCCAGCTCCACGAGGGCCGGAGGGTTCTTGGCCGCCATCTCCTTGAGCGAGTCGAGATCTGCCAGACGGCGGGCGAGGAGGTGGTCCGGCGAAAGGATTTCGAGGGAGCTCACGGCAAAGGCGAGCTTGAGCGGGTGGCCGGGCTTGCCTTCGAAGTCGATGAGCACGCGGTCTCCGAGCAGATCCCATTCGGCGATTTTCCCGACGCCCCAGCTTTTGTGGAGCACGAAAGTTCCGGGTTCGAGTTTGGAAAGTTTTTCGCCGTCGGCTGCAGGGAGCTTTCCTGCGGCCACAATGTTTTGCACCTCTGGATTCATGGGACGTTTAGAGTAAACAGTCGGGATGAGGTAGCAAAGGAAACCTGCGGGGGATTCGCGCGGGGCGGGGGAGAGTTTAAAGTTTCAGGTCTAAAGTTTAAAGTTGTGGGGCGGGGCTGCGAATGCGGCGGACCGTGCCCAGCCCTGGCGAAGCAACTTGAAACTTTTAACCTGTCACTTGAAACTTTGCCTTCTACCACGCGAGGCACCAGAGCACCTTCAGGTAGCGGCTTTCGGGGCAGTTGGACATGACGGGGTGGTCGGCGCCGGCGCCGGTGCGGTCCAGGATCTGGAGGCGGCGCTTGCTGCGGTGGGCGGCGCGCATGACGATGTCTTCAAATTCAGCCACATCCAGCAGGCCGGAGCAGGAGCAGGTGACGAAGAGGCCGCCGCGACGGAGCAGGCCCAGGGCAACGGCATTCATGTCGTAGTACTTGTTGCGGCCGAGCTGGCCTTCCTCGGCATCGCGGGAGAAGACGAGCTTGGGAGGGTCGAGCACGACGGCGTCCCACAGGGTGCCGTTTTGCTGCATCTGGCGCCCCCAGGTGAAGGTGTCCGCATGGACCCAGTCGATGCGGACCTGGTTTAAGTCGGCGTTCTTCTTTGCCTGGGCGATGGCTTTTTCATCCAGATCCACCGCGGTGACGTCCTCGCAGCCGCCGTGTACGCGTGCGCTGAGGGAAAAACCGCCGGTGTAGCTGCAGAGATCCAGCACGCGGCGGCCGCGGGCGAGGTGGCCGAATTTGAGGCGGTTGTCGCGCTGGTCGCAGAAGAAGCCGGTCTTGTGGCCGTCCTCGAAGCTGACCTGATAGCGCACGCCGTTTTCGCGGATGCGCACGCTGCGGGGGGAGGGCTCATCCGCCTGGGGGACGTCCGCCCAGCGCATGCCCTCGATGCGGGCGATGTCGGGATCGACCTCGATGAGGTGCTGCCTGGTGCCGAGGGCGGCATGGAGCCGGGGCAGCCAGCGAGGCAGCCGCCGCCAGACGCCGAGGGTGGTGACCTCGATGGAGAGGACATCGGCATAGCGGTCCACGACGAGACCGCTGAGGCCGTCTCCGTCCGAGGAGACCACGCGCCAGGCATCGGTGGTCTCATTGAGGCGGAGGGTTTTGAGGCGGAGGTCCAGCGCGGCGTCCAGCCGGGCGTCCAGCGCGTCCTCACTGAGGACGTTTTCGCCGTGCTGCAGGACGCGGAGGGGGACGTGGGCCTTGGGATTGTAGAAGCCGCTGCCGAAGAGCTGGCCCTCCTTGTCGTAGACATTCACCAGGTCCCCGGCGCCGGCGTCAGGAGAGACGGCGCGGATCATGTTTGGATACACGGCGGGGTGGAAGGAGAAATACTTCATCTGCGCCCAGGGCCGCAGCCAGTCCGCGCTGCCCGGGGGCGGGGCGGGAGGGGAGTCACGGCGGGGATGGCGCGGGGGAGGGGGCATCGGAGGGGAGTTGACGGTTGTTGACGGTGGCTGAAGGCTTGCTGCGCAAGCGTTGACGGTGGTTTGGGAGGCCCGCTGCGCAAGCATGGGTCGCACGCCGTTCTTTCTTTCCAATGCGAACCACTGTCAACCACCGTCAACCACTGTAAACAACCGTCAACTCTGCTCCGGCGGCTTTTCCCGCTGGCATGCGCGTTGCTCCCCGCTTACTTACGATGTACACCTGCATTCCGCGCATTCACCATGGCCTCTGAAAAGCCCGTCACCCTCAAAGATCTGACCATCCTTGGCAAAGAGCACCTGCCGTCTGGTGGTGGATACCTGATCCTGCCCAGCCAGCTGGGGTATTTTGACCTTTTGAGGCTGGAGCTGGTGCTGGGGGGCAGGGAGGTGATTTATGTGGTGAAGAAGGGAGCGGCGCTGCATCCGCTGCTGCGGGTGCATCTGGAGCGGGACAGTGTGCATGCGATGGAGTTTTCCCCGGGGGAGACGGAGGTGTCCGCCTACCGGAGCGCCATGGCGGAGGCGGCGAAGAGCGGGGCGGTGATCATTTACCTGCCGGCGGAGGCGGCGACGATGAACGCGCCGATGACGACGGTGCCGGGGACGAAGCTGGAGTTTCTGCTGAAGGCGGAGATTCCGGTGCTGCCGCTGTTTGTGCAGAGGCGGCAGGACATCGCCCTGCCGATCGAGCGGCGCTACAGTGATGCGGAGACGATCTTCACTTTTGGCAAACTGCTGCAGGGCCCCGAGGTGAACCTGGCGAACTACCAGGAGAGCCTGCTGCTGCTGTCCGAGCAGAGCTTCAATGACTCTCCGGCGCTGGATCTCAGCCTGGGGTATGCCCTGATCCAGGGTTTTAAAAAGCATGGCTCCCGCAACAGCGTGGTGGATGGCAAGGACGAGAAGATCCTGAAGTTTGACAAGGTTTTTGCCACGGCGCTGGCTTTGTCCGAGGTGGTGAAGAAGGAGACGAAGAAGGCGCGGGTGGGGATCATTCTGCCGCCGGGGCTGGGGGGGCTCATCTGCAATGTGGCGGTGGTCATGGCCGGGAAGATCCCGGTGAACCTGAACTTCACGGCCGGGCGCGCGGCGATCGACAGTGCGATCCGGCGAGGAGACATCGACCGCTTCCTGACGGCGGACATTTTTGTGCGGAAGATGCAGAGCTTTCCGTGGCCGCCGAGCAAGCAGCTCATCCTCATCGAGCGCCTGCTGCCGAAGATGAAGGTGTCCATCGCGAAATGGCTGGTGCTGAGCAAGGTGCTGCCGGCGGCGGTGCTGGCGGCGCTGCTAGGGATTTCCAAGAAGGGCGGGCGCAAGGAGGCGCTGCTGCTCTTTACCAGCGGGAGCTCCGGGGAGCCCAAGGGCGTGGCACTGACGCACCGGAACCTGGTGGCGAACGTGATGCAGTTTGGCAGCCGGCTGGGGATGCAGAGCAATGACAGCATCCTGGGATGTCTGCCGCTGTTTCACAGCTTTGGCTGCACGGTGACGCTGTGGTTTCCCATTATTTACGGGCTGCACCTGGTGACGTATCCCTCACCGATGGAGGTGAAGAAGCTGGCGCAGCTCGTTGAGAAGTACCGCGTCACGCTGATGATCTCGACGCCGACCTTCCTGCGCAGCTACCTGCGGGGTGTGAACCGGGAGTCGCTGGCCTCGATCAAGTACTGTGTGACGGGTGCGGAGAAGCTGCCGAGCACGGTGGCGGAGGCGTTTGAAACGCGCTTTGGCAAGAGTGTGCTGGAAGGCTACGGCCTGACGGAAACGTCTCCGGCCACGAACCTGAACCTGCCGGATCCCGAATCGCATGGGGAGGACGACAACGGCTATAGCTGGCTGCCGAGCCACAGGCAGGGATCGGTGGGGCATGTGCTGCCGGGGATGGCGGTGCGCATCACGAATCCGGAGACGGACAAGCCGGTGCCGCTGCACCAGAGCGGGATGATCTGGTTCAAGGGGCCGAACGTTTTTGAAGGCTATCTCAACGATCCGAAGCGCAGCGCGGAAGTGCTGCAGGACGAGTGGTTCCGCACGGGGGATATCGGCCGCGTGGATCTGGACGGCTTCCTGTACATTGAAGGGCGCCTGAGCCGCTTCTCGAAGATCGCGGGTGAGATGGTGCCGCATGAGACGGTGGAGGAGGCGCTGGTGAAAGCGATGGGACTGGAGAATGAGACGGTGCGTAAAATTGCCGTGGTGGGCGTGCCGGATGTGGACAAGGGCGAGGCTCTCATTTTGCTGACGAGCATGCCCGGCGGGCCGGAGCACCAGGAGATTCTGGACCTGCGCTACCGCCTGCTGGACAAGGGCATGCCGCCGCTGTGGATTCCGAAGAAGATGATCCGTGTGAGCGATATTCCGGTGCTGGCGTCCGGGAAGCTGGACGTGCAGAGCTGCGAGAAGATCGCGAAGGCGGGGATGTAAAGTTGACCCGTTGCACCGCAACGGGTTTGGAATGTGCTGCGCTCGACTCAGGTCGGTGCATGGGGTGATTTTAAAGAAGTGAAGGTAGAAAAATTAGGGGTAGAAAAATTTTTCCGGAGTTCTGAGGTCTTGGGAGGGGTTCCAGTTGCGGCGCAATGGGGAACTTTTTCCGAGCCTCTCTGTGATTGAACGACACGCTTCTGGGATTGACCAAGTCAGGGGCTGGTGGTTTATCAGGCCGGGTCAAGCTTACGGCACTTCTCATGAGCAATCCTCTACCTGACTTTCCAGAGATAACGTTCCAATGCCCGAAGGTCTGGTCGCAGATGCGGGGCGACGAGAAGACCCGCTTTTGCGATGTCTGCAACCGTCAGGTGCACAACCTCTCCATGATGAGCAGGCAGGAGCGCAGAGCTCTGCTGACGGCCGAGGGAGAGAGTCCTTGTGTGGCTTATTTCAAAGAGGTGAACGGTGCAGCGATTGATGTGACGGCCTTGTCAGAGGCGGATCCGCTCAGGCACCTGCTGACGAAGGCTGCGGCACTTTCGCTCAGCACTGCTCTGTCGTTGCTGCCTTCCTGCACCACTCCGCCTGAGCAAAGCCTGGGTCGCACCAACATGATGGGGTTCCAGGGATGGTCGCAAGGCAAATGAGGCGGGAGATGCGGCAGTAATGGTTCAAGGGGGCAAAGTTGGCCAGTTGCGCTGCAACTGGAGTCGGTTCCAAACCAGTTGCGGCGCAACTGGTCAACTTTTCAGGTGCCTCGCGTTTCTGGTTTGTCGTTTTCGTCCACTGCGTAGGTGCGCCTTCAAGAGGGGCGATGTCGTGGCCGCAGCGTCGTGGCTCATCTGCTGCGTTCCTGTGTCCGTTGTTCGGACTCCGCATTCCGCCGTTCGTAGTCTCTGATATCTAGGCATCTGGCCAGCACGGCTGCGAAAATCAAAACGAGGCCAGCACCGCTCCAATGAAAAAGCAGGGAGATCAACACCACCAAGACTGCCGCTATGGCTAAGATAAGCAGGCTGCGCTTGGCATTTCCCGGAATTACAAAAAGCCAGCGGAGGAGCTTTAACATCTCAGAATGATGTACGTGGAAAGTTGCAAGTCCAGCCCCAGGCTGATTTGATGGCTGCTGTCATTTCACGTCCTGTGTCATTGGCGCAGGCTGGGCTGGCGGAGGTTTATGCCTCACACAATCAGCATGCAATCCCCGTAGCTGAAGAAGCGATAGCGTTCGCGAATGGCTTCCTCGTAGGCGTGCATGACCAGCTCCCGCCCGGCAAACGCGCTGACGAGCATGATGAGAGTGGACTTGGGCAGGTGGAAATTGGTGAGGAGGCCGCCGGCGACTTTGAATTCAAAGCCCGGATGGATGAAGATGTCTGTGCTGCCGTGGGTGGCGATGACCTGGCCGTGATCGCGGGCGACGGTTTCCAGGGTGCGGAGGGCGGTGGTGCCGACGGGGATGACGCGTTTCGCGGACTGCACGGCCTGGGCGGTGGCGGCGGAAACCTCATAGACTTCGGAGTGCATCCTGTGCTCGGCGATGTTTTCCACTTTGACGGGCTGGAAGGTGCCGACGCCGACGTGCAGGGTGACGAAGGTGTGGGGCAGGGGAGTCAATACTTCGGGCGTGAAGTGGAGGCCGGCGGTGGGTGCGGCGATGGAGCCCTCGCTGCGGGCGAAGACGGTCTGGTAGCGTTCGCGGTCGGCGGGCTGGTCCTCGCGGCCCATGTAGTGGGGGAGGGCGAGGTGGCCGTGCTTTGACTCATCGACGACGCGGTCGAACTCGATGATGCGGTCGCCGTTTTCCTCCATGATCTCGACGACGGTGCCGGTGGCCTCGCCGATGGGGACGGTGTGGCCGAGGCGGAATTTTTTTCCGGGCCTGACCATGCAGCGCCAGCGGGTGGGCGTGAGGGGCTCCAGGCGCAGCACCTCGTGACCATGATTCGTGAAGTAGCGCGCGGGCACGACACGGGTGTCATTCAGCACGAGGAGGTCTCCGGCTTCGCGTGAGATGAAATGGCCGATGTCCCGAAAGCTGCGGTGCTCGATGCGTCCCTCCTGGCGGTGAACCACCATCATCCGCGAAGCCGAACGATCTGCCAGGGGCTCGCTGGCGATGAGCTCGGGGGGGAGGTGGTAGTCGAAGTCGGAAGTGAGCATTGGGGAGGAGCTGGCGATTGTTTGCAGTGGTTTGCGATTGTTTGCAATGGTTGTCGGAGGGAGGGGGTGCGCTGGGGCGTTTGTGTCGCGAGGGTCTCAACCATTGCAAACGCCCGCGGAGCGGGCCTTCGTCCGATTCCTCCCAAACTTTGTCCTTCCCATGTTTCGGGATTCCCGCCTATAAGAGGGCGTCATCCTTTCAACCACCATGCCTGAGAAAAAACTCAACATCGCCGTCGTCGGCCTCGGATTCGGGGCGGAATTCATCCCCATCTGGCAGCGTCATCCGCTGACCACCTGCTACGCGATCTGCCAGCGAGATGAGAAGAAGCTGAAGACGATCGGGGATGCCTTCGGGGTGGATGTGCGGTACACGGATTTCAAGGCGATGCTGAAGGACCCGAGCATCGACGCGGTGCATATCAACTCGCCGATTCCGGATCATGGCTGGATGAGCATCGAGGCGCTGAAGGCGGGCAAGCATGTGGCCTGCACGGTGCCGATGGCCACGAACATCGAGGACTGCAAGAAGATCTGTGATCTGGTGAAGAAGACGGGTCTGAGCTACATGATGATGGAGACCGTGGTGTATGCACGCGAGTATCTCTACATGAAGGAGCAGCTGGACAAGGGCACGCTGGGCAAGCTGCAGTTTGTGCAGGCCTCCCACCAGCAGGACATGGACGGCTGGCCAAACTACTGGCCGGGGCTGCCGCCGATGTGGTACGCCACGCACTGCGTGGGGCCGGTGGCGGGTCTGATCGGCAAGCCGGCGGAATACGTGAGCTGCTTTGGCTCGGGGACGGTGCGCAAGGAGCTGCAGAAGTGCTATGGCTCCCCCTTTGCGGTGGAGACGGCGCACATCAAGTTCAAGGGCACGGATGTGAATGCGCGCATCATTCGCAGCCTGTTTGACACGGCGCGGCAGTATCGGGAGAGCATCGATGTGTATGGAGACAAGGTGTCGATTGAGTGGCCGCTGATCGAGCATGAGCCGCTGGTGATGCACCGCGCGAAGCTGCCGGAGCACAAGATTCCGAAGCTGGTGAAAGCGCCTGACTTTGCGAAGCGGCTGCCGAAGGCGATCCAGCGCTTCACGACGAAGGGTGTGTATGACCTGGGCACGAAGACGCACCTGAGCTTCACCCAGGGCAGCGGCCATGGCGGGAGCCATCCGCATCTGGCGCATGAGTTTGCGAGCGCGCTGGCGGAGAAGCGGCAGCCGTTTCCGAATGCGGCGCAGTCGGCCAACTGGACCTGCGTGGGCCTTTGCGCGCATGAGTCGGCGATGGCGGGCGGGAAGATTGTGAAGCTGCCGGCGTTCACGCTGGGGTGAAGAAGCAAGAGGGTTAGGGCAAAAAAATTAGGGGTAAAAAATTTCAGAATCAGAGTCTGGAAAAATCTTTTTAGCCCCCATTTTTTTACCGCCAATCCTGAAGACAGAGATTTGCCATTGCTTGGATTCTGGGCCCATTGCCATCCATGCCACTGTCGTCTGAATCCGTCAGAACCGCCGTCATCACCGGCGGTGAAGGGGATTTGGCGCAATGCATCGCGGCGGAGTTGCGGGGCGCGGGGTTCAAGGTCTTTGCTCCCGGGCGTGATGAACTGGATGTGACCCGCGCGGACTCCGTGCGCGGTTTCTTTGCAGCGCTGCCGGGACTGGATCTGCTCGTCAACAATGCGGGTGTGTGCCGTGATGTCTCTGTGGTGAAGATGAGCGAGGCCGATTTCGACCACGTCGTCGATGTGAGTCTGAAGGGCGCTTTTCTCACCACGCAGGCTGCGGTGAAGCTCATGTCCAGGCAGCGCCACGGGCACATCGTCAACATTGGCTCCTACTCCGCGCTCAGCGGGCCTGCGGGGCAGGCGAACTATGCGGCGGCGAAGGCGGGGCTGATCGGGCTGACGCAGAGCACGGCCCAAGAATACGGCGCGCGGAATGTGCGGGCGAACTGTGTGCTGCCGGGTTTTTTGGAGACCAAGATGACGCGACACCTGCTGGAGGATGTGGCGTGGAAGGAGGGGCTCCTCGACGGCCACGCGCTGGGCCGATTGAACACGGTGGAGGACGCGGCGCGGTTTGTTGTGTTTCTGCATGGCATGGAGAGCGTGAGCGGGCAGGTGTTTCAGCTCGACAGCCGGGTGCGGCGATGGGCGTAGACTCAGAGTATTGTCGTGGCGGCTTTAGCCGGTTCTGGGCGGGCGTCCCTGATACCAGACGCAGTTGAAAATGAGTCTGCGCGAGTGGCATTCCATTGAAGCAGGTGATGAGGTCATGCGGCGTCGCATTGTGAGATGAAAGGGATGGGTGATTGCGCAAGAAGAGCGCGGCGGGACGCGGTGCAGGCGCTGCTGGAACCCTGCGTGGTATTGAGGAGCGCTGGGTTTGCTCGACCGGATTTTGCGTGGGTGACCCAGGGCTTGCTCGTTCCTCGCGGCGCCCTGGGCTGAATCCGCCGCCCCTTTGGGGCTGGTGAAAGTGCGGAGGCGGTGTGGATGAAGAGAATCGCCCCGTTTTCAATAGATCGTGGTATGACATCCAGAACCGGCTAATTCTACATTGTTAAAAATGGAACACACTGCCCCAGCAAGTCCCCTGCTTGAACCACTCACACGTCCGGCATGACGGTGCCGCTCCTCAGTTCCACAGGAACTGAGCTACTTGGGGCTGCCGCCCTGGCGGAGCGCTTAACAATGTAGAACTAAAGCCGGTACTACAATACAAATGCTTCTGGCAGCGGCGCGTCCCAATGGCTGGGAAAGCCTTCGAGGTTCAGCTCCAGGCGTGAGGAATGGAGGGCTTGGCGGGGGAGGAGGAGTCGCTGCTCCAAGGCTGCGGTCCAGCCGGTCTCGATGAACTCGAGGTAGCAGCGGTCGTCGCGGCCGTAGAGTTTGTCTCCGACGATGGGGAGGCCGAGATGATGGAGGTGGACGCGGATCTGGTGCATGCGGCCGGTTTCGGGGCGGGCCTCGATGAGGGCGAAGCGTTCGCCGGAGCGCTCAAAACGCTCCAACGTGCGGAAGGCGGTGAGGCAGGCGGTGCCGTGAGGGTGGACGATTTGCTTGACCCAGATGTCGGTGGGCTGGACATCGCGTGCGTTGGCGATGGGGGCGTCGAGTGTCTGCTGCTCCCAATCGGGCCAGCCGTGGACGAGGGCGGTGTAGGTTTTGTGAATGCGGCGCTCCTGCATGGCCATGCCGAAGAGGCGGGCGTGCTCGTGGTTTTTGGCGATGAGCACGACGCCGCTGGTTTCGCGGTCGAGGCGGTTGATGATGGAGACCTGGCCGCCGTTGGCGATTTCATAGGAGAGGAGATCGCAGACGCGGTGCCAGAGGGTGGGCGGCCCCTTGGGGTCGCCGGGATGGATCTGCAGAGGCGCGGGTTTGTTGACGACGATGTAGTCGTCCGTTTCGTCGATGACGGTGAAGGTGGCGTTGTTGCGGATGCTCACGGGGGTCACATGGCAGGGAGCTCGATTTTTCTGCCGTAGATGACGGGCTGGGGATCGGTGAGGTAGTCGGCATCATCGAAGTGCCACCATTCGGATTCGAGTTGAATGAAACCGGCCTGCTTCATGGCGGCCTTCAGGATCTGGAGGTTCTGCCGCACGAGGGGATCGGTGCCGGTGTAGTTGACGCCGGCATGGGCAAAGTCCTGGTCGAAATCTGTGGGCATGCGCTGCGGGCGGCCCTGGGCATCCACGAGGGTGAGATCGACGGCGATGCCGCCGCAGTGGCGGCTCCATCCGGCATTGGGGGAAAGAAACATGCCGGTGCTGCCGCTGTGGCGGTGCAGGGTCTCCTGAGCTTCGGGCGGGCGGTAGGCATCCCAGATGCAGAGGCCGTAGCCCTGGGCTTTCAGGAGCGCCTGGGCGGTCTTGAGCTTCTCCGTGGTCTCGATGCGCAGCAGGCAGGGCATGCGGGGCGGGTAGATGGGGCTGCCGGTGATGTTTGCGGCGGTGGCGTAGCGGAGGTGGATGACGATGCCGGGTATCTCCTTGCGCAGGTCCACGAGCTTGCGCTCGCGTGCCAGGGCCAGGGTGCGGGCGGACACCTGCGTGCCGCGGCCCGCCTGCGGACCGGCGCAGGAGGCTGCGATGAGAGCGAGGGCGGAAAGGAGGAGGAGGAGGAGAAGGGGCGGCCGGTGCCAGGAATCTGAAGTCATGCCGAGATTTTTGCTTCCGTATTCACGCACGGCGGGCCAAGTTTGCAAACTCTGCCACTTTTCATGCGCTTCCAAATTCTCAACACCCTGCTGCACTGCCTGGCCTTTTACGTGGGGGCGGGCATCGGCTCGTTTCTCAATGTGGTCATCTACCGGCTGCCGCTGGACATTTCGGTGAACAATCCGAAGCGGAGCTTCTGCCCCTCCTGCAAATACCAGATCCCGATGTGGCAGAACATTCCGCTGCTGAGCTGGCTGCTGCTGCGGGGCAAGTGCGCGAACTGCGGCAGCCGGATTTCCGTGAGGTACTTTCTGGTGGAGCTGCTGACGGGGGTGATGTTTTACATGGTCTTCATGAAGGTGAGCGCGGAGTACGCGGCGGGTGGCAATCCCTGGCCGATGATCAAGCTGTGGGGGCTGCAGGTGCTGTGCCTGTGGGTGTTCATGAGCCTGCTTATCTCGGGGACGTTCATTGACATCGACCACTTCATTCTGCCGCATACGATTACCGTGGGCGGGGCGGTGGCAGGCGTGCTGTGTTCCTGGTGGGTGCCGGCTTTGGTGGGAGAAACGACGCATCTGCGCGGGCTGCTGATCTCGCTGGCCAGCGCCGCGCTGGGGCTGGGGCTGCTGTGGATCATTGTGGAGCTGGGGAAGCTGGCCTTTGGCAAGGTGAACCACCGGCAGAAGCCGGGCTTTCTGAAGTCTGCCTCGCCTGCGATGTGCCGGCTGGCGGGGAAATTCATGGGCAGCGAGTGGCTGGACGGGCCGGTGAAATGGAGCGTGGTGCAGGAGGATGAGGAGACGCCGCCGGTCGTTTCGATCGGAGCCAAAAAGATGGCGTGGGAGGACATTTATGGATACCGCGACTCCGACCATATGGTGGTCACCTGCGAGGAGCTGCAGGTGAACGACCGCACCTGGCGCGATGTGACGGCGGTGATGTGGATGGAAAAGCTGCTGGTGAAGTCCAAGGCCGCGGACAAGGAGGGCGGTGAGGAGTTTCCCCTGGAAGGAGTGAAAACGCTGCGCGGGACGGTGACGCAGGTGGTGATACCGCGGGAGGCGATGGGCTTTGGCGATGTGCTGTTTCTGATGATGATCGGAGCTTTCTGCGGATGGCAGGCGGTGCTCTTCACCATTTTCGCGGCGTCCGTGCTGGGGACCGTGTTTGCCACGGTGCCACGGATTCTGGGCAAGGCGGAATGGAGCGCGAAGATTCCCTTTGGCCCGTATCTGGCGATGGCGGCGGTGCTGTGGCTCTTCTACGGCCCGCAGATGGTGGAGTGGTATGTGAGCAAGACGATGTGGCGGTGAGATCAGGGCCGTGGCGGGACAGAGATTGAGATTTCCTCAACCCAAGTTTTCGGGTTGAAGGCAAGTCCGCGAACCACTACCCTCTGACATCATGGCGGCGCTGCTTGGGATCCCCCGCATTAAGAATGCCACCGCGTTCCATCTGCAGCGCTGGAGGAAGGTGTCCGCCGATCCGAGACTGAGACAACTGCCGGGCCGGATCGAAACCAACCGCTACGGACACATCGTCATGATGCCGACACCTGGGTTCACTCATTCCAATCTTCAATTGGAAATCGGTCATCTCCTCAAGGTGCTCATGAACGGGGGGGCGTGCGCTCACTGAATGCGCCGTGCTGACAAGCGATGGCATCAAAGGTGCCGATGCAGCCTGGATCTCGGAGAGCCGGGTGAAGCGTGGATTGAAGGACGATGTGCTGACGATCGCGCCGGAGATTTGTGTTGAAGTGGTGTCGCCTGGGAACACCCGGCAGGAGATGGAGAACAAGCGTGAACTTTACTTTGCGGCGGGTGCTGAAGAGGTGTGGTTCTGCGACCCAAAGGGAGTGCTGCATTTTTTCCTCAAAGGCAGCGAGGAGACGGCGGCGAAGGCATCGGGACTGTGTCCGTCGATGTCGAAGCGGGTGAAGGTGTAGCGGGCAAGACGATGTGGCGGTGAGGTTCGCCCTGTTCTTGTGGAGCATGCGGCGCATCGCCATGGGCAGGAGCGCGGGAATGGCGTGGAATGTGGGTGTGACGGAGCTGACCCTTGTTGCACAGCAACAAGGCTACTTTGCTGCCGCCAGCTTCGTGCGCGACTATTCTGCCTTCTTGGCTCCCGCTTTTTTCTTTCCGGCGCCTTTGCCTTTGCCCTGGCCCTGCGGCTGGACAGGGGGATTGGCTTCGCCTTCGAAGGCTTTGTTGCCGTAGGCGTAGCGGGGCGGGGGCATGGACTCTTTGACTTCGGCCTGGAGGCGGAGGATTTCGGCTTTGAGCTCCTTCACGGTGTCGGCGTAGGCGGGGTCGTTGTAGAAGCTTTTCACTTCGAGCGGGTCTTTCTCGCGGTCCATGAGCTCCCAATCATCGACGTCGGGCTTGTAGTAGTGGATGAGCTTGTAGCGGTCGGTGATGACGCCGTAGTGCGGGCGCACGTGGTGGGGCACGGGGTACTCGTAGTAGTGGTAGTACAAGGATTTGCGCCAGTCGGCGGGGGCTTCGCCTTTGAAGAGAGGGACGAGGCTGCGGCCGTGAACGTCCGGGAGATTGGGGCACTGGGCGATGTCCAGGAAGGTGCTGGCGAAGTCGATGAGACTGACGATTTTGTTGTTCACGGTGCCGGGCTTGATGACGCCGGGCCAGCGCACCATGAAGGGCGTGCGCAGGGACTCTTCGAAGATCCAGCGTTTGTCGAACCAGCCGTGCTCGCCGAGGTAGAAGCCCTGATCGCTGCTGAGCATGACGACGGTGTTTTCGGCGAGGCCTTCTTTGTCGAGGTAGTCGAGCACGCGGCCCACGTTTTCGTCCACGGCCTTCACGCAGGCGAGGTAGTCGTGCATGTAGCGCTGGTAGCGCCATTTGACGAGGTCGCGGCCGGCGGGAGCGGCTTCGCGGTACTTGGCGTTGCGTGGCTGGTAGTAGGCGTCCCAGGCTTTCTTTTGTTCTTCGTTGAGATTGCCGGGGGTGACGAGCTTGGTGTCACGGTCGGTCATGGTGCGGTCGATGCCCATGTCGTGGTCGCTGACGGCCTTGCTGCGGCCGGAGTAGCTGTCGAAGAGGGTCTCAGGCTCCTCATACACGCGGTCGTTGTCAAAGTTCAGGAGGCGGAGGGGCGGCTCCCACTCGCGGTGGGGGGCCTTGTGCTGGCACATCATCATGAAGGGCTTGGTTTTGTCCCGCTGCTTGAGCCAGTCGAGGGTGAGATCGCCGATGATGTCGGTGACGTAGCCTTCATGCTTCACGGGCTTGCCGTTGTCGATCATGGGCGGGTTGTAGTAGGCGCCCTGACCGGGAAGGACGTTCCAGTAGTCGTAGCCGACGGGATCGGTCATGAGGTGCCATTTGCCGATCATGGCCATCTGGTAGCCGTGCTCGTGCATGATCTTGGGGAAGGTGGGCTGGCTGCTGTCGAACTTGCTGTTGCTGTTATTGTAGAAGCCGTTGGCGTGGGAGTACTTGCCGGTCTGAATGACGGCACGGCTGGGGCCGCAGATGGAGTTGGTGACGAGGCAGCGATCAAAGCGCATGCCTTCCCTGGCAATGCGGTCCATGTTGGGTGTGTCGAGCAGCTTGCGGTGGTCGCCGTAGCTGCTGATGGCCTGGTAGGCGAGGTCATCGCAGAAGATGAAGACGATGTTTGGCGGCTGGGCCGCGCTGGCGGCGGAGGCGAGCAGCAAGGAGGCGAGGAGGGAGCGGAGCATGGCTGGATGGAATGACGAAATCAGAATGAGGAATGACGAATGAATGACGGAAGCTCGAATGCGTGCGGATGAGTGTGATGTGCGAACGAAGGAAACGGGGAGTCTTTGCAAGAAAAGTGGGGAGGTGTGCAATCCAGGAGCGCGGGCCTCCGACCCTGCAGCGCTCCGCCATACCTCATGCTGCGCATATTCCCAGCGCTGCTGCTCAGGATCAGCGTTGGCTATGCACATCCACGTTTCCAAATCTTCTCAACGCCGCGCCGTTTGCCACCCACGTAGAACCATGGTCATCCTCACAGGTGTTTGCCACCTGCTGCGGGCTGATCTTTACCCATAAGTCTGCTGGGTGCGAAGCCTGCGCCAGACAGCGGTGATTGTGTCGAGCTTGGTGAGCCCCTGCCAGAGGACCTGTGCTCCGGGGTGACCGTCGCTTTTACGACCGAGGTGACCGCCCAGGCGCGCGATGCTTTTGACTGCTGCTCCCAGGCTCATCGGCGGCGCATTTTTATTTTTTGCCGGCTTCTTCCCCTCACTTTCATACGCTTCCAGCGCGTTGATCTCATCCTCATCGAGCCAGTCTGTGGCCGGGTCCTGCGGGCTCTGCCGCGCTCCTGCGCTCATGCCCATGATCCGGCACGCCACCAGCATGTCCAGCGCCATCATCGGCCGCAGCCGCTCCAGGCTGCGCATCTGCCGCGCCTCCACCCGGCAGCCCGTTTTGAGGATGCGGTGGAACTCCTCGATCTGCCAGCGCTTGGCATGCCAGCGCGCCAGCTCCAGCGCTCGCTCCAGTGTGTCCACCTTCAGCGTGCTCAGCAGCCGCCAGCAAACACCTTTGCCCGCTGGCGCATCCTGCTCGCGCAGCTCCACCACGCGGGCCTCCACCGGCGTGTCCTTCTTCCTATACTTCGCCTTTTTGACCGGCACGGCCAGTGTCACGGCGGCAAAGCGTACGCTCAGCGTGGCCTCGCGTGCTTTCTCTCCCTGGCTGCGCGGCAGATGCAGTGTGAGGCTGCCTGCCTGTTCGCTCTCTGCAAGGTGCTGCCACATCTGCGCCTCCTCGCCCTCCAGGCTGCGGTTGTGCTGTGAGCGCACCAGCAGGCCAAGCCCCTGCTCACGGTGCTGCTGCGCTTCGGCCAGCAGCTCGTAAATGTCCGCCTCGCGGTCCCCCACGCTGACAATGAGCGGGGGCTGCGCCGGTGAGCTCTCAGATGCGGACTCAAGCCATTGCCGGGCCTGGCCGGCCAGCTCCAGGCTCTCAAGCCAGCGCATGCTTTCCTTGCTCTCGATGGGCTCGCGGTTGCGCGCACCCACTTTCCGCCCTTTGCCCGGCGGCTTGCGGGCGTAAAACTTGGCTCCCAGCAGGCCAAAGACGGCATCCTCGTCGGCGGAGCTCAGCAAGGTGCTGTGGACATGCAGCCCGGCGATGCTCGGACGCACCTTGCTGCTGGAGATCGAGCCCAGGCCTTCAAGCGAATGATGGGTGTTGAAGTTGCACGCCGTGGTGTCCTGGATGGCCAGCAGAACGCCGCAGCCGCTGCTTTGAGCACGCCGCAGCACCGCCTGGCGGTGGACTTCAAAGAGCACGGTTTCGGTGAGCTCCTCCACATCGAGCAGACGGTAGAAGGCCTTGGCTTCGGCCACGCTGCGCGAGCACTGGGGGATGGATTTGCCGGGAGAGTTGAGCATTTGAGTGAAGACTTTGACCACCCGCCGGCTGCTGCGCGCATCCCCCAGCTCAACGGAGCCAAGCTCCTGGGCCGCCCATCGGGCGTTGCTTGGAAGGGCGGACAAGGACAGTCGGATGCAGTGGACACCCGCCCGAAGATAGCCTTCACCGCCAGAGTACAATTTCTATCTTCACCTTTGTGGGTAAAGATCAGCCTCCGAGGCCCGCGCTCCATAGAGGCTTCACCTCACCCCGCGTGGCCCATGGCGGCGGCCATGAGTTTTTCCTGGGTGGCTTCGGCGCGGGTGAAGGAGCCGCCGACGCGGCCTTCATTGAGCATGAGGATGCGGTCGCTCATGCCGATGAGCTCGGGGAGCTCGCTGGAGACGAGGATGACGGCTTTGCCCGCGGCGGTGAGCTGATTGACGATCTCGTAGATCTCCAGCTTGGCGCCGACGTCGATGCCGCGGGTGGGTTCATCGAGCAGGATGACGGTGGGCTCGGTGAGGAGGGCCTTGCCCAGCACGACCTTTTGCTGATTGCCGCCGGAGAGCCTGCCGACGATGGCTTCGAGGCCGGTGGCCTTGACGCGGAGGGAGGCGAACATGCTTTGATTGCGGCGGATTTCGGCATTGCGCTGGATGAATCCGCCACGCGTGACGGCGCCGAGGGAGGAGAGCGAGAGATTGAAGCCGATCTCCTGCTCAAGGTGCAGGCCGTAACGGCGGCGGTCTTCGGAGGCGAGCACGAGGCCGCGCTGAATGATGGTCTCGGGCGTGAGACCGGAGAGAGGCTGTCCATTCAAGCTGACACTGCCGGAAACAGGGCGGCCCCAGGCGCCGAAGAGATGCATGAGGAGCTCTGTACGCCCGGCGCCCATGAGGCCGCCGATGCCGAGCACTTCGCCGGCGCGGAGCTCAAAGCTGATGTCCTGCAGGCGTGTGGCGCCGGTTTCCGCATCGGCCACGCTGAGGGAGTCAGCGCGCAGAATGACTTCTCCCGGATGGGTGGTGCGGCGGGGGAAGAGATCGCCGAGTTCACGGCCCACCATCTGGCGGATGACTTCGGCCTTGCTGGTGTCTGCGGCGTCTTTGGTGCCCACGGTGGAACCGTCGCGCAGCACGGTGATGCGGTCTGCGACGCCGAAGACTTCATCGAGCTTGTGAGAGATGTAGATGCTGGCGATGCCGCGCTGGCGGAGATCGCGCAGGATGTCGAGAAGGATCAGCACCTCGTGTTCGGCGAGAGCGGCGGTGGGCTCGTCGAGAATGAGGATCTTGGAATTCTTGGCGAGGGCCTTGATGATTTCGACGAGCTGCTTCTGCCCGACGCCGAGCGTGCGCACGGGGGCTGCGGGATCGAGGTTCACTTTGAAACGGTTCAGCAATGCCTGCGCTTCGCGATACATGCGCGGCCAGTCGATGAAGACGCCCCAGCGGCGGGGCTCGCGGCCGAGGAAGATGTTTTCCGCGACGGTCATTTCCTCCACCAGCGCGAGCTCCTGGTAGATGACGGCGATGCCTGCTTTCTCCGCGTCTTTGATGGTGGCAAACTTTGCCTCTTCTCCATTCACATCAAAGCGGCCCTCGTAGCTGCCGTGTGGGTGAATGCCGGAGAGGAGCTTGATCAGCGTGCTTTTGCCCGCGCCGTTTTCGCCGCAGAGTGCGTGGATTTCGCCTTCTTTGAGATCGAACGAGACGTCTTTCAGGGCGGTGACGCCGGGGAAGCGTTTGGTGATGTTGTACGCGCTGAGGATCATGGCTGGGTGGGCTGGAAAACTTCGGCCTCTTTGTGGAAGCCATCTTTCACAACGGTGTCGCGCAGGTTTTCCTTCGTGACGGGGATGATGTTGATGAGGACGGAGGGGACGTCGGTGTGGCCGTTGGAGGTGGAGTCTTTGGCGACGATGGGTTTTCGCTGGGCCAGTTTCAAGGCGAGCTCGACCAGGACGGTGGAGATGCTTTGGATGGGCTTGTACACGGTCATGGCCTGGGTGCCCTGGGCGATGCGCTGGCAGGCGGCGAGGTCGGCGTCCTGGCCGGTGACGAGGATCTTGCCGGCGAGTCCTTCTTCGGTGAGGGCCTGGATGGCGCCGCCGGCGGTGCCGTCGTTGCTGGCGAGGATGGCGTCGAAGTTGGGGCCGTTTTTGGTGATGGCGGCGTTGGTGATCTTCTTGGCGCTTTCGGGTTTCCAGTCTTCGGCCCAGTCTTCAAAGACGACCTCCACCTTGCCGGCGGCGATCAGGGGCTGGAGGATGTTGTCCTGACCTTGTTTGAAGAGTCTGGCGTTGTTGTCGGTCTTGGCGCCGTAGATGCGGATGAGGCGCAGCCTGCCGTTTTGAGGCATGCGGTCGGTGAGGAATTTCGCCTGGAGCTCTCCCACCTTCACATTGTCAAAGGTGAGGTAGAGGTCGAGATCGCAGCCGGTGATGAGGCGGTCGTAAGACAGCACGGGGATGCCGGCCTGATGGGCGAGATTGACCGCCTTGGCCATGGCGACGCCGTTGTGAGGGATGATGACGAGGGCATCGACTTTTTGGGTGATGAGGCTCTCGACGTTTTGGAGCTGGGCGGCGTCATCGCTGTTGGCGCACTGTACCATCACATCGGCGCCTGCGGCCTTGACCTTGGCGGTGAAGAGATCGCGGTCCTCCTGCCAGCGTTCTTCTTTGAGGGTGTCCATGGAGAGGCCGATGAGCGGGCGCTGGCGCGCTGCGGTGAGGCCTGTGCCGCCGCGGGCGATGACGAGGCCGGTGATGACGCTCAGGGCGCAGGAGACGAGAACGAGCAGGGTGCGGGCGGACATGACCGCTGTTTAGCGAATGCGGGGGCGCAGTGCAAGCCTGCGGCTTGGGGGCTGTGCGGAGAAGGTACGAGGGGGCTCCTGCCCGTTGATCAGCGCTTTCGCTGGCGGGTGGGTTTACGATTTGCTCCGAGACGGACGCGCTGGAGGCCCATGCCTTTGATGTGGCGTTGGTGAGGGGCAGTGCGGGAGCCGGGATTTTGGCGGGGGCGCTGATCGACAGACAGGAGTGTCTATCGTACTGACGGGGGAGCTACTTTTTCTTCGCGGCTTTTTTGGCGGGGGCTTTCCTGGCAGCGGTCTTTTTGGCGACGGCTTTTTTCTTTACGGCCTTGGGCTTTGGCTCCTTGGGTTCGGGCGGCGGGGCCTCGGCGGTGAGAGCGAGTTCGGGGGCGTCGCCCCAGAGTTCTTCGAGGGCGTAGAATTCGCGCTTCTCCGGAGTGAGGATGTGCACCATGACGCTGCCATAGACGAGGATGATCCACTGGCTTTCGAAATTGCCGTCTTTGACGGTGGGGGGCATGCGGTGCTCCTCCTTCATGCGCTCGACGATTTCATCGCGCACGGCGCGGAGCTGCGGCGTGGACATGGCGGTGACGAGTACAAAGTAGTCGGAGATGGGGGAGAGGCCGCGCAGGTCCAGGATGCGGATGTTCTCCGCTTTTTTGTCATCGGCGTAAAGGGCGCAGGCGCGGGCGATTTCGAGGTCTTCCATGGTTGTTTGTAGCTAACGCACAGCCATAAGCACGGATTTGGTCTTTTTGACAGAAGTTTTACACTCCGTTCATGCAGCGTTGACGCAAGGCGCGGCCGGTGCGCCAGTGTGGCGGCACCATGAAACCACACCTCTGCCTCTGTTTTCTCTTCGCCACTGCCAGCCTGCTGACCGGGCAGGAGGCGCCCAAGGACCCGTTTGTGAAGGACAAAAAGGCGGCGGCTGCGGCCCCCGCACCGGCGACCGCGGACGGTCCGGCGGTGGCGGCGGAACTGCAAAACGTCCCCTGTTTCGTGGAGACCTTCACGCTGCCGCAGGCGGACTATGCCGCGCTGCTGGATGCGCCGGGCGGGCATGACAAGCTTTACACGAACCTGGTGGCGGGGGTGAAAGCGGGCAAGGTGCGGCTGGATGGCTGCCATCTGGTGGTGACCCACCCCAACACACGCAGCACGCTGGACAGCACGGATGAGCTGATCTACCCGACGGAGTGGACCGAGGCGGACCGCACCGGCTTTCAATATCCCACGGCGTTTGAGATGCACCAGCTGGGAGACCATTTTGAATTTGAGCCGACCCTGGAGGAAGGCAGCGGCGCGCTGAACGTGACCCAGGTGTTTGCGCGGGACCGGCTGCAGGGGCTGCGGCTGTTCAAGGCGGACAGCACGCTGGCGGGCATTCCCGTGACGGACATGCTGTTGCGCCAGGGCTCATCCACGTGCCGGGTGATCCCCGGCATTCCGACGTTTCTCAGCACCCTGAAGGATGAAAAGGCGGGAGACGTCACGCTGGTGTTTGCCACCCTGCAGCTCATCACCCTGCCCGAGCCGAAGGCGGCCGCTCATTCTGGCAGGGGCAACCTGGTGCTGACGGCCCGCGTCATCTCGCTGGATCGCATGAAGGGCTGGGAGCTGCTCAAAGCGCATGCGATGGAGGGCGGGGCATGCCTGGCGGCGCTGAAGCCCCTGCTGGCGTCCAAGGAGGCGACGCTGGAGCACATCGCCACGATCAACACGCAGTCAAACGTGCGTGCCGTGCATGAGTCGGGCGTGCTTTACACCTATGGGACGGAGTATGCGCCCCCGACCGCGAATGCGCTGGTGCAGAGGAGCAATGATGTGAAAAAAGCAGCGGCTGAGGCCCGGCCTGAGGGGCTGGCGGGGACGACTGCCACGGAGAGCCGCGGCACGGGGTTTCGTCTGGAGGTGGAACCGACGCGCAGCGAGGACGGCGTGGTGGCCCAGGTGACCCTGGCGCCTGAATTCGTCAAAATGACGGGCAACCTGAAGGACAAGAACTGGAACGAGCATTATCCTGATGTGCCGCTGTTTTCGTGCCAGAAGATCACCACGGGCTACGCGCAGGTCATTGGCACCACGGCGCTGGTCGGGACGATGAACCCGCCCGGAGACACCGGTGCCAATGAGCACAAGGATGAGGGCCGCATGTGGCTGCTGTTTATGGATGTGATCTCGGAATGAACAGAGGTGGTTGAACCCTGGCGCTGATTGAAAAGCCCTCTGCCCGCACCATGAAACTTCTCCTCTGTCTCTCTCTGGCATGTGCGGGGCTGCTGGCCGCGCAGGATCAACCGCGGGCGGGTGGGGCGGTGGCGGCAGCGAAAAACATTCTCTGCCTGGTGGAGACCTGCACGCTTTCAAAGACAGACTACGCGATGCTGCTGGATGCGCCGGAGGGCCATGCCAAACTTCACGAGCGGGTGCGGGCCGCCGTGACGGCGGGGAGGGCGAAGCTGGATGGCTGCCACCTGATCCTGGGTCAGAGCGGCGCGCGCAGCCGGGTGGCATGCGTGGATGAGCTGATCGACGTGACCCACTGGGGAGATGCCGACAGCAAGGGCCTTCAATATCCGAGCGCCTTCGACATGCAGTTGCTGGGGGATTTGTTTGAGCTTGAGCCCGCCTTGAATGAAGAGGGTGGCAGGCTGGATTTTGTCCAGTGCTTCTCAAGGGGGCGCTTCCAGGGACTGCGCCTGACCAAGGCAGACAGCACCCTGCCGGGAGTGCCGGTGGCGGAGTGTTTTTTTCAGAAAGGCCAGTCCCACTGCCGGCTGGCTCCTGGCGTGCCCGCACTGCTTTCCACGCTCAGTGATGCGCAGGGGGATGCGATCACGCTGGTGTTTGCCACGCCGCAGGTGGTGGAAGTGGCGGCGCCGAAAGCGCCCGCGCCCCCACGCACGGGCACGGTGAGAATGACTGCGCGGGTGATCTCGCTGGACCGCACGAAGGCAAGGGCGCTGCTCCAGAAGCATGCGGCGGATGGCGCGGCCTGCCTGGCGGAGCTGAAGCCGCTGCTGGCGGGGAAGCAGGCGGTGCTGGAGCATGTTTCGACGACGTGCACGGTCTCCGGAGTGCATGCCGTGCATCAATCGGGCGAGCGCTACACCTATGGCAGCGAGATGCCTCCGCCTTCGCTGACAGAAGTAGAGGCAGAAGCTCCGAAACCCACGACGCTGAAAGCGCCGGGCGGGCCGGAGCCGATGGCGCTCGAAAGCCGCGACCTTGGGTTTCGCATCGACCTGGATCCGGTGCTTGCGGAAGACGGAAATTTTGTGCGCATGACGGTGACCGTTGAGCATGTGCGCATGACGGGAAATCTGAAAGACAGGAACTGGAACGAGCACTACCTGGAGCTGCCGGTGTTTTCGAGTCAGACGCTCAGCACGGAGTACACGCAGATGCCTGGCACCACGGCGCTGATCGGCACGCTGAACCCGCCGGGAGCCACGGGGGTGAACGAACACAAGGACGAGGAACGCGTGTGGCTGGTGTTTATGGATGTGAATTTGCAATGAGCGACACCCACGAGAGCCACCGAGTTTCCAGTGCGGGCATGGTGCTGGGCATGATGCTCGTGCTTGCGGCCTGCATCGCCGCCGGGGGTGTGCTGGTGTCCCGGCGGGAGGTGGAGGTGAGGAGGCAGCGTGATCTGCAGGCGCAGCGCGTGCTGGGGGCCCGGATGCAGGCGGAGGCGCGCAAACTGGAGGAGCTGTACGAGACGCATTTGCAGAGCACGGGCGAGCTTCTGGCGCAGGCATGGCGGGACCCGGAAACGGCCCGGCGGCTGGCGGAAAACATCGAGGGTGTGGAGCATGTGGCGTGGCTGTTTTGGAAGAGTGCGAACCCGGAAACGCAGTTGAACCTGGGCTTTCCGGCAAGCCCGCCGCTGCCGGAGCCGACTCTGGAGAAGGAGCATCGGGGCATTCCACGCCCGCGCGTGCTGCTGGAGTCGAGGATGCTGTTTGCCGATCCCGCAGGGAAGAGCTCCGGCTGGATCGAAGAACCGGGGAAGCCGCTGATGTTTTATGTGCAGACCCTGGGGACAGCGGTGATTTTGATCATTGATCCGAAGGCGGTGGAGACGGCCATGACAGGGCATTTCCGGAACTGGCTGGAGGAGGGCTTTTTATCTGTGGCGAAACTGGGCGGGCCTGATGCGGTGCAGGATGCCCATGGCAAGACGCTGGAGATAGCCGGGGTGCCGCCAGCCCACGAACCAGACATGCTGGTGCCGGTGGTCTCACGCTTCGGTGTGTGGCAGATTCTCTCCTGGGACGAGAGGCAGGTGCAGGGGACGTATCACGTGCCGACGCTGGCGGGTTCTCTGGCGCTGGCGCTGCTGGTGGCGGGGCTGGGCATCGGGCTGAGCGCGCAGCAGCGCCGCGCCGCAGGGCTGGCGCAGCAGCGGGTGTCGTTTGTGAACCGTGTGTCCCATGAACTGCGCACGCCGATGACGAACATCCTGCTCAATCTGGATGTGATCGAGGAAGCGGTGCCGGACGCGGCGACAAGCCGTTTTTCCCTGGTGCGCGAGGAGGCGGGGCGGCTGAGCCGGCTGATCGAAAACGTGCTGACTTTTTCGCGGCGGGAGGAGGGGCGGCTGAGGCTGAACGCCGCACCCTGCGTGCCTGCGGAGGTGGTGGCGGGCATTGTGCGGCAGTTTGAGCCGGCCCTGCTACGGCGTGGGATCACACTGACATGCACGCACGAAGGGGAGAAGGCCGAGGCCGTGCTGGATGCGGATGCGCTGGCGCAGATCACGGCGAATCTGCTCTCCAACGTGGAGAAGTATGCGCCGGGTGCCGCGGCCACGGTGCATACGCGGCAGAGCGGGGAGGGGTTCAGGCTGACGGTGCAGGATGGCGGGCCGGGCATTTCGGCCGGTGAAGTGGAGCGGATCTTTGAGCCGTTCTATCGTGTGGATGACCGGGTGCGGGCAGGCGTGAGCGGTGCGGGGCTGGGCCTCAGCATCGCGCGGGATCTGGCGCGGAGGATGGGCGGTGAATTGAAGCTGCTGCCGGGGGAGAAGGGGGCGTGCTTTGAATTGTGCGTGCTTTTGGAAAACGCGGATCGAATGAAGGAACGTTCGAATGACGAAACCAGAATGGCGAATGACGAAGGAATGACCTAACTCGAATGACTCTGATTGCAGATCAGAAGAGCGAATATTTGACGCGTGGGGAGTTCACGCCGTCCTTCGGATTCGTCGTTCATCATTCTGGTTTCGTCATTGGCCACAACCATTCAGAACTGTCTTCTCGCCAACCACTTTTTCCTCCATGACGATTCTCCTCGCCGATGACGATCCCGTGACTCTCGAAAGCCTCGCCGCGTGCCTGCAGCCGGAGGGATTTCGCACGCTGCTGGCGCGTGATGGCGGGGAGGCGCTGGCGCTTTGGCAGAAGCACAAGCCGGACCTGCTGTGCCTGGACATCATGATGCCCGGTGTGGACGGCTACGAGGTGTGCCGCCGTGTGCGCGCGGTGGATGCGGGCGTGCCCATTCTCTTTCTCTCGGCGAAGAGCGAGGAGATCGATGTGGTGGTGGGGCTGCGGCTGGGGGCGGATGATTTTGTGCGCAAGCCGTTCGGCAAGCATGAGCTCATCGCGCGCATTGGTTCGGCGCTGCGGCGCACGCGCGCGGTGAAGGCGCCGACGGAGAGCGGATTTCAACTGGGCGCGCTGCGGGTGTTTCCCGCCGAGCTGCGGGCGCAGCGGGATGAGGAGAGCATGGATCTCTCGCCACGGGAAGTTTCCATTCTCAAACTGCTGCATGAGCGTGCCGGACAGGTGCTGAGCCGGGACACACTGCTGGATGTGTGCTGGGGGCTGGACTACATGCCGGAGAGCCGCACGCTGGACCAGCACATCGCGAAGCTGCGCAAGAAGATCGAGCGCGAGAGCGAGGAGATCATCGAGACGGTGCGCGGCGTGGGCTACCGCTGGCGGGGTCAGGGTCAGGGGTAGAGCAGGAAGCGCTGGCGCTGGGAGCGGAAGCTTTGATTGTAGCCCTGCCAGCGGGCGACGATGCTGGTGGCGGGCACGCCGCGGCGGAGGTCTGAATACAGGGACTCGCTGCCATAGACTTTGTTGAAGAGATTGAGCTTGGAGCCGCTCATGCGGCCGATGACCTTGCCACCGGTCTGGCGGTTGATCTCGGCCAGCAGGAGCACATCCAGCGCGGTGATGTCCGCGGTGGCGCGCGGGGAGATGTTGAGGCGGACGCCGCCGAAGCCGTCTTTGGAGTAGGGAGAGAAGCTGACGCCCGGAGTATTGAGGCGCTGGCAGTAGGCGTACAGCGCCTGCGGATTCACGCCGCTGCCGCCGGCATAGCCGAAGGGGTTCTCCGTGCCGATGCCGATGTCCACCGAGGTGGCGCCGCCGAGGATGCCGGTGGCGACGTAGTAGAAGGGTGAGGTGGCGTGCGGGATATTCGGGGAGGTTTGATACCAGTGCAGTCCGGTGTCCTGCCAGGTCATGCCGCGGTTCCAGCCCTGCATTTTCACCACGTCCAGACGCGGCGTGCGTGCCATCCAGCCGCGCGCGCCGGCCATCATGGCGAGTTCACCCGCCGTCATGCCATGCACGTAGGGGACGGGGATCTGGCCCACGAAGGATTTCCATTTGGACTCCAGTGGCGGCCCCTCTACACGCCAGCCGCCGAGGGGGTTCGGGCGGTCAAGAACGACGAACTGCTTGCCGCACTCCGCCGCGGCCTCCATGGCCACGATCATGGTGCTGATGTAGGTGTAACTGCGGCAGCCGATGTCCTGCAGGTCAAAGACGAGCACGTCGATGGGCGCGAGCATGGCCGGAGTGGGTTTGCGCGTGGGACCGTAGAGGGAATAGACGGTGAGGCCCGTCACGTTGTCCCGCCGTGTGCTGACATGCAGCCCCGCGCCGATGGTGCCATCGATGCCGTGCTCCGGAGCGTAGAGGGCGACGAGATTGGGACCCAGGGCACGCTGCATGACGGTGCGGGTGCGCTCGCCGCGGCCAGTCATGCTGGTTTGATTGGTGATGAGGCCGACGCGCTTGCCGCGGATGAGGTCAAAGTTTCGCGAGGCCAAAACATCAATGCCGAGCATGAAGGGGCCCTGCTGATAAGCCTGCTGGGGCTGGGCCATCTGGGCGGGCTGATACGCAGGCTGCGGTGCGGGCAGTTCGCACGCCGCCAGAATGAGAGCGTTCAGCACCGCCACGCCCCGGAGAAAAACACGAGAGAAAATCATGCTCCGCCTTTAGCTGCTAAAAGCGCGCCCGGCAACGGTGCGGGCAGGAGAAAAATACGCGAATCACTGCGGGCCCTGCAGGGGTCCGGCGGGAATATGAGGCTTTTTCAGCAGAGGCGCCTTTGGCCACACCCTGCTCATGGCTTCAGGCGTGCCCTGTCATTCCGGGCGCATTGCTGAGGATATCTCATCTCCAGGCATCCTTAAGAGACGTGTTTTAAAAATCCAATCAGGCGTGTTTCTCTGGAAATTGGGTCTCAAAAGATGAAATTTACAGTCTTTAGAATAAGCAGTTATCCTGCCATCAGGTCGTGATTATCTATCACAAAGATTAATAAAAAGTTTGTTATTGTATGAGTTGCTGGCTTGAATTGAGGTGCATCGCTTAATGGCTTCAAGGCATCTGATCAGGACGGGACAGGACTCTTCTGGCAAACAAGATGGTCCTTTCCTCCCAATGGATGATGGCGGCATTTGAGCCAGGGACTCTCACCTCTTTTCTCCTTATGACTGAATCGAGCACTATCTTTGGCTATCCGGCTGAGACAGTCGTGCAGCTCGCCAACATCGGCTGCGGTGCAATTTGCGTCCTGGGCGTCTTGGGAAGCTTCACCCTGATCTCGAAGGCTTCGACTGAAACCCCCAGATGGGTTCCTGATCTGATCAAACGGTTTATGCAGATGTGCATCAGCCTTGCGGTGGTTTCCGCCGGAGCAAGCTTTTACCTGGCCCGCAACAACGCTGGGAAAGTGCAGGTTGCCCGGGAGCAGACTGAGACGGTGCAGAAAGAGGCCGAGCAGCACCTGGTGCAGTCTCAGCAGGCCATAGCTGAAATCCAAAAGGAGGTCACCAGGGCCAGCATTCCGGAAGCATTGAAGCAGCAGCTGAACGCGGCCACCACCACGCATGCGCGGCGGCTCAGCGAGGGGCTGAAGAAATTTGAAAACATGGCGTCGCTGAACGGCGTCCCGAAAAAAGATGATGGCGCCTGACGACGCCCTCCTGTGAAGAACCACCGCTCCAATCACGCGCCCGCCCGCCCATGACCCTGGCTCTGAAATCATGAAATCGCTGCTGTCATTCGCCATTCTGGAAGTGCGCCTGTTTTTCTGTGCGGCAGTCGCCCTCATGGTCTGGCAGATGTTCACCGGAAAGATCAGGCTGAAGGGCCTGCTGGCAGACAAGGAGCGCGGGCTCGAGGTCAGCCCAGTGCGGGTGCAGGCCCTGCTGTGCACCCTGGGAGTTGCCATGCACATGCTGACGCAGACGGCCACCGCCGGGGAGGCGGCGCAATTTCCCGAAGTCCCTCCTGAAGCCCTGGCGCTCATCGGCGGCAGCCAGGTGCTCTATCTGACCACCAAGGCCGGTGCGTTAGCGAACCGGATATTGTAACGGCATTTCACACCCAACACTCCATGAACAACAATCGGTCCATGCTTATTCTCGTGCTGCTTATTGCGGGGCTTTTTGCGCTTGTAGCCTATCTCACATCCAATCCGCTGCTTACGATGAGTGTGCTGACTCTCACCATTGGCTGGATGCTCTGCCTGCTGGTGGGGCTGGCTGGTCTGACAATTCTCTGGCAGATATGGATCGGGAAGATCGACATGTCGCGGCTGTTCAGTGAAGGAGGAAGCCGTGACGCGAGCTTTTCCAGGTTTCAGTTTTTCATTTTCACCTTTGTAATAGCGATGTCACTTTTCCTTGTGATCGTTGGCGACGGAACGAGGCCGCGTTTTCCCACTGAGATTCCGGCGGGCATTCTTATGCTGCTGGGGATCAGCTCTGGTTCCTATCTGGTGTCCAAGGGAATCACGGAGAAAGGCGCGAGCGGCACCGGCGATGGCAAGAGCACATCCGACGCGTCGGGGAATCCTTCCGCGGCTCCTCTCAGCCCTGAAGAGCAATTGAAAAAGAACAAGCAGGAGATCGCAGACCAGCTCAAGGCTCTGGGAGAGGAGAAGCCGGGCGAAGACGCCAGGATCGGAGCCCTGCGCGTCTCGCTGAAGAAACTCGTATGATGAGCCTCCCCTCTGAGCCCCCCCGCCTCTTTCACTTTTACTTCCCACCCACCTGTCATGATCTCCATCACCAACGACCAGCTCAAAATTCTCGCGCCGAATGCCAAATCTGTTTACCAGCAGGCCTTCGCAGCTGCAGACGCAGTCCTCGCGCCCTACGGCATCAACGATACGAAGCTCCGGCTGCGGCACTTCATGGCGCAGGTGCTGCATGAGTCGGGAGGGCTGACCATTCTGATCGAAAGCATGAACTACAGCGCAGAACGGATGATGGTGGTGTGGCCGAGCCGCTTTCCCACTCTGAAATCAGCGCAGCCTTACGCACATAATCCCGAGAAACTGGCCAACCACGTCTATGCCAGCCGGATGGGCAATGGCAATGAAGCGTCGGGCGATGGCTGGCGTTTCATCGGCCGCGGTCTGATGCAGGTGACCGGCCGCGAGGACTACGGGAAATATGGCGCTCTGGTGAAGGCTGATCTGATCGGCAACCCTGATCTGGCGTCTTCAGCCGGAGTGACGCTGAAGATCGCTGCTGAAGAGTGGAAGGCGAAAGGCTGCAACCAGTGGGCTGATGCGGACAACATCACCAAGATCACCCAGTTGATCAACGGTGGCCAGACGGGAATCGCGGAACGCCGGGAGTGGTATAAAAAGACCATGGCTGTCTGGAAGTAAG
The DNA here is from genome assembly GCF_044227185.1 of Prosthecobacter sp. Classification (GTDB taxonomy): domain Bacteria; phylum Verrucomicrobiota; class Verrucomicrobiia; order Verrucomicrobiales; family Verrucomicrobiaceae; genus Prosthecobacter. The sequence goes on along the minus strand of NZ_JBGAFO010000022.1, from coordinate 6,790 downwards.
GTGGCAGACAGCCATCCGGCCTGCTTCATTCAATTTTCTGAGGTGAGGAGCCGCTTCGACTCTTCCAGCGCAAACTTGGTGTCTTTGAAGGGCTCCCAGCTGATGTCCTGCCAGCGTTGTTTGCCGTGGGTGTCGATGAGGAGGGTGGCGTGGAGGCTTTCCTTTTCGAAGTCGTCGTAGGAGCGGACGGCTTTGAAGGCTTTCAGGCTGGTATCGCTGAGGAGGGGGAAGGGGAGGGGCTGGCCGTCTTTGAGGCCGAGCTTGGGGCGAATGCCTGCGGCCGCTTTGGGGTCGTCGATGGTCACGGCGACGAGCTGGATGCCGGCCTTGTCGAAATCTGGCGCGGCTTTGGCGAAGGCCTGCATCTGCTCCACACAGTGGCCGCAGTCGTGGCCGAGATAGAAGAGGAAGAGTGTGGGCTTTTTGCTGGTGAAGTCGGTGCTTTTGACCGGTTTGCCTTCGAGGGTGAGGGCTTCGAAAACGGGGGCGTCGGGAGCGTGCCAGTGCACGGGGCCGAGGGTGGTGATTTCCGGACGCACGCCGCTGTCCGTGCGCTTCGGGGCGGGGGCGGGCCAGTTGCCCTGGATGCCGAAGGTTTTTGCCAGTGTGTCGAGACGTTTGGCGATGGGCAGGTCGCGGTCCATGGCGAAGGCCTGCTTGCGCACTTCTTCGAAGACTTTCCTGGCTTCTTCCGTTTTGCCGCAGGCCTGCAGGATTTCGGTCTTGATGGCGAGGCCGACGAGATCGGAGGTGAAGCTGCGGGTCATTTCCTCGGCCTGCACCTTGTCATCCAGCGTCAGCCAGTAGCGCGCCAGGCGCTCTTTGGGCACGTCGAGTCTTTTGAGGTCGGAGAGCAGCTTATGAGTTTCCGCGCGGCGCACGGAGCCGTCTTTGCTGGCCAGGGCCACGAGCGCCGTGAGTTCCGCGATGGCATTGGCTTTGGCCTTCACTTCAGGGCGGGGCGTGCGCTTGGGTTTGCTGTCGGTGGAGGCGGTGGTGGTGGTTGATGATGAAGAGGTTTTGGTGGTGGGTGGAGCGGCTGGTTTCTGGGCTCCGGCCACTGTTTTGTCAGCAGGCTTGTCGGCGCTTTTTTCGGCGGGTTTGTCAGCGGCTTTGGCGGCCACTTTTTCACCGGCTTTGGGCTCGGGGGGCTTGGGGGCTGCGGTGGATACGGCTTCCAGATCCTTCAGGGCGGCGGCCAGAGAGGCGGAGTCTCCGAGCTGGTAGCAGGCGATGCCGCGGGCCCAGAGGCGTGAGATGTCATGGGCGGCTACGCCGACGGGGGCGGCGGTGAAGGCTTTCACTTCTTTCCAGTGCTCCCACTTCATGAGCGTGTCGATGAGGCGGGTGCGGCCGTAGCTGGCTGAGGTGGAGGGCTTTTCGAGGTTGTTGTAAGTGGGATGGCGGGGGATGGCGATGAGGCTGCGGGCGAGGGCTTCGGCGTCTTTGGCGCGGCCGAGGTCGTTGTAGGTGCGGGTCAGCCACTCTTCATTGTGGGCGTAGTTGTGTATCTGATCCGGCAAAATGAAGGTGCGGATCATGTAGGCGTGATCCACGCGGGTGCTGGCCTCCTGCTGCCAGGCGGCGTCGTCCGGACGCTTCAATTTAGAGAAGGTGTGGCCGGGCATGTGCCACATGTGGGCGATGCCGGGGGCTGACTGGCCGCACTGGGCGTCGGATTTGAGAGCGCGGATGGGCTTGGTCTGGTCCCAGAGGTGGATGCGGTAGTGGTGGGCGGGGTGGGTGGGCTCGGCGGCGAAGACTTGATCCAGCAGCGCATCCACGGCCTGGAGGCTGGACATGGGGGCCTCCTCGCGGGAGAACCAGATGCGCCAGATGAGGAAGGCTTTGGCTTCGGTGTCCTTGGGATTGTCCTGCACGAGGGCTTCGAAGTCGCGGATGCAGTCCAGGCTCTTCTGCTTCTTGTCGCGCTTGTCGTTGTCACGGTAGAGATTTTCCAGGGCGGCGATCCACTGGCGCTCGCGCGGTGTGGCCTTGGATTTGAGGGGCGTGGCTTTTTTGATGAAGGCGCTGGCGCGTCTTTCGTTGTTCACGTTGGCCATGCTCATGCCCCAGTAGGCCATGGCGCAGTCGGGATCCAGCGCCGCCACCTGGCGGAAGGAGCGCTCCGCCTCGTAGTACCAGAAGCCGTGGAGCTGGCCCACGCCCTGGGTGAAAAACTTCTGCGCGTCCGCGTTCCTGGTGCTGATGGTGAAGTGCACGGCATCGCCGCAGCCGGGAATGAAAACGGCGGCCTGGCGCGGCCCCTCATTGAAGGCTTCGCCATTGGCGGAGTGGCCGGGGTCGCCGTAGGCAGAGACGGAGATGGAGAGCAGGAGTGCTGGAATGATGAAGCGGCGCATGGGCGGTGGTGGGAAGCGGGGACCGGGAGGATACGTCCGCGCTGCCTGCGAGCATGCAATGAGGAAGACGAATCCTCTTTTGCACTCCTTGGGTGGCGGTCGTTGTCCGTTGAGGTGGAAGCAGCCTCAGGTGTGCGGAATGAAGAAGACCTTGGTGCGGTCGTGCGCGTTGAATTCAGAGACGATCTTCTGGAGCCACTCCTTGTCACTGTCACGGCAAGAAAGGGTGACAGGGGTGGTGCGGAGTTTTGCGGGAAGGCAGCGGCGCAGGCACTCCAGGGAGGCTCTGATGATTTCCTCGGGCGTGCCGCTGGCACTTTTTGGGACGGAAAACTTGGTCGCATCCAGTTTCAGGCCCAGCGGAGCGGTGCGATTGCCGATATCACTGGCCTCAAAGCGCAGCCCGCACAGAGAGGCCAGGTTCACGTCGTTCCTGGCCTGCTCCAGATTGTTGGTGGGGGGAACGTTGCGTGCGGAGATCAGGCCGATCTGAGTGGCCATGCCACTCGTGGCATACCAGTCATGACAGGTGACTTCGGCAATCACGATGGAGCCGGATCCCATTCCATCCAGCGGCTGGTAGGTGACGGTCAGCATCGACTCGCCGCCGAAGGCGGGGGCAGCGATGAGCAGCCAGGCGAGAACAGCGGGGCGAATGCGAAGGGGATTCATTTTGAGGCGGGGTTACTTGCCATACCCCGGCTCGGCCTTGCCGTTTTCGTTGATGTGGCCGGTGGTCCAGAGGATGGCGCGGGTGACGAGGTCGAGGTAGCGGGCGTCGCTGACGGTGGCGGTGTTGTGGCCGATGGTGGTGGAGAAGATCCTGGTCTTGTTCGGGCCGTATTCATTGGTCCAGGCGACGACGCTGGTGGCTTCGGTGGGCTTGGCATCGGGCGGGAGGGTTTCGCCTTTCTTGGCCTTCGGCGGCACGATCTGGTGGCCGCTGGCAAGGGGCTTGCCGGTGAGGATCTGGACGTTGTTGTAGAGCTCCTCGTTGATGGTGGTCCAGTCTTCCATGCCCTGGGTGATGGGGTGGTTTTTGTCGGTGAAGGTGATGTCGATGGGTTGCTGCGGGCCGTGGCCGGTGGACTGGAGGCCGAGCATTTCATACCAGCCGGCATTGTCGGCACCGGGCTGCACGGGCTCGCGGAAGTTTCCCCAGCGGTAGCTGTGCATGGCGCAGTGCAGATTCACGGCGGGTTTGCCGGCCTTGTGGGCTTCGAGGATGGCGCCCACGTAGGCGGGGTCGGTCACATCGGCGCTGCATTCGTCGTGTACGATGACGTCGAAGTCCTTGGCCCAGTCTTTGGCCTTGTAGATGGCAAAGGTGGCCTTGGTGGATTTGTCGGGGTTGTAGGCCACATCGACGATGGCGTTCAGCCGCGCTTCGATGCCGTCTTTGAGCACCTGGTGCTGCTTCTCATAGTCATGGCAGCAGCCGCCGGCGACGATGAGCACGCGCAGAGGCTTGACGGCGGTATCGGCTGCCTGGGCGAAGAACAGGGCCGCGGAGACGGCGAGGGTGAGCAGGGGAAGGAAGAGGCGCATGAGGGGTGGGTGGTTGGGGAAAACGAGAGAGCTGAATGCAGCGCGGATGGAACGGGATGTCGAGCGGGAAAATTGCGGGCCGCTTTGACAGCCCGTGGTTCCGGGGCATGTCTGGCGCGTGGGAGATTTTTTATCATACGAAGACTTGATGAACTGGAACGCGGTGGCCGGGCGCTTCACGCCGCCGGCGCGGCTGGCGGTGATCGGAGATCCGATCGCGCATTCGCGCAGTCCGCAGATGCACAATCCCGCGCTGCAGGCCTGCGGAATCGAGGCGCAGTACATCCGGGTGCAGGTGCCGGTGGGGCGTGTGGCGGAGGCGTTCCGGCAGTTCGCCGCCTGTGGTTTTCTCGGCGTGAACATCACGATTCCGCACAAGTTTGAAGCGCTGGATGCGGTGGATGTGCTGGACCCTCTGGCGAAACAGCTCGGCGCGGTGAACACGCTGGCGATTCGTGAGGGCAGGCTGCACGGCTACAACAGCGACGGCCCCGGTTTTCTGCGCAGTGTGAAGGAGGCCTTTGGCGTGGAGGTGAAGGATCTGCGGGTGCTGATCCTTGGGGCGGGAGGCGGGGCAGGGCGGGCGGTGGCGGTGCAGTGTGCTCTGGCGGGTTGCAGCAATATCGTTCTGGCGAATCGCACCCATGAAAAGGCCGTCGGTGTCATGTTTGAAATTCGCGATGTGATGAAGTCAGTGGGCACCGCAAGCAGGGCGGGCAAGGCAGGCGCTGTGGAAGCCATCGAGATGGATGATGTCCATCTGGCGAATCAAATGGGGAACAGCGACCTCATCGTAAATGCCACATCACTAGGCATGAAGCCTACTGATGGCAGGCTGCTGCCCGGGGATGCGCTGGAGGCGCGGCATCTCGTCTTTGACATGGTTTATCGTGCCGGGGGCGAGACGCCGCTGCTGGCGGATGCGCGGCGTGCAGGAGCGAAAACGGTGGATGGTCTCTCCCTGCTGCTGCACCAGGGGGCGATTTCATTTGAGCATTGGTTTGACCGGCCGGCACCGCTGAAAGTGATGCGTGAGGGCTTGCAGAATGCCGTGATGGCGTGATGAGTACCTGATTCGGATGAGTTCCTCGCGTCATTTTGTACTCAGCTTCTTCGGGCCGGTGGTGGCATTCGGAGCGTTTTGCGGCTTCGTGGGGCTGATCTGGCGCTGGCTGGAGCACCACCAGATTCCGCCGCTGGTGACGATGATGGTGGGCGGGCTGGCGGCTGCGATGGCCACACGGTGGTTTGTGCGGAACTGCGTGCCGGTAAGGTGTCCGTTTTGCGGAGGGAAGAGCTACGAAATTCCTGAGCGGGGGAACCGCTTCATGTGCCGGGTCTGTGGCAAAGACCACTAAGAATGGGTCGGGGAGAATAAATCGGCTTGATGAATCGGATGAAAGTCGTTACCTATGCGCAGCGTTTGAGTCCACGGCTCCGCCAGCGGCTTTCCACTGAGAGCGCTTTTTTATCTGACTTTTTCCGCATGATTTTTTCTTTGTCGCGTCCACACACCCCGCATGATCGGGAGGCGGAAGGCGCGTGCATGCCGGAATCGAGTCTGTGCTGATATGATGTTTTTTTCAGCGCGTCTTTTCCCAACAATTTTCCAGGTGGCCGGAACAGGGCTGCCTGGAGTTTCGAACACACCCGGAGGTATCCCATAAGCAATCCATTCCAGCAGTTGAGCGGCGGCAGTTTTGCGCCACGTCCCCAGCAAAATCAAGGCACAGGCGGCCCACCGAGGCCGGCAGGTCAAGGCGGCCCGCCCAATTCAGCACCGCGTCCAGCAGGCCCTCCCATGGGAGCCCCCAGACCCTCCGGCCCTCCGCGTCCCGCAGGTGGTTATCAAGGATCGAACAGCGGTGGCTATCGTCCTGGTGGTGGCAATCGGCCGGGCGGACGTGACCGCCCGAACGGCCGGTTCGTGGATCAGACGCGCGTGAATGAGCGCATCCGTGCGCCGAAGGTGCGTGTGGTTGAAGAGGACGGGCATCATCAGCTCGGCATCCTGCCCACAGCGCAGGCCATCCGCATCGCCAAGGAGCGCGGGCTGGACCTGGTGGAAGTGGCGCCGAACGCCGAGCCGCCGGTGTGCAAGATCGTCAACTACGGCAAGTACAAGTACATTCAGGAGAAGCACAAGAAGGAGGCCCACAAGCACCAGAAGGGCGGCAAGGTGAAGGAGATGAAATTCCGCATCGGCATCGACCCGCATGACTACCTGATCAAGATCACGCACGCGGAAGACTTCCTGGCGGAAGGGCACAAGGTGCGCATCCAGCTGCAGTTCCGCGGGCGCCAGATGGCGCATCAGGAGCTGGGGCACCAGCTTGCCAAGAAGATCAAGGAAGACCTCATCACCATGGGGCATGTGGACCAGGATCCGCGCATGGCGGGCCGCAACATCAACATGCAGCTCAGCCCGCTGCCGGAGCGCCAGCGCCACCGGAAGTTCAAGACGCACCTGAAGGGTGTGACGGAGCATCACGAAATGGAGCATCACGAGGGGCATGACCCGCGTGAGGACAAGCACGACGAGAATGACGATAACCATGATGACGATCATCATGGGGAAAATCATGGCGACCATGCCGCCGCGCCTGCGGCCCTGACACCGGCACCCGCTCTGGCTCCGGCGCCGAAGCCGGTGAAGGCGCCGCCGACTCCGCCGCTGGAGTAGCGCGGTATCCAGACAAATCACGAAGGGGCAGGACGCGAGTCCTGCCCTTTTTGCTACGTGCGCCCGGCAGGGCGCACTCACTTGGCGGTTCAAGTCCGCCGCACACCCGGCAAGGGGAAGTGCTAGCTGAAAGGCAAGGGCGTCAGCCGTGAGGCTGAGTCCGAAGGAGCCGACCGTAGGGAGACAGCCAGCCAAA
>NZ_JBGAFO010000001.1:0-1082574 GCF_044227185.1 Prosthecobacter sp. | reverse complement strand
TCAACGCCTGCTTCAGACGAGCACAGTGCCTGATACGCCCCAACCGTTCCCTGCCTCGGCCTAAAAGGCCAAAACGCATGCCTCCTTCAGCTTATAAAATGTTGTGACCCGCTTAACTTAACGACATTGATTCCTCATTCTGGTTTAGTCATTCTCCGGCTACAAAAAAGGCCCCGGCTACATCCACTGTAACCGGGGCCGGAGACTTTACGTTATATCGTCAGCGCCTCACACCACCGGCGCGCCGGGGATGTCCTTGCCCGGGATGGCGATGGGGTACCAGCCGTCGGCGTCCGGCTTCACCGGAGGCTCGGACTCTGGGGTGATGATGTTCGGCATGTGCTGCACCTTGGAATTCAGCACATCGTCCCACTTCAGCTCCTTGCCGGAGTAGGTGGCCATGCGGCCCATGACGGCTGTCATGGTGGACTCGGCACCGTAGTAGGCGTTGTTCAGCGGCTTGTTCTCGCGGATGGCGGCCTGCAGGGTGTCATGCTCGGTCTGATAGGGATCCGGATCCAGCTTCTTGGCGCCGCCTTTGCCCGCGGCCGCGGGGTCCTTGCCGCCGGGGCGGTACTTCCAGATGGTGTTGCCCTTGTGGTCAACGGCGTAGCAGCGGCCGCCGTTGTCCAGGTAGATCTTTCCTTTGGTGCCGGTGAACTCCTCACGCACCGCATTGCTCACGCCGGACTGATGGCGGCACTGGCTGTTGATGCGCACACCGTTTTCATAGGTGTACTCCACGTAGTGGTGGTCATAGATCTGGCCGAATTTCTTGTCCACGCGCTGCATACGGCCGCCCATGCCCTGGGCGCTGACGGGGTGGCCGCCGATGAACCAGTTCGCCACGTCGATGTTGTGGATGTGCTGCTCATTGATGTGGTCGCCGCACAGCCAGGTGAAGAAGTACCAGTTGTTGATCTGGTACATCAGCTCGCTCTGGCCTGGAAGCTTGTCGCGGAACCAGATGCCACCGCCATCCCAGTACACCTGGCCGGAGACGATGTCGCCAATGATGCCCTGCTCTTTCACCTGCGTGAGGGCTTCCTTGTAGCAGTTCTGGTAGCGGCGCTGCAGGCCCACGACCACCTTGAGGTTCTTTTCGTCCGCCACCTTGGCCATCTCCAGCACCTTGCGCACGCCGGGGGAGTCCACGGCCACGGGCTTTTCCATGAAGATGTTCTTGCCGGCGTTCACCGCGGCTTCGAAGTGGTAGGGACGGAAGCCGGGAGGTGTGGTGAGGATGACGAGGTCGCAGCAGTCGATGACTTTCTTGTAGGCGTCCATGCCGACAAAGTTGCGGGAGTCGTCCACCTTGACCTTGTCAGGGTTTTTGTCGCGCAAGCCGCTCAGGGCTTTGTCAGTCTTTTCTTTGAAGGCGTCTGCCACGGCGTGCAGGGTCACGCCCTGCTGGCCCGTGCTGAGGGCCTGGTTGGCGGCGCCGGTGCCACGACCGCCGCAGCCGATGAGGCCGATTTTGATTTCATCGCTGCCGGCTGCCCAGGCAGACTGGGCGACGGTGAGGGCGCTGGCGGCGGCAGTGGTGCCGATAAACTGACGGCGGGAAGTGGCCGCAGCGGGGGTGGTGGTCGGTGTGTTCATGGGATGAATGGATAAGATGGACGTAACCTAAAATCAGGCGAGTGCGTTTTTGATGAGGGCGAAGCCTTCGGTATAGACCTGCTCGGTGCTGGGGAAGAAGTCGCGCCAGACACGGGTGGCCGCGGCGAGATCCGGCAGCGCGCTGCCAAAGGCCTCGATGGTCATCCAGCCGTTGTAGCCGATTTTCTTCAGGTGCTTGATCTGCTCCACGATGTTGATGTGGCCCCGGCCCGGCGTGCCGCGGTCGTTTTCAGAAATGTGCACATGGTTGAGCTTGCCGGAGGCAAACACGGTGTCGATGGCCGCCAGCGGATTCTTCTCCTCGATGTTGGCGTGGAAGGTGTCGTACATCGTGCCAAAGTTCGGATGGTCCACCCGCTTCACGTAAGCGGCGGCCTGCTCCATGGTGTTGAGCAGATGAGCTTCAAAGCGGTTCAGGGCTTCGATGGCGCACTTCACACCCGCAGCCTGCGCCACTGGGGCGATGGCGCGGTGCACCTCTGCGGCGCCGGCGAGTTCCGTCTCGGTCGGGAAGGCTCCGGTGAACTGGCCCAGCACCTGGTAATAAGGTCCGCACAGCGTCTGCACACCGGCATTGTGCGCGCACTCGATCACACGCTTGAGGTGATCAATGGCTCCCTGGCGGTTCGCCGCCACGGGGCTGATGGCATTGTGCGCCTCGTCCGGCAGCACCGTCACCGCCGTGCACTCCAGGCCATTGTCTTTCAGCACCTGGCCCACGCCTTTGAAGTGGGCCGGATTGCTGACGTCGAAAATCGGGATCTCGACCCCGTCATAACCGGTGGCCTTGAGTTTTTCGATGACTGGATAGTTCGCCTCGGTGACGTGGCCGGAATAGAGCAGGAGATTGAATCCGATTTTCATGGGGTGGGGCACGAAGCTAGGGAGTGGCGGGCGGATTGGCAAGGTCTCTGTCGCAAGATTTCCCTACCCTGGCACAACGCCCCGCCGGCCGCCGCTGTTGCGGGGAACCTCAGGAATTCACAAGGCAGGCGCACCGCCGGCAAATTAAGCATTGAAAAGGATGCGCCTGATTTCATTAGTGCGTAGGTTTGTACCTCAAGCGTATCTGCCGGTTGAATCCCTACTCATCATGACTGCCCATCGTCTCCTCGCGCTGTCCTTCACCTGCCTCGCCCTGGCTTCCTGTGAAAACATGAAGAAGTCCGGCAGCAGCAGCAGTGACCCCTACGCCTCGAACTACGGCAGCGACGGTCACTACAATCCCTACCCGGGCCAGACCGGCTACGCCTCCAGCACGCCGAAGTACCAGACCCCGCCCGCTCCTTCCTCCTTTCCTTCCGAGCCCCAGGCGCCTGCCGACCCCTATTCCTTCGGCGGTTCCAAGAAGCCGGCTCCCTCCGGCATGAGCTCCTCCACACCTAAAAAGACCGTGGCCTCCAGCAGCTCAGCCAAAAAGAAGCCCACCTCCTCCAAATCCAAGACGACGGCCAAAAAGTCCTCCGGCTCCCGGTACACCGTGGCCAAGGGTGACACCCTCTCCGCCATCGCCCGGAAAAAGGGGACTTCCGTGGCCAAAATCAGGGCTGCCAACGGCATCAGCGGTGACCTGATCCGCCCTGGGCAGAGCCTGAAGATCCCCTGATTCAACGTTCGACGCATTTTTTGGCTCCAAAACGTGCTTCGACCTGAATTTTCCCCCAGTCAAAGCCGTCAATCCTCTGCCAATAAAATCCATGCCTGCCTCAGCCTCGACTGACCCTGGCGAAGTCTCAGACCTCGACTTGGTCAAGCGCAGCCAGGCAGGCGACACGCGCGCCTTTGACGCCCTCGTCACGCGCTACCGTGGGAGGATCTACGCCATGACCTATCACCTCATCCAGAACGAAACCGAAGCCTGGGACCTCGCTCAGGAGGCCTTCATCAAGGCCTGGCGCGCCCTGCCCACGTTCAAGCATGATGCGGGATTCTACACCTGGCTCTACCGCATCGCCCACAATGTGAGCTACGACTGGCTGCGGAAAAAGAAAATCCAGGGAGACGGCGAGTTTGACGATGAACGCAGCGAGCACCGCGTGGCCGCCGGCGCGGAAGCCACGCCAAAGGGCGATCCCGCCCCGGACACCGCCCTGCGCAATGCCGAGCTCGGCCAGCGCATCCAGGACGCCATCGCCAGACTCTCGCCCGAACACCGTCAGGTCATCGTCCTGCGCGAGGTCGAAGGCCTCGCCTACGAAGAAATCGCCGCCCTGATTCCCTGTTCCCTGGGCACGGTGATGTCCCGCCTCTTTTACGCCCGCAAAAAACTTCAGGAACAACTCCACGACGTTTATGAAACAGCCCACTGAAGAACACGACCTCATCCGCTGGGTGGATGGGGAGATGAACGACGCCGAACGCACCGCCTTTGAGGAACGCCTCCAAGGGGACGACGCGCTCGCCACAGAAGCCCGGAACATGCGCGCCCTCAGCGCCAGCCTGCGCGCCCACCTTCCCGCCGAGATGCGGGTCCCGCACGCCGATTATTTCAATACTCAGATCGGAGTGCGCATCACCCAGATGGCCCTGGATGAAGCCCGCTCAAAGCACGCTGCCACGAGCTGGAGCGCCATGCTCCAGTGGCTGCGCCAGCCGTGGTTCGCTCTCGCCGGCACCGCGGCCCTCGCCGTGCTGGGCGTCATCTTTCTTCGTCCGGATGCCAGCGATGCCTCTGAGAGCATGATTCTGAGCTCCTACACCCCCAACACCCAAGTGCAGGCGCGCACCTACCATGACAGCGATGCGGGTGCCACCGTGCTGATGCTGGACGGCCTCGATGCCGTCCCGGCGGATCGCGAAATCTCCGGCCTGAACATTCAGCGCAGTGAGCTGGTGCCGGAATTTGCCTCCACCACCATGTATGACGCGCACGGCGCCCCAGTGCTCATGGTCTCCCGCGATTCCCGCGGCAATCCGCTGCTCTCTTCCCGCTGATGAAACGGCTTCTGTCAGCGCTCTATCTCCTTCTCTGCGCGGCGCTCCCCGCCGCTCAGGGGCAGGAAGCCCCCCCGCCCGTCATCACTGCCGCCAAGCACGCGACGGACGGCCATGTGTGGGGCGCGCTCATTTTTGCCACCAATGATGCCTCCAAGCTGACCGGCGCCAAGGAAGAGGCCCACGCCGACCTGCCCAAGCTCCACGAGCGCCTGGGCAAAGTGTTTCCCTACAAGCACTTCGAGATCCTCGGGCAGCACCGCCAGGACATCTTTCGCGAATACGAATCCTGGGTCGTTCCCTCCCGGGACCTGTTCATGAAGATCGACTCCAAAGGGCCTGCCACCAAAGATGGCGTCAAGGACGGTGTAAACCTGCACCTGCAAGTCTGGCACCAGCACCAGGTCCTGGTGAAAAGCGACGCCGTCCTCCGCAAAGACAGCCCCCTCTTCATCGGCGGCCCCCCCTGGAAAGACGGCCGGCTGATTTTCGTGCTGTTTTTGGAGCGGAAATAATACCACGCTTCATTGAAAACAGGCCTGTCCTCAGGCTCTTTGACCGCAGTGTCCCTGAAGAAGTTTGCACCGTTGACGTTGCCCTCGAACAACGTGGCGCCTCGGCCGTAGGTTGGATGTGTTGGACGTCGGGGCTGCTGCCCCTCACCGAAGGGTTACGCCAACCGTCCGACCGCAGGGGCGTTTGTCCGCCATCGTGTTTGCCGCACACTACACTGACAGACGGACGGCTTTCGCCACAGCCGTCCTGCGATCCGCCAGGCACCACCCTGTTTGAAATAAATCTCCGGAAACGCGAGAACAACGCCAGCATCTGCATTCCCAAGCACAACGCCATCTGTTTAAAACAGACCGGTTTTCAACAACCCGTGGTGGAAAGAGTCTGCAGGGAGGAACGCCGGCGTTTGTCCGGGGGTGCAAAAGAAAGACCCGCCCCGCGCAGCGCTCCGCGCCCTCCGAGACAAGGAGTTGCAACAAGCACCAGCATGCGGGCGACCATCACGGAAAGGATGTCCGCGGCCCGCTTTCACCGCTCTTGCACTCACGATGCAGTGCCATGCTCAGGTGCACCACGTTAGGAGGCCGCGCGTCCGAATAAAATCCAAGGCATCAAACGCGCCCCCTTCTCAGCCCCGTCAAACCGGAGCGACAAATTTTCCCCTTCGGGGAAACTGGAGCGCGGCGGAAGTGGACTGCCACAGGCAGTCCGGAGTGCGAAGGTCGTGCGTCAAAGGGTCGGAGTGAGGGGGCGGCTCCCTTTTTTCGCCATCTGAGGGCGCCCGCCTCAACGCAAATCCTCCGTTTCATCCATCTCCACTGCGCAAGCGCTCGACAGAAACCCAAAGATGCCTGGCTGATTTGCCACTCAGGGAGCCGTCGCACCGAGAGCGGCACCTCCAGGCTTCGGATCTTTCCTCGTTCATTTTGCCAGCCAGCCAAAAGCCGTGGGTGTCTGAAACGCCTTACGTCCACACTGCCCCCGCGATCTCCGCCTCGGCCTTCCGGGTCTGCCGCGCAAACAAAAAACCCCGCATCCTTTTGAGGGGATGCGGGGTGATGTTTAATCTGGCAACGTCCTACTTTCGCATAGCCTTTCGCCATACTATCATCGGCGCAACAGCGTTTCACTTCCGTGTTCGGAATGGGAACGGGTGGTACCACTGTGCCATGGTCACCAGACTGCGGCCCATATGCCGTGAGGCAATGAACCGAGTGTCTGGAGACACTTCAGGGAGTGTTCTCTGACAACTGCATATAGGGAGAATCAAATTCTTTTGAGCCTTGGAACCAGGCTTCAGTTTGAAATGGAACAATGTAAGACAAACGGATGATTAGTACCACTAAGCTGAACGCATTACTGCGCTTGCACCCGTGGCCTATCAACGTGGTAGTCTTCCACGATCCTTCAGGGAAAGCTTATCTTGGGATGGGCTTGGCACTTAGATGCTTTCAGCGCTTATCCCTTCCGCACATAGCTGCCCAGCGATGCTCTTGACAGAACAACTGGAACACCAGAGGTGCGTCAATTCCGGTCCTCTCGTACTAGGAATTGAACCCCTCAACTTTCCTGCGCCCACAGAGGATAGAGGACCGAACTGTCTCGCGACGTTCTGAACCCAGCTCGCGTGCCGCTTTAACCGGCGAACAGCCGGACCCTTGGGACCTTCTCCAGCCCCAGGATGCGACGAGCCGACATCGAGGTGCCAAACTTCATCGTCGATATGAACTCTTGGATGAAATCAGCCTGTTATCCCTAGCGTACCTTTTGTCCGTTAAGCGATGGCAATTCCACATTAAACCACCGGATCACTTTGGCCTGCTTTCGCATCTGTTCGACTTGTAGGTCTCACAGTTAGGCTGGCTTATGCCAATGCACTCAACACGTGATTACCAACCACGCTGAGCCAACCTTCGCGCTCCTCCGTTACTCTTTGGGAGGATACCGCCCCAGTAAAACTGACCGGCTGACATGGTCCCACATCCAGATTCATGGACTGCGGTTAGATCGTTCAATACCCAAGGGTGGTGTTTCATTGACGACTCAGCGTAACCCGAAAGTTACGCTTCAAAGTCTCCCACTTACGCTAAGCATGGAAACCAAACGACCAGTGACAGCTTACAGTTAAGGTGCATAGGGTCTTTCCGTCCTTCTGCGGGTAAGCAGCATCTTCACTGCTAATACAATTTCACTGAGCCCCTCGTTGAGACAGCGGACAACTCGTTACACGATTCGTGCAGGTCGGAACTTACCCGACAAGGAATTTCGCTACCTTAGGACCGTTATAGTTACGGCCGACATTCACGGGGACTTAGGTTCAGAGCTTTGCCTTGCGGCTAACCCCTTGCCTTAATCTTTCCGCATTGGTCACGTGTCACATCGTATACTTGGACTTTCGTCTTGGCACAATGCTGTGTTTTTGATAAACAGTCGGTTGTCCCCTTTCACTGCGACCCTCCGAGGAGGGCATCCCTTCTTCCGAAGTTACGGGACTAGATTGCAGAGTTCCTTAACGAGGTTTCACTCTTTCGCCTTGGTATATTCTACCCACCCACCTGTGTCGGTTTGCGGTACGGGCGGCCATGGAAAGGGCCACAACGCTTTTCTCGGTGGTCGGATCAAAAGACCGGATTTGGGAAACCCCGCCTCCTTCTGCCACTTTCAGCCGGCATGCTTTCTCAATTTCCACGCACGTGTGGTTTAACCATAGCCGGTTTGGGAATATTAACCCAATGTGCATCGCCGACGCCATACGGCCTTGACTTAGCTCCCGACTAACCCTGGGACGAATATCGTTGCCCAGGAAACCTTGGGTTTACGGCGGGGCGGGATTTCACCGCCCTTAACGTTACTTATGTCTGCATCCTCACTTCTGTGAACTCCACGGTCAGTCGCCTTAACGCTTCGACGCTCACAGAACGCTCCCCTACCACTGCATCAACCGTAGCTGATACAATCCAGAGCTTCGGTATGCCGCTTATCGCCAATCATTTTCGGCGCGAGATCTCTCGATGAGTCAGCTATTACGCACTGTTTAAATGGTGGCTGCTTCTAAGCCAACATCCTCACTGTCAATGAAATCTCACCTCCTTTCCACTTAGCGGCATTTAGGCACCTTAGCTGCAGGGCTGGGCTGTTTCCCTTTCGACAATGAAGCTTATCCCCCACTGTCTTACTGCCATGCTACATTCGAGGGTATTCGGAGTTTGATTGAGTTTGGTAGGCGGGTGTGCCCCCTAGCTCATTCAGTGCTCTACCCCCCTCGATCAGCGCATGACGCTGCACCTAAATACATTTCGGGGAGAACCAGCTATTACGGGGCTTGATTAGCCTTTCACTCCTACCCACAGCTCATCCGAGAACGTCTCAAGGTTCACCAGTTCGGTCCTCCACGTCGTATTACCAACGCTTCAACCTGGCCATGGGTAGATCGCCTCCGCTTCGGGTTCAGCCCGTGCGACTTGTCGCCCTGTTCGGACTCGCTTTCGCTCCGCCTCCGTCCCAGAAGGACTTAGGCTTGCCACACAGACTGACTCGCAGACTCATTTTGCAAAAGGCACGCCATCACCGGACAAGCCGGCTCTGACACCTTGTAGGTATGTGGTTTCAGGTACTATTTCACTCCGCTCACGGCGGTTCTTTTCACCTTTCCCTCGCGGTACTTGTTCACTGTCGGTCACTAGCTAGTATTTAGCCTTATGCCGTGGTCGGCACATGTTCACACGAAATGCCACGTGGATCGTGTTACTCTGGGAATCCCTAGGCGTTGTCGAGTTTTCGGTTACGGGCCTCTCACCCTCTTTGGAGCGATTTTCCATTCGCTTCACCTAACTGTTCAACTACCACATCGGGCCCCGAACCCCGGAAGTAAACTTCCGGTTTAGGCTGGTCCGCTTTCGTTCGCCACTACTGACGGAATCGCATTCGCTTTCTTTTCCTCGCCTTACTGAGATGTTTCACTTCGGGCGGTGTTGCGTCGACGCTCCTATGTATTCAGAGCGTCACGTGATGAGATGAATCATCACAGGTTATCCCATTCGGAGATCTCCGGATTAAAGCGCCTGCTTGCGGCTATCCGAAGCTTATCGCAGCTTACCACGTCCTTCATCGCCTGCTAGTGCCAAGGCATTCACTACATACCCTATAAATCTTACATTGTTAAAAACCATTTCGATGACGGGCTTGCGCCCGCCGAAATGTTTTCGCCTGATTCTATCTAACTATCTTTCGATAACCTCTCTTGGTTCCCAAGAGGGCTCAATTGAATTGTTTTCTACCCTATATACAGTTGTCAAAGAACAAGAATCCCAAAAAACAGAAGTGCGTGATGAATGGTGGGCAGGACTGGACTCGAACCAGTGACCCCCGCCTTATCAAGGCGGTGCTCTAACCAACTGAGCTACATGCCCGCTGATCATTGATGGTGGAGGTTAGGAGACTCGAACTCCTGACATCAAGCTTGCAAAGCTAGCGCTCTACCAACTGAGCTAAACCCCCGCTCAAGGCACAGAAAACAAAAAGACTAAATTGTACGCTGCGGCTAGTGGCGCGCAGTAAAAGGTTTTGCGGTGATTTTCATCATTCGCACGCTGCCTTCTTTCGAAGGTGAAGCGTCGACCTTGTCCATATTTGAGGTGTGAGCCCCAGGACAATTCTCCATAGAAAGGAGGTGATCCAGCCGCAGGTTCCCCTACGGCTACCTTGTTACGACTTCATCCCAGTCACCAGTCTTGCCTTAGGGCACTGCCTCCTTGCGGTTGGCGCATGCACTTCGGGCGAAACCAGCTTCCATGATGTGACGGGCGGTGTGTACAAGACCCGGGAACGTATTCACGGTACCGTAGCTGATGTACCATTACTAGCGATTCCAGCTTCATGGAGTCGAGTTGCAGACTCCAATCTGAACTGAGCCCAGTTTTATTGATTTCCTCCACCTCGCGGTCTCGGTTCACATTGTACTGGGCATTGTAGTACGTGTGCAGCCCTGGTCGTAAGGGCCATACGGACTTGACGTCATCCCCACCTTCCTCCTCGTTGATCGAGGCAGTCTGATTCGAGTGCTCCGGTAAACCGGGTGGCAACAAATCACAGGGGTTGCGCTCGTTGCGGGACTTAACCCAACATCTCACGACACGAGCTGACGACAGCCATGCAGCACCTGTGCAAAGCGGGTATTGCTACCCTATCCGGCTTTCACCGGAGACACAATGCATGTCAAGACCAGGTAAGGTTCTTCGCGTTGCATCGAATTAAGCCACATACTCCACCGCTTGTGCGGGTCCCCGTCAATTTCTTTGAGTTTTAATCTTGCGACCGTACTTCCCAGGCGGCACGTTTAACGCGTTAGCTCCGGCGCGGACGCGGTCGATTGCGCCCACACCAAACGTGCACCGTTTACTGCCAGGACTACCGGGGTATCTAATCCCGTTTGCTCCCCTGGCCTTCGTGCCTCAGTGTCAGTAACTGCCCAGTGACCTGCCTTCGCCGTTGGTATTCCTCTCGATATCTACGCATTTCACTGCTACACCGAGAATTCTAGTCACCTCTTCAGTACTCTAGCATGGTAGTATCGGATGCAATTCCGAGGTTGAGCCCCGGGCTTTCACATCTGACTTACCACGCCACCTACGCACCCTTTACGCCCAGTGATTCCGAACAACGCTTGAGACCTCTGTATTACCGCGGCTGCTGGCACAGAGTTAGCCGTCTCTTCCTCTTGTGATACCATCAATTTGCAATACTATTAGCACCGCAACCTTGTTCTCACATGACAGGAGTTTACAATCCGAAGACCTTATCCTCCACGCGGCGTCGCTCCATCAGGGTTGCCCCCATTGTGAAAGATTCTCGACTGCTGCCACCCGTAGGTGTCTGGACCGTGTCTCAGTTCCAGTGTGGCTGGTCGTCCTCTAAGACCAGCTACCCGTCGTAGCCTTGGTGGGCTTTTACCCCGCCAACTAGCTGATAGGCCGCGGACCAATCGGAAAGTGACGGGCCTTGCGGTCCCCGTCTTTAGTCTCTCGACCACATGCGGTATTAATCCAAGTTTCCCTGGGCTATCCCCCGCTTTCCGGAATGTATCCACGTGTTACGCACCCGTTCGCCACTAGACCATCGCGATATTGCTACCTCAATGATCCCGTTCGACTTGCATGTCTTATCCACGCCGCCAGCGTTCGTTCTGAGCCAGAATCAAACTCTCCAAAAAATATTGGTGCTGACTTTTTAAGTCAGCCAAATTGACTGTGTCTGTTTAAACCACAGACACCTGCGCACTTATTCGCGCAGCGCACAATTTAGCCTTTTGTTTTCTAGCAGCATCGCTCGGTTTTCACCTCACTTTGCCGCTTCTGTGTTTTCTAAAAGATCGTTTCTGATTTCCGGAAGTGTGAGCCGCTTTGTGCGTCTCGCGCTTCCTTTTCTCAGCCGCCGTTTTTCGCTGGCGGATTGACAGGTTAGTACAACTCCGACTCCGCGCAACATCATTTTGATCTTTTTTTCATTTTTCCTGATTTCGCCTTCTTCGCGCACCCCATTTTTTCGCCACACGCCGCTTGACGATTCACGTTTCCTCGCTTGCAGCCGGCCGCAAATTCTCAGGTGTTAATCACCTCGTCTTTTTGATGCAAAGCCCTTCGTGATTCATCTCCTCGACGCACCCGTCTCGCATGCAGTGATGTCCTGGATGATTGCGCTTTGCCTTCGCCGCACTTCTTCAGAGATCATCTTCGCCGCGCAAAGGCTTCCGCTTCTCTGCGCACGCAGCGCATGCACGTTCATGCATCACCACGTGTCGTGACGTGCTTACTTCTCCAGTGAATGATCCCGTCGCTCTCTGTTTGAAGCGCCCTTCTCTCCTTCGCGAAAGCAAAAGCGTGAACTGCCGCAAAGCGTTCTCATCGCACATTCAAGGAACCTCTTTCCCTGCGTGCATGCATGCTCGCATGCCACGCATTCATCACACAACACGCATGGCCTCTGCTTCCGCGGCCTCACATCTCAGTCATTGCACGCCGGTGATTATCACCCGCTGAAGCTCAGCGTATTCGGGGCTTCACATCACACGTCACGAACTCCTCTCCCATGTCTGCCGCTCTCGAACGAAACGAAACCAAACGCTTCTCCAGTGCTCGTCAGCGGTTCACTCATCGCGCTTTGGAGTCTCACGCTTTGTTCGTTGGGTGTGATTCTACCGCATCCTCCTCTTCATCCGCAGCGGGCCGAATCGCGCGGCCGATTTTGTTTCTCGGGTCCCTCTTGGATTCATCCACTCGGCGGTTCCTGGGATGCGAAGGCCCCATGGATCCCCGCGGCGGAAAATTGGGATCCCATCAAAATCCTTCTTTGATAAGAGATCCCCGCGTCGCCCCCCAGCCAGCAGCGAACCGAAACGCGCGTCCGAAGCATTTTTCGTCTCGGGTCTCGTCGCCCCCTCACGCTCATCCTATATAGAGCTAGAGGTCGGCACATCGATTCCCGCCGCAGCCACCCACCAGCCCCCCAATGTCCTGGGCTGGGGCCGCGCATCGTCGGTCAGCCGGCGGCTCCCTATATAAGGACGGTCAAAAAAAGGGTGTCATTCCTGCTAGGCTTGCTATTTCGTGTCCCGCTACTCATCCCAATGAACACCCCCCTTACCTTCACCACAGGTTCCGGCGCCCCCGGCAAGTACTACTCCCTCCCCGCATTGGAGACCGCCGGCATCGGCAAAGTTTCCCGCCTGCCCGTCTCCATCCGCATCGTGCTGGAGTCCCTGCTGCGCAATCTGGACGGCAAGAAGGTCACCGAGGCCGATGTCAAAAACCTGGCCAACTGGAACGCCAAGGCCCCCGGTGAATACGAGATCCCCTTCACCGTTGCCCGCATCGTGCTGCAGGACTTCACCGGCGTGCCTCTCCTGGTGGACCTCGCCACCATGCGCACGAAGGTCAAAGAACTCGGCAGAAACCCGAAGATGGTCGAGCCCCTCGTACCCGTCGATCTCGTCGTGGACCACAGCGTGCAGGTGGACTTCGCCGGCACCCAGGCCGCGCTGAATCAGAACCTCGAGCTCGAGTTTGAGCGCAACAAGGAGCGCTATCAGTTCCTCAAGTGGGGTGAGCAGGCCTTCGACACCTTCAAGGTCGTCCCTCCCGGCATCGGCATCGTGCACCAAGTGAATCTCGAATACCTCGCCAAGGGCGTGCTCGAAAAAGACGGTGTCTATTATCCGGATTCCCTCGTTGGCACAGACTCCCACACCACCATGATCAACGGCCTCGGCGTCGTCGGCTGGGGCGTGGGCGGCATTGAGGCGGAAGCCGGCATGCTCGGCCAGCCGGTGACCTTCCTCGTTCCCGAAGTCGTGGGCGTTTACCTCACCGGCTCTCTTAAAGAGGGCGTCACCGCCACGGACCTCGTGCTCGAAGTCACCCAGAAGCTGCGCAAGCTCGGCGTCGTGGGTAAATTCGTGGAATTCTACGGCCCAGGCGCCGTCAGCCTGCCTGTGACCGACCGTGCCACGATCGCCAACATGGCCCCTGAGTATGGCGCCACCATGGGCTTCTTCGGCGTGGATGAAGAAACCATCGCCTACCTGCGCGGCACCGGCCGCAGCGAGGAGCTTTGCACCACCGTCACCAATTACTACAAGGCGCAGGGCATGTGGGGCATCCCGACTGCGAAGGGCTCCCTCGATTTCACCACCGAAATGGAGATGGACCTCAGCACCGTCGTCCCCTGCGTTTCCGGCCCGAAACGTCCGCAGGACCGCATCGAAGTTCCGGCGCTCAAATCCAAGTTCAACGAACTCCTCGTCGCCGATGTGAAAGCCGGCGGCTTCGGCAAGGCTCCTGCCTCCCAGGTGGTCGAGCACCTCGGCGCACCGAAGGCTGAAGGCATCGACGTCACCGGCGCCGCCGCTGGCGTGGACGTGGTGTCTGACAAGACCTCCTATGAAGTCACCGTCGATTCCAAAGGCGGCATCAAGGACAGCATCACAGACGGCAGCGTGCTCATCGCCGCCATCACCAGCTGCACCAATACCAGCAACCCGAGCGTCATGCTCGCCGCCGGCCTCCTGGCGAAGAAGGCGAATGCGAAGGGCCTCACGGTGAAGCCTTCCGTCAAAACCAGCCTCGGCCCAGGCAGCCGCGTGGTCACAGACTACCTCACCAAAACCGGCCTGCAGACCGAGCTCGACAAGCTCGGCTTCCAAACAGTCGGCTACGGCTGCACCACCTGCATTGGCAACTCCGGCCCTCTTGATGCTGGCATTGAAGACGTCGTCAAAGGCCAGGATGTCGTGGCCGCCAGCGTGCTCTCCGGCAACCGCAACTTCGAAGCCCGCGTGCATCAGAGCATCAAGGCCAACTTCCTCATGAGCCCTCCGCTCGTGGTGGCCTACGCCATCGCCGGCACCGTCGACATCGATCTCAGCAAGGACGAGCTCATCCCCGGCAGCGGCGTGTACCTGAAGGACATCTGGCCCACCCTCAGCGAAGTGCGCGACGCCATGGCCTCTGCGCTTTCCCCGGACGTCTTCCGCAAGCTCTACACCGACTTCGCTTCGCAGAATCCGAAGTGGAACGAGATCAAGGGCAGCGTGGGCGATGTGTTTGAGTGGGACGCCAAGTCCACCTACATCCAGCACCCGCCGTTCTTCTCTGACTTCAGCATGACGCCCGGAGACATCACCGAGATCAAGGGCGCACGCCCCCTCGGCATCTTCGGCGACAGCGTCACCACGGACCACATCAGCCCAGCCGGTGCCATCAAGAAGGCCAGCCCTGCCGGCCGCTTCCTGCTGGAGCACGGCGTCACCCAAGCCGACTTCAACAGCTACGGCAGCCGCCGCGGCAATGACCTGGTGATGACCCGCGGCACCTTCGCCAACGTGCGCATCAAGAACCTCATGCTCGGCGGCAAGGAAGGTGGCGACACCCTCCTGCAGCCTGCTGGCACCGAGATGAGCATCTACGACGCTGCCGAGGCCTACAAGGCCGCTGGCACGCCCTCCATCATCATCGGCGGTGAAGACTACGGCATGGGCTCCAGCCGCGACTGGGCCGCCAAAGGAACGCGTCTGCTCGGCGTCAAAGCCGTCATCACCAAGTCCTTTGAGCGTATCCACCGCAGCAACCTCGTCGGCATGGGCGTCCTGCCCTGCAACTTTCATCGTCCGCATCGACACCCCCGTCGAGATCGACTACTACCGCGCCGGCGGCATCCTGCCGTATGTGCTCGCCCAGATCCTGCGTGCGAATGCGTAACGTGTAGCCCGTCTCCATCCCTCCACGGCCCCAAGCGACCTCAGGTCCTTGGGGCCTTCTTTTTAGCGCGCCAAGGCCGCAGCGAAAGAAAGCTTGGACAGGCCCCTCACCCAGCCTCTCCCCGAAGGAGCTTGCAACCAATCACGCCCTCGACGGGGAGAGGAGTAACGCGTTGCAACTCCGATTGAGTTTGATGGCGTCCCAACGCGAATCTCCTCTCCCCGCCCCAAGCTTCATTGCTGAGTGGTTACTTCGGGGAGAGGCTGGGTAGGGGTTTACCAAAGCCGCTGCTCGATGCCCCGATACCTGCATCATTGCCCCTCCAGTCCACCCTCCACACCTCGAATGTCCTCGCAGGTCCTTGAGCTTTCTTTTTAGCCACTCCCTCGGTCTCAGCCCTTCACCCCCACCAGTTCCTCCACCTTCCGCGCCTCCTCTTCCACGATGCGCAGAAACGCATCCCGCAGCGCGGAGGGGAAGTCCTCATCATACACCGCGCAGAGGCTGTAGTGCAGTCCTGCATCAATCACCAGCAGTGGCGCGCAGCCGGGCGTGCCCGTGCGCTCGGCGATCTTCGGGATCAGCGCCACGCCTTCGCCCGCGGCGACCATCGTCACCAGGTTTTCCGCGTTGGAGGCCGCATTGCCAAACTGAGGCAAGAACCCGACGCTGCGGCAGATTTCCCGCGACCACACGCGCTGCGCATCGCTGCCATACATCAGGATGTGCAGAAAGGTCTCGTCCTCCAGTTCCCGCAGCCGCACCGTGCCGCGCTTGGCCAGCGGGTGGTGCTCAGACACCAGCACGATCAGGGGGCTGCGCAGGATCTCCTTCACCGTCAGCCGCTTCGCCGCCGAGAGATTGGCAAAGATCCCCGGCACAAATCCGATGTGCACACGCCCTGCGGCGATCTGCGCCAGTTGGTCGGAGGGGCCCGTCTCCTGCACGCTGATCCGAGCCTTCGGCAGCGCTGCGTGCAGGCGCGTGAGGCAGGCCGGCAGAAAGCTGATGGTCAGCGGCCCCATGGAGCCCACACGCAGTTCGCCCGTCGTCCCTGCCGCAGCCTCCTTGGCACGTGCCACGGCCTTTTCCGCCCGCGCGAGGACGGCACGCGCCTCCTTCAGAAACACCGCTCCCGCATCCGTCAGTGCCACGCGGTTGCGGTTTCGCTCCAGCAGCTCCAGCCCCAGCTCATTTTCCAGGTCCCGGATCTGCGTGCTCAGCGAAGGCTGCGCCAGCCGCAAACGCGTGGCCGCACGGCTGAAACTCAGGGCTTCCGCGACGGCAACGAAGTAGCGCAGGTGACGCAGTTCCATCTCACCACCTTATAGCTTTTGGCTATAACGCGCAAAGGAAACAAGTCATGTTCGCCACCCCTGCGCGGAGGGAAGCTGGGGTCGAAATCAAACCGGAGAAAGCCATGAGCACCCTCGCACTCGCCCCCAAGACCCTCGCTCCCGAAATAGAATTCGACGAAGCACCGCCGCCCTCACGCACCCAGGCCGCCGCCCCCCGGCGCGCCCTGAGCCCCCGCGCCAAGTTCCTGCTCCTCGGCATTCCCCTGCTGGCCGCAGCCGCCTTCGCACTCAGCTCCTGGCTGGCCTACGCCGCCAAGTTTGAAGAAACCGACGACGCCTTCATCGAGGCGGACGTCCACCCCGTCAGCAGCCGCATCACCGGAGACATCCTGGAAGTCCTGGTGGAGGACAACCAGATCGTGACCAAAGGCCAGCCGCTGGCCAAGCTCGACCCCCGGGACTACGAAATGAAGCTCGCCTTTGCCAAGACAGCCCTGGAACAGGCTGCGGCGCAGATCCCCCAGGCCGAGGCAGCCCTGGCACGCGCCCAGGCTGCGGGTCGCGAAGCCACCGCCAAGGTGGCCGTCACTGTCGCGCAGCTTGAAAAAGCCCGCCTCGACTTCGACCGCGCCGAGAAACTCTTCACCAACGAAAGCCGCGCCATCTCACGCCAGGATCTCGACAGCGCCAAGTCCGCCTTCGACTCCGCCACCGCCAATCAAACCGCCGCTGTCGCCTCTCAGGAGGCCTCCGGTGCCGGTGTCCGCGCCGCCGAGGCAGACCTGGCCGCAGCCAAGGCAGGCCGCGACCACGCCCAGGCCGTTCTCGATGACGCCGCCCTCCAGCTCTCCTACACCATCCTGCGCGCCCCAGACGCAGGCCGTGTGGGCAAACGCACCCTGCAGACCGGCCAGCACGTGCAGCCCGGCCAGGCCCTGCTCGCCATCGTTTCTCCGGACAACTGGATCGTCGCCAACTTCAAAGAGAACCAGCTCTCCCACATGCGCCCCGGCCAGTCCGTGGAGATCGAGATCGACGCCATCCACGGCCGGCGCTTCAGCGGCCATGTGGACAGCTTCTCACCCGGTACCGGTGCCAAGTTCACCCTGCTGCCGCCCGACAACGCGACCGGCAACTTCACCAAGATCGTCCAGCGCCTCCCGGTGAAGATCCTGCTGGATGAAGCCGAGGCCAAAGCCTTCGCCGCCCGGCTTTCCCCCGGGCTCTCCGTCATCGCCACCGTGCGCGTGGCCCCTTGAGAAAACCTTCACTTCACACCGCCATGAACCCCAGCCTCACCCTCTCCGCTCCGCTGGCAGACGCGCCCGCAGCGTCGTCGCGCGAAAACCTGCGGAACTGGGTCGCCGTGCTGGGCTCGCTGCTCGGAGCCTTCATGGCGGTGCTGGACATCCAGATTTCCAATTCCTCCCTGCAAAACATCACCGGCGGCGTCGGAGCCACGCTCGATGAAGGCTCCTGGGTTTCTCTCTCCTACCTCGTGCCGGAGATCGTCGTCATCCCGCTCTGCGGCTGGCTCGCCCAGGTCTTCGGCATGCGCCGCTACCTCATCTGGAACAGCCTCCTCTTCCTCGTCTTCTCCATCTGCTGCGGCTTCGCGTGGAATCTGCCCAGTATGATCGCCTTCCGCGCGCTGCAGGGCTTCACCGGCGGCGCGCTCATCCCCATGGCCTCCACCATGGTGCTGCTCAAGCTCCCTGCGTCCAAGCAGCCCGTCGGCTTCGCCCTCTTCGGCCTCAGCGCCATGTTTGCCCCCGCCATCGGCCCCACCGTCGGCGGCTGGATCACCGAGAACTATTCCTGGCCCTGGATCTTTTACATCAATCTGGTGCCCGGCATCCTGCTCGTTTCCGCCATCGCCTGGGGCCTCGATGACGCCCCCATGCGCCTCTCCATGCTGAAGCAGGGCGACTGGGCGGGCATCCTCTTCATGGCTCTCGGCCTCGGCTCCCTCACCGTCTTTCTGGAGGAAGGCACGCGTGAAGACTGGTTCGGCTCCGAGTTCATCACCTGGCTTGCCATCATCGCCGCCATCACCCTGCCCGTGTTTGTGCTCATCGCGTTGATGCGCAAAAAGATCACCCCCGTGGTGAATCTCCGCCTCTTTGCCCGCCGGAATTTCTTCTTCGGCAGTCTGGTCAATCTCGTCCTGGGCCTCTGCCTCTACGGCTTCATGTACCTGCTGCCCGTGTACCTCACGCAGATCCAGGGGTACAATGCGCTGGAGATCGGCACCACCATGATGTGGGTGGGTCTGCCCCAGCTCATCGTCATGCCCTTCATGCCCACGTTGATGAAATGGTTCGACAAGCGCGCCATCGTTGCCTTCGGCCTCGCCATGTTTGGCCTCAGCGCCATGCTCATGAGCAGCATGACCGCCGACACCGCGCACGATCAGCTCGTGCTGCCGCAGATCATCCGCGCCCTCGGCCTTACCTGCATCATCGTTCCCCTCTCCCTCATTACCACGGGCGGCATCGAGGCGCAAAACGCCGCCAGCGCCTCCGGCCTGTTCAACATGCTGCGCAATCTCGGCGGCTCCGTCGGCATCGCCCTACTCTCCGCTCTCCTCACCCAGCGCGAGCACTTCCACTCCCACCACCTCGGCGAAGCCGTCAGCCTCTACAATCCGCTCACCCGCGACCGCCTCGCTGCCATCACGCAAAACCTCATCTCCCAGGGCATCGACGCCGTCGGCGCGCAGGACCGCGCTCTGCACCTGCTCGACATGAGCGTGCGCAAGCAGGCCTTCATCCTCGCCTACAACGACTGCTTCCACGTCGCCGGCCTGCTGCTCTTCGCCATGATCCCCCTCATCTTCCTCTGCACGAAGACCTCAGGATCCAGCGCGGCAGGTGCGCATTGAGGCCCTTCACTCTGTCTCCGGCCAGTTTAAAATTCTCAGTCTGCAGTTCCCAGTTTACAATCTCCCCACGGGTCAGCCGCCACGCCCTTCCTACCCGCCATTCACCACCATCCCCCGCAGCGCGCTGGAAGACATCATCGGCTGCAGCAGCGCCAGGCCGGCACGAAGCTGCGCGGGCGTCGTCTTGGACGGGTCGTTCACGATGAGCACATCCGTCGCCAGCGGTGCCAGCGGCGCCACGTTGGCAAAGCTCTTCAGCAGCGGCGAGGCATCCAGAATGATCCAGTCCACCTCCTTCTTCGCCCGCTCGATCCAGGTGCGGTAGCCATCGAGCAGCTCATTGGTGGCATGCGCGGGCAGGTCGCAGCCGGGCAGCAGGAAGAGATTGCTGTGTCCATACCGCAGCGCCTCCAGATCATGCGCATACGCGCCGTAGCCCTGCATGGTGCGCGGGAACCACTGGTGCATCGTGGGGGAGGACGGGTTGCACTCCATCATGAACACCCGGCGGCCCTGGTGGCAAAACGCGGCGGCCAGCGCAGCGGACACCAGCGTCTTGCCCTCACCCGTGCCCGCGCTGGTGATCAGGATCACTCCCGCGGTGCTGCCGCGGTTCATCGCCTGTCTTTCCAAAGTGCTGGTGAGGTGATGCAGCGCGCTGGAGGCGCCCACTGGCTCCGGCTTCAGGAGCTCTGACAGCATCGCCTCCGGCGTGGAACCGCTCACATACGGCAGGCGGGCCAGAATGGTCGTCTCACCATTCGCAGGCTTCATCATCTGCATGGGGCGTGGTGGTGGCTGAGTCTGCGGCGCGGGCGCGGGAGTGCGCTCCATTGCCGGCAGAGCCGGAGCCGCCGGTGTGGCAATGCTGAAAGGCGAGGCAGACGGCGCGGGCTGCTGCGCCGGGTACCCATAACCATACGCGGTATGCTGCGTGGGGTCCGGCATCGCCGTCTTCTCCACCTTCGCGCTGAAAAGCTTCCTCACGTGATCATCGAAGATGCCCCAGCCGACAGGCAGGCCGATCAGCGTCAGGCCAAACAGCATCACCGCAGCCACGGCGGCGATGGGCTTGCTCGGTTTCACCGGCTTTTCCGGCACCATCGCCACATCCGCCACACGCAGCAGTCCACTGTCACGGAACTGGGTTGTAATGATAATCTGGCTGCGGCGTGCTTCGATCTTCTCATAGACGTCCCGGTCCATGCGCACCTGATCCCGCAGCAGGTTGAGCTGCACGTTGTTGCCGCTCACATCCAGCGCCGCACCGCGCGCTTCTTCAAGCTGGTGCCGGTAGTCGGCTAGCTGGCGCTCCTGGGACTCCACCTCCGCCTGGATCATTCCTCCCACCGAGCTGACTGCGCGCTCCAGCGAGCCCTTCAAAGCCGCGATCTCATTCGCCAGCGCAATCATCCGCGGGTGCTTCCTGCCGCAAGTGGCCTCCAGCGGCGCACGTTCGGCGATCTTCGCGTCCAGTTGCTTGCGGATGAAGTTCACGTCACTGTTGTCGGCAAAAATCTTGAGCTCCGTCAGGTCACGCCCGGCCTTCTGCGCCGCCTGAAAGTCATTGAGGTCGCTCCTGGCCTTGGTGAGCTTCAGGTCCGCCTCCGTGATCGCCGCGTTGAGCTGGCGCACCTTGTCATTGGAGACATCCTTGGAGTCCGTGTCCTCCGTCAGCCCCTTCTGTTTGCGATAGTCGGCCAGCTTCTGCTCAGATTCGCGCAGCCGCTTCAGCAGCTCCGCGGACTTGGCTTCGAGGAAGGTGGAGGCGTCGTCGCCGAGCTGCCCTTCCTCCTCGGCCACATAATGTGTGTACTCCTGGATGTAATAGTTGGCCAGATCCGCCGCGGTCTTCGGGTCGCGGTCACGGATCTGCACCCGCAGCACGTGCGACTCCTTGATCGGCTCCACCCGTGCATTGGCAAGCATCAGGCCGATGAACCGCTCGCGCGGATCCCCCGGCTTGCCCGGTTTGTACAATCCCACCAGCTTCATCAGCTCATCCTTGCGGCTGAGCGAGTTCGCCTCGCGTTCCAGCAGCGCATCACGCTCCTTTGCCGGGAAGTGGTCGTAGAGATAACTGAGATAGCGTCTGGAGAGCAGCTCGGTGCGGTGGTTGTTCAGCAGTTGCACGGCGCTCAGTTCCCCCGGCCCGCGCAAGGGCTTGCCATCGATGTCAATGATGCTGCCATCCTGGATGCGCAGCAGCATCTGCGACTCCGCCTCGTAGATCTTCACCCCCATGCCAAGGTAGTAAAACGTGAACGCCGCGAGCATGAGCCCCAGCACCGCTCCCCGCAGCCAGCGCTTGCGGATGTAGCCGATGACATCCACCAGGCTGATGAGCGACTGCACCTCAAAATCCTGCGGATTGATCGGCGGCAGAAAGGCGCGCGGATCAAACACGGGCGACATTCCCGGATGCGCCGGCATGGTCATGGAAGGCGCCATCGGTGTCAGGCCACGTCCTGGCGTAAGCGCAAGCATCGCTCCAAAGCCGGGCTGGGGCGCGGCGTTGGTGGGCTGCATGCTGTAGGAAATGGCCATGATCGTGATTAAGCGGCGGGGCGGAGGGCAGGCTCCTGCGCCTCCTGAAGTTCGTGGGAAGGAGTAGTCGTCGCGGTGGAGGTGTGGTGCGGCAGCCAGCGCCGCACCGTGCGCAGCGCGTGAAAGACCGTGGCGCGCCAGCTCGCCGGATTGAACGCCTCGAGATCCAGCAGCCAGCGCGCGCCGTCGCACCACTGGCGTTTGTACTCGTAGTCGCTGGGCAGCATGTCATGCACGCGCAGCTTCCGCTGGATGGAGCCTTCCACCGCCCAGCGCATGACCAGTTTTCCAGGAGACATCCCGGCGTGGGACTTGTCCCAGCCCGTCTGGTACTGGAAGAACTCGTCTCGCTCGATGAATCCATACAGCGCCGCGATCACCCTGCCGTCCGCTTCCAGCATCGGCATCACTGCGCGCTCCTGCGGCAGCCAGCGTGCGGCCAGCCTCTGATGAAAGCGCCACGATGAATCGGTCGTGAAGCTGCTCACTCCTTCCGGCCACTGCATGGCGTGAAGCTGGCGAAGCTGTGCCATCGCCGCGGTGGGCGGAAGGCGTTCGCCGGCGTGGGTGGAGTGGTTTTCTGGCAGTGACGCAAAAGCCCGGCGGCGGCGGCGCATCAAGTTGCGCCAGTTGGAATGATGACGCACCTCGTACTCCTCCCATGACGCAGGAAGGTGAATAAAGCGGCAGGTCTGGCGGTTCAGGATGCCCGCACAGGTGTAGGATTCCGTCAGCGCGGCCAGGATGTGCCGTGTATTGGGAGACTCTTCAGGCAGGTGATTCAGGCGCACGTTGTCGCATTCGTCCCGCAGTTGCTTGAAGACCTGGCAGAGCTGCGGCGTGAGCTCGTTCTCACGCCCGGCCGGCACAATGAGGTCCAGCCGCTCCCCATGGGCATCGCCAAAGCCGCCCAGGAAGGTCAGTGTCACCAGATGCTGCCGTGCGTGCTCCTGCTCGCAGGCCAGCATCAGCGGTGCGATGGCCTGCGGAAGCCCCTCGGCATCTCGCAGCACGGCGATGGCGAGCTGTGCATCCCTGCGGCACTCCTCCCACCACAGGCTCATCCAGTCCCAGCGCATGAAGGGCGTGCGCGTGGCCATCTGCTCCACCAAAGCGTCCCAGTACGGTCTCAGCGCGTAAAAGCCAGCTTCATCGCGCACGAGGTCGAGCGTGAGTCCTCCCCGGCGCATGGCAGGCATCACATTCCCCGTGATGCTTCGCGGTCTGGAGCTGAGCACGGCTGTCGCGGTCATCGTGCCCCTCCTTCCAGTGCCGCGGTCTGTTTGCGGTGCTGCGCGGTTTCAATCAAGAGGCCCAGTTGGCGGCGAGCTTCCAGCAGCGCACCAGAGTTGTCATCCCACTCACCAAAGCCTCGGGCGAAGGAGGACGTGAGCCGCCGTGCCTCATCTTCCAGTCCGAGCTGCCGTGCCAGCATGAGGTAGTCGTAGTCCTCCACGGTCTCACGCAGCCATTTCAGGCGCATGGACGCCACAGGCGCATGGCGGCCATGGCGTTTCTCCGTGGCGGGATAAATGTAAGAGCCGTCTCCATTGTAGGTCTCGCCGTCCGGCGTTTTGAAGGTGCCCGCATCCTGCCAGACATCCACGCCTTCAGCGGCAAAGATCGTGTCCCAGTAGTCAAAGCCGGTGATGCCGTGCTTCGGAAACAGCCAGCCGGTGACGCGGTGCGCCATGGGCGGATAATCCACCGCCCACACGGGAGGAAAGGCACTCGTCAGCTTCTTTGGCATGCCATGCTGCTGCTCCCAGGCATCTGGCATCTGCACCAGCGCCGCGTAGCCCCAGACTTCCTGGCCGGCCTGCCGCCGCAGGGCGATCTCATGCTTTCCCCCTGCCCACTCCATGTCCTTCCACACCTCGCTGAAATGCGGCACCCAGATGTCCACCGCGCCCGCCAGCGAGCCCCATGCCGCCTTCTCCGGCGCTGGCTGTTCCGTGACATGCAGCGGCACGCGCACGCCGTGGGTCTTTTCCACTTCGTTGAAAAATTCGCCCCAGCGGCGCACCGTGGCGTATGCCTCCGCGTCGTTCGGCTCATCGAGATCGCCCATGATGACGTAGCCGCGGCTTTCGCAGTGAATTTTGGCCAGCAGCTTCATCCATTGCGCCACATAGCTCATCGCCGCCACGCGGTCCTGCCCCAGCGGATCTTTAAAGGGCCACTGCGGCCAGATGGGCAGGCCGATGCTGTTGCAGTGGCGGTGCAGCAGGTGCTTCCGCAGCGCCCGCTCCACCTTGTCTTCATCCAGCTTGCCGGTGGCCGCGTCCGGATAGCTGCCGTAGATCTGGTCCACGCTCAGCCGGTGCTCTGCGAGGAGATCGTAGTATGCATTGAGCAGGCCTGCATGTTCCACCGAAGGGGCTCCATCCTGATACTCCAGCCCATGTACCTGCGCCACGTGCCGCACCGTGGTCATGATCGAGGTCCGCAGCTTCGGCACCACCGGCATGTCAAAGTCCCACACATTCAGCGTGTAGGCGGCAATGGCCCCGCTGCCGTCGGCAAACTGAAACTGCACTTCGCCCGTGTAGGCGCCCGCTGCAGCCGTGTAAGGCACGAAGATGTCCACCCAGTACGGCTGGTTCACCACCGCGGTGCCGCTGAGCTCCTGCGCCGGCATGTCCAGCGGCACCAGCGCATCGGCATAATCTCCTGCCGGCAGCGGTGCCATGGGCGTGGATTTGGAAACACGGACGTAATGCTCGCGCAGCACCACTGGGGCAGGCAGCAGGGCGTTCGAGTCATGCTTCGCGATCCCCGAGGCGCGCACCTGCAGCGTTTTGAGCTGCTCCGGCGTGGCACTGACAATGATCTGCAGCGGCTCCCACTCGCCACGCGCTGCATACACCACGTTGCTGGAGGAGGGCGGCGCCGCTCCTTCGCGGGAAATGCGTGTCATGCCATCGCAAAACGACACCTGCACCGGCTGCGCGGTGGCGGCAGCGGCCATCGTCAGTGAGACCAGCAGCGCCTTCATGCCTTCACCTCCAGAAGTCGTGCATAGGTTTCCGCATATTCCCGCGCCGCATGGGCGATGGTGAACTTCTCCAGCACCCGTTGACGGGATTTTTGCGCGATCTCCTCACGTGCGGCGGCTCCGAGCTTCAGCGTCTGCTCCCAAGCGTTTGCCAGAGCCTCAGGGTCACGCATTGGCACCACCTGGCCGATGCCTTCCAGCAGACGTCCGCAGTCTCCCACGTCCGTGGTGACACAGGGCACTCCGCAGGCCATGGCTTCCATCACAGTCATCGGGCAGGCTTCCGTGCGGGACGAAAGCGAAAACACATTCAGCGCCGGATACAGCCGCCATGGGTCCGCGCGAAAGGAGTCAAAGCGCACCTGGTCCTGCTTCGGCAGTTGTGCCAGCAGTTCGCGTTCGACTTCGCCCAACTGCA
Organism: Prosthecobacter sp.; assembly: GCF_044227185.1. Classification (GTDB taxonomy): domain Bacteria; phylum Verrucomicrobiota; class Verrucomicrobiia; order Verrucomicrobiales; family Verrucomicrobiaceae; genus Prosthecobacter. Next base: position 1,057,109 of record NZ_JBGAFO010000001.1, on the reverse strand, counting down.
CTTCCACTCCGCCACAGAGGACGAAGTGAGCCTCCGGCAGGCGGGCCTGGAGAATGCCTGCCGCGCGCAGGAAGGTCGCCAGGTCCTTCATCTCATGAAAGCGCCCCACGTAGCCGATCACGGGAGCCGCGGGCGGCAGATTCAATTCCGCACGCGTGTCCAGCCCGGCGTCCGTGTCTGGAATGAAACGCTCCGCATCGATGCCATTCGGAATCCAGCACATTTTCGCACGGGGATACCCCATGGCGGTGTGATCTTCGATGGCGGCGGCGGAACAGGAGATGACACGCTTCGGGATGAAGCGTGAGCTGATCGAAAGCGCCCGGCGGAAGAACGCCATCTTGCTGTCGCTGTCGCCCGGATTGCGGTGGATCTCTCGGCAGTGGATGCTCCAGACAACGTTTCTCACACCGGCCACTCTGGCCGCCCAGCCGCCCACCAGGTCGGCATGATGCGTCCACGTCTGCACGATGTCAGGGCGCTCCGCACGCAGCACCGCGTGCAGCCTGGCCAGGGTGTGGGGATTGAGGTACGTGGTGCTTTCCAGATCATGCACATCCACGCCTGCTTCATTCAGCCTCTTGAGCTGGTGCGTCCAGGGCCTGGCATTGATGGCCACGACCACGGTGCGAAACTGCGCCGGATCCAGTGACTCGGCCAGGTTCATGAGCATCGCCTCCGCACCACCGCCACCGATGCTGTAGGTGAAGTGCAGCACCACCGGCCGCTGGTCACGTGCGGGGGCTGCTGGCATGGAACGCGCCGCCACGAATGCACGCAGCGGCTGCTGGAGGGGCAGCTGCAGCGTTTGACTCGTGCCTAGCGTGATCGTCTTCATATCATCGCCATCGCCTTCACGCAGTTCTTCCGCCAGTCCTTGAGCGTCTCAAACGCACCGGACACCGTGGCTTCCGCCTCCCACACCGATTCTGGCGAACCGTAGCGCGGGAGCTGGAACATGGACACCTCTTCATCCACACGGCCGCTGACCGTGGTGCAGGCCGCCTTGAAGCCCGTCTCCCGCACCAGCAGCAGGGTCTCGCGCGTGTAGTCATCCTCTCCGCCGTTGGGATACGAGAAGGCCACCGGCAGTTCGCCGATCTCCGCCAGAATGCGGTTGCGGCAGGTGGCGATCTCCGCGCGCATCGTCATCGAGTCGCAGCGGGAGAGAATGGGATGCGTGTGGGTGTGGCCGCCAATGTCCACATGCCCGCTAAGGGTCATGTCAAACGCCATCTCCCAGTTCAGCGGCCGCAGCGCCTTGGGCAGTTCGTCAATGCCGGGCTCGCACACCCCCAGCGCTTCTTCCAGGCGGTCCACCTCGCTCAGGAGTTCTGAGTGCGTGAGCTCCTTCAGCTCGGGCATCAGCCGCAGGAGCGACTGCTGGCGCAGCTCCCGTGTGCCGAGGTAGAGGCGCAGCGTTCTGCCGTTGATCTGCCAGTCGAGCAGTTCCTTCCGCGTACGACCCAGCGCAAGATCCACACGCTGGAACCACAGCATGTCATCACCATCGAGAAACCCCGTGGTGACGAAGAGCGTGGCGTGGAGGTCAAACTCCTGCAGAATGGGATAGGCAAGCTCGTAGTTCGAGGCATAGCCGTCATCAAAGGTGATGACCACGGAGTTCGCCGGCAGCGTGGTGCCGCGGGTGCGTGCATCAATGAGCTCCGCCATGGAGATCACGCGGTAATCCTTCGCCAGCATGCAGCAGATGTCGCGAAACACCTCCACCGGCAGATGCAGTGCCCAGTCCAGAATCGCCGGATCTCCATTCCCTTCGCTCAAACCGTGGAAGGTCAAAATGGATGCCTCGGTGGAACGACGCGTACGCGCGAATGAGGCAAGACCGCTGCCCACAAGGGCGGCGGCTTTGATAGAGCGCGGGTGAAGGGCGAGCGACATAATCAAAGAAGTAAAGGAAAGCTTAGGCCTCTGTCTGGAATGCAGGCGGGCCATGGCATGGTGGTTATGAGAATTGATCCATTTCGACGAATAACCCTGTACTTATAGGGTGCGATTTATTAACTTCAATGGAATTATCATAAATACCGTATCATTCTTACCATTTCCTTACCTTTGACCTTTGCGGCACAAAACAGCAGAGGCCGGAGGGTGCCCTCCGGCCTCTGCCAGGGTTTGAAAAAAGTGCGCGCGCCGCTTCAGAGCGGCCGGATCCAGATGTTGCGGATGCGCACCGGCGGTTCGTTTTTGTGATCCTGGATGCGGATCGGCGCCTTCTCAGGGAACTCGCCGTTGTAATCCGTGACGTTCTTGTGCTTCGTCGGACCCATGATCTTCGTGTGGTTCTGCACGCAGACGCCGTTCACAAAGGTCGTGATGTAGGCGGGCTCCACCACTTTGCCGCCTTCGAGCTTCGGCGCGGTGAAGACGATGTCATAGACCTGCCACTGACCGGCTGGACGCACGGCATTCACCAGCGGCGGCGTCTGCCCGTACACCGAACCGGTCATGCCGTCGGCGTAGGTGGGGTTGTTGTAGGTGTCCAGCATCTGGGATTCGTAGCGGTCCATGAAAAACACACCGGCATTGCCCTTCTTCTGGGAGTTCCCCTTGGTGTTTGGCTCGCTCATCCATTCCAGGTGGAGCTGGCAGCTGGCGAACTCCTGCTTCGTCCAGCAGTCGCCGCCGGAGATCAGCATCACCCCCTCTTCGACCTTCCACGGGCAGGGAATGATTTTGCCGGTCTCCTTGCCTTTGGCGTCTTTTTCCTTTGCCTGGAGTGCGTCGGAGTTGCTGCCATTGAAAATCACGATCGCATCTGCCGGCGGATCTCCTGGCTTTTCCCCGGGAGCCACGGCCTCGGGACGCGGACGTTCGATGTCGTGCACCTTCCACTTCGTACCCGGAATGACCGGCGTGTCCGAGTAGCCGATGGGCGAAGGCTTGTCTGCGGCGGCGGCAGCGGCGGCAGGTTTGGAATCAGCGGCCAGAGCCGGGAGACCCGTGAGTACGAGCAGGAGAGTGAAGGCAATATTTTTCATGAGGGAAGCAGCAAACGAGAAGCCACGGGGGATGTTGCAGGTCAACATGCGAAGTATTCGAAAAACAGGTTGCCAATCTGCGAAGAAGGCGGAATCTACCCACCCAACAAAATCGCGGGATGGAGCAGCCCGGTAGCTCGTCAGGCTCATAACCTGAAGGTCGTAGGTTCAAATCCTACTCCCGCAACCAATTTCAAAGGCCCTGCAATTCGACGGATTGCAGGGCTTTTTGTTGTCTCTCCGCGTGCCCCCCTGGGCTCGATTGTCCCACGGCTCATTCCATTATCGCGATATCACAGCCGTTCAACCACCGTCAACAACGGCAAACTCCCCTCCCCGCCCTACCGGCCCGTGACTTCATGCACCTTGTGGCTGATCACGAGGGCGATGGAAATGAAGACGACGGCGGTGACGACCATCCAGTCGTCATGAGTAAACTGCTCAATCTGCTTGAGCTGCTTCAGGCAAAGCAGAACGGCCACTAGAAAATACGCGTTCATGGCGGGGAAAAAGGTGCAGGTTCCATACCAATCGCCTCTATCCGCCAAATTGCGTGTACTTTTTCGCGCTTTTTTAGCCCCCGTCCTCCACCTCGAAATAATCGTCCTCGGCGATGTCCGGGATGCCTACGACCAGGACGCGCATCTTTCCCCGAGCCCCGTGCACCACTCCCGGCGGGATGTGCACCAGGGAACCCTTGCTCACGGGCTCCTCCACGCCGTCCAGCACCACGCTGCCGCCGCCCTCCAGCACATAGTAGAGCTCCGTAGAGCGTTTGTGGTAGTGGAGCCTGGCCCCGTCGATGTCCACCGCATGGGCCCAGGCTGCGGGAGAGAGCTCCACGTCTTCGCGGCTGATGAGGCGGTCCCGCCAGCCGCAGGTGCTGCGTTCACGCGGGGTGTGGCCTTCGTGGCGGACGATGAGCGGGCCGGTGGCGGGCATGGCTTCGGGATTCCTGGGTGGAAAAAGGGCCGCGAGCTATTTCATGCTGCGGTGGGTTTTGATCTCGTCCGCCAGATGGGCAAACTCGCCCTTCTCGCACAGACGGACGAAGCCCTCGGTGAAGCGCTTGAGCTCATCCCACACGGTGCGGATGTGCGCAGCCTCCTTCTCGTTGATGCGGTTGTCAGCGGCGGCCTGGCTGATGGCGGTGAGCAGATCGGCAAACTGCTGCACGATCTCCTGGGTGGCCGGCATGAGCTCCATGCCCCGGGGGCCGCCGCCGTGGGGATTCTGCACAAAGACCCCGTTGGCCTTGTGGCAGAGCCACTGGATGAGCTGCGCATCCTTGGTGATTTCAAACAACTGGCGCACGCGGTCGAGCGGATTGGAGGTGCCGCTGCCCTGCTGCTCGTCCGGCTGGGACCACTTGTAGGCGAGCGAGAGGGACACGCCCATCTGCGCCGCCACTTCTTTGAAGCTGGTCGCCTCGACGGCCTTGCTGATCACTTCGTGGGAGTCCATGCCTGACTTGTTTCAGAAAGTGGACCGTTTGGCAAGCGGCATCCGCGCCGTTCTGCGATGGTAAAAAATCGTACTCTTTGCACTTGTGGAAGAAAAATCCACACGCCTAGTCTGCCACCCTCATGAAAATCTATTCTTTCATCCTCGCCGCAGCCGCCTTCGTGCTGAGTTCCTGCATTGAAATCAAGTCCGTCGTCACTGTCAATAAAGACGGCACCGCCACCATCGAGGAGAGCGTCCTCATGGGCGCCCAGCTCGCGGCCATGATGCAGGGCGACCAGGGAGCCCAGCTCAAGGGCCTCGTGATGGACAAGGAGAAGGCCGCGGAGCGCGCCAAGAAGCTCGGCGAGGGCGTGACCGTCAAATCCCACGAGGAAGTCAAGACCCCCGATGGGAAAACTGGCACGAAGGTGGTCTTCGCCGTGGCTGATCTTTCCAAGCTGAAGTACGTGCCGTTTGAGCCGGAGCAGGAAGGCAAGCCCGCCGCCGGCAAGGAGCCGATGACCTTTGCGCTGAGCGGTTCCACCCTCACCATCACCAATCCTGATGCCGAGAAAAAACAGAACGGCGGCGCCGACAAGCCGAAGAAAACGCCGGAAGAAATCGCCATGATGAAGAACCAGATGGCGATGATGAAGCCCATGTTTGCCGGCATGCGTCTGGCGGTGGAAGTCAAAAGCGCCAGCGGCATCGCCAGCTCTGACGCCACGAATCTCAATGACGGCACCATCACCTACGTGGACATCCAGTTCGACAAGCTCATGGACAATGCTGACGCCTTCGGCAGCTTCATGGAATCCGCCAATGACAACCTGAGCATGGCGGAGACGGCGGCAAAGTTCAGCAAGATCGACGGCCTCAAGATCGAAGGCAAGAAAGTGGTCAAGGCGGAGCTGAAGTAAGCCGCCTGGAGCGCATCCAAACTTCAAACCAGCGGAAGCCGGGGCGCCATGCCCCGGCTTTTTTCATGCGATCCTGTCGAGATCGGCATGAGTTTTCGTTTGCCGCACCGCCCTGACGCCGGAGATTCGGCCCCCATGATCTCCCAGATTTTAGATTTCGTCCTGCACATCGACAAACACTTGGAAATGTTCGCGAAGGATCATGACACGCTCATTTACGGCCTTCTGTTTGCCATTATTTTCTGCGAGACCGGCCTGGTGGTGATGCCCTTTCTGCCTGGCGACTCTCTGCTCTTCGCCGTGGGAGCGCTGTCCGCCCAGGGGATGATCCGCATCGAGCTCATCATCCCACTGCTCATGTGCGCCGCCATCATCGGGGACAATCTGAACTACTGGATCGGCCGCAAGGCGGGCGGGTGGATCGTGAACCAGCGGTGGTTCAAGCGCGACTACCTGGCCAAGACGGAGGCCTTCTTCGTGAAGCATGGCGGCAAGGCCATCATCCTGGCCCGCTTCGTGCCCATCGTGCGCACGTTCGCCCCCTTCACCGCCGGATTTGGCCGCATGGACTACCGCCGCTTCCTTTGCTACAGCCTCGGCGGCGGCCTGGTGTGGGTGCTCAGCTTCAGCATTGCCGGCTACTTCCTCGGCAGCATCCCGATCATCAAGAACAACCTCAAGCTCGTCTTCGTTCTCATCATCGTCGTCTCCCTGCTGCCCATCGTCTTTGAAGTCCTCAAGCACCGGGCGGAGGCCAAGCGGGCGCAGGCGAAGAAGGAGGATTAACCAGACCGGCTCACGGACCCTGCACCCGTGCTCCCGTGCTGGGATTCATGTAATAGCCCGGCGCTCCTCCCACGCCGGGCACATACACCGGCTTTGAGGGGAGCCTGCCATAGGAGGTGGGGTAGGGGCTGTAGATCGGCATGCCGGGATACACCGGCATGTTTCCGATGGTCTGATAACTCTGGACTCCGCCGTAGGCATTGATGACACCCGTCGAGCTGCGGCTGCCGAAAGGCCCGGACACATTTTGCTGATACATGAAACCGTTTCCCTGCGGCATCATGGTGGGTCCCGAGCCGGGGGCATAACCACCACGCGGCACCGGAGCGCCGCTGCTGCCGGCCATGCTGGCGATGCTCTGGCTCATCGGTGCACCGCTGCTGACTGAACCCGGGTTTGAGGAAGGGTAGTAATAGCTCGCTCCATCTCTTCTGCCCGCCGTCTCACAAGCGCCTAAAAGGAGTGCGAGCACAGTCCCCATGCAGAGTCTTGTTTTCATGCCATCATGGTAACACACCCGTCAATCCAGGCGGCGGAAAACTTTGCCATGCGGGGTAAATGAGGCTCTAGGTGCGCCCCATGCAGCCCGTCGTCGTCCAGCATCCCCTGGCCCAGTGCCATCTCGCCGCCATCCGTGCCGTGGGCACGCCATCGCACGACTTCCGCCGCCACCTGAACCACCTGGCGCGCATGCTCTTCCTCGAAGCTTCACGCGAGCTGCCCGTGCGCGAGATCAGCGTCCAGACCCCGCTCATCGAGACGCAGGGCTCGCAGCTGGCGCGGCCGCTGGTGTTTGTGCCCATCCTGCGCGCCGGCCTGGGTTTGCTGGATGGCATCCTGCCCCTGGTGCCGGAGGCGGTGGTCGCCCATGTGGGCATCAAACGAAACGAGGAAACCGCCCTCCCGCACGCCTATTACTCCAATCTGCCCGCCTGCCTCTCCGCCGCGGATGTCTTTCTGCTGGACCCCATGCTCGCCACAGGCGGCAGCGCGTGCGAGGCCGCACGCCAGCTCAAGGCAGCCGGGGCCCTGCGCATCACCCTGGTCTGTGCGGTGAGCTGCCCGGAGGGACTCGCCGCCATGGAGCACGCGCACCCGGATGTGCCCATCGTCACGGCGGCCATTGATGACGGGCTCAATGACAAGTGCTACATCGTCCCCGGACTCGGCGATGCCGGGGACCGCTACTTTGGCACCTGAGCCCGCCATTGAGTCCGCACGATCTTCCCTCCGACCAGCGTATCTTCCTTTTCCCATCCCATGCCCATTTCCATTCCCCCTCTCTCCCGCCGCAGCTTCCTGCAGCACGGCACGGCCGCCGCCGTGGGTGCCCTGACCACGCAACTGCCCGCGCTGGAGATCCCCGAGCAGACCTGGGTGCTCTTCTCGGACCCGCACATCGCCGAGGACGAGGCGCTGGTGGTACGCGGCGCGTGCATGGCTGAGAACCTCCGCCGCTGCGCCAATCAGGTGCTGAAGATCGGCCAGAAGCCCTTCGGCCTCATCGTCAATGGCGACTGCGCCTACCTGGACGGCAAGGCGGAGGACTACGTGGCCTTCACCCACTGCATCCAGGCGCTGCGTGAGCAGTCCATCCAGATCCACTGCACGCTGGGCAATCACGACCACCGCAACAATTTCCTCAACGTGATCATCGGCCCGCCACCGCCCAATGCCGAGCGCCCGATGAACGTGCCGGACAAGCACGTGGCCACCGTGACCAGCGCCCTGGTGAACTGGGTGCTGCTGGACTCGCTGGAGCTGGTGAACAAAACCCCGGGCCGCCTCGGCGAGCAGCAGCTTGTGTGGATCGAACGTGAGCTGCGCAACGCCCCCAACAAGCCCACCTTCATCGTGGCTCATCACAACCCCATGCAGCCCAGCATGACCGATGAGCTTAAAGGCACCTGCCTGCAGGACAGCGATGCGCTCTTTGACCTCCTGGCCTCCTACCCCAAGGTCCAGGGCTACATCTACGGTCACACCCACACCTGGCTGAAATCCAAGCACGAAAAAACCGGCCTCCCGCTGATCAATCTGCCTCCCGTCGGCTACGTCTTCAATCCCAAGCGTCCGAATGGCTGGGTGATCGCGCGCATCAGCTCAGAGCGCGCCGAATTCGAGCTGCGGGCGCTCAATCCCGCGCACGACGAGCACGGGCAGAAGCATGTGATCAAGTTTGTGTGAGGATCGATGCAGGCACCCCTGCCGGCCGCAATGAACATGCCGGCCTCCCGCCTGCGGGCGAAGTCTCCGCGTTTTACGAAGGGCCTTAGCAGCAGGCTCCCCACGCGTGATGTCATACCACGATCAATTACAAACGGGCCCGGGGGGCAGGATCATGGGATGAGTGGACTGGCTCTCGTGCGCTGGAGCTGCGAAAACCCAGGCGTGTTGCGGAACGTGTGAAAGCCCGTACCAGGGAAGCCTCGCCAAGGCTCGGCATCCCTTCGCTATGATACGGAAGGCCCTTGTCCTTCAAGACGAGGACGCCTGCTTATGGTACGCTTCTCAACGTTCGGCTCAGATAAAGACCGCGTTTTCAAGCGGTTTGGTATCACTCATCCGAGCCCGCGGCGTCCAGGGTGCGCATCATCGCATCCATGAACTCCTGCGCCGCGTCGATGGGGAGGATGATGGTGTCACGCCGGCCGCGCACGTCCTCGGTGATCTTGATGAACTTGCCGCGGTCGTTCTCCTTGAGGTCGAGGAAAAAGATCTTCCGATCGGTGACGATTTTCTCGGAGTGCAACGGCGGGTTTGGGGGACGCCGTTCGTCTTCAAATTCTGTGTTCCTCATGCCGGTAACCTCCACTGACTGACGCTATTCGCTATGCTGTTGTTCGGGGTGAATTGAGGCCGATTCTAGGAGCAGCGCCGGGGTTGTCAATCCCTCTCACGGTTCATATCAGGCCCTCCGCGCCGCCCGGCTGAACTGCGCGGCCAGAAATTTCTTTATGCCCGCAGGTCTGGGCACCTCGGGTGGAATAGAGGCCCTGAAGACGATCTTCAAAATTGTAATCGCCTCGTCTCGGGTCAGTTGCTTATATCCCCCGCACATCAAATCCGCCCGCTTTTCATACGTGTCAGAACTTTTTCAAGCCGCCATCCAGCCTCAGCAGCTCCTGCTGTCCCTCCTCCTGGCCCTGGTCGTCCTCTACTGGCTCCTGGTGCTCCTCGGGGCGCTGGATTTCGAGTCCGACCTGCCGGACGACCTCATCGGGGATGGGGATGCTGGTGGCGGCACGGACACCCCGCACGGCCACGCGCATGCCCACGCCCACGGCCTGAGCACCGGCGGCGCCTGGCTTTCGGTGGGTCGTTTCCTGGGCTTCTCGCAGGTCCCCCTCGTCGTCTGGCTCAGCTTCATGGTGGTTTTCCTCTGGCTCGGCTCCCTGGCGCTGAATGAGTGGTATAACGAGGCCGACAGCCTGGGGCAGGCGGCGCTGCTGCTCCTGCCGAATTTCCTGGGCAGTCTCCTCGCCACCAAGCTCGCCACCCTGCCGGTGAGCAAGCTCTTCAAAGCCATGGCCGATGCCGACTCCGAGGCGGAGGACGTCATCGGCCGCACCGGCGTCGTCACCTCCACGGAGGCGGATGCCTGCTATGGGCAGCTGGAAATCTCCACCGCGAATGTTCCGCTCCTCATCAATGTCCGCACGCAGCCCGGCGCCGCGCCTCTCAAGCGTGGCGACCCCGCCACGGTGGTCTCCGCCGGCCCGGACCATGTCTTTTACCTGATCGAACCTGCTCCTCAAAACTGAACCCACACCCGCTTTTCACTCCACTCTCCACTCACTCCTATGACCTCACCTCTACCCATCGCACTCCTCCTTGAAGGCAGCCTCCTTGTCGGAGTCATCATCGTTGGCATTTTCCTCGGGATCCTGATTTTGTTCTCGCGGTTCTTCCGCAAGGTGCAGCAGGGGCAGGCCATCGTGCGCAACGGCATCGGCGGCACCAAGGTGACCTTCAACGGCATGGTCGTCATTCCCGTGGCTCATCAGGCTGAGAACATGGACATCTCCGTGAAGCGCATCGAAATCGAGCGCAAAGCGCACGAAGGTCTCATCTGCAAAGACAACCTCCGCGCGGACATCAAGGTGGCCTTCTTCGTGCGCGTGAACAAAACACCGGAGGATGTGCTGCGCGTGGCCCAGAGCATCGGCTGCGCCCGTGCCAGCACCGTGGACACCATCCGCGTGCTGTTTGACGCCAAATTCTCCGAAGCCCTCAAAACCGTGGGCAAGCGCTTTGAATTCGTGCAGCTCTACAACGAGCGCGACCACTTCAAGAGCGAGATTCTCAAGGTCATCGGCACCGATTTGAACGGCTTCACGCTCGACGACTGCGCCATCGACTTCCTGGAGCAGACCCGCCTCGAAAATCTCGACCCCGACAACATCCTCGACGCCGAGGGCATCAAGAAAATCACCGAGCTCACCGCCGCCCAGGCGAAGCTCTCCAACAACATCCAGCGCGACAAGGAAAAAGTCATCAAGCAGCAGGATGTGCAGGCCCGCGAGGCCATCCTGGAGCTGGAGCGCCAGCTTGCCGAGACCGAGTCCAAGCAGAAGCGCGACGTCGAAAGCGTGCGCGCCCGCGAGACCGCCGAGATGATGAAGGTGCAGGAAGAAGAACGCCTGAAGGCCGAGCGCGCCAAAATCACCGTCGATGAAGAAATCGCCATCGCCACGCAGAACAAGGAGCGCCAGGTGCTGGTGGCCCAGCGCAACAAGGAGCGCACCGACGCCGTCGAAGTGGAGCGCGTGACCCGCGACCGCAATCTTGAGATCATCGACCGCGAGCGCATCACCACGCTCAAATCGATTGAGAAGGAGAAGGCCGTCGAACTGGAGAAGAAAAACATCCAGGAGGTCATCAAAGACCGCGTGGCTTTGGAAAAGACTGTCGTCGTCGAGCAGCAGAAGATGAAGGACACCGAAGCCTTCGCCACGGCCGACCGCGAGAAGCAGGTGGCGCTGACCAATGCCGAAAAGCTCGCCCAGGAGCAGCTCATTCAAAAGATCAAGGAAGCCGAGGCCGCCAAGCAGGCCGCGCAGCTCGCCGCCGAGCAGGCCGCCTTCACTGCGATCAAAGCCGCCGAGGCCGCTAAGCAGGCCGCCGAGCTGCACGCCCAGGAATTGCTCACCCTCGCCGAGGCCCGCCAGGAGTCCGCCGCGAAGGAAGCCGCTGCTGAGAAGGCTCTGGCCGAAGGCCGCACCGCCACCTCAGCCGCCATTGGTCTCGGTGAAGCCCAGGTGCTGCTGGCCAAGGCCGAAGCCTCGCAGAAACAGGGCACCGTGGATGCCGAAGTGGCGCAGCTCAAGCTCGCTGCCGAAGCCGATGGCATCACCAAGAAGGCGCAGGCCATGAAGCTGCTCGAAAACGCCGGACGCGAACACGAGGAGTTCAAGCTCACGCTCGACAAGGACAAGGCGGTGGCCCTTGCAGAAATCAATATTCAGAAGGACATCGCCGCCGCCCAGGCCGGCGTGCTCGGCGAGGCCATGAAGTCCGCCAAGATCGAAATCGTGGGCGGCGAAAGCCAGTTCTTCGACAAAATCACCACCGCCATCGGCAACGCCCGCGCCATCGACCGCCTGGTGGACGGCAGCCGCACGCTCACCGACGTGAAGGAAACCTTTTTCAACGGCGATCCCGACTACTTCAAAGCCCAGCTCAAGAACACCATCGACCAGTTTGGCCTCACCTCCGAAGACACCAAGAACCTGACCCTCAGCGCCCTCTTCGCCAAGCTCATCTCCCTCAACCCCGACTCAACCACCCTGAACAAGCTCACCGGCATGCTCGGCGCCGCCTCCCGCTTCGGCCTGACGGAGCAGACTGTGAGCAGCCTGCTTTCGGCCAAGGCGGCGAAGAAGTAACCGCGTCAGTCTAATGAACGCAGCTCATCACCCTTCGCCTGCCGCTCGGCGAAGCCCAAAGGGCTTCCGCACCATAGCGAAGGGTTGGCGAGCCTTAGCGAGCCTACCCTGGTACGCGCCCAAGAACCCGCCAGCTCTCTTCAAGGAACCCCAACGGGGTTCCGCACCGGCTTTACACCCATCACCCTCCTCAATCCCAAACATACCGCTCATCCCATTCGACGCCGTGCTTTTTCAACAACGCACGGAACTCCTCCTGAAACGTCTTCGTCCGATGGTGCTCCGCCTGGTGGTGCACATACTCCACCACCGCATCCGTGTTCGACTGGCTCACGGAAAACGCCGCATATCCGGCCTGCCAATGAAACGCCGCAAACTCCGGCCACTCCTTCTGCATCCACACCGTGCTGGCGCGTTTCAATTCTTTGACCCACTCAGCCAGCGAAATCGTGCGATTCATCCGCGCAAGGATATGCACATGATCCGCCACACCCCCAATTGCAATGGTCGGACATTCCAACGTCGCCGCAACGCCGCCCAGGTAGGCATGCACAGAATTCATCTTCTCAGCATCTTTAAACCACGCTTCCCGATCCTTCGTCGAGAACACCAGATGCACGATCATGTTGGCCAGCGATTGAGGCATCTCTCATCGTTCGACATCCCCCGCTCTTCGCAAACACAATTCCACCAAGCCGATGCAGAACCCCGTTGGGGTTCTGCCTTGCGGACCTGGACCCTTATCGCCGCTTACCAGGGTAGGCTCGCCAAGGCTCGCCAACCCTTCGCTATGATGCTGAAGCCCTTTGGGCTTCAAGCCAGAAGCACGTCGAAGAGGTATTGTATAAAAACTACGCCGCAGAGTTCCCATCAGTCCGAATCTGGCCCTGTCACAAAGGGCCACCGCGCAAATGACGCCGCGAAACTCCCACCGCCCCAAACCCACCCGTGTCCCAAAGGGACACCGCACCATAGCGAAGGGTTGCGGCTCGGCGCAACCCTGGTACACCGGCGCCCTCCACCACCCCATTTGTCCGAACCCCAACGGGGTTCCGCACCTTTAACCGCCCTCTAATGGCCGACACGCCTCCATCTCCCCAACCTTCTCCGCAGCTTGAAGCCGGCGCCTATGAGGTCATTCGCCAGCGCCTGAACAAACATGGCGCGGAACTGCAGCGCCGGCTGGATCTTCTCAATGCGGACCGCAAGGCGGAGTTCGGAGGCATCGAGACCTCCCTTCTCGCCACCACGCGGCTCACCACGGAGAACAACTGCGTGCCGCGGGATCTCGCGGCCATCGGCCCGCAGCGTTTTATCTTTGGCTACAATGTCCACCTGGGCCTGCGCAGCACCATGCGCATCGAGGATGTGTTTGCGGTGTATGACTATCATCCCGCCGACCACAGCTTCCATCCGAACAAGGACAACCTGCTTGGCGATCCGCAGTTCGCAGAGGACTTCGCCTACCTCTACAACTACTACAAGCAGGCCACCTTCCTGAAGTTCCACCGCATCGGCCCGCATCTCTACTTCGGGTTTCAGGTGGGCCAGCGCGCCACGGAGGTGAAGACCTTCAAGTGGCTGGTGGATGATGACCGCGGCACGCTCAAGTACCTCGGCAATCGCAGCGACCACGAGTTTGTCTTTCCTCCCCCGCAGGAGTTTGAATGGAAGCGCGCCACGCGGGACATGTACATCCACGGCGACCACCCGCACATCAGCATCGAGGACCGCGTCTTTGTCGAGACCATCGGCGGCGACCTCACGGTGAAGGTGGAAAACAACACCGCCACCGGCCGCGGCATCTACAGCGAGCCCGTCGAAAACAAGGATCAGACGCTCGATGACGCGGAGGTGTACTACGCCATCGTCGGCAGCCTCATCCTGCTCAAGCTCCTGCCCTACCAGGAGAAAACCTGGCGCCATCTGGTCTTCAATGAACGCACGCGCCAGGCGCACCGCATCGACAGCATTGCCGAGAGCTGCGTGCTCCTCCCGGACGGCCATGGCGTTCTCTTTCCGCATGGCTACGTGCTGCAGACGGGCGAGGTGAAGCGCTTTGAAACCGGCCTGCCGCCCATGCGTTTTGAAAAGCGCATCCCCGCCGCCAATGGCGAGGACACGCTCTTTGTCTTCAGCCACCTCGAAAGCGGCAGCTACCTGCTGCTCAGCTACAACCTCATCACGCAGAGCGTCGCCACGCCGCAGCCCTGCCACGGCTTCAGCCTCTTCCCCAGCGGCGAGCTGGTGCTCTTTTCGGCGGATGAAGAACCGCGCAAGCACCACGTCCTCCAGGTCTGGCGCACGCCTTTCCTTTCCGCCGATGTCAGCGAGGCCAAAGCCTCCCACACCTTCCTCAGCAAAATCGGCAACGCCGAAATCGTGCGCGCCATGGCGGAATGCAATGGCGTGCTCACCTTGCTGTCCAAGGACGACTCCTTCTCCGGCCTCTACGTCGAGCTCGCCCGCGCCTGCGGCGACATCGCCGACAGCTACTTCTGGATCGGCAATGCCGAGACGCACGATCTCAAGAACATCCTCGTCGAGATCAAGAGCACCGCCGAGGCCGCCCTGGGCGAGTTTGAAAAAGTCAGCCGCATGCGCAAGACCGCGGCGGACCAGACCAGCGCGCTGCAGGAAAAATCACAGAAGGCCCTCAGCGTTGCCACCAACACGGAGCCGACTGACATTCTCGGCTTCGTCCAGCTCCTCACCTCCCTGCGCGAGCTCCGCGGCCAGATCATCGCCCTGCGCGATGTGCGCTACACCGACGCCGCGGAGATCGACCGCATGGACAAGGCGGTGGCGGAAGGCACGGACAAACTTTCCGCCAAATGCGTCACCTTCCTGCTCAAGCCGGAGTCGCTGGATCCCTACCGCAGGCAGATCGCCGAGCAGCAGGCCCGCGTGCCCGCATTGTCGAAGGTCACCGAGGCGCAGGAGGTCGAAACCGCCCTCGCCAAATCCAGCAGCGAGCTGGAAATGCTGACCGCCATTGTCAGCGGGCTGAAGATTGAAGATGCCACCGAGACTACGCGCATCATCGAAGGCATCTCCACCCTCTTCGCGCAGCTCAACCAGGTGCGCAGCGTGCTGCGGAACCGCCGCAATGATCTCGCCAAAACCGAAGGCGCGGCACAGTTTCAGGCCCAGCTCAGCCTGCTCAGCCAGAGCGTGCTGAACTACCTCGAAGTCGCCACCACGCCGGAGAAGTGCGATGAATCGCTCACCCGCGTGCTGGTGCAGATCGAGGAGATGGAGACCCGCTTCTCCGACTTCGACGACTACGCCGCGGAGCTGATCAAGAAGCGTGAGGAGGTACAGACTGCCTTCGAATCGCGCCGCCAGAGCCTCAGCGATGCGCTGAACCGCCGCTGCAGCAGCCTCGGTCAGTCCGCCGAGCGCATCCTCACCAGCATCCGCAACCGCCTCGCCAGCTTCGCCAAGCCCGAAGAGGTGCATTCCTGGCTCGCAGCCGACGCCATGGTGGCAAAGCTGCGCGACCTCATCGAAGAACTGCGCAAGCTCGGCGACAGCGTCCGCGCCGACGAACTGCAAACCCGCCTCAAGACCGTCCAGCAGGATTCTCTGAAGCAGATCCGCGATAAATCCGAAATCTTTGTCGGCGGTGGCGATCTCATCCAGCTCGGCCAGCACCAGTTCAGCGTGAACAAGCAGCCGCTGGAGCTCACCATCCTCCCACGCGACAACACGCTCGCCTTCCATCTCACCGGCACACGCTTCTTCGAAGCTCTGAGTACTCCTGATCTTGATACGCTGCGCAGCGTGTGGGAGCAGGCCGTCGTTTCCGAAAACGCAGAGGTCTATCGCGCCGAATACCTCGCCTGGCAGATGCTGAAATCCGGCGCCCGCGAAGAGGTCTCCACCTTCATGGCGCAGCGCTTCCATGAAGGCTACACCAAGGGCGTCCACGACCACGATGCGGGCCTCCTGCTCAAGCCCCTGCGCGAAATGCAGCAGGCCCTCGGCCTCCTGCGCCACTCCCCCGCCGCCCGCGGCTATGCCCGCCTCTTCTGGCATGCCTGGCCCGAGGACGACGCCAAAAAAGCCCTCACTGCACGCATGCAGTCCAAAGGCCGCATGCGCGATCTCCTCGGCATTTCAAATGCAGCGCCCGATGACCTTCTGAGGAAGCGCGTCGAAGAACTGCTGGGAAGCCCTCTTCCGCGGGCTTCGTCTGACCAGATCGCCGCGTGCCTTCTGGACGAACTGCAATCCAAGCACCCCTTCATACGCTCTGCGGCAGCCATCGAGCTTCTGCGTGCCTTCCATCGCGAGCTCACGGTCAAACACGCCTCCAAAGAGTTCGAAGAAACGCTCGCCACCCTCTCGGCACAGCCGCTGCTGGCCTTTGAGATTGCCTTGGAATGGCTCAGCGCGCTCAATCCCTCGGCAGATCCAGGCGTCTTGATTGAAACCGCCGCCATGGTCGTCACCCACGACCAGCCGCCCGCCACGATCCCGCCCGAACCCGCCGCGCGTGCCACCATCACCGGCCTCATCGGCACCCACCCGCGCATCGCCGATGCGAAACTCGAGCTCGACTACCACGAATTCACCGCGCGTCTACAGCGCTACGAGGCCGAAGTCGTCCCCGCCTTCGAAGCCTTCCAGCAACTCAAGCATCGCCTGGCCGAAGGCCGCCGCCGCGAGCTGCGTCTGGATCAGTTCAAAGCCGGTGTGCTCAGCTCCTTCGTGCGCAACCGCCTGATCGACCAGGTCTATCTCCCGCTCATCGGTGCCAATCTCGCCAAACAGCTCGGTGCCGCCGGCAAGGACACGCGCACTGACCGGATGGGCATGCTCCTGCTCATCTCACCTCCTGGCTACGGCAAGACGACACTCATGGAATATGTCGCCAGCCGTCTCGGCATCACGCTGGTCAAAATCAACGGCCCCGCCCTCGGCCACAAGGTGACTTCGCTCGATCCCGCCGAGGCCGCCAACGCCAGCGCGCGCGAGGAAATTGAGAAGCTCAATCTCGCCTTCGAGATGGGCGACAATGTCATGATCTACGTTGATGACATTCAGCACACGAACCCCGAGTTCCTGCAAAAGTTCATCTCCCTCTGCGACGGCACGCGCAAGATTGAAGGCGTGTTCAAAGGCGAGGCCAAGACCTACGACCTGCGTGGCCGCAAGGTGGCGGTGGTCATGGCCGGCAATCCTTACACCGAAGTCGGCGGCAAATTCCAGGTGCCTGACATGCTGGCGAACCGTGCCGACACCTACAATCTCGGCGACATCCTCGGCGGCCATCAGGAAGCCTTCAAAGACAGCTACATTGAAAACAGCCTCACCAGCAATGCCACGCTGGCCCGCATCGCCGCGCGCAGCCATGCCGATGCTCTCGCTGTTTTAAAAGTGGCGCAGACAGGAACACGCGAAGGCGTCGAGTTTGAAGGCAGCTACAGCGCCGAGGAGATCAACGAAGCCGTCGCCGTCATGGAGAAGCTGCTGCATGTGCGCGAGATCATTCTGCGCGTGAATCAGGAATACGTGCGCAGCGCCGCCATGGAGGACGCCTACCGCACTGAGCCGCCCTTCAAGCTCCAGGGCAGCTACCGCAACATGAACAAGATCGCGGAGAAAATCCTCCCGCTCATGACCGATGCCGAGGTTGCCAGCCTTATTGCCGATCACTACCGCGGTGAAGCGCAAACCCTCAGCCAGGCCGCGGAATCCAACCTCCTCAAGTGGCGCGAGATCAACGGCCTCTCCACCGAGGCCGATGTCATCCGCTGGGCGGAGATCAAGAGCACCTTCAAGCGCAACCTCCTCACCGGTGGTGCAGGTGAAAGCGACCCCATCAACCGCATCACCGGCCACATGAACGCCTTCACCCTCGGCCTGGAAAAGATCGAGCAGGCTGTGAGCAAGCCCACCCTTTCCGACACCACCATCGAGCGCCTCCAGCGCATCATCGAAGGCCTCCGCGCCGTACCCGTGAATGTCGAGATCAAGGTCCAGCCCGTCGAAAAAGAAACCGCAGGCGAGCCCCCTGTGGATATCTCCAGCACCGTCGATCAGGAGTAAAGTAGCCTTGTTCCTGTGGAACAAGGAATTTCTCTCGCAATCACCAAACCTCCCGGCACTCCCAGCGCTACTGTTTGCGCTACGCTCCTTGTTCCGCAGGAACAAGGCTACTTTGCGTGGCCGCTCTCAATGCCCCCAGCGTCCACACCACGGGATAAAGCTGCTCATGATACCACAGCCGCGCAAAGTACAGCCCGATCGGTGAGCACGGAAAACGCGTCCCATTCTCCGTCGCGGTTATCAGCCACTCCACACTCTTCCTCACATCATCACCTCCTCCGCTTAGCGCATGCAGCGCCACCGCTGTCTCCTCGATGCTGGATGGTGCCTGCGCATCTCCACCAAACGACCCGTCGGCTTTTCGTGCGCCGCGCAAATACCTGCGCCCGCTTGCAAGCAAGTCTTCCACCCCCGGCACCTTTCCACCGCTCAGATGATTCACCACCTGCGCCGTGCCGTACACCGGATTGTTTTCATCCACCGCGTGCTCGTTCCCAAACCAGAGTGGAATCCATGAGCCATCCGGCGACTGCACCCTCTTCAGATACGCCAGCGCCGCCTTCGTGCTTCTGCCAATGCGTTGCTGCATCACAGGCGGCAGCTCATCATGCCAGCTCCACCACGCACCGAGCGCATGTGCCGTGATCTCCGGCGTGCTGCGGTCAAACGGCAGCGTTCCCCAGCCCCGGCAAAACGTCGGTATTCCTCCATCGCGATTTTGCAGATCGAGCAACCAATTCACACCCTGCTCAATCGCCGCATCACAGGCATGCCCCATCTTTTTGAGAGCGATCAGCGCACTCGAGGAATCATCCGCATCCGGCACACCACCCGGCAGATCCGTCCACGCCCACCCACCCGGAGGCGCATTGGTAAACGGATGCACCTCCCGGTACTGCTGCGCCAATAACCATGTACGTAGTTCGGGCTTTAGCCCGTTCTGGTCAGACGGGCTAAAGCCCGAACTACGAACGGAGAGCGTCGTTCCCCACGTCGTCAAATTCGTGTCAATCGGCCAGCTCCCGTCCTCGCGCTTTGAGTTCACCAGGAACTCCACCGCCGAAGGCAGGCAGGGGTGATCTAGCTGCCCGCCGCCTGCGAGGGCCATGGTGACAAAGCTCGTCAGCGGCGTGGCCTCCAGATAGCCGCCACTGCTGGGCTGCAGCATCTTCAGCATCGGCCGGATGCGCGGCCACGTCAGCGCACGCAGCCAGCGCAGCGGATTCCACCATGCCGGCGGCGCATTCTTGAAACGTGTGTACCCAATCGCAATCAGCGCCGGCAGCGCATAGCTCACCACCGGTAGGCCGATGGCGCCAAACCAGGTGCGCGGCAGCGCGGCCAGCTCAAACGGCAGCGCCATCACATGCCGCCACGGCTCCCCCCCCAAAGTCCCGCACAGCGCGCAGAGCATGAGAATGGGCACTGAGAAAGTCTTGTCCTTGCCATAACGCGCCGTTACGGCCCTGGCGATGTCCGTCGGCTCAAGCGATCCCACCTGCGCGGCAATGCATGCATTGGCCGCCTGCACGGCTGGAGAACCCTTCTGCCCCACCAGATGCAGCGCGCTCCAGCATAGCAGCGTCGTGGAGAGGTTGCTCTTGCTCAGCGTGGTGTCCCCCCAGCCACCGTCCGCGTTCTGGTGCTCACACAGCCACTGCGCTCCATCCGCGGCATGCGCCGCGTGTTTTTCGCGATCCACCAGCGTCAGCGCCACGATGGCCGTGGCCGTGGAGAGCGCGCTGCTGGAAAGACGCCCTTCCCAATGCCCCTCCGCACCACGCAGGGCATCCAGATGCGCCTGCGTATTGGCGATGGCGCGGTCAAGGGCGTCCATCATGGCAAATAATCTCAGGCTTCAAGCTTCAGCTCAGGGCGGGCATCGATGGCCTTCGTGAGGGAGATCCAGCCACCTTCGCGCTGCTGCTGGAACATGTTCAGATAGAGCGCCACCTGCTTGGCAGGATACGCAGCCAGAAGCGCCGTCACAGCGGCCTCGGCCTTGTCGTCTTCGATCACTTCGGGCAGCTCGGTCACCTCACCCTTGCCATCATGCGCGATCTGCGCGGCATCCAGGAAGGTGATGAGCATCTGCGGCTGGCCTTTGAGCAGCCAGATCTGGAAAATCTGCGCCGTCACTTCTTCGTTCCCCTTCGTGTTGAGCTGCTCCAGCAGCCACTCCGCCTGCTTCGGGCGGGACTTTTCCAGGATAAACGCAGGACGCAGGCGCTTCGCCGGTGCGAGCGATTCAATGACGGCCTTGTACGCAGCACGCTGGTCGGTCTGCAGGTAGGTCATGATCTGCATGCGCAGCTCGGGACCGATGGCTTGGAGAAGTTGGTTGGGTCGCATCTGAAGGAAGGGGGAAATGGGGAGGCTCTGCTACCACCACGGCACAGAAGTCGCAACCATTTTGCCTCACAGCAGGCGAATCGTCAGCGGGAAGCGGTAAACCTTTCCTTCAGCGGCGCTCACGATGCCGATGATGGTCAGCACCACGGTGGCGATGCCCACCGCAACCAGGAGCGGGATGCCGATGAACACAAAGCAGAGGATGAAGGACACAAAACCGTAGAGCAGGTAGCTGAGCTGAAAATTCAGCAGCTCCCGGCCCTGGCGGTCGATGTAGCTGCTCTGATCTTTTTTCACCAGCCAGACCACCAGCGGCCCCAGGATGGGAAATCCGACCAGGCAGAGCACGTGCATGACGATGCCCAGCGTTTTTTCATCCTGCGTGACGGGGTGCAACGGCAGGCCTGGAGGTGGCGGAGGAGTTTCCATGATGAGCCACGCTACTCCGAAGCAACTCCCGGCCAAATACAAACGCGGAGCCAGTTTCCCAGCTCCGCGCGTGTCGGCAGACTCAAAGGTCCTTTTCCGTTTAGACTTCCGGCAGCTTGAACTCCTCCACGTAGTTCTCGGTGGCGAGCTGGTTGGCCTCCGCGGCAAACTCACCGATGAACTTCTCGGAGACGGGGTCAAACTCCAGCCAGGGGCCGGCGCTGATCTTGTCCACGTTGAGGTCGATCTTGTTGTCCTCGAGGTTCTTCACGAAGTGCTCCAAGGTCTCCAGACCGGCCTTGTCGTTCTTGAGGCGCTCCTTCACTTCATCCACGCTCGCCGCCTTGCCCAGGCGGTAGGAAATGTTCGCCAGGTGCGCCAGCGAGGCGGCATGGTAGCCGTGGGAGACGTGCAGGTTCGGGTTGATGATCTTCCCGGCGCGCACGGAGTTGATGAAGTTCAGCATGTGGTCGCCGCCTTCGCCGAGGTCATCAAACTTCTTGATGGTGTTGCCCTCGTTGTCGTAGGCCTTGGACTCGATGATGTAGCCGCCCTCGCAGTGGACCGCATTGCCCACGCGGGCCGCGGCCGTTTTGCCGTTGATGCGGTAAACAGGCTCCTGCTTCCAGTCCATGTCCTTCAGGGGAAGACCGCGGTTGTCAAACAGCAGCGGCGCGGGCTCGTAGGCCCAGAAGGCCATCTGGTTGTTCGCGGTCTGGCCGTCGTCCTTGTAGCCCCAGCGTCCGCCAAAGCTCATCACGCGCTTTGGCAGCAGCTCAGGATCTCCCAGCGCCCAGCGGCCCACGTCCGTCTGGTGCGGCCCCTGGTTGCCGATGTCGCCATTGCCGAAAGCCCACTGCCAGTGCCAGTCATAGTGGAACTGCGTGCGGTGCACCGGCAGCATGCCGCGCGGGCCGGACCAGAGCTTGTAGTCCACGTCTACATCCTGCGGCGCTCCGGCAGGGTCGGTCTTCACGTTCCGCAGGTCGTGGAAGGTGCCCTTGATCACTCCGTCCTTGGGCTGGATGTCTCCGGCGGCCAGGCCGGTGGAAATGCGCGCCTTGTAGTTCAGGGCGCGGGAGAGCGTCACCTTGCCGATGTGCCCTTCCTTCAGCCAGGCCATGGCCTGCGCCCAGCCGGGGCTGGAGCGGCGCTGCATGCCGTGCTGCACCACGAGCCCTTTCTTTGCCACCTTCTCGGCGGCGTTCAGAAGCTGGCGGCCTTCCCAGATGTTGTGGCACACGGGCTTTTCCACGTACACATGCTTGCCATGCTGCATGGCCGTCATGGCGATGAGGGTGTGCGTGTGGTTCGGCGTGGCGATGGTCACCGCGTCCACCTCGGGGTCCAGCATCAGCTTCCGGTAGTCCGAGTAGGCCGTCACGGTGTTGTTTCTCTTGGCCTGGTTGGCCACCCCTTTGGCGAGCACATTGGCATCCACGTCGCACAGCGCCACGATGCGCACGCCCGGAATCCCCTCCAGGCTCTTGATGTGGCCTGCGCCACGTGAATTGAAGCCGATGACCGCGACACGAACGTCACCGTTGGCACCCTGCGGTGCGGAGAAGGCTCGGGATGCGGCGAGACCGGCGGCGCCGGCCACAGTGCCGCGAAGGAAAGTTCGACGGGTGGTTTGGTTTGTTTGGTTTTGCATGGTTATGGAGAGATGGGGCGATCACTGCCACGCCCGGACGAGCTACGGCATGATCATTCATAAGCCTAGCCAAAACGCCGGAGAAAAAGCAACCTTTCCTTTCTTTGCCCGCCGTTTATGCCCTTTTCCCCGCCGTTTGTGACACTGCCGCATTCCTCGTCTTCCGAACTGGAGGGCCGCTCCCCCGTACCTGGAGGCGCGCCCCAGATGCGGGAGTAGATCAGTGCTATCTTCTTTGATGCGGACCCGGTTTAACGCGCGGCGCGGCGGCGGCGGCGCATCATCAGGCCCAGGAGGCCCAGCATCAGAAGCAGCGTGCGGGAAACTTCAGGCACCACCACCAGGATGCCATAGCTGGCGAAGGCCGAGGTATCCCAAGCAAGACTCAGCGCGCTGAGATCCGGCAGGTTGAAGTCGCCAAAGGCTCCGCCCGCGCTGAATCCGCTGCCCGCATTGAAGCCCGTCGCATTGATGCTGCCCCAGTCGATCAGGTTGAAGACCTGGCCCGCAGCGTAGCTGAGCGTGCCGTTCTCGAGGATTTTGACCGTGCCGTCCAGCGTGAAGGTGCCGGTCACATTGAGGTAGTCATGGTTCGTCGTCGCGGCAGGCGCCACATCCCAAGTGCTGCGGGCCGTTGTCTCTGCGTTGAAGAGGGTTCCGGCATCGGAATAGTTTGTGCCATTGTACACATACTGCCCGAGCTCCCAGGTGAGGGCAGCGGTTTGAGAAGGCGCCGAAATCTGGATTTCCAGCGAGCTCGAGCCCTGCATCGTCAGGTTCACCGGCGCCAGCGTGGTGCCAAAGGTCAGCGTGCCGTTCTGGTTGATGCCAGAGGCGGTGCTGTCTCCCGGCCGCAGGGTGGCGGCGTTGCTGATGATGGTGTTCCCCAGCACCGTGCCTGTGCCTGCCAGGACTGCCGCATTCGTGCCATCTCCTACGGTCACGGTGCCCGTGCCCGTGGTCGCCGTGGTGGAGGCATTGGTGCCGACCTGCAGCACCCCGCCGGTCACCGTGGTGGTGCCGTAGGAGTTGGCCACCGTGAGCACCGTCGTGCCGGAGCCCGCCTGCGTGAAGTTTCCTCCGCCGGTGATGGCAGCGCCGCTGAAATCGGTGCCTTGCACCACCGTGTCGCTTTGGTTCACCGCAAACGTCGCACCACTGGCCACGCTGACCGCGCTGCTGGTGGAGAGCGCCCCGCCCGTGCCACCATTGCCGAGCTGCAGCGTGCCGCCGCTGACGGTCGTGCCGCCTGTGTAGGCATTGGTGCCGGTGAGGATGACGCTGCCCGAACCCACTTTGGTGAGACCTGTTCCGGTGCCGCTGATCACACCGCTCAGGGTCAGCGAATCACCGCCTGCCGCCACTCCGACGCTGCTGTCGGTGGCGAGCGAAACATCGCCCGAGGAGGAGGCGGTGCCGGTTGCGGTGAGGGCTCCGTTGCCGCCGACTCCCGTGCCATTGAGCGTGAGGGCTTCTCCGACGACCGCCACATTGTCGATCTCCAGCGTGGCCCCTGCGGTCACCGAGGTGCCGCCCGCCGTCGTGCCCAGGGCCGCCGCGTTTTGCACGCGCAGCACGCCGGTGCTCACCGTGGTGGTGCCTGTGTAGCTGTTCGCGCCGCTGAGGATCACCGTGTCCGCAGTCGTCTTGTCGAGCCCCACACTGCCCGTCAGGATGACGCTGGCCGTGCCGGAACGCATGTCAAAGTTCGTCAAGCTGGTGAGCGCGCCACCGGTCGCGGAATCCTGAAGGGTGCCTCCGCCCTGGAGCGAGACGCCGGCCACCGTTTCGGTCTGGCCGTTCACGTCAAAGGTGGCCGTGGCTCCGTTCACGGTGACCGTGCCGCTGTCGGCGATCTGGTCGCCTCCCGTGCCGGTGAGCTTCGCCATGCCGGCGGTCACCATCAGGCTGCCGCCGATGGCGTTGACGCCGGTCTTGCCCAGGTCGAGTTCGCCACCGTTCACCGTGGTGAGGCCGGTGTAGGTGTTGGCGGTGACGCCGGTGAAGTTCAGCGTGCCCGCTCCGTTCTTGGTCACGGTGCCGCTGCCCAGAATCACACTGCCGCTGATGGTGGTGTCGCCACCGCCTGCGGTCGTGGCGACCACCAGGTTCTTGTTGGTGCCGCTGACGCCGCCGCTGACGGTGAGGAGGCTGGTGCTGTTGTTTGCCCAGGTCTGCGTGGCAGCCGTGCCCAGCACCACGCTGGTGGAGATCGTGTTCGCACCCGAACCGGCTGCGACGGTGATGCCTGCACCTGAGGCAGCGTCAAGGGTGAGGCTGAAAGGCCCGCCTGCACCGCTGGCGACGATGGAGCCTGCCGTGCTGGCCGTGCCCGTGCCGGTGAAGGTCAGGCTGTTGATCTCGTAGTTGGTGTTCAGCAGGGTCGTGGCAAAGAAGTTCGCCGGGGTGGTGGCGGTGATGAAAACATCCGTACCGATGCCGGGAAGGGTGGCGACGGTGGTGCCGGCGGCCGTGGTCCACCAGTTCGTGTTCGTGGCGGAGCCATCGCCCCACACATTGGTGCCATAGTTGCCGCTCCAGTAGGCAGCGGTGTCGGCCACGGCCACGATTTCATTCGGCGTGGACGCAGTCGCCGCATTCTGCAGCTTCATGCCGTGGCCGATGAGCACTCCGAGGTCGTTGGTGAAGTTGTAGCCTGAGATGAGGGCGCCGTCCGTGCCACTCAGAGTGGCGAACAGCAGGCGGTCCTGCGTGGCCAGTCCGCTGTCAGCCGTGGTGCCCAGCAGGTAGGTGATGCCAGACCAGTTGCTGACGGTGACCGTGTTGGCCGGCACGCCGGCGATGCTGGTGAACGCCAGGGCGTTGGAGTTGCCGGTGCCGAAGTCCAGCGTTCCAGCCGCCGAGAGGGTCAGCGCGCCAAAGCGCTGGCTGTTGCCGGAGAGGGCGCTGGCAAGCTGAAGCGTGCCGCCGCCGGAGCCCAGAGTCACAGGGGTGAAGGTCGTCGGATTGGTGAAGCTCACCACATTGCTGGTCGTGCTGGAGATGCGGAAGATCGCACCGCTGCTCACCGTCAGCGAGCTGGAGCCGCGCAGGCTGCCGCCGCTGGCGATTTCCAGGACGCCGCCGCTGACGGTGGTGCTGCCGCCATAAGTGTTCTGGCCGGTGAGAATCTGAGTGGAAGCACCCGACTTCACCAGCTGGAGGTTGGCTGCCGTGCTGCTGGTGATCACGCCGCCGAAGGTTGTGGTGCCGCTGGCTCCGCTGAGGGTCAGGGTCTTGACCGCCGCACCGGAGTTGGTGACAAGGCCACCCGTGGTGGTGGTGGAACTGGCCAGGGAAGCCACGGTTTCATCAAAGTTATTGAGGTTAAACGTGCCGCCGGCATTCACCGTCAGGGCATTCGCATCAGGGATGACGCCAGCAGCGCCGAGCTGGAACAGACCTGCGTTGATCGTCAGACCCGCGACGAAACTGTTGCTGGTGTTGCTCACCACCAGGATGCCGTCACCCGACTTGATGATGCCGCCATTGCTGATGACGCCGCCAATCGTCGTGGTGACCTGCGGGCTGACCACGGTGAGGGTGCGGGTTCCATTGCCGAGGTCAAAGGTGCCGTTGAGAACGAGGCCATGCCCGGAGGCGGTGCCGCCAAAGTCCAGGTTGTTGTTCAAGACAATGGCGTTCGAGATCGTCCGGCCGGCCGTGCCGTCAGAGAGCAGGGCAGCGTTGGTCGCGGTGGAACCCACGGTGACCGTTCCCGTCCCCAGCGGGCCGGCTGTGGGAGTGGACCCGACGGAGTTCGGCGTGCTGCTGCCGCCGATGATGATGGACCCGGCATTGGCACCGTTGAAAGTGATGCCCGTCGTCCAGCTGCTGTTGGCATTGGTCAGGATCAGTGAGCCCGAGCCAGTTTTGCTGATGGCATTGGTGTTGCCTGCATTCTGCGTGATCGCGGCGCTGATCAGCAGACCCATGGGAGAGAGACCGGAAACATCAATGACCGGGCTGGCGTTGCTAAACTCCAAAGTCGCCGCCTGGGTGGCGCTGGTGAAGGTGCCGCTGATGGTCGGGGTGGCCGCGTAGTTGTCATTGACCACCTTGATGGCATTGGCAGCGCTGAGAACGAGCCTGTGCACCTGGGAAGCCGCCGGCGCGCCGAGCGCGACGGTGGATGCGGTGGTGCCGCCATTCCCGTTGAGGACGAGGCTGTTGAGCGTGTTCACAATGGCCACACCGGAGCCGACGGAGGTGTAGTTGGGGAAGGTGAGCGAGCCCCCACCGTTGATGGTCACGACGGTGTTCGGATCGATGGCGCCATAGATGCTGGTGCTGCCCATGGTGACGGCACCGCCGTTGATGGTCAGGCCGCCGGCCGCCTGGATCACCACTTCCCCGGCGCGCGTCGGATTGAGCTGCAAGGTGGCTCCGGCGTTCACCACAGTGCCACCGGTGTAGCTGTTGCCCGCAGTGCCTGCGGTGAACGCCGTGACGGCTGCCGTGGAGACGGCAGAGAGCGTGACCGTCAGGCCATCGCTGGAGATGGCGCTGATCGTGGTGCCGAGTGCAACACCCGTACCAAACACAGGCTGCCCCACAAACAGACCCGCCTTGGCAGCAGCAAAGGTGACCGTGGCACTGCCAGAGGTGTTCGTCGCGCCAGTGATGGAGACGGCGCCCGTGCCGCCAAAGGTGAGGAACGCGCTGCCTGCGGTTGGACTGCCGCTGAGAGTGACGTTGGTGCCATCCACCACTGCGGTGATGGTGCCGGAGTATCCTCCAGGTCCAGTCACCGTCTGCCCCACGAACAAGCCGGTCGTGCTGGCCACCAGGGCATTGGTGCCCGCCACCGTGGCCACGAGCTGACGGGTCGAAGTGCCGTCCGTCAGGGCCGTGGTGCCGGCGCCCAAGCTGGAGAACACCACTTTGTTCGCCCCAATGATGCGGCTGTTGATCGTCCACACGTTCTGATTGTTGTGCAGGAAGAGTTCCGACGCGGATGAGGTGATGCGCCCCACATCGACATTCTGGCCAAGGGCGCTCGTCACGTTGCCGCTGTGGACGAAGCCGCCGGAGGTCAGTGTGAGCGTGTCCGTCTGCGCTGTGAAGGTCAGGTTGTTCCCCGCCGTGGTCACCAGCTGGGCAAACGAGTTCAGGCTGGTGTTGCCGTTGACGTTGGTGTTGAAGTTGCCGTTGGCCTTCGTGTTGGCCGTGGCGGAGCTGGTGATGTTGCCGGCTGCGGTGATGGTGGTGGTGTAATCCGCAAAGCCCGACGCCGTGTCACCTAGAACACCCAGACCCAGCGCACCGGTGGACGATGCCGTGCTGAGATAAGTGAGCCAGTCCACGCCGTTGGTGGCCCATCCGCCGAGAATGTTGTTCGTCAACGTGGTGCCGCTGGAGAAAGTCAGCTGCCCGCTCTGACCGCCGGAGGCAGCTGTTCCGCGCCCGATCTGGCCGGTACCGGAAGTCACCGTGAGAACCGCCCCGGAGCCCGCGGTGCGACTGAGGGCACCCGCATTGAGAATGAGGCTGCCACCGAGGCCGGGCTGCGCCGCAATGGTGATGGTGTTTTGGCCCGCAAGAAGGTTAACCGCGCCAGCCGTGGCGACGGTGTCACCCTCCAGACGCGGCGTGATGGAGTAGGCACCGCCTGTGAAGTTGAGCGCCGAAGCGCCGGTGCGGGCCGCGACAAACGACAGGCCGCTGTTGAGCAGCGAGAGCGTCCCATAGTTCAGGTTCACCGCGCCACCGCCCGTGAGGGCGGCGCTGTCCTGGAGGATCAGCGAACCACCCCGGATGGTGGTGGTGCCCGTGTAGTTGCTGGCAGAGGTGAAGGTCTGGTTGTTGACACCGACCTTGTCGAGGTTCAGGGCGCCGGTGAGCACGCCCGCGAAGGTGTTGCTGCCCACAGTGGAGTTGACCGTCAGGGTGGCCAGCGTGCCGGTGTTTCTCACTGTGCCGGCATTCACGGCATAGCTGGAAGCGGTGGTGTTGGTAAGGCGGGCAACGGCCTGGCTGTTGCCATTGAGGTCCAGAATACCGCCGTTCACCACGAGGTCGATCACCGTCGCGGTGGACGCAGTCTGGGCCACCAGCAGCGTATTGGTGCCGGAGTTCAGCATCACGATGCCCTCAAGCACATCAAAGCCGCCGCCCGTATTGAGGCTGCGCTGGCTCAGGGTCAGGGTGCCCGTGCCATCTTTCACCACACGGCCTGTGCCGAGCGTGTAGGCGCTGGTGGTGAGATTGTCGGTCGTGTGGTAGTAAAGATTGGCCGAGCCCGAAGTGATCGCACCACCGACGATGCCGTTGTTTCCAGTCTCGGCCAGAATGGCGCCGCTGGTCAGTGTGAGGGTGTTGACCGTGCCTGCCGCGGTGAACAAGGTGGTGGCGCTGGTGGCTGTGGAAACACCGCCACCGATGGCGGTCAGACCACCGCCGCTGGAGAGATCAAGGCTGTTGACCGTTGTGCTGGAATGCAGGCTGATCGCCGTGGTCAGGTCCACGTTGGAAGTGGCCACGGCAAGGGACGAAGTGCCTCCCGTGGCGGTGACGGTCAGCGGCGTGGCCGTACCCAGGAAGCTGGCTCCCGCGGTGTTCGGGTTGAAGTAGAGGAATCCTGCTCCGGTATCTGCCGAGGTGAGCAGGCGGAAGCCGTTGGCATCATGCGTCACCAGACCAATGCCGCTGCTGTCGATGCCGATCATGTCGGGCCGGATGCCGGAGGTGAGGCCAGGGGTGGTGGCGATGACATTGACATGTCCAGAACCTGCTGTCCCGCCCAGGATGCCTGTGCCGGCGTTCAAGGTCAGCGTGCCGCGGTTGGTGCCGCTCTGGGTCACAACCGTTCCGAGCGTGATGCTGGTGGCGGCCGTGCCAGCCGTGAGGTTCCACTTGCTGGCACCTTCCAAAAGGGTCAGCGCCGTGGAGCCCGTGCCCAGCGCTTCCGTCACATTGGTGCTGCCGCCAAAGAAGTTCAGCACACCACCGCGCATTGAGATGACACGGTCTGAAGTGGTGGATTGCACGCTGGTCGTGCCACCCAGGCGGTTATTAACAACATTGGTGCGGTTGTCGAGCGTGAGCGTGCCCCCCGCAGAAAGGATGGTGGTGACGAAGCCCACCTTCGCCGTGCTGCCGCTGAGGTTCACGGTGCCCGCGCTGATCTGCAAGGTTCCCAGGATGTTGGCCGAGTTGTCGGCCGTCAGGGTCCAGCTTCCGCCGCCCACCTTGGTGACGTTCAGGGTGCCCGTGGTGTAATCGGCCGCCAGGGTGCCGTCAAACGTGGCATCCGTGCCCGCCGAGCCCGTCACCAGCGTGCCGGCGGCGGTGGGGCTGAAGTTCTTCACCACGCCGGAGCCGCTGACATTGCCCACGCGGCCGGTCATGGCGACGCCGCGGGTGTCGAGAATCGTGCCGCTGGAAAGATTGATGTTCGCGTTGGCATAGTTGGTGGCGGCGCCCGTGATGACGGAGCCCGCGGTGACATTGATGGTGGTCACGCTTTCACTCACGCCGCCGATCATCAGCGCGCCCAGGCCCGCCTTGTTGAGGGTGGCGCCACCGAACACATTGGCGTCGATGTCCAGGCCGACCTGCTCGTTGAGATCACCGCGGGTGCCGAGGACCGTGGTTCCCGCCACTTTGTCCACGGTAATGGTGGTGGTCGCGCCCAGGGAGATGTTGCCGGCGATGACGGCCATGGCGCGGACGTCGTCCAGGTTTGTGGCCGTGATGCCGCCCGTGATGGTCAGCGTGCCCGCGCCGGTCTGCACCAGCGGACCGCTGTCACTCAGACCACCCTGGGAGTTGAAGGTGAGGGAGGCGACCGTGTCGTTGAAGCCGTTGAGGTCCAGTTGCGCGCCGCCGCGGATGGTGACGTTCGAGGCATCATTGATCTGGTTGGAGGCCTGCAGGCGCACCGCCGAGTTCGCGATCGCGCCTGAGCCGGTGCCGTTGACGTTTCCGCCGGTGATGATGAGATCGCCCGTGATGGCATTGGTCGTGGTCGTCGTGCCGTTGACGCCGAGGTTCACGATCACGCCGTCCACATAGGCGGTGCCGATGTAGCTGTTGGCGTTGTTCAGCGCGATGACCGCGCCCGCATTGGTGCCCGCCGAAGTGAGGACCAGGCTCAGGGTGCCGGTGATGTCCGAGTTGATGGTCAGGCCGGAGCTGGAGGCGCTGTGGATGAACAGTTCCGTACCGGTGGCAGTGAGCCTGCCGCGCAGCGCGGTGGTGCCGACGGAACGGGCGTTGGCATCGGAGCCGGAAAGCAGGCCGCCACTGTCCAGGGTGAGGGTGTCACTGCCGCTCAGGAACGCGATGGTGGCCGCGCCGCCGTTGATGGTGAGGGAGTTGACGGTCTGGCCGCCGGAGAGGACGGTGGCGTTGGCGGAGACGCGCACATTGCTCGTCGAGGTGGCGGCGGCAAAGCTGGTGATCTGCTCCACCAGGTTGAGCTGGCGGATGCCCACGACCGGGTCGTAGGTGGCGAATTCCACGTTGGCAGCCGCCGTGGTGCCGTCCGTGGAGTTGACTGTGGCCCAGCCGCCGATGATGCCGTTGGTGTTGGTGTTCAGCAGGGAGGAAGAAGCGGTGAAGTTGGCTCCGGCTCCCACGACACCCGTGCCGCTGGCAAAGTTCAGAGTCGCACCCGTGCCGCGGGTGAAGGTGCCGCCGAGATTGAGCGTGGCGACGCCAAAGCCGCCGTTGCCGGCGTTCACACGCAGGGTGCTGGTGCCTGCAGTCAAGCTGATGTTGCCCAGGGTGATGCTGTCCGTCATCGCACCGCGGCTGATGTACTCAAACGCACCGCCGTCCAGCGAGAGCGCCACGTCGGTGGAGATGCGGGTGTTCAACTCCTGGGTGCCGGAGTCATCCCAGCGCAGCAGGGAGTTGCGGATGCTGATGGTGTCGCCGGTGGACATGCCGGACAAGGCTCCCTGGTCGGTGAGAATCACCGAGCTGCCCATGATCGTGAGGTTGCCGGTGAACTGATTGTTGTCACGCAGGGTCAGCGCGGCGGTGCCGGTCTTGACGAAGTTGAGGTTCCCATTGATCTGACCGGCAAAGTCGCGGGCGGTGCCCACCGTGACGGTGTAGGTGGCCAGCGTGGCGCCGGTGTTGGTGAGGATGCCGCCGGAGCCGGGCAGGGTGCCGCGGCTGAGAAGATCTCCCGTGATCTGGTTGTGGCCGTTCAGGTCCAGAGTCGCGCCGGAATTGAGCACCAGGGCGTCAGCCGCCTGGCCAGGGCCCGTGGCGGTGATGGCCGGCGCGGTGGCGAACTTGTAGAACAGAGCGTTCTGCGGCGCGGAGGAGCCGAGCTTGACGAGGCCCAGGTTCAACGTGGTGGTGCCGGTGTAGCTGTTGCCATTCGTGGCCCCCAAAACAAGCGTGCCGTCTCCAGATTTCGTAAAGCCGCCGGTTGTTGGAGCCACCGTCCCTCCCAGCGGGACGGATATCGTGAGGGTGTTGGCCGAGCCAAACACATGAATGAGCGCCTCACGGTTGCCCGCGACATTCAGCATGCCCGCACCACCGATGGTGTTGGTGGCCGTCGCCAGGATGCCGCCGCTGTCGATGGAGAGGTTGGCCATCGCGTTGATAGTGACACCTGCTCCGGCGGCGTTCAGCGTAAGAGAGTTGATGCCGGTGCTCTGATAGCTCGTGGTGGCATTTGACAAGGTCACTGTTGCCGTCGGACGCACATTGGTGTCCGTGGCGCTGTTGGCCGTACCAACGGTGGGCAGTGTGGCAATGAAATTGCCAGCGGCCATCGGCTGGAGGCCCGCGGTGGCGGTGTAAATGGCGAAGGTGGCGGCGCTGCTGCCAGTCGCGGTGGCGCCGCTTTCGATCACGATCCAGGGAATGATGTCCGTTGTATTGGCCGTGGAGAAGGCGGCCGTGGCAGTGCCTGTCGGAGCGGGCGCCGTGCCGAAAATGATGTTCGTGTTCGTCGCCGCGGGAGCCGCGTTGCCGATGTTGGTACCGCGGATGAAGGCCGTCGCACCGGTGGCGCGGGAAAGCGTGCCCGCGCCAGTGCTGCTAATCTGGACGTTGGCGCCATTGTTGGTGAGGGTGATGAGACTAAACTCATTGCCGAAGGCCAGGGAACCTGTGCCGATGGCTTCGTTCACCGCCGTGGTGGAGTTGCCGAGAATGGTGAACGCGCCGCCGTTCAGTGTGATGGAGCGGTTGCCGGCGGCTCCGCCCGCGCGGGTGGACAGGGCGTTGGAAACGTTGTCGAAGGTCAGCGTGTTGGAGAAGGAGAGGCCGGAGACCACGCCAGTGCCCACGGTGATGTTGCCCCCTGACCCAGCCTGGCCGGAGCCGCCCGAAACGATGACACTGCCCTGGGTAATGGTGAGACCGCTCTGCGTGTTGGCCCCCGTGAGGGTGAGGGTGTTGCTGCCCACCTTGGTGAGGAGGAAGGCGCCGCTGACGATGCCGTTGAGGGTGATGCTGCCGCCGGCGGTGCCTGTGCTGACAGAGTTGACCCAGTCGGAGCCGATGGAGGCCGCCGCCGTGAGCGTGAGGGAGCCGCCCAGCGTCACGGCAGTGCCGGAGGAGTTCACCAGCGCGCCCAGCGTGTTGCGGCTGCTGGTGAAGTTCGAACGCCCTGTGCCAGCGATGGAAAGGTTCTCATTCATGCTGATGCCGTTCAGATCCAGCACCGCACCGGAGGCGATGGTCGTCGTTCCAAGGGCGTCTCCCAGCGCGCCAGCGTTGCCGATCTTGAGAATGCCGGCGCTGATGGTGATGGAGCCGAGGAGCGTGGTGCTGTTGTCGGTGTTCAGATTGAGGGTGTCCGCGCCGGTCTTCGTCAGGGTGAAGCCGGAGGCGGAGTTGATCACCCCCAGGGTCAGACTGCCATAGCCGCCGACGGAGGCATTGGAGCCCAGCGTGAGCGTACCGCTGAGGCTGGCGGCATTGCCGCTGCTGTTCCACAGGGCCGCGTTGCTGGCGGCGCTCAGGGCCGAGGAGCCCGTGCCGTTGATGACCACATTGCCCAGCACATTGGTCTGGCCGTTCAGGTCCAGGGTGCCGCTGGACGAATTGGTCAGGGAGACGGTCGAACCGTTTGCCGTGGCGTTTTGGGAGATGGTGTACTGGGTGGCGCTGTCAACACTGACGATGTAAGCGCCGGCAGGGATGCCCGTGCCGCTGACGGCCATGCCCTGCTGCAGGCCCGCCGTGCTGCTGACACCCGTGATGATGGCGGAGCCGCTGGTGGTGTTGCCAGTGACGCCCGCCGGGGTGCTGCTGGACACGGTGGTGAGGCCGGCCGGCAGGGCGTTCGAGCTGTTGATCTGCACGAAGCCGCCCTGGATGGCGAGGTCACCGGTGAAGGTTGCGGTGTTGCTGCCGCCGAGCACCAGCGTGCCCTGGCCGGTCTTGATCAAAGCATTGCTGACGCCGGCGCCGGTGATGAGCCCTGTGCCGGTCTCGGTGACAGTGCCGAGCAGCTCCAGCGTGCCCGCGCCCGAGGTGGCGGTGTTGGTGGTGGCGATGATGACGCCGCTGCCGATGCTGGTGGCGCCGCCGGCGCCGAACCAGCCGGTGCCAAAGCTGCCATTGGTGCCGTTGGTGAGGTTCAGCACCGCGTAGTCGCCGAGCGTGAAGCTGTTTGAGGGGTCGATCACCGCGCCGAAGACCGTGCCGCCGGTGTCAATCGTGGCCGTCGTGGACGCCGCGAGCGAGTAATCGTTGCTGATGATGGCCGCGCCGTTGAAGCCGTTCGCCGCAGTGGGCGCCGCGGTGGTGTAGAAGGCAGTGGAGCCGCCGACGGTCTGGAAGGCATTGCTGGTGTCAGCGCCGGAGTAGAGCAGGCGGTAGCCGCCGCCGCTGCCGCTGTTGGCGAACTTGTAGGAGAAGGCATGATAGCCCGCCGTCAGGTTCACCGTCACCGCCGCCGAATCCGTGAATGCATGGCCGAAGGCATCCGTGGACACGACGTTGCCGTCGATGACGAGCGTCATGCCGTCATCCGTGCCGGAACGGAAGGTGTAGTTGCCGCCGGTTGTCACCTGAAGGAAACCGGAGAAGGTGGCGACCGTGGTGGCGCCCGTGCCGCTGATGGTGTTGGGGCGGTTGCCGAAGGTGGCGTCTCCCAGGTTCGTGACCAGGAAGTTGCCGGCGGTGTAACCCACGCCGGCGTTCTGCGTGTTGAGCACCGCGGAGACCGTGGGGATGGTGGCGAAGTTCCCCGTCAGCCCGCCGGAGGTGTAGCCAAAGGAGGTCATGTTCGCGGCGGTGAGCACGGCGTTCTGGACGCCGAGCGGATAGGAGCCGTTCAGTGCGACCGGGTTGCTGGCGAGCGTGGTGGAGGAGCCCAGGGTCACCAGATCCGGGAACTGCAGAATGCCCTGGCCGATGTTGACCGGCTTGTCGCCGGAGTAACCGTAGATGACCACGGTGGTGCCGGCGGCGACGTTGATTTCCGGAGCGGCTCCGCCCGCGGTGTCTCCGCTGAGATTGAGGATGCGGAGAATGTAGCTGTTGGTGCTGGAGACGTTGAGGATGTTGCCGCCGTTGAGCGAGAGATCGGCGACCACGATGGTGTTGCCGGTGTTCGCACCATTGTTGCCGACGTTGAGGTTCGAGATGGCGCCGGTGGTGATGATGTTGTTGGCGTAAGAGATCAGGCCGAAGTTGCCGGTGCCGTTGTTCTGCAGCGAGAGCATGCCGCCGGTGCCGATGGTGGCCGTGGTGCCGGCAAACACAGGGGCGGTGCTGCTCGAATAGAGACCGGCCAGGGCGAGGGTGCCCGCATTGACGGTGACGCCGCCGGTGAAGGTGTTGTTGTTGCCCAGGACGAGGGTGCCGAGGCCTTCCTTGGTGATGCCGTAGTTGTTGCCACCGTCATCGATCACGCTGTTCAGCGTCAGGATGGCCTGCGGGGTCTCCACGGTGACGGTGGTGTTGCCGAGCAGGGTGGTCGTGGCGTTGTTGCCGTTCACCGTCAGGTTGTTCGTTCCCTTGAACGTGATCTGCGTGCCCGCAAGGGTCAGCGCATTGCTGATGGTGGCCGCCGTGGAGGCGGTGAGGTAGGTGCCTGCCGCGCCAATGGTCAAAGCTCCCGTGCCGACGGGGCCGCTGGCGAAGACGGTGACCGCGCCCGTGGTGTTGTCACGCGTGGTGACATTGGTGCTGGCACCGATGGCGAGACCGCCGGCCGTGACTGTGACACCGCCGGTGAAGATGCTGGCGCCCGAGAGCTGCAGCAGGCCATTTCCAGCCTTGGAGATTCCGGCGCCGCTGGCGGCGGAATCACCGATGGGCGCGCTGATGTTCAGCGTCGGCGTGGCTGTGGCCACGGTGCTGCTGCCATTGATGGTCACGGGGTTCACGGTGATCGTGCGCGTGGCGCCGTTCAGATCCACCGCCATGCCGCCGGTGCCCGCGCCCGAGATGGAGGCGACGGAGCCCGCATTGCTGGAGCTGGCCAGGATGTCCCCCGTCAGCGTCAGAATGCCGGCGCCGGTGGTGACGGTGGGCGCCGTGGCACCACCATCATTGTCAAAGGTCAGGCCGGCCAGCGTCTGATTGAAGCCGTTCAGATTCAGCGTGGCGAGACTTCCACGCAGGATGGGGGTGATGCCAAAGTTGATCTGGTTGGCCTGCAGCAGGCGGACGTTGCCGCCATTGATGACAAGAGAGTCGGCAAGCACGGCCGCGAGCGGGATGGCGGAGTTCCCGGTGGCGCCGGTGGCGCCGGTGACGTTCAGGTCCATGATGCCGTTGTTGGCGCCGTTCGGCGTATTCACGATGGTGCCGCCAGAGTAGGTGTTGGCACCGTTGGTGATCTGGAAGGTGCCGGCGTTGTAGCCCGTGAACGCCAGACGCACCAGCTCGGTGCCGTTGTCCACGATGCGGGAGTTCATGATGATGCTTCCCGTGGTGCTGCCCGTGACCACCACATTGAGGTCCACGAGAAGGGAGTCAATGGCGCCGCCCGCAGTCAGGCGGCCGTTGTCAACCACGGCGCCAAAGTTGGTGTTGGGGCTGCCGCTTTTCAGAAGAGCTCCGGCCGTGAGGTTCATCACGTCCGTCACTGTGTTGGTGCCGTTGCCAAAGGTGATGGTCTGCGTGGCGCTGGGATTCAGGTTCAGGGCGTTGATGTTCAGTCCGCCGGTCGGCAGGGTGATCGCCGCAGTGGCCACCTTGTAGTTGCCGGTGGCGTTGCTGGCGGCCGGCAAAACGGTGCCGTCGTAGCCCTGATATCCGGCGCTGCCGAGCGGCGCCAGGCCGCCCGCGGCGTTGCCAGCGGTCGGCTCAACATAGCTGACGAAGTCGGCGCCGCCGGAGTTGATCCATGGGATGATGCCGTTGACCAGCAGGCTGCTGCCATTGGCGATGGTCATGCGCGCGGCGCTGCCCATCTGCCCGTTCATGTTGTTCACCAGCAGCATCGCCGCATTGGTCTGCGTGAAGTTGCCGAAGGACAGCGTGACCGAACGGATGGTACCGTTGACGGCATTGGTCATGGCGATGTTGTTGCCGCCTTCGGCGAACAAGACATTGCCCAGCGTTTCGGAGGTGTTGGTAAAGTCACGGCCGAAGATCTGCAGCGTGCCGCTGCGGAAGGTCAGGGAGGCGCTGTCATTGACGCGGTCGGCCACGTCCATGGTTCCCAGGCCGGAAAGCGCGAGCGTGGACCCCTGGATGGAGATGCTGCTGGTGCCGGAGAGACGGCCCTCATCCACCAGGGTCAGGGTGCCGCCGGTCAGCAGGGTGGCGCCGGTGTAGGTGTTGTCGCTGTAGAAGGTGTTCGCGGTGCTGCCGGCCTTGTTGAAGTACACGTTGCCAGTGATCTGGCCGCCCCAGGCGTTGGCGGTGGCGTTGGACTGCGCGGCGATCAAGGTGGCCGCCGCGGCGGAGGTGATGATGCCGCCAGAACCCGCAAAGGCAGTGCGGTTTGGCGAGGTGAGATCCCCCACCATCTGGAAATTGCCATTGAGGTCCAGAACGCCGCCGCCATAGCCCAGGGAGACGGTGCCTGAGGCGGTGGCAGCCTGGGAAAGCGTGATCTGCGTGCCGCTGTCCACACTGACGATGAAGGTGCCACCGGCAATGCCGGTGCCGCGGACATACTGGCCGGCATACAGGCCGGAGGTGCTGGTCAGGGTGACGGTGGTGACACCCGTGGTGGTGGTGGAGTTCAGCGCCGTGACGGTGCCCGGGCCCACGCTCAGCAGCTGGCCGTTGGTGCCGCCCTGGGCCCCCTGCCAGAGGGTGTTCTCTCCGGCGGCCAGCTTCACGGTGCCATCAAGCACGGAGAAGACATTCGCGCCGGTGTTGAAGTACTGCTTGGTGTTGAAGACCAGCAGGCCGGTGAGGCCCTTGGTGACGTTGTTCGAACTGGTGATGGCGGCATTGACCGTGAGGCTCGCGCCCGCATCCACCAGGATGCCGCCTTCCGTGGCGCCAAAGGCGACGACGGGAGCGGAGTTCAGCGCGGCAAGAGAGGCATTGCCGATGGTCTGCCCCAGTCCGACGGAGAGGATGTTGGCCGCCGTCAGGGTCAGCTGCGCGCCACCGGAGGTGCCAAAGGTGACATCCGTGCCCGCGCCTTCGATGCGGATGGCGTTGAGCGTGCGGAGGTTCAGGCCGGGATTGCTGAGCGCCGTGGTGTCGCCCGTGATGCGGTAGGTGTTGGTGGCGGAGAACAAGCCGCTGATGAGATCCTCCGAAGCATTGATGCCGTAGGCGGTGCCGCCGTTGACATTGGTAAAGCTCAGGTCCGTGCCGCTCGCCGTGCCATCCGTCACCGCGTAGGCCGCGCTGTTCAGGGCGCCGATGCCTGCGGCATTCACCGTCAGCGTGGCGGAGCCCGAAGTAGTCGCATTGGCGGAGACTGTGAAGGTCGTGGGGCTGGTGATCGCCGTCACGGTGCCCGTGATGTTGCCGTTGGTCACGGACTGGCCCACCACCATTTGGTAGGTGTTGCCGCTGGTGAGGGTGACGACATTGCTGCCGCTGACCGTCGTGGCGGTGGGGGTGGCAGCCGCGGCGTAGGTGGCAAAATTCGTGCCGGCGTCGTCAATGACCACCGCGCGCTGGATGATGTTGCCGGTGAGAGTGGGGGCGGTGGTGAAGAGCAGGCGGTTGGTGGCCATGCCGAGGGTCTGGCTGCTGGCGAAGGTCAGAATGGACCCGCCCGACACGACGTTGGACGCAAGGCTGGAGAAGGTGAGGGTGGTGCTGGCCGCGCCGGCGTTGTTCAGGGTGAGGACGTTTGCGCCCCAGGTGGAGGTCAGGGCGCCAAAGCCCTGCGTCGAAGCCGAGGTGCCATTCCCCAAGTAGGTCAGCCTGCCGGTGGCCAGGCCCACCGTGCGCGAGCCACCGAAACGCGTGGCCGCAGTGCCGGTGTCGTCAATGTTCAGCAGACCGCCGTTCTGCGCGGTGATGTTGCCGGTGGTGGATGTGAAGACGCCTGCGCCGCTCACATTCATGACGCCCTGATTCACCGCGATCGCCAGGCCGGTGTTCAGCGAGGCCGCAATGTTCAGTGTACCGGTGCCGATCTTGCTGATGGTCACACCCGCCGTGCCAATGCTGCCGTTGATGTTGATGATGCCGGTGCCCACGGTGTTGAACGTGGGGCTGTTTGAAAGGCCCAGACCGGCGATGTTCAATGTGGCGCCGTCTGCCGCACCAAAGACGATGCCCACGGAGGCCGTGTTAGTAATGGTGCCATTGATGGTGTTCACGCCGCTGGCTGAGAACACACCACCAGTGTTGTTGATGCCGGTGGCAGTCAGAGCGCCGGTGACAGCCATGTTGATGGCATTCGAAAGGGTGATGCCATTGGTCAGATAAAGCGCATAACCGCCGGTGCTGGCATTGGTGGCGGTTTCCGATGAGCCGAGGAGGATCTGTCCGGAACCCAGCGCATTGCCATTGCTGATCTGGATGACGCCGCCAACGATGGTCGTGGTGCCGGTGCGGGTGGAGTTGTTCGCCGTGATGACGAGGGTGCCGATGTCGTTTTTCTGCAGCGCATTGCCCGCGGCGCTGAACGTGAAGGCGGTGTCCAGAGTGGCGACGGTGCCGGCCGACACATCGATGCCGACGGTGGCGGCGTTGAGATTGATGGTGCGGCCGGTGAGGGTGTAGGTGGTGCCGCCGGCGAGACGCAGGCCCTGCGTGCCGGAGTTCGCGGAGAGGCGGACCACGTTGGACGTGTCGCCGAGCGCGCCGTTGCTGGTGGCGGAGAGAATGCCCGCCGTCACATCGATGATGGAACCGCTGCCGCCGAAGCTGTTGCCGCTGTTGGTGAGCTCCAGCGTGCCCGCACCCGCCTTGGTGAAGGTGACATTGCTGGAACCTGTGGCGCCGCCGCTGATCGCACCCGAGAGGGTCAGGCCCTGGACCACATTGGAGTTCGTGGCGGTGCTGCCCACGGTGAAGACAGGACCGGTCACCACGGATCCGCTGCCGGTGTTGCCCAGAACGACGGCGTCCGACACCAGCAGGCCGTAGCCGTTGCTGGCGGTGAGCGTGATGCCATTGGCCACGGAGCTGAAGCTGGTGGGCGTGAGGATCTTGTTGATCGCCTGGTTCCACAGCACGGTCTGGCCGGCGCGGCCGATGGTCAGAGTGGGGACCGCCGAATCCATGAAGATCGCGCCGAGGTTGATGGCCTCATTTTGCACGCTGCCATCGCCGTCATGGAAGAGACTGATGGCGCCGCCGTCATTGAAGGTGATGGAGGCGGACGAGCTGATGCCAGTGAGGTTGATGTTGAGATTTCCCAGACCGTTTTTGGTGAAGGAGGTGATGGAGCCCAGGCCGGAGACGGGGCCGGTCATGGTGACGGTGAGGTTTGGATTGTTCACGCCGAGCGTGAGCGCCCCGCCGCCGGTGTAGCTGATCACACCGCTGAGGGTCATCGTGCGGGTGGTGCCCACGTTGGTGTTGTCGAAGGACACATTGCCCTGGAAGGTGATCGGATTGACGATGGTGCGGTCCGCGTCGTTGACGAGGAGCGAGGTGCCCGCCCCCATGGTCAGAGTGCCGGCGCCGACCGGGCCGTTCGTGATCACCAGGCCGCTGGCGACACTCGCGCCCGTACCGGCTGCGATCGGCTGCGCCGTCACGTTGGAGCTGGCGCCGAGGATGATGCCGCCGGTGCCGCTGACGGTCACGCCGCCCGCAAAGGTGTTGGCGCCGCTGAGCAGGAGCAGTCCGCCGCCGCTGACATTGAGGCTGGTGCTCGTTCCTGCTCCGGTGAGGATGGAGCTGATGGTGAGGCCGGAGGCGATGGTGCTGTAAACCTTGCCCGCGGTGGCGACGGCGCCGACGCTGATGTTGTTGACGCCGTTGGTCAGCACGATGGAGCCCGCGCCGCTGACGGTGTTGGCAAAGGCGGCGTTGGAAGTGGTGGCGCTGAAGGGATTTGAACTGGAGATGGTGAGCACACCTGAACCGATGGCGAGCGTGGGACCGTTGGTGCTGTCTCCGCCGTTGTTGTTGAAGGTGAAGCTGTTCAAGGTGTTGCTGCCGACCAGCGTGAGGGTGGAGCGGCCGTTCAGGGTGATGTTGCTGCTGCTGGCGATCTGGCCCGCGTTCGTGTTCATGGTCACCGAGACGCCCGTCCCCTGCACGCCGCCGTTGATGGTGAGGTCGCCGGGGATGACCACGCTGGTGGTGCCGTTGGCGCCGGCGCCGGCGCTTAGATTCAAGGTGCCCTGATCGACAAAGGTGCCGCCAGAGTAGCTGTTGAAGTTGGTCAGCGTCAGGGTGTTGGCGCCGGACTTGATCAGCGTCACCGTGCCCGAGCCGCCGACGGCGGTGGCGCTGGTGTCTTTGATCGCCGAATTGATCGTGATGGTGTTTTGATTGCCGTAGATCACGAGCTCGGTGCTGGTGCTGTTCACCGTGCCGGCCGTCAGAACACCCGGCGTGGCCACCGTGCCGATGGTGGTGGCGTTGTTCACGTTGGCGCGCAGCAGGCCGCCCTGCTCCAGATCGAGCACATCGGTCGCGCCCGTGAAGGCGATGTCACTCTGGAATGCGCCGGCGATGCGGAGCATTCCCGTGGTCGTCAGCGCGGTCGGCAGGGTGGTGGTCAGGGCCGCGGTGGCCAGCAGGTTCGTCACGTTCCCCGGAGTGCCGCTGACGCCGCCGGCAAAACCAAACAGCGTGCCGCCGGAGGTGTAGCCCAGCGTGTAGGCCTGGTAGCCGGCGGTGTTCAGCGCGCCGACGCCCTGCGTGGGATTGTAACCGGCGAAGTCACCGGAGTTCGCGATCACCCAGGCGGGAAGAACCTGGTCGCTGTTCACATTCAGGCCGGAGGCGTCTGTGAAGAGGATGCGCGGGTTGGCGCCTTCACTGCCCATGTTGGTGCCGCTGAAGTTGATCGTGGTCCCGGACGCCGCGGTGCGGGTGAAGCTCGCAAACGTCAGGTCGCCGGTGGCGATGGATCCCGTGGAATTGCCGTTGGCGGCAACCGTGATGGCGTTGGCGCCCTGGGCGGCCGTCAGCGCCCCGAGGGTTTCTGAGGAGAGGGTGCTGGCGCGTCCGGTGTAGGTGATGCTGCCGCCGCGAAGGGTGATTCCCGCCACATCATTGACGCGGTCATTGATGTTGGTCTGGAGGTTGACGTTGTTGTCGAGCGTGAGATTGGCGTAGTTGATGATGATCGCGGAGGTGTTCAGCAGGGTGCCGTTGTCGCGCAGGGTCGTGATGCCTCCCATGAGCACGGTGGCGCCTGTGTAGCTCAGAGCGCTTTCAATCGTCAGCGTGCTGCCGTTGTTGCGGGCAAAGTTGCCGCTGCCGGTGATCGAGCCGGCGAAGGTCGCGCTGGCGCCCATGCTGGTCACCAGCGTGCCTCCTCCCAGATTGATGGTGCCGCCGGAGCCGGGCAGCGTGCCGCCGCTCAGCGTGCCCACATACTGGACATTGCCGTTCAGGTTGACGACGCCGGTGTTGTTCACGGAGAGCGCCTGCGCGGTGCTGAAGAGCGTGTTGGTGCCATAGCTCAGGTTCAGCGTGCCATCGTTCACCGTCGTCTGCCCGGTGTAGAACTGCTGGCCGTTGAGGGTCAGGGTTCCGCCCAGGTTCTTGTTCATCCCGGCTGTGCCGGTCATGCTGCCGGTCACATTCAAAGTCGTGCCTGTGCCGATATGGAACGCTCCTTCCGCGCCCAACGCGATGCGTGACATGTCCAGCGTGTGGGTGGCCGCGCCATTGGCAATGACACCCCCGCTCGTGATCGTCAGAGTGGCGTTTTTCGCGCTAGTGACACCCATGGTCACGGCCGAGGCGTTGTTGATGTTCAGGGCGTTGATGGTGCGTGAGACCACCAGGTCATCCGTGGTGATGAAGCCGCTGCCGATCTTCACCGTATCCAGGGCATAGGAGGCATTGATGTCCGTATAAGGCGTCGAGCCGATCACCAGCGGCACCGTCGCGTTGGTGGCCGCGGCGGAGAGCGTGAATGTCGTGGCGCCAGTGATGGAGGCGATGGTGGTTCCGGCCGTCACCCCGGCTCCATAAACCGTGGAGCCGACGGTCAGGCCGGCCGTGCTCGTCACCGTCACGGTGGTGCCGCCGGAGATGACACCGCTCATGGTCGAAATGTTATACCCCGCGAAGGCCTGGAGCCCGTTGGTGTTCGCGGCCAGCCCCGTGTTGTTGTAGGTCGCGAAATCCGTGCCGTTGATGGTGTTGCGGGCCAGGATGCCCACCGTTGCCGCCGTGAGCGTCGGAGCTGTGGAGAACATGACGCGGTTGGTGGCCGTGCCCAGGGTGGCATTGGAGGTCCAGTTCACAAACGCACCGGTGTTGGTGGTCAGCGTCGTGAAGTTCATCACGGTCGTGCCGCCGTTGTTGGTGATGTTGACGGTGGACTGGCCGGCGTTGAAGGTCAGCGTGTTGCCGGCGGTGCCTTCGGAGGAGCCGCTGCTGTTCCCGGTGAAGTTCAGCGTGCCACCGTTGATGGTGAGCGCTTTGTTCCCCAGACGGTCGGCCACGGCCGGATTAGCCGTGGTGTTGTCCAGGGTGAGCGTGGCACCGTGGTTCATCGTGATGCTGGCGGTGGTGCCAAAGCGGCCGTTGCCGCTCAGGGTGGTGGTGCCGCCGCTCAGGGTGGTGGCGCCGGTAAAGGTGTTGTCCGCCGTCAGGTTCAAGGCGCCCGTTCCCACATACTGCAACACACCGGCCCCAGTGCCGCCGTTGCTGATGACACCGTTGAAGCTGCTGGTGCCCGTGCCTCCCAGGAACAGGGTGCCGGCGCCCGTGCCAGACTGCATCAGGTTGACGGAGTTGTTGACGGTGAAGACCGCGCCGCCCGAGAGGTTGTTGAAGAAAGAACGGGTGATGGACGCGTTGTTCCCGACGTTGATGGCGAGGGTGTCCACGGTGACCGAGCTGGTGCCAGTCATCGTCGGGAAGGCCGCATTGGGTGAGTTGGTGCCGTTGCCGTTCAGGGAGATCGTCGGCACCTGCGTGTTCGAGATGGTTGTGTTCGCCTGCAGCACACCGCCGATGAAGGTCAAGGTGCCTCCGGTGAAAGGAACCGCGTTCAGCACCGCCGTTCCCTGCGTGATGGTGCCGCCCGCGCCCGCGCCGCTGGCGGAGCCGTTCGTGCCGTTGAAGGTCACCGTGCCCGAGCCGTTCACCCCGATGTTCACAATGCCGCCGCCGCTGGTGATGTTTCCGACCGTCGTATTGCCGGTGCCCCCGAAGGTGAGCAGGCGCGCGGTGGAGCCTTCAGCACTGTTGAAGGCGCCGATGCTGAGCCCCGCCGGCGTCGTGATCGTGTTGTTGATCGTCCATGGGTTGCCGGTGTTGCCCGTGATGGACGTGACGGTGATGCTGTTGAGACCGGTGAACACCGCCACGGTGTTGTTGGTGATCTGCACCGCATTGTTGATGGTAAGGCCGCCGGCGTTGGTCGCAAAGATGGCGCCATTGTTGAAAAGCAGGGTTCCGGTGCCAATCGCCGTGCCTGAAGTTCCCGTCGTGCTGCCGCCGATGCCAAGCAGGCCGCCCCCGACCGTGGTGGTGCCCGAATAGGTGTTGGCGCCGGACATGATCCACGTGCCGCCATCGCTTTTGCTGATGGCCAGGGCCCCGCCGTTGTCAGCCAGCACGGAGGTGATCATGTTCGCATCACCATTGTTGCCACGCAGCGCCAGGGTCTTGGCCCCGCCCAGCGCGTTCACCAAGTTCGTGATCACCAGGGCGCCGCTGCCCGACTGGTCAATGGTGATCGTGCCCGTCGTGGAGTTGAGGTTGATCTGGCGCGCCGTCGTTTCACCCGCGCCGACATACAGCAGACCAGCGGTGCCGTTGGAGCCGTTGCCAAGGCTGAGGATGCCTGACCCGTCACCAAACGCACTGGAGGCGGCCGAACCTCCGCCAATGCTGTAAACAATCGTGCTGCCCGCGGTCAGGGCGGTGTTGCCGGAGTAGGTGTTGGCGCCGGTGATGTAAAGCGTG
This sequence comes from Prosthecobacter sp., assembly GCF_044227185.1. Classification (GTDB taxonomy): domain Bacteria; phylum Verrucomicrobiota; class Verrucomicrobiia; order Verrucomicrobiales; family Verrucomicrobiaceae; genus Prosthecobacter. Next base: position 1,012,162 of record NZ_JBGAFO010000001.1, on the reverse strand, counting down.
CCGGCGCCGGTCCTGTTCAGTCCGCTGCCTGAGGAGCCGCTGATGACACCGGAAAGAGTGGCAAAGTCCGTGGTCGTGTTCGCATTGTCATCCACCTGCACCGTGCGGATGGCGCCGTTGAGGTTGATGTTGTTGGTGAAATTGACATCCGAGAGGGCGGTGCCGGAATTCAGGATCAGGATGCCGGTGCCGCTGACGAAGCCACCGTTGCCCCAGGTGAGCGCCGCGCCCGAACCAAGGCTGACCACGAGCTGAGAGCTGGTGGCGGCAAAACCACCGTTCCCATTCGCCAGCCATTGCACCTGGCCGGCGCCGGCCCCCAGGGCGCGTGTGAAGGTGCCGTTGGCTTCGAGCACGGTGTTGTTGGTGCTGGCGCCGTTAAACACCAGGTTGCTGTTGCCAGAGAGGCTGTTGATGCTGCCAAAGGTCAGCGTCACGCCACCGGCCACGGTCGCGCTGCTGCTGAGCCGGATGTGCGTCGGATCAAGGATCGCTGCAATGGTGGTCCCCGGCGCGATGCCCGTGCCTGAAACCGCCTGGCCGATGGCGAGCCCGTTCGCGTTGTCCACCCAGAGGTCCGTTGTGTTCGTCCCGCCCGTGACAGTCGTGGCGCTGGTGGCGTTGGACCCGGCGTCCTGCGCGCGGAGCACGCCGTTGATGATCGTGGTGGCGCCTGAATAGGTGTTGTTCACGTTGCCGAGAACCCACAGACCATTGCTGGTGCCGGTGCCGCCGCTGTTCTTGGTGACGGCCAGGGTGCTGCCGCCGCTGTCTGCCAGCACGAGGTTGATCTGGTTGTCCCCCGTGGAGGTGCCGGTCAATGTCAGCGTTTTGGTCCCGACCGCTCCGGCCAGAACCACCGCATCGGTTCCGGTGACACCACCGCTGCCCGCGGTGCCATTGAAGACCAGCGCGGCGTTGTTCGCCGTGGCCGTGCCAATGATGTTGTTTCCATACGTTCCCGAGGAGTCAATGGTGCCGTTGCCAGCCAGGGTGAAGAGGCGGTCAATGGAGACCGACGCCGTCTGGGTCTCTGCATAAACCGTGGTGTTTGAGCCTTGATAAAGCAGGGTGCCGCCGTTGAACACCAGGTTGGAGGCCGCATTGGACGATGCGCCGATGGAGCTGGCCACTCCCCCGTTGGCCAGCGTGGTGGCCTGGAGGACGGCGCCTGTTCCGCTCAAAATGGTCGCGCCCGTGTAGGTGTTCAGCCCCGTGAGAGCCACGGTGCCGCTGGCGCCGTTGCGGATCACCGTCAGCGCACTGGAGCTGCCGTTCTGAATGAGGCCGGAGAATATGCCTGAACCGCTGGCGGTGCTGATGCCGATGGCGATGGCCGAGGCCGCTGTGTTGCTGCTGGTGATCGTCCCCGCGCCGCCCAGGGCGCCGATCGTCAGGGTGTTCAACGTGGCCGCACCCGTGTAGGCCGCCGTGCTGGCGCCCGCGCCATTGACATCGAAGGTGGTGTTCTGCCGCAGGACAAAGGTCGTCGCGGCAGCCGGGGCGCCGATGGTCGCCGTGGTGGAGCCGCTGGCCATCTGCACCGTGCCTTCATTGATGAAAACGTTGCCGGTGAAGGTGCTCGCCCCGCCGAGAATCATCGTGCCGTTGCCCGCCTTGGTAAGCAGGTTTGCCACACCATTGCCGATGGTGGAGTTGACCGTCAGCGTGTTGTTCGCCGAATTGCCGCCGCCCACCGTGAAAATGAGCTCGAACGCGGCCGAGCCCGCAATGTTGCCCCCGGTGATGGTGGCCGAATTGCCACTGGCGCCCGTGGTGTCAAACATGATGCCCCCGATCGCCGTGGCGCTGGTGTTCGTCACAGTGATCGCATTGCTGCCCTGGGTGATGGTCTGGCCGGCGGCCGTCAGGCGCAGGGTGTTGACTGCGGTCGCCCCTGTCAGGGTCAGGCTGGCGCTGTTGACATAGTTCACCGTCCCGAGGGCTCCGGTGGCCGGAAGCGCGGTGGCTGCCGCCAGAGCGGCCAGCGGGGTGGCGTTGGAAGGAGCCGCAACGTAGTCAATCGAACCGGTGGTGGCATTGGTGATGTAGGCAAAGCCGCCAAGCTGCCCGTTGAGGATGGATGTCCCGGTGGGGGCCGTGACAAACTGAATGGCCGCCAGCGATGCCGCGGGCGCGAAGTTCAGCGTGGCGCCGGCGGCACGCGTGCCGAAGGTGTTGAAGCTGACAATGTTGCTGAAGGTGCTGTTCCCCGCATCCACCTGGATCACCCCGTGGCCGAGAGTCGGCGTCAGGGCGCCCATGGTCTGCGTCAGGTTGGCCGTGTAGGTCAGCCCCCCGTTGGCGGCGAGCTGGAAGGTGCCGCCCGCATAGGCGTTGCCCATGATGGGGTCGCTGGCGAACACCAGGTTGTTCGACGTCGCGAAAAGATTGCTGCCGTTCCCGGTCGTGGCCGTGGGCTTGGCCTGGAAGGTGCCTCCCGTGATGGTCAGCGCGCCGGTAAAGCTGCTCAGAGCGCCAAAGGTGATCGCCGCACCGGCCACCAGCGCCGTGCCGCCGATGCCGTTGCTGATCGTGATGGTCGAGCCGCTGACCGCGGTGACAATGGAACCGGTCGGAATGCTGGTGCCGCTGACCGCCATGCCGATCGTGATCGTTCCGGTGCCAGACTGCACCACAAAAGAATTTGAGTTCGCCCCGCCGCCGGAAGCCACGGTGTAGCCGGTGGGCTGGGCGGCATAGCTCGCCGCCGCAGGATCATAGAGCCAGGTGCCGCTGCCAAACTTGGTGACGCCAGCCGTGCTGTTGGCACTGATCACCGCCTGAAACTCCGCGGTCGTGCTCGATCCGCCCAGGTATTTGGTGCCCGTGCTGCCGGCGGCAAACGGATTCTGGAAGATCAGGCTGCCAGCCGTGTTGTTGGCCATGATGATGGCGTTTCCAGTGCCACTGGCATTGACCATCAGGGTCCCGCCGACGGTTTCGCCCGGCCCCCGGTAGTCCAGCGCACCGCCGGTCAACTGCAGCGCCGCGCCCGCGCCCGAACCGATCACCTTTGCGATCGTGGCCGTGCCCGACCCCGCCTGGGTCACCAGCAGCGTACCCCCGCTGACGTTCACACCGCCCAGCATGTTGTCGGTGCTTCCGGAGGTCGTGTTGGAACCATTCACCACCAGGACGCCCTGTCCGGACTTGGTGACGTTGTGCACCGCCGTGCTGGCATTGAGAACAAATCCGTTGAAAAGAATGTCGCCGTTGCCGCTGCCAAAGGTCATCGTCCGGTTGGCGCCATCCCCCACCGTGACCGATCCATTCACCGTCAGCAGGCCGTTGCCGGTGTTGGAGAATGCGAGCCCCTGGGTCATCGTGCCGGTTGAGCCGGAGAACGTAAACCCATAGCCATTGCGGCCGCTGACCGTCAGAGTGCCACCGCCACTTCTGGCCACTGACAGGGTGTTCATCAAAATGTTCCCCGAAGCGCCGGAATAGCCAAGCAGCCCGGCTGCGGAGAACGTTTCCGTGCCAACACTCGAACCTGCAATGGAATGGTCGGCGAAGACGTTCACGTTGCCGTTGTTCATGGCCAGTTTGACGGTCGAGAAAGTTCCCGGCAGGTCCGTCCTGAACTCATACAGGCCGCCCGCTCCCGTGAGCTGGCTTGAGGAGGTGTCCAAACCCAGCTCCGCGCCGTTGGAGACACGGAGGTTGCCGCTGTCAACGCGGACGTTCGTGATGAAGTTGTTGTTCCAGTTTGTCAGCACCAGGGTGCTGGCAAGCGCCGTGGTGGTGGCGCGGTACAGGCCGGGCTGGCCGGTGACACCCCCGGTGATGATGTCATTGATGAACAAGTTGCCGTTTCCACCCACGACCAGACCGTTGCCGGCGTTGGTACCCAGGTTCAAGGTTCCACCAGAGAAGTAGGTGTTGCCAGCGGCCACGGCCACACGCGTGTCCGTGTTCTGCGAGATCTCGATGTTGCCGGTGAAGGTGTTGTTGCCGATGCTGACCAGCGCGTTGCCCGTGCCCGCGTTGTAGCCTCCCGGACCGCGGCCTGCCAGCGAGAGCCCCCGGTCAAAGATGAGTCCTGAAATCCCACCTTGCACCACCAGCGTCCCGGAAGGAAGACCCGCGGAGGACGAGATGCCGTTCACCGCGACGAGCTGCGCGGAACCGAGCTGCCCCATGTTGCTGATGGTCAGGAAGCCGTCGTTCACGTTCACCATGCCGGAGAAGCTGTTGTTGTTGTTCGTCAGCGCCAGGTTGTAACCCGCATTGACCGCAAGCGATCCGGTGCCCGAAATCACGCCACCCAAAACTCCGCGACCGTTCACATTTCCCAGGTTCACAAAGCTGGTGGCGCCACCGCCCACATTCAGGTTGCCGTTGAGAATGATGTTGCCGCCCGTGGCGCCGCCGCCGGTGATTCCTGACACCGTCTGATTGAAGCCATTGAGGTCCAGCGTGACTCCCGCCACATTCGCCAGCGTGAAGCTGGAGCTGGCGCTGAAGGCATTGGCGGAGCCTGCCTTCAATGTGCCGCCGCTGACGAGAGTGGCGCCGCTGTACCCATTGCCCGTGCCAAACGTCAGCGCCGTGCCGCTCGCGGAGCCCTGGGCTGCCGTGGAGAGGGTGATCGTCGTGCCATCCACGATGGACGCCACCGTGGCCCCGGCTGGAATGCCTACGCCCGTAACCGCCTGGCCCACTGCAAGGCTGGCGGTGCTGGAGAGTCCTGAGATCGTGGTGGTGCCGTTCGTGGTGCCCGTCAGCTTGATCACGGGGGCCAGCGTCAGGGTGCCCGCGCCCATCTTCGTCAGGCTGCCCGTGCCGCTGCTGATCACGCTGCTGATGATGAACTCACCCGACCCGTTCTGCTGCACGATGACTTCCGAGTTGTTCGCGCCAAGCTGGCCCCCGGCCAGCGTGGCATTCTGCGGCCCGAGAAACTGGACGGCATTGCTGGTGAGGGTCAGCACATTGGTCACGGCTCCCATGTTGATGGTCACCGGCCCGCTGTCGGCCGTGGTGTCCACCGAAAGGGAATTGACGGAGCGGCTGGTCAGGCCGCCACCCGTCCAGTTCAGCAGGCCGCTGGAGCCGTTGCTGTAAATGGTGACAAAGGTGGAAAAATCCGTCGTGGCGCTGTCGCTGAAGGCATTGAGCGTGGTCGTGGGTCCGCTGGTGGTCGTGTCCAGGCGGACGATGCTTCCCCCGCTGATCTGGGCCATTCCCGTCGCGACGCCATCGTAAACGGAAGCAAACCCCAGGACGCCATCGGCGGCCGAGGTGGTGACGGAGCTGCCCGCCCCCGAAATATCGATGGCCACGGTACCACCCGCGCTGCGGGTGAAGGTGCTGCCGGTGGCAAGCGTGGCGCCCGCGGCCACGATGACGTTGTTCACCGAACTGGCCAGGATCGTCAGATTCCCCAGGCTCTGGGTGCCGCTGGTCAGGCCCAGGGTGCCACCACCCAGGGTGGTGCCGCTCGGGGTGCCAAACGCACCGCCCGTGAAGTTTAAGGTGCCGCCCGTGATGCTCAGTGCGCCCGTGTTGGTGCCGCCCGTGCCGGTCAGCGTCCACGTGCCGGCGCCGGTTTTGTTCAGGCCGCCCGTGCCCGTGGTTTGCAGAGCGCCCGCCAGCGTGCCGTTGCCAGCGCCCGTCAGCGTCAGATCTCCCGTGCCCGTGACCGCATTGGTGCTGCTGAGATTGAGAATGCCATTGTCCACCGAGACGGTGGCGGAGGAACCCAGCACGAGATCGCCCGCATAGCTGCTGGTGCCCGTGCTGACAAGCGCGCCGTTTTGACCTGCAAACGCACCAGTGCCATTGAGAGTGAGTGAACCACCGAAGCCTGCGCCACCAGTGGTGACACCGGAAATGGCGAGCGCGCCACCACTCAGCACCGTGACTCCTGCGGAACCGGTGCCAAGCGCCTGGGCGTTGCCGAGACGGAGGGTGCCGTTGCGCACCATGGTGCCACCAGTGTAGGTATTGGCTCCATTCAGAACGAGAGTGCCGTTACCGGCCTTGGTGAGGCCGCCCACGCCGCTGTTGCCGATAGCACTGGCAAAAATGATCTGGTTGTTATTCGTGTCGAAGGTGGCACCGCCGGCGGCAAATGTCAGGGTCCTGGCGGAGAGGTCGATACCAGGCGCGGCAAACTGCACGCCACCACCATTGAAGGTGACGCCCGCTGTACCCAGATTGGCCAAAGCGGTGATATTGATCAAACCGCCGTTGATGTTGGTGCCACCGGTGTAGGTGCTCGTACCCGTCAAAGTCAGGGTGCCGGTGCCAGTCTTGATGAGGACGCCGTTGGTGCCGGTGATCGTGCCTGCATAGGTGGTGCTTTCGCCATTCCCCCCCACTGAGAGTGTGTTGTTACCGAGAGTGACCGTCCCACCGGTGGTGCCTGCGCCCGAAAGAGAACCGATCACATAAGTGAGGGCGCTGCCGGAGAGGTTCAAGGTCGCACCCGCGGTATTTGCAATGTTCACCGCATTGTTTGTGTTGCCCAGCGCGCCTGCAACGCTCGCGGTGAGCGTGCCGCTGGTAACGATCACCGGCCCTGTAAAGGTGTTTCCCGCACCACTGAAAGTCGTCGCAGTCCCGCTCGTGTTGTTCACGAGGATGCCGCCCGTTCCGGTGATGTTGCCTGCATAAGTTTCTGCAACCGTACCGTTGGTAAAGCTCGCAATGGCACCGTTGTTCAGCACGATGCCATGGGTGCTCGCCACGGTGCCGCCCGTGGTCAGCGCTGTGAGGGTCGCCGAGCCATTGAACGTCAGAGTGTTGTTCGCATTGCCGAGGTTCGTTGCCGAGTTGCCCGTGAAGCTCAGGATGCCCGAATTGAGAACAATGCCGCCACTGAACGTGTTTGCGGCGTTCAGATTCAGCGTGCCAGCTCCGTCCAGAACCAACGTGGTCGCTGTGGCACCCGCCGCAACGTTTTGAATCACCGAGCTAAACGTCAGCTGGTTGGCACCGACGTGAATGTAAAGATTGTCTCCCGCATTGAGCGCCTGGACGGCACCCGTACCACTGATGATGTGGGTCGCGCCCGTGCTCGAAATGCCGCCAACAGAAACAGTGTTGCCATTGATTGCGGTGGTGCGCGCTGTGGCACCCGTGACAAGCAGCGTCTTCCAAGACGGGTTCACCGATGCCGTCAAAGTGATGCTGCCTGCGGTCGTATCGAAATTGGTCGTCGCACTGTTGGATCCAGCCGCCAGGGTGGACGCCGTCGAGGCGACCACTCCTGTGGCACCGTAGGCCGCAAAGTTCGCATTATTATACAGCGCCCATGGTCCAATATCAGCGGTCGCCTGACCGGTGATGATGATTTCATTCTGCGCTGCAGCGCCAAGACTGGTACCGGCGAAATTGATCGTGGAGGTGTTGGCGGCACCACCGGTGTGGGTAAGGCCGCCAAGCGTCAGAATCTGAGTGGCTGGCGAGGTGTTGTTGTTGGTATTGGTAATGGTCAGACGGCCCGTGGTCAGAGCAACAGTACCCAGGGTTTGCGCATAGTTGATGGCGGCATTGGCCGTGTTCGTCCAGGTGAACGCACCCCCGTTCGAGGTGATTGTACCGGTGCTGATGCGATTGAGATTCTCGGCGGCACTGGTCTGTGTAATGGTGATGTTACCGCCGTTGAGCGTGATTCCCGAAGTGCTGATCAATGCCTGACTGAGACCGGCCAACGCCAACGTCTCCCCCACATTGATGGTCGTGGCACCCGCCCAGCCCGTGGTGCTGGTTCCGTTCAGAGTCAATGTGTTGCCGACGATGCCTGCCAAAACCCCGCCCGTCAGGTTGATGCCGCCCACGCCGCCTACAGCACCCGTGATCGTTTGGGTCATTGCGGTGGTAGGCGAAGCAGTCGCCGCGTTATCGAGCAGAATGTTGCTGGTCGCCGCTCCGAAACTGAGCGTGTTGGCTCCGGTCGTGAGGGTAAAAGCAGTGGTGTTGAACTGCAGGCCGCCCACCGTGATTCCCGTGGCCAAGGTCACCGTACCCGCCGTGCCTGCGAAGACAGCCGTGTCAGTGCCGGCGTTATTCCATGTGGTCAGCGTGCCTGATCCCAAACTGGCGCCGCTCCACCACTGGGACGAGGTTGTATTCCAGGTGCCGGCACCCCCGAGGCCCCCGCCGGTGGTCACATCGTTGAGCGTGGTGCTGTCCTGATCCCAGTAAATCGTCGCTGCCTGCAGGGGCTGGGCGATCTGCCAGGAAATCATCAGCAGAATCATCGAAAAGCCGACGGGCTTTCGAAAGGTGCGTAAAAGCTTTAACATAAGACTTCTTTTTTGGACTAGGGGGTCTAAAGAATAGCGAAGTTCGAACCCGGAAGCCAAGCTTTTGTTTGATTTTAGATCAAATAATCATCTAGGTGCGCCCATTTCGTAGGTCTCCTGTCGCAAATGCTTCATTTGAACGCATTGCCCCTGTATAGCGTCATGGATTTGGGGGTCTTCCTTTGGGCTTTTCGGTGCCGACGGAGGGCGGTTAACGGGCGGGAAGCGAGCCTATTTTTTGAAGGGCAAATAACCTATATTGAACCGAGGTTTTTTCGCTATTCAGTCATGCTGAAAGCTACATATCTGCTATCCATGACCTGTCAGAGAGCCATTTTGGCGCTTTATTGACCTGCCTGAACCGGCTTTTCTAAAGGAATGACTAGATTTCCTGTCTTGTCTGCGGCCAGAAAAACCTTGTTCTTTAAATATTGGCTCTTCTTTCTTGTGGCGTTATTCATGACACGCTGGCGGCCAAAGGTGCCTCTCCGCCCCCTGCCGTCGCACCGCCGATTTTTGGGTTAGGGCTGCGGTTTTGGCGCGGGCAGCCGCACCGCTTCCGGCTCAAAGTCGAGCACGTCTTGATGCGTGCGCAGGGCCTTGCGCGCCTTGTCAAAGAAGGAGGAAAGGTCTTCCGCGTTCATGTTCTGCTTGTCGTCAATGTAGGCGTGCAGCTTCTGAATCTGGGCGTCGGCGTCCAGATTCACGGAACCCATGACCTTCTGCGCCTGCTTGTAGGTGCTGGAGAACTTGCTCTGCGCCTGCTCAAAGGCCTCCTTGGCCCCTTCCTGACGGATGTACTGCTTCTCCGCCTCCCGGAAATCGCTGCTGAAGAGCCGCTTGAAGAAGCCGCCCTTGGGTTTCTCGATGTGCTTCGAGGCCTGCGCATCAAAGTAGTTCGCCAGCTCCTGAAACTCCTGCATCGGCTTCTGATACTGCTTCTTCAGATAGCCCAGGCCGGTGGTGATGATGGTGAGCTTCTCCACCTCCGCCTTCGACAGCGTCTGGCCCGCCTTCACCTTGTCCTCCAGCAGGTCGATGTATTGCAGCGTCGTCTTGTTCCCCTCAAAGATGTTTTCAAACTCCTTCGCCGCGATCGCCAGCCTCTTGCGCTCCCCCGTGCGCAGTTCGTCGATCTTTTTTTCGTGCTCGTCATTGAGCGCCGTGATCATCTTCTGGTGCTGCGCCGCCTGGTTGTCCAGCGTGCGCTGAAACTCCGCCTCCTTGGCCTTCAGTTCCTCGACGTGCTCCGTCTTGATCTGCTCCAGCTCCGTGCGCGCCGCCTCCAGGTCGCTGTGGGATTGAAACAGGAACCAGCCCAGCACACCGGAGGCAAGGAAGCTGAGGACCAACAACGCGGTGAGATTTTTAATGGCGGCCATGGCGGGAATGAATGCGTGAGACTACAAGGCGCGCGAACATATTCAATGCGCCGGTTTTGCGGCTCTCCGCACGGCTCATGCACTTCTTCGCGCTGTTCATCAAGCTCGAATCCTGCTAGGCCTGGGGGAAATCCTGCGTCTTCTCTCCGCAATGTCCTCCTCCGCCCGCCCCACCATCGTCCGTCATCAAATCCTTGCCACGGCGACCATGGTGGCCTTCCTGATGTACCTCGACCGCATCTGCCTGGCAAACATCATCGGGTCTTCTTCCTTCAAGGAGCACATCCAGCTCCAGCCCTGGCAGGAGGACTGGGTGAAAGGCGCATTTTTCTGGGCTTACGCCCTGGCCCAGGTGCCCGCGGGATGGCTCAGCGATCGCTTTGGCACCCGCGCGCTGATCACCATCTACATCGCCACCTGGTCCATCTTCACCGCCGCCACCAGCTTTTCACTCGGTTTCACCACGCTGCTGCTCGCCCGTCTCGGCTGCGGGCTCGCCGAGGCAGGCTACTACCCTGCCAGCAGCGGCCTGCTCACCCGCTGGGCTCACATCGAGTCCCGCGGATTTGCCAGCAGCGCCATCTCCTGGGGTGGACGCGTGGGAGGTGCCGTGGCGCCAGGGCTCACGGCCTTCGTCATTCTGCGCGCCGGCGACTGGCGCTGGGCGGGCTGGCTCTATGGCGTGGTCGGCGTCTCCGTGGCCCTTTGCTACTGGCGGGTCTTCCGTGAGCACCCGCGGCAGCACCCGCGCTGCAATGAGGAGGAGATTGCGCTGCTGGCGGAAGGGCGCGGCGCCTTCCAGCCTGCCAAAGATCCGCCCAGACGTTTTCCTCTCAAGGCCGCCTGCAGGAGCGTCAATCTCTGGATGGCCAATGGCGTGCAGTTCTTCACCAATGTCGGCTGGTCCTTCCTCATCCTCTCCCTGCCCGACTATCTCACCAAGGTGATGCTCCTCAAGGAAGGCATGACCGGTCTCATCACCACGGGCGCGCTCACCATCGGCATCGCGGCCCTCCCGCTCGGCGGCTTCGTCACCGACTGGATCAGCCGCCGTCATGGCAAGCGTCTCGGCCGCATGCTCCCCATGTGTGTGACCAAATTTGCCGCCGCCGCCTGTTACGTCCTCGCCTTGTGGACTGACTCCCCCTGGGGCATGGCGGCGGCATTTGGCCTCGTCGCTTTCTTTGGAGACATCGGTCTCCCGGCCATGTGGACCACCATGCAGGACATCAGCGGCAGGTATCAGGCCCAGTTCTTCGGCTGGTCAAACATGTGGGGCAACTTCGGCGCCGCCATCATGCCCATCCTCTTCACCTGGGTTTCGAAGTCCTATGACACCAACCACGACTACCACGAAGGCGTCTGGATGTGCGCCGCGGCCTTTGTGCTGGCCGGGGTCTTCGCGCTGTTTGTGGACGCAGAAAAGCCCGTGATCCGGGAGGGCGTCTAAAGAACGCTCTCGCCGCACCACGGGCGTGAAATTCTGATCAAAAGCAGGGGGTCAGGCTGCGAGGGCCGGCATTACCAGCCGCCGCCGTCGTCGCCGCCGCGGTTGCCACGGTCATAGCCGCCGCCACCACGCTTGCCGCCGCCACCACCGCCGTAGCCGCCACGGCCACCGCCGCCGCCGCCACCACCGTAGCCGCCGCCACCGCCGCCGCCGTAACCACCACGGCCGCCGCCGCCGCCACCGTAGCCACCACGGCCACCGCCGCCGCCGCCTGCCGGACGCTCTTCACGCGGACGGGCTTCGTTGATCGCCAGCTTGCGGCCCATGAATTCCTGGCCGTTTTGCCCGTTGATCGCAGCATTCATGGCTTCTGCGGAGTCCATCGTCACGAAGGCAAAGCCACGCGGACGGCCGCTCTCGCGGTCCATCGGCAGGAAGACTTCGGTGACACCACCGTATTGGGAGAACAGCTCACGAATGTCTTGTTCTTGAGCGGCGAAGGGCAGATTGCCCACGTACATCTTGGTATTCATATCGTTGTTGGGTGCAGTCTTCCGCCTCGCGCCAGAACCAGCCCCGATCATCGGTATATGAACACCAACGGATTTCAAAATCACCTGATGAACGACTGAGCCTGACCCTTAACAGGTGACCTACGGCGTCTTATCGCCGGAAATGCGCGAAAGGCAAACGAAACTTTTCTACGGTTTCACCCCGGCAGGGTCATCAGGCGCGCCACGGCTCACTTCTTCAGCTTCCCTTCCACATAGGTGAGAATGCGTCCCACTTTTTCGGCGTCCTGCGCTTCCTTCGCCTCTTCAAAGGCCGTTTTTGCCTGTAGCAGCTCTCGTAGCAGCGCCAGCGAAATGATCTCCTGCCCCGCGGCTTTCACCGCCTCAAAGCGTTCCTGCAGCGACTGCACATCGGTGCTGCCAGGCTCGAATTTCGAAAAATCCACCGTCTCCACCTCGGCTTCCAGCTCCTTGTAGTGCGAGTCCTTCACCAGCTCGTCCAGCTTTGCGTCCGCATCAGAAAACTGCCCGCTTCGGATCAGTTTTTCGATTTCCTCGCCGCGATGTTTCATCGCTTCCGTAGGCGGCACGCCGAGGGTCTCCAGCGCCGCCTTCAGTCTCCCCGCTTTCTCCAGCACCTTCGACTCCAGCCCGCCGCCCTGGGCCACCAGCTTCGGCGGGTTCAGCCTCCGGGCCTTGGCCATCTGCTCCGGCGTCAAAACATCCCGCACTCCCATCAGCGCCCGCAGTTGCAGTTGCTTCACCGCCGCTTCAGCCTCCAGCAGTTTGGCAAGCTGCGCGGACGCCGCCTCCACCGTGCTGCTTTTGTCCTGCAGCAGGTGACCGAGCGCCTTCTGCTGCTCCTTCACCGCCTGCTCCAGCGGCCCGGCCTGCGCGCGCGCCGCGCTGAGCTGCTTGTTGATCTTCTCCTGCTGCTCGCTGGTCAGCGCCAGTTCATCCCGCACGGAGGCCAGCATGTCCGGGTGCAGCAGCCCGCTTCTCAGCCATTCCTCCACCTGGGCGGCGGGCAGGCTGGCGGTGCAGAGCAGAAGGGAGCAAAGAAGGAGCTTTTTCATGGGATGGAGCGGTTGAGTTGAGGATTCAAAAGAAAATCAGAAGGCGCTTCAAAGGTCAGCAGCGGCGTCTCCACGCCCGCAAACAGTTCGCCCGGCGGCGACTCCAGCAGCGGCGGCAGCGCTTCGCTCAGCCGTGCTTCACGCTGCGGCGCAGCCGCAAAGAAAACCGCCGCCACGGCCACGCATGCCACCGCCAGCGCCGCGGGAATCCAGCGCACGGTGGCGCGTTCTCTCCGCACGGGACGTTCCAGCAGTTCCGGTCGCCACGCCGGCGCGTCCTCACGCTCACAGCAGCGCGCATGCGCAAAGATTTCACGCAGATCGTCGTCAGTGCCTGGCTTCATGAGATGCTTCGGGTTCGGGTTGCAGCAGCATGCGCAGCCGCGCTTTGCCGCGCTCGTAATGCTGGCGCACGGAGCCGATGCTGACCCGCATCACCACCGCCGCCTCGTTGAGCGTGAGATCCTGGTAAAACACCAGGTGCAGCACCTCCGCCTGCCGCGCCGGCAGTTCCGCCAGGCAGCGCCGCAGTTCCGCCCTGCGTTCGTCCATTTCCAGCTTTCGTGCCGGTGAAGGGCGCGGATCCTGCGCATCTCCGGAAAGTTGCAGCAGCAGCCTGCCCAGCAGCGATTCGCGATACCGCAGCCGCCGGAACTCCTCGTGCGCCGTGAAGCGGATCACGCCAAACCACCACGTCTTGAAGCTGGAGCGCCCGTCGTGCCGCGCCCGCTCCTGCGCCAGCTTGAGGTACGCGTTTTGCAGCACGTCCTCCGCGCGCCCATGCTCCCCGCCGCAGCAGTGCAGCGCCCAGCCAAAGGCGTCGGCGTGCAGAGCTTCGAGCTGGTCGGCGATGGCGCGTTCCATTCATTTCCCCCTGAGTGGCGCGGGACAGCGCGACGTATGACACGCCCGCTTAAAATTCGCACCTCCTCATTTGAGCAGCGCTCCCAGCCCGAGAATCAGTGTCACGATCAGCGTGCCACCGGCCGCCTTCCACAGAAGCTGCATCTGCTCCGGCGTCACCAGGCCGGGCTGCAGCGGCAGCAGCACCACGGCAAAGGTCATCAGCACCAGCAGCCAGCTAGCGAGAATAAACAGCGTGGGGCTCGCCGACTTCGTCTCCTTCAGCGCCGCCTGCACCAGCGGCGGAAGATCTTCCTGCGGCGCGATCCCCGTGGGCGGTGGCAGCGGCGCCGGGCTGCTCGCATACGTCGCCGCCTGCACGATCACCTTTCCTGAAGGCCCCAGGTTTCGTGCGGGCTTCTCCTCTCCTTCTTTGCCCTCGGCCGCCTTCGCCTGCCGGGACACGATTTTAGGCCCCGTCTCACCGTTCTTCGCCAGGATCGCCGGCACCTTCGGCAGCGGAGCCAGTGCAGGCGCCGCGGCCTTCGTCGTCATGACCGCCGCAGGTTGGGCCGCGCCCGCCTCAGCGCTGCTCATCAAAATCACCCTTCCTCCGAGGCTCAGACTGATCGGAAGTTCCAGCTCCGCCTCCGTTTCATTCGCGCGCCCCAGCCAGCCCACCACGAAGGAATTGTCCAGCACCTCCACCAGCACCTTGCTCCCGGCTGTCGCCCACAGGGCCAGCAGCACCTCCGGGCAGCTCGCCTCGGGAATCACAAGGTCACACTCGGGACGCGCCCCCAGCAGCAGCGGCTGCTCCGGTTTCAGCGTCAGCCGTGTCTCACCCGCCGTGAGGCCCTGCACCATCAGTTCGCGTGCCGCGCCCTTCTCGGGCTTGATCGGCCGCAGCAGCTCCATCTCCACCGCGCCCAGCTTTAGCTTCCACGGCAGCGGCTGCGCATACGGCACGCTGGCATTCGCGGGATGCACCACCACAAGCTGGCAGCCGTTCACAAACTGCGCCTTCATCTCCGCCTCCGCCACGCCCTCCTCATCCACACGGATGCGGCACGTCTCCCCACGGCCGATGCAGATCGTCTCGCCATCCTGCACCAGCAGGCAGCGGCGGCGGCCCTTCAATTCATAAACCACGGGGATCTTCATGCAGCCTTTTGTTTACGCTGCAACCGCCTGCAAGTCGAACAAACCCTCATCCCCTGCGCAGGCTACACCCAGTCTAAAATGACGGTTGCGATTTAGGAATGCTCCTTGCTAGTATCCGGCGTCAGCCCCGTACACGATTTTCCCTATGAGCACTGCATCTTCGGGCTCCAAACCCTCCAAAGGCTGGCAACCGCCATCGCTGGAGGAGATGCAGGCCATGCTGCCGCAGTATGAGTTTGTCTCCCTCCTGGGCCGCGGCGGCATGGGCGCCGTGTACAAGGCAGTGCAGATCTCGCTGGACCGTCCCGTCGCGATCAAGGTGCTTCCGCTCGATCTGGTGGACGACGACGAGGCGCAGTTCGCCGCACGCTTTAAAAACGAGGCGCGCACCATGGCCAAAATGAGCCACCCCAGCATCGTCAGTGTTTTCGACTTCGGCGAGACTCAGTCCGGCCTCCTCTACATCGTCATGGAGTTCATCAATGGCACCGATGTCTCCCAGATGATCGCCTCCCAGGGCAGGCTCCCTGAAGACTACGCGCTCTCCATCACCGCCCATGTCTGCGATGCCCTCAACTACGCGCACCGCAACGGCATCGTCCACCGCGACATCAAGCCCGCCAACATCCTCATCAACATGGAGGGCGCTGTGAAGGTCGCGGACTTTGGCCTCGCCAAGGCGAGCGACGCCGGCCAGAGCGGCCTGACCAAGACCAACATGGCCATGGGCACGCCTGACTTCGTGGCTCCGGAGGCCTTGATCCCCGGCATCCCTCTCGACGGTCGCGCGGACCTCTACGCCATCGGTGTGATGCTCTACCAGATGCTCACCGGCGAAGTGCCGCGCGGTCTCTGGACTCTTCCCGCCGCCAGGATCGGCACCGATCCGCGCTTCGACGCCATCATCACCAAGGCCATGCAGACCGACCGTGAGATGCGCTATCAATCCGCCGCGGAAATCCGCCAGGAGCTCGACAGCATCCTCACCACGCCGCGTTCCCTCATCATTCAGCAGCAGCAGGAGGCTGCCGAAGCCGCCGCGCGTGCCACCCAGGCCCGCAAACTCGCGGAGGCGCAGGCTGCCGCCGCCGCGCAGAAACCTGCGGCAGGCGCAGGCGCTCCTCCCCCGCGCCGCCCATCGGAGCAGCCTCCCCGGCCAGCTCCCGCTCCGATCAAAAAAAAATCCAGCCTCGGTCCCGTCCTCGGCATCGCCGCTGCCGTCATTCTTTTCGCAGGCGTCTTGTTCCTGATGTCGGGAAAAAAATCCGTCCCCGCTGTCACTCAAAGCACCACGGCTGCGCCCGCCGACGAACGCTCCACAACGGCTTCCGCCTCCGCTCCGTCGCAGCCCGTCGCAGAACCCGCGAATACAAAAACCTTTTCCGGGGTCGAATTCCCACGCGATCTCCGTCTTCCAGACAGCAAATCCTGGCAGATGAAGGACGGCAAAATCCTCTGCATTCATGTTCCTCCCGGTGAATATCCCTCCTTCTCCGTTCCCACGCCCCTCCAAGGCGCCTATGAATGCGAAGTGGTCTTCTCCATCCCTCCAGCCTCCAAAGGGTACCTGGAGCTGATCCTTCCCGCGCCGAAAGGCTGGATTCCCCTCACCGTGTTCGAGAGCGCCCTCGCCGTTTTTCACGGCAACGTGCGCAAAAACATCGAGACCCCATGGGCGGCTGGCCCGCAGCATTCCCTTAGAGCTGTCGTCGGCCCACGCCACAGAGTACAAATCTTCTCGGACGGGAAACAGGTGAGCGATGTGGAGGACGCGGGTGCCGCCAGTCCGGCGAACTGGACCTCCATCAAGCCGGACCACGTCAATATCGGCGGGGAGACGAAAAATGGCCCGCCGCTCACCCTCCACTCCATCCGCGTCACCCAGGGCATCTCTCCTGCTGCCTCCACCACCACCCTCGCCAGCGCTCCGGCTGCGCCGCCCGCTTCACCGCCTCAGCCTTCGTCATCAGCACCCGCTTCGTCGCCGGCGCCACCACCTCCCCCTCCGCCACCCCAATCTCCAGCAGACTCTGTCGGCTGGACCGATCTCATCCCAACGATCGATCCCGCCAGGCACTCCATCAGCGGTGAGTGGCAGGTCGTGGGAGGGGAGTTGCGCGGCCGGGGGGTGGACCCCTCCCACCGGGCGCTCGAGATCCCCGTCGCAACCATTCCCGCCAATTACGACCTTCGCATCCGTCTCACCCGCCCCACCCTGGGGGCGGCTTTGTTTTTCGCCCTGGCTCACGGCAGTTTCGGCGCCGGAGTGACTCTCGACAGCTGGACCGGCAACAAAGACAGTAACAACGAAGTGAGTGCCGTCATTTCCAGAAACGGCCGGTCCCTTGAGGTGAAGAATGCCCAGCACTATTTTCAGCCAGGGCTGAAGCGGGAGGTGCTTTTCCAGGCCCGCGAAAACGGTCTGATAGTCCTGCTGGATGGCGAAGAAATTCTTCGCTGGGACGGCCCCTGGTCATCCCTCACGCAGACGAACGGAAGCTTCCTCCAGCAGCGCGTTCAGAGCGGCCCCATCTTCGCCGTCGGTGTCTGCATCGGAGACGTCACCTATCATTCCATCGAGATGCGCGAGGTGGACGTCGCCGCGCAGCAAAAGGCCGCCCTGCTCGCCGCTCATCCGCAGCTTTCCAAACTCGAAGCCGGTTTTCGTTCACGCTATGAGTCCGATGCCCAGCGGCCGTACCTTGCCGCGCTCGCCGTGCTGAATCAAAGCTATGTGAACACCGGCATCGCACGGGCACGTGCCGCGGCTCAGGCAAAAGGCAGCCTCGACGAAGTCACCGCCCTCGATGCGGAAAAAACCGCTGTCACCTCAGGCGCCGGTGTCCCCGCCACCGACTCCGAAACCACGCCCGCCTCGCTCAAGATCCTGCGCGACACCTACCGCACCGAACTGGCCAAAATCACTTCTGAGCGCACTGCCAAAACCGCGCCGCTGCTCGACATCCACGTCAAGGCGCTCGACGCCTATGTCGTGGAGCTCACCAAGGCAGGCCGGCTTGAGGAGGCGAAACAAGTGAGCACGCTGCGGGGGAGTGTCTCCGCCAGCCGCGCGGCCCTCTCCACCCCGCCGCCCACGCCCACGCCAGGCGGCGCTCCACCGCCGCCTCCTTCCAAAGACGCCTACACCAACTCCATCGGCATGAAGTTCGTTCCCGTCAAAGGCACCAACCTCATGTTCTGCATCCATGAAACACGCCGCCAGGACTACGCCGCCTACGCTGCGGCGAATCCCGGCGTCCGCGAAGACTGGATGAAAGTCACACAGATGGATGTTCCCTGCGGTGACAAGGACGACCACCCCGTGCTGAACGTGCGCTGGACGGAGGCCCAGGCCTTCTGCGCCTGGCTCACCAAAAAGGAAGGCAAAACCTACCGCCTCCCCACCGACGCGGAATGGAGCATCGCCGCGGGCATGAAGGAAGGGCAGCGCCCCGCCGGCACCACACCCGAATCGCTCAATGAATACGACCCGGACTCCTACCCATGGGGCGGCAGCTTTCCTCCTTCCGACCGCGCGGGAAATTACGCCGACAAGACCTCCGCCATCAAATTCCCCAGCATCGGCTCCATCAGTGAATACGATGACGGCTTTGCCACCACCTCTCCCGTGATGAGTTTCAAGCCCAACAAGCTCGGCCTCTACGACATGGGCGGCAATGCGCTCGAGTGGGTGGATGACTGGTTCAACGCCTCTCAAACCACCCGCACGCTGCGCGGCGGTTCCTTCATGGAATCCGACGGCCGCCGTCTCCTTTCCTCCTTCCGCTACTTCGACGGCCCCTTGATCGCCCGCCACTTCAACGGCTTCCGCATCGTCCTCGAAGCCCCGCCGAAGAAAGGCCCCTGACCTCGGCCAGGTCAGCCATGAAAAATCTTCTGCACCGCCTGCTCCCGATGCGCAAAAATGCGCTTGAGCTCCGGCGCAACGAGCCAGGGATGCGCCAGCTCCCCCAGCGGGCCAAAGGGCAGCACATACGTCACGCGGTCGATCATCCGGGTGCGCCCGTCGCCCAGGTCCTCAAAGTCATGCTCGTGATGCCAGACCGCATACGGCCCCACGCGCTGCTCATCCACAAAACGCCGGCCTTCCACCACGTGGGTGATCTCCGCAAGCCATGTGACCGGAATGCCAAAAAACAGGCGAAGGCGGTGGTTGAGCATCAGTCCGGCATGGATGGCGCCGGGCAGGCCCTCCTCATCGGTGGAAAATCCAAATTGTGGCGGCGTGATCCGGGCCAGATTGCGTGGATTGGAAAAGAACGCCCAGACTTCCCCCGGCGGCGCGGAAATAATCTGCTGATGAAACAAAGTGTGCACAGCCATGCAGCACCGGATTACGCCCGTAACCGCGGAGTAGATTCAACAAGGAGCTGCCAGGCATGAATGGCATTCGGCAAACGGCTTGCATCGTGGGCTTTGCTTCTCCTTTCGCATCGAGTTCTTGAGCCGCAAATCTCCCTGATCATCATCGCTTTCGAAATCGCATCAGCCCTGAAAGGGCTGCGGATTACAGCCCAGGGTCAGCCGAGCCTCGGCGAGGCGACCCTGGGTTACGGCGATCAAATCGGGAAGCAATGCCAGCGCTTCGCCGCAGTCTGCAGGTTGCCAGCAGCGTCGTCACAACGCTCCGCCTCACGCCTGCGCACAACGGCACCGACAACGACCATCAACACACTCAACCGAGTAAACCGCCGCCACACCCGAAACATCGCATGCGTCCACCACAGCCTACCCCTTCGCCACCCTCGCCAACCGGATCGGTCCCTTTGCCGCCAGCGGATCGGCAGGCTCACTCTTCTGCGTACAAACCAGCAGCCCCTCATCCACCAGCGCCGCCGCCACCTCACGCACCCGCTGCATCAGCGGCCTCCATTCACGGCTGAGCTGCCGCGCCGCCTCTGATGGGCAATAGGTAGCCCCCTCGCTCCTGCCCGCCGCAAGCCTCATCAGGCATTCACGGATGTCAGCCGCATTCACATCATGCGCGACTTCAGGAACTGCAGGCGGTCCATGCTTCATCGTTCAACTGTTCAGCCGCCACAGGCTCCAGTTCAAATAGCTCGCGAACGTCACCCACGCGAGGTACGGCACAAACAGCCATCCGGCCGCGGCATTCACCTTCCGAAAACTCACCCACGTCAGCGCGATCGCCACCCACAGCGCCACGATCACTCCCAGGCCCAGGCCGAGCGCGTGCGCCCCAAAAAAGATCGGCGTCCATGCCGCATTCAGCGCCAGTTGCACAAAATAGAGCTGCAGCGGCGAGGCAAATCCCACCCGCTTCCACACCAGCCAGGCGGCAATGGCCATCAGCGTGTACAAAAGCATCCACACCGGCCCGAACACCCAGCTCGGCGGATTCAGCGCCGGCTTCCGCAGCGCCTCGTACCATGCTCCGGGCATTTCAATGAAGGCACTCAGCGCCGGCGCCGCAAAGGTGATCAGCAAAAAGACCACCAGAGCCCAGCCGCTGCGTTTTTGGTAGGAGGAAGCACTCATGGCGTTTTTAAATTCGTTTCCCGAACTCTTTTTGCGTGCATGTGGATCGCCGCGCGCTGCCTGTCATCCAGCCTTGCCAGGTTCTTCAACTGCATGCTCATCCTCTGGTTCTGCCGCAGCTTCGGCTCGTGCTGCAGCAGGTAGTCCCAGTACAGCGTGGTAAACGGGCAGGCCTTCGGCCCCGTGCTCAGCGCCGGGTCATACCGGCAGCCGCTGCAGTAGTTGCTCATGCGCTGGATGTACTTTCCGCTCGCCACGTACGGCTTGCTTCCCATCACCCCGCCATCGCCATATTGGGACATCCCCAGCGTGTTCGGCAGTTCCACCCACTCCACCGCATCCACATACACCGCCAGGTACCACTCATGCACCTTCCTGGGATCCACGCCAAACAGCAGCGCAAACAGCCCCGTCACCATCAGCCGCTGAATGTGGTGCGCATAGCCCAGCCGCAGCGTCTGCGTGATCACATCCCGCAGGCAGTTCATCTCCGTCTCGCCCGTCCAGTAAAAATCCGGCAGCGGCTCATGCGCATGCATGGCGTTCCGCTCCAGATACTCTGGCATTAAGTGCCAGTAAATGCCACGCACGTACTCCCGCCAGCCCAGGATCTGCCGCACAAAGCCCTCCACCGCCGCCAGCGGCGCCTTGCCGTCCCGCCACGCCTTCTCAGCCGCAGCCAGCACCTCGCGCGGATCCAGCAGCTTCAGGTTCATCGCCGCGCTCAGCCTTGAATGGTACAGCCACGGCTCCTGCGTCCACATCGCATCCTGATACTGCCCAAACTCCGCCAGCCGGTGCTCGATAAAATCCCGCAGCGCCGCCTTCGCCTCCCGCGCCGTCACCGGCCAGTCAAACTCCTCCAGCGCCCCCGGATGCTTCGCGAAGCGCGCATTCACCATCGCAATCACCTCCTGCGTGATCGCATCCGGCTTGAATCTCTGCGGCGGCACCCGCAGCCCCGGCCCGTGCTTGTCAAAGCTGCCCCGGTTGTCATGATCAAAATTCCACTGCCCGCCCGCCGGCTTCCCATCCTCCATCAGCACGCCCGTTCTCTGCCGCATCTCACGGTAGAAAAACTCCATCCGCAGTTGTTTGCGCCCCTCAGCATGCTCCGCGAACTCCGCCCGCGTGCACAGAAAATGCCCGTCTTCCCGCACCTCCAGCGGCACCTCGAGTTCTTCCGCCACCTGCTCAATCTCCCGCTGCACCGCCCACTCTCCGGCCAGCACCATCACCAGCTTGCCCGGCTTCAGTTTTTTCAGATCAGCCCGCAACGCATCGCCAAAGCTCGGCCACTCCCCCATTTCGCGGTAGATCACCTTCCAGCCCTTCTCGCTCAGCGCCTCGCGAAAATGCCGCATCGCCGTGACGAACATCGCGATCCGCGCCTTCGTGCTCCACACCTTGGTCGATTCCTCAGCCACCTCCGCCATCCACACCGCATCATGCTCTTCATTGAAATCCTCCAGCGCCGCTGATTTCAGATCAAGCTGGTCGCCGAGAACGAGAATGAGACGTGACACCTTGGACATGCGCGGTGGATTACGTCTCCCCTTCCCTGCCGGGCCACGCAAAAAATCTCAGGATTATCCATAGCCAATGCCTGCACATTTCATGTCCGCGTGCGTTGATCTCTTCATGCCCCGCCGCATCGCCAAAGCCCTCCTTCTGCTCCTCCCCCTCTCCGCCCATGCGGACCCGGTGAGCTTCAGCCGCGAGGTCATGCCCCTCCTCTCTGACAACTGCCTCTCCTGCCACGGCCAGGACGCCGCCCACCGCAAGGCCGACCTCCGTCTCGATACCGAAGAAGGCGCCCGCGAAGTCTTGAAATCCGGCGACTTCATCGACCGCATCGTCACCACCGACCCCGAGGAGCTCATGCCTCCTCCGAAGTCCCACAAGCCTGCGCTCAAGCCCGACCAGGTGGCCATGCTCAAACGCTGGATCGCCGAAGGCGCGAAGTGGGGCAAGCATTGGTCCCTCGAAAAACCCGTGAAAGCGAAAGTCAAAGGCCACCCCGTGGACTTCTTCGTCAAAGCCCGTCTCGCCAAAGAAGGTCTCACCCTCTCCCCCAAAGCTCCGCCTCACACCCTCCTCCGCCGCCTCTCCTTCGACCTCACCGGCTTGCCACCAACCTCGGAATCGCAGAGCATCGACAGCCTGCTGGCATCTCCCCACTTCGGCGAGCGCATGGCCATGATCTGGCTCGATGCAGCACGCTACTCCGACACCGACGGCTTCCAGTCCGATGCCTCCCGCACCAACTGGCCCTGGCGCGACTACGTGGTTGAGTCCTTCAACGCCAACAAACCTTTCGACCAGTTCACCCTCGAGCAGTTCGCCGGCGATCTCCTTCCCAACGCCACGCCCGAGCAAAAACTCGCCACCTGTTTCCACCGCAACCACATGACCAACGGCGAAGGCGGCCGCGACAAAGAAGAGTCCCGCATCGACTACGTCCTCGACCGCGTCAATACCATGGGCACCGTCTGGCTCGGCCTCACTCTCGGCTGCACCCAGTGCCACTCGCACAAGTTCGACCCCATCTCCCAGCACGACTACTACGCCCTCAATGCCTTCTTCAACAGCATCGACGAAGACGGCGCCGCCGGCTCCAAAGCCACGCCCTACCTCAGCTACCAGTCCCCCCACGCCAAACGCGCCGTCGAGGAATCTCAAAAACTCGTCGATGCCCGCAAGCCCGTCGAAGCCAAAGCAAAAGCCGACGCCGCCAAGCCCTTCGAGCAATGGCTCGCTGAAAAACAGACCGCAGTAAAAAGCGGCTTCCAAGCCTGGCACATCATCCACGGCTCCGTGGAATCTCAGGAAGGCACCAAACTCGCTCAGTCCAAAGACGGCATCGTCATCGCCACTGGCCCCAATCCCAAACAAGACGACTACCGCCTCGTCTCCACCTCCATCAAGCTGCCTCGCCTCACCGGCCTGAAGCTCGAAATCCTCCCGCAAAACGGCGCCCTCTCACGCGGCAAGGACGGCGAGTTCATCCTCACCGACATCAAGGTCCAGGTCCGCCGCAAAGGCAGCTCACAAATCCGCGACATCCTCGTCAAATACGCCGTCGCAGACACCAAGACCGAAGCCAAGGCCCGCGAATACGGCGACGTCAAAGGCACGCTCGATGACGACCCGCGCAACGGCTGGACCACCAAGGGCTTCCCCAAGGACCAGCCCCACACCGCCCTCTACGGCCTCGCCGAACCTCTCGAACTCGAGAGCGACGAAGAGCTCATCTTCGAACTCCGCCAGCGCTCCACCAATGGCGATGCCAACATCGCCGCCTTCCGCGTCTCCGCCACCGACCAGCCCGGCCCAGCCGTCCGCGAGCTCGGCCCCGCCCCTCTCGAGCAACTCGCCGCCGGCAAGACCGAGCGCGACCGTCTCCTCTCCCAGTTCCTCGAAGACCACACCCCCTATCAGCTCGCCAAAGCCTCGCTCGACCGCGCCAACGCGCAGCTCAAGGAGGTCCAGTCCGCCGCCGGCAAACTCAACGTCATGGTGCTCGCCGAGCGCAAAGAACCCCGCGACACCCACGTCCTCGTCCGCGGCGTGTGGGATAAAAAAGGCGATGTCGTCCAACGCGATGTCCCCGCCGCCATCGCCCCCTGGCCCGCAGGCCTCGCGCGTGATCGCATCGGCCTCGCCAAATGGATCACCTCAAAAGAAAATCCCCTCACCGCCCGCGTCTTCGTCAATCAAGTCTGGCAGATGCTCTTCGGTGCCGGACTCGTCCGCACGCCCGATGACTTCGGCCTCCAAGGCCAGCGCCCCACCCACCCCGAACTCCTCGACTGGCTCGCCGTCGATTTCATGGAAAACGGCTGGGATGTGAAAAGGCTCATCAAGCTCATCGTCACCAGCGACACCTACCAGCAGTCCTCAGAACATACCAGTCCCGCCGATCCGCAGAATCTCCTCCTCTCCCGCGGCCCCCGCTTCCGCCTCCCCGCCTGGATGATCCGCGATGCCGCCCTCGCTTCCTCCGGCCTGCTCAATCCCGCCCTCGGCGGCCCGCCCGTCCGCCCGCATCAACCCGAAGGCGTGTGGGAGGAGATCTTCATGGGCCGCTTCACCTACGAGCCCAGCCAGGGCGCCGCCCAGCACCGCCGCACCCTCTATGCCTTCTGGCGTCGCAGCATCGCTCCCACCTTCCTGTTCGACAGCGCCCAGCGCCGTGTCTGCGAAGTCGCCATGACCCGCACCAACACCCCCCTGCAGGCCCTCACCCTCCTCAATGACGAAACCATCGCCGAAGCCTCCCGCTCCCTCGCCAAACGCATGCTCGCCGCCAAAGCCGAAGACCGCCTCCCGCTTCTTTATCAAGCCGTCCTCACCCGCCAGCCCACCGCCAAAGAACTCGCCGTAGTGCAGCGCGAACTCGACCGCGCTCTGGCCCACTACCGCGCCCATCCCGAAGACGCCCGCAAGCTGCAAACCACGCCCGACCTCGCCGCCCACACGCTGGTCGCCACCCTCGTCCTCAACCTCGACGAAGCCATCACCCATGAGTGAATCACCTTCCCTCAACACCACCCGCCGCTACTTCCTCGGCCAATGCACCGGCGTCTCCGTCGGCGCTCTCGCACTTAACTCACTCGCGGAGCAAGAAGTCACCGGCCTGCCCTCCCTGCCGCATTTCGCGCCCAAAGCCAAACGCGTCATCTTCCTCACCCAATCCGGCGGTCCCTCGCAGATCGAGCTCTACGATCACAAGCCCGGCCTCATGCGCCTCGCAGGCACCGAGCTTCCCGAGTCAGTGCGCAACGGCCAGCGCCTCACCACCATGACCTCCGGCCAGAAGCAGCTCATCCTGCCCGGCATCACCAAGTTCAACCGCTGCGGCCAAAGCGGCGCCACCATCAGCGAATGGCTCCCGCATCTCCAGGGCGTCGCCGACGATCTCTGCTTCATCAAATCGATGACCACAGATCAGATCAATCACGCCCCGGCCATGACGCAGTTCCTCACCGGCCATCAGCTCCCCGGCCGCCCCAGCATGGGCTCCTGGATCAGCTACGGCCTCGGCAGCCTGAACCGCAATCTGCCCGACTACCTCGTGCTCATTTCCAAAATGCAGCGCCCCAGCGATCAGCCGCTCTACGACCACTACTGGGGCAGCGGCTTCCTCCCTTCACGCTATCAAGGCGTGAAGCTGCGCAATTCCAAAGACCCCGTGCTCTATCTCACCGATCCCGACGGCCTCCCCCGCCATCTGCGCCGCGGCATGCTCGACGGTCTCGCCGAGCTGAACCAGATGCGCTTTGAGCAAACCCAGGACCCCGAGATCACCACCCGCATCCGCCAGTATGAAATGGCCTACCGCATGCAGGCCAGCGTCCCCGAACTCACCGACCTCAGCGACGAACCCGATCACGTTTTCGAAATGTACGGTCCCGACTCCCGCCGCGCCGGAAGTTATGCCGCCAACTGCATCCTCGCCCGCCGCCTCGCCGAGCGCGGCGTGCGCTTCATCCAGCTTTTCCATCCCGACTGGGACCATCACAGCCGCCTCCCCAGCTGGTGCACCGCCCGCTGCCGCGACACCGACCAGCCCAGCGCCGCCCTCATCAAAGACCTCAAACAACGCGGCCTGCTCGATGACACCCTCGTCCTCTGGGGCGGCGAATTCGGCCGCGGCGTCGCCGGTCAGGGCAAGTGGGACAGCCCCGAAGCCGGACGCGATCACCACCCCCGCTGCTTCACCATGTGGATGGCCGGCGGCGGCATCAAGCCCGGCATCACTCACGGCGCCACCGACGACTTCAGCTACAACGTCGCCGAAAACCCCGTCCACGTCCGCGACCTTCACGCCACCGTCATGCACCAGCTCGGCATCGACCACGAGCGCTTCACCTTCCGCTCCCAGGGCCTCGACTTCAAACTCACCGGCGTCGAACCCGCCCGCGTCGTGAAACCGCTGTTGGCGTAGCCAACTCGTCCTCGTCCTCCTACTCGAACTCGTCCTCGATTCTATTGCGCCTTCCTCGCGGAGAACAAACAAGCTCCAAAAAGCTGCATGTTCGGCTCGTCCTCGTTCTCCTACTCGTTCTCGTCCTCGATCCTTCCGCTCCGCCCTCGCCCCCAATATCCACCAGGGCGACATCTTCCTCGTACTCCTCCTCCCTTTTTCGGTCCGTCCTCGCTCCCCTTCAACACCGTCTCCCTCCCCTCACGCGATCGGCAGCCTCACCGTAAACACGCTCCCCTTCCCCACCTCGCTCCTCACGCGCACGCCGCCCCCGTGCGCCTCCACCAGCGCCTTCACGATCGACAGCCCCAGCCCGCTGCCCCCATGCGCCCGCGAGCGCGCCTTGTCCACGCGATAAAATCTCTCAAACAAATGCGGCAGATGCTCCGCCGCGATTCCCCCGCCCGTGTCGATCACCTCGATCTCGATCCACGGCGGCAGCTTCGACACCCGCACCGTCACACTCTCGCCTCCCGGCGTGTAGCGCAGCGCGTTTTCGATCAGGTTCAGCATCACCCGTTCCAGCGCCAGCCGGTCCCCGTTCACGCTCAGCGGCCCTTCGTTCCCGTCCTCATGCTGCAGCGCGATCCGCCGCTCCGCCGCCAGCGGTTGCAGCCTCGCCACCACTCCGGCGCACAGCTCGCTCACATTCACCAGCTCCCGCTGCGTGATCGCCTCCCCCACATCCACATGCGCCAGCGCCAGCATGTTTTCCGTCAGGCGTGAGAGACGCTCGATCTCCTCCTTGTTGCTCACCAGCACCTCACGGTACTCCTCCGCGCTTCGCGGCTTCCGCAGCGCCACTTCGATCTCCCCGCGCAGAACCGTCAGCGGCGTGCGCAGCTCATGCGAGGCATCGCTCGTAAACCGCTGCTGCGTCGCATGCGCCCCCTCCAGCCGGTCCAGCAGTTGATTGAATGACGCCGCCAGCGCGGCCAGCTCCGCGTCATCCGCCGGCACAAACAGGCGGTGCAGCCCCAGCTCCGCACGGCTCAGCCCACGTGCAGCCTCCTCCAGATTGGAGACCGAGCGCAGCCACTGCCGGCTCAGGTGCCACGCCGCAACGCCTCCCGCCGCGAGCACGCCCATACCACAGCCTACCAGCCACACCAGCAGCCGCCTCTCGCGCGCATGCACCGCATCCAGCGGCATCAGCGCCTGCGCATACAGCGTCACCGGATCTCCCCACAGCTCCCGCCGCGGGTGCGTGGCCGCGCGGTACGCACGCCCGTCCACATGCAGCGTCTCGATCACCGCATTCCCCGCCGGATGCTCCGAGCGCCGCGCCTCGTCGCTCAGCGGAATCGCCGCCGCCAGATTGCTCGACTTGCCCGCAAACCCGCCGTCCGCCCCAAACACCTGCAGCATGAAATGCCGCTCCTGCACCTGCAGCTCCTGCTCGATCCACGGCTCAATGCGCAGCCGGTTCACAGACACCAGCCGCCCCAGCAGCGTCGCCTTGGCCCGCAGAAAATCATCCACGTCATTCGCCATCGCCTCCCGCGCCACCAGCCACCCGATCACGCCAAACATCAGCAGCGCTGCCGCGAGCAGCGCCGTGAAGCTGATCAAAAGTCGTGAGCGCAGGGAGGTCATGGCGTGGTTTGCAGCAGATACCCCGCGCCGCGCACGGTCTGGATCAACGCCGGTGAAAAACCGCGGTCGATCTTCTCACGCAAATGATAAACCGTCACCTCGATGACATTGCTCGGCGTGTTCGGCAGGTCCTCCCACACCGTCTCCGCCAGCTCCGCCCGCGTCACCACATTTCCCGCGCGCCGCAGCAGATGCGCCAGCACCCCAAACTCTTTGGAGGAAAGCGTCACCAGTTTCCCGCCCCTCGTCACCCGCCGCGCGCGCAGGTCCACCTGCACATCCGCCGCATGCAGCAGCGCCGGCTCCTCCGCCATGCCACGCCGCAGCAGCGCCCGCACCCGCGCCAGCAGCTCCGCAAAGGCAAACGGCTTCACCAAATAATCATCCGCTCCCAGGTCCAGCCCCTGCACGCGGTCCGCCACGCCGTCTCGTGCGGTCAGCATCAGCACCCGGCTCGGCACCTTTGCGGCCCGCAGCTCCCGCAGCACGGAGAACCCATCCCGCAGCGGCAGCATCACATCCAGAATGATCAGGTCAAAGCCGCCCTCCCGCGCCCTGCTCAGCCCCGCCTCTCCATCCGCCGCAGTCTCCACCCCAAAGCCCTCCTCCTTCAGCCCGCGCTCGATGAAACGGGCCACCTTGATTTCATCTTCAATGACGAGCAGACGCATGGAGGAATGAAACGCAGCAATGCGCCTCGCGAAACTTTCTATTTCTTCTCCAGCACCATCAAAAACTGCCCCGCCTGCGGATTCGTCTGCATCTGCGTGGGCCTGCTGGAGTTCGGGTTGTCATTGGCCGAGCACCATTTCAGCGTCTTGCTGTCCAGATCAAAGATGCCCTCGTATTTCTTCCCGCGAAACTGCCCTTCCGTCCCCGTCGCATCGATCCGCTTGCCCGAAATCTTGTACGTCCCCGCGCCCATCTCCTGGCCGCCCCGCGGATTGGAGGCCGTGATCTTCTCCTCCGTGATCACCAGCCGGATGTCTCCATGTCTGGAGCCGTCGCTGTCCGCCATGTAGCCGTCCCACGTGCCGATCAGCGCCTTCTTCGCATCCTCCTTGCCACTGCTCTTTTCCTCCGTCTTCGCCGCCGTGGTCGCGGGCTTGGTGGCCGTCTCGGCCTGCTCTTTCACAAACGTCTGGTCCGCCTCGCTCAGGCGCGCCAGCGGCAGTTGCATCGTGCTGCCGTTCGCCGCGCGCACCACCACTGCGTCTCCCTGCACTTTCACAAAGTCCGCCTCCAGCTTCCGCCCCGTCTGCGCCTCCGTCCACGTGCGGGACTGAAGGCTCGAAACAGCGCACAAAACCAGGCTGACGTGAAGCAGGATCGTTTTCATGAAGTGCTTCAACCATGCTCCCGCGCGCTCGTCGCGATAATTAAAATCACTTCATCTTTCCTCGCCATTGAACCTTGCACAATAGACTGACACACTTGTCTCGAAGGCCAGCGGCCTTCCGCATCACAGCGAAGGGTTGCCGAGCCTCGGCGAGGCTACCCTGGTACAGCGGCATTTTCTGGGAAGCAAATCCACCGCACCCTTCGTCCACCGCGCGCTCCAGCAGCGTTTCCCCGCCATTCCGCCACAAGGAGCACCGCGTCGCGCACCGCCCAAAACCGCCGAGAGGTTCTCTCGGGCGTTTTCCGCTCCTATCAGTCAGTTATGCAGGCCTCAATAGATTCACCGCAAAGAAGCCGCCGCACCGCCTTGCGGCTCAAAACAAACCTTTCCATTCCCCTCCGCTTTTGATACAACGCCGCCATGAACACGCTCCCCACGCCACCCTCCATCAGCCGCCGTGACTTGCTCACCCGCGGCACCCAGGCCGCCGCCGCAGGCCTGCTGGGCTCCGCCTTCGGCATGAGCCCCACCAGCTCCGAAACCCTCGTGCAGCAGCTCTACGGCAGCATGGACGAAACCCAGCGCAAAACCCTCTGCTTCCCCTGGAGCGATCCCCGCCGCCTCAAGGTGGACAACAACTGGCACATCACCCCGCAGAAAATCCGCGACGTCCTCAAGGCTGACCAGCAGGATCTCGTGCGCCAGATCTTCGACCGCCTTCACAGCTACGAATACAAATCCGAGGTCTGGCGCCAGTTTGACCAGGACAACAAGGGAGACGGCGGCTTTGGCAGCGCCTCCATCGCCCTCTTCGGCGAGCCCGGCACCAGCCAGTTCGAATTCGTCCTCACCGGCCGCCACTGCACCCGCCGCTGCGATGGCGACAGCGAAAAAGGCGCGGCCTTCGGCGGCCCCATCTTCTACGGCCACGCCGCCCAGGGCTTCAATGAAAAGCCCGACCACCCCGGCAACGCCTACTGGTACCAGGCCAAGCGCGCCAACGAAGTCTTCCAGGCCCTCGATGGCAAGCAGCGCGACCTCGCCCTCCGCGACGAGTCCCGCGACGAAGACGGCAGCGACACCGTCAAGCTCTCCGGCAAAACCAAGGGCCTCGAAGGCATCCCCGTCTCCGCACTCAGCGCCGACCAGAAAGACCTCGTCAAAAAAGTCATCGCCGACCTCCTCAAACCCTTCCGCCAGGCCGACCGCGAAGAGTCCATGAAGTACATCGAGGCCGGCGGCTTCGACAACCTCCACATGGCCTTCTTCAAAAACCAGGACGTCGGCAAAGACGGCGTCTGGGACGTCTGGCAGATCGAAGGCCCCCACATGGTCTGGTTCTTCCGCGGCGACCCCCACGTCCACTGCTGGGCCCACATCCGCGCGCCGAAGGAGGCGTGATTGCCGCACGGCGTTCCTTCAGCTCGTTGCGCCATGTTCACCAGACCCGCCATCGTCCTCACCTGTCTGCTCTCCATTCAGGGGATCACACAGGCGCACATGAATCCTCATGGCGATGTCAGCCCCGGCGTGGAGGTGGAAAACGGTAACTTTTCCATCGACTTCATCACACGAGTGGAAGGCGAGATTCTGAACTGGAACATGGTCTTTTCCCCTGAGGGGAAGCTGCTGCTCCCGCGGCACCGCGTTTACATCAAACGTCCGCAGCAGCCTGCACCTGCCGAGGTGGTCAAAGTGGAAACCAGCGACGAACCAGGCTCAAGCAGGAGCCGCTTTGTACTGACGCGAATCCTTGGAGGACAAAAGACCGAGCAACCTCTGCCGCTTGATCCGGTGAAGTTCGCCTCCGTTGCAGAGTCGTCATCCACCGCCCAGTGGACGGGATTCACCTGGACCAGCTTCGGTTTCGATCCGTTCGAGGACGCCGAACGGGCAAATAAGCCCTATGCGGTGCACCTGATGTTTTCCACCGCCGCCTTGCAAGGCTTTGCTCCCGGCAAAACGGTGCTGCTCGGCGAACCGGCCACCATCTATGACTTCCCGACTGCCTCTCCTCCGGTGTGGGCCGCCCGCCGCTGGTGGGTGGCCTGGGTGCGCCAGGCGGAGACGGCGGCGGAGCGCAAAGACCCTTTGCGCAGGTGGGAGACCATCCTGACCAGCATCGATCCGGTAAGCGGCAAGGTGGAGCATAAACACGTGACTGGCCTCAGCCACTGGAACACCAACGTCTCCATGAAGACGACCGGCGGCTGGCTCTGCATCGCATGGAATGCCACCATCGATGGCAGTTATCCTGGGGTGGCAAAGATCGTCACTGCCTTCGAAAAACTGCCGCAGGAATAAAGGCACCGTGCTTCAGGGAAAAGTTTGTCCCGCGCTCTGGGCCAGTTCAGCCGGTGTGCGACCGCCGCCGTCTTTCGCCTCACGGCTGGCTCCTTTGCTGAGCAGCAGCGCGGTGATGTCAGACACCCCGCGGCGAGCCGCCTCATGCAGTGCGGTGCCTCCGCCGCCATTCCGGGCTTCGAGCGCGGCACCGTGGTCCAGCATGAGCCTGACCAGTTCGATTTTCCCCGTGGCCACGGCACTGGACAGCACTTGCCGCCCCTGCTGGTCATGCCCTGCGGCTCTGGCACCATGCCGCAGCAGATATTCAGCCACCTCACGATGGCCCTTGGCCATGGCAAGGCAGAGCGGCGTAAACAGCACTTTTTTGCCGGCATAGCTGCTCCACGTGCCCTCCCCGTAAAACCTCTCAGCACTCGCATTCACATCGGCGCCTCCCTCCTCCACCAGCAGCTTCACCATGGCCAGGTCGCCTGCGTCTGCGGCGAAATGCAGCGCCGCGTTGATGTTCTCTTTCCACTCCACGCGCCGGGCAGAGATCTTCTCCAGCAGAAAATTCAGCATCCTGGCACTGTGCCGTTCAGCAGCGGCCTGGATCAGATTTTTATACGAGGGCCCGCCCACAAATGGATCGCGCTCTTCAATTTCCACTGGAGTCAGTACAGCACCCAGATTCAGCAGTTGCTGGACGAGGGCCAGCTCATTGCTGCACACCGCCAGCTCCAGCGCCGTTCTGTCATGCTCTTTGCCGTCCGGTTTCCATCCTGCCTCCAGCGCCAGACGCAGGGCCAGCACGCTTCCGCCCTTGCCGGACCGCTCGGCCTTCTCCGCCCAGTTCAGATACAAGTCCTCCATCATCGCTGCGCGCCCAAAATCATCCTGCTGTTTCAGCATCCAGCGCGCCACCTCATCCTGGCCCGCCAGCAGCGCCACCCTCAGGCAGGACTGCCGGTTCACCGTCCTGGCAGAAAGGGCCGCTCCGTGTTTCACCAGCCACTCCACCATCGGCAGGCGGCCCAGCGCGATGGCGAGGTGAAGAGGCTGCAGGCCGCCACGCTCCTGCGTCAGGATGGCGGGCTGCGCTTCGACGAGTCTTTGGAGCTCCTTCATGCGACCGGCCGCAATCGCATTGAAAATGTCGTCTTTGCCCTCTGGCGCAGCGGCGCCCACCGACCCATCACTCAAGCCGGATGAGACAGGGCCTTCCGCCCTGCCCGAAAAAGCAGCCAGCTCCTCGGCCGTCAGCCCCTGCTTGTTTTTGCGGGTGGCATCTGCACCCGCGCTGAGGAGCGTCTGCTTCATGGCAGTGTTGCCGCTCATTCCAGCCAGCATCAGTGCAGTGCGCCCTTCATCATCCAGAGCGTTCACGTCCACTCCGGCTTTAAGCAGCAGCCTTGCTACCTCCGCATTGTTGATCAGCACGGCCCAGGAAAGCAGCGGAAGGCCATCCACACGCATGGCACCCGGGGCGGCAGTCTGTCGCAGCAGATGCGCCGTGATATCCGCCACGTGCTCCTGTGGCGTGGCATGATCCAGCGTGGCCTGGGCCATTTCCTTGAGCGAGGCGGCGGCATGCTCTGCAGTCGCGCCTTCTTCCAGCAGCAGGGACATTTCCGCCCATGATTCGGCCCCGGCCGCGAAATCCACCGCATTGCGCCCCTTCTGATCTTTCGCTTTTAAATCAGCTCCCGCTTTGAGCAGTGTTTGCATCAGCTCGACCGCACCACCTGCATCATTCGCCACCTGCATCAGCGCCGTCATGCCTTCGCGGTCTTTCAGGTTCACGTCCGCACCTTTCTCGATGAGCCAGGCCATCACCTCCTCCGTGCTGGCTTCAAACAACGGACTGCGCCCATTCCGGTCCAGCGCATTGACGGAGATCCCCAGTGTCAGCAGGCGACTCCACAGGGCCGTCCGCACCTGGGGCTTGTCCTCCGGGCCAAGGGATGTCCACTCAGCCGCTTCGTGCAGCAGCGTGCGGCCGTTTTCATCGGTCGTGGTGGGATCCAGGCCCGCTTTGATCAAGTGCTCCACAATGTCCGGATGGCAGCTCCTGACGGCACACACCAGGGCGGGCCGCGTGGCTTTGCCTCCTGCCCTTTCCAACCGCTTCACGATCGCCAGCCCGGTGCCTGCCGCTGCCACCGTGGCCTCCTCATCATAAGCGTGCACATCCGCCCCCAAGGACAGCAGCAGGTCGATCATGCTCAGGGTCTTTGCCTCTGAATAGGAAACCGGCACGCCCCTGGCCGCCACCGCCAATGCCGAGCCCTCCGGATCACTCAACGGCGCTCCATGCGCCACCAGCAGCCGCACCAGGTCTTCATGCCCCATGGAAATGGCCCGGTTGAGGGGCAGCTCTTGATACCCTTCAGAGACCAGCTTGGCGCTGGCTCCCTCGGAAAGCAGCTTCTTCACCTCCTCCAAAGTACCGTCATAGCATGCCCGGTGCAGCTCGTCTTGAAGCCATTGCTGCCTGTCCTCTCCCAGGACACTCATGCCACACCACCCGAGAAGCATGACTGCTAGGCATGATCGCGGAAGGCTCATGCCTGATCATAGAGCAGGACCCTTCGTGACGGGAAGCACAAATTCCCGCATCTTATTTCGCCGCTTTGGCTTCTCCCAGCAGCCGCAGCGCCACCTCCACCAGCTTTTCCCCGCTGCCCGCCTCATTGCGCGCACTCACCACCTCATAATTCCCCTGCGGATACGCCTCGCGATTCGGCACATAGCCAATGCTTCCATTCGCCAGCTCTGCGATCAGCGTGGTCTTAAACGGCGAGGCCTTCTTCAGCGCCAGCCCCAGCTCCACAAAAATCTCTCCCGGCAGCGCCACAATCGCGACATCATCACTCAGCGCGATCACCTGCACCTCCGCCAGCAGCGGGATGTTTTTCTCCTGCTTCTCCACCGTCTCCAAAATGCACACCGTCTCCGCCATCGGCACAGTACCAAAATTCTTCGTGAACATGTTCGCCGCCATGTCCTTCGCCTTGGCGATCTGCTCGGGGGTGTAGCTGCGGCGCTGCAGCGTCACCTGCTCCGAGCGCACCCGCGGCGCATACGCGGCCGTGGGCTGCAGCTTCGCCCACGCTGCATCAGCGGCATCCGCCAGGGCCGTGCCCAGCTCCAGCGTGGTGCGGCGCTTGCCCGTGAGGTAGTCGCCGTGGTTGATGTTGCCGCAGGTGCCGTTGGCAAACACCGAAATCATGCCCAGGCCGTGGCGCTCGGTGACGAGCTTCGTGAACACCCCCGGGTAATCCGCCGAAATCTTCGTCCCTCCGCCCACCGATGTGGGATGCATGGCAAAATTCAGGAACGAAGCCAGTGGCGCCGCATCCGCTCCCATGCCATGAAATGCCACCACGCCCACATCCGGATCGATCGGCCCCGCCGGCTTGTCCGTCGCGGGATTGAGCTCCTTCGGCTGCCAGATCGCTTCCTTCACCCCCTCACGCAGCACGCGCCGGTTGAAGCTGATGCCCTCCGCTTTCCCCACCGCCACCGAAGCCTTCGCCGGCGTCAGCTTCGCCTGCGCCTCCTTCACCGACTGCGCGATCAGTCCCGGCAGCATGCTGATGTAGGACACCCCGGCCGGCGAGTTCACCTTCGTGATGTCATCCATCAGCGACCCTCGCGGCTGCTGCGGTCCCGAATGCGTGTGCGTGCCGGAAATCATCACATGATCTCCCGGGATGCCGCACTGCTCCTGAACAGCCTTTCGCGCATCCGCCACCAGGGGCCTCACCGTTCCCGAGAGATCCAGCACCACAATGGCTGCCTGCACACCATCCTTTTCAAACACCAGCGTCTTCGCATACAGCGGATCCAGCACCCCCTCCGAGCCGCGAAACTTGTAGTACCCTCCCAGCGGCGTCCCGTTCTTCGGCGTGATGTCCACCTGCGCCGCGCCCACACGAAAGTCGCTGGCATAAGATGACGAAACAAGAAGCAGGCTGAAGGCGAGAAGGCGTTGGATCATCCCATTCATACGCCCCTCCGCCTCACTTCTTGGCCCAATCCGGCGTACCGAACCACGCGTCCATCTCCTTCGCGAACGGCGCCACAACTTCCGGCGCTTCGGGAACCCCTCCAAGATCCCCCGTCTCCACCATCCACGTGTCCAGCGCCGCACGAAGCCGCAGCAGCGCCTCCCGGTGCTCGGGCTTCGTCGAATCAGCCAGGTTCCTGATTTCGTCCCGGTCCGCCTGCGTGTCATAGAGCTCCTCACACGGCCCGCTGCGCTGCATCAGCTCCAGCGGCGGCCCTGTCAGCTCTCCCTTCGCCTGCATCGCCCGCATCAGCGGCAGGATCGGAAAACACTTCTCCTTATAGCGATTCAACGACGCAAACGTCGGCCCCTTCGTGAAGGTGCGGATGTAGTGAAACCGCGCATCATGCACCGAGCGGATGCGCTGCACAGTCTCATCGATGCGGTCCCGCGCCGAAAACGCATAAGCACGTGGTGCCTCCGCATGCGGCCCCAGCATCACCCGCCCCTGCATCAGCGGCGGCTTCGCGATCCCCGCGAAATCCAGCGTCGTCGCCGTCACATCAATCAGGCTCACGATCTGCCCATTCACACTCCCCGCTTCGCAACCCTGCGGCGCCGGAAAGTTTTTCGGCCACTTGATGATCAAAGGCACCCTCAACCCGCTGTCATAGCACCAGTGAATGCCACGCGGCTCCAGCCGCCCGTTGTCAGCAAAGAAGACAATGAGGGTGTCATCCTCCAGCCCGTCCTTGCGCAGTTGCTCCAGCACCCAGCCAATTCGCACATCCATGCCGGACACCGAATTCAAATAGCGTGCCCATTCCTCCCGAACCAGCGGCACATCCGGGTAGTATGGCGGCGGCGTCACCTTCTCCGGCGTCGCATGCTTCACATGCTCGCGCTCGCCCACCCATTCCACCCGCTCCTTGTTCTTGCTCTGCCGGTCATAGATGTCGTACTCGACCTCATGCGAATTGATCTGCGCAAAAAACGGCTGCTTCGTTTTCAGCGCACTCCAGTCATCGCTTTGATAAATCGGCCCCTCGTTCACAAAGTTCAGATCCAGCTTTCCCGTCCCCACCGCCTTGTCCCCGATCATCTTAATGTTCGCCGTCAGATAACCCGCCTCCTGCAGCCGGTGCGTCATCGGCCTCACCCCCGCCGGCAGTTTGAAATCATCCTCGCGATGCGAGCGCATGTGCTGCGTACCCGTCGTCGTCTGATACATCCCCAGCATGAAGGCGCTGCGGCTCGGCGCACACGCCGGATTCGTCGAAAACACATTCGTGAACCGCACCCCCTCCCGCACCAGCCGGTCCAGATTCGGCGTGTGCACATGCTTCGCCCCGTAGCAGCCAAGATCATGCGAAAGGTTTTCCCCCACCAGCCACAAGATGTTTGGTTGCTTCGCCTGCACACTGGCGGCCAGTCCCAAAAACAGCGTCGAAAGAAGGAATCGCGTCATGCCTGGAGGAAACGCCTGAAAGAGTCGTTTCACTCCGCCGATTCCTTCTTCCATGCCAGTCCTCGATCTCTTCCATCTCACCGGCCGCCGCGCCCTCATCACCGGCGGTTCACGCGGCCTCGGCCTGGAAATGGCCCGCGCTCTGGGCGAAGCCGGCGCCGAACTCATCATCACCGGCTCAAACGAAGAACACCTGCAAAACGCCTGTGCCACCCTCCGCGCCGAAGGTCTGCACATCACCTCCATTCAATCCGATCTCTCCCAGCCTTCGGAAGCCGAACGCCTCTGCGACACCCTCCTGCGCGATCACCCGCCCATCGACATCCTCATCAACAACGTCGGCGGCCGCCGCATCAACACCCCCACCGAAGACCTCGCGCTCGAAGACTGGCAACGCATCCTCGACCTCAATCTCACCCAGGCTTTCATCCTCACCAAACGCATCGGCGGCGCCATGATCCCGCGCCAGTGGGGTCGCATCATCAACATTTCCTCCATCAATGCCTTCTGGCCAGGCAAGGCGATGCGCGGTCGCAGCTACGAGACCTCCAAAGGCGCCCTGACCATGTTCACCAAAGCCCTCGCCGCAGATTGGGCCGCGCACGGCATCACCGTCAACGCCATCGCCCCCGGCCCCTTCCTCACCGATGCCAACAAACGCTGGATCGGCGAGCGCCCCGAGTTTGAAGGCGAAGTCGCCACCAGCATCCCCATGGGCCGCTGGGGCCGCCCCGCCGAGATCGGCCCCCTCGCCCTCTACCTCGCCAGCGACGCCAGCAGCTACATGACCGGCAGCGTCCTCATCCTCGACGGCGGCAAGCTCCTCTGGTGACCAACCGCCACCGCAGTTTGACTCCGGCTCATCCTTCTAAAATCAAAAATCGATTGCTCATCAATCGTCAATCCTCATGCCTCCCCCTTCCCCGCTCCAAGGCGTCCTCCCCGTCTTCCAAACTCCCTGGCTCGAAGACGAAACCCTCGACCTCGATACCCTCGAACGCGAGATCTCCTGGCTCTACGACTGCGGTGCGCACGGCATCGTCATGGCGATGGTCTCCGAAACCCTCCGCCTCGACAGCGAGGAGCGCGAGCAACTCGCCGCCG
Organism: Prosthecobacter sp.; assembly: GCF_044227185.1. Taxonomy (GTDB): domain Bacteria; phylum Verrucomicrobiota; class Verrucomicrobiia; order Verrucomicrobiales; family Verrucomicrobiaceae; genus Prosthecobacter. The sequence continues at coordinate 974,160 of NZ_JBGAFO010000001.1, read as the reverse complement.
CCGCATGCCAGTTCGGTAAAGCACGCGGCCCCGTCATCATCAGCGTCGGCGCCGAGTCCTCCAAGACCGCCGAACGTTATGCAAAGCACGCCGAAAGCATCGGCGCAGCCGCCGTCATGGCCATCCCGCCCGTCTCCATCGGCATCGGCGAAAGCGAACTGCTCGCCTACTACACCCGCATCATCAAAGCCATCCGCATTCCCGTCATCGTGCAGGATGCCAGCGGCTACGTCGGCAAGCCCATGCCCATCGCCATGCAGGCAAAACTGCTCGACGAATTCGGCCCCGAGCGTGTGCAGTACAAACCCGAAGCCTCCCCCATCGGCCCCAAGCTCTCCGAGCTCCGCGATGCCACCCAGGGCCGCGCCCGCGTCTTCGAAGGCACCGGCGGCATCGCCCTCGTCGATTCCTTCAAGCGCGGCGTCGTCGGCACCATGCCCGGCGCGGATCTCATTCGCGGCCTCGTCCCCCTCTGGAACGCCCTCACCTCAGGCGACACCGAAAAAGCCGACCGCATCCACGGCCCCCTCTCCGCCCTCATCTCCATGCAGACCAGCCTCGATGGCTTCCTCGCGGTGGAAAAACACCTCCTCGTCCGCCAGGGCATCTTCAAAAACACCCTCATCCGCGGTCCCGTCGGCTTCAAACTCGACGAAGAAACCAAACGCGAAGTGGACCGCCAGTTCGACCGCATGATCGCAGCCGTACAGTAGCCATCTCGCTCCGTCGAGATGAGCTCAGCGCCCTCACACCCGCTTTCCGCGCCCAAATCTCGCACCATGAAGCGCCTCCTCAAACGCCTCATCCTCACCCTCCTCATCTCTGCCCTCCTGATCGCCGTCGCGATGACCTGGAATGTCTGGCACACCCCCATACCAGAACCCACCACATTCAACAAAGTCACGCCTCCGCAGACCTTCCAGCCACTGCGCCTCCGCGTCGTCACCTGGAATCTCTGGGGCATCCTCTGGTTCACCCCCCGCGCGCCGAGCGCATGCAGGTCATCGCGCAGCAGGTCGTCAAAATGAACCCCGACATCGCCGGCTTTCAGGAAGTCTTCGTCCAGGCCGACCGCGACCTCCTCACCACCACCCTGCGTGAGGCCGGCCTGCCCCACTCGCGCTACTTTCCCAGCGGCCTCGTCGGCAGCGGCCTGCTCCTCGTCAGCCGCTACCCCATCGAGTCAGACGGCTTCATCCGCTACGCCGAAAACGGCCGCCCCGAAGCCGTGCATCATGGCGACTGGTGGGCCGGCAAAGGCCTCTCCCTCTCCACCCTCCGGCTTCCGGACAACTCCCTCCTCTATGTCGCCAACACCCACATGCACGCCCGCTACCGCGAAGGCTTGTACCGCGCCACCCAGCTCGCCCAGGCCCGTCAGTTGATCCCCTGGGCCCAGCGCGTCAAGGGAACCAGCGCCCCCGCCCTCTGGCTCGGCGACTGGAACAACAAACCCGACAACGACATCCTCACCCCCCTCATCACCGCCGGCGGCTGGAACCTCCTCACCGCAGACAAAACCGCCATCGACCACATCTTCGGCAGCGGCGATCCCTGGCAGTGGCACGTCCTCACGCACGGCAAAGTCACAGGCATGCTCGACCCCGCCGCCAAGATACCCTGGAGCGACCACGCCGCCCGCTGGATCGAGGTCGAATTGCAAAAGCACCCCTGACCGATGCGCCAGCGTCTTGTACTGAGGTGGCACAGAACCGTTCCCCTCTCCCCGCCGAGGACGGCACTCCTCGACGGTTGCCTTCGGGGAGAGGCCGGGTGAGGGGCCATCCCATGCTGGCAGCCTTTTCGGATACCACTTCATAGCATGATTCGCCAATTCACTCCCAGCGCTCTTCGTCATCCGTCATTCCCACCTTCCAACAACCGTCAACTCCCCTCCCCCGCTCAGTCATCATTCGGAAACCGGTCGTTCACCAACGCCTTGCTCTCCTTCAGAATCCGCGCCGACTCCCCCGAAAAATCCACCCCTGCCGCCGGCTCCGTGCGTGTGAAGACGATCAAGAACACCTTCCGGTGAATGATCATGGACACATGGCTGCTCATCGTGCCTTTGGGGGTGGAGGTATGCAGCGTCCCGATCGCCTTGTCCGCCGCGACCTGCCGTCCCTGGGAGGAGATCGAGTTGCCCGCCATGCTGATGTCCTGCACCGTGAAAAAGCCGTCCCGCTGCTGCTGCGCCACCATCGCCTTTGCATCCGCCTCATCCGTGTATTTACGGATGTACCATCCCACGCTCTTCGTGCCAAACCCCGAGCCGGCCACGGTGGAAAAGGAAATCTCCGACCTCTCGCCGGCGGAGGGTTTTTTCTGGTTGGGCGGCAGCGATTTGTCACCACTGCTCACCTTCGCCTCCGCAAAGCGCTCGTCCACCCGGGCGCCATCGCCATCCTGAAAGCCCGGTGCGGTCTTGTAATACAGGCACTCCACCTCGTCGTCATACCACAGGTACTGCCCCGGCTTCGTCTTCTGCTCATACACCTTCAGCCGCTCCGGCTCCGTCTTCGCCATCAGCTCGCCCTCATGCACCTTCGGCTTGAAGCCGTCTGAAGTGATCGCCGCCTCCGCCTCGTCCTTCTTCAGCTCCTTGTAGTCCCCCACCATGATGCCCGCATAGTAGGTGAAGCTCACCTCGCTCCCCTCCGCCACCTCCGTGTCCTTCTTCGGAGACTGCTCATACACCTCCTGCTTCTTCGCGGTTCTCGGCGGCTTCTCTTTCCCCGCGGTCGCCTTGAAGGTGAACTTCAGCTCCGCCAGCTTCTTTTCCGCGTCAGCCCTCGCCATCTTCGTCACATCTGGCACCTTGAGGCTCTTCTCGGTCGCCTTGCCGTTGCTGTACACAAACGTGATGGTCTCATTGGGGTCCACCTGCTTCCCTGCCTCCGGCTCCTGGCCAAAGACCACCATCACCTTCACATTCTCAGGCTTCTTATTGACGATGGCGGCCTGTGGATTGAGCCCCGCCTTCGCGAGTGCGCGCCCTGCGGAGATGGGATCCTGGCCCACGACGGAGGGCACTGTTATCATGGATGCCTCCCGCTCCTTGATGACGGCCTCCACCTTCGGCGGGTCCACCATGTGCACAATCTTGTTCTGCATCGCGCGTGCCAGCGGGTCTTTGTCGCCAAACTGCTTCACCGTGGCGTCCGTCAGCTTCGCCATGGCCAGCCTTGCGTTGTTGTAGCGGTCGGCCATTTCGGCGAATTTCTTGCGAAACTCAGGGTCCTTCACATCCCCTCTCAGCATGAATTCATCCAGGTCCCGGGAGATCCCCTGAAACACCTTGTTGTCTTCCATCAGCTTCCCCTGAGCCCACGCCCGGAAGACCTCGTCCTGCCCCACCTGCATCACCTCCTCCTCCGTCACGCTGTTCGCTGAGCGGGCGATGGAGTTGATCATGAGCACCTCTCCCAGGCCCCGCAGCGTCGCGTTCGCCCAACTCGCCAGGTAGTTGGGGTCGCGCCCCTCCTGCGCCGCACGCGCTTCTTCATCGGCCATCTCCTCCTCGGCGATCTGCGATCCCAGCGTCCAGCCAGACAGCTCCTTCCCATAACGGCCAAAGCCGCTCAGCGTGGCGCTCGTCTCACTGCGTCCTTCCTTGTCCGCCTTCGCCAGCTCTTCTTCACCGATCTGCTTCCCACGTTCGATCCCCCGGATCATCCCGGGAATCATCGACGCCTCCAGGATGGCGTTGCCTGCAGCCCTGAGCCTGCTGGGGTCCTGGCCCGCCATCGCGGCGCGCTTGCCTTCCTCCGCCGCGCTGTCAAAGGCCGTCGAGGCAATCCACAGCCCCGTCAGCGCATTGCCCGCCTGGCGTTTGCCGATGGACAGCGCGCTCTCCGCCGGTGCCTCCGCAGTCGGGGGAGGCGCCAGTTTTTGGATTTGCTCCCGCGCCTGCTCCAGGGTCAGTGCTCCATTGTCCACCTGCTCCAGGATTTTCATCATCTGCCGGCTCTGCAGCCGGTTCAGCACGTTCTCGGTGAAAACGTCAGGAGCCGGAGCCCCCCGGCTGCCGGGGTCTCTCAGCACCTGCGCCGATTCGACGAGCTGCGCCGTCTTGCGGATGAAGGTCTCCGGCGTTTCCCCCATGGCCTGCAGCTGTTCACGCACCTGCTCCGGCGTCAGTTTGCCGGAGTCCATTTGCTTCATCATCTCCTGCCCCCTCTGGATAAACTCCGGCACCTTGCCGCCCTGGGCCTCCACCCGCGGCTGCACCTGCTTTTCAAACTGCTTGGTGGACTGCCGGATTTCCTCGATGTCACGTCCCACCGCGTCCCCAATCTTGCCTTCCTTGCGCAGGTCTGTCGCCAGATTGCGCGCCTCATTGCTTTTGTATTCAATGACCTCGCTCATCTGTACTGGATCACGCAGCCGCGCATCCTTGGGACCCGCGATGATCGCTCCCCCCTCCTTCGGGCCTCCGCCATACGCCTCCCGGTACTGGTAGTCCGTCACCGCCAGCGACTGCTGCTCGGCGTAATGATTGGCTGCATTGCGGTACTCCGCTCGCGCGGCGGCGTCACCGCCCGGCGGTGGCTTGTTCCCGGTGGCCACTTCATAGTACGCCTCATGCGCGATCGGCTGGGAAATCCGCGTGGGCACATCCCGGCCGTCGATGCGTACCGTCATGTCCCAGTCCTGCCCCACCTTGATCTTTTCACCGGGCTTGGTCGGATTGGTGGCCTCAAAAAAACTCACTCGCTCCGGAGACACGCCTCTCTCCGCCAGCCGCGTTTTGATCAGCTCCCTCGTCTGCTGCTGCACGGCGCCGATGTCCGCATTCAGCCCCTTCTTGAAGCCTTCGGTCGCAGACGCATTCACACGGCGGATGGCCAGCGGATCCTCCTGGAGGCGCATCGTGGCCTCCCGCAACGCCGCCGGATCTCCCGATGTCTTGGCGATCTGATATTTCAAAATCCTGTCCTTCGCCTGGTTCAGCGCGAGCTGGAAATCATCTGCCATCACCGTCGCAGTCACGAGCACCAGTACGCCTGTCAGCAGAGGATGGCGCTTCCTTTTCATGGCTTGCCTCCTTTCTCCTTTTCATAGCGCTGCTTCAGCATCTTCACATATTCGCTCAGATGTGAGGACGGTTTCTCCTTCTGCTCCACCTCCGTCAGCAGCTTCAGCGCCTCATCCCGGCTCCCTCCCGCCTTTTCTAAAATCGCCTGCACCACGCCATACATCGTCCCGCCCTCCGCCGCCATGATCTTGCAGAATGCGGCGCCGCGCTTGTACTCGCCCGCGTCCGCGCACGCAGCCGCATACAGCGGCACCAGCTCCTGCGCTTCTTTTTCCGGCATCTGATAGAGGCAAAACTCGAGTTCACGCGCTGCCTCCTTCGCATCTCCCAGCATCAGGCTGGCCGCCGCCAGTTTCTTCCGCGCACTCACCCTCTTCGGATTGAGAAACACCGCGTTGTCGTACGCATTCGCCGCATCACGCGCTGAAGTCAGCTCTCCCGAAAGATTATACAGGTCCCCCAGCCGCTCCCACCGCGCCGCCTGCGCCTCGTCCAGCTTCAGCGAGGCCCGCGCATAGCTGATCGCTCCCTCGATGTCATGCGTGCCAAACTTCTGCGCCACCTCCCAGCGCAGATCTGCAAAAGCCTTGTCCAGTTGCGCCGGCGTCATGTCCTTCGGCGGCGTGATCAGCCAGCTCTGCTCTTTTTCCAGCAACACCGCCACCTCCTTCGCCACCGCAGGCGGCAGCTCTTTCGGCAGGTACAGGCCCTCTTCAGCCGCTGCCCCTCCGGGTGCTGGCGCCGCTACCGCCGTCCCTTGAGCCATCGTCGCCTTTTTATCACCACACCCGCTCACCGCGACCACCAGCCCCCCCGCGATAAAAATCCCCATCACAGACAAAGCATGCCTGCGCGGCCGTCGCCATTGGATGACACATGCGGGTGCCATGCCGAAAGTTTTATTCCGGCTCCGCCCTAGGAGTCAATACTCTTTTACCGCCGCTAAACGCGGCCCCATTCGCCCGTGGTCCGGAAAAAGATCACTCCTCAATCCGCACCCACAGGTGCCCCAGCGCCTTCTCCCCGCGCGCGTTCACGTGCTCCACGCTCACGATGTAGTCACCCGCCTTGGCGAAGCTGTGGGTGGTCACGGCGTATCCCTCTTTGGCCAGCGCCTTCGCGTTGCCGTCGGACTTCACCGTCACGGCGGCTGACCCATCGCCAAAGTTCCAGGTCTCGCCGCCCGCATCGCGGAAGGTGCGCACCTTGAAGGTGATCTCCTGCCCGGGCTTGAGGTTCATCGTGGGGGAAAAGCTCGGGTGAATCGCCGGCGGGATATTGATGAGGTCATCGCCGATCACCTGCACAATCGCAAAATCATAGCTGGTGTGGCCGGCATCATCCGTGATCTTCAGGATCTCGCTGGTGCTGCCGGGCTTCGTGTACGCATGCTCAAACTTCGCGGTGTTCTTTTTGGTGCCGTCTGACAGCGTCCACTCATAGCTGGCGATCTTGCCGGAGGCGGCCCACGACTTGGAGCCATCCAGCGTGATGCTCTCGCCCACGCGGATGAAATGATGCGGCCGCGCCACGGCGATCACCTGCGGCTTCTGCTCGCGCACGTAGCTCTCCCACGCAAAGGCGTAGGCCTCCTGCGTGCCCCACTTGCCGGAGGGCTGGCGGCTCTTGATGCCAAAGTGCAGGTGCGACCACCCGCCGCTGGCACCTTCCTTGCCCAGCAGGCCCATGCGCTGCCCCATCTTCACCCGCATGCCCGGCTGGATGGCGTCATCAATGCTGTGGAAATGACTGTAGCGGTAGTACCACCCGCGCCCATCCAGCACATACACCACATCATAGCGCGGGCGTACCGGCGTGAGCGAGTAACCTTCCAGCGTCTTGTCGCGTGCGCTCACCACCAGGCCATCCGTGGCGGCCACCACCTCCACAAGTCCTTCGCAGCCGCCGAAGTCGAGATCGTTGTGATAATAAATCTTCTTCCGGTCCGGCTTGTCGCCGCCGTCCACATAAGTCGGCTCGTTGGAAAACTGCGTGCTCGTGGCAAACCACCGCTGCTTCAGCGGATACACAAACGTGCCCGGCTCGATCCACGGCGCGCCGGCGGGCCAGAGCCGCAGGCGTGCATCCGCCTCCAGTCCCCAGGAGTCCTCACCGCTTTTGGCATTGTAACCGCGCGTGATGGGGCAGTCGATCTGCACACCACCAACCGTTTGCGGCAGGTGATAGGTGGCGCTCGTGAGCCAGGCCTGCGCGCCATTCACCACCACCTTCACGCGGGCCTCTCGCACCGCCTTGGCCATCGTGTCCGTCTTCTCCTGCAGCTCCAGCAGCTTCACCTGGGCCGTACTGCCGTCCGCGAGTTTGACCTCGGCCGCCTCGCCGATGCGGAGATCCACCGCGCGCAGGGTGGGCTGCAGCGTGGGCTCCGGCAGTGCGGCGTGCAACTGACAGACGGCAGCAAAACTCAGCGCGAGACTGTTGAGGGATGTTTTCATGGAAGATGGCAGTTCAACGAATCTCGCGCGCCAGATCCTGCAGCCAAGCCTCGTTGCGGTCGGCGGTGGCGGCGCGGAGGGCCTTCACGGTGGCAGGCTCCACGGGCGCCACCCGTGTGCTCCCACTCGAGGCGCAGGTAGGTGAGCACGGCGGAGATCTGCTCGTCCGGCAGGGAGCCAAAGGCGAGCATGTCGAGGTAATACGTCTTCCCTTTGGCCGAAAGCGGGCCGGCGAGGCCGTGCAAAACGATGCGCACGAGGCGCATCAAAGAGCCATCAGCCAGATCCGCAAAACCCTCAGACTCCTGAAGGCACCGCCCACCAGCCGCATCGTGGAGATCGCTGACACTGGAGCCATGGAGCACCCGCTCACCGCGCCAACCGCTCCCTGCAGCCGGGCAGCACAGCGGTGCTCGATGCTCACAGCTGAAATGAAATGCTGCAATTCGAGACCTCTCCTGACGTTGACAATTCTTGTCATTCCATCGTTCGTCATGAAGGCCATGAAAACGCAGATCGCCCATTTCATTTTCGCTCACCTTCTTTCAGCTCTTCTGCTGGTGCCTTTGACTGCGCCTGCCCAGCAGGAGACTGAAGCTCAGATGAGCGGCCAGTTCACCGCGCCGAAACTGGATGACCTCATGCCCTTTTTCCTCGTGGGGTCTGAGATGGACATGTCGCCGGATGAGCCCTGGATCATCGTCCTCCCAGACCGTTCGGCCAATGGCTCGCACTCGACCGCTGCGGTGATCCGCGCCTACCAGCAGTTGCCGGATGAGCGTAGAAAGAAGGGCATCATCCTTTTCGGTTCGCTTACCCATTTGAAAAAAGCTCAGTTGAATCAGAAAAACATGACTCCATTTCAGCTCAAGATGTACAAAAATGCTGAATGGCTCAAAGCCAGAACGGCCTTTGTTGGCGAGCTTGTTGCGGCATGTGACAAGGCCGGTATTGATCTGTGGGTGAACACCAATCTGGGCAGCGATGACATTCACTTCATCAGGCTCACCCACCCGGCCCGTGGAGGTCGCTGACACCGGTAGCGTGGAGCACCCGCTGACTGCACCAGCCAAGGCCAAGTGAGGCCGCAGCACCTTTTTTTCCGGCGCAGGCGGCGACGTCCATCTACAACTACGTGGGCGGCATCACCAGCCCCGTCACCCACATTTATGTGGGAGTCTCGCAGCGGCACGCGCAGGCTGTATGCCCTCATGCTAATTCATGCCCTTTTCGACGTACCTTTTCAGACGACTCTCCCGCCCATGATTATCGACGTCCACTCCCACGCCTGGAATTTCCCCTCCGACTTCTCAGACGATTTCATCCAGCAGGCCGGCCGCGCCCGGCCAGGCGTGAAGGTGGACATCAGCGCCACATACGCCGCCTACCGCGCCAGCGCCCCCGCAGACACCCGCACCCTCGTCTTCGGCGGCAAAGCAAAACTCAGCGGCCTCTGGGTCAACGACCAATTCGTGGCCGACTACGTGGCACACGATCCCACACACCTCATCGGCTTCCTCTCCCTCGATCCCACGCAGGAAAACTGGCAGCACGAGATGCAGTTCGGTCACGAAGAGCTCGGCCTGCGCGGCATCAAGCTCATGCCCATGTACGCCGGCTTCAGCCCCGATGATCCCACGCTGGAGCCCCTGTGGTCCTACGCTGAAAAGCACGGCCTCCCCGTGCTGCTGCACACCGGCACCACCTTCATCGCCCAGGCCCCGCTCGCCTTCACCCTGCCGCGTCTCATCGAGCCCGTCGCTTTGAAACACCCTCAGCTAAAAATCATCCTCGCCCACCTCGGCCATCCCTATGAAGGCGAGTGCCTCGTCACCATCCGCAAGCACGCCAATGTCTATGCGGACATCAGCGCCCTCCACTACCGCCCCTGGCAGCTCTACAATTCCCTCATGCTCGCCCAGGAGTACGGCGTCTGGCACAAGCTCCTCTTCGGCACCGACTTCCCCTTCACCACCGTCAACGCCTCCATCGACGGCATCCGCAAGCTCAACGACATGCTCGAAGGCACCAAACTCCCCCGCCTCGATGCCTCTCAAATCGAAGCCATGATCCACCGCGACAGCTTGACCCTGCTGGGGCTGAATCACTGACCCGTGCACGACAAACCATGAAACGGCTCCTCCACCATTGGCGGTTTCTCGTGCTCGCTTTCGCGGCACTGGTCATCGTAGGCAGTTGCGCGAACCGCGCGCCTACTTTGCCGGTGCCCAAGGACGTCGTCAAACGCACCGAGAAGCTCGTCCTTCAGGGCCGCGAGGTTCCCGTGGATCTTTATCTGCCGCAGAACGTCGCCAAAGCGCCGGTCGTCATCGTTGCGCATGGTTTCACACGCAATCGCCAGGTCATGGCAGGCTGGGGAAATCTGCTCGCACAAAACGGCATGATCGCCGTCGTGCCGAATCTGCCGTTCTTCACCCATCACACTCGCAATGCCCGTGCGATCAATGACCTGATCACCCTCGTCCACACCCCCGGCCATCTCACTCAGCCGGCGCCCAGCGATGCTGTGGCCATCATGGGTCATTCGGCGGGCGGTTACGCCGCGGTGCTCGCCGCTTCCCATGAAAAGCACCTGCGTTGCTGGATCGGTCTCGATCCCGTGGATTTTGGTGATCATGCCCTGAAGACGCTGCCCTCAGTCCAAAGCCCCGGCCTCATGCTGCTCGCCGAGCCCGGAGCCTGGAACCGGCAGGCCAATGCAGTCCCCTGGTTGAATCATGCGGCCGCCCCGCTCACCGCCTTGCGCATTCACCATTCCACCCACTGCGATTCCGAAAACCCCTCCACCCCGCTCGCCCGCTTCGTCTGCGGCGAAACGGCTCCCGAACGCCTGGCCATCTATGAAACCTACGCCCTCGCCATGCTCCGACACCACCTGTTCGGCGATGCCGCATCAGCCGACGTGCTGAAACAAGCAGCGCAAGACCACAAGGTCAGCGTGCTCACTGCCCCCGACGCCACTAAGACAGACTGACCCATTTCGGTGTCATGCAGGGATGCTCGCTGTGAATCACCTGCCTGCAACAACCAGCTTCACTCACCGTTTGGGATCACCTCATGAAACGCCTGCTGCTGATCCTCACCGCCCTCGCCTCGCAGCTTTATGCCGCCGCTCCGCCTCCCAACATCGTCGTCATGCTTGTTGATGACATGGGCGTGATGGATACCTCCCTGCCGTTTCTCACCGACGCCACAGGCACACCAAAACGCTACCCGCTCAATGAATACTACCGCACGCCCAACATGGAGCGCCTCGCGGCCAAAGGGGTGCGCTTCAACAACTTCTGCGCCATGAGCGTGTGCTCGCCCACCCGCATCAGCATCATGACCGGCCAGAACGCCGCGCGCCACCGCACCACCAACTGGATCAATCCCGACACCGACAACGCCGGACCCCAGGGCCCTCCTGATTGGAACTGGAAGGGCCTCAATCCCGGTGATGTCACGCTCGCCGGGCTGCTGGAGGGCGCGGGCTACCGCACCATCCACGTCGGCAAAGGCCACTTCGCCCCGCGCGCCTTTGACGGCGCCGATCCCGCAAAGATCGGCTTCGACATCAATGTCGCCGGCGGCTCCATCGGCGCTCCCGGCAGCTACTACGGCAAACAAAACTTCGACCGTCCCGCCAAAGGCAAAGGGCAGGCCAAACGGGGCAGCCACGCCGTCCCAGGCCTGGAAAAATACCACGGCCAGGACATTTTCCTCACCGAGGCCCTCACCCTGGAGGCCAAGTCCCGCCTCAGCACCGCCGTGCAGGAAAAGAAGCCCTTCTTCCTCTACTTCGCCCAGTACGCCGTGCATGCCCCCTTCGACTCCGACCCGCGCTTTGCCCACCACTACAAGGACAGCGGCAAATCTCCCCAGGCCCAGGCCTTTGCCACGCTGATCGAAGGCATGGACAAGTCCCTCGGAGACATCCTCGACCATCTCGAAACCCTCGGCGTCGCGGACAACACCCTCGTCCTCTTCCTCGGAGACAATGGCAGCGATGCACCCCTCGGCCACGAGCACGCCGTCGCCTGCGCCGCACCTCTGCGTGGCAAGAAAGGCTCCCACTACGAAGGCGGCATGCGCGTGCCCTTCATCGCCGCCTGGGCCAGATCAGACACGGCCAATCCTCATCAGCAGCGCCTGCCCATTGCCATCAATGCCGTGCAGAGCCAGCAGGCCGCCGTGTACGATCTTTTCCCCACCCTCCTCGGCCTCGCCGATGTCAAAGCACCCGCGCAGCATGCCCTCGATGGCCGCCCCCTCGACACCCTGCTCACCGGCAAACCCGACTCCTCTCGCGATGAAAAATTCCTCATGCACTACCCGCACGCGCCGCATCGCACGAACTACTTCACCTCCTTCCGCGATGGCGGGTGGAAGGTCATCTACCACTACTTCCCCACCGAAGTCTCCGAAGGCGGCCACTACCAGCTCTTCAATTTGAAGGACGACCCCTTCGAGCAAAAAAACCTCGCCTCGGAAAACCCGGCCGAACTCAAGCGCCTCATGCAAGGCCTCATCGAAGGCCTCGAAGCCCAGCACGCCGTCTATCCCGTCGAAAAAGGCACCACCACCCCTGTAAAGCCGCAGCTCCCCTGATCACCCCCAGCTCTCATTCCGATACATCTTTGGCGAAGTATTCCGGTACTGGCGCAGCATTCGGCTAAAATAATACCGGTTCGTCAGCCCGCACTGCTCGGAGATCGTCTCAATGCTCTCCTGCGTATGCCGCAGCCGGCGGCAGGCCTCGTCCAGCCGGTAGTCCAGCAGCACCCGCATGGGCGGCTGCTGCAGCTCCTGCTGAAACAGATGGTTCAAATTCCGCAGGCTCAGCCCCGCATGCTTCGCCACCTGCTCCGCCGTGAGCTTCAGCCCCAGATGCTGGTGCATGAACTCCATCGCCCGCAGCACCCGCGCATCCAAGTGCTGCTTCTCCCACACGCTCTCCGGCAGGCACTCCACCGCCGCGATCACCAGCTGGATCGTCGGCCACGGAAACCGCACCGGCACCTTCTCCTTGCTCATCTTCATCAGCCCCGGGATCAGGCTTTGCATCAGCGCCGTCGTGGGAAACCGGTGGATCCCCGGCGCCACCCGGTCCGCCACCGGCCCCAGGTTGAAATGCGCATACCACTTGCTGAACGGCCGCGTCGTCGTCGTGCTGAAAGTCGTGTGTGGCGGAATCAGATACATGCAGCCCGGCTCCAGCGCCGTCTTTTTCCCGTCGATTTCCACCACCCCTCCCGGACTCACCGGCCAGTACAATCTCCAGTACGGATCATTCAGCCGCCGCAGCTCCCACTGCCGCAGTTCGATCTTGCGCGTGGTCAGGATGTCCACCGCCACCCCCGGCAGCGCCACCGTCCGCTCCCCCTGCACCCGATGCTGGGAGCCGGAGGGCACAAGGCTGAGAATGCTGTCGTTTTTCATGGTCATTGCCAAATCCGACACAAATCTGGCGAGCCCCGGCATGGACGGCAAGCCGGGAATGTTTATGAATCCACGCTCAACCCGCACTCTAGAATACCATGGCAGACATCTCCACCAGCGCAGCAGACAAGAAGGAAAAGGAATACTTCACCAGCGTCCCCCAGGAAGCCCCCGGCTTCTTCCTCAAAGGCTGCCACCAGTACGACTGGGGTCTCAAAAACCGCCTCAGCAAAGTCTTCAATCCCAAGGACGGCCGCACCGTCATGCTCGCCTTTGACCACGGCTACTTCCAGGGCCCCACCACCGGCCTGGAGCGCGTGGACCAGACCATCCTCCCCCTCGCCCCCTGGGCAGACTGCCTCATGCTCACCCGCGGCATCCAGCGCTCCGTCATCCCCGCCTCCACCACCAAGGCCATCGCCCTGCGCGCCTCCGGCGGCACCTCGATGATCAGCCCCATGGAAGAATGGGAAGGCGAGATCGACGGCAAGAAAGCCAAGTTCGGCCGCCCCGGCTTTGAGCCCCTCTCCAATGAGAGCACCGCTCTCAACATCGAAGAAGCCATCCGCCTCAACGCCGCCGTGCTCGCCGTGCAGGTCTTCATCGGCAGCGCCTACGAGCGCCAGTCCCTCAAGAACCTCACCGATCTCGTCGATGCCGCCAGCCGCTACGGCATCGCGGTCATGGGCGTGACCGCCGTGGGCCGTGCCATGGCCCGCACGCCTCAGTACTTCCGCCTCGCCACCCGCATCATGGCAGAGCTCGGCGCCAACGTGGTGAAGTGCTACTACACCGAGAAGGAATTCGACACCGTGACGAGCTGCTGCCCCGTGCCGATCGTGATCGCCGGTGGCAAGAAGCTCCCTGAGCTCGACGCCCTCAAGATGTGCGCCAATGCCATCAAGCAAGGCGCCAGCGGCGTGGACATGGGCCGCAACATCTTCCAGAGCGACGCCCCCGTCTCCATGATGCAGGCCGTCCACGGCGTGGTCCACGGCGGCCTCAATGCCAACAAGGCCTTCGAACTCTACAACGACCTCAAGAAAAAGGAGCTGAAGAAGAAGTAAGCCTTCAAGCCACCCAAACGCATTCACAGGAGGGGGATCATCTTGATCCCCCTTCTTCCAACCCAACCTTTCCTGCTCCGATCATGCAACTCAAACCCAACCAGGTCCGCCTCATGATGCTTCAAGTGGCCGATGCCATCATCGCCGCCGAACCCATGCTCTCCCAAGCCGACCGCGATCTCGGCGATGGCGACCACGGCCTCGGCATGAAGCGCGGCATGGAGGCGGTGAAAGCCCAGCTTGAGCCCATGGACCCCTCCAGTGTGGAGCAGGTCTTCGTCACCACCGGCACCGCCATGATGACCAGCATGGGCGGCGCTTCCGGTGCCCTCTTCGGCACCGTCTATCGCGCCGGCGGCAAAGCGCTCGCAGGCCGCCCGGCCTTCGACGCCGAAGGAGTCTCTCTCCTTCTCAATGCCGCCCTCGAAGGCGTCATGAAACGCGGCGGCGCCAAGCCCGGAGACAAAACCATGATCGACGCCCTCGCCCCCGCCGCCGAAAAAGCTCGCGAGTCTACAAGTCTCTCACTCACCGAAGCCCTCACCGCCGTCGCCGCCGCTGCGGAATCCGGCACGGAAGCCAGCAAAAACATGATTGCCCAGTTCGGCCGCGCCAAAACCCTCGGCGAAGCCTGCCTCGGATTCCCCGACGCCGGCGCCTGCTCCGTCGTGGTCATGCTGAACACGATGCGGGATTTTGTGAAGGCGTAGCCCCATGCACCTTGCCAGACGGATGTTTTTTGAACCGGTTACCGTCAAAAAAGCCGGACTTTGCTAGAGAATCATTCTGCACAGGTCCTTCTACAACTGGAAGGCCATCCGCCACGCTGCCTGCTGAGTGACTCTGCCTATGTGCAGATGTTCTCGCCTCGTCTTGATAATGACTTGTGTTCCAAATTGAGTCACGGTACCGGTAAAAATCCGCATGCAAAGGCCTAAGGCTTGCGGCATGACTCTCTGCATCTGATATGAGCTATATTATGGTTGATGTGGAATCGGACGGTCCGATTCCGGGAGATTACTCGATGATTTGTTTTGGTGCGGTCGTGGTGGAGCCGGGGCTGAGCCGCACGTTTTATGGGCAGCTGCGCCCCCTTCTCGGAGCGCTTCATTCCGCAGGCGCTGGCGGTGAGCGGATTCACGCGGGAGCAGACGCTGCAGTTTCCGGAGCCTGCGGAGGTGATGCACACGT
Organism: Prosthecobacter sp.; assembly: GCF_044227185.1. Classification (GTDB taxonomy): domain Bacteria; phylum Verrucomicrobiota; class Verrucomicrobiia; order Verrucomicrobiales; family Verrucomicrobiaceae; genus Prosthecobacter. The sequence goes on along the minus strand of NZ_JBGAFO010000001.1, from coordinate 958,966 downwards.
TTGCCGAATGGCTGCGCGGCATTTCCAAGGACCGCCTCCTGTTCATCGCCGACAACAACGGATTCGACTGGGGGTTCATCAACTGGTACTTCCACCACTTCACCGGGGCCAATCCCTTCGGTTTTTCGTCCATGAATCTGGGCAGCCTGTACAAGGGGATGGTGAAGGACACGTTTCAGACTTTCAAACATCTGCGCCGGACTAAGCACACGCATCATCCCGTGGATGATGCGATCGGGAACGCGGAGGCTCTGCTGACGATGAAGGATGAGATGGGGCTGAAGATCAGATTGTAAAGGTGTCTGCGAAAAATGTCCGTTTACTAAAAGCAAACAATCGTTTATTTATAGTCAACGATGAACGCTTTGACAGCCTTGTTTCCCAAAGCACGCGCCGAGACACTTCGGCTGCTTTTTGCACAACCAAGGCGCGAGATCTATCTGCGTGATCTGGCGCGTCTCGCGGGGCTGACGCCTGCGGCGATGCAGCGGGAGCTGGTTTTTCTGAGTGAGCTGGGGTTGGTGCGCAGCCGCAGGGATGGCAACCGGCTCTATTTTCAGGCGGACACAGCCCACCCCATCCATCCCGAGCTGCGCAGTCTGGTGGTGAAGACCACAGGCGTGGCTGCGGAACTGAGGCAGGTGCTGTCAAAGGTGCCGGGCATCGATCTGGCCTTCATCTTTGGCTCTGTTGCCGCCGGGACCGACCGGTCCGGGAGCGATGTCGATCTGCTCGTCATCGGCAGCGCCGGGCTGAGGAAAATCACCCCTGCCCTGCGGGGTGTCCCATCTCGTCTGGAGCACGAGATCAATCCCGTGTGCATGACGCCTGAGGAGTGGAAGCAGAAACATGCGGGCAGGAATGTCTTTGTGAATCGTGTGTTGAGCGAACCCAAACTTTGGCTGAAAGGTAGTGACGATGAGCTTGGAAAGCTGGGCTAAAAACGGCTGGCTGCGTCCCCACCAGACGAACAGGCAGCAGGTCACCGATCTGCTGGCCATCGTCGTGCGTGATCTGGCGGACGCTCGGAGCGTGTCTCCGCGGACTGGCAGTTTGGCATCGCCTACAATGCGGCGCTGAAACTCTGCACCATTCTGCTCTATGCCAGCGGCTACCGGCCGGAGAAGAATCTCGCGCATTATCGGACGCTGCAGGCCCTGCCGCTGATCCTGGGGAGCAGCCGCAATGATGATGCAGACTATCTGGACGCCTGTCGTGCCAAACGGAATACCGCCGAATATGATGTGGCCGGCTGCGTCAGCCAGTCTGAGGCGGATGAACTCAGGTCCTTCGCGGAATCCTTGCGGGACGACGTCTTGGAGTGGTTGAAAACCACCCATCCAGAGTTGGCAGGGTGATCTTGCAAAGCCTGACGCTTTGACCCTGGGCAGCAAAAAGCCACTCCGCCTTTCGAGCAAAGTGGCTTTCAGTGAAGATGGCTTTTCCGCTAAGACAAAGAAATCAAAGCCCCGCCAGTACTGCATTGAACGTGCCGCTGGGGCGCAGGGCGGCGTCGGCCTTCGCGGTATCCGGCTTGTAGTAGCCGCCGACGTCCACGGGGTTCCCCTGCACCGCGAGGAGTTCGGAGACGATTTTGCTTTCGTTGGCGGTGAGGGCTTCGGCCACGGGCTTGAACTTGGCCTGCAGCTCCGCATCCGCCGTCTGGGCGGCGAGGGCCTGGGCCCAGTAGAGGGCGAGGTAGAAGTGGCTGCCGCGGTTGTCGATGGTGCCGAGTTTGCGGCCGGGGCTGCGGTCGTTTTCGAGGAACTTGCCGGTGGCGGCGTCGAGGGTGTCGGCGAGCACTTTGGCCTTGGGCAGGCTGAAGTTTTCGGCGATGTGCTCAAAGCTGGGTGCGAGGGCGAAGAACTCGCCGAGGCTGTCCCAGCGGAGGTAGTTTTCTTCGAGGAACTGCTGCACGTGCTTCGGCGCGGAGCCGCCGGCGCCGGTCTCAAACAGGCCGCCGCCGTTCATGAGCGGGACGATGGAGAGCATCTTCGCAGAAGTGCCGACTTCGAGGATGGGGAAGAGGTCGGTGTTGTAGTCGCGCAGCACGTTGCCGGTGACGGAGATGGTGTCTTCACCTTTGACGATGCGCTCGAGGGAGAAGGTGCAGGCATCGGCCGGGGCGAGGATGCGGATGTCGAGGCCGGCGGTGTCGTGATTTTTGAGGTACTTCTCCACCTTGGCGATGATCTGGGCGTCGTGGGCGCGGTTCTTGTCGAGCCAGAAGACGGCGGGGGTCTTGGAAGCGCGCGCGCGGTTCACGGCGAGCTTCACCCAGTCCTGGATGGGAGCGTCCTTGGTCTGGCAGGCGCGCCAGATGTCGCCCTCCTCCACGTCGTGGGAGAGGAGCACCTTGCCGCTCTTGTCGGTGACTTTGACGGTGCCTTTGCCGGGGATTTCGAAGGTCTTGTTGTGGCTGCCGTAGGTACACACCGGCGTAGCTGCTGTCCGGGATGACGGCGAGGGTGTCGCCGGTCTGGCCTTTGGCGTCCCATACTTTGCCGCCGGCGCGAATCATGGCAGGCATGGAGGCATCGACGATGACGTCGCTCGGCACGTGGAGATTGGTGATGCCTTTGTCGCTGTTCACCATGGAAAGGGCGGGGCCGTTTTCATAGGCGGCTTTGATGTCTGCCTCGATCTCCGCCTTCTTGTCGGCAGGGAGTTTTTCCATTTTGGCAACGAGGTCGCCGAAACCGTTGCGGAAGTCCACGCCGAGCTCCTTGAGGGTGGCGGCGTGCTTGGCGATGAGGTCCTTGAAGAAGACCTCCACGGCACGGCCAAAGATGATGGGGTCGCTGACCTTCATCATAGTAGCCTTCATGTGCAGGGAGAAAAGGACGCCGTCTTTCTTGGCCTGGGCGATCTGCTCGGCAAGGAAGCTGACGAGCGCGGCCTTGCTCATGAAGGTGCCGTCGATGATTTCGCCGGCCTTCAGCGGGGTGCTTTCCTTGAGCACCTTGGTGCTGCCGTCTGCGCCGACGAATTCGATCTTCACGTCCGTGGCTTCATCCACGCAGACGGATTTTTCATTGGAGAAGAAGTCGCCCTTGCCGCCCATGGTGCCCACGCTGGTCTTGGAATCGGCGCTCCACTTGCCCATGGAATGCGGGTGGGCCTTGGCGTAGTCCTTCACGGCCTTCGGCGCGCGGCGGTCGCTGTTGCCCTCGCGCAGCACGGGGTTCACGGCGCTGCCCATGACCTTGGCGTAGCGGGCCTTGATGTCCTTCTCGGCATCGGTCTGCGGATTCTCGGGGAGATTGGGCACGGCGTAGCCTTTGCCCTGAAGCTCGGCAATGGCGGCCTTCAGCTGCGGTACGGAGGCGGAGATGTTCGGCAGCTTGATGATGTTCGTGGTCGGCTCCAGGCAGAGCTTGCCGAGGTAGGAGAGGTCATCGGACTGCTTCTGCGCGTCGGTGAGGAAATCGGGGAAATTCGCCAGGATGCGGCCTGCCAGGGAGATGTCGCGCGTCTCGATCGTGATGCCCGCGGGTTTGGTGAAGGCCTGAACGATGGGCAGGAAGGAGAAAGTGGCCAGCAGGGGAGCTTCGTCGGTCAGGGTGTAGATGATCTTCGCGGACATGATTTGAGGGGGAATTTGGAGAGCCGCAGAGCTAAGCGAGCCCCCGCGCCTGCGCAACGCCAAGGTGCGCAGGTTCTAAAGCTGACGCCCGGCCGCCGAAAAAACCGTTCCCCCTCCGCGCCTCAGTGGGCCGAAGCAGGCATAGGCCGGCCGCCGAGCAAAGCATCGATTTTTTCCAGGCAGGTGTTCCAGCCTTGACCGTGGTTGCCCCGGCTTTCGGCCGATGGGAAGCCGCTTTGTGTCAGCCGCAGTTCGGTTTCCTCACCACGGGCGTTAAATTCCACTGACACGACGGACTCGCAGCCCGCCCAGTCTTCATCGCCTTCATACGTCCAGGTGAAAACGACCTTGGCCGGCGGCGCGATCTCGCGATAGACCCCCTTCACAATGAAAACCTCCCCGCTTTCCGGCTGGTGTGTTTCGAGCCGGTAGCCGCCACCCACGCGAAAGTCCGTGGTGCAGGTGGTGACCTTCCCGCCGCAGCCAAACCACTGGTTCATGTACTCCGGCGTGGTGAAGGCGGCAAAGACGCGCTCGCGCGGCGCTTTGAAGAGGCGGGTCACTTCGAGGGTGTCATTGGCGGCGTGGGAGGTGGTCATGGGGATATTCAGGTTCGCTGCAATTAATTAACCAAGCGGTTAAATATTCAAGCGCCATTTTCATCTGCCTGTCAGATTCGAGGAAACTCACCGCAGCACCTCGCGAATCGCGGGCAGCAGCAGCTCTGCCACGAGCTGCTGGCCCAGATCACCGGGGTGCATGCCGTCCAGCAGCATTCTCTCCACGGTGGTCTTGTGCCGGGCGGCAAAATCCGGGTAGGCGGCGCGCACATCCACCAGCGGCACCTTCAGCTCCGCAGCCAGCTTGCGCAGGGCGTCGTTGTATCCGGCCAGGGTGGCGGAATCAAAGCCGTCTTCCGCAGCGGGATCATAGGGAGGCTTGCCATAGAGCTCCTTGAGCTTCGGCGTCCAGCGCAGGGGATTCGTGGTCATGAGGATGACCTTCGCACCCTGCTGCTGCGCGGCTTCGCTCATGCGGCGCAGATTGTCCAGATACTCGGTCAGCGGCACGCGCGGTGCAGTGGCCGGCGGCTTTTTCCACACGTCCATGGCGGAGTCATTGATACCAAACTGCATCACCACCAGACGCGGCTTGTACTGCAGCACATCGTTTTGCAGGCGCTTCAGCGCATCGCGCGTGGTGTTGCCGGGAATGCCCGCATTGAAGACACCGAGAGTGTCCCCTGTGCTCTGCAGCGCCGCCTCCACCCGCGTGGCATACACCTTCAGGCTGCCGCGCGGCGCGGTGGTGGAATCTCCAAACATGATGATGCTGCCGGGTTTCGGCACCGGCTTGGGCGGTGGGACATAGACGGGGATCTCCCCCGCGCCGAGCTCGGCCGTGTTCACCTTCATGCGCAGGCCGCCCTGCATCGTGGTGATCCACAGCTCGCCCGGTTTGCGCTCGTAAAGATACGGGTAGGACACCCGGCCGCCGACTCCATAATTCGCCGCCACGATCACCGGCTTTGACCACGTGGCCGTCTCATCCTCTGAAAACGCGAGCGACAGCTCCGCACGGCTGGAGCCGCTCTGCCGGTCGTGCCGCGGCGGCGCATTCCACAGCAGCGCGATGCGCCCGTCACTCAAACGCGCCATCTGCGGGCAGCAGGTGACCGCAGCGATCTGCGTCTGCTTCAGCCCGTCCCATTTCAAGCCATCGCGCGAGGTGGCCTCCCACAGAAAACCCGACTCCGTGCGCAGCAGCAGGTAGAGCGAGCCGTCCTTGCGCTCGATGACGGTTCCTTCCAGGGAGCCCGCGTGATCGTGCGTGCCCACGCCATAGTCCAGCATGTCGCCGCGTTGCCAGGTTTTGCCCAGGTCGTCAGAGGCCCACATCACCGTGGCATGCCGCCACTGCGGGATGATCTCCTGCCCCACCAGCACGATGCGCCCCGACTTCATCTGAATCATCGAGTGAATGCAGCCGCACCAGGGATCGCTGAGCTTCACCGGTGTCTCCCAGGTTTTGCCATCATCGGCGCTGCGGCAGGAGTAGGTGGGCAGCACAAAGTCATGCCAGTCCACGTCGGTCTCGCCCCAGTGCCAGCGTTTGGGCGCCTTCTTCTCAGCAAGATTCATCCAGGCGGAGATAATCACACCCTCCCGCGTGCGTAGCAGCGCGCGCTCATTGCTGACGGTAAATTTCGCCGGCTCCGCAAACAGCGGCGCCTCGCTCCACGTACGGCCTTCATCCCTGCTCCGCAGCGCGTTCTTGGCATCCATGCACAGCACACCGCCGTCCGCCGTGGTGACAAACGGCCCCTGATGAGTGAATGGCAGCGCCGCAGCTTTCGGATGCAGCGTGGGGGAGTCTGCCGCAAAGAGGGATGTGCTGAGCAGCGGCAGCAGGAGAAGGGGAAGTCTCATGGTGGCTTTCTTGTACGCATGGAATCACCGCACTTGTACCCATGGTGTTCTGGTTCTATGCGCAGACCAGTGGCATGGAAGCAGCACGGGCAGGATTGCCCGCACTACTGCTGCCGTTTGCATCACCCAATCACATTCTCCCCGCGGTTCTCCTGCTGGTGGATCGTCACCGGCCAGCCGGGGAACTGATTGCCGGGCTTGCCATCGGTGGCGTTGATGAGGAAGCGGAAGGACTCGATGAAGTAGGTCTTCTTCTCCGTGTCGAAGGTGATGAAACCGAAGCCGCTGCCTTTCTCATGCGCCTTCTCGTAGCGGTTCGGCGCCTGGCCCACCACGGGATTTCCCACGGCATACACGTAGGCCTTGTTGCCCAGGCCGTCGAGGTACTCGCCGGTGTCAGAGAGCCCATGCTTCGGCCGGTTTTCATGCGGCATCTTGAGTTCATCCGGCCGCCACCAGCGCGGGTAGCCGGCGGAAATGGCCGGCGTGCAAAAGGACCAATTGCTGTCGCGCTGCTTGTCCACTCCGTACTGCATCAGCGTGGTGATGTGCTGGTCGCCATTGATGTGCAGCGCCATGGAGGGCCGCATGATTTCCACCGCGCGATTCCGCGGCGTCTGCGGCCAGCCGCCGGAGTCGAGGTCCGCTTTCAAATAGCCGTCGAAGCTGCCATGATGCGTGGCCGCATTGGCGAACACCGTCTGGCTCAGCACGGCCTTCAGCGAATGCCCGCGCCAGTCCTCCGCCCACTTTTTGAGAAATTCCTCCTGCCGCTCTCCCAGCAGCACGAGGCCCGGCTTGTCGAGCGTGGAGGTGTCAAAGTCGGCATCCTCCACATGATCACCACGGCCACCTCCCGTCTGCACATGCTGCGGCCCGCTCTTCCACTGGCGGTCGGCGATGATCGCAAAGCTCACGCCGCCATACACCATGTCTCCGTAATACACGCTGATGTCCTGCAACACCGGCTTGGGATCATACGCATCCGGGTGGTGCGCCACATTCGTCTTGTGCACCGCATTGACCATGCGCGCAGGCTCGATGTAACCGCCATCGGAGGAGGTGTCGCCGCCTTCGCGCATCTTCATGCCGCCCTCGCCCCACAGGTTGCCATGAAAGACGTCATGATCATCCGGCAGACAGAGTGTGGGCGCATTGCGCATGACTTCGCGGAAGGCCCAGCCATGCTGGTAGAACTTGCGCAGGTAGTTCAGGATGGCACGATCCGAAGGCTCGCGGATGATGCCAAAGCCGCCGTGGCCTTCGTAGATCTGGTCGCCGGAGAAGAAGACAAGATCGGGGTCGAGCTTGAGCAGATTTTCTGCCACGGGTGCGTAGGGGAAGCCGTAGTCGTTCTGACAGGTGAGAGCGGCCATGCGCAGGGGGCGCCCCTCGGGATTCGCTTTGATGGTGCCGGTCCACTCATGCATGATGGCGTGCATGCTGTTCTTGGGGGTCTCCCAGTACACCACCTTGTAGGGTGTGGCCTGCTTGGCGTTCCATTTGGGAATTCTAAAAGTTCCCACCCATGCGTCAGGATCCAGGTCAGCCTTGCCGAGCGGTTTCCATTTTTCACCCTCCTTCACGAACAGGCTGACCGATGAATTGTCCTCTTTTCCCAGAGGCGCAGTCAGCACGCTGAGCTTCATCACAAAGCCCTCGTCCGTGCGCGAATCGCTCAGCGAATACATGGACCACAGGAGCGGCCCAAACTGATTCTGTGGCGAGACGGTGAAGGCGCTGCCCTCCATCGCCCAGTTTTGAAAGCGGTAGCGCCCTGCGCCAGCCGCACCCGCCTTGGCCTTGTTCTTCTTGGCCCCAGCCACCGCTCCGGCGGCAAAGTTGTTGGCGATGGAGACATTGCCCAGGAGTTCATTCGCCGAAAACGCATGCGAGACGGTTCCCAGTTCCGCGCCCGAGTCAGCCGCAGAGGCCGTGAGCGTCAGCACACACGTGTCACCTTCGGCCGCGCCTTTCAGCGTCAGCTTCACCTGCTTCACGGCACTGCCGTCTTTCACAGGCACAGTCTTCGGGCCCAGCACCAGTTGATCGCCCTGCCACCCGGCATTGATGCCCTTTTGCACAAAGCAGTTGCTGCGATATTCGTTGATCTCGCTGCGAATGCCGATGCGAAAACCCGCGCCGCCATCCGCCTTGCCAATCTCCAGCCGGGTCAGTGTCACGCTCATCGTGAAAGCACCGTTTTGCGTGATCTGATGGGTGAGCGAATGCACGCTGCGTCCGCCACCCATGCTGAGGCACTCCGCACCGCCCTCGCTCACGCGCCAGTCCTCCATCGGATTGGCCCAGAACTCACCGCCGAGAAACACACGGTCATGTGTTTGCGCCCAGGCATCCGCTGGCACAGACTTGGCTGGCGCAGCGGTCGCGCTGCCACGGGCGCCGAGGCCCATGAGGGTTCCTGCCGTCATCAGTTTCAGTCCAGTGCGTCGGGAGATCTTTCGTTTCATGCGTGCCGATGCAACGTCAGCGAGACCCCGCGCCCATCACTGAATTTCGACTTTATGAGCGCGGTCAAATCCAGTAATGGTCGAGCGCGTGCCGGATGTCGGCGTGATGAAACTCCTCATTCGGGTCGTCTAGCAGAAAAAGCAGATAGGTGCGGACGGTGGACCGCTGCTCAGGTGTAAGCAGGTCAAATTTGGGCCGGTCGCCGAGAGCGTAGGTCAGATGAAAGGTGATGCCCATGTCACACTCGCCCCGCAGATCCAGAATGAGGTAGGCAGGCAGGTGAAACCGCATTCCCTCCGCATCGAAGAAGCTCAGGCTGCTGTGACAGCGGTTGAGGTCTGCGGCGGTTATGCGTCTCCAGTCCTCCTTTTCATCCTTCGCCCGGTAGGCGGCGCAGGTCGCCGCATTTTCATAGTCGTCGAGTCCCTGGGCTTGAAACAGCCCGACGCCGTCACCGAGCTTGACTCCATGAAATGCCGTTTCAATGAGCACGCATAGCTTCTGCGCTTCTTTGCCACGCTCCATCTGCCATTCCGCCCGGCGGATCGTCTCGGCCTCATAGCCTCGCGCTTTCATCTCCGCAATGTCCTCGGGCGTCGGGTATTTCATCGCTCCGATGCAACGTAGGCCATGGCCCTCCCCCATCAGCAAATTTTGTCCTTTCGACCTCAGCTCCCTTCCGACGCCTCAGCAGCGATGCGACGGTAGATTTCCTTCGCCGCCTCATACGCGCGCCGGGCTTCGTCCCGCTCCGGCAGAGCGATGTTTTTCTCCCGCACACGCCAGAGCTGCTCGATGCAGGCCAGGCACCACTGCGCGCTGCGGCGCGAGGCACGGATGGGCTGGCCGGCCACGATGACGCTCACCGGATTCGTGTGCATCTGCGGGAACTGCCGCACGGCCACCCAGCTGCTGCGTGAAATGTCCGCGCTGAAGGCGATCTCATGCACATGGTCATCCGCGGGCACTTCCCGCGTCGCCACAGGCAGGCCGTTCACAATGAGCTCCACCTTGCGTTTGCCTCCGGCATAAGGCTTCGCGGCGGTCACATCGTGATAGTTCACCGTGTCGCCCGTGAGACGCGCACCCGCGATGGGTGTCGCACCACCGTAGGCGATCTCCAGCGGCGTTTCAGAGCTGAATGCGGCCTTTACTTTCACTTCGACACGGCCGGGTTGTGCGAGGCGGACTTCATCGCCCGAGGATTGACCGGCGACGGTGAAGTCCAGTGCGTGCGCGTAGCCATCGCTCACATAGCTGCGGCCCTGCGCGAGTCCCTCGCACCATTTTGTGAAATCGATGCGGTCGATTTTCCCCAGCTTCACATACGTGCGCCCCTGGCCCACGCGCGTGCCGCTCATGCAGGGGAAATCCGTCTCACCGGCGGCCTTCAGCGGAAACCCGCAGTTCATGAGGTGATACCATGCATTCCACTCCAGCAGCCGCGCGGTGTCCATGGCGCTGATGAAATCACACACGCCGTGCGCGGTGGTGACGAAGATTTCATGGCCACCCGCGTCGGGGATAGCGACATTGGGCAGCGTATCGAGCACACGCTCATGGCTGTTGCTGAGCTCGGCCTCGTTGAGCCCGCCATCGTGGTCGGCATCGATCTTCTCAAACGGCTCCGGCAGCAGCGCAGACTGCGCCTCTTCAGCGGTGAGCCGCGCATCCTTGCTAGTGTCGTAGAGATCGAGCAGGCGCTTGGCCGCCACGCCGGCATTCACCTGCATGCCGCTGCCAGAGTGCGGGTAGCCGGTGAAGCCGCGCTGCTGCTTCGTCCAGCGTAGCGCGGGCAGCGTCCAGGTGGGCCAGCCCTTGATGCCGTCCGCGCCGGGATAGACGAGTTCGCGCAGGTTCAGCAGGCACACGTGGCCGAGAGCGGCGGAGCCGAAGCCGCTCACCTCCATGTCATACTTCATCTGTGTCAGCGGCTCGCTGAAGCGGTCCACCTGCGGCCCAAAGAACTGGCGCTGATAGTCAAAGCAGAAACCCCAGGCGAGCACGCAGCCGACATTCAGCCCCTCGCCCTTCACCTGCTGAAACATGTGCTCCGGCCGCATGCCCTCGGAGGGCGAGGTGTAGTGCGCACAGCCTGCGGCATGGATGTGGTGGTCCCCGCTGTAGCAGCCGAAATCCGCCGCGTTCATCCAGCGCTCCAGCTTCACCGCCTGCGTGGTTTCCTTCGCCGCCGGGATCGTCACCTTCGTTTTCACCGTGCGGTATTCCGGCCCGCGCGAGGCTTCCATGGTGAACTCTCCCGGCGGCAGCAGCAAGCTGCCACCGCTGGCGCGATACAGGTGCTTTTGGAAAAAGAAATCCGGCGCCAGCCGCCGTGCCTGCGGCGGAAAGACGCGGCCCTGCGCATCGGTGAAGGTCAGCCGCGCGGTAGTGTCCTTTCCGTCGAAGTCTTTCACGTCCAGCTTCACCGTCACGGCCGGTGAGATCTGAAACAGTACCGGCACCTCCGCGCGAAAGCCGAGGTCCTGCGTCCCCTGCCCGATGTCAAACACCAGCGTGGCCTCGCGCTTGCCCGCTTCGCTGGAGTAGATGAGAGCAATCGCGTATTCCGCCTCCAGCCCGCTGAGATTCGCCGTCATGGGTGGAGACTCATGTATGCCCACCTCCAGAAAGCGGTCCACGCCCTGCGTGTTCTCATTCTCCCGCAGATGCGTCTGCCGCTCGCGCTCCATCGTCCCTTTCGCCACGCCCGCATAAGAAGGTCCGGCCTGCGGGCTGGTGATTTTCAGCCGCGCCAAGCTGCTGGCGTGATTGATCACCTTGATCAGCACCGGCGTGTAGCCCCCTTGCTGAAGCTGTGCCGCAGCAGGCCCGCGCCGAGCTTTCACGCGCGACTCCGGATTGATGTCCACCACGCACAGCACCTGCGAATCCAGCACTGCCTGAACGCCCGCGCCATCCCGCGCCGTGATCGCGGCCTGCAATTTCGTTCGCAGCTCCGGAGCCAGCGGTGCGCCGAGAGCGTCCAGCGCCTGCACGAGACGCTGCGCATTCGCCGCCAGCGGCTGGCCCTCCACTTCGACCACCGGCGGGGGTTCGGCTGCAGGTGCGACGATGCAGGCCAGGAACGTAAGGAACAGCGTGAGTTTCAGGAGCATGAACCTGAATACGCTGCAAAAGACCGCATCCTGACCGCCGTCATGTCCCTGATCACGCCTTGAAGAAAATCTGCCGCCGATAAAGCGCATAGAGAAAGAGCCACACCAGCAGCAGCGCCCCGGTGCTTTCCAGCACGCTGTACCATTTCGGATCCAGCGGCCGGTACAGCCCGCTGAAGAGCAGCTTCGACGTGTGGCCGAAATCCACGAAGTGATACACCATATAAATCGTGAGGCTGTTCATGCCCACGACCACGAGCGGGAAGGCCCAGCGCCGGAAATTCATCCAATCAATGACGCCATAAAACACCGCCAGCAGCACAAAGGAAATCCCCGTCGTCACCAAAATGAAGGAACTGCTCCACAACCGTTTGGCGATGGGAAAATGCAGGCTCCACAGCAAACCGAGCGCGACGCAGACCACCCCCGCGAGCAGGAGCTGACGGAATTTGGCCGCCGGCGCGCTGCCGGCGCTTTTCAGCAGCTCTCCGGCAAACACACCAAACATCGTCAGGCACATGGCGGGAAACTGCGTGAGCAGTCCCAGCTCGTCATACGTCCCCTGCAGCAGCCGGCCCGGCAGATACGTGCGGTCAAACCAGCCGACGAGATTGCCCTCGAAGCTGAGATTTCCCGCGCCAAAGCCCGGCACCGGAATCAGGAACAACGCCGCGTAGTAGGCCAGCAGGATGCCGCCCGCCACACAGAGCCGCTTCACCGTGCCCAGGTTCAGATACAGCACCACGCTGACAAATCCCGCGAGGCCGATGCGCCCCAGCACGCTGCCCAGCCGCATGTGCTGCGGGTCAGAGAAGGGGATCGGTGCATTTTTGTCCAGAAAGCCGAGCGCGAGCAGAATCAGCAGGCGCACGAAGGCCTTCTTGTACAATTCGCTCTTCGGCGTGCCCTGCGCGATGGCCTTCGCCAGTGAAAACGGGATCGACACTCCCGCGAGAAACAGGAACAGCGGAAAGATGCAGTCGTAAAAGGTGAAGCCGAACCACGCCGGATGCACAAACTGCTTCGCCACCGCATCCACCCAGGCCCAGCCGGTTTTTCCTTGGAGCTGATGAATCAACTGCCCTGCCCCGGCAATCATGAGCATGTCAAAACCGCGCAGAGCGTCGATGGAGACAAGCCGGTTGGAACTGGGCGCGGCCGCGGGCATGTTTTTCCGGAAGCTTATTTCGCGAACTCCACCACCGTGCTCACCATGGCGTCGCGTTCATCGCTCACGCTGATGTACCAGGTGTTGGCATCCGCAGGCGGTTTGGGAGCGGTGATGGTGCTGCCTTCGATGATGGCGGGTACGGTCTTCCACTCGCGCTTGGAACGCAGGCCGGTGTCCGTCGTGTAGTTCAGCTCGGCCTTCTTCAGCGGGATCTTGCTCTCGCATTTCACGGTGACCTTGTCGCCTGAAACCACAGGAGCGGCCGGATTCGCGAGAGGATCTCCGCCACGGCATTTGGAGTCGATAAACAGCCCGATCTCCTGGGGGGCCCAGCCGGGCGGGTGGCCGTGGGGCATTTTCACCTGGATGCGGATGTGCTTCTCTCCGGGCACCGCGTTGTAGCTCTTCATGTAGCTGTCCAGCACGTAGTGCACGTCGTTGGTGCCGTTCACAAAGAGGATGGGCACATGGCAGCGCGGCAGCAGGCTGCCGGGGTCGTACTCCTTCACCCACAGCGCGCGGTGCTCGGGGTCCAGCTTGTCGATGCTGGGCTTCTGCACAGATTCGCCTTCATGCAGAAAGCCGCAGCCATACACCGGCACGGCGGCTTTGAAGCGGTCATCCAATGAAGCCACGAGGCAGGTGGTGTACCCACCCCAGCTGATGCCCGTCACGGCGGTGTGCTCCGCATCCACCTCGGGAAAACTGCGCAGCAGCGAGTGCGCGCGCATCACACTGGCGGCGGCATGAAAGGGCCAGTCATCACTCGTATCCGGGGTCAGGACGCAGTCGAATTTCTCCGGGTGGCCGTGCTGGGGCCCTGGATTGGCCAGGCGCGTGCGCACGCCGCGGTGCCCGTTGCCAATGGCCATGCCGGTCTTCGGATCAAACTCCACTTCCGGCGGCCGCGAGCCGTTCAAATCCATGGCGATGGCCGCGTAGCCACGCTTCGCCCACAGGTGCACCCAGTCGGCAAAGGCCGTGCCGCCGCCGCCGTGGATGAGCACCACGCCCGGAAACTTCGTGCCCGGCTTCGCCTCGCCGAGCGTGACGGGCGAGGCATAAAAGGCAAACACCTCCGTGTCCTTCCCCAGGTACTTCTCTCCCGCGTAGGTCAGCGAATGAATGGGCTGGTCCTGCCGCACCCACTTCATCGCGGGCACGTTGTTTTTCAGGGCGTCGAGATCCCAGGGGCCGACCTTCTCGGCATGGAGCGCGGTGGCAAAACAGATGGTGGGGATGAAAAGAGAAAACCTCATGGCGGGGAGATCAAACGCCGCCGCGGCTGATGATTCAGCCTCTTTTTACCCAAAAAAACGCCGCCGCGAGCGACTCCCGGCGCTCACGACGGCGGCAAACCAGGCACCGGGGAGGCGTCCGGTTATCAATTGGCCTTCTTCGGGCGGCCCAGCACGTCGTCCTTGGTCGTCAGCGCCACGGCCACCACCTGGTCGATGAGCTCCTGCTTGATCTTGAAATCCTTCAGGGTGTTCACGAGGTTTTCCGCGATGGCGTTGAAGTGCTCTTCCGTCAGGCCCATGCCTGCATGCGCTTTGCGCATGTCCTTGCCCGTCCATGGCAGCGGTCCGCCAAAGGCGGCGCTGAGAAATTCCTTCTGCTTCCGGCGCTGCTTGTCCATGCTCACATCGTCAAAAAAATGCTTCACACGGTCATCGGCCAGCACTTTCACATAGAAGGCGTCCACCACGGCGTCGATGGCCGCCTTGCCGCCGAGTTTCTGGTACAGGCTGTCCTCGCGCGCCTTCAGCCATTTCGTTTTGCAGGCTTCCTTGGCAAAGGCCCACTTGCGCCCTTCATAGTCGGTGGTGATGACAGAATCCACCGGCTGGCCGCTGATCGGGCAGACCGTGTTCGCGGCGGTTTCAGTGGCGACTGCGGCTGGATCGACCGCGAGCGCGGCTGCGTTGACCAGCAGAGTCATGACGGCGGTGATGGTGGCGATGGATGATAGGATGAGTTTCATGGTTTGGTTGGGCCTTTTAATAAGTTGCACCGCCGATACATCAATCCACCAATCCTGCGCAGCGATGCGCTTTTATTGCGCGCGGCACTCCGCGCCAATTCCTGCGCACAACGTCACAGAAACAGGGCAGCGACAGGGCCGGTGAATGTTGCATGGTGCATGCATGTTTCACAACAAGCCTGACATCGCCGGACGCGCTCAGATCGAGACCCTGGTCAATGCCTTCTACGACCGCGTCCGCGCCGACGCGGTGCTCGGCTTCATCTTCAACGACGTCGCCCAGACCCGCTGGACCACGCATCTTCCCAAAATGTACGCCTTCTGGGAGACCGTGCTCTTCCGCAGCGGCGGCTACACGGGCAATCCGCTCGCCGCACACGCAAAACTCGTCCCGCTCACAGACATGGGCCGCGACAAGTTCGACCACTGGCTGCGGCTCTTCCACGCCACCGTGGACGATCTCTTTGCCGGAGAGCGGGCCGAGCACATCAAAAGCTGCGCCGCCGACATGGCCAATGTGATCTACTCGCGCATCAACCAGGTGCCGGACCCCCGCTTTGATCCTGCAAACCTCACGCCCGAACAGCGGGCGCGCTACGCCCAGTACAAACCCCAGCCCGTCACCCCGTGAAGCCGACCACCCACACCATCCTGGCGTTCTGCGCCGCAGCCTTCCTCACACACTGCGGAGAGGGAAAGCCCGAAGCAGGCGGCAAGAATCTGAGCGCGCCTGCCGCGCAGCAGCCGGACAAGCCCGTCTCCGGCACTGAAGTAGCCGTGCTCACCGACGCCCCAAACGTCCCTCCGCCCATCACGCGCGATCACCCCGCCCGCGTCATCGTGCGCCTGGAAGTTCATGAGGTGATGATGCGCATGGCCGATGGCGTGGACTACATGTTCTGGACCTTTGGCGGGCGTGTACCGGGCAAGTTTATCCGCATCCGCCAGAATGATGAGGTGGAGTTCCACCTCATGAACCGGCCGGACAGCAAGATGCCGCACAACATTGATCTCCATGCGGTCACCGGACCGGGCGGCGGTGCGGCCTCCTCGTTCACAGCACCGGGGCATGAATCCGTGTTTTCCTTCAAGGCGCTGAATCCCGGGCTTTTCGTCTATCACTGCGCCACGGCGCCCGTGGGCATGCACATCGCCAATGGCATGTATGGGCTCATCCTCGTGGAGCCGGCGGGAGGCCTGCCACAGGTGGACCGTGAGTTCTACGTGATGCAGTCCGAGTTCTACACCCAAGGGCGGTATGGCGAGGCCGGCCTGCAGCCCTTCAGCATGGAGAAGGCGCTCAGCGAGAATCCGGACTATGTCGTGTTCAACGGATCGGTGGGTGCCCTTTCTGGCGACAACGCCATGCAGGCCGGCGTGGGGGAAAAGGTGAGGCTGTTTGTCGGAAACGGCGGACCGAATCTCACGTCGTCGTTTCATGTCATCGGCGAGATCTTTGACACCGTGTATCTCGAGGGGGGAACTTTGGCCGCCCAGCATCAGGTGCAGACCACGATGATTCCCTCGGGAGGCGCCACCATTGTGGAGTTCGGCCTGGAGGTTCCGGGCAACTACCTGCTGGTGGACCACTCGATCTTCCGTGCCTTCAACAAAGGCGCGGTGGGCATGCTGAAGGTCGCCGGTGCGGAGAATAAGCTCGCCTATTCCGGCAAGCAGGATGACCGCATCTACCAGCTGGAAGGAGGCGCGCTGCAGTCCATCGCGCATCCCGCCGCCCAGCCCCAGCCTCCCGCGGCGGACAAGGCGGAGCGCATCGCCCGCGGCAAGCTCGTGTACAATTCCGTCTGCTTTGCCTGCCATCAGCTGGAAGGGCAGGGCATTCCCAAGGCGTTTCCGCCGCTGGCAAAATCGGACTACCTGAATGCCGACGCCAAACGGGCCGTGGCCACCGTGCTGCACGGCCTGCAGGGGAAGGTGACCGTCAACAACGAGACGTATGAAAGCATCATGCCGCAGCTCGGCTTGACGGATGAGCAGGTGGCCAATGCCCTCACCTATGTTTACAGCCAGTGGGGCAACAACGGTACGGAAGTGCTGCCAGCGCTGGTAAAGGAAGTCCGCGCCGCCGCGCCCCCTGCGCCAGCCCCGACGGGTGCGCAGTGATCAGACCTCCCCTCATGCGCCTGCTTCTCTCATCTTTCCTCCTGGCGGTGGTCTCCCTGGCCGCCGCAGAGCCGCCACCAGGAATGGTCGCCATCCCGGCGGGCCGTTATGCTCCGGCGTTTGGCACGGACGCCAGGGCGCGTGTGGTGGAGGCGTTTTTAATGGATGCAGCCCAGGTCACCAATGGCCAGTTCCTCGACTTTGTGAAGCAGCACCCCGAGTGGCGGCGCTCGCGCGTCCCCCGCAGCCTCGCGGATCCAAACTATCTCTCCCACTGGGCCGGTGATCTGGATCTTGGCAGCGACAGGCTGCGTGCCGCACCCGTGACGCATGTCTCATGGTTCGCCGCCAGGGCCTACTGCGCGGCCCATGGCAGGCGCCTGCCCACGCAGGACGAGTGGGAGTTCGTGGCGCGCGCGGACGCCACGCGGCCGGATGCAAGCAAGGACCCCGCGTTTGTGCAGCAGCTTCTGGCCTGGTACTCCCGCCCCGCCACCAGCGCCCTGGATGACGTCCGCGGCACGCCGGCCAATGTGTACGGCCTCCGCGGTCTTCATGGCCAGGTCTGGGAATGGGTGGAAGATTTCAATGCCACCATGGCAGGCGCGGACTCACGGAGTGACGGCTCTCCTGACCCCAAGCTCTTCTGCGGCGCGGGCTCGCTGCTGGCGGCAGATGCGGGAAACTACGCCGCATTCATGCGCTACGCTTTTCGCTCCAGCCTCAAGGGCCCCTACTGCGTGGGAACCCTCGGCTTCCGCTGCGCTCAGTCCGCGCACGAGACACCGCGGGCACCCGCGCCCTCCACCTTGACCACGCTCGATGACCTCCCCGGCCAATGGCGCGCGCAGGACGGCCGCGTGGTGGATCTCTCCAGTTTGCGTGGCACCGTGCGCGTGCTGACCATGGGCTTCACGCGCTGCAGGTTTTCCTGCCCCCGCATCCTGGGCGACATGCAGCGCATCGAGCGCGAACTCGGCGCCGCTGCGGACAAGGTCCGCTTTGTCTTTCTCTCCATCGATCCCGAGGAAGACACGCCTGCACAGATGTCAGGCGTGTTGCGGGACCGGCACATGAATCCCGCGCGCTGGACCTTCCTCTCCGCGGAGGAAAAAATCGTGCGGCAGGCGGCGGTGCTGCTGGACTTCAAGTACTCCAGGGTCGATGGCTTTTTCACCCATTCCAATCTCATCGTGGCACTGGATGAAAGCGGGCGGGTGATCGCCCGCCATGAATCGCTCGATGCAGACATCCGCCCCGTCATCGAAGCGGTGACGCGGCATTTGCCGCAAACCTCGCCCCCCCGGCCATGAGTTTTCCCGCCTGCAAGCACAAGAAACACCGCGCCCCCGGTCCGCGCCGCGCTGGCCTGCGCTGGCTCGCGGCGGAGCCGTATCGCCTCTTCTTTTTCAGCGGCGCCGTGTGGAGCATCATCGGCGTGGCGCTGTGGCCATTGTTTTACGCGCAGCAGATCGGCTTCTACCCCGGCTTCGTCCACGCCCGCATCATGATCGAGGCCTTCGGCGGAGCGTTTGTGGTCGGCTTTCTCGGCACCGCCGGCCCCCGCATGGCCACCGCGCCAAAGCTCACCCCGCTGGAGCTCTTCTGGCTCTTCGCGCTGCATCAGGCCTGCGGCATCGCGCACCTCTCCCTGCGCATGGCCTGGGGAGATGAATGTTTCATCGTGCTGCTCGGCTCGCTGCTGCTCTGCCTCATGGTGCGTGTGGTGAAGTTCCGCCAAGAAGCGCCGCCGCCCCAGTTGCTCCTGGCGCTCACCGGCTTGATCTGCGGCATCACGGGCTCTTCCTTGCTGCTCTCAAATGCCACCCTGCTGGATCCCCAGCGCCTGCGTCTCGCCACTCTCCTGCTCTACCAGGGCCTGCTGCTGCCGCCGGTGCTCGGCATCGGTGCCTTCGTTTTTCCCCGCATGCTAGGCGGAGATTTCGGCGATCCCAAAACCCCCGCCCAGAGCCGGATCAAACTCATCCGCGCCCTCGTGGCGGCGCTCCTGCTCGTGGTCAGCTTTGTCATGGAGGCACAGGGCTGGGTGCTGTCCGGCTATTCGCTGCGAGCCCTCGTGGCTGCGGCCTATCTCCTGATGGAAGTACGCTGGAAAACCTCGCAAAGCGGCTCGCTCACCACCGGCTTGTTCTGGGCGCTCGCCCTTGGCGGGCTGGGGCTGGCGCTCGCCGGATTTTTCTACCCGCAGCACGTCAGCGTGGAGCACCTGCTCTACATCGGCGGCTTCGGCATGCTCATGCTCGTCGTGGGCAGCCGCGTGCTCTTCGGTCATAGCGGCGATCTCGAAGGCTTCTTTGTGAAAAGCAAATGGGTGCGCTTCCTCATCTTCCTCGGCGTGCTGGCCGCCATCACCCGCGCCACCCCCGCCTGGGTTCCGTCCACCACCGTCTCCCACCACATCTACGCCGCCGTCACCTGGGCCCTGCTGGCCCTCTTCTGGCTGCTCTGGCACCGCCGGCGCTTCGTGAAGAGGGATGAGGAGTAGTCTTCCCGCAAAATCAGCACATCATTCCCCACGGACAGAAGGGACGGAAACCTCATCCTCCCGTTAGTTCTCTTATGAACCCCGCACTGAGCAATCCCGAATGGTCCAGGGTCGAATCGATGGCCTACGATGGCTTCGATGAGCGGCCCTTCCTCGTCTTCTGGGAGATCACGCGGGCCTGCGCACTGGCCTGCAAACACTGCCGCGCGGAGGCACAGCCCCGCCGCCATCCTGATGAACTCAACCGCGCGGAATCGAGCCGCCTCATCCGCCAGCTTGCCGAACTGAAGCCACCCATGCTCATCCTCACCGGCGGCGATCCGCTCATGCGCACGGACGCGCTGGACCTGGTGCGCGAGGCCACGGCTGCGGGGCTGCACGTTGGGCTCAGCCCTTCCGCCACAGCGCGCCTCATGAATGCGGACTTTGCCGAAATCAAAGCCGCGGGCGTGGAGCGCATCTCCCTGAGCCTCGACGGTGCCACGCGCGAAACACACGACGCCTTTCGCGGTGTGGAGGGCACTTTCAACCGCACCATCGCCGCCGTGCACCGCGCCCACGCCGCGGACCTGAGCGTGCAGATCAACACCACCCTCACGCGCGGAAACCTGCGCGAGTATGAGGCCTTCAAGCAGCTCATGTTTGAACTGAAACCCGCCATGTGGAGCGTGTTTCTGCTCGTGCCCACCGGCCGCGCCGGCATCGCGGACCTGCCCGATCCGCAGGATATCGAGCATGTTTTTCAAGACATGGCTTCACTGGTCGGCAAGGCGCCCTTTGCCATCAAGACCACGGAGGGCCACCACTTCCGCCGCGTGCTGATTCAGAAACACGGCGCCGGCGGCAGGCAGCGCCCGGGCATGCGCTCACCGCTGGGCATTCGCGACGGGCGCGGTGTGATGTTCATCTCCCACACCGGCGTGGTCTCGCCCAGCGGCTTCCTCCCCTTCGACTGCGGCAACGTACGCCATGAACAACCCGCGGACATCTACCGCCATCACCCGCTCTTCGTCTCCCTGCGCGACAACGACGCCCTCGGCGGCAAATGCGGCCGCTGCGAGTTCCGCACCGTCTGCGGCGGCTCCCGAGCCCGCGCGTTCGGCGTCACAGGCGATCCCTTTGCAGAGGATCCGGCGTGTGTGTATCAGCCAAGGCTGGCGGGTGCAAATGCATGATTGAGAGCCGAACGCTAGGATTGCAGAAACTGAAAATTCTTCTGGAGGCGCGGCTCTGAAAGCACCGCTTTGGTCAGCGTACTGGCAAGCGCCGGAGGCAGAAACTGCTCCAGCCCCAGACGCAGTACCAGCCGGTTGGGCGCTGCCAGAGGTCGGATCAAAAGCAGGGCGTCCAACGCCTTGCGCACCAGCTCAACGCCATCCACACCCTGATCCCATAAGGATTGAAGGATGATGACGAGCGCCACCGCGGTGCTGCGCGAACGACCGGCCCAGCAATGCACCAGCAGCGGCGCATTCCGGCACTGCTTCGCAAAGCGCAGAATGCTCTCCAGATGCGCCCGGCTGGGGCTTTCCGCCTCGGTTCCCACCTGGACATCCAGAAACACAAAGATCCGGCTTCTCAATGCGTCCTTCAGCGAGGCTTCAGGATGAGCAGGTTCGCGAATGCTGATGACGTGCCAGCGGCCGGGTTCGCGCGCCAGAAATCCCTCCACCTCCGCATGCGGACAGACGGCGATCTCGCGCTGAAGGCTCTCGATATACATCGGGACACGTAGCACAGCAGGGGAGCGCGATCCACGGCCCAACGCGAGACCCGGATAGTCCCGCCCCCCCTCCCCGCTCACAGCGCAGGCGGCGTCCAGTCCGGAATCCCCCCGGCCTTCTGCTGCTTCTCATACGCCTCCCAGAAGGGCCGCGTCGGAGACATGGGCGCGGTTTCATTCACCATCAGCGGGCGCGCCTCCTTCCAGAAGGCCTCATACGCAGCGCCCATTTTCTGCACCACTTCAGGGTAGTCCCCGCTCACATCCGTCTTCTGGTAAGGATCAGCCTCCAGGTCATACAGCGCGCCCTTGCCGGGCTGCTTCGCGGCCGCGGCAGGCGCCTGCTGTTTCTTCTTCGGATTCCCCGGGCCCATGCGCGGACCCACAAAGCGGAAGCGCTGATTGCGCACGCCGTAGTTGAGGAACTCCTGCGTATTCGGCTCCGTGCCCGTGGGCCAGCGCGCCACATGGGTGAAAAGATAGCGGTCCTCCCAGTTCGCCGCCTTGTCCTCGATCAGCGGCAGCAAACTGCGGCCCTCCACCTGGTTCTTCGGCAGCTCGGCATTCGCCAGCGCCGCAAAGGTGGGCAGGAGGTCGATGTGCGCGGCGATGGTCTTGATGTCGCGGCCGGGAGTGATGTGCCCGTCCCAGCGGATGAAAAACGGCACACGCACCCCGCCTTCATCGGTGGAGCCCTTCATGCCCACCTGGTCGCCATTGAAGAAGGGATAGCCGGGAATGATCTCCTTGCCCCCGATGGCCGCCCCCGGCCCGCCGCCCGTGGTGCCGTTGTCAGACATGAAGATCACCACCGTGTTTTGGTACAGGTCCCACTCCTTCAGCTTCTCCGCCAGGCGCCCCATGTTTTCGTCGATGTTTTCGATCATCCCATAAAACCCGGCCTGATCTTTGGCAAAGCCGAGGTCGGTGAAGCGTTTCGCATTCTTCTCCGGCGCGGTGTAGGGGCCGTGCGGCGCATTGGTGGCGATGTAGGTGAAGAAGGGCTTGCCGCTGTCCTTCTGCTGTTTGATCCACCCCAGCGCTGCGGTGAAAAACACATCCGTGCAGAAGCCATGCGTCTTCACAAAGCTGCCATTGTGCCGGATGACGGGGTCGGTGTACTTGTTGTCCGGCGCATCGGCACAGGAGCAGTCATAAGCCTGGCCGATCCCGCCCGCACCGTGGATGAAGGCTTCGTCAAAGCCGCGCTTGTTGGGCTGATACGCGTCTTCATCTCCCAGGTGCCATTTGCCAAAGATGCCGGAGGTGTAGCCTGCGGTTTTGAGCACCTGCGGCAGGATGGTGGCGTTCAGCGTCATGCGCTCGCGCTCCAGGATCGTGTGTGTGATGCCGTTCTTCAGATCATGCCGCCCCGTCATGATGGCGCTGCGTGTGGGCGAGCACGTGGGGCTCACCAGAAAGCGGGTGAAGCGCAGGCTCTTGTCATGCAGCGCATCGAGATTCGGCGTCTTCAGCCATGGGTGCCCCTGGCAGGCCATCTGCGCATATCCCTGGTCATCCGACATGACGAGGATGATGTTCGGCCTGCTGCCGGCGAGGTCGGCAAACGCATGCAGGGCCAGGGCAAAGAAAAAGGTCAGGGCGAGTTTCATGATGGGTCGGGAATGTGAGGACGCAGGCGCGGCCTTGCTCTTTCAAACAAACAATGCGGGTCGCACGGGCAGGCGCGGCTATTTTTTATACGGCGTGCGTTTCACCTCCTCGACCACAGGCACGTCCTTGTTCATCGCTTCATACGCGGCCAGCAGGCGTTTCACCTCCTCCGGGTGCTGTGCCGCCACGTCGTGCTGCTCGCCGGGGTCGTTTTGCAGGTCAAAGAGCTGCATCTTCGCCGCCGCATCTCCGGTGTTGAGGCCCGGAAAGGCGTCCAGATTGTACTGCTCATACGGCGCGAGAATCGTCACCCCGTCCGGCGCGCGCGGGTCCAGCCACCTGCCGTCCGCTTCGGCCTTCAGCTTGAGCTGCGTGGCGGGCAGCACGTGCAGCTTCCACCGCGCATCGCGGATGTTCGCCAGCTTGGAGTTGAGATGGCCAAAGAGGTATTCATGCGGCGGCTTCCCATCCCCCTTCAGCAGCGGCAGCAGGCTCCGGCCATCCAGCACACGCTCGTCCGGCATCTTCGCGCCCGTCGCTTCCAGCACCGTGGCAAAGAGGTCCATGGTGATGGCCATCTGCTCGCTCACACGTCCCGCGGGAATCTTGCCCGGCCAGCGCGCGATCATCGGCACGCGGTAGCCGCCCTCCCATTGTGCGCCCTTCATGCCGCGCAGCCCGCCGGTGCTCCCGCCAAACCACGCCCCATTGTCACTGCTGAAAAGCACCAGCGTGTTCTCATCCAGCCCCAGCTCCTTCAGCTTCGCCAGCACCTGGCCCGCGCTCCAGTCCAGCTCCGCCACCGCATCGCCATAGAGTCCCGCACCGCTCTTTTTGTAAAAGGCCTCGGAGGCCGCCAGCGGCTTGTGCGGCATCGCTTCGGCGAGATAAAGAAAAAACGGCTGGTCCTTCCTGCGCTCGATGAAGCCCAGCGCCCGCTCTGTGTAGCGCCGTGTCAGCGTGGCCTGCACCACCGGGTATTCAATGACCTGCGTGTCTTCCAGCACCTGCACCGGCCGCATGTCATTGGAATACGGGATGCCGTAGTATTCATCAAAGCCGCGCTCCGTGGGCAGAAAGCCCGCCTTGTGCCCCAGGTGCCACTTCCCCACCATGCCCGTGGCATAGCCGGCGGACTTCAGCACCTGCGCCAGCGTGACTTCTTTCTCCGGCAGATGCAGCGCATCTGCCGCGGGGCCGCCATCAGGCGCGGGGTTCGCCGTCATGCCGCAGCGAAAGGGGTAGCGCCCCGTCATCAGCGCGGCGCGCGTGGGCGCGCAAAAGGGAGCGGGACAGTTGAACTGCGTCAGCCTCGTTCCCTCCGCCGCCATGCGGTCCAGATTCGGCGTCTTGATCTTCGGATGCCCGTAGCACCCCAGATCTCCGTAGCCGAGATCATCGGCCAGGATGATGACGACATTCGGCGCCGCCGTTGCAAAGGCGCTCTGCCACAGCATGCCGCCGGTCAGCAGAGTGAGTGCGATCAGGGAGATCTTCTTCATGGCAGGACATCCATACGCAGCTTACCTCCCCGCCCTTTGCACGTAGTCGGTGCCCGTCAGGCTTTTCTCCACGGAAGCTTTCCAGGCGTTCAGCTCCGCCGTCATTTTCGCCACCCGTTCAGGCTCCTGTGCCGCCAGGTCGGTGGTTTCCTTCGGGTCTTTGGACACATCATACAGCAGCACCGTGGGCAGCACGGCCTCATCCTTCTTCTTTTTCCTGCCCCGCGCGCCCGCCGGATTCGTGTGCAGCTTGTAGGGCCACTCCAGCAGCGCCGCATGGCCTCCGCCGTCGCGCCCGTGCGCCCAGAAGGGGATCGCCTTGCTGCGCGTCTCCGTCTGCCGGTCAAACAACGGCAGCAGGCTGATGCCATCCAGCGGCTGGATCTGCTGCTGCGCCACGGCCCCGGTGGCCGCGAGCACGGTCGGGTAGATGTCCAGCGTGGAGCAGGGCGTCTCGCTGACAAAGGGCTGCGTGATGCGCGCCGGCCACTCCACCACCGCGGGCACTCGCAGCCCGCCCTCCCACAGCGTGCCCTTTTCACCGCGCAGATGGCCGGTGGACTTCGGGCCCGCATGTCCGCCGTTGTCGCTGTTGTACCAGAAGATCGTGTTGTCCGCGACCTTCAGCTCCCTCAGCGCCGCGCGCAGCCGCCCCACGCTCCGGTCCACGGCGGTGATCTCCCCATAGTAGTTCTGCTCCTCCTCGGAAAGACCGCTGTAGGGCGCCTTGTCCGCCGGCAGTGCGATGTGCGGCACATGCGGCGAGCCAAACCACACCACGCTCAGAAAGGGCTTCCCCGCCGCGGCCTGCTTCTTGATGAACTTCAGCGCCTCATCCGTGGTGACGTCCGAGCTGTCGCCGTGAAATTTCTCCGGCACCCCCTGGCGTCCCAGCACGGGATCCAGGTCAAAGAAGTTGTCCGCGGAGACCCATTCATCGAAACCCATTTTCCCAGGCGAAAGCGGATCGCTCGTCAGAATGGCGCGCCCTGGCATGTCGGTGGTGTTCTTGTCGCCGTTCTTGCCATTGAGGTGCCATTTGCCGAAGTGCCCCGTGGCATAACCCGCCGCCTGCAGCACCTTCGCCACCGTCAGTTCCTCGGCCCGGATGGGCGCGCCCGGATTGAAGGTGCCCATGCGGTCCGGGTGCCGCCCCGTCATCACGCTGGCGCGCGTGGGGGAGCAGTTGAAGTGAGCCGTGTAGAAACGGTTCAGCCGCACCCCGCTCTTGGCCAGCGCATCCAGATTCGGCGTCTTCAGGTCCGGATGCCCGTTGTAGCCCGTGTCTCCCCAGCCCTGGTCATCCGCCATCACCAGCACCACATTCGGCGGCGCGGCGAAGATCGCATGCGAGAGGATGAATGACGCAAGGAGCAGGATCAGTGTTTTCATGGTTGAGGGCATGGGCATGGGCTGGAGCTGCATTCAGTCGGTATGGCGCGCGTTTCTCGCCTCCGCGCATTTCGTATTGAACGAAAGGCCTGCCCGGATCGATCAGCAGATTCCGAAGCCCGGCATAAAGACTTTCGCGGTACGAAATGAAAAACCACCCGCATCCATTTTTTTGCTGGCAGACTGCCTCTCGCGCTTCGTTAAACACCGACCATGAAATTCCTCCCTGTGCTTCTCTCTGCCCTCGCCTGCCTCACCCTTGCCCCAGCTTTCGGGCAGCAGGGAAAGCCCAACATCCTCGTCATCGTCGCGGATGATCTCGGCTACGCGGACATCGGCGTGAATGGCGGCAAGGTGGTGCCCACGCCAAACATCGACGCCCTCGCGGCCAGCGGCGTACGCTGTACGAACGGCTATGTCACCGCGCCCTATTGCAGCCCTTCGCGCGCGGGCTTCCTCACCGGCAAATCGCAGACACGCTTTGGCCACGAGTTCAATCCGCATGTGGGCGATGAGGCAAAGCTGGGCCTGCCCCTGGACCAGCGCACCATTGCGAATGTGCTGCACGATGACGGCTACGCCACCGCGCTCATCGGCAAATGGCACCAGGGCTTTGATGCCGCGCATCACCCGCAGTCGCGCGGCTTCGATGAGTTTTTCGGCTTCCTCGTCGGCGGTCACAATTACCTGCTGCATCACGATGCCGATCCCGAATTCGGCTCCGCGCATTCGCACAACATGATCTACCGCGGTCGCGAGCTCCAGCACCTCGACGGCTACACCACGGATCTCTTTACGGATGAGGCGGTGGGCTTCATGAACCGCCATGCGCCGAAGCCCTGGTTTCTCTACCTCGCTTACAACGCCGTGCACACCCCGCTGGAGATCGCGGACAGAGTCAAGGACCGCATTCCCGCCGATGTCACCGACCCAAACCGCCGCGGCTACCTCTCCCTCCTTCTGGCGCTGGATGATGACATCGGCCGTGTCACCGCCGAACTGAAGGCGAAGCACCCGAACACGCTGGTGTTCTTTTTCAGCGACAACGGCGGCTCCGGCCGGAAACCCTTCTTTGCTTACAACACCGGCGTCAACACCCCGCTGCGTGGCGACAAAGGCCAGACGCTGGAGGGCGGCATCCGCGTGCCGTTCTTCGTAAGCTGGCCCGGCAAACTGCCCGCTGGCAAAACCTACGACCAGCCGGTGAGCACCATGGACATCCTGCCCACCGCCTGCGCCATCACCGCGGCGAAACAGCCGGACGGTGTCGAAGGCGTGAACCTCCTGCCACACCTCAAAGGCGAAGCCACCACCCCTCCGCATGACACCCTGGCCTGGCGCTTTGGCCCGCAGAAAGCCATCCGCCAGGGAAACTGGAAGCTCGTGGACGTGCGCGACATGGAGACCAAGACCCAGTCCGGCTGGCAGCTTTACGATCTGAGCACAGACATCAGCGAGGAGCACGACCTCGCTGCAGCAAAGCCGGAGCTTGTGGCCAAACTTTCCAAAGCCTGGGACGACTGGAATGCCAAAAACATCGCGCCGCAGTGGCACGGCTCTCCCAACGAAGACCCCACCGCTCCGGCCAAACCCGCCGCCAAGGCGGGAAAAGCGAAAAAGAAATGACCAGACGGCCTTATCACAGGCCGCAGGCATCATTCTACAAAGAGCAGCCATTGCGCAGAAAGCAGGCAGCATTCAGCGTTGCATGATTCCGTCATTCGTCATTTTCTCGCCATGCCCGCTTTTTCAGATCCCTTCCGCGAAGTCCGCAGCGCCTCTGGCGTGATGCAGTGCCCCTTTCACGGCGAAGACATCACCATGATCCTGCGCCACGAGGACGTGCGCAAGGCCGCCAAGGACTGGCAGACCTTCAGCTCCGACGCGCCCTTCCGCGTGCCCATTCCTTCCGAGGAGGCCGTGCGCACCATGCGCCAGCTCCCCATCGAGACGAATCCGCCGGAGCACACGGATTACCGCGCCATCGTCGAGCCCTTCTTCCAGCGCGCCAAAGACCCTGCGATGATCGCGCAGGTGGAGGCGCTGATGGACGGCATGCTCACGCAGGCGCTGGGCCGCGATTCGATTGAGATCGTGAACGAGTTCGCGCTGCCCATTCAGTCACGTGCCCTGACCCACCTGCTGAACGTTCCCGCTTCCGAAGGCGAAACGTGGATCGGCTGGGGCATCCATGTGTTCAAGGTCACCGGTGGCGAATTCAAAACCGGCAACGTGCTGGAAGACTATCTCCACGCTCAGTTTGACCGCGCCGAGGCCAATCCCGGCGCGGACTTTTTCAGCGCTCTCACACAGGCGGAGTATCGGGGCCGCAAGCTCACGCGGGAGGAGATGATGGGCTTTGCCAATCTCGCCTTCGCCGGCGGACGTGACACCATCATCCACACCATCTCCTGCGCGCTCGGTTATCTGGCGGAGCATCCGGAGGCGCTGGAGTTTCTGCGCGCAGATCCCAAGCGCATCACCCTCGCCAGCGAGGAATTTTTCCGGGTCTTCATGCCGCTCACTCACATCGGCCGCGTCTGCCCCGCGGATACCGACGTCAACGGCGTCACCGTGAAAGCCGGCCACCGCATCTCACTCGCCTGGGCCTCCGCCAATTTCGACTCCACCGCCTTCCCCCAGCCCGAGGAAGTTCGCCTGGACCGCAAACCGAACCCGCACCTCAGCTTCGGCTTCGGCACCCACCTCTGCCTCGGCGCCCCGCACGCCCGTCTCATCCTCCGCACCCTCCTGCGTCTGTCCTGCGAGCGCGTGAAGAGCATCACCATTCTGAAAGCTGAGGAGCGCGTCGAGCACGAAGCCAAGTTTGACCGCACGCTGGGGTATGACTCGCTGACGGTGAAGCTGGAGGGCCTTTGATTTCTCACCACCCAATCAAGCGCGTGATCGCTGCGCGCAGGGCGGTTTCCAGAATCGCGGCCTCTGAGTGCGTCACGGGGATGGTCACCTTCTTCACACTCTTCGACGCCGCCTCCTGACGCGACATGCTCATGAAGTACGGCGCCTTCTGCGGATCATCGCGGAAGGTGAGTTCAAAGGCGCTGTTAGCCTTTTCAGACTGGTGGAAAAGCTTGGCCTGCTCCTGGCGGCCTTGCAGCGTGGCCAGCACGGTGCCGAGATCGGACAGGCCCCATTTCATGGTGATTTTCTGCTCCCAGTCGAACTGCTTCTCCCCGCTCTGCGAAGCTGCATCCACAAACACCGCCCCTTTGGCGCGATTGAACTCAAACCGGATCACACCGCCGGTGCCACGGCCGTTGGGCTTGTAGATGGCGTATTCAGCGGACTGCTTGGCGGTGGTGGCGGTCGGTTTCGGGCTCATGAGGGCCGCAGGCTAAAATGCCCCCCGCCGAATGACAAGCCTCGATGCTGAATCCGATACAGCATTTGCTGAGATGTTGGCGTGGGACCGTTCGTTTACCGGGCGCATGTCCAGCCCGTCCGTCATCCTGCTCCTCGTCGCGCTCATCTCCCTGCCGCTCTTCGCCGCGGAAAAAGCGCCGCGACCCAACATCGTCGTCTTCATCTCGGACGATCACGGCATGCTGGACTCCGAGCCCTACGGTGCCACGGACATCCGTACGCCGAACATGACCAAACTCGCCGCGGAAGGCATGAAGTTCACCCACGCCTTCGTTGCCTCTCCGGCCTGCGGCCCCAGCCGCACCACGCTGTGCACGGGGCTCTGGCCGGCGCGCAATGGCGCGGAGCCAAATCACAAGGCCAAGAATCCCGACGTGAAATCTCTGCCGCCGGTGCTGCATGCACTGGGCTATGAAGTCGCCGCCTTTGGCAAGGTGGCGCATGGCAACTACGGCAAAGACCACGGCTTTGATGTGATGGGCGGCAATCAGATCGGTGATACGGACACCATGGAAGTCGCCAAATTCCTCAGCACCCGCGATGCCTCCAAGCCGCTCTGCCTCTTCTTCGGCACGCACCATCCCCATGTCCCCTGGGGCGAAAACGCCGGTTATGATACCGCCACCCTCAAGCTCCCGCCTACGCATTTGGACACCGCCGCCACCCGCGAGCAGCGCGCCCGCTACTGCTCAGACATCACGCGTGCGGACACGCTGCTAGGTGAGCTGCGTGCCCTGGCCAAAGACAAGGTGCCAGGAGACACGCTCTTCATCTACACCGCCGACCACGGCGGCCAGTGGCCGTTTGGAAAGTGGAATCTCTACGATGCCGGCATCCGCATCCCTTTCATCGCCGTGTGGCCCGGTCATTTGAAACCTGCCTCGACGAACGACGCCATGATCGCCTGGCCAGATTTGATACCCACCTTCATCGAGCTCGGCGGCGGCACCGTGCCGGAGGGCATCGACGGCAGGTCCTTCGCCGCCGTGCTGCTGGGCAAAGCCACCGCTCACCGCGAAAAAATCTTCACCACCCACAGCGGCGATGGCGACTTCAATGTCTATCCCATCCGCAGCGTGCGCACGCGTGACTGGAAGTACATCCGCAATCTCCATCCCGAATTCCAGCACCACACCCACATCTCCCGCTCCAGCAAGGTGACCAGCGGGCTGAACTACTGGCAGAGCTGGCTCACCGCCGCCGAAACCAGCCCCGCCGCTGCCGCCACGGTGAAGCGCTACTCGGTACGCCCCGCGGAGGAACTCTACGATGTGAAGAGCGATCCCAACGAACTGCGCAACCTCGCCGCCGATCCCGCGCAAGCCGACCGCCTCCAGCGGATGCGCGCCGATGTGGATGCCTGGATGCAGCAGCAGGGCGACAAGCAAACCGTCTTTGGCAAACCTCTCCTCATCGGCGAACCGGTGACGATGGTCGATCCCGGTGCCGGTAAAAAGAAGAAAGCCAAATGACCACTCATCTCCATTCTCATCCCATGAAAATCATCGCCACTCTTGTTTCGTCATTCCTCATTCTGGTTTCGTCATTCGCTGCGGAGCAACGCCCGAACATCGTCTTCCTGCTCATCGACGATCTCGGCTACGCCGACTGCGGCTTCAATGGCGGCAAGGAGATCCACACCCCAAACATCGACAAGCTCGCCGCCGGCGGCACCGTGCTGGAGTCGCTCTACGTGCAGCCTGTCTGCTCTCCCACACGCGCCGCATTGATGACCGGCCGCTACGCCACGCACACGGGCGTGTACACCATCGTGCGCCCGCACGCCACCTGGGGCCTGCCACTGACGGAGCGAACCATGGCCAATGCGCTGCATGACGCGGGCTACGCCACCTCCATCATCGGCAAATGGCACCTGGGTGAGTTTGAACCTGCTTATCTGCCCACCGCGCGCGGCTTTGACCACCACTACGGCCACTACTTCGGCATGCTGGACTACTTCACCCACATGCGCGGCCCGGATCTCGACTGGTACCGCGATGGCCAGCAGATCAAAGAAGAAGGCTACACCACCCATCTCCTCGCGAAGGAGGCCTGCCGCACCATCACGGAGAAGGACAAGACAAAGCCGCTCTTTCTCTACCTGCCCTTCAATGGAGTGCACGGACCCCTGGAAGTGCCGGATGAATATCTGAAACCCTACGGCGCTCTGACGGGCGGACGGCAAAGACTCGCAGGCATGCTCGCCGCGGTGGACGAGGCCATCGGTCAAATCGTCGCCGCCTTGGAAAGCAGCGGACAGCGGGAAAACACGCTCATCATCTTCTCCACCGACAACGGCGGCCCGCCTCCAGGCACCAACACACCTCTGCGCGCTTTCAAAGGCAGCATCTACGAGGGCGGCGTGCGCGGCTGCGCCTTTGCCAACTGGCCCGGCCACATCCCGGAGGGCAAACGTCTCAAGGAGCCCATGCATACCGTGGACTGGTATCCCACCTTGGTGAAACTCGCCGGCGGCTCCCTGGAACAAAAGACGCCGCTCGATGGCAAGGACGTCTGGCCCATGCTCACCCAGGGCGCGCCCTCGCCGCACGATGCCATCCTGTGCGTGCAGTCCCCCACCGTGGCCGCGGTGCGCATGGGCGACTGGAAGCTCGTCATGAACGGCAGCGATGCCGACAGCGAAAACGCCCCCGCAGGCGCCAAAGGGAAAGGAAAGGGAAAAAAGGCAAAATCCACCACCGCGGATTCCGCGACTGCGGCGCAGTTCGGCGAAACCCTCGCTCTCTACAATCTCGCCACCGACATCGGCGAAAAGAAAAACCTCGCCCTCGCCGAGCCCGAGCGCGTGGCCGCCATGCGCGCCCGTTTGGCGGAGTTCCTCAAAGACGCCGCAAAGCCCGGCCAGTTGGGGCAGGAAGCCAATGCCTTGATCGAGCAGCCAAAGAAAAAGGCGAAATAAGAGTCTCTGTCGCGCCGGCTCGCAGCATCGCAGGCCGGCACGGCTCAATTGCGGAATCCGACACATCCTTTGCCGGTATTTCCAGACAAGAGCGGACGTTTTACCACGCTCGCACCATGACTCGCATCCTCCTTCTCTCACTCCTGTTTGCCACCACCGCCCCGGCCCAGGAAGGTTTCAAACCGCTCTTCAATGGCAAAGACCTCACCGACTGGGACGGCAATCCCGAGCTGTGGAGCGTGGAAGACGGCTGCATCACCGGGAAAACCACCGGGCCTGAGCAGCTCAAGTACAACCAGTTTCTCATCTGGCGCGGCGGCGTGCTGAAAAACTTCGAGCTGCGGGTGAAGGTGAAGGAGGCGGGCAACAACACCGGCATCCAGTACCGCAGCCGCGAGTTTCCCGAGACCGGCAAATGGTCCGTGGGCGGCTACCAGTGCGACATCCATCCCTCAGCTCCAAACAACGCCATGGTCTATGGCGAGAAGTGGGGCGGCATCCTGGTGCAGAACGGGCAGAAGGTGGTGATCGATCCCAGCGGTGCGAAGTGGCTGACGGGCGAGCACGAACCCGTGAAGGTGGACATCGCCGAATGGCATGAGTACACGGTCATTGCTCAAGGAAACCATCTCGTGCACAAGATCGACGGTCAGCAGACCATCGACCTGCTGGACTTCGGCGCAAAGACCCAGCTTCTCGAAGGCATCCTCGCCTTTCAGATTCATCGCGGCCCGGCCATGAAGGTGCAGATCAAGGACGTGATGCTCAAGGAACTGCCCGAAGGTGGCGTGGCGGCCTTTGACAAAAGCATCATCGCAAACGCGAAGCCGCTGGAAGCAAAGGCCAAAGCCAAGGCGCAGCCCAAAGCCGAAGTGGTCACGCCCCCGCCCGCTGCCAGCGATGCAGCAGCGACCGCGGAGTGGAAATGGCTGTGGAGCGACGCGCCCATCGCAAAGGACGCCGCGCGGCTGAAGAAGGAGTTCGATCTCGGTGAAGCTGCCATCAAGCGAGCAGTCCTGCGCGTGAGCTGCGACAATGGCGCGCAGGTTTTCCTCAATGGCGAACTCGTGCTGACAAACCCCGACTGGCAGCGGCCCACGCAGGCGGATGTGACGAAAAAGCTGAAGAGCGGGATGAACGAACTGCGCGCTGAAGCCACCAACAAAGGCAGCGCGGCCGGATTTCTCGCCGTGCTCAGCGTGACCTTTGCCGATGGGAAGGAGCAAAGCATCTTCACCGATGCCTCATGGCTGGCGGCAGCGCCGAAGACGGACGAATGGAAGCCCGCCAAGGTAGTGAACACCTACGGCAAAAAACCGTACGGCGAGATCTTCAACAAAGACCGTGTAAAAAGCGCCGCAGCGACTTCGGATGAAGTCATCGCCCCGTCAGACATCAAGGCGCTGCCCGGTTTCAAAGTGGAGCTGATCCACAAGGTCACGAAAGACACTGAAGGCTCCTGGGTGGGAATGACGGTGGATGACAAAGGCCGCATTCTGGCCACGGACCAATACGGCGGCCTTTTCCGCCTCACGCCGCCCCCGGTGGGCAGCGGTGACAAGGCGCAGGTGGAAAAACTCAGCGCGGAGATCAATGGCGCGCACGGTTTGCTCTATGCCTTCGACAGCCTGTATGCCCTCGTGAATGAGAAGCCGAATGTCGCGGGCCTCTACCGCCTGCGCGATACCAAGGGCACCGGCCAGTTTGATGAAAAGATTCTCCTGCGTGAGATCAAAGGCCAGGGCGAGCACGGCAACCACAGCGTCACGCTCTCGCCGGATGGAAAGAGCCTGTATCTCTCCTGCGGCAACGGCACGGTGCAGCCGCAGATCGAGCACACACGCGGTTCGCGGCCTTTTGCGGATGACCAGATCGTGCCCCGCACCAGCAAAGGCGCGGAGTTCTCCGATACAGAGCCGCAGGCCTTCACGCTCAAGGTCTCGCCCGATGGGAAACGCTTTGAGATGATCGCCGACGGCATGCGGAATCACTTCGACAGCGCCTTCAATGCCCTGGGCGATCTCTTCACTTATGACAGCGACATGGAGTGGGACGCGGGCATGCCTTGGTACCGGCCCACGCGCATCTATCATCTGGTGAGCGGTGGCGACTACGGCTTCCGCGAGTCCTCAGGCAAGCTCATGGGCTACTGCCCGGACATCGTGCCGCCGCTGGTGGAAGTGGGCCCGGGTTGTCCCACTGGGGTCGTCTCCGGCCTCGGCGCAGCCTTTCCTGCGAAGTATCAGCACGCCATCTACGCCTGCGATTGGACCTACGGCACACTCTACGCCGTGCATCTCACGCCAAAGGGCGGGGGCTATGAGGCGAAGCTGGAGGAGTTCATCTATGGCAAACCCCTGCCGCTGACCGATGCCGTCATCGGCAAGGACGGCGCCATGTATTTTACTATTGGCGGCCGCCGCACTCAGTCGGCCATGTATCGCGTAACTTATGAGGGCAAGGAGAGTACCGCTCCGGCCGCAGCACCCGCCGAAACACCAGAGCACAAGCTGCGCGTGGAACTGGAGCGCCTGCACGAAGAAGGCACCGGCCCCGAGGCCATCGACAAAGCATGGCCCCATCTCGGTCATGCGGATCGTCTGGTGCGCTACGCGGCGCGGGTAGCCATCGAGCGCCAGCCCGCGAAGCTCTGGGCCGCGCGTGCTCTGAAACAGACGGAGCCCTGGGCCGTGATCGAGAGCGGGCTCGCGCTCGCCCGCTTCGGTGGAAAGGAAAACCAGCCGGCGTTGCTGGCCATGCTCAATGCGCTCAATTTTGCCAAGCTCGATGCCGCGCAGCAGATCGCCCTGGTGCGCGTGTATGAGGTCACGGTGGCACGCAGCGGCCTGCCGGAGGGAGACTCGCTCACGCAGACGATCTCCCGGCTGGACGCGGTGTTTCCCGCGAAGACCAACGACCTCAACCGCGAGCTCTCGCGCACGCTTGCAGCGCTGGGTTCAAAGGAAGTCGTCGCCAAGACGCTCAAGCTCATGCGCGGCGCGAAGGACGATCCGGTCTCCTGGCTCTCGGTGGAGCGCATGGCGCGCAATGACCGCTACGGCCCCAATTTCCTGCGCAGCGGCGAGGCACGGCCCAACCAGCAGCAGCTCGCCTATGCGTATGGCCTGCGCTTTACCAAAGAAGGCTGGACACCGGAGCTGCGCCGCGAATTTTTCACCTGGTTTGCCAGCACGGGACCGTGGCAAGGCGGCAATCAGTTCCGCGGATTCCTCGACACCATCCGCATGGATGCGCTCGCTTCCGTGCCGGAGGCCAAGGATCGCGCACAGCTCGCAGCTCTCGCCATTCCGAAAGTGCAGAACGTTGCACCCGTCGTGATTCATCCACCAAAGGGGCCCGGGAAAAACTACAGCATCGATGAAGTCGTGGCCTTCGCCAAGAACGCGAAGAGCGGGCGCAATTTCGAGCGCGGGCACGAGCTCTTCATCGCCGCCGCATGCCAGGCCTGCCATCGCCTCGGCAATGAAGGCGGCGGCGTAGGCCCGGACCTCACCGGCGCCGGAAACCGCTACACTCTGCGGGATCTCATGGAGAACATCATCGATCCCAGCAAGGTCATCTCCGACCAGTATGAGAGCAGCATCATCACGCTGAGGAATGGAGGCACCGTCGTGGGTCGCATCACTGGCGAGGAAGGCGGCTTCCTGCAAGTCGCGACCAACCCTGCTGCGCCCGGCGAGATCACCGAAGTCCGCAGCGACAAGGTCATGTCCCGGAAAGCGTCCCCTGTCTCCCTCATGCCGCCGGGCCTCATCAACAGCATGAACCAGGACGAAGTGGAAGATCTCATCGCCTACATCCTTTCGGGTGCGGACAAACGGAACAAGATGTTCAAGAAGTGAACTTATGCTGAAGCGATTCTCATGGGCTTGTGGCTGGCTTGCAGTCGCACTGGCGGTCTCTAGCCCGGCCGCTGAAAAGCCGAACCTCATTGTCTTCTACACCGATGACCACGGCTTCGCCGATCTCGGCATTCGCGGCGTGGAGAAGGATGTGAAGACACCGCACCTGGATGCACTCGCCCGCAGCGGTGTCATTGCCAAGAACGGCTACAGCACCGCGCCGCAGTGCGTGCCGTCGCGCGGGGGACTGATGACGGGGAAGTTTCAGGGGCGCTTCAATCTGGACAACAACAACTCCGCGCTGGATGGCTTTAACAAGGAGACCACCATCGCCACACGGCTGCAGCGGGCTGGGTATGTGACGGCGCAGTTTGGCAAATGGCACCTCGGGCCCACGAACGGGATCACCAGGCACGGCTTCACCCATGCCTACTCGCAGCACGGGCAGCAGAAGTTCACTGCCAACATCACGGTGGATGGCAAGGACCAGCCCATGGGCGAGATGAGGCCGGAGCTGTATCACATCGAGGGCTGCACACGGGCGGCGGCGGCCATCGTCACGCGCTACAAGGAGCAGCCGTTCTTTTTGTACATCGCTCTGCGCGCGCCGCACACGCCGGTGGATGCGCCGCAGTCGTACAAGGACCGTTTCCCCGGCCCGATGCCGGAGCGCCGCCGCGCTGCGCTGGGCATGCTGGCGGCTGTGGACGATGGCGTGGGGCTGATCACGGACACGCTGAAGCAGCACGGCCTGACCGAAAAAACGCTGATCTTTTTCATTGGTGACAACGGCGCGCCGCTCAAGATTCACAAAACCGACTCGCCACTGGATGGCGATGCTGGGGGCTGGGATGGCAGCCTAAACACTCCGCTCAATGGTGAAAAAGGCATGCTGAGCGAGGGCGGCATGCATGTGCCCTTCCTCATCGCATGGCCGGGCACGATCCCGGGCGGGCAGACGTATGAGCCTGCGGTGAGCGCGCTGGATGTCGCGGCCACCGCAGCGGCGCTGGCGGACGTTTCGGTAAAGCCCGGAGATCTCGATGGTGTGAATCTGCTTCCGTATCTCAAAGGTGAAAACACCCGGTCGCCGCATGAGGCGCTGATGTGGCGCTGGATGGCGCAGAGCGCCATCCGCGAGGGAAACTGGAAGCTGCTGCGCGGGGGTGAGCGCGAGTATCTTTACGATCTCTCCACTGACCTGGAAGAAAAGCACAGCCTCGCCTCGCAGCATCCTGAAATCGCGACACGGCTGCGTGGCAAACTCACCGCGTGGTGCGCGGAGCTGAATCCACCGGGCCTCGCCCTTGGGCCCATGGCTCCGGTGTGGAATGACTATTTTGACTTTTACCTCGAAGGAAAGCCTGCGCCGAAACCCGAGGCCAAAGCCGACCAGCCCGACACCAAAGCCACCCGCGGCTGGCTGGCGCGTGGAGGCAGCCTCGTCAACCAAAACGGAGTGCTCGTGCTCACGCCGGACAAGGCTGGCAAAGGCACCTTCATCACCCACAGCCAGCCAGCGCCTGCCATCGTCTTTAAAACCTTCATCACCCACAGCCAGATCAAGCTGCCAGCGCCTGCCACCGCCAAAATCGTCTTTAAAACGGCCGCTTCCGGCCAGGGTGCCATCGCGTGGCGCATGGATGGAGACAAAGACTTTCTCCCTGCGAACCGCGTGCCATTTGAAGTGAAGGCTGGCGGTGAATGGCAGACGCAGGAAGTGGCGATTCCGGCCAAGGGGCGTGTCATCCATGTGCGTGTGCATCTGCCGCCCGGAGCGGCGGAGTTTCGCACGCTGGACTTCAAACCTGCCAACTGATGAAAAGACTCTGCTCCCTGATCTTTCTTTGCATCCTGGGCGATTCGTCCCTCGCGGCGCAGCCCAATGTTCTCCACATTCTCGCGGACGACATGGGATGGAACGCCCTGAGCTGCTATGGCAACAAGGATGTCGCCACGCCGAACCTGGACCGTCTTGCAGCACAAGGCATGCGCTTTACTGCTGCGTATGCGGATGCGCAGTGCTCGCCGACCCGCGCGGCCTTTTTGTCCGGTCAATACGGAGCACGCACGGGCGTGTTCAAGGTGCTCAATGAGAAAGAGCCCTCAAGGGCACCGATGCTGTCTCCCGCAGCCAATGACGCCCTGGCTCCGAAAGTGGCGACGCTGGCGACGACACTGAGAAAGGCGGGCTATGCGACGGGGATCAGCGGAAAGTGGCACATCGCCAACAATGCCTCCGTGGCCCCGCTGAGGAAACGCGACGGGGGCGGATACTTCGACGCCTACGGCTTTGATTTTGCCGGTCCGGCAAATGGAGCGGAGCATCACGAAGACAAAACTGTGACGTCTATCACCGATGACATCATTCATTTCGTGGAAATGAACAAAGACAGACCATGGTTTGCCTTTGTCTCTCACTTCAGCCCACACACGCCGCTGGAAGCGCCGGAGGCTCTGATCGCAAAGCATGTGGCTCGCGGCTATCAGCGTGCTGCGACGAACGAAGGCCGCGCCACCGAGCGGCCCATCGCAAACTATCTCGCCATGCTGGAGCATCTCGACAACCAGGTGGGCCGCCTGCTCGCAAAACTCGACGAACTCGGGCTTCGTGAACGCACGGCCGTGGTGTTCACCAGCGACAACGGAGGGCTCTCGCGTGTGACCAAAAACGCCCCGCTGCGCGAAGGCAAGGGCTCGCCGTATGAAGGCGGCATCCGCGTGCCGCTCATCGTGCGCTGGCCGGGAAAGGTGAAAGAGGGAAGCACATCCGACGTGCCGGTGCATGCCGTCGATTTTTATCCCACCTATGCGGCGCTCGCAGGAGCCACGCCCCCGGCACAGCATGTGCTCGATGGCGAGAACCTGCTGCCACTACTGGAGCAAAGCGGCGCCCTTCAACGCACCGCGCTGCACTGGCATATGCCCACCTACACCACCAACTATGGCCGCACGCCCTGCGCCGTCATCCGTGAGGGCGATTGGAAGCTCATTCATTGGTTTGGCGACTATCTGGAGACGACGGGATTCACCCCGGACGACAAGCCTTATGGCAAGCTCGTCATCGGTCCGCGCACTGAACTCTACAACATGCGCGAAGACCTCAGCGAGGCGCACGATCTCGCCGCCGAGCGTCCCAAAAAAGCCGCGCACCTGATCAAAGCGCTGAATGCCTGGCTGGAACGGACGGGCGCCAGGCTGCCAACCCAAAATCCTGGCTTCGATGAAAAGCGGTGGTGGACGAGTGCCGAGGAGGAAAAGAAGGCCTCAGGCGACTGAACCACTTCGCATGTTGATCCTGCCCCCTATTTGCTATGATTCGAATTCTCTGCTCCTTCTTAGTCGCTCGTGTGAAGCTGGTCTCGTGTGTGCTTTTGACGGCAGGAATGGTCATGGCTGCTGATGCGCAGCCAGCCGTGAGCCTCTGCCAGATCGAAGGTGTCTGGTGGTTTCGCTCTCAGGCGGGAGAAACGTTCTTGTCCATCGGTGCCAACCATGTCGAGCCGGTTTACTGGCAGAGTCCGCGCAATACGAGCTTCGTTCGCGCCACTTATGGAGGAGAGATTTTCCGTGGAGACGGCTCGTATGACGATGAATCCGCGGCGGTGAAAAAGTGGGCCTCGCGCGTGGCGGCGAACTTCAAGGCATGGAGTTTCAACACGCTGGGGTTTCACAACCCGCTCTCCAGAAGCCTGCAGGAGGCAGTCGGCGGCTACTACGTGTGCCATCTGCCAGTCGAAGTGCCGTGGGGCTGGAACATGAAGCGCGCGGAACTGGTGCGCCAGTTTGCGAAGCGGCCGACGGATGTGTTTGACGACCGTTTCCTCGTGGAGCTTGCCGCGGTGGCTGACAAGCTTGTGAAACCGCGTGCGCAAGATCCTAGACTGCTCGGCTACGCTTATACCGACGGCCCGCCATGGACGGTGGATGATGAAGAAGGAAGTCCGGCTTATGCGAAGCTCTCTCCTGCGCAAAAGAGGCTGCACCCATGGGTGCATGCCCTGATGTTACAACCGGCCACAGCCGCGGGCAAGCAGGCGTGGATCTCCCTGCTGCAAAAGCGCCACGCCGACCCGGCCAAGGCGGCTGCAGTGTATGCGCTCAAAGCCACAAGCTGGGATGAGATCGCCGCCTGCACGCAATGGGTCGAGCTGGGAAATCCCGATGCCGCTGCCGCCGACAGCCGCGCTTTTCTCTCCGCCCTCATGCACCGCTGGTATGAGGAGCGTGCCCGAAGCATTCGCAAACACGACGCGCACCATCTCATTCTGGGTGACAAGCTGAACATGAACCGTGATCGCAAACATCCTGCGGAACGGAAGGAAAGCCTCCGGCAGATGCATGGCTTTGTGGATGTCATTAGCGTGCAGTATTACGCCCCTGCCGACGAGCAGGTGGCCACGCTCGCCAGCGTGCATCAGGAGAGCGGCCTGCCCATCATCAACGGGGACACGACCTGCAAGCCCATCTGGCCGGACAGCGCTATGAATGGCGGGAACCCGGAGTTTTATCAGGCGCTCGGCCAGACCTACGATGAGACTCTGACCAAGTTATTTGCGCAGCCGTGGTTCATCGGCTGGCATCACTGCGGCTACGTGCGTGGTCTGCGCCAGCCTTATCTGGCCGCCCTGAAGAAAGGAGACGCCAGGGAAATCTCATCCTACGAGCAGCGCGGCACTCTCTACCGCGAGGGTTTTATCAGCGACCACGAGGAGCCCATTGATCCGATTCTCACGCCGCTCAAAGCTGCCATCGCCAAATGTGATGAGCTGCACAAGAAAAGCGGGGGCACAAAGCCGTAAACGAAAGCCAAACTCCACAGCCGCCAATGATGCGCTCTTTTGCACTCTTTCTGGCACTGCTCGGCGCGCCTGTGCTGCACGCAGCGCGTCCCAATGTGCTGTTCATCATTGTTGACGACCTGACGACCACCCTTTCATGCCATGGCAATACGAGCGTGCACACTCCAGCCATGGATGCGCTGGCGGCGCGTGGTGTGCGGTTTGAGCATGCCTACACGCAGTTTGCCCTGTGCAACCCTTCACGCTGCTCCTTTCTGACGGGCTGCTATCCGGAGAAAACGGGCGTGATGGATCTCACGACCAGCCTGAGAAAGGCGCTGCCTGAGGTGGTGACGCTGCCGCAGTATTTCAAGGATCATGGCTATGCCACGGGGCGAATCGGAAAAGTCTTCCATGTGGCCGACCCCAAGACGAAGCTCGATGTGGAGCTGCGCACCGCGCTGCACAAGGACACCGACAATTTCGTCGAAGCCAAGGCGGCGAATGATCCTGGTGACAAGCCACACGGAACCGCCAAGGGAGAGGGCTACAACCGCGCCTACGCTGCCTCAGCGCGACCGGCGGCTGACTTTACCGACTATCAGATCGCCGATGATGCCATCGCCACGCTGGATGCCTTCAAAGAGAAAACCTTCTTCCTGGCGGTGGGCTTCATCCGGCCGCACACTCCGTATGTGGCCCCAAGGGCGTTCTTTGAGGCCATCGACAAAAACCGGCTCAGCACGCATGACGAAGCCCTTGATGCGCTGCAGGCCTATCTGGCAGCCACGGGTTTTGTGGATTCGCAGATTGGCCGCGTTCTCGCCAGGCTCAATGAGCTGAAGCTCGCAGAGAACACGATCGTCGTGCTCACGGGTGACCATGGCTATCAGCTGGGCGAACACGGCCTGTGGGCAAAGCAGACGCTGTTTGAGGGCGGAACTCACGTGCCGCTCATCATTGCCGCGCCCGGGGTGAAACCGGGAGTGCGCACGGGACTCGCGGAGCAGGTCGATGTGTATCCGACGCTGTGCGATCTCGCCGGGCTGCCGCGCCCCAAGCACCTGCAGGGCCGCAGCCTGAAACCCATGCTCGATGATCCCGCCGCCAAGGGCCGCCAGATGGCCGTCAGCACCATGGTGGCCACCAACACAAAGCTCACCGGCCACAGTGTGCGCACGGACGCTTTTCGCTATATAGTTTGGGATCAAAACGGCGGCGAGCTTTTGTACGACCTGCGTACCGACCGTGACGAACTGCACAACCTCGCCGACCAACCGGCGCAGGCAGAGCGCATGAAGCGCATGCGCGAGCGTCTCGCGACCCATCTAAAGACCGTCTCCGCACCATGAGGCTTTTTCTTCCCACCACCCTGTTGGCCCTTTTCATCATGCTGCCGCTGTCATTTGCGGCACAGCCCAATGTCATCATCATCCTCGCCGATGATCTCGGCTGGAGCGACACCACGCTCTACGGCACCACGAAGCTCTACCAGACACCGAATGTGCAGCGGCTGGCGCAGCGCGGCATGACCTTCACGCGCGCGTATTCGGCCAGCCCGCTGTGCTCGCCCACGCGCTCCGCCATTCTCACGGGGCTAAATCCCGCGCGCACAGGCATCACCGTGCCGAACGGCCACATGCCCCAGGTAATCCTGCAGGCCACGCTGCCAAAGAAGGCCGCACCGGACCAGAAAGTGCTGCAGCCCACTCCGCCCACCCGGCTCAAAACCGAATACCGCACCCTGGCTGAGACTCTGCATGACGCAGGCTATGCTACCGGCCATTTCGGCAAATGGCACCTGGGCCCGGAGCCCTACTCGCCGCTGCAGCAGGGCTTTGATGTGGATGTGCCGCATCATCCCGGGCCCGGGCCTGCGGGCAGCTATGTGGCGCCGTGGAAGTTCGCGGACTTCGATGCGGATCCCAACGTGCCGGACCAGCACATCGAGGATCGCATGGCCAAGGAGGCCGTGGCTTTCATGGAAAAGCACAAGGGCGCGCCGTTTTACCTGAACTACTGGATGTTCAGCGTTCATGCGCCGTTTGATGCGAAGAAGGCGCTCATCGAAAAATACCGCACCCGTGTGGATCCCAAAGATCCGCAGCACAGCCCCACCTATGCCGCCATGGTCGAGAGCATGGACGACGCCATCGGCACGCTGCTGGATGCGCTGGACCGCCTCAAGATCGCTGACAACACCATCATCATCTTCACCTCTGACAACGGCGGCAACATGTATGACACGGTGGACGGCACCACGCCCACCAGCAATGCACCGCTGCGCAGCGGCAAGGGCTGCCTCTTCGAAGGCGGCACCCACGTGCCCGGCGTCATCGTGTGGCCCGGCATCGCCAAAGCGGGAGCACGGAGCGATGCGCTGGTGCAGAGCGACGACTACTACCCCACGCTGCTTGAGGCCCTGGCGCTGAAGCCCGCACCCGGTCAGATTTTTGACGGGCACAGCATCCTGCCCGCGCTGAAGGGCGGCGACCTCCCCGGCAAAGCCCTCTTCCAATACTTCCCGCATGCCTCCACCAGCGTGCCGGACTGGCTGCCGCCCGGTGTCTCCGTGCATCGCGATGACTGGAAACTCATTCGCCTCTTTCACGCGGGAGAGAACGGCGCGCACCGCTACCTGCTCTTCAATCTCCACGATGACCCCGGCGAGAAGACCAATCTCGCCGCGCAGAAGCCCGAACTCGTGAAGGAACTGGATACGCTGATCGAGACCTTCCTCAAAGACACCCATGCCGTGGTGCCCGTGCCCAATCCGGCCTTTGATCCCAAGCAGTACCACCCGGAGCTCGAAGGCAAACCGCAGCCCAAGGCCAAGGCGAAAGCACCTGCCAAGGACGACAGCGATCCCGCCATGCAAGGCTGGAAGGCCCGCGACTGCAAGGCCACGGTGAAAAACAGCATCGTGAGCGTGACCAACATCGGCTTTGAATGTTTCCTCGGCTTCTCCGCCAGCAAGCACAGCGGACCGACCACAGCGAAATTCCGCATCAAGGCCAGGCCCGGCACCTCTCATTTCGACTGGGTGCCCACGGGTGGCAAAGCCCAGCGCGTGCCCTTCACGCTCCAAGGAACGGACTGGCAGGAGATCAGCGTGACCCTCCCCGCCACCGGCCCCCTCGGCATCGTGCGCCTGTACCTGCCCATGCAGGAGCAGCCGGTGGAGATCGACTGGATCGAAC
This sequence comes from Prosthecobacter sp., assembly GCF_044227185.1. Taxonomy (GTDB): domain Bacteria; phylum Verrucomicrobiota; class Verrucomicrobiia; order Verrucomicrobiales; family Verrucomicrobiaceae; genus Prosthecobacter. The sequence goes on along the minus strand of NZ_JBGAFO010000001.1, from coordinate 915,196 downwards.
TGCGTTCAGGAGATGGCGGCAAGGTCACACGCACGGATTTTTGAGTGAACGCGAAATGTTGCGCCAGATGAGGAGACTGTGTGCGTTTCAGGACGCACCGCATGAAACCTCTCCTCATTCTCTGCGCTCTGCTGCTAAGCACGCACCTCACGAACGCTGCTGACAAACGCAAAGGCAGCGAGCCGCGCCTGCCCGCGGATTTGAAAATCGTCGATAACATCACCTTCAAGCAGGTGGGCGAAAAGAAGCTGGACCTCATGCTGTTTCAGCCGCTGGTGCAGAAGTACGAAAAAGCACCGCTCGTCGTGTACATCCACGGCGGCGGCTGGGGCGGTGGCGACAGGTACAAGGTGCTGCGGCCCGATGTCATCGGCGTGATCCGCAGCCTCAATCAGGCCGGGTTCCTCTGCGCGAGCGTTGAGTACCGCCTGGTGGATGGCAAACCCACGCTGGCCGCCGACGCCGTGGCCGACTGCAAGGACGCACTGCGCTTTCTGGTGAAGCACGCGCCGGAGTACGGCATCGACACGGACCACATCGGCACCTTTGGCTCCTCCGCCGGCGGACACCTCACGCTGGTCACGGCCCTCGGCAAAGACAGCGACTACCCCTGCGATCCCACCATGGAAGGACCACCCGCAAAGATCCGCTGCGTGGCGGCCTTTTATCCTCTGGTCTCGTTTGTGGATGCCGAGTGCATGAAGGGTGGCAACTTCGAGCGCCCGCAGCGCATGATTCCCCTGCTCGGCGGCCTGCTCACCGAGAAGCGCGAGCTCGCCCTGAAGCTCAGCCCCATCGATCTCCTCCGCGCAGACAGTCCCGCCATCCTGGTGGCGCATGGAGATGATGACAAAGTCCTCTCCGTGCACAACGCCATCGCTCTGCGAGATGCCGCGCAGGCGAAAGGGGCCTCCGTCGAGTGCATCATCTCCAAAGGCGCCGGCCACGGCTTCAGCGGCGACGCCATCTCTCCGACCATCGCGGAGATCGATCAGCAGACGACGGCGTTTTTCCTGAAGCATCTGGCGGATGCAAAGGCTCCTTGAAGGTCTGCCGCGGGCATGCAAGTCATCGGCGGAATGACCCTCGCCCCTCATCTGGACATCCATGGATTCGCCATCGTGCCGAATGTGCTCGATGCGGATGGATGCCGTTCACTGGCGTCCTTGCTGGGCGATGCCGATGGCGCAGGCATGCGCGGCATGCTGCGCCTGCAGGCGGTGGCTGATCTTGCGCACTCTGCTTTGAGCCGCCTCGCACGCCCATATCTTCCCAGCGCGCCCGTCCCTGTACGCGGCATCTACTTTGACAAGCGGCCTGAAATGAACTGGCTGGTGGCCTGGCATCAGGACCTGACTCTCGCGCTCAGGGAACAGGCCGAAGTTCCGGGGTTCGGCCCGTGGAGCGTGAAGGATGGCGTGCCGCATGTGCAGCCACCCGTGCGCCTGCTGGAGCAAATGCTTACCGCGCGGCTGCATCTCGACGACACCGATGCGGAGAATGGAGCCTTGAAAGTCATTCCAGGAACACATCGCTCAGGGCGGCTGAGCGCCGAGGCCATCCGCGGCTGGCGGGAAACCCGCGACGAAATTCTCTGCGAGGCCCGGGCTGGCGATGTGCTGCTGATGCGTCCGTTGCTGCTTCACGCCTCCTCCCGCTCCTCCAGCACGAGGCGCCGCCGTGTGCTGCACGTTGAGTTCGCCGGCTTCACGCTGCCGCAGCCGCTTGAGTGGCATGAGGCCCCTTGCCAAAAGCCCGGCAGTCCATCACTGGTGTCACTGACGAATACATCCGCATGAAACACACTCTGCTGCTGCCGCTCCTCTTTGCTCTTGCCAGTTGCGCCACCACACCCCCCGCCGGCGGGCCGCCGGAGAGCCAGCCGCCGATGTCGTCATATGGCATGCCGCAGGTCGTCAATGTCTCGGCTTATGATCCGAAGGAGAAACAACGTCCCGGCCAGGGCTACTCCGAGCACGATGTGTCCGCGCTGCGCGCCAATGGGGCCAGTGCGCTGATCGCCCGCGCGGGCAAGGGCGGAAATCTGGACGAGAAGTGTGCGCATTTCCTCGCCTCGGCTGACCGCGCGGGGATGCTGCCGGGCGTTTACTACCGGCTGCAGACGCATGTGGATGCGGTGAAGCAGGCGGATCAATTCTGCGCACGCGCACACTCCCTGGCGCGAGGCCGCGCGTGGAATGCGCCCGCGCTGCTGCTGTGCGCGGACTTTGATGCGCACTCGGGCCTCTCGGACATTCTGCGCTTCATGGAGCGGGTGGAATCCCGCACCGGTGTGGTGCCCGTGGCCTATCTGGAAAACAGCACGCACCTCAAGCAGCTCCTCAGCAGCGCGGACCCCGCCACCAAAGCGAAGCTGCGCCGCATGCCCTACTGGCTGGCGCTGTATGCGCATGACAGCGGCGCCGGGCCTGTGTACCCGGCCCCGGGCACGCCCCGCGGCCTGCTCCACCAGTACCAGGTATGGTCAGACTGGGCCATGTGGCAGTACGGCGGCGTGGACTGGGCGCGTGGCCGCTCACAGCCGAAGGTTTACAATCACGGCATGAACCGAAACAGCCTCTACTTCGGCAGTCTGGACCGTCCGGTGGAGCGCAACGTGTTCAACGGCTCGCATGCGGCCATGCAGTCCTTCTGGCAGCAGCATGGCCTGCCGCTGCATTGATCCGCTCAGCGCAGCGCCGCTGCCGCCTGCTTCAGCGCATCCACCAGCGCACGTGTGGCGGCGGAGGCGCGGCCTTTCTGCCACAGCACGAAAAAATCCCACCGCGCCTTTTCATCGCTCACGGGAATGAAACTCACGCCGGGATGCTGCTGCCTTTCAAAGTAGCCTGGAAGCAGTGTCACGGCGGACTCCGAGACGACCTGTGAGAACACATTGGAAATACCATCCACCACCGCGACAAAGCGCGGTTTAAAGCCCGCACCTTTGCAAAGCGCCGCCACCCAGCGGTTGCGTCCCGGCACCTCGTCTTCATCCACGCCGATGAAGTCGCGGCCCTTCAGCTCCTTCAGTGCGATGCTCTTTCGCGCAGCGAGTTCATCATCATCCGCCACGGCCACGCACACATCCAGGGAGCAGAGCCTGGCGCTGTGAAACTCTCTCGCCGCCGCCACGCCCTCCTGGCCGATGAGCGCCACATCCAGCTCCCCGGTGCGCAGTGCCTCCAGCATTTCACGTGGAGACATGTCATGCAGCTTCAGCCTCACCTGCGGCTGGGCTTTTCGCAGCGCTGCCAGGGCTGGCGTGAGCATGCTCTGCGCGGCGGAGGCGAGGTAGCCCACGCGCAGCTCGGAGCGCTCTCCGCGTGCCTGGCGGCGCAGTTCCGCCAGCGCGGCGTCATAGTCCGCCACCAGCGGCCGCATGGCCTTCACCAGGGCATGCCCCAGGCCCGTGGGCTTCACGCCGCTCGTCTCACGCTCCAGCAGCCTGCCCCCGAGTTCCTGCTCCAGCGCCTGCATCTGCCGGCTCAGCGCAGGCTGGGTGATGCACAGTCGCACCGCTGCGCGGTTCACGCTGCCTTCTTCAATCACAGTGAGCAGAGCTTTGATGCGGTCCAACATGGCGCAGAGGCTATGCACATCCGGCATAACGGCAACAAGGAAGCGGCATTACCCGCGGTCCGGCGCGTGCGGCACCATGGCATTGCTCAATCAAGAGCACATCACCCTGACTCCACACCCATGAAACTCGCAATCATCATCACCTCCGATCCCAAAAACGGCGAAGAAGCCCTCGGCCGCGCCTTCAATGCGCTCGCCCTCGCGGCAGAAGCCCAGGCGCAGAACGACGAAGTGAACGTCGTCTTTGCCGGCACCGGCGTGCGCTGGCCCGCCGAATTTACGAAGGTCACGCATCCTGCCAATGGACTCTACAACAGCGTGCGGCCCGTCGTCACCGGTGCGTCCTGCGGCTGCTCCGCCGTGTTTGGCGCCACGGAGCAGGTCGAGGCCTGCGGCCTGCCGCACCTCAAGGACTACGCACTGGCCGGCACGCCCGGCTTTGCAAGCATCCGCCGCTATCTCGCGGAAGGCTGGCAGACGCTCGTCTTCTAAAAACAAAACCACTTCAACCTCCACCCTCCCCCTCGACCATGGCTGACCGCTACATGCATACCCTGCTCACGCCTGCCGTGCTCGAGGCGGAGCGGCACTTCTACGGACGCACCTACCCCGCGTTCGACTCCGCACCTGAGAACGATGTTCTCACGGCTGCGGAGGCGGAGTTCATCGCACAGCGCGACTCCTTCTACATGGCCACCATCACGGAAAACGGCTGGCCGTATTTGCAGCACCGCGGCGGGGCCAAGGGCTTCCTGCGTGTCACCGGACCGAACGAACTCATGTTCGCCGACCACGGCGGCAACCGCCAGATGATCAGCGTGGGCAGCCTGGCCAGGAATGACCGCGTGAGCCTCTTCCTCATGGACTACCCGGCCCGTGAGCGGCTGAAAATCCTCGGCCACGCGAAGGTGCTGGACGCGCGGGAGCACCCCGAACTGGCGGAGAAGATCACACCGCCCGGAGGGCATGCCGCCAAGGTGGAGCGCATCTTTGTCATCAGCGTTTTGTCCTATGACTGGAACTGCCCGAAATTCATCACACCGCGCTTCACCGCCGCCGAGGTGCAGGAGGCCATCGCTCCGCTGAAAGCCCGCATTGCCGAACTCGAATCCCAGCTCAAGCTCCACACACCATGAACCCACGTCCGCCACTCCCGCCTTTCACCGAAGAAACCGCGATCACGAAAATCCAGGCCGCCGAAGACGCCTGGAACAGCCGCGATCCCGAGCGCGTCTCGCTGGCCTACACACCCGACACCGAATGGCGCAACCGCGATGTCTTTCTCAATGGCCGCGCGGAGGTGGTGGAGTTTCTGAAAAAGAAGTGGGCCAGGGAGCAGGACTACCGCCTCAAGAAAACGTTGTGGGCCTTCACCGGAAACCGCATCGCCGTGCGCTTTGAATACGAGTGGCATGACGACGCAGGCCAGTGGTGGCGCAGCCACGGGAATGAGAACTGGGAGTTTGATGAAAACGGCTACATGGCAAAGCGCTACGCCAGCATCAACGATCAACCGATTCGTGAAGAGGAGCGTAAGTTCCGCTGGGAGCGCGCCTGAGGCGCGTTAGCCCGGCACGCTTTCCTTTCTCTTCTTATGACACCCATCATCCTCATCACTGGAGCCACGCGCGGCATTGGTTTTGCCGCGGCGGGCCAGCTTGCCGCACACGGTGCGCAGGTCATCATCGCCAGCCGCGATCAAGACCGTGCCGCCGCAGCCGCCGAAAAGATCGGGCGCGGCGCCGCCAGTGTGACGCTGGACATCACGGACCCTGCGAGCGTCGAGGCCGCTGTGGCGCAAATCGACACGCAGTTTGGCCGGCTGGACGTGCTGGCAAACAATTCGGCGATCGTGCTGGACCACTACCAGAGTCTCCTGGACCTTAAGCCCGAGGTGCTGCTGGAGACGCTTAACACCAATGTCGTCGGCACGTTTCGTGTGAGCCAGGCCTTTGCGCCGCTGCTCGCCAGATCCAGCGCGGCGCGCATCATCAATGTGTCCAGCGGCGCGGGCAGTCTGAACGGCGTCTCTCAGGCCTGGGCGCCTGCTTATTGCATCAGCAAGACTGCCGTGAACATGCTCACGCAGCAGCTTTCCCTCGCCCTGCCGGAGGTGATGGTGAACAGCATGTGCCCCGGCTGGTGCCGCACGGAGATGGGCGGCGGCAATGCACCGCGCAGCCCCGGCGAAGGCGCGGACACGCTGACCTGGCTGGCGCTGGAAGCACCGCACTCCCTGCGCGGAAAGTTCCTCAAGGACCGGGCGGTCATTCCATGGTGATTTGGAAGCATCGGGCCTGAAGCGACGTTCTGGGTTGCCATGCAACGCACGCTTCTGCTCTGCTCCGCCGTCGTCTCCCTCCTGCCTTCGCTGCACGCTGCGGACCTCGCCGGCGCACCCGGCCCTGTAGGCCCCCAGTCAGGTGCCAAGCTCGTGCACCGTCTGGAAATCACCAAGCCCGGCGTGTATGAAAACTATCGCGTGGATGCGCAGGGTGCGGGCGGCAACATTGTGAAGATCACCGCGGATGATGTGACGCTGAGAAACTGCGAGATCTTCAACGGCACCGGCAATGGCGTGGGCGTATTCGGCACGCGGGTGGTCATTGAGAACTGCCACATCCATCACCTGCTCAACGGCACCTTTGAAAATCAGACCGACGCCCACGGCATCACCGGTCGCTGGGGAGACGTGACCATCCGCAACTGCGACATCTCCCACATCACCGGCGACTGCGTCCAGTTTGATCCCGACCGCAAGCAGCGCGGCAGCCTCACCATCGAAAAATGCCACCTGTGGACCGGCCCTCTCACCGAGGACTCCCCCGGCTTCAAGAAAGGACAGAGCCCGGGCGAGAACGCCTTTGATTCCAAGACCCCGCCCGATGGCGAACGCTGCAAGCTCATCATCCGCCAGTGCTACATGCACGGGTGGAACCAGCCCAGCCAGATCAACACACGCGCCGCGCTGAATTTGAAGGAGCACATCGATGCCCTCATCTCCCTTTGCGTCTTTGATGACAACGAGGTGGCCATCCGCGCACGCGGCCCCGGTGGCCGTGGGGATGCCCGCGTGCGCATCGAAGACTGCGCCATCTACCACACCCAGCTCGCCCTGCGCGCTGAGGACAAAATCCAAGACCTGAAAATCCTGCGCATGGCCTATGGTCCGGATGTAAAAACGCGCGAGGAGCGCCACGGCGGCAAGGAGCTGCCCGGTTATGAAAACACCGGCGCACATGAGGCACCACCGCTGGAGACCCTCATCGTCAAGCCCCGCCCTTGAGCTGCGTCTGCTGCGCTTTCGTGAGGAACAGCAGCGCCTTCGCCGGATCGGTGCGGATCCACGCATTCACCTTGGTGGCTTGGCACGGAGAGAGCGTCAGCCTCTCCGCCGCCGTACCGCTGATCTGCTTTTTCTGATCATCCTTCGGCGCCGCTCGATACCCGGAGATCGTACCGACCTTGAGCCGAGTCGTCTTTGCCCCAGGCAGATCCGTCGCCGGCACAGACACCGTATTGGCGCATTCCACCTTCTCAGCCGCGGTGATCAATTGCGGCAGCGAGATGACCTGCGGATCGTATTTGACCCGCGTCACTTCTCTTCCATCCATGAATCCGGCCTCCGTGGTCACCACACCGTCAATGCGGCCCAGCTCCATCTCTCCCGTCCAGAAGCAGTACATGGCAAACACAGCTTCCTTCAGCCGTGGCGACTGCTCGGCGGCCAGCAGCTTCAGATAGGCGGGCACAGGGCGCTTCGCCTGGGTGAGCGCAGCCACCATGCGCTCGGCGACTCCGCCGGTGTCCCACACCTGTTCTTTGCGCGGGATGATGTCCTCGGCCTGGGCATTGAAAAAGCGCACCACCTGGTAGTTCCACGCAGGCTCGCCAAAACGCTGCAGCACCTCCAGGTCCCTGCCCCCCTGGTTATTATGAATGAGCAGCGGCGTGAACTCCGTCTCGACAGCCTCCACGATCAGCGGATGCGACATCACCTCTCTCCCAAACTGCTTGCAGCCCGCGCAGCCGGGGATCTCCTGAAACAAGGCAAACACCGGCTTGCCCGTCTGCCCGCTCGAAGCCAGCGCGGTCTCCAGAATGCGGCCCCAGCGCACCGTGCCCGCCTCCTCGGCGTGTTCAGGGGTGGTGGCGGTGCAGGACAGTGAAGGCAGCATGAGGGCGAGGGCTAAAACGGCAGGCTTCATGCCGGTGAGAGGCGGCGGCCGGCCGATTATTTCACGAAAGACTTCGCCACTCCAGCGTTTCAGGAGGCCGACCATGAAACTGCTCTGCTGCCTCTGGTTCTGTTCCGCCGCCGTGCTCGGTGCCGCGGAGTCGATCCCTCTCTGGCCCGGCAAACCGCCGCAGTTTCTCGAGAACGCACCTGCGGAGATCCAGGAAGCGCGCGGCACCATTCGAAATGTCACCGTGCCGGCCATCACCCTCTTTCTTCCGCCTGCGGAAAAGCGCACCGGCATGGCCCTCATCGTCTGCGCCGGCGGCGGCTACGGCGCGCTGGACTGGAGAACGCATGTGGAATACGCAGCCCAAGTTTTCAATCCGAAGGGAGTGGCCATCATCGGCCTGAAGTACCGCCTGCGCCCGCCGCACAAGGTGGACAATGCAGGCATCCAGGCCCTGACCTTGCTGGACGCGAAACGCGCCGTGCGCCTGGTACGGCATCGCGCCGCCGAGTGGGGCATCGATCCCAGACAGATCGGCATCGCCGGTTACTCCGCCGGTGGCAATCTGAGCATGAATCTCGCGGCCAATTTTGATCGCGGCGATGCGCAGTCGCCCGATCCCATCGAGCGCGAAAGCAGCCGCCCGGATTTCGCTGTCGGCCTCGCCACCTGGCACTGGCGGCAGAAGGAATCGCCCTTTGTGTTTCCAAAAGATGCACCGCCCGTGTTCCTCGTGCATGCCACAAACGATGGCCTGCAAGGTGGCGCGCCCATCGAGATGTCGCAGGACATCAAGGCCGACCTCGAAACGCTCGGCGTGCCCGTGCGCATGGCGGTCTTTGATCAGGGCGCACACGGCGTGGGCAATCTCATCCCCCAGCGCGTGAAGAACGGCTACCCACCCGCGAAGTGGCCTGAGCTGCTGCTGGAGTGGCTCCAAAGCCTGCCGAAGACCTGAAACCCGCCTTCCCATTTCCACCATGAAAACGCGTCTCCTTCTCCCACTCCTGTTTCTTGCGCTGGCCTCAGCGCAGGCGGCTCCCACCGCAAAGCCCAACGTCCTGCTCATCGTGCTCGACGATCAAAACGGTTACGCCGGCCGCACCGATGTCTCACCAGAGCCGGTGACGCCCAATCTCGACCGCTTTGCAAAGAGCGGCATGAAGTTTGCCAATGCGCAGTGCGCGGCCCCCGTGTGCAATCCTTCACGCACCGCCTTTCTCTCCGGCCTGCGCCCCTCCACCACCGGCATCTATGACAACAGCCAGGACAATCTGCCGAAGGACCACCTCTTGAAGAACCGGATCTCGCTGCCCACGTATTTCCGCGATCAAGGCTACCACCTCGCAGGGGCCGGAAAAGTCTTCAGCTCCGCCATCGCCGCCGCCGCGGGCAAGCGCATCTGGGCCGAGAGCCTCGATCTCGGCCGCAAAGAAAAGAAGCACGCCCCCACCCCGGAAGGCGAAGGCATGGTCGCCATCGGCAAGCACGCCTGGGGCCCGCTCTACAAAAGCAAGGAGGAGATGGAGGACTGGAAGCTGGCGGGATGGGCTGCGGAGTTCCTCACGAAAAAACATGACGAGCCCTTCTTCCTCGCCTGCGGCATCGTGAAGCCTCACACACCCTGGTATGTGCCGCAGGAGTACTTCGACCTCTTCCCGCCCGCCCGCATCGCCGTGCCCGACCTTGCTGCCGACGAAAACGCGGGCCTACCCGACTCCGTCCGCGAAAAGTCGCACAAGACCGAGGCCGTGCTCATTGAGCGGCGCAAAGAACTCCTCTCCGCCTACCTTGCCTCGTCCCGTTATGCGGACGACTGCGTGGGCCGCATTTTGAAGGGCCTCACCGAGGGACCCAACGGCCAGAACACCGTCGTCGTCATCTGCGGAGACAACGGCTATGAGTTTGGCGAAAAGCACAACTGGTCCAAAGGCAGCCTGCGCGAAGGCTCCGCCCATGTGCCGCTGATCATCGCCGGCCCGGGCGTCGCTCCGCAGCAGGTGTGCACGCATCCCGTCAGCCTGCTGGATCTTTACCCCACGCTGGTGGCTCTCACCGGCCTCCCCGCCAAGTCCGACATCGAAGGCGTGAGCCTCATGCCACTGCTGAAAAACCCCTCCGCGCCGTGGGACCGTCCCGCTCTCACCACCGCTGGCTTCAAAAACCACGCCCTGCGCACCGACCGCTGGCGCTACATCCGCTACGCCGATGGCGCTGAGGAATTGTACGATCACGACAAAGACCCGCTCGAGCGCACCAACCTCGCCACCCAGCTGGAGTCTGCCAAGGTCAAAGCCGAGCTGCAGCAGTGGCTGCCAAAACACGATGAACCGAGGAATCCGGACTCATCGGGTGGGAAGGGTGATGATTGATGCCGGGCTGTTATCAGCCAAATTGAAGAGATTGTGAGTCAGCTGACCCGGCTAACCTTCATAAACCATGATGCGTTGCTTTTCTTTCTCTTCCAAATAATCGCTCAATTCGACAACATATTCTGGTGTACTATGGTCAGGCCACTGGAGCCTTAACTCTATTCTCGGTCTTGATGAGGAACGAATAACGGTGTTGATCAAATTTTGGTTCGCGGTTCCCAGTTTTTCACGATACAGGCCATCGATCACCTCAGTGGAGTTTGCTGGAGATGGGAAATGCATATCTCTCAACCACTCATTCATCAAGGCGGTGTCTGTTCCTGCACAAGACTGCCAAATAAAAGGACTGAGGTCCTTTTGCTCCTTGTCTTCATAAGAATAGAGCAACAAGGCCGAGAACCCGGCATTCGATGATAAATTCTCCGCCTGTTTGTCTTTAAAGGTGGGCCGTCTCCGGCCTTTGGATCGAAGCTTGGCCTGAACGAGCAGCGCGCGATCAACAAACTTGATTGTGCAGGTCTGGCCACTCCCGTAATAGCCATGATGCAACTGTGGCAGGCTGGCAAAAAGCCCGAAATCTCCGCCCGACTTTGCTTCCTTCGCATGGTTGTGCAACTGCACCTCGCAGAACAACCCATGATAGTCACGTTCAAACTCATGGCTTTGCACCTGATAAAAAACCGAGTGCAGATCTTGGGCGAGTGCTGAAGACCACAGCCCAGCCTTGTTAAATTTTTTCGCTTCATGAACCAGTTCACACCAGAACAAGTGGGTGATCATCTCCTCATTGAGTGAATGGTATTTCTCGGAGACAGCTGCGCGCAACGCATTCTCAGCCTGAGAAACACACTTCTGGGTGACCTGACTGAGATAACTAGGATAATGGCTCATGAATACGGCAAGCTAATACCACCTTTCCGTTTAGATTCAGCAGAATCACGAAGCCCATGCTCTTCAAACGTTTGCGAATGACGAGAAGCCGTTCGGGGAAAGTCCCGACGGCTGGAATGTCGGCACGATGCCTGGATGTCTGTCGCGCTCATGATGGGATGCGGCAGATGGCCACCGCGCCTCTGCAACGGGGAGCAAGAGGGCTTGTTGGATGATCCCTTCTCTCACAGAGCCTGTATGAACCGGCATGTTTCCATCGTTTCCGCGCGCACTGCATGAAGCCCCTCCTGCTCGCGACTCTGACTTTGGCTCTTTCGCTGTCTTGCCATGCGGCGGACAAGCCCAATATCATCTTCATCCTCGCCGATGACTTCGGCTGGGGAGACCCGCACTGCTACGGTCATCCCTATGCGCAGACGCCCAACCTCGACAAGCTCGCCGCGGACGGCACGCGCTTCACCAAATTCCACGCCACCGGCGTCACCTGCTGCCCGGCGCGCACGGGGCTCATGACCGGCAAGTTTCCCGCTACGTTTCAGAAGTACCCTGCGAGCTTCGGTTTCGGCAGCCGCGTCACCATCACGGAGCTGCTCAAGAAGAACGGCTACGCCACCGGCCACTTTGGCAAATGGCACATCGGCACCGTGCTGGAGCCGGGCACCTATGGCATCGATGTCATCGGTTCCGACCAGGGCGCACCCAACAAGCATCGTCAACCCGAGGACAGTCGCGGCCGCGATGCGCCGATGTATGACCAGGCCATCAGCTTCATCGAGAAGCACAAAGGGGAGCCGTTTTACGTGAATATCTGGGACCACATCTCGCATCATCCCATCCACCCCACGCAGGCGGTGCTGGATGCGTTTGGTCCTCTGGAGCTGGACGAGTCGAAGTTCACACCGGCCATGCAGGAGAAGTTCGCGCTCTGCAAAAAACTCGGCGGCGATCCCGCAGCCCACCTGCGCGCCTTCCTTGCCGATGTGAAATCCATGGACGCTGAAATCGGCCGCCTGCTGCAAAAACTGGATGAACTGGGCCTGCGCGAGAACACGCTCGTGGTTTTCTCCAGTGATCAGGGCGCCGCCCCGCTGCGCGATTCCGAAGGCGCCGACGCAAAGCCGAAAAAGAAGAAGAAAGACAAGTCCGGCGGCGACATCGAAGAAACCCGCCTCAACGCCATGGGCTATGCCGGGCCCAACTTCCGTGGCGGCAAGCACACCGATCTCGAAGGCGGCGTCTGCGTCCCCTTCATCGCCCGCTGGCCCACGAAGGTGCCCGCTGGCCGGGTGGACGACAAGTCAGTGATCAGCGGCGCGGACTGGCTGCCCTCGCTTTGCGGCATCACCGGCATTTCCATCAATGCATCAGACTTCGACGGGGAAGATTCATCCAAGGCATTGCTCGGCGGCGTGCATGTGCGCACGAAGCCGCTCTTCTGGAAGACCAGCTCGGAGCGGAGCGATCCCACCCTGCTGGTGGAAAACTGGAAGCTGCACGGCTCCCACCGCCGCAATGGCGAGGTCACGCTCTACGATCTGGCCAAGGACCCGGGGGAGCAAAACAACCTCGCCGAAAAGCGGCCCGAAGTACTGAAACGCCTCACCGAGCAGCTTGCGGAATGGGCAGCCACCCTGCCCAAGACCTACGAGCATGGCGATGACAAGGGCGATTGAGCACCGATGAATGATAAAAGAGGGCCTCGCCCACGTTTCGCAGCCAGCCATGAAGACCGCCTTCGCACTCCTTCTGCTGTCTGCCGCAGGCAGCGCACAGGCTGTGACTCTGGGCGAACTGGCCGCCAAGGGGCCGCCCACGCTCTTCGTTGCCAAAAAGGGCGTCGAAATGCCGAGCCATCATGATCAGACGAACAACCTTAAGGAAGACGACCGCGCCCTGCTGCTGTCTGACACCGGGCTCACGGACATCACCGGCATCAGCAGCCTCATCGTCGAGGATGAAGGCCGGCAGGTGCCGCTGAAAAGCGTGAAGAATGTGCACCTCTTCCTGAACCAGAACGACCTCGGTTCTCTGCCGGAAGAACTCGGCCAGCTCGACAACGTCACCTTCATGTACTTTGAGCATAACAAGCGCCTGCACGACCTCCCCGAGGCGGTCACGCAGATGGATGCACTCGAGGGCATGTATTTCACCGACTGCGATTTCAAGGCGATCCCCGCCTTTGTGTTTGGGATGACGCGGCTGAAGAAGCTGCAGTTCTCCGGCAATCACCTCACCGAGCTTCCTGCCGCCATCGGCCATCTCACCGAGCTGCGGCACCTCAACATGGCGCACAACCAGATCTCAAGCATTCCGGAGAGCATCTCAAACCTCACGCGGCTGCGTGTGTGTGATCTGTCTGACAATCCGTTCACCACACTGCCGGAGTCGTTCGGAAAGGTGCAGATCGTCAATCAGCTCCGTGTGAAGAACTGCCCCATCACCGCACTGCCCCTCGGGTTTGCCACCATGCGCGCCACCATCGACATCACCGGTACGAAGATCGATGAGAGCAAGCTCCCGCCGGAGCTGCGCGCCAAGATCAGTACCGAGAAGCCGCCCGGGTCAAAGGAGCCGGAGAAGATGATCGTGAAGCAAAAAGAAAAGCCGCAGAAGAACGGTCAATAGCTCCTTCAAGAACCAGCCTTCGTCACTCTCACCAACCTCAGCCCAGCCCTTCACATGAAGACCCTGCTCCTCTCTCTGCTCTCCACCTTCGCGCTGCTGCTTCAGCCTGCGGCAGCGGCGCAGCCCAACATCATCTTCATCCTTGCGGATGACCTCGGCCATGACGGCCTGAGCTGTTACGGCTCCGATGTGCGCAAGACGCCGAACATCGACAAGCTCGCGGCCTCCGGCACACGCTTTGACCTCTGCTACTCCGCCCCGCTCTGCGGCCCCTCGCGCTGCGTGCTCATGACCGGGCGCTACGCCTTCCGCACCGGCGGCATTGGCAATGGCTCCTGGCGCGCGGGCGGCCCCGGCGCGAAGGCTGCGGATGAGCAGCCCATGGCCAAACTGTTGAAGCAGGCCGGTTACGCCACCGGCGAGTCCGGCAAATGGCGGCAGGTGGGCGAGACGCCGAAGGACTGGGGCTTTGACGAATACTGCACCGATCCGGTCGCCGGCGGCTGGTTCTGGAAGACCAGCTACGAGAAAAACGGCGAGACGATCAACACCCCCAAGGAGGAGTACAACCCGGACATCATCCAGGCCTTCAGCCTCGACTTCATCAACCGGCACAAGGAGCATCCCTTCTTCCTCTACTACCCCATGCATCTCGTGCACGGCCCCATCCTGCGCACGCCAGACTCCGCTGCGGACGCGGCCAAAGGAGCGGACTTCTACAACGACAACATCGCCTACATGGACAAGCAGGTGGGCGCGCTCGTGGCAGAGGTGGAAAAGCTCGGCCTGCGTGAAAAGACGCTCATCCTCTTCGCCGGAGACAACGGCACCGCGCTGAACTACCCCAGCACCATCGGCGGCCGCATGATCAATGGAAAAAAGGCCTCCATGCTGGAAGGCGGAGCCCGCGTGCCGCTCATCGCCAGCTGGCCCGGCGTCACACCGGCAGGAAAGGTGAACAAAGACCTCGTGAATTTCACCGACATGCAGGCCACCTTTTTAGAACTCGCCGGAGCCAAAGCCCCCGAGGGTTTCAAGTTCGACAGCGTCAGCATCGCCCCGCAGTTGCGCGGGGAGAAAGGCACGCCGCGTGAGTGGGCCTATGTGCAGCTCGGCGCGCACTGGTATGTGCGCAGCCAGGGCTGGAAGCTCAATGAAAGCGGCGAGCTCTTTGACATGAGCGATGCCCCCTTTGTGGAAAAACTCGTGCTCCCCGCCGCTGATACCGAGGCCAGCAAAGCCGCCCGCACCCGCCTCACCGCCGTGCTGGGCGAACTGAACCCCGCCGCCGGCAAGACGGATGGCGGCGACGGAAAGGTCGGAAAACCTGGAAAGGGAAAGCGGAAGAAAAGAATGCAGCAGCTGCAACAACAGCAGCAGCAGGCCAAATGAGTGATGCGGTCACGCCACTCGTGACCCGCCTTTTCACACGCACCTGCGCCATGAGACATCTTGCCTTCTCCCTGCTCTTCATCTGCGCCGCTCCGCTCATGGCCCAGCGCGCGCAGCCTGCGCCCACCATGCTGCACGGGCCTGCGGACTGGCGCTTTGAGCGCCTGCCCATCCCTCCAGGCTTTGCGCGGGACATTCCATGGTCGGGCTATGAAGAGGCACGCTTTTCACCGGGCATGTTCCGCACAGGTTCGCCCACCTATTTCACGTACGCGCTCTCCATCTGCATCGACGGCACACCGGAAATCCACGAGAAGGAGCTGAAGGACTTTCTCGACAAATACTTCAAAGGCCTCAGCACCCTCGTGGGCCGCGGCAAGGGCATCCAGCCCGATCCAGCCGTCTTCAATGCCGAAGTAAAGCTTCGCGACAAAGCGCGCCTCTTCTCCGCCAAGGTGCCCTACATCGACACCTTCACCGACGGCCGCCAGATCACGCTGAATCTTGAGATCGATGTGCGCCCGCTGCCCGAGAGCAAAAAGACGCAGATCATCCTGCTTCTCTCGCCTCAGGCCCCTGAGACAGACATCTGGAAAAAGCTGCACGAAGTCCGCGACGCCGCGCAGGCGCCTTGATCACTCACTTTGCTTATGAAGCCCACCCTCCTCGCACTCCTGGCTTTCGCCGCAGTCCTTCCTGCAAAGGCTGCCGAAGCCCCGCGGCCCAACATCATTCTCATGATGGCGGACGACATGGGCTTCTCCTGCATCAGCCCCTACGGCGGCGAGATCCACACGCCGAATCTGCAGCGCCTCGCGGATGAAGGCCTGCGCTTCACGCAGTTTTACAACAACGCCAAATGCACCACCACACGCGCCTCCCTGCTCTCCGGCATGTATCCGCGCAACAGTGGCAACAGCATCCCGCAAAACATCGCCACGGTGGGCGAGCAGATGCGCGCCGCAGGCTACCGCACCGCGCTCTGCGGCAAGTGGCATCACGGCAGCAGCGCCCCGCAGCGCCCGTTCGATCGCGGCTTCGATGAGTACTACGGCCTCATGGACGGCTGCTGCAATTTCTTCAACCCCGCGCAGCCGGACCCGGATGCCAAAGGCGGCAAGACACGTGTCTTTGGCCACAATGACCAGCTCATCAAAGAGTTCCCGCCCGGCTACTACACCACGGACGCCTTCACCGATCACGCCATCAAAACCATCAAGCGCTTCACCGGAGAATCGAAGCCCTTCTTCCTCCATCTCGCCTTCACCTGCCCGCACTACCCGCTGCATGCGCCGCCGGAAGACATCGCCAAATACCGCGGGAAATACAAAGCCGGATGGGACGCCATGCGCCAGGCCCGCTATGAGCGCCAGAAGGCCATGGGCCTGTGGGACAGCATGCCCGCGCTCTCCGGCACCGACTCCAAAGCCTACGCCTGGGACGGCGCGAACCAGGACTGGGAAGATCTGCGCATGGCCACCTACGCCGCCATGGTGGATCGCATGGATCAAAACATCGGCCGCGTGCTCAAGACGCTGGAGGAACTCCACATCGCCGACAACACCCTCATCCTCTTTCTCTCCGACAACGGCGGCTGCACCGAAGAGCCCGGTGGACGCGATCCCACCCAGCAGCCCGGCATCGTGAGCACCTACACCGCCGTCGGTCCTTCCTGGGGCTGGGCGCAGAACACCCCCTTCCGCCGCTACAAAAGCTGGGTCAACGAAGGCGGCATCAGCACCCCCTTCATCGCGCGCTGGCCCGGCCATGTGAAGGCTGGCACCAAGACCAATCAGATGGGCCACATCATCGATGTGCTGCCCACCTGCCTCGAACTCGCCGGCGCCCGGGCACTCGCCGAAATCCACGGCGAAAAAGCACCTCCCATCGAAGGCCGCAGCCTCACACCAGTTCTGCGTGGCGACACACGCCCCGAGCCCGCCGAACTCTGCTGGGAATGGAGCGGCAACTGCGCCGTGCGCCACGGCCAGTGGAAGCTCGTCTGGGACACCGCCGCCAAGCCCGTCAAATGGGAGCTCTACGACCTCTCCACCGACCGCACCGAGCTCAACGACCTCGCCTCCGCCAAGCCCGAACTCGTCAAAGAACTCAGCGATTCCTACACCCGCTGGGCCACCGCCACCGGCCGCAAGCTGCCCGGTGCGCAGAAAGGCAAAAAGAAGAACGCGGAAGAGTGAGCGCCATTTTATCTCAGACGCTTATCGAGTTCTACAAAGAAGCCAGCTACTCGCCAGAGCTCTCGATTACCAACTACATAAAGAGCTTCCTTTGCGCGAGTTACGGCCACGTTCAGAAGATTGGGTCGGCCTCCCGCCCATTGTCTCGCCCCGGTTTGGGCGGGCATTGGCGCCCCCAACACGAAGATCACAGCTTCGGCCTCTCGGCCTTGAACCGTATGAACCGTGCCAATTCGTTGAGCCGTCCATTGCCATGGGTCATCATCGATCCAGCCTTTGAGGATTCCACTATTTCGAATTAAATGGCGCAAACGGTCGGCAACGATGACGAACGGAGTGACGATGTAGAGATTGGGAGCAATTCGACCCCGAGCCAGTCGCTGCAACAGTTTTATGACTTCATCACCTTCCGCGTCGCACCATTTGTCGTCACCGCTGCCCTCAGTATGAATCCACCGAGATGGCCCAAGGGCATCGCGAATTTCAGAATGCTTCGCAGGCTTTGCTGCTACCATCTGACCTGAATATGCAATGGCATTCGAAATGCCGAACATCGGTTCTGCACAACGACGGTGAACGAGCAGCGGAACTCCGACAGTACGACTGCCGCTCGCAGTCTGAAATTCGCACATGAACGATGACGCTGAATCCGCCAGTGTTTGCACTGATGCGGAAGGTGCTGCGTATTTATCAGGATCGACGCCAAAACGACGACACATCGCATGTGTCAGGGTCTCAGGCAGCACAACTACCGGTTCGATCTGAATAGGGTCTCCAACAATGACCGCGCGCTTGCTGCGCATGATTGCTCCCACAGCAGCCTGTGGCAGTGCTTGTCCAGCCTCATCAATGAATAACCATCCAAAACCGCCCACCGGTATTCGTCCCAGCATGCGTTGCACCGAAGCAAACGTCGTTGAGACCAAGGGAATGACGAGAAACAGGGAAGTCCATAAATCGACCAAGAGGGCTTGCTTCTGAGCGTCGGGTAACGACTGAGTTGTGAACACACTCATCAAAGCACCAAGATTGTGCCTGAGTGGCTTTGCGGCAGCATCAATGAACGCTCTGTGCAGCTCCATGGCAGCAACAAAGACTTCGTCTCTTACTCGTTGAGCCACTTTAGGATACCAAGGCGTAGATTGATGTACGTCATTGTGGGAAAGTCCGAAAAAATCACTATCAGCAAACAGGACACCATATTTCTGTCTTGCATCGCTCAATCGCCGTAGTGCCGTCTGATGCTCTTTAGCAGCTTTCTCGGCTTCGCGCTCTGCGGCGGCCTTCTCACTTGAAGTTTGTATGCACCATTCTTCACAGCGAGCGAATTCCTTTGCTGCGGCTTTCAAAGCGACTCCAGCGACAGATGCCTTCTGGCTAAGCATTAGTGCAATGGCAGCCCATGCTTGCGCCCGTTGTGTTCGAAAAAGACGAGACCAAAAGCCGGGGCGATTCATCTGGTGAGAGTGTACTGCTGCATGTGCCGATTTGCTCTGCTGCGAGACAACGAACTCGTCGTCACGAGCGCGAATAGCCGCGGTTTTCGCCTTTTGTAATCCGGTTTTGGCCAATTCTAACTGATGAGTGGCGGCGATTTCGGAGGCCGCCAGAGTGTCTATGCGAGTCAGGTCGTCACGGACTGCGTCTAGCCATTGCTGCCATTGTCGGGACTTGGCCAAAGCGGCGTTGAATCTTTTGCGCGCCTCAGCCCAATGGCAAAGTGCTACATCCCGGTTTAAAGGTGGATTTTCAGCCTGAATGATCTTGGGGACGCGCCGTTCGATCTTGCCTGTATCGGAATCTGTGATCTCCACTTCCCGTGGCCCACCCGTTGCCGCGAAGAGGTAACTGCTCATCCCAGAATCTTCATCCCACCAAAAGGTCTGTTTGAATCGACCTCGATTTTGAGCATTACCGAGAACAGCGGCGATGGCACCCCAAGTGTTTGTTTGTCTAAAAGCATCGGACAATGTTTTAAAGTATCGCAGCCCATCAGCATCTTCTGCAATCGCGTTCAGCTCTGGAAGCTCAGCGCTGACATTCTCGACCGCCTTGTTGTTTGAAGACGCTACCACCATTTCATAGCCTCGTAGGTCTTCGTTAACCCGGTAAAGGTGCAACCAGCCATTTCCAGCTTTGAGCTTTTGTCCCGAGTGTTCAAATGCGACTTCTGGATCATCGAAAGCGGCCAGTTTCTCCGCTCGTGCCGCAACCACACCAGCCACGATATCTCTTAACAGTGTCGTTTTACCTGTGCCCGGAGGGCCGTTCACGCCAAGCACTCCGCCGTTTATTGTTTCGCTAAAGGCTAAATTGACCGCTGCCTGCTGAAGCAAGACAAGAGAATGCCGATCTGGTCCTGGCCATCTGGCAAGCGGAGTAAGCGACGGCTGAACGGCTTGTTCCAGCGAGGAATGGTTGTGCAACAAATCGACGGCCTTTGAAGGGCGAACAGCACCTAAATAGCGTAGAAGATTTACTGGAGCCATGTTTTCAGCGCATAACCTTCGAGCTTCGGCAAGATCTTGAAGGAAGAAGCTGTTCAAAAGCAATGGCTCAGGAGCAGTCGGATCTTTGAAATAGGCATAGCTACGGATGGCGAACTCTGGGGGTTCAGTCCACCCTTCTGGGACACCCAATTGTCCAATGAGGGCTTGATAGGCACGATTCAGAGATAACCGCGAGATCGGCACTTTTTTGTGGCCGTCATCTTTTCCGTCTGAGTTCGAATCGAGCAAAGCCTTTTCAACCGCTTTCACCAACTTGGGTTCTGCATCGGGCCAGCCTGCAAGATCACCCAATTCTCCACGCAAAGCGGTCACTACTCCCCAAGGAAAACTCGAAATCCCAATTGCCGTTAATTCAACAAGACAACCTTTGCTATCTAGGACGACCAAAGCCATCGCAGCGCGCCCACGCACTCCTGGCCGTTCAATTCGCAAGTCGGCATATCGTTCAGTAAGCTGTTCCATTGCCGGTTCCAATGCAATTGTTCCAAGGACTACCTGATAGTAGAGACGATAATTCGGGCGTGACCTCTCGCCGCGTTCCCACGGCAAAACCGCACCAGTAATTGGTGCTATCCGAGAACGATCACCACTAGCTAGTTCCTCTGGCTTCACAAATGCCTGCGGTGAGAGCACCTCCATCGCGATCCAACTGGACAAGATCCCGTCTGGAGTATCCGTGATTGGCAGCGCTGGAGATTGACGAACAATGCTGTTAATCGACTCGTAGCGAACAGGTTTGAGGCTTGGAGAGACCTCTATGCTGTCAGGTTTGGAAGCCGGTGGAGGGTCGATTGCGTTGCGCGGTGGAATCACGTCAGGCCCACTTGGTGACGATTTTTTGAGAGCCCGTTGAGCTTCCACTTTCTCCAAAAGCCGCAGTGCACTCGGTGTTTTGCGATGAGATAGCTCACGCTGCACTTCTGCAAGAATTGCCACATCATCTATATGCGCTTTAAAAAGCGCCTCTAGTTCAGCGATCTTGTAACTAAAATATGGCCTAGCATTTAGGGTCATCAGACCATGACTGTGCCTTGATCAGGCTGTTCGTCGAGCGTGCTTTGTAACTTTGCTAGGTGATCACCTTTGTCAGCACGTCCACCCTACCGAAACCGTTTAATTTTGCCGCAAGCGGGAGCACAAAGCTGCGTTGAAGCGGTTGTTCGGCGATTCGCAGTCCTCTTCGCATGAAAACCCACGTCTTAATCCTATTTCTTTATGTTCTCTGCGGGCATACTTTTGCAGCCGATGTCACCGCCTTCAAATCCCGCCTGCTCGCGGCGACGACGAAGCACCTGGACTTGTTGCTGAAAGAAGACGGCACCGTCACCGAGCTCAAAGGCAAGGGGGGAGATGGCGAGGAGGCGCTGGCATTTTACCGGGCGTTTGAGTTCACCGGAGATCAGCGCTACCGCAAGGCCGCTCTGAGCCTGGCAGACCGGGTGCTGCATGACATGCGCGAGATGAAATTTGGTGTGCTCCCGATCAAGGAGAAGGAAAAACCGGGCACGGGCAAAGTCTTCATCGGCGGTGGGCCGCCGGCATTCGGCTTCTACACGGCGAATGTCGCCTACATCCTCCACAAAGAGGGCGGACGCGCCGAAGACCTCAAATATCTTGGCAAGGTGCTCGATGAATATCCATGGAGCGAAGAAGGCTGGTGGTCGGCGGACATTGATGTGAAGACGGGCGAGTCCAAGCAGCCGCTGACGAAACCCTCCATCATCAACAAGAGCGCGGCGGTCGCGATGGCCGCAGGCATGCTAAGCGAAGCGCTGCACGAGGTCGCTCCGGGACTCTCCGCACGGCTCAAGCAGAAGACCGACAAATGCCTCTACGCGCAGATCATTCCCGCGCAGCTTGAGGACGGTTTCTGGCATTACAGCCTCTCTGGCAATGACCCGAAGGACAAGGACATCCTCGGCTACTTCATGCTCACCATTCAGGAGCTGATGGAGCTGCAGTTGTTCAACCCCGCGTATCGCGAGCCGAAGCTCGATGCCGCGCTGAAGAAGGCGCAGGGCTTTGCGCTCCAGAGCATCGCGCCCATGACCGACCCCAACACCGGGACCGCAGGCGCTGCGCACACCACGCCTTCGACACCGAAGCACTACACGCTGGCGGAAGAACCCAAGCGCGGCTTTCAGCTCGGCATCGTGCTGATTGGCGGCGGCTTTTTGGATGAAGGCGTCAAGATCATGGACGCCTCGCTGCAGCATTTTGACTTTGGCAACGCAGGCATGGACGGCGTGCATGCCGTGGCCCCGACCGCGGGCATTCTCGCTTTGTTGCGCTGACCCTTCCTCACCCCCATGAAGCTCATCTTCCTCGCCGCATTCGGTTTGCTGCTTTGCGCGGCCAAAGCATCTGCCTCGGACAAGCCCAACATCCTTTTCATCGCCATCGATGACATGCGCGACTGGACCGGCTACTCCGGTTCAGCACAGGCGAAGACGCCTAACCTGGACCGGCTGGCGAAATCCGGCGTCGCTTTCACACGGGCCTACACGGCGTATGCCTTGTGCAATCCTTCGCGTGCCGCCCTGCTGACCGGCCTTCGTCCCAGCACCACCGGCGTGATCACCAATGGCGACGACTGGCGCGTCGCGGTGCCTGCGGAGCGGCCTTCGCTGCCAGGTTATTTGCATGCGCAGGGCTACCTCACGCTTGGGCAGGGCAAAATTTTCCACGGCAGCAAAGTGCGCAAGGAAGAGTGGGACGAGTATGCGAAAGACGGCGAGCGTGAGGAAAAGGACACCGATAAAAAAGACTGGTCGCTCAGGCCCGGCAAAACGGAAGGCGGCTTCATCATCGGCAGCAACGACATCGCACCGCTCGACTCGCCCGAGGAGGAGCTCGTTGACTACAAGACCGCGAGCTTCGGCGTGGCGCAGCTCGGCAAGACGCATGGCAAGCCCTTCTTCCTCGCCTGCGGATTCCATCGGCCGCATCTGCCGTGGAATGTGCCACGCAAATACTTCGACCTCTTTCCACTGGAAAGCATCACTCTGCCCGAGCTGAAGGCCGATGACCTCGCCGACTTGCCCAAGGAAGGCGTGATGATGGCCAAAGCCGGCGAATTCGCCGCCATCCGCGACCTCGGCAAATACCGCGAATGCGTGCGCGCCTACCTCGCATGCATCGCCTTCACGGATGCGCAGGTGGGCCGATTGCTGGATGCACTGGAAAAATCACCGCACAAAGACAACACCATCATCTGCCTGTGGAGCGACCACGGCTGGCATCACGGCGAAAAGGAGCACTGGCGCAAATCCACGCTCTGGGAGGAGGCCACGCGCGCACCACTCATCTGGCGCGTGCCCGGCGTGACAAAACCCGGCGGCGTCTGCACACGCCCCGTCGATTTCCTCGGCATCTACCCCACGCTCTGCGATCTCACCGGACTCCCGCTGCCGCCGCACCTGCAAGGCACGAGCCTCAAGCCCCTGCTGGCCGATCCGCAGGCCGCGTGGGATCGTCCCGCCATCAGCACCATGCACGATGGGAATCACGCCATCCGCACCGAACGCTGGCGCTACATCCACTACGCCAACGGCGGCGAAGAACTCTACGATGAGCAGGCCGATCCACACGAATGGACCAATCTCGCAGACAAACCCGAGCACGCCGCTGTGAAGGCAGATCTCGCCAAGTGGCTGCCCGCGGATGCAACTCCGCAGGCCGCGAAAGCGAAGAAGAAAAAGAAGAAGCCTTGAAGCCCCCGCTCTCAGCAAAGGCTCACTTCCCAAACATCTTGTTCTGTTTGTCGCCCCCGCTCAGCACATAGGCCACAAGATCAAGAATCTCGTCCTTCTTGAGCATGGCAAGAAGCATGGGCGGCATGGGGGAGACAGTGCTGAGCTCAATGCTCTTCACTTCCTTGCGGTCCACATTCACGCGTTGGTTGGGGTCGGTGAGATCGGTGTTCAGGGTCACGCCGTCGCCACTGAGATTCACCACCACGCCGCTCATGATCGTGCCGTCGTTTTTGGTGACGATGATGGGGATGAACTGTTCATTGAGGACCTTGCTGGGATTGATGATGTTGTCGAGCAGGTCATGCGGGCTGTAACGACCGCCGGCGCCAGTCAGATCGGGACCGGTCATGCCGCCGGCATTGCCAAAGCGGTGGCACGTGTAGCAGGCGGCGGCGGAAAACATTTTGCGTCCGTTTTCAAAGCTGCGGTTCTTCATGCCGGTCTTGGTTGCAGCGCTGAGTTCCTCCAGCGTCCACATCGTGGGCGTGCGGCCCACAAACATGGCGCCGACGTTTTCGATGGCAGTCTTGCGCTCGGGCTTCTTGGCGATGAGCTCGGCAAGCTGGGTGTTTTCCTCCGGTTTGAAGGTGGTCAGGGTATCGTTGCGGATGAACTCGATGAACTTGTCGAAGCTGGCGCCGCCCTTGTAGTTCGCGGCCTTGAGGAACCACTCAAGCTGCTGCGTGCGCAGCTCCTTGGTCCAGCCGGTTTTCAAGAAGCGCAGGCTGCGGGCGTACTCGAGCTGCGGCTCCTGGCTTTCTGCGGCGGCGATGAGGGCCATGCCTTTGGCGGCGGCCTTCGGATCCTGCAGATAGCCGAGTGTTTCCGTGAGCAGCCAGTTGAGCTCAAAGTTGTCCGCGGGATAGGCGGGGTCCAGCTTGGCAATGATCGCCGCCACGGTGGCATCGTCTGGATTGCCAAAACGGTGCAGCACGATCTCGCAGAGCCGCACGTAGGCCATGCGCTGCTCGTTGTTCAGCTTGGTGAAGTCGCGCTTGAGCAGTGCGGCCCAAAGCTTGTCGCGCATGGCGGTGTTCACCACATGGTCCGGGGCACGGTGCGTGGGGCACACGCCGGTGGCGCGGGTCAGGGCCAGCAGGGCCTCGAGCTGTGCGGTGGCGTTCTTTTCATTGAGGGCCTTCGCTTCCCATTCGGAGACGGGGTTGTGCTCCAGCACGGTGCGCGCCGCGCTGCGGATGTAGCGGTCCTTGTCGCTCAGGTGCGGCCAGGCAAAGGCCACGGCTTTCGGGTCTGCTTTGCCGTGGAAGGCGGCAAGTTCGTGGCGCAGGTCGAACAGTTTCTCGATGTCGGTTTTTGGAAGGGCATTGCGTCCCGACAGCTTCCATTGAGGCTCCGCATTCTCTTTCCCCGTATATGTCACCCGATACAGCCCGCTCTGCACACGGCGGCCGCCAATGGTAAAATACATCGCGCCATCTTTGCCGATGATCGCATCGCTCACCGGCAGCGGGCCGCCCGTGACAAACTCTTCCTTCGTGGCGGTGTAAGTGGAGCCGCTGGGCTTGAGATGCACGGCGTAGATCTTGCCCCAGCTCCAGTCGAGCACATAGAAGGCTTCTTGGTATTTCGCGGGGAATTTCGCTCCATAGCCGAAGGTGGTGCCAGTGGGCGAGCCCGGGCCGATGTTCAGCGTGGCGGGCAGGTTGTCATAGTAGAACTCGGGGTATTTGCCCGCGCCATTGCGCCAGCCGTACTCGCCGCCGCTGACGACGTGATTCACGCGGGTGGGGCGATACCATGAGGTGTTGAAGTCATACTCCATGTCCGCGTCATACACGAACAACTCGCCCTCGCGGTTCACACCGCCGTCGAAGATGTTGCGGAAGCCGGAGGCGAAGATTTCGAACTGCTTTCCATCCGGTGACACGCGGTAAACGATACCTCCGGGAGCCATCACGTGGCGATTGTGGCCGCGGCCATCCGGCATGCGGGGCAGCAGGTGATCGTCTCCCCAAAACTTAGCCACGGGCGAGGTGTCCAGCGTGCCGGCCTTCGG
Organism: Prosthecobacter sp.; assembly: GCF_044227185.1. GTDB lineage: Bacteria > Verrucomicrobiota > Verrucomicrobiia > Verrucomicrobiales > Verrucomicrobiaceae > Prosthecobacter. The sequence goes on along the minus strand of NZ_JBGAFO010000001.1, from coordinate 889,667 downwards.
GCCTTCTTTGAGCACGGCGTTGTTGCCGGTGATGAGGTAGAGCCCCTTGCCGTCGGGTGTTTTCAAAACGGCATGCACGCCGTGGTCGCTGCCCGCATCAAACTCGCGCAGCAGTTCCACCTTGTCTGGCATGTCGTCGCTGTTGCTGTCCGTCACACGGTAGAGCCCGTTTGGCACCTTCTTCTCGTAATCATTCACTCCGAGATACAGCGCGCCAAAGGCGAACAGCATGCCGTTCACACCGCGGATCTCCGCAGGGACTTTCTGCACATCCTCAGCCTTCAGCGGCTGGCCTTCGGCGGGTGCATTGAAGCGGTAGAGGCTGCCATACTGGTCGCTGGCATAGATGCGGCCTTGGTCATCCGTGCACAGATTCACCCATGAGCCCTGCTCACCGCCGGGCACGGAGTAGAGCAGCTCCACTTTGAAATCCGGCAACGTTTTGATGTTGCTGACCGGCGTGGCCACGTTCGCGCCGATGGCCGGACCCACCGCCGCCTGACGCTTGGCCTTGGCGGCGTTCTTGCCTTTCGCATCGCCCTTGGCAGGAGCCGGGGCAGGTGCTGGCGTTGGTGCAGGAGCCGGAGCCGCCGGCGGCTGGGCCTTCGCTTTGCCCGCACCCTTGCCCTTCGCCGGTGCCTTGGTCTCGATGATCTGCGCATCGCTGGGGATCGCCGATTTTTCAAAGGAGATCACGCCGCCGTCTGGCAGCTCCTTGAGCATCACGTCTTTGATCTGCACGTTCATGGCCGGGCCGCGATGAATCTGGAAGGCGATCAGGCCTTCAAACGCGCGCTTCGACTCCTCGAAGTCGAGCAGGTCAATCGTCACCTTGCCGTCGATCTTATGAATCAAATGATTCCCCTGAGCGATGACGGTGTACTCATGCCACTCCGCAATGTCCACCACCACCGGCTCATGCTCGGAGGTCAGCCAGCGCTTGCCCTCAGGATCCACCACCACGCCCTGGCCGTTTTGCACGATGATGCCGCGGCCCTTCTCCTCATACACCATGGCGTTGTTGGGCGTGGCCGGGTGGATGTCGCACTGATAACCGCCGATGGACCACTTGCCGTTCTCCGACAGCTCCTTGCTGCGGTACTGGATGCCCGTGTTGTTGCCGCTCTGCTTGATCTTCGCGTGCAGCTCAAAGTTCTTCACCTTGCCGCCGCGCCAGATGAGGAACTGGTTGTAGCTGAGCTGCTCCGGCCCTGTGGTTTTGCCTGTGATGCAGCCGTCCTCCACGCTCCACAGCTCAGGATTGCCATCCCAGCCGGTGAGATCCTTGCCGTTGAAGAGCGGTTTAAAGCCCTCCTGCGCAGCAGCGATGGAGGAGAACAGAAGGGAGAAAAGAAGGAGACGGTTCATGGTTGGGCGCGTGGTTAAACGCACCCTTCTGTCAAAAACTACCGGCAAAGGATGTGTCGGATTCAGCAAGTGTATGGATGAGCACGGCTCATCAGTTCAAAGCTTTTAGGACAGATGGCATCACAAATGCCATTGAAAATGGCATTTGTGATGCCATCCTTATTTCCATGACTGCCACCCTCACTCTCGACAAAGCCGGAAGGCTTGTGCTTCCCAAGCCTGTGCGGGATCAATTGCACCTTCGTGCAGGTTCCAAGCTGCGCCTCGACCTTAACGGCGACGAGATGAAACTTACGCAGGAGGTGCCCGAGGTGAAGATCGTAAGGCGTGGAAAGCGTCGCGTGGTGGTAGGCTGGGAAGGCTTTGATGCTGCCAAAGCTGTGCGTGAAATGCGTGAAGAGCAGGTTGCCCGCCTTGAATCCTCATCTGGCTCGTGAGCGATTTCATCGATACCTCCGTTCTCGTGGCGACCATGGTTGCCACTGAGCCTTTTCACATGGAGTGTGATGCTTTGCTGAACCGTAAAGCACTTGGTGTTTATGCGCATGCGCTCACGGAGACCTTCAGCACGCTCACCGGCGGAAGAAAATCTTTCCGTCTGGCTGCGTCAGTCGCAGCGGCAGTGCTTGAGGAAGATTACTTGCCTGATCTCGCCATCACAGCGTTGACTCCGACGGAGATGCTGCGCGCCATGCGCGAAGCGGAGGCACGCGGAGTGAGAGGAGGAGCCATTTTCGACTTCTTGCATCTCGTGGCGGCACGAAAGGCCAAAGCCGCGCGATTTTACACCCTAAACGTCTCGGACTTCCGAGCCTTCTATCGCAAAGGCGATCCAGAGATCGTGCATCCATAAAAAAGAAGGGCGGCTGCTGCCGCCCTTCTCGTGAATCAGACTACTTCATCGGATGCAGCTTCAGCAGCTCATCGGTGGTGAAGAGCATCATGCGGCCGGGGTTGGCATCTCGCACGGCTTTGACTTCGGCGGCGGTCACCGGTTCGGCTTTGTTGCCGAAGTGGTTGCGGACGAAGGTGAGGACGCTGGCGATTTCCTCGTCTTTGAGCATGCCTCCGAAGGGGGTCATGGGGACCTGGCCGTTGTACTCCTTGCCACCGACTTTGATCGGGCCCATCAGGCCGTACATGGCGATCTTGATGAGGCGGTCGCGGTCGGTGGTGACCCAGGGGCTGTTCACGATGCTGGGGAAGGCGGGGTCAAGACCGGCGCCGTTCGGCTGGTGGCAGGTCACGCAGTGGCCTTCGCGGTTGTAGATCTCCTGGCCCAGCTTGAACTGCTTCTTGGCGGCGTCGCTCAGGTAGGCAGGCGCAGGCACGACCGGATGCTCGGGCTTGACGACTTCTGCCACACCGGCGAGGCGGTCGGCGGCGGTTTTGATGGCGGCTTTGTTCCAGTCATCCTGCGGCAGCTTGGCAGCGATGGCGACGATGTTCTTCGCCGCGGGAATGTTCGGCAGCCAGGAGGCGGCCACCACGGCTTCCAGGCGCACACGACCATGCTCGTCCGCGGCGGCTTTCTCCAGCAGCGCCACGTGATCGGCGATGCGGTGGGTGTTGTAGCGCAGCACACGCACGGCGGCGGCACGGGCGTGGAAGTCGGGAGAGGCCAGCATTTCGCGCAGCAGGCCTTCATCGGCCTTGTTGAGGCCCCAGGTGACCCAGAGGGCTTCGAGCTTGGCGTGCGTATCCTTCTGCTCGGCAGCCCAGGCCTTGACGGCAGGGAGGACCTCCTTGGCATCGTGCGCGCGGATCTCGCGGCGGGTGCGGTAGCGGGTGCGCAGCTCGGGCTCCTTGAGGTTTTCAAACAGCGTCTTCAGCGGAGCACCGGCCACGGGCACAGGCTTCACCAGCGGACGCCCCGGATAGGTGATGCGGTAGATGCGGCCATGCACGTGGTCGCGCAGCGGATCGCGCGCGTTGTGCTGCATGTGGCCGATGAGGACGTTGTGCCAGTCGATGACATAGAGCGAGCCATCGGGCGCGAATTCGAGATCGACGGGGCGGAAGTTGCCGTCCGTGCTGACGAGGAGGTCGTGGCGGTGCGCGGTCTTCCAACCGGTGCCGTTGTCTTCGATTTTGACCTGCTTGATGCCGAGGAAGCCGATGGCGTTGCAGTAGATGAGGTCGCCCTGCACTTCATCGGGGAAGTGGCGGGAGGAGACGACCTCCAGACCGCTGGTGGGGCGCACCTTGTGGCCGTCCGGCACGAGGTCGGGCGCGGAGGGGGTCTTGCTGCCAAAGGAGGGCTTCACCTCCACGGGGAGGGCCCAGTTCATGGTGGTGCCGGAGGTGTGAAGCAGGAAGTCCTGGCCCCACTGATCAAAGACAAAGCCCCAGGGATTCGGGATGCTCATCTGGATGGTGCGCTCCAGCATGCCGCGCTGCGGGCTGTAGCGGAAGAAGCCGCCATCCACGCAGCGCACCGGGCCGTAGGGCGTCTCGATGTTGGAGTGGAGGAAGATACCCTCGCAGAGGATGAAGGCGCCGCTGGGATCGGCGGTGAAGGCGCTGATGGCGTGGTGCGTGTCGTGCGTGTCAAAGCCACCGAGCACGATCTCCATGCTGTCTGCCTTGTCGTCACCGTTGGTGTCGCGCAGCAGCACGAGGTTGGGCTCCTGGGTCACATACACGCCTTCCGTGGCAAACTCGAAGCCGATGGGCAGGTGCAGCTTGTCAGCGAAGACGGTTTCCTTGTCGGCCTTGCCGTCGTTGTTGGTGTCTTCGTAGATGAGGATCTTGTCGTCCGGCATCGCATCGCCGGGGCGGTAATGCGGGTAGGTGGGCATGGTGGCCACCCACAGGCGGCCCTTGTTATCAAAGGACATCTGCATCGGGTTCGCCAGATTGGGGAACTCCTTCTCGCTGGCAAACATCTCCACCTTGTAGCCTTCGGGCACCTTGAGGGACTTCAGCGCTTCTTCGCCGTAGAGGTACTTCTCGCTGCCGTTCTTCACGCTCGGCACGTAGTTGGTCGGCACGGGCGGCAGCACGTGGGTCTTGCTGTCGTCCACCTTCAGCTCGGTGGTTTTGCCGGTGGCCACGGCGTGGATGAGGTTGTCGCGCAGCGCGGTCATCTCGCGGCTCTTCTGCACTTCATCGGGATAGTTCTGCGGGCCGTAGGGATTGTAGCGGCGGCCATGTGCGTGCACGCCGTTGAGGATGTTGTAGTCCGTGTTCCAGAACCAGTCCTTCTCCTTCACCGCCTCGCGCACCAGCTTGGGGTCAGCCTTCGACTCATGGCTGGCGTGGCCATAGAGGCCGGTGGCCAGCAGCTTGCCGATCTCTACATAACCTTTCTCCGTCGGGATGAAGCCGCCGGTGGTGAAGAACTCGCCGCCCTTGGCCTCGATCTCCTGTGTGGGGGTGAAGAGGTCGATGTAGGTGAGGCCGTGTTTCTTGGCCACCTTTTCAATCGCAGCCGCATACAGCAGCAGGTTGGCGTTTTCCACGTCACCCTTCGGCAGGTCGCGTTTGGCGCTCTGGTTTTCGTAGGCGATGGGGCTGACGAGCACCACACGCGGCGCGGCCTTGCCATTGTAGGCTTTGCTCAGCGTGTGCGCCACCCAGGCGTCCAGTTCGGCCTCGAAGTTGCCCACTTTGCTCGCACCGTCGAAGGACTCGTTGTAGCCGAAGAAGGCCACGATGGTGTCTGCCTGCAGATGGGTGAGCCACTGGTCCGGCGTGGAGAAGAAGCCCTGGCCGTTGTGGATGGTCTTGTCCGGGTGGAACTTCTCCGCGCCGGGGAAGGCCCACTGCGAGCCGCGCGAAGGATGCGGGCGGAAGCCGGGGGTGTCGCCCACATGGCCCATGTTGCGGAAGAACAGCTCGCGGTCCGGATAGCGGAGCTGCAGCTCGGTTTCGATCTGGCTGTACCAGGTGTCGCGCTCGGCGAGGCCATTGCCGATGAGCACAATGTGCTCGCCTTTGCTAGGCGGAGCGACGGCTTGCGAACGCGCGGAGGTGACTGCGGAAGGTTCGGCGCTGGGCTGGTGCGGGGCTTTGGGTTCTTCTTTCTTGGCGGAGGTCTGCTTGGATTTGTCATCCGGCGTGCCCATGGAGGGGCTGCTGCCGGTGGCGAAGTCGCCGGGCTTCAGATTGCGCTGCTTGAAGTAGGCGGAGTCTTTGATGAAACCGTAGGCGCTAGGCTTGAAGGGATCGATGAAGGCCACATCCGCCTTCGCAGGCACCGGCAGTTTCAGCAGGGAGTGCACCGCGTTCACAATCAGGCGGCGCAGGTTTTCGTCCGTGTAATCCATCGAGGCGCCCATCGTGGTGCAGAAGGAGCGGCCCTTGCCCCTGCCATCTGGGGACGTGTAGTCATGCAGCCAGGCGATGGGCTGCATGGGGTCGTTCTTCGGACCGGTCACGGCTTTGGATTTGGGGTCGAGCGATTCGGTCACCGCGCCACGCAGCAAAATCGTGTCGCTCTCCGGCTTCACATCCGGCGCACCGTACACATCCGTGGTGCAGAAAATTTCGCCCACGCCGCGCAGGATTTCATTTTTGCCATTGGCCTCCACCACCACGCTGCGAGTGCCTTCTTTCTTGTGCTGGCCATGATGGCTCACCCATTTCTCGCCGAGAATTTTCAGGCCAAACTCGCCCCACTTGAAGTCGCCCGTTTTCGCACTGCCGGTGAAGGCATGCGTGGCGGTGCGGAAGCCGATCACCGGTTTGCCCGCGTTCAGAAACTTGGCGAAGTGCGCCAGGCTCTCATCCGGAAGCTGGCGGAAGCGCGTGCCGATGATGAGCAGGTCTGCATCATCCAGCACCTCGGTGCCGCGAATGTGCTTCTGGTTGTTGGGATCGATGTAGCCGCCTTTTTCATCCGTGGAGAAAAGCACGATGCAGTTGAAGCCGTGGGTCTTGGCCAGGATCTTCGCCAGCATGGGCATGCTCTCCTCGGTGCGGTACTCCTCGTCACCCGCCACGAGGACGATCTTTTTGCCTTTGCCGGCACCGACCGGATTGGCCGCGACTTCGAGGTATTCCTGGGCATGCGCCGATGCGACGGAGCCGAGGAGTGCGAGGGAGAACAGGAGATGCTTCATGGTTGGGAAAAAACGGACGGGGAATGCTTATACCGCACGACGCGGTGAAACCGGACAATAAAAAAATGGGCGGAAGACGGATTGATCGCCAATGCAGGTGATGTAAGATTGACATCATGACACGCACCCAGATTCAGCTCCCGGACGAGCTTTACGAGCGGGCCAAGGCCTTTGCCACGGAGCGCGAAATCTCCCTGGCTGAAATGACGCGGAGAGGGCTGGAACTTTTCCTTGCCCGGTTTCCGGAAGAGAAGCCGCGCAAACGAGCCTGGAAGCTGCCGAAGGTGCATAGCGGAGGTGCTCACGTTCCGTTGGAAGATCTGCACCGGATAGCCGCCGAGGATGAGGAAATGCGCGGCCTCGGCGGGCGATGATCTCCATCGATACCAACATCCTCTTTGCTGCTGTGGATGGGGATCATGCCCTGCATTCCCAAGCGGCTGATTTCATCGACTCCTTGGCAGACCGCAGTGACATTGCTATCAGCGAACTGGTTCTGACGGAGCTTTACATTTTACTGCGGAACTCGGTGGTCATGCGCGAACCGCTCGCTGCCAGCGCCGCCGTGGACGTATGCGAATCTTTTCGGCATCACCCGAGGTGGCAAATCATCGGCTTCCCGCCCGACAGCCGTCTCTTCCACAATACCTTCTGGCCTCGTCTGCGCACCCCGAATTTTGCCCGTCGCCGTGCCTTTGACTGGCGCATAGCTCTCAGTCTGATCCAGCAGGGGGTGACCGAATTTGCCACGGTGAACGAGAAAGATTTTCAGGGGTTCGGGTTCAACCGAGTTTGGGATCCACTTGCGGCAACGGTTGGATGACCGGCGAAACTGATCTGTGGTCACGCATCTGGGAGCGGGTGCTTCCAAACACGCATCAGCTAAGTCAGCAAGCCGCGAAGTTTACAAGTCACCTCGTCCCGCCTCAGCACACCAGCAGCGGTTTCGAGGGTCAGGCTTTCCCAGGCATCCACATTGAGCTCCTCACTTTTCAGCAAACCGTTCTCACTCAGAAACACCAGACAGGTGGCCAATGCGGCAGGTTTGGTCGCTTCCATGAAGGCATCATTGCGGCCCAAATAGAACAAATAAGCAGCCGCGATTTCGATGGGATCTGACAGGAGGGGAGCTCCCGGCATCCCTGCGTGCGGGGCCGCCAACGCGGATTCCAGCAGGTCGTGGGAGCGAAGGCTGGCGTTGCTGCCGGGCCTTCCGAGAACCTCAGCATGAATGGCGAGCACCGCGTCGAGGGTGGGATGCAGAAGCGGCGTGCTCATGACAGGCGGCGGAAGAGCTCGCTGTTTTTCTGGATCAGGCGTTTGACCGTTTCAGCGGCTTTGGCGGCCTCAATGACCGGGGGATTCATGGGCGTGATGGTGATCGTGCCACCGGCATGCACCTCCACATTTACCTCGTCACCCACCTTGAGCCGGGCCAGTTGCAGCAGGGCGGAATCGAAGATAAGGCCCTGGGAGTTGCCGATCTTGCTGATGGTTTTGAGCATGGCGTAAAACTATGTTTTACCCCGGACTTGTCAATGCGTGCCTCACTTCGCCAGCGCAGCGATTTCCTCACCGCCCAGCGCCCGATCCCACAGGGCAAACTCATCCATGGCGCCGCTGAGATGGCGGATGGCCACGCCTTTGGTGGACCGGTCGTTCCAGTTGCCGAGCTCCGCCATGCCGATCTTCAGCGGGGTGGTGTCGTTGAGCGCGGAGCGGGTCAGCAGCTCGCCGTTGGCATAGTGGCGGACCTCTTTCGCGGCAGGGTCATACACGACGGCGAGGTGGGTCCAGCGGCCAAAGCGCTCGGGGGTGAAGAGCACGGGCGTGTCGTGGTCCACATGCCCTGCCCCGCTGCCGCCGGCGATGCCGAGGCGCACTTTGCCATCGCGGGTGATCTGCCAGTGGACTTTGCGGTCGCCCCAGCGTTCGGACATGAAGAGGGAGTTGAAGGCGCGGTCCAGGCCGTTCACGCGCACCCACACGGCGAGGGTGAGAGCCTTGGTTTCGCCGGGGATGTTGAGGCGCACACGGTCGCTCACATTGCGGAAATCGAGGGCGCGTTTGCCCGGCCAGCGGCCGGTGGTCCAGGAAGCGCCGACGATGCTGCCGTCTTCGATTTGTGCGCCGTTCACGGCATGATTGCGCAGGGAGCGCGAGCCTTCGTCGTCCTGAAAATCAAATCGCAGGCGCAGGCCGGCGTCGGCGTTCAGCCTGGCGCTGGCGGCCAGCCATTTCTCAAACTGGAAGCGCTGGGACATGGCGCTGCGGGCGTCGATCTCATTGAGCGAGGCGAAGCTGGAGGCGTTGGCGGGAAGCACGGCGGTGTTCCCCGCGATGGCCATGGCCTGGCCTTCCTTGAGCGACTTCATGTCCACGGCGGGCTGGTGCAGCTCCACCTCGCCTTTGAACACGTGCACCTCGGCATTCTGCGCGCCCACATCCAGGCCAAACTCGGTGCCGAGATCGACGATGGTGCCTTTGGGCGTGTTGATGCGGAAGCCCTTGGCCTGAGGCGGCACCTGGGCGCTGAGCTTGCCACGCGTGCAGGTGGCCTCGCCGGAAGACACGAGCTGGAGCTCGGCGGGGCCTTCGATCAAAACGCGCGCGCCTTGATAAAACTCGATCTGGGCGATGCCGGATTTCAGTTTGAGCCAACCCGGGGAAAGCGGCGTGCCGGGGGCGACGGCGGCGGAGTCCCACTCCAGATTCACCCCACGCGTGAGCACGGCCACGGAGGCGGTGGTTTCTTCCTCGGCCTCGGGCGGCAGGTTCAGGGTCTCATTGATCAACCAGGCGCCCAGCAGGGTGATGCAGGCGGCCATGGCGGCCACGCTGGTGAGGGTGGCGAAGGTGAAGCGGCGCCGCGGCAGCAGCGCGGGGCGGATGCTGTGGCTGTCTGCCACCAGCGGCTTCGTGGCACGCAGCATGGCGTCCATGTCCAGGTGCTGCAGCAGGCGCTCGCCAAGTTCGGGCCGGGCTTTGAGCAACTCGTGCAGCTCCTCGGCTTCGCCGGTGGTCAGCGTGCCTTCGAGGTAATGCTGGATGAGGGTGTCGGTGTCAGGCATGGGGGACACTCCGTGGAGGTGGAACCTCGTTCATTGGCATCCGAGGAAGAAAAGACCGCAGGAGCGCGGGCCTCCGAGCTGATCTTTACCCATAAGTTTGCCGGGGCCGAAGCCTGCGCCAGACATCGGTGATCATGTCGAGCTTGTTGAGTCCCTGCCATAGCACCTGAGCTCCTGGGTGGCCGTCGCCCTTGCGTCCCAGATGTCCACCGAGACGGGCGATGCTTTTGACCGCTGCCCCCAGGCTCATCGGCGGGGCACTGTTAGTCTTCACGGGCTTCTTTCCTTCGCTTTCATACGCCTCCAGCGCGCTGATCTCGTCTTCATCGAGCCAGTCTGTGGCCGGATCTTGCGGCCTCTGCCGCGCTCCTGCGCTCATGCCCATGATCCGGCACGCCACCAGCATGTCCAGGGCCATCATCGGCTTGAGCCGCTCCAGGCTGCGCATCTGCCGCGCCTCCACCCGGCAGCCTGTTTTGAGGATGCGGTGGAACTCCTCGATCTGCCAGCGTTTCGCATACCACCGCGCCATCTGCAGCGCCGCCTCCAGTGTATCCACCTTCAGCGTGCTCAGCAGCCGCCAGCAGATGCCTTTGCCCTGGCCTTCCGGCGCATCCTGCTCGCGCAGTTCCACGATGCTGGCCTCCACCGGCGTGTCCTTTTTCATGTACTTCGCCTGGTTCACCGGAACGGCGAGGGTCACCGCGGTGAAGCGCACGCTCAGCGTGGCCTGCCGCGCTTTCTGCCCCTGGCTGCGCGGGAGTTCCAGGGTGAGGCTGCCCGCCTGCTTGCTGTGCTCAAGGTGCTGCCATAGCTGCGCCTCCTCGTCCTTGAGGCTGCGGTTGTGCTGTGAGCGCACCAGCAGCCCGAGACCTTGCTCACGGTGCTGCTGCGCCTCCACCAGCAGTTCGTAAATGTCTGCCTCGCGGTCTCCAACGCTGACAATGAGCGGAGGCTGCGCGGGCTTGGCCTGGGATGCGGATGCCTGCGCAGGGGGCTCAAACCATTGCCGGGCCTCACGCGCCAGTGCCAGGCTCTCAAGCCAGCGTATGCTTTCCTTGGCCTCGATGGGTTCCCGGTTGCGCGCCCCCGCGCCGCGCTCCTTGCCTGGGGGCTTGCGGGCGTAGAGCTTGGCCCCCAGCAGGCCAAAGACGGCATCCTCATCGGCGGCGCTCAAAAGGGTGCTGTGGACGTGCAGCCCGGCGATGTTTGGCCGGAGCTTGTTGCTGGAGATCGAGCCGAGCCCCTCAAGCGAATCACGGGTGTTGAAGTTGCACGCCGTGGTGTCCTGGATGGCCAGCAAGACACGGCAGCCGCTGTGCTGGGCGCGGCGCAGCACCGCCTGCCGGTGGACGTCGAAGAGCAGGGTGTCGGTGAGTTCCTCCACGTCGAGCAGACGGTAGAAAGCCTTGGCCTCGGCCACGCTGCGGGAGCATTGAGGGATGGATTTGCCTGGAGAGTTGAGCATTTGGCTGAAGACCTTGACCATGCGCCGGTTGCTGCGCGCGTCACCCAATTGAATGGAGCCCAGCTCCTCTGCCGCCCACCGGGCGTTGGTTTGGACGGCATTGGAGAGACCGGGCAGCGTGCGAGTGGAGGATGTGGACACCCGCCCGAAGATACCCCTCACAGCGGGGGTACAATTTTTATCTTCAACTTTGTGGGTAAAGGTCAGCCTCCGAGCCCGCAGCACTCCGCCAGCAGGATGCGCCCCGCTGGGCCACACCGCACCGGACAGGGCCAGCGTGTTTGCTGTCTGTACCATGAAAAGACAGTCGTTATGCGCGGACGACCTGCTGCGGGCTCGGAGGCCCGCGCTCCCGGGGCGCTGGGTTCTTAACGTGCCGCCACTTAGCTCACGCATGCGCGGGTCCTCCCTGGCTGGTGGCGGTGGCGCGCTCGATGCACTCGCGCAGTTTTTCGCGCACGCGGGAGAGCGCGCGGCAGACGGTGTCCGCCTTCATGTTGATCTGGTCGGCGATCTGCGGGGTGCCGATGTCGTTGTAATAGTAGAGCTCCACCAGCTCGCGGCTTTTTTCCGGCAGCTTTTGCAGGCAGCCGCGCAGCACGCTGATCTCCTCCTCGTAGCGCGGCGGGGCCTCACGCTCTTCGGCGAGGAGGCGGATGTGGTCGGCGAGTTTTTGCACCACCTCCGGCTGCTGCCGCGTGCGCTCCCGCCACTGCCGCAGCGCAATGTGGCGCGTCATGGTGGCCAGCAGCGGGCGTGCATCTGTGCTCAGGTCCCACTGCGCTTCCTTGGCCAGAAACTCCAAAAACACCTGCTGCGTGATGTCCTCCATCAGCCCGGGCCAGGGCGCATACTTCAGCGCCACCCCCTTCACAAAATCGTGATGGGCGAGGAAAACCTGCGCGGCCTGGGTCTCATGCGTGTTCATGGGCGTCGCAGTATCTCACACGAGCAGGGGGAACCGGACAGGGAATTTTCAGTTCCGCGGGCTGCTCTATTCAAACTTCAGCGCGTACAAATCCGCATCGTTCAGCACAAAGCGCAGGCGCACAGGTTTGCCGGAGAGCGTGCTCACATCGGCGCCATTCTTCCAGGTCACCGTGCGCTGAATCGAATCCCCAAACACAGGCTGGGAATCCGCCAGCGCAAATCCCGGGATCGCTTTCCCCTCCGCATCCTGAATCTCCACCTGAATGCCGCCGGCGGCGGAGGTGGCGCAGTTCAGCGTGAGCGCTTTGCCGGTGAAGGTGAGCGGCTTGGTGAGGAGCTCGCCGCCGCTCATGGGGGCGTGGATGGAGACGAAGCCGTCCAGCCGCAGGGTGTAGCGGCGCACGGCGCTGCTCTTGTCCGTCCAGTAGCTTTCGGTGGCGTAAAAGCTGAGCTCATTGGGCGCGCCTTCCAGCGCGGATCTGGTCTCCACCGGATGCCAGGCGATGTATTGATGCCCGTAGTTCCAGGTGCCGGGGCGCTCGATGCCCGGCGGGAGAAAGGCGTCGTTCCAGCGCTTGAACTTCACGCCGTCGCGGCTGGCCATGATGAGGCCTTCGGTGACGGCCATGCCGTAGCGGTCATTGGCCTTGGAGCGCCACTCCCGGTGCTCGCGCTCCGGCAGCGCGCGGGTGCTGTCGGACCAGCCGCGCTCCACGTAGCGCGTGGGAAAGCCGATGAGCAGGTGCGGCGCACGGTGGTAGGGCTTCACCTGGTTCGTGTAAAGCTGCTCGCTGGGGGAGTCCACGTAGCTGAGGTCCTGCTGATTCTCCCAATGCAGGAAGTCTTTGGAAGTGGCGGTGCGGATGGCGCGGTGGCCGGCTGGCTTCCAGTTCTTTTCATCCGTGACGCCTCCGGTGAAGATGCGCCAGTAGGCGCGATACTGGCCGCTGTGCGCATCCCAGAACGCGAGATTCTGCGAATCAAACGCGCCGGCCGTGATGACGGGCGCATCGGCCATGGGTGACCAGTTCACGCCGTCGGCCGACTGCAGCGCGAGCAGGCCTTTGGGAGAATTCGAGCGGACGAGGGCCTTGTAGCGCGCCTCGGCTGGGGCGGCGGGATTTTCGTCCTTGAACACGGCGGGATGTCCGCCATCCGGGTTCACCTTGCCCATCATGCCGCTGGGGATGACGATGTTGTTGGCCTTCGAGCCTTTGAACTCATGCAGGCCCAGCGCGGGCTTGCGCCAGTGGATGCCGTCGTCGCTCTCAGCGTAGCAGGTGAAGAGCGGATGCTCGCTGGTGTTTACCTTTCCAGGCGTGACGGTGAGCTGCCAGCTCTTGTAGTACATGCGGTACTTGTCGCCGTCTTTGAAGACGCTGTGGTAGCCGCTGCCGCTGCCCTCCCAGGGCTCGTCATGCGTCAGCACGATCTCCTGAATCTGCGGATGATGCAGGCGCTGCTCCGCCTTTCCGGTGAGCTGGCCGATGAGAAAATCATCGATAAACAATTCGCGGCGCGAGCCGATGTCGATGGCGCTTTCGGCACTGCAGGCGATCGAGGTGGCGCAGATCCAGAGCGGGAGGATGAGGTGACGCATGCGACCTCTACGCGGGTCAGAGCAGCCTTGTTGCGGGGGCGCCGCAGCAGAAAAAACTACTTCAGGCGGGAAATCACCGCGCAGACGACACCCACCATGAGGAGCAGCGCGGCCACGACCCGGATGCCGTAGGCTTTGCCGGATTCGTGGCGTTCGCGATTTCCCAGCAGCGGGCCCAGCAGCGCCACGACGGCGAGGCTCCACATGCCACGCGTGGCATAGACCACGTTCACGCCGATGGCATCATTGAAATACGCGAGCGAGAGGCCGAGGGTCATCGACTGCGCGGCAATGAGCGTGCTGCCGCCGAGGGACCACTGCGTGGCACGATTCCACGGAATGGGCGGAGGACTGGGCAGCAGCGTCATGGCGATGAGCGAGAGCACGCCGGTGGTGGCGGACAGAAGCGCGAGAAAGGTCTTCGGCCCGAATGCGGGCGCCCACTTTTGCAGAAAGACATCGGCAAAGGCATAGAGCGCGGCGCTGATGAGCGCCATGACCACCGGCCCGGCGAGGCGCGCGCCTTTCGGCGTTTTAAAATCCGTGGCGCTCATGAGGAAGATGCCGCCGGTGGTGATGATGGCAGCCACCCACATGAGGGGCTTCATGCTGTCCGCGATGAAGAGGCTGGCGCCGACCGCCACGAAAACCACCTTGGAGCCAAGCACCGGCGTGACGAGGGAGACATCGCCACGCTGCATGGCGATGAAGGTGAACCAGCCGCCGATGAAAAACAGGGTGCCGAGCCCCACGGGGACATACCAGAGATGCCAGGTGACCGGCTGCGTCTCAAAGAAAACGAGCGGCACAAAAGCGAGCGTGCTGGTCCAGTTGTTGATGTGAAAGCAGGCCATCGGGTGCGCGCCTTCCACCAGGGCCTTTTTCAGCAGCAACGACGCGATGGCATAGCCGATGGCGGCGACGAGCGGGAAGAGGAGGTACCAGGGAAGGGTCATGCGCCGACGAGTTTCAAACCCCACGCGATCACCAGCGGCGTGGAGATGCAGCTCACCACCGTGGTGGCAATGACGACCTGCACGGCGGTGGAGGCATGGCCTCCGTAGAGGCGCGCGATCATGATGTTAAACACTGCGGAGGGCATGGCCGCCTGCACGACGATGACGCGTTTCAGCTCCAGGCTGAGCGGCAGATGGTAGGCCGCCAGCAGGAAGGCGATCGGGATGATGCCCAGGCGCAGCACGGGGCTGGAAATGGCCACCTTCCACTGCATGGCGCCCTGGCCCCAGAGATCCGCGATGGAGGCGCCGATGAGCAGCACGGCCAGCGGCACCGCGCAGGCGCCGAGCATGGCAAAGGTGTTGTGCGCCACCTGCGGCACGTGGGCATGCAGGCCGGTGAAGTTGAGCATGAGCGAAGTCAGGATGGTCAGCACCGGGGCGTTCAGCGCCAGCCGCCAGGGGGCTTTGTCCAGGCCCGTGAGCAGGCCGACGCCGGCCGTCCAGCAGGCCAGCTCCACCCCGAGCGTGAAGGTGAAAAGCACCCCGAGCGTGCCTTTGTCCGGAAACAACGCGGTGACGATGGGGATGGCCACAAAGCCGTAGTTCTGCAGCCCGCAGGCCACGCTGAAGGTGCGGCGGCCCTCGCCTTTTTTCAGACCGATGAGCGGCGCCACAAGATACGTGAAGGCGATGCCAAGGGCGACGAGCGCATAGCCCAACCCGGCGGCAATGAGCACCGGCGGCAGCCGCATGACGGCGGGATTTCCCACCACGCGCTCGATGATGAGCGCGGGCGTGAGCAGCATCACGGAGAGCTTCATGAGGCTCACATCCGCCTCCGGCTTCAGCAGACCCGTGCGCCGTGCCATCGCTCCGGCGGCCATCGTCAGATAGACGGGCACAGCCACGGAGAGAATGTTGAGGTAGTCGAGGTTGGCCATTGCGCGCGCGAAAGGGGGGCTGCCCTCAGCTAGGCGGAGATGGGACGCTGTGCAAGTGCGAGGGGGCCGAGGAGTGCACCTCGCGCATAATCGTATGTGTATTTTTCTTCCTCTTCCTCCTACTCCTCCTCCCTGGATTGGGAGCCGTTGAACAGGAGGAAGACTGTCTATCCGCGCTTCCAAACCACCCACAGCTCCGGCGGAGATGCAGCGCGGTTGATCGGCCGCAGGTGCTGCACCTCATACCGTCGTGACTCCAGCCCCGCAGCCCACGCGGCGATGCTGCGGCCCTCCTCAGCTCCGCCTTCGTGCCCGGGATACACGGCGATGGTGAGCAGCCCGCCCGGCTTCAGCAGTTCCAGCGCCGCCTGCACGGCGACCATCGTGGTCTCCGTGCGGGTGATGAGGGTTTTGTCCGTGCCGGGCAGGTAGCCGAGATTGAACATGATGGCGCTGATTTTCCCATGCTGCTCCGCCGGCACCTTCTCGCGCATGGTTTCATGCCCGGAGTGGATGAGCGTGGTCATCTCCGCAGGCACGCGTTTGGCGGTTTCCACCAGGGCGGTGGCCTGCACGTCGAAAGCATACACGTGGCCGCCGGGACTGACGCACTGCGTGAGGAAGAGAGTGTCGTGGCCGTTTCCCATGGTCGCGTCGATGACAACATCTCCCGGGCGCAGGCGGTCCTTCAGCATGAGCTGCGCCCACAACACGGAGGAGGGGAGGCCGCCATTCGGGCTGGCGAGAAGAGGTTTGGCGGGAGGAGGTGTCATGGAGCGGAGGGCATCCATGGAAAGGAATCGGAGGATTGCATCTGCGGAAACTCGGAGCGCTGGAGTCCTGGGAGTAAAGTAGCCCTCTCGCTCCGCGAGAGGTGCTCAGCGCTTTCGCAGGGGAGAGACTGCTGCGGACGACTGAGAATTTGTGAAGCAGGGCGGGGGCGTTGGGCTCATCTCGCGGAGCGAGATGGCTACTGCACCTGCGCGGTGGACTTGCCGCCCCGCATGGCGGATGAGGGGCGTATTCCTTCCCTGCATGTCTGAGTCTGTGATTTCATCCTCCGCCTCCCCCACGCCCGCGCCCGGCTCCCTGGGCTGGAATCTGGAGCATTCCTACGCGCGCCTGCCGGGGATGTTGTATGAGCACCTCGATCCCACGCCGGTGAAGGAGCCGCGGATGGTGGTGTTTAACTATGAACTGGCCAAACGACTTGGGCTGAACGGCTCGGCGCTGGCGCGGCAGCCGGAGGTGTTTGCGGGAAATGTGCTCCCAGACGGAGCGAAGCCGCTGGCGCAGGCCTATGCGGGGCATCAGTACGGCAACTTCACGGGGCTGGGCGATGGCCGCGCCATCCTGCTGGGGGAGCAGGTGACACCCAACGGCGAGCGGTGGGACGTACAACTCAAGGGCTCGGGGCCCACGCCGTTTTCGCGGCGCGGGGACGGCCGCGCCGCGCTGGGACCGATGCTGCGAGAGTTCATCGTCAGCGAGGCCATGGAGGCGCTGGGCATTCCGACCACCCGGAGTCTGGCGGTGGTGACCACGGGGGAGCCGGTGTACCGCCAGGGGGTCCAGCCGGGGGCGGTGCTCACGCGCATCGCGGCCAGTCATATCCGGGTGGGCACCTTTGAATGGGCGGCGGCGCATGGGGACCACGCGGCGCTGCGGGCCCTGGTGGACTACACCCTGCGACGTCATTACCCGGACCAGGCGGCAGCGGAAGTGCCCGCCCTGGCACTCCTGCGGGCGGTGATGGAACGGCAGGCCCGGCTCATCGCGCAATGGCAGTGCGTGGGCTTTGTCCACGGCGTGATGAACACCGACAACATGGCCCTGAGCGGCGAAACGATCGATTACGGTCCCTGCGCTTTCATGGACGCTTTTGACCCCGCCACGGTGTTCAGCAGCATCGACCGTCACGGGCGTTACGCATATGGCAATCAGCCTCAAATCGCACAGTGGAATCTGGCCCGGCTGGCGGAGGCCCTGCTGCCCCTGCTGCATGCAGAGGAAAAGCAGGCCATCGAGCTGGCGAATGCTGAGATTGAGAGGTTTAAGGCGCTGTTTGAAGAGCGCTGGCTGGCCGGCATTCGCGCCAAGCTGGGGCTTTTCACCGCAGAGGAGGGAGACCGTGCGCTGGCCGAGGGACTGCTCCTCTGGATGCGGGAGAAGAAAGCGGATTTCACCAATACCTTCCGCGAGCTGAGCAAGGATGGTAAAACCTTGTTATACGATGAGGCTGCATTTAAAGACTGGCACGTGCAATGGCAGCGGCGCCTCGGTCAGCAGCCGCAGTCGGCGGAGGAAGTCCAGGCACGAATGCGGGCCAACAACCCGGCGGTGATTCCCCGCAATCACAAGGTGGAAGAGGCGCTGGCCGCCGCGGCGGAACGCAATGATCTGGGCGTGATGCAGCGCCTGCTGGAGGTGCTTGCGAGGCCGTACGACCCGAGCGGGGAGATCCCCGCAGAGTACACCACGCCTTCAGGGGCGCAGCCGGGGGAATACCAGACGTTTTGCGGTACTTGAGCCGCCCCATTTCTCCTGTTCCGCAGGAACAGGGCTACTTGATTTGCCGGCCTGGCAGAGCCAGGTCCTCCTTGAGCAGATTGAAAAGGCCATTCAACCGGGAGATGTCCCGTACTGTGCCGACGCTGGCGGAGAGCTGGGCGAATTCGGCCGGGATGGCGGCCAGCAGGGGATCGCGCAGAGGCTCGCTTTCCTCCTTGGCGAGGATGACCTCGAGCATGCAGAGCAGACTGTCCTGGGGAAATTCGGTGAGGGCGTGGCGCAAATCGAAGTTCTTCGTGGTGAGTTTGTTTTCGTTGAGCTTGTCCGCCAAGTAGCCACCGGCCAGCACGGGGTCGTGGTAGTACTGCCATCCGGCGCGCTTCAAGGCGGTGAGATCCGCAGGACGTGCTTTGCCGGAGTTCATCATGAGACCCGCCAGCAGGTGGACTGCGGCCGGATCCTTCGCGCCCTCGCCAAAGGAACGCATGCGCAATTCTTTTTCAAACCGGGCCGTCAGTGCGGGGACATCCGTCAAACGATGTTTGACCGCTAGATTGATGAGGCGCTCCGCCACACGGGTGCTGGCGGGCAGTTTCCCGCTTTCACCGATGAGCCAGCCACCGCTCTCCAGTTCTTTTTTGAGCCATTCCGTCGTGATGTTTGGCTCCAGGTAGGTGCTGGCGTAGAGGGTGAGCTCCGCAAGACGCTGCGGCTCGGAGGCCAGCACTTTTTTGGCCAGCTCCAGGTCGCGGCGGAGGAAGGCTTGGTTGACCTGGGAGTTCCACCAGTCGAGGTCCCATGTGGCGGAGAGCACCATGAGGTCCTCCACTTTGGCGGTCTGCCCCTCGGCAACCGCCTTCAGCAGATCGGCCCGGCGGCGGAGGGGGCTGGCAGGGCCATGCACCTCAAAAATGGCATGGGCAATTCCAGTCTCGTTGTCCGCAGGCGCGGCCTTTTCCCAGTGCTCCACGGCCTCTTTGTCCTTCCGGGCCCGCGCGAGGCACTCCGCCTGCAGCGCATAAGGCGCGAACCTTCCGGAATCGGGAACGGCGGCGAGGAACTGCTTGTAATAAATGCTGGCCTCCGTGTACCGGCCCGCGCGGTGCACGCTCTGCGCCAGCGCCAGATTGGTCTCAGGCTCATCGGGCAGGAGATCATTGGCCCGGCGGTAATAGGCCAGCGACTTCGCGTCATCCAGGCGGACGAAAAACTCGCCCAGCACCATGCAGTCGGCAGCCGTGAGCTGGGCGTCGGGCACGGCTTTGACAAACACTTGCAGGGCCTCGTCGAGCTTGTCCTCCATGACCAGCGTCTCCGCGGCGATGGGCGCGAACTTGTAGTGCTCCTTCCGGGCCTCGCTGACGGCCGTGGCGAAATCGCCGGCGGTGAGAGAAGCCGCGGCGCCAATGAAAACCGTGGCGGATACAAGGCTGCGGAAGGAGAGATGAATGCGCGCTGACATGCCGCGTATTAGCTGGCAAAGGGTCGTGACTGTCAACTCCCGCGAGATCAGGGGAAAGACGAAAGGTGGCGCTGCTGCACCTCACACCTCGTTGCGTTGCAGATCGAGTTCAGGGTCCAGTGCTGTGCCGTCCAGCAGATGCTCGAGGAGATGCCGCGCCAGCCAGGGGCTGCGGAGGGAGCCTTTGGAGCCGAGGCCGTTGAGGAAGGCCACGCGTGGGTGCGTGGGGTGAGTGCCCATGAGGGCCTGGTGGTTCTTGATGATGGGGCGCACGGCGGTCTGCATGCCGGTGATCTGCGCGGGGGTTTTGAGCAGGCTGTGCAGGTTGGTTTCTAGCTGCTGTACCTGTTCGGCAGCGGGGGTGTGGGGATCGTCAAACTTCCACTCGTAGGTGGAGCCGACGCGCAGGCTGCCATCGGGTCGTGGAAGGAGCCAGCAGGAGCGGTTGAGGATGCGGCGCTCCCCGCGCAAGTCGGCCTGCACGGTGAGGATGGTGCCGCGGGCGGACTGAAAAGGCACCCAGGACAGCAGGGGATGCTTTTCCGCGCTCCAGCCCTGCGCCCAGATGACGTGGCTGAAGCGCTGGCCCCGCCACTCCACCCCAGTCGCATCGTCCTGAACATCAGTGGCTTGCACATCGGCCTTAATCCAGGAGCCGAGCGTGGTGAAGAGGTCCCGGCTGGCCTGCAGGTAGGCGGTGGTGTCCAGCCAGGCGGCATGGCGCTGCTGGAAACCGTTGGCGGGATCGTGGATGACCTCGGCGTCCATCTTCGGCGGCCGGGGGTGCAGGAAGGGCTGCATGTCCGGATCGCGCCGGCGCTTGTGCCACTTGGCAATTTCCGCCTCGTTTTTCAGCAGGCGGACGTACCCGCGTGGGAAGAAGAAGTGCTGCTTCAGCTTCTTTCCGCAGCGCCGATAAAAATGAATGGCCTCGCGGTAAAACGTTGTATAACTCCAGCTCACCGTTAGCCGCATCCCGGTGATCGGCGTAATCAATCCTGCCGCGACCTTGGAGCAGGTGACGGGCTCATCACGATCCGCGATGACAAAAGGGACGCCGCGCTCCCACAGGTGCCAAGCCAGGGCCGTACCGGCGAGTCCCTGGCCGATGATGAGGAAGCGGGGAGCGGACATGCAGGACTGTTTTCTTGAATCTTCCCCTTCCCTCAGGCTGTGGCTTTTCGCCTCATTCTCAAGGCCTTCCAGGAGGAAGAGGAGGGCGGGAGGTCAGGATGACTGTTTCTCCACCAGGGCCAGCACGATTTCCTTCAGCTTGTCATTGGTCTTGGTCACCTGCTCCTCCGTGGGCTCGGCTTGGGTGCCGCGCCAGAGGCTGCTGATCTCTTCAATGGCGGTGCCGATGCGCTTGATCAGGGCCTCATCGTGCTTGGCCATGCTCAGGCGGTTGAAGTCATCCCGGATGTCCTGCAGGATCGTGGGAGAGCCGATGCACAGCGGCCGGGCCTCCACGCTGCCGGTTTCCACCACCACGCTGGAGGAGATTTCCAGAAGTCGCAGCCACAGGCCGAGGTCGATCAGCACCGCCAGATCATCGTCCTTCTGCTCCCGCAGCAGGCGCAGCAGCTCCTGGTGGCCGTCCACGATCTCGTGGCGCAGATCCTTCCACTCGTTGCTTTCGGCCATCTTCCCCTGCGCCATCAGGCGCGGCATCAGCTTCTCTCCCAGGCCCATCATGCGGCAGTAGCTGAGCACTTCCTGGTTGTTGTTGCGGAACTGCTGGGAGTCGCCGGCCTGCCAGATGAGGAAGCTGTCTGCCAGCAGGCTGCCCAAAATCAGCGCCGCACGGCCGCGGTCCGTGGGCGGAGTGGGTGGCGGCGGGCGGAAAAGCAGGCGCCAGCGGGCCTTGGCCCGAGAGGCCACGGTGTCGAGAAAATCCGCCGGCGTCTGATCCGCCACGGTGGGAGCAGCGTCATCCACAGCCGGCTCAACGGCCGCCCGGGAGGTCATTCCGCCCAGGCACAGCCCGAGCGCAGCGAGGCAAATCGTGCGGCGGGAAAGTGGCGGAGGAGGGGACATGACAGGCAGAGAATGACATATTTTACTCTACTGTAACACTTTTGGCCAGATTTCTTGGCTTATCCACATCACAACCCCGGGCGACGGCGGTGTAATAGGACAGGAGTTGCAGCGGAACAACATTCAAAATCGGGGTCAGGTAGGACGGGCAGTCCGGCACGTAAATGACGTCGTCAGTGATGCGCTCCAGCTCGGTGCGCCCTTCGGTGGTCACGGCGATGACCGGGCCTTTGCGGGCGCGCACTTCCTCGATGTTGCTGACGTTTTTATCAAACACCGCGTCGTCCGGAGCGATGAAGATGGAGGGCATGTCCGGTTTGACGAGGGCAATGACGCCGTGCTTCAATTCCGCGCTGGGGTGGCCGCTGGCGTAGATGTAGCTGATTTCCTTCATCTTCAGCGCGCCTTCCAGCGCCACGGGGTAGTTCATCTGGCGGCCCATGAAGAGCATGCCCTCGGCGTGCGCGTGCTTCTCGGCGATGGCCTTGATCTTGTCCGCCTGCTTGAGAATCTGCACGATCTTGTCCGGCATGGCCTCGAGCTGGTCGATCATTTCCAAACCATCGACACTGGAGAGATGGTGAATGCGGCCCAGCAGCAGGCTCAGCAGCGTGAGGATGGTGACCTGGGAGGTGAAGGTCTTCGTGGCGGCCACACCGATCTCCGGCCCGGCGTGGATGTACACCCCGCCGTCACTCTCGCGCGCGATGGTGCTGCCCACGGTGTTCACGATGCCGAGGCAGCGGATGCCTTTGCGCTGGCCTTCGCGCATGGCGGCCAGGGTGTCGATAGTCTCGCCGCTCTGGCTCATCACAAACTGCAGCGTGTTCTTGTTCGTGGGCACGTTGCGGTAGCGGAACTCGGAGGCGATCTCCACCTCGGTGGGCACACGGGCCAGGGACTCGATGAGATACTCGCCCACCATGGCGGCGTGGTAGGCGGTGCCGCAGCCGGCGAGGATGATGCGGTCGATCTGCACCAGCTCCTTCGGGCTCATGTTCAGCCCGCCGAGGATGGCGGTGCATTCATCGCGGGAAAGGCGGCCGCGCATGGCATTGCGCAGGGAGTTCGGCTGCTCGTAGATTTCCTTGAGCATGAAGTGAGGGAAGTCGCCCTTCTCCGCGTCGTCGGCATTGAACTCCACGCGGCTCACCTTCACCTCCGCGGGCACCCCCTGGTGGGACTGCACATTGTAGCGGTCCTTGGTGATGGTGACGATGTCGTAGTCGTTGAGATAGACCACATCGCGCGTGTGGTTCACCACGGCGGAGACGTCGCTGGCCAGGAAGTGCTCATGGTCGCCCAGGCCCACGATGAGCGGGCTGCCCAAACGGGCACCGACAATGACGCCGGGCAGGTCTGCATGCATCACGGCGATGCCGTAGGTGCCCTTCACGCGAGCCAGCGCGGCCTTCACCGCATTCACCAGACGCTGGGTGCCGTCCTTCTCCGTGGATTCATCGAAGTAGGTGCCCACGAGATGGGAGAGCACCTCGGTGTCGGTTTGAGACTGAAAAGTGTGGCCCTTGGCCGCAAGCTGATCGCGCAGGGTCTGGTAGTTCTCGATGACGCCGTTATGCACCAGCACCAGCTTGCCGGACTGGTCCGGGTGCGGATGCGCGTTCACGTCGGTGGCCGGGCCGTGGGTGGCCCAGCGGGTGTGCGAAATGCCCATGGTGCCCAGGGGATTGGCCTCCGTCACCGCCTGACGCAGGTTGTCGATACGACCCGCGCGCTTCACGACGCGCAGAGTCTCCCCGCCACCATTGAGCGCCATGCCGGCCGAGTCATAACCACGATATTCCAGCCGCCGCAACCCATCGAGAAGGATGGAACTTGCCTGACGACTGCCAACGTAACCAACGATGCCGCACATGGGAAAGAGAGAGAAAGGGGGGTAAATCGATGAAATATGAGTGCCTGCCAGAAAAACTGGAACACAGCAGGACGGTACGATACCTCCTCGCAGGGCCCACGCCAGCAGTTCGTCGCATCGGTTATTTTTCTTTATTGGAAGGAAGTCCCCGTGTGGATGGATCTTCGGCTGTCCGAAGCCGCATCAGCGCGTGCCCACCGTGACCGCCTTGGTGGAGGGCCGGGTGGCTCTCGATCCATTGCTTCCCGCCAGTCTGGCAAAGGTGCTGCCTGCAGGTACACCGCTGGAGGTCCGCGTGGCGCCATGGGTGATGTGCGCCGCCGTCGTGCCAGGGTAGGTGCGGATGCCAGACTGCGGCGAGACCGCACCCACCGGGCGGTAATAAATCACGGTGAGATCTCGCTGGGGCGCGCTGTTTTCAGAGATCAGGGTGGCATGCGGGGGACTGACCGGAGCGGGGTTCGTCACCACGCCCTTCGCTGGCTCGGGTGCAGGGACAGCAGCCTTGGGAGCAGTGGTGGCGCTCTGCGTTTTCACGGATGTCTGGCTGGCAGGAATGATAGCCGGCCGAATGGTTTCCACCGGTGCCGGGGTTTGCGCCACGGCGGGCCAGGCAAACGCCAGGACCGCGAAAGAAATCAGAAGGATGGATGAGGCTTTCATAATGCGGATAAAACTCCTGTTTCCGCTTCATGATTCAAAGAATAGCGCTGTGGGTTTGAACATAGGGAGATAGGCTCCGCGGCACGAAATGAATTCGCCGTCGGTTCACGCCGGGATGAAGGTACAACTTCTGTGGAGGGCTGCGCAGAGCCCCCCAAATCAAATAACCTCAGGCGGCAGAACGCGCTGCCTTTTTGGCTGCCGCCCTCATGGGCTTGACGGCCATGCGCAGGCCGAGGGAACCCAGCACATTCTGAAAGGTGCGCAGGCGCGGGTTTCCCTGCGGTGAGAGCGCCTCGTGGAGAGCCTGCCGGCTGACATCCGTCTTGCGTGCCAGGGACGCAAGGCCACCCTGGGCCTGGGCGACGAGGCGCAAAGTATCCAGCAGCATGTCCACATCATTGTCCTGTTCGAATTCTTCGAGCGCCAGTTTGATGGCGTATTTAGCCCGCTTCGGATCGCTGAGCTGCTTCAGTCTCACGGAATCAAGAGAGACGGTGCTGCTTTTCTTCGGTGCTTTCATGGATGGTCCTCCTGATACGTTTTCCAATATTCCCTGGCTCGCTTGATGTCTTTGCTTTGCGTGGCCTTGTCTCCTCCACCAAGGATGATGACGGTTTTTCCCTTGTGTTCGCCAAAGTAAACCCGATAGCCCGGCCCGAAAAACAGCCGCAGCTCGTACAGGCCTCGATCAAGAGATTTGCAGTCGCCAAACTGGCCCTTTTTCATCCGGGCCACCCGCGCCAAAATGCGTTCCTGCATTTTCCAGTCCAGCGTTTCCAGCCAGTCCAGATAGGGACTTTCCTCCGAAGCATGTCGGAAGATCAGGACTTCATATGAACCGGGTTGAAGCACGTTGGGCGTGAGCTGAACGTTCGCTCGAGATGTAAACTAAACTTGACGTAGGGTCAAGCATCCTCACACAACTCGCAGCACAAGCAACGGAACTTTTTTGATGGGTACGAGATTAGGCTCTACCAGCTTCATCCCACAACCCCCGGCACCAGCTCCCCATGCGCCTCCGTCAGCAGGAAATCGCGCCCCGGATACCGGCGGTCAGCCGCTCATGATCAAGACCCAATAAATTCAGTACCGTGGCGTGGAGGTCATGGGTTCAAATGCCAGACAACGGCGAGAGCGTTCCAACCGAGCGGTAGTAGGTCACTCTGGGGCGCGCTGTTTCCAGAGATGCGCGTGGCATGCGAAGGACCGCCCGCCGGGCGGCCGGGAGATGCGGGCGCCCTTCAAAGAACCCCATTTTTCTTCAGCCACTCCACGGCCCGCTGCGGCCACTCGGCAAGGGGGCCTGAGCCCCGAAGACCATGACCATGGCCGCCCTTCGCCACGAAATAAGCCTCCACAGGAAGCTTTGCCTCTCGAAGACCTGCGTAAAAAATCTTGGTTCCGGCAACGAGCTTGTCGTCTTCGGCCTGGGCGATGAAAAGAGGCGGGACGGCCGGAGTGATGGGCAGTTCCGGCGCTGGCTTCCCTGAGGCGTCCGCCATGAATCCCGGGTAGATCAGCAACGCAAAATCTGGACGGATGGACTGCGTGTCCACGGCGTCGATGTCAGCATAAAAGGCCTTGCCGGAGTTGGTGCTGAGGCGGGCGCACAAATGGCCTCCGGCGGAAAAACCAATGACACCGATCTTTGCGGGATGGATCTTCCATTCCCCGGCATTCGCGCGCAGAAGCCGTATCGTCCGCTCAAGATCACAGAGCGCACCATCGCGGTTTCCGGGGACGCGATATTTCAAAACAACGCCTGTGATGCCGAGCGAGTTCAGCCATGTGGCGATTTCGACGCCCTCCTTGTCGTAGGCCAGGAGGCCATAGCCTCCGCCTGGACATACCACCATGGCAGGAGCGGCTTTTTCAGCCGTTTTGGAAGCCGGTGCCGGGTAGATCGTCATCGTGGGCTTGCTGACATTGATAATGCGAAGGACATCATTGGTGCTGTGGCCCACACCTTCGGGCGCGGCGGCGCCTTTGCCTGGCATCTTCCCCTCAGGCCAGACAGAAATGGGGGCCGGAGTTGGAGTGGCATCTTGGGCGCGCCCTTGAGCAAAGGAACCCAGTACGATTGCCGCGATGAAAAAAGCACGAAGAGATGGCATGGAAATAAGAAGCTCCTGGATGTCTTGCTCACCCCACAATCCCCGGCACCAGCTCCCCATGCACATCCGTCAGCCGGAAGTCGCGCCCCTGATAGCGGAAGGTGAGGCGTTCGTGGTCGAGTCCCAGTAAGTTCAGCACCGTGGCGTTGAGGTCGTGGGTGTGCACGCCGTTTTCGGCGATGTTGAAGCCGAAGTCGTCCGTCCGGCCATACACGGTGCCGGGCCGGGTGCCGCCGCCGGCCATCCACATGGTGTAGGCGTCTTTGTGGTGGTCGCGACCGGGAGAGGTCTTGGTGCCGTCCTGGTTCGCGCCCTGCCGCAGCGGGGTGCGGCCAAATTCGCCCCCCCAGATGACCAGCGTTTCATCCAGCAGACCGCGCTGCTTGAGATCGCGCAGCAGCGCAGCCATGGGCTGGTCCACGTCCTTCGCCTTGGCGGTGAGGCGTTGCTTGAGACCGCCGTGGTGGTCCCAGTCGGAATCGAAGAGCTGCACCATGCGCACGCCGCGCTCGATGAGGCGGCGGGCGAGCAGGCAGTTGCTGGCGAAGGAGGCCTTGCCGGGCTGCGCGCCGTACATGTCCAGCGTCGCCTTGTTTTCGCGCGAGATGTCCATCAGTTCCGGCACGCTGGTCTGCATGCGGTAGGCCATTTCATACTGGCTGATGCGCGTGGCGATCTCCGGATCTCCCACCACGCCGAGCTGCTGCTCATTCAGCGCCTTCACCGCATCCAGCACATAGCGGCGGTCTTTGGAACTGTGCCCGGGTGGATTGCCAAGAAAGAGCACGGGCTCGCCGCTGCCGCGGAACTGGATGCCCTGATACACGCTGGGCAGGAAGCCGGTGCTCCACAGCGTGGAGCCCGCGCCGCCGGCGGGACCGGAGAGCAGCACCACGTAGGCGGGCAGGTCGCGGTTTTCCGTGCCGAGGCCGTAGGTCACCCACGCGCCCATGCTGGGCCGCCCGCCCTGGCCGAAGCCGGTGTGCAGAAACATCTGCGCCGGCGCGTGATTGATCTCATTGGTGTGCAGGGACTTCACCACGCAGATGTCATCCGCCACGGTGCCGAGGTGCGGCAGCAGCTCGCTCAGCTCCAGGCCGCTCTGGCCGTGGCGGTGGAATTTGAATTCCGTGCCCGCCAGTTTCATCTCTCCGCCGATGAAGGCAAAGCGCTTGCCCTTGGTGAGCTCCTCCGGGCAGTTCTGGCCGTCCATCTTTTGCAGCCGCGGCTTGTAATCAAACAGATCGAGCTGCGAGGGCGCGCCGATCATGTGCAGGTAGATGATGTGCTTCGCCTTCGGCGCGAAGTGCGGGCGCGGCCCCGCAATGCCGGCGGCAGCGGGGAGATCGCGCGCGAGCATGGACCCCAGCGCCATGGAGCCCAGCCCCAGGCCGGACTGCCGGAAGAAGTGGCGGCGGGAGACATCAAGAAAGGCGGGGGTGGTCATGGCAGCGGATGAAACGTCGGGAGGTGGGCGGAGATTGCGCGAAGTGCCTCTTCATCTTCCGCAGAAAGCATGCGCCCAGACCACCCCCGCCGCACGAAACTCCGGTTGTTCTCAGCGCCCCGATAGCGCGTCCATGAGGCCTTTAACTTCCAGGCGGACCCAGCTCGGCTCATTCCGTTTACCGCGAATCTTCTCAGCACGGATGTCCATAAATTGCCCCGTCGCCGAATTCCTGGCAGTGAAGGTGGTGTTTGGGATGCGATCGATATGCGTCACCTTCTTCCCCTTCTTGCTCGTTACGGTCACACTCACGCTGCCGCCAGTCTTTGCCCCCTTCTTAGCCGTGGCGGTGGATTTCTTTCGCAGCTTGGGCGTGGTAGCTTTCATACTTCGTAGAATAATGCAGCGCGCCGCCTGAAGCAATAGTTTCGAGGTCGAGCAGCAGTGAATTTCCAGGCACCTCGCGGGTGCCGGTGTTGTGAACAAGATGGAAATGAATGAGAGGATGATTTCCAAACAGGCGGTAGAGGCTTTTGACCACTCTTTGGACTTTACGGTGGTTTCCCGCCAGATCAGCCAGAGGTACGGAGCGCCCTTCTTCCAGACTGCGCTGAATGGCTCCATAAAGTGCCAGCTCCACATTCCGATGCACGTGGAAGACCAGAATCTGCCAGTCTCGCGCCAGGGCTTTGTTCATGGTCGCTCTGGCCCATTTGAAATCTCCCAAAGTACCATCCCAGACGAGATCGGCCTGGGTGTTTGTTTCCTTCAGGCGTTCCAGTGCATAGGTCTTGCCAGAGCCCCAGCCACCGGACATCAGACGAAGTCTGCTGCGTCTGCCACGGCGGGAGATCTCGCGGTCAAGTCTGTCCTGTGCATAGCGCCATGCATGTGCCCAGGAGGGGGCGAGGTCGCAGGGCCTGCCCTTGGCGGAATCGCTGGCATAACGTGCGTCTAAATGGCGTGCCAGATCTGTGCTAATGATGCTCCCTCCCTTTGTTTCAGGCAGGTCGTTGTACAATCGGTCCGCTTTTTGTGTGTCCGCGATCAAAGCCGCATAGTCAGCTTCGGCTTTCTTTTGAGCGCGCGTCCGGCAGACATAGTCTTGCATAATTAGATGCATGATCTTGGCTGGCACCTTATGTTGGTCAAGTTTCGAGATTAAGACTGAGCTCCAAGAGCCTGAATGGCGCCTCTTTTCTAAACTACTTTTCCCAGTTGCCGGGGATTGCAGAACACCGGATGAATACCCTCATGGCCTTGGGCACGAAAAACCGACTGCAACAGACCGCCGCAGACTGCACGGCCTACCTGCGCGAACAGCATCGCGATCAGGCAGGGCTGGTGGCCGAGTTCATTGCGGAGATCGAAGGCGGCGGTGAGGATGTCTCGCGCTGGCAGCAGTTCTGCGATGTGCGGCGGAATCGCGCCCAGATGCTGGAGCGTGTGGAGGCGGCGTTCCAAACGTGGCTGGCTGGCGGGTAGTACTGTAGTCCTCTCGCTCCGCGAGAGGACCCCGGCGCTTCGCAGGGCGAAATCATTTTCCGAATAGCGGCAGCGTGAGACCTGGCGTGAGCGCTGGGCTCATCTCGCGGAGCGAGACGGCCACTATGCCGGGCGCTTCGCGCGGCGGCATCTCACCAGCCACACCAGCGCCAGCGTGGTCAGCGCCCCGGTGGCGTCGGCGATGAGGTCGCGCAGGGTTTCGCGCACGCTTTGCTGGATGTGCGTGCCGTGGAAGACATCGGAATACAGCTCGGCAAACTCCCAGAACAGGCCCACCGTGCAGGCCAGGGCAAAGGTGAAGAGATAGCGCGCAAAGGCGGTGAGCTGGCCGAACCAATGCGCGAAGCAGTCGAGCGCATGCCAGAGGAAAAACGCGATGGCCACGCCGCCGCTGTAGTGCATCACAAAATCCAGCGGCTTCCGCCAGGGTGTGAACATGATCGCACGATGAAAAATCAGCACCGCCACAGGCGCCCAGCCTGCGCGCAGGAGCAGGCGCAGCAGCGGCTTCATACGCTCTTCCATCCCACCTTGGCCATCTGCTCGCGGCCATTGCGGTCATGATACTTCACATGCCCGTGCTCGATGCCGTACTCGTGCACGCACTTGGTCACCTTCACGTCGTAGCAGCAGTATTCGGCGATCTTCGCCACCTCTCCCTGCTGCCACCATTTGAGGGCGTCGAGACCGTCGGCGGTCTTGCCGGTGCCGAGCGTGGCGGCGGCCACGGCGTCGAGCTTGATGCGGTGGCCGAGAATTTTTTCCAGATCGATGAGCAGATCCAGGCTGTGCGGGAGATCGGCGGGATCAAACAGCAGGTCGTGGCCTTTGAGCACTTCGTAGTCGAAGCCGATGTGGTTGAAGCCCACCACGAGGTCCGCCTCCTTGAGCTGCCGGATGAGCGCGGGCGCCTCCTCCTGCGTGTAGATGCTGTACTCGTTGTTCTTCGTGCTGAAGGTGCAGGCGACGGAGATGCCCATCTTGTGCTTGTTGCCCCAGCCGCCCACGTCGTTCGCGGTGCGCCGTGTTTCGAGGTCGAAGTAAACAATGTCTCCAGCCATGATCGCGAGGGCCTGCCTGGGCGTCAGCTTAGCCGATGCGATAAACGATGCGCGCCTTGTCCATGTCGTAGGGCGACATTTCAATCTTCACCGCGTCGCCGATGACGAGACGGATGAATTTTTTGCGCATCTTTCCAGAGATGTGGGCGAGCACTTCGTGACCGTTGCGCAGCTTCACACGGAACATGGTGCCCGCGAGCACGGCGGCGATGGTGCCTTCCAGCTCGATGGCCTCCTCCTTCTGCTTGCCGGTGTCTTCCGGCTCCGGCGGGCGCGGCGGCGGGGCGGCGTAGCGCGGCGGGCCGCCACCGGTGCGGGGAGGGCCGGAACCACGGTTGGGCGGGCCACCGCGTGAAGGACCGGAGCCGCGATTGGGGGGGCCGCTGCGTGATGGGCCGCGATTGGGAGGACGTGACATGCGTGAAAAAAGTTGGGCGGGAGGATGCTGCCAGCGCCAGGGATTACAAGGGTAATTTTGCGCTGTTCCACACCGAAAATGGCCGGGGGCGGAAATTCGCACAGACAAAAATCTCGCCGCCATTCGTCCTGTCCATGAAACTGCCCTCCTCTCATGGCCGCCGCTCCGACACTGCCCGAACTCTATGACGCCCACGCGGCGGGCCTGTTCCATTATTTCACCAGCTTCACCGGGAATGAGGCGGACGCCAAGGACCTGCTGCAGGAGCTCTGCATCAAGCTGGCGCGGCAGCAGATACCCCCGGGCATCGCCAGCATGCGCGCCTGGCTGCTGCGCCTGGCGCACCACCATGCCATCGACTGGCTGCGGCGGCACCGCGTGCGGCGGGATGCCGAGGACGCCGCGCCGGTGGAGATGTTTGCCAGCCAGGAGGATCCGGACCAGGCGGAGCTGGCACGGCGGCTCTCCCGCGCGCTGGCGCTGCTGCCTCTGGAGCAGCGCAGCGTGGCCCAGCTCAAGCTGTGGGACGGCCTGACCTTTGAAGAGATCGCGGAGGTGCAGGGCATCCCGCTGAACACCGCCGCCAGCCGCTACCGCTACGCTTTGGAGAAGCTGCGCAGCGAACTGCGCCCCCTTTACGATGAACTGAAACCCTCATGAACCCGAACCCCGACCCCTTTGAAAACGCGCTGGGCGCCCTGCGCCGACGCGAGCTGCCCACGGCCTGGCGGGATGAGATGCTGCAGACCGCCACCACCGCTGCGGCCACAGCACCTGCTGCACCGCGCACCGCACGCACCCCGCGCTGGCTCGTGGCCGGCTGGAGCCTGGCCTGGGCCGCCACGGTGATCCTGTTCTTCGGCACGCCTGCTGAGGAGGCACCGCAAAGCACCGCCCTGAGCCGCGGCGCCGCCCCGGCCCTGCTCTGGCAGCAGCGCGCCGCGCAGATCGAGGCTCTGCTGGCCGCAAACTGACCCCTTTCATTCCTCCCTCCCTTCCTTCCAGTCCACCCTTCTACCACTTCATACCATGATCCGCCACTTTCTTTCCAGCCGCGCCGCCCGCATCCTCCTGTGGATCCTCATCACCCTCGTCACTCTCATCGCCCTGCTCTATGTCTGGACGAACTGGAGCGGCCGCCGCCGCTGGGCGGCTGCGAAGGCGATGATCGAACACGAAGGCGAAACCCTCGACTTCCGCAAACTGCTGCCCCGGACACCGCCGGAGACGAAGAACCTCCTGGCCATCGAGCCTCTCCGCGGCATTACGGAAGTGATCGGCAGCGACGAGTCCAAAGGAGAGGCCGGTGCCAGACGCAAGGCGCTCTCGGCCCTGAAGCTGGCCGGCAACGCCCCGCCCACAAGGGGATTGGATGCGGGACAGCCGGCAGACATGCAAACCTGGGCCACGTTTCTCCGGGAGACAAAGTTCCTTGAACTGCCAGCCACCTCTCCCGTCGCCAGCAAGGAGGTGCTCGCGGCCCTGGACGCCAAATTTCCGGTGCTAAAGCAGTTGTCCGATCTGTCTCCCCAGCGCAGCGAGGCCCTGTTCACGCCTGGCCTGCCTGAGCGGGAGCTTCCTGGCATGCTTTTCACGCTGCCGCTGCCTCACTACACCCTGGCGCTGCAGCTCTCACGTGCCCTTGGTCTGCGTGCCCTCGCGGCCATCCATGCCGGACAGGGAGCCGAGGCGGCACGCAGCCTTCTGGCCGCCGAAAAGATCGGCCAGGCTTGTGAGGGCGAGCCACTGCTGATCGGTTTCCTGGTGGGCGCCACCGCCGAGTACACGGTGCTGGAAGGGATCTGGACAGGCCTGCGGGAAAAGGCATTTTCCGAGGCCGACCTGAGCCTTCTTGAGCAATGCCTCAAACGCCATGATCTCGACAAAGCGCTGCTTCAGTCGTTCCGCGGAGAACTGGCCGCCAGCATCACCTCGCTGGAGTACCTTCAGACCACCGCCGGCGGAAAAAAAGCAGCCGGACAGGAGTCTGCCGACTCCCTCGCCGGTGCTTCCTCCCCCCTTGCCGTCGCTACATCACGCTCCACCCCCGGCGGGCTGTTTGACCACTGGAAAAGCGCGATCCTCGAAATGGAATGGAAGCACATCCTTCATCCGCTGAGGGACGGCGGTGTCGCGGGACTGTTCCGGAATGGAGACCAAATCTCTTCGGAACTGGAGCAAAAACGCAACCCGATCCTGCATGCGGACTGCATCATGGCGAATCTCATGATCCCCGCCTTCACCACCGTCGCCAACAAAACCCTCCTCACCCAGGCTCGCGAACGCCAGGCTTTGGCAGCCCTCGCACTCGAACGTTTCTTTTTGAAGCACGCGCGCTATCCCGCCACGCTGGCAGAGCTTGCTCCGGAATTTCTGTCCGCGGTCCCGCTGGATCCCTGCGATGGGAAGCCCATGCGCTACCGCACCACACCCGACGGACGCTATCAGCTCTGGTCCGTGGGCTTTGACGGCAAAGACGACGACGGCAAAGTCAGCCTGGACAGCAAGGGAACGGCCAAACTGAACAAGCGCGACTACCTCGGCGACTGGGCCTGGCAGTATGAGCCCGTGAAATAAGCGGCCGTCGTTTTTTTCCTTGTGTGATAAGGCGCTGAACGGCGGCCGGGAGTGCCCCTCGTGCCGCTCACTTAAAATCCAGCCCCAGATCCAGCGCCCGCGCGGAATGCGTCAGCGCCCCCACGGAGATCGCGTTCACCCCGGTGGCAGCCACATCCTTGATGGTCTCAAGCGTGATGCCCCCGCTGGCCTCCAGCCAGAGTTTGCCGCCCGCCAGTTTCACCGCCTCGCGCAGTTGGTCAGGGCTCATGTTGTCCAGCAGCAGCATGTCCACGCCTTCCAGGGTGAGGAAATCGGCCACCTGGGTCAGTGTGTCCGCCTCGAGCTGCACACGCACGCCCGGGCGCTCGGCCCGCAGCTTGTGGATGGCGGCCTGGAGGGCGGCGTGGTCGCTGCTGGCGGCGAGGTGGTTGTCCTTGACCATGGCGTGGTCATACAGGCCCATGCGGTGGTTGGTGCCGCCGCCGTCCTTCACCGCCGTTTTTTCCAGCAAACGCCAGCCGGGGGTGGTTTTCCGCGTGTCCCAGATCTGCACGGGGTGGGGTTTCACCGCCTCCACGTAGCGCCGCGTCTGCGTGGCCACGCCGCACAGGCGCTGGAGGAAGTTCAGGGCGATGCGCTCCGCCGTGAGCAGGGAGCGCGTGCTGCCGGAGATCTTCATGAGGACGCTGCCGCGCTCAAAAGGGCTGCCATCCGGCAGGCAGACCTCCACCTCCAAAGAGGGGTCGATCTCCTTGAACACGGCCACGGCCACCTCCGCCCCGGAGACGACGCCCGGCTCACGGGCGACCACCTCCGCCCTGGAGCGGGAGTCGGCGGGAATGAAGTAGGTGGAGGTGACGTCTCCGCTGCCGACATCTTCAGCGATGGCGGCGCGGATCAGGGCTAAAACGGTGGGTTCCATGAGCGGGGGAGGATAGGCGGGAGCCGGGCGGATTCCAGTACGGGGAAAAACAGGTTGCTAAATGACGGGAACTCGGCAACTTCCCCGCCCCTCGCCCCCGGCCTGACTGTTTGACGGCCTTGCGCAGCGTGGCCAAGGAGCCTGTCATGAACATCATCGAAAAGATCAATCAAGAGCAGTTGAAGAAGGAAGTCGCCGCTTTCACCGTGGGTGACAGCGTCAAGGTGCACACCCGAGTGGTGGAAGGCGACAAAGAGCGTATCCAGATTTTCGCCGGCATCGTCATCGCCCGCAAAGGCCATGGCATCAACGAAGCTTTCACCGTCCGCAAGATTTCCTATGGCGAAGGTGTGGAGCGTGTGTTCCCCCTGCACAGCCCGAAGGTGGCCAAGGTGGAAGTGACCAAGTCCGGCCGCGTGCGCCGCGCCCGCCTGCACTACCTCCGCCAGCGCCAGGGCAAGGACGCCATGTCCGTGAAGGATCAGGCCCAGAGCGAAGGCTGATTTTTTTCCAGTGTGTGCTTAAGCGAAAAGGGAGGGTTGCGAGGCCCTCCCTTTTTTCGTGCCTGTGTTCCGAGGTTTTCATCCGCCCGCCCCGGGTTCACCGCCTCGGCCGCCGGTGAGTGACGCGACGAGCCCGCTGCCAGCCGTTGGCCGGATGTGTTTGGCGTTGAGGATGTTTCCATGCCCACACCCGCTCCGCCAAACCGTCCGACGGCGAGGGCGTTCGCAGGCCGGTGGCCTGACAGCACGGGGATGGGCGGGCGGGCTGTCGCCACACCCACCCAGCGATCACGTCCTCGCACGGCTCCCGGCCGCTCATTTTTTCTTCTTCTTGCCGCCGCCCAGGAGGGTGAGCAGCAGCACCAGCACCACCACACCGATGCCGATGAGGATCATGTTCATGGTGCTCATGCCTTCTTCCTCAGGAGCGGGAGCCGGAGTGGGCGCGGCAGCCGGGGGCTGGGGGGCGCCGCCTGGCCGCTGCTGCGGATAAGCACCCGGCTGCCCCGGATACGGAGCACCTGCCTGCTGCGGGTAGGCTCCAGGCTGCGCCGGGTAAGCGCCGGGCTGCGCGGGATAAGGAGCACCTGGCTGCGCCGGATACGCGCCAGGCTGCTGCGGGTAGGCCCCGGGCTGGGCTGGGTACGCGCCTGGCTGCTGCGGATAAGCTCCAGGCTGGGCAGGATACGCCCCTGGCTGCCCTGGGTAAGCGCCAGGCTGCTGCGGATAGGCACCGGGCTGGGCAGGATACGCGCCAGGCTGGCCCGGCATGGCACCAGGAGCAGGCGCGGCCCCGGGCACGGTGCCCGGGGCAGGAGCGCCGCCGGCTCCAGCAGCGGCGAGCGCCGCGGCCACTTTGTCATCCATTCCAGGCGTGGCGGTGCCGGCGATGGCGCTGGAGCCGCCTGCCGCACCGGTGGGCGCGGCCTGCATCTGCGCAGGCGTAGCGCTGAGCTGCTGGGCCCAGTAGGCATGACGCCCACGGTAGCTGGTAAAGACCGCCTTGTAGAATTCTTTGCTCTTGGCATCGGCACGTGCCGCCGCCGCTTCACCTTCCACGATGGCCTCTCCCATCTTCGTCAGCTCGGCCTTGTCCTTCCCAGCCCTGGCGTCTGCGCGCAGCAGGCGGGCGATGGCCTCGTTGACCTTGGTGATCGCGGCGAGGTCCAGACTCTTCAGCCGGTCCGTTTCCTCAGTGATGGTCTTGGCCAGGAGCTTCAGATTCTCCGGGTCGTACTTGTAAGGGGTGAACCAGCGCGTGGTCTTGCGCTCCTGGTCGTAGGTGGTCTTCCAGTTATCCCTCTCCTTTTTGATCGCCTCGTTCGTACGGCTCAGCTCGGGCTCGATGAGCTTTTTCACGCCCTCTTCACGGGTCCTCTGCCAGATGGGCTGCTGCTGGACCATCTGCGTGACCTGCGATTCGTAGTTTTTCAAAACGTCGAGAATGATCGTGACGGCCTTCGGGTAGTCCACGGCGGCGGGGTTGCCGCTCCGCGGGTCCTCCAGCTTGTCGAATTCCCTCAGCGCGCCGGAGTAGTCCTTGGCCTCCGCCTTCTCCTGGAGCGCGGTAAAAATCACGTGGGCCTTGATGTTGAGCTCCTCGGCCTTTGCCTCTTCACGGGTGAGCCATTTGCCCTCCAGCTTCACACCACCGCCCACCACCTTTTCCTTCTCCTCCTGCACCTGCTTCATCATTTCCTCCACCTCCGCGGCCTCCTTGGTCCCGGGGTAGCGGTTCAGGAAGGGACGCAGGCTGTCCTGAATGAGCGTCTCGTAGCCCTCCGCCGAAAGCAGGTCCGGCGCCGGAACGAGCTTTTTCAGCGCCAGCAGCTCCACCTCCTCCGGCTTCTGCTTGATGATGCCGCCTTCGGCGATCTCGCTCCGCGGGATTTCTTTGTCATCCATGATCTTCCCCGTCACGCGGTACTTCATGCGGATGGACTGCGGCGTCTCGGAGAGGATGGTGCCCTCCAGCTTGGTGCCATTCTTGAGGGTCACGGTGTCGGCGTTCAGAAATCCGACGCTGCAGGCAAGTGCAAGGACGACGGACGGGGTGCGACTCAATTTCATGGGGATGCGGGGTTGGATGAAGAGGAAGGAACGGAGCTGACGGCGGCGCGGCAATTTGCGCGGGTTTCGAGAAATAACTCAAAACCGCGCCGCGAGTAAAGAACGAAGCTGATTTTCCTCCTCTCGCGGGGTCGGAAAGCTTCAGCGGGGGCGCAATTTCAGCACAATGCGCTTGAAGCGGGCGCCGCCCTCCTGGCTTACGCTCATCACTTCCGCGTCGTTCACAAAGACGTTGTGAATCAGCCGGCGGTAGTAGCTGTTCATCGGCGGCAGGTCGGCGCTCTGCCCGGTGGCGCGCACGCGGTCTCCCAGTTCCTTGGCGCGGGCCACCATCTTGTCCTCCCTCATGGAGCGGTAAAACTCCACGTCCACCCGGATGCGCGGGGCGTCCTTGAGGTGCCGCTGCAGCACGCGGTTCACCAGGTACTGGATGTCCTCCAGCGTCTCCCCCCGGCGGCCGATGAGCGCATCTGAATCATCCGTCAGCACCTGCAGCGTGGGGCCGTCCGGACCGTTGTCCTCCTCGATCTGGACCACAAAGCCCAGATAACCGAGCATGGTGTCGAGAATTTGGCGGGCGTGTTCGAGAGGGGTCATGGGGCTCGGTTGCTGGGACAATGAGGGTGGCGGTATGGGTCAATGACAAAACCAGAATCGAACGAAGCGAATCAATGCCGAATGAGGAACGAATGAACAAGTTCGAACTGTCCTCCGGGCTTCGTCATTCTACATTCATTCGTCATTCGTCATTCCTCATTCTGATTTCGTCATTTCTCCCCGCTAGCCTCCGAGGCGCGGCGGCTTCGGGCCTTTTTTCTTGTCCTTTTGCGGCGCTCCCGAATTGAAGAACGGATTGCCCTGGGCCGGGGCGACTCTGGACACGGGTTTTTGCACCACTTTCTCCAGCTTGGGCTCCGGCATGTAGAGCTTCATGATGCGGGTCTGGAAGATGCTGAAGATGTTTTGCGTGGACCAGTACAGCGCCAGCGCGGCGGCGAAGTCATAGCTGATCCACAGGAAGAACAGCGGCATGAGCATGAAGATGCGCTGCTGCGTCTTGTCCACCGTGGCGGGCTGCGGCGTCAGCTTCATCTGCGCCACCATCGTCAGTCCCATGATGAGCGGCAGGGGGTTGATGTTGAAGCCCAGGACGCTGCCCTGGGTGTCTGCGGCGGCGAGGTCACGCACCCACCAGAAGGACTGGCCGCGCAGCTCCGCCGCCACTTCCAGCACGCTGTAGAGGCCGATGAAGATGGGGAACTGCAGGAACAGCGGCAGGCAGCCGCCCAGCGGATTCACGCCGTAGTCCTTGTAGAGCTTCATCGTCTCCATCTGCTGCTGCTGCGGATTGTCCTTGTACTTTGCCTGCAGCTCCTTCATCTTCGGACCCAGCAGGCCCATGCGCTTCATGGTCATGGTGGACTTGGCATGGATGGGCCACAGGCAAAGGCGCACAAAGATGGTGAGCAGGATGACCGCCAGCCCCCAGCTCCCGCTGAGATCGTGCATCCAGCGCATGACCTTGGACAAGCCGATGCTCACCCACCTGAAGTAACCGTAGAACATCGCATAGCTGCGCTGATGGCCGATCTTGCTGAGGCGGTCGTACTCCTTCGGGCCCAGGTAGATCTGGTAGTTCTCTGTGACCGAGGCGCCCGGCGCGAGATCCACCACCGGCAGGCTCATGGCGGCATCATAGGTGTAGTCGTCGATCCCAGACTTGCCCACATTCGCCGCATCGATCGGCTGCGCGAGCTTGCGGCGTGAGGACCAGAACTTGGCCGGCGCGTCCTTCGCCGCCATGCGGGTGAGGATGTGGGTGTAAAAGCGCGTCATCACCCCGGACCAGCGCAGTGCATTGTAGGGGTGCTTGTACTCCGTCGGCGCATCGCTGAAGAAGCCCTTGCCGTAGTACTTGGAGAGCTGGTAGTCGGCATCGCCGGAGTTGTTCCAGAAGAAGCCGTCGTAGCGGCCTTCGTCATGTTTCAGCGCGGTGGCGGCGCCGGCGTAGAGGTAATACTCCTCGGAACGGTGCTGCGCGGTGCCGGTGTTCTTCAGGGTGATCGCGAGATCAACAAGGTGCTCGTCGCCTTCCGCGCCTTCGGTCAGGGTGTAGGTCTTCGTGACCTGGATGCCCTCCGCAGTGGTTCCTTCAAACGTCGCGCTCTTGTCGCTCTTCGCGGTCAGCTTGTAAGCGACCGCGTCCAGCCCGCCGGGCTCGCGCCGCAGAGCGCCCACCGGCTCCAGGCCGTTCTTGTTCAGGGTCACCTGGTCCGTACCCGCCAGCGCCGCACGGGCGATGCCGCCGCCCTTCGACGTGAGCTCATACGTGACGGTGCCGACTTTCAGGGTGTGGGTCTCTTCCGGCAGCACCGGGGCTGCGGGCGCGGCGGGAGATGTGCCAGCTCCGGGGGTGGTGCCGGTGGCGGCATTTGCCGTCGCGGCAGGGGCCGGTTTCTCAGTGGCTTTCTTCGCGGCTTCCTCCTGCTTTTTGCGCGCCGTCTCGGCCTGCGCCAGCTTCTGGTTTTCCTGCATGTAGTGCCAGTTCACTCCAATGAGGATGACGCACAGCGTCACGGCGATCCAACTTTTGCGGTCCATGAAATTTTAGCTTTGGGTGAGAGGGGGTTTTTTGTGAAGGCGGGCCTTCACAGTCAGGGCAAAGGCGGGGTCTGTAAACAGTGACGAAGGGAGAATGCAGCAATGACGAAGGATGCCCGGCACGCGATTACACTGTTGGAAAAAATTCGTCATTCCTCATTCGGGTTTCGTCATTTCTTCCCCGGCACCGGATCATGCCCGTGGCCGCCCCAGGGGTGGCAGCGGCAGATGCGGCAGATCCCCAGCCAGGAGCCGCGCAGCACGCCGTGGGTTTCCACCGCCTCGAGGAAATAGCGCGAGCAGGTCGGGGTGTAGCGGCATCCGGAGCCGGGACCGCCAATGGCGTGAATGACGGGGGAGATGAACACTTGGTAGCCGCGGATGAAAATTCGGATGAGCCATTTCATGGTGCGGGCGGGGCAGAAGGCTTCTGAGTCAGCAGGCCCAGGCGCCGCGCCAGCCGCAGCCAGTCATTTTCCAGTTCGGCCAGCGTGGCCTGGGGGGCGCGCCAGCGGGCGATGATCACCATCTGCCAGCCCGGGGCGATCTCCGCCCGGTGGGCGCGCACGATCTCGCGCAGCAGACGGCGGATGCGGTTGCGCACCACGGCATTGCCCAGCTTTCCCCCGGTGATGAGGCCAAACTGGAACTCCTCCAGGGCTTCCACCCGCAGGACACCCAGCACCAGATATTTTCCGGCCTGGCTGCTGCCCTGGGACTTCACGCGTGCAAAATCGCACGCGAGTTTCATCCGCAGGCTGGATGGAAGGCGCATGATGAGGAGCGCGCCGCAGCAGGACTAAGCGTGCTGCTGGGTGTGACGCTTGAAGTGGATTTCCACACCCTTCGGCAGGAGACGCTTGCGTCCGGCACGGCGGCGGCGGCGCAGGATGTCGCGTCCATTCGCGGTCTTCGTGCGGGCGCGGAAACCAAACTGCTGCTTGCGCGTGCGCTTGGAAGGCTGGTAGGTCCTGAATGTCTTTGGCATGGGCGTGTGGGGTGGTGAAAGTCGGAGGAGAGAAGCAGACAGACCGGACAAGTCACGGCCTCCCCAGGAAAGGGGGGCGCGAAACTAGCGGGACTCTGCGATTTGTCAATGAGGCGATCATTTCGCGTAAAGTTCGGCTTTCTCAGCGTTACATTTCGCCCATGAACCGCGCCCTCCTCGCCTGCCTCCTTTTCCTGCCCCCGGCCCTCTCCACCGCCGCAGACACCCCCGCCTCCCTGCCCCTCTGGCCCAAAGGCGCTCCCGGCTCCGAGGCCCGTGCCGCCGAGCCGGAGAAAACCGAGGGCAGCAACGTCTGCAACGTCCACAACCCCTCCATCACGCCCTTTGTTCCCGCCGCGGACAAAGCCACCGGCACCGCCGTCATCATCTGCCCCGGCGGCGGCCACTCAAAGCTCTGCCTGGGCCACGAGGGCTTCGCCCTGGGCGAATGGTTCCGCGACCACGGCATCGCCGCCTTTGTGCTGAAATACCGCCTGGCTCGGGAAAAAGGCAGCACCTACACCATCCAGGACCACGCCATGGCAGATGCCCGCCGCGCCCTCCGCACCGTGCGCAGCCGCGCCGCCGAATGGCACATCCAGCCAGACCGCATCGGCATCCTGGGCTTTTCCGCCGGCGGCGAACTCGCCGCCTTTGCCGCCATGACGAACGACCCCGGCAGCAAAGAATCCGCTGACCCCATCGAGCAGCAGAGCAGCCGCCCGGATTTCCAGGGCCTCATCTACCCCGGCACCTCCGGCCTCTTTGACGCTAAAAAAGGCATGCCCCCGCTCTTCATCGCCGCCGGCTACAGCGACCGCCCGGACATCTCCGAAGGCATGGCCACCCTCTACCTCAAATACAAGGCCGCCGGTGTGAAGGCCGAGCTCCACCTCTTCGCCAACGCCGGCCACGGCTTCGGCTATAAACACGACGCCAAACCCACCGCCGCCTCCCGCTGGCCCACCCGCTTCACCGAGTGGCTGGTGGACAGCGGCCTACTGCAGGAGAAGTGAGGAATCAGCGAGCGCCCTTTTCATTGACGGTTGCTGGCGGCTCATCTCATTTCCAGCTCATGTCGTTTGCCGCCTACCAACGCTAGGTCATCGCCTACCACGGCTGCGATCAATCGGTGGCCGAAGCATCATTGCGCGGAGGCAGGCTGGTCGAGAGCGTGAATGATTAGGACTGGCTGGG
This sequence comes from Prosthecobacter sp., assembly GCF_044227185.1. Lineage (GTDB taxonomy): Bacteria > Verrucomicrobiota > Verrucomicrobiia > Verrucomicrobiales > Verrucomicrobiaceae > Prosthecobacter. The sequence goes on along the minus strand of NZ_JBGAFO010000001.1, from coordinate 848,326 downwards.
AAGCGGAATTTACTTCTGGGAACACGGCCCCGCCAGAGCGCTGGAATGGGCGCAGTTCATGAAGCAGCGGAAGAAGCTGACCACGCCGGCCGTGGTCGGTGCGCTGATCCAGCTCGGGAATTGCTTCGACCTCCTGGATGTCAGATTTACCACCCTTCTGCGCAGCATGTTTTCTGAATTCACGGCGCTCCTGGAAGCAGCGGGCGATGTGCCGCCTGCCAACGACCCTGCACGCAAGTTGCACAGGTTTGACTGCGCTTTTCTTAATTGGGCCATACCGACAATTGAGCGAGGCTCTGGAGTCCGCTTTCAAACCGTTCGGGGCGCCTTTGTTGAGGGTGAACCGCTTTATCCGACAGCGCAGATTTTTATGCACTCGCACATCCAGATCGCAGTCAGGGACCCAGATGCCATTGTGGGATTCTTCCATCCCGTTGCCATTGACAGCCATTGATATTGCGGGCAATTTGCAACCATGCCAAAGGCTTCTAAAACCAGCACTACTTCCAAGGCAGGAAGCCGTCGCGGGGTGGTGAAAAAGACTGGTTCCGGGTGGATACCGTATGGCTACATTACTCAAAAGCAGCTGGATGCGGCTCTCGCGTATGTAAAGAGCATGACCCACGCTGAGAAGGTGCAGTCTCTCAAAGACTGTGGCGTGCTGACTCCTACGGGCAGGCTGGCGAAGCGTTATCGGAGCAATTAAAGCGCACGCCCTCACCGCACCGTGAGGGCACATCCCGATCACCCCGTGCGGCATGACGCGCGAACCATGCAGTACTATGAAAATCTTTTCTGATACTCCCCTGACCGAAAAACGTGTCGCCATTCTCGCGACGGACGGCTTTGAACAAGCCGAGCTCGAAGAGCCTTTGAAGGCGTTGCAGGAGGCGGGTGCCACCGTCAGCATCGTCTCGCCCAAGAAGGGCAAAATCCAGGGCATGCGCCATGCCGAAAAAGGCGACGAATTTGACGTGGACATTCCTCTGCGCAATGCGCACCAGCAGGACTTCGACGCCCTTGTTCTCCCCGGCGGCCTCATGAACCCCGACGAACTGCGCTCCACCCCGGAAGCCGTGGACTGGGTGCGTGAATTCGGCCGCAGCGGCAAGCCCATCGGCGCCATCTGCCACGGCCCCTGGCTGCTCATTGAAGCCGGTCTGGTGAGCAACCGCCGCATGACCTCCTGGCCCGCCATCCAGACCGACGTGAAAAACGCCGGCGGCATCTGGGTGGACGAAGAGGTGGTGGTGGACAACGGCATCGTCACCAGCCGCAAGCCCGACGACATCCCCGCCTTCAATGCGAAAGTGATCGAGGAGATCCGCGAAGGAATTCACCCACGATGAAGCAGGCACCGCAGCCTCAGCGCTGCGCTGCCTTCACCCACAATGTCTGCTGCACGCGGCTGTTTTTCTGAAGGCTGCGCAGCAGGCCTGGTTCAGTCTCAGGGCCGATCTCCTCCCTGAGCTGAACCAACGCCGTCGGCAGGCGGGGCGGCGGGGGTTTTAAACCGCGGGGAGCCACGATCCGTAATTCGCCAGGCGGCGGCAGAAAGATCACGTGAGGCTTGATTTCCTCGGCCGGGACCGTCGGGAGCAGCGTTCGCAATGACGAATCCAAGGCGGGCACAGGCGGCGCGACTGAGGCCGTACGCCCTTGGAGCTCCCGCTCGGGGGCGAGCCTGCCAGAAGGCCTGGGTTGTTGGGATTCCTCCGGCGCGATGTGGAAGGGAGGCCTTGAATAGGACACGGTCACATGCACATTGTCGTTATCGGAGCCATGGACCGTGATGGTACACTGCCCGGAGGTACCGGCGGATTTATAAGTGCGCATGAAAATCTCCGGACGTGCGGGCCAGTCGAGAGAGGTGGGGTCATCCAGCGGTTGCGATTTCAGGAAAAAACCCAGCGCGCCCAGCGACTCAACTTTGCTCAACGTACAATGAGAATCCACCAGCCAGCGGCGGACAGCATCGCGCGGCGCCAGAAAATGAAGTTCCACGACGCTCTTCATCTGCCGCTCGGGGTGCTTGTCACCTGAATCAAAAGGCTGTGAACTTGCGGGCAGGTCGGCCAGCAGCCCGGCCTTCTTCACGATGGCCCACGCACGCGCCAGCGCAGGGGACATGCGGACGGCGGCATCACTCTGCTGGCGGACCTCGGCCTGGCTGGTGGGCCGGGATGCAGGAGCCGGTTGTTCCTCCCTTTCCACCTTCGGCCGCACCACGCCCCACAAACTGAAACCGACTCTCTTTCCATCCTCCAGAGTCCGCGGCACCGGGAAAGTCCAGTCCAGGGATTGCAGGAGTTCGAGCTGCACCAGCCTCACACGAAACTGCAGAGCCTGTTGCATTCCGGCCGCAGTGCCATGCAGGTTAAGCTGTCCACGGGAGATCTCACATCCATCCAAAGAAAACCCGGCGTCAGGATTGAGCTTGATGCCGTGGATGGCGGCTTTCACCCTCTCGGCCCTCGCATCAAACTGCGCCTGGGCTTGCTGCAGCTTTTCATGCGCCCTGCCCAATTCGTCGCCCACCGGTTTGACTTCGCCCGAGCCGTCCGCAGGCAGCGCCAGCGTTTCTTCCACGATGCGTTTGGCGATGGGCGCGCACTCACCGCCGCCGCTTTTGCCGCCGGTCTTCAGGATGGCAAAGGCGAGAGTGGGTTTGTCGAAAGGAGCAAAACCGATGAACCACGTGTGGTTGTCATCCACCTTTGTCCCATCCACCATGCGCCAGTTTTGCGCGGTGCCGGTTCTGCCTGCAATGACGACCCGATCACTCCGGGCGGCACGGCCCGTGCCGGTGTTGCCGTTCACCACGAGGCGCATGGCATCGCGCAAGGATTCAAGCTGCGCTGCGGGAAGGCCTTCGGCGGCCAGATCAGCGCGCCACTTCGGCCCGTCCGTTTGTTTCAGCAAAGCCGGCCGCGGCACCTTTCCGCCGTTTCCCACCGTGGCGGCCAGAACAGCGAGCTGCAACGGGGACGCCAGAACCGGTCCTGAACCGATCGATGTATTAGCGGTGTACCCTGCCGACCATATCTCTCCGGGTCGGTGCTCCTTCAACCAGGACGGACTGGGCAGGATGCTTCCGAACTCGTCTTCCGAGATGCCGTAGCTCTCCCCAAAGCCGATCTTGTGGCCCATGGCTTCGATCTGGTCGATCCCGGCGGCATTGCCATACTGATACCAAAAGCAGTTGCAGCTCGCCACGAAGCCGCTGCGCATGTCCAGCTCTCCATGCCTGCCATCGTTCTGCCGCTGAATCCAGCACGGCAGCACCTTGCTGCCGTAGGTCACGGAGCCCGCGCAGGTGAATGTGCGTTCCCCCACTCCCGCGGCGATGCCGGCCAGAGCGGTGACCGGGAGGAAGGATGCACCCGGCGCGTGGGGTCTTACCACACGGTTCATCAGCGGCACGTCCCGATCCTCAAGATAGCTCTCCCAATTCCTCAGCGTGATGGTTGGGATGAAAAGATTCGGATCAAAACTCGGCAGTGACACAGAGGCCAGAATCTCTCCTGTGCGGGGATCTAGAACAACCGCAGCGCCACGCTCCACGCCGCCCTCCTTCATCGCCTGAATGGCGAGGGCCTGAATGCGTGCGTCGAGCGTCAAAGTCACATCCTTGCCTGCAGCCAGCGCGGCGTCCTGCTGCTTTTCCAACGCTGCTCCACCGTAAGACCGCGCATGCCTCTCATCGGGCGGCCGTGTGTATCCCACCGCATGCGCCGCCAGGGTCTTCAGCGGATAATTCCGGCTCTTCTCCTTCGTCGTCTCCGCCAGCACCACCCCGTTGCGGTCCAGGATGCGGCCGCGCAGCGCGGGACCTTCAATCGCATGCAGCATGGCCACAGGCAGCGTGATGAGCAGGGCGCAGGCGCAGAGCCCGGCCAGCCACCGCAGAGTCAGCGCTTCACGACGCCGCTTGGGATCCAGAATCGCCTTCACCCGCGCCTCCACCGGAGCGCAGCGGGTGATGGTCAGCGCGCAGAGAGACAGTCCGGGCGCGAGCCGCTGGTGGCGGCTGAGATCCAGCAGAGCCTGCGCGTAGTCACTGGCGCGCACTCCCTGGCGCAGCACGGTGTCGTCGCACGCGCGCTCCTGATCCGCGCGGAGCTGCCGCAGCGTCAGCCAAGCGAGTGGATTGAACCAATGCAGCGCCTTCACCCACTGCGCCGCCCACAGGGCCAGCGGATCCCCGCGCCGCAGGTGCGCAAGCTCATGCAGCAGCACGCCCCGCTGTTTTTCAGCCGCCCAGGCGTCAAAGCCCTTCGGCAGCAGCAGGCGCGGTCTGAAAACACCCCACACCATCGGCACCGCATCCGCAGGGCCGATGAGCAGACGAGGCCTGCGCTTCAGCCCGAGCTCAAACGCCACCGGCTCCAGCAAAGCGCATGCGCCGCGCTGCAAAGAAACCTCCAGGCGCCGCAGCCGCCAGGCACTCAGCCCCAGACGCAGCAGCAGCAGGCTCGCCACAAGCACCCACACCAGCGGCAGATTCGATACCACATCCTGCCATGAAACCTTCTTTTCAGGAGATTGCAGGGTTTGATCCTTGGCGGGCGCCTGCACCTTGGTTTTCACCGCCGGGAATGAAATGCGGTTGACCGTGGAGCCCGGAGCGAGCTCCGCACTGGCAGCGACTTCCGGCTCCGGCTCCAGCAGCGGCCTTTCCATCTCTGCCTCCGCCTTGGGCAGCACCCGCCACGCAGGCAGCACCCACATCGCCAGCGGCAGCACGGCCAGCGCCACGATGGCGGTGATCCACAAGGCATAGCGCCGTGCGGCGGCCACCCTGCGCAGCATGAGGCCCAGCAGCAGCGCCACCATGAGCACCGCCGCGCCTTTCATCGCGGTGTGGGAAAGGAGATCAAGAAGAGGTGTCGTGTTCATGGCATGATCAGCGGCCTTCGCGTTTCGCTTCGTCGATGAGCTTCTGCATGCGCTCCGCCTGCTCATCCGTCAGCGCGGCGTCCTTGCGCGTCAGGTGGGCGGCCAGGGCCTCGTCCACCGCGCCGCCAAAGAAAGTGTCCAGCACCTGCTTCAGCGCGTTCAATCCCGCGCGGGCTTTCGACTGCGCGGGGGCGTAGATGACCTCGCGCCCTTCTTTGCGCAGGCGCTTCACATGCCCCTTCTCCTCCAGAATGTGCATGAGCCGCCGCACGGCCATGTCCGTGGGCGGGTCTGGAAGCTGCGTCTGCACCGCCGCCACCGTGGCGCTGCCCTCCGCATGCAGGACGTTCATGATCTGCCGCTCACGGCGCGAAAGCTGGGATGGGTCGGACATATTCGCTATATTTTTAACGAATGAAATCCGGCACGGCAAGTACAAACGTGAAATTTTTAGCGAATGATGCTGCGGAGCCTGCCCCGGCCGTGTTTGAAAACGCCACCAAGGAGCGCGGGCCTCCGAGCCCGCAGCAGGTGGCAGGCACTCAGCAGTGTGATCGTTTACACGAAGAGACCTTCGCGGGAAAACGTGCTGCAACACTCAGCGTAAAGGCGGAAGGAAAAGCGCGGTGCTTCTCATGCTTCGCGGAGTGCTGCGGGCTCGGAGGCCCGCGCTCCGCCAGAAAGGCTGGAGCCGTGCAGTCCACCCAGCGGTTTCAAACACCTGCCGAAACTTCACGAGGCTTGCTGATTTCGCGCCGTCCCTTGTTCCGCAGGAACAACGCTACTTTCCCTGGCCCTTCTTCCGCTTCTCCTTCTTCCCCGCTTTGCGGTCTTCCTCCCCGTTCCAGCGCTGGTCTTCCCAGCGCGGCGGCTGCATGGTCGCGTTCCACTGATCAAAGAGCTTTTGCAAAGCCTGGGCTTTCTCGGGTTCCTTGGCGCTGAGGTCGGTTTGTTCTCCCGGATCGGTGGCCAGGTTCACCAGCATGGGCTGCATGTCCTTGCTGGCTTTGACGAGCTTCCAGTCTCCCTGACGCACGGCCTGCTGCACGCCAAAGCGGAAGTACAGCTCGCGCGCGGCCAGCTTTTCGGTTTTGCCTTCGAGCAAAGGAAGAAGATTCACGCCATCGAGCGGGATGGATGTGCTCCCGCCGGCAGCGGCCAGCGCCGTGGGCAGCACGTCGAGCTGGATCACCGGCTCATCACTCACGCGGCCCGCCGGAATGCGGCCTTTCCAGGCGGCGATCCAGGAGACGCGGATGCCGCCCTCCCACACGAACCACTTGTGCCCACGCAGGCCGCCCATCTCCGCGTTTTGATATGCACCGCCGTTGTCGCTGATGAGGAAGATGAGGGTGTTTTCCTCCTGCTTGAGCTCACGCAGCTTCGTCATCACCGTGCCGATGGCTTCGTCCGCCTCCGCCGCGAGCGCGGCATAGGCGGCGTCATGCCTGGGCAGGTCCTTGAACTTCTCCATCCACTTTGCGGAGGCCACGTGCGGCGCATGCACCGCATTGAAGGAGAGAAAGAGGAACCAGGGCTTCTCATGATTTGCCTCCAGAAAATGCACCGACTCCCGCGCATACACCGGCGAGGTGACCGGCGCGCCGGGCAAATCTTCCACCAAATCTTTGCCACGGTAAAACGCCGGCCCCTTGCCTTCGCCCAGATTCCCCACCGTGCCCACGGCAAAGTCGAATCCGCGCGCTTCGGGCAGATACTCCGCGCTCGTGTCTCCGAGGTGCCATTTGCCCACGATGCCGGTGGTATAACCTGCGGCCTTCAGATGCTGCGCCATCGTGGTCTCGCTCAGCAGCAGTTCGCGGCCCGCCCTGCCGGGATTGGCATCGTGCCCCGTGCGCGCCTGGTAGCGGCCCGTCATCAGCCCCACGCGGCCCGGAGAGCACACGCAGCCGGAGGAGTAGCCCTGCGTGAAACGCATGCCGCCCGCCGCCAGCGCGTCCATGGCGGGCGTTGGGGCCATCTTGCCCCCATACGCTCCAGGCTGGGCCCAGCCCATGTCATCCATGTAAAAGATCAGGATGTTGGGTTTGTTCGCCGCAAGTGCGGGAGAAAGCAGCGTGGCCGCAAACAAGAAGAGCAAAGCAGAGAACTTCATGGGTGCTCTCCGAACGATGGGGCGGCGGGAATGTATCAGCCTAGATTAAGTACTTTGCGGAGCGCGGGCTCAGGTGCGCGGCCTTCGTCACCGCGGCCGCCAGCGCATCGAGCTCGGCACGGTCGGTGATCTTCCGGCTGTGCTCGTCCTGCACGTAGATGGCGTCGATGGCCACGCCCTTCTCCGTGCTGATGCGCGCATGCGTGACGTTGTGCCCCAGCCGTCCGATCGCCATGAAGATGTCATACAGCAGGCCCAGCCGGTCCACGAGCTGCAGTTCCAGCACCGTCTGGTCGGGAGAGAGGTTGTTGTTCACGTAGATGCGCTGCGGGATTTCATCGCCGATCTCATCCAGCATGGTCACTGACTTGCCCAGCTTCTGCGTGATGGCCTCGCTAAAGTCAAAGTCCTGCCCGCTGAAGGCCTTCCGCACGGACTCCTCCACGCGGTTGCGCGCGCTTTTCGTGGAGACGGCGGCAAAGTTCGTGTTGCACACGCGGAAGGTGTCCAGCACCAGATGGTCGGCTCGCTGGTACAGGTCGGCGCTCAGAATGTTGATGCTTTCAGCCGCCAGCGCGCCGGAAACGCGCGCCAGCAGCAGGTGCCGGTCCCAGCACACCACGGTGAGCTCGCTGTAGCCCTGGTCCACATGGTCCTCCCAGACCATGACGGGCAGCAGGCCGGCGGCGGCCTCCTCACGGATGAGCTGCTCAAAGAACAGGCGGAACTGGCGCAGGTGCCTGGCGATGAGCTCGGCCTCGCGGAAATTGAAATACGAAGGCGGCATGTGGCGGAAATGCGCGTCCACCTCCGCTTCGAAGCCGGGGCCCAGCCGGCGCAGCACCTCTTTTTTCAGGTCTTCCAGCGGCACCTGCACATTGCGCATGAAGTCCGCCGGCGCGTTCATGAAGCGCAGCGCGCTGTGGTAGAGCTGCCGGATGGACGCCTCCTTGTAGCCGGACCAGCTCTTGTCACTGGTGCCCTTGGAGTCCGCGTAGGTCATCAGCAGCAGCGTGTCCAGGTTCTCCTTCGTGCGCACGATGCCCACGAACTCCTCGATCACCTGCGGGTCGTCCAGGCTCTTTGTCGTGGCCGTGCGGTACATCAGCAAGTGGTTGTCCACCAGGAACAGCAGCAGCCGGCGCCGCTCCCCTTTCACCTGCAGGCGGCGGGACACGGCGGCGGCCAGTGTGGTGCTCTCATCGCTGTGCGTCTTCTTGTTCGCCGCGCGGCCCGCATCATGCAGCAGCAGGGCGAGGTACAGCACATAGGGCTGCTGCAGATCGTGGAAGAGCTGCTGGAAAAGCTCCACGCCTTTCAGCGTGGGGTCGCTCAGCTCGTCGAGCTTGTCGATCGTGCGCAGCGTGTGCTCGTCCGCCGTGTACAGATGGAAAAACTCATGCTGCACCAGGTTCGTCAGCGCGCCAAACTCCGGCATGAAGCGGCCCAGGAAGCCCACCCGGTGCATCTGCCTCAGCGTGCGCGCCGCATCCCCCTTGTTGGAAAGGATGGTCTCAAAGGTCTCGCGGTTGGCCCGGCTGTAGCGGAAGCTGGTGTCCACCAGGCGGAAGTTGTCCTGGATGAGCTGAAACAAGTCCGGGCTCAGGCGCAGGTGCCGCTTCTGCGTGTGCAGAAACAGGCGCATCATGCGCTCCGGATCGTCTTTGAAAATGGTGGGCCCGTCTGCATACACGCGCTCATGCTTGCGCTGGAAGCCGTCAAAGCTCTCCTGCTGCTTTTCCGTGCTCCGCCTTGCCAGGAAGCCCATCAGCTTGCTCTTCGGCGCGGTCTCCAGCGCCTGCAGGTGAAAGCGGTCCATCACCTCGTTGCTGCGCTGCAGAATGTCTCGCGTCGCCGTGTAGTATTCATGCATCAGCGCCTCGATCCGGCGCAGGATCCGCTTGTGCCTGTAGCCCAGGTTCGTGGCCACCGGCCCCTGCAGGCGCAGCGTCAGCAGATCTTCCGCCCGCTTCTCCGTGTAGTGCATCTCATTGCGCACTCGCAGGATGAAGTCATACCCCTGCTCCACCTCCTTCCACCCCGCCTTGGAAATGAGGCCCAGCGCGATGAGGTCCTTCGGATTCAGCGTCCGGTGCCGCGCATACGTCATCCAGATCAGGTTCTGGTAGTCCCGCAGCCCGCCGCAGCCGTTTTTCACGTTCGGCTCCTGCACAAAGGGGGTGTTCTGGTACTTCGTGTGGCGTGTGTTCAGGTCGATCTGCCGCAGCCTCAAAAAGTCCGCCTCCTGCCCGTCCATGCACTCCTTGTCAAACCGCGCGCGGAACTCCTCAAAGGCCGTCTTCTGCCCCGTCACCAGCCGCGCCTCCATCAGCGCCGTCTTGGTCTCCATGTTGTCATTCGCCAGCTTGATGCACTCCCCCACGCACCGGCTGCCGTGCCCCACCTTCAGCTTCAAATCGTAGAAGTACAGCAGGTAGTCGCGGATGAGCTGCACCACTTCACCCGGCACCTTGCCGCTGTTTCCGGGAAACATGAAGGTCAGGTCCACATCGCTCCCGGGGCTCATCACCCGCCGGCCATACCCGCCATGGGCGATCACGCTCACGTTCACCTTCGCGCGCACCTCCGCAGGCAGCGCCGCCAGGCTTTCCTCCCACAGCGTGCGCACCAGCAGGTCCATCACGTCTGAGCGCATGCGGCAGATCTCCGCGCCGCTGAAGCTGCCGGTGCGGTGGCGCTGCTTGATGCGCTGCTCCTTGATCTTGATGAAGCGCTTCGCCTGGCGCAGCGTTTCCGTGCGTCCGCGCGGCAGCTTGTCTTCAGGCGGAAAAAATTTCTGCGCGCTCTTGTTGAGGTGGCGCAGGTAGTCGCGTTCGGTCATCGCTCAGAAGGTCAGGGTCAGTAGGTGATCAGGGAGTGCACCGGCCCGGCGCTGCTCACTTTTTCGCGCCCGCCCAGAAAGCCCAGCTCAATGAAGAAGGTGCTGCCCAGCACTTTGCCGCCCGCCTCCTCGATGAGGTGCAGCGCCGCCGCCGCCGTGCCGCCCGTGGCCAGCAGGTCGTCCGCCAGCAGCACCGTCTCCCCCGGCGCGATGGCATCCAGGTGCATCTCCACCGAGTTCTTGCCGTACTCCAGTGCGTAATCAATCCCGCGCGTCTTCCACGGCAGCTTGCCCTTTTTGCGCACCGGCACGAACCCCGCCCCCAGCCGCTCCGCGATCAGCGCGCCAAAGATGAAGCCGCGCGCGTCAATCCCGATGACCTTGTCCACCTCGGTGATTCCCGTGTTCTCGATCATGCCGTCAATCGCCTGGGACAGCAGCTCGTGGCTGGCCAGCACCGGAGTGATGTCCTTGAAGAGAATGCCAGGGTTGGGAAAATCCGGCACGTCACGAATCGTGCGCCGGATGCTGTCGAGAATGTCGGGGGCCATGCCAGCCGATCATGGAGGAGATGCGGACATGCGCAAGCCTTCCCTCCACCATCGTTGTTTCACGGCTAATTTCATTGACGGTCGTTCCCAGCCAATCATCTTCCGGAAACTTACGGCATGAAGAACATCTACCTAAAATGTTTGACGCTCGCTGCTGGTTTTGTCCTGCCGGTCCATGCGGAGATCAAGCTGCCTCCCCTCGCCGAGCAGTTGCGCCCGCTCAATCAGAACCCCACACCCAGCATGGCGGACGCAAAGCTGGCCATCCAGGCGCTGGGAAACACCGCCTTGGAACGCACCAGTCCCGACGAAAAAAAAGCTCTGGCAGACCTCATCAATCAGATCAAGCAGCCCTTCCTGGCGGAATATGCTTATCAGACCCTCATCGCCAGGCAGCCGCAGTACCGCGCCGACCTCGACTCCGCGCACAAGACCCTGGAACGCCTGCAAAAAAACCCGCCCATGCGCGTCGGCGGCGGCATTGACGTCGGACACCGGGATATGTACGTCAAACGGGCTCATGAAATGGCCACCGCGGCAGAACAAGGACTGGCTGAGATCAAACACGCCGCCGGCCGTTTGGCCGAGCAGCTGACCACCACCAACAGCATGGCCTCGGCCTACCTGCGCCTGGGCCGCGCGGACATCGCCCTTTCCCTCGCTTCGGGCATGTTTGCCGTGGCGGAACGCCAGCGCCTCAATCTGGAGTTCGAGCCCGCCCTCTCCTACGCCTGGGTGCGGATGAAGAAGCTCTCCCAGGTGGAGCAGGAGGTGGAAAAGGACCGCGCGCGCAGGCTTCTCGTCGGCTACGTGGCCCTGCATGAAGGGGCCAAGGCCATCGGCGGCATGGGCGCGGACGCCTTGTACAAATCCGCCAAATCAGGCGACTTGGTGGGCTCCATCGCATCCTTCACCCTTCTCAACGAGGGGCTCAAACAGCAGGCCAGATTCGACAAGACCATCGACGTCTGCCTGGAGGTGGTCTTCCACCAGCCCGAACCCAGCGACTACTCCGCCAAAATGCGCCTCGTGCTCGACCGCGTGCTCAAGCCCGTCAGCGGCAAATCCGTGGGCGAACGCTTCTCCGAGAACCTGGTCCGCGATGCCCTGGCCGCTGTGGATGCGAGGCTTGCGACCCCGCAAATCGCTTCATCACTGGTTGGGATTTTGTCCGCCGGCCTGGCTGAGGCCACGCGCCAGCCGTGATCTCCGCGGCACGGCTGCGCCTCGGTGAATGACAAGCTTTGCACACGCCTTCACCCTTGCAGAACCGCCCGGGGGCCGCGAATGTGACAGCCCCCCAGTCCTCATCCATGCCCGCCTCCCAGCAACTGCTTCTCGCCGCCACCCTCGTCTTCGTGGGCGCGGTCGTGCAGGCGCTGCTGGCCCTCAAATCCGGCGCGTGGAAGCAGGGGCGCGCGCAGTTTTTCCTCATGGCTCTCGGCTTTGCCCTGCAGACCGGCTTCATCTACCTCCGCGGGGAGGAGGTGCGGCAGTGCCCCATCCGCAGCCTCCCGGACATCCTGGTCTTCATCGCCTGGAGCATCGTGCTTCTCTATTTCCTGGTGGGCCCGGCCTTCCGGCTCTCGCTGCTGGGCGTCTTCACCGCACCGCTGGTCACCATCATGCACGTGATGGCCTTCATGAACGGTTTCGCGCCCTACCCGCCCAAGGGGCCCATCAATGCCCTGGTGGAGCTGCACATCGCCCTCGCTCTCATTTCCTACGCCGCCTTCGCCCTGGCCTGCATCACCGGCGTGATGTACCTCGTCCAGGAGCGCATGCTGAAGCGCCACCACATCGGCGGGCTCTTCTACCAGCTCCCGCCCATCCAGGGCCTCGCCCATGCCATCCAGCGCACCGTGCGCCTGGGCCTGCTGCTGCTCAGCATCGCGCTGGGCATCTCCTTCGCCCTGCACCTCCCCATGACGAAGACCGGCCACGTCGTCTTTGCCTGGATCGTGTGGGGCCTCTATGCGGTGATCTCCTTCCTCATGTGGAGGCATTTCACCTCCCCGCGCCGGACGGCCTGGCTGGCGGTCATCGGCTTCGTTCTGCCGTTCATTTCTTTGTGGATCGTCACGCATGCCTGAGCCGACCGACAAGCGCAGCGGCCTCGTTTGCGTAGGCCTGAACTATAAAACCACCCCCGTCGAGGTGCGTGAGCGCCTGGCTTTTCCTGAAGCGAAGGTGCCGGACGCCGTGCAGGAGGTGCGCGGGCTGCCGGGCTTTGAGGAATGTGTGATCCTCAGCACCTGCAACCGCGTGGAGCTCTACGCCACCCATGCCCTGCCCTGCGGCAAGGACGGGCACGCCGCCCTGCGCCAGTACCTCATCGAACGCTTTGAGCTGCAGCCAGGGCACGCGGAGGCGCTCGTGCTCTACAATCTCGACTCCGCCGAGGCCGCAAGGCACCTCTTCCGCGTCGTCAGCGGCCTCGACTCCATGGTGCTGGGAGAGACCGAAATCTTCGGTCAGGTAAAGGCCGCCTACAAGCTCGCTCTCGACACCGGCACCACCAGCCGTGCCCTCAATAAACTCTTCCAGCAGGCCTTCACCGTCGGCAAAAAAGTGCGCAATGAGACCTCCATCCAGCGCGGCTCCACCAGCGTCGGCAGCGTGGCCGTGGACCTCGCGGAAAAGGTGCACGACCTCAAGCAGTGCCGCGTCATGCTCGTCGGCGCTGGCGAGATGAGCCGCACCTGCGCGCAGAGCCTCCTCTCCCGCGGCGCCAAAAGCATCATCGTCTCCAACCGCAGCTACGACAAAGCCGTGGAGCTCGCCACCGAGATGAAGGGCCGCGCCATGAAGTTCGACGAATGGGAGCACGCCCTGCACGAGGTGGACGTGATCATCTCCAGCACCAGCGCCCCGCATTTTGTCATCAAGCGGGAGCAGATCGAGCATGTGATGCGCAAACGCCGCTGGGAGCCGCTCCTCATCATCGACATCGCCGTGCCGCGCGATGTGGAGCCCGCCGTGAACGAGATCGAAGGCGTTTACCTCTACGACATCGACGCCCTCCAGGCCATCGCCGACGAAGGCCGCCGCGAGCGCCTCCGCCAGCTCGCCTCCTGCGAACGCATCATCGAGGAGCAGCTCGAAAAATACGGCTTCCTCCGCCCCGGCGGCGGCCTGGTCCCCGCCTGATTCAGCCCGTGTGGTTTCGGGCCGTATTGTAGTCCCGGCTTCAGCCGGTTCCGGACGCACGTCCAGAAACCGGACAAAGCCGTTCCCACAAATGACGCATAAGACAAGGACGCGAAGCCGCGCTTGCCGCCCCAGCCCGCCGGGTGCATCATATCCCCATGTCAGTCGTCATGGAGACCCCGCACGGCGCATCGGACGAAGTCCCGATGTTCCCGCCCTGGCTCGACCTCCCGCCCGGTTATCTCGTGCAGGATTGGATGCAATGGCAGCGCGGAAAAATCGTGGCCTCACGACTGCGTCAGGATCCGAATCTGGTATTGGCTGCCAGACAGCGTCTTGAGGATAGAAAATCCCAGCTTTACCGGCCTCATCTGGAATGGCTGGATCTCCTGGAGCATGCCAGCATTGAGCAGATTTGCGAGCTTCTAGAGTCCCCCAGTGACGAAGGTCAGCGCCTGCGCTCTTCGTCACCATTCCACGGCAGCCCCTTCATCACCCCCGAAGAAAACGAAGATGTACGGCAAAGAGCTTACGCTGGCGGATCTTGAGAAAGTCGCACGCAAACTCAAGTGGTGCGTTCCCGCGCTCACAGACGCCGTGGTAATCGGGTCCGGAGCAGTAGCGGCCATGCACCCGGAGCTTCCCGGTGAACTGCGCTTCTCCGTGGATTTTGATTTCGTTCCGCAGAACCTGCCCATCCTGTACTTCGACAGCATGCTGGTGGATCGTTTCATCGGCGCAGAGAGCGAATTTCGGGACGAAGAATTGATCTATGCCGACTATGCGACTCCCGACACTGTGCGTTGCACTCCGCCTGGGTGGAAGGAACGGGCTCACCGCATCAATCTCCCCGAAGGCCTCGTTTTGCACGTTCTGGACGTCAGCGACGTCGCCTACAACAAGCTCTACGCCGGCCGTCCCAAGGACATCTTCTGGGTGCGCGGCCTCCTCGGCACCGGCCTCATCACCTGGGCCCGGCTGGAGGAGCTGCATGCCTCCAACCCTCTGGACGCCGCGGACCGTGAGAAAGTGGAGCGCAGCATGGCGCTGGTGCGCACGTAATCCGGCCCGTAGGACGGATGTGACGACAGCCCGTCCTTCTGTGAGCGGATGAAAACGCCCGCCCATGCCCGCACACCGCAAGCCCTGCCCGTCCGTCTGGTTTTCCGTGTCTTCCGTGTGTTCCGTAGGCCACCCTCACCCTTTCTGGCCTGAATCATTCTTTGCGTCCCGCCCCGGTACGTGAAAAGCTGTGCCCCCCCACCATGACCCCCGCAAAAATCACCCTCGGCACCCGCGGCAGCGAGCTGGCCCTCACCCAGACCACCATGGTCACCGCCGCCCTGCAGACCGCGCACCCGCACCTGCAAATCGAGCGCCAGATCATTCAGACCAGCGGTGACAAGCGCCAGGACCTGCGCTTCTCCGAATTCAGCGACGTGGCTCAGGTGGACAAAGGCATCTTCATCAAGGAGCTCGAAATCGCTCTCGCAGACAAGCAGATCGACGCCGCCGTGCACAGCCTCAAGGACGTGCCCAGCGACCTCGCCGCCGGCTTCACCATCGCCGCCGTGCTGCCGCGTGCCGCCATTGAGGACGTGCTCGTCTCCGCCCATCCCTACACCCTCGAAACCCTGCCCCAGGGCGCACGCGTGGGCACCAGCAGCGTGCGCCGCGCCGCTCAGCTCAAGTTCCTGCGCCCGGACGTCCAGATCGTCGAAATCCGCGGCAACGTCCCCACCCGCGTGAAAAAGGTGCTCGGCGAAAACGCGCTCGACGCCGTCCTCCTCGCCGCCGCCGGCCTGCTGCGCCTGGGCTTGCTGAATGCAAACCTCAGCCGCATCCACATCGACACCCACACCCTCTACGGCCTCGTGCTCGACCCCGTGAAATTCCTCCCCGCCGCCGGTCAGGGCGCCATCGCCATCGAATGCCGCGCCGATGACGAGCCAACCATCGCCGCCATCCGCGCCCTCAACCACGCCGAAACCGAATCCCGCATCACCGCCGAGCGCGAATTTCTAAAGATCCTGGGCGCCGGCTGCCAGACCCCCGTGGGTGCCCACACCTGGATCACCGACGGCCACCTCCACATGGCCGTCCGCGTCTTCAACGAAGCCAATCTCTCCCTGCCCCCCGTCGAGCGTGAAGCCAGGCGCCCTGCGTCAGAGCCCGCGCTGCTGGCGAAGGATCTGGCGGGGATGCTGTAAGAAACCCGTGCGCGACGCGGAGAATCCGGCCGCATTTTTGTAAACACTGAAGATCGCTGAATAGTTTCGCAGGCGCTGCGTCCGACTCAGCACCTATGAAAACAAAATTGGTTCTTCTCTTCACCGCCATCCTTGCCCTGGGTTCCCTGAGCTCCTGTGTGGACCCCTACTATGGAGGCGGCGGCTACGGCTACGGTTACGGCAGCTCCTACTCCCGCCCGTATTACGGCAGCTACGGCTATAACCGCTACGGCTCAGGCTACCGCTACCCCTCCTACGGATACAGCCGCGGCTACAGCGGCCATCACGGCGGCTGGGGTGGCTACAGCGGTCATCATGGCGGCTACAGCGGTCACCACGGTGGCTGGGGCGGCCATCATCGTTGAGACTTCGCCGCTTCGATTCCCAGGATCTCAATCCTGCCTTCCTGCGCAACCCCCTCCACCAACGGAGGTTCATACCCCTTATGAAAACCACCCCCTGTCACAGACTTGTCATCATGGCGGTCCTGCTGCCCGCAGCCGCCTTTGCCGCCCGGGGCAGCCGGCGGCCCAATGCCGCCGCTCATCACGGCGCTGCCACCGCCGAAGTGCTGAAGAGCTTCGACAAAAACGGCAACCATCAAATCGATGCGGATGAGCTGCCAGCCATGCAGCAAACCTACATCACCCTGAAGAACCTGGACAAAAACGCCAATGGCGAGATCGAGCTGGCTGAAGTCCAGAGCCTCAAATCACCGGCCACGGACGACCGCAGAGGCCGCATGCTCGCCGCGTTCAAGCAGGTGGACAAAAACGGCAATCACAAAATCGACGCCGACGAAGTGGAGGGGCTGCAGAAGATGCTCGCGGGCGGAAAAATCATGTCGCGCCTGGATCATAACAACAACGGCAAGATCGATCCCGATGAACTGGAGCATCTCAACCAGCGCCTCGCGCAACATCGCGGCGGCCGGGCGGCCTCTTCCAGTGCTCCCTCCCTGCGCAAACCACCCGAAAAACCTGCCGAAACCCCGGCGCCCGTCGAAACCCCCAAGGCCGAAGAAAAGAAACCCGACGCCCCCTCCTTTGACACCAAGCCACCGGGCAGTTTCGGCAAGTAGGATCAAACACCCAACATCTCCTGAAGTCCCCAGCGGGCAGCTTTGAGGCTCAAAAACGGCAGGTTTCACCGTACGTTTCGGTGCCCCCACTCAAAGCCGCCCGATGAAACGCCTTCCCGCCCTTCCTCATTTCTCCCGCGCCAGCGCGCGCCCGCTCCTTCTCTGCATGTGGCTCGTCGTGAGTGGCGCCGCTGCCGCGGAAAAAGCGCCGGCAGCACTGCGCGCAGGCTTTGCCCAGGTGGACATCACACCGCCCATCGGTGCCATCATCACGGGGCCGATGGGCCCGCTCAGCACCGCCACGGACGATCCCCTCAAAGCACGCGCCATGGTCGTGGCCAGCGGCGGCAAAAAGCTCGCCATCGTGGGCGTGGACCTCGTGAAGATCCGCCGCGATCTCTCGGACAAAGCGATCGAGCTGGTGATGCAGCAGACGGACATCACACGCGACGGCATCCTCATCTGCCCCAGCCACAACCACAGCGGGCCTCTCATCCCCGCCGATGGCGACAACGCCAAGGCGAATAAAGAGTACATCGACACCCTGCCCAAACTCATCTCCGACAGCATCGTTCTCGCCAGCAAGGCACTGCAGCCCGCACGCATGTCCGTGGGCCGCTCCATCGTGCTCGAAGGCCACATCAACCGCCGCCTCGTCTCAAAGTCCGACGGCCTCGTGCTCAACACCTGGCTGAAAAAGGTGAACGACCTCAAAGAAGTGCCGCAGGTGCTGGGCACCGAGAGCGTCATCGATCCCGAGCTCTGGCTGGTGCGCTTCGATTCGCCTGAAGGAAAAATGCTCGGCACATTGATGAATTTCACCTGCCACCCCTGCCTGCATGACCGCATCAAAACTCACACCTGGTCGGCGGATTATCCCGGTGTGATCGCCGACACACTCGCGAAGGAGTTTGGCCCGCAGGCCATCGGCGTCTTCATGCAGGGCGCCTCTGGCAACATCCAGCCGCCCGTGTGCTGGGCGCCCGACTGGAAGGAACGCGCCGCCGTCTTTGCCAATGCCGCAGTCGAGGCGGCCAAAACCGCCCTGCCCGTGGAATCTCCCGTCGTCGATTTCATGCGGCGCGATGTCGATGTGCCGCGCTGCAACGCCTCGGCCCAGCACCCAAATGCGATCTCCCGCCTCGGCTGGCGGCCGGAGTCGTTTGAGGGCGCGAAGAAAACCGCCGAGTCCATGCCGCGCCTGCTGAACGTGCCCGTCAGCGCCGCGCGCATCGGCCCCTTTGCCATCGCCACCAATGCGGGCGAGCTCTTTGTGGAGTGGGGCATCTCAGTGAAGAAGCGCTCACCTTTTCCTCACACCGTCCTCAGCGAGCTGACCAACCACTGGGTGGGCTATGAACCCACGGAGTTTGCTTTCAGGCACGAAGGCTACGAGACCCTGGCCGGTGTGAACTTCGTGGCGCTGGAAGGCATCCAGACCCTGGTGGACACCGCCGTGGAGATGCTGGACGAACTCTGGAAAAAAGCCCCGGAATCGAAATGAGCATCCCCTTTGTCATGAACCATTCCCTCCTGCTTGCCCTGTCGCTTGGCCTCCTTGTCACAAATGCAGCCGCGCAGTTGCCGCCAAATGAGATCACCGCCGGCATCGGCCTCGTGGACATCACACCCGTGGGCGAGGTCACTCTCGCCGGTTCGCCTTCACCCAAAAAAACCTCGGAGGTGAAGACGCGGCTCTACGTCCGCGCGCTCGTTCTTGCCTCAGGCGGAACGAAGGCGGTCATCGTCACACTGGATACACTGAAGTATCCCGTGGATCTCACGGTCAAGGCGCGTGCCAGCATTGAAAAGGCCACCGGCATCCCCGCGGCAAATGTCATCATCTGCTCCTCGCACACGCATTCAGGCCCGCTCTGGCCCTATTACCCGGACAAGCTCGTCACCCCCATCACCGAGGCCGTGAGCAAGGCCGCGCACGATCTCACCCCCTGCACTCTCGGCATGTCGCGTGGCCGCGCGGAAGGCGGGGCCGAGTGCCGCCGCGTCATCAAAGACGGCCACGCCTGGAACCGCTGGCAGCTCAAACCGGACGAGTCAGATCAATACCCCGCCGAGGGCCCCGCCGATCCCGACTTCGACCTCCTCGCCGTGCGCAGCGCGGACGGAAAATACAAAGCCATCCTCTACAACTTCGCCTGCCACGCCGCCAACAACCGCGCTCCCCTCATCTCCGCCGACTACCCCGGCGATGTGGAGCTGCACGTGCAGAAAGCGCTGGGCTACGCCGTGCCCGCCCTCTTCCTCACCGGCGCCTGCGGCGATGTGAACCCCATCTACAGCGTGCGCCGCGATCTCTTCGGCGAAAAGCTCGGCGGCGAAATCCTGCACTGCCTGGAGCGTCTGGAGCCAGTCACAAAACCCACGCTCGCCATCGAGGCGCGCGAATTCCAGATGCCAGGCCGCGAACACCCCGAGTTCAAAGAAGCCGAAGTCGCCCGCAACTGGCCCGGACAACTCGAGCACTACCGCAAGGCCTACACCAGCATGAAGGCCCGCGAGCAGCCGAGCTACCTCTACTTCATCACCGGCATCCGCATCGGCCCCGACTTCGCCATCGTGACAAACGCAAACGAGCTCTTCTGCAGCATCGCCCTCGGCATCAAAAAACAGTCCCCCTTCAAGCACACCATGACCGTGGAGCAGACCAACGGCGCCCACGGCTACGTCCCCACCTCCAAAGCCTTCGAAAACGGCAGCTACGAAACCTGGTTCGGCGAGCACTCCTACCTCACCACCCAGGCGGCGGACATCATCGAAAAGGAGTCCATGAAGGTGTTGAACAAGCTGCGCAGCGAAGACCCGGGACGCTGAGCAAGCCTGATGCCCACGAAAAACAAGCCCCCGGCGAGTGTGCGGACCCCGTTCACTTCACAGACTCCAGCACCTTCTTCAGCAGCTTGATCCTCTCTCGCGTCATCGCCAGGCGCTCGGCCTGGTAGTCGGTCGAATAAGCACTCCCGCCCATGGAGGTCAGTCCCGCTTGAAACGAAGCCTCCGCATCCCGAAACGCCAGCCACTTCTGCTGGGCCTCCTCAAAGTGTTTTCTGTCCACAGGCTCAAGCGCAGAGGCCACCCCAGCGCAGACCTGGCGCAGCGCTGCTTCCGCAGCCTGGGTCTCGCTGCTCAGTTGCTCCTTCACATCACCGCCCCAGCAGGCGCCGGAGGCCAGCAACGCCACGGCCATGATCGTTATTCGGTGAATCATCATTTCATTGGCCCCTCCCTTCTTTGCGCAGTCAGCTCACTGCTTGTCCAGCCCGATGTCATCCACTTTCAGAGTGATGTGTCCGCCCATGCCATTGCCCGCCGCGCTGGTCTTGGTGATCAAGATGGAATCGACCGTTCCGGACACAAAAATTTTCCGCCCTCGGCGGCATTCTTTGAGTTTTTCAAACAGGATTTTGTCCACTTGAGCAGCGACTTGTACATAGAGACGTTCACCATTAACTCGAACCAGGCTCCGGGAAGCATCGCTGTATAGCGAGAAGACATTGTCCATGACTTCCGTGGTTTTGCCGCTGCTGATGCAATGGACCGTCCACCGCTTGCCCTTCTCTTTGACACTCAGGTGCAAGTTCATGGCACCGCTCAGTCCTGCCTCCTCCACCTTGTCGCGACTCGCCGCCAGGTCGCGCAGTTCTTTTGCGGTTAGGACGCTGAAAAAATCTGCCAGTTCTCGCTCAGGCGCCTTTTGCGCTGCCTGGCTCAGGATGTGGGTGGTGAGGAGCAGAAAGGGAAGGAGAAATAGAAGACCTCTAAGAATCATCCATTCTTTTAAAGAAAACGAGGCCTCACCTTCAATCAAAAAATCAGCAAGGCTGCCCCTGAAAAAAGCCCGCCCCGCCCCACCGGCACCGCCGCTCAAGCCACGAGTGGCACCACCCAGCTTCAACTAAATGCCAGGCATTTTGTTATGCACCTCTTCTAAACGACTGATCACGAGTCATATAAGCGCCATGCTTGTGGGAACCATTGGCGCGCGAATTCCCGAAAAGAAGATCTTCCTATCCCTCCACTCCACGAACAAACCCGAGAGGTGTGCTCTAGGGACAAACCCCTCACCCCCTCACCGAAACAACCTCGGCGCAAACTCCACCAGATAATTCCGCCACACCGGCCACGAATGGTCCCCCGCCGTCTCGTACCACTCATGCTTCACCCCGCTGGCCTTCAGCGTCCCGACAAGCTGATGATTGCGCTCGATAAGCCGGGTGTCCTCTTTCCCACAAGCCACCCACGGCAGCTTCAGCTTCCCATTCGTTCCTTGCGCATCATCCAGCGCAGGCTTGATCTCATTCTCCTCCACCGCACCGCTGAAGGAGCCGATCCACGCAAAGCGGTCCAGATTCGTCAGGCCGATGCTCAGCGCCTGCCAGCCGCCCATGCTCAGTCCGGCCACGGCCCGCTGCTCGCGGTCTTTGGACACCCGGTAGCGGCTTTCCACCAGCGGGATCGCATCGGTAAAAAGCTCGTTCTTAAACGCGGCCAGAGACAGCGCGCGGCGGTCCGCCATGTCCCGCGGCACCTGCCCCAGCGGGTGCCCGTCGATCATGAGCACGATCATCGGCTTCGCCTTCCCGGCGGCGATGAGGCCATCGAGAATCCAGTGCGCCTTGCCATGCTGCACCCACGTCTCATGCCGGTCGCCGGAGCCATGCTGCAGGACCAGGAGCGGGTACTCCTTCTGCGTGCCCGCTTCATACCCGGCCGGTGTGTAAACCCACGCACCCCGCTGCTTGTTCAGCGCCTTGGAGAGGTACGTGTGCTGGTGCACCGTCCCATGCGGCACGTCCTGAAAATCCCACGGCGCAGGCGGATTCGCCGGAAGGTGCAGGATGCTGGAAGTCGGGCTGCGCTGCGGCTTCTGTGCCGTGTTCGCAGGGTCAATCATCACCAGCTCATCCACCACAAAGCTGTACTCCCACACCCCGGCCGGCACCTTCGGCACCGTCAGGCTCCACACCCCTTCACCGTCCTTGCTCATCGGCACCGTCTTCCGGTCCCACTGCCCGCGCACGGCCACGCTTTGAGACTTCGGCGCCCGCAGCCGGAAGGTGACGCCGCCATCGTCCTGAATGTCTGGCGACACCACGGGCGCGCTCCGCTGAGCAGAGGCGCTGCAGGCAAAGGTGCAGACAAGAGCAAGAGCGAGGCCGAGGACGTGTTTCATGGTGGGAGTGCAGTGCCATGCTGGCATGAAGGTCCCGGCCTGGGAAGGGGAATCCAAAGACCCTGCTTCTCGGTCAGGGGCCATTTTCTTGAATACGGCGGCCCCGCCTCCGTCGAATCTTGGTAAACAGTGAACCCTACACGGTTATGAAAACGAAACTCATCCTTCTCGTCACTGCCGTGCTGTCTCTGAGCACGCTCAGCTCGTGCTACTATGGCGGCTACGGCTATGGCTATAACAACTACTACCGACCCTACGGCGGATTTGGCGGCTACGGCCTCTACAACAACTTCTACTACCCCGGCTACGCCTACGGCGGCTATCGCTCGCCCTACTATGGCCGTCCGGGCTTCACCGGCTATCGTCCCGGCTATTCAGGCTATCGTTCTGGCTTTGGCGGCTACCACGGCGGCTACTCGCACGTGGGCGGCTTCCACAGTGGCGGCTTTGGCGGCGGCTTCCATGGCGGTGGTTTCCACGGCGGCGGCTTCGGCGGCCATCACCACTAAGAGCTGCCCATGCAGCTAGCTCGATGAGCCTGCCCGGCTCGGAGACTTCTCTTCTCTTTTGTTTGCGGCGCCTGGAGCCTCCCTCTCCAGGCGCTTTTTTTTCGCGTCCGGTCTTTGGTCTCCGGTCTCCGCACATCCGCTGCTCGCGATTCTGCCGATGTTATAATCCCGGCCCGATGTCTGCTGCATCCCACCTTGAACCCACCGAACCGATGAAAACAAAACTGTCCCTCCTCCTCGCCGCAGCCCTCACGCTGGGTTCGGTGAGTTCCTGCGTCGCTCCCTACGGGTATGGCGGGCCCTCTTCCCGGCGGCCCTATTACCGCTCTTACGGCAGCTATTCCCACGGCACCAGTCTGGGGGGCTACCGTGGCGGCGGCGCTGGCGGGGGTTTTGGCGGCAGCTTTGGCGGTTTCGCCCGCTAGCCCCGTGTGAAAAGTCACACCCCTCAGGCCGTCCTCTCGCCCGGCAGGACGGCTGCTTTGGCGGCTTCGCCGTCTTGCTCCAGCTCCCGCTTCGCCAGCGTGTGTGCAAAGGGGCTGGTGGCCGCCAGGTTGTACTGCCGGATCGCCGTCGCCCAGAACGGCGCCAGCTCGTGGTCCGCCGCGCTCCAAATCCGGTAGTGCAGGTTCGTCACCGTGTCCGTGTCGTGCATCAGCGCCTTCAGCTCCTGCGCGCTCAGCGTCTGCGGCCCCTGCGTGATCAGCCGGTGGCTGATCTCCTTCAGATACGCCGATGACACCTCGATCGTGCGCCGCTTGCGCAGCAGGCTCACATGCAGCCCGTTCACATACGGGTCCAGGCACACCTGCATCAGGCCGTAGTGCCGCTCCAGCTCCGGAGACAGCGGGATGCGGTCTTTGATCTCCTTCAGGTTCTGCTGCATCGTGTTCAGCACCGTCGGCGGCTCATGCTCCTCCGGCGTCAGGAAAAGGCCCAGCCGCCGCCCGCTCCGTCCGCTGGACACCATCGCGGCCACCAGGATGGAAACCGCCAGGGAAAACAAAATCGGGCTGATCCAGATGAGAAATTTCAGCGAGACAAACCACCCCAGCACCGCCCAGAGCACCCCAAGAATGGTGACGCTGAGGAAGGTGAAAATGATCTCGCTCCAGTTGATCCCGCCATCGATCTTCCGCCGCTGCGTCACCCAGCTCACGCTCTTGCCGATGACCGTATAGACCACAAAGCGCGCATGAAACACCATCAGCACCGGCGCCATCAGCGTGAAGACCACCGTGTCCAGCAGGCTGCTGAAAAAGGTGAGAAAGCGCAGCCGCAGCGGCTTGAACATCCGTCCCGTGATCACCTCATCCAGCAGGATCACCGTCTTCGGCAGGAAGATCAGCATCGCCGTCACCGCCAGCAGGATGTGCTCCGCCAGGATGGCCTGCGGCTGCACATGCGGCGTCCGCGTCGCCGCCAGAAACGTCGCCAGCACCAGAAAGGCAAACCACAGCAGCGAGCTCACATAGCTCAGGATCCCGTGCAGGAAATTGATCCGGCTCATCGGGTGCCACCCTTTGGCAAACAGCAGCCACAGGTGCTGCATGTTCCCCTGGCACCATCGGCGGTCGCGCTTCAGCATGTCCACCAGCGTCGGCGGGCCTTCCTCATAGCTGCCGCGCGTGGTGGGCAGCAGCCGCACCGCGTAGCCCGCCTTCCGCATCAGCGCCGCCTCCACAAAGTCGTGGCTCAGGATGTGCCCGCCAAACGGCGCATTCGCCGGCAGCGGCGGCAGCGCACAGTGCTCGATGAACGGCGCCAGTCGCAGGATCGCGTTGTGCCCCCAGAAATTCGCCTCCCCGCACTGCCAGTAGTCCAGCCCCGCCATGAACGGCGGCCCATACAGCGCCTGCGCAAACTGCATCACACGCCCGAGCAATGTATCGGCCGCGATCTGCTTTGGAAAGGTCTGCACGATGCCGATCCCCGGATTCTTCTCCATGATCCGCACCATGCTCGTCAGCAGCGCCCCGGACATCAGGCTGTCCGCATCGAGCACCACCATGTAGCGGTAGCGCTTCCCCCAGCGCCGGCAGAAGTCGCTTACGTTCCCGCTCTTGCGGTTGATCTGCTTGCGCCGCCGCCGGTAAAAGATGCGGCCAAAGGCCTTGAGCTGCCGGCACAGCTCCAGCCACGCCGTCTCTTCCTCGATCCACTGGCTCGCTTTGTCCGAATCGCTCAGGATGAAAAAGTCAAAGTGCTTCGACTGCCCCGTGGCCTCCAGCGAGAGGTAGATGGAGCGCAGCCCCTCATACACCCGCGTCACATCCTCATTGAAGACCGGCATGATGATCGCCGTGCTGGCCGTGATGGGCTGCTCGAAATCCTCCTGGTTGAGCGAGAGCCACAGATTCAGCGAATCCGGCTGCGGGCGGTTCATCAGCCACACGCCGAAGAGCGCCGTCCAGAAGCCGACATTGAGCTGGTAATACAGCGGGATGAACACCAGCAGCAGCGCCCACTCGGAAAGCCGCATGCCGTTTTCCGAAAGGAAGATGAAGGAGAGCCACGCGCCCACAATGGTGCCCAGCCCCACCAGGGAAAAGAACGTCGCACGGCGTGTGCGGGAGACGCGCTTCGGCGGCATCCCGGCCGTCATGCCGATGTTCGCGGTCTGGCTGCCAACAGGTGCTGCGCTCATCGGAAGAGGGAGTAAAGGTAGCCCAGCACGCTGCCCACGATGATGATGAGCACCGAATAGCGCAGGAGGGGGTGGCGGCCCAGCCGGTCAAAGGTGTCGTCCGCCACGTCGGTAAACATGCCCAGGTCGATGTCGCGCGGCGTCATCTTGCTCACCTGCATGCCCGGGCCGGAGGTTCGGATCGCCGAGCGCATCGCCTCGGCCATGTCATCCGGCATGTTCTGCTCATCCAGAAAAAACTGCGGCCAGCGGGAGGGGCCGCCCGCCAGGTGAAAGCCCAGGCGGCCCGTGGCCTCCAGCTGCGCCTCGCTCAGATTCAGGTCGCTGTAGATCGAGCCCAGCCACTCCCGCAGCATCAGCCGCGCCTGCTCGATCGAGTGCGCCGTCGGCGTGCGCGTGGGATCCTTCGCATGCGCCTTCGCCGCATTGCGCAGCGTTTCCAGGATCAGCTGCGTGCGGCGGATTCGGTTGTGAAGCTGATACGAGCGGAAGTAGTCCGCGAGGCGCGCATACGCCTCGTTCCACTCTTCCTCGGTGCCCGTCGCCGGGGCAAACTGAATATTGACTGCTTCCATGGAGGTTCAAATCCGAGCCGCCTGAGAATGCGCAGTTTTGATGCCGTGCAAAGAGGATTCCTCAGCGGCTTGACAAACTCAGGGAAACCCCGTGCATTCACCGCATGGGAGAACTGATCCGCCATCACCCCATGCTCACAGGAGTCATCTTCCTCTCCGTGGTTCTGTCTCTGCGCCTCGTCTTTGGCCTGTGGCTGCTGCGCAAGTTTGACGCCGTGCCGCGCTGGAAAAAGCTGCGCTGGTCCTGCCTCGCGCTGCTGCCAGTGCTGGGCCCGCTCTTTTACGCCGCCTTCTTCAAGCTGCCGCCCCCCAACGACCCGGCTGTCATCGCCCGGGTGAATGAGCACGTCACCAGCGGCACCATCACCGCGGCCATCATCGATAAATGACGGCCCCCCGCGCGGCCGATTTTTGATCTTGTCATGCCCCCTTGATATCAAAGATGCTCCCCGCCGCATGAATATCCCCACCCTCTCCTTCGGCATCATGCTCGCGCTGGCGGCCTCCTCCCCCCTGCAGGCTGAGCCACGCTCCTGGACCAATGCCCAGGGAAAACAGCTCCAGGCCGACTTTGGCGGCGTGAAGGACGGCACCGTCACTCTGATCATGCCCGGCGGCAAGACCGCCGCCGTGGCGCTGACGAGCCTTTCACCTGAAGACCAAGCCTGGGTCACGACCAATGCCTCCAAAGCAGTGCCCGCCCCCGACCCCGCCGATGCTCAGCGCATCCCCTGGGACAAGCGCCGCATGCCCGCGGAGGTGAAGGAGCCCATGCTCTACATGAACATCCGCATCGTGAAGGAGGCCCCCGGAGAGTGCATCTACGAGTCCGGCCACTTCCAGTTCAAGACCAGCGCCAAGCTCGGCGCCATCCTCATGAAGGATGTCTGCCGCGCCTTCGAAAGCACCTACGAGCTCGTGCGCCTCATGCCCTGGGGCATCACCCCCCGGCCCGAGGAAGGCCGCACCAAGTTTCAGGCCGAGCTCTACGCCACGCGGGATCAATACCTCGCCACCGGCGCACCCCGCTGGTCCGGCGGCGTTTACGTGCGCAAAGACAAGGTCTTCCGCATGCCCTTTGATCAGCTCGGCATCTCCGACACCGTCGGCGCCAATGGCGCCTACTACCGCAAAGGCGAGGTGAACAACGACACCATCACCCATGAGATCACCCACCAGATGATGCATGAGTACCTCCCCTACATGCCCGTCTGGCTCATCGAAGGTCTCGCCGAATACACCTCCAACCTCGCCTACAAAGGCGGCCTCTTTTCCGTCAGCGGAGACAGCGCCGCCTTCGCTGCCTCCAAGCAGCCCGGCTCCCGCTACCGCGGCCTCATGCGCTCCATGGACACCCGCGGCTCCTGGATCGGCGTCAAACAACTCTGGGGCTACACCACCGACATCAGCACCCGCAATGAAATCACCACCTTCACCATCAATCCCCGCAAGGAGGAGCCCCCCAGGCCCCCGAACACCGTTCGGCCTCTCAACAGTCAGCCGCCCATGATGAACGATCTCGCCGACCGCTACCGCTCCTCCCACATCCTCGCCTACTTCTTCGTGCACGATGACAACGGCCGCCGCCTCATGCGCTACTTCGAAGCCCTGCATGAAGAAAAGAAAAAATGGCCCGTCTTCTGGTCGCAGGTGGACGCCTACAATGCCGAGCTCAAAAAGCTCCGCCCCGCCTATGACGAATACCGCGGCGCCATGCGCGCCTTCATGCAGCAGCCCGGCGTCCAGGACCTCGGCGGCGGCCGCTTCTCCTACCCCAAAAACCTCACCCCTCCCGCCGCACCCCCCGAACCGCCCAAAGAACCCGTCCCTCCCGACAACACCGACCCCGACGCCGTCTGTGCCAAACACCTCAGCATCCTCCTCGGCGACCGCACCCTCGAACAACTCGAGCAGGACGTCCGCGCGATGTTTCAGAAGAACGGGCTGAACTTGTGAGCCCGCGCAACTCGACGGGGTAGTGTCCTAATTTTGGTGGCCAGCCTCAATAAGGATTAAAGCAGCGTGGGCATGCCTTGCGGATAATCTGGATTTATGATCTTCAACTTGTGAACTTTATCCGAGCCATTGAGACCAATAAGGGAAACCGTTTTAGTCTTGTTGAGGTCGTCATCAATTCCCTTCTTCCTGCCTCTATCAAAAGTATGGAACTCATCCACCCGTTCAATGGTGGCGGTTGCTAAGTGAATAGCATCTGGGGTTAAGAGTTGCCTGCCTGCTTCCGAGCAATCTTGGCGATAATCGCGGGCACGCATTGCAACGGGAGGCCCAACTTCAATCAGTTTGTGGCGGTGCCCATCAAAACACCGTTGGAATTTGCGTTCTAAAGCGGGATTATCGAGTTTTTTGGGCGTCACCTCGATAAGCGTGATGGTGGATGTTACCATGATGTTCTCGCCTCGAAGGTTAGCGTCTGCAATGGCTTTCAGTACAGGAAGAAACGGCGCATAAGCTTCTTCCTCCAGAAGCCATGCAATGTAAACGGCAGCATCCCAGTATATGATCGGTTTTTTAGTCCCACTCATCGCTTTCAAAGTTGGCTATTTCCTCGGCTGTCATGTGACCCTTGAAGGCTCCCCTTAGCTGGCCTATATGAAATTCCGCCTCCAATGGAGGGATGATCACGACATCCTCAACATCCACAAAATGAGGATGAATGCCGCCTGGGCGATAATGCTTTCGGCCAGTTACTTTGACCGTTTTTTGAGCAGACTTGCTAATGAGGGATTTGAAACGCGAAGGAACGCGGCATGCCACACGCTCAGGGCCAGAGGAAGGATAGATCCAAATCATATTGGCCTGCTCTCCATGCACATTGAGAGCGTCGAGGTCACCTGTTAAGGTGCCATAAGATACGATCTGATTAGTAAGCAGGGTATGCACCGTCTTTTGGAACGACGAATCAATTTTAACCTCTGTTACGTGGTTTTTCAGTCGTAGGGATTTGAAGTTCTTCCCATATCCTTTTGCCACTTTATCTAATAACCCAAGGGTTGTGTCGTCCATTTCCTCGGATGGGGCCTGTCCTTTGGCGAGAGCCGCCATTTCCTGAAAAAAGCGGTGATGAAATTTGACCAGCCGTGCCCTTGTCGGAATATGCTTTTTAGTCGTCCTCCTTATGGGCTCTAATGTGATAGTTAAGGGGCTGCTATGAGTGGCATCCACGATTCGAAAATCCACCGATGGTGTGCCGTCAATCAGTCTGTCCACACGCATCATGGATGCCTGAAGATTCTTCAATTCCTCTAGGAAATCACCAAGCAGGACATGATTCTCTTGGGAATCAAGGCCTTCAATTTCAATGGTGATGTCGAGATTTTCGTCCATTCGCGGAATATACTGTTCGTATGAACTTGATCAAATATTGTCCTGTATTACAACAAGACGGTTGCTTTCTGCACGCTATTTCGACGCCAAAACAGCGGCTGCGCTCGATCCGGGAGCACGTCACGGGCCCACTGTGAGAGATTTGCACCCGCGCTCTTGGATACCCCTCGGACAATCCGGTGCTCATTGGGTCGACATGCTGACACGGATGGTCAGCCCCTCGACTTCGTGAACGGGCAAATGCATTATGTGTGCTTTTAGAGAATGGTGTCATGGCTATGTCGCCCGGAGAAATCCAGCGTCACGCTGTTTGCACAAGTAGTGAAGAACTCTTGCGAGGCATTGACCATACCATCGGCCCTTTTGAGTGGTGGAGGCTTATTGAGATTTGCCTTTGAAATTAGGACACCACCACTCGGCGGCGCGTCTTGCCGAAGGCTCACATCAAAGTAAAATGATCAGATGACCGCTGCCCAGATCATGCATGAGACCGACTGCCTGCCGCCTGCCGAGCAGGAGAAGGTGGTGACGTATGCGCGGCAGTTGCCCAGAAAAAAACCTTTGTCCGCCCCTGAACTGACCTCGCTGGCCCAGCGCATGGTGGATGCGACTGATGAGGAAATCGCGCAGCGTCTCAAAGCCGAACTCGTGAATGGCTTCTACGGGACCGAATGATGCCGCAGCTTCGGCGTATCATGCTCTCTGCTTTGCATCATATCCAGACTCCTTGTACCCCAAGGATCACGACGCTGTATGCCGCTTCAACGATCCCGGAGGGATCACAGCCGGTAGCCAGAGGTCAGCTCGCGTAGCGAGCGCCACCCCTGGAAAACGTGCCCCTTCCGGTAAGCAAACCCACCGCTTCTCAACACCACGCCAGATTCCAGCAGCGTCTGCAACGTGTCCCGCCACACTCCTGCGTCGCGGGTACCAAGGATTACCGATTACCAAACGATCCCTCTGAAACCCTCCCGCGTCACCGACTTCCCCCCTACGCAATCACCTCCTGAATCAACCGCCCCCCGTTCACGATGTCAACCGGCCGCACATTCTCCACCACGATGCGCTTGCTCGCATTGATGCCCAGCAGCCGATACATCGTGCGCGCAAGATCCTCGGGCCCCACCGGGTTTTCATCCGGCTCCCCGCCCAGCGCGTCGGACTTGCCATACACAAATCCTTTCTTCACGCCGCCGCCCGCCATCGCCACGGAGAACACCCGCGGGTAGTGGTCGCGCCCGTTCGTGCTGTTGATGCGCGGCGTGCGCCCAAACTCGGAGCTCACCAGCACCAGCGTGGTGTCCAGCATGCCGCGTTCATCCAGATCCTTGATGAGTCGTGAGAAAGCCACGTCAAACTGCGGCGCCTGGCTTTCAAACGCCCCCTTGATGTTGGAGTGGTGGTCCCACCCGCCGTAGTTCACGGACACCATCCGCACCCCGGCCTCCACCAGCCGCCGCGAAAGCAGGAAACGCTGCCCCGCCGCATTGCGTCCATACTCGTCCCGCAGCTTGTCCGGCTCCGCGTTCAGGTTGAACGCCTCCCGCGCCTTGTCAGAGCTGATCAGCTTGTACGCGGCCTGATAAAAATTGTCCATCGCACTCAGACCATCGGATTTCTCCGTCGTGCGGAAGTGCTCGTCCACGGCGGAGAGTAGATTCCGCCGCCGCTCAAAGCGCTTCGGATCGATGTCCTTCGGCGAGGCAAGATCCCGCACGGTGAAGCCTCTGTCCGCAGGGTCGCTGCCCAGTGCAAACGGCCCATACGCGCTGCTCATGTACCCGCTGCCCTGTTCTGGCGCGATAACGCTGGGCACCGCCACATACGGCGGCAGATTGTTCCGCGGCCCCTGCTCGTGCGAGATGATGGAGCCGAAGCTCGGAAACTTGATCGCCGGGCTCGGCCGGTACCCCGTGAACATGTTGTGCGTGCCACGCTCATGCGCCGCCTCCCCATGCGTCACCGACCGGATCAGTGTGATCTTGTCCAAAATCTTCGCGATGTTCACAAACTGCCCGCCCACAAACTCTCCCGTCACACCCTTCACCGGACTGAACGGCCCGCGATAATCCGGCGAGGCAAACGGCTTCGGATCCCACGACTCATGCTGCGCCATCCCGCCGGGCAGGTAGATGTGGATGATGGACGTAGCGATAGGCTTGTAGCTCTCCACCGCCGGCATGGCCAGCGTCTGCTCCGCCGCCTGCAGCTTCAGCATCTGCGGCAGCGTCAGCCCCAGCCCCGCCATCGCCCCTACCTGCAAAAAGTCCCGCCGCCCCTGAGCGGTGGTGAAAAGGTTGCTGTGATTGCCAGAGCAGAGACGATGCATTTTCATGGTGCGGATGCGTAAAGGTTTCCACGCCAACCTACCCCGCCCAAAGCCCCCTTGTTGCTCGCACACCCCACTATGCCAAACCCGGCGCAATGATGCGCAAAGAAAGCGCAGGAGAATGAGATCTGCCCGGCACTTTGCCTTCCGCTCAGCCCCCCTTCAATCCAGCCAGTTCTCCACCCGCAAGCCCGGCACTTTGGCAAAGTGAACCACGTTACGCGTCAGAACTGCGGCATCATGAGCGAGCCCGATGGCGGCGATTTTGAGATCCTGTGTCCGGCCTGCGGCAGTTGCTTGCGCAGATCACGAAACACTGCGGCGGCTTGTTCATCAAAAGGCAGCAAGCCGAGCTCCATAAGGAGTTCGAGGCTGTGTTTAAATTGCGCATAACCATGGACTTGTTTCTCACTGCCCGCCTTCTGTTTGCGGATGAAGGCGCTCCAGCCCTCGCAGACCTCCTGCGCAGTGACAACGGTGGTCAGCACTTCGACGCGATGCCTGGCAAAGCGTTGTTCAGCCGTTCCCCGCGCTCAGTGCCATGCACAAGCTCGGCAAAGTGATTGGTATCCAGCACCACATACATGAGCCTGCCAGTCTTCCTGGTTCGCCTGTTTCCGCCATTTGGCCCGTGCCGCATGACTTCGGCAAGATGCTGACCCTCCTTCGCCGCACTCGAGGTCTTCCTCCAACCGCTGCGCGACTCGCTCACAGTCGCTTCCATCCTGGCCGCGCGACGTTTATACCATAATCGATTGAAAACGGCTCGGTTCTCTCTCTTGGCCGAAACCACTCCGCAGCCCGCCCTCTTCTCACCCACCACCCCCGCGCCACCACGACCCCGGAGGGGTCACAGCCGGTAGCCAGGGGTCAGCTCGCGTAGCGAGCGCCACCCCTGGAAAGCACGCCCCCAATCCGGAAAGCAAATCCAGCGCTCCCTCCATCACACCGCGCCCTCCAGCAGCGTCCCACCGCCACCCCGCCGCAGTCACAGCGCACCGCAAACGCAGACGCCGTCCACCCAGCAACGCATAGGATCCCTCTGAAACACAGTCGATGGCTTTTATTCAGACCCGTTTTCAATGGATCCTGGTATAAGCAGCACGTTCGTATCGAGAACATCTCGTACCATGAATGCGCGAGGCTGCCGGTCGGTGGTTGCTATTGCAAAACGGGGCTTCGTTATCCTCCCCCTCACTCCCACTTCCGCAGCTTCACATGCACCTGCGCCACGCGCCCCATGTAGTGGTCCATGGAATAATCCTTCGCCGCCTTCAGCATGTGCATCTTCGCCTTCACATCATCTCCCGTCGCTTCAAAATACAGCCCCAGGTACAAATGCGCATAGCAGCGATGGTTTCGCAGCCGTTCTCCCTCCCCCTCCTCCGCCGCCTTCAGCACCGCCTCCTCGCTGCCTTTCCCGGCAAACAGCTCATGCACCTCCTTCATGGGGATGCGGCTGTCTCCCTCGATCGGAATAAAAACCTTCCGCGCCGCCTCCACCCCCTCCGCCTTGGCGATGCACAAAAAATGCCACGCCGCATTCTCCACATCATTCCCGTTCACCGTCTGGTGCACCTCAAACTGCTCCCGCCCGCCCTTGAAATCCCCCGCATAATAAAGCGAAAGCCCCCGCTGCCAAAGCTGCGGCTTCATCTCCGGCACCAGCGCGATGAGCCGGTCAAACGCCGCCACCGACTCCTTCGGCTTCGCCTCAAAGAAAAAATCCACCCCCTGGTGATACAGCTCCCGCGCCGATGTCTCCTCCTTCTCCTCCGCCACAACATCAGAGTGCAGGCCAGACAAGAGCAGCATCAGGAGCAGAAGCCGAGGCAGGGAGGGCAGGTGTTTCATCATGGCAGCATCAAAAACGCCGGTGACGGAAAAAATTGTGCAGGATCACCCCACACCAGCGGCAGCGGCAAAATCAGCGCCAGGTCCGCCAGCACACGGTACGCATCCGCCGAGTAGTGCCGGCGCAGCCCATGCACCACGCTGTGCAGCACCACCACCCCCAGCGCCGCGCGCGCCGGCCCCAGCAGTGCATGCTCCAGCCTCCCCAGCTCGATGCACCACAGCACCCCCAGCGTGAAAAGCAGCGTCCCCACCACCAGCAGCACGTGCCGCGGGTCATCCTTCACCCCCTCTTCCCGGCGCGAGATCCCATGCAGATTGCACGCAAACAGCAGCGCCAGCAGCACACACTCCAGCACCGGCTCAGCCACCGTCTCCGGCATCGCCAGAAACCGCGTGCCAGTCGTGCAGCCCATCGCAAACAGCAGCGCCCCAGCCATCTCCTTCGGCAAAACCGTGCCCATCCGCACATCCATCTGCCGCAGAAACGAAAGAATCATCACCCCCAGCACCAGCACGCTCAGCACCAGCTTCGTCCCGCTCGTCATCGGCATCCGTGACACCAGCATGATGCCCCCCAGCCCCGCGCACGAAATAAACACATCCCGCGACACCCGGCTCCCCTGCGCAGTCCACGAGGCCAGGTACAGCGCCACCAGCAGCGCCAGCCCCACCGCCTGCCACAGCACCCCCTCCGGGATCACCCACAGCGCCATCCACCCCAGCACCATCAGCGCCGGTGGAATCACACCCCACAGCAGCACCCGGCGGTGCCGGCGGTAAAACGCATGCCTCACATCCAGCCCCGCGGGATTCCTCACCGCCACCGTGTCCAGCGTCCGGTCCAGCAGGTACACCACCCAGCACGCCAGCGCCAGCCCCGCGCTCAGCAGCGGCGTCAGCCGCACCCCATGCGCATGCGCCAGCGCCCCCTGCCACAGCACCGCCACCACCGGCGCCTCCAAACTCAGCACATGCGGCCACAGCCACCACGGCGTGCGTTTGGCATGGGCAGGTTCACAGGCGGCAGCAGTCTCAGCACTCAAAGTCCCCTCCTCTCTAAATCCCCTCCGCCCAAAAGGGAACTTCATTCGAAAACGAATTTCACCCTCCCTCCCCCCACAAACCGAGAACAGAGAACAGAGAACCGCGAACCCAGTTGCGGCCCGTAGCGCACGCGGCACCTTCCCTCACCCCCCTCATGATTGGCGACGACTATTTCGAACTCCGCTCCCGCATCGGCACAGACCTCCTCGCTCTCACCGCCGCCCTCCGCGAATCCGGCGGCGATGCCGAGTCCGCCGCCATCCTCGAAAACCTCATCGCCTCCCTCAAGGAGCCCTTCGTCTTCGTCGTCGTCGGCGAGGTCAATGTCGGCAAATCCACCTTCCTCAATGCCCTCTTCGGCCAGGACTTCTCCTCCACCGGCGTCATGCCCACCACCGGAAAGATCCTCTTCTTCCGCCACGGCCCCGAACACAGCGTCGTCCCCGTCACCCCCACCCTCGATGAAGTCTATGCCCCCGTGGACTTCCTCCGCGACTTCCACATCGTCGATACCCCCGGCACCAACTCCGTCGAAAACGAGCACCAGCTCATCACCGAGCGCTTCGTCCCCATCGCGGACCTCGTCATCTTCGTCTTCTCCGCCATGAACCCCTGGGGCGCCTCCGCCTGGCAGTTCCTCGAAAAAGTCCACCGCGAGTGGATGCGCCACGTCATCTTCGTCCTCCAGCAAAGCGACCTCCGCTCCCCCGAAGAAATCCAGGTCATCACAGACTACATGGGCCAGCTCACCCGCCAGCGCTTCGGCCGCGACTTCCCCCTCTTCGCCGTCTCCGCCAAAAAAGCCTTCCTCGCACGCGACGCCGGCATCGAGCGCGACCGCCTCCTCCACGACTCCGGCTTCCACGCCCTCGAAGCCCACATCTCCGGCATCGTCCGCCACAATGCCGCACGCCTCAAAAAACTCGGCAGCACCATGCGCCTCGCACGCCAGATCCTCGAAGGCTTGAAAGAGCGCCACACCGCCGGCATGCACCACGCCAAGCGCAAAATCGCCGTCCTCCAGGAGCTCCAGACAGAGCGCGAGCTCCAGGTCGACCGCACCCTCAAAAAAATCCTCCCCGCACTCGACGCCACCGAGCGCGACTACCACGAGTCCGTCATGCGCGTCGCCGGCCTCGCCCAGGACGCCCTCGCCACCCGCAAAGCCTTCCAGCGCAAAGACGCCGACGAAGAAAACGAATCCACCCCCCGCCCCCAGAGCCTCGACCACCGCCTCTTCCAGGAGCTCCAGCACCGCACCGGCGACCGCTGGCGCCAGGTCTCCCTCGTCCTCGAAGAAGACGTCCACCAGTTCGAGCGCTTCCTCTACGCCCAGGGCCGCGGCCGGCACCCATGTGGACTCCTCCCTCCGCCGCTTCGTCATCGGCCTCAAGCTCGATGAAGACATCGAGCCCGGCCTCGAAAACGCCCGCGTCACCGCCCGCTGGCTCCCCCGCCTCATCCTCCCCATCCTCCTCGGCACCGCCCTCTCCGCCTGGCTGGACGACCTCACCACCGCCGCCCTCGCCCTCGGCGCCGGCCTCCTCCTCCTCGCCGTCGTCTATCTCCTCACCCAGATCCGCCTCGCCAACGCCCGCAACTCCATCCTCGACAAACTCGAAGAATCCTCCGCCACCCTCCGCGTCATGCTCTCCAAGCAGGTCACCGAAGACGTCACCCACTGCTTCACCAAGTTCCTCGACACCCTCAACCCCGCCCAGGCCACCGCCGCCCAGGTCGAGCGCGACCAGTCCACCCAAGTCGAGCGCCTCCGCCACCTCTCCGACTCCTTCACCACCCTCGAAGAGCAAATCAAAGCCCTCACCCCCGCCGGCGCGAAGTAGTAGAGGTTCGCTCCCCGTCCACAGGCCACGCAGCAAATCACCAGGTCCAGTCATTCCCCCAAATTCGCGGCTATTCGCACCCATTTGCGTTGTACCACCATGAACAGCCGGATACGCGTCCATTCTCTCATGGCCTCAAACATCCCGGCCAGTTCCAGCCCCAAAGGGGCGGCGGACTCAGCCCAGGGCGCAGCGAGGAACGAGCAAGCCCTGGGGAGTGCCCACGCCACAAATCCGGATAGCAAACCCAGCACTTCGCCACACTTCGCCCGGTTCTAGCAGCGTCTGCTGCGCATCCCGCCACGCCCAACACTCCGCTTGCGCCCATCGCCCTCATTTCACCATCCATAGCTGCCCCAGCATCCAGCCTCCGGCAATTGACAATTCCCAGTTCTCAGTTCCCAGTTTTCAGTCCCCCCCCCGCGCCGTCCCATCAGCCCCAATACGCCCTATCAGACCTATAGGCCCTATCCCCCAGCCCCCTTCTTCCCACCGCCTCAGTCATCCAGCATCCAGCATCCAGCATCCAGCATCCAGCATCTAGGATCTAGCATCTAGCATCTCCCCCTCCCCTCCGGAAACTCCGGCCAACAACCGCAAACCACCGCCAACAACCGCAAGCCACTGCAAACTCCGGTCCTCCCCGTCCCCCTTTCCGCGTCTTCCGCGTATTCCGTAGGCCCATCATTTCCCCCACCCCCAACTCCGTAGGCTCCCTCCCCCTCTTCGCGGCCCTCCCCTCTGGAAACTCCGGCCAACAACCGCAAGCCACTGCAAACTCCCCACCAGCTCAAGTCCGCCCTCATCGCCCAGGCCCGCGCCCTCGGCTTTGACGACTGCCGCATCGCCCCCGCCCAGCCCGCCGCCCACCGCGCCCTCTTCCAACAATGGCTCGCCGAAGGCAAACACGGCGACATGGCCTGGCTCGCCCGCAACCCCGAACGCCGCACCGACCCCACCCAAGTCCTCCCCGGCGCCAAATCCATCATCATCCTAGCCCTCAACTACTACCAAGGCGGCACCGCTTATCCTCAGGAATCGTCCTCGTCCTCCGAGCGAAGCGAGTCCTCCGTAGCTCAAAGAGCGAAGGACGGACCCTCGTCCTCGTCCTCCTACTCGAACTCGTCCTCGATCAATCCCCTCTCTCATCTCCACGCCCCTCAATCCTCCTCTTCCTCCTCCTCCCCCCTTCCGGACGAATCCCCCCCGCTATCCTCCCCATCGTCCTCGTCCTCCTACTCGAACTCGTCCTCGACCCATCCGCCCCCCCATCTCCCAGCGCCCCCAGCCTCCAACCAATCCTCCTCTTCCTCCTACTCCTCCTCTTCCTCCCCCCAGGTAGGGAGGCTGGTCCCCCAGCCTCCGCCGAGCGTCCCCTACGCCCCCACCTCCCCCGACTCCCCCTACCCCTCCCCATCGTCCTCGTCCTCCTACTCGAACTCGTCCTCGATCCATCCGCTCCCCCATCCCCCCGCGCTCCCCGCCCCTCAAGAATCCTCCTCCCCCTCGTCCTCGTCCTCTTCCTCCCCCTTCCGTCCCCCATCGCCCCCCCATCACCCCCCACCCCCGCGGCTCCCCCACCCACCGCCTCTCACGATCCAGCATCCAGCATCCAGCCCCCAGCATCGTCCCCTCCCCTCCCCCTTTCCGCGTCTTCCGCGTATTCCGCGTATTCCGTAGGCCAATCAAAATCCCCCGCATCCCCACCTCTGGAATCCAGCATCCAGCCCCCAGCATCCAGCATCCAGTACCGCATCGCCCGCTACGCCTGGAACAACGACTACCACGACCTCATCGAAGCCAAACTCCGCGCCCTCAGTGACTTCCTCACCGCCCACGGCGGCACCCAGCGCCCCTACGTCGATACCGGCCCCGTCCTCGAGCGCGACTTCGCCACCCTCTCCGGCCTCGGCTGGGGCGGCAAAAGCACCATGCAGATCCACCGCCACCTCGGCACCTGGTTCTTCCTCGCAGACATCCTCACCACCCTCGAGCTCCCCCCAGACGCCCCCGGCCCCGACCGCTGCGGCACCTGCACCCGCTGCATCACCGCCTGTCCCACCCAGGCCATCACCGCCCCCCGCCAGCTCGATGCCCGCCGCTGCATCTCCTACCTCACCATCGAATCCAAAGGCCCCATCCCCCTCGAATTCCGCCGCGCCATCGGCGACCGCATCTACGGCTGCGACACCTGCCTCGACGCCTGCCCCTGGAACCGCCACGCCCAGGCCTCCCACGAAGCCACCTTCCAGGCCCGCACCACCATATTCCAGCACACCCTCCGCGACTTCCTCACCCTTACCGACGAAACCTTCCGCACCCTCTTCGCCAAATCCCCCATCAAGCGCATCAAACGCCCCGCCTTCCTCCGCAACGTCTGCATCGCCCTCGGCAACACCGGCACCCCCGCCGACCTCCCCGCCCTAGAAGCCGCCGCCACCGACAAAAACCCCCTCATCGCCGAGCACGCCACCTGGGCCATCGCGGAGATAAAAGCCCGCCAGTAACCGGGGCATTCCTGCCCCGTCTCCCCCACCCGCCAAGCCGTTGGCAATGGTTTGCCATAGTTGGCCGTGGTTTGCGGTGGTTTGCAATGGCTGGCCCGAACCCGCGGCTCCGCCGCATTCCGCTCTCCGGACTCCGACCACAACTGCAAACAATCGCCAACCATTGCAAACCACAGCAAACTCCCCTCGGCTCGGTCTCCGGCAACAACCGCAAACCACAGCAAACAACCGCCAACCACCGCAAACTCCCCCCAGTACCCGGGGCATTCCTGCCCCGTCCCCCCGGCATCCTCCTCTTCCTCCTACTCATCCTCCTCCTCCCTAAACCTCCGGAAACTCCGGCCTCCGGCTCTGGCCAACCACTGTCAACAATCGCCAACCACCGTCAACTCCCCTCCGGCCTCCGGCTCCGGCAACAACCGCAAACCACTGCAAACAACCGCCAACCACCGCAAACTCCCCTCCGGCCTCCGACAACAACCGCAAACCACAGCAAACAACCGCCAACCATCGCAAAC
This sequence comes from Prosthecobacter sp., assembly GCF_044227185.1. Classification (GTDB taxonomy): domain Bacteria; phylum Verrucomicrobiota; class Verrucomicrobiia; order Verrucomicrobiales; family Verrucomicrobiaceae; genus Prosthecobacter. Next base: position 809,090 of record NZ_JBGAFO010000001.1, on the reverse strand, counting down.
TCCCCACCCGCCCCTTTCGCCGTTCCCCTTGACTTCCGCCCCTCGCCCCCTACCCTCCCGGCGCTTTCGAGCATGGCGAGGTAGCAAAGTGGTAATGCACTGGTCTGCAAAACCGGTATGCGCGGGTTCAATTCCCGCCCTCGCCTCCACTCCACTTCACTTCATTCACTCCCTCGAGCCCGGGCAGTCGCATCGTGAACCTCAACTCGATTCCCTCTGGTGAGCAATGCCTACACAGTGCTTTGGAACAGTGACCGGGTCCGGATCGCCAAAAAGCACAGCCTCACCGGCCGGAGCATTGACTTTCTCTTTGGCGGCCCTCACACCACGCAGCCCAGTTTCATCAAAGCCGGCGTAAAGGCGGGAGAAATCGTCTATCCCGTTTCAGTTCGAGACGGCGCCCTTCACATCCTCTCGCAGGTACGCATCAGGGCCATCATGACGGTGGACGACTTCATCGCCGCTCACCCCCATCTCTATCCTCCCGAGACTCATTCACCACGCGCTTTCGAGACCCTCGAAAAAGGGGTCGAGTTACACCCCTGGCTGCGCGCCTTAAACTGGACCGGGTCAGATCATGTCCTCCTGGCAGAGAGATCCACACCCTTCAGCCTCGAAACCGTCCTTCCGCCCGAGCTGCTCATGCGGCTGACCTTCCGTTTCAACAAAGCCGACTGGCCCGTCAGTGGCGTCGCTGAGAGCCGCCTCACCACCACCGTCGGCCTTCAGGGCATCCATCGGTTGTCATTCTCTTCAGCATGGGACTTCGCCAGTCTCTTCCCGGCATGATTTCAGACACAGCCCTTTACGTGTATGGAGACCCTCTCTCCATCATGAAACCCTTCATCGCAGCTTTCCTCGCCACCTACCCGCTCTGCCAAGGCGCACGCGTGGTGGATCTGACGCCGGGGTGCGGAGCGGTGGCACAGGTGCGCAGGGCTCTTCGGTCATAGGAGGGTCGCGCAACGTATTGAGCGTCAATCACAAAAGATTAGCTAGCCGATTAAATGCCTAGCATCTTTTTCCCTCCCCATTTCTACGAAAAGCTATGATATTTTATACGCACCAACATATTGACGCGTTTTTTAGGGTATGATGCCATCGTGCGAAGATCATTTGTCGTGATCAGAACATTTTCCATGCATAGCCCACGGAACATCCCCTGACGGAAGTAACCAAGGTACATATCCGCACGATATAGGCATCGCCTAACGGATGTACAGAAAATCATTCGTTGATCCCTTTATTTATTGTCCTAACATGCTTATCTTATGAACGACGTTAAGGAATGGTTACCAGGAGCGCTTTGCAGCAAGCAGCTTGAGTATCTCTTTGATCAAGAAGTGATTAAGGGGGAAAGGCCATCTGAATTTGGGGAATCATCTTTTGATCTCACAATAAGCGATTCGAAAGCATATATGTTGCCAAAAGGAGGGGTAAAACCGGCGGGAGATGGATATGGGGTTTTGACTACTAAATTAAAAGATTTTTTTGTGACCCTAAAACCAGATGAGAACGGGGAGTTTCTTCTCAAGAAGGGGACAACATATTTGTTTGGAATTGGACAACGACTTCATGTCGACAATATTCGTGAACACAGATTCTTTGGTCAGGCGACAGCAAAAAGTTCGATCGGACGAATGGACGTTCTCGTACGCCTTATCGTTGACGGTATGGATTGCTATGAAGGCTTTATTCCCGACAGGATTAGTTCTGGTGATATGTATGTGGAAATTTCGCCCTTATCGTTCGATGTGGTTGTAAAACGCGGTATCGCTATTACACAACTCCGACTTTTTTATGGATCTCCAGACGAATGCGAGATAACAGGAGATGAATTGCATCGCGCAACATTGATTGGATCTCGAACAGATGGATACCTACGCGTCGATCTTTCAAATATTAAAGTGAAAGATTATTCAGCATGTGCCTTCAAAGCAGCCCCTCAGGAAGGAGTAATTCCTGTAAGATTGTGGAGCCAAAAACCGAAAATTGAACCTCATAAGTATTGGGAATGCATTGCGTCCAAAAAGGTAAATGGGACACCGTATCTCCCGATTGAGAAGGAAAGATTTTATATTCTGCGTTCTAAAGAACGGTTGGCACTACATGATAGTCTTGCTGTCTATTGTTTAGCTATCGATGAATCTATAGGTGAGATGAGAATTCATTATGCTGGCTTCGTTCATCCCCTGTTTGGCAGGGAAAGAGAGGATGATCAAAAAGGCACTCCCCTGATATTCGAAGTCCGCGGCCATGACGTTCCTGTTGTTCTTCATGACGGGGAGAAGCTGGCAAAACTAAAGTACTACAGAATGTCAGATCGGTTTGAGCGTAGTGTTAGTGAAATAAAAGGCCGCGTAGATGGTTACAAAGATCAAACTCTTAAACTGTCAGCGTTTTTCGGCGACTGGTGAATCACGACATGGAACAAAAGGCCGACATTAAGATTGTAAGACTCGCCGATGGCGATGTGTCGCACACTAGTGATCATTTAAAAGACTTCCGAGAAATGATACTTGGGTGCGATTCTATGTATCCAGGAATCGATAAGTGGCTCCGCTCCAAAGTGTTGCCAGGAATACGAACAGAGGAACGCTGTGCATTTGTAGGTTACTTGAATGAGCGCCCGGTTGTTACTGCCGTGGCGAAACGGGGAGAGGACGCAAAAGTGTGTCATTTGAAAATTTCACCTGAATTGCAAAACACAAACTTAGGGGAAGTATTTTTTTCGTTGATGGGCATTGAACTAAGAGCCTCCAAATTTACACCTCGTTCTGCACACCTAACATTGCCCGAAAGTCTTTGGGAGACAAAAGCAGATTTTTTTCAGTCGTTTGGATTTAGTGATGCTGCCCCTAATGCAGAACAATACCGGTTAATAGACTTAGAGCTTCGTAGTCAGGCATCGTTTACGGCTATTTGGAGGTCGATCTTGGACAAGATGCCTAAGCTGGCAAATATGTATTCTCTTGGAGGAATATCGCTCGACAGTGAATTGTTGTTTTCCATTCAGCCGAAGTATTCGAAGGCAATTTTATCCGGAAATAAAACAGTAGAGTTGCGCAGGAGATTTGCAAAAAAGTGGGTAAATGCACGAGTGTCTATATATGAATCTTCTCCGACTTATCAGATTGTTGGTGAAGCAAAGATAAAAGCGGTTCACGAATTAAATATCTCGACGATATGGAGTCGGTTTGGTGCTTTTGCCGGATGCACCAAGCAAGAATTTGAAACATATTTTTCAGGACAGAAAAAGGGTTTCGCGATCGAGCTTGCTGACGTCATCCCGTTTAGATACCCTATCTCTTTGATGTGGTTATCCGATCTATTGTCAGAGTCGTTAACCCCTCCTCAATCATATCTGACTCTAGAAAACAACAAAAAGTGGGCTCAGGCGATTTCTTTATCGGCTTATATGCAAGGGTGCCTGACGGGTGCGTCTAACAAGGCAAAGCGATTGATTAATTCCATATCGCAACTCGATCTTTCACCTATTTCAAAGGCTAGTGGGAATAACGAATCTATTCAGCTACCTTTAATTTTGTGAAATATTTAAAAAAAGATGCCAGGTATTTTGTACGTATTTTGTTTTAACTTTTCGAAAACCTAGAAACTCGCGGGTATCGTAGCGATTCACTATCCAAACCTCCGCACTCAACGCAACACTTGTCTTTTCCAATGACTCCCCAAGAAATAGCTCATGTAATCCAAGGCATGGATGAATTTAAAGCCCAGCCAAAGAGTTCTCAGAGCGATATCATTGCAAACAAGCCAGCGATGATCGATTTCCTGCGATATAGAAAAGATATGCTGGAAAAAGCCGATCCTCCCCAAGACGGCGGACCAACCCAAGAGTTGATCAATTTTTTGTTGTTCCCACGCAAGACATGAAACGAGATCTCGACCTTTGCCGCGAACTGATGATGGCCTTTGAAGCTGCCCCCGCGGGCCAAATTATTCAAACCCTCAGCTGGGATAGTGGAGAAAAAGAATATGATGCCGCAACCGTCTTTGCACATATTCAACTTCTGATCGACGCGGGCTTTTTGGAAGGAAAAGTTTATCCCGATTACTCGGCTTCAGAAAACAGCATGATGGCTGTGGAGCAGATAACTTGGGCAGGACACGACTTTATCGACAGCGCACGAAGCGAGGGAGTGTGGAACAAAGCCAAAGAGCGTCTCACACAAGCTGGGTCATGGACGTGGAGTCTTGCGCTGGAAGTTCTAAAGGACGAAGCAAAAAAACAAATGACAGGTCTGCTTTCCTAACAGGACCCCTGGCACCCGTTGCGCTACCTCACGCGCTGCCTCCCTTCTCCACCATACGCCTCCTCTCCGCCATCGCCCGTTGGATCACCAACCGACGCTCCGCCCCCAACTCCGAGGGCGTCATCACCGCCAACGCCCAGTTCAACCACAAGATCGGCCCCCTCCAGCGTGGCGACGTTTACGAAGATCCCCTCATCGACTTCCTCGAAAAGATGCCGGGCATTTTATACGCCTAACTTGCGCAACTCCCACATCCTCAATGTCTTACAGCCGTTCGAGTCGCACGCTACCCGGCGCGTGATTCGCAAAGACACCGCGTCTTCCACACCTCCTCAACGCCCCCATCCTCCCCGCCTCGGCACCTCCCGATTCCATGGCCCTCCCGCGGCCCTTCCAATAGGCATTGTGCACAGGGATTCTTTGAAGGTGCAGGCGCTTTGAGATTGCCGAAACGGCCATCAGGTGGGCGGCAGGTTTGGTTGCCCCCATTTAGCTCCTTCAAGCTGTCTGATGAGGACATCACGCTGGTGCGATCGGGCGGCTGAATTCGCTTCCTTCAGGAGTTCCAGAAGGACCGTCAACCAATCAGGAAGAGCTTTCCCACTTTCACTTACCTGCGTGCCTGTCAGCTTGGCTCCCTTCTCACCCAGAGGCTTCTTTGGAGTGAGAGACTGCAGGTCAATATCTTTGCCCAGTATCCGGGTGACCTCGCCATGAACTGTGGGAGGGATCGCATTCGATGAGAGATCCACCTTGCCCCACCACTGATCAGCAGTGTCCTTTATCGATCCGCAGGTCGTCTCGATCCACTCGTCGATAACCTTGTTGTCCTCATTTTTCCCCTGCTTGATTGCTTCCCGTTTCGCAGCCTGAGCATAAGGAATAACGACATAGTCTTTCGGTTTGGAAGAATAGAGGCTGCAACTGGTCATCACTGCGGCCACAGGAACAATAAGGATCGTTTGAAGTTTCATGGTGGGAATCGAACTGAGGTTGTTACCTTAATACCGCCTCACTTTGCGCCAAACTACTTCACATTGCTCACCATCAATTGAGCCGTAATAACCATCTTATGTGAAAGAGAAGATGCCAGGTATCTTGTTGCATTAATCTGCTCGATTTTTGTCCCGTAATGATATGCAAGCCCTTTAGTGTCCCCATCTCGGCGCGTGCGGCCGGCTCGCCAATACCCTCGTTCTCATTGCGCAAAAAAACCCTGGCATCCGTTGCATCATCTAACACGCTGCCACCCTCCCCCACCATGCGCCTCCTCTGCGCCATCGCCCGTTGGATCACCAACCGGCGATCGCACCCCAACTCCGAGGGAAGATAAGATGCCAGGCATTTTATACGCACGGCCGGCACAAACCACACGTCCTCAACACCTTGCGTCCTTCCAATAAGATGCCAGGCATTTTATACGCATAGTCGGCACAAACCACACGTCCTCAACACCTTGCGTCCTTCCGGCTTGCCCACCACCTGGCGCGTGCCTCACGAAAACACGGTGCCCAACACAGCACTCCAAGGCCCCCCATCCTCCCCGCCTCGGCACGGCACCTCCCGATCCCATGGCCCTTCCGCGACCCTTCCAATCGCGTCAGCCCAACTCCTCCTCATCTCCTCTCCCTCACACCTCGGCATCCTTCGGGTCTTTCGCGTGACGGATGGGTAGAATGATGGCGGGTAAAAGGATTCGGATCCGCTCCATTCAGAAGCCATCATTTTACCTTCTGCACCTCTACCCATTCCCCGCCGAAACCAGCGCCCCCTTTCCACATCTGGATCCCATCCGATCCTCCTTCCGTTTATTCCGTGCCTTCCGTAGGCAATCAAATCTGGAATCTCTGCGTTCTCCACATCTTTGCGTTGCAAATCCGGCCATCCCCCCGCCCAAACCAGCGCCCCCGTTTCCTGAAACCTCAGTCCCGATCAGACTCCGGCCTCTGTGTTGCATCGTGCCTCTGTGGTGAAGTTCTGCGAGAAGATGCCGGGCATTTTGTTGCGCTCAGCTCACCAAATCGTTCTCATTCAACGACATGGTTCAACTCAGCCTCCTCATTGCGGCGCGCGCGCCCTAACTCCGGCGGAATCATCAGCGCCACCCCCCTTCCCCGCCTTCTCAGCAGGCGGAGCAGTGGCGGGCCGCTGCCAGCATGGGCAGCGCGGAGCCAATGCCGTGCAGGCATGGGGCGCTGGTGGCGGACGGCTCCAATAAATACACCGCAGCGCCGGGATAGGCGGCGGCGGCGCGTGCCGCCCATGCCTGGTCGTTGATCACGACCACCGCCGTCATCAGTCCGAAGGAGGGCAGCTCCCCCCTCAGCGGCAGATAACGCACGCCGCAGGAGTCATCCGCCATTTCCTGCTGACCGCTGCGGGCCACGTAGGCAAAACCGCTCTGGTTCAGGCCCTGTGCCAGTGCGGTCAACTCCTCCTCGGAGAGCGCGCCGTCGGCGGCACCGGGCACGACGATCAGGTAGTTTTGGTATTGCGGCCGTCCATCAACGGGGATGGACGCACCAGGAGCTGGGGCGGTGGGAATCATGACGCAGGAAGGAGTTCAGCAGCATTGAGTGTGGACACGCTGGCAAAGTCATGAAAGCGCAGCAGCGCGCGCTCCAGCGACTGGCTGATCGACGGCAGCGGATCGCCCAGCCAGCGGTAGATGCCGCTCATGTCGAAACCGATCTGCACGATCACCCAGGTGCGGTGGCTGTCGATGGGCTCAAAGCTCACAGAACCAAAATTCGGGTGCGGCATTCCAGGTGCGTTGTCCCACGCGATGTGCTCGTAGGGCGTCACCTCGCACACCTGCGCCTGCCAGGCAAACTGCTCAAACAAGGTGTGTACGCGCCACGTCATCCGGCTGGGGTTGTATGGATCCTGCGCCTGCGTGCCCAGCATGAAGTACGGCAGCTCAGACCTGACCCAGGCGTCATACGCCGCCGTGAACGACACGGGAACCTCGACCGACATGATCAGGCAGGAGACATCCTCCTCACTGGCAGTGCTCCGCACGACCTGCAGGCTGGCTGCGGGGGCAGGCAGGGGCCGGGCCTCGCGTGCGGGCGCCGGTACCGGGGCATGCGGCCGTACCGGCGCTCGCAGCTTTCTGCGTCCTGCTCCCCTGGCGCGTTTGGCCAGTACACGCCGCCGTCCGGCAGGGTGCGTGGTGTTCTGGCGCATCGAATGGTGGTGCTTCGTTTTCATGGCTGGAGGGTGGGTCGGAGTATGAGGTGGGGATGAATGAATGGAGCGGCTGGCAGCACGCCGCCCTGCGGCGCTAGCGCATTTCGACTTCGATTGTCTGGGATCGGGAGATGCCGAGCCATGGCGGCAGCACGCCGGAAATGAGATGGGCATAACTGCAGCAGGCGGGAGTCTCCTCTTGGCCGGCAGGCGCCACAAAGGTGCGCTGGTTGAAGAGCTGCTGCAGGCGCTCCTTCATGCCGTTGGTCTGTTCCGCCCACCTGCCGTCGTGCCTGTCCCGCGGCCTCGCACCTTGCTGGCAAAGCCCGTTCGCGGCGTCCAGCAGAAGCCGCCGGAGGCTGGAAGGGTTCGTGGTGGCATTGCCTGCGGCATTCAATTCATGCGTTTTCATGCGCCCATGCTAAAAGCCGGCCTCAAACCGGCAATGAGGAGATGCCCCGATGTATCTCAGCGAACGGCTGAGGGCTGCTCAGGAACTCCGGCCAACCACCGCAAACAACCGCCAACCACCGCAAACTCCCCTTCCCCTCTTTCGGCCACCCCCTCAGGCACTCCGGCCAGCAACCGCAAACAACCGCAAACACCCTCTTCCCCTCTTTCGGCCACCCCCTCCGGAACTCCGTCAAACCACCGCAAACAACGGCCAACCATCGCCAACCACCGCAAACTTCCCCCTCACAGCCTCACCAGCACACACCGGAATCCCCGATACATATCCCGCGTGTTCGGCGCGTTGTACAGCCGGTCGGATGACAGCAGGCTCAGCGGATCATAGCCCCACGATCCGCCGCGCAGCACTCTCTCCTTGCGCGATTTGTTATACCAGTCCTCACACCATTCCCACACGTTGCCGCTCAGATCATAGAGGCCCAAGGGGTTCGGCTTGAAACTCATCACCGGCGCCGTCGTCACAACACCGTCCGTGTATCCCGGCACCACAGCCAGACCCGGAATCTTCGCGGCCCCTGCCGTGTCCGCCAGATTCGCCACACCCGCCGGCGGCGGCCACGTTTGGCCCCAGGGATAAAACTCCTTCAGCTTCGCATCCAGCTTCTCCGGAGTCAGTCCCTTCTCCTCCTTCCCCCCGATGCCCGCCGCATAACTCCACTCCCGGTCCGTCGGCAGCCGATACACCTTCCCCTCCTTCTGGCTCAGCCATTCACAAAACGCCACCGCATCCTCCCAGTTCACATTCACCACCGGGTGGTCATCCCCCCCGCTCACCGGCACCCCATACGCCTCGATCTTCTGCCACGACATGTCGATCCTCGGCCTCTCCTTCGCATAGGCCGCATAATCGCCCTTCCGCGTTTCATGGATGCACATCCAAACCCTCGTTCCAGGCACCGCCACAAACTTCATCCCCAAAGAGTTCACCACCGCCTCCCCTCCCCGCGCGCAATCCGCCACCAGGCCCAAACCAACAAGCAGTATCAATGGCGCCAATTTCATTCCCCAAAAAATAACCCCCCCCGCGACTTGTCACGCTTAAACTGCCAGCAAAGTGCGTTTGGGGGAGCAGGAAAAACATGCCCGCCATTTTGCGATCTGCATCTCCGCAATGAAATTCACCACCGCTGCGCAGCCGCGAAGCGAACCACGATGAACACAGAGGTCTGAACGACGGTTGATTGGAAACTCTGTGTCCATCGTGCCTCTGTGGCTATAAAACAAGCCCCCTTCCATCCAGCCCCGTTTTCAAACACGCATGGCATGATTGCTCTCCCGCGCCCGTCCACAATCCCCCCAAACCAACCCCTCATCTCATCTCATCGCTTCTCCCTCACGCACCCAATGCAGCCGCCTCCGCCGTCCCGGCAAGGTGACAAGATTTTGGAGAGTGCGTCCAAGCCTCCGTTCAAAGGCATCCTCTGCGGCCTTTTCATCTGCTCTCCGTAGCATAGCGAAGGAGGGCATTGTAACCCCAATCAATCAAGACGCGGAACAGAGAGAAAATCAGACAACCCCCAGGCCCCCCTGTCGCCTCACCTCCGAAGTGGACCGTTGGGAAACCTCTTTTCCGAGTATTCCGCGTGTTCCGTAGGCCATCCATTCTCCCCTGAAGGCAAAGCTCCCGTTCAAAAGCCATTGTCTGCGGCCTTCTCATCTCCCTCCCCTCCGCCATCCGCAGTTCGACTCCCGCACTCCCTTCTCCCGCAAATCATAAATCATAAATCTCCCCCCCTCCGCGTTCTCCAGATCTCCGCGGTGCAACCCTCCCGCCATTCCCCCCATTTCCGCCAAAATTAAAAACCATAAATTCTAGGTCGTAAATCCCCCGCCCCGGAAACGCGACCCACCCGCAAATTGCCGAATCCGACACACAACTCCCCATTTCTTTGATTTCAATCACCATCCGATTTCGCCACCTCCGCCCTCCCTCCGACAATCCCAAAACCTCCCGGCCTTCCCCGGAGACCTCTGAACCCACTCTCAAAAACACCCCCAGCAGCGTTCCCTAATCTGCGGTTTCCCCCTCGTCCCCCTCCCACCGCCCAGGTCCCGGGGACACTCCAGCCTCCCTGCGAGGACACCTTCCCAACCCGCCCGCAGTTTCTAATCCGCCCTCCTAGTGTGCTCATGCTCACTGCTTTAGAGTTTCTTCATTTTCAAACTTTCTGCCCCTCAATGGCGAAAAGGCCCGCCCTCGCTCCGTAGGCTACCAGACCCCGCATCGGCTGCCAGCCCACCGGCAGGTCACTCCACCTGCCCGCCAGCCGACCCGCCAGCATGCCACGCCTTGCCTCTTTCGATGCCTACCGCGGCATCGCCCTCTTCCTCATCGGCCTCCACGAGCTGCTGCTGCTGGATGAAGTGGCCGCCCGATACCCCGACAGCCCCGTCTGGCAGTTCATCCGCTTCCACACCTCCCACGTCCCCTGGACCGGCTGCTCCCTGCATGACCTCCTCATGCCCTCCTTCGTCTTCCTCATGGGCGTCTCCATGGTCTTCAGCCTCTCGGCCCGCCAGGCCCGCCAGGCCCGCGGCGATACCCGCCGCCAGATGACCCGCCACGCCCTCTGGCGCGCCCTCGCGCTCATCCTCCTCGGCATCTTTATCCGCAGCCTCGGCCGCCAGATGACCCTCTGGACCTTCGACGAAACCCTCACCCAGATGGGCCTCGCCTACCTCCCCGTCTTCGCCCTCGCCTTCTGCGGCCTCCGCACCCGCCTCCTCGCCTTCGCCGCCTTCCTCCTTCTCCACTGGCTCATCTACGCCCTCTACCCCGTCCTCCCCCCGCATGCCGACCCCACCGCCTGGAACACCCCCGCAGGCTGGACCCACGACTTCACCGGCTTCTACGCCCACTGGAACCACAACCGTAACGCAGGCTGGGCCTTCGACGTCTGGCTCCTCAACCACTTCCCCCGCACCGCCCCCTACGTCGGCTGGATGGGTGGCTACACCACCCTGAACTTCATCCCCACCATCTCCTCCATGATTCTGGGGCTGGTGGCCGGCACCTGGATCAAAAACCACGACGCCCCCCTCCGCCGCCTCCTCATCGCCGGCCCCGCCTGCATCCTCACCGCCCTCGTCCTCCACTACGGTGGCGTCTGTCCCATCGTCAAACACCTCTGGACCCCCGCCTGGGTCTTCCTCAGCGGCGGTCTCTGCATGCTCCTCCTCGCCGCCTTCCACCAGCTCGTCGATGTCCACCAGCACCGTCGCTGGGCCTTCCTCTTCATCATCATCGGCATGAATCCCCTCGCCTTCTACCTCCTGCGTCACACCCTGGAGCTATGGCTGGCGCAGACCGTGGAGAGGCACCTCGGCAGCCGCTACGTCCTCATGTTCGGCCCCGAGATGCAGTCCATCATGACCGGCGTCCCCAGCCTCATGTTCATCACCCTGGTCATGTACTGGATGCACCGCCGCAAAATCTTCCTCCGCCTCTGAGCACCAGGAACGGCTCGCACCACACTCTCGAGCGCGTGTACACCCCCGTGGAAATGGGGGAAATGTGGAAGTCCACGCTGCAGGCCGCCCCACACCGCGCGCGAGCTGGCCATCGATATTTCGCCCATATCATGTTGATTATCAGTCATCCAGCTAGGTCCAATTTTATAATGCCTGGCATTTAGTTTACGGCTGTGCGTTGTACCTTCGGCGAGAAAGGGGAGGCGAGGGAAGAGTGAGGAACTCTAGATTCCACGCCCACCGAACTGCCCAAAGCACGCGCCCGCCAGCGCCAGCATCGGCGCACATACCTTGCTGAATGACAACCGACTACCGTTCAGCCACCCCGTCAACAACGGTAAAACCACCCTTCAACTCCCCCATTCCTATCCCACCACCCTCCGCCGGTCCTTCTCCGGATCGTACTGGATCCGCAGCTTGTGCCCGTCCCACATGGCGATGCTGGAGGGCAGTCGGTAGTTGTCCCCCTGGTTCCAGCTCATCCCCACAAAGTCCTCGATCAAATCCTCCACAAACACCTTCTCACCTCGGCGGATGTCCGGCGGAATGAGGTAGGCGGCAAACGGCTGCGGAAAGGTGTGCGGGTAGTAGTCCGTCCAGTCCAGCACCTTGTCCCACTTCCCATCGTCGCGCGGCCCTCCCCGGTAGTCGCCCACCACCTGGATCTCCCGCGTCAGGCTGTTTTGCCACACGCAGAACTTGCTGCGGATCTCCGCTGAAGGCTCCACCCGCATGAGCAGCGGCCGAAAGCCCGCCCGTGCCCCCTCATTGATGGCCTCTTCCGTCCGCGCGGTCTTGATCACCCGCAGGTTGTCTGGATTGTCCGTACTGCCGTCGTTCATGGTCTCGTGGTTTGATAAGTGAGCGTGAGATTCTTCTGCGACAAGTCCACCTGCAGGCAGGCCTGCGGATTCCCCTGCAACAGCGCCACCACCTCCGCCTCCGTGCGCTGGGCCGTGTCCGTCACCGTGTGCTGGCAGATGCCGCAGCGCCGGTCCGCCGGGTCATCCGTCGGCCCCAGCTTGCTCCAGTCCAGCCGAAAGGGGCAGTGCAGCCGCTTCAGCAGCCGCCCCTCCTCCGTGAAAAGCTCCTGGGTATGCGGATTGAACTTCATGGCGCAGGTCAGTCTCTCCCCATCATGCGCAGATTTCCCCCCAAAACGCAAGCCGCTGGAACACTCCCCGCCGCCCCGCTGCGCCCCCACCCACAAAACCCGCCCAAACCCCCCCAAAACGACCTCTAAATACTATAATTATTTTGATAATGATAAATATTCAGTTGCGGCCAAGGGAACGGAGACGGTAAGTTTCCAGGTGTCCTCATGGAGAAATCGGTGAGGCCTCGATTCCCGACAGCGCCCTCAAGCCCAACCCTTTACGTCGCCCGGTCATGATCGAAGATTCCCGAAACCCAAGAACGGACGGATTGCCCACCCACATCCCCGTGCCGGAGGAGCACCCTCCCGGCAGCTGGTCGTTTGGCGCGGTTCTGTCCGTCGTAAGCGCCGTGCTGCTGGCCTACATCCTGCGGCTGGCCGTGCCGCAGGAGGACAACGCCATCGAGCTCGGCATCCTGCTCATCGCCGTGGGTTTCGCGCAGATCTGGCTCATCTTCAATTTCCTGAAGTCCTTCCGGAAATGACGCTCCGTCAGAGGTTTCACCGGAAAGGCCGCAGGGCGGCGGCGTAGATGTCCGTGCATGTCTGTTTTTCCCTCCCGTCTTTTTCTGCGTGCGCTCGGCTGTGTCGTAGCACTCGCCGGCGCTGTCTCCGCCTCCGCCAAAGAGCCCTTCAAGCCAAACCTCGGCCCCGAGCTCCCCCGCATCACCGTCACCTGTGGCGATGTCACCCTGCTGCTGCGCCAGGCCACGCAGTGGACTCCCGGCCGCATCGACTTCCGCGGCTCTGCCATGACCACCGAGAGCAGCGCCTACGGCACCGTCTTCTCCTTCCCAGATGTCGGCTTCATCGGCACCGCCCATCTGGAAAACGAACCCGAAAAGCTGCAGTCACTGGACTTCTTCCTCGATGACAAGCACCTCGACACCCCCGCCGCGGCGCTGAAGGGCGGCACCTTCCGCCTGGAGCGGAAGTCCCGCATCCGCGCCTTCGATCTCACGAACATCACCGAGGTCAAGGACCACCGCCTGTACGAAACCGCCACCGTGCACACCGCCGAGGCCGTGCCGCTGAAGCTCGTCTATCATTTCATGCACGCCTGGCGGCCCACGGTGAACGCCTTTCTCGCCGGGAGTGATGCCATCCCAGAAAATACCATCTCCGGCCCCCTGCGCGATGACGCCGAGGTGATCAGGAAATTCTACATCAACCAGCGCGTGGACTGGATGGCCGTGTATGAGCCGCAGAGCGGCCAGTTTGCCGTGAGCCGCCTGCTGCAGGCCCCGGAGGAGGGCGGGCACATTTCCACGATCTGGAACGTGCCGCCCACCTACCGGAAATACTACCTCAAGAGCTTCGAGGGAAAAACCGTCCCGGCCGGATTCACCGGCACCTGGCGCATGGTCACCGCCTTCGGCGCCAGCACGCCGGAAAAGTGGGAGTCTGCCGCACGCGCGCTGGCGGCGGAACTCAGGCCTCGGTAACATGCCCCATCCATGACCACGCTGCTCCGCCTCGCCGCATTCACCTTCCTGTCCGCCAGCCTCACCGCCGCGGCGGATCTGACGCACGTCCCTTACAAGACCGGAGACTCCCTCACCAGCTATGAAAAGCAGCGCTGCCTGCTGGATGTGTACCTGCCGCCCGAGAAGAAAGATTTCCCAACGCTGGTGTGGTTCCACGGCGGCGGCCTCACGGGCGGAAACAAGGATGCCGACAGCACCAAGAAAGTGGCGCAAGGCCTCGCGAAGTCCGGCATGGCCGTGGTAGTGCCAAACTACCGCCTCAGCCCGCAGGCGAAGTACCCCGCCTACATTGAAGATGCCGCCGCGGCGGTGGCCTGGGCTTTGAAAAACATTCCCCAGCACGGCGGCGATGCGAAACGCGTGTTTGTGGGCGGGCACTCCGCCGGCGCCTACCTCACGCTCATGGTCGGCATGGATGCGCACTACCTCGCCGCGCAGGGCCTGAAGCCGCAGAACATCGCGGGGCTGCTCCCCGTGAGCCCTCAGGTGATGACGCACTACACCGTGCGTCAGGAGCGCGGCATTTCCAAATTCAGCGTCACTGCGGATGAGGCCGCCCCGGTGTTTTACGCCGACGTGAAAAACCTCCCTCCCATGCTCGTGCTCTGCGCGGACAAGGACATGCCCGCCCGCGCGGAAGAAAGCGCCTACCTTGTGGCGCTCATGAAAGGTGCAGGAAACAAGCGCGTGAGCCTCCAGGTCATCGCAGACCGGAATCACGGCAGCGTGGGGAACAACATCGCCAATGAGGGCGACCCGGCACGCGAGGCCATCGTGAAGTTCATGCAGGAGCCTCGCGCGGCGCAGTGAGCCGTGCTGAGAATGCGATGCACGCGCGAGTTTCAGGAAAACGGTGCGGCATGCGCCGTATGAGAGGGCCTGCTCTTCACGCATGAAACTTCCCCTTCTCTCCGCGCTGCTGCTCGTGGGCACACTGCCTGCCGCAGACCTTGTCCTTCTCGATGCGGGCCGTTCGGATTATCAGATCGTCATTCCGGACAAGGCGGAGACGCCCGTGCTGGCAGACTGCCTGGCGCAGACGGCGCGGCTGCTGCAGGTGGCGTTTCAGGCCAACGGTGCGGAGGTTCGCGTGGTGAGTGAAAGCGAGCGAGATGCCGCCAAACCGGCGCTGCTGCTGGGAAACACACGCTTCGCGCAGGAGCACGGCTTCAAGGCTGCGGAGCTGCGGGACTGGAGCTATGTGCACCGCGTCATCGGCAAAGACGTGATCATCGCGGGTCGTGACGAGCCCTCCCGCACCCCGAATGACCGGACGCGCCGCCCCAGCTTTGACCGTGTGGGCACCGCGAAGGCGGCGGTGGACTTTGCACGGCAGTTCATGGGCGTGCGCTTTCTCTATCCGGACCTGCCCGGCTACACCCAGGTGAGCGGCGCGGCGAAGATCGATCTTCTCAATTCGCCCGCGCTCGAGTTTCTGCCGCAGAAGAGCATCACCGTGCCTGACACGCTGAACACCACTCACACGCCGCTCCTGCGCGTGAACACCTCCCACCCTGCGGGCGCCTCGTTTTATGACCTGGCGCACAACCGCTTCCCGCGTGTGGACGAACTCTTTGGCAGCCACACCTGGCAGCGCGCCGTGCCGGCTGAGAACTTCGCCACACATCCCGAATACTTCGCGCTCATCAACGGCGCGCGTTTGAAGCCGGAGGGAGGTAATGCCCAGTACTGCCTGTCGAATCCCGAAGTGCAGGATCTCATCTACCGCGATCTGACGCAGTGGCTGGACAAAGGATATTCCAGCGTGGATCTCGGGCAGCCGGATGGCTTCCGCGAATGCCAGTGCGAGAAGTGCGCCGCGCTCTACGGCACTGGCAAGGACTGGTCTGAAAAAATCTGGATCTTCAACCGCCAGATGGCGGAGCGCGTGGAGAAATCCCACCCCGGCAGGCAGATCACGATGATGAGCTACATCCTCACCGCCCCGCCGCCGAAGACCTTCACCAAGTTCCCGGCAAACACCTGCATCATGCTCACCGGCACGAATGAGGAGGACATCTCGCCCTGGCGTGGCATCGAGGTGCCGCGCGGCTTCACCGGGTATGTGTACAACTGGTGCCCGAACCTCGGCACGCGCTACACGCCCATGCGCACTCCGGGTTACATCGAGCTGCAGGTGCGGCGGCTGGCGGAGAACCGCATCCAGTCTCTCTACCGCGATGGGCCGGGCCAGCTCTTCGGCCTGGAGGGGCCCGTGTACTACACCCTGGGCCGCATGTTTGATGACCCGGCCAGCCTGCATGCGCGGGATCTCCTGGTGGAGTACTGCGAGGCCGCCTTCGTGAACAAAAGCACCGCCTTCTACATGCGCGCTTTTTATGAGGAGCTGTATCAGGCCATCGCACTGTACTCAGACCACATCGGCACGCGCACGGACCTGTGGACCTTCAAGCCGCTGCCCACTGATGCGCGCGGGCGCAAGACCGTGACGGATCCTTTTCAACTCATCGCCTTTCTCTATCCGCCGCGAATGCTCGCGTCGCTGGAAGCCAGCCTGAGCCAGTCGGAAAAACTGGCAAACACGCCAAAGGTGAAAACACGCCTGGCGCTGGTGCGCTGTGAATTTGACTATCTGAAGCACTTTGCCCGTGTGGTGCATCTGCATCAGGCCTACCAGATGATGCCTGACTCCGGCGCCATGAACCGCCTGCTGGATGCCATCGATGCGCGGAACGCCTTCCTCACGACGCTCTTTGTCAAAGGGCACCAGAAGGAGTGGAACCACGTGCTCTTCCCCTTCCCCGGGCATGACATCAACCACCTGCGCCTGAAGCATGACGGCTATCAGGAGCCCTATGCCAGCACCTGCTTCAACTGGGACACGAAGGCCATGCGCACCGCTCCGCCGCCCGGTCAGAAGAAGCTCACCGTGGCCAGGACAAACGCAAACCTCACGCTCGACTCTCCTGAATGGCAGAGCGCCGCCGCGCATGAGCTGACCCTGCTGCCGCCGCTGCACACGCTGCCGCGCAAAACCACGGTCCGCCTGCTGCATGACGGCGTGGCGCTGCACATCCGCGCAGAGGCGGAGACCGGCGATGAAACGAAACCATTCCCCGCTTATAACCGCGATCGACTGCTTACGAACCAGGAGGCGTTTGATGTTTACCTCGCGCCGCAGCCCGCGCAGCCGCTGTATTACCGCCTCACCCAGGGCGCCAATGCAGCCAGCCGCTATGATGCGCTCAACGGCCGCATCACCGATGTCATGGACCCGCGCCACGGCAAAGACGACCCCACCTGGAATGGCGACTGGACCAGCACCACACGCGTGGATGCAGCGGCCAGGCGCTGGTATGCGCACCTCGTCATCCCCTACGGCGTGCTTGGTGTCGAAGCCCCCGCCAAAGGCACCGCATGGCGCGCCAACTTCGGCCGCAATCACGCGCTGCCGCGGGAGCAGGTGGACCGCGCGCTGTGGTCCTCCACCCTCGGCAGCCTGAACATGGACGACCCCGCCGTGATGGGTGAGATCGTGTTTGAGTAGCCGGGAGCTGCGTGCCGTAATAATCACGGGCGCGCAACGTTTTGAGAGCCCCAACCCCTTGTGCTCATGAAACACGCGCTTTCCTTCGTCTGGCTGCTGCTCCTTTCACCCTGCATCCTTCATGCGGCGGACGCTCTCATTGTGGAGGATGGCCAGCCGCGCGCAGAGATCATCATCGCGGAGATTCCCACGCGCATGCAACGCCTGGCGGCGCATGAGTTTCGTGCGAACCTTGAGAAGATCAGCGGGGCGCGTCTGCCCATTGTCACGCAGCCCAGCGGGAAGGCGGTGAAGGTTTTCATCGGCGCGAGCCGCCTCAATCCCGTGAAGGCAGACGGCCTCAAGGACGGCGCCTACCGCGTGCAGTCCGGCAGCGACTGGCTGGCGCTGGTGGGCGATGACACGGACTTTGTGCCCACCGAACCCTGGGGCAAAAACAATGCCGACATTCCGCGCGCGGAGGCGGAGTTTCAGAAGATCGTCGGTGCGCCCTATGGCATGCCGAACCGCGGCTTGTACAAAAACAAACTGCGTCTGCCCGGAGACACCGGCAAGCCGGACGGCGTGCCCACGGCCAAGAACGAGACACTGGAGATCTGGGGCCTCGATGAGCACGGCAGCTTCAATGCGGTGACGGCTTTTTTTCACAAGCTCGGCGCGCGCTGGTACCTGCCGGGAGAGCTTGGCGAAGTGATGCCCGCCATGAAGACCATTCCGCTGCCCAAGGTGGATGAGACGGTGAAGCCGGACTTCGCGCTGCGGCAGTTCAACTTCCGCTTTGCCACCGCAGGCCCTGACACCGCGCTGTGGACGCTGCGGCTGGGCATGCGCAATGACGACCGCTGGCTCATCGCCCACGGCATGGATGGCATGACGGGAAACGACGCCACCTTTGCCGCGCATCCGGAGTGGTTCGCCCTCTACGGCGGCAGACGCGACTACCGTCCCGGCGACAGCAAGAACCAGCTCTGCTACTCCAATGAGGAGCTCTTCCGCGAGACAGTGCGCTACGCACGCAAGCTGCTGGACACCTATCCGGTCAAGTCCGTCTCCATCATGCCGCCGGACGGTTACACCTCCATCTGCCAGTGTGAGAAGTGCAAGGGGAAGGACTCCCCGGAGCGCAACGACCGCGGCCTGCTGAGCGATTATGTGTGGGACTTTGTGAACCGCGTGGCCAAAGAGATCGGCAAAACGCATCCGCACGCGAAGGTGCTGAACTGCGCCTATGGCGTGTACACGCTGCCGCCGCTGAAGATCGACAAGCTGGAGCCCAACGTGGTCGTCTGCATCGTGGGCGGCCGCCGCCCCGTGAACAAGGCGGGGGCGAAAGGAGAGGGGGAGTCCGCGCCCGAGGCCCTGCGCGCTGCGTGGGTGAAGAAGACGCAAAACCCCCTCATGATTTTTGAAAACTACCCCTTCACCGATCGCGGCTGGTACCTGCCCTCCTTTGTGCCCCATGCGCTGGGAGATTCCGTGAACGCCACCAAGGGCGTCTCCCAGGGTGAGGACATCTGGCTCTCCGCGCGGCAGGACTTCAAGGACGTGGGCATCGGCTTCAATCACTTCATGGTGTACTTCACCGCACGGATGTACTGGGGCGGCAAAAACGCGGATGTGGACGCCATGTTCCGCGAGTACTGCCAGCTTTTCTACGGTCCCGCAGCGCAGGAAATGCAGGCCTTCTTCGCCTACTGCGAGGAGCACTGGGCGGAGATGGAGGAGGACAAGGCACCGGCGGAAACTGCGCTGGCGCTCTTTGCCAAGGCGCAGACGAAGGCTGACATGGCCAGTGTGTACGGAAAACGCATCGCGCTCATCGATGCTTTCCTCAAGGGACTGCGCATGAAATGCCAGCAGCTCGCCCAGCAGCGCGGCCCCGTGCCCATTGTGCGCCTCGTGGGAGATGCGAAGGACATCGTCATCGACGGCAAGCTCGACGACGAATACTGGCAGAACTGCCCGGCGGCGGCCACGGGGAAACTTCGTGAACTGCAGACCGGTCGTGTGCCGACCTTTGGCACCAGCTTCAAGACCGGCTGGCAGGGAAACAGCCTCTGCATCGCCATCCGCTGCGATGAACGTCCCGGTGACAAACCGAACAACACCACCACGCGCAACGGTGACCAGGCGCTCTGGCATGGCGATGCCGTGGAGATCGAACTCGCCACGGAGACCCATTCCTACTACCAAATCGCCATCAGTCCCGCAGGCCACATTGTGGACCTGGACCGTGGCTCGGCGCGTGACCGCTGGTTTGAGTGGGACTCCAAGGCGGAGGTGGCCACTCAGATTGCGGATGATCACTGGACGGTGGAGATCCGCATCCCGGTGACTCAGGACGAAAACGATCCGCTGCACCAGGTCATCGGCCGCGCGCCCACGCCGAGCCTGCCCTGGCACATCAACATCTGCCGCCAGCGCATCCGTGAAGACGGCCAGGAGCTCAGCGCGCTCTCTCCCACCGGCACGGAGGGCTTTCATGAGCCGATGAAGTTCGCACATTTCTACCATGGGAACTCGCGCGCCTTCCCCGAGGATCCCACGGTCACGGACTTCGCTCTCGGCTTCCGCGATGCCGCGCAGAAGCGCAAAGCCGAGGCCTTCCTCTCGCTGGCAGAGGGGAAGATCAACGACTTCCAAAAAGCCGCCGCGCTGGAGCAGGCCGCGCTCTACAGCCGCAAGGAGGCCGGGCCCATCATTGAGCGCATTCCCGTGGAGGCAGTGAAAAAAGCCGCGCAGATGCAGTACCTGCTCGCGGTGGGCAAGGCGCCGGAGATCATCGCGCAATTTGCGGGCGAGGATTTTAACAAGTGGCCCTTCTGGAAGCGCGGCGCGGGCTATCACGCGCGCGGCTACGCCTACTCCATCGTCAAACAAGGAGACAAGGCCGAGGCCGACCTCAGCGCGGCGCTGCCCTGGACCAGCGAGCCGCGCACGCGCGATGCCATCCTGCTCGCCCTCGGGCAGAACCGCGAGCGCAATCTGCAAAACGACGACCAGGCTCTGGCCGCTTATCAGGCCGTCGTTGCGGATCGCGCACGCATCGGCGGGGCGGATGAATACTACGCCCTCCAGGGCATCGCCCGCATCCAGACCCGCCGCGGCCAGTATGCTGAAGCCATGAACACCCTGAACCGCGCCGAGCCGCAGAAACTCCAGGGCGTGTGGCGGGACAACATTCAGAAATCCATCGACGAGGTGAAAAAAGCACAAGGACGGTGACTCGGCGCGTAGAAGACCCGCCATGCGCGCTCTTCCTCCCGCCCTCTCCCGCCGGCAAATGCTGCAAACCACCACGGGCGCGCTGCTCGCGGGCGCTGTGGCACACGCCGCCCCTGCAAAGAAGAAAGTCGTCATCATCGGCGGCGGCATCGGCGGGCTGAGCTGCGCGTATGATCTGATGGAACGCGGTCACGACGTGACGCTCCTGGAGGCATCTCGCCGCACCGGAGGACACGTGAAGACCATTTACGACCCGCTGCCAGACGGGCTCTACGCCGACGTCGGCGCGGAGCAGTTCACCGATCCTGGCTACGACACCTACCGCGAGTGGGTGCGCAAATTTGACCTCCCCGTCCTCGCCTACGAGCGACGCCGGAAGATGTATGCCAATGTGCGCGGAAAATGGCGCACGGAGGAGGAGCTGGCGGATGCGAAAACGCAGCGCGACTTCGGCTTCAACGAACGCGAGGTGGCCTACATGCAGGAGCATGGGTGGAAGAACATGTCCCGCCTCTACTTCGGTCCCATGGCGAAGAAGTTTAAAGACGAATATCAGCCCTTCGGCGTGGGCCTGGATGATCTTGACCACGTCGTGCTCGGCGACTGGCTGGCGGAGCAGGGCGCTTCTGAAACCGGACGCAGCTACTGCGGCGGCTCGCGGCTGAGCAGCAAGGAAAAGCCCGCCACGGAGGGAGATGTCTCCGCGCTCTACCGCATCTGGCAGGAGTCAATTGTGAAGATGCGCGGGCTGCCGGTGTTTAAGCGCGAAGTCTTCCGTCTCAAGGGCGGCAACCAGCTCCTGCCCGACACTTTTGCAAAGCTCCTCGGCGATCGCGTGCGGAAGAACTGCAAGGTGACGACCCTGGCGCATGATGCGAACGGCGTCACCGTCACCCTCGTGGAAGGCCCGGACAAAAAGGAGCAGACGCTGAAGGCGGACTATGCGGTGATGTGTGTCTCGCCGCTGGTGATCGCGGGCATTGAAGTCGCCCCTGGCTGGCCTGAGGCGAAGAAATTTGCGCTCACTCACACGCCCATGGGGATGCAGTCGCGCATTGTGCTGCAGGCCAAAACCCGCTTCTGGGAGGGCGACACACTGCCGAGCATCAATCTGGAAACAGGAAACAGCACCATGGGCCTGGTGTATGAATGCGCAGGTGAAGTGGCTGGAGAGAGCTGCGTGCTGATGGGCAGCGGCCCGCCTGCGCTCGCCCCTGCGGATGCCCTGGCGGCCTTCCGCAAGTTTTACCCCGGCAAAAACAAGGACACGATTGAGCAGGTGATCGTGCATGAGTGGTGGAAGGAGGAGCCCCTGGCCATCGGCTGCGAGCGCCACGCCTTTGCGCTGGGCAAACTGGCGCAGATCTGGCCGCACCTCATCCAGCCCGTGGGCCGAGTGCACTTTGCCGGTGCCGCGTATGACAACCTGCCGTGGGGCCAGGATGCGGCGACGAGATCGGCACGGCGGGTGACGCTGGCGATTGATGCGGCGTAAAGTAGCCTTGTTGCTGTGCAACAAGGGAGAGCGTCGCAAAAGCCAAGCGCCATGGACTACCGGAGATTTGGGTGAAGCGGAGCGGTTCCTTGTTCCGCAGGAACAAGGCTACTTGGATGGTTTCTTCTCCAGCGACCTCAGCTCGATCTTCCGAAACCACACGGGCTGCCCCTCCGCCTGCAGCGCGATGTGGCCGTAGCCCAGCATCACATCACCACCCGCATCCACGATATCACTCGCAGGTGCGATCTTGCACGCAGCATCAAGCTGGGGCCGCTGGTAGCGCAGCACCTCCACGCCGTTGATGCGGTGGATGATCTCGTCATTGCCGCGCACTTCCACCTCCGCACGCACCCATTCCTCAGCAGGGAAAGTGGGCGCGCTGGATTTCACGATGTGCTTGGTGATGAGCTCGCCGCCCATTTCCACGTGCGTGCCGGGCGTGCAGAGGTTTCCGGTGGAGCGCGGGCCTTTGCCTTCATCTGCGAGAAACTGCATCTCCAGGCTGGAGGGGAAGCCCTGGTCAAAGCGCATGCTCTGCGGCGGCTGGGCATGCAGCATCACGCCGCTGTTGAGGTTCACATACTTCGGCGCGTCCGCCATCATCTTGCCGGTAAAGCGATACTCCATGCGCAGGATGTAGTGGGAGTAGGCCAGGTTCGTGAAAAGGTGGCCGTACTGCTGGTCAAACTTGTCGTAGCCGTCGTAGCTCACCTTCAGGATGCCATCCTCCACACGAAAGGTGTTCGCGTAGTTTTCTCCCAGCGGACGCTTGGCGATCTTGATGGTCCAGCCGGCGAGGTCTTTGCCATTGAAGAGAGGAATCCATGGGGGTTCATCGGCGGCAACGGCAGCGGCGGTGGTGAGCAGGAGGGCGGCAGCGGCGGTTCGGAGGAGGTGGCTCATGGCAGGCACCTTGGCGGTGACCGCCCAGTTTCCAATCGGAAGATTCCGCAGAAAGACCCGGCCGGGCGGAACCGATCTTTTTTTGTCCAAAGCTCCGCCATTCCTGCCTTCTAGTCACCGTGCGCTACGCTTTCACCTTCTCATTCCTCGCCATTTGCTCCGCTGCGGCGGCGGCTGACGGCATGGCATTCTTTGAGAACAAGGTGCGGCCGCTGCTGGTGAAGCATTGCTATGAATGCCACTCGCAGGAGGCGGGCAAACGCAAGGGCGGCCTGCTGCTGGATCGCAAAGAGGGCTGGCAGATCGGTGGCGATGCCGGGCCGGCGATCATCCCGGGCGAGCCTGCGGGCAGCCTGCTGATGCACAGCGTGAATTACGAGGATGAGAAGCTGCAGATGCCGCCCAAGTCCAGGCTGTCTCCGGAAGAGGTGCGCGTCTTTGAGCAGTGGATCGCCATGGGCGCCCCTGATCCGCGCAATGCGGCTCTGGGGGAGGTGGTCAAGAAAAAGACCATCGACTTCACCGCCGCGCGCCAGGGCTGGGCCTTTCGTCCGCTGCCCAAGACAGAGCTTCCTGCCGTGAAGCAGAAGGACTGGCCGCGCAAGGAGTTGGACACTTTCATCCTCGCGGAGCTGGAGGCCAAAAACCTCACTCCGGCAGCGGATGCTGATCCCCGCACGCTGATGCGCCGCCTGAGCTATGATCTCACCGGCCTGCCACCGGCGGCGTCTGATCTGGCTGCCGCTCCCGATCTGCCGGCCTACGCCGAGAAGCTGCTCAACAGCCCGCAGTTTGGCGAGAAGTGGGGCCGCCAGTGGCTTGACCTCGCCCGCTATGCCGACTCGAATGGCGGCGACCGCAACTACACGTACTACCAGGCCTGGCGTTACCGGAACTACGTCATCGACGCCTTCAATCGCGACCAGTCTTACTACCAGTTCATTCGCGAGCAGATCGCGGGTGACCTGATGCCCGCGGGTAATCTGGAGCAGCGCCGCCGGCAGATGATCGCCTCCACCTTCCTCTCGCTGGGACCGAAGATGCTCACGGATCGCGACAAGGAGAAGCTGCACCTCGACACGGCGGATGAGCAGATCGACACCATCGGTCGCGCCTTCCTCGGGCTCACCATCGGCTGCGCGCGCTGCCATGATCATAAGTTTGATCCATTCAGCCAGCAGGACTACTACGCGCTGGCGGGCTTCTTCCGCTCCACGGAGGTGGTCATGGGCACGCGCAACGGCTGCGTGAACGTGGCTAGCTGGGTGGAGCAGGCGCTGCCGCAGCCCGAGCCTGCGATGAGCGAACTCGCGGCCAAGGTCGCGCGCCTGGAACTGGTGATGCGCCTGAAGGTCGAGCGTGAGTTCATGGCGAAGGTCGGTGGCAAGATGTCGCTCAAAAAACTGCCGCTGGCCGGAGTGATCTGTGATGAAGCCGATGCTGAACTCATAGGCGACTGGAAGCAGTCCAGCATCTCGGCGAACCGCTTTGGCGACTTCTACATTCACGATGACCGGAAGCACAAAGGGGAGAAGCAGGCGGTGTTTCGTGGCAGTCTGCCTGAGACCGGCGTCTATGAAGTGCGCCTCGCCTATCCGGCCAAAACGAACTGCGACAAGCACGTGCCCATCACGGTGGAGGCTTTCGATGGCGTGCATGAGATCTTCTTTGACCAGACGAAGAAACCCAGTGTTGGCGGTTTGTTCGAACCCATCGGCCGTTTTCGTTTTGAGAAAGGCGGACGTGTCAATGTGATCATCCGCACCGCAGGTACGAAAGACTATGTGGTGGTGGACGCCGTGCAGTTCATCTCCGTGCGTGACATCGAGCGTGAAGCCGCCGCGTTTGCGATGGCGGAGGGCAAAGGCAAAGACGCCGACCCCGTGCTGGGCATGCAAGCCGGCGAACTGAGCAAGGAGCTGAACAAAACCATCGCCGAACTCAAGGATGCCGACCTCGCGATGGCCCCGCGCGATGCACGTGACGCGGGGGACATTCATCTGCGTATCCGCGGAGAGGTGAACCAGCTCGGCCCCAAGGTGCCGCGGCATTTCCCCTCCGTGCTGCATGACGGGCCGCCACCCAAGATTGCCCCTGGATCAAGCGGCCGCCTGCAGCTCGCCGAGTGGATGACCAGCGCGGAGAACGCGCTGCTGGACCGTGTGATCGTGAACCGCCTGTGGGCGCAGCTTTTCGGGCGCGGCATCGTCGGCACGGTGGACAACTTTGGCGTGCAGGGAGAGAAGCCCACGCACCCCGCGCTGCTCGATCATCTTGCCGCGAAATTCCGCGCCAGTGGCGGCTCCATTAAAACGCTGATCCGTGAGATGGTGCTCAGCCGCACCTACCAGCTCGCCGCCGAGGCGAAATCGCAGCGCACGGTCGCTGATCCCGAAAATCGTCTGCTGGGACGACGCTCGTACCGCCGCCTGACGGCGGAGGAGATTCGTGACAGCCTGCTCTTCATTGCGGGTGATCTCAATCTGGAACAGGCTGCGGCCACGGCGCTGACGTATGGCGAGGATCTCGACAAACCAATGAAGTTCGACAAGGAATTCCGCCGCAGCATCTACCTGCCCGTCGCACGCAACAACCTCGCGCCCGAACTTGAGATCTTCGACGCCGCAAATCCCGAAATGGTGGCCGGTGACCGCCCGCTGACCACCGTGCCCACGCAGGCGCTGTATCTCCTCAACAGCACCTTCCTGCAAAAGCAGGCCGCCACACTCGCACAACAGGCCTATGCAAAGCCGGAGCCTGTCGCGTGGTTGCATCAGACCATCCTCGGCCGTGCGCCAGGCGCTCACGCAACGAAACGTGCGAATGAATTCATCGCGCAGAGCGGCGGAGATCGTGAGCAGGCGCTCGCGGATCTCGCGCATGTGCTGCTCGCGTCCACGGAGTTTCTCTTTCTCGATTGATGCCATGAATGCTCTTCCACAGATCAGCCGCCGCACCGCCTTGAAGACCGCCGCCTGCGGCTTTGGCTCGCTCGCGTTCAACAGCATCGCCACGGCAGCCAGCCTGCCACGCGGTTTGCACCACACGCCGCGTGCGAAGCGGGTGATCTTTCTCTTCATGCACGGCGGTCCATCGCAGGTGGACACCTTTGACTACAAGCCGATGCTCCAGCAGATGGACGGCAAAAAGCTGCCCTTTGCCCCTGCCAAGAACCTCGATGCCTCCGCCACCAGCCAGGCCAAGCTACTCGGCTCGCCATGGAAATTTCAGCAGCATGGCGAAGCAGGCCTGTGGGGCAGCGAACTGTTTCCCGAAGTCTCCAAGCGTCTCGATGACCTCTGTGTCATCCGCTCCATGCAGAGCCGGGGTCAGTCGCACGGCCAGGCCGTGTGCATGATCCACACTGGCTCGGACAACTTCGTGCGTCCCTCCATGGGTGCGTGGATCAGCTACGGTCTGGGCACGGAGAATGCGGACCTGCCTTCCTTCGTCAGCATCAGTCCGCCTGCCACGCATGGCGGCCCTCGCAATTACGGCCCCGCATTCCTGCCTGCTGCGCATCAGGGCACCACCGTCGGTCGTGCGGGCAAGCTCGGCAAAGAGGCCACCTTCCGCTTCATGGATGCCAGCGGCGATTCCGAGCATCAACGGCGCAAGATGAACCTGCTGCAGGCCATGAACCGCGAGCACTACGAGCGCACGCTCCATGCACCCGTGGAAGGCATGATTCAGAGCATGGAGCTGGCCTTCCGCATGCAGCGCGAGGCCCCCGGCGTCATGGACATCGAGCACGAGCCTGAGCACATCAAATCGCTCTACGGCATCGGCAACGCAGTCACCGACAACTACGGTCGTCAGTGCCTGCTCGCCCGACGCTTTGCCGAGGCGGGTGTACGCTACATTCAGGTCAGCACGCCAAATGTCTGGGACCAGCATTCGAACCTCGTCAAAGGACACACCGCCAATGCCGCCGCGGTGGATCGCCCCATCGCCGGACTTCTCGCAGACCTCAAACAACGCGGCATGCTGGAGGACACGCTCGTCGTCTGGGGCGGTGAATTTGGCCGCACGCCCATCGTTCAGGGCGCCAATGGTCGCGATCACAATCCGCAGGGCTTCACCATGTGGCTCGCAGGCGGTGGCGTGAAAAGCGGCGTGGCGTACGGCGAGACGGACGAGTTCGGCTACTACGCCGTGAAGGACAAAGTCCACATGCACGACCTGCATGCCACGATCCTACACCTCCTCGGCATCGACCACCTTCGACTCACCTATCGCTATGCTGGCCGTGATTTTCGCCTCACCGATGTGTATGGCGAGGTAGTGCACGGCATCATGGCGTAGTCCTCTCTACTTCTTCCAAATCTTCACGTCATCCACCACCGCATTGCGCGGCACGGCGAGGCGCAGCATCATTTTGGTGGGATGGGCGATGCCAGGAGAGCTGAAGCTGCCGGCGTCCTTGCCATCGATGGTGGCGCTAAGTTCTTCACCGGAAATTTTGACAACGAGTTCATGCCATTTGCCGACCTCCGTCGCCAATGGCACGATCTTCTGCTTTCCTTTCAGGGCCTGCGCCTGCTCCTCGGTGAGCTTCTTCTTCGCCTGACGTGCGTCATGAATGTCGAGGCGCATGCCGCCGGTTTTGAGATCCTGCAAGGTCACCTGCTTTGGGCTGATGCGTGCGGCGAAAAGATGTCCGGCATGCACTTCCTTGCAGCCGACGTCTGCGAAATCGAGCCCCAGGCTGTCCTTCTCATCTTCCAGCATGAAGCGCAGGCTCACCGCACCATTAGTAAACTCAGCCGCATGCGTCACCGAGACGGCATGGTTTGCCTCGGGAGAAAGATAGATGTACATCGCACCCTCACGCAGATCGACCTGCTTGTTGCCCTTCGCCCGGCTCTTGCTGTTCGTGCCCCAGCCGTTGCCCGGATCATCCGTCTTTTCCTGCGACTCATTGCGAGCAAAGTCATCTTGGAAGAGGAGCTGGCCCAGGTCATCGGCTGCAACAGCGGCGGTGAGAGTGAGGGCGGCAAGGAGGGTGAGGGTGGTTTTCATGGCGGGCCGTGAAAACGTGCTGCCGCGTGACAACTTGCAGAAGCCTTGTTAAGGTCGCCGGATGGACAAACAATGGAACGACAAGATCGTCATCGTCACCGGCGGTGGCGGCGGCATGGGGCAAACTGCGGCCAAGCGATTCGCCGACGCCGGCGCTAAAACTTTCATCTTCGGCCGCACGCTGGAGTCACTGCAGGCCACGGCGGCTCTCTCGCCCAACATCATCTCCATCGTGTGTGATGTCGCAGACTCCGCCAGCGTGGCCTCCGCGCTCGAGCAGGTGCTGAAACACGGACCCATCGCCGCCCTGATCCACACCGCTGGCATCAACACCCCCGACCGCTTCATGGCGCATGCCGACCCCTCCAAACTGGCCAGCGAGGCCAGCTGGCGCAGCGTGATGGATGTGAACGTGATGGGCGTGGTCAACATGATCCAGGCCGTGTCCAAGCCCATGGCGGAAAGCGGAGGCGGCAAGATCGTCGTCGTCTCCTCCACCGCCGGGCATGGCTATGACTCGTATGCCGGCGTGCCCTACACCGCCAGCAAGTGGGCCGTGCACGGCATGCTGTTTGCCGCACGCATGCAGCTTAATGCCCACGGCATCGTCCTTTCCGAATACGCCCCCGGTGAGGCCCTCACCCCCCTCGTGGAAAAGCGCCCCGTGAAGCCCACCGCAGAGCACCGTGGCGCCATGATCCACGCGGAGGACTGCGCGGACACTCTGTTCTTCATCGCCTCGCAGGCGCATAGCATGAGCGTGATCCAGCTCCCTGCTTACCAGCCTTTCGGCGGCATGCCGCCACAGATCACGGCTCCGTGGCTGGCGGGCCTCGATATCGGTCCAGCGAAGCGATAGTGGCAGCAAGTCGCGGCTTCTTCTCACGTTGAAGGGGCGGCTGCCATGAAACTTCTCACCACCCTCCTGTCCCTTCTGCTGCTTGCTTCGTCTCTCTTGGCGGAGCAGCGGCCAAACTTCATGATCATCATCGCCGACGATCTCTGCTGGCGTGATCTGGGCTATGAGGGCAATGCGGAAGTCAAAACTCCCAACCTCGACAAGCTGCGTGGGGAGTCGATGCACCTGCGTGGCATGTTCAATCCGGCCACTAGCTGCTCGCCCACGCGGCATGCGCTTTACACCGGGCTGTATCCCATCCGCAGCGGCGCGTATCCGAACCACACCCGCGTCTATGACGGCACCAAGAGCCTGTTCACCTACTTGAAGGGCGCGGGCTATCGTGTGGCCTTGCAAAACAAGGAGCACATCGGGCCGGAGCCTTCTTTTCCGTATGAGCACATCGAGGGAGCCGACGATCTCACCGTCACGAAATCATTTGTGACCCGCGATGCCGCACAGCCGTGGCTCATGGTCTTTGCCTCAAACGATCCACATGGCCCCTGGACCCGCGGACCGAAGTACGACCCAACGAAGCTCACCATACCACCCTACCTGCACGACAACAAAATGACCCGCGAACTGCTGGCCGCCTACTACGGCGAAATCAGCAAGCTCGACGAACAAGTGGGCGCTCTCATGACGATGCTCAAAGAAACCCAGCAAGTGGACAACACACTCATCCTCTTCGTCAGCGAGCAAGGCAGCAGCTTCCCTTACGGCGGCAAATGGAGCGTTTATGACAACGGCATCCACGCCAGCGCCCTCCTGCGCTGGCCGGGTAGAGTAAAACCCGGCAGCAGCAGCACCGCGCTGATGCAGTATGTCGATGTCACACCCACATTTCTTGAAGCCGCGAGCATCGACCCCACGAAAATCGATGTCGGCTGCCCGGATGCCAAGGGCGGCACCGGCTTTGACGGACGTAGCTTCCTGCCCGTGCTGAAAGGTGAGAGCGATCACTGCCGCGACTATGTCTTTGCTCAGCACACGACCCTCGGCACCAATGGCGCACTCGAGGCCTACCCCATGCGCATGGTGCGTGACACACGCTACAAGCTCATCCGCAATCTCGCGCCACAGAACACCTACACCATCGGCGGCATCCACCAGGGCGAGCCCATCGAGTCATGGCAGTCCGATGCAAAAACCGACGCCAAGCTCGCAGCCCGGGTGCAGTGGCTTTTCAAACGCCCCGGCGAAGAACTCTACGATCTCCAATCCGATCCTGAAGAGACAAAAAACCTCGCCGCCGATCCCGCCTTCGCTGAGACCAAAGCGAAGCTGCAAGCCCAGCTCGACTCCTGGATCGCTCAACAAGGCGACAAGGGTCTGGAGACCGAAAACCTCGCAAACACCCGTCAGGGCAAGAGCGACACCGAGCCGCGCAAGGAAAAGAAGAAAAAGAAAGCCGCAAAGTAACCACAGGCCGCCGACATTGCTGAAAAGTCCGCAGCCCGCCCACGTTCACAGCGCACTATGATCCGCGTACTGCTCTGTCTCCTTTCGTCATTCGCCTTGTTGCATTCGTCATTTGCGGCGAAGCCGCAGAACCTTCTGATCATCACCACCGATGACATGAGCTGCGACTCCGTCGGCGTCTACGGCAGCAAGCTGAAGGACACCACACCCAACATGGACAAGCTCGCGGCGCAGAGCCTGCGCTTCAATTACGCTCACACCGTCGTCGGGAACTGCATGCCTTCGCGCAATGTGATGTGGTCGGGCAAATACCCGCACAACAACCGCGTCGAAGGTTTCCGCGCCATGACCAAGAATGAGAAGGACTATCCGGTGCTCGGAGACCTCATGAAGGACGCCGGTTATTTCACCGGCATCCGCCACAAGGTCAGCCACTCCACACCTTACTCTCCCTTCCCATGGGACATCGTGATCGGTGAGGAAGGGCGTGATGACGCAAAGAATCCTGAGTCCTGGGGCAAGGCCGCCACCACCGGCATCGAGGCGGCGAAGAAAGCCGAAAAGCCCTTCTGCCTGATGCTGAACATCGCTGATCCGCACAAGCCCTTCTACGCTGAAGGAAACAAGGGCAACACGGTTCCCGACAAGAACGTGCCCTCCCGTGTCTTCACCCCGGAGGAGGTCCCGGTCCCCGGCTTTCTGCCCGATGATCCCGTCGTGCGCAAAGAACTCTCCCATTACTACTCCAGCGTGCGCCGTGCGGACGATGGCGTGGGGGCGATCCTCGCCGCCCTCAAAGCCTCCGGTGAAGATGAGAACACCATCATCATCTTTCTCTCCGACCACGGCATGCCTCTGCCCTTTGCCAAAACCCAGCTCTACCACCACAGCACACGCACGCCCCTCATGATCCGCTGGCCCGGCGTCACCAAACCCGGCAGCGTCGATGACGAGCACATGATCTCCACCGTCGATCTGCTGCCAACGATCCTCGACATGCTGAAAATCGCCTCACCCGGCGGCTTCGACGGTACATCCTTCGCCGCCGTGCTCAAAGGAGAGAAGCAGCCGGAGCGCACGATGGTTTTCAAGGAGCACAACGAAAATGCCGGTGGTCAAAACACCCCCATGCGTGCCGTGCAGACGAAGGATTTTGTGTACATCTTCAGCCCCTGGTCCAACGGCACCCGCGTGATGAGCGGCGCCACCAATGGCACCTCCACCTGCCGCCAGATGCGCGTGCTGGCGAAGACGAATGAGCAAATCGCCGCCCGCATCGATCTCTTTGATCATCGCGTGCTCGAAGAAGCCTATGATGTCCGCTACGACGCCGATGCGCTGACCAATCTCATCGCCAAGCCTGAAAACGCCACGCAAGTCGCCACTTTGGAGAAAGCGATGGAGGACTGGATGGTGAAAACGAAGGACCCGCTCCTCGAAGTCTTCCGCCATCGCTCCGACGTCGCTGTTCGCGAAAAGCTCATGCAGCAGCTCGAAGGCAAACAGCTCACCAAAAAAGAGCGTGCCGAGGCCAATCGTGCCGCGAAAAAAGCTTCCGAAGCTGAAAAACCCGCCGCGCTCATCTCCCTCGAAGTGCCCGAAACTCTCACAGCTGGCCAGAAAGCCACAGTGAAGCTGCATCACAACTTTCCCGCCGATCTCGGCGAAAAGCCCGTGCAGGTGACCCTCAAAGGCGGCAACAACGCCCGCATCGAACGCAAAGAAGTCAAAGCCAGCGGCACCGGCGTCATCGAAGTCACCTTCGACATACCCGCCACCGTAGGCGATAAAGCCATCTTCGCCGGACTAGTGGGCACCAGTATCAAGGACACGCCCATGCATTTGCAGACAAAGCCGATCCCGGTGAAGTGAGAAAACAAGTCCTCAACTGCTCGCGCCACCCAGCAGCTTCACGTTCAGGCTGCCGCCTGCAAAGAGCATCTCATCCAGGGCCTCTTCGACATGCTGCTGTGAAAGCTCGCCTGAGCCGCCGGCCTGCGTGAGAAACTGCGCGGAGCGCCGCATGAGTTCCTTGATGAAAGCGGCGCTGCTGTTTTTGGTTTTCCGCACGAGCGTGGTCACCAGCCGGTCACTGAGTTTCAGTTTGCCGGCATACAGCCGGATCAGCTTGCGCCTGCCATCCTCATCCGGCAGTGGAAACTCGATCGCCTGATCCACGCGACCGGGTCGTGAGGCCAGCGCCTCTTCGAGGTCTTGTGGCCGGTTGGTGGTGAGGATAAAGAGCAGCATGGCGTCTTCACGCAGGCCGTCCATTTCGTTGAGGAGCTTGTTGAGCAGGCTTTCCTCGCACCCTCCGCGCATTTTGGTCCGGGATCGTGCGATGAGGTCCACATCCTCCAGCACGACCATGGCGGGCTGCAGAAAACGTGCGAGCTGCATGTACTCCGTCAGCAGGCCCACCTCCTGGGCGGTGATCAGCAGCGTGGTATGATCTGGCAGCTGGGAGGCGAGATAATGAATGGTGTGCGTCTTGCCAGTTCCCGGCGGTCCGTAAAACAGCAGCCCTTTTTTCAGGCTCATGTTCAGATCCTTCAGCCGGTCACGCTGCTGAATGAAGTCGGTCACATTGCGCTCCAGCAGGCGGAGCGTCCGGTCCGGCAGAATGACCTGTTCGCGACTCACCGAGCGCAGCTTGTGCACCTTCACACCGCCGGATTTTCCCGAATAATCGTCCAGTTGCTCCAAAGAGATGACCTTGCCACGATAGGACTGGGCGAGCGCGAGGTGTTTTTCGATCTCCTGAATCAACTGCTGACCGAGCGTGGCGTCACCCGTCCCGCCCAGCTGCGCGATCTCGATGTGCAGTCCGCTGTTGCGCCCGTACGAGGTGGCGGGGCTGAGCAGAAGGGCAAAGCGCTGCCGGGAGTGCTCACAAAGCCAGAGGCATTGCGTCAGGCAGCGCACAGGCACGGGTCCACCGGTATCGATCTCTTCATGCTGGAGCGGGCCGATGGTCGGTGCGTCTCCGTCGAGCTGTGCCAGCGTGGCGAAGGACAGCTTTTCGTGTGAATAGCGCTGATGGACGCCCATCTGTGCGATGGCGCTGGAGCGGCTCTTCATCACCGCTTCCAGGGCGGTCTGCAAATCGGCGCGTGCCGTCAATGGGAACAGGCGGCTGCAGGTGACGAGATCATGCAAGGACCGCGTTTTGAAATGACGCTGCAGCACCGGCGCAACGAGAGGGCTGCCTTTGGCGCGCGGCTTCTTTTTGGATTTCATGGCCTGCGTTTTACCTGATACGTCCACGCTTGTCACTCTGAGTCTCTCTTGGGCGATAGGCCGGACCTTGAGTGTCGTTTCGATGAGACATGATTTTTTCTGCCATCCGAAATTCTGCCTTCACCATCGCACTCCTGGCCTGCACGCCTGCGACAAGCTCTGCCGCCGACCTCTCCGTCGCGAACTACAAATCCATCCAGGAGGCGCTGAAGGCGAATCCGAACCGCATGGTGTTTGTCCCGGCGGGAGATTACCCGATCACCGAGAAGATCCGCATCCGCGGCGACCGCAGCGGCTTGTTCGGCCCAGGTCGCATCATTCAGCAGAGTGCAGATCAGCCGATCATCGAGATCGAAAACGCCAATGGCGCGGAGGTGCGTGACCTGACGCTCACACGTCCCGAGGGAAAGATGGAAAGCCGCAATGAAGGCATCATCGCCATCAAATGCCGCGATCTCGTTGTCGAAAACGTGCGTGTCATCGACAACCGCAGCCCGGCGGGTGCGATCACCGTGCGCGAGAGCAAGGACACGCGCATCTCCCGCTGCGTGGTGCGCAACTACATGCGCGTGAGCATCGACGACCGCACCGGCAACAAGGAACTGGGTTATGCCTTTAACTGCACCGACGGCACCGGCATCAGCGTGAGCTACAGCACAGGCACGCTGATCGAAGGCAATCGGGTGATCGAGGACAACTTCGTTCCCACCCCCGAGGTGAAGACGAAGTTCAAGCTCGGTGACTTCGTGAAAAAGAACGCTGAAAAAGGCGCCATCATCAATCAGCAGATGTGGGATGCGAACTACACCGATGCATGGCAGCAGGGTTCAGGCATCATCGTCACCGCGCCGGAGATCAGTGATCTTACGCGCGTCATTGGCAACCACATTGAGAATGCCGGTCAGGGCTTGGATATCCACTCGGATCACGTCATCGTTTCACAGAACATCATCACCAATGCCTTCATCGGCATGAAGGCCATGCACGGCTCCCGCAATGTGCTGATCACCGGCAACCAGTTTGTGCGGAACTCGCTCTGGGCCATCGGCCTCATGCCCGGTGCCGCCGCACATCCCGCCACCGCCGACAAGCCGGAGAACTCAGACGGCGGTTCCATCATCTCCAACAACATCATCTCTGACTTTGGCTATGGCGACGCGCACTGGATCTGGGGCGATGAACGCTCCCCGATCAAATTTGACGACGGCCAGCAGCCTGACGACCCGCCCCTCACCGACGTGATCATCTCCGGCAACTTCATCCATTGCTCCGGCAAACCACGTTACAAATACGCCGTCGTCATCCCCGGCGGCACCAACAGCCCACGCGGCCTGCATTTCTCGAACAACCTTTTTCATCCGGGAACGCAGGGTGTGTGCAATATCGAGCTGCCGCAGTGATTCAGCGCCTGTACTCGCTGAACCTCACCTTCAGGCCATCCTCCACCTGCTTGAGCTGCCATTTCTCTTTCGGATCCACCAGCACGAGGGACATTCCCTTCTTCCCGGCACGGGCGGTACGGCCGCTGCGGTGGGTGTAGTATTCGAGCTGCTCGGGAAGCTGGTGGTGGATGACAAAGGAAAGGTCCGCCACATCGATGCCGCGCGCGGCCACATCGGTGGCCACCACAAACTGGACGCGCTCTTTTTTGAAGGCGCGCATGACTTTGTCCCGCTCCTTCTGCATGAGATCTCCCTGCAAGGGAGCCACGGGAAGGCCCAAATCCTCGAGTTCTTGATACAGCTCCATGGCACCGGCCTTGGTGCGGCAGAAGATGATGCCGCGGCGATCCTTCTGGCGCTGGAGGAAGTCGAAGATGAAGGCGGTCTTTTTGTCGCGATTGCAGACGACGTAGCGGTGGTCGATGTCGGGATTGACCACGTTCGCCTGATCGATCTGGATGCGATGCGCGTTAGCGGACATGCTGCCTTTGATCAGCTCCTGGATGCCTCCCGGAAAGGTGGCGGA
Organism: Prosthecobacter sp.; assembly: GCF_044227185.1. GTDB lineage: Bacteria > Verrucomicrobiota > Verrucomicrobiia > Verrucomicrobiales > Verrucomicrobiaceae > Prosthecobacter. Next base: position 773,355 of record NZ_JBGAFO010000001.1, on the reverse strand, counting down.
GAAAAGCCAGGTGCTGCGGCGCATGGCGGCGAGCTTCAGGATTTCCGTGAGCTGCTTTTTGAAGCCCATGCTCAGCATTTCATCCGCCTCATCCAGCACAACGTAGCGCACAAACTCCAGCGTCAGCGCATCCCGCTCCAGAAGATCGATCAAGCGCCCCGGCGTGGCAACGACAATATGCGTGGGCCGTTGCAGCGCCTCGGCCTGGCGGTCGATCTTGTCGCCGCCGCTGACGACTTCGACGAAGGTCTTCTGCGCGGAGTATTTGGTGAAGCGGAAGAGCTGCTTGCCGATCTGCTTGGCCAGCTCGCGCGTGGGGGCCAGTACGAGGCCCTGGATGTCGCGGTGCTTGGGATTCACCTTCGTGATCAGCGGCAGGCCAAAGGCGGCCGTCTTGCCAGTGCCGGTCTGCGCCTGAGCGATGAGATCACCGCCGTTTTCCATCAGGAAAGGAATGGCCTTCTGCTGCACCTCCGTGGGCGTGTTGATGCCCAGTTCTTCCAAGGCACGGAGCATCTCCGTTGGAATTCCGAGCGCAGCGAAAGGATGGGGGGCGTCTGACATGCTGTTGCTGTCCGTCACAATGCCATCAAATGCCAGCAGAAAGCGGCGCGGCACTGAAACACACGCGAGATCATCTCTTCATGATCGTTCTCGTGGCATGAAGCCCTTCCTCATCCTCTTTTCATCCTTCGTCTTGCTGAGCGGGTCATTCGCGGCCGAACCTCGCCCGAACATCCTCTTCATCTACGCTGACGACTGGGGCTGGGGCGATCTGGCCTGCCACGGGCATCCGCATTTGAAGACGCCGAATCTGGACCGTCTGGCGAAAGAGGGCACCGACTTCCAGCAGTTCGTTGTGTGCAATCCGGTGTGCTCCCCCAGCCGCACCGCCATCGTCACGGGGCGCTATCCGGCGCGGTTTCTCGTGCATCAGCATTTCGCCGGTCATGCCGAAAATGTCGCCCGCGGCATGCCGGACTGGTTGGACCCGAAGGTCACGCTACTGCCGCGCCTCATGAAAGAAGCTGGCTACGCCACAGCGCACTACGGAAAGTGGCATCTCTCCGGTGGCGACAAGGACATCGGCGCGCCGCTGCCCGCCGCCTATGGCTACGATGACGCCGCTGTCTGGACCGGCCCCGGACGCAGCGTGTTTGAAGGCACCAGCGTCGAGCGCCAGGCCGGAGATGCGCATGACAAATCCGGCGCATCATTTCAAACCATCGCCGCAGCGGAGCATGTGCTGCGTTTTGTTCGGCAGTCGAGCGAGGCAAAGAAGCCCTTCTACATCAACTTCTGGCTGCATGAGACGCACCATCTCGTCGCGGCCACGGAGGAGCAAAAGGCGCCGTATCCCGACACCGCCGAGCCGCAGCGCACTTATTACTCCGCTGTCACCCGGGCCGATGCGCAGGTGGGCCGCGTGATGGCGCTGCTGGACGAGCTGAAGCTTGCCGAAAACACGATCGTCATTTTTTCCAGTGACAACGGCCCGGAGAATTCGCAACCAGGCGCGAAGGACAAACTCTACCACAGCGTCGGCACCACGGGTGGCCTGCGCGGCCGCAAACGCAGCCTGTACATGGGCGGCGTGAATGTGCCTTTCCTCGTGCGCTGGCCCGGCCAGGTGCCGCCCGGGCGTGTGGACAAGACCAGCGTCATCGCAGGGGTGGACATGCTGCCCACGCTGCTCGCCGCCACGGGCGTCGCCGCTCCGGACGGTTACCAGAGCGACGGGCTGAATGTGCTGGCCGCCTTCAAAGGCGCAGCCTTCGCGCGTCCGCAGCCGCTCTTCTGGGAGTGGCGCGGCCCGAATGCGCACGAGGCCGACTGGCCGCAGCTCGCCATGCGCGAGGGATCCCACACGCTGGTCATGAGCCATGACGGCAGCCGCACCGAGCTTTATGATCTGAGCCGGGACCGCGCGCAGGAAAACAACCTCGCCACAGCCGAGCCGGAACGCGTCTCGGCCATGACCGCCGCCATCCGCGCCTGGCAAAAAACACTGCCGGTGCAGACACCGCCCACGCCGCCAGCGGCGCGCAAAAAGCCGGCCGCAACTCCCGCCAGGCCCGCGCCGGACCGTGCCGCCGCCTTCAAAAAGTGGGACAAGAACGCCGACGGCATCCTCACGCTCGAAGAATACAGCGATGGCCTCTCCAACAAGGAAACCGCAGGGCAGCGCTTCAAGAACTTCGACAAGAATCAGGATGGCCGGCTTTCGCGCGAGGAGTTTGTCAACCCATGACCGCCGTCCCCCGGGGCCATCAAGAGACGGAACGAGAACAAAGTTAAGCGGGCAAAACGATGCCCGCCGGCTGCGTTCATTCATCCTTCATGAAGTTCGTTCTCTCCCTTGTCTTTGTCATCCATTTCGCCGCCTTGCACGCGGCGGAGAAGCCCCTGGTGCTGTGGCCGAATGGAGCGCCAGGGGCATTGGGCACAGCCAACAAGGACATCCCGACGCTGACGCCCTATGTGCCTGCAAAGGGCAGCGGCGCCGCAATGCTGCTCATCCCGGGCGGCAGCTACTCGGGCATCTATGAGGGCCAGGCGGAACCGTTTGCGCTGTGGCTGAATGAGCAGGGCATCACCGCCTTTGTGCTGCGCTACCGGCTGGGCAGCGCGGGCTACCGCTACCCCGCGCAACTGCAGGATGCCGTGGAGGCCATGCGGCAGATCCGGGGCAATGCTGACAGGTGGAAGATCGATGCCAGGCGCATCGGTGTGATGGGTTTCTCCGCTGGAGGGCATCTGACATCCACGCTGATCAACCGGCCTGAGGACGGCGAGATCGAGGGGCGCACTCCCGCAGTGAGCCCGAGGCCGGATCTGGCGATCCTGTGCTATCCCGTGATCAGCATGATCACCAAGCCGCACGCGACCTCGCGCAAGATGCTGATCGGTGACAAGCCGGGCGATGCACTGGTGCGCCAGACCTCCAGCGAGCTGCAGGTGCGCCCCGGCCTGCCGCCGTGCTTTCTGTGGCACACGGCGGAGGACAAGCTGGTGCCCGTGGAGCATGCGCAGCTCTATGCCGCCGCGCTGCATCAAAACGGCGTGCCTCATGAGCTGCACCTCTACCAGCATGGCGACCACGGCACGGGCCTGATCGGCACGCAGCACCCGTGGTTTGGCGATCTGGTTTACTGGCTGAAGGCGCAGAAATGGATCGCTGAACGCTGAGCGCAACTCACTGACACAAATCTTCAGGCTCCACGTTCCCTTTTGAGCATGAAGTCTGTCCTCATCAGCCTCGCCCTTCTGACTCTCCACACGGCTGCCGCCGTGAAGCCGAATTTTGTCTGGATCATCGCGGATGACATGTCTCCCGATATCGGTGCCTATGGGCTGAAGGAGGTGAGCACGCCCAATCTCGACAAGCTGGCCGCTGAGGGGCGGCGCTATGCACGGGCCTACGCCAGCGCTCCGGTGTGCAGCGCCTCGCGCTCAGCTTTCATCCTGGGGTGCTATCAAACGACGACGGGGCTGCACCCGCATGACACGGAGAATCCCCAGCCGCTGCCGCCGCCCTACAAGCACCTGCCGGACACGCTGCGAGAGGCGGGCTGGTTTGTGACGAATGCTCCCGCGCCCGGCACCGTGCGCAACGGACGCCCGGTGACCAAGGCGAAGACGCACTACAATTTTGCCCACGACCCGGCCAAAATGTACGAGGGCCAGGACTGGCGGAAGCGCACCCCCGGACAGCCGTTTTTCGCGCAGTTTCAGATCACCGAGCCACACCGCCCCTTTCCCATTCCTGAGCAGTACGACGAGGCAAAGCTGAAGGCCATCCAGATCCCGCCCAATTATCCCGATCACCCGCTGGTGCGCCGCGACTGGTATGCGTACGAGCGCAGCGTGGAGATGGTGGACCGTCGCGTCGGCGACATCCTCGATCAGCTCAAGAAGGAGGGCGTGCTGGATGAGACCATCGTCATGTTCTTTGCCGATCACGGGCGGCCCATGCCGTGGGGGAAGCAGTGGCTGGATGTGGAGGGGCTGCAGGTGCCGCTGATCATGCGCGGGCCGGGAGTGACTGCGGGTGGGGTGGAGAAGCGGCTGGTGAGCCTCATCGACCTTGCCCCCTCCATGCTCCAGCTTGTGGGTCTGCCCATTCCTCCGTGGATGGAGGGGAAGGCCATCCTCGGCAAGGAATTCCCCGAGCGCGACAGGCTCTTCGCCGCGCGCGACCGCTGCGGCGATGCGATGGACCGCATCCGTGCGGTGATCGAGCCGGACGCGCTGTTTGTGCGCAATTTCCAGCCCTCGCGTTCGCACCTGAACTGGTCCGGCTACAAGGAGTACAGCTACCCCGGCATGCCGCTGCTGCGTGTGCTCAACAAGCAGGGAAGACTCAATGAGCTGCAGGCTTCATGGCTCGCGCCCCGGCGTGAGGCACTGGAGTACTACGATCTCAAGGCCGATCCGCAGTCGCTGCACAACATCGCCAAAGATCCCAAGGTGGCGGACCATCTGGCCGCCATGCGCAGCGCCATGGACGCCTGGATCAACACCAGCCCGGACCATGGTGCTCAGGGAGATCCGCCCACGGAGCCCCCGCTCGACCAGATCCAGAAAGACAAGCGCCTGGAATACGAGCGCGTGTGGAAGACCCGCCTGAAAAAGCCGGAGCCCACGGATGCCGAGCGCGTGGCCTGGTGGGAGAAGAGCTACGGCCTCTCTTTAGACCAGCGCATTCCCTGATCTCAGGCGGAAGATTGGCCGTGCGGGCTCCGTTCGCAGAGGTTCATGAAATCCGTTTTCGTCCTGCTTTCTCTCTGTCTGGCCGCCTCCGCCGCAGACACGCCTTCGCGCCCCAACATCCTCTTCCTCTTTGCCGACGACCAGCGCTACGACACGCAGAGCTGCGCCGGCCACCCCATCGTGCAGACGCCGACGGTGGACTCCCTGGCCGCGCAGGGCGTGCGTTTCCGCAATGCTCACGTGACCACCCCGGTGTGCTGGGTCAGCCGCGCCGTGGTGCTCACGGGGCAGTGGGCGCGCACGCATGCACAGCGGGATGCCATCCCCACCGTGAAGCCGGAGGCGCTGACCACGATGTACCCCGTGCTGCTGCGCGTGGCGGGCTACCGCACCGGCCACTTTGGCAAATGGCACATGATCTCCCCGCAGGGCTTCAAGCCGCAGGATCAGTATGACGAGTACGAGGCCATCGGCCGCAATCCCTACTTCAAGACCATGCCGGACGGCAGCAAACGGCACGAGACCGACATCGTGTGCGACAAAGGGATCGAGTTCATCAAATCCCAGCCCAAAGACAAACCCTTCGCGCTGAACCTGTGGTTCAACGCCGCGCATGCCGAGGACAGCGACCACCGCCCGGGCATCGGCCTTTACCCATGGCCGCAGTCCACGGACGGCATGTATGAAGACCGCTCCATCCCGCCGCCGCGCCTGGGAGACCCCGCCATCTTTGAGTCGCAGCCGCAGTTCCTCAAGGACTCCATCAACCGCGAGCGCTGGTACTGGGGCTACGACACACCGGAAAAGTTCGAGACCAATCTGCGCGCCTACTACCGCATGATCAGCGGCATCGACAAAGCCATCGCGCGCGTGCTTGCCGCGCTGAAGGAGGCCGGGCTGGCAGAAAATACCATCGTCGTTTATTCCGGGGACAACGGCTACTACCTGGGAGACCGCGGCTTTCAGGGCAAGTGGTCGCACTACGAGGAGTCCCTCCGCGTGCCGATGATCGTCTATGACCCGCGTGTGCCGAAGGAGCAGCGCGGCCGCGTGCTGGACGAGCTGGTGCTCAATGTGGACCTGCCCGCCACCTTTCTCGACTGGGCCGGTGTGAAGCGCCCTGACGCCTACGAGGGCCGCAGCTTCTCCACACTCATCGAAGGGAAGGGCGGCGACAAACCCTGGCGCGATCACTTCTTCTGCGAGCACCTGGACCTGGCACCCACGCTCACCTGGGAGGGCGTCCGCGGCCAGCGCTACGTGTATGCACGTTATTTCGATCAGCAGCCCGCCTATGAGTTTCTGCACGATCTGGAGTCTGACCGCGATGAGCTGAAAAACTTCGCCACCGACCCCGCGCATGCCGCCGCCCTGCTGCAGATGCGCGCGCTGTGCGATGCCGAGATGAACGCACGCGGCGGCGCGCTGCTGCCGATGGACAAGCGCGGGGCGCGCAAGTTCACCCCCAACAAAAAAGGCGCGGCCAAAAAGGCCAAGGCCGCCAAGTAACCGGCCATGCAACGCCTGCTTGTCCTGCTGGCCTTGTGCCTTGCTGTGCGCTCCTCCTTTGCCGCACCGCCCAATGTCATCGTCATCATGGCGGATGATCTCGGCAGCGTGGATCTGGGCTGCTATGGCTCGAAGGACCTGCACACACCGCACATGGATGCGCTGGCGCGGCGCGGGCTGCGCTTCACGCAGTTTTATTCGGGCGCTCCGGTCTGCTCCGCCTCGCGGGCCTGCCTGCTCACGGGCCGCTACCCGGTGCGCGCGGGCCTGCCTGGAAATGCCGGCTCCCAGCACGGGCAGAAAGGCGGCCTGCCGCCCTCGGAGGTGACGATGGCGGAGATGTTTAAAAGCGCGGGCTACGCCACGGCGCACATCGGCAAATGGCACCTCGGCTACAATGAGCAGATGTTTCCCAATGCGCAGGGCTTTGACCACAGCTTTGGCCACATGGGCGGCTGCATCGACAACTACTCGCACTTCTTCTACTGGAGCGGCCCCAATGTGCATGACCTGCACCGCAATGGCGTGGAGGTCTTTGAAGACGGCCATTACTTTCCCGATCTCATGGTGAAAGAAGCGTCCGGCTTCATGGAAAAGCACCGTGCGGATCCCTTCTTCATCTACTTCGCCATCAACATGCCGCACTACCCTTATCAAGGAGAGGCGAAATGGCTGGAGCATTTCAAGGACCTGCCCCTGCCGCGCCGTCTCTACGCCGCCTTTGTCGCCAGCCTGGACGACCGCATCGGCCAGCTCACAGCCAAGGTGGACGAGCTCGGCCTGCGCGAGCACACCATCATCGTGTTTCAGAGCGACAACGGCCACTCCACCGAGGAGCGCGCGCACTTTGGCGGTGGCAGCGCGGGGCCGTACCGCGGTGCAAAGTTCAGCCTGTTTGAGGGCGGCATCCGCCTGCCTGCCATGATCTCCTGGCCGGGAAAACTGCCGCAGGGTGAAACGCGCGGGCAGATGGTGCACGCTGCCGACTGGATGCCCACGCTGGCCGAGCTGTGCGGCGTGAAAACGCCCCAGGTGAAGCTCGATGGCCGCAGCATCGTGCCTGTGCTGAAATCTGCCGCCGCCCCCGGCCCGCATGATGCACTGCACTGGACCATGGGCGACTCCTGGGCCGTGCGCGAAGGCGACTGGAAGCTCATCATCAACGCGCGCGACACCGGCAAGGAGCGCACGCCCGTCTTCCTCAGCAATCCCACCACCGACCCCGGAGAGAAGACCAACTTTGCCGACCAGCAGCCCGACCTCATCAAGCACCTGCGGCAATTGCACGACACCATTTACACCCAGCCATGAAATCCGCCCTCCTCGGCCTTGCTCTTGGTCTTTTGTCTCTCAGTCCCGCCCTCCGCGCCGCAGCACCGCCGACCAATGTGGTCATCATCTTCGCCGACGATCTCGGCTACGGTGACCTGGGCTGCTACGGCTCGCCCACGATCCGTACGCCCAATCTCGACCGCATGGCGGCGGAGGGGCTGCGCTTCACGGACTTCTATGTGGCCGCGGAGGTCTGCACGCCCAGCCGCGCGGCGCTGCTCACGGGGCGCTACCCCATCCGCAGCGGCATGTGCGGCAGCAGGCGCGTGCTGTTTCCCAATTCAGAAGGCGGCTTGCCCAGGGAGGAAGTGACCATAGCCGATGCGCTCAGGGAGAAGGGCTACGCCACCACGCAGATCGGCAAATGGCACCTCGGCATTCATGAGGGCTCGCGTCCGATGGACCAGGGCTTTGAGCATCAGTATGGGCTGCCGTATTCAAATGACATGGATGCCCGGCCCGGCCTGCCCAAGGGCTCCACCGGCTCGCCCACCCCACCGGAGGACGGCTGGAACGTGGCGCTGAGCCGCGATGGCAAGGTCATCGAGCAGCCGGCGGTGCAGACCACGCTGACCAAACGCTACACCGAGGAGGCGGTGAAGTTCATCAAGGAGAAGAAGGACAAGCCGTTCTTCCTCTACTTTGCCCACTCCTTTCCTCATGTGCCGCTGTTTGCCTCCCCGGCGTTCAAAGGCAAAAGCCGCGGCGGCATTTACGGCGATGCCGTGGAGGAGCTGGACTGGAGCGTGGGGCAGATCATGGCCACGCTGCGCGAGACAGGGCTGGCGGAAAACACCCTGGTGTTCTTCACCAGCGACAACGGCCCCTGGCTCATCATGGGCAGCCAGGGCGGCAGCGCCGGACCGCTGAAGGACGGCAAGGGCAGCACCTGGGAGGGCGGCATGCGTGTGCCGGGCATTGCCTGGCAGCCAGGCCGCATCAAGCCGGGCGTCACGCATGAGCTGGCGAGCACCATGGACCTCTTTTCCACCGCGCTCACGCTCGCGGGTGCGAAGACACCCGACGTGCCCGTGGATGGCATGGACATCTCCCCGCTGCTGTATGAATCCAAGGCGCTGCCGCAGCGCCCGTTCTTCTACTATCGCGGCGACCAGCTCTTCGCCTGCCGAATCGGTGAATGGAAGGCGCACTTCAGCACCCAGACCGGCTACGGCCAGGCCAAGGCGGATGCGCATGTGCCGCCCCTGCTGTTCCACCTGGGGCTCGATCCTTCTGAAAAGCGTGATCTCGCCAAGGACCACCCCGAGGTGCTCGCACAGATCCAGGAGGCCGTGAAGGCACATCAGGCCAAGCTCGTTCCCGGCAAACCCCAGCTTCAGTAAAACCAGCCATGAAATCCCTCATTCTCATTCTGACGTCATTCGTCATTCTGCATTCGTCATTCGCCGCGGCTCCCGCGAAGCGGCCCAACATCCTCTTCATCCTCGTGGATGACCAGTCACCGTTTGATTTTAAGTTCTACAATCCGAAGTCGGCGCTGAACACGCCGAACATCGACAGGCTGGCCACGGAGGGCATGGTGTTTGACTCCGCGCGGCACATGGGCGCGTTTGTGGGCGCGGTGTGCACGCCTTCGCGGCACATGATCATGAGCGGACGCACCGTGTGGCATCTGCCCATCGGCCCTCTGGCAAAGGACCACTGCCCGCCGAACCTGGAGCTGAACACGCTGGCCGCCGTCTTCAACCGCGCCGGCTATGACACCATGCGCACCTGCAAGCAGGGAAACTCGTATGAAGGAGCCAACAAACAGTTCACCGTGCGGCATGATGCCACCAAGCGCGGCGGCACGGATGAGAGCGGCAGCACCTGGCATGGCGACCAGGTGATGAACTATTTAAACGAACGCGAGTCCACGAAGGACAGCGACCCCTTCCTCATCTACTTCGGCTTCTCTCATCCGCATGACACCCGCGATGGCAGGCCTGAGCTGCTGGCGAAGTACGGCGCCACGAATCACGAAGACCCGAACACCCTGCCCGCGCTGAACCCCAGGCAGCCCCCGCTGCCCGTGAACTACCTGAAAGCCCACCCCTTCAACAACGGCGACGCCAACGTGCGCGATGAAGTGGACGTGAGCGGCGTGTGGAAAAACCGCGACGAGGCCACCATCCGCAACGAGCTGGGCCGCGAGTTTGCCTGCAACGAGAACATCGACATCCAGATCGGCCGCGTGCTGGAAAAGCTCAAGGCCATGGGCGAGCTGGAGAACACCTACATCTTCTACACCGCCGACCACGGCATCGCCATCGGCCGCCACGGCCTGCAAGGGAAGCAGAACCTCTACGAGCACACCTGGCGCGTGCCCTTCATCGTCAAAGGCCCCGGCATCAAGCCCGGCTCCCGCGTGCCCGGAAACATCTACCTGCTGGACACCGTGGCCACGCTCTGCGATCTCGCCGGCATCCCCGCGCCGGAGAGCAACGAGGGCCTCAGCTTCAAGCCCGTGCTCGAAGGCAAAAAGGACACCCTGCGGGATGTGATGTACGGCGTGTACTGCGGCGGCACCAAGCCCGGCATGCGCTGCGTGAAGCAGGGAGACTGGAAGCTCATCAAATACGACGCCATGAACGGTGCCGTGCACGAGACACAGCTCTTCAACCTCGCCGCGAATCCCGACGAGCTGCTGCAAGAGCACGGCAACGCCGACCCCATGAAGACGAATCTGGCGGGTGACCCGAAGCATGCTGCCAAACTCGCGGAGATGGAGGCCCTGCTGCTCTCCGAAATGCGCCGCCTAAACGATCCCTACCGCCTCTGGAACCAGCCGGATGACGGCCTGCCGCCGGTGCCCGAGCCTGCTCCTAGAAAGGCCGGCAACAAGAAGGCCAAACAGTAAACGCACCTTTCCCAACCATGAAACCCCTCCCCCTCCTCCTTTCGTCATTCCTCATTCTGGTTTCGTCATTCGCTGCGGAGCAACGGCCCAATTTCCTCATCATCTTCGCGGATGATCTCGGCTACGGCGACGTCTCCACGTACCATCCGTCCGACTGCCACACGCCGAACATCGACAAGCTCGCAGCAGAAGGCATGCTGTTTCCTAACATGCGGGCCAACTGCACGGTGTGCTCGCCTTCGCGCGCCGCGCTGCTCACAGGGCGCTATCCCGACCGCGTGGGCGTGCCGGGCGTGATCCGCACCAACCCGGACGACTCCTGGGGCTACCTCGCGCCTGGCATTCCCACCATTGGCAATGAGCTCAAGAAAGCCGGATACCACACGGCGGTGATTGGCAAATGGCATCTCGGCCTTGAGCCCTCCAATGCGCCGAATCAGCGCGGCTTCGATCTCTTCCACGGCTTCCTGGGCGACATGATGGACAGCTACACCACGCACCTGCGCCAGGGGCACAACTACATGCGCCACAATGCGGAGGAGATTGATCCTAAAGGCCATGCCACGGACATCTTCGCCGGATGGGCGAAGGATTACTTCCGCGAGCGCGCGAAGGAGAAGCAGCCCTTCTTCCTCTACCTGGCCTTCAATGCTCCGCACTTTCCCATCGAGCCTCCGGCAGACTGGCTGGCTAAGGTGAAGGCGCGCTCGCCAGAACTCTCCGAAAAGCGCGCGCTCGACGTCGCGCTGGTCGAGCATCTGGACGACCGCATCGGGCAGGTGCTCGCCGTTTTGAAGGAAACCGGGCTGGATCAAAACACCGTCGTGGCCTTCAGCTCCGACAACGGCGGCTCCCTGCCGCATGCGCAGAACAACGACCCCTGGCGCGACGGCAAGACCAGCCACTACGACGGCGGCCTGCGCGTGCCCTTCATGGTGCGCTGGCCCGGTCATATCAAGGCAGGCTCCCGCAGCGACTACACCGGCCTCAGCTTCGATCTCTTCCCCACCTTCCTCCAAATCGCCGGCCTCAAGCCTTCGCCCAGGCTCGATGCGGTGAGCCTCCTGCCCATTCTCAACGGCGGCACGCTCGACTCCGCGCAGCGCGATCTCTACTTCGTCCGCCGCGAAGGAGGCCCCGCCTACGGTGGCCGGAGCTACGAGGCCATCATCCGGGGCGAGTGGAAGCTCATGCAAAACACGCCCTACTCCCCGCTGGAGCTGTACAACCTCAAGAACGACCCGCAGGAGCAGACCAACCTCATCGGCAAGGCCCCCAAGGTCTTCAAGGAGCTCTCCACCGCTCTGCGCCACCATGTACAGATCGGCGGCGCCACCCCCTGGCAGAAGCCGGAGGCAGAGTAGCCTTGTTGCCGTGCATCAAGGCGCCGCCTCGCTTCGGGCGGCCCGTGGTCTCCCTGGTCCGTTATAAACAGGGCTGCAATCCTCCATTGCCCGCCGCCGTGTGCATGATACAGACGTGCCTTCCTGACATGAAGCACCTCCTGACCCGTGTGGCGCAGCGCCTGCTGGCCTTGTCCTTCCTCTCTGCGGCGCCGGTCACTGCCACAGCCGCTCCTGATCTGGCCGCCACACGCCAGGCCGCCGCGCAGATCCTGCCAAAGCTCCAGTCCGGCTCCTGGCAGGCCAGCGAAGAGGCGTTCCACACCATCAACCAGCTCAGCGCCAGCAAGGAAGCCGCGGACAAGCAGCTCGCGGAAAAACTCACCGGCCTGTGCGCCGCCGCCATTGAGAAGGGCATCCGCAACATGCCCCCGCCTCCTGAGGACGGGCGGCTCCTGAGAAACGCCGGCGCCCTGGCCGGCTCCCTGCTGGACAATCCCACCGTATTCAATGTGAAGCAGGCCAGAGCCGTCGTTGGCGCCTGGGAACGGGCGCAGCCGGACAATCTGAACGTCCGGATGCTCACACTGAAGCTCCACGTGGCGGACAAAAAGCGCGACGAGCAGATCAAACTCTCCTCCGCGCTCGTGCATGACCAGGATCTCAGCCCGGCGGATCTCGACTATGTCCGGAACGTGCAGGTGAGCGCCCTGCTGCGTGGCAGACCTCCCACGGCGGAGGAACTCGGGCAGGCCGGCGTCATCCTGGACCAGTGGCTGAAGCAGGAGCCCGCCCATCTCAGGGCCCGGCAGCTTCTGCTGGAGCTCCATCATGCACGGCAGGACTGGCCCGCGCAGTATGCCCTGGCCACGGAACTGCTGAAGGATGAAAAGCTCACCGGCTCCGACCGCAAATGGGTGCGGCAGCGCCGTCTCGAAGGCGCGGTCAACACCGGCAAAACAAGCGAGCTGAACGAGGAGGACTGGAATTACATGCTCGAGCAGTTCACCGGCGGCAAAGGGCTGAAGCAGTTCATCGACCAGCATGGCCAGCTCCTGCTCGGCGTTGCCTTTGGCATTGGCTGGCTGTGGTTCTTCATCGTGGCCTGGCTCACCCGCTGCGTGCGCACGGGCCCTCCCCGCCTGTGGCTGCTGACGCTCTGGTGCACCATCATCTTGTATGCCAGCACGGTCATCATGGTCTCACAGGCGCTCCGCATCATCTTCTCATTGCTGGGGCTTCTCATCCTGATCTTCGGCGTCACGGGCGGCAGGGCGCCGCTCGGCTATCTGGTGCCGCCCCAGCCTGTCAGCGAGTCCGGCAGGGGCCGCTGGCTCGGCGTTCTCGGCTGGTGCATCGCCTCGCTGGTTCTCATTCATCTCTTCACCCTCGGGTATGCCCTGGCTTTTGAGCGTGTCATGGGCCGCCCGCTGGAGTCCCAGTTCGTCGCCAGGCTTCTCCAAACCGAAACGCTCCCCAGGCTTCTCGGCATGGTGCTGGCAGGAGGCGTCTTCGTGCCCTTTCTGGAGGAGGTGGTCTTTCGCGGCCTCATGCAGGACTGGCTGGGCCGCCGGCTGCCAGCCTTTTTGAATGTGGTGCTGGTCTCCTCGGTGTTCGGCGTCATCCACGGGCTGGAGATGGCCGTCCCCATCGCCTTCATCGGCATGCTCCTCTCCCTTCTGCGCCTGCGCTACCGCAGCCTGTGGCCTTGCATCATGCTGCACTCGCTGAACAACAGCCTGATGATCATCCTGCTGTATGCCGCTCCCGGGATGGTGTGAGAGGAGAGTGGACGGTTCTTGTTCTGCAGTGGCGCGGTGGCTTCCCCGCAAAGAACGGCAGCGGCTGGCAACTCGGCTTAAAGATCACACCCGTTGCCTTCGTTCCCCAGCCGCCATGAAGTCTCTCCTCGGCCTCCTTTCGACACTCGCCCTTGTGCATTCCTCATTCGCCGCCGGGCGGCCCAATGTCATCCTCATCATGGCGGATGACTTCGGCTATGAGTGCGTCACCGCAAACGGCGGCGAATCCTACCAGACACCGAATCTCGACAAGCTCGCGGCCTCAGGCGTACGCTTTGAAAACTGCCACGTGCAGCCGCTCTGCACCCCCACGCGTGTCCAGCTCATGACGGGGCGCTACAACGTGCGCAACTACCTCAACTTCGGCACCCTCCTGCGCACGGAGACGACCTTTGGCCACCTCATGAAAAACGCCGGCTACGCCACCGGCATCTGCGGCAAGTGGCAGCTCGGCGCTGAGCTGGACTCACCGCAGCACTTCGGCTTTGACGAGGCCTGCCTCTGGCAGCAGACACGCCGCCCGCCGCGCTACGCCAACCCCGGCCTCGAATACAACGGCGTGGAGAAAGACTTCACCCATGGCGAGTACGGCCCCACGCTGGTGAACGATTTCGCGCTGACCTTCATCACGGCCAACAAGGAGAAGGCCTTCTTCCTCTACTACCCGATGATCCTCACGCACAATCCCTTCCAGCCCACGCCAGACAGCCCGGACTGGGACCCCACCCTCAGTGGCGAAAACAAACTGCAGTCTCCCAAACACTTTGCAGACATGACCGCCTACATGGACAAGATGGTGGGCCGCGTCGTAGCGAAGCTCGACGAACTCCACATCCGCGACAACACCCTCCTCATCGTCCTCGGCGACAACGGCACCAACACCGGCATCACCAGCAGGTTCAAAGGCGCGGACTACAAAGGCGGCAAAGGCAGCACCACCGCAAATGGCACCCACGTCCCTCTCATCGTCAACTGGCCCGCCATGATGAAGCAGGGCCGCGTCTGCGCCGATCTCGTCAGCAGCACCGATTTCCTCCCCACGATCTGCGCGGCCGCCGGAGTCAAGGTGCCCGAAAACGTGGACGGCGTGAGCTTCCTCCCCCAGCTCAAAGGCGAAGCCGGCACACCGCGCGAATGGCTCTACACCTGGTACTCCCCGCGCCAGAGCCAGGACATGACCGTGCGCGAGTGTGCCTTTGATCAACGCTTCAAACTCTACCGCAGCGGGAAGTTTTACGATCTCAGCACCGATCCAGGAGAGAAACAAGATCTCACCGATGCTGCCGGCGATGCCGCCGCCGCGAAAACGAAGCTGCAGGCCGCGCTGGATCGCTTCAAGGACGCACGGCCAGTGACGCTCGATGAAAAATTCATGGCATCTGGCAAAGGGAAGGACAAGGCGGAGAAGAAGGGCAAGGGAAAGAAAAAGCAGGGGAAGGCGGAGTGAAGCGGCAAAAGCAGCCTTGTTGCTGTGCAACAAGGGGCCGCTCCGCATCGCCCATTTCCCACGGCCGACGGCTGATGGATGTCACGGAGGGGTGCGAGACGCACTCCCAGGTCCGCGGGAACAAGGCTACTTTAAGTCTCCTGCCTCTCGCAGAGCTTGTCGAAACGACATGCGTTTCACAGAGTTCATGTCGAGTACTTCGACGGTGGTTCTGCCGATGGCGGTGCAACCAAGGATCTCAAGGCCTACAACGGAAAAGTGCTCCCCCCAGACATCCTCACGAGGATGAAACAGTCGCGTCATTAGCCCGGTGGATGGATCAAATCCGGAGAGATTGGAGCCTTTGTGCAGGTTGCAGTGCTGGCAGCAAAGGCCGAGGTTCCCAAGATCATCGCCACCCTTGTGCTTGCGAGGGATGATATGCTCGACGTGAAAGCGTGACCACGCTTCATCCTGCTGCCGCATTTGGCAGTATTCACACCGTTCATTAGCCCGGAGACGCACCTGTCGCCGCTCATCGGTCGTCATGGTCAGGCTTGAGCGAGCATTTTTCGGGCTGACGCCTGCAGCCCGCTGATGTACTGCCCCACCCACACAAACATCTCGTACTCAGCACGCTCATCGGCGGACATCTCGCCCTCATTGCACTTGTCCGCCAGTTCGTCGATTCTCTGCTGCACCTCGTCGCTTGCCTTCATCGCCACGATGCGACGCGCCGACTGCGGCGTCAGGCATTCCGTCATCGGATGCAGAGAATTCTCAAGAAGTTCAAAAGCTGCGTGAGACATGCTTCAATTATCCCGCCAGACCACCGCCGTGCAAGAGGCAAATCCCAACGTCCTTTCGTTCACGCCCTCGCCTTTCCTGACAAATCGCCCCCGCCCGCTCGTTCTCACGCGATGCTTCGCTTCATCGCCCTGCTCGCTCTTCTCAGCGGCACGCTTCACGCCGCCCCGCCCAATGTCGTTGTGATCCTGGTCGATGACCTCGGCTACGAGTGCATCGGCGCCAATGGCGGCGCGTCTTACCAGACGCCGAACCTGGACCGCATGGCGCGTGAGGGCGTGCGCTTTGAGCAGTGCTACGCGCAGCCAAACTGCACGCCCACAAGGGTGCAGATGATGACGGGCATGTCGAACGTCAGAAACTACGTGCGCTTTGGTTTGCTGGAGAAATCGCAGACCACCTTTGGACATCTGTTTCACGAGGCCGGGTACGCCACCTGCATCACCGGCAAATGGCAGCTCGGTCAGAATGACGGCGGCCCGAAGCATTTCGGGTTCGACGAGCACTGCCTGTGGGCCTATCTCGATCACGGCAAGCGCTATGCGAATGCGAGTCTGGCGGTGAATGACAAGCTCCAGGCCATGGAAGGCCAGTATGGTCCGGATGTGTGCCAGGCCTTTGCGTTCGATTTCATCCGGCGCAATCGCAGCAAACCCTTCTTCCTCTATTACCCGATGATTCTGACCCATGGCCCCTACGAGGCCACGCCGGACAGCAAAGACTACGGGCAAGCCGCCGTGAAGCAGAAAAAAGGCGGCCAGCAGCACTTCGCGGACATGGTCGCCTACATGGACAAGCTGGTCGGCGCGCTCACGCAGGAACTGACCACACTCGGCCTGCGCGAAAACACCCTCATCCTTTTCACCGGAGACAATGGCACCGGCCGCGGCACCACCTCCGCCCTGGCAGACGGCAGCGAGCAAGCGGGCGAAAAAGGCAGCACCACGCGCGGCGGCATGCATGTGCCGCTCATCGTGAGCTGGCCCGGCACGATGAAGCCCGGCAGCGTCTGCCCCGACCTCGTGGACATGACCGACTTCCTTCCCACAATCTGCGATGCTACGGGCATCTCGCCACCGAAGACGCTGCCGCTTGATGGCCGCAGTTTCCTCCCGCAGGTGCGCGGTGAGAAGGGCAGCCCGCGCGACTGGATCTACAGCTACTGGGTGCCGCTGCGCGACAGCCAGATGGCAAATGTGGGCGCACGCGGCGCCGTGGAGCAGGCCTTTGATCATCACTACAAGCTCTACAGCACCGGCAAATTCTTCGAGCTCGACCACGATGTGGAGGAAAAGTCACCGCTCCAAGTGGCGGACCTCAAGGGCGAGGCCGCCGCCGCCGCGGTCAAACTGCAGGCGGCCCTCGATCACTTCAAAGACGCCCGCCCGGCGGAACTCGACGAATACGCGAAGCAGAGGAAGGAAAAGAAGAAAAAGGGCAAGGATAAGGCCGAGTGACTTCACCTCACGAACTCATGCGTCCGCTTCTGCTCATCCTCTCGCTGTGCTGCCTCGCGCATGGATCATTCGCCGCACCGCCGCGCCCCAACATCATCTTCCTGATGTGCGATGACCTGGGCTATGGCGATGTGCATTGCCTCAATCCCACGCATGGAAAGATCGCCACGCCGGGCATTGACCGGCTGGCGGCGCAGGGAATGACTTTTACAGATGCGCACTCGGGGTCCTCAGTCTGCACACCCACGCGCTACGGCGTCATGACGGGGCGCTACAGCTGGCGGACGAAGCTGCAGAGCGGTGTGGTGGAAGGCTTTGCGCCGAGCTTGATCGCGGCAGACCGCCCCACGGTGGCCAGCTTCCTCAGGAGCGCGGGCTACCACACGGCCATCATCGGCAAATGGCATCTCAACTTTGAGTATCTCGACCCCAAGACCGGCAAAGCTTACAGCGCCAAAGACTTCAACACCCCGCCCGTCGGAGCCAGGATCCCCGACGGTCCGGTCGCGCGCGGTTTCGACTACTACCACGGCTTTCACCACGCGCGTGACATGGAGGCGGTCATCGAAAACGACACCGTCATCGAGCATGACGAGGTGGTGCACATGCTGCCGCGCCTGCGACGCAAGGCCGTGGAGTTCATCGACTCGAGAAAGGGCAAGGAGCAGCCCTTCTTCCTCTATCTGCCGCTCGGGTCGCCGCATACGCCCATCGTTCCCGCACCCGAATGGAAAGGCAAAAGCGGCCTGGGAGATTACGGTGACTTCGTCATGCAGACCGATGATGTCGCCGTCGCGGTGGCGGAGGCATTGGAACGCAATGGCATGACGGAAAACACGCTTATCATTTTCACCAGCGACAACGGCTGCTCGAAGGCGGCCGGCATCGACAAACTCGCCCGGCAGGGCCACCTCGTCAGTGCAAACATGCGAGGCTCCAAGGCGGACATCTGGGACGGCGGGCATCGCATTCCCTTCATCGCACGCTGGCCCGGGCAGATCGCGGCAGGATCCACCTGTGATCAGCTCATCTGTCTCGTCGATTTCTTCGCCACCGCCGCCGAGGTCGTCGGCCGTCCGGTGCCTGCAGGCAGCTGTGAGGACAGCGTGAGCTTTCTGCCTGCGCTGAAGGGGCGGCCCATTGTCTCCACGCGTCACGGAGTCATTCATCACTCGATCAGCGGCCATTTTGCCTATCGCCAGGGGCCGTGGAAGCTCGCGCTGGCCAGAGGGTCCGGCGGCTGGTCCTCGCCAAACGAAAAGCAGATGCCCGCCGGCTCGCCCAAAGGGCAGCTCTATGACATGCAGCACGACATCGGCGAGACGACCAACCTCTTCGAAACAAAGCCCGAGATCGTGAGTCAGCTTCTCGACTTTTTGAAAGCCGACATCGAGCGTGGACGCAGCACGGAGGGTCCGGACTCCGCCAATGATTTTGCCGACATCGTGCTGTGGAAGAGTGAAAATGCGAAGAAAGGCAAAAAGAAGAAGTAATGTTCCCCGACTAAGTGCCGGGATCCCGTTTCAGCTTCGCGCCGGAGCCTCCTGAATCGCATTCCGGCCCCCAAATTCCCCCAACCATGAAGATCCTCCTGCTTATCGCGCTTTCGTCATTCCTGCTTTTGCATTCGGGATTTGCCGCGAAGCCAAACGTCCTCTTCCTCTTTGCCGACGACCTCACCTATGAGGCGGTGCGCGCTTTTGGGCATACGGACATCGACACACCGAATCTCGACCGCCTCGCCGCACGCGGCACCACCTTCACGCGAGCTTACAACATGGGCTCGTGGAGCGGCGCCGTGTGCGTGGCCAGCCGCACCATGCTGAACACCGGGCGCAGTGTGTGGAGCGCGGATGCCGTTTACAACACCACGGACAAGGAGCGCCAGAACGGCGTGCTGTGGCCGCAACTGATGAGCAAGGCGGGCTACAAGACTTACCTCACCGGCAAGTGGCACCTGAAGACCAACGCCGCCAAGTGCTTCGACGTGGCCGCCGACGTACGCGATGGCATGCCAAAGACCGTGCCCACGTCCTACAACCGCCCCATCGAAAACCAGACCGACTCCTGGAGCCCGTATGACAAGACTCTCGGTGGCTACTGGGAGGGAGGCAGGCACTGGAGCGAGGTGGTGCGGGATCACACGCTGGAGTTTTTCACCGATGCCAAGCAGCAGCAGAAGCCCTTCTTCATCTACGCCGCCTTCAATGCGCCGCATGACCCACGACAGGCCCCGAAGGAATACCAGGACATGTATCCGCTGAGCCGCATGCAGATGCCGCAAAATTTCATCCCCGAGTATCCCTACAAGGATGCCATGGG
The DNA here is from genome assembly GCF_044227185.1 of Prosthecobacter sp. Classification (GTDB taxonomy): domain Bacteria; phylum Verrucomicrobiota; class Verrucomicrobiia; order Verrucomicrobiales; family Verrucomicrobiaceae; genus Prosthecobacter. Next base: position 753,784 of record NZ_JBGAFO010000001.1, on the reverse strand, counting down.
CTGCCCGCACACGCTGAGGGATGAAAACCTCGCGCCCATGCCGCGCACGGAGCTGGCCGTGAAGACGCACCGCAGCGAGTACTATGCGCTGATCACCCACCTGGACGTGCAGATCGGCAAGATTCTGGATGCGCTGGATGCGTCCGGCCTAGCGGACAACACGTGGATCTTCTTCACCGCTGATCACGGGCTGGCCGTAGGGCACCACGGGCTCATCGGCAAGCAGAACATGTATGACCACAGCGTGCGCGTGCCCTTCATCGTGGCCGGGCCCGGCGTGGACAAGGGCGCGAAAAACGACCGCGCCATCTACCTGCAGGATGTCATGACCACCGCGCTCGATCTCGCCGAAGCCGAGAAGCCTCAGCATGTCTTCTTTCACAGCCTGCTGCCGCTGCTGAAGGGCACGCAGAAGCAGTCCAGCTACGAGTCCGTGTATGGCGCCTACCTGGAGCTGCAGCGCGCCGTCACCCATGACGGCTGGAAGCTCATCGCCTACCCGAAGGCGAAGGTGCTGCGCCTCTACCATCTCTCTGAAGACCCGCAGGAGATGACAGACCTCGCCGCCAAGCCCGAGCACGCGGCGAAGAAAAAGGAGATGTATGAGCGGCTGGTGAAGCTCTCGGCCGATCTGGGAGACAAGGTGAATCTGCAGAAGGTCTTTGGAGAGCAGGAGCTCTGAGATAAGACACCTTTTTTCACAGGCCACGCAGAGTGGGCCGGTATTTCGGTAATCCCTTCATGAACCCGAACATCCCTGTCATGAAACATACCCTCCTCACCATCCTCCTTCTCTCCTGCTCCACACTGTGGGCTCAGACGGCAGCCCCCGCACCCAAGATCACCGCACCTGCCGAAGTGCAGCTCAGGGGCACGCTGGAGCAGCGCCTCGCCATCGGGGGCGAGACCACCGGCTGGGTGCTGCGCCACGGCGGTGGGAAAGAGCGCGTGCAGGTGCTCCTGCCTGCGGAGGCCTTTGGCTGGATTAGAGACGGCATGGTGGTGGCGGTAACCGGCGTCTATGGCACCAAGCACTACCCCGAGCGTGGCGAGGTGGCCGTCTTCATCGTGAAGAAGATCACCCAGGTGGTGCATTGAGCCATGTGCGCTTTTCAGCGGATGGACAAATCAGTAGCCGGGGGTAACATCATTCTGGTCTGCATCTTTCCGGATGCGGGCGCTGATTCCAAACCCTCACCGCAAAAGCCATGGCCAAATCCATCTTGGAAGCATCGCTGGACTTCATCCGCAGTGTGGAGGAAAGATTTCAGAAGGTCGAATTTACAGACCGCAACGGCCAGCGCATCACGGGGCTCCGCCCGTCCGAGCTGCTCGCCTTTCACAGTCTGACCGCGCAGATGACGCAGCAGCGCGAGAAGCCGGCCTACGAGATCGCGATCGAGCTGGAGGAGGATGCCCGTAAGTACGTCTTCATTTTCTTTGTGCTCGTGCCGCTTTTCCGCGCGGTCACCAGCAGCAGCATGGTCTATGTGGCCCCGGACGGCCCAGCAGGAGCCAGCCTCGCCTACGGGCGCTTTTTTGTCACAGATCCGGTGGAATTTGTCGATCTGCGGGATCTCACCCAGGCCGCCGACTACGGCAGGCTCCAGGGGTTGCTCAAGGGACGCGTCGTCCTGGTGGACATGGAGAGCAGCTTTGTCATGCCTGCGAAGGATGATCCGACCCGGTCCTACAGCTACTGCGAGGCGGAGATGGCCAAGATGATGCGCACCTACCACGCCATTCTCTGGAAGAGCGGCTGCCACAAGGTGCTGGTCTATCAGAAAGGTGTGAAGAGCCTCGTCTCCTACCCGCCCACCTTTGGCAAGGCTTCCTGCTTCATCGCCACGGCGGCCTGCTCCACGCCGGATGCATGGGAGGTGCGTGCGCTGCGTGCTTTCCGCGATGAGGTGCTGCACCGCTCCGCCTGGGGCCGGCTCTTCAGCCGCTGCTACCACCGCCTCTCCCCGCCGCTGGCGCAGTGGGTGACGGGCACGCAATCGCGGCAGCGGCTGGTGAGGCGCTTCTTTGTGAACCCACTGGCGCGATTGGTGCGCGGATTGAGGTTCTGACCCAGGATTGAGATTTTTCTCTTATTGTAGGCAAGCGGGGCAGCACGCTTTATTCATACCATTTTATAATATGATATGGTCTAATGTTCTGAATGGAACCGGTGAAATCCGTGCTGAGGACGTTCGGCCGGCCGTCGAGAGGCAAAGCAGCAGAGGTGGCAGAGATAAAATCATTCTCTGCTCCCTCTGCCTCTCCACCCCTTTGCGGTAAAATCGAATGTTCCGGCTGCTTCGAAACGAAAGGTCGTGGGTCGACCTCGTCCATTGCTCCAGCCGGGGTTGCCATCTCAGCGCATGCTGCTGGAAATTTTTTTCCGCCCCCGCGCAGAGTTGGGGCGCGGATGGGTAAACCAGTAGCAGAGAGGCAAATCTGCCGATCCCAAAACAAACAATAACACCAACTCAAACACACCCGCATCCCATGAAAACGACATCCCTCAAAGCCCTGCTGTTCCTGCTCACCCTGACCTCCCTCACCACCGCCCGCGCCGACGAATCCCTGGCCGATCGTGTGAAGGACTTCTTCAAGGAGCCCCGCAACACCCACGCGCCCACCTCCGTCGCCGCCGTCCGTGGCTGATCCCGCACACCCCCCACCATTCTCACATCCACCCTTCACCATACGCACCCTGTGAAAACACATCTCCTCAAAGCCACGCTTCTCCTGCTCGCTCTCACTTCACTCACCACCGCCCGTGCCGGTGAGTCCTTCGTCGATCGCGTCAGGGAAGCCCTCAAGGACCCGCCACGTCATGGCCCCCCCGCCGTCGCTGCCGTGCGTGGCTGATCCGCCCTCCTCACCCCTCACCTTCACCCCTCACCATCCACCTCTTATGAAAACGACTCTTCTCCATCTCTGCCTCGTGGCCGTCGCGGTCGCAGGCTCTCATGCCGATACCGTGCGTACGCTGCCCGTCTGCCCCCCGGATCTCCCGGACATGCCCCGGCCCATTCGCCCCTGCGTGCCGCTGCCACCCACCGCCGATCCCTGGGATCAGGTCGCGTTCCACGACTTTGACGACGGCCGCTGCTGGCACCGCCACCACCATCATCACCGCTGCCACGGCTTTGCCGTCACCGGAGACGATGATGGCTGCGTGCGGCAGCCCGGCGGCAAGCCCACCCGGCCCTTCCCTGTGGGAATGGCGGTGCTGGCCGCCTGATCCCAGGCGCAGCATGCCGGACGGCAGGCCCCTCACACGGGCTTGCCGTTTGCGCTTTGCCCCCTAGCCTGCGCGGCATGAGCAACGAGGGCGAAATGTTTCCGCAGACGCGCTGGTCGCAGCTTGCGCGGCTGAAAGAAGGTGATGAAACCACCAAAAGCGAAGTGCTCGGCACGCTCTACCAGCTCTACCGCAAACCCGTGCTGGCCTACCTGGCGCGGCGCGGCTTTGGCCACGAGAAGGCCGAGGATCTGGTGCAGGACTTTTTTCTCCACTCCATGCAGCACGGCCTCTTTGAAAAAGCCGAGAACTCGCGCGGGCGCTTCCGCGGCCTGATGCTCTCCGCGCTGCAGCACTACGCGGCTAATGCCCACCGGCATGATCAGGCGCAGCAGCGGCGGCCTGCTGGCGGGTTCATCTCCGCAGACGAGGTGCTGGCGGAGGGCGGCAGCACCGCCGTGCTGGGCGTGGACAGCCACACACCGGAGGATGCCTTCACGCAGTCGTGGGCGCGCATGCTGCTGGCGCGTGTGGTGGAGGCCCTGGAGCGCGAGTGCGCCGCCACCGGCAAGCAGGCGCACTTCAGCATTTTCAGGCGCTTCATGCTCCTGCCCATCCTCGATGGCGTGCCCGCGCCCTCCCAGCGCGAGATGGCCGATGAGCTCGGCCTCACGGAAAAGGAGGTGGCCAACCGCCTCGTGACCGCACGCCGCGCGTACCAGCGGCTGCTGCGCGAGGAGATCGCCCAATACGCGACGGACAGCGCGGAGGTGGATGACGAAGTGCGCGACCTCTTTGCCGCGCTGAGCCGCCCCGCATGATTTTTTTCTCTCATGTCATCCGATGATGCCAGCCCGCGCACCCTGCGCGATCTGCTCTCCGCCCTGAGGCGTGGACTGATCGACGCCGATAAAGCGCGCTCGTCCGCCCGTGGGCGGCTGGAGCGCGGCGGCCCGCTGGAGGCAGGCGGTCTGGCGGATCTGCTGGGGCTGAACGATGCAGGGCAGGGCGAGGACGAGCTGCAGCAGCAGCTCCAGAGCGAGTGCCAGTTTCTGGAGGGCGTCCCCTTTCAGCCAGGCTCCTGCATCGGTGGAAAATATGAGGTGCGCAAAATCCTGCGCGGCGGCTTTGGCCTGGTGTATCTCTGCCGCAGCCTCGCGCCGGAGCTGTATCACCGTGGCGACTCACTGGCCGCGCTGAAGTGCCCGCTGCCCCAGCACCTGACCGATCCCGAGCTGTGCGAACTTTTTGTGGCGGAGGCGGTGAACTCGGTGGCGCTCACGCCGCATCCCAATCTCGTGCTGGCCTACGGCGTGGAGATGCACAACCGCATTCCCTTCCTGGTGATGGAGCACATCACCGGCGGGCGGACCTTGGTGGAGGAGATTGAAAATGGCCGCACGGACTGGCGCACCACCCTCCGGCATGGACTCGACATGGCGCGTGGGCTGGCCCATGCCGCGCAGGAGGCTCAGCTGATCCATGGCGACCTCAAGCCTCCGAATGTTTTGATCACGGGTGATGGGGTGGCGAAGGTCAGCGACTTCGGGCTTTCACTCTCGGCTGATGCTGCCGGTGCCGATGGTCTCATCGCCGGCACGGATGGCTTTATGGCGCCTGAAATGGTCGCCCGCCGCACAGGTCGCAGCACGGTGGCGGATGTGTATGCGTATGGCGTCACGCTGCTGTGCGCGGTGCTGGGGCGTTTCCCCGAGGCAGCACGCCCTGGGGATCTCTGCACTGCCGCGCACATGCCCGAGCCGCTGGCCGCGCTGTTGCGCGAGTGCCTCGCCATCGATCCCGCTGCACGGCCCGCAAATTTCCAGATCATCGCTGCGCGGCTGGAGGGCATGTCCGGCTTCCTGCTCGGTGCCAGGCCATCTCAGCCCGCCGCACCCGATGCGCCGCTGCGGGCGGATGCCCTGGTGAATGCCGCGCAGACCTGGCTCAATCTCGGCCAGCCGCGCAAGGCCCAGGCCGAGGTGGAGCACGCGCTGCGCCTGAACTCCGCCAACTGGAAGGCGCATCAAATTCAAAACTGCATCCACCTGGAGCGGCGCGACTTTGACGCCGCCTACCGCAGCGCCAAGCAGGCCCGCCAGCTTGCCCTGGATGAACCCGGTCCTGCCGCCAATCTCGCACAGGCCGCGATGAGTCTTGGTCGCCGTGACGATGCTTTGACCTGGTTGGATCTGGCGCTTGAGCTTGCTTACGAATCCGGTCGCATGGGCGAGCTGGACGGCAGCTCGTTGCTGTTTGTAGAACTCCTGCCCGCAGAGCAGGCTCTTCAGGTGCTGGATGCCATCGTGACCGCGCAGCCCGGCGCCGCCATCACCTGGAACAACCGCGCCATCCTCCTGCGCCGCATGAAGCAGCCCGCAGAGGCGCTGGCCAGCGCGGACCACGCCATCGCCCTCAATGCCGCGTATGCCAAAGCCTGGACCAACCGCGCCAATGCGCTCATCGAGCTGCATCGCTTTGCCGAGGCGCAGACATCGGCCTCCACCGCGCTCGATCTCGACCCCTGCCTGCCCGGAGCTTACTGCGCCAAGGCCACCTCACTGGCTCAGCAGGGCCGCCTTCCCGAAGCGCGTGCCGCCATCCGCAGCGGCCTGTCACTTCTCCCGGCCGATCCGCTGCTCCTGCGCGCGGCGCAGGTGTTTGCGGAATGAGCCATTGACCAGTTAGAGGAATGTCCTTCAATTCTCTCGCCTTTGCCGAAGGAAGCTCTCCGGCGCTTCGTTCCCTCGCCATGCGCCCGCCAGCATCCGTCACCAAACTCAGTCTCCTCATCCTTTCGTCATTCGCTCTCGCTGCATCGTCCTTCGCCGCCGAGCCGCCGCCGAACATCCTCTTTGCCATCGCCGACGACTGGGGCGCGCATGCAGGTGCCTACGGCACGCCCTGGGTCAAGACACCGAACTTTGACCGCGTCGCAAAAGAAGGCCTGCTCTTCCGCCAGGCCTACACGCCCAATGCCAAGTGCGCGCCCTCACGCGCCTGCATCCTCACCGGGCGCAATTCTTGGCAGCTCAAGGAGGCGGCCAATCACATCTGCTACTTCCCGCCGGAGTTCAAAGGCTGGGGTGAGGCCCTCGCTGAGAAAGGCTGGAACGTCGGCTACACCACCAAAGGCTGGGGCCCCGGCGTGGCCAACGATGCCAATGGCAAGCCGCGCCAGATGACCGGCAAGCCCTACAACAAACGCCGTGCCGAAGCCCCCACACCCGAGATCCTGAACTGCGACTACGCCGCCAACTTTAGCGACTTCCTCGATGCCGCACCCGCAGGCAAGCCCTGGTGCTTCTGGTATGGCAGCGTGGAGCCGCATCGCGGCTACGAGTTCGGCAGCGGTGTGGCGAAGGGCGGCAAGAAGCTCACGGACATCGACCACGTTCCTGCCTACTGGCCGGACAACGACGTCATCCGCAATGACATGCTCGACTACGCCTTTGAGGTCGAGCACTTCGACCGCCACCTCGGCCGCATGATCGCCGACCTCGAAAAGCGTGGCCTGCTGGAAAACACCCTCATCATCGTCACCGCAGACCACGGCATGCCCTTCCCGCGCAGCAAGGGAAATGCAAACGTGCAGGCCAATCACGTGCCGCTGGCCATGATGTGGAAAAAAGGCATCCTCCAGCCCGGCCGCACGCTGAGCGACTTCGTGAGCTTCGTCGATCTCGCTCCCACGCTTATCGAGGTCGCAGGCATGAAGTGGTCAGACACCGGCATGGCCGAGTCCCCCGGCCGCAGCCTCACCGATCTCTTTGCCAACAAGCCCGCCCATGTGCGTGATCACGTGCTGCTCGGCAAGGAGCGCACCGACGTCGGCCGCCCGCACGACTGGGGCTACCCCATCCGCGCCATCGTCACCAAAGACAGTGTCTTCATCGAAAACTTCGAGCCCACCCGCTGGCCCGGCGGCAATCCCGAAACCGGCTACATGGACTGCGACGCCGGTGCCACCAAGACCTTCATCATTGATGCCCACCGCAAAAACCCCGCCGATCCCTTCTGGCAGCTCTGCTTCGGCTTGCGCCCCGGCACCGAGTTCTACGATCTCAAAGCCGACCCCGATTTCGTCAATAACCTCCCTGCCGATCCTCGCGCCACCGCCTTGAAAACTCAGCTCCACGCCGAGCTCTCCCAGCAGGGAGATCCACGCATGTCCGGCCAGGGTGCCATCTTCGATGAGTACAAACATGCCAGTCCCGGCAACGTCGGCTTCTATGAGAAATTCATGAGCGGCAAGCCCGTGAAAGCCAACTGGATCAATCAGAGCGACATCGAGCCCAAGCCCGTGCTGCCCTGAAACTTTGCGCCCTGATCAGTGGGTCAGGATGTCATCCATCGCGCCCGGCTTGTCATGCGTGCCCAGCCGGTCCACGAGGGTGGCGCTGGCTTCATTGAGACCCAGCACTTCGACCTCCTTGCCCTCGCGGCGAAACTTCAGCACCACCTTGTCCAGCGAGGCCACGGCGGTCAGGTCCCAGAAGTGCGCATGCGTCACATCCAGGCGCACTTTCGCCACGCCCTCCTTGAAGTCGAACTCCCGCACAAACGCCGCCGCCGAGGCAAAGAAGAGCTGGCCCACCACGGTGTAGGTGCGGCAGGTGGCCGCCTCGTCCAAGGCGCTGCTCACCCGCAGGAAATGCGCGACCTTCCGCGCAAAGAACAGCGCGCTGAGCAGCACGCCTACGCCCACGCCCAGCGCCAGATTGTGCGTGAACACCACCACCACCACCGTGGCGATCATGACCAGGCTGGACGACTTCGGATGCAGCCGCATGTTGCCAAAGGAAGCCCATGAGAAGGTGCCGATGGACACCATGATCATCACCGCCACCAGCGCAGGCATGGGGATCTGCCTCACCCAAGGTCCCAGCACCACAAGCAGGATCAGCAGAAACAGCCCCGCTACAAAGGTGGAAAGCCGCCCGCGACCGCCGGAGCGCACATTGATGACGGACTGGCCGATCATCGCACACCCGGCCATGCCACCGAAGAGCCCGGCCACGATGTTCGCGATGCCCTGCCCGCTGCATTCGCGGTTTTTGTCGCTGGGCGTGTCCGTCATCTCATCGACGATCTGCGCGGTGAGCAGTGACTCCAGCAGCCCCACGCACGCAAGGCCGGCGGAGTACGGCAGCACGATCCACAGCGTCTCCAGCGTCCACGGCACCTGCGGCCAGAGGAAGACGGGCAGCGCATCCGGCAGCGCGCCCAGGTCTCCCACACGCCTCACCTCCAGCTTGAACACGATGGCGATGATCGTCATCACGATGATCGCCACCAGTGGTGACGGCACCGCTTTCGTCACTCGCGGCAGCAGGTAGATAATGGCCAGCGCTCCAGCCACCATGGCATACATGGGCAGGCCCGCTCCGTGGAATTCGGGGAGCTGCGCCATGAAGATGAGAATCGCCAGCGCATTGACAAAGCCCGTCATTACCGACTTCGACACAAAGCGCATCACATCGCCGATGCGTGCCAGCCCGGCGATGATTTGAAACACCCCCGTCAGCAGCGTGGCGGCCAGCAGGTACTGCAGCCCGTGCTCCTTCACCAGGGTGGTCATCAGCAGCGCCATCGCCCCCGTGGCGGCGGAGATCATGGCCGGGCGTCCGCCAAAGAAGGCCGTCACCATCGCGATGCAAAATGAGGCATACAGCCCCACCTTGGGGTCCACTCCGGCGATGCTGGAAAACGCAATCGCCTCCGGGATGAGCGCCAGCGCGACGACGAGACCGGCCAGCAGATCAGCGCGGATGTTGGAGAACCATTCCTGGGAGTAATTTTTGGAGAACACGAAAAACAAAAGTGAGATGAGAGATGAGACGACGATGCTCCCGCAACGGTCGGCACACAGCCGCTTAACCAAGCCCACGTGCCAGTCCGTCAGGACCGCACCAACCTCGGAAGATGTCAGGAAACAGTGCCTTCTTCGTGCCGCCTGTCGGGGCGTTCGGCAACCACTTTTCCGTCTTCCTCCTGTCACAGTTTTGAATGGCAAGACATCCGCGCGGCCCGCGTTTCCAGCATCTGACCTCCACCATGCGCGTTTTGCTTCTTCTCTCCCTGCTCGGCATTCATGCTGCGGCAGCTCCCAAAAAACTCACCGGCACCCAGCCGCTGCCGCCCATGCCTGCGGCGGCCTTCACCGTCGTCATCATTCCAGACACCCAGGCCTACACTGGCAAAGGCTGCAAGGCCACGCCTGACAGCACCGACCCTGTGACAAACAGCAACCTGGAGGCTCAGGTGAAGTGGATCGCTGCGCATCGCGAGGATCAAAACATCGTCTTCGTCAGTCACGTCGGAGACATCGTGGACAAAAACAACACCAACGAATGGGCCGTGGCCAGGCAGCACCTCGACACCCTGCGTGGCGTGGTCCCCTTCAGCCTCACCGTGGGAAACCACGACATGACCACCAAGGGCGACGCCCATCTGTTTCAGGAGCACTTCCCGGCCGCCAGCTTCAAAGACTACCCCTGGTATCTCGGCAGCTACACCCACACGCGCAAAGACCAGAACGTCTCCGCCAACAACGTGAACAGCGCCCAGATCTTCAGCGCCGGCGGCATGGACTTCATCCATCTCAGCCTCGAGTGCAATGCACCTGATGACGTGCTCGCCTGGGCCGATGATTTGCTCAGCAAAAACGCCTCACGTCGCGCGCTCATCACCACGCACATGGACCTCGGCATCCTTGACAAGCCGAAGACGGAGGAGGGCTTCATCCACGATCCCAAAGGCCGCATGCGCTGGGTCAAAATCCACGGCGCGCGCGGAAACACCGCAGAGCAGATGTGGGACAAGCTCTTCCGCAAGCATCCTAACCTCCGCCTCATCTTCTGCGGAGATCAGAGCCGCGTCACTGCGCTCAAGCTCACCACCCCTGCAGACGACGGCCACCCCGTCACCTCCATGCTCACCGACTACCTCTCCCAGCCCGCCCTGCGCCTCCTGCGCTTTGTGCCCGCAGAGAACCGCGTCCACGCCCTCACCTACGATGTGGTGAACAACGTCCTCGTCTCTGACACCCCCTACGTGCACGAGCTCGACCAGCATCAGTTCACGCTCGACTACCCCATGCAGCCCGCCGCGAAATAAGCTTCTTCCGTCATGAAACTCCGCGCTCTTCTCATCGCTCTTTCGTCAGTCTTCGCGCTGCCTGCGGCACACGCCGCCGCACCCAATATCCTCTTCGTCCTCTCAGACGACCACAGCTACCCCTTCATCCACTGCTACGGCCGCGAGGAGATGAAGACGCCCAACCTCGACCGCTTTGCCGCAGAGGGCATCATGTGCCGCCGCATGTTCACCGGTGCGCCGCAGTGCGTTCCTTCGCGCGCCACCATCATGACCGGCCGCTCACCAGTCGCCTGCCGCATGACGCGCTTCTCTTCGCCCCTGCCGCGCGATGAGATCACCTTTCCCGAGATCCTCAAAAAGGACGCCGGCTACTTCGTCGGCTGCTGCGGCCGCACCTATCATCTCGACGGTTCAGGCCGTGGCCCCGAAGCCTCCGCGCAGGTGTTTGATGAGCATCACATGATCACCTTCAAAGACCGCTTCGACTACGTGGACGCCAGCGGTCAGGACACCCTCCCCACCAAGGTCAATGAGTTCTTTGATCAGAAGCCCAAGGACAAGCCCTATTTCCTCTGGGTCGGCTTCAGCGATCCCCACCACGCTTGGAATTCCGGCAAAAATCCGCCCGATCCCGCCAAGCTCAAAGTCCCCGGCTTCCTCCCAGACCTCCCCGGCGTGCGCAGCGACCTCTCCGCCTATGAAGGCGAGATCGAGCATTGCGACGGCGACTTCCAGCGCGTGCTCGACCTCATCAAAGAGCGCGCCGGTTTGGAAAACACCCTCATCATCTTCATGGGAGACAACGGCATGGCCTTCCCCAGTGGCAAAGGCTCCCTGCACGATCCCGGCCTGAATGTCCCGCTGCTCGCCTGGTGGCCCGGTGTCATCCAGCCCGGCGGCGACTCCAGCGCGCTCATCTCCGGCGAGGACATCGCCCCCACCTGCCTCGAAGCCGCCGGCCTTCCCGTCCCAGATCGCATGAGCGGTGTCAGCTTTCTCCCGCTGCTCAAAGGCGCCAAGTTTGAAAAAGAGCGCCAGCATATCTTCGCCGAGCGCGGCCCCCACGGCAGCGCCACCTTCAATGAAGGCACCACCGCCAGCGGCGTGGACTACAGCCGCTGCGTGCGCAGCTCCCGCTACAAGCTCATCTACAACGTCACGCCCAACCTCCGCTACACCCCCGTGGACAGCGGCAACGATCCCAGCTGGAAGGACATCACCAAGGCGCATGAGGACAAGACCCTCGCCACCGAGTTCGAGACCCTCTGGTTCACCAGCCCGCGCCCCGTCTATGAGCTCTACGACCTCAAAGAAGACCCCAGCGAGCTGCACAATCTCTACGGCCAGAAAGGCCTGGAAGAAGCCACGCTGGAGCTCAAGACCGCGCTGCAAAAGAAGATGATCCTCGACTTCGACTACCTCCCGCTCCCCATCGCCGGCGACGCCAGACCCAAGGGCAAAGCCAACGCGCAGGCCAAAAACAATCCCAATCGCGCCGAGCAGTTCAAGCGCCTCGACACCGACCACGACGGCAAGCTCACCCCGGCGGAGTTCAGCGCCAAACGCGCCCCCGCCGATGCCGCCGCCTGGTTCAAAGCCCGCGACGTGGACGGCAGCGGCACCATCGATCAAGCCGAATACACCGCCGGCACCGTCCCCAATCCTCCGAATAAATAATCTTCATGAGAAGGCTGCTCCTCTCCGCACTGTTCTGTGTCCTCGGCGCTTCGATCCAGGCCGCTGACAAACCCAACATCCTCCTCGTTCTTGTGGATGACATGGGCTTCTCCGATCTCGGCTGCTATGGCAGCGAGATCGAGACACCGACCATGGACCGGCTGGCAGCCAATGGCGTGCGGTTTTCGCAGTTTTACAACACCGCCAAATGCCACTCCTCTCGCGTCAGCCTTCTCAGCGGGCGCTGGTGCAGGCAGGCGGGAGACGAGAGCCTCCAGCGCGCCGTCATCATTCCGGAGGTGCTCGCCCCTGCGGGCTACTTCACCGCCATGACCGGCAAGTGGCATCTCTCCCAAGAGCCCACCAGCTTCGGCTTTCAGCGCTACTTTGGTCATCTCTCTGGTGCTACAAACTACTATCGCGGAGACGGCACCTTCCGCCTGAATGGCGAAAAGTGGACCGTGCCCGACAAGGGCTTCTACACCACCACCGCCAATGTGGACCGTGCCATCGAGTTCATCAGCGAGGCACGCACCGCAAAGAAGCCCTGGTTCCAGTATGTCGCCTTCAATGCCCCGCACTCACCGCTTCAGCCGCTGGAGCAGGATTATAAAAAGTACCTCGGCCGCTACGATGTCGGCTGGGACACCATCCGCGCCGCCCGTGTGTCAAAGCAGAAGCAGCTCGGCCTGCTGCCCACCAGTTTGGAAGAGTGTCCGCGTCCCGATCATGTGCGCGCATGGGATCAGCTCACACCCGAGCAGCGCACATGGGAGTCCCGCCGCATGACCGCGTATGCAGCCTTGATCGACCGCATCGACCAGGAAATGGGCCGCCTCATTGCCAACATCGAAAAAGCTGGCGAGCTCGACAACACCCTCATCCTCTTCTTCTCCGACAACGGCGCCTGTCCCTATGACCGCGCTCATCCCGCGCCAGAGGTCCAGCCCTACGATCCTCAGTCCCACTGGAGCGACAGCACCGGCTGGGCCTGGGCGCGCAACTCACCCTTCCGCTACTACAAGCAGAACCAGTTTGAGGGCGGCATTTCCTCCCCCGCCATCATGCACTGGCCCGCAGGTTTGAAGCAGAAGCCCGGCGCTGTCATCGACACCCCCGCGCATCTCGTCGATGTCCTTCCCACACTCGCAGACATCACCGGTGCCAAAGTGCCGGAGACCTTTCCCGGCCGCGAGCCCACACCCCTCGCGGGCATCTCACTCGCTCCCATCCTCGCGGGCAGGGAGCTCGCTGCGCGTCCGCCCATCCACCTGCTCTATTCCAGCGACCGCGGCCTGCGCGATGGCGAGTGGAAGCTCGTCAGCTTCCAGAGCCACCCCTGGGAGCTCTATCACATACCCACCGACCGCACTGAACTCCACGACGTGGCCGCACAGCATCCGGACATCGTCCAGCGCATGGTCAAGCAGTGGCACGACATGGCCGCCAATGTCCTCCAGGTGCCTGCCAAGGAAAACAAACCCGTCGCCACCGAAGCCACGCCGCAGATCAATCCGCAGTGGACCCACTTCGATGCCCCACCCGGCAGCGGCAAGGAGAGGAAGAAAAACAAACGCAGCACTGCATCCGACACCGAGGCCAAGGCCGCACCTCCCCGCGCTCGCAAAGGCACCCAACTTAAAGTCACCGAAAAGCAGCTCATCCTCCAATGCAGCGGTGAAGATCCCGGCCTCGCTTTTGAAAAGCTGCCCGTCACCTCCCCCGGCCCCTACACGCTCAGCTTCCGCATCCAGAGCCGCTCTTCCGGCCCCGCCGAGCTCTACTGGACCACCGATGCCGAAGCGATTCTCCCCAAGGGCAGACATCTCAACTTCGTGGTGCAGCACGACGGTGAATGGCACGAAATGACCCTCCGCATCGACGAACCCAAAACCCTCCACGCCCTACGCCTCGACCCCTGCGGCGGAGACGGCGAGGTGAAGATTGAAGCTCTCGTTCTCAAGGCCTCGGATGGGAAGGTGCTGGCACAGTGGCCATGATTTTGAACCTATGAAAATCCTGCCTGCCACGATCATTCTCTTCGCTCTCTGCCCTCTGCTTTTCGCCCAGAAGCCGAAGGCCAAGCCCAGCCAGGCAAACACCGATGACATGTGGGTGGCCTCGCCTGTGCCGGAGCTTCCGCCAAACGTCACGCACCACACCTTGCGCAGTACCTCGATGCAGCGCGAGGTGGGCTACTGCATCTACCTGCCGCCAGGGTATGCCAAGGACACCGGGCGGCGCTACCCGGTCATCTACCATCTTCATGGTGCAGGTGGAAATGAGGTGCGCAGCGTGTATTCCGCCAGTGTTCTGCACGAGGGCATCATCGCTGGCCGGCTGCCGGAGATCATCATGGTCTTCCCCAATGGCGGCCGCTCCACCATGTACCAGGATTCTGCAGACGGCCGCTTCATGGCGGAGACGATGATGATCAAGGAGCTCATTCCGCATATCGACGCGGCTTATCGCACCATCGCCGAGCGCAAGGCTCGCTGCATCGAAGGCTTCAGCATGGGCGGGCGCGGCTCCACCAATCTCGCCATGAAGTTCCCGCAGATGTTCGCCTCCCTCTTCAATCAAAGCGGCAATGTCTATCATGTCTCCGATGCCTCCAATCTGCCCAATCCCTACCTCGGAGACGATCCCGAACGGCTCAGAGCCAACGATGCCTTCCTCAACCTCGCCAAAAATCTGCCCGACATCAAAGCCGGCCTGCGCATCCAGGTCGCCTGCGGCACGGCCGACCCCGACCACCTCGTCACCGTGCGTCAGTATCACCAGGCACTCACTCAGGCGGGTGTGCCGCACAGCTACTTCGAAGTCGAAGGCCTGGATCACAACCAGAAGAAGATGATCGACGGCCGCAAATCGACGTGGTTCGATTTCCACATCGAATCACTCAAGCTCAACCAGATCCCGCTTCACTACCTCCAGCCATGAAACACCTCCTCCTCTTTTTCTCTCTCGCCCTCCCGCTCCACGCCGATTTCATCACTCCGCTCTTCTCCGACGACTTCTCCCGCGATGAAGCTACCCCCGGCAAGGAGGACATCGGCAATGGCTGGACCAGCAACAGCGCCTGGCGCGCCAAGGGCCACCAGCAGGTCGATCTCATCGACGGCCACATGCACGTCACCAAGCACGCCGAGGCCGACCACGGCGTCGCCATCTTCCACGCGGCGGAGTTTCAGGACGGCATCGTTATGCTCAAGTTCCGCCTCGGCGAAGGCGACGACCTCGGAGTCGATTTCGTCGATCGCGAGCTCAAAACCGTGCACGCCGGACACCTCTGCATCGCCCGCGTCACCAACAAGGCCGTGACCATCACCGACTCCAAAACCGGCGGCATGGACAATGAAATCCGCGCCCGCCGCGAGAAGGGCGACAAATCCCCCGAGCTCGCCGCGCTGCTCAAATCCAAAACCAGGACCTTCAAGCTCGACCTCAAGCCCAACGAGTGGCACACCATGAACATCAAGATCGTCGGCGATCAGATGACTGTCCGCATCGACGACCTGGAAGCCGTCTCCTTCACCAGCCCCGGTATCGCCCACCCCACCAAGCGCATGATCACCCTCGCCGTAAACAAATCCGCCGACGTGGATGACGTGAAGGTTTCGAAGTTGAAGTGAGTATTTCACTTCTTCCATGCGCTTCGTTTTCTTCTTTGCCCTCCTCGGCCGCGTCTGGACCAAGCCCTTTCCGAAAGAGCCCATCGCCGCACCCACCGTCAGCGTGTTTGAGGGGGCCACAGGCCGTCTTCTCAGCACCTGGGGTGCAAACCGCTTCATCATGCCGCATGGGCTCACGGTGGATCACGCCGACAATCTCTGGCTCACCGATGTAGGCCTGCATCAGGTTTTCAAATGCTCGCCCTCAGGCGAGGTGCTGCTCACATTGGGCGAGGCAGGTGTGCCCGGCGACGACACCTCGCATTTCAATCTGCCCACCGATGTGGCCGTGCTGCCAGACGGCTCCTTCTATGTCAGCGACGGCTATCAAAACACACGCGTGCTGAAATTCTCCGCCACAGGCCGCTTCGAGTTTCAGTGGGGCGCCAAAGGAAAAGGGCCGGGCCAGTTCCACCTGCCGCACGGTATCACTATAGACCCCCAAGGGCGCGTCATCGTCTGCGATCGCGAAAACGAGCGCCTTCAGGTCTTCGACGCCAAAGGCGTCTTCCTACACGAATGGAAAGGTCCGCAGATCGGCAAGCCTTATGGCATCGCCACCAGCCCCGACGGACACCTCTTCGTCATCGATGGCGGTTCTCCGTCCCTGAAGCGGGAGCTGCGCGGCAAGGCAGTGGAGCTCGATGTCGCTGGCAAAGTGCTCGACACCTTTGGCGGCTATGGCAAAGAGGCCGGTCAGTTCCAGCTGGGTCATGACATCGCCGTTGGTCCGGACGGTGCGGTGTATGTCGCCGAAGGCACTGGCGCGCGTGTGCAGAAGTTTGTGCGCAAGAAAGGCGCGCAGTGAGGGCGCGCTACTCTGTGCTGCCAGGCAGCTCCAGCGGGTTCGCAGTTCATTCCACGACGAGGAGCATCACTTGCCATGGCTCATTCAATCTCTAGCATAAAGTATGATTCGAGAGACTCGGTACTTGCCCGAAACGCACGATCTTTATTGCCGAAGAGTCTATGTGGTTCGCTCCAAACCCGAACTGATTGTTCAACTCAAGGAGCTTGGTTCAAAGCTCGATGCCGATGCCATTGAACTTTTGCAAAGCCCTACGGTCGTCATGACGGAAGAAGTTCCGTTCGAGCGCGATCTTGAAGGATGGAGAGTTGCGATCATGAACAAATGCAAGGAAGCCTATCTTCGCGAAAGCATGGATTTTTTTCCGTTGTCAGCACTGGAGCTTCCCGAAGGCCTGCTGACTGACATGGCCACCTTGACGGCGTTTTTCGATCAGTGGTGGGATGCTGAAGAGGCCGACAGCATCGAAATCGTTTCGGGGTCCTGGAAGACGCGCGAGTGCTGCTCTACCCCTCCTCACGAGAGCAAACGCTTGATGAACTGGACGAGCTACTCGCCGAAGTGTGGCACCGAGCTGACCTGCGGAACCATTTCCATCCCCGCGTATGGTTTTGCCGAAGACGTTGGCAGGGATGAGGCTTTCCAGGTGCCACTCGGTGACCCTGACTACGGTTTCTGGAAATGGCTGCTCAAGCGCTGGCCTTACAAGTCTGTTCTTTCACACGAAGACATCCCGTTGCTCAAGGATGAATACCTGAATGCCTAGCCTGGTGCAGAAGTTTGTGCGCAAGAAAGGCGCGCAGTGAGTGTTTAAGCACGGCATGAGACACCTCCTCGCAGTCGCTCTTGTGTTACTCGGTGTGCAGACCCCTTTCGCGGCGGTGCCGGGGTCCGAAGCGCTGGCCGAGCTCATCGCCCACGAGTTTGACACCAACTCGGATGACATCCTCGACCAGGGCGAATGGCAGAACGGCATCACGGGCAGTTTTGACAAGCTGGACGCCAATCGTGACGGCTCCATCAAGGCCGAGGAAGTGGACCGGCTGAGCAACGACATCTCGGCGGAGGCTGGAGACATCGGCGGCGTGATCATTGTCGCGCTGATCAAGCAGGTGCTGCTGACGCTGGACACGGACGGCGACAAGGCTGTGAACCGCAAGGAGTATGACAGCCTGACGGACGGTATTTTCACAAAGCTGGATGCCGACAAAAACACCAGCCTCACGCTCGCTGAATTGTCCGAGCTGCCGGTGAAGATCATGGCAAAGTAGCTTTGCCGCCGGGCAGCAAAGGAGCCCGCCTGTTTCACAGAAACAGGGCGGCTTCGCTCCGCATTTCTTCGCCTGGTCCGGCATTCGGACCAGGGCTTTGCTGTGAAAGCAAACCAGGCCCCGCGTACTTTCTGGCACCATGACGAACCGCCGCCGCTTCCTCACCACCACCACCTCCGCACTTGCCTTTCCCTTCATTGCCCGCGGTGCCGCGCCGGCGGCGAAGATTCTGGAAACGAAGGTCATCTCCCGCCAGCCGGAGTTTTACCATGGCTGGTCCACCGTGGTACGACGGCAGAATGGCGAGCTGTGGCTCTCATGGTCCGGCGGACGCGAGGGGCACGTCTGCCCGTTTGGACAGGTGCATGCCATGACCTCCAAGGACAACGGCGCCACCTGGACCTGGCCGCGCGTGCTGCTGGACACCGCCACGGACGACCGCGACTCCGGGGTGCTGGAAACCGCCAAAGGCTCCCTCATCGTCACCACCTTCACCTCGCTGGCCTATGAGGACTCGTTTAAAAAAGCCGCCGCCATGTCGGAGCATACCGACAAGGGCTGGATCTCCAAGACCATGCCTGCGGAGCGCTATGCCAGATGGAAGGCCGCGCATGAGCGCCTGGGCGATGAAGAGCGCAAGGCCGAGCTCGGGGAGTGGGCCATTCGCTCCACCGATGGCGGCAAATCCTGGTCCACCCGAATCCCCACCATCGTGAACAGCCCGCACGGCCCCATCCAGCTCAAGGACGGCCGCCTGCTCTATGCGGGGAAGCAGCTCTGGACGGGGGACAAGAAGATCGGCGTGGCGGAGTCCAAAGACGACGGACAGACCTGGCAGTGGCTGGCGGAAATCCCCACCCGCAAAGGCGACACTGCCAGCAACACCTACCACGAGCTGCATGCCGTGGAGGCCGCAGACGGCACCCTCATCGCGCAGATCCGCAATCACAACACCGCTAACAAAGGCGAGACGCTGCAGACCGAATCCAAGGACGGCGGCAAAACCTGGAGCGAGCCGCACTCCATCGGCGTCTGGGGCCTGCCCTCCCACCTGCTGCGCCTGCGTGACGGCCGCCTGCTCATGACCTACGGCCACCGCCGCAAGCCCTTCGGCAATCAGGCCCGCGTCAGCAGCGACAACGGCAAGACCTGGAGCGAGCCCATGATCCTCTCCGGCGACGGCATCGGTGGCGACCTCGGCTACCCCAGCACCGTGGAGCTGGCAGACGGCACCTTCCTCAGCGTCTGGTACGAGACGATGAAGGAGCCCAAGCTCGCCGTGCTGCGGCAGGCGACGTGGCGCATCGAGTAGAGGGCAGTGATGCAGGCACTCTTGCCTGCATTGCATGGCCATGGCGTGTCTTATGCACATGCAGCATGAAGAAAGGCTGCTTTGGAACGTTCGTCTTGCAGGCAGGAGTGCCTGCATCACTTCGGAAAACCTCGAAAGACTCGCGCCCATCATCCGCTTCTTATGGCCATGCTCACGCGCCACTTTCTGCTCTCCACGCTGCTCATTACCACCGCCATGGCAGAATCCAACTGGCCGCAGTTTCGCGGCGAGGGCGGGCTGGGCATCGGCACGGGGAAGCCGCCGGTGGAGTTCAATGCGGAGAAGAATATGAAGTGGCAGGTGGAGGTGCCGTTTGGGCATTCGTCTCCCTGCGTCTGGCAGGACAAGATCGCGCTCACCGGTCTCGATGGCGGCAGGCTGGTCACGCTTTGCCTCAGCCGCACAGACGGGCACGAGCTATGGCGTGCGGCGGCTCCGGCGGAGAAGGTGGAGGGCGCGCACCGCATCGGCAGCCCGGCCACGCCCACGTGCTGCACGGACGGCACGCGTTTGATTTCCTACTTCGGCTCCTACGGCGTGCTGGCGTATGACTGGAATGGTAAGGTGCTGTGGCAAAAGCCGCTGCCGCCGCCGATCGTGGAGTTTGGCACCAGCTCCTCGCCCATCATTGCCGATGGCAAGGTCATCATCGTCGCGGACCAGGATGTGGGCAGCTACATGATCGCGCTGGATGTGAAGACGGGCGCGCAGGTGTGGCGTGTGGACCGCAGCGAGTTCCGCCGCAGCTTTTCCACGCCTTTCATCTGGCGGCATGACGGCATCGAGGAGCTGGTGGTGAGCGGCTCCATCTGGACCCGCAGTTACGATCTTAAGGATGGCAAACTGCGCTGGTCCACCAGCGGCATGGCGCGTGTGTCCAACACCAGCCCCACCGCGCTGGGCGATGTGCTGCTCGTCTGCGGCTGGAATGTGGGCGGAGATCCCGACGACCGCGTGGAGATGGAGGCCTTTGATTCCTTCATGGCCGCCAATGATGCGGATAAAAACGGCTCGCTCAGCGAGATGGAGTTTCCGGAAGGCCCGCTGCGCGACCGCTTCACCATCATCGACGCGGACAAGGACGGCAAGGTCACGCAGGCGGAGTATGACGCCATGCGCGCCATCTTTGCCCAGGCGGCGAACCAGCTCTTTGCCATCAAGGCCGGCGGCAGCGGCGATATCACAGACACGCATGTGCTCTGGCGGCAGACGAAGCACCTGCCGTATGTGTTTTCTCCGGTCATCGCCAACGGCCGGGTCTTCACGGTGAAAGGCGGCGGCCTGGCTTCTGCGTATGATGCCAAAAGCGGCAGCCCGCTTTTCCAAGGCGAGCGCCTGGATGCCTCCGGCGAATACTATGCCTCCGCCGTGACCGCCGACGGCCGCGTGTATGTGACCTCCCAGCGCGGTGTCATCTCCGTGCTGGATGCCGGAAGCGACACACTGAGGGTGCTGGCCAGGAATGACATGAAGGCGCCGGTGTTTGCCTCTCCTGCCATCGTGGATGGGGTGATCTATGTACGGACGAACAAGCGGCTGTATGCGTTTGCGGAGCCGGTGAAAGAAGCCGCTGCTCCTGTCCCACGATTGAAGGGCGTGGTGCGAGGAACCGATGGCCGGCCGCTCGTGGCAGCCACCGTGCTGATCGATGCCGCCTATGTGAAGCAGGGCTACAGTCCGCTTTGCCCTGGCTGCTACCCCGACTGCACGAAGAAGGCGGTGTCCGACTACGAAGGAAAATTCGTGATCGAACAGCTCGATCCGAAGCTGAAGTTCGACGTCCTGATTCTGGCGCCAGGGTACAAGCCACGCATGCTGGAGAGAGTGGACCCGGCACGTGCCGATCTGGCGCTGACCCTCTCCGTGCAGGAGCCGGACAAACTTCCGCCGGACCACACGCTCACCGGCGTCGTGCTGGATGACCAGGGCGCGCCCATGGCAGATGCCATCATCACACCAGCCAGCTTTGAGACCGAAGCGTGGAATGGGTTCAAACCCGGTGTCTTCGACCCGCTCGCGATCACCGATGACCATGGCCGTTTCACGCTCTCAGCGACGTCGAAAATCATCCGGGCGGATTTGAAGGTACGGGCGCGTGGCTTTGCCCCGCAGTTCATGAGGGAGTGTGCGCCCGGGAAGCCTGAACGAACCGTCCAGCTTGACCGCGGTGTCATGGTGAAAGGCCGCATCCTTCAGGCGGGCAGGCCTGTACCTGGCGCCGCGGTGGGTCTGGTGCAGGTGAACCGCAACTTCAGTGATTTTTTTGGTCAGGAACAAGTGAGCACTGATGTCGAGGGCGGCTTCATCTTTATGAATGTGCATGGCGGCGAAGATTATGTGGTCTATGGAATCATGGACACCCTCAAGCATGTGGGCGCCGTGCCTGAGGTGCGCATCACGCTGGGAAAGGCAGACTCGACCTTTGACGCCGGCACGCTGTCCGTGGTTCCAGACCGGATCATCAAGGGACGGGTGGTCTTGAGCGACGGGGGGACCCTGCCACCAAAGCAGATGGTCCTCCTTTCCCGGGAAAGAGCTTTTGATTATCAGCAGACCGAAATCGACCGCACGGGCACCTTTGCCTTTCGCGGTGTTCCTTCCGGAGAATCCTTTGCCGTATGCATCCGTCTTCACGGATATGAAATGTCCGACAAAAATGTGAGCCTCGACCGCTGCAATGATTATCAGCTCATCGGCCGTGTGGATTCCGATATCACAGATCTGACGATTTTGATGGAGAGAATGGAAAACACGGAGAGAGGCAAGCCCCGCTTTGACTTCGCGGAGCTGCCGAAAAGCGGCTGGAATCAGTCCGCCGTCAGAGAAGCACGGTTGGAAGGGGTTAAATGAACACCCCTGAGGCGGCTCGCGGTGGGCATGCATCAAGTGGCGGATCGAGGACGGGAAACAAATGATTTGATCAGAATCCGGCCTCTCGGCGTCTAACGAAGCGTCACCTTTTCACACCCCGCACCTCATGCACACTTTCCTGCGATTCCTGCTCGTCATGCTGATGGCAGCAGGGGCAGGGGCCCCGCTTCACGCGGCCACGACTTCTTCCAAAGGGAAAAAGTCCTCGTCTTCGTCATCCAAGCCGGGAACCTCCGCCAAAAAATCAGCGACCGCCAAAACCGAAGCCAAGTCGGACAAGTCTGACAGCACCCCGGCCAAAAAGACCCCGCCTCCAGAGCCGGTGAACGAAGACCCGCCCACCCGCGTGCCTACTCCGGCGGCGGTTTCGACATTGAGTATCGAGGACATCAGCGGCTTCGACCATTACCCGAAGCAAATTCAGAGCCTGGTGCAGAGCTGTCTGGCGCTCACGCATCTGGAGCTCGGTTACCTCTACGGCTCCCATGAGCCCAGCAAGGGCGGCATGGACTGCTCCGGCACCATCTACCACGTGCTGCACTTCCAGGGCCTGAAGGATGTGCCGCGCCAGTCCGACGAAATGTGCAATTGGGTGGATAAAAAAAGCCAGCTCCACCTCACCCCCACGGCCACGAATTTCGACAGCGAGGAGTTTGACGCGCTGAAGCCCGGCGACCTGCTCTTCTGGACGAACAGCCTCGAAACCACGCGCAAGCTGCCGGTGACCCACGTCATGGTCTATCTCGGCAAGCTCAAGAAGACCGGCAAGCGCATCGTCTTTGGCTCCAGCGACGGCCGCAGCTACATGGGCGAGCGCCGCAGCGGCGTGAGCGTTTTCGACTTCAGCCTGCCCCGCCCTGAAAGCACCAAGCACTTCTACGGCTACGGCCCCAGCCCCGGCCTGATGCCACCCGAGCCCAAGCCCGAAGCGCCTGTGGTGCTCGCCGCAGCATCGACAACGCCTGCGCCGAAGGAAGCCGGGGTGACCAAGGAAACGCCGGCGGCCAAGGAACCCGTTGCAGCTAAGACGACGCCTGCAACGACGCCGAAGGAAACGGCTGTGGTCAAAGCGGAATCCACGCCCAAGACAACGGTCGCAGCCAAGGAATCCGCGAAGCCGAAGGAAGCGCCTGCGGTCAAAGAAACGCCGGCGCCCAAGGAAGAAGTGCGCAAGGCCATCGCCATGGACACCGGCAGCAGCGCTTCGTCGTCTGACGCTAAAACCGCCTCCAGCAGCGACTCCAAAACCGAGGTCAAAAAAGCAACCGTCGCTGATGCCTCCGCCAAGTCGTCATCATCATCATCATCATCATCTTCTTCTTCTTCTTCGTCTTCATCCTCCACCAAGGCCAAGCCTCCCACCACGACGAAGAAGCGCTCCACCACCGCCAGCAGCACCCGGCGCCGCACGCCCCCGGCTCCGCAGAAGAGCGTCTTCCAGCAACGCGTGGATCAAACCGTCAGCTCAGTGCGGCGGTTTTTTCAGCGGTGATGAGGGAAGCAGCCGTTACGAAAGGAGAGTGCGAGGCAGGCACACGAACCGGCGAACAGTTCGCCAGTTCAAAAGCTAAAAATGCGGGATGGCGAGGTGGAATAAAAAGAAAAGCAGCGCTGCGATTCCCAGGCGCCGCAGCGTGCGGCTCCAGCGGCCGATGATCACCGTGACGATCGCAAGCGCGATGGCCGCCGCAGAATTGATCGCATTGGCCATCCGAGCTTCGCCCCGCATGTGGAGCTTGGGAGCATGGTCATCGTGTAAAAAAAGCCCGATTCCGAAGAGCTCGACACACAGCGCGAACACAGTGGAAACGACCGTTGCGATCCAGAGAGTCCAGAACACCGTGCGGGCAAGCCGCTCGCGTCTGGGGATGACACGGTGGATTGGGAGAGTCACGGCTTTTCAGGAGGAGCCTGCGGCACGGGTTCCACCTCGAGCCATAGAAAACACATCCATGTCTCCACTTGATCCTTCCTGTACAATGCCAGCTTCTCAAAGGAAGGGCGGACGATCCTCATCCGGTGCTTGCCAAGCGCCTCATTCAGGGCTGCCACCGTGGCCGTGGCCATGACTGCCTGCGCAAAAGGTTTGTGAAGAGCGATCATCTTCGGGTTGTGCATGTTTCCCGCCGAGCGTCGAGCAGCCTTCAGTGCGTCCGGCGCAATGCGCTCCATCTGCTCAAAAACTTCCCGCTGAAACGTCGCATCACTCACCAGCTCGTGAAGCGTGAGGGTGCGAAGCGACTGCAGGTGACCGGCATTCGAAAGGGTCTTCAGCGAATCCGCCATGGACTTGGCACCCCGCCCGGCGTCAGGCTTGTAAATCATCACATACCGGCCCCCATCCACGCTGAAAGTTGAAGCGTCCTTGATCTCCCAGTCCGCCTTCGCGAGCGGGCCGCCTACCATCAACGCGGAAAGGAGGGTGCCGAAGGTCTTCATGGCGAGTGGCTGTGCTGGAACGGGCATTGAATCATTTTCGGCTCTGCCGAAGGTGGCGACCACTGGTTACTTCGTGGTGCGGATTTTGGTCAGCACGAGCTGGACCATGGGGTGGGGCCAGGACTCGTAGCCGGAGAGTCCAGGCTCCAGGGGAAGGATCGTGGTCTTGTAGATGCCTTCCTTGCCAGGAATGGTCATCATCGCATCCATGTAGATCCTGGCCTGGGTGTTGTTTTTGATGACGAGCATCATCATGGAGTGCGCCCCATCTTTGACTTCCTGCGAAAACTTGAAGGTGATGTCTGCTTTCTTGAGGTCGGGCTGGTAGGTGACGGATTTCACGGCGTCTCCCTCGCGCTGAAGGTTCACGCCAAACTCATCGCCGCTGAAGAGAAAGACATCGTTGTGATGCACATAGGGATGCCGCTCAAATTTTTCCTCATACACCCGCTCCTTGTCGATCTTGAGCTTCAACGTGAAGGGCTGTCGAAAGCTGGAGCCTTCCTCGTCCTTGGCAGCGGGCCTGGGCTTGTCTTCCGCGTGAATGGTGAAGACCAGGCAAAGCGCAACGAGGGGCAGCAAAAGAGTTTTCATGGCTTCAGGGCGTGCGGAGCACACGCCATCGTTTTACATTCCTTCATCGAGGCGGAGCAATCTAAATCTGAGGGTGATTGGTGCGGAAGACGAAACGATCATGCAGCGAAAGATGCAGCGAGGGCGTGCGGCAGCTTCTCGCGCCCCTGCCGGGGCGCAACCTTCTGCTAGGCGGGGTGGTGGGCCGTGGGTCCGGTGATTCCCGGTCGCTTCGCTCCCTTCATCACCGGCTAATTTCTCCGGTCCCTCCGGGACCGCACCTTTCACCCCATCCATGCTGTTGCTGGGCAACCCAGACAGGATGCCGGAAAGACCTTACTGCTCATATCCCTGAGTGTTGCACCCGGCTTTTTCTCCAGGCATGGACGCATTCACTGCATGCTGATGGATCGGCGGAAGATGCCTCAGATCAGGGCAAGGAACCTTCGCGGCCTGCAGGTACCGCCGTGTCGCGTTGATGATGTCATTGTTGACGCCCTGCATCACATAATCGTGCTCTTTTCCCGTGGCGTCTTTCCAGCCTTCGGCTGCCTTTTCAAAGCCGTACTGTTCAAAGTAGCCAAAGGTCCGCTTGTTCGGAAATATTTGCAGGACGGTCATTCCCTCGATCTCCGGCATTTGTGCGATCCATCCAAACAACAGCAGGCGGCCCACGCCCACGCGCTGATAATCGGGATGCACCATTGCCAGCGCCAGGATGGCATAGTTCGAACTCTTCAGCACGTAGGTGGCACATCCGACGATGATGCCCTCGTGCTCCGCCACCAGAGTCATCTCCGGCAAGTTATGCAGGAAGAAGATCTGGTTCAGCCCGCTATCTTTGACACCCAGCTTTTTGACGTTGAGCTCATACAGCAGGCGGCAGGCTTCAAAGTCATCCTTGCGATACTGCCGCAAACTCACACCGCGCAGCCTGGGCAGCACCATCGCATTCTGGATGAGGTATTTTGCCGGTGACAGGCGAACATTTAGGCACAGGCTGTCCCACACGTAGCGCAGCCAGGATAAAATACTTTCAGCCATGATCGTGGGTGCATGTTCTCACCTCATCCACTCATCTCGATGCTCCGCCACGAAGACATCATCATTCAAATGCGGATAGGCCGCATACACGCGGTCGATTTCCTCCCTCTGCCCGAGGCTCAGCGATTCATGCTCGTCCAGGCACCAGAGTCCTTCCAGCAGGCCTTGGCGGCGGAGGACTTCGTGGAGGCCGGCGATGCAGCCGTGGAAGGCGTTGGCGGCGTCGAAGAAGGCGGCGTTGCTGTCGGTGACTTCGATGCCGAGGCGGAGGAGTTCGGGGGTGGCATTCGCGTTGCGGCATTTTTCGAGAAGCTCCACGGCGCGCTGGGTCCAGACGGACCAGTGGCCGAGGAGGCCGCCGATGATGCGGCGCTCTTTGCCGCCATAGCGATACGGCGTGAGGAAATCGGCGACGATGTTGTCGTCGTTGCCGGTGTAGAGGGCGATGTCGTCGCGGCCGGCTTCGATGACGGCGCGCACGACATCGAGCGTCTGATAGCGGTTGAAGGGAGCCATCTTGATGGCGACGATGTTTTCGATTTCCGCGAAGCGACGCCAGAAGGCGTAGGGCAGCACACGCCCGCCCACACTGGGCTGGAGGTAAAAACCCACCACTGGCAGCACCTGCGCCACGGTGCGGCAGTGCTCGATCATCTCTTCCTCGGTACCCACTCGCAGTGCGCCGAGGCTCAGCAGTCCGGCGTGGTAGCCGAGGTCACGCAGCATCTCCGCCTCCGCCACGGCCTGTGGCGTGCCACCGCAGATGCCGCCGATGCACACGAGGGGCCGCCCAGCACGGTCCATCTCCTCCTTCGCCAGTTCCAGCACGGGCCGGAACAAACCCACCCGCGGATCGCGGATGGCAAACTGCGTGGTGTGTACACCCACGGCGAGTCCGCCGACACCGGCGGCGATGTAGTAGCGCGCCAGCGCCCGCTGCCGGCGCTCATCCAGCTTTCGCTGCGCGGTCAGCGCCAGCGGATGGGCGGGAATGGCGATGCCGTGCCGGAGAGTGGAGCGAAAGTCGAAGTTGTTCATGAAAGTTTGCTTCGCATGCTGGAGGCGAAACCTTTCAACCGACTCCCCATGCTGCGCCACCTCCTGTTTTCGCTTTTTGCCGTCACCGCCCTTCACGCCGCGGATGAGTTTCCGCTCGTGCCCGCGGAGGAGTGCCGCCCGCGCGCAGGCCTGCCGAACTTCCTGGCCAAGGCCAGCACGGCAGGCGCGGAAGTGAAGATCGGCTACCTGGGCGGCTCCATCACCGCGCAGAATGGCTGGCGGCCGAAGACACTGGCGTATTTCCAGAAGACGTATCCGCAGGCGAAGTTCAGCGAGATCAATGCGGCCATTGGCGGCACGGGCTCGGACCTGGGTGTGTTCCGCTTGAAGCAGGACGTGCTGGATCACAAGCCGGACCTCCTGTTTGTGGAGTTTGCGGTGAACGACGGCGGAGCGTCTCCGGAGCAGATCTTCCGCTGCATGGAGGGCATCGTGCGCCAGACATGGAAGGCCCTGCCGGAGTGCGACATCTGTTTTGTTTACACCCTCACCGAGGCGCTCGTGCCCGCGATGCTCGAGGGCAAGTTCCAGCGCTCCGCGAGTGCGATGGAAAAGATCGCCGATCATTACGGCATCCCCACCATCCACATGGGCCTGGAGGTGGCGAGGCTGGCGAAGGAGGGCAGGCTGGTGTGGAAGGCCAAGCTGCCGAAGACGGACGAGGAGAAGAAGGCGCTGGAGGGGAAATTTGTTTTCGCGCCGGACAGCGTGCATCCGCATGTGGAGACCGGCCACGAATTATACCTCGAAGCGATCGTGCGCTCACAGGAGCCGATCAAGGCCGCCTCCAAAGCAGCCGGTCCGCACACACTCGGAGCGCCTTTTATCGCCACCAATTATGAAAAGGCTCAGATGCTGCCCATCTCCGCCGCCACGCTGTCGCCTGGCTTCAAGCTGCTCGACCCCAAGACCGATGACTTCGGCAAGCGCTGGGCGAACCGCATGAGCACCTTGCACAAAGGCTCGCAGCCCGGAGACACAATCACTTTCCAGTTCAAAGGCACGCGCTGCTCCATCTACGACATCATCGGCCCGGACTGCGGCCAGGTCAGCGTCACACTGGACGACAAACCCGCTGTCTTCGTGCCGCGCATCGACGCCTACTGCACCTACCACCGCCTTGCCACGCTGATGATTGGCACCGACCTCGAAGACAAGGTGCACACGGTGAAGATCGTCATCGACTCCAAGCAGCTCGACAAAGCCGCCATCCTGGCGAAGAACGGCAACAAGATCGACAAGCCCGAGCGCTTTGCCGGCACCGCCTTTTATCCCGGGGCGATTTTGCTGGTGGGGGACCTGGTGAAGTAGCGCTCCTCGACGCTACTTTCTCCCGGACGAGAAGCTCTGGAGCAGCTTGAGATCTTCCTTGTCGAATTTTTCAAACGGGATGGTGAATTCCTGGCCGTCTGCGCGGCGGAAAACACCGGAGCCTCCGGCATCGTTCGTGACCCGAAGCAGCGCTGCACGCAGGGGACGGCCATCCGCGGACTTCCAGTCGCGAGTGTCCGTCAGCGGCGCGGGCACGGGCGGGGGTGAAGCTGGGGCTGGTGCGTTCGGACTTGTGCTCGTTTCAGGGGCCGGGTTTTCCCCGCCCTTTTCCGGTCTCCCGGCGGCGATGGTGGGAGAGCTTGGTTCGTCTCTGCCGGGTTCAAAAAATTGGTACAGCGCGTTTTCGCCGGAGCCTGAGAACTTGGTTTTCACACCCGGTTCCGTGACATCCGGATCCAGGGCGGCGGGCACGCCGATCCAGATGGACTCGTAGCGGTTCACACCACGAAATGCGACCGCAAGCTGCCGCGGTTTTGGATTGAGTTCCGCCACCTGCATCTGGGCCATAGACCATCCGGTGTCCTTGAGCACCGCGGTTTCCTCCGGAGAGCGTTTGGCAAATCCTGGCGTGACAACGAGGAACACACACCCCTCACGGCTCAGCTGACAGTAGGTGACAAACGTGCCGCCGAGAGGAGTCGAGCTGCCATTGGCATCAGAGGACTGGATGCTGATTCCCTTCAAGGCTGTGGAGAGACCCTGCGCCAGCTTTTGTGCTTCAGAGGTGTTGCCTGCGTCTGACGCACCTGCCTTCAAGAACTGCTTGTCTGCCGCAATGAACGGCGCGGCTCCGGCGGTGGATTTGCTGGTCCCGTCGAGGAGCACGAAACTCTTCTTGCCCCGCATGGCTTGCACGGACAGAAACAGGGAAAAGAGTACCGCGAGCACGGTGCACACCATGCCGTTCATGAAAAAGATGGTGTGCCTGCTGGCCAGAAGCACCTGCCGCCCGGTCTGGGGGTCGAGAAGACGCTGTTTTTTGGACCGCCCGATGGTTTTGGAAAAGAGCAGCACCATCGCGGCGCCTGCCCAGGAGGACAGCGCGAAGCTTTTCATGAAATCCATCTTCATGAACGTGCACAGCACCATGACGGGAATCACGCCCAGGAAATAGAAGACAGGGATCAGAAGGCCGAGGCCTGAAAAGATGATCATTCGTGGGGATCCCTCAAATAGGTGTCAGCTTGTGGTTTAGGTGATTTCCTTTCCACAAGACAAATAAATCAAACTAAAGTCAAGCCGCCAGGAGGCTGCTTGTTTGAGAACGAGATTTCTAGCGCGGGATGACGGCGCGTAGGCATGACCCTGCTTCGTTCCAGGGTGGGCGGACGGCTGAGACACTCGTGAAGCAGGGTTAAGAGGCGTTTAAAGCCTCATTCAATGTCACTAGGGCGGGGAGGGTCATATCTTTATGGAAATAATAGTATGTCCTATTTTGTATGAACAACGACCCCGCCCGCGTCGAGCAGCTCTTCAATGAGGCGCTCGAACGTGCCAACCACATTGAGCGTCATGTCTTCCTCACCGGAGCGTGTGGGAATGACACCGCCTTGTGGAATGAGGTGTGGGACCGGCTGCGCAATCATCCCGGCGATGGCAGCCGCCAGCGGCGCACCCGTGGCATCCGCGTGCCCAGGGCCCCCGTGAATGGCATGGTGGAGGAGAAGCCGGGCGACATGATCGGCCCGTACCGCCTGCTGCAGGTCATTGACGACAGCACTGCCAGCACGATGTGGATGGCGGAGCGAAACCAGCGTGTGGCGGAGTTTGTGGCCATCAAGATCATCGCGGCCGCGGCCAACGATTTTTTGATCCGTTACGAGGCGCAGAAGCATGCGCTGGCCCTGCTGGACCATCCGGACATCGCCCGCCCGCATGCCTGCGGCATGACGCCCGGGGGGAGGCCCTACCTCGTCACCGAACTGCTGCACGGCACGCCGATCACCCAGTTCTGTGATGACAACAAGGTGTCCCTGCTGGTGCGCATCCGCCTGTTCATCCAGGCCTGCGATGCCATCCATCACGCGCATCTGAAAGGTGTGGTGCATGGCGACCTCAAGCCTTCCAATCTGCTGGTCAAATGGGGAGATCAGGGCGTGCCGACGCTCAAGGTGACGGACTTCGGCATTGCCAAGGCGATGAATCATTCCCTCGTCGCGCCCACCGGCCACCTGCGTGCGCCGGCCGCTTATCTTTCCCCAGAACATGTGGCCGCAAAAGGGATCGATGCCCGCAGCGACATCTACGCGCTGGGCATGCTGCTCTATGAGCTGCTCACCGGGCGCCTGCCCATCCCCACGCCAAAGGACGCCGCGGAGCATTTGGATGAGGTGAAGCGCGTGGTGTGCGAGACCCTCGTGCCAAAGCCTTCCGAGTGCCTGCGCGCCCTGCCAAAGGCGCAGCTCACCGGCCTGGCCCTGAACCGGAAGGTGGAGGTGGCCACCTACGCCGAGCTGATGGAGGAGCACTTTGACTGGGTGGTCATGCGCGCGCTGGAAAAGCGGGCCGAGAGCCGCTACCCCACCGTCGATGCGCTGGTGAATGACTTCATGCGCTACCTCAAGGACGCGGCGGCGCAGGAGGAGCAGCCGGCGGCGCAGGGTTCGGCGCTGGGCGGTTTCATCAGCGAGCACCGCGGGCTGTTTGCTCTGGCGGCCATTCTGGTGCTGCTGCTGGCGGGCGGCCTGACGGTGATGGGCTGGCTGCTGCTGAGGGAGAAACGGCAGGAGACCCGGGTGTCCACCCGGCAGCGCACGGAGTCCTACTCCATGACCTCGCGCTTTCTGCAGGACATCTTTGCCACGCTGACGCCTGAGAGCGTGAAGGACAAGGACACCACCCTGCTCAAACAGATGCTGGACGGAGCGGTGGAGAACCTGGACACCCTGGCTGAAAACCCCGAGTCCGGGGCGCGCGCGCAGGAGACGATCGGCCTGGCCTATCTGGCGCTGTCACAGCCGCTGGATGCGCAGAAGCAGCTCCAGGGCGCTCTGGAAAAGCGCAAGCTCGCCCTCGGTCCCGAACACCGCGACACGCTGCGCTCCATGCGCCAGCTCGCGACCGCGATGAAGGCGGAGGGCCGGTTTGTGGATGCGGAGACGCTGCTGCGCCGTACTCTGAGCGCCCAGCAAAGGGCCCTGGGTCCGGACCACCTGGACACCTTTGTGACGATCACCGTGCTGGCCGCGGTCTGCGATGACCAGGAGAAGCGCCTGGACGCCGAGACCTTGTACCTGAATCTCTGGCATGTGCAGAAGCGCGTGCTCGGGCCGGACCACCTGGACACGATCGCGACCATTGGCCATCTGGCGAACTCTTACACCGCCCAGGGCCGGCATGCGGATGCGCTGAAACTGCGCCGCGAGCAGTTGGAGGCGACACGCCGCGTGCTTGGGCCCAAGGACCCGCGCACTCTCATCGCCATGAACATCACCGCCCACGCGGCCGAGGCTGCGGGCATGCCCTCGGATGCAGAGAAGCTCTACTTTGGCGCGCTTGA
The DNA here is from genome assembly GCF_044227185.1 of Prosthecobacter sp. GTDB lineage: Bacteria > Verrucomicrobiota > Verrucomicrobiia > Verrucomicrobiales > Verrucomicrobiaceae > Prosthecobacter. The sequence continues at coordinate 721,868 of NZ_JBGAFO010000001.1, read as the reverse complement.
AATGATGAAGCAGTCTCTCGGCGCGGAGCATCCTGACACCCTGGCGCAGACGGACCAGGTGGCGCTGTTTCTGGGCCGGCGTGGCAGGCACGATGAGGCGCTGAAGCTGCATCACGAAAGCCTGGACGGCAAACGACGCATGCTCGGCCTCAAGGATCCGCAGACCCTGCTCTCGCTGAAAAATCTGGCCTCCGAGTATGAGACCCAGGGCAGACGCAGCGAGGCGGAGGCCTCCCAGCTTCAGGTGCTGGAGACATTGCGCACGGCCTTCCCTCCGGAGCATCCTGAAATCCTCAGCCAGATGGACACCGTGGCCCAGGTGTATGACAGCCACGGCCGCCATGCAGATGCCACCAAGCTCCGGCAGGACACACTGGCGGTGCGGCAGCGCGCGCTGGGCGCCACGCATGTGAAAACCCTGCGCTCCATGCAGCAGCTCGCCGCCTCGCTGGATGCCGGCGGCAGGCATGCCGAAGCCCTGGCGCTGCAGCAGGAGACTCTGGACACCATGAAGATGGCGTACGGCCCGGGAGACCCTGACGTGCTCGCGCAGATGCAGGCCATGGCCTCCATGCATGCGCGCCACGGCGACCATGCCCAGGCTGAAAAGATGTACGCAGAGCTGCTGCAGATCCAGCAGCGCGTGCTGGGCGCGGAGAACGCCGAGACACTGGTCACCATGGCGGGACTCGCCGGCACCCAGCGGCAGGCAGGCAAGCTCGAAGAAGCCGAGGCGCTTTATCAACAGGTGCTGGATGCACAGCGCAAGCGCACCCCGGCGGACACCGCCGGCGTGGCCGCCGCCTCCACCGACCTTGGAGACCTGTGGCTGCAGACTGGAAAGTGGACCCAAGCGGAGGCACTGCTGCGCGACTGCCTGGAGCAGTGCATCAAACACCAGCCCGAGCACTGGCAGCGCTTCAACACCGAGAGCCTGCTGGGGGGCGCCTTGCTGCAGCAGAAAAAATTCGCCGAGGCCGGCACCCTGCTGCGCTCCGGCTACGAAGGACTGAACGCGCGCGCCGCCACTCTTCCGGAACAAGCCCGTCCCCATCTCCGCGCCGCCAGTGAGCGACTCGCACAGTTCAATCAAATGACTGGTGTGGCGGAGGCGGGGAAGAAGGGTTGAGAGTGGTTGACCGTTGTTTACGATTGTTTGCAGAGCCCAGAGTTCTCGACCGGCGAATGCCTTCTGGACAGGCAGCTGCTCTAAGGCGGCGGAGCCCGATGTAGATCGGTATTCCGATACCGATTCGGTGCCGACGCGGTATCAGAATACCGCGCTACAACAAGCTGCGCAGCCTCTGCACGCACATTTTGGAAATGCCAACCACCGTCAACTCTCTTCTTCCTCCGCCTCATCGCGACGGGAGAGGCGGTCGCCCCAGAAGGTGGCGACGAGGAGGCTGCAGAGCGCGAGAAGGCCGAGGCCATTGAGCACGTGGAAGTTCGTCACCCAGAAGCTTTTGCCGGTGAGGATGACGAAAATACCGAGCGCCACCTGCACCGTGGGCATGAACAGCAGCAGCGTGGCGGCAAACCGCATGGGCGGCAGCGTGACGAGCCAGCGCCGCGCGCGCACGGCAACGAAGAGAATCAGCAGGGCGACGGTGAAGCCCCAGTACTTGTGCGCGAAGAGCAGGAACACATCCGCAGGCTGCATGGGCGGCACCCACTGGCCTTTGGTGGTGAGGATGTCGCTGGCGGCCAGATGAGTGCGCTGGGTGTGGCGCAGGCTGGCGCCGAGAATGAGCTGAGCAAAGACGCAGAGAAACAGGAGCAGCGACCAGAAGCGCGCCTTTGCGGCTTCCTTGAGGGGGAGCACGAGGCGTCCCTCCGTCCACGTGCGCGAGGAGGCAAAGGCGATGAAGACCAGCGTGCAGTAAAAGACCTGCCCGAGCGTGCCATGCACAATGCCGAAGGCGTCAGACATCTCCTGCACCCGGGCTCCACCGAGAGCGGCCTGGATGATCACCAGCATGAGACACAGGGTGGTCAGGCCGCGCAGCAGCACCCACCTCCTGCCGATCCATGTCATGGTCAGCCAGGTAAAGCCCATGAAGGCGATCAGGGCTGCGACCGAATAAACCCGCAGCTTGATGAGGACGAAAAAGCCAATGCCGCAAAGAATGAGGCTGGCGGCCTCCACCAGTGCCGGCTTGTGCTTGAAGAACTGCCAGAAGTACATGCCCAAAGCCAGCCAGCCGATCGTCATGCCGATCCAGCGGTGCCCGTGCTCCAGCAGGAGCGCCGGCACTTTATACCAGCCTTCGGGGTTGATCTTGCCATAGCACAGCGGCCAGTCCGGCACGGCCAGGCCCACGTCCTCCGTGGTCACCGCAGCGCCCCACCAGATGAGCACCACGCCCACCGCAAGGGTGAGCAGCGCATAACGATGGAAGGCGCGGGACGGCATGAGGGTCAAATCAGATCAGGAACGCGGGGCAAAAGCAAAAGGGCAAAATAATGAGGTCATTATTTTGCCCTTCGGTTCTGCCATCCATGAGGATGGAAATTAGTGAGCGGCAGCAGGCTTTGGAGCGGCGGCTTCGGCGGCCTGGGTCTTCTTGAGCGCGGAGCCGGACTGCTCCTTGGCCCAGTCATCAAAGTCCTTCTGGGGCACCACTTCCAGAATGGCCTTCATCTGCGCATGGCCCGGGCCGCAGAGCTGGCCGCAGATGATGTCCCAGGTGCCTTCCTTGGTAGGCTTGAACCACATGTGGGATTTTACGCCGGGGGTGGCGTCCTGCGCGGCGCGCATGGGGACCAGCGCGAGGTTGTGGACCACGTCCTTGCTGGCCACATCCACGATAACGGGGCGGCCCACGGGCAGCTTCATGGTGCCGGGATTGACGAAGTCGTCCTTGCCATTCGGATCGTGCAGGTCCTTGCCGGTGGCGTTGGTGGCGCCGTCCACATGACGCAGGTCCCAGGTGCTCAGCATCATGTCGGTGCCGGGGTACTGGAAGTTCCAGAGGAACTTCTCGCCCAGGGCGCGCATGCGGATGGTGTCAGGAGAGGTGGGGTATTCATCCGCCTGGCGGGACCAGAGCGGGAAGGCGAAACCGAGCAGAAGAATGGCTTCAACGATGACCACGCCGATTTCGATGTGGGTGGTCGCATGGCCGCGGAAACCGTGGTAGTCGGCCTGGGCGTTCTTCCGCTGGCGGAAACGGGTGAAGGCGATGACGAGATAGATGGACCAGCCAATGCCGAGGACAACCATGAACCAGTGGACAAAACCGAGCATGTGGTCAACAAGGCCGCCGTGTTCGGAAGCGTTGGCGGTCTGGCCCAGCCAGACATTGATGGAATCGAGTTTCAGTGACATAGAAAGCTAGGAGGGGAAATTCAGGCGGAAATGGCGGCGGGTTCCTGATGGGCGCGCTGGCGGCGCACAAAGGCGAAGACAAAAGCTGCGGCGCAGAGAAACATGAAGGCCAGCATGCCAAGCATGAAGAGGATGGCGAAACCCTGGGCCTGGCCGACGAGGCTGCCCTTGTCAGCCATGCAGGTGGCGCAGGCGAGAACGGAGGATGGAAGCGCGGGAATCATGGCTCAGACAATGATGGTGCGCATTTTTTTGACCAGGTACCATACACCGTAGGCGAGCAGCGCCACGCAGAGGAGGCCCGCGTAGTTTTTGAGCCCGGCGGCTCCGGCAGCGGCGGCGTCCTCAGGCATGAAGTTCAGCCACAGCCAGAACGCGCCATCGCACAAAATGGCGAAGACGAGAAAGACGATGTGGAAGTACTTGAGGGACATGACGTGGGGTGTGAGGACGATCAGGGCTGCTCAACAGGGGCGTACATGCCGTTGAAGTACAGCGGGTCTTCGTGGGAGAGGATGAAGAGGGTGAAGAGCACGATGGCAAACACCACGGTGAAGGCGAGGATCTTATAGATTACGCTGCGCTCGTGGTTGAGATGCATGAAGATCAGCGCCACGAGGGCGGCCTTGAAGGTGGCCACGATCATGCCGACCAGGATGTTCAGGCTGTGGGTGGGCAGCTCCACATAGGAGAGCCACACGGTGATGGCGGAAAATACGATCAGCGTGGCCCCGATGATGAGGTACTTCTTGATCGACTTCTGAATTTCTTCGACGTTGTCAGCCATGGCTATGGGGAGTGAAAATTAAAGGAGATACAGCAGCGGGAAGAGGAAGATCCAGACGAGATCGACGAAGTGCCAGAAGAGGCCGCCGACTTCGACGCGGTTGGCCAGATGCTCGGGGTCCTGCCGCAGGCGCTTGCCGTCAAACACCAGGAAGTAGGCCAGCACCAGGGCGCCCGCGACCACGTGCAGACCGTGAAGACCGGTGAGGGTGAAGTAGATGGCGTAGTAGGTGTTCAGCTTGGGCGTGAAGTTGGAGAAGAAGGTGAAGTCTTTCTTTTCGATCACGATGGTGGGGTGGTGCGCGTGGGCACCGCCGTGGTCTCCGGCAGGAGCGTGGGCCTCGGCACCATGCTTGTCCCCGTGGGCTTCGCCTTCCTTGGGAGGCTCGGCAGACTCCAGCTTGAAGAAGAGAGACTCTTTCTGCAGCGTGGCGGAGCGGGCCTGGTCACGGGTGGGGTAATCCTTCTTGAATTCGGCGATGTGGTGGTCGCGGTTGGCGATGAAGGCTTTCTGCCAGTCTTCACCGAGGTAGCGGTGGTCGAAGGCCAGGGACTTGTGGGCTTCGGCGGGACCGCCGGGAACGGCGCGGGCATCGACACCATCGACCTCGAAGGTCATCTTGTCGTCCGCCAGCTTTCCGGTGGCGATGGTGCCGTCGAGGAAGGTGATGGTGGTGTCGGTGTAGCCGAAGATTTCGGAAGGCTTCGCGGCGACCTTGAGCGGGGCGCTGCTGGTGAGCTTCAGGGTCACGTCCGGCAGGGGCATGTGTTTGGAGGCCTGGTCACGGAGCTTCTTGGCTTCGGCGGGATCTTTGGCGGCGTCTGCCTGCTTGCGGAGCTCGGCTCTCCTGTCGTCGATCTTTTTCTGCTCTTCGGCGTGGACTTTCTTGCGGAGGGCTTTGAAGGAAGCTTTGTCGAGGGTGATTTCGCTGCCGTCGGCCAGCTTGAACTTGCCAGGTTCGCCAGCGATGTGGGGGACGACGTAGTTCACGGGGTCGGCGTCCACGGCTTTGTTGCCGCCGGCGATGGTGAGGGCGAGTTCGGTGACGTTGGCGAATTTGATCTGGTAGTGGATAGTATTCCCGGCGGCGTCCTTGGGCATGTGGCCGGTGAGGAGGGTGCCGTCGGTGAGCTTGACGGCGTAGTGGGCGAATTTGGCCTTGTATTCCAATGTTTTATTGAACATGAACACGCCGGCGCAGACGACGGTGATGGCCATGTTCAAACGGTAGAGGCCGAACTTACGAAGTTTTAACATGGCCCATGCCATGACCACCGTGACAGATGAGGCGATGAGTACCACGGTGTTGATGAAACCGAGGGTTACATCGAGGTCATGCACCGGCCAGGGATAGTCGGCGCCGACGCGGAGGAAGATGTAGGCGGAGAACAGGCCGCCGAAGAGCATGACTTCCGAGGCCAGGAAGAGCCAGATGCCAATCTTTGCATTGTAAAGACCGGTGTCTGGACGGGCGTGAACTGTGTAGGGGATGTCCATTGAAGTAGTCGCGGTGCGCGGTTCTGAGTTCGCGGATTAGTGATGTGCCGGAGCGTTGGCGGCGACGGCCTTGAGGTCGGGCTTGCCGGGTTCGGATTCCCACTGCGGATAGAAGTCGCTGCCATGGCCGGGAACGCTGTACTCGTAGGGGCCACGATGGGCGACCGGGTCGAAGAGGAAGTTGCCGTGCGGAGGAGGAGTCGGGGTGGCCCAGTCCAGGGTGGTGGCGTCCCAGGGATTGTCGCTGTTGGATTTCTTGCCGCCCTTGATGCTGAACCAGAAGTTGATGATGAAGGGGACCTGGCCGAGGGCGAGGATGAAGGCGCCGATGGACATGACGATGTTCAGGGAGAGCATGTTGTCCGGGATGTCGAAGCCGAAGAAGGCGCCGATCTTGTGGGTCAGCGTGGTGGTCCAGTGGGACATGGCATTGGTGTTCTCGAAGTACTTGCCGCCGTCATACCAGCGGCGGTGGAAGCCGGCCATGCCCTGGATGAACATGGGGGCAAAGACGAGGTTCATGCCGATGAGGGAGGGCCAGAAGTGAAGCTTGCCGAGCCTGTCGCTCATGAAGCGGCCGGTGATTTTCGGGAACCAGTGGTAGATGCCGGCGAAAAGGGCGAAGATGGTGCCGGGGGCGACCACGTAGTGGAAGTGGCCGATGACGTAGTAGGTGTCATGCATGGCCAGGTCGATGAAGGAGAAGGCCAGGGGCAGACCGGTGAGACCGCCGATGCCGAACATGGGCAGGAAGGCGGAGGCGAAAAGCATCTGGGTGTTGAAGCGGATGGAACCGCCCCAGAGGGAGACCATCAAGCAGGTGAGAAGCACCACCGAAGGCACGGAGATGAGCACCGTGGTGATCTGGAAGTAGGTGGACATCATGGTGCCCATGCCGGTCAGATACATGTGGTGGGCCCAGACCAGGAAGCTGAGGAAGCCGAGGGTGAGGACGGAGTACACCATGGACTTGTAGCCCCAGAGCGGACGGCGGGCGTTGCAGGGAATGACTTCGGTGAGGATGGCGAAGGCCGGAAGGATGAGCACGTACACCTCAGGATGGGCCAGGAACCAGAAGAGGTGCTGGTAGAGGAGCGGGCTGCCGCCACCGGAGATGTCCAGGTGCTTGCCGCCTTCCATGAGGCCGGTGGGGAGGTAGAAGGAGGAGCCGAAGACGCGGTCCGAAAGCTGCAGGATGGCGGCCACTTCCAGCGGCGGGAAGGCGAGCAGGAGGAGGAAGCCGATGACGAACATGGCCCAGCAGAAGAAGGGCATCTTCATCCAGGACATGCCCTTGGTGCGGAGATTGATGAGGGTGGCGATGAAGTTGACGGAGCCGAGGAGGGAGGCGGAGATGTTGAACACCATGGCCGTGAGCCACCAGGTGTGGCCGTGGCCCCAGACGCTGGTGACACCCATGTTGGCGGTGGAGGCGAGAGGCGAATACATCGTCCAGCCGGTCTGGACGGGGCCGGTGCCGACGAAGAAGCTGTACACCATGAGCACGCAGCTGATGAAGAAGAGCCAGTAGCTGGCCATGTTCAGGCGGGGGAAGGCCATGTCGATGGTGCCGATCTGGAGCGGCATCACGAAGTTGCCGAAGGCGGCGAAGCCGAGGGGCACGATGCCGAAGAACACCATGATGGTGCCGTGCATGGCGCCGAGCATGTTGTAGAGCTCGCCGTTGAGGGAGCCGTCTCCGTTCAGCCAGCGGCCGAACATGCTTTCAAAGAGGTCTTTGACGACGGGAATGGAACGGATGAAGTCGATCGCGGGGACGGGAACGCCGGGATAGGCGATGCTCCAGCGCATGAGCAGCATGAGGAAGAAACCGAAGAGCAGGAAGAGCAGGCCTGAGATGCCGTACTGGATGCCGATGGTCTTGTGATCGCTGGAGAAGATGTACTTCCAGATGAAGCTCTGTTCATGATGCCCGTGATCATCATGCGCGTGATCGTGGGCGTGATCGTGAGTGGTGGCGGCGGCGCTCATAGGCTAGGGTTCAAAAAGGTTCAGAGGGTGTGGGCGTTCGCGAAATCGAACTCGAAATCAGCGGTGGCCTTGCCGCCACGGACGGTGACGGTGTGGGTGATGCTTTGCGAAAACTGCGGGTGCCAGGCTTCGACGACGTAGTCGCCATCTGCCAGCGCCCGAGAAATGGAGAAACGCCCATCGGCGGCGGAGACGGCGGTGTGGGCACCTTCATGCACCACGACCCAGGCGTTCATCCAACGGTGTACGTCGCATTCCAGGCGGTAGATGCCAGGAGCATTGAAGGTCTTCACGTTTTCGTCGCCGCGGGAAGGCTGGCCGAAGTTGTCGATGTTTGCAGCCCGGCCCTGGGCCTCGTAACGGGCGATGCGGATGTTGTGGAAGGTGAGGTCGCTGTTGTGAAAGCGGACGTTCTGGCCGGCCTGGATGGCGAGGGTGTGCGGGACGAATTCGCACTTGGTCTGATCCATCACCGGAACGGCGGAAACATTGCTGGCGCGCTGGCTGCCGCGAACGGTGATCACGGCATCGGCGAGGGCACCGTCCGCAGCCACTTTCCAGGCGGGATCCAAGATGTCACCGTGGCCGGTGCAGAAGGGATTGCCGCCGACATCGATGACTTTGCGGAGCTTTGCCGCGTCCGCACCTTTGAGCGTGACCTTGCCGGTGATGCTGGGGGTCTCGGCGATCGCAACGGCGGGGGCGAGTTTCACCTCGGCAGCCTGTTCGGGCATCTTGCCGCAGCCTACATTCGCGATCAGCATGACGGCTCCGAAGGCAGCCCAAGGTGCCTGGCGGGAGACGGTTTGCTTCACACGGGTCATTGCGGTTTGAAATTACTTGGCGGCGGGGGCAGGGGCGGCGCCAGCGGTAGCACCAGGGCCAGCGGGAATGTCTCCCGGAACGTTTTTCTTGGCGAAGGGCTCCAGCTCTGGGGCCGTCCACTGTGCAGCGCGCTTCTCTTCGTCGCGCACCTTCTGCACCATTTCCTTGGTGACCATGGAGGCTTCGTTGCCCCAGGAGTTGCGGACGTAGGTGAGGACGTTGGCGAGGTCCTGGGAGGACATGGCCGCGCCGAAGGGCTGCATGCCGCCGGGGGTGTTGAAGCCCTGGCCGTTGACGGTGACGGGGCCGGTGAGGCCGTGCTGCACGATGCGGATCAGACGCTCGGTGCCGCCCAGAACGAACTCAGACTTGGCGAGGGGAGGGAACTGGCCGGGGAGACCAGCGCCATTGCCCTGATGGCAGCCACCGCAAACTGCGTAGCCGCTGCCGCCCTTTTTCATGGCCAGGGCAAAGGGGTCCAGATCACCACCGGCACCGCCACCGCCGGGGCGGGGGTCGCCGCCGTTGGTGGCGGAAAAGGGATTGCTGACGCTGAAGCTCCAGCCACCGGTCATGACGCCGAGCTGGCCGCCGGCAACGATGGCCACCAGCATGAGCAGGAACATGGCCCAGAGGGGGGCTGGCTGGCTTTCGGGAGCGAGATCTTCCTTCTCGCGCTTCACGGCGGAGTGAAGGCGGTCGAGATCGGTGCTGTCAGGATGGGCGGGTGCGCTCATGGGGCGTGCGGGTCGCGGGAGGGGCTACTTTTTGGCGGGAGAGGCAGCGACGGCTGCGCCCTGGCCGGGGACGGGATAATCCTTTTTGAGAGAGAGAAGGTACTGCACCAGGGCCTCGGCCTCTTTGGTCGGCGTGGCCTCATAGCCCTCAGGCAGGGCGAACTTCTTGGGCAGCTTGACGGCGTTCTCCGAAGGCGGGCCCTGGATTTTCTTCACATTGAAGAGGTGGGTGTAAGCGGGCATGGTGCTCCAGTCATGGACGGAGCGCGGGGAGAAGAGGTGCTGGTAGAGGGCATCCACCTTGGGGGCGCGCCAGCCGAAGTTGGCGAGGTCGGGGCCGATGCGCTGAATGCCGAGCAGGGCGTATTTTTCACCGAGGTAGTCAGCCAGGACGCTGGCGCGCGCGGGGGCGGCGGGGCGGGCTTCCTGATCCTGACCCCAGCCTTTGTACCAGCCGTCGAGGCCGAGCTGAACGGGGCGGATCATCTGGGTGTGGCACTGGTTGCAGCCTTCGCTGATGTAAACGAGCTGGCCCTGGCCGTTGATGGGGGCGGGGGGGAAATAGCCCTCGAGGCCGTCCTTGTCCTTGTCATAGGCGACAGGGGTGAGCTGCTCGTATTGCATCGCCGGAAGGACGATGAGGCAGAGCCAGGGCAGCCCGAAGGCGGCGGCGAGACCGAGAATGAAGGTGCGGAAGTTCGTCATGCGTGGGCTTCGTTGGGAAGAGCGTGATCGTCGTGGTCGTGACCGAGGAGGGTGGGCGCCGAACTGCGGCGGCCCAGGCCTGCGACCATGAGCAGGAGGTGAAGAAGGAACATGCAGTTCGAGAAGCTGATGAGGGTCCAGGCCACGGCGCGGGAGACGACATAGGGACGGGAATTGACGACGTGATTCATGAAGGTCTGGTCCCAATGCTCAGGGTCATTGAGGTCCACGCCCTGCTGCCAGCCGGCGACGAGGCTCATGATGACGATGGTGCCGACGCCATAGACGGAGAACCAGAAGTGGTTGCGGATGAGGCGGACGCTGAGCCATTCACAGCCGGAGAGGCGGGGCACGATGTAGTAGATGGCGCCGAAGACGCACATGCTGAAGAAGCCGTAAACGCTGACGGTCTGGAAGGCGTACCAGGACTGGGTGAACTGGACATTGGCACCGGTCCAGAAAGCGGAGTTCAGGGCGAGGACGAGGCCGGAGACGGGATAGAAGAGCGCCCCGAAAAAGATGAAGCGGAGGGTGGGGCTGGTGGCGACGGCGCTGTGCTTGCCGATGGTGGTGAGGTGGTGGTTCAGACCCACGAGGCCGACCGGGATGAGGAGAAGCACGCCGGTGCAGGCGCCGATGGAGGACATCCAGGCCGGGAGGGGGCCGCCCATGTATTTCTGCATGCCCGTCCAGCCGCCGAGGATGGCGAGGGACCAGAAGCCGGCGGAGGCGAGCTGAGCGGAGGCGATGGGCCGGCCGGTGATCTTGGGGATGAAGTAGTAGGCCGCGCCGACACCGACGGGGACGAAGAAGAGGAGGATGACGCCGTGGATGTACCAGGCATCAATGCCGGCACCGATGGCGCCGAGGCCGGGGAGGCAGTGGAGGGCGACGTTGGCGGTGATGAAGATCCAGGGGAACCAGAAGCAGGCGCCGAGGATGTACCAGGTGCTGACCATGAAGCCCTCAGGGCGGAAGGCGCGGCCAAACATGCGGGCGATAGGCCAGGCGTAGCAGAGGAAGCAGGCGAGCAGGACGGGCCAGGCGAACTTCGGCATTTCGAGCCACTCGATGGAGGTGCTCTTGCCCATGAGAATGGCCAGGATGCCGAAGGTGATGGTGATGTTCCAGAAGATGCCGGCGGTGATCAGGAGGGTCCTGCCACTCCGCAGGACCTGACCGGAACGGCGGGCCATGATCCAGAGCATGACGCCGAGGGCGGCCTGAACACCCCAGCCATAGACGAGGGCATTGATGTGCGCCGGCTGCAGGCGGCCATAGGTGAGGTACTGGCAGTTGCCGAGGAACTCGGGCTCCACCAGCTTGATCGCGGCGAGAACGCCGAGGAGCGTGGAGAGCATGAGCCAGAAGGCACCGTTGGTGAAGAGGAAAAGCACAGGGCCTTTCACCGACTTGTCGATCGCCGCGCGGCGAAGGTTGTCGGCCTGAAGGTCTGTGTCAGAAGTGGCGGGAGTGGTCTGCATGACTTACTTGGGCAAAGCGGGTGCGGCAGGGGCGGGAGCAGGGGCTGCGGGAACAGCAGGAGGGGGAACGGCGGGTGCTGCGGCAGGAGCGGGTGCTGGTACTGGAGGAGGGGCCGGCGCTGGCACTGGAGGCGCAGGAGCAGCGGGGGCCGGGGCCGGGGCGGCAGCAGCAGCGGCCTGTTTGAGCTGGGTGGGGGAGCCGGGGACGACCTGGGTGCTGACGCCGGACTTCTTGGCGCCGAGCTCCGAGACGGTCTTTTCAAAGACCGCTTTTTTCCTGCCGGAGTCGTTCAGGCCGAGGCTGGCGATGCTCTTGGCCTGGGCGGCCTGGATTTCAGCCGTGTTGGCGGAGCGCTCCTGGGCACGGGGGTCGTAGCCCGCCCTGGAAGCAGTGATGGACTGGATAAGGATGAAGAGCACGGCGAAGCCTGCGAAGGCTCCGAGCACCCACGTGAAGGTGGCGCCGGCTTTTTTGGATGGATCTGGCTGCGACATGGAAAAACGGGGATCAGTTGACGACGTTCACGGACTCGATGAGGCGGGGATCACGCCAGGGATACAGGCTGTATTTGGCCAGACCGCGCAGGTAGAGGAAGGCCATGGTGCCGAAGACGGCGCAGAGAGCGGCAAGATCCTGGACCCAGGCGTAGGGAACCACGACGCCCTGGCCGAGGGACGGGCCGCGCTCAGGGATGACATTCCAGTACATGTCCACCAGGTGCATGAAGAGGATCCAAAGACAGCCGAGGCTGATATAGACGGGGTTCTTCTTTTTCTGCTGCGAGAGGAGGAAGAGGAAGGGAACAACGAAGTGGCCGACGAGGATGAAGATGGAGACGTCGCGCCAGCCTTCGGTGTTACGGGTGAGGTAGAAGCGGGTTTCTTCCGTGATGTTGGCGTACCAGATGAGGAAATACTGGCTGAAGGAGATGTAGGCCCAGAAGACGGTGAAGGCGAAGAGCAGCTTGCCCATGAGGTGGTAGTGCTCGTCGGTGACGACCTTCTGGAGGTAGCCGAGGCTGCGCAGCCAGACGACGACGAGGATGGAGACGGCCATGGAGGCCCAGGCGCAGCCGGCGAAGATGTAAACGCCCCACATGGTGGAGAACCAGTTGTAGTCCAGACCCACGAGCCAGTCATAGGCGGCGAAGGTGACGGTAAGGGCGAAGGGAAGAAGGACGATGCAGGAGAACTGGCGGGACCAGATGGTGTGCTTGATGTCACCATCCTGCTCCTGCTTCAGCGAGCGGCCGCGAAGGGTGCTGGCGATGATCCAGAGGACGATGAAGTAGGCGAAGAAACGGCTGTACCAGGAGAACCAGGTGTCCAGGTTCATGTAGCCGAACTTGGTGACGAGAACGTGGAGGTGGGGATTGGGGGCGAGATGGACCTGCTTGCCGTCTCGTTCCACTTCACCGCCATGCACCACCAGGTGATGCAGGGCATCCTTGGTGGAGGTTTTGTCGGCTTTGGCGACCTGCTGGGCATCGCGGTGATGATTCATCCACTCGTAGAGCGGCTTCTGCACGGCGGGAATGAGAAGGGGGGCGGTGAGGATGGCCAGGGGGATGACCATGCAGGCGAGGTTTTCCCAGAGGCGGCGGACGACGACGCCCCAGCTCGAATTGGAGGCGCTGTGGAGGAGGATCCAGAAGCAGCCGCCGACCACGAAGGTGAAGCAGAAGAAGACGGCGAACAGCCAGGAGTAGGCAAAGGTGTCCGTGCTCTTGAAGAAGAACCAAAGGGAGGCCAGGAGGCCGAGACCGCCGAAGAGGCCAAGCGTGTTGATGAGCTTGGCGCCCTTGGCTGGCTCGAATTTTTCTCCGCCCTGGGGCAGATCGTTGAAGGAGACGTGGTGACTCATGCCGGGATTCGCGTGGACGTGCCGTTACTGGAGGGGAAGGGTGACTTTGGACTCTCTAGCGGCGATTTGCAGGGAGCGGATGTAGGCCACAATGGCCCAGCGGTCGCGCAGAGTGATGTTGCCGCCGTAGCTGCCCATGAGGCCTTTGCCGTTGGTGATGACATCAAAGATGGCACCGTCCGCGCGGTAGGCGGCGGCATTGGCAGGGTCCAGGTTGCCGGGCTGCTGGAAATTGAAGGCGGTGAGGATGCCGTACTTGGAGGTGACGCCCTTGCCGTTGCCGGAGACGCCGTGGCAGATGGCGCAGTTGATGTTGTAGCGCTGCTCGCCGCGCTTGATGAAGTCTTCATTGAAGACGTTCTTGTCTCCGGTGATTTCCTCCGGGAGTCCGTCGCCGTAGAAGTCGCCGACCTTGCCGGTGCTGTAGTAGTCCAGGCCGCTGGTGAAGGCGACGCGGGCGGGGGCGGCCTTGGCGGCCTTTGCGTCCACGGCGGCGACGGCGGGGATATCAAAGCCCATGGGGACGGTGCCTTTGACGGGGAGGCGGGCGCCGCGGCCATCGGCAAAGAATTCGCTGGTGGCCTGATACTTGATCTTGGCCTGGTGGTCCATGTCGGGGATGATTTCGAGCGGTGGCAGCTCGGATTTGCTGCCGCGGAAACCGAACGCACTCACAATGATGGCGCCGACAAACAGATAGCTGAGAAAGAAGTACTTCATGGTGCGGGTAAGCGAGGCTTAGATTTCGTCCTCCACGAGTTCGATGTTCTTGCCGCCGGCTTTTTCGAGGAGGGCCTTGGTGCCTTCCTGGGAGAATTTGGGGTCGCGGGCCTCGATGCAGACGAAGAAGCCGTCATCGGAGAACTTGCTGAAGTTTTTGGAAACAAAGAGGGGGTGGTTCCAGCGGGGCAGGCCGATGAGGGCGAGCAGGCCGAAGAGGGTGGTGAAGGCGCTGAAGAGAATGGTCAGCTCAAACATCACGGGGAAGAAGGCCGGGAGAGTCCAGATGTCGGTGGGCTTGCCCTGCACGACGGTGGGGTAGGTTTCGACGATCTTCTGCAGGAAGCCGAGGCCGATGCTGCTCCAGAAATTGGTCTGGGTGATGGTCTCCAGGGTGAAGGCCACGAAGGTGCCGGTGATGCCGCCGCAGAAGACGAGCATGGGGAGCTTGGAGCGGGGATTGCCCATGGCCTCATCCATCCCGTGGATGGGGAAGGGGGAGTGGACGTCCCAGCGCTGATAACCGGCATCGCGCACATGCTCGGCGGCATGATAGAGATCCTTCACGCTGTCAAATTCAGCGAGGTAGCCGTGGACTCGTTTGAGGGTGGTGCTCACAGTCAGGGTGCGGTTAAAAAGTTAGGCGGCGACGGGTTTGGCGACGTGGCGGTCCGGGTAGTCCATGAGGTCCTCCTCCTGGATGCCCTTCTCGGCGTGGTCGTCAGCATGCGGGTTGGACTGCGGCAGGACGCCTTTGACTTCACCGATGGCGATGACCGGGAGGAAGCGCAGGAAAAGGAGGAAGAGCATCATGAAGAAGCCGAAGGTGCCGAGGAAGGTGTACTTATCGACCCAGGTGGCTTCATACACGCGCCAGGAGCCGGGCGTCATGTGGCGCTCCAGGGTGGTGGCGATGATGACGTAGCGCTCGAACCACATGCCGGCGTTCACGAACATGCAGACGATCATGACGATCCACACATTGTGGCGGCACCAGCGGCTCCAGAAGAGCTGCGGGGCAAAGACGTTGCAGCCGAACATCCAGTAGTAGGCCCAGGTGGAGGGACCGGTGAGGCCGCGCAGGGTGAAGGCGGCGGCTTCATAGGGATTGGCGGAGTAGTAGGCCACGAAGAGCTCCATGCAGTAGGCGTAACCGACGATGGTGCCGGTGAGCAGGATGATCTTGGCCATGTTGTCCACGTGCTTTGGCGTGATGAGGTCATCCAGGCCGTAGATGCGGCGCACGGGAAGCATGAGGGTGAGCACCATGGCGAAGCCGCCGAAGATGGCGCCGGCCACGAAGTAGGGCGGGAAGATGGTGGTGTGCCAGCCGGGAACGACGGAGGTGGCGAAGTCGAAGGACACGACGGAGTGCACGGAAAGCACGAGCGGCGTGGAGAGGGCGGCCAGGAGCATGTAGGCCGTCTCGTAGTGGCTCCAGTGGCGGTTGCCACCGCGCCAGCCGAGGGCGAAGAGGCCGTAGAGGAATTTTTTCAGGCCGGGGCGGCAGCGGTCGCGCAGGGTGGCAAGGTCAGGGACGAGGCCCAGGAACCAGAACACGAGGGAGACGGAGAAGTAGGTGGAGACCGCGAACACGTCCCAGAGCAGGGGGGACTTGAAGTTTTGCCAGATGGCGTTGGCATTGGGGATCGGGGCGAGGAACCACACCATCCAGACACGACCGACGTGGAAGGCGGGGAAGAGACCGGCGCACATCACGGCGAAGATGGTCATGGCCTCAGCGGCGCGGTTCACAGACGTACGCCACTTCTGGCGGGTGAGGAACAAGATGGCGGAGATGAGGGTGCCGGCGTGGCCGATACCGATCCAGAACACGAAGTTGGTGATGTCCCAGGCCCAGGCGACGGGCTGCTTCTGGCCCCAGACACCGACGCCGGTGGAGATGAGGTAGGTGAAGCAGAACACCATGAGGCCGGTGAGCAGCACGGAGGGGATGAACAGGATCCACCAGAGGGCGGGCTGCTTGTTTTCCACGATGCCGCAGATGCGGTTGGTGATCCAGGAATAGGAACGGTGGTTCAACACCAGCGGCTCGCGGTCGAGGATGCGCGGGGTGTTAGAGGCAGTGGCGGAGGCGTCCATGTGTCCGGGTTAGTATTGATTGTTGCTCCACACGGCGATGTTTTCGGCGCCGGGCATGTTCTTGTTCGGATTGCGCAGACGGGCGAGGTAGCTGGTGCGCGGGCGTGTGCCGATGTATTTGAGCAACTGGTAGTCGCGCGGGGAGGCCTTGGATTTGACCACCGCGGAGTTTTTGTCTGCCAGGTCGCCGAAGATGATGGCCTCGGCCGAGCAGGACTGCTGGCAGGCGGTTTTGACGGTGTCGGTGGGCACGCGGAAGTTCTTGGAGTCGCGCTGGACCTGCTTCTGCAGGATCTTGGCGGCTTCGAGGCGCTGCACGCAGTAGGTACACTTCTCGATGACGCCACGCATGCGGACGGTGACGTTTGGGTTGCGCTGGAGGCGAAGGCTTTCGTCCTCGCGCTTCTCGCCGAGCGGGCCGGCGTAGAGGTTGCCGACTTTCATGCCGAGGACCTTGGTGTCGATGAGCGGGTTGCGCTTGTTGTAGTCGAACCAGTTGAAGCGGCGGGCGGTGTAAGGGCAGTTGTTGGCGCAGTAACGGGTGCCGATGCAGCGGTTGTAGGCCATGGCGTTGAGACCGTCCGGGGTGTGAACGGTGGCGTTCACAGGGCAGACGGTTTCGCAAGGGGCGGCCTCGCACTGCTGGCAGGCGACGGGCTGCTGCACCATTTCGGCGTTTTCGAGCTGCTCGGGGGTGGCGTTGTCTTCCGCCCAGGTGCTTTCCTGCTCGACTTCGTTCTTGCCCCACTTGGCGACGGCGAAGTAGCGGTCCATGCGGATCCACTGCATGAGACGGCCTTTGCGGACCTGGTCTTTGCCGACGACGGGGATGTTGTTTTCGCTCTGGCAGGCGATGACGCAGGCGGTGCAGCCGAGGCACTTGCTGAGGTCGATGGTCATGCCCCACTGGTGCTGGGTCTCGTAGTCGAAGCCGTCCTTGTTGTCTTCGGACTTCACGCCGACCTGGCCTTTGTAGAAGGAGATGTTTTCCGGGATGTGGCTGTCCATGCCGGTCTTCTGGGCAAAGGACACATCCTTGTTGAAGGTGTCGAGGGTGCCTTCGCGGTAGAGCGCGCGGCCTTCCATGGTGTTCTGATCCTGCGTGATGGCGAGCTCAGCGACGGTGGAGAGGGCCTCGACCTTGGCGCCGGTGAGGACGAAGGAGCCGGGCTGCTTGCGCAGGACGTAGGCATTCACGCCGCGGCCGCCGCCGACCGTGCCGACGTCTGACTGGCCGTAGCCGAGGGGCAGGGTGATGGAATTGGAGACGTGTCCCGGGGCCTCGATGGCGGGGATTTCGACGACGGTGTCGCCGACGGTGATTTTGACGTGCTGGCCGTCTTTGAGGCCGAGGCGACGGAAGGTGACGGAGCCGATCCAGGCGGCGTTTTCCCAGGTGAGCTTCGTCACCGGATCGGGAGCTTCCTGGAGCCAGGCGTTGTTGATGTAGCGGCCGTCATAGACGCTGGAGTCGGCGGCGAGGACGACTTCGAGCGCGGCGTCTGTGGGGGCGGCGGCGGGAGCGGCTTTGGAGACAAGCCCGGCGACGGCACCGACATTGGGAGCGGCGGTGGCCTTGGCGTAAGCGGAACCTTTGAGGAAGCCGTCACGCAGGGTGAAATTCCATTTCGTTTCGTCGAGGCTGCCTGCCACGGTGGCGAAGGTGTCGCGCACGGCGGTGTAGGCGGCGTCTTCGGCGGGGGCTGCTGCAGCGGGTGCACCGGCGGCGGGAGCGGCAGCGACGGCGGGGCCGAGCTTCTTGCGGCCGAGGAGGGCGAGGAGGATTTCCACGCGGCTGACGCCGTCATAGAGGGGGGCGATCATCGGCTGGACGATGGAGTAGGTGCCGTCCGCGGCGCGCACGTCTCCCCAGGTTTCCAGGTAATGAGCGGCCGGGATGTGCAGGGCGGCCTGGAGCGCCGTGACGTTTCTCTGCATGCCGACGTGAATGAGATTCACGCCTTTTTCCTTCACCAGGGCGGCGAAAGCGGCGGCGTCCGGGGCGTCGTAGTAGAGGCTGGCGGGGGTGAGGGAGACGAGGGTCTTGATCTGACCGCTGGAGAGGGCGGCCTGGAGGTCGGCAAAGGTGCCGAGCTCGGGGGAGGCGGGAGCCTGGAGGAGATCGATGGTGGAACCGTAGGCGCCGAGGGCGTTGTTGATGGAGGCGACCAGGGCGTGGACTTCCGCGCCGTAGCGGGAACCGGCGAGGACGACGGCCTTGCCTTTGTTGTCGATCAGATCATGGACGGCGGGGGCGATCCACTTCTTGAGGTCATCAGGGGCGGTGTCCGCGAGGGCCTTGGCGGAGGTGTCTCCGAGTTCGGCGGCGATCAGGGCTGCGGCGACGGGGATCAGGCTGGCAGCGAGAGGCTTGCGGTGATCGGCCATGCCGCCGGTGAGGGTGTAGCGGTTCTCCAGGACGTAGAGGCGGTTCATTTCGCCTTCGGGGACGGCCTTGTCGGAGCTGCGCTTCTTGGTGAAGGCGGAGATCGGTTCACCGGGGACGGTTTCGACGCCGAGGAAGTCGCAGTCCAGGGAGAGGATGCGCATGGCGGAGCCGAGCTTGAGGAAGGGCTTCACACCGGCGCCGAGGACGGCCTTGGAGGCTGCGGCCTGGCCTTCGCCACCGAGGGCTTCGTACTGGAAGAGCTTGACCTGGGGGTAGGCGGCCTTCACTTCGCCGAGGAGGCGCTGATAGGTCGGGGAGGAGGAGCTGCCCATGACGATGCCGAGGCTGGCACCGGAGGATTTTTTCGCTTCGGCGACGGCTTTGGCGAAGAGGTCGTTGGCCTTGGCCCAGGAGAGTTCCTTGCCAGCGCCGAGGGGCTTCTGGGAGCGCTCAGGGTCGTAGAGATCGAGAATGGAAGCCTGCGCGAAAGAGCCGATGGTGCCACCGACGGGGTGGAGGGGATTCGGGGCGAGATGGGTGGGGCGGCCTTCGTGGGTGGTGACGACGAGGGGGACGGAGCCGCCGCCCTGGGGCATGGAGGTGGCGTAGAGGAGGGACTTGCCCGGGATCATCCATTCCACATGCTGGGTGTAGGGGAGGATGTTGACGACGGGACGGCGGCAGCTTGCCAGACCCATCATGCTGACGCTGGCGCCCATGATCTTCAAAAAGTCACGGCGGCTGTTCTCACGCTCTTCTTCGTTCAGGGTGTCCCCTGCGGGAAATTCCTGGCCCAGATTTTTCAAGAAATCTTCGCGGCGGTCCAGTTCGGCAACACTGCGCCAATAGCGCTTGGCGTTCTGCGGCTCCTCAGGATGCTTCCAAATGCGTTTCATGTGTCAGGAAAAGGGGCGCGGGGTTAGCGGTGGCAGGCGGTGCAGGATTCCGGCGGCTGAATCTGCCAGTGCTTCTCGATCTGGGTGCCCACTTCAGTCTGGGTCACGTCTTTGCCGTAGGTCTTCTCGGCGAGAGCGATGATCTGGTCGAGGCCGTCCGCCTTGGCGCCTTCGCCGCCGATGGCGGTGGCGATGTCCGCAGCCGGGATCTTCTTGTCGTCCAGGAGGGTCTTGTAGAAGTCAGCGCGCTTCAGGTCGCTGGCCTTGTAGTTGAGATTGGTGATCTGCTCCAGGGGGCGGAGGTTTTTCTCGGGATTGCGGTGGCAGTCGAGGCACCAGCCCATGGACTGGGGCTGATCGTGGCGGACGACTTCCATTTCATTGATCTTGCCGTGGCAGTTCACGCAGGAGATGCCGCGGTTGAGATGAGCGCTGTGGTTGAAGTACACGTAGTCAGGCGCCTTGTGGACCTTGACCCAGGGGATGGACTTGCCGGTTTCGTTCGCTTTGACGACCATCTCCAGCTTGGGGGAATTGCTGCGGATGTTGCCTTTGCCCGGGCCGTGGCAGTTGAAGCAGGTCTGGTTGGTGGGGACGTTCGAGTGGCTGGAGGTCTCCGCGAAGCTGTGGCAGTAGCGGCAGTCCAGGCCGAGCTGACCGGCATGGATCTTGTGAGAGAACGGCAGCGGCTGCGTCGGTTCATAACCCACGCGAGTGTATTTCGGTGTGAAGTAGTAGGCGACGCCGACACTCACGCCGAAGGCAATGAACACGACGGCAATGGCGAGCTTGAGCGGCAGCCAGTTGGTCCAACGCGGAAAAAAGTTACCCATAGAAAGTGTCGGCAAGATGAGCTTGTGAAAAATTTCACAAGGTAAGCCAGAATGAAAAGCGTCAGCAGCTTTGCAACCGTCATCTGTAATTTTTTTGAACTTTTGTATGCGGGTCTTGTCTATTGCGAATCTGTCTCAAAAAATCCGCGTTATAGATTGTTTTTGCTGACGCCCGGTTGCCGTTTTCAACGACCCCATTCGACCCAGAGCAGATTGTGCTCAAAATCGAGGGTGACGCGGTAGTCTTCCAGCAGGTAGGTGCCGAGGCGGGAGGGGCCGGGCATGACATCGACCTGGGCAAAGGGATAATAAGAGCCGAAAAGGCCGAGGGCTTTGAACTCCAGCACGCGCACGTTTGCCTCCTTGGGTGTCTGGGCGCCGCCGACGCCGGTGATGAGGTAGTTACCGCCCACATCCCAGCCGCCATTGCGATAGCCGAGGATCTCGGCGACGCGGCGGTCGAGTTGAACGCCGAAAACGGAGCCGGAATCGACCACGGCCTCCCAGGAGAGCTTGCCATATTTGAGCAGGGTGGTGGGGACGCCATGCTTCATGCTCAGGCTGGCTTTGTGCGAGTGCCTGCGCACGGGCCCGGGAAAGCTGCGGGTGAAACCAAATTCGTACTGCTCCTTCAAGAAATCGAGCGTGGCATACTTGCAATGCTTGGACAGGAGATTGACGCCGAGCAGGGAGATGCCGAGGCGCTCCTTCAAAATGCCGGCGCCGAGGGTGGTGCGCTGCATGCGGATGATGCAAGGCAGATTGTCCACGCGCCAGCCGCCGATCTGGAGGGTGGGGATGATGGCGCCCATGCCCGGCACTTTTTCCAGCACGCCCGCCATGGTGGGGCGGGCCTGCGGGACGGTGCGCATGCCGAACTCGACCGCCTGCTCGGCGTCAAACACACTCATGGCGGCGCCGGTGTCGAGCATGTACTTCTGGGGCTTGTGGCCGTTGATGCTGACTTTGAGGCAGGGGATGCCGCGCTCGTAGTACATGGGGAGCTGGACGATGCCCTCCGGCGGCGGCATGCTGCGCGTGCGCAGGGCTGAGGCGCCTTTTTCCGAGAGCTTGATTTCCGAAGGGGAAACAGCCTGGGCGTGAAGCTGCTTCTGCACATGGTCCGGCACGGGCTCCCGCTTCACGGCGAAGGGGTCGGCACAGCCTGTGAACCCGGCCAGCGCGATGACCGCCGGCACCATTTTCAAGACGAAGGGAAAGAGCAGACGATTCATGCAGCAGAAGCCATCCATGGGAGCGTTGCGACTG
Source organism: Prosthecobacter sp. (assembly GCF_044227185.1). GTDB lineage: Bacteria > Verrucomicrobiota > Verrucomicrobiia > Verrucomicrobiales > Verrucomicrobiaceae > Prosthecobacter. Next base: position 700,436 of record NZ_JBGAFO010000001.1, on the reverse strand, counting down.
TCAACCACCGCGGCGGACAAGAGTTTTGGTCAACGTTCCAGCCAGAGCGAATTGCCGCGAAAGTCCACCGTGAGCCGGGTGCCGCGCCAGAACTGGGAGCCGACGCGCCTGGGGCCGGGCATGACGTAGAGGGTGGAGTCTGGATGGGTCTCTCCGCAGAGCGTGGCGGCCGGCACCTGGATCATGCGCGCACCCGCCTTCTCCGCGGTCACACTGCCGCCGACTCCGCTGAGAATGACGCCGGCCATGCCGACGCCATCACGCGCATGCCCGAGGCGCGCGGCGGTGCTTTGATCCACCACGATGCCCCAGGTGGAGCCTGAGTCCACCACGGCGTCCCAGGAGATGCCACCGGAGCTGACGCGGATGACGGGCATGCCCATGGCCCAGCGCAGGGGCGTGCGGGTGGCGCTGCCGCTGATGGGACGGAACGACCGTGAGAAACAGAGCTCCACACAGTTGCGCTGGTAGTCGATGGTGAGAAAGCTGCAATGGCGGCGGAGGTGATCCATGCCGAGGATGGCGCTGCCGAGCCCGGCGGGACGAAAGCTGGAAATGCCACGCACGAGGCAGGGGACGTTCGTGGCATGCCAGGCGCCGAGATCCATGGTGCCCATGAGCGCCTGGCTGGCCCCGGCGGTGCCATGCACGCCGCGGACCTGCACGCGCCTGCCGCCGGAGGGCAGGAGGCCGAGGCTGGTGGCCACATCCGGCTCGAAAATGCTCAGCGTGGCGCCGGTGTCCAGAAGGAGGGGGATGGGCGGCTCTCCATTGATGCGGGCCATGACGTGCGGCGTCCCCGCCCGCAACTGCATGGGCAGCACGACATCCGCCGCAGGATTTCGCGGCGCCGCCGGTGGAAACGGCATGCCGCAGGAGGAGAGCAGGCACACGGACAAGAGTAAGGGGAGCATTTTCATGCGGCTGCACATGATTAACGTGATTCGGCGAATCCGCATCCGGCGGTTCTGCGCAATTCATACACAAATCCTTGTGCGCGGCAGCGTATTGTCTGAGATTTCCATTCTCCTCCCGATCTGAATGACCGCCTACCTGATTCGCCGCCTGCTACTCATCCCGCCGACGCTGATCGGCATGACGCTGGTGGTGTTTTTCATCATTCGCTTCACGCCGGGGGGGCCGATGGAGCAGGCGCTGCTGGAGGCGCGCATGAAGAGCGAAGGGCAGCGGGGTGGCGGCGCCCGGCAGCAGTCGAGCGGGCTGACGCCGGCACAGCTTTTGAAACTGCAGGAGCAGTACGGGCACGACAAGCCTTTCTTCATCGCCTACGCGGCGTGGCTGGGCGCCTGGCCGAAGGAGACGAACCGCTCGCGGGCTGACTACGGGGAGGGCAAGACGGAGACAGAGGTAAAAATTCCGGGCACCGCGAGTCTGGTGACGGTGAAACGGACGGATCAAACCACGGCGGAGATCGTGCCGAGCAAAGAAGTGGACACGTCATCGTGGCGGGCGCGTGTGATCACGCCGGAGCAGCAGAAGAGGGAGTGGGAGAAGGCCAATCCCGGGCAGAAACTGGACAAGCCGCAGCCGTATGTGGCGGTGATCTTCCAGCCGAAGTTTGCGGGAGTCTTGCAGGGAGATTTTGGCTCGTCGACGCGCTACAGCGAGCCGGTGTGGACGATGATGAAGCGGAGGTTTCCCATCTCGCTTTTTTACGGAATCTCTTCCATTGTGCTGATGTACCTGGTGTGCATTCCGCTGGGGGTGCTGAAGGCGATCAAGCACCGGACGCCGACGGACACGGGGACTTCGGTGCTGATTTTCTTTGGATATGCGATTCCTGAATTTGTGCTGGGGGTGTTTTTGATGGTGATCTTTGCGGCGCGGCTGCGGTGGTTTCCGCTGGAGGGCTTTGTGAGCATCAATTTTTCGGAGCTGAGCTTCTTCGGAAAAGTCTATGATCTGCTGCATCACGCGGTTCTGCCGCTGTGCTGCTACATGGTGGGGAGCTTTGCGGGGCTGACGATGCTGGTGAAGAACAACCTGCTGGACCAGCTGGCGAGCGACTACGTGCGCACGGCGGTGGCGAAGGGCGTGGAGTTCAAGCGGGCGGTGGTGGGCCATGCGCTGCGCAATTCATTCATCCCGGTGGCGGCGACGATGGGCCAGGCGCTGACCGTGCTGGTGGCGGGAAGCTTCCTCATTGAGCGCATCTTTGACATCGACGGCTTTGGGCTGATGGGATTCAACGCGCTGCTGGAAAAGGACTACCCCATCGTCATGGCCACGGTCACGATCAGCGGGCTGCTGCTGATGCTGGGCAACCTGCTCTCCGACATGATCACCGCGCGGCTGGATCCGCGCATTCGTTTTGAGTGATGAACCGTACCCTTTCCATCGTCGCCATTGTTGCCGGATCTCTAGCCATTGCGGGCGAGCTGTGCGGGCTATTAATTCCCACGGTTTCGTGGTTTTTCGACAACGGCCGTGTCTTCGGCTGGGTCAGCACGCTGGTGCTGGTGGCGGGCGGTGTTCTGGGGCTGCTGTTTCTGCCGCGTGAGATCCGCTGGACGCCGGTGACGCTGCAGCGCTTCCGCCGGTTCCGAGGCCTGGGCCGCGGCTGGTGGTCCTTCTGCATTCTGATGGGGCTCATGGCCCTGGCGCTGCTGGACCAGGCGCTGGTGGGGAAGCGGGCGCTGATGGTGCGCTGCGATGGGCGGACGTACTTCCCCGCGTTCGTGAAGAAGCGTTATCAGGCGCAAGACTTTGGCGCCGCTGGCGAGCAGGAGGCGAACTACCGCGAACTGAAGCAGAAGCTGAGCCAGGAGAAACGCGGTTTTGTGCTGATGCCGCTGGTTCCCTGGGATCCGGTGCTGGACACGGATTCGCAGCAGTCGATCACGCTGGAGCAGCGCAACGGGGTGTGGTTCCAACCTGGCGATGCGGAGCCTTATTCAGGCCGTGCGCAACAGTTCTACGCCGACCAGCGGACGCAGAAGCACACGGACACGCGTTTCCGCAAAGGGCTGCCGGATGGCGAGTCCCTGGGCTATGCCCGCAATGGAGCGCTGGCGTTCTCCGCCTACTACAAAGCGGGCGTGAAGGAGCGCGACAGATGGACGGGGGAGATGCCGCAGGAGGAGTTTGAAAAGGCGGCGGTGACGGTGTACGAAAAAACGGTGTATCCCGCCATCCCGCCGCTGTGGAAGGCGGGGCACTACCTGGGCACGGACAGCCGCGGCTGGGATGTGCTGGCGCAGATCTACGGCGGGTGGCAGCTCAACCTGAAGGCGATCCTGCTGTTCATTCTGTTCACCTACGGGCTGGGGATTCTGGTGGGTCTGCTGATGGGCTTCCTGGGAGGAGTGTTCGACATCGCCATGCAGCGCCTGATCGAGATTCTGGATGAGCTGCCCTTCCTGTACATCGTGATGATCCTGATCAGCATCATTGGCGTGGCGAACATGAACCTCCTGATTCTGCTGGGGGTGATCTGCTTCTTCTCATGGACGAGCCTGACCTACTCGCTGCGCGCGCTGGCGTACAAGGAGAAGGAGCGCGACTACATCGCCGCGGCGCGGCTGCAAGGCGCGAGCACCTGGCGCATCCTCACGCGCTACCTGCTGCCAAACATGCTGGCGACGATTGTGACGAAGATCCCGTTCAGCGTGGCGGCGATCATCTCCTCCCTCACGGCGCTGGCGTTTCTGGGCTTTGGCCTGCCGGAGACGTATCCGCAATGGGGCTGGCTGTTTGACGACGGCACGAGCCACCTCTCCGCGCTGTGGATCTCCCTCTCGATGTTCAGCGCCATGGTCTTCATTCTCCTGCTCGTCACGTTTGTGGGCGAGGCGCTGCGTGAGGCATTCGACCCGAAGAAGTTCACCACCTATCAATGAAGCTTTTTGTACCCAGTTCCCTGCTGGCCCTCTCCGCCGCGCTGCTGCTGGGCGGCGCGGGGGTGCAAGCCGCAGACTTTCCGCCGTATGACGGCACCAAGGAGCGCGAGGCCTTCTGGAGTTTTTACAACAAGAAGGTGCTCGCCAGTCTGCAGGGGCAGGAAAAGGAACTGCCCGGGCAGATTGCCAAAGAAACCGACGCCGCCAAGAAAACCGAGCTGGAGACGCAGCTCAGCATGGTGCGGGAGAGGCTGAAGAAGCCGGAGTACTTCACCTTTGCCACACTGGCGGACGTGCCCGCGGATTTGAAGTGGGAGAACGGGATGGATGAGCCGGAGATCGGCGATGCGAACGCGAAGAAGGGCGGGGCCATGCGGCAGTACATCCTGGCATTCCCGCCGACGCTGAGAGTCCTGGGGGAGAACAGCAACAGCGGCTTCCGCGGTTACCAGTACGATGATGTGGAGATGGGGCTGATCAATCTGCATCCCGAAACCGGTCGGGTGATACCCGCCATCGCCAAAGAGTGGGCGGTGGCGCCGGACAACCGCACGGTGTACTTCCGCATTGATCCGGACGCGACCTTCTCCGACGGCACACCGATCGAAGCCGAGGATTTCTTCAACCAGTTCTACATGCAGCTGAGCGAGTACCCGAAGAACCCCTTCGGCAATCAGTGGTATGGAGAGAACTACGCGAACATCACACGCTACGATGCGCGGACGCTGTCCATCTCGCTGACGGAACCGAAGCCGCTGGCGGCGTATTACGTGAACATGAATCCGATGTCCCACCGCTTCTACAGCGAGTTCGGGCCGGACTTTGAGGAGCGCTACCAATGGCGGTGCCGGCCCACTTCGGGGCCTTATGTCATTCGCGAGGAGGACATCCACTTTGGCCGGGACATCTCGCTCACGCGGGTGAAAAACTGGTGGGCGCGTGACAAGAAATTCTCGCGCAACCGCTTCAATGTGGACCGCATCTCCTACCGCGTGGTGCGGCTGCAGGAGAAGGTGATGGAGCTCTTCCGCCAGGGGGAGATAGACGTGGAGGAGGCCTTGATGGGCATACCAGAGTACTGGTATGAGAGGCTGGAGATCCCCGAGGTGCACAACGGCTACATTCAGAAAACGAAGTTTTACAACATCTGGCCGGGCTCCCACGCGGGGCTGTGGCTGAACTGCGCGGCGGCGCCGCTGAACAACAAGGAAGTGCGCATCGGCCTGAGCTATGCCACCAACTACCAGAAGGTGATCGACTTTGACCTGCGCGGCGATTTCCAGCGCCTGAACTGCTTCAGCAAAGGATTCCCGCTGATCGGGGACCCGCCGCTCACGGCGCGGCCGTTTGATGTGCAGAAAGCGCGCGAGCACTTCGCCAAGGCGGGATACACCCGGCTGGGCAATGACGGGGTGCTGATGAATGACAGGGGGGAGCGCCTCTCGCTGACCATCCTGCACCGCAAGGTGGAGATCATCCAGAGAGTGATGCAGCGCCTCAAAGAAGAAGCGATCAAGGCCGGGGTGGAGTACAAGCTGGAAGGGCTGGAGGGCACGGCTTATTTCCAGAAGGCGACGCAGAAGAAGCACCAGATGGTGTCCGTGGCCTTCAGCGTGACGCCGCCCATCCCGGACCACTACCAGTGCTGGCATTCGAAGGACGCCTTCATGGAGGATGGCAAAACCCCGCGGCCAAACACGAACAACCTCTGCAGCTTTGCAGACCCGCGGATGGACAAGTTCTGCGAGGACGAGCGGCATGCCACGACGATCGAGGAAATCCGCAAGGCCTCGTGGGGCGCGGACCAGATCATCTATGATGAAGCGCCGTGGATCCCTGCCTACGAGCAGAACTACTACCGTGTGGCGTACTGGCGCTGGGTGAAGTGGCCGGAAAAGACCTTCAATGTGGCGGTCAGCGAGACGGCGCTGTCCAACCATGTGCACTGGATCGACGAAGATGTGAAGCGTGAAACCGAGGCGGCGATGCGCGCCGGCCGGACCTTCCCTGAAACCGACCAGGTGTTTGACCAGAATCTCAAAGCAGGAGGAAACAAGTGATGGCAGCACCCCTGCTCGAAGTACGGAATCTGCGCGTGGGCTTCCAGACGGACCACGGGCTGCTGACGGCCGTGGATGGAGTGGATTTTGTCCTGGAGGCCGGCAAGACGCTGGGCGTGGTGGGAGAAAGCGGCTGTGGCAAAAGCGTGACGGCCATGAGCCTGATGCGGCTGCTGCCGCAGCCCTCAGGACGCATTCTAAGCGGCGAGGTGCTGCTGGAAGGGCAGGACCTGACCAAGCTGCCGATCGAGGCGATGCGCAAGATTCGCGGCAATGACATCGCGATGATTTTCCAGGAACCGATGACGGCGCTGAATCCGGTGCAGCGCGTGGGCGCGCAGATCATCGAGGCGATTCAACTGCACGAGCCGATGAAGCCCGAGAAGGCCTTCAAGCGCGCCGTGGAGCTGATGGAGTGGGTGGGCATTCCGGCGCCGGAGCAGCGCGTGAACGAGTACCCGCACCAGCTCAGCGGCGGCATGCGGCAGCGCGTGATGATTGCGATGGCGCTGTCCTGCCACCCGAAGGTGCTGATCGCGGACGAGCCGACGACGGCGCTGGACGTGACGGTGCAGGCGCAGATTCTCGACCTGCTGAAGCGCCTGCAGGGCGAGACGGGCATGGCGGTGATTTTGATCACGCATGATCTGGGTGTCATCGCCGAGACGTGTGATGATGTGGCGGTGATGTATGCCGGCCGCATCGTGGAGCGGGGGCCGGTGCATCCGATTTTTGCCAGTCCGCTGCATCCGTATACGCAAGGGCTGATCCGCTGCCTGCCGAAGCTGGATCACCCGCCGAAGACGACACTGCCGGTGATCCCCGGGGTGGTGCCAAGCCTGCGGGACATGCCGGTGGGCTGCCGCTTTGCCTCCCGCTGCCCGAACCCGCACAGCACCGACGTTTTGGACACGCGCCAGCCGTGGAAGGAGTGCGGCGGCGGCCACGGCGTGGAAGCCTGCGCGTGCTTTGCCTCTCAACTTTCCGCCCCAGCCTCTGCATCTGCATCTGCGTCATGAGCCTTCTTTCCGTACAAAATCTCAAGACGTACTTCCCGGTGCGCGGCGGCGTGTTTTACACCACCAAGGCTGTGTGCAAGGCGGTGGATGGCGTGAGCTTTGACCTGAAGGCGGGCGAAACGCTGGGCCTGGTGGGTGAAAGCGGCTGCGGGAAGTCCACGGTGGCGCGTTCGGTGGTGCGGCTGCTCAAGCCGACAGAGGGCAGCATTCTTTTTGAAGGCCGCGACCTCTCGACGCAGTCGCAGAGCGCGCTGCGGCCTGTACGGCGTGAGATGCAGATGATCTTCCAGGATCCGGCGGAGTCGCTGAATCCGCGCCACACGATCGGGCAGATTTTGGAGGAGCCGTTTGTCATTCAAAAGATGGGCACTCATGCGCAGCGCACGGAGTGGGCGGTGGAGCTGCTGAAACGCGTGGGCCTGCCACCGGATGCGATCCACCGGTTTCCGTTTGAGTTCAGCGGCGGGCAGCGGCAGCGCATTGGCATTGCGCGGGCCATTGCTTTGAAGCCGAAGCTGATTGTGTGTGATGAGCCGGTGTCCGCGCTGGATGTGTCCGTGCAAAGCCAGGTGCTGAACCTGCTGCTGGAGCTGCAGCGGGACATGGGGCTGAGCTACCTGTTCATCGCGCATGGGCTGAATGTGGTGAAGCACATGAGCGACCGCGTGGCGGTGATGTACCTGGGGAAGATCATGGAGCTGGCACCGGCGAACGAGCTTTACCAAAACCCGCGCCATGCGTACACGAAGGCGCTGCTGGATGCGATCCCGATCGCCGATCCGGCGCAGCGCCGGCCGCGCCAGCTTCTGCGGGGCGATGTGCCGAGCCCGATCAATCCGCCGCCGGGCTGCGCTTTTGGCCACCGCATGAAGAACCCGAAGTGGGAGCAGAGCGTGGGCATGGACCTCTCGCTGAAGGAGATCTCTCCGGGGCATTTTGTGCAGCCTTGTCCGTGCTGCACGTGAGAGAGTGTGTGGGTAGGGTGAGCGCCGATCAGGGTCAGCACCTATTATAGTCTCAGCGTCATTTCATGGATGCCGGGCCAGGGCGGAGGCGCGTTTCCTTTTTAGAAGGAGAAAACATCATCATGGCCATTCACGTGACAGAAAACGACGGAGGGAAGGAAATGGAGGTCCGGATCACGGGCAAGCTGGAGCATGCGGACTATGAGCATTTTGTGCCCGAATTTGAACGTCTGCTGAAGCTGCATGGCAAGCTGCGCGTGCTTTTCATCATGGTGAATTTCCATGGCTGGGAGCTGCCGGCGCTGTGGGATGACATCAGGTTTGACCTGAAGCATCTGGCGGACATCGAACGGCTGGCGCTGGTGGGGGACAAGCGCTGGGAAAAATGGATGGCGACTTTCTGCAAGCCTTTCACGACGGCGCGGATCCAGTTCTTCGATGCGGATGAGGAAGCGGCGGCACGGCAGTGGCTGAAACTGGATTCGTGAGAGAGGCGCTCTTTTTCATTCAGCCGCCATGAACCTCCAAGGAAAGGTCGCCATTGTCACAGGGGGTACCAGCGGGATCGGGCTCGCCACGGTGCTGGAGCTGGCGCGTCAGGGTGCGAACCTCGTGCTGAACTACCACGCCCACCCGGAAGCGGCGGAGAGGATCGAGGCCCGGGTGCGTGAACTGGGCGGCGGCGTGGTGAAGGTGCAGGCAGATGTGAGCAAGCTCGGTGATCTGGAGAGGCTGGTTTCCGGGGCGGTGGAGGCGTTTGGGCGGGTGGACATCCTGGTGAACAATGCGGGGGTGGAGACGCGCACGTCTGTTCTGGACACGACGGAGGAGCAGTATGAGGAGGTGATGGCGATCAATTTGAAGAGCGCGTTTTTTGGCACGCAGCTGGCCGCGCGACAGATGATCAGGCAGGGGGGCGGAGGGAGGATCATCAACATCAGCTCCGTGCATGAGGACTGGCCGATGCCGGGGAATACGGCCTACTGCCTTTCCAAGGGCGGCATGCGCATGCTGACGCGCACGGCCGGTGTGGAGCTGGCGCCGCATGGGATTCTGGTGGTCGGTGTGGGACCGGGCGCGGTGGCGACGCCGATCAACCGGGCGACGATGAATGACGAGGCGCAGCTGAAGAAGCTGGATGCCGCGATCCCGCTGGGGCGGGTGGCGGAGCCGGAAGAGATCGCGCGGCTTGTGGCGTTTCTGGCGGGTGAGGGGGCGAGCTACTTGACGGCGACCACCGTTTTTGCGGATGGGGGGATCATGCAGGGGAGTGTGGGGCTGTGAGCGCGGCGGACGCCTAGTGCGACGTGGCTTTCTCCGCACCGAGGCCGGTGTGGGCGCGGACGGTGAGCTCGGCGAATTTGGCCTCGGCTTCAAGATCACGCGCGGTGAAGATGGTGCCGAGATAAGCGGCGAGGAAGCCGATGGGGATGCTGACGATGCCGGGGTTTTCCAGCGGGAAGATGGCGCCGTCTTTGCCAAAGATGCCGTTCGGGCTGAGGAGGATGAGGATGATGGAGGAGAGCAGGCCAATGCTGAGGCCGGCGACGGCGCCGGTGGTATTGAAGCGCTTCCAGAACACGCTGAAGATGATCACGGGCAGGTTTGCGCTGGCGGCCACGGCGAAGGCGAGGCCGACGAGGAAGGCGGTGTTCACGCTGGGGCCGAGGAAGATGGCGATGCCGATGCTGACGGCACCGACGCAGAAGGCGGTGATGCGGGCGACTTTCACTTCTTCGCCCGGGCGGTTTTCTTTGCCGTGGTGGATCACATTGGAATAGAAGTCATGCGCGAAGCTGGCGCTGGCGCTCATGGTGAGACCGGCGACCACCGCGAGGATGGTGGCGAAGGCGACGGCGCTGATGAAGGCGAAGAAGAACTCGCCGCCCATGTGGTTGGCGAGGATGGGCGCGACCATGTTCGTGTCCGGTTTGGTGCCGATGGTGATGAGCTCCTTTTTAAGAATGGTGGCGGCGCCGAAGCCGAAGAAGGTCGTCATGATGTAGAAGAGGCCGATGATGGCCATGGCCCACACCACGCTGGAGCGGGCGGTCTTGGCGTCCGGGACGGTGTAGAAACGCACCAAGATGTGCGGCAGGCCGGCGGTGCCGAGCACGAGGCCGAGGCAGAGGGAGATGAGGTCCAGCGGACCCCAGGGACCGGCGGCGGCCACGCCGTACTTCAGGCCGGGCTGCATCAGGTTTTTAGGCACTGATTCGCTGCCGCCGTAGTCGGCTTTGGCGACGGAGCTGAAGAATTCGGCGAAGCTGAAGTGGTGATGCTTCAGCACCATGTAGCTCAGCAGAAGGGCGCCGGCCATGAGCAGAAGCGCCTTGACGATCTGCACCCAGGTGGTGGCGAGCATGCCGCCGAAGACGACATAGACCAGCATGAGCACGCCGACGCCAATGACGGCGGGTGCGAACTCGATCTTGATGAGGCGCTCGATGATGCCGCCCGCGCCGACCATCTGGGCGATCATGTAGATGGTGGAAACGGTGAGGGTGCTCAGGGAGGCCAGGGCGCGCACGGGGCGCGGCTTGAGGCGGTAGGCCAGGAGGTCGGCCATGGTGTATTTGCCCGCATTGCGCAGGGGCTCGGCCACGATGAGGAGCACTGTGATGTAGGCGACCAGGAAGCCCACGGAGTACATGAAGCCGTCATAGCCGTAGAAGCAGATCATGCCGGAGATGCCGAGGAAGGACGCGGCGCTCATGTAGTCGCCCGCGACGGCGAGGCCGTTCTGCCAGCCGGTGATGCTGCGGCCCGCGGCGAAGTAGGCGCTGGCGCCGGTGTTTTTCTTGGCGGCGTAGAAGGTGATGAGGAGCGTCAGGCCGACGAAGGCCGTGAACATGATCTGCGCGATAGTCATAAGGGGAGAAAAGAGGGCGGAGGTGAAAGCAGAGGGCTGCAACGGGTCACGACATCAATGATGGCCGTGGATGACTTCGGCGGCGGCCTTGTCCCACTTGGCGGCGACGCGCACGTAGATGAAGGCCATGATCCAGGCCATGAAGAACTGTGAGAGCGCGAAGGCGTAAGCGACGTTTACCTCTCCCCAGACTTTCTGTTCCATCACCTTGGGGTAGTAACCCACCAGCACGGGAAGGGCGAGGTAGTAGATGAGGAAGAAGATCGTCGCTGGAATGATGAAGGCCTTTTTCCGCTTCATCATGGAGCGAAACTCCGGCTTCTCCTCCAGGTGTTCCCAGTTCACAGGTGTTTTTTGGCTCATAATAAATTTGGGCGCGAGGTTAGGAAGACGGCCTGTGTTTGGCAAGGGCCGGGAGATTTTTATTTGTCGCCGGATTACTCAAAGGCGCTCGTGACCGGCTTGCCGTCGAACTCAGGGGGCACGGGGACGTCGAGCAGCCAGAGGGCGGTGGCGGCGGTGTCGTAGGTGGTGACGGGCGGGGTGATGGTGAAGTTTTTCTTCACGCCTTTGCCCCAGACGACCCAGGGGATGAGCATGTCGTCGGGGATGTTGAGGCCGTGGGTTTTGTCGTGCCCGCCATGGTCGGCGCTGATGATCATGACGCTGCTGTCCGCGATGCCGGCGTCCTTGATGGCCTGCCAGACCTGCTCGAGGGCCTGGTCTGTCGCCTTGAGCGCCTCCTTCTGCTGAGGGGAGCCCCAGCCGTCCTTGTGGCCGGCGGTGTCCACGTCCGGGAAGTGGATGAAGGCGAGACGGGGCTTCTTTCCCTTGATCCATGCGGCGGCCTGCTTTGCCACGGTCTGGGAGGGTTTTTTGTCTTTTTCGATTTCCGGAGAGCCGGCCACGGGGGCGTCTGACTGCGGGCCGCCGAAGTCGAAAACGTCCACGGAATCCTTCAGCCAGAGGTGGCGGAATTTCATCTTGCCGACAAACATGCCGGTGACGGCCATGGCATCGGCGGCCTTGAGCAGTGAGAAGACCGTGGGTACTTTCACCGGGCCCTTGATCGGCGTGAAGGCATTCCATAGGATCTGGTGCTTGTCCGGGCCCACGCCGGTGAGCATGGAGGTGTGGGAAGGCAGGGTGATGGAGGGAAAAATGGTGCTGGCCTGCCAGGAGACCGCGCCTTCGGCGGCGATTTTTTTCAGCACCGGCGCTTCGCTTTCCGCAATGACCGCGGGCTTGCCACCGTCGATGCTGATGATGAAGACGTGCTCCGCGCGGGGCGCGGCGAAAGTGGGGAGGCTGAAAGCGAGGGCGGCGAGAAAAGTGAGGGAAAAACGCATGACGGGGGCGCGAAGTAACGCCGGCCGCGGCAGGTTGCTTCCACAAAAAGGGCACGCGGCGGTGGTTTACGCGGCTTGCTCCTTGAGCAGTGTATTTCTCTGCGCCAAAGGTGCCGCCCCAATGGAAGCCTGGATCGTCATCGGACTGCTCGTCTTAGCCGTCATCGCCTTTGCCACGGAGAAAGTCTCCGTGGACATCGTCACGCTTTCGCTGCTGTGCGTGCTGGTGATGTCCGGCATTTTGAAGGCGGACCGGGCGTTTGCGGGATTTGGAGACCGGGTGATCATTCTGCTGGCGGCGATTTTTGTGATCGGCGCGGCGCTGCGTGAGACGGGCGTGCTGGACATGATGGGCGGAGTGCTGGCGCAGACCTTTGGCACCCAGCCGAAGAGGCTCATGGGCTTCATGATGGCCGTGGTGGGCGGTGTGTCCGCCTTCATGAACAACACCACCGTCACCGCTGTGTTTGTGGGACCGGTGATGGGCCTCTCGCGCAAGCTGCGCATCCCACCCTCCCGCCTGCTGATGCCGCTGGCCTTTGCCTCGCTGATGGGCGGCACGTGCACGCTGATCGGCACGTCCACCAATGTGGCAGTGAGCGGGGCCATTTCGAAGCTGGGGCTGGAGCCGCTGCGCATGTTTGAGTTCACCGGCATCGGCCTGGTTCTCATGCTGACGGGGATTCTGTACATGGTTTTCATCGGCAGCCGGATGGTGCCGGAGCGTGACAAGGCCGCGATCGTTTCCGGCGATGCGATGCGCGACTACGTGGCCGAGGTGATAGTGCTGCCGGACTCTCCCATCATCGGCCAGGCCGCGTATGATTCGGACTTTTCCGCCATGGAGTTTCAGGTGCTGAAGATCCGCCGCGCGGACCAGCCGCTGGACGCCGGACCGAACCTCCGCTTTGAAGAGGGTGATGTGGTGCTGGTGGCAGGCAAGGTGGAAAACCTCATCCGCGTGAAGAAGATCGAGGGTCTGGACATCCTCGAAGACGTGACGCTGCGCAGCTCGGGCATCGACATGCGCGACGCCCAGGTGGCGGAGGTCGTTCTCACGCCGCGTTCGGGCTTTGTCGGCCGGTCGCTGCGCGAAAACAACTTCCGCCAGCGCACGGGGCTCTCCGTACTGGCGCTCATGCGCGGGGACCGCTCCCTGATGCACCACATGGCGGATGAAAAACTGCGCGCCGGCGACGTGCTGCTGCTGCAGGGTCCGAGCGACCGCTTCCGTGTGTTTGAAGAGGGCAACGACATGATTGTCATCACGCAGCATCAGTTCAGCGCGGAGGCGCGCAGGCGTGGTGTCAGGCTGCTGGCGGCCTTTGTGCTCGCGGTGATCGCCAGCAGCTTTGACTGGATCCCGGACACGGCCGTGTTTGTGATGGTGGCCATCATGGCGGTGATGACGCGCTGCATCAAACTGGAGAACGCGTACACCAACATCGACTGGCGGCTGCTGATCCTGATCGGCGGCATGATGGCCTTTGGTGAAGCCATGAAAACCTCAGGCGCTTCGGGCATGATCGCGCAGTTCATCACGGGGTGGCTGCAGCCGATGGGGGTGTTTGCCGTCTTCACCGGCTTCTGCCTGCTGACGATTCTGCTGACGCAGCCGATGTCGAACGCGGCCGCGGCGCTGGTGGTGCTGCCGGTGGCGCTGCAGGCGGCTGCCTCCATGGGGGCGAATCAGCGCGCCTTTGCCATCGGCGTGATGCTCAGCGCCTCGGCATCGATGCTGACGCCGTTTGAGCCGAGCTGCATTCTTGTCTATGGCCCCGGGAAGTACCGCTTTGCGGATTTCATCAAGGTGGGCGGTGGGCTGACGGCAGTGATGCTCATTGTGATTCTGGCGATGGTGCCGGTGTTCTGGCCGCTGAAGTAGAAGAATCTGCCAATCGCTGCAGTGGATGGGCCAGGTTCGCGGTCATTTGGAGTTGGAGCGCTGATGGTATGCCTCCATGAAGTCGTTCATCTCGCTCGTGAACTTCGGAACTTCCAGCCATTCGGCTTCATAGGGCTTGTCAACGCCCTCGGGGCGCCGGATGAAGCAGAAGCGCAGATTGCCAAGGTCGGCGTCACTGAGGGCTTTGAGATGCTTGTCCCGGCCTTCCGCATCCAGCGGCAAGGTGTCGATCGGGAACGCGATGACAATGCGCTCGTTCGGTTTCAGCCGGCCTTTGAAGGTTCGGGCGACGGTCACATGAAGGTTGACCATTGCGAAGGGCCCTTGGATGTGTTGAAACTCGATGCGATAAACACACGCGAGAATTGCCTCATCAGCTTCTTTGACGGTGCCCAGCAAGTCAGCGTCATCACCCAGAAACCCCCATTTCGGCCGGCCATCCTTGGATGGAGCCGCCTTGTCACTCGCCATGATTGGGAGAGAGAGCGATGCCAGGCAGATGGCGAAGATCATGGGTCTCATGGTGAGCACGGTCCCAGCCCGGTCTTCTGCTTCAACACCTTTTTTCCAGCGCCTTACCTTTGAGCCAGGCGGATGCGGCAGGTGTATGAGTGAGACGGGCGAGTTGGAGAACGCTGGCCGACAGACAGCAGTGTCTGTCGTACGGATGGGTCTTCATCTGCTCAGTTGTTCCCAGCTCTTATGATTGGGATGAACGAGGTTGTTTAATTCCTCATATCCGTAAGTACTGCGAACAAGCCCAACAAGTGAGTTCCGCCTTGGAAAATCAGGGGTTCCACGGGCAGGCTGTGTGTGAAAGCTTTCGGCAGGAATTGTGAGCGGGCCCGAACAAGTGGGATTATTCGGGGTTGCTCTCATGACCTGCGGTTTTGTTCATCAGGTTGTACACGAGTTGTTCGCAGCAGGCTGTGCAGCGCCGGGTTTTCCAGGGCTGCCTGGGCGGCGCGGACTTCGGCGTCTTTTTTGCTGCGGCCGGCGCCGCGGCCGAGCTCGGTGCTCTGCCAGGAGACGGTGGCGACGAAGTTTTTGGCGTGGTCCGGCCCCTCGGCACCGACGATGCCGTACAAGGGAGGCTCCGTGCCCACGGCCTGAATGAGCTCCTGGAGCTGCCCCTTGGGATTGGCATCCAGCGGGCCGCGGTTCAGGGCTTCCAGATCTTCGGCAAACAGCCGGGCGGCAAACTGGTGGGCGGCCTCGCTGCCGGAGTCGAGATGGATGGCACCGGCGACGGCTTCGAGGGCGTCCGCAAGCGTGGATTCGCGGTCGCGGCCGCCGTTGGCCTCTTCGCCGCGGCCCAGGTGCAGATGAGCGCCGAGGCCGATGCGGCGGGCGATGCGGGCCAGGGCCCTGGTGGAGACGAGCTGGGCGCGTGCCTGGGTGAGCACGCCTTCATCTGCCTGGGGCAGGCGATGAAAAAGCAGGTGGGAGAGGGCGAGCTGCAGCACGGCGTCTCCCAGAAACTCGAGCCGCTGGTTGTCGGAATGGGCGCGCTGGTTCTGATTTTCGTAGCCGACGCTGCCGTGCGTGAGCGCGAGCTGGAGCAACGCGGGATCGCGAAAGCTATGGCCGATGACATGTTCCAGCGACTGCATGAGTGCCCATCTAGTAGCCGGAAGTCCGGCTGGGCTCCAAGAAAAAAGTGGGGTGACCGACGGGATTCGAACCCGCAACAACCAGAATCACAATCTGGGGCTCTACCTTTGAACTACGGTCACCATCTCTCGCGAGAAGCAGGGATAGTAATCGGTCAGGACGGGTACGCCAGCGAAAAATCAGGGGGTGGGGCGGAGGGGGTGCCGGGGTGGAATGTGACCAAACCGCCAGTGACCGAAATGTCAGGTGACCAAAAAGTCAGTGACCGAAAAGTCAGTGAGTGAAGTGTCACCGCACAGGTTTTGAGCGCCGGGCTGCGGCCACGCATGCTGGCGGCATGGAAACGCTCATCCGGATCTTCACGGCTGTCTTGGATTTCTTCTCCGCAGTGGGAACCTTTTTTGGCGAGCTGAGCAAACCGCTGCATGACATCGGCAGCGTGGAGATGCTGTTCATGGGCGTCATGCTTGTCGCAGCGGTGGCGGGGATGGCGGCGTTTGGGCCGTGGACCCGCAAGCGCAAGCCCGGGGAATATCCCTGGCGGTGAAGATCAGCCCTTCTTCCGCCGAAACCACACCCAAGGCAGGGCGAAGGCGGCAGTTATGAGCACGGTGAGCACGCCGATCATGGCGGTCATGCCAAGGGTGATGAGGCCGCGGTTGCTGCCCATGGCGAGCGCGCCGAAACCCAGGCCGGTGCTGAGCCCGCAGTAGGCCAGCGAACGGCCCAGCGAGGCCACGCGCTCCCGTGTCATGGCGGGTTCGCGCAGGGAGTGCATCACGTGAATGGTGAAGTCGAGACCGAGGCCGAGGCAGAGCGGCACGGCGCCGACGCTCATGAGATTCCAGGTGAGACCCCAGGCGGACATGCCGCCCAGGAGGATCCAGCCGCTGGCCGCCAGCGTGAAGAGGGCGAACACGCGCTCCCGCCAGCCGTGAAACACGAGCAGAAACAGGAGGCAGGCGATGACGACGGTGGGCACGCAGACGCGCAGGATCTCGCGTTTCAGCAGGGGCTCCAGGGAGGTGCGCAGGAAGGCCCATCCGGCGGGATGAGCTCCGGGGACCTTCTCCACCTCATGCAGAACGGCGGCGTTTTCCAAGGTGCGGCCCGGGGCGAGGCGCAGGGAGCCGACGGCCATGACACCGTGCTTTGCATGCTGTGACACGAGACCGCCGAGATTTTCGAGCACGACGGGCGTGGGCCACAGCGGCAGCGTGGCTTTGGCGCTGGCCCATTCCTGCCACTGCCTGAGGACCTTTTGCGTCAAGGCGTATGCCACTTCGGTGAAGCCCGCGGCATCCACGGCCCGTTTGAAGGCGTCTTCGCGAGCGGCGAGAGATTGCAGGGCGAGGAGATTGGCCTTTTGCGCAGCGGCATCCGGCACCAGGGCGAGCGGCAGCAGCAGCGCCTCGACATCAGGGTGGTTCAGCAGCTTTTGAGTGGCGATGATGCTCTGGCGCAGGGCGTCGGCATCCGGCGCGGCAAAGACGAGCGGCACATTGCGCCCCGGCTCGGTGCTGGTGTTCAGCATGCGCTGCTCGATGTCATCAAAGACATCGAAGGCCTCGCTCTTGTCAGGACGCAGCACCGCGGAGCCGAAGTCCATCTTGGGCAGGCCCTTCCAGCCGATGACGGCGGTGGCGGCCGTCAGTGCGAGCAGTACCAGCCAGACCATGACGCCCTGCATGCGCATGGCGAGGCGTGTGGTGCCATGGTGCTCTTCGAGTTTGCCGGTGGTCATGCCCAGCGGGAGAAAGCCGAAGATCATCACCGCCGCGCCGATCATGACACCGAGTGCGGACAGCACACCGAGCTGCGCCACTCCGGGAAGCTGGCTGAGCCCCAGCATGGCGAAGATGCCGGCGATGCTGACGGCGGACCAGGTGACGCTGGGCAGCGCACGCCGGCAGATGCTGCGGAAGCCTTCGCCGGGGTGCTCGCGTGCTACGTGCAAACCCACGACACCGAAGTCTTCGATCAAGCCGGTGAGGATGGCGGCGAAGCCCATGGACATGACATTGAGCGAGCCATAGATGACGCCGGCCGTGCCAAGCGTGACCAGGTTCGCGCAGAGGATGGCCAGCAGCAGCCAGAAGAGAGGCTTCACGCTGCGGTGCAGCAGCCAGAAGAGAAAGCCGACGATGAAGGTGACGGCGCCGATGGACTGCCGCATGTCCCCTTCCATGCCGGTGGCGATCTCCGCCTGAAACGCGGGGTCTCCCGTGAAACCGATCTTCACGCCGGCGAGCTCCTTCTGCTGCGGCAGCCATTCTTCGCGCACGGCTTTCTTGATCTGCGTGAGCCAGGCATTGGCGGCGCGATAATCTGCCAGCGCCTGGCCCGGCGGCGTGACGTAGAGCAGGCGCAGCGTGCCCTCGGCGTTGCTGAATTCATCGCCCATGAGGCTGCTCATGTCGTCACCACCACCACCACTGCTCATGAGTGCCAGGGCGCCGCGAGCGAGGCCAAGGGGATCGTAACCGCTGAGCGTGGCGTTTTGCAGATCCAGCGAGGAACCGGCGGTCTCTTTGGATCTGGCGAGCAGCGCGGTGAGCGAAGCGGGATCGAGCGAGGCGGCGAGCTTCGCCACTTCCTGCGGCGGGGCGTTCAGCCAGAGATAGGCCACCACCTCCGCGAGGATGGCGGGATCAGACTGCAGCAGGGATTTGCTGCGCACACTGGCGCAGAGCTCCGGCCGTGCGGCGAGATGCTCCGCCAGCGCATCCGCCGTGACCTCCACCAAGGCGGGGTCCTCCGCCTGCACGGCGATGAGCAGGAGGTTGCGCTTCTGCTCCCTCAAGAGGCGCGTGCCCTGCAGCCCGGGCAGCTCCTGCGGCAGGAGGCTGAGGGGGTCCACATCAAAATCCAGCCGCGAAATGCCAAATGCCCCTGCCACAAGGACAAGCAGGATAAAGGACAAACGGAGCAGGGCAGGCTTCTTCATGCGCGGCGGAAAGAAGCGGTTCCCAAATGGGATGTCCACCGGTGAATCCGGCTCAGAGAAAGCAGGCCTCGGAGGCGGGTGGCCGCCGCGTTTTCAAGGAAGCTGTGCTCCTGCTGGAAACAGGCCCAGCCCGAACAGCACGCGCTCCCATGGAGTGGCGCGGGTGCATTGTGAGATCACCGGACCGCTCTTGAAGCTAAGGATGCCAAACTGAGGCCCGTCATACAAGAGGCCGGGAAAAAAGGCGCCGTCCACGGCTGTGATGTCAATGGCTGCGAGGCACCAAATCTCCAGCCGACGTCGCTCCGCGGGACCGGAGATGGAATAGCGCAGGGAAGCACGATAGGCGGCCTCCGCCTGGTCAACGCTGCGCGCTCCAGGCCAGCGTTTTTGCACATGATCTGTGGCGCCTGAGCGGTGAATCGCATGCTTGATGAAGCGGACAACATCTTCGGACTTCTCAGCGTGGGTGAGATCAAAACAGGCGTAGCCCACAAAAGGCGGACATGCCTCTCCACGTTTCCATCCAATGCCGGCCAGCACCGTGAGAACCAAGGCGAGCAGAGTGACTGCAATGAGGAGCCGCTTCATAGAATGACATGAAGTGTGGCATCATGCTGGACGGGATGTCAAGGAATTGCCCCCCTGCCCCTGCAAAGGCTCACAAGAGGGAGGATCTCCGGCCTGCGTGGAGATGAGCGGTGGGTTCCGCTTTGGCTCCCGCAGCTGAATTGGGATGTGCACCGTCGAATGTCTTGACGTGTTCACTGCCTCCCGCCAGCATCGCGGCCATGTTTCTTCTTGCCGCAACCTCGGCCAGCTACTGGCCCTTCGTCGTTCTCGCTGTCAGCGTGGCTTTCATCATCATTGGCATCAGCAAGCTGCGCATGCATGCGTTTGTGGCGCTGATCCTGGCGGCGCTGCTGGCGGGACTGCTCGCAAACAAGGACTCGTGGGACATCGTGCAGAAGGATGGCAAGGTGAAGGCGATGTCCTCCATGGTGGGCGTGGTGGAGATGGTGTCCAAGGGGCTGGGCGACACGGCGCGTGACATCGCGATCTCCATCGCCCTGGCGGCGATCATTGGCATGTGCCTGATGGAGAGCGGAGGCGCGGACAAGGTGGTGCGCCGCTTCCTGGCGTTCTTTGGCGAAAAGCATGCAGGCTGGGCGCTGCTGTGGAGCACTTTCATTCTCAGCGCACCGA
This sequence comes from Prosthecobacter sp., assembly GCF_044227185.1. Classification (GTDB taxonomy): domain Bacteria; phylum Verrucomicrobiota; class Verrucomicrobiia; order Verrucomicrobiales; family Verrucomicrobiaceae; genus Prosthecobacter. The sequence continues at coordinate 680,638 of NZ_JBGAFO010000001.1, read as the reverse complement.
TCTTTTTTGACACGATGTTCATGCTGATGGTGCCGCTGGCCATGGCGCTGCGCATGCGCACGGGGAAGGACTACACGCTGTACCTGATGGCGGTGTGCTGCGGTGGCACGGTGACGCACTCCATGACGGTGCCGCACCCGGGCCCGGTGGCGGTGGTGGATGACCTGCACCTGAACGTGGGGGAGTCGATCATTGGCGGCATGATCATCGGCGCGATCACCTGCGTGTTTGGATTCCTTTTCAGCCAGTGGCTGAACCGCCGCACGGATGTGCCGCTGCGCGCCACGGGCGGTGTCTCGCTGGATGATCTGCAGGGCGTGAGCGGAAAGCCTGAGAGCGAGCTGCCGAGCTTTTTCTGGAGCATGACGCCGGTGCTGCTGCCGATCATTCTGATCAGTCTGACGACGGTGTTTGAGCTGGCGCATAAAGGCGCGGCGACGGGCGCGGGCTGGGGCGTGGCGATGGTGAATGCGCTGGGCGGCGAGGGCGGATTCAATGCCGCGCGCGCGTGGGTGGACTTCATCGGGCACAAGAACATCGCATTGTTCATCGGCGCGGTGATCTCGCTCTGGGTGCTGGCGAAGCAGCGCGGCCTGAGCCTGAAGAAGGTGGAGGAGCTGGTGGGCCCGCCGCTGGAGACGGCGGGAATGATCATCCTCATCACGAGTGCGGGCGGCGCCTTTGGCCTGGCGCTGCGCAGCGCGGGTGTGGGCGAGGCGGTGCAAACGCTGGCGCAGGGTTACAGCCTCAATCTGATTTTGCTGGGCTGGATCGTGGCGGCGGTGGTGCGTGTGGCGCAGGGCTCCGCCACGGTGGCGATGCTGACGGCCTCCTCCATCATGGCGCCCATGCTGGCCAGCACACCGCTGGGCTGCCACCCGGTGTATCTCTTCACCTCCATCGGCTTTGGCGCGATGTGCTGCTCCTGGATGAACGACAGCGGCTTCTGGGTGGTGAACCGCCTCAGCGGCATGACCGAAAAGGAAACGCTGCGCACCTGGAGCCTGCTGACCACCGCGGATGCCGTGATCGGCCTGGGGGTGACGCTGGTGCTGAGCAAGCTGGTGCCGCTGGTGTGAGGCAGGCCGCTGCTTCAGCGTGGTCCTGAGGGATTCAAACGATCCTGACCGTGAAACCCACGATGAAAAACACGACCGCCAGGCTCAGCACCAGATAGCTGCGCAGGCGCAGCGCCTGGGAGCGGTAAAGACGGCGCTGCACCGGATATCCGATGACCAGGGCCAGCACACTGAGAATGATGAATGCCACGCAGACTGCGAGCGATGGGGGGCCGAAGGCGTGCAGGAAGTCATTCGAGCCGCCGACCAGATAGGGGAAGGCGGCATTGGCCACGTCTGCAAGGGGCGTGACGAACAGCCAGAAGTACAACGTGGACGCCACGGCGAAGGAATAGGGCCGACGTCTGAGCGAGAGCGCGGAGGTCATGGCAGCCAAGAAAAGCCAGAGAAGGTAAGGCGCGATGGCGACAAGAAATTCTGAAAAGGGCCTGAGCGCGGGTGGATCATAATTGACGTAACCCCAGAGCTCCCCTGTGGGCAGCCAGACGAATTCGTGCAGGGTCCCGCCCTGAAGCAGCACGGCCGCGGCGTGGGCGCTTTCATGCACGAGGGTCACAAGCAGCGCGCCGGGCGGCACCAGCAGCGCATGCAGCCAGTGGCGTCTGATGAAGGTCCAGATCTCACGGATCATCGAGTCCGCCCTCGGATGCGTGGTTTCGGTCGCAGGGAGGGCGTTCATTGCACGGGTGTCACTGGTGGTGAATGGGCCGCCTACTTCGGGAGGACGGCACGGACGTCATCAAACATCTTTCCTGCATCCCGCTGCCCTTTTTCTTTAATCTCATTCTGACGTGCCACAGCCGCGGTGATTTTGGCCATGGACTCATTGAAGGCCACCAGATCGGCATCATCGTCAAACATGAAGCGGCCTTTGCTCATGTGCCAGTGACCGCGCCGTCTGCTCAGGAGATCGATGATGGCTTGAGCGTGGTCGATGACGCCCGCTTCGAGGGTCCATGTTTCATCAAAGGTCTTCATCGCCTGTTCCACGCCTGCTTCGGCTTCGCGGGCGTGGCCTTCCCTGACGGCGGCGCTGATGTTGCTGGCACGGACTTTCGCGGGGAGGCTTGCCACCGCTTCGCGCATTTTGGCCCCGTATTTTTTCACGAGCACCCGTGCGCGTGCAATCAAGTCATACGATTCGCTGGAGTCTGTATCTTTGAGAATTCGCTCTCCATCCAGCACACGCATGAAGCCGATCTTGGTGACTTCGTCCGTGTAGTCTTTTTGCAATGCGGCGACTTCCGCAAAGTACTGCCGCGTGATGAGAAGAAATTTTCCCAAGTCGTCGGTGGGCTCCGCCGGTGGAGTGGCCGGTGTTGTTGTGGAGGCGTCGTTCCCGGGCAGTGCGCCCTGCTGCATTTTTTCAATGTCTGCCTGCAGCTTGTTCAGCTCGTCACGCGTGTTCTGACTGACCTGAGGAGATGAAGGCGCGGAGGGCGAGGGTGCGGCGAAGCGGCGCGGCCTCGACAACGACCCCGCCATCATGAGAAGCGCGGCGAGCACCACGGCAACGCCATAGCCGCGTGCCAGTGCGGAGGAAAAGGGCTTTCGGCGTGCCGCGGCAATGCCCCCGAGCACGAGAGCTGCGAGCAGTGCGAAGAGGCCCGCGGCGATGGTGTAACCGAGGGCTCCGGCGAAAGTGCTGGCGAGGCCCGTGTTGCCCAGCGCGGCATCCAGGCTGGAGACGGGCTCGACGAGCTTTTTGAGGAAGCACAGCACGAACGCCACGCCGCTGCCCAGCAGGGGAGCACGGCGGCGCCACGGGTCAGGCTCCGAGAAGGAGTGGCTGGCATGGAGACCCGGCTGCGTTTGGTTGGACGCCGGTGGCTGATAAGGCTGGTAGGACTCATAGCGCGCGCAGGCTGGCACCATGATCACTGCCTGGCAGCCGGGGCAGCCGACCTCCGTGCCCGCGAGTGCGTCGTCCGCATCAATCGATTGTCCGCAATGACCGCAACAGAAGAGAGGCATGATGAGAAAAGTGAGTTCGATTTGTCTGCGAATACCGCAGGGAACGCTTTGCGCATTGCTTTTAACAAGACGGCTGAAGAGGCGTCAATCAGATTCAAGGGTCTGCGGCTGCGGTCCGTGAGATCCCCCCGAAATTAAGGGATGAAATGAGGCGGGTTCCTTGGTATCATGATCGAGCCATGAGTGCGACGGAAGTCATTGAACTCTACGATGCCCTGCCTGCGCAGGAGCAGAGACTCGTGGCGGAGCACATCAGCAGAGATGCCGCCGTCCAAACAGCCGGAGCAAAGCCGCTGGCGGAATTCAAGGATGTGGTGAATCGAGTTTTCGACAAGCACAGCCAGTTGATGGAGCGACTTGCGCAGTGATGACCGAACCGCAGTTCATCACCTGGCAGGAGATCATCATCATTCACGAAATCTCCATCGCACGGTTTGGCGGCTCGCCGGGGATGCGCGACGAACATCTCATTCACTCGGCGCTGGGGGCGGCGATGAACGACTTTTATTATGCTGCTGCTGATCTTGCAGGCATCGCAGCGGCGTACGCTTTTCACATTGCACAGGCCCAGGCTTTTCTCGATGGCAACAAACGGACTGCGGTCGGTGCGGCGCTGGTGTTTCTGGAACGAAGTGGTGTGGAAACCAGGATGGAGTGGGGGACGGCGCTTTATGACGCGATCCATGCCGTGGCGGAAAAGAGAATGGACAAGCCGGGTCTGGCAGCCCTGATTCGTTTGCTGACAGCCTCCGGCACCCAGCCACAACCCTGATGCTTCAAAGCTTGAGCAAAGTGGCGCTGATGGTGTAAGGGTCGCGGACATGCCCGACCTCCCCTCTCATTCCCAGCTCAGCGCGCTGATCCGACATCGTCGTTCCATCAAGCCGGTGGACATGGATGGCGCGCGTGGCGTGGAGCGTGGGCTGCTCTTGCAGATTTTGGAAGATGCGACCTGGGCGCCGACGCATGGGCTGACGGAGCCGTGGAAGTTCCTCGTGCATCAGGGTGCGGCGCGGCAGAGCCTGGCTGAGACGATGCAGCGTGTTTATCGAGAGACGACGCCGGCACAGGAGTTCCGCGAGGACAAGATGAAGAAGATGGGAGAGAACCCCCTGCTCTGCCCCGTGGTCATCGCCTGCGTGATGGAGCGGCGCGGCGGGGCGAAGATTCCGGAGATTGAAGAGATGGAGGCGGTCGCCTGCGCGCTGCAAAACCTGCAGCTCTCCGCCACGGCCGCGGGGCTGGGCTGCTACTGGTCATCGCCCCCGCTGCTGGGCACGCGCGAGTTTGCGGAGTGGCTGCAGCTTGGCGCGGAGGACCGCTGCGTGGGTCTCATTTATCTGGGCTGGCCGCGGGAAGGTCTGAAGTGGCCGCGAAGTGTACGGCAGCCGGTGGAATCCAAAACGATCTGGCGTGATGACTGAGTGGCTCACCAGCGCGTGGCATTCGACCACGCATTTTTTCACCTCCATGCCCTGGCAGATGTGGGGCGTGTGGACGCTGACGATCTGCCTGCTGATCGTGGGCCTCATCGGATCCGTGGTGCCATTGCTGCCGGGGCCGATGCTGATCTTTGCGGCGGCGGTGATTCATACGCTGCTGCGTCCGGAGTCCGGCGTGAGCACCTGGGGCTTTGTGGTGCTGGCGCTCGGACTGGTGCTGTCTTACGTGGTGGATTTCGCAAGTGGTGCGATGGGCGCGCGCTGGTTTGGCGCGAGCCGCTGGGGCATCGCGGGTGTGTTCATCGGCGGCATCGTGGGCATGTTCTTTGTGCCCTTTGGCCTGCTGCTCGGCCCCCTGCTGGGCGGCATTTCATTTGAGCTCATCTTTGCCAAGAAGCGGCTGCAGCCTGCGGCGAAATCCGCGTGGGGCTCCCTGCTTGGCACCGGCCTGGGGTTGGTGCTGCGGCTGATGGTGGCGCTGGGGATGGTGGCGGTGTTTTTGCTGGATGCGCTGGTGTGGTAAGTACGAGGGGAACTCCTGCCCGTCGAGCAGCGTAACCGCAGATGCCTTCGTCGGTGCGCCACCTCAAACACCGAGACGCACGCAGCGGCGATGCTGCGAGGTGCCTGGCTGTCAGGGATGATCTTCATGCGCTGATCGACGGACAGGAGTGTCCATCGTACCGGCGTGGCTCACGCCTTTCCGTAAAGGAGCATGCGGGTGCCGAAGGTGACGAGGATGACGCCGAAGATGCGGGTGAGAGTTTCGCTGCTGAGGGTCTTCATCCAGCCGGCGCCGAAGTAGGCGAAGATGGAGGCGGAGACTGCGGTGATGGCGGCCACTTTCCACTCCACAAAGCCGTGCTTCGCATTCTGCGTGGTGGCCATGAGCGCGGTGGGAATGATGATGGCGAGCGAGGTGGCGACGGCGGTTTTGTGCGGCAGCTTGAGGATCAGCACGAAGGCGGGCACCATGACCACACCGCCGCCGACGCCGCACAGCGCGGCGACTGCGCCGCTGATGACACCGATGGCGAGACAGGCAAGAAGGGTGGAGGTGGACATGAGGAGAAGCAGCGGGAACGATCAACGGGAGGAGCGGGCGAGCAGGCCGACGAGCAGACGCTCCAGCACGAGCTTGGGATCGAGCGAGGAGGTGACGAGCTTCGCATTGGCCACGAGGCAGGCCTTGAACCCGGCGTGGAGTTCTTCGAGCGTGAAGTTTCCGGCTTCGGGCAGCGCGAGGAACATCGGATACGCATTGAACCCGGAGCCGTCTTTTTTACGCGGCAGATGCGAGGTGGCCGTGGAGGGCAGGCCTTCCAGCGAGGCGCAGAAGCCGTTGTAGTTCATCTTGTTCAACCTGTGGCGGGAGCCGAGGTCCTTGATGAGCAGGAGGCTGCGCACGCGCGGCACGATGGCGGCCAGCAGCAGACCGATGGCGTTCTGCCCCTGATACATGAGCGTGCCGAGCAGATCGAGCGCGCGCGGCAGGTCGCGTTTGCCGATGGCATTGCCGAGGTCCCACAGCACGCCGGCGCGGCTCATGGAGACCATGTTCTGCACGGTCTTCAGCCCGGCGCGGCGGCGCTCGCCGAGATAGAGGTCGATCTTTTCGAGCTCGTTTTCCATCTGCCGCGTGTCGTCGCCGGCCATCTGCACCAGCAGCTCGAGCGCGCCGCTTTCAAAGGTGATGCCGAGTTCCTTGGCCTTGCGCGAGGCCATGGCGAGTACGGGGCCCTCCCATCCGGCGCGGGAGGTGTCGGGCTTGTCGAAGACTTCGATGTTCGCGATCTTGGTGAGGCGCTTGTAGGCGGCGCGGCGTTTGTCGATGCCTGTGGCGCTGATGACGAAGCTCACGTCCGTGCCGAGGCCGCGTTCGACGACATCGAGAATGCGCTCGAATCCGCTCACCGCATCCTGGCCGCGGCCAGCGCCGCCTTCGGCGAGGAAGTTGGCATTTTTCAGCCACACGACCTTGGAGCCGCCGAAGAAGGGCAGTGTCTGGAGGGCCATGCACACGTTGGAGCAGATGGTGCCGGCGTGTTCGGAGTTGTCGGCGGTGCCGTCGATGACGTCATTGCCGAAGTCGCCGGCGTCCGGGGGCGTGAGGCTGCGGACGAGCAAAAGCGCGGCTTCCTTCACGCGCGCTTCATCACTGCCGATGAAGACATTCACCTGGCTGGCGGCGGTTTTTTTCGGCGGCGGCATGTTTCACCGATGGAGCAGGATGCGCGCGGCATCAAGCCTTGAGGACTGGAGACGCGCACGCAGTCTTGACATTCTTTCAGCGATTTGATGAAATCACTTCAAATCCATCCACCACCATGAAAACATCTTCTTTGACTGGGTCCCGTGTTTCGATGGCCGTCGTGCTTCTGACGACCGCTCTTTTTACCGCCATCTCGCCGATCAAGGCGGAGGACCTGAACGCCCTCTATCAGCAGGGGCGCGCGGCCTACTATCGCGGCGACATGGACACGGCCTACCGGCTCCTGTCCCGCGTGGCGGCGGCGAATCCGAAGCATGCTGAGACTGCGAACATGCTGGCCTACATCCGCGCGAATCATCCGGTGAAGGATGACTCGCTGAAAAATCAATATGCCGCCGTCACCCTGCCCAAGGTGGACATGACGGACGTGACTCTGAAGGAGGCCGTGGAAGGACTGCGGGCTCTGGCCAAGAATGCCAGCGACGGCAAGGTGACGCCGAATGTGATCATCAAGGGCGAGGAGCTGGCCGGGAAAAAACTGAGCCTGTCTTTGTCCAACATCCCCCTCAGTGAGGCGCTGAACTATGTGACTCAGATGGTGGGGGCGAAGGTCACCTATGACAAGCATGCCGTCATCCTGAGCAGTCAGGCGGACACGGTCATTTCGTCTGGCGGCGGGAAGTGAGTGCTTAACATATTGATGATAAATGATTTAGGCTACTAGGGGCGTCCCATGTTTGAGGAAGAAATGGAGACATGGCATCAGCGCCAGATCGCGGATTTCGCTCCTCTACTGGCTGGCACCGTGGCCGAGGCCTGGGAGGTGCGTGCTTGTCTGGAGGGAGCGGGGACGCATTGAGGACTACCTCAGGATGGTTCGTCTCCCCAGCTACACGCCTTGGCGGGGCAAGCGGCTCGCTCAGGAGTTCGTTAGAAAATTTCGCGATGACTATCCCTTTCTGCTGCCCTTCCTGTCTTCCGAGGAGGAATTTCTCCGCGTCTCGGCCGTCGAGCTTTTGGAATACCTATGCTGTCACTTCGAGACGGTTCCCGCAGAGCTCCTCGCGCTTCGGCAACCTCTTCCCGACCTCATCAAGGAAGAGGTGGAGCTGAACCACTTCACCAGGGGCCAGGGCATCGAGACAGTGGGTGACCTGCTGTGCAATGAGTACCTGCCCGAGGACGACTGAAAATAAGTCCACACGGGTCACTGGAAGCAACCCGGTGCTTCAGTCGTTGAAGAAGTGGCGTCCGGTCTGGCCGGCTTCGGTCTTGTTGTCCACTTCCCAGTACACATCTTCGAAGATGGTCTCCGGTTCGGGATAGGGGCTGTTCTTGGCGAACTCGGCGGAATCTTCGGCTTCCTTCTGAGCTTCCTTGTCGATCTTCTTCAGCTCTTCTTCGGTGGCCACGCCTTCCTTGAGGAGGTTGCGCTTCCACACCTGGATGGGGTCGTGGTCGTTCTGGAATTTTTCCACTTCCTCCTTGGTGCGGTATTTGAACTTGTTGGCGTCGGCCACGGAATGGCCTTCCCAGCGGTAGGTGGCGATTTCGAGGATGCTCGGCTTGGACTCGTTGTGAGCGCGGGCGATGGCCTTGCCGACTCCGGCGCGGACTTCATAGACGTCTTCACCGTTGAACTGCTCCCAGGCCATGCCATAGCCTTCGGCGCGCTTGGCCAGGAAATCCTGGTAGGCGGAGGAGCGCTGCTGGCTGGTGCCCATGGAGTAGCCGTTGTTTTCGATGACGTAGATCACGGGCAGGTCCCAGAGTTCGGCAAGATTCAGGGACTCATGGAAGGCACCCTGGTTCACCGCGCCATCGCCGAGGAAGCAGAGGGCGGCACCTTTGAGGCCGCGATATTTCAGACCGTAGGCGAGGCCGAGACCCAGCGGGGTCTGGCCGGCGACGATGCCGTGGCCACCCCAGTAATTCTTTTCAGGAGCGAAATAGTGCATGGAGCCGCCCTTGCCGCGGGAGCAGCCGGTGGCTTTGCCGAAGAGTTCGGCCATGCATTCGTTCATGCCCATGCCCACAGCCAGCGCGTGGCCATGGTCGCGGTAGGCAGTGATGACGTGGTCGTTTTCGCCCATGACGGAGACGGTGCCCACCGCCACGGATTCCTGGCCGATGTAGAGGTGGAGGAAACCGCCCATGCGCCCGGCCTGGTAGTGCTGCAGGGACACCTGCTCAAAACGGCGGATGCGGACCATCTTGCGGTAGAGCTCGATCTTGTCGGCGGCGGTGAGCTTCTGATTGATGGGGTCGGCAGCGTGTTTTGCCAGGGTGTTTGAAGGGGCGGTTGCAGTGGCCATGGGGTGGGTCGATACTAGCTGGATGCATGCCGGAAGCAAGCGGGGTGTTTGCCCGGCGGGACGGGATGGGCGAGGTCCCATGCGGAAGGATGTGGGAAGAAGGGGCCCGATGGCGACGTCGGCAAAGCTGTGGGGCGCGCCGTGACGGCCGGAAGGTTCCCCTGCCCCTCTTGTCCTTCTTTCTTCTGCCGCTTTTCATCTAGCACCATCGCTTCCCCGCCCCTCTGAAACGCTGTTCACGATTCCAGTTTGTTCCACATGGAACATTTTGGTGGGTTGTGCTACTGTCGTGACCCCCATGTCCACGAGCCTCTACACCTTCCCCAAGCACTATGACGTCATCGTCTGCGGCGCCGGCCATGCTGGCGTGGAGGCGGCGATGGCGGCCGCAAGGCTTGGTTGCCAGACGGCCATTCTCACCCAGAACCTGGACACCATTTCCCAGATGTCCTGCAACCCGGCGATTGGGGGACTGGCCAAGGGACATGTGGTGCGGGAGATCGATGCCCTCGGCGGGGTTATGGGCCGGAACACGGACGCCACTGGCATTCAGTTCCGCATGCTGAATGCCCGGAAAGGCCCCAGCGTGCAGGCTCCCCGGGCCCAGTGCGACAAGAAGGCCTACCAATTTCGCATGAAGTGGCTGCTGGAAAACCAGCCCAATCTCGACATGCACCAAGGCAACGCTGCCGAGATCTTGGTCGAAAACGACGCCCTTGTCGGTGTTCGGACCAGCCTGGGGATGGTCTATCGAGCCAAGGCGGTGGTCATTTCCTCCGGTACTTTCATGCGCGGACTGCTCCATGTGGGCCAGCAAAACCAGGCTGGAGGCCGCATGGGAGACACCATTTCCACACTTTCCGACAGCCTCCGGGCGCTCGGCTTTGACGTCCAGCGCTTCAAGACCGGCACCCCCTGCCGCCTGAACAGCCGCAGCATCGACTTCTCCAAGTGCGAGATCCAGCCCGGGGATGAGCCCGCGCCGCGCTTCAGCTACCTCTCCGGTACCCTCCCCGAGGACGAACCAGAGGCCCAAATCGAAGGCTCCCCTCCCCTTCCTGGCACGGGCCCGAACCAGTTTACCCTCAATTCCTGGTGCCCTGTAACGTTCCACGTGGAACAAATTCCCTGCTGGATCACCTACACCACCCCCCAAACTCACGACATCATCCGGGCCAACATCCACAAGTCAGCCATGTATTCGGGCAAGATCGAGGGGGTGGGGCCGCGCTACTGCCCCTCCGTGGAGGACAAGGTGGTGCGCTTTGCGGAGAAGGAACGGCACCAGATTTTCCTGGAACCCGAGGGCCGCCACACCCGCGAATTCTACGTGAACGGGGTCTCCACTTCCCTGCCCTTTGAGGTGCAATATGACTTCATCCGCTCCATCCCCGGCTTGGAAAAGGCCGAGATCATCCGCCCCGGCTACGCGGTGGAGTATGACTACTGCCCCCCGACCCAGCTCCATCCCACCCTGGAAACGAAGCGGGTGGCGGGGCTCTATTTTGCCGGGCAGATCAATGGCACCTCCGGGTATGAGGAGGCCGCTGGGCAGGGCCTCATTGCGGGCGCTAATGCGGCGCTCAAGGTGCAGGGCCGCCCGCCGTTCCTGCTCCAACGGAGCCAGGCTTATCTGGCGGTGATGATCGATGATTTGGTGACCAAGGGTACGACGGAGCCCTACCGGCTTTTCACCTCCCGCGCCGAGTACCGGCTGCTGCTGCGGCAGGACAACTGCGACCTCCGGCTCACGCCGCTGGCAGCGGAAGTCGGCCTGGCCTCCCCTTTTCGCGTCCGGCACACGGAGGAAAAGCTCGCCGCCATCGCCGCCGCGCGGAGCCTGCTACAGGAGGCGCGGACGGAGGGGGTGACGCTGGAAAAGTGGCTGCGTCGGCCGGAGAGCAGCCCGTCCATGCTTCCCCTGGAGATCTACTCCCGGTTCACGCCGGAGGTGTGGAGCCTGGTGGAAAACGACGTCAAGTACGCCGGCTACATCACGCGGCAGGAGGACATGGTGGCCAAGACCTCCCGGATGGAGGAGAACCGGATTCCTGCGGACTTTGATTACCACGCCATTCCCGGCCTGAAGGCGGAGGCGAAGCACCGGCTGAGCGCGCTGCGCCCGGCGACCCTGGGGCAGGCGGCGCGGGCGCAGGGGGTGAATCCGGCGGACATTGCGCTGCTGGCGGTGATGCTGAAGCGGGGAGGTGCCGACTAGGGTTTCATTTGTGTCGGCCCCTCTAGAAAAAGAAAATGCCGCATCACGGACAAAAACAAAACCCGAAAACGGATGACCACAAGCCAAGAATTCCAAGTGCCGACCCGCGATGGGCGAACACAGCTCAAAGGGCAAATTGATTGGCCGGATGATGGAGCGGGGCGGCATCCTGCCGTTTTTATTGTCAACGGCGGATGGTTTATGGATCGTGACGGTTTTATGGGCAATTCCGGCACCGAACGGGATCTGGTGTATCGCGATTTGGCCATGGACATCGTCGCGTCAGGGGTGGCTGTGGTCAGGTATGACAATCGAGGCGTGCGATGCAATGAAATGACGATGCCTTCCTGCCATGATGCCGACAGCGAGCTGGAAACCACCAAGCACTATCTCAAATCCTGCATTGATGCCGACATACGGCAAACCGTGAGTGTGGAGACTCAGATGGATGATGTGCATGATCTGTGGAATTTCTTGATGACGCATCCCCGAATCGACCCCCAGCGGGTGGTCATCTGGGCTCATTCCGAAGGAGGGCTGAACGTGGCGCGCCTGATAAGCACGCAGCAGATTGATCCAAAAGGCATAATCTTTGTGGGCGCCGCGACTGAAAGCCCGGCTGAGGGGTTCAGGCGTGCAACGACTGACCGATATGTGGAGCATGTCATGGGCTGGGACAGCGATGGCGATGGTGTGGTGACAAAACTTGATGTAGAGCGCGAATTTCCCCAAAGCCAGCTTTTTGCAGATGTGGCAATGGACCGAAATGTCGTGATGCCCCCGGTCGAAGGATGGACCTTGGAAACTTTGCGAGAACGGTATCAGCGAAACTACGAAGAGATGAAAGCGGCGGCTTTGGCCAAGGCCAATGACGCGCCCTATCCAGATTCTCATCCAGAAATGCGAGTGGTGGCCGCGTCCAACGCCTGGTGGAGACAGTGGTTCGAGGATACCCAACCCATGATCGACCACCTTGCAGCGTATCGCGGACACGCTTCGTTTCACCTTGGGGAAATCGACTCACAGTGCCCGGGCAGGCGTCAATTGGCCTTCGCCGAAGACCGTCTCCGCACGGGCATTTTCGCAAGAGCGCCGCGCTTGGTGCTGCATAAGGATCGTGGCCATTCATTGCGAATGGGTGAACCTGCGGCGGGTCCGATGGACATGGAAGCCAAGGTCTGCCTGATCAAGGAGATGCATGAAATTTTGTCCACGGGTCGAGATGAGCAGAACAAATGATGCAGGTAATTGAAGGCTTAAATAACGCCCGGCATTTTGATTCTTTGTTGAAAATGGTCGCGCAGATCGTGCAAGAGGCTTTTCGCCAGTATTTTCATGCCTTGAGTTTTTGCCGTGGGAGGAAGATCTGTGATTTGGTGCCCTTTTGGTCAGGCGTGAATAGCGCGCGCCGGTGGGAGAGATAGGTATCGACGCTCAACTTATTGGGTATCAGTGATTTGATGCAAATTAGATTACTGAATTGCCTGGCATGCAATACCCCCCTTTTCAAGACTGCTGCAACGGCAGAGCGGTGAACTACAGCATACCAGACTCTGGTATTCTATGCCGCCGGCTCGGCTGTTGATGAAGACAGAGGTGCGGGCTGGCGGTTTCAAGCAGCACCCGACAGGGGGTGATCGTGGCCTTGCTGCCGCCCTGTTTTGCCTGCATGAGCGCGAGCAAAGGCGGGAATCTGATATAATCTGCCGCAGTTATCCGTCTCCATGCACACCTTCCCCGCCATCGACCGCCTCAAGGCGACTCTGGACCAGCATCGGCCGCTGGACCCGGTGATAGTGCGGAATTTGCGGGAAGACCTCATTGTGCGATGGACCTACCATTCCAACGCCATCGAGGGCAACACGCTGACCCTTCAGGAAACCAAGGTGGCTTTGGAGGGCATCACCATCGGCGGCAAGTCCCTGCGGGAGCACCTGGAGGCGGTGAACCATCGCAATGCCATCCTGCTGCTGGAGGATCTGGTCCGGAAAAACGAGCCGCTGACCGAGTGGACCATCAAGTCCCTCCACCAGCTTATCCTGAGAGGCATTGATGACGACAACGCAGGGCGTTATCGCAGTGTGAACGTGCGCATCGCCGGTGCCGCTCACCTTCCGCCGGACCAGTTGCTCGTGCCGCAGTTGATGGAGAACTTTATCGCCTGGCATCAAACGGAGGCCATGGCGCTGCACCCGGTCGAGCGCGCCGCCCGGGTGCACAGCGATTTCGTGAAGATTCACCCCTTTGCCGATGGCAACGGCCGTACCTCGCGGCTGCTCATGAACCTGGAGCTCATGAAGGCGGGCTACCCTCCTGCCGTGCTTCCGGTGGAGATGCGCCTGGCGTACTACACCGCGCTGGATGCCGATCACGTCCGGGGTGAAAAGGACGCGTTCATCCAGATGATTGGCCGCATTGCGAAAGAGGCCTTCCGCCCCTACTTCCATGCCCTGAGTCTGCCCTGGGAAGAAAACCAGTGAATCAGAGCGCGGGACTACCATGACATACCACAAATTCAAAGCCGCCATCCAGCAGCATCTGCGGCGCAGCCGTGCCGGTGCCACCCGGGTGGAGCTACGAGACAAGCTGGGGCTGCCCTATGAGCGTCCCTGCCCGTGAGAAAATGCCTGGCGTAGGGTGCGGCGTTCTTCTGTTCGCCTGACGCGGGACGTGGCTCAGGGTGTGATCAATACCTTCAGCACGCCCTCGGCGCGGCTGCCGAAGACCTCGTAGCCCTGCCTGATGTCCGCGAGGGAGAAGCGGTGGGTGACGAGCATGGTGGGGTCAAATCTGCCGGACTGCACCACATTGATCAGCCGGCGCATGCGTTCTTTGCCGCCGGGGCACAGGGTGGTCACGATGCGGTGATCCCCCAAGCCCGCGGCATACGCCTCATACGGGATCTGCAGTTTCCCGGAATACACGCCAAGGCTGGAAAGCGTGCCTCCCGGACGCAGGCAGCGGAGGCAGGACTCGAAAGTGTCCTGCGTGCCCAGGGCCTCGATAGCTACATCCGCGCCGCCACCGGTCAGCTTTAGCACTTCCTCCACCACATTGCATTCGCGGTAGTTGAGCGTCAGGTCGGCCCCCATCTTTCGCGCCATTTTCAGGCGCTGCTCATCGCCATCCACGCCGATGATGAGAGTGGCGCCCATGAGGCGGGCACCCACGGTGGCGCACAGGCCGATGGGCCCTTGGGCAAAGACCACCACCGTGTCACCGATTTTAATGCGGGCGCTCTCCGCGCCGCCGAAGCCGGTGGAGGCAATGTCCGCCAGCAGCACCACCTGCTCGTCTGTCACCTCGTCAGGAATCCTGGCCAGGTTTGCCTGCGCATAGGGCACGAGGAGATACTCAGCCTGCGCGCCGTCGATGGTGTTGCCAAAGCGCCAGCCCCCCATGGTCTGGCAGCCTTGGCCATGACCGCACTGGGATGACTGACCGGAGAGGCAGGCCCGGCACTGCCCGCAGGGTGTGATGGCCCCGACGAGCACCCGGTCTCCAATGTTGTAGCCCGTGACGCCGACACCCAGTTCCTCGATCACTCCCACGGGCTCATGCCCGATGATGAGCCCGGGCTTGATGGGATATTCGCCACGCACGATGTGCAAATCTGTGCCGCAGATAGTGGTGGCGGTGATGCGCAGCAGCGCCTCTCCCGGCCCCACCGTGGGTTTCGGCACCGACTCCACTCGGATGTCATTGACGCCGTGAAATACAGTGGCCAGCATGGTCTTCATAAGTGGCACATGCCTCGCCGCAAAAGGGCCGCCTGGCTCCCCCGCTCTTGTTCAAATGCGGTGCAGAATTGGTTCTGGTCTGTTGAAAAGAGAATCCGGTTTCGAAAAACCGTCCCCCCTTTAGCGACACCCGGAAACAACCCCCTCTGCGCGCCTGTTATCCCTCATCAAGTCCTCAGTAACCTGCTGTTTATCAAATATTTACCCGCCAATCACCTTAATAATGCCTGGCATTTAGTATGCGTCACGCAGCGCCCCGAAGGCATCCCTCGATTGGCCTTACCGAGCTTTCTTTTTTCCTTTTCGCCGAGATTGAACCGGGCGCTGCTTTTCGGTTTAATCGAGGGCATGCGCTCCTTTTCCTTTTTCGCAGCGTTGGTTATCGGGTTGGTCGCAGGCTTTCCAAGGGCAGCGCATGCGGATGTCCCAGCGACGGAGTTCTTCGCCATCGAAACCTCCAAGCTCGCAAAGCTGGCTCCGGGCGATGCAGATCTGGAGGCTCTTTCCAGCACCAAACTTGCCGAGGTCAGCATCGCGCATGGCTGGTACCGTGACGGGCTTTCCATGAGGTTCGACACAGCGACGTTTCGGATGGACGCGCGGTTCACTGCCAGCGCGTTCCCGCAGAGAGGCTCTGCGTCCATCGGTTACAACATCTCCGCGAGCAATGATCCATCCACGTGGAATCTGCTGGCCGTGCAGGGGCTTGCCGCCAGGCAGGGCGGGCAGTTTATCACTGAAAACTGGAGGGCTCAGCCCGTGACCGTCATTCTGCGTTTTTTGGATCTCAAAAAATAAAACAGCGCCGGGTGGAAACCGCGGCAGGTTATACCAGGGTCTGGTATTCGCACTGCCGGGCCCGGCGGTCCCTCAATGGCTGCGAATCCCTTGCCCGGGAGGAAAATGGGCTCAGGCGGGTCAAAGTTGGCACCTTTTCCTTTTTGCCGGGGATTCATAGCAGCCACCCCACCTCACCCACCATGACCTCGTCTTCCCTGCCCCGCACGTTCACCGCCGCAGTCTGGCTGTTCATTGCTCTGCTAGGTGCTGCCTTCCTCGCTGCTGAGGGGCAGGCACAAAACGTCAAAGCCGGCAAAGGCAAGGCTAAAGACGGCGGCAATCCCGCACGGTGGGAGGAGACCATCAAAAAATTCGAAGCGGCCGATGCCGGCGCGCCACCGCCCAGGGGCGCCGTGCTGCTGGTGGGCGGGTCCAATGCGCGACGCTGGGCCGACGTGAGCACCTACTTCCCGCAGCATCAGGTCATCAATCGCGGCTTCGGCGGCGCACAGCTCACGGACGTGCTGCATTACGCCGGCCGCATCGTACTGCCCTATGCGCCAAAGACCATTCTGCTCAACGCCGGCGGCAATGACCTCGCTGCGGGCAAATCGCCCGGGCAGGTGCGCGACGCGGCGCGCGCCTTTATCACTCAAGTTCACACCACTCTGCCGGACACCCGCATCTACTGCCTGGGCCTCCCGCCGGTGCGCCGCTCCAGCAGCTCGCCCGAGGTGCTGGCGGAGATTCAGAAGATGAACGCGCTGATGGCGGAGCTCGCGAAGATTGAAAAGAATGTGGAGTTCATCGATCTCTTCCCTGCCTTCCTTGATGCCCAGGGGCAGCCCAAGGCGGACTTTTTCGTCGAGGACGGCACGCACTTCAGTCCGAAGGGGTACGCAGCGGTGAGGGACTTGCTGAAGGGGAAGTTTTGATGGGCGACCCCGGGGAAGAAAAGAAAGGAAACGCGCGCCAAAGCGGAGCAAAACAAACAACATTAATGCATTGAATTTCAAAGAACCCTGTCAGGGCAGCTTAAATAATGCCTGGCATTTAGTACGGCATACAGCATACCAAACGGCATCCCACGTGCGCGGGGGGGGCGGTTTGATGGGCGGCCCCCAATGCCTCTCAGGGCCCCCAATGCCTCTCAGAGTGCTGGGCCGCAGTCGTCTGCTTGGGTGTGCTGCGCTGCTGTTGCTTTTACCTCCCCGCCTGCACCCTGAGGTTCCGAACCTCCACAGCCTCACCGGGGCGCAGTTTGAAGCAAAAATAGCCTTTCATACCAGGAGGTGCTTTGCCGTTCTGAACGGGGGCGGAGGCTTCATTGATGCGGGCGGTGAGCTGGCCCTGGCTGCGGCTGAGGAGGACGGGGTGCCATGAGCTGTCCTGCGGCGGGCTCATGACGGAAAGGCGCTGGTTGGCGCCGTCGGCGGACTGGAGATCGAAGGATTCGAGCTGGCCGCGGTAGTCGGCGGAGACGATGAAGTCGCCTTCCAGCAGGGTCCCGTGATAGACGAGGATGGCGCGGGGCCAGTTGCTGTCGGTGGTGTTGCGGGCCGTGAGCACGCCGTCCTGGATCTGCACGGTCATTTTTTCCAAGGGGTGCTCGATCCAGCGGTTGTCAGCCCTGGACCAGCACCACACGCGCCAGTCGGCGGCCTGCATGGGAATCTTCCGCGCGGCCGTGGGAGATATGGGCGCTTCCGCCGTCGAGGGGACCGGCGTTGCCGCGGCAGGGGTGTTGCCGGGAAGTACACGCAGCTTGAGGTTGCGGTAGGCCACGTCGGCACCGTGATCCTGCAGGGCGATGGCGGTGGCACGCTTCACGCCGACGCCGGGGTAATACCTGTATTTGCTGTCAGCGATGATGCGCTGCAGCTCCGCGCTGCCCAGCCCGCACTCGGCCACCTTTTTGCCATTGAGCCAATGCTCCACGTGGCTGCCGTTCACCACCACGCGGCCCTGATTGAACTCACCCACGGGGCGCAGCGTTTTGCCCGTGGGGGTCACGAGCGAGTAGATGGAGGCTGCGAGGCGGTTGGCCGCGTTCTTCGCGTGGGGCTCGTCATCCAGCACCTGGTACTCAAAGCCCAGCGGGCTGTCACCGGTGTCGCCCGCATAAAACGAGGCGGTGCGTTTTTCGCCTTCGGTGAAGAGGTATTCCACGCCGCTGTTGCCGCCGGGACCCACGCGCCATTCGAACTGAAAGTCGAAGTTGGTGTACAGGGCATCCGTCACCAGATCGCCGCCCGTGCCATTAGGGCGGCCGTTGCCCTGAGGCAGCACCAGGCAGCCGTCTTTGATCTGCCAGGAGCCGGGGGTGACGGTCTTCTTTCCATAGGTATGCCAGCCCGCCGTGCTGCGGCCATCAAACAGCAGCTTCCAGCCGGCTGCCTGTTCCTGCGGCGACAGGGTGTTGGCATCAGCGGCCGGCGCGCTGATGGGTCGAGCCAAAAATGCGGCGGCCAGAATAGCCAGAAGGCGAAAGAGGAGGAAAGGTCGGGACATGGCCGGCGGCGTGGGCGGGGCAGTGATGTGGGGATGAAAGCGGAGCCCTGGCGGAAGGCAAGCCCTCAGGTCCCGGCCCCCCCTTTTCCGGGCTGGAGAAAAACTATCGTGCCACGATGTATTTCTTGAATCAGCCGCTGCTGCGCAGACGTTGATTTTAGTCCATGAAGCATCCCAACCTCCCCGCCATATTCGCCCTTGGTTTTGCCATGCTGTTTGCGGCTTCCTGCAGCAGCGTCCCCGATGAAAACGGCACCTACAATGGCCGGCCTGTCCTCACCCGTGCCAGCCACCCGTCCAGAGGTTCCATGCGTCCCGTCAACGGCACCTACCTGGGTCGCCGGTACTTCACGCCACCCGGCGGAAAAGGCGGCCTGCAGTGGGTCGAGATTTACGGCCAGTGAGCGAGGCCGGCCGGGCCGGCTTCATTGGAAATGGACAGGGGATGTCCGTCCGTCCTGTTTGCATGGACACGAGGCATCCAGGAAGAGCCTTCCACCACAAAAGTACTGACAAACGAGGCGATTTATGGATGATCGGCCTTCGCCATCAAGAAACCAGGAAAATGTTTGTCATGCAAAACACCTCATCCGTTCCCGCCATCATTGCCGCCATCCTTTTCGGACTCGCGGCCTGGGCGCCTGCGGCAGAGCCTGCGGATGCCTACCGGAATGCGACGGTGCTTTGTCAGGACGGCATGAAGGCCATGGAGGAGGGCCGCCATGAGGCAGCCGTGGGGAAGCTGCGGGCGGCGCAGACGCTCATCCAAAAAATCAGCCAGAGCGAACCCCATTGGCAGCCCGCCCTGGTGGCTTATCGGCTGCTAAAAATCGAGAACGCCTTGAAGGAGATGGGCACCGGAGAAGGTCCGGAGTCGGTGGTGAATTCGCGTTGAAGGCGGCCCGCTTCTGAAGGGGACCTCTCAGGGCTCCTCGCTCCAGCGGATGTTGCGCCGTACGCCCATGTTGTGGAAATGGGCGTCGGCGTCCTGGATGTATCCCTCTTTGTCGATGCGCAGGCCTTCGGCTTTCAGCAGGCGGCGCTGTTTGCGTGAGGATTCGGCGGGCATGTTCGGGCTGATGCGCGCATTCGCCGCCACCACGCGGTGCCAGGGCAGCGTGGCGGATTCCTCCGGCGTCAGCCGGCTCAGCACCGTGGCCACGTGGCGGGCGATGACGTTCATGTGAACGGCGATGCTGCCATACGTCGTGAACCTGCCCTCCGGAATCAGCGCCACCAAACGCACCACCTCCGCACGGATGCGGGCAAAGGCGACGGATTTTCCACGGGCGGCCATGAGGGCGAGCATGCGCAGCACGCGGGTGTTGTCGATGGCGGGAAACACGGCGTGCGGCGTGTCGTTTCCACAATCCAGTGGGAAATGTCATGGCATGGGCGGGAGGCCTGGTGGAGGTTCGCGTCCACCATGCAAAGCCCCCTCGCCCATCGTCGTCGTCTAGAACGTGTCGAACTGGAACCCGGCCTGACCGCGTTTCGCTGTCCTGAAACCGGCGGGCATTGGATCCCCGGGGAGAATTACTGGCGCTGGCGCAGCTCCCTGCCTGCGGCGGCGGTGCAGGTGGCGGACGAGAGCCACGCCGCCCAGCCCGCACCGGTGAGCGAGTTTGACGATGCGCTGAAGCTCTGCCCTGAATCCGGCACCGTGATGAC
The DNA here is from genome assembly GCF_044227185.1 of Prosthecobacter sp. Taxonomy (GTDB): domain Bacteria; phylum Verrucomicrobiota; class Verrucomicrobiia; order Verrucomicrobiales; family Verrucomicrobiaceae; genus Prosthecobacter. The sequence goes on along the minus strand of NZ_JBGAFO010000001.1, from coordinate 660,696 downwards.
GCGCTACCGCGTGGGGTACGGGCAGTCATTTCGAGTGGAGCGCTCATCCACCGGCGGCATCTGGCTGGATGGCGGTGAGTGGGAGGCCCTCTGCGGCGGCCAACTGCAGAACTCCCTTCACCTGATCTTCACGGCACCCTGGCAGAAGGCCGTGCGGCAGCAGGGGCTGGATGCCGCCCAACTGGCGCAGCTCCGCGAACGGCTGGGTGCAGAGCTGCTGGAGCGGCTTCAGGGACTGCGCGCGGAGCTGGCGGCGCACCCGCAAAGGTCCGCCGCCCTGGCCTTCCTGAATGCCGCGGCAGACTAGAACTTGTAGCTGAAGCGCACGGTGCCGTAGTGCGCCTGCATGTTTTCGCGGAGGTACTGGCCCTGGTAGGTCAGGAGCATGCTGAAGTCCCGGGTGAATTCAAAATTGACCCCCGCACCGGCCACCATGTAGGACTGGCCTGGAGACTGGTTGGTGATGGTGACGGGCAGACTGGTGCTGACGCCGTTGTTGTTGTTGATGTTCTGGCGCTCATAGGTGAGGCGAAGCTGGGGAGTGATTTTGGCGAAGCTCGTGTCAAACTCCGTGCTGGCGCTCCAGCCAACGCGGGTGATGAGGGAATCCACGGAGTGCGAGGCATAGCTGAGGGCTGCGCCGCCGCCGCCGGCTTCGTTGTAGCCGCTGGTGTTGATGTGAAGCCAGTCAAGACCGACAAGCGGGCCGTGGACGAGCTTCCAGGCGGGAACACGGAAACTCCAGCCGGAGTTGAGCTGGAGGGCGTTGGTCATGGCATTAAAATTGCCGAGCGCCTGAGGGAAGCCGACGGGGTTGCGTTTAGTGTCGAGGTCAAAGGTGCCCCAGCTATAGAGCAGGTCCGTCCAGAAGGAGCGGCGCACGTAGGAGCCGTAGGCGGAGAGGGCGACCCCCTGCATGCTGAGACTGCCGAGATTATTGGAGTAAGTTTGATGGCTTTCGAGGAGGTTGGCGGCGAAGCCAAGGGTCAGCCGGCGGGTGAAGTGACGCTCAAGGCCGACGCCGGGCGCCCAGGTTTGGGAGTTCACCCCGGCCTGGGACTGAATGCCGTTGATGTTGACGTTGGCGTAGTTGACGGTGGAGAACACTTCCCACTGGCGGCTTTTGGGAATCGTTTTGGCGATGGGTGTTTCAGGTCCATCCCCCTGGCCGTCGATGACACCCTCATCCACACCGCCGCTGAGGGAGTCTGAAATGGTGTCCTGAGGTTCTTCACCCCAGCCGGCGCGAAGATTGAAGAGACGACCGTTGATGTCTCCGAGAATGCCCTGGACGGAGTTCATGATGCCAGGATCCTGCGAGGTGGCCACCTCCTCTTCGCCCCTTCGGCGGGCCGCTTCTCCCGAAGTGGTGAAACTCATGAGCAGGGAAAGGCTGAGCATGAGCGAGCCGAAGCTGGAGCCGAGGCGGACACGGGAGGGATGAGACGAAGGAAGGAGAGGATGGCGGAATTGCTGCATGGAGTCGTGAGATGATGAGTAACTAAGGGGGGCCGTTTCCCACTTTCCCCGCGAGGGGAAAGCAGTGACAAGGCACCCTGATTATACTCGCCTCTTCCAGACAGTGTTAAGCGCGAGAACCGATTCTTTGCTAAGTCTAGCTTTAGGGCCGGGGGATGGGATGTGGCAGCGGTCCACCGCCCTGGCCTTTCTTGAAGGTACCCCTGTGAAGGCCCAGGCTTTGCCTGAGCCGCATTCGAGAGAGACTCTCTGGCACAAATTTCGGGCCTCGAAAATCGAATGGCCAGGCGGAAGGAGGCGTCGAAATCAAAGGAACAAACCTCCCTTACTTGTATGAAAACACTTCTTTCCCTTCTCGCAGCGGTCAGCGTGTTCAGCATTGCAGCTCCCGCAAACGCCGCTCATCCGTATCTGCATCAGCGCCGGATCGTGAATTACATCAATGGCATGCCCGTGTACGCCACCTACCAGATCGTGGGCTACAATCGCATGGGCCTCCCGATCTACCAGTGGGTGACCCAGCCTGTGGGCCCGGTCTATGGAAAGCCCGTGCCGCCGGGGCACTGGAATCGATACGGCCACGACCATGGTCTGCACAAAGGCTGGTATCATCACCGCTAAGCGGGGGTGATTGAAAGCTGCGATTTTGGTCGGCGCTTCGGCAGCAGAAGGCAGTCCTCTCGCCGCGCGGGAGAGACTGCTTTTCGCGGCGGGAGAACGCCGGGCGGGGGCTGCTCTTCAAACAGCACCCACCTGCCGGGTGCCCATTGAATAAGCTGGACGGCCGGGCGTTTAATCAGGTGGAGCAACCCTCCATGAACCTTATGAAGACACTCATCAGCCTCCTTGCTGCGGCCAGTGTGTTTGGCCTCGCAGCTCCTGCAGGCGCCTACCTGCCGCCGGTTCCCGTACCCTCCCTGGGAGTGCAGCCTTATCCGGGCGCGCGCCGGATCGTGAGCTACCTCACCAACGGGACACCCGTGTATGCCGTGTATCAGATCGTCGGTTATGACGCGATGGGCTACCCCATTTACCAGTGGGTCACGCAGCCCACCTCCACGTATGTGCGGCCGTATTACGGCGGCGGCTACGGGTATCGCAGCTACCACTATCGGCCTTCCTACGTTCGCCCTGGGTATGTGCTGCCCTCCCATGGCGGGCACGTCGGTCACAGCAGGGGCCCGGTGTTTCACGGCGGCGGTCATGTGAGCCATGGCGGCGGCCATGCCAGCCACGGCGGCGGTGGTCACGTGAGTCATGGCGGCGGGCACCATCACTAAAAAGTGTCACCCATGTGCCCGGGAGGGCTTCCGAGGCTAATGGGCTGCCGGTGCTGCTGGCGCTGGGAGCAGACCCTGCTGGCGCAGGGAGGCGAAGAGCTGTTTGCCAAAGGCCTGCAGCCACTCGGCGTCCACCTTGTGCTTCACGCCAGCCGCCGTTTCTTTCTTCGTGGCGGCCCCCTTCCCCGTTGGCGTCAGGGGCGGCACGTGGATGAAGAGCACCAGCCGCAGCGCCTCGGGATGCTCCTTCTGTTCGTGCAGCAGAGCGTAGAGCATTTCCTCGCATAGATAACGGCCGGCGTTCTGAGAGACGTGGGTGGGGAATCCCGCCTGGGTCAGCGCCTCGGCCAGCCCTTCCACCTTCGCGGTCAGGTGCAGCTCCGGTTCGGCGTCTTTGACGACGTCTGGCGTCACAGGTTTGGTGCCATGGTTGTCGGGATACCTGCCGCGCACGTTGTGGGCCACGGTTTCGATCTGAAACTCCGAGGTCCCCTCCCCGAAGGCGATCCACACCTGCGGCAGTTGCTTGACGTCCTTGATGCAGGTCAGCGGGGCACCCCAGATCACAGGCACCTGAAGGCTGCGCACCTCGTTGGGGAAGGCCTTGGCGATTTCCTGCGCCAGGACCCAGGAGGCGTTTTCAGTGCGGCCGCCAAAGGCTTCAAAGCCGCTCACCAGGATGGCCGGCGGAGCCGCAGTCGCAGCCGGGGCAGGCGTTTGCGCAGGTGAGAGGGAGCCCGTCAGGCCAAGGGCCGCGAGCAGGACGAAAGCAGTGGCGGTGGAGTTCATTGCACATGGATGTTGCTGATCTGAAACATGCCGCTGTCGGCCGTCTTCGACTCCAGGTACCAGGTGCCGGAGAGCAGGCTGGACCCCGGCGGGAGGGACCCTGAATACATCACGGACGGTTCTTTGGAGTGACGGTAGGTCTTGCGGAATTTTAAGTGGACGTAGCCGCTGTCTGTCTGGCAGGTGCCGTGGATGTCCGACCAGACAAAGCCATCCTTCAGGGTGCCGGAGCCGGTGTAGGCTTCCTTGACGACGCCGGAAATCTTGCTGGAGCCACGCATCTGCCGGATGGAAATCTCAAAGCTGACCGAGTGCCCCTTCAGCTTCTGGTAGGCGCCGCCGTAGGTGTAGGAGCCCTGATAAATCCCCTGCACATTCGGCGCGGGGGCGCCCGAGAGGCCGTCATTGCCCTCGGGGCTTGCGCAAGAGGCCAGCATCATGGCCAGAACCAGCCCCAGGCTCCAGGACCAGACTCGCCAGCGTTGAAAGAAGCGCGCAATGACCAGGAGCAATGAATTCATGCCCGCAGTCTGTCCAGTGAGGTGCGGCACTGTCAATTGGGAGATACCCTATCTTCAATGAGCGACCGCTGTTTTCTCTACTTCGGGGGTGCGGGTGCGGGCGGTGTGGAAGAGGGAAGCGGCTCTGGCAGCGAAGCCGCCGGGACGGTGGAGCCGGGTGCCAGTGCTTCCTTGGCGGCGGCCTCTTTGCGGGCGGCCTCCTTGATGGCTGCGGACTCCTTCACCGCCGCCGCTTCTTTGTCAGCCGCAGCGCGCACTTCCACGGCCTTCTGCCGGGACTCCGCATCCATGTCTGCCTGAGCTGGGGACGATTTTTTATGACATGCCGCCAGTCCAAAGGCGAGCGTTAGCAGGAGAAAGCGAAAGGAAGAGTTCATGGGGTGGCCAGGGTGAGAATGGAAGATGAGCCCGCGGCGTTGGACGGGCGGGAAAACTCTGGAAAAAGGGGGAGGGGGCTACCAAGGAATACGCATCGGAGACCTGACTGCGGCCAAAAACGGATCGGGGAAGCACCCTAAAGCACTCTCATGGCCCGGCCTGGCGGCCGTGCAAAGCAGTCCTCCTCCGGGACGCAACGGCGACTTCAGGCTGGCTCACAGCCAGGCGGGATGCCGGGGGTAAAAGCCTGCGTAGGAGCGGCTGCCCACGCGCCAGCGCGGGCCCTCTCCCGTCAGTGCGCCGGAGGTGTCAAAACGCAGGCCGCAGATGTGCATGAACACATGGTGCCCCGGGTTGACGAAAACGGTGACGTAACTCCCGACCCCGGCCCAGGCATAGCGCGCAAAAGCGACGGAGCTGAGCGGCCGGTCCAGCAGCTTTGCCCGGTACAACACGTGGGACACGGAGCCGGAGCAGTCGAAGCCGTTGTCGAAAAGGTATTGGTGCCCGCCGCCCCACTTGTAGGGCTTTCCCACCAGTTCATTGGCGGCCGCCACCAGTTGATGAACCACGGCGGGGTGGCTCTCGTGCGCGAAGGCATAGAGACCGTTGAAATAAAGGGGCACGATTGCAGGAGGTGCCATGAAATAGCCAAGACCTCCTCCAATCGTGCCCAGGGCACCCCACATACCTAGTTTCAGCCAGCGCCTGCGCCCGTCCAACAGCCGCACACATTCGGCTTCGGGCGTGGCGCTCAGAGATTCTGGTATGGGGGTGTCAGCCTCCTGATTTTCCACGTGAGAACGGTATCAGCCGAGTCTGAGCTCGGCTTCTAAATCACTCCTTAGATTGCCCTCAGATACACCTTAGCTTCTTAAGAACCGAAAACGCCCCCGCATCAGCCTGGAATTTAGATCTGCAACCCGGCGGTTTCGGGCAGGTTCAACCCTCCGATGAATGCAGCTTCCTCCGACCGCCGTGGCAGGCCCATCCCGCTCCTGCTCGCCCTTCCCCTGTTGCTTTGGTTTTTCGTTCTGCTGCACGTGCTGCGCCTTTCCACCGGCTTTAACTGGATGGTGAAGCACCTGACGCCCTACGTCGTGTTTGGCACCATGACGCTCTGCCCGCTCCTGGCGGCCTGGCTGGGCTGGCGCATGCTGCGTGAAAAAGCGGCAGGCATGCGGGCGCGCGTGGCTCTCTACGGCGGCGGCCTGCTCTTCCTGGGCTTCATCATCTACCCGGGCATTCCGCTGGTGAAGAAATGGACGGCGCCGCAGACCGCGAAGAATCCCGGCCAGCCCAGCGCGCTGCCGCCGCTGGAGGGACTGCCGGTGTTTCCCGGCGCGGAGGGTTTTGGTACGCGCACCCCGGCGGGGCGTGGCGGCAGGGTCATCGAAGTCACCTCGCTGGCAGATCACGGGCCCGGCACGCTGCGGGAGGCGCTGAATGATCCCGCGCCGCGCACCCTGGTGTTTCGCGTGGGCGGGACCATCGGGCTGGAGAGCCCGCTCATCGTCGTGCATCCCTTCCTCACCCTCGCAGGACAGACGGCACCAGGAGATGGTATCTGCCTGAAAAACGCCGGGCTTACCATCGCCACGCATGACGTGCTCATCCAGCATCTGCGCCTGCGGCCTGGCAACGAAGGCCGCATTGAGCCGGACGACAACGACGCGCTCACGATCCTCGGCACGCACGGCAAAGTGACCGACGGCGCGCATCATGTGGTGATCGACCACGTCTCCGCGAGCTGGAGCGAGGATGAGGCCGTGAACACCTGGTTCGGCGCGCATGACATCACCTTTAGCTGGTGCATCGTCAGCGAGGCGCTGGATCACAGCCGCCATCACAAAGGCTACCACAGCGCCGGACTGCTCATCGGCGACGGCTGCGACCATGTGACCGTGCACCACACGCTGATGGCGCACAACGGCTTCCGCAATCCGCTCATCTCCGCCGGCGGCACGCACGACATCCTCAACAATGTGATCTATGATCCCGGCAGCCTGGCGGGAGAGGTCTTTGACAACGACTCCAACTCCTTCGTGAACTTCGTGGGGAACTTCTTCAAACCGGGCCGCTCCACCGAGCCCGGGCTGTATGAGATCATCGTGAATTCCAGCGGCGTTCCGAAGGTCTATGTGGAGGGCAACCGCGGCCCGCACCGCGCGGCAAACAGCGGCGATGAATGGTCGCTGGTGAGCTACAAGTTTGATCAGAAGATCGCGCCCACGCAGTACCGCGCGGCGCAGCGGTTTGCCACGTGGCCTGTGACGGTGACGGATGCGGAGGCTGCTTGCACCAGCGTGCTGGCACAAGCCGGTGCCACGCGGCCCAGGCGCGATGCGGTGGATGCGCGCATCACTGCGGACGTGAAAAATGGCACGGGCTCGATGATCAATTCACCCGCGCAGGTGGGCGGGCATCCTCAACTCGCCAGCGGCACCGCGCCTGCCGACACTGATCACGACGGCATGCCCGATGCATGGGAGCAGGCGCATGGGCTCGATGCGCAAGACCCTGCGGATGGGACGGCGGATGCGGACGGGGATGGATACACGAATCTGGAGGAGTATCTGCATTCGCTGACGGAGTGAGGCGCCGTTGGGTGTGTTTGGCGGATGATGGACTCTTCATCACGCGAACGTTTCTCGGCCAAACCGTCCGGCTGCGAGGGGGGGTGCGTAAGCCTGGGTGCTTGCCGTACGCTGATGGACGGGCGGGCTTCGCCACGGCCGTCCTACGTCCAGACAGCAGCGTTGCTCCAAGGCGCAGGCCTGGCACTTCAAAAATCTAAAATCGATGGCTCGACAATCGTCAATCGATCTCGCGCACAGCGTCGCTGGGCGTGCGTGATTGACGATTGATGAGCATTCGATTGCTGATTGTTGAGGGTCCGGAGTTCCGGCCTGCGACCGACTGCGAGGGGGGGGCGTAAGCCTGGGTGTTTGCCGTACGCTGATGGACGGGCGGGCTTCGCCACGGTAGTCCTACGCCACAAAAAAAACCGCCGCCCGGTGAGGGGCGGCGGTTGAGCAGACGGTGGGTGCTTCAGTCTTACGCCTTCTTGGCTTCCGGCTTCTTCGCGGCGGGCTTTTTGGGCCGTTCCGGCGGGGAGAGGGGCTCGGGGGCGGCTTCCGGCGGGAACTGGATGAGCGGGAAGGGATTCGCCTGCGGCTCCATGGCGTACTCGCGGTCCTTGAACTGACCGGCCTTCGGCACGGGGTAGTTGCCGTCCTTGTCGGCCACGAGCGGCGGCGGGCCGTCGAGCGTGAGCTGATCCGCGTTCGGGGAGAACTCGAAGGGGCTGTTGATGTAGTCGTTGTAGCGCACGACCTGGCCGGTGTGCGCGGCGGCGCGGCCCATGGCGGTCGTCACGCTGGACTTGATGCCGCGCTCCACTTCATTGTAGGGAGTGTCCTTGATGATGGCCTCGATGAGGTCCTGCCACTCAAGATCATACGGATTCGGCTCTGGCTGCTTGCCGCGCCAGATGATGTTGGAGCGCACCATGTTCTGGCCCTTGAAGGTCATGGCCTTGGAGGGGAAGTGGCCGGCGGTGGAGACGATGGCGCTGCCCTTGGTGCCGTGCACCTGGGTGGCAAACTGGGTGTGCGTGTTCAGCGCGGTGCGGCCTTCCAGGTAGAGCTTGGCGCCGTCCTTGAAGGTGTACTCGCAGGAGTAGTGGTCAAAGTTCTGGTCCACGTTGTCGCCACGGTCGCTGCGGCCGCCGCTGGCCTGCACTTCCACGGGCCAGTCGTTCTTCATCCAGCAGGCTTCGTCGATGTTGTGGATGTTGAAGTCGCTGAAGCCGCCGCCGGAGGCCCAGAGGAAGCTGTGGAAATTTTTGATCTGCCAGAGCAGCTCGTTTGGATGGGCCTTTGGATCACGACGCGGAGTGAACACGCTGCCGATGACGCCCTGCATGCGGTACGCACGCATGAGCATCAGGTCGCCGATCTCGCCATCCTGGATGCGGTTGAAGAGCTCGCCACGCACGCGGCAATGGCGGCACATGAGGCCCACGCCCACCTTCAGATTCTTCTTCTTGGCCTCTTCGTTCAAGGCCAGCAGGCGGCGGGCGGTGGGGCCGTCCGTGCAGATGGGCTTTTCCATGAAGATGTTCACGCCCTTGTCGATGGCATACTTGTAATGCACCCAGCGGAAGGCCACCGGCGTGGTGAAGATGGCCACGTCTCCTTTGCGCAGGCTGTCGATGGCATGCTTGTAGGCGTCAAAGCCGATGAACTTCGCATCTTCAGACACGGACATGCGGTCCGGGTGCTTCTTGGTGAGGTTGTCAAAGCTGGAGTCCAGGCGCTCTTTGGAAACGTCCGCCATCGCCACCAGACGCGTCACGCGGGACTGCACGCCCATCGCATTGCTGGCGGCGCCGGTGCCACGACCACCGCAGCCGATCAGGGCGGTGCGGATTTCATCACTGCCGGCGGCGTGCACAAAAGGAATGCTGATGCCGGAGAGCGCGGAAAGGCTGGCGACGGTCTTCGTGGTGGTTTTGAGAAATTCGCGGCGCGATGCCACGACAGGGTCGGTGATAATGGTATTCATGGAGAGCACTTTTGTACGTCACCGGAATACCGGAGCTTGCCGAAGATTTGTCTCGGATGACGTGGAGAGCCGGGGATTCAGCCGATCATCCCGCCGCGGGCGGAGATTTCCGAAAACGCGCGGGTCAGGGCGTTGTTGAGCTCATGCAGGGTCGCTTGCTCCAGGTGCGGGTCCAGAGTGGCGGTCAGCGTAGGAGGGAGGACGATGGCCTGGTGCACGGAGGTGACCTTGCTCGCCTCAGGGGTGGCCACCACTTCCACGACGGGCGGCGGCAGCGGCGCGGAGACGGGCCGCGGGGCCTCAAACAGCGTGGCCATGGAAAGACCGCCCTTCGGCTCCTCCGCCGGCATCGGCGAGGGAGCGGTGGCGCAGAGCTGGCGAAGGGCGGAGAGCTGGGCGTCGAGCTGGCTGTTGAACCAATCCCGGGTGCGCTGGATGTCCTGCACCAGAGCCGCCACTTCACTGGCAAAAAGATCCCCGGGGCGAGCAGTCAGACCGGGTGGCGGCAGGGTGGCGTTGGGAGATTGGAAGCTCATGCGTTCCAAATCTATTAAAATTTCCATAGATAATCAAGCTTTCTTCACTCTCAATTCCATGGAATTTCAAAATAACGCAGCTTCAGCACTGAAAAATTTTAAGTTCTATCTTGCTGTAAATCAATGTTTAGAAGGATTTCATGCCGGAACAAGGCACCGCAAATGGGGGGGCGCACAGCCTTGTGACCGGCAAGCCGGCCTTTGCTCTCGGACCTCGCCTTCTTGCGGGCGCACTCAGGGCTTTTTCTTCCTCCCCTGCCCTCCACGTTTCTGCACCAGCGGCCAGTCGGGATCTGGCGTGCGGGAAGACTCCATGAGCGCGGCGGCTTTGGCGACGAGATCGGGCTTCTCTTTGGCGAGGTCATGGGCCTCGGCGACGTCGGTTTTCAGGTCGTAGAGTTCGATGGGTTTCTCGGGCCCGTTGCGCACCGCTTTCCAGTCGCCAAAGCGGACGGCCTGGAGTGAGGGGCCTTCGTGGAGTTCCCAGTAAAAATGGTCGCGCTTCGGTGCCGGGCCGCCTTTGAGGAAGGAGACCAAGGAGAGGCCGTCCGTTTTGCAGGCGGCGGGGATCTTGGCCCCGGCGAGCTCGGCGGCGGTGGGGAGGAAATCCCAGAAGGCCCAGGGCTCATCGGTCACGCGCCCCGCGGGCACCTGGCCGGGCCAGCGTGCCAGTGCGGCCTGGCGCAGACCGCCTTCATAGAGGCTGCGTTTGTAGCCGCGCAGGCCGTTGGAGGCCTGGTCAAAGAGCCTGCCCATTTCGGAATCGGGAGCGAAGGAGGAACCGTTGTCGCCGGACGTCATCACCAGCGTTTTCTCATCGATGCCGCACTCTTTGAGCGTGGCGAGCAGGCGGCCCACATCGCTGTCGAGGCGGGTGACCATGGCGGCGTAGTTCTTCTGCTTTTCGGTCCAGGGCTTGTCCTTGTAGATTCCCTGGTCGTCGATCTCGAAGTTTCCATGCGGCAGGGTGATGGCGAAGAAGAGGAAGAAGGGGCCGGACTTGTGCTCTCGCACCCAGCGGATGACTTCGTCGGAGATGAGATTTTGCGCGTAGGTTTTGCCCACGCCGTGGCCGGTGTTGCCGGGGAGGTCAAAGCGCTTGTCGTCGTTGTAGAGATAGGTGGGGAAGTAGCTGTGGGCGTGGCGCTGGCAGTTGTAGCCGTAGAAGTGGTCAAAGCCGAGTTTCAAAGGGCTGCCGGTGGTGTCGAACATGCCCATGCCCCACTTCCCCATGCAGGCGGTGGCGTAGCCGGCATCGTGAAGGATCTGCGCGACGGTGATGGTCCCCGCCGGCAGCGGCTTCTGGCCTTCGGCGCCGATCTCGCGGTTGGCGCGGATGGGGCAGTGGCCGGTATTCAGGCCGGTCATCAGGCAGGAGCGTGAAGGCGCGCACACGCTGGTGCCGGAGTAGGCTTGAAGATAGCGCGTGCCCTCCTTCGCCATGCGGTCCAGGTTTGGCGTCTGGATGAGCTTCTGGCCGTAGCAACCCAGATCGCCTTGAGCGAGATCGTCGCTGAGGATGAAGACGAGATTGGGCTGGTCCGCCGCAGTGGCGGAAAGAGCGAAGGCGGTGAGGAGCAGGGCGAGAGGTCGGAACATGGTGGACGATGGAAACGCCGGAGCGCGCGCGTCCTCGCGTGCTGTTTTCGCGTCTCGCGAAAAACCGTCCCTAAAGCACCCGCGGGTCGGGTCTGCTGTGAGCTGCGGGAGGGAGCCGTCCTTTGTGGACGGCATTCAGCGGGGACGCTGAATGCGGCACGCGGGACGCGCGCGCTCCAGCAGAGTGCGGCGGACACGCGGGTCTGGTGGTCAGCGCGTCCCCGCCACGTTCAGCGGGCGGAGAACGTTCTTTTGATTTGAAGGGGCGCTGGAGCTTTTGTGAAGGCTGATCGACGGTCAGGAGTGACCATCGTGCCTTCCTACCGCACCTGGCAGAGCGTCTTGGCCACGGCGCGCGAGAAGGCGGTGGAGATGGTGTTGACGTCCACGGTTGCTCCATAGATCCCGCCGATCATGAAGTGCTTGTTGATGACGAACTGCCCCACAAGCACATGCTTCGGCATCTGATACACGGTCACGGTGCCCTCCGTGCGGATCTGGCCCGTGCCGGGCAGCAGGGTGCGTGCGAAGAAGTTCCCGCCAGAGTAGCGGGTGATGTTCACCTCCACGTCATAGCGGTTGGGTGCGCCAGCCGGGGGCGGTGCCATGGCCTGGACGTCGCGGGTGATCTGCAGGCCGAGCGTCTCGCACTCTGCCTCGGTCATGCGGCCGTCCGAAGTAGTCACCTTGGCATAAACCTCGTCGCCCTGGCAGATCTGAGCGGTGAGAGGAGCGATGATGGTGGCGTGCGGGGTGCTGGTGGCGCAACTGCAGAGGGCCAGGGCGGCGGTGAGAGCGGAGAGGCGGAGAGCGTGGGAGAGGGTCATGGGAGGATGGGAATAAGAAAGGTTCGTGCAGCGGGAAAACGCTGAAAATATGAGTGAGTTCCGCGAGCATTTCAATCTTACTCCTTCTCTTACTCCTACTCCTGGAGTCCGGGAGGAAGAGGCAGAGCAGGAGGAAGAGGAGGATTGAGAGAGTGACGGGGCACGCAGAGGATTGAGTACCAAAAAGCGGCCCGGAATTGCTTCCGGGCCGCGTGGCGTTTTGGGTTTCTGAGCCGCCGCGTGGGTTGGGTCACGCAGCGGTCAAAAGGATGTGATTACATCATGCCGCCGTGGTCATGGCTGTGACCGGCGTCAGCCTTCTCTTCCTTGGGGATGTCTGCGATGAGGCATTCCGTGGTGAGGAGCAGGCCGGAGATGGAGGCGGCGTTCTGGAGAGCGCTGCGGGTCACCTTGGCAGGGTCAACGACGCCAGCCTTGATGAGGTCCACGTATTCGCCGGTGGCGACGTTGTAGCCGCTGTTGCCTTTGCCCTTCTTCACTTCGGCCACGATGAGCGCGCCTTCCAGACCGGCGTTGGCGGCCAGCTGGCGGAGGGGGGCTTCGATGGCGCGGGCGATGATTTCAGCGCCGGTCTTTTCGTCGCCGACGAGCTTGAGGTCGCCGATGGCGGCCTGAGCACGGATGAGGGCCACACCGCCGCCAGGGACGATGCCTTCCTCAACGGCTGCACGGGTGGCGTGCAGGGCGTCTTCGACGCGGGCTTTCTTTTCCTTCATCTCCGTTTCGGTGGCGGCACCGACGTTGATGACGGCAACGCCGCCGGCGAGCTTGGCAAGGCGCTCCTGGAGCTTCTCGCGGTCGTAGTCGCTGGTGGTTTCGGCGATCTGGTTCTTGATCTGGGAAACGCGGCCCGCGATCGCTTCGGAGGAGCCTTCACCTTCAACGATGACGGTGTTTTCCTTGCCGATGGTGATGCGCTTGGCGCGGCCGAGGTCGGAGAGCTCGATGTTCTCAAGCTTGATGCCGAGGTCTTCGGTGATGCAGCGGCCACCGGTGAGGATGGCGATGTCTTCCAGCATGGCTTTGCGGCGGTCGCCGAAGCCAGGAGCCTTGACGGCGACGATGTTGAGGGTGCCGCGCAGCTTGTTCACCACGAGGGTGGCCAGGGCTTCGCCTTCGACGTCTTCAGCGATGATGAGGAGGGGCTTGCCGGAGCGGGCGACCTTCTCAAGCAGGGGCAGCATGTCCTTGAGGTTGCTGACCTTCTTCTCGTTGATGAGGATGTAGGCGTTCTCGAGGTTGCACTCCATCGTTTCCGGATTGGTCACGAAGTAGGGGGAGAGGTAGCCCTTGTCGAACTGCATGCCTTCCACCACTTCCAGAGTGGTTTCGATGCTCTTGGCCTCTTCCACGGTGATGGTGCCTTCCTTGCCCACTTTGTCCATGGCTTCGGCGATGATGTTGCCGATGCTGGCGTCCCAGTTGGCAGACACGGTTGCGACCTGGGCCACTTCCTTGCTGTCCTTCACGGGGGTGGAGATTTCCTTGAGCTTGGCGACGATGGCCTCGGTGGCCTTGAGGATGCCGCGCTGCAGGGAGGTGGGGTTGGCGCCGGCGGTCACGTTGCGGAGACCTTCGGAGTAGATGGCTTCAGCCAGCACGGTGGCGGTGGTGGTGCCGTCGCCAGCGGTGTCGGAGGTCTTGGAGGAGACTTCCTTGATGAGCTGGGCGCCCATGTTTTCATAGGGGTCTGGAAGCTCGATTTCCTTGGCCACGGTCACACCGTCCTTGGTGATGGTGGGGGAGCCGAATTTCTTTTCCAGGATGACGTTGCGGCCGGAGGGGCCGAGCGTGGCCTTGACGGCCTTGGCGAGCTTGGTGACGCCGCGGAGAAGGGCCTGGCGGGCGTGTTCGTCGAAATGAAGTTGTTTAGCCATAACAGTATAAGTAGTGAGTTGGGGGTGTGAGGTTTGAGTGGGGATTAGCCGATGATGCCGAGGATGTCGGTTTCGTTGATGATGAGGACGTCATCGCCGTTGAGCTTCACTTCCGTGCCGCCGTACTTGGAGATGAGGACTTTGTCGCCCTTCTTCACAGTGAAGAGGGTGGACACGTCTTTGCCTTCGTCGTCCTTGCCGGTGCCGAGTGCGAGCACTTCAGCCTCCTGGGGCTTTTCTTTGGCGGTGTCGGGAAGGAAGATGCCGCCGGCGGTCTTTTCTTCGCTGGAGGAACGCTTCACGAGGACGCGGCGTCCGAGGGGAGTGATGGAGGTGGCCATAGTTGGTCTGGTTTCTGCTTTTAGGGTTTCTGGTTCTGGTTCGGTTTGGTTCGGGTTGTCTGCCCGGCCTGCTGTCACACGGGTTGGTGTGCCGGCTGGCCGGGCGGAAAGTCTAGGAAAGGAGATTGTGGTGTTTGCGGAGAGAGGAATGACGAAACCAGAATGAGGAATGTCGAATGAATGACGAAGCCTCAGGCACGAAGGAAGTGCTACGGGGCGTTTCGGCAGATGTTCGGGGTTTCGTCATTGGAACTTGATTCGTCATTCGGAATTCTGGTTTCGTCATTCCTCCGGAGGAGGCGCGGGCGCGGGCGCCGGAGCGGGGATGGTGTTTGGCACGATGGCGACGCCGTTCGGTGCGCGCTCGAGGCCGCCGTAGCTGAGGTCCGGCGCTGCTTCACCGATCTCGCCAATGAGGAAGTCCACGATGCGCTGCGGCTCTTCGGAAAGCACGGACTGCAGCATGCGGGAGGTGCGGGCGCGGTCGTAGTCCTTCATGTCCAGGTCCAGCTTGGCCGCGCCTTCGAGGCCTTTGATCTGGGCGGCCAGATCCACGCTGGAGTTGACGCGCTTCATGAGCACAGGGTCGGCGGCGAGCTTCTTCATCGTCGCGGCCAGCTTGTCCTTCACCTCAGGCGTGGCGAGCAGCTCCACGGCGTTCTTGCCGGGGTAGCGGCCCAGGATGTCTTCCGCTTCAGCCTTCAAGGCTTGGTCCGCGGCAGAAGCAGCCGGTGCCGGCGTGAGCGCCGCGGAGACTTCCGCCTCGATCTTGGTGTCAGAGACAGCAGCCGGCTTCGGAGCCTCAGCGGCCTTCGGTGCCTCCTGCTTTTTACCGCAGGCGGCGAGAAGGGCGGCGAGGGTGACGAGCGTGCAAAGCCGCGCAGCGCCCGCGCTCCGGGCATCGGAGCGCTGCGCCATCATGGGAAGCTGTGAGTTCGTCGTCTTCATGGCGCGCGGGGGGCGATGGCGGCGTTGGAGATTTCACGCAGCGCGGTTTTCACCGCCTGGTCGAAGGTTTGGAAAGACTCAAACTGCGGCTGCACTCCCACCATGTTGAGGTTGTCCGCCATGGTCTCCAGGCGGCCGATGACGTACCACTGGTCGTTGCTCTGGTTTTCGATGAGCGACTGCAGGTACTGGATCTCCAGCTTTTTGTTGGTGATCTGGTCGTTCGTGTCGGAGCTCTGGTTGGTGAACTCCACCAGCGGCTGGCGGCAGAGCAGGATGCCGTAGGCGCGGTTCTGCGCCAGCGAGCAGGTGATGATGTACTTGGCCTGCGCCTCGACGAGAATGTGGGACGGGTCCGTGCCGCTGATGGCCAGCTCCGTGTCTGACAGGCGCGCGCTGACGCCCATGGGATCGCGCTTGATGCGGAAGCCCTCCGCCTCCGTGAGCCCTGCAAAGCACTCCACGATCTGCGAGAGGTAGCGCCGCCGCCTCTGCAGCAGCAGCTCCTCGTATCGCTGGAGGAGGCGTTTCACCTCTCCATCGAGCGCGGACAGTTCTTTGAGGGCTTCGAGGCTCATCGTGGGGAAACGAGGGGTACGAACGAGTGCCGCTCGGTCGTGCCGGAGGCACGAAAGATATTAGCCGGTGGTGCAACCACCGGATCCACGCGATTCCCCAGCGTTGGGGAAGAGAGCGCCCTGGAGGGGCGCGAGAAGCAGCCGCGAACCGGCGCTGGGCCGATGGCGGACGCTTCTCGCGCACCTACCGGTGCGCCACGGGAGAGAACCGAGGACGTGCGATACGAACCGGTGGTTGCACCACCGGCTAATATCTCGCGTCCTTCCAGGACGCCACGCGGTGACGAGCCGCGGAGGCTCGTCACCGGAGTGGGAATCGTTCTGGTCTGAAGAGACAACATTAGGTCAGCTAGCTGAGTTTGCGTCAGTTAGAAGAACTCACTTGTCCTTGTCCACGACTTCGAAGTCGGCATCGACCACCTTGCCTTTGTCCTGGGACTTGGCTTCGGCGGTGCCGCCGGAGGGCTGGCCTCCCATGCCGCTCATGTCGGGCATGCCTCCTTCGGCACCGGGGGCTCCGGCTCCTGCGGCGGCAGCGGCCTGGTAGGCGGCGGCGAACAGCTTCTCGATCTCTTCGGTCTGCGACTTCATCTTGTCGATGTCGTTCGCTTCGATGGCGGACTTGAGATCGGCGAGCTTGTCGGTGATCGGCTTGGTCTGCTCGGCAGGGACTTTGTCGCCCCACTCCTTCAGGGTCTTCTCGATCTCGTAGCTCAGGCTGTCGGCCTTGTTCTTCACTTCCACGCCTTCCTTGCGCTTGCGGTCTTCCTCGGCGTGCTCTTCAGCGTCGCGCTTGGCTTTTTCGATCTCGTCCTGGCTGAGGCCGGAGCTGCCCTGGATGGAGATGCGCTGCTCTTTGCCGGTGGTCTTTTCCTTGGCGGAGACGTGCAGGATGCCGTTGGCGTCGATGTCGAAGGTCACTTCGATCTGCGGCACGCCACGGGGCATCGGCGGGATGCCGTCGAGCTTGAAGGTGCCGAGGGTCTTGTTGTCGCGGGACATGGGGCGCTCGCCCTGCAGGACCACGATTTCCACGCCGGGCTGCTGGTCGGCATAGGTGGAGAAGGTCTGGCTGTGCTTCTTCGGAATGGTGGTGTTGCGCGGGATCATCGGCGTGGCCACACCGCCAGCGGTTTCGATGGCGAGGGTCAGCGGCGTCACGTCGAGCAGGAGCACGTCTTTGACGTCGCCTTTGAGCACACCGCCCTGGATGGCGGCACCGATGGCGACCACTTCGTCCGGGTTCACACCCTGATGCGGGTCCTTGCCGGCCAGTTTCTTGGCGGTTTCCACCACCTTGGGCATGCGGGTCATACCGCCCACGAGCACGAGTTCGTCGATCTTGCTGGCGTCCAGCTTGGCGGCGGCCAGGCAGTCGCGCACGGGCTTCATGGTGCGCTCAAAGAGGGAGTCGCAGAGCTGCTCCATCTTGGCGCGGGTGAGGGTCTTCATGATGTGCTTCGGCCCGGTGGCGTCGGCGGTGATGAAGGGCAGGTTCAGGTCGTAGCTCTGGCTGGAGCTGAGGGCGATCTTGGCCTTCTCCGCTTCTTCCTTGATGCGCTGCAGGGCGTCCGGCTGGCCGCTGAGGTCGATGCCGCTGTCGGCTTTGAACTCGTTGACGATCCAGGTGATGAGGGTGTTGTCCCAGTCGTCACCGCCCAGATGGGTGTCGCCGTCCGTGGCGAGCACTTCAAAGACGCCGTCGCCGATTTCGAGGACGGAGATGTCGAAGGTACCACCGCCAAGGTCATACACGGCGATCTTTTCGTCGGACTTGCTTTCGAGGCCGTAGGCCAGGGAGGCGGCGGTGGGCTCATTGATGATGCGGCGCACGTTCAGGCCGGCGATTTCGCCTGCAGCCTTGGTGGCGTTGCGCTGGGAGTCATTGAAGTAGGCGGGGACGGTGATGACGGCGTCGGTGATCGTTTCACCCAGCTTGGCTTCAGCGTCGGCCTTCAGCTTGGAGAGAATCATGGCGCTGACTTCCTGCGGGGAATACGTCTTGGTTTCACCGCCGACTTCCACCTGCACGTGGGCATCGCCATTGGCAGCGGCCACGATCTTGTAGGGCATGCGCTTGTCGGCGTCGGTGAGTTCGGTGAATTTGCGGCCCATCAGGCGCTTCACGGAGAAGACGGTGTTGCGGGGGTTGGTGACGGCCTGGCGCTTGGCGGCCTGACCGACGACTCGTTCGCCGCTCTTGGTGAAGGCGACGATGGAAGGCGTCGTGCGTGCGCCTTCGCTGTTTTCCAGCACCGTGGCTTTGCCGCCTTCGAGGACGGCCATGCAGGAGTTGGTGGTGCCGAGGTCAATGCCGAGGATTTTGCTCATGGTTTTAGGGTTGGGGGAGAAAGGTTAAACTGAGGGTTTTGGTGGTCTTTCTATGGCTAGACGCGTGCCAAGTGGGGTTTTAGGAATGTAAGTTGTTGATTGTGAGTGATGTGAGAGGTCAAGGGGTCAACGGCCAAGGAGTCAAAGATTGTGCCAAAGTGTCAAAGATGGCACAGGTGGAGCTGGCACTTGGCGCAGTTGGGGCGTGAACTCCTTTGTGATCGTCAGTAATTGTTGCCCGCAACAATTGATTGGCAGCGATGCTTTAGGTGCGTAATCTTCAACACATGAAGAAAGCCGCCGCAGCCACGAAACGGATCAAGAGCGACAATCAGTTGCTTGATCAGGGCATTTCACAATTGCTCGCGGCGGTCAAACAGCAAGCGGCTGCCAAAGGTAAGCCATTGAAACGTGACCAACTTCTCAAAGAAGGCTACAGCGAGCGGTTCATCGCAAAAGTAGAACAGGCTTGATCAGGACAAATTCTTGCGAAGACGCATGAACTCCTGAACTGAAAGATCCATCAGTGGCGCTGCCCTCCTCGCCAGCCGAAGTGCATCTTTATAGACCATGCCACCCGTGAGCGCTCGGATGATTTGTTCCGTGCTCATGCCATGAGCCGCGCCATTTGGATGGCTGCAGCGAGGTCAGTGTAGCGAAGAAATGATTCGGACATACCTAGAAAGCATCACCCCTCTCGTTTGGGGTCAACCACTTTATCAATTTTGATGAATGGTGGTTTCTGAAAGCGCGCTGAAATCAAATATAAATTACTGAAAATAAATTCGTTACGTCGCTTTATCATGGAAGCGAATTGCAAGAATCTATGAGCGATTTGTGCTTCTTCCTTTCATAGCCGAGCTGGGTCTAGGGGGTTCATATCATCTAATACCACAAACCATTGAAAATGGCCTGTATCAAGAACGATGAAGCCTTCTCAGCTTGAGACCGCACCAAGGCTCGTTTCCAACTGCTGATCGTTCCCCCCTTGTGAAATATTTCACAATCCGATTGCCGCCCCTGCGCAGGGGGCGTAATTCTAGGGGTCCCAAAATCCCCTGACTCCCATGGTCGCCTCCGCTGATTCCACTGTTGCTGCTTACGACTCGAAGGTCGAAGGCAATATCATCGTCACCAAGATGGACGCCGCCATCAACTGGATGCGCAAGAACTCCATGTGGCCGATGCCGATGGGCCTGGCCTGCTGCGCCATCGAAATGATGGCCGCGGCGTGCAGCCGCTATGACCTGAGCCGCTTCGGTGCGGAGGTGATGCGCTTTTCCCCCCGCCAGGCCGACGTGATGATCGTGGCCGGCACGGTGACTTACAAGATGGCCCTGGCGGTGAAGCGCGTGTGGGACCAGATGCCGGAGCCGAAGTGGTGCATCGCCATGGGCGCCTGCGCCAGCAGCGGCGGCATGTACCGCAGCTACGCGGTGCTGCAGGGCATCGACCAGCTTATTCCGGTGGACGTTTACATCTCCGGCTGCCCGCCGCGCCCGGAGGCGCTGCTGGAAGGCCTCATGCGCCTGCAGCACAAGATCGAGACCGAGCACTCCACCTCAGACCAGAAGAGGGAGCTTCTGGAGGAACTCACCGCTTAATTTTTTCTGACGACCATGAAAGCCCCTCAAATGGTGGAAGCCCTGAAGCAGAAGTTCAGCGATGCCGTGCTGGAAACGAAGGAGTTTCGTGGAGAGCACACCCTCGTGGTCAAACTCGCCAGCGCCAAGCCGCTGCTGAAGTACTGCCGCGATGAGCTGAACTTCGACTACCTCGTGGACGTCTCCAGCCTGGACTACATGGGCCGCGAGCCGCGCTTTGAGATGGTGTATGAGCTCTATGGCTACGGCCACCTGCAGCACCTGCGCGTGCGCGCCGCCGTGGCGGAGGATGAGGAAGTCCCCACCGTGAGCGATCTCTGGCCCACCGCCAACTGGCATGAGCGCGAGGTGTACGACATGATGGGCATCAAGTTCAGCGGCCATCCAGACCTGCGCCGCATCCTCATGTGGGAAGGCTTTCCGTTTTTCCCGCTGCGCAAAGACTTCCCCCTGGAAGGCAAGCCCAGCGACATGCCGGAAGTGGGCTTCAGCAAAGTGGCCCCGATGGCTGACGGCCCCTTCGTCACCGCCGCAGGCGCCACGGACAAAGTGCACGCCGAGCCGCGCTCCCGCCGGCCGGTGGAGTAATTCCGCCCGACTGCGAGGACTCTCATACGCCGTGGCGTTCGCAGCACGCTTATGGGCGGGCGGGCTTACGCCACGCCCATCCTATTGCCGGCCCCGCACACAACTCGTGCGCTCATTCGTGGACATTCGCGCCAGTCCGCAGTTTAATATCCATCCCGCGCAGCCGCGTTCGCTTCTGTGACGATGCTGCACGAAAGAGCCTCCGCGCCTTGCCCGTTCCCATCCCCCCCTCCTCATTCATCATGACACGCACTCACCTCACCACCGCACTCGGCCTGGCCCTGGCCACGACCGCCTTCTCCGCTGACTCCACCGACTGGGGCACCTTCCGCGGCCCGTCCGGCAACGGCATCGTGCCCGCTCTGGCCAATGCCAAGTGGAGCCTCAAGCAGGTCTGGAAGCACCCCACCCACAACGGCTTCAGCTCCTTCGCGGTGGCTGGCGGCAAGGTGTACACTCTCGTCACCGGAGAGAGCGAGGGCAACAGCGGCGAAATGCTCACCTGCCTGGATGAAAAGAACGGCAAGGAACTCTGGAGCAAGCCACTGAGCGTGGTGCCCAAGTATGACGGCGGCGGCGACTCCGGCACGCCCGATAACAAAGGCGGAGACGGCTCCCGCTCCACCCCGGTGGTGAATGGCGGCAAGGTGTATGCCATCGACTCCATGCTGCATGTCTTCTGTTTTGACGCCGCCACGGGCAAGCCCGTCTGGGACCATGATGTGATGAAGGACAACGCGGGCGTGCAGATCAAATGGGAAAACGCCGCGTCTCCCGTGATCGACGGCGATGTGCTTCTGCTCGCCGGCGGCGGCGCAGGCCAGGCGCTCATCGGCCTGGACAAAAACACCGGCAAAGTGCTCTGGAAGGGCGAGGACGACAAGATGACCCACGCCACCCCCGTGCTGGCAGACATCCTGGGCGTGCATCAGGCCATCTTCTTCACGCAGACCGGCCTCGTCGCGGTGAACCCGCAGAAGGGCGATGTCCTCTGGCGCGCCCCCTTCCCCTACAAGGTGAGCACCGCGGCCTCTCCCGTGGTTTATCAGGACATCGTGTACTGCTCCGCCGGCTACGGCGTGGGCGCGGGCGCCTTCAAGATCAGCAAGAGCGGCGACAAGCTGGAGGCCACGCAGATCTGGCGCCGTGAAAACCAGTGCTTCAACCACTGGAGCACCCCGGTGGTGAAGGACGGCTACCTCTACGGCATGTTCAGCTTCAAGGAATACGGCGCCGGCCCCCTGGCCTGCGTGGACATCCGCACGGGTGAGGACAAGTGGGCGGAGAAGGGCTTTGGCCCCGGCCAGGTCATCCTCGCCGGAGACAAGATCATCGCCACCAGCGACAAGGGCGAGATCGTGGTCGTCGAGGCCAGCCCTGACAAATACAAGGAAGTGGCGCGCAAGGACGTGCTGGACGGCAAGGTCTGGAGCTACCCGATCCTGGCCAACGGCAAAATCTTCGCCCGCAGCACCGTCGAAGGCGTGTGCCTGGACGTGAAGTGAGCCGGTTCCCAAGCCTCTCAAACCTCTGAGAAATTCGAAGCCCGGGGCCGCCGCTCCGGGCTTCTTCTTTGGGTCCGGTGCCCGTGCAGCCTTGACGCACCCGGCCCTCTCACCGACTCTCATGGCCCCTCCGGCATGAAGCAGTGGTTGCAACGTGTGATGCAGGCCTGGCAAAAGGCGCGTGAACTCCCCTATCTCGGGCGGGGTTCGTTTGCCGTGATCATCACCCTGCTGATCATCTCCATGCTCATGGGCTGGCACCGCACCCACCCGGATGATGCGGTGGATGCCGCGGTGCAGCAGGCGCAGCAGTCCCAGATGGATGTGCCGGAGGGCATCCTGGTGCTGGCGCGGGTGCTGCCCTATCTCAATCTGTGGATCAGGCTGGGCGTGCCGGTGCTGCTCATCGTCATCTGGCGGCGCTGGGGAGACCTGCGCCGGCTCATGTTTCCCGTGAGCGTGGCCTCCGTCTCCCTGGCGGTGTGGGCCATCGCCAGCGATCTGGTGGACTACATCGCGCATTCGCACATGACGGAGATCGGGGAGCCGCCGGTGCCCGTGGCCTTTGCCTTCAAGCTGGTTTTCATC
The DNA here is from genome assembly GCF_044227185.1 of Prosthecobacter sp. GTDB lineage: Bacteria > Verrucomicrobiota > Verrucomicrobiia > Verrucomicrobiales > Verrucomicrobiaceae > Prosthecobacter. The sequence continues at coordinate 638,337 of NZ_JBGAFO010000001.1, read as the reverse complement.
GCGCTGGTGTTTCTCTCGGCCCCGTTTGCCCTGCACTACTACCGGCGCATCGGCATTCTGGAGCGCTACACCCTGCGCACCTTCCTCCATCCGCTGGTGTTCTGCTTCGTGTCCTTCTTCACCCTGTGGATCATCATGGATCTGCTGGACAACATGAAGGACTTCCAGGAGTCAAAATCCGGCGCGGTGAGGGTGATCACCTTCTACCTGGGGATGATTCCCTTTGTGTACACGCAGATCCTGCCCGTGGCCCTGCTGCTGGCCGTGCTGTACTCGCTGACGCGCATGTCAAAGGCGAACGAGCTCATCTCCATGCTCGGCACCGGGCAGAGTCTCTCCCGGGTGCTGCGCCCCATCTTCGTGTGCAGCGTCTATGCCTGCATGCTGGACATGGCGGCCAACTACTACTGGGCTCCGCGCGCGGAGGGGAACCGCGAGGCCGTCTTCCGCGCCATGAGCGTGCATGCGGCGGACTCCATCATGGCCTCCGCCATCATGTTTCATGATGAGCAGACGCGCCGCACCTGGTACGTGGCCACCTTTCCCTTCTCCATGCGCAGCGGCCAGGAGCGCATGCACGGCGTGCAGATTCGTGAGGAGGACGCCCAAGGGCAGCCCCGGCGCACCATCATCGCGCCGGCGGTGGGCTGGTCCCCGCGCGCCGGATGGCGTTTTTACGACGGCAAGGAATGGATCTACAAAAACGGCAGCGCGGCGGACATCCGCTCCTTTCCGGAAGACAAAAACGGCCAGCGTGTGCTGGAGGTGGCCGGCATCGAGGAAACTCCCTGGAGCCTCGTGAGCTACGCGCTGCGCCCGGACTTCATGAGCGTGCCGGAGCTGGTGTCCTACCTGCGCGCCCACCCGAAGGCGGCGGATGACAAGCTGGCCCCCTTCCGCACGCACCTCTGGCACCGCTTTGCCCTGCCGTGGCAGGCCATGGCGCTGGTGCTGGTGGCGGCGCCGCTGGGCGTGGCCTACTCCCGCCGCGGCTCGGTGGGCGGCATTGCAGGCAGCGTCTTCATCTTCTTCATCTTCATGTTCATGAACAATCTTTTCCTCAATCTCGGCAAAGGCGGCCACCTGCCCCCCTGGCTCACGGTGTGGATGCCGCACCTGCTGTTTGGCACGCTCGGGGCCGTGCTGTTCCATTACCGCTCTCAGAACCGCGACCTGCCCACGTTCACGCTCCGCCTCTTCAAGAAGAAGGCCGCGCAGATCGCCCGCCCGCGCAACCGCAGCGCCGCCGTGCCGGGCGCCTCGGCCACTTGAAACTTCAAACCTGCAACTTTAAACCTCACTGATTCATTGATGCAGCAAAACTGGTCCATCCGCAGTCGGGCGCACGCCTGCGCCATCACCGGCCGTCCCTTTGAAGACGGCGAAAGCTTCCACACCACCATCTATTTCGACCCGGAGGAAAACGGCTACGTGCGGCGGGATGTGTGCGCCGAAGCCTGGCCGCAGGAGCTGGAGCAGCGCAAGCCCGTGGCCTCCTGGAAGACCATCTACAACAAGGTCCTCGTGGAGCCGAAGCCCGAGATCGCCCCGAAGGAAAGCGCGCAGGCCCTGCTGCAGCGCTTCATTGAGGAAGGCGACCCGCGCACGGAAAACGCGCGCTACATCCTGGCCCTGATGCTGGAGCGCAAACGCCAGCTCTCGCAGACCGCCGAGAAGGAGGTGGATGGCGCGAAGATGCTCTTCTACGAAAACAAGAAGACCGGTGAGATCTTCATCGTGCGGGATCCCGAGCTGCGCCTGGATGAAATCGCCGACATGCAGGACGAAGTGGCCACGCTGCTGGCCTTCGGCGGTCCTGCTGCGGACGCCGCGAAGGCCGTGGGCGTGACCCTCACGGTGGACGGCGTGGTGCCAGCGCCGGATGCGAATGCGAATGCGGAAGCACCGCCGGCCGGTGAAGCCGATGCTGCTGCTGCTGCTGCTGCTTCAGCCCCAGCCGGCGAAGAAACAAACGCCGAATCTGCAGCCGAACCCGAGCCCGAGCCCGCCGCAGAAGCAGAGCCTGAACAGGCCGCGGAAGCAGAGTCTGACGAGCCCGTCGCGGAGGAAGAACCCGAGTCCGAAGCGACGAGTGAAGAGCCTGCGGCAGAGTCGGAATCCGAAACTGAATCGGAGCCGGAGGCAGAGGCAGCGCCAGAAACAGAAACAGAACCGGAGAGCGAGACCAGAGGCGAAAACGAGGCGGAAAACGAGACTGAGAGCGACGCTTCCGAAACCGAAGGCGGCGGCGTCTGAAAACGGGACGGTGCACGGCGTGTCGCAACCCGTTTTGGAGCGCGGGCCCTCCGAGCCCGCAGCACTCCGCCAAGCCAGACCGTTCCGCGCAGGCGCTCCCGCCTGCGCTTCCCGCTGCCCTCGTGTTTTGCCACCTGCTGGGAGCTAAAGACCCATTGAACTCGTCGCGGTCCCAGGCCGCCGATTTGGACAGGATGACAGGACTCACAGGACGCCTTGATGGGGAATCCTGTCTTCCTGCGCCGCGCTGAATGGAAGCCTCATTCCTCCAGAGCACTCGATGTGAGGGCTCCGAAGCCAGGAGCCAGAGTTCGGGGTCCTACAGCCCCAGCTCTTCGCGCACCTGAACGTCGTTGATCAGCTTTTGATAGGCCGCCTTGGCGCCGGCGGCGGCTTTGTTGGCTTTGGTGACGAGATCGACGTAGCGCGCGCCCGAGCGCACGGGATTGAGCAGTGCGCTGCGGATCACATCGCCGTAAGTCGTCAGATTGTCCACATAGGGCCAGACGCGCGGGTCCAGCAGCGGGCGCAGGGTGCGCAGCTTGTTCAGGCTGGTGCCCAGTTCGTCTCCCTTGAGGCTGGAGACGTTCGTGTCCACGTCATGATCGATGGAAGACACGATGGCGTCCGCGCTGCCCTGCGCAGCCTCGATGGAGCCGCCGATGGACAGGGTGCGCGGGGCGCGGCCCTGCACGTACATCAGCAGATACTTCGCGGAGTAGCAGTTGGGCGCGGCGGCCAGCAGCGCCTGGAGGCGCTGCGCGGCGTGCGGCGTGCGCAGCAGCGGCACTATCTGGCGCGGGTCCCGCAGCATCACCGTGCGCATGTTGTCAAAGTCCGTCAGGGCCGCCTGCAGCGCCTGCGGGCGTTCAGAGCCCGCCAGCAGCAGCGCCTCGTCGAAGGATTTGATGCCAAAGACGGTGATGCCCACCAGCGGGGCCGGGCCCTCCAGAATCAAAACATCCAGCACCGATTTTTCATTTTTCACCGGCACTCCCACGAGCTTGCAGGCGCCCTTCGTGGCACCGCGGATCTTTGCCTGCACGCCGCCGATGGGCTGCACGCTGCCGTCGGCATTCATGTCTCCCGTCACGGCAAAGGCGGGGTCCCATGTCTTCCCGGTGATGGCCCCTTCCAGCAGCAGCGCACAGGCCACGGCGGCGGAGGGGCCGTCCTTGGCCACGTACTTGTCCGCGAATCCGACCTCCACCGTGTGCCCGCCTGGCAGGCCGCCATGACGGAGCTGCGTGAACTTGCTCACCTCATCCAGGGCCTTCTGCATGTCGTCTCCCACCGACTGGTTGAACTTCACCACCGAAGGCTGGCTGCCGAGAGAGGGCAGCGCCGTGAGGCTCATCTTGGTGACCATTCCCGCCTCCTCTCCGGACAGCAGCTGCTGGATCAGCAGGCCGTTCACGCTGGTGAGGCGGGCCTTGAAGTTCAGCCCCGCCGCCACCACCGTGGGCGCCTGTACGGGTGTGGCCGTGGATGTGGATGAGAGCGCGCTGGGGGTGGAGGTGATTCTGGACGGGTATTTGGCAATGCTTCCATTCACATCGGCCAGGCTCAGGGCGTCCGTGAGGTTCTGGCCCGCTGCCGCGGAGCTCGCCAGCTCAGGGCCGCCGCTCCGCGTGCCTGCGGAACTCAGGGACGACGCATCGATTGATTCAAAAAACACCATGCCCGCCTTCTTCGGCAGGCTCACCGGCGCGAGGCCGCTCCAGGCCACCTGCACCAGCACGGGCTTCGGCAGGTAGGACGCGAAATCCTGGGGAAACTCACCGGGGTACTCGCACTGGCTGAACCAACACTGGGAGGAGCACATGAGCACCTCGCCGGCCATCAGCGTGCATTGGGAGAAAACGCAGCCGTTGAAACTGGAGACCGTGTTGGCGCCGTCCTGCTGGGTGGCGGTGAGCTCTGAGATGATGAAACGGCTGTTTTTGGCCGTCAGACCCGTGGCCACAGGAGAGCCGATGTGCGAATGGCTGATGACGGAATCCTGGATCACGATCTTCGGCGTGGGGGAACCAGGCTCTGTGGAAACGGGGTCGGCGGCGGGAAAGTAAGCCTGCATCAGCGCGCAATTCTCGATCCGCACCTCTCCGCCAGGCTGGCAGATCACACACACCTGGTTCAGGTTGCAGTCGCGAAAGATCAGCCTGCCGCCCGGGCCCACTTCAAACACCGTCGCTGTGACCGAGGTGCCTTTTTCAAAGGACAGCTCCAGGGAGTCTGTCCTGGCCGCGAGCAGCTTCGGATTGATGACGAGTTTCTGCTCCGGAAGGGAGTAGATGCGCGTGCCACTCACCGCGCAGCTGCCCTGCAGCCTCAGGTCGCTGGCGCGCGGTTCGTACCATGACGGTGTCTTGGCTGATGCGCCTACCGTCCCGCCTGCCAGCCCGAGGCCCACAAAGAAAATTTTCCACTTCATGCTGCGAGAAATACCGGGAAATGCCTTGTGCGGTCAATAGGAAATTCACTGCGCCAGCATCCCGCGGTGCAAAGCGCTTGTCATTCCATGCCAGCCCCTTTATTTGGCCGGAGTATGTCCCTCGAACAAGACCGCGAAGAACTCCTCAAAATTCTCAAAGCCAAGTCCGTCAAGACCGGCAAATTCACGCTCGCCTCCGGCAAGGAGAGCGACCTGTATGTGGACTGCCGCGTCACCACGCTGGACGCCCGCGGCGCCGTGCTCGTGGGCCGGGTGCTGCATGACCTGCTGCGCAAAGAAGAGGCAAAGCGCGGCCTCAGCATCGGCTCCCTCGGCGGCCTCACCATGGGGGCGGATCCTCTCACTCTCGCCGTCGCCATGAGCTCCAGCATCGCGGGCGACGCGACGCCCGTGCAGGCCTTTGTGGTGCGCAAGGAAGCCAAGGGACACGGCCGCGGCAAGCGCATCGAGGGAAACTTCATCACCACGCAGCCCGTCGTCGTCGTCGATGACGTCATCACCACCGGCGGCTCCACTCTGAAGGCCATCGAAGCCATCGAAGAAGAAGGCGGCAAAGTCGCCTTCGCCCTCATCCTCGTGGACCGCTCCGAAGGCGGCCGCGCGGCGATCGAGGAGAAAGGCTATCCGGTGGTCGCGGCGTTCACGCGGGCGGATCTGGTGTAAGTACGATGGGCGCTCCTGCCCGTCGATCAGCGCCCCGCCACACCCAGCGCACAAGAGCGGCCTTCCAGCAGATTCCCATGTCTGTCTTGCAGCCGCCGTGCTTTGGCGGTTACACTTTCATGGATGAGCTTTCGTCGAACCAACAATGAACACGAAGGATGGCGCATGTGGGTCGGGGAGAACCACGTCCTTCTAAGCGAGCTCCCTACTGCCGCGCTGGCCAGCAAAGACGCTTTTCGTGATTACGTGACCCGCGGGCGTCATCGCGACATGACCTTCACGCCCTCGGTCTTCGAGATCTCTGCCAAAGCACGGTCCGACTTGTTCGACTTCATGCACGGCAAAGCCTGTTTCGACATGGAAGCAGCCGGCTTCGACCACTTCAATACTGCCTTTCGATCTGACCACGCATGAAATGTTCGATGGAATGCCGAACAACCAGCGGCTTGTTACGGCACCGACGACAAGCTTGTTTGCATGAAAAACCCACCGCAATGCCCGCTGTGCTTCTCCCCGCTTGAGCGGCGGGAGGTGGCGCCCTGCATGGACTGCGGCCACCATCCGGAAGAACTGCAGCACTTGCGTGAAGGCAAACATCAATACGCCGAGTACGAAGCGTTCGGAAAGCTTCCCATCGTGCTGTGCAATTTTTGCTGGATTGATTTTCTTTCCTACGATCCGGCCTATTTCGGTGTGTCACCGCGGAAGTTGAGAGCTGCGTGTCCCTTCCCATTGCTCCGTGTGATCTACCCACCCCCGGAGCATACCTGGGACAACGTCTGCCCGGAGTGTCAGCGCCGCCTCGCCTGGCTCGACTTCGTGGTGGCCGCGCGGAAGCTCCATGAGCCCCAGGGCACATAAACAGACTCACTTCATGCGCGACTTATTGAGGAAGCTCTTCACCGGCTGCAGCGTGGTGTACCTAGCGCCCATGCAGACTCACGGCTAATTTCTTGAAAGTGTCCGCCTTGCTGGCAAGGTCCGGCGCATGAAGACGCTGCATCCAGACAGCGTGCCTTGCCACCGCCTCCCATGAACGATGAACTGCTGTCAGACCTGGCCCTGACGATGACCGAGCACGGGTTTGTCCGGGTGGATGGCATCGCCTCCATTCCCGATGCCCTCCTCCTTCTGAAACGGCAGACCTGGAACACCAACCGGGCCATCGTGGTGGTGTCCCCGGATGAGCCTCCGGCAGATTTCCGTGCCTACCTGCGGCAGCTTCGCAAACGCGTGGCTTTTAAATGCGGCTTTTTTCCTCTGGTATGGGGCATCGGCATTCAGGTGGTGATCATCGGCCCCGGCCTCGCTCAAAGAGGCATTGATCCCGCCCGGCACGTTGCCCGTTTTGACAACCAATGGGCGATCATTCAGAACCTCTTCCTGGCGGATCCAGCAGCAGGCACCTGCCAGGCGGCGCGCACCTGGGGCCAGTATATCACCGGCAAGTTTCAAGACGCCATATCTGAGGTTTTGTCCGGTTACTTCCAGCTCGCCCCCAATGAACGCCACACCTGATCATGCTTCCCGCAGGTCCGTTCGTGGGCACGAACTCCGGAACCCACGCAGCCTACCCCCATGAACCCCACCTCCCAGCTCTGGGTCGAGCTCGTCGGCGAGATCATCGTCGCGCGCATTCGCGGCATTCCCACGGAGGAGCTCATCCGCGAGTGCCAGCAGCGCGTCATCGCCCTGCAGGCAGACACGCGTTGCACGCGGGTGCTGTACGATGCGCTGGAACTGGAGCGCCCGCCGATCGAGATCGTGCTGACGCAGCAGTCCTTCTCCGCGGAGCTGAAGGATTCTGCGCTGTGCGTGGCCATCGTGGTGCCGAATACTTCCATCGCGTATCTCGCGCGGCTGGCGTTTGGAGATTTGAACCACCGTGTGTTTTACAATGACATCGCCGCGGCGATTTTGTGGCTGATGCAGAGTCCGGCGGAAAAGGAAAAGGCTGGGTGATCGAGGCTGCGCCTGCGGGCCGTAGGATGGGTGTGGCGAACCCCGCCCGTCTGCGAGCGTGCTGCAAACTCTATGGCGTACGAACGTCCTCGCAGTCGGGCGGTTTGGCGGAGGCGGTGTTGGAGCTTGATGCGTTCTCGACGCCAAACACAACCGACCTACGCCCGGAGCGCAGAAGTCACGGCGTGCGTCTTTTGGCATGATGCGAGGACCGGAGGCTTGCTTCCACCCGCGCGAGAGCCATCATCCGGCTCCGCCATGAAGCGCCGCATCCTCTTCCTCGCAGGCTTCGCGCTGCTCACCGCGCTCACGGCTTATGCCGGCGGGCGCTGGGCGGTTTTGTTCCTCGTGCCGCCGTGGTTCCTGCCGGGCTTTTTGACCCTGCTGGCGGCGGTGTGGGTGCTGCTGCCCTGCCGGACTCCGGCCTCGGCCTGGCAGCGCTGGCTCATGCGCGGCGCCGCGCTGGCGGCCTGCTGGTACTTCCTGCGCCTGCCTTCGTACTGGGACGATGGCTATTTCGAGATGGGCCGCCGGGCGCACATCCGTGCCACGTTCACTCCCGCCGTGATCGCGGAGCTGCGCGCAGCCGCCGCCAGGAAGTCCGCCAAAGCGGGTGGCGGAGGGTTTGTTGAACTCACGAAAGCCGATCTTCCCCCTGCCGCTGTCAGCACCCTGTGGGGAGCGCCCAGCTATGCCTCCTGCTCCTTCGACAAGCAGGAGAGGCTGACGGGAATGAGGCTGGTGTGGGGCGGTTCTCTCATCGCCCGCCACGGCCTGGTGCTCTCTGATGAAGAGATTCCTCCGCACGGGCATGGCTTTCATGGCGGCGGGAAAGATGGCCACGAAGAAGTGGTCTACCCGGAGCATTACTACCCGCTGTATCCCGGCTCCTATATTTATCTGGATGACAACTGAGCGGCGCCTGCCAGGTGCATAACCACCCCCGCGAACCTTTCCACCTCCCAACTCCCATACCCATGCCTGCCTACATCATCGGACGAATCGAAGTCACGGACTGGACGCGCTATGCGGAGTACATGAAGCTGACGCCGGGCATCATCGCGCAATACGGCGGGCGCTTCATCGCGCGCGGGGGCGAGTCGATGACGCTCGAAGGGCCGCAGGAAACGAACCGCGTGGTGATTCTGGAGTTTCCCACGTATGCGGCCGCGCAGCAGTTCTTCCATTCGGAGGAGTACCGACACGCCAAAAGCCTGCGAGAGGGCGCGGCGGAGGCGCAGTTCTTTGTGATGGATGGGGTGCCTGTGGCATGACCGCGGCATGAAGGCCTTTTGAAAAATGAGTCTCCCGCCCAATGCCAGCACTGTGCACGACGGCCCGTTCAAACGGGGTCACGTTTATCGCGTGAGGCAGAGCTTTGCTGCCTTTCGTGATTCATTCGCGGAAGGTGAGGTGCTGACGTTTTACTACAGCGCCTACTCGTGTTACGACAGCAGCACAGGCTTTTTCTTCCGGCAGCAAGGCAAGGAGGAGCTCCGGGTTTGGGATGTCGATGACGGCACAGACGTGGAGATGTGGAGAGGCCTGTTTGAGGAAATGCCCGCGGATGCGGAAGCGGAAGTGAATGAAGCGTGAGGCATCAGATTGCCGCGCCGGCGGGCGCCCGCAAAGTCTGCCTTGCACGGCCCGGCCGTCTGCCCCAGCGTGCCTCGTTCCGCGACTGCCATGAACTACCACGAATTCAAAGCCGCCATCCAGCAGCACCTGAGGCGCAGCCGTGCCGGCGCCACCTGGGCGGAGCTGCGGGACAAACTGGGCCTGCCCTATGACCGCCCCTGCCCCGAGTGGACGCGGCGGCTGGAGGAGGACATTGGCCTGGTGCGGAGCAAAGGGGCTGGAAGGGCATTGATATGGAAAACCATGAAGACCGCACTGGTCTCCCTCATGATGGTCTGGCACGTGTCGGCCGGGGGCGGGGAGCCAGGCAAAAATGCGGTCTATGATCGGGGTTTGGCCTCGCTCACTTTTGCCTATCCGCAGTCGTTCGTGGAGGACCCGAAGGCCAAAAAGGAAGACATTCGATGGTGGGCTCGCTTCACGTCCCCAAAGGGCGATCTTTCCATTGAGGCGATGAGTCTCGGATATTGCTCCGAGCGCCTTCGTGCAGTGGAGGGGTACAAATCTCCCGAGGCCTATGTGCTGAAAGAGATTTGCGGTCCCAATCCCGTGCGCACTAAGTTTGACGGCTATGACCGGCTCATTTCTAGAACGGGAACGTCCGTCACGGTGGTGTTTCTTCTCCACGGGAGCGAATGGGGAAAGTGCTATCAGCAGATGACGTTCCACTTTGCGGACGGAGCCTATGCCAGTCAGGTGGCGACGATTGAGCAGGTCATCAAAAGCACATTGCCGAGCTTCGACGTCAACCGGTGGAATGAAGCCATTCGCTAAATCTTCCGTCACAAGCCTCCTCCTCCTGAGTCTTAACTTTTGGATTGCCCTGGACCGGCCCGGCAGGCTAAAACGCTCCGCCATGAGCACCACCGCCACGTCTGCCGTGAAGACCGGAGAGCCCGCGCTCACCGAAACGCAGTTTCACAAAAAGATGGCCGTGGACCTCTTCAATGAAACCTGGACGCTGCTGGACAAACCGGACCGCACTCCGGAGGACGACGCCCTCATGAGCCACAGCGCGCATGCCTCGCGCCTCCACTGGGGCTTTGTGGGAAATGCGGAAAACCTCGCCATCGGCGAGTGGCAGGTGGCCCGCGTGCATGCCGTGCTGCGCCAGCCGGACACCGCGCTGTATCACGCCCGCCGTGCGCTGGAGACGGCCCTGCAGCATCAGCTTCACCCCTTTCATGTGGCCTTTGGTCATGAGGCCATGGCCCGCGCCCTCTCGCTCACGCAGCCGCAGGCCGCGCTGGCGCACCTGGCCGCCGCACGCCAGGCCGCGGCGGGCATCACCGATCCCGAAGATCTGAAGCTGCTGGAGGGAGACCTGGCCACTATCAGCATCAGCTCCGAAAACGTGGCAGGTCCAGGCCTCGTCTGAGCTGAGACGGCCTGGCTGCACACTTCCACCCCAAGGCATGTCCATCATGCAGCGTGGTTCTTGGGTCACATCGTGCACCCTCGTTCCTCGCCACTCCCATGCGTTCTTGATGCCCCCTTATGCAACCCAGGCTCATTCTTCTCTCGCTCGTGGGTCTCCTCCTCGTCGGCGTCTTCTGGAGGCCCGGTCCGTCGATTCGCTTCGTGGCGTTCAAGGGTGAGAACCAAGGGCGGGTGGCCGTCTTCAAAATGGTCAATGACTCCGGTGCGCCCTATTCCATTTTTAGCGAGGGGCTGAAGTTTCCGCACTACTGCTGCAAAATCTACGAGCCTGCAGGCTGGCGGGCTCACGCCATGGGCTGGTGCGGCACCGGCTCCGGGTGGCACACGCTCGCGCCCCATTCCGTCACTGAGTTTGAGGTGTCCGTGCGGGACGTTCAGGAAGCCTCCGCGGCTCCCTTTGTCATCGGCATCTATTTTGAGCGTGGCAGCGCCACACAGCTCACCGACCGCACTCACAGCGGCGTCAGCCGGTTCTTTTCCGGACTCATCTCTCTGCTGCGTGAAAAGATCACCGGCTCCGCAGACCCGGACCCCACCTGGAGCGACGTCGTCCAGCCGTAAAGCGCATGCCCGAGACCGTGGGCTTCTCGCCGCCATCGGACGCTCCCGTAGCATTGCGGGGTCCTGCACCCCGGCCCCGCTGCCAACGTTCCAGCCATCAGGGACAATCCACATCCGCGCCGGGGTGCGAATTTACGGTAACCCCGGCGGATGCCAAGTCCTACCATGAAATCATATCAAGACAGAAGCGGAGACTCCGGCATCGCCGCCTACGAGTACGGCGCGGACTGGATCCGCATCCGCTTCAGAAGAGGCGGCACCTATGACTACCCTGCCTCCATCATCGGCGCAGCCCACGTGCGGGCGATGAAGCGCCTGGCAGACGGGGGCAAAGGCCTCAACACCTACATCAACACGCACCCCGAGGTGAGGGAGGGCTGTCGCTGAACACTTCCGCCCGGGCAGCCGCCGCCTGCTGGCAAGCCGTGCTTGCGCAGGTGGGGGGCGGCTTGCTAGCATGCAGGGCAGACCTGGCACTCGCCCAGGCCTGCACCGTTCCTCATTCGCTCACCGCCGCCACCTCGTATGAAGCTTCTGTGTGAGATCTCCCTGCTGCTGCTGCGAAACACCGCGCTGGTCCTGCTGGCCGTGGTGCTGGGGTTTGCGCTGGGCAGCGCGCTCGGCGTCCCCGCCTATCTCCAGGGCTTCTGTCTTCTGCCGGCGGCGCTGCTTTTCCACCGGCTCTCCGCCGGCGGCCCTTTTGCATGGCGCACGGTGCTGCTGTACCTGGCGCTGCTTTCGGGCCTGGGCTTTGCGCTCAGCATCGCGCTCCCGCTCGTGCCTGCTGGGGATCGCGGTCTGCTCATCGTGCTGCTGGTCACGTTTGTCCCCGTGCCATCCATGATGAAATGGCTCGACCGCCGCAGCCGCAGCCCGCGGGCGGCGCCGCAGCCGCAGCCTGCACCCTCAGACTCCAAGACATTGGAGTGATGGAGCGTGCTGTTCCAGGCCAGCCCATGAATGAAGCCCTCCCTTCCGCCTGACTCCACCGCCACCACCACCACGCGCTCTGCCGCCTCTGCATGAAATCCAGGCTCATCCTTTTCTCGCTCTTCGGCCTTCTGCTGGTGGGAGCCCTCCTCTTGTTTCTCTGGCGGCCCGGGCCTTCGATCCGCTTCGTGGGTTTCCAGGAGGGACAGCATGGAAAGCTGGCTTCGTTTCAGATCGCCAATGACAGGGACGACCCGTATTCGTTCTTGGGCGACGGGCCGTTCTCCCCAGTCTGCAGTTACAAAACTCAGGGGCCTTCCGGCTGGAAGGATCTTTATCTGGGCGAGATCCGCCCGAATACGGCGTGGTTCACGGTTGCGCCCCATGCGGTGACGGAGTTTGAGGTGGCCGTTTCTCCAGAGGCGCCCTCAGCGCTCTTCAAGGTGGGCGTTTATCTCGAACGCGGTTCGGCCGAGCAGTTGATGACGCCTGCCTACTCCAACTTCATCTCCGATCTCCTCACGTATCTTCGGGAGAAAATCCAGCCAGGCTCCGGGGATCTGAAACCCACCTGGAGCGAAGTCGCGCAACCCTAGCCCTAGCCGCACACATCCTCATGCCCTGGCCCCAAAGAAAAACCCGCTGGATCATCCTCGGCTCGCTCATCGGCCTGCTGCTGGTGGGCGGGATTCTCCTGTGCCTCTGGCGGCCCGGCCCATCCATCCGCTTCGTGGGTTTTCAGGAGGCGAAGCATGGAAAGGTGGTCACCTTCCGGATCGCCAATGACACGGACGATCCGTATTCATTCACGGGTTACGCAATGAACCTCCCGCTTTACAGCTACAAAATTCAAGAGGCTTCCGGCTGGAAGGTTCAGTCTGACGTCTGGAACTGTACACGCGGCGATTGGTTCACCATGGCGCCGCATGCGGAGACCGAGATTATGGTGCCTGCTCCTCACGATGCGTCTTCATCTCCCTTCAAGGTGGGTATTTATCTCGAGCGCGGCACCCCCGCAGAGATAAGCGCTCGCGGGCCCGGCCTCAGCTTCATGTCTGTACTCATCCTGAAACTGCGGATGAAAATCCAACCGGACTTCGCCTATCCAGAACCCATCTGGAGCGACACGGTGCACCCGCAAACGCACACATCACCATGACTTGGTCCCAAAGAAAAACCCGCTGGATCATCCTCGGCTCGCTCATCGGTCTGCTGCTGGTGGGAGCCCTCCTCTTGTTTCTCTGGCGGCCCGGACCTTCGATCCGCTTCGTGGGGTTTATGGAGGCGAAGCATGGAAAGATGGCCACCTTCCGCGTCGCCAATGACACGGACGAGCCCTACTCCTACTTTGGCGGCGACCCCTCCGCGCCGGCCTTCAGCTACAAAATCGACGGGCCTTCTCCCGTTGATATCCAGCACGCCACCTGGTGCCTGACGGGCCTCCAATGGCACACTCTCGCGCCGCACTCGGTCATGGAGATTCAGGTCTCGGTTCCCCGGCCTGAGTCGCCCTTTGCCGTGGGCGTCCGTTTCGAGCGTGGCACCGCCGCAGACTTAAAAGCCTTGCGGGTCAAGCCCACCTTCATGTCCATGCTCATCCTGCATTTGCAGAAGAAAATCCTGCCGGGCTCCGCCCATCCAGAATTCACCTGGAGCAACACCGCGCGGCCGTAGCCGCAAGCACCATGACATGGCCGCAAAGAAAAACCTGTTGGCTCATCCTTGGCTCGCTCCTGGGGATGATCCTGGCCGCCGCTCTGGTGGCGCATTTCTGGCGGCCCGGCCCTTCCATCCGCTTCGTGGGATTTCATGAGGGGAAGAATGGGCGTGTCGCCGCTTTCCAGATCACCAATGACACGGACGAGCCCTATTCGTTCTACGGCTACGGGCGGTCTTCACCGTATTGCAGTTACAAAGTCGCGACGGCTTCCGGCTGGCAGATTCAGGGCCAGGGCTGGTGGCTGACTTCTTCCGAATGGTACACCCTGGAGCCGCACTCGGTCACAGAGGTCCAGGTTTCCACTCACGATGCGCCGTCCACGCCCTTCGCCGTGGGTGTCCCTTTCGAGCGTGGCACCGCCGCGCAGGTGAGCGCCCGCCGCCCCCGCCGCAGTTTCATTGCCGAGCTCCTCCTCTATCTGCGGGCGAAAACCGACCCGCTCGCCTCTCTGACCTGGGAGCCTGGGCCGAGCACCGACCCCACCTGGAGCGATGTGGTGCCGCGGTGAGCGCATCACCATGGCACGGCCGCAAAGCAGGACCTGCAGGCGCGGGGCCTCCTGGGAGACGGGTGGCTTTTCTTGATCACGAAGATGCTCATTGCAGATGGTACACGACCGATGGTATGACCGGCGGTGATTCTTGAGCGCGGTCGCCCGCGCTCTTCAAAGCGCGAGAACCCTTCCTCCCAGTCCCAATCATGAAGCTCGACATCCGCAAAAACTTCCTCACCCATCCTGTTCTCGGGGCCATGGATGCCTTCTATGTACCGGGAGGTCTGCCCTACTTGGTCACGGGCAGGCTTCGCATCGGAGCACTGCCCTTTGAGTCGAGCATCACCCTCTGGACGGACCCTGAAAATCCGGCGGACATCGCTCTCACGGGTGCTGTCGGTCTGGTGCAGAGCGGCGCAGACTTTCGCGCGGAGGTGGAGCGCCGTTTCTTCGAGGACTACACCACTTGCACGAGGCCGGAGTATTTGGAATACGCACGTGATCCAGGCTACGGCATCGATCCTTCCATGCTGCCCGAGATTCATGAGCCGCACGAGGTCTGGTCCTTCCTGCGGCCTTGCGAGCACGGTGCGGTGTCGGTTCATGAACCCGGCAAATTTTATCCCAGCCAGGTGGCGGAGGTCTGCCTGAGTTTCAGCGTGCCCTTTGATGCTGAGCACGACTTCACCCTCAAATTCAGAGACGGCAAGTTTGCAGAACTGACACGCTGAGATCTGGCTGAGACACAGCCGCCGGGGTGAGGCCTGCGCTTGATGCAGAGCCTCTCCCCGCTGGTATCTCCTGCCATCATGCCACATTTTTTGCTGCATTTGACCTCGCCCGATCCGGCAAAACCCTCCTCTGCATCTTCCACTGGGACCCCTGACACCCTGCGCGTGTATACCCCCCGTGGAAATTCGGGAAGAATGGAGCAGTGGCTTGGGATCCGCGCCATCAATTCATCTGGTGTATTCGTCGGGTCAAACTACCCTTGCTCATGGATTCTGACCCAAGGCCCGAACGTCGGGAGTTCTACGATCTGGCGGACCGGTTTATCGGCCTCGCCAATGAATTGACACACGAGCACGCGACTTCACGTGTCAGCGCTGTCATCATGTATGCCGCGGCCCGCTACAATGCTCACTGCATGATGGCCCTTGACTCCGAGGCGGCAAAGAACCGTTCCGCGGCCACCGAATACTTTGTGGCCCAGTACCGTACCATGCTCGAAAACAACGTCGAAGAGTTGATGCGATCGGCTGAGCCTTGCGCATGATGGAATCCCATGAGCAAGCCAGAACTCATTGCCATCAATCACGATGACTATCACGCCATGCACATTGGCAGACTACCGGATGGCCGGCAGTTCTTTCTCACATCGCCCTTTGTGCCGGCCTATGGCGGCACCGCGGGAAGGGAGTTTGTGGCCTTGTTCTTGTTTGATCATCGAGGCGTGTTTCTCGAAGCACGCATTGACGATCTGGGCACGCGGGCCGGGCTGATCCCGGAGCAGGCGCGCAGCATCTATGAGCAACGGCTTGCGGACCTGGGCGAGGTGAAGTTTTGCCGCATCGAGGTGCAGCCCTTTGAACTTACACGATTCGGAACGGTGTTCGGCCTTGTGCCACGAGTACCCGAAGGCGAGGACGATGTATGGGCCGTCGAACTGCAGCCTGGAAACTTCATGGCCTTTTTTGAGCCTTGGGACAGCGGAGAGTACGACACATGAAAGATACCGCGCCAGATAACAAGCGCTCTCCGTCATGACTACGACTCCCCAGCTCGAGTGCCCGCATTGCCACAAGCTTTCTGATCTTGAAGAAGTGCTGGATCGGTCTCGCTTTTCGTGGCCTCCACAACGGTGGCTTTACTTTGATTGTCCGGCTTGCGAGCAGCCGTCTCACGTCGAGGTGTCCGCATCGCGAGTGAGCATCGGTACGATCGATGGCGGGCCAGGCCCGTGTTTTTTCCCAAGCGCCACCACCGGTGTTGAGGATTTGATCGTCGCGTCCGATGAGCGCGGTGTGGAGGTTCGCCATGCCGGAAGAGTTTGGTTTGTGAAGGCACGCCAACGATGACGTTGGTGCCTCCCCCCTCTCACTTCACCTTCACCCGAGCATAATAAATCGCGGCCTTCCCCTCGTGGCTGGAATAGTACGTCACGTGGAGAAAATCGTCCTCCCAGTACAATCCGGGGTAGCTGCAGTCGCCGCCGCTCGGCAGCTCTAAGATCGGTGTGAGGCTGGTGGGGGTCATGGCGAAGAGGACCATGTGGGGGCCTGGGGTTTTGCCGAAGCCGCGGGTGCCGGCGATGAGCTTGCCGTCTGGCAGCTCGATGAAGTTCGGGCCGCCGAGGGGGAGGCCGGTGGCGGCGTAGGTCCAGTCGCGATACGGGGCCTTGGCCATGCCGATGACGCCTTTGCGGTCGCCGCCCTGGCGGGCGATGAGGGCGAGCGCGGTGCCGTCTTTGAGAAAGCGCAGCGTGGTCTCCGTGGGCTGGCCGGGCACGTTCAGGATGGAGGAGAGCTGCCACACGCTGCCGTCCGTGCTGGCGTAGGTTTTGAGGCTGAACTCCTTCTCCGGCGCGGGGCCGCCGGTGTTGGGGTGGATGTTGTAGCTGACGCCGTAGAAGCGTTTGTCCGCCGGATTGATGGAGACGCGCCAGAGATCGTCGCCTTTGGCCAGCAGCTTCTGCAGCGGGGTCCACACCTTGCCGTCCATGCTGGTGGCGTAGCGCGGCTGGCGCGCCTGCGCGGTCTGGCCTTCGCACAGGAGGTAGAGGCGCTTGCCGTCAGGCGTGACGATGAGCTTCGGATCTCGCAGGTCGGTGCCGGGCTCGTTGAGGGTCACGTGGTCCACCCAGGTCTTGCCGCTGGCGGAGATCATCATGTGGATGGCACCTTCGCCCTTGGTGGCGTTGGCGTCCGAGCCCTCGCGGAAGCAGCAGTAGAAGAGGTTCTGAAAGCGCGTGAGGTCGGTGAAGCCGTTGTGCGGGGCCTTGTCCCAGATCTTTTCCACGGAGACGAGCTCTGCCGTGAAGGGGGCGGGTGCCGCTGCCGGCGCCTGCGCGTGCAGGCAGGGCGTGAGCAGCAGGCTGGCGGCGAGGAGCGGGAGAAGGCGGGAGGAGGTCATGGCTGGCTGGCTGGCGGGCTGGGTGGGGTATGCAATCGTACGCCATGACTCCCGCTGGATTTCAAGAAGAATGAGAAGCGCCGGCGGCGGCCGGATTACTTCGCCATTTCCTCCTGGATGATCTGCGTGATGGCGGGGAGGAGGTCCTTCATCTTGCTCTGGGTGAGGTTGACGATGTCGCGCACCAGCAGCACCTCCTTGGCGGCGAGCATCTGGCCGGCGGGGGTGTCCATGAGGGCGATGACCTCCCCGGCCTCCTTTTCGGAGAAGACCTTGGCATAGGCCTCGATCATCTCGCCCTTCATCTGGGTCCAGCCCAGGGTGCCCATCAGCTTGGCCTGCACTTTGGTGATGGCGGCGTTGAACTTAGCCTGCTGCGCCGGGGGCAGCGCCTTGATCTGCTCTGGCGTGATGCCGATGCCGGCTTCAAAGCTGGCGATGAGCCTGGCTTCATACTGCTCGTCCAGTTTCATGACGGTGAACATTTTTTCCAGCGCGGCGGCATGGGAGGCGGAGACCTCCGCCCGGGCGGTGCCCAGGCAGAGGGAAAGGGTGGCAAACGTGGCGAGGAGGAGGAGTTTTTTCATGGGTGTGACCGGCGGATGTAGCGCATTATAGCGTATTCCAAAACGGATTTCCGGTCAGCGGCGCGTGGAGACGTTCGGCGGAGGCTGGAGGACCAGCCTCCCCACCTCGCTGCAGGCATGCGAGTGCCCAGCGCAGGCAGGGCTGGCTGTCCTCAGCCAGCCGCCGTCGAAGCCCATGATCCGCGATCAAGAAACATCCCGCTCAACGGAAATGAGTTTTGCGAACCGCGGTAGACACAGATCGAGAAGAACCAAATCTCCACCCCGCCCGCAAAATTCACTTTTTCCTGGGCCGCGTGGCCACGAACAGCGCGATGCCCAGGCAGGCGACGAGGAAGACGCCGATGTTCACCACCGTGAGCACGAGGTCGCGGGTGTCCTTGTTGGGAATGAAGCCGAGCTTGTGGACGTTGGTGAAGATGGTGGCCTCAAACTGGCGCTGCCTGTCGGTGTGGCGTGTCACGCTGCCGGTGGTGGTGGAGACATAGACGCGGGTGTCCAGCGCATCGCCGGCATCGAAGCGGTACACGGGCAGGATGCGGAAGATGTTGATGTACTCGCTGTTGAAGGCGGTGAGGAAGTCCGTCTTCTTCACGGCGGCGCCGCCGAGGAAATTCGTGGCGATCTCCGCGGCGTAGGCCTGATCCATGGCGGGGTCCGCCCGGCCGTCCACGGCGCTCACGTACTGCGGCGCGCGGGAGGTCTTGGTGTAAATCTGGTACCAGGGCTGGCCGCCGATGCCGCGCAGGTTCACCGCCTGTACTTCGGGCTTCTCTTCGGGCAGCTTTGCCACGGCTTCCGCGACGGTGAGCTTGATGGCATTCACATCCATGCCGCCACCGGAGGGCTTCGCCTGGGGCGGCGGGGCCTGCGTGCGCGTCATGACATTGTGCAGGATGCCGCTGCCGGCGGCCATGAAGACAGAGATGCTGAAGGCCAGGCCGAGCCAGCGGTGGAGTTTGCGGATGAGGCGGGAGTTCATGGAGGGGGGAGCAGGGCGGGTTTTGGAAAAGAGGGTTGGTGGGAGGAAGAGAGGAATGAGGAAACCAGAATGAGGAATGACGAATCAATGACCAAGCTCGAATGATGTAACTCCCTGCTCAGCGGGAGCATGCCACAAGCCTGAGCCGTTCCGCGGACTTGGGCATTCGGGATTCATTCGTCATTCCTCATTGATTTCGCTTCGCTCAACCCTTCGGGCTCCTTGCAGTCGTCTATCTCACTTCGTTCGGTTCTGGGTTCGTCATTTGGATCAGTCTGAAAGCTGAAAGTTAAAAAAGGGGCGTGGAGCAGCAGTCGGCCGCCGCTCCGCGCCCAGAGTGGTCAGGCGTCACCACTTCCACTCCACGCCGCCGTAAAAGCTGCGGCCATCTCCGGGGAGGAAGACGGCGTTGCTGCCGGCCACGGTGGCGTTGGTCACCACGTTCACCGTGGGGCTGTAGATCTCGTTGGTGAGGTTGCGCGCTTCAAAGTAAACGGACAGGCCCTTCTTGGTGCGGTAGCCCACCTTCAGGCCCAGCAGCGCGTAGGGGTCGGCAAAGGTGGTGCGCGCCAGGTCCGCCGCATAGCGGAAGGGGGACCACTCCAGCGTGGGCCCGCCGTAGAATCCGCTGGGGTGCTGGTAGAGAAGCTGCGCGCGGTAATAGACCGGGGAGTAGCCCGGCAGCAGGCGGCTGCCATAGGCGGCGTCTCCATTGAAGCGGAAGTCGTTCCACAGGAAGTTCTGGTTCAGCATCAGGTGGTCGGAGGACACGGCCAGGTTGCGCAGCAGGTCCACGTTCAGGGCAAACTCCACCCCCTGGTGGATCGTCTTGCCGGCATTCACCGTGGTGGTGGGCGTGAGGATGGGGGAGCCCAGCGCCAGCAGCTCGCGCTCCACCCAGGCGTAGTAGTAGCTGAAGTCCCAGCTCACGCGCTCGCGCTGGCCGCGGGTGCCCAGCTCCAGCGTGGTGGCGGTCTGCGGCTTGAGCTGCAGCAGGCCCGTGCCGGCGGGCGTGGCCTCTCCCATCGTGGGCGGCTCAAAGCTGCGGCTCGCATTGAAGTAGATCTGCGTCTTGGGGTCCACCTCATACAGCAGGCCCAGCTTCGGGCTGAAGCCCCAGGCTTCCAGGCGGTCGCTGTTGTTCACGGTGTTTGGCGGCACCGCTGCCGGAAAGAGCTGCAGCTCATCCAGCTCGCGCGAGGCATAGGCCACATTCGCGCCCGCGATGAAGGAGAGCCTTTGCGTGAGCTGCAGCTTGTCCTGGAAGTAGAAGTTGAAGTTCGTGGCCTGCAGCCGGTAGGCCGCCACCTGCGCGCCGCGCGTGCCGTTGGTGTTGACGAAGCGGTTGTCGTTCGTGCCGCCCCACATGAAGCCCGTGCCCACGGTGAAGGTGTTGTCACGCCCCAGCAGGCTGCCCTTGTGGTCGTAGCGCAGGTCAAAGCCGATGTCGTTGCTCAGCTGGTCGATCACCTGGAAGATCGGGTGGTTCAGGTCCTTCCAGCTCCAGAACGTGCTGAAGGTGATCGTGTTGTCCAGGCCGTCGCTGTAGGTCAGCTTGTTCGCCACGCGGAAGAGCCGGTAGTCGCGCTCCTGGTACCCCGCGCCCCCGGGCACGGTGGGCAGGAAGGAGCCCGGCGCCGCCTGCTGCGGATTGTTCTGCATCTGGTCCTTGGTCAGGTTGCCGGGGAGCTGGGAATTGCTGTCCACATAGGTGATGTAGAAGCGGTTCTCCAGGTTCGGGCTGATCTTCGTGCCGATGTTTGCAAACGCGCGGAAGCTCTCCTGCTTGCTCCAGTCGCGGAAGCCGTCGGTATGAGAGGCGGTGATGCTCATATACACATCCGTGTTTCCGCTCACAAAGCCGGAGGAGATCTGCCCGCGGTAGGTGTTGAAGCTGCCGATCTCCACACGCGCCTGCGAGGCCGGCGCGGTGTAGCCCGTGTTGGAGATGAAGTTGATCGCGCCGCCCAGCGTGGCGGAGCCATACTGCAGCGCGTTCGCCCCGCGGAAGACCTCCACGTAGTTCGCCGTCAGCGGCTCGATGGCCTGCATGTCAAAGCTGCCGTCAGACAGATTCAGAGGCATGCCGTCCTGCATCATCCAGATGCCGCGGCCGTGAAAGGTGCGCTGCAGCCCGCTGCCGCGGATGGCGATGCGCGACTCCTCCGCGCCGAAGCGCGATTGCACCAGCACGCCGGGGGCAAAGTCCAGCGCGTCCTTCAGTGTGGCCGCGCGGCCGGTCTTGTAGAATTCCGCGTCCATCACATTCGCGCCACCGGCTACGGACTTGAAGATCTGCTCCTTCCGCACCTCCAGGCTCGGAACCGTGAGTGAGGGCGAATCTGGCTTCGCCGTGATGACGACTTCCTTGAGTTCCGTCGTCGGAATGGTTTGGGAGGCTGGGGTCGGTTTGGCAGACTGCGCGAGCGCAGCGCCGGAGAGAGCTAGCAAAAAGAGAATCGAGAAAGGTTTCATGAATCAACAAATGAACAAATGACGAGAGGGTGAAAATGGCAGCCGCGTCGGTGCGGCATGCGCATGGGCTTCGGCCGGACTTCGCGCGTCCGGCAGTGGGCGGAGGAGGAGCAGCTTTATTTAGAAAAGAGCCCCTGGCAGGATCAAGCCAGCGCGCGTCTGGGCGGCGGCGTCTCCGGCGTCTCGTTTCGTTTCACCAGCATCGGGTTCCAGGGTGCAAACCACATCGGTTCCGCAGCGGGTGGTATCAGCACCGCATGGCAGACCAGCACCGCCGCCATCCTGCCCAGGTCGTCCACCTTCACGGTGCCGGTGTCCTTGGTGGGGCTGGATTCCTGGCTTCCTTCCTTCACTGTTTTGCAAAGAGAGCAGGCATGCCGACCGTCGAAGGTCTTCTGCACGGCCTCGATCACCGATCCCTCGCGCGCGAAGCCGATGAACATCCCCGTCCACGCCACGCCCTGCATCAGCGCCCACTGCAGGCCCAGGGAAAGGCACAGCAGCAGCACGACCCCGCGCTGCGCGAGGCGCAGCAGCGGAGGGCGGTGGCGGGCATAAGCCGTGGCGGACATGGGAGGCGTTATATTTGAAGGGGGGGCGGCGGGATCAAGGCATGTGTGGTACTATTTTTGCCGCACCAGCGCCAGGCTGCGGATGTCGTAGGTCCTGGCGTACTCCCCCAGCGCCTTCACGGCGTCTTCCTTCGTCAGCGCGGCATTTGTGGCGGTGATCTCCAGCCTGGGCACGCCGCCCTCCCTGGCGGCGGGCAGCACCTTCACCGTGCGCACTCCTTTCATTTTTGCCAGGGCGGCTTCCACATGGCTGGAGCAGGCGCTGCACATGACGCCGGCCACCTCTCCCTGGTACAGAAAGGTGGCGGGTTCGGCGGCATCGCAGGAGATGAGGGCCATGAGGATGGCGGCGAGCGTGAGGATGTGTTTCATAAGATGGTAGGTTTGTGGTATGTTTAGGTATGCCTGGGTTTCGTTGTGGGCGTGTTTCGTCATCATTCTGCGGGATGGTCGAGAAGCCGCTGCACATCGCGCTCCAGCTTCTCAGTCATGAGCGTGGCGATCTCGGGTTCGGGGTGAAAGACGGCGTAGTAGCCGCGCACGCGGCCCTGGCGGTCGATGAGAACGAGGCGCAGGTCGTGCTCGTAGAGATCCAGCGGGTTGATGCGCTTTTCCTGCGGGATGGGCGCCGGGGCCTGGAGCTGCAGCTCGTGGGACATGAAGTCCCAGATGGCCTGCTGCCCGCCGGTCACAAACCACCACGGGTCCTGCGGCTTCACGCCCACGCCTTCCGCGTAGGCTTTCAGGAAGTCCGTGGTGTCGCGCTCCGGCGCCACCGCCAGCGAGACCAGATGGAAGTCCGGCCGCGTGCGGTGGGCGGCGTTCAGCTTCTGCATCTCCTGCACCACCGCCGCGCAGCCATGCGGGCACACGGTGTAGAGGCAGGCCATGACGGTGACTTTTCCACGCAAGGAGGAAAGCTTCACCGCCTGCCCGCTGCGCTCGGTGACTTCCAGGTCGCCGTGGATCTGCGCCACCACCGGCAGCGGCTGCTGCGGGAGCGCATCTCCGGCATAGCGGCCGAACAGCAGCACGCCCGCGATGGCCATGCCGATGCCCAGGCCCATGCGCAGCCATGAGCCGGCGCTGATGCGGTGCTCAGCGCCGGCGGAGGCATAGCGGATGCCCGGCGGTGGAGATGATGATTCTGAAGGTGACTCTGGCATGGCATTAATCGGCGGGGATTTTGCGGATCTCGGCCTCCGTCCACATCGCCGTGCGCGCCTTTTCAGCCTCGCGGATGGCCTTCACTTCCTCCGCCGTCACAGCGCCGGCCTTGTTGCCAAAGCTGCTGCGCACGTAGGTCAGCACATCGGCGATCTGTGCGTCGCTCAGCGTGCCGCCCTGCGCGGGCATGAGCGGCGCCGGAGAGGTGAAGGGCTTGCCATTGACCGTGATGGGGCCGGTGAACCCGTGCAGCACCATGCGGATCATGCGGTCCGGCTTCTTCGCCGCCACCCAGTCGGAGCTGGCCAGGGGTGGAAACATGGGCGGCAGGCCCATCCCGGTGGGCTGGTGGCAGGCAAAGCAGACCTGCATGTAAACCGTCTGCCCGCGTGTGAGGGATTCCGCGGAGGGGGCCTCCTGCGCCTGCAGGAGTGAAGAGGACAGCAGCACGCATGCGGCTGTGAAAAGGGGTGTGGAGAAAAGAGACATGGATAGGCAGAAAAAGGAAAGGGGACGCATGGGGCGCAGGCCACACGACATGGCGTCCCCGGAGGGGGAATGGCGTGTGGCGTGATGGAGAAAATGGCTTGCCCCCGCCCGGATACCCACCGGACGGGGGCTTCTGATGAGAACGCAGCTCACGCCGCGGAACACTGCTCACCAGAAAGGAGCGACCGCGCAGGCGCATGCACGGCGGCAGGTGTGTGCGCCGCGGCGTTTCAGCCCGGCACTCCTGCGCAGAAAATCCGCCCGGCCTGTCCTGGGAAAACAGCCGGGTGAAGTTTAAATCCGCACGCTTCGCGGCGGTGGTGTCTCCGGAAGGTCGGAGCGGTGCACCGGCTGTTCATGCAGCGGTGGAAAGGAAAAAACGTCTCCCGCGGGAGCCACCAGGCGCGTGACCTCCAGCGCCAGCACGGCATGGATTTTCACCGAGCCCTGCCCAGCCTGCCGCGGCTGCTCGCGGCTGGAGCCGCGGCCCTCCTGCACCTTCTTGCACAGCGCGCAGCCATGCTGCCCGTCAAAGGTCTTCTGCACCGCCTCGATCACCGCGCCTTCACGCGCAAAGGACAGCAGCATCCCCGTCCACGCGATGCCCTGCAGCAGCACCCAGTGCATGCCCAGGGAAAGGCAGATCGCCCCCACGACCACCAGCCGCGCGGTTCGCGGCAGCAGCGCTGATTCAGGGCGGGAGTGCATGGCACAAAGTATGGAAAGGGCCGCGCGCCCTGTCAACCACCACGCCACCGGCGCAGATTCATCTTGATTCCAGCGCCGCGAAATTTGTATGTTTTCTTTTTAATATGAATCGCACCCTGCTCCTGCTAGCCACACTCGCCGCCGGACATTTTGCCTCCGCTCAGGCGCAAACGGCCGTTCCTCCCGACATGCAGCGCCTGCAGACCGCCTATGAAGCGGCGCGTGAGCGTGCCACCCGCCCGATCGATGAAAAGTACCTGGCGGAGCTCGTCAAACTTCAGGCCACCTACACCAAGGCGGCCAAGCTGGATGAAGCCCTGGCCGTGGCCAATGAAATCAAAGGCATGAAGGAGCGCATGGGCCTCTCGGAAAAATCCAAAGGCGCGGCATCTTCCACCTCAGGAGCAGCCGTCTCCACCAAACCGGCGGCCGCTGCCGGCGGGCAGGAAACCGTCACCATCGCGGCCAATACTCCCAACGGCTACCGCATCGGCGCGGTGAAAAAGGGGGACGTCATCACCCTCGAGTACGTCAGCGGGAAGTGGAAGAGCAAGGGCGGCATTTCCTCCGAGAATCCCGATGATCCCAACGCCAGTTATAAAGATGACGACCGCGTGGTCATTGCAGAGCCCGCCGGCGCCGATGGCAGCCCCGGCAAGATGATCGTGCTCGTGCCACCCGGAACCACGCTGAAGCCCTTCACCTACCTCGTGCAGACCTCCCGCCCCGAAGTGGTCCTGCGCATCAACAACAACAGCGACCGCAAAGAAAACCCCGGCTCGGTGGTGTACAAGCTGAGCGTGAGCCACTAGCGCGGCCTCTGAATCCCCGCTGCGCACGCGGGGTCGTTCGTAGGACGGGTGTGGCGTAAGCCCGCCCGTCTGTCAGCGTGCTGCAAACACGATCGCGTACGGACGTCCTCGCGGTCGGGCGGTTTGGCGAAGAGGTCTGCATCCGAATAGGACATCCCCACCCGCCAAACACACCCATCCTACAGCCGGAACGCCACGCAGATGCGGGCGCATCTCCGCCTCAGCACGTCATGTCACGCTTGTCCAAAGGCAGGGAGCCCAGGTTTTGCTCCGCCCAGGCCGCCGCCTTCGCGTTCAGCGGGCTCTTCACATTGTAGCTTTGAAAGGTGATCATCTCCGCGATGCGGGAGATCAGCAGCGGCAGCGTCTGCCCCGCGCTCCAGTGATCGCCGATGCAGATTTTCTGCGGGTCGATGTTCGGGTGGAAGACCGGCGTCAGCATGCGGCACACGGGCGGCCGGCGCGGGTAGTCCATGGGCAGGTAGATCTCCGCACGGTGCGCCTCTCCCACCTTGAAGGAGTCCTCCCCTTCCGGCAGCAGGCCGCGCACATAGAAGTCGATGAAGTAGCGCTCCGGCGGGCTGCCCTCCACACCTGCCAGACGGATGGTGGGGTGCTCCGCCAGCGTGGTGGAGACATTCTGGTAGTCGGCCTGAAGACGGCGGAGTCGGGGATTCATGGGAGGAAAGGAGCAGTGCGGTGGGAGATTCAGCGGCGCCCGCTCACTCGGCGCGGAAGGCGCCGTAGAGCAGGCTCATGAAGATGATGGCGGCCGTTTCCAGCAGGCCGATGCCGAGACCGATCTTGCACAGGGCGCCGTGGAAGGACGGCAGCGCGCGCACCTCCTTCAGCCGCAGCGGGTACCAGATGCCCATGAGCACCACGCCCAGCGGCGCCGTGAGCGGCAGGATGCAGAGCGAAAAGAGGATGAGCAGCGTGCGCCGTGTGCCAGGCAGCCGCGCCGTGAGGTTTTCCTTGGCACGAAAGGCGGCCGCGTCCTGCGGCTGCGCGCTGCTGAAGGTCACGCCGCAGTGGCGGCAGCGCACGGCCGCCGCTGCGATGCTGCGCCCGCAGCCCGGGCAGGGCTTGTTTTCCTGCCCCCAATACGAGACGGGGATCTCCAGCGCCGTGCGCAGCTCCACCTGCGGCGCGCTCTGGCAGCCATAGACTCCGCAGCCGCGATTGTCCGTCCAGCATTCCAGA
Organism: Prosthecobacter sp.; assembly: GCF_044227185.1. Classification (GTDB taxonomy): domain Bacteria; phylum Verrucomicrobiota; class Verrucomicrobiia; order Verrucomicrobiales; family Verrucomicrobiaceae; genus Prosthecobacter. Next base: position 612,092 of record NZ_JBGAFO010000001.1, on the reverse strand, counting down.
TGGTACGGCGCCTGGCAGGTGGGGCAGGCCACCGGCTCGCCGTCGTGGTCGATGCTTGTCAGGCAGATGGTGCAGGCGGGGGCGGCGGCGGTGGTCGTGTCGCTCATGGCTTCGTTCAGGGCTCAGTTTTTGCGCTTCTGGAACACAAACTGGGTGTTCCCCAGCGCCACGGTGTCGCCGTGCTTCAGCCGTGCGCGCTTCACCGCGCGGCCGTTGATCAGCACCGGGTGCGTGGCGGGCTGCTTCGTCTCCACTTCACAGTCTTCACCCACCGCGCGGATCACCATGTGCTGCTCGGCGATCTGCGGGTCATTGAAAAGATACAAGTCCGAACGCGGCGAGGACCCCGCATGCATCACGTCCTTGAAGATGAGGAACTCCTTCCCCTTCAGCGGCCCCTGCGTCATCTGCAGCCACGCATCGCGCGCCAGCAGCTCCACCACGCCGATCATCGCCCCCACGCTGAGGCCGATGATGCCCAGGCCCACCAGCCGGCTCACGTGCGCGCTCGGCTTGTCCGTGCCCAGCAGAATGATGTCCACCGGATCAAAGAACAGCCCGCCCAGCAGCCCGCCCACGATCCCGCCGATGAACCCATACGCGATGAGCCGCTGCGAGCGCAGCGCGATCCCCTGCCCCAGCCCCATCGTCATGCCCGCCAGGCCCCAGGCCAGCGTGCGGCCCAGCATCTGGATGCCAAAGCCCGCCGTGCTCAGCCCGCCGGTCTCTCCGCCATGGCTCAGGGCCCACTGCGTCAGCGGCTGGTACACGATGTTGGCGATCACCCCCGACACCAGCCCGCCCACCACGCCCACAAACAGGCCCACGAGCCCTGAGAGAAAGGCCCGCCGCGGCAGCCGGCACACGATGCCATCCGCCGCACCGATGAAGAAGCCGATGAAACCCGCCACGATGGAAAACAGCAGCAGGCCCACCATGGTGCTGCGCTTGGCCATGGCGCGCAGCGTCATGGGCTTCTCCCCGGCAGGCGCCGGCGGTGGCGCGCGCACCACAAAGACGCACAGAGAAATCTCCTCCGAGGGCGTCTCCTTGTACTCCACATAGAAGCCCGCCGTATCGCCATTCTTCAGCGCCTCATGGGTCAGCTTCCGCGTCGTGCCGTCTGGCAGCAGCTCGCGGGTCTGCTGCAGCAGCACGATCTCCTCCCCGTTCACCTTCAGGTGTCCGCTCACCAGCGGCAGCACCAGGTCCTTGTCAGTCGCGTCTGGCGTGAACCCATAGTCCAGGTCGCTCACCACGCCCTGGGTGTACTCGTAGTCGTTGAACCAGGGCTCAGTCACGCCCCAGGCGCACATGGCGCCGATGAAGCCCACGATCATGAAGATGAACCAGCTCTGGTAGTACCAGCGGCGCGCGCTGTGCCGCGTCACGCCCGGGTCTCCGCGCATGCTCATCTGGCGTTTGATCAGGTCATCCACATGGCTGCTGGCGGCCTCTTCGTGGGTGATGCGGATGATGGGATTGCTCATGGTGCGGCGGCGGGCTTGGGGGCTTCTTTCGCGGGTTCTTTGGGGGCTTCGGCTTTCCTGACGTCTTGGGGGGCTTCTTTGGGCGCTTCCTTGGAATCTTCTTTGGGCTTGTCCTTCGGTGTGGCGCCGGCTTTCTCGTCCGCCTCCTGCTTCCGCTTCGCGTCCTCCTCCACCTGGAGCTTCGCCATTTCGACCACGATCGCATTCAGCTCCTCCGGCACCTCCCACTTCACCACGCCCACGCCCAGCATCACGGTCTTGTCTCCCACCTTCACCGGCACCGGCACGTAGCTGGTCACCTCCGGCGGCTTCACCCGCTCACGGAACTGCTCCCGCACATACCAGGCCACGATCGCCACCACGCCCAGGCACACGATGCCGCCCACGGTCAGCAAAAACTGGTACAAGGAATTCCGCAGGTCCTCCACCGAGGCGGTGATCTGGCACAGGCGGTCTTCCAGCGCCTTCACATCCGTGCTGGAGCTCCCGCCCTCCTGCGCGCCGCCCGCGGCCACCGCGGAAGCGGGCACGCTGGCCGTCTGCTCCCGCCCGTCCACCCAGTAGCGCGGCAGGTACGTCACGCCGCCGGACTCCTGGTTCGCCGCGATGGCCACCGCGCCCGTGATGGGGTCCGTCACCAGGGCGATCTGGGAGGGGCCGGAGAAAAAATTGCGCTGGATGAAGAGGTCCATCTCCGAAAACTCCACGCCAAATCCGGGATGCGTGTGGTACCAGCCCACCATCTGCTTGCGCGGGTAGTCGCGCTCCAGCGCCGTATGAATCAGCGTCCACGTCTCCTGCGTGAAGGTCACATGCGTGCTGCCGCCGCTGGCCGCCGTGCCGCGGATCACCGCCTGCACATGCACAAACAGGCCCTCGTCATCCTGCCCCACCTCGCCCACCATCACACCGCACACCTCCGCGCGCAGCGACTCCTTCGCATGCGCCACGATCTCCGCCTGCGCCTCGCGGTCCACGCCCACGCGCAGTGGTGCGGAGGCCCCGCGCGGTCCGGGAAAGGATTTGCGCACCGGCTTGCTCACACTGGTCGTGGGCGTCACATTCACCTCACCGGCTGCTGCTGCTGCTGCGGCTTTCTGACTGGAAGAAGATTTCTTCATGGGTTCACAGGGCTGGAAGGACTGAGGGAGTTCGTGGCAAAGGGAGAGTCAGCAGCCAGCTCAAAGCCCAGCACCTGCTCCCCATGGCGTGCATAAAGGATGTCCCACACCGGCAGGCCCAGCCCGCTCACGGTCCGCTCCAGCAGCGGGCTGCCGCCCGGCAGGCTGTGCACCAGCCGCGGCGCACACGCGCCTCCGCAGGCGGGGCACACCAGCTGCTCCTCGCTCACATGCTCCGCGGCGCGCCACACCGCCGTCTGCGTGCCGCAGGGGGCGCATTCCATCGCCTCCACCAGCTCACGGCTCAGGTCCAGCGCATCCAGCCCGCCCAGGCGGCGCTCCGCTTCCGCGGCGATCTCCCTCAGCGGCGTGCTGCCTCCCCACGCTTCCATCGTCATGATCTCCGCCGCCGGCTCATGCCACGGGCAGTCCGGATGCACCGGGTAGTTCATCGCGTAGGACTGATGGTACGCGCCATCAAAGAAAAAGCCCCGCCCCGTCAGCGCCTCCATGCCGTGCAGCAGCTTGATCACCTCCTGCGCCTGCATGCCGCCGATGACCGAGGCCGTCGTGGGCGTGGTCGGTGTGCCGCGCTCCGCCAGCGCGCGCCGCGCCAGCATGGTGCAGGAGCGCCGCTTCTGGATCAGGTCCCAGTCCACCTGGCTCATGGTGCATTCATAGCAGGCCGTCTGCGGCGGGAAGAAGCCGCGCACGATGCCCTGCAGCACCTCGATGCCGCCGTCCACCCAGGGCCGCCCGGTGCGTGCGCAGGCGCTGTTCACAAACACGCGCGCCTCCCGGTTGTCCAGCGCGCCCACCACCACGTCCGCCCAGCGGAACCAGCCCAGGCCCAGGTCCGCCAGCACATTGCCCACCAGCGGCGTGATCTGCGTGCCCGCGTGGATGGACTCCATCGCGCGCGCGGCGCATTCCGCCTTGGGTTTGCCCTCATCCGTTTCGCGGTAAAGCACGGAGCGGCTCAGATTGCTCAGCTCCACATGGTCCTGGTCCGCCACCGCCACCTGGCCCACGCCCAGCAGCGCCAGGTTTTTCAGCACCTCATTGCCCAGCGCTCCCGCGCCGATGACCAGCACGCGCGCGCTGCGCAGCCGCTCCTGCCGCCACCAGGACACCGCCTCAAACCGGGCGAAGCGTCCCTCCCGCAGCGAAAGCACGTCCGGCGAATCACTCATGCGATGCAGCCGGCGGTGATCTCGGGTTGCAGCCGCAGTTCGTCTCCGTTCATCACTCCGGCCTGCGCCAGCGTCGCCTGGTCCAGGAGCTGCGTGCCGCTGCGCCGGTGGTGCAGCTTGTAGCTCATGAGCTGGCCGTCCGGACTGTTGAGCGGCAGGTTCAGCCGCTCCACCAGCACCGCGAGGATGCGGTTCACGGGCACATCATCCGGCGCCTGCACATCATTGCTGCGGCTGCCGGAAACATCGAGAACACGGACCATTATGTCGGGCATGAATCAGGGGCGGGAGTGGGAGTGAAAGTGAGAGTGAAAGGCGGGCGGGCAGGTTTACGAGAGATTGCCGATGATCGTCAGAACCAGGAAGGCCGTGAGCAGCAGCCCGTTCCAGATGATCGCTCCTTTGATGGACATCGGGTTCGGCAGGTGCCGCTCGCACGCACTGCTCGCCACGCCGAAGCCGACGGCCGAAGGCACAAAGGTCAGCAGGCTGAAAACAAATCCCGCCGCCGTCTCGTTCATGCCGATGAAGAACTGCGCCATCAGCCCGCTCATCAGGGCCGCCAGGCACACCGTGGCAAACAGCGCCATCAGGTAGCCCCAGATCACATTGCGTTTCCGCCGGGAGCCCAGACCCTGCACGGCGGAGGACATGGCGCAGTTCGGGCACACATGGATGCCGCCTTTCAGCGCAAAGTCACAGGTCGGGCAGATGAAGGCGTCGCAGCACATGCACTTCTGCGTCGCCTGGGCCGTGGGGTGCATGCAGCAGGCCGTGCCCTCCCGGATCGCGGTGAAGGCGGGACGAAACACGGTGGGCATGCGGGGAGGAGGAAGAGACATAAGACGGAGTGGTCCAAGTGAAATGCTGCGGCGTCTCAGCGAGAGGATCTGGCGATAAGGTTCAGCCCCAGCAGGATCAGGCCCACCACCGCCAGCGCCAGCGCCGCATTCGCCTTCCCCCAGCCCGTGAGCCGAGGATCAGCGGCGATCTGCTTGCGCGCTTCCAGGGCCTTGATGATCGCCACCGGCTGCAGGATGTAGCCCAGGATAAAGAAACCCACCACCGCGCTGGACATCGCACTGCCCGCCTCCGCACAGGGGCTCATCACCTTCTCCAGCATCGGTGTCCGCCCGTTCAGCGCCAGCACCTTGCAGGAGCCGCAGTACAAGTTACCGCCCAGGTCCAGCAGGCAGTTTCCGCAGAAGGCTTCCGCACATCCCGCGCAATGTCCCACAGCCGGCGTGTCCGCATGATTGCAGCAATGATTACTCATAAATCTTGAGATTAAATGGATTTCGCCCAGTCAAACTCGATCATCGACGCAGTGTCAATGCGGAACGCATTCACGCCCGTTAAACATTTCACTTCAGACTCTCAAACCACCCCAGAAGATCGAGAATCTGCTCCGCCTTAAGACTGTTGAGCAAACCCGGGGGCATCGGCGAGATCTCGGACACCGTTCGTTCCTTGATCATCGCCTTCGCGATCTCGCTCGTTTCCACCGCCAGCGGATTCGGCTTCAGCACCACCCGCTCGTCGTCCTCGCTCTCCAGGCTGCCGGTCAGGGTCTTGCCATCGGTGGTCTTCACCGTCACAAAGCGGTACTTCTCATCGATGAACTTCGACGGATTGAGGATGTGGTCCAGCAGATCGCGCCTGTTGAAGCGCGCTGACACCTGCACCAGATCGGGGCCAAACACGCCGGCGGGCAGCGCGGGGTCATTGCTCACGCGGTGGCAGAACACGCACTGCGCGCGGATCAGCGCATCCTTTCCGCCCTCGCGGCTGCGCGTCTTCGCATCCATCTTCGCCAGCAGCGGCACCAGGTCCTCCAGCGTCCAGTTTTTGAAGGAGTGCCCCGGCAGCGCATGCGCGGAAAGCACCGCCGGCTTCGCAGGCTGGATCACCGCCGCCAGTTGTGCGGCCTCCTCCGGCTTCAGCGCCGCCGCCAGCTCGCTGCGCGTGTCGCTGATCGCTTTGAAGAAGGTGGAGGCCCCGTTCATCTTCTCCGCCTTGTTCAGTGCTTCAAAGACAATGCGCCGCTGCTCCAGCGTCCAGCCGTCCTTGAGGTAGCGCAGCATGAAGGGGTAAAATAAGAGGTCCTCCGAAGTCGTGGCCGCCTTGAGCAGCGGCATCGTCTTCTCGATGACCTTCGGAGATTTCAAATAGACCAGCAGGCGGCAGGCTTCGCGGTTTTGCAGCTGCGCACTTTCCGGGTCGATGATCGCTCCTTCCCAACCTTCCACCGGGTAATGCTCCTCGGTTTGTGCCAGCAAGCGTTTGCGCTCTTCGTCGTTCGGCTGCCCCCATCGAGCGCAGGCCACGGCGATGATTCGCAGAATCATGAGCCGCTCCCGCGTGTGCGGCAGATACCAAGGAAAGCGCGTGCTCAGCCTTTGCAGGATGGGAGAGAGGTCCTTCGCATCACCCACACGCGCCAGAGCCAGCAGGGCCGGAAGCGCGGTGCTGCGGTTCTCTTCCTTCAGCGCATCCTCCCGCCACTGCGCTGGAGGAATGCGCTCCAGCGCCATGCGTGCCGCGTGCGCCACCAGAGGCCGCCTAAAGTCAGACAGAGAATTCCAGACCCATGACAAATGCGGCTCCGGATCATTCTCGGGCGACTCCAAATGACCCTTCAGCACACTTAAGCGCCGAATCTGATCCATGCCTTCGAGGTCGCTTTCTGATCGAGAATAAGCCTCCGTGCTCTCCGAACCCGCATAGGACACCCGATACAGCCCGCTCTGCGTCCCACGCCCTCCGGTGATGAACCACATGGCTCCATCCGGACCGATGCAGCCATCGGTCACATTGAGAGGCCTTCCCGAAACAAAAGGCTCCTGCTTTCCTTCATACCACAAAGCCGAATCGTTGAGATGCACCGCAATGATGCGCCCATAGCTCCAGTCGAGCAGGTACAGCGCCTGCTGATACTTCGCCGGAAACTTCGCCCCATACCCAAAGTAAATTCCCGTGGGCGAAGACAGCCCGATATCGATGACACTCCGCAGAGTGTCCGCGTACCATTCAGGATACCGCCCCGTGCCACGCCGCCAACCATAATCACCGCCGGGCACAATCTGCAGCACCCGCGTGGGCATGTACCAGGGCGTGCCCACATCGCGCTCCATGTCGGCGTCGAAGGTGAACAAATCCTGCCAGTACTCATTGAAAGCAATATCCAGCGGATTGCGCAGGCCTCCCGCGATGAGCGTGATCTTGCTGCCATCCGGCTTCACGCGCAGGATGTGGCCGGCGGGCAGCTCCACGTTGCCGTCAAACATGCTGCCGTCCCACGGATTCGGAATGAGCTGGTCGTTCGCATAGTTTTTCAGCGGTGAGTTCGGATCGAGGTTCTTCGGCAGCAGCACGTTGTTGCCGTGCGCCACGTAGATGTCGCCGTCGGGGCCCAGCTTGATGTGGTTGCGCCCGTGCCCCACGCCGCCCTCCGTGCGCATCAGCACCTGGCGCTCTTCAAAGACACCATCGCCGTCTTTGTCCGTCAGGCGAAAGAGCGACTTGGTGTTGTTCGCATTCGCAAACAGCGAGCCATGCGCATACAGCAGGCCGCGGCACTCCAGCAGCTCGTCATCGATCACCTCCACCTTCTGATCGCCGCTGCCGCTGAGCGTGAGACGAAGCAGGCCCTTCTTCTCCTTCCCCAGCGTGATGCGCCCCTGCGGATCAAAGGCCATGGAGACCCACGAGTCCTCCCCCGGCTGCGCGGAGCGGATCAGCTCTGCCTTGAATCCCGGCGGCAGTGTCAGCGTCGCGGGGTCCGTCGCCTGGTTCTGCGCGCCGGGCTTCGCGAGCTGCCAGGAGTTGTAGGCGTCAAAGGTCTTCTTCAAATCAAACGGGTTCGTCGCTGCATCTGCATCCGTGGCTCCCGCCACCACGGCGTTTTGCCACGCGTCATCCGTTGCGATCCAGCGCACCGCGGCCAGGTCGCCGTTGAGCTCCAGCAGCGCGGCGGTCTTCGCTTTGCCCGGCACCCGCAGCCCCAGAGTGTGCGCCTTGCCATCGCCAAGCTGTCGTGTGAGATCCGTGCCTGTGGCCGTCGCCGCAGCCTTCACTGTGGCGAGGCTTTTGCCATCCAGCAGGATCTCCACCGCGGCATCCCCCGCCGTCAGCAGCACCGCTTTGAGCAGCTTGCCCTCATGCCTCACCTCCCGCGTGAAAGTCGTGCCACCCTCCGGTGCCGCCAGCCACTGCGGCACCGGCGGCCGGTTGGCGAGCTGTGCGGAGGCGCCGGTGATGAGCAGCAGGAAAAGAAGGCAGCGGGACATGCGCAAAGAACGTGCGCTGCGGCGGGGGCCTGTCGGCGGAGATCAGGGCTCCTCCCCGCCCACCATGAAGGTCACGTTTTGAATCCCGGCCTTCTGCAGCACGTTGAGTACGTCGATGATGCGCTCGTAGCTGGCCTGCTCTTCGGCCTGGATGGTCACCAGCACCTTCTGCTTCTGCCGCCTGGAGGACTCCGCCACTTGGCGCAGCGTGCGCGTCAGCGTGGGCAGGGCCTTGTCCTTGGGCGAGTCAAAGGTCTGTTCGTTCATCGACACCATGCCGTCTTCAGCTATGCCGACGGTGATTTCTTCGGCCGGAAACTCTACCGGCTTCGCGGGATCGCCCGCATCGGGGAGCCGCAGCGCCAGGTCCTTTTCCACCTTCATCGTCCCCGTCATCACCATGAAGAACAGCATGATGACAAAGACGACATCAATCATCGGAGCGATCTGAAAACCGATCGCGGCATTGTCGGAGTGGATCTGATGTTTCATGGCCGTGAATGGGCGCACCACGGGCCGCCGCCGGACCCTCTTGGGGTCTTTTTTTCACATCCAAGGTTCCTTTTAGGGCCGCCGAGCGTTATGTTTTTCAGCCAAATGACCATGCCCTCAAACATTGAAAGGCAATGGAGTGCACCATCGGCTCAAACTTTCTTAAGGACGATGGCTTGACATCTTTTTGAAAATGAGTCCATTAATATCACCGTGAAAAGCAAAATCTATATACTCGACGACCATCCCATCGTTATCGAAGGGCTTAAGAAACTAATCGACCAGCAGGAAGACATGCAGGTCATCGGCAGTGCTGAAGACGCAAACACCGCGTTGCAGCAGATCGCCAAGATCAAACCTGACGTAGTCGTTCTCGACATCACGCTCAAGGACCGCAGCGGAGTTGACCTCATCAAAAAGCTGCGCGCCAGCCATCCGAACATGCAGATTCTGGTGTACTCCATGCACGACGAAAACGTGTATGCAGAGCGCTGCCTGCGCGCCGGAGCCATGGGCTATGTGATGAAGGGCGAGCCCAGCACCCGCGTGCTGCAGGGCCTCCGCCAGGTGGCCGCCGGCTCCTTCTTCTTCAGCGCCTCCCTGCTCGGCAGCATCGTCTCCGGTGGCGGCCCCCGCGGCGGCTCCCGTGGCGAACCCGCCCGCATGCTCAGCGACCGCCAGCTCGAAATCTTCGAGATGGTGGGCCGTGGCTTCGACTCCCACAGCATCGCCGAAAAGCTGGCCCTCAGCGCCAAGACTGTGGACGCCCACAAGGCGAACATCCGTCAGAAGCTCGGCCTCGCCTCCGCCCGCGAGCTCCTCATGGAAGCCGTCCGCTGGGTGGAAAAATAGGATCTCCTTCTTCAACACCAACCTTTTCCCAACGGGCGGCGCTTCGGCACCGCCCGTTTTGTTTTAAAGTACTCGCGAGCTTTAGCTCGCTCCGGAAAGCCCCGCTCCTCCCAGCCTTCCACCTCAAATCCAGCGCCATTCGCGACAATTCACGGCACTCCTCCTGCACTCCTCCTGCACTCGCGTTGGGATACTCAAGGGACTTTCGATTTTGCCGCAAAGGGGCAGAGAGGCAAAGGACGCAGAGAATAAGTACCTTAAACCTCTGCCACCTCTGCTCCTTTGCCCCTCTGCGGCCAGACGAACTTCTCAAAGCCGTCTCCAATGGTATATCTAATCCTTCGCCACCGCATCCCGGTCCGCCCGCGCCTTCACGTGCATCCGTTCCTTCATCGATGCCAGAACGTCCGGCTGCTGCGCGGCCACGTCCTTCGTTTCGTTCGGATCGGCCACGATGTCATACAGCTCGTACTTCGCCTTCTCCCCGCTGCCATGCTCCACCAGCTTCCATGGGTCAAAGCGCAGCGCGCGTGATTTAAAACCCGGCGCCACCGTGTACAGCGTGCGCGGCTGCGGCGGGGCTCCTTCCACGAGCTGCGGCCACAGGTTCACGCCATCCCACTTCAGATCCTTGGCAGGCTTGTACCCTGCCAGCGCGCAGAAGGTCGGCATCCAGTCGATGATCTGCACCGGCGCGTCATGCTTACCGGGCGTCACGATGCCGGGCCAGTTCAGAAGGCAGGGCACCCGCGTGCCGCCTTCATACACGCTGCCTTTCTCATTGCGCAGCGGCTTGTTGTTTCCCGTCAGCGGACCGGAGTCGTAGCCATCCGGCGGGTAGGCCTGGCCGTTGTTTTCCGCCGTGCTGCCGCCGTTGTCACTGGTGAAGACCACCAGCGTGCTGCCGCGCTGTCCGTTCTTCTCCAGCGCCGCCACGATCTGCCCCACCGCCGCATCCAGGTGCATGATGCAGGCCGCATACTGCCGCGGCACCGCGCCCGTGATGCCTGCCGGCACTTTCTTCAGCCACTCCTCCGGCTCCTTCACCGGCAGGTGCACCGCCGTCAGCGGCACATACAGAAAAAACGGCGTCTCCTTTTTCCGCCCCGCCAGCCACTCACAGGCCTCTTTGATGATCAGATCCGTCACATGCCCGGACTCCGTGAGCAGCTTTTCATCGCGATGCCACGTCACCATGAAGCCGCCCTTCTTGTAGTGGTGATCCCACGGCCCCACACCGCCCGCCAGCGAGCCGTAGCTGTGATCAAACCCAAAGTGGTTCGGGCCCCACTCCGGCTTCGAGCCCAGGTGCCACTTGCCCGTGAGGCAGGTCTCATAGCCCAGCGACTTCAGCGCGCGCGGCAGCGTCACCGTGTCCCAGGGCAGAGCGCGCTCGTTCTGCGGCGTGGTCACGCCAAAGCGGCTCCAGCAGCGGCCCGTCATCAAACCGGTGCGCGTGGGGCTGCAAACGGGGGCTGAGTAGTGGTGCGTCAGTTCCAGCCCTTCCGCCGCCAGCTTGTCCAGCGTGGGCGTGGGCGCGTTCCCGCCGTGAAAGGCCACGTCCGCCCAGCCCAGGTCATCGGCCATGATGAAAACGATGTTCGGTTTGCCGGGCTCCGCGGCGGCGTGGAGCAGCAGCGGGCAGGCCAGGAGCAGGAGGGCGGTCAGGAAAGGCAAACGTTTCATGTGACGCCAAACGGAGCAGCCTCGTGCGATCTCGCATCAAGGGTTGCGTGGCCCATGCCGCTGCGGCATAAGAAAGCGCACATGGGCCGCGCCAAAGACTCCGCCAGTTTCTCCAAGCGCACCGGGCAGTGGCTGACGTACGCGCTGTTCCGGTGCATCGAGGGCGTGCTGTGGCTGCTGCCCATCACCGCCGTGTGGTACGTGGGCCGCGCACTGGGAACGGTGGCCTACTTCCTGGCCGGAAAGTACCGCCGCCTGGCGCTGCACAATCTGCACATCGCCTTTGGCCATGAGAAAAGCCCCGCCGAGCTCCGGCACCTCGCCCGCGCGCATTTTCGCAGCCTCTTCGCCAACATGCTCTGCGGCTTCAAACTGCCGCTGATGACCGAGGCCGCCATCTGCAAACACGTGCGCTCCGAAGGCACCGAGCGCGCCCAGGCCGCCTATGACAACGGCCAGCGCCCCGTCGTCAATCTCGTGCTGCACGCGAGCTGCTGGGAGATCCTCACCCAGGTGCCCTCCATGTACGTCCGCGGCCACAAGGCCGGCGCCATCTACCAGCCCCTGCGCAATCCCTGGCTGAATGCCCTCGTGCTGCGCCGCCGCGAAAAACTCGGCTACGCGCTGTTTGACCGCCAGGCCGGATTCAATGCGCCCATGAAGTTCATCCGCGAGGCCGGCCAGGTCGGTGTCCTCGTCGATCAGCATGCCGGCGACCACGGCCTGTGGTGCCCTTTCTTCGACCGCCTCGCCTCCACCACCACCATCGCCGCCCTCATGGCCATCCGCACCCGCGCCGTGGTGCTGCCCATGATGGTCTATGATGATGGCCCCGCCCGCTGGCGCCTGGTCTGCGCGCCCGAGGTGAAATCCCCCGAGGCCGAGCCCACCGCCGAAGGCCTCACCATGGCCATCAACACCGCCGTGGAAGGCCTCATCCGCGCCCAGCCCGCGAACTGGTTCTGGGTGCACAACCGCTGGAAGCTGCCCAGGCCGTTCTTCCTCCTCCCGCACTACCGCCGCGGCGTGGCCTTTCCCCCGGGCTACGACTTGAGCCGCCTGCAGCCCTTTGAGCTCCTCATCCGCAGCCCGAACTGGCTCGGAGACGCCTGCATGGCCTTCCCCATGGTGCGCGCCATCAAGCGCGGCCGGCCGGACATGAAGATCACCATCCTCGGGCCGGACAAATTGGAGGAACTCTGGCTCTCCATGCCCGAAGTCTCCCGCTACATTGGCAAGCCCGCCAAGGAAGGTCTCTTCGCCGTGGCCAGGCGCATCAAAGCCACCGGCGTGAAGTTTGACGCCGCCGTGCTCTGCACGAACTCCACCCGCAGCACCCTGGAAATCTGGCTCGCCGGCATCCCCCGCCGCGTGGGTGTGAAAGGCTCCTTCCGCGCCAGGCTGCTCAATCAGATCATCAAAGGCGGCCCGGCCAAAGGAAGCAAGGAGCACCACGCGCACCGCTACCTGCGCATCGCCAAAGGCATCGGCGCGGACATCGACCAGCCCGGCCTCTGGGACTCCGGCCCACCGCCCGTCTCCACCGACGGCACCGTCCGCGTGGGGGTCTGCGCCGGCGCGGAGTATGGCCCCGCCAAACGCTGGCCGCTGGAGCGCTTTGCCGCCGTGGTCAATCAAATCTCCGCCCGGCATCCGCAGTTCCGCTGGGAGCTCTTCGGCGCACCCGGCGAAAAAGAGATGGGAGAAAAACTCTCCGCCATGCTTCAGGCGCCGCATGAAAACTTCGTCGGCAAAACCCGCCTCTCCGAGCTCATCTCCCGCCTGCGCCAGTGCCGGCTCCTGCTTACCAACGACACCGGCACCATGCACCTGGCCGCCGCGCTGGGCATCCCCACCGTCAGCATCTTCGGCTCCACCTGCCCCATCGAAACCGGCCCCCTCGGCCAGCGCCACACCGTCATCCAGCACAAAATCGAATGCAGCCCCTGCTTCGACCGCGAGTGCCGCTTCGGCCACTACAACTGCATGCAGCTCGTCACGCCGGAAGAAGTCGCGCAGGCGGTGCTGAAAACCAGCGGCGTCGAAAGCTAATCTTCCTCCTCCTCTTCCTCCTACTCCTACTCCCCCGGTTCTGGCGCCCGGATTCCGGGAGGAAGAGGAGGAGTAGGAGGAAGAGAAGGATTGTCTGAAGCCTCACGGCTCCGCCACCGGATCCTTCCCCACAAAAATGCCCAGCACCGCGCCGCCGATGATCCAGCCGATCACATGATCGGCGATGTTCACCGCCGCATCCCGTCCCGGGCTTTCAAACCAGATCCACATCGGCAGGTCCGCCATCAGCCCGGCAAACAGCCCCGCCGCCGCCGCAAAGGCGATGCGCGCCGGATACGACAGCGTCGCCTGCGACATCAGCGCCGCGATCAGAAACGCGCAGATCAGGCAGCGGACAAAACTCAGCGTCAGATTCGTTCCCATGCTCACCTCTCCTTTGCCCGGCCGGATGACTGCATACACATAAGGCCCGTCTTTCAGCGCCCTGGCCTGCTGGTCTTGAAACGCCTTCTTCTCCTCCGCCGTGGCCACCTTCGGCGCCTCTCCCATGGAGGGCAGCAGGTACAGGCCGTGCCCGGAGGTCACATTCGCCTTCACCACTTCAGCCACCGCGGACTCATCGCGAAAGCTCCGAAATCCATTTTGATGCCAGCCAATGCTCGTCCACGACACTGCCTCCCAGCCGAAGACGACGACAGCAGTAAGAACGGCTCCGAGGATGAATTTGACCATGAAGTTTAATAGTGGCTCACGCCGGAAGGGCAAGCAGGCAATCCGCAAACTAGCCATCTCGCTCCGCGAGATGAGCCCGGCGCTCGCGTCAGTCACCCTCCCCTTCCGTAGTTCGCAAACCCTCTCAGGCTGTGAAAGCCCTCCGTCTCTCTTGCGGAGCGAGAGGACGACTTTGTGCTGCCGCCCGCGCTGGCCTTGATCGAAGGGTCGCAAACACAGCCACGTCCCCCGCACCTCCTCAGCACACCGGCGTCAGCAGCGCCGCGCCGCTGAAATGCGCCGCCAGATTCTCCACCACCAGCCGCGCCATCGCCGCGCGCGTCTCGTGCGTGCCGCTGCCCAGGTGTGGCAGCAGCACCGCATTCCCGCACTGCATCAGCGCCTCCGGCACCTGCGGCTCGTTTTCAAACACATCCAGCCCCGCCCCTCGAATCGTGCCGCCCTGCAGCGCCACGATCAGCGCCGCCTCATCCACCACCGAACCGCGTGCGATGTTGATCAGCGTCCCCTTCGCACCCAGCGCCGCCAGCACCTCCGCATTGATCAGGTGCTTCGTCGCCGCGCCGCCCGGGCAGGCCACCACCAGAAAATCCACCGCCTGCGCCATGGCGGTCAGGGACTCAAAGTACTCCCAGCCCACCTCCTGCTTTGTGCGTCCATGGTACGCCACGCGCATGCCATGCGCCTCCAGCCGCCGTGCGATCGCCTTGCCGATCCGCCCCAGGCCCACGATGCCCGCCAGCTTCCCGTGCAGCGCATGCGCCAGCGGAAAGGCCCCCTTCAGCCACGTCCCCTCATGCAGGAAGCGGTTCGCCGCGATGAGCTTCCGGCTCGTCATCAGCACCAGCGCGCTCGCCGTGTCTGCCACGTCCTCCGTCAGCACGTCCGGGGTGTTCGTCACACGAACCTGATGCGCCTTGCACCAGTCCACCGGCACGCCGTCATAGCCCACGCCAAACACGCTCATGATTTCCAGCTTCGGCAGTTGCTCCAGCAGCGCCACCGGCACCACGCTGCCCCCCGCCATCACAATGCCGCGAATCTTTGCCCCCACCTGCGCCAGCAGCGCCGCTTTGTCCTCCGCATGAAAGTAATCATGGCAGGTGTTCGCTGCCAGCAGCGGGTTCATCAGAAAGTCCGGCAGCGGGGCGAGAATAAGCAGTTCGTTTTTCATCATCAGTTTTTTGCGAACCTTTGCGCCTTTTTGCGGCCGCTCAATCTCTTTACGACATCCAATCACCCGGCGCGGTTTCGCATCATGTCCGCCACCTGCGCAAAAAAGGGCCCGATGATCGCCGCCTCCGCGTCCGGCACCGCCACCTCGTGCATCGCCTCCCCCATCAGCTTCATCCAGCGGTCGCGCTCCGCCTCACCGATGGAAAATGGCATGTGCCGCCCGCGCAGCCGCGGGTGCCCGCGCTCCTCGATGTAGGTCTGCGGTCCGCCGAAGCGGTACACGATGAAATCCGCCAGCCGCTTCTCCGCATTCTCCCAGTCATCCGGCGGGTACATCGTGCCGATCACATCATCCACCCGTACCCGCTGGTAAAACGCCGCCACCATGGCACGCAGCTTCGCTTCGCCCACCCGGCTGCACAGAGTTGAGATTTCGTCCATGCGCCCAGAATAGAGATGGCCGCCAGGAAACGCAAAAAGGAACAAAACCCCAGGGCTCGCCAAAGCTGAACCCTTTTTGTGCCTCCTGCGTTTCTTGGCGGCCATCAATCTCCGGTTTCTTGGAATTCCCCCGAAAGTTTCGCCTCTCATAGGACGGAACATTGACTGCCCGCCTCAACTCGTTCGTATCTACCCCATGAAAACCGCGTTCACCCTTTTCATCACCTTTCTCATGGCCACCCTCGCCCCGCTCTCCTCTGCCGCCGACGCCCCTGCCGCCAAAACTGAAACCGCTGTCATCGGCGGCGGCTGCTTCTGGTGCGTGGAGGCCCAGTATCTCCTGGTCAAAGGCGTGAAGAACGTGGTGAGCGGCTACGCCGGCGGCAAAACCGAAAACCCCACCTATGAAGACGTCTGCACCGGCACCACCGGCCACGCCGAAGTCATCAAGATCGAGTTCGACCCCGCCGTCGTCAGCTACAAGGAAATCATCGACCTCTTCTGGGACGCGCACGACCCCACCAGCGTGACCAAGGAGGACGGCGAGCACCACGGCAAGTTCATGCCCAAGGGCACCCCCTACCAGGGCAATGACTACGGCACCCAGTACCGCTCCGCCATCTTCTACACCACCGAAGAGCAGCACAAGATCGCCGAAGCTTCGAAGGCTGAAGTGCAGAAGAAGTGGAAAGACCCCATCGCCACCGAGATCGCCCCGCTGAAAAAGTTCTACCCCGCCGAAGACTACCATCAGAACTTCAAGGCCCTCCATCCAGACCAGGGCTACGTGCGCAGTGTCGTCACGCCGAAGACCGAGAAGTTCAAGCACAAGCTCGAAGAGAAAGGCAAGATCAAGCCCGAGGCAAAGTAACGCCCGGCGCTCACTGCCCGCCCAGCGCGAAGTAGTCCGCACTCTCCGAGTGCGGTTCCGGCTCCGGCTCAGCCCAGGCCCGCAGGCCTGGGCTTTTTTCGCTTACAATCCAACTGCGTTTTTTGAACCGCCATAGGAATCGTTTGCTTTCGCTCTAGGATTCGGATTTATCTTCGGCCAGTCGAAGAAAAAAGGACGGGAAATACCGCGCATGAAGTTCACCTGGCTGTTCTGGATCATCCTTGCCTGCGGCGTGCTGGGCGGCACCGTCGCCGGCGTGCGCTGGCACGCGGAGCAATCGCAGGACATCGTGGAGTTCCGCTCCCTCGCCAAGGTGGTGGTCATGTGGGAGAGGCAGGGCAAGGACGGCACCGCGCCGCATGAGGCCGACCTCTACGGCACCTGTAGGGAAACGTTGGAGTCCGCGGAAATGAAGCACCGCGCCCTGGAGCGCGTGCGCGCCTTGAACAAGGACCTCCAAGATCAGGATGTGGACATCCGCACCATGCGAACTCCGGGCTCAGGCATGATCAACATCCTCGCCACCGGCGCGGAGGCGGAATACACGCGCGTCTTTCTTGACGCCCTCGTGGATGAATTCATCGCCTTCCGCAAGAACGTGCGTGAACAGGAGCAGGGCCGGGTGCTGCAGCATTACCTCCAGGAATTGGTCACGCTTCAGGATGCCATGGAAGACTGGACCTCCAGGCTTGCCCGCGCACGCACGGCCGTCCCGGCCACTGATGGCCCTGCCGAAGTCGAACGGCTCACCGCCCGGCTCAGCAAGCTCCGTGATCAGCGTGACGATCTCCGCACCACCCTTCGTCAGGAGACCCTGCCCGAAGAACGCCCGCGTGCAGAGCAGGAGCTCAAAGCGGTGGAACGGGACGTTTCCGGCCTGGAAGTCGAAATCAAACGCCTGGCCGCGGCACTGCAGGAACTCCACGACACCGAAGGGTTTACCAAGACAGCGCGCACACGGTATGAAGCCAAAGTCACCGAAGTCGAAGCCGTGCAAAAGGAGTTCACCCTGGAGACCGACCTCGTGGCCCTTCATGCACACGCCACCCCCGCAAGCATGACCATCCTTCGCGAGACAGCCCCGGTCATCCTCAGCGGCTTCCTGGGCGCTGCGATCGGCGGCGTCATCGGCCTCGCCGCCGCCCTCATCGCCTCCTGGCGTCCCTCCACAATCATCCCCATTCCATCATGACCCCCTCCCGCATCCTCTTCCTCCTTCTCATCACCGGCGTCTGTGCTCTGGCCGGCGCCGGTCTCGGAGCCTGGCGGCAGACGCTTCAGGTCGTGCAGCGCCCCCAGGAGTTCGGCTCTCTCGCAAAGATCGTCGCAGGCGGTCAATTCAACTCCGATGGCACAGCCCAATGGCGCGAGCAGCAGGAGGACTTCTACGGCACGATCATGGAGACCTTGGAGAGCGGCGAAATGAAACGCCGGGCTCTTGAACGCGTGCGGGCCCTGAACCCGGACGTCAAGGACTGCGATGTGGAAATCCGCGTCGCCCGCACCAAGGGCAGCGCCATCTTCAACATCCTCGCCACGGGCGCTGAACCCAAATACACCCGCCTCTTTCTCGATGCCCTGCTCGATGAGTTCATTGGTTTCCGGCAAAACATCCGCGAGCAGGCGCAGGGCAAAGGGCTCCAGCAGTTTCTTCAGGCGGTCGTGACCCAGCAGAAGAACATGGAGGACTCTGTGGCGGCCTTGGAAAAAGTGCGCGCCAAGGCGGATTCCGTAAGCGCCAAATCCGATCTGGACCGCCTGATCACGCGGCTTACCAGCCTCAGAAACCGACGCGACGACCTCCGCCTGGAAATCAAATCCCTGGATGCCAAGGACGCGGCCCGGCAGCCTCTGGAAGCAAAGATGACCCCACTGGAGGAGGAAATCAAAGTGATCGAAACCGAGCTGGGTCGTCATGAAGCAGACCGCTCGGAACTCCGGATGGTCACCGAAAAGCTGGAGCGCAGCAAAGCACTCTACGACAAAATGTTCGAACAGGTCGAGACGATCCAGTCCCATCTCAATGCCAGCCCTGACTACGTGGCCGTCCAGGAGCGTGCCACCCCCGCCTTTGAAAACGTGGAAGACTGGAAGCAGCCCCTCGCCATCGGCGCCGGTGGCGGCGGCCTGGCCGGCGGTCTCATCGGCCTGCTGCTCAGCCTCGTCATCGTCTGGCCCCGCGAGCGGCAGACGCCCGAGCCGAACTGAGCCGCACCGCCGCGGGCAATTCATTCATTGAGCAAATCAATTCGCCATGGCTCCTCCTCGCGCGCAGCGTGGACGCAGCTCATT
Organism: Prosthecobacter sp.; assembly: GCF_044227185.1. Classification (GTDB taxonomy): domain Bacteria; phylum Verrucomicrobiota; class Verrucomicrobiia; order Verrucomicrobiales; family Verrucomicrobiaceae; genus Prosthecobacter. Next base: position 593,423 of record NZ_JBGAFO010000001.1, on the reverse strand, counting down.
TTTTCCCATGAACTCCTCCCACCAACGCTGGCTCCTCGAACAACTCCCGCAGTGGGAACGTGAAGGCCTCCTCACCACCGAGGCCGCGCGCATCCTGCGCGAACGCAACGCGGTGGATGCCTCGCAGCCCGGCACGGCGCAGATCATCATGGGCGCGCTCGGTGCCCTGCTCATCGGCACGGGTTTGATCGCGGTGATCGGTTTCAACTGGGATGATTTTTCACGCCCGGTGCGCCTCCTCTTCGCCTTCCTGCCGCTGCTTCTCACGCAGCTCTTCAGCCTCCGCGTACTGCTGCGTGGCGCGGCCTCCGCCGCGTGGGTGCGTGAAACGGCCGCGCTGCTGCAGGCGCTCGCCACCGGTGCGTGCATCGCTCTCGTCTCACAGATCTACAACCTGGGCGGTGAGTGGCCGGACTTCCTCTTCGCGTGGTGCCTGCTCAGCCTGCCGCTCGCCTGGCTGCTGCATTCGCATGCCGTGGCGATCTTTTATCTCATCGCCATCGCGGTTTGGAGCGTGGATCAGACGGGCTATGGCAGGCCGTGGCATGACAGCCCCCTGCTCTATCCCCTGCTGCTGCTCGGCCTCCTGCCTTACTGGCCGGGGTGGAAGTGGAGGAACCCAGGACCGCTCTCCGTCTCCGTGCGCTGGGTGATGACGACCAGCGCCATCTTCGGCCTCTGCAGTGTGGCGGCATATGTCAGCACTCGAAATGAAGACTACCACGCATACCACTATGAGAGTTTCTTCTGCCTCTGGACGCTGACCGCCGCCGCACTCGTCCTGGTCCCGCTCAATCAAAACGGCATCGACGAACCCACACGGCGCAAGCCGCAGGTCGTCCTGGGTTCGCTCTGGCTGCTCGGCTACGGCCTGGCCGCCACCTTCCATGACATGAACGATGACCTTCTCAGAGGGGCCGCGCATGCGCTGCATCTGCCCTGGTGCTGGGGGCTGCTTTCCGTGCTCGGGATTTTCGCGCTGCTGGCATTCCTGCATAAACGCTGGGCGGTGCTGGCCATCGCCTCGATCGCCCTGCTGCCGCTGCTCGCCTTCCGCCTGGTCCCGCACAAGGACGGGGATCATGGCACACTGCTCTCCTGGCTCACCACGCTGCACCTTTCCGTCATCGGCATCACGCTCATCGTGCTGGAGTTCGCCGGCAAAAAAGGCGCGCCGCGTCTGGGCGCCACGCTGCTCTCCATGCTCATCATCGCCCGCATGGCGGACAGCCATTTCTCGCTCCTGGCCAAAGGCATCGCCTTCATCGCCGTGGGCGTGGCCTTCCTGGCCTTCAACATCCTCATGAGCCGCCTGCTCAAACAGAAACAAGCTGCCACCGCTGTATGAAAACGCTCCCCTTCCTCCTCTTCGGCCTCGTCGCGCTCGCCCAGTGGGCCGCCCCCCTGTCCCAGATCTGGACGCACGAGCAGGTCCTCACCCAGGGCACGCTCATCAAGCTCAAATGCGGCGCCCCGGACCCCTACGATCCGCTGCGCGGCCGTTATCTCGCCGTGCGGCCTGACCAGCGCGATGCCGCCGTGCCTGCCGGCATGAAGTTGGAACCCGGCATGACCGTCTATGGCACCTTCACTACCGGTGCGGATGGCCTGGCCACCCTCTCCGGCCTCTCGCTCACACCGCCCGCCGACGGCGCCTACCTCCGTCTTAAAGCCGGCTACGTGTACGACAACGAGGTCAGCATCGAATGGCCCTTCGACCGCTTTTACCTCAACGAAAAGCTCGCCCCAGAAGCCGACAAATGGTTCGCCGAAAACATCCGCACGACCAACGGCATCACCGCCGAGGTGCGCATCCTCAACGGCCGCGCCGTCCTCCAAGACCTCAGCCTGGATGGCAAACCCTTCCGCGAAATCCTCAAGGAACGCGTGAAGAAGTAGTACGATGGTCACTCCTGACCGTCGATCAGCGCCCCCGCCCGCTCCCCCACATTCGCATAGCCGTCCGCTCTTCTCTCCGCACCACATCGTCACTTGCATCCCGCCCCGGCGTGCTTCATTCGCGGCGCTTGAACCCTCTCCACCTCATCGATGCCATCGGCCCGTTTTTTCGCGGGCATGACGTGCGTACGATCAACTGGTCCAAGATCCCCTGGCACCATCTGCCGAAGGTGAGGGACGCCACCGCGGATGCCTGGTGGGCGCAGGTGCGAGCGGACCTGAAGCGTCTGGCGGAGCAAGCCGCCGCGTGGGGCTTCAATGCGGTCTCGCTCGATGACGTGACGCATCTGGCGGATCATGCGTGGCTGGAGCCGGAGCTGCGTGCCCGCATCGCCTACTACCGCGAGGAATTCGCCCGTTGCTTTGAGATCTTCACCACGCATGGCCTGCAGGTGCACCTGACCATGGATGTGATGACCTACACGCCGGCGCTGCGGCGGCGCATGGCGGAAGCGAAGCGCAAGGTGAACGACTACCTCTCCGATTTGCTCGATGGCTTCTTCACCAGCTTCCCGCAGGTGGCCGGCATCATCATCCGCATCGGCGAATCCGACGGCAAAGGCGTGCACGATGAATTCCGCAGCGAGCTCGTCATTCAAAAACCCGCTCAGGCCCGCCAGCTTCTGCTCGATCTGCTGCCGGTATGCGAGAAGCACGCACGCCGCCTCATCTTCCGCACCTGGACCGTGGGCGCCTACCGCATTGGCGATCTCATGTGGCACCGCCGCACTTTCACCAGCGTGTTTGAAGGGCTCACCAGCCCGGCGCTCGTCATCTCCATGAAGTACGGCGAGTCCGATTTCTTCCGCTACCTGCCGCTGAACTCCAACTTCTTCCGCACGGATGTGGCGAAGATCGTGGAGCTGCAAACGCGCCGCGAGTACGAAGGCTGCGGCGAGTACCCCAGCTTCACCGGCTGGGAGTACGAACGCTACGCGCAGGAGCTGAAGCACGCGAAGAACGTCATCGGTTGCATGGTCTGGTGCCAGACTGGCGGCTGGGTGCCTTTCCGCCGCATTGCCTTCATCGATCCCGAAGCCATCTGGACCGACCTGAATACCTTCGTCACGCTTCGCGTCATGAAGGACGGCATGCCTGTGGAAGAGGCCATTCGCGCCTTTGCCAAAGAGCGCTCTCTGGGCGATGCCGAGGCCCTCATCGAGCTGCTGCGCTACTCCGACGAAGTCATTCGCGAACTCCTCTACGTGGAGGAGTTCGCGCAGCAAAAACTCTTCTTCCGCCGCGTCCGCATTCCCCCGCTGCTGCAGGTGTACTGGGGAAACATCTTCATCAATCACAGCGTCAAAAAGCTGCTGCTCTACTTCGTGCAGGAGCCCGGCGCCGCGCTGCTCAGCGCTGCCCGCTGCATGGACCGCCTGGAGCAGATGATCGCCCTCGCCCCGCGCGCCGGCGTGCCCGTCGCCGACCTGGAATACATGCGCGATACCTTCCGCCTCCTCGCGCTGGCGCGTGAGTACTACTTCACCGAATTCACCCCCGAGATGGAAACCCGCCTGCGCGAAGCCAAGCGCGAGTACAAATCCAAATACGCCAAGCGCGGCCTGCGCGCCCGCTACCGCATCAAGACCGACTTCAAGCCCTTCTGGCTGCACCGCCGCTACCTCGGCTGGGCCATCGAGCTCCTCATGCGCCGCCGCCGCGGCTACCGCCTCATCGACCGCCTGCTCATCCTGCACGTGCTCTCCATGATCTACCACTTCATCGCCGTGCGGAAGCCCCACTGGATCCCCGGCTTCGCCAAGGAAAGCGCCATGGGCGTGGATGTGGTGTTTCGGTGAGTGAAGTAGCCTTGTTCCTGCGGAACAAGGAAAGGCTCCGCAAGAACAAAGAGCGAGGGACTACCTAGAGGTGTAGGCGCGGCGGAGCGCACCCTTGTTGCACAGCAACAAGGCTACTTTAAATCTTCGGCTCCCACCCTTTCCGGTACCCGCCATCGCGTCCCCACAGCTTCATGGCCTCCGCATTGTCCAGCACCTTGCCGGTCTTCGGATCGCACTTCACCACGGTGTTTGTTCGATACGCCATGTTGCCCAGGTGGCACATCATCGTGCTTTTTTGACCTTCTTCGATGGGGCTGTTCAGCTTCGCCTCGCCACGGATGGCCGCGATGAAATTGCCCATGTGCGCGACATCGCCGCCACCGGCGCCCTTGCCCTTGCTCATCTCCACGCCCTTCAGGTCGTAGTTGATCCAGGAATCACGCGCCGCGGCCATGGTGCCGTTGTCGCCGTAGAAAATCACTTCCGCCAGCGGCTTCTCCGCCGCACGCGCATGGCAGCTGCTCTGCACCCATTCGCAGCCGGCGTGGCCGAAATCATACACCGCCGTGCCGGTGTCCGGCGTCTCCTGCGCGTCATCGTAGAAATAACGGCCGCCGTTGTACGTCGTGCGCAGCGGGTAGTCGCCCTTGAGGCCCCAGCGCAGGATGTCCAGCGTGTGGATGCCGTTGTTGCCCAGCTCGCCATTGCCCCAGTGCCAGAACCAGTGCCAGTCATAGTGCGCCAGCGATTTGAAATCGTGCTTCGCATCATCCGGCACGGGGCCCTGCCACAGATTGTAGTCGATGTCTGGTGAAGCGGGCTTCTCATTCGTGGCCACGGATTTGCGCGTGTTGTAGTAAAAGCCGCGGCCGTAGCGCACGGTGCCGATGGCGCCGCCATGCAGCGCTTCAATCGCCTCCTTCATCCACGTGCGGCGCTGATTGCCCATCTGCACCAGACGGTCGTATTTCTTGGAGGCCGCCACGAGCATCTCCGCCTCATGCGCATTCTGGCTGCCCGGCTTTTCCACATACACGTGCTTGCCCGCCTGCATGCACAGGATGGCGGCCGGCGTGTGCCAGAAATTCGGCGTCGCGATGAAGACGGCGTCCAGCGTCTTGTCGTCCAGGAAGGTGCGGAAATCCTTCACCCCCACGCAGGACACCTTCTGCGTGTCGTTCACCACCTTCAGGCCGGCCTCCAGGCGCTTCGGGTCCACTTCTGCCAGGTAGGCGATCTCCACGCCCGGGATTTTCAGCAGCGCCTGCACATGCTGCATCCCGCGCCCCAGGGCCACCACGGCCACTTTGATTTTCTTTCCCGCTTCATCCGCGGCATAGATTTTGGGAAGGGCGGACACCGCGGCCAGCGCGGACGTTTGGTGGAAAAAAGTGCGGCGGTTCATAGTGAAGAAAGCAAATCGGTTCACAGCCGCGTGGTCTTGCGGCCAATCCCATCTTCCTCTGCCTCCTACTCCTCCTCTTCCTCTTCCTCCCCCTTCCGGGAGCAGGAGTAGGAGGAAGAGGAGGAGCAGGATTGCCAAAACGGCCTTTTTGCGCCAATGATGGGCGCTCATGACTTTCGCCGAACTCCACCGCATCTATCACCAGCCCTTTTTCGACCTCCTCAAGCAGGCCCGTGCCGTGCATGACGAGCACTGGACCGGCAACGAAGTGCAGCTCTGCACCCTCCTCAGCATCAAGACCGGCGGCTGCAGCGAAGACTGCGGCTACTGCGCGCAGAGCGCCCGCTACACCACCGGCGTGCAGGCGGAAAAGCTCATGCCCAAGGAGCAGATCATGGAGCGCGCCCTCGCGGCCCGTGCCAGCGGCTCCACCCGCTTCTGCATGGGCGCCGCCTGGAAGGGCGTGCGCAAAGGCACCCAGAAATTTGACCAGGTGCTCGACATCGTGCGCGACGTTTCCAAGCTCGGCATGGAAGTCTGCGTCACCCTCGGCGAGCTCGGCGCGGACGAAGCCACCGACCTCAAGGAAGCCGGTGTCACCGCCTACAATCACAACGTGGACACCTCCCCGGAGCATTACCCCAACATCGTCAGCACCCACACCTATGAGGACCGCCTGCGCACCATCCGCCACGCGCAGGATGCCGGCATGTCCGTCTGCTGCGGCGGCATCCTCGGCCTGGGCGAGACCATCGAGGACCGCCTGAAAATGCTGGAGGTCATCTCCAACTTCAATCCCCAGCCCGAGAGCATCCCGATCAACGCCCTCATGCCCATCAAAGGCACCCCGATGGGTGACAACGAAGTCGTCGATTCCTTCGCCTTCATCCGCATGATCGCGGTGACACGTATCGCCGTGCCGAAGGCCAAGGTGCGCCTCAGCGCCGGTCGCACGAACCTGAGCCGCGAAGCCCAGGCCCTCGCCTACTTTGCCGGTGCGAACTCCATCTTCTACGGAGACAAGCTCCTCACCGCCGCCAATCCGCGCGCCAACGAGGACATGAAACTCCTCCGCGACCTCGGCCTCGCCGCCCAGGCCCCGAACCCCGAGATGGAAGCCCCCGGCGCCAACGAAGACCGTCCGCTGATGCCCTGCTGCGACCATGATCACGCGTGCGAGGTCTCGGAAAAGGCGCAGACGAGCGGCTGCTGCTAGTCAAAACCTGAAACGGGTTGTCCTCGATGAGTCTCCGAATGAAAGCCATCATTTCGGGGATCGTGATCGAGGGAATTATGCTGGGGTGGTTGGTCTTGAAACTGGGAGGTCCACCCAAACCTCTTTGGCTGGCCGCTTTACAAGGCGCTAACTTGCCTGGTTTCTGGCTGATCAGATGTCTCTCTCTTTGGCAATCTCTGCATCTGCCTGAACCTTTGCTCTGGCTTGTCGTTTTCCTTTTCGATACGGTGATTTGGACTGTGTTATCTTATTTCGTTCTGAAATGCAGACGATGGCTCATAAATGGACCTAGATAAGCAAACCTGTTTTTGAGCATCTAAGCTGCCAGAACTATTGAGGAGCCGCTTGGAGTCATTTGCTCAAAATCACACCGCCGCGTTCAGCAGCCTCGCCAGATACATCCCCGCCGTCTTCCCCACCTCCATCACCTTCGCGTGGTGCAGCGTCTGCGCTCTCAATCCAGCGGCCCAGCTAGTTGACCTCTGCGACAAAAGAACTAATCTTCCCATCATGCAAGCCGTCGAATTCACCACCGAGCTTCACGGAGCGGCCAGTTTTCCGATTCCGGGAAACATCGCCGCGCAGCTCCCAAAAAGCGGTATCGCACGTGTCATTGTTCTGACCCATTCGGATGACGACGCGGAGTGGCAGACCGCTGCCTATGAACAGTTTCTGAAGGACGACTCCGAAGAAGACGCTGCCTACGAAGCTCTCGCTTAGCATGTTTGGCGAGATCCAGCTTTGCCGCTTTCCTTTCACCTCGGGTGCAGGCTTCAAAATCAGGCCCGCCCTGGTGCTCTTTGATCTTGGACAGGACGCAATCATCGCCCGCGTGACCTCCGTTCAGCGAAGTGGAACACTGGATGTCACGGTGAGAGACTGGCAGTCAGCCAATCTGCTCAAGCCTTCCATTGTACGGTTGGATCGGCTCGTGACAGCCGAGAAATCCATTTTCATCCGGCGTCTCGGGGTTCTCAGCAGCCATGACCTTGAAGCAGTACGCACTTGCTGGAATCAAAAGATGCGGCTGTAACGCAACTCACACCGCCGCCTTCAGCAACCGCGCCAGATACAGCCCCGCCGTCTTCCCCACCTCGACCACCTCCGCGTGGTGCAGCGTCTGCGCTCGCAAACCGGCGGCCCAATTCGTGAGCATGGAGATGCCCGCAACCTCCATCCCTAACGCGCGCGCCTGAATCGCCTCGGGCACGGTGGACATGCCCACGGCATCCGCGCCCAGCGTGCGCAGCATGCGGATCTCGGCGGGAGTTTCATACTGCGGGCCCAGCACGGCGGCATACACACCGGCATGCAGCTTCACGCCGATCTCCACACTCGCGGCGTGGAATTTCTCGCACCACTTCTTTGAATAGACCTCGCTCATGTCATGGAAGTTGGGGCCGCCGAGCAGCGGAGTGGTGCCCTGGAGATTGAGGTGATCGGTGATCAGCATCAGTCCACCCACGTGAAAATCCTCGCTGATCGCGCCTGCCGCATTGGTGAGCACCACGCGCTTCACGCCAATCTCATGCATGAAGCGGATGCCGGCGGTGACCTCATGCGCCGTGAGCCCTTCATACAAATGGCGCCGACCTTGGGCAATGAGGATCGGTTTCCCGTGATGCTGCGCTAGAACAAAGCGCCCGGCATGTCCCGGCACGGTGGAGGCGCTGAGGCCAGGCACATCGGAATAAGCGACCTCGCTTTCGATGCCAAAAGCCTCCGCCACACCGCCAAGACCGGAGCCAAGCACGATGGCCGTTTCAGGACGGGCGTTATGAAGAGCTGTGAGCGACATGGGCGTGAGCAAAGTGGTCCGCACAGTCCGCTGTGCGGTCAGACAAGCGTCTCGTGACGGCGATCCCCGCACAGAGGACTGTGCGGACCACTATCTGGCGGCAATCCGCGCCTTCAACTCCTCATGCAGCTTCTCCACCTGCGGCATTGCGATTCCCGCCGCGTGCGCGCGCTGCACGGGCTCGCCCCAGATGGCGTCCAGCTCCACCTCGCTGCCTGCCAGGAAATCGATGAGACTGCTCGGCTTGTACCCCGCCATCGTGCGCGTGCGTTCGATCATGTCGTCAATCAGCGAGAGCGGGATCTCATGCCCGAGATGGCCCGCAGTTTCAATGATCTCGCGCATCAGGGCACGCACGCGCTGCTCCAGCACCGGATTGGCAAGGATCTGCGCCGTGTCCTTGCCGCCTGCGGCGATGGAGAGGCCGTTGAAGGGAACATTCCACACCAGCTTCTTCCACCGCGCGGTGATCAGGCTGGGCTCCACCTTGCAGTCGATGCCGCAGCGCCGAAACTCCGCCGCCAGCACTTCCGTGCGCACCTGCGGCGGCCCGCTGTGCTCCCCCAGCGAGATCTGGCCCTGCGCCAGATGATGAATCACCCCGGGCGCGACACGGTTGATGCACACAAAGCACAGCCCGCCCAGCACATGCGCGGAGCCAAAGTGCCGTGCCAGAAAGTCATCGCTGCCCAGACCGTTTTGCAGCGTCAGGATCACCGTCTTGTCCTTCAGCAGCGGTGGCAGCAGTGAAAGCAGCGTCTCATTGGTCGTGGCCTTCATGGCAATGATCACCAGATCACACGGCCCGATGTCCTCCGTGCTGCGGTGGCAGGACACCTGTGGCAGATCGAAGCCGCCCAGCGGACTGGAAATCTTGAGCCCGTGCTGCTTCACATGCGCGAAGTCCGAACGCATGAGAAAGTGCACCTCCTTCCCGCCCTGCGCCAGCCGCCCGCCATAATAGCAGCCCACCGCGCCGGAGCCGACGATGGCGATGCGGGGATGGGATTTGTCAATGAAAGACGACATCAGCCTCGCAGATAAAATTTCTTGCCTGAATCCATCTCCGCCATTCTCCGGGTCATTTCTTTTTTCCACGCTGGAGTGTCCTGCTTGAGCTTGTGAAGAAACGCCGACACTTCCTGCCGCTGTTTCGCACCCATTCTCACCAGCTGCTGCTTTAATCGGAGCATCGTCATTGCGTCCATGCTTCTACGAATGGACAAGAACGAGCGTGATTCAACCTGAGACAGCATGGCGAGGATAAATGCTGGTGCCACGTGTCTGGGTGAAGCTCATTGCTGGGAGCGCCGATATTTTATCGGCTCCGGGCGAACGTCCCTGCGGCATCCGCGTGGCATGAACATCCTGGAAAGCCCAGGGTGGTTTGTACTTCAGGGGGCAACGCCAGAGCCGGTTAAAAACCGGCGCTCCCAGCCCAGTACAGAGGGCTGAGGTTCCACTCCTCACTTCACCATCAAATAATGCCGCGTCTTCCCATGCCGCTGCTTGTTCGTCAGCGGCGGCAGATCCAGGTGGAAGAAATGGCGCAGGGTCTTGGTGTGGTGCTTCAGCGTCTGCCTGGCCGCCTCCTTCAGATCCTTCCATCTGCGCCACGGATGATCCGGCGCATGCGTGATGTGCCGCAGCAGGCTCAGCCACTCCACATACGCACGGGAGATGTCCCCTTCCGCGATGCCGGCCTTCAGATCCTGCGCGCCGGGTGTTTCGGGGTGCAGCAGCGCATCCAGCAGCTCCGCGGCGCCTTCACCGTAGTCATAGGGCAGGCCATGCTCCAGATAGCCGTGATGATTCACAAAGCCATACGTGCCACGGCATACCGCCGCGAGACGCTCGGACGCGCAGTCCAGCGCCAGGTCAAACTTGGACCCGCTGCGCAGGTTTGCCAGGTGCTGCACCAGCTCGTCCGCGGGATAGCTCTCGTCTTCCAGCGCCGCCACGATCGCCAGGCCTTCGCCATGCTGGAAGAAGCTGAAGATCTCGCCACGCCGCGTCGGCACGCCATCGGCATCGATCAAACCCAGCGTGCGCCATGCATGAATCGGCGATCCACCACGCGGCTCGCGATCCGATGCAGACGTTTCCGCCATGTGAACGCCCGTTTCATTCCTCACCACGATGCTGCGCTCCTGCGCGGCAAAGAGCAGCCTGCCATGACTGTCCTCGTAGGCCATCACTTCGATCGGCGCGAGATCAAAGCAGGCAAACACCAGGTTCTCCTTCATCACCGTGCCGATGAACTCGGGCGCGACATCTTTGATCACATCCTCCGCGTTGGTGAGGATGGCATTCGCCAGCTCACCCGCATGCAGCACGGTGATGTCCTCCAGCGGCACCGTCTCAGCCTGGCGTGAGAGCTTGAGCAGGCGGCGTATGGACTTCGTCGGCTTCACCTGATCTCCCACCGGCGTGCCGAGGCTGATCTCCACACCATAGGTCACCTCCTTGTCATGGCGGATCTTTCCCACGCGGCCGATGCCGTGCGCAAACTTCGCCGCAAAGGCCGGCACCGTGAGCAGCGCATGCACACGCTTCAGCGGCACGCGCTGCAGCGCATGCTGGTGCTTGCGCTCCCATTCACCGAATGAATTGAGAATCTGCTTCTCCGTCGCCTCCAGGCCAAACAACGCCTTCTCATTCTCCGCCTGAGGCGGCACCACATCCGGCTCCAGATCCTCCAGACCGAGCAGCGGCGGCACCTTGGCAAACAAACGACCTGCAAAGTGCGTGGCAGCCTCAAAAGGATTCTCCTTCTGCAGTGCGGCGTGCTTCATCACACGCAGAAAGATCGGCCACGCCAGCAGGGTGCTGCGGTGCAGGCGCGCGGGCCGCGCATCAAAGATGGAGGGGCTGTCGCGGCTGGTGATCACATGGCCCCTGTCATCCAGTCCGCGTCTTCCCGCGCGGCCATACATCTGCAGCAGCTCATCGGTGGCCAGCTTGTGCTCGCTCCTGCCGTCGTGGAAGGTCGTGCCCGCCACGTGCACGCTGCGCACGGAGAAATTAATGCCCGCCGCCAGTCCCATCGTCGCTGCGATGACGCGGAGCTGGCCCGCCTTCGCCAGCGGCTCGATGACCCCCGCACGCGCGCCGTAGGAAAGCCCGCTGTGGTGAAAGGCCACGCGCTTTTCCAAAAGCGTGGACAGCTCCTTGCCGCACACCGCGCGCTGTTCCGCCGTCAGCTCCAGCGGATCGCCCATGGGCAGATCGGCCGCGAGCTTGCGTGCGATCGACTCCGCCTCCTTGCGGCGCGGAGCAAAGATGAGCAGTGGCGCCAGGTCCGCCATCATCACCGCCGCCGCAAAGCGCGGCCAGTAGTTGTGAAACTGCTTCTGCCGCTGCGGCAGCGTCTCCATGGGCACCTCTTCCAGAGGCACCGGCCGCTCGCGCGTCATCACCACCTCCGCCTTGCGCCCCAGGCTCACCAGCCACGCCGCCACATCCTCCGGGTTCGCCACAGAGCCGCTCAGCAGCAGCAGCCGCGTCTCCTTCGGCGCCAGCGCGATGGCCGCTTCATAGTTCGCCCCGCGCGAATGATCCGAGATCATCTGGTATTCATCGATCACCAGCAGCGCCGGACCTTCCCCACGCACCAGCCGCTCGAGCTGTGTCTCCAGCGTGGCCACCACCACCGGCGCATCCACGTTTTCTGCGATGTCTCCCGTCGCGATGCCCACCTGCCACTTCGCCTCCTTCCACTCCGCATACTTGTCATTCGCCAGCGCGCGTGTTGGCACGGTGTAGATGGCCTGCCCTTGCAGATGCCGCCCCTGATGCAGCAGTTCAAAGATGTAGGTCTTCCCTGCCCCGGTCGGCGCGCTCACCACCACATCGCTGCCGGTGCGCAGCAGATTCACCGCCTGGTGCTGCCAGGGATCGGGAAGCTTGAGCTGGTTGAGGGATGGAAGCATGCCTGCCTATCACGCACGAATTCAGACTTGTCACCAGCCATGCTTGTTCGTATTCTCACCCCATGGCCGCCAGCGTCTCATTTCTCCTGCAGGAAGCCTTGCAGCTTTCTGCTGACATGCGCATCGACCTTGCCGAACAATTGATGGAAAGTGCCGCACCCACGGCGGAGGCCATCTCTGAGCAGATGGACATCGTTCGTACGCGCATGAACAATGTTGAGCGTGGTCTCTCACGCCTGGTGGAGGCCGACACGGCGCACCAGATGGTTCGTGAAGCTCTTGCTGCGAAAGCATGACGTTGCATTTCGAGCTGGAAGCTCTGGAGGAGTATCGCGATGCGGCGCTGTATTCCCAGACGCGCTTTGACCTTGGCGAAGCCTTTGTGCAAGCGATGGAGGCAGCTCGCGACACCATTTCACACGATCCCACCCAGTTTCAATCTGCCGGTGATGGTGTGCGCATCTTCTGCCTGAAACGATTCCCCTATCATCTCTATTATCACTATCAGGTGGAACAGGAAAAGATCACCATTTATGCCGTGGCTCATCACAGCCGGCGTCCCGGCTACTGGCGCAAGCGCCTCAAGTGAGTCATGCCGGTGATGAGTCTGGATCCTGCCTTGGATATTTTCGGATGCTTACTCTATGAAACACTGCGCAAATAAAACTTTTCCAGCCATTTCGCTGGCAATCTCCGGCCTCCTCCTGCTCGCCGCGTGTAGCTCCAACACCCTGACCATCGGCAGCTACGATGGCGCCACCGGCAAAACCAGCAAGACCACCTACTCCAAGTTCTATGACAACGGCGGCTGGCTGCTCAAGGACAAGCTTGGGCTCGTCATCCTGGTGAATCATGACAAAAAAGTCATCCCCATCGCCCACGCCACGGCGAAGACGATCGGCGCTCTCGTCGCCAACGACTCCTTTGCCAACGGCAAGCTCTCGCTTTCCGTGTGGAACTTCGACTCGGTGCCGCATCAGGTGAAGTTCAAAAAGATGACCGTGCCCAGCGGCGAGCTGGATTTTCAAAACGAAGTCCTCACCGCCGCTCCTCACAAGGAAACCGAAACCTCAGCCGGCAGCTTCCCCATCTTCAACTACGGCAAGTCGATCCACGTGACTCTCGAAGTCGAAGTGGCCGGAAAAACACGCCGCCTCGAACTCGATCTGCAACGCCGCACCAAGGAGGAGCTGGCGCGGTATTTCTCTGACGGCGCCGCACGCCCCTACCCCTGGGGCGCGCGCAAGGTCACACAGTGAGCGGCTTCACCGCCGCGATCAGCGCCCGCAGATTTTCACGCGCCCGCGCTTCATGCCGTTCCCGAAACCACGCGGTGAGGTAGAGATGTTCGCGCTCCAGAAACCCGCGCAGGATTTCCACGCGCTTCTCCGTGTAGAGCTCCTGAGGCACCCACGCATACTCCACACGAATCTGCCGCTCATACTCCAGCACGCGCTCCGGGGGCTGCGCGAAGATGACGAGATCAATGTCGATGATCCACGCGTCGTCCGCGCCCTCTCCCGGCTGGTGTGACTTCGTCAGCAGGATGAGCCGCGCCACTTCATCGCTTCCGCCTGCCTCCACCGCCATTCGTGCACTGAGCTCTTCATTCTCGCTGCCTTGGGGATCATACACCGCATCGTGAAACCACAGCGCCATTTCGATGAGATCCGGCTTCGCCATCACTCCCGCCTTTTTCACCTCATCAAAACACCGCAGGCATTCCTCGAGATGCTGCAGCGTGTGGTATGCTCGCTGCGGTTCGGAGTAGGCGGCGAGGAGTTTTTGATGCCAGGCCAGAGAATCGCCTGTCATGCCGCAGCGCTGCCAGAGTGACTGCCAGCTTTTCAAATCGGTTCTGCGGCCGGGCATATGGCGCTACGAATGGAATGGGCGCGGCGGTGCGTCAAAGCGAACCTGTAAAGCATGAGTTATTCACAGCAATCATCGCGTGCCAGCGCTTGAATCCCCATCACAGCGCGGTATCGCTGGGTGCACACATGGATTGCCGTCAAAATGAAATCGTTTCCAGCCTCATGGCCTCGTATCACGAGGTGGGCGGGATCAACCACGTCGATTGCGGCAACCTGCCGTCCAAACGCGCCATCGCCACGCTGTGTGAAGACCTGCTGCACCTCCTGTTTCCAGGCTTCTTTTCCGATGAGGCCGTCTCCTCCCAGGAGCTGGAGCTCATGACCAATGAACTCGTGGCCAGCATCCGCGAGCGCCTCATCGTGGAGGTGCGCCGCAGCCTGCGCCTGAACGGTGTCCTGGAAAACCATGAGGAGGAAGTTTACGGCATCGTGTGCAGCTTTTTGATGGGGCTCGCCGAAGTGCGCGCCCTCCTGCAAACCGATGTGGAGGCCGCCTACGCCGGCGACCCCGCCGCGCGGGGCTTTGAGGAAATCATCCTCGCTTATCCCGGTCTTGAGGCCATCGCCGTCCAGCGCACGGCCCATGTGCTCTATCAGAAAAACGTGCCGGTGATTCCGCGCATGATGACGGAGTGGGCGCACAGCCGCACAGGCATCGACATCCATCCTGGCGCGCAGATCGGCACGCACTTCTTCATCGACCATGGCACAGGCGTGGTGATTGGAGAAACAGCCACGCTGGGCAATCACGTGAAGCTGTATCAGGGCGTGGGCCTCGTGGCGCGCTCGCTCGCAGCCGGGCAGGCTTTGCGCGGCGTGAAACGCCACCCCACGCTGGAGGATCATGTCACCGTCTATGCCAATGCCACAATTGTCGGCGGCGATACGGTGATTGGTGCGCGCAGCACCATCGGCGCAAACGTATTTCTCCTCGAATCCGTCGCGCCTGACATGCTCTACGCCCTCGGCCAGCAGGAGCACAAGGTGCAGGAGAAAAAGAAGAAGTGACGCGCATGCTCGATCTCTCCCAGCTCAGTTTTGATTTTTCCGCGCTGCCGCACTGGGTGCCGTTCCGCACCGTGCGTGAGCTTGTGCCTGAGGAGCCGCCGCAGCCGGCGTCCGCGGCCGATGAACCCATCATGGACGGGCGTGATCCCGTGCTGGAGGAGCAGACGCGTGCCATGCTGCTGGCGCTGGACATGCCGGGCGGAGCCAGGCTCGTCACCGTCACCTGGAACGCACGCCTGCGCAGCACCGCGGGCTATGCGCGTTATCCGGGCTGGGCCATCGAGCTCAATCCGCTGCTGCGTGATTTTGAAGGCCAGGTGGAGCGCACCTTGAAGCATGAGCTGGCGCATTTGATCGCCTATCATCGCAGCGGCCGCCGCCGCATCGAGCCGCATGGCCGTGAATGGCGCCAGGCCTGCGCGGATCTCGGCATCCCGGGTGAAAAAGCGCAGCATCGCCTGCCGCTGCCGCGCAATGAGGTGGAGCGCAAGCTCACCTACGCCTGCCCGGTGTGCCAGACTGCGGTGCAGCGTGTGCGCAAATTCCGCCGCCCCACCGCCTGCCTGCAGTGCTGCAACCGCCACGCCGGCGGCAAATACGACGGCCGCTTCCGCCTGGTGCTGATGGCGCAGAGCTAGCGCCGGACAGTACGATGGGCACTCCTGCCCGTCGATCAGCGTGCCGCCAGCATGCTGATACATGATTTATCAGCAAACGTACGCGTGGGTGCTCCATGCCGTTGATGTGGCGGCATCAGTGATGGGTTCGAGAATCGTGGGCTTTGTTGGGAGCGCTGATCGACGGTCAGGAGTGACCATCGTACTTTCAGAGGCGGCGCTGCTTCAGTTTCCAGCCGATGCCCAGCCAGAGCAGCAGACCGCCGCTGAGGTAGAGCAGGCGTGTGGTTGTCTTTGGATCTCCGATGCGTTTGATCGAGACTTCCAGCACGGCGTGGTCCTTGAGCTTGGAGAAATGATGCGCGGTGCCATCCAGCGGCAGGTCGATGTCCAGAGCGCGACGGCCCGTGGGGCGCAGTGACTCGACCGTCTGCGCGAGCGTGACTGGCGGGGCTGAGGATAAATCATCGACCGGGGCGGCCTTTGCAACGTTGCTCCCTGCGGCTTTAAGAGCGGCACCAGGACCGGCAGCAGCGAAGGGATCGGCCGCCATGGGAGCGGGAGACGCGGCGGGCGCTGGCGCACCAAAGGGATCTGAGCCCATGACGGGAGGGAGCAGGGGCGTGGGCAAGCCCGGAGCCGGTGGAGGTGCGCCAAAGGGATCAGAGCCCATCGCGGGAGGCGGGGGCATGCCTCCGGGCTGCGGCGCACTCATCGAGGGCTTCATTTCTGGTCTTGGCGCTTCCCGTTCTTTTCCTCCGCGAAAAGTGGAGTCGTTTGGCGGCGGAGCTGGTTCAGCCGCTGACGCGACCTGGGAGAGGCTGTTGCTGCGGGCGTTGCGGTTCACCAGATTGACCGAGCCGGTGGCGTTTTTCGTCCAGGCCTGGGGGCTGACTTCGCCGTGGCCCTGAGCGGGCTGGTTGGCGGATGCTTTGTCACCATTGAGCACCAGTGTCCCGGAGTTGATGGTGAGCGGCACCTGCGCGCCGTTGGCAAAGTAGCCGTTGTCCACCGCGACGTTGTCATTGAAGAGCTGGGCGCCATTGGTTGTCACCGACCCGCTGAAGGTGTTGTTGTAAGCGAGCTTTGCGGGCTGTTCCTGCGGTGCGGCGTTGTTCATCCCCCAGGAGGTTTTGCCTCGCTCGATCTGCGTGGAGCTTCTCTCTCCTTCCCTGGCTTTTTTGCTGGCGTAGTTGTTGTCCCAGTTTCCTTTCAGCAGTTCCTGCTGCTGCCTGACTTCGGTGTCCACCACCTGGCCCTGCCGCGGCATGTCGGATGATTCGCGTCCGGTTCTGCTCACGAGCGTGCGTTTCATCTCCTGCACTTTTTCCGCCAGCGCATTGGCGTTGCGGTAGGCGCTCTCGGCATCACCGTACTCGAGTTTGCCGGAGGAGAGCGCGCGGTTCGCTTCGCCGAGTTCGCTGAGCATGCCTTGGAGCTGCTCCATCTCGCGCCCGTCGGAGCTGGTGGCGGTCATGTTGCCGCTGGAGTTTTTGAGCTCCCAGCCGCTGGGCGTCCACACGGTCCAGGTGGTGCGCTCCACGGAGAGGCCCATGACTTCGGGATCATCGAGTTTTTCCGTGTGCTTCAATCCGCCGCCCTGCGTGAAGCGGTAGATCATCTTCACTTCCAGCGCGCGTTGTCCGGGCCGTGTGTGAATGAGAGGGATGAGGCGCACGCGTCTGCCGTTTTGCATTTCTTCATCGGCGCGCACGGGTTCGCCGGAAACGCTGACGCTGATGAGCTCGGCATGATCTGGCAGCAGCACGGGGAGAAATTGCAGAGAGCGATTGATGAGCGAGTACTGCGCGATGTCCCAGCGCGTACCATCAGGACGCAGCACGGTGGTCAGGTCTGCGAGGGTGATGAGCGCGGCGTTTCCTTCCGTGCTGGTGAGCTGCTGGTAGGAGAGCTTGAGCGCGCCATCGCCTGTGGCGCGGAAGAACTCCGGACGTGCGAGGCCATCCGGAAGATAAGGCACGGCTTCACGGGCCACGGTTTCCAGCGCGGTCTGTGTGGTGATCCTGGACTCGCGTGATGAAGAGTTGTCGAGCACGAACCAGCGTGAGAGGCGGCTGGCGTCGGGAACTTTGACGAAGGGAACATCGAGCTCCGCAGTGAGAGGAAGATCGAGATCGAAGGTGAGCTCGGCGCGGTCGAGCACTTCGGTTTGCAGGGAGCATTCATAGATGCGGTCGGCGCCATCGATGTGTGAGCGGGTTTCGCGAAGGAGAGGGCCGCTGACGACGGCTTCGGGAAGAGTGGCGGGAAGGCGGATGCTGAGGCTGCGGACGGCGCCTTGTTCGACGAGAGCAACGACTTGCTGGGAGACGCGGATGCCGGCGTCGGATGTCAGCACGAGCAGGACGGCGTCTGCGGAGAAGCGTGAGGCTTGACGGGTGAGGGAGACGTCCACTTTCCAGGAGGAGCCTTCGTGCTGGAGGGCGCGCTTTTTTTCCATGGGGGGAGCGATGGCGAAGACGCTGTCGAGGGCGGTGGGATCGAGTTCTCTGAGGGTGTTTGATTGTGTCGGATTCGGCAATTTTACGTCGGTGGCGGCGTGGGAGACGATGAGGGCCTTGCCGCCGATTTTTTCATAGTTTTCGAGCCGGAGGGGTTCGAGGGTCCAGGTGGTGACGGGCTGGGGGGAGACTTTGGCGAGGTGGACGACGAGGCGGGCTTCGGGGCCGGTGAGGGCGGGGTTGAGCTGGAGGTAGAGCTGGGAGCCTTCGTGCTGCCAGGCGGTGAGGGCGGGGCCCTGGACGGCCTGGACTTCGTAGCCGGCGGGAAGGCCGATGACGGCGCGGGACCAGGAGCCGCGTTTGCGTTTGAGGGTGAGGGCGGCGAGGAGCTCGGCTTTTTGTTCGGTGAGCTGGAAGACGTAGCTGACGTCGGCCTCGGCGTAGAGGGCGGCGGGCTGGACGTCGTAGGTGGGGGCGTTGGGGCCGGTCCACTGCCAGCGGCCGGCGTCCTGGAAGGAGCCGGAGTTGGTGCTGGCGGAGCGCTGGGCGGAGCCGGGGGTGACTTTGATTTTGGTGGAGTCGTCGTGGCGGAGGGAGATGTCTTGTTTGACGCGCTGGGCCAGGGGGTGGAGCTGGGGGAGGGTGCGGGTGCCGGAGGGGGGGAGGTAGCGCTGGGCGCCGGCGATGTGGAGGGTGGCGCCGTGGCTGACTTCGTGGCGGAGGGTGAGGGTGAAGATGAGCCGGCCGTTTTCGCGGCGGGTCTGGGTGGTGAGGATGGGGAGGGGGACTTTGGCGGAGTCGGTGAGGGTGAGGGAGCCGATGTCCAGGGAGTTTTCGTCGATGGCGAATTCGAGGGTGTGGCGGACGGCGCCGGGGAATTCGAAGTCGATGTCGGCATTGAAGGTTTCGGGGGAGAGCTCGCTGAGGGTGACGGTACCGTGGACGGTGGCGGCGGGGACGGGGCCTTCGCCGCGGTCGAGGCCGCGGGAGGAGCGCTGGAGGTGGAGTTCCTGGTGGCTGCCGAGGGTCTGGGTGAAGAGGCGGCCTGAGGGCTGTTCTTCGACGGAGGCGGCGGGAGCGTCGTTGATGCGGAGCCAGCCGTCGGACTTGGGGGTGTGGAGGGAGAGGATGCTGGAGAGAGAAGGCGGGAGGGTGAGGGTGAGATCGGTCCAATCCTCGGAGAGCGGCAGGGTGGCGGTGAGTTCGATGAGGTGGGTGCCGGGGTGTTCGAGGGTGAGCTCGCCACTGCTGAGGGCGGCGGATTTGCCATCGACGCGGACTTCGCCCACGAGGGCCTGGGTGCCGCTGCTGGAAAAAGGGAGCGGGAGTTTGGTCCAGTCGCCCCGGGAAGTGGCGGTGAGGCGGGCTTGGAGGACGAGGCCGCGTTCTTCGATGCGGCCCTGGTAAAGGGCGCTGTGGATGACGGCCTGGTGGGTGGAGTCGGTTTCGGGGGGGAGGGCGCGGCGGTTTTCCTTGGCGAGCTTCCAGAGGCGCTGGAATTCATCGTAGCCGAGGTAGAAGCGCTGAGGGGTCTGGTGGTCGGGGGGGAGTTTGACGTCGTAGGGGATGATGACGGTGTGGGCGGCGGGATCTGGAACCTGGGAGAAAAGGGAAGGGGTGAGGAAGAGGGGAATGACGAAACCAGAATGACGAATGATGAATGAGCGGAGGAAGCCGCGGCGTGAGCCGGTGTCCTCATCGGTTGCGGAATCAGAAGGGGAGAGGGCGAAGAGGCGGCCGAGGGAGTGGAGGAGGAGGGCGGAGAGCCAGCCGAAGGTGAGGGCGTTGGCGAGGGCGAGGGCGGGGCCCTGAAGGAAGAGGGGGGCGGCCCAGAGGATGAGGATGAGAACGAGGAGGGTGAGGAACCAGGGGCGGCGGCGGCCGAGGCGCCAGAAGAGGCCCATGCCGAGGGCCATGGCGAGGACGGCGTGCAGCATCTGGCGGGACCAGGAGGTGTAGTGGAGGGCGAGGGTCTCCGGGGGCTGGGCACCGTGGAAGCGCAGGAGCCGGCCGTTTTCCGGGAGGACGATGTCCAGGGGGATGAGGCCGGTTTTGGAGAGCATTTCATCGACGACAGAGGGCAGCAAGGGGCCCGGGGCGGACTCATCAGGCATTCCGCCTCCTTGGGCGGTTTGCGCCAGGGCCTGCAAGTAGGCCTCCACCAGATCGAGGTTGGACTGGGTGTTGCGGACGACGAGGCGGCTCAGGCTGGTGGCGCTGTAGATGGCGGAGGAGCCTTCGGGGAAGATGATGCCCGCAGATTCAAGGACCTGCCGGGCGGTCTTGTACCTTGTCCCGCTGGCATCCAGAAAGTTCCGCGGGACGCTGAAGACGCGGGTCAGGAGCTCGCTGGAGTTTTCGGAGAGGGGCACGATGACCACGGCGTGCGCCTCGGTTTTGTACTTCATCTGGGCCAGCTCAGTGACGTAGCGCAGGGCTTCGCTGAAGGGCACGTTTTTGAGGTCGAGGCTGATGCTGGCGTTGGAGGGGGCCTCGCCACTTTTCAGGATGAGGTTCACGCCTTTGGTACCGGAGGAGTCGGTGAAGGAGTCGAGCTCGCGGGCCTTGAGCTGCAGGTATGCCAGGGCTTGCTGAATGGTGGCGCCCTGGAGCTGAACCGAGGGCAGGATGATTTTGTTCATCTTGTCGGTGAGGTAAGCGCCGGGAGAGCGGGCGGTGCCGTAGCTGTAACTGAAGCCTTCCACCGGAAGAGGCGGCGGCGCGCCGAGGCTCTCCACGAGTTGATCGACGAGGTCGAGATTGGGCTGGGTGTTGCGCACGACCAGTTGAGAAGTGGCGGGATTGTAAGAGGCGGCGGCCCCCTCGGGGAAGGGGATGCCAGAGGCTTCGAGTCCTTGCCTGGCGTTCGGCCGCGCCGTGGCACCGGAGGCATTTGCGGATGGCTTGCTCGGAGCAAAGGGATCCGCGGGAGGAGCGGTGGCTTGAGTCGTCATGGAGCCGAGCTTCACCAGGAAATCCGACGGCACGCGGTAGCTGCGGGTGTACTGCTCGCTGGCGTTTTCGGTGATCGGCGTGATGAGGACGGCATGCGGTTCGACCTTGTATCTCATCTGCGCCAGTTCGGTGACGTAGCGCAGGGCTTCGCGCATGGGGACGTCCTTGAGATCGAGGGTGATGCGGGCGTTGGAAGGTGTGTCGCCCGTTCTGAGAATAAGGTTGATACCCTTGACGCCGTCGGCCCCCGTGAAGGTGTCGAGGTCGCGGGACTTCACGCGGAGGTATTCGATGGCGTCTTCGACCGAGGCGTCCTGAAACTTCAGCGTGGGGAAAATGATCTTGTCCATTTTCTCGGTGAGGTAGGCACCGGGGGAACGGCCAACGCCATAGTCGAAAGAGACGGATGAGCCGCGGGGGTCAAGCGGGGGTGGAGGTGGTGGCGGCGGGGCGAGGAGGCTCTGGGAAATGGCTTCGACGAGGGCGAGATTGGCGCGGGTGTTGTGCACCGTGAGCTGGGAACGCGCGGGATTGAAGACAGCGCTGGCGCCCTGAGGGAAGGGCACGCCGGAAGCTTCGAGAACCTGCTGAGCGGACTGGGGCTTGCCGCCGCCCGAGGTGAGAAAATTCGGCGGCACCAGGAAGGTGCGGGTGATCACTTCGCTGTCGTACTCCGCGGCGGGGAGGATGAGCAGATGATTGGACTCGACGATGTATTTCGTGTTCGAGAGCTCGGTGACGTAGCGCAGAACTTCGGTCATGGGGACGTCTTTGAGATCGAGAGTGATGCGGGCGCTTGCGGTAGCGGCGTTCGTGCGAACCTCGATGGGGACTCCCTTGCTGCCGGGAGTGGCGGTGAAGGTGTCCAGATCGCGCGATTTGAGGCGGAGGAATTCGACGGCGTCTGCCAGGGAGGTGTCTTGAAAGGACACGGCGGGGAAGATGATCCGGTTCATCTTGTCGGTGAGGGCGGAGCTCTCGCGGTCTTTTCCCGGGAGCTTGTCCTCCCAGGTTTCGCCTACCTGAGCCAGCATCTTGGCACGCTGGTGGTCGTAGGCGGTCTTGAAGTACTCGTATCTTTTCTGCTCGGCGTTATCGATGCCGCGGCGGGCGGCGGTGTTGTAGGGATCGGTGCGCAGGACGTCCATGTATTGAGAGATGGCGACGTCGTAGTTGCCGAGTTCGACGCTGGAGTTTGCGAGGAGGAGGCCTGACTGCACCTTGGTGACGTTGGTTATATGCTCGGCGGTGAGGGCTGGCGGCCAGCGATCGGGGTCGTCTAACTGCTGAAGCATGGTCTTGGCGCCCTTGTGGTCTGGCTTTGCTTGAATGGCATCGTGAAGAATGCGCCGCGCGTCATCCATCTGCCCCTTTTTTGCGTGTTCGCGGGCGAGGGTCACGCTGCAGTCTGCGAATTTGAGATTGGCGAGATCCAGCCAGTCTTTTGTCAGCGGAGATGTGGGCAGGGAATTAACGGCGTTCTTGTAGGACGAGAGAGCTGCCTCGTAGTCTCCTTGAGCGAAAAGGCTGTCGCCGTGGTCCATGGCAGTGCGTGCGTCTTCAATGCGGGCATAGCGGCGGGCGATTTCACGATTGGCCATGTCGCCACCTCCTGGACTGAAATTAACTTGTTCGTACCTGCGGGAGCGTTCGAACAGGCGTTCGAAGGGTTTGCCGAGCATGTGAGCGAGGCGGGGCATCAGGCCGGGTTCACGGGCTTCGTTGAGGAGGTGTGACTGGGAGAGGGTGGTGTCCACCTGAGCGTAGCCGTAGGTGGAGGGGGCGTACACGGCCCAGTCGGTGCTGAGGACGGGGACGTTGCCGACGAGGCGGATGGGTTCGAGGTTCTGGGTGCCGCTGGGGTTCCAGGGGGTGTTGTGCTGGCGGTACTGGACGCTGACGAGGGTGTGGGGCGTGTTGGCAGAGCCGGCGGGGAGGGGGATGGCGATGGCGTTTTCGACGCTGCGCACGGGCTTGACGGCCTGGCCGCCGCTGGAGGTGCTGATGAGCTCGGCCCCCTGGGGGAGATGCAGGCTGACGAACTGCTCGCCGGAATGGGAGAGATCGAGCGAGGCCTGATGGAGGCTGTGGCCGTCGGTGTCGAGGACGGAGGTGAGGTTCATGCGGTTGACCACGAGGGCGGCGATCTCGGAGTGGGCGTGACGCCGTGCGGAGAGGGTGAGGGCGTTTTCGCCGGCGCCGTAGGTGAAGGCGCTGGTGACGCGATGGCGGGGCTGATAACCGGCGACGACGGGGACGCGCAGGACATCCAGCGGCTGCATGTTTTGCACCTGGGTGGAGAGCTGGGTGTCGGTGTTGGCCTCGATGATCCAGGTACCGGAGAAGCGGCGGGACTGGGGGAGGGAGAGGTGGGGGAGGGTGGCGGTGAGAGCGGTCAGGGCGGTGGGCGTTGCGGCGTTCTGGGTGTCCGGAGTGCGGGCAGGAGTGCCCGCATCACTGGGGGGCGTTGCGGGGGCGTTGGGGTTGCGGGCAGGAGTGCCCGCATCACTGGGGGCAGGAATGCCCCCAGTCCTTGGGGTGGCGGCGGCACTGGGGGCAGGAATGCCCCCAGTACTTGGGAGGCTCATGCGCCAGCGGATGTTTTGGTGGCCTTTGGATTCCTGGCGGAGGGTGTAGGTCCAGGTGCCGGTGGCTTCGTCGAGCTGCTGCTCGCCGACGAGGGGGGAGGTGACGCGGAGGAGCTTGGCGTTTTCCACGGGCAGCTTGACCTGGAAAGTGCGCAGGGGAGCGCCGCTGATGTCGAGGGCGAACTGACCTTCGATCTCGATGGTGCGGGCGCGGGGGAGGGCGTAGGCGGTGACTTCGGTGGAGAAGACGGCTTCGGCGCGCTCGACTTCAAAGGTGAGCGAGTGCTCGCGGAGGCCGAACCAGGCCATGCGGCCTTTGACGGGGGTGAGGCGGGCATCGCGGTCTTCGAGGCCCTTGGCTTCCTTTAGGGCGACGCGCCAGGCGTCGTCGAAGTCCAGCGCGGTGTAGCCGGCGACTTTGACGGCGTCGGGGATGTCGAGCTGATGGAGGGTGATGGTTTCGGGGTTTTTGGGTCCGGTCCAGGCCTTGGTGAGCTTGAGGCGGGAGGTGATGCTGAACTCGAGGGTGTTGGCGGGAGAGATGGGGATGGCGGGAAGGATGGCGATGGTCTGGCCGACGCGACGCCAGGTGAGAGGGAAAAGCGGCTGTGCCCCGGCGGTCTGAGCCTGAGCCTGACTCTGAGCGGCCCCATTGGAGACGATGACCCTCTCCGAGAAGACGGGCTGGCTGATGATGTTGGGCGTGATGAACGAGGAGGGCGGATTGTTGACTAGATTGGAGGTGATGAGCCGTTCGGGAGGAGGCGCGGTGCTGACGTTGTTCGTGGTGAGGAGTTGTTGAGAGGTGCTGCCGGTGGCGAGGCGCGACGTGTTTTCATACTCGATGCGCCCGGTGGTTTCGTTGGCAGTTCCTTTCATGGGCGTGGAGAGGATGGCGATGAATTCTTCTCCTGGAGGAAGCGTGACTTTGACCTCGGTGACGGGGCGGTCGCTGGTGAGGGTGAGCCTGCGTTCGATCTGGACGCTGTCCTTGTCGATGCGGGCGATGACATCGACGTCGGATTCGATGCGGGGTTTGGAGGTGCGGAGGACGAGGCGGGGCTGATCGACGCCGAGCATGAAGGCGAAGCTGCTGGCGGGCTGCGCGGCCGGCTGACCGGGCGTGGGGATCTGCTGCGCGTTTTGGAGGTCGAGGAGGTCGATGTCCGCGGCGAGCTGGACGCTGGCGAGGGCGCGCTGGGGCGGATTGAGCGTGAGGAGCGGGAGCTCGCCGGCCTCGGCGATGGAATTGATGGAGCGGCGGAGGGCGACTCTGACCTGATGGCTTTCGCCGTCCTGCAGGAGGGTGATTTTGAGGTTCCTGCCGTCCTGGCGCCAGCGCTGCACGGAAGGGCCGGTGACATCGCTGACCTGGGTGCCGGTGCCGGTGAGAGGCCAGACGAGCTCGACTTCACGGGAGGTTTGACTGGAAGCACCGACTTCGATTTGAAGAAGGCTGCTGACAGTGGATTCCGTGACTGCGACGGTGACGCGGGGAACGGTGGAGGATCTGCCCCACTGGGAGGGCATGCCGGAGGCGCCGGGGGAGAGCCAGCGGAGGCGCAGGGAACGGACTTTGGTGTTGGTGAAGGGGTCGGTGTTCTGGACGGACTGGTGGTCAAAGGCGGCGGTGACGAGGTTTCCGGAGTGTTCGCAGGCGGTGCCTGGGAGGAGGAGGGCGGAGGGAGGCAGCTCCAGCTTCAGCACGCCGGCGAGGGGGACTTCCGGGAGTTCGAGAGACTGGGTCTGAGTGGCTGCGTCCGTGGAGAGGGGGGCGACGGTGTCGAAGGTGAGCCTGGCGGTGCCGGGGCCTTTGGCGAAGAGGATCAACTCTGGCGTGCTGGCGCCGGCTTTCTTGTCCTTTGGCTGTTCAAGGTGGGCGAGGACGCTGCCTTCGGAGGCCACCTGGCTCATGGCGAAGGGCCAGGGGATTTTGGTGCTGAGCCAGTCTTTGGCGGGGAGCTGCAGGGTGAGCTCACCATGGAGGGTGACGGAGGCGGCGCCGGGCTGTGCCTTGCCTGTGAGTTTCAGGGCTTCGAGGGCGATGATTTTGGGCGGGGCGAGCTTGGGGTCGGTGGTGTCGGTGTCGTCACCGGGTTTGGCGGGGGTTTTGCCGGCGTCGCGGATGAGGGTTTGGTACTGCTCTGGGGAGAGGAGGACGGCGTTGGGGTGGGACTGGAGGACGGTGTCGAGAGCGTTGGAGGGGACCCAGAGTTCGTGGCGGTTGGGCTCTGCGGAAATGACGAAACCAGAATGTAGAATGAGGAAGGCCAGAGCGGAGAGGAGGCGTGAGGGCGAGGAGGGGCTGCTGCGAAGCCGCGAGGTGAACCCTGCAGTCCGCTGCGCGGGGCGGGGTGAGTTTGCGGAGCTTTCCAGACCGGCTGAAGCCGGGACTACAATACGAAGAGGGGGCTGGTTCGGGGGCGTGGGTGTTTGCGGGGCGTGAGGGATTGTGGCGGAGGGGGGAGGGGACGGGGGGGTGGAGGAAATGGCGGGGCGTTGAGGGATTGAAAACTGAGAACTGAAAACTGGGAATTGGAAATTGGCGGAGGCGGGGGGGACTTGCGGAGTTGAGGGAAGATGGCGGAGCGGGTGGATCGAGGACGAGGACGAGGACGAGGACGAGGACGAGGACGAGGAGGAGGAGGAGGAGGAGGAGGAGGGGACAGAAAGGGAGGAGGAGTAGGAGGAAGAGGAGGAGGAGGAGGAGTGTTGGGGGGTGCGAGGTGAGGGGGGATTGCGGGGTGACTTTATCGAGAACGAGGACGAGGACGAGGAGGCTTTAGGGGGGGTGGGAGGTGCGCGGGATTTGTGGGGGGTGATGAGAGACGGGGGTGGGGCGAGAGCGGCGCTGAAGCGCCGCAGTCCGGGGACGCTGGCGCGTTCGTGGGGGCGGGTTGGGGGCGCGGGGCCCTAGCTGCGCTGGGTGGGTGAGGGGTTTTCATCTCACGGGGCGGCTGGGGTTGGGGCGGAGGGGGGAGGGGAAGAAGAGGCGGGTGGAGGAGGGGGCGGGGCCGGGGGAGTGGCCTGGCGAATGAGGCGTAGGGCGCGGCGGCTGACGCGCCAGGTTTGGAATCGTTCCCAGGTGTTCAGGGCTGCGCGGAGGAGGGCGCAGAAGATCCAGGTGAGGAGGACGATGAGGGCGGCGAGCATGGAGCCGAGGAGGACGGGCACATTGGCGGCGCTGACCATGCCGGTGAGGAGCATGGCGCCGAGGCCGAAGATGGCGAGGTAGCGGAGCTTTGCCGGGGCGCCGGACTTCCAGCAGCGGACGCCGGCGGCGAGGGAGAGGAGGAATACCAGCGCCTGGTAGAGGAAGGTGACGCGTGCGGAGCGGAAGCTGACGCCGATCTCGGCGGGGGGGCCGAGGCGGTGGAGGATTTCCACGTGACCCTGCTGCTGGACCTGGGAGCCGTAGAGGGCGCGGACGTCTTCGGGCACGACGGGAATGTGGCTCTGCTGGGCTTCATCCAGGGTTTCGAGCTGCGGGCCGAAGGCGGGGAGGACTTCATTGATGAGCCGCTGGGTAGCGCGCCAGGAGGTCTCGCGTGACTGGAGGGAGAGGGGGCCGGTGAAGGCGGTGTAGTGCCACTCTTGGGCGGGGAGGATGAGCTGGTGGCGGGTCTCCATGATGCCGACATCCGCGATCTGCGGGGTATTCACGGAGAGGCTGCCCCACCAGCCGAGTTTTTCTCCGGGAGCGGGGCTGGGGGATTCATAGACGAAGCGGACGGGGAAGGCATTGCTGGCGC
This sequence comes from Prosthecobacter sp., assembly GCF_044227185.1. Classification (GTDB taxonomy): domain Bacteria; phylum Verrucomicrobiota; class Verrucomicrobiia; order Verrucomicrobiales; family Verrucomicrobiaceae; genus Prosthecobacter. Next base: position 566,055 of record NZ_JBGAFO010000001.1, on the reverse strand, counting down.
CGGTGCCGCTGGGGAGGCGGACGAGCATGTCCTCACTGCCTTCACGGCGCATGGGCTGCTGGGCTTCGCGATCCACAAAGACGTCTGACTGCAAACGAGAGCCCTGGGGGAGGCGGACGACGAGGAACTGCAAGTCGTTGTTTCTGACCCAGTAGATGACCTCGGTGGTCTGCGCCTTGTCGGTGGCGACGGCGGTGGTGAGATCCGCGTGGGTGATGACGGCGCGGGGAACGGGAATGAAGCTGTTTTTGGCGAGCTCGACGCTGAGCCTGATGGGGAGGGAGCGGTATTTGTAGGCGAGGAAGACGCCGGGGCGCTGGAGCTCGCTGCGGAGCTCGCGGGCGTCGATTTCTTCGAGGGTTTCGGGCTCGGCCTTGCGGATTTCGAGGCTGTCTGCCTTGACGACGGCGATCTGGCCGGTCTCCTGGAAGGCGCCGGGGACGTGGACGTGGAGGAGATCGAAGCGGCCGGTCTTGCCGGCTTCGAGGGTGATGGGGCGCTCGAGGCTGAGGGTGAGGAAGAAGCTGCCCTGGCGCTCGCTGCGGAGGACGACCTCCCAGAGGGCGTAATTTGCGGCGTCGGGGAGGGTGACGGGCTGAGGGGGGGTGTAGGCTTTGTTGATCTCCTTCACCTGCTGATCGACGAAGCGGATCTGGTCGGCGACGTCCTTGGGCACGGCGAGGACGAAGCGGTCGGTGGCGGCGTAGGCGACGTCAAAGGCGAGGGTCCAGGTGTGGCGGGTGGACTGCTCCTTCACCTCGACGAGGGTGAGGATGTCCACACTGACCTGGGAGCTGCGGCTTTTGAGGCTGAGGGTGGCGGGCTTGGCGGAGTCGCGATAGCGGAAGGCGAGCTCGGTGGCGTTGGGCTCGCTTTGAAGCTGAACGGCGCTGACGTCCTCCTGCTGGAAGTCGCCGAGCTCCTTGGTGTTGGGCTCCAAACTGGAATGGATGCTAGCGCCGAGGAGGGCCTCGTGGCGGGTGACGTTCTGGGGAGTGAAGACGGGGAGGACGACGTCTGCGGTGGCCTGGGGGCGGGTCTGGCGGGCGGTGAGGGTGAAATTGAACTCGCCGGCGGTTTGCTTGGGGAGTTTGATGACGACATCGGCGCCTTCCATGTTCCAGGATTCGATCTGGCCCTGGACGTCTGTGATGGTCCAGCCGGCGGGCGGGGTGAGGCGGGTCTCGAAGATGCCGACGCGGCGGACGGTGTAGTGGAACTCGGTGCTGAGGGTGGCGGCCTCGCGGCGGACATTGAGACGGGTGGTGCTGGAGGCCTCGACCTGGGGCCTGGCCTCGGCGACATCGAAGGTGAGCTGGTAGGGCTGGCGGAGGATGCGGAAGGTGCCGACCTGGGAGCGGCTGTCTCCGGCGAGGGAGCGGGTGGTGGAGGTGAGGGTCTTTGGCGTGACATCGAGCTGGGACTCGGCGCCGAGGATCACCTCGCCATGGGTCTGGGCAGCGCCGATGATCTCGATCTCCGGCACGCGGACTTCGGCGGGGAGCTTTGCGAGGGGGCCTTCGAGCTGGAGGGCGAGGCCGTAGTCATCGCGCAGAGGTTTTTCGGGAAGGATGATGAGGGTCTTGCGGGCCTGGGTGGGATTTCCGGCGATGGGGCCGGCTTCGATCTTCCACTCCTTGATGTTTACGCCGGTGACGCCGAGGATTTCCTGATCTGCTGGGAGGGAGACTTTGAGCTCATGGATGGGGGCGCGGAGGATGCGCAGAGAGAGGTCTGCGGTGGTGGCGACGGAGCCGATGCCGATCTGGGTGTGCAAGGTCTGCTGCGCGAGGACGAGGGGGCTCATCTGCGTGACGACCTGGGTGCTGCCCCAGGCGATGTTTTGCTGGGAGGCGGCGCCGAAGAAGGAGGAGAACTGGGTCTGGCCATTCTGCACCTGGGTGGTGAAGGCGGCGGCGGGAGTGAGCTCGAACTCGAGGCCTTCACCGGGGACGGTGATGCTGAGGCGGGAGACGGCGGCGCGAGGGAGATTGAGAGTGACGTGGGACTTGCCGCTGCCGCGGATGATGGGGGCGTAGATTTTCAGGGTGATTTCATAGACGCCTTTTTCGGGGAGCATGAGGTCGCTGCCATCGGCGCGGGAACGGAGGACGGCCTTGCCGGTGGAGGCTTCGCCGATGCCGGGGGCGGCTTTGTCGGTGAGGGGGAGGAGGACCCAGCCTTTCTTGAAGGATTCGGCGGTGATTTTGGCCTCGAGGATGAGGCTGTCTCCTTCGACGCGGCCGGTGTACTCGGCTTTGGAGAGGACAGCTTCGGCGGGCGGGGGCTTTTCGGTTTCTTCGCGCTTCAGGGTGAGCTCGTTCCAGAGATCGAGGAATTCGCGGTAGGGGAGGAAGACGCCTTTGCCGCCGTCTTTGAAGACCTTTTCGAGTTCATCGAAGGGGATGTAGATGCGGCGCTCGCGCTCGCGAATGACGGGGGGGGTTTCCTTAGGAGGCGGAGGCGTGGTCTGTGCGGGAGGGGGAGATGTGGGCGGAGAGGAGGGCGGCGGGGACGCGGGCGCCTGCGCCAGGGCGGAGGTGAGGCAGGAGGCGAAGAGCAGGGAGAGGAGCGCACGCATGGGAAGGAGGACGGGTTTGAAATGGATTTCGCTTTTTTTGTAACAGCGGGGAGGCTTTTTGACGAGAGCGGATGTGTAAAGGGTAGGTAAAGAGAGGGGGGCGGGAGGCTGGATGCTAGATGCTAGATGCTAGATGCTAGATGCTGGATGCTGGATGCTGGATGCTGGATGCTGGGGGGCGTGGCGGAGATGAGGGGGATGGCGGGGCTGGAGGATCGAGGACGAGAACGAGAACGAGAACGAGGGAGGACGAGTAGGAGGAAGAGGAGGAGGAGGAGTTGGTTTGGGCAGGACGGGGAGGGAGGATTTGTTCTTGGGGAGCGGGTTTCCGCCAAAGAGGAGGGGGAGTGCTGCGTTTATGCTTGACCTCTGCGTTCCAAGCCGCTGCTTTAGCGGCACATCATCCTTCTTCCCTGTCATGAAAACCGTTCCGCGTTTCCTTACTCTTGCCACCGTCTGCCTGATCGCTGCGAGCAGCGCGCGAGCCCAGCTTGCGGAGGAATATCACACCTGGACCAACACGGCGGGGAAAACGGTGGAGGCGACGCTGGTGTCCGTGGACGCGGTGGCGAAGACGGTGAAGATCAAGACGAAGGACGGGCGCGAGTTTGATGTGGAGATCGCGAAGCTGAGCCCGGCGGATTTTACGTATGCCAAGGCGCGCTATGCGGCGATGCAGGCCGCGCCGGCCACACCGCCGCCCGCGGTGGCGATGCCGACGGCGCCCGCAGGAACACCGCCCGCGACCCCGCCGGCGAAGCCGACGAAGGGAGGAGCGAAGGCTCCGGCGGCACCGAGAAAGCCCGCGCCGCCGCGGCCGCAGATCGCGATCGTGCCGGTGGCGAAGTTCAAGGCGCCGGTGGTGAATGATTACCTGAGCGGGATCAAGGGACGGCCGCGAATGATTCACAATGCGGCGGGATGGGCGGGGGTGAAGGGGCAGATCGCGACGGATCCGGTGCTGGCGAAGATCATGGAGGCGATGAAGGCGTCCGGCGAGGATTTGCTGAAGGATCCGGAGCTGACGCGCATCAATGGCGACACGGGCGGTGAAGGACCGAAGGCGGTGTACCGCATGGGGCTGCTGGGGGCGCTGCACTATGGAGACGGCGAACTGAAGTGGCAGGAGCGCGGGGTGCGCGAACTCATCGCGCTGACGGACAAGGTTTCCTTCCGCGACTGGCACCCGGAGCTGGCGGACAATGTGACGGACATGGTGGTGGCGACGGCGCTGGGGTATGACTGGTTCCGCGCGGGGCTGAACAATGAGCAGGCGACGGGAGTGAGGACGTACCTGGCAGAGAAGGGGATCGCGGCGCTGATCGCGTTTTTGGAAGGGGATGAAATTCCGGAGAGCGCGAAGGGGACGAGCGGCGGGCAGACGGGGACGTCGAAGAAGGCGCCGCCTGCGAAGGTGCCGGCGAAGCAGGACAAGTCTGACGCGAGCAAGCTGCCGCCGGACAGCAAGCAGATGAACGCGGCGTGCGCGCTGCTGATCGCGGCGGTGAGCCTGGCGGACGAAGACTCCGCGGTGGCGAAAAAGGCGGCGGATGCGGCGGCGAAGGTGTTTGGCAAAGGGATCGTGCGGTTTGCCCCGGGGGGCGTGTGGCCGGAAGGGCTGCAGGCGGGCGAGGCGGTGATGGACTACGTGGCGATCCTGGCGAGCTCGCTGAAGTCGGCCTCGGGACGTGACCTGGGGATCAGCCTGCTGGAGGGGATACCGCAGTTTAACACGGCGCGGATGCACATGATGGGGCCGAGCGGGCAGACGTTTAACTTTGGCGATGCGAAGAGCGCGTTGTCCACGCGCCCATGGGTGGCGACGTGGCTGAGCGGCGTGGCGGGGAATCCGGGACTGCGGGCGGTGGCGGCAGGGGGGAAGCAGCCGGTGTCTGCGTCTTACTTTGGACAGGTGGGGAACTTTATTTACTACAACCCGCATGCGGCGGGAGACGGGACGGCGGACACGATGGACTACGCGCAGCCGGGGGGCTTTGTGGCGACCTCGCGCTCGGGGTGGGAGAAGACGGACTACTTCATCGCGGTGAAGGGCGGGGACAATGAGGACACGACGGCGCAGCTGGACATCGGGAGTTTTGTGCTGGAGGCGGGGGGAGAGCGCTGGGGCATCGAGCTGGGGACGGAAGGGGACCGGGTGCCGGGGGCTGAAGTGAAGCCGGGCGCGGACCGGACGAAGCGGTTTGGGCTTTATCTGGAAAACACGAAGGGGCAGAACACGCTGGTGATCGACGGAAGCGACCAGGACCTGGACGCGAAGGCGGGGGTGCTGGTGGGGAACTCGACGCCGGAACGCGGGCTGGCGGTGGTGGACATGACGAAGGCGTACTCAAAGCCGGCGAAGGATGTGCACCGGGGGATCATGGTGATGCGGGGACCGAAGCCGTACATTGTGCTGCAGGATGACCTGATCATGAAGAACACGGGAAGCATCGTGTGGAGCATGCACACGAAGGCGGAGATTGCCCCGGATGGGAAGTCGGCGAAGCTGACGCAGGGAGGGAAGACGCTGGTGGCGACGATTGTCTCGCCGGCCTCGGCGGCCTTCAGCATCGGGGAGCCGCCGGAAGCGGCGAATGAGCAGGCGCGTGACCTGGTCAAGGAAAAGGTGCATGTGCTGAAGGCGACGGTGGACGGGGCCAAGGGGCCGCAGAGTTTGTGCATCACCTTCTCCATGGATGAGCCGGCGGCGCACACGGTGACGCCGGTGGCGACGTGGGTGAAGAAGTGAGGACCGGGGGCGGGGCTGTGCAGAGGGACGATGGGCACTCTTGTCCGTCGATCAGCGCGTGGTCAGCGGGCTGGTGCGCGAATGACTGCGAACGAGCGCTTGGGAGCCCCATGCCGTTGATGTGGCGGCATCGGACGTGGATTTGAGAGTGGTGGGCTTGGTGGGAGCGCTGGGCGACGGGCATGAGTGCCCATCGTACTTCCTCTCACGCCCTTGGGTGCGCGGACTCGTAAACTTCCTTCATGCGCTGGGTGGAGACGTGGGTGTAGATCTGGGTGGTGGAGAGGCTCGCGTGGCCGAGGAGCTCCTGGACGCTGCGGAGGTCGGCGCCGTTGTTGAGGAGGTGGGTGGCGAAGCTGTGGCGGAGCTTGTGCGGGGTGAGATGAACGGGGATGCCGGAGGCGCGCCAGTATTTCATGATGACGTCATCGACGGCCTGGGCGGTGATGCGTTTGCGGAGCTTGCTGAGGAAGAGGGGGCCATCGTGCACGGCGGCTTTGAGGCGGTAGCGCTGGACGGCTTCGAGGGCTTTGGAGCCGACGGGGCAGAGGCGCTCCTTGCTGCCTTTGCCGAAGACGCGCACGGTTTCGGTGTAGGTGTCGATGTCGGCGACGTTCAGGGCGACGAGCTCGCTGAGGCGCATGCCGGTGCTGTAGAAGAGCTCGAGGATGGCGGTGTCGCGCTCGGGTGCCCAGAGGGCGTCGCGCTTGGATTTTTCCATGCTGAGCGGGAGGGCGAGCATGGACTCGACCTGGGCAAGGGTGAGGACGACGGGGAGCTTTTTTTCGCGCTTGGGGAGCTGGACTTCGAGGAGGGGATTGGTCTTCCAGCCGCGGCGGCGGGTGAGCCATTTGAAGAAGGAGCGGAGGGCGGCGAACTGGAGGCGGATGGTGGCGCGGCCGCGCTCGCGCTTCATGAGATCGAAGAGGAAGGCGCGGAAGTCATCGGCGGTGAGCTCGGCCCAGCCTTTGAAGGGGGGGCGCCATTCGCGGAACTGGCGGAGGGCGAGCTCGTAGTTGGCGAGGGTGCGGTCGGACGAGCGGCGCTCCACTTCCATGAACTCGAGAAACGCGGTGGCGAACGGGTCCGGGGAGTCCATGGGGTGTGCGTGTTTCCTTTTAGCCTGCGGCCTGTTTGGCGCGGCAGTCGCTGCAGATTTCATCGCCGGAGTCGAGAACGCGGAAGTCGAGCTGGGGGTTGTCGATCTCGGTTTTTTTGCAGATGGAGCACTGGTGGAAGAAGGTGCCCTGGGGGAGCTTTGCGGATTCAAAGCGGCTGCGGCGTGCGGCGACCTGGGCCATGCGGGCGCGTTCGCTGATGAAGCCGGGGCCGAAGGTGATGAGGTAGTTCAGGTGGCCGAGGAGGACGGGAAGGAGCAACGAGGGCTGGCGCATGACGAAGAAAGCGGTGGTGCCGGCGGCGAGAAACGCGACCCACTTCATTTTGACGGGCAGAACGAAATAAAGCTGGATCTCATACTCGGGAACGAGGGTGGAAAAGGCGAACAAGATGGACTGATAGAGGTAGAGGCTGGGAATGGACCAGCCGAACACCATGATCCCGATGTCGGCGATGATGAGCCAGCCCAGGATGTAAAGGTTCACGCGGAAGGCGCCCCAGGCCTGGTCCAGGGTGCGGCCCATGGTGAGCATCAAGAGGACGCCGATGAGGGCCGTAATGAGTGAAAGGCCGCGCCAGGGAATGAGCACATGGCTGACGAGGCGCCAGACCTCGCCGCGCCACACGGCGGCGGGATCGAGGTCCAGGAGCTGGAGGAAATGGAGCTGCCCTCCTGGCTGCATGTAGGTCAGGATGATGACGACGAACAACTGAAACAACACGAGGATCTGCACGAGGCCGGGGATGGCGAAGCGGCCGAACTTGGACTCTAAGGTGGAGATGAAGGACATGTGTGGTTTGAGAGTGTGGTAGTCCGGTTTCAGGCGGGAGCCAAGAGAAGAGTGGTACGGCTGTGAGGGCAGGATGGGCGCTCGTGCGAATCCATTTCGGACCCTGGGGTTCAGTGAATTTCGTCTGGCATCCCAGTGAAGGAGGGGTAGTTTTATTTTATGCAAGCTGTGACTCTCACCCTGCCGGCCGAGTGTCTTGTCGGTGTACGCATTCCGCCGCGAGATTTGGAGCGAGAACTGCGCTGCCGTCTGGCGCTGGCGCTGTTTTCGGACGGCATCTTGTCAGGTGCGGCGGCCTGCCGTATGGCAGGACTGGGCAAGGCGGAGTTTCAGCATCTGCTGGGGATGCGTGGCATCACCCAGCCTCTGGCTGAGCAGGATCTGGAGCAGGATCTCAGCAATCTCGCTGCATGGAAAGCGCGCTGATCATCTCCAACACCACGCCGCTGATCAATTTCGCGGAGATCGGACGCATGGATGTGTTGGAGGCATTGTTTGGAACTATCACGATCCCACCTGCGGTAGCCGATGAATTAACCGCCAAGGCGGACCTATTTCCTGCGGCAGCCTTGGTGCCTGAGCAGGGCCAAGTCAGTCTCAAAGCCCCTGCGGATCGGCTGCTGGTCATTGGTTTCGCAGGCAGAGTTCACGCGGGTGAAGCGGAGTGCCTCGCCTTGGCAATGGAACATCCTGGATCCTTTCTGCTGCTGGACGATCTAGGCGCGAGGGAGCTGGCCAGTTCCAACCGACTGCTGTTTACCGGCATGCTCGGCTGCCTGGTGGAGGCGCGGAGGCGAGGCATCCTGCCTGCCGTCAGGCCACTGGTGGAGGAACTGCGTCTCAAAGCACGTTTCTGGATTTCCGATGCCCTAGCAGAACGTGTGTTCCGTGACGCAGGAGAATCTTGATTGAACAGCGGCGGCTGGGAACGGGGCGCGGCGTTGAGCAGGCCGGTTTCAGGCGGGAGCCAAGAGAAGAGTGGTACGGCTGTGAGGGCAGGATGGGCGCTCGTGAGAATCCATTGCGGACCCTGGGGTTCAGTGAATTTCGTCTGGCATCCCAGTGAAGGAGACACTGATCTGACACCGCGATCCTTTGAAAACGGGTCTGTGGTGAGACGGTCGGTGCTCAGGTGCAAGCGGAGCGGCACCCGGAGCCGGTTAAAAACCGGCGCTCCCGGTACGGCGGGGCTGGCTCGGACGCGCTGACCTGTTTTTAACTGCTTCGGGTATGATTTGTTTTCCCGCAGATTCAGGGAACCCACAGATTTTTTATGTTTGATTGGATCCATCTGTGGCTTTCCTGAATCTGTGGGAGGACTTCTGGGAGGTGGGGGGGGCGATGGGAGACTGGAGTTTCCAATCATCTTTCCGTGCGTTTGATGGGCTTCTTCAGCCAGTCGCCTTCTTCTTATACCACGATCAACCACGATCCTTTGAAAATGGGTCTGTGGTGAGAAGTTCGGTGCTCAGGTGCAAGCGGAGTGGCAGCCAGAGCCGGTTAAAAACCGGCGCTCCCAGTACGGCGGGGCTGGCTGCGCTGCGCTGACCTGTTTTCAACTGGTTCTGGTATAAGGTCCGAAGCTCTTTTTTGCTGGTTTGTTTGCCGCATGCTCGCTCGTTCCGCTCAGGGGACTGAGCGGGGCACTTTCTCGGGAGAATATTTTTTTGTGGTGTTGATTTATTCAGTGTGGAGCGAAGAGGAGAACGACGGTGAGGCAGAGGGCGGCGAGCCAGTCGCGGGGGCCGAGGTGGTCGGCGTCTCCGGTGAAGCGGAGGAGCTTGAAGAGGGCGCCGGTGAGACAGCCGTAGCGGCAGTAGGCGAGGGGGGTGAAGAGGGACCAGAGGAGGCCGAGGATGGCGATGATGATGCTGGCCCAGCCGGCGACGCGGAAGAGGTAGGCGTCGAAGGGCTCAAGGGAGTTCAGATTGACGGGGAGGGCGAAGGCGATGCTGAAGAGGACGAGGGCGAGGAGGAGGAAGGGGAGCTTGGAGAGGAGGGAGTCGATTTTTTTGGAGGGGGACCAGCTCCAGCGGAGGCGGCGGGCGAGGAGCTGCTGCAGGGCGCCGTGGGGGCAGATGTGGTGGCAGTAGAGCTGCTTGCTGGTGAAGACGGGGCCCAAGAGGGCGACGGTGGCGAGAAGGACGAGGCCGGTGGCGTTTTTCCATGGGGTGCCGTGGGCGGCCCATCCGGCGAGGAGGCCCTGGGAGAGCATTTCTCCGGCGATGAAGCCGCCGTAGATGACGAGGAGCAGGTGATGCAGGTGGCGGCACCAGGGGCGGCCGCGCAGGGGGGTGAAGGCCATGAGGAAGGCGGCGAACAGAATGGTGATGTGGCCGGTGTCCTGCCAGCGCCAGCGCGCGCGCATCTGCTGCCACCAGGTGCGGTGGGATTCCTGTTCTTTGAGCAGGGATTCGGCGCGGACGCGAATGCCTTCCGCGATGCCGTAGCTGGTCTGGGTGGCGCCGGAGACGCCTTCGATGCCGGCGGCATTGAAGTCGATGTGGGCGATGTTTTCGGTGGTCATGCCATCGAAGGTTTTGAGAAACGCGGGGTCGCCGGTGACGTAGCCGACGTATTCCTCGGTATCGTAACTGCGGCGGAGGGCGATACCGCGCAGGGTGGCGGCGTCGGGGTCCATGAGCATGAAGGTGTCGCTGGGGCCTTTGTAGCCGATGGTGCTGTCTGAGGCGGGGGCAGTGCGGACGGCGAGGGCGATGGGGGTGCCGGTGGCATCGAGCACATCCTGGGAGCCGGGGTGGGATTTGGATTCGCGGAGGGAGGCGGCCTGGGGTTCGAGCTTTTGGACTTCGGCGAGGGTGAGGGTGTCGGGGAAGCGCAGGGAGGTGGTGGCGCTTTTGCCAAGGCGGCGCAGAACGCCTTCGGCGATGGCGCTGCTGGTCAATGTAGCGCCGGTGACGGCGTGGGGCTGGAGGGTGGCGAGGTCGGCGGCTTTTTTGCCGGTGAACTGCTTGAAGAAGGAGCGGTGGCGCACGACTTCGGCGAGGTGGTCGGTGGTGTCGCCGCTGGAGAGGATGCGGAGGCCGAGGACGTGGCCGCGGGAGTCGAGGGCGATGAGGGTGTTGGTGGGGCCGGAGTAGCCGATGATGTCGTCAGCCTCCGGGGAGGTCTGCATGACGTGGCCGAGGGTGATGCCGGAGGTGTCTTTGACGGTCTGCATGCCGCTGCTGTTTGCGGGCGTGAGGGAGGCGGCGGCGGTGAAGAAGTCGTGGATGCGGTCCGGGGTGAGGGAGACTGCGGCGGCGGGGGGATGAGTGCGGCGGATGGCGAGGACGGCCAATGCCAGAAGCGCCACGCGCCAGAGGCGGAGGGCGTGGGGTTTCCAGCGAGAGGGTGCGGGCATGGGTGCGGCAGGAAGGAGGGAAGCGGATTTTTACACCGCGGAGTACCGGAGCTCAAGGCGGGGTGATTGTGGGACGGGTGGTAACAGCGGGGGTGGGTGGTGAGGGGAAGGGGGGGCGCTGCTTTTTTGGCAAAGGAATGGCCGGAGATTTGCACCGCAGAGCACCGGAACTCAAGGCGGCTTGACTGAGGGACGGGGAGTCATACCACGATCATTTGAAAACGGGTCTGTGGTGAGAAGTTCGGTGCTCACCTGCAAGCGGAGCGGCATTTGGATTGGCGTTCCAGAGGTAAAGGTAGAAAGATTTGGGGTAGAAAAATTTTCTGAAGACCTTGGAGGCGTGGTGCGCGGGGACAAAAAAAGAGGCGCGGGACCGGTGGGGGTCCGCGCGCCTGACGATCACTTGTTTCTATCTCTTCCCCGAGGGGGTTGAGCTTTGTGTCTGTGATCACTGAGTTATCGTGGCGTGTGGGAGAAGCGGATGTGGGGGAAAGATTTTTTGGCGAAGGAAGGGATTATTCTTCGGCCTTGGGCTGCTGACGGATGAGGGGCGGTCTGCAGTGACTCAACGAGCGGAAGAAGGGCAAAAAAGATTGAGGGCAAAAAGATTTTTTCCGGAAGGGTTTGTCTGCGGATTTTGAGGCGTGCTGCGCGGGGGGCAACGAAAAGAGGCGCGGGACCGGTGAAGGTCCGCGCGCCTGACGATCATTTTGGTTTCGTGCTCTTCCCCGAGGGGCCGGGGTCGAGTGTCGTATCGGTGATCAGTGGGTTATCGTGGGGAGAGGGAGAGGTGGATGGGTGGGTTTGTTTTTTTGGATTGAGGTGCTGAGGAATGAGGGGGAGGTGGGTGAAACGGGTGGGAACCGAGCGGTTGTTGGCATCTGGTTGCTGAGAGGAGGGGCCAGGGCTGGGCTGGGGCCGGACGCGCGGCTAATGGAGTCTGCGAGACTGTAGTTGGATGTTTGATGATGAACGACTTGTGAAAAGGTAATGTATAAAATGCCTGGCATTTAGTAAGGAGCTGGAGCGGGGCGTGCGGGGTTCCGAGCGTTGTGGTTATCCGTTTAGATCCACGATCCAGGCGGGGCCGCAGCGGTGGGTGAGGATGAGGTCGGAGGCGAGGTTGTACCAGGTGGCGGCGTGGTCGATGACGACGGCGTCGGAGCTGATGATGATGGCGTCGCGGGCGGCGATGAGATCGGTGTCGGGATTGAAGACGGGCTCGACGGTCCAGGGCCAGGCGTGCTGCTGGGCGAGCTCGCGGATGCGGACGGCGAGGCGGCCGCTGTTGGAGACGGGCTTGTCGAGGAGCCAGTGGACGGAGGCGGCCTGGAGCTCGGCGAGGCGGGCGCCGACCAGGGTGATGGCGGTGTCCGTTTCTACCACGGCGTGGTAGGAACCGTGGACGCTGGACATGTCGCGCAGACAGCCGTCGCGGCAGAGGAGGAGGACGCCGCCGCTGAGGGCGGCCTCGAGGGTGACGAGGAGATTGAAGCCGTCGATCCAGACGTTGCGGCCGCGGAGGGCTTCCGCAGGGAGGTGATGCCGGGCGCGGGCTTCGCGCGCGGTGTCTGAGCAGGCGGCGCGGGCTGTGGCGAGGCGCTGGCGTTCGCGGAGTTCATGGCGGTCGCCGACGAGTTTGAGGGCGGAGTTGCGGGCGTAGCCGCGGGTGAGGAGCCAGGAGAGGTCCGCCACGGCCTGGCGGAGGGCGGGTGCGGCGGCGGGGCCGAAGAGGTCAGAGTCTGCGGGGTGTTTGCCGCGATGGCGGTCTGAGCTGCTCATGAGGTGGGGTGCATGATGAACCATGGGGTGGTAAAGCGCCCGTTTTTTTAACCACGAAGGGCAGGGAGGAACACAGAGGAGGGATGCCGAGAGGTGAGTTTGCGCGTGGAGATTTGGAGAATGAGGAGGGGGAGTTTTTGAGGCGGAGCGTAGGTGGGGGCAAGGGGGCAAGGTATGCAGGCAATGGCCGAGCTTGGGTGCTTGCGGAGTGCTGCGGGCTCGGAGGCCCGCGCTCCTGGCGGCTGCGTGGGGACAAAAAAAGAGGCGCGGGACCGGTGAGGGTCCGCGCGCCTGACGATCATTTGGGTTTCGTGCTCTTCCCCGAGGGGTCGGGGTCGAGTGTCGTATCGGTGATCACCAGGCTATCGTGTGGGATGGGAGAGGTGGATGGGTGATTTTTTGTTAGGCCGTTGGTCCTCTGACAAAGAATCCCCACATGCAGTTTGAGAACTCGCCTGCGGCAAAGGTCACCACCTGAGTCGTGCTGCTTATTTCATAAACGTGGAAGGTGAAATCTTGGTGGTAGATCGGGTCTTTGACATAGGCTCGTTCTTGGGTGTCTCTCCACTCATGCTTCCAAACATCTAGGCCACCCAACTGAAACGCCTTCCCCTCTGATGTTGAGCCGAGGAATTTCCAGTCTTGTCGAGTGCTCATGGGTGTGTGAGGACGTTGGAGATGAGGCCGGAAAAAGGGTAAAAAAATTCTTTTCCGGAATGGGTTAGGCGCGGGTCAGCACGATGTGGGTGGCGCGTGCAGACGGGACGTGCTGGGTGCAGGTGTAGCCAAGGGCGGGGAGGTTGAGGCCGGTGAGGAGGGGCTCGCCGGTGCCGAGGAGGACGGGGGAGATGGCGAGGTGGAGTTCGTCGATGAGGCGGGCTTCGAGGTACTGGCGGATGGTGGAGGCACCGCCGCCGATGCGGATGTCTTTGGTTCCTGCGGCTTCGCGGGCGCGTTCGAGCGCGGCGTGGATGCCGCCGGTGATGAAGTGGAAGGTGGTGCCGCCTTCCATGACGAGGGGGGTGCGGGGATGGTGGGTGAGGACGAAGACGGGCATGTGATAGACGGGGTTGTCGCCCCACCAGCCGCGCCAGCTTTCATCGGGCCAGGGGCCGCGGACGGGGCCGAACATGTTGCGGCCCATGATCCAGGCGCCGACGTTGTGGAAGCCGCGGGCGGCGAAGTCTTCGTCGATGCCGGTCTCGCCGTCGGGTTTGCCGAAGAGCTTGGACTGGAAGGTGCGGGTGGGGAAGGCCCAGGCGTGGAGGGCGGTGCCGCCGATGCCGAGGGGGTTTTCGAGGGTTTGGTCGGGGCCGGCGGCGAAGCCGTCGAGGGAGAGGGTGAAGCTTTCGACGCGGAGTTTGGACATGGTGATTTTATTCTGCATGGGAATGGGTTGGGGATGAAGGGCAGAAAGATTTTGGGCAGAAAAATTTTCTGAGGTTTTTGCAGGGCAGAGACTGGTCAGAGGGCCGCAAAGAGGCGCAAAAGGGGGGGCAAGAAGAGGAGTTTTAACCGCTGATTTGACGCTGATCAGACGCTGATGAAGGCAGCAGAGATGAGGTAGAAAGATTTGGGGTAGAAAGATTTTTCGGAGGGCGGAGGGAGGTGAGGGCGGCTGTGTTTGCGGGGATGAACTGGCTGGGATATGATGGAGGGCCTTGGGGGCTATGTGCTGCGGGGGCAGCCCGGGCTAAGTTCGCTTGGGGGGGCAAAAAATCCGGGTGCCATTCCTGGAAGGCTCTTATTGAGGCTTGCTCAACAGGCTGACACGAATAGTGAGGCTGCTCCGGCTGGAGCCGGGGCGTGGTGTGTGGCGGAGGCACAAGCTCTCCCGCGGCGGAATAGCCGGGAGACGCTTCTGGAAGACGGGGCGCGTGAAGCCGATGATGGGTTCGCTTCCTGGACTGGCTGCCAAAACCCAGGGGAGCACTCGCTAACGCTCGGCACCCCTGGGCTGTATTGCGGAAGGCCGTTGGCCTTCAAGGCAAAGCAGTCAGTCTATTATGCAATCCTCAATATTTATTTCCAAGGAATGTCGCGGGCCGGAAAAACATCTCGCCAGTTTCTTTGGATGTGGCTACTAAACGTCTCCTCTATTACGGCATGCAGTCTGATCCTTTTTTGAACCAATCGCGTGATGGCGGCGGACTTCAACTGCCCCGGCTGACGGCGGGGCAGTTCTTGTTTAACAGGCGATATGAACTGCTGCGCCCGCTGGGCGCGGGGGGGATGGGCGTGGTGTGGCTGGCGCGGAATCACGTGGAGGAGACTGATGTGGCGCTGAAGTTTTTGCCGAGTGTCCTGGTGCTGCAGGAGAGCGAAATGAGGCGCCTGAGGGATGAGGTGCGGGCGGGCAAGGAGCTGCGGCATCCGCGCCTGGTGGCGACCTATGGGCTGGAGGTGGAGGATGGCATCGCGGCGATTGTGATGGAGTATGTGCCAGGGCAGACGCTGAAGGAGCTGCTGGAGGAGCAGGAGAGCCATTTCTTCGAAACGGAGAAGGTGGCGCTGTGGGGCAAGGACATCTGCGCAGGGCTGACCTACCTGCATGAGGAGGCCAGGCGCATTCATCGTGATTTGAAGCCTGCCAACATCATCGTGGATGCTGCAGGGCGGGCAAGGATCCTGGATTTTGGCATCAGCCATCGCATCCAGGAGGCTGTGACGCGACAGAGCAAGATGAGCGAGGTGAATGGCAGCAGCACGCTGGCCTATGCCAGTCCGCAGCAGCTCAGGGGCCTGCCTGCGCACTCCTCCGAGGATGTCTATAGCCTGGGCGCGACTCTCTATGAACTGCTGACGGGAACGCCGCCGTTTTTTCGGGGAGGGGCCGAGGCGGTGGCCATTCAGATCAAGACGGAGCCGGTGACACCCCTCATGCAGCGCCGCGCGGAACTGGTGCAGGAGGGCGTGAATGCGAACTGCGGAAACGACCCGGGCGAGGAATGGGAAGCTCTGGTGCAGAGGTGTCTGGCGAAGGAGCCCGAGCTGCGGCCCAAAGCTTCGACTGTGGTGTTTCCCGGCCCGGCTGTTTTCCGCCGGTCATCCTCATCCTCATCCTCATCTTCATCTTCATCTTCATCTTCATCTCCGTCCCGGGCTCCATCCGTCCCTGCGGATTCACCCATGATAGCGCAGGCTGAGAGTGGGAGGGCGAGCGTGCCGCAGGCGTCTGTGAAAGCGATGACTTTCAAGCGCTGGATGCTGCCCTGGCTTGTGTGGGGGGCCATTTGGAGTGCAAGCGAGTGGGGCTTACACAGCTATTTTGAGTCCGCTGCTGACAAGGGGAGCGCCCATGTTGTAGTGAGGCAGTTCTATTCGGTCACCTCACTCCTTAATGCCATTGCCACCTGGTATTTCATCAGACGACTGTGGCGCGTCTCGTGGGTGTGGATGCTCATCGAGCCGGCGAGTCACGTTCTCTTCCAGTTCATTTGCTGGATCCCGACCCAAGAAACCGATTTTCTTACCAGTTTCTCGAGGGCGGTGAAGGATAAATTTGGCGCGGAAGGATGGGCCATTGCCTACCCGTTGTTCACCATGGTTTGTTTTGGAGTTATCCTTGTATTCCCGCAAGCTTTGCTGCTTCGCAAGCATTTGGGACAATGGTGGCTGTGGTGGTGCGGGCAGTTTGTTGCAGTCAGGCTGTTCTTGGTCATTTGTACATGGCTGTTCTTGTCGAAGGAGGGTCCAAGCCTTATTCTAACGGGATTCCGTTTTGTGGTCGTGTATCTCAGCATGGCGGGATGTCTGTGGATGATTCACCGGCGTCAAAGGGCGGCATGATTTTTGGAACCGAAAGAGCAAGGGACGACTGATGTGATGCCGTGGTGAGGTGGAGGCAAAATGCCCGTCGTGAACGGCACCTGGCCAACCACCATTGCTGAGTTTTCGGTGCTGACAGGCGCAGGCGTGCAGCGGAGCGTTTTGCAGACGCCCGTTCTTCGCACTTCGTGCTACGAAGGGCAGGCTGCTGGCACCCGGCAGACACTGGCAATGCGATGGGTTTGCTTGCCGGTTTGCCTGCGGTGACCCAGGGCGGCGCTCGCTGAGGCTCGCTTGCCCTGGGCTGCGATAGGCCGCCCCTTTGGGGCTTGGGGGAACGTGAACATGTTCGCAGCGCGATGGAGATGCGGGAGTTTATTTACAGCAATGAGTTTGCGAGGGAGAGGATGAAGGGGGCGACGGAGCCGAGGGCGAGGAGGATGGGGAAATGATTGATGAGAAGACGGGGATTGAGACGCGGTGCAGTGCGAGTGATGATTTCCTCAGGGAGGGAGGGGGAGGCGTGCGTGACGTCTGCCTGAATGCGCAAGGGTTCTGATGAGACGTGGTATCACTCGGGAGGGGTGAGGAAAAGGTTGAAGGGGGGAGGAGGTGTGGGAGAATGGGGGGTTAATACGATTGGGAAATTTGTCGCATGAAGCGTGTTCACCGTGTGCTGGGTCTGCTGCTGCTGCTTGCTTATGCAGGCGGGGCGACGTCGGTCGTGCCGGTGGTGTTTGCGGCGCTGGCGGCGATTGACGGGAGCCACCGCATCGTGGTGTGCCCGACGGAGGAGGGGACGCAGATCCGGCTGCACCATCGGGAGGATGATTTCACGCCGGAGGTCTGTGACCATGCGGGGATGCTGGGGAGGTTTGTGGTGAGCTTCTGCCGGCCGGCGACGGAGGGGGACCACAGTCTTTCCACCCGCGAGGTGGCGGGCGGGCTGAGCAGCCAGGACGATGAGACGGAGCGGCTCATCAAGGGCAAGGACAGCAAGGACAAGCCGTGCAGCGGCCTGCCAGGGGTGGAGTTTTCCGGCCGCTTTGCATGGGTGCCGCGGATGACGGGCGACAAGGTGGTGCTGCGCGCAGAGCGTGACCGTACAGATGCCGGAGGTGGTGAGATGCTGCGGCGGATGGCGACGGTGCGGCTGCTGATTTGATGCGGCGTGACACCGCTGGGCGTACCCGCGCCCTGCCACGGTCTCAGTGTGACCATGGATTGTGTCTTTTCTTTGATTCCTGCTTCCGGCGCCAAACGCCCGACTGAGTACGTATGGGTCTGCTGTGCCGAAGGAAGCTTTCCGCTGATTCGATGCGGCTTTGTCCGCGTGTCCGCCTGTTATTCACCTCGTCTTTTATGAAAACATCTTTTTCCCTGCTCTTTCCTTTTTCGTTTTCCTGTTTCCTGCTCTTTTTCCTGGCTGGCTCCGCGCTGGCGGAGACCTCCCGCTGGGCTGGCGCCAGCACGATCGCTTTCAACGGCACCTCGACGCTGCATGACTGGGGAGGGAAGGTGGATGCGAGGCCGTTTGTGACGAACGTGACCACGGATGCGGAGGGGCGGCCGACGAAGGTGGAGGCGACGGTGACGGTGGAGGTGGCGAAGATGGACACGGCGGAGGCGAAGCGCGATGAGAACATGCGCAAGGCGATGAAGGCGGCGGAGCATCCGCTGATCACCGGGGTGATCGACACGCCGTTCACGGCGATCCGGCAGGGGGAGGCGGCGCCGGCGGTGCTGCCGCTGAAGCTGACGCTGCTGGGCAAACCGCAGACGGTGACGGGGAAGATCAGCCAATGGAAGCAGGAGAAAGACAAAGCCTCCTTTGACCTCGATTTCGATCTTTCCCTCAAGAAGAGCGGGATCACGGTGCCCTCGGTGCTGCTTTTCATCCGGGTGGGAGACACGATCCGCGTGCATGCCACCGTGTCCCTGAAACGTCATCATTCCTGAAGTCATGGCCGCCTACATTCACCACATCGCGACGGAGACGCCGGAGTTCATTTACAGCAATGAATTTACAAGGGAGCGCATGAAGGGCTGGATCTCCGAACCGCGCGCGAAACGGATGGTCGAGATGATTTACGACCGGACGGGGATCGAGACGCGCTACAGCGCGAGCGACGACTTCATGAAGGAGGAAGGGGGGCTGTTCCGGACGCAGGAGGACGGGACGCTGAACTCGCCGAGCACGGGGGAGAGGAATGCGCTGTATGCGAAGGCGGCACGAGAACTGGCGGTGAAGCTGGCGCGGAAGACGCTGGCGGAGTGCCCGCAGTTTGCGAAGGAGGAGATCACGCATGTGGTGTTTGCCTCGTGCACGGGGTTTGCGAATCCGGGGCCGGAGTACCACCTCATGCGGGAGCTGGGGCTGAGGGAGGACGTGGAGCGCTACACGATCGGCTTCATGGGGTGCTATGCGGCGTTTCCGGCGCTGCGGATGGCGGCGCAGTTTTGTGAGGCGAATGCGGAGGCGGTGGTGCTGGTGATGTGCCTGGAGCTGTGCTCGCTGCACCTGCAGGTGAGCGAGAAGCCGGAGAGCATCGTGGCGAATGCGCTGTTTGCGGACGGGGCGGCGGCGGCGCTGGTGAGCGCACGGGCGCCGGTGGCGGGGAGGCCGTTTTACCGGGTGCATGGCTTCCGCTCGGCGCTGGTGCCTTCGAGCGAGGCGCACATGGCGTGGGACATCGGGGACCATGGGTTTAACATGGTGCTGTCTGCGTATGTGCCGGAGCTGATCGGCAGCAACATCCGAGAGATTCTGGGGGGCATTCTGGGCAAGCATGGGCTGGCGGCCGGGGACATCGACGAATGGGCGGTGCATCCGGGAGGGCGTGCGATTCTGGATCAGATCGAGGAGCAACTGGGGCTGGGGGCGGAGGCGCTGGAGATGTCCCGCAGTGTGCTGCGGGACTATGGGAACATGAGCAGCCCGACGGTGATGTTTGTGCTGAAGGGGCTGCTGGAAGAGGCGGAGACGGAGAGGGCGATGACGTGCGCGATCGCCTTTGGCCCGGGGCTGACGGTGGAGACGGCGGTGCTGGAGCGCTGCGGCGCGGCCATCCCGCCGGCGGCGGTGGAACCTGCCGTGATGGCGCAAGCACAAGCCGCCGTGGTATGAACCCGCCTTCTTCCAAACCTTCTCTGACGGGAGCTCCTGAGTACGATGTGATCATCGTGGGCGGGGGGCCGGTGGGTCTGCTGCTGGGCTGCCTGCTGAAGCAGCAGGGGCAGCGCATCCGGGTGCTGGAGCGGCGCACGGAGCCCATCACGCAATCGGCGGCGATTGGCATCACGCCGCCTTCGCTGCAGATTCTGGACAAGCTGGGGCTGGCGTCTGCATTCATCCGCAGCGGGGTGCAGGTGCGGGACTGTTTTGTGCATGGGCAGCGGGGGAAGCTGGGCTGTGTGTCGTTTCGGGAGATACCGGATGAGCGGCGCTTCATCCTTTCGCTGCCGCAGGCGGCGACCATCGCGCTGCTGCAGAAGCATCTGGGGCAGGAGTTCATCGAGAGCGGGTGTGAAGTGACGTATGTGCGGCAGCAAGGCGGGTACTGCGAGGTGGAGGGCGGAGGGCGGCGGCTGACGGCGCGGTTTGTGGTGGCGTGTGACGGCAGCCGCAGCGCGGTGCGGAGCCTCCTGGGCATGCGGGCGCCGGGGCGCTCCTACGACTGCCATTTTGTGATGGGGGACTTCGTGGACCGCAGCGGGCTGGGAGATGAGGCGCATCTGTTTTTCACGGCGGAGGGCTCGGTGGAGTCCTTCCCCATGCCCGGCGGGCTGCGGCGCTGGGTGGTGCAGACGGACACGCGCATGGACCACCCGCCGCCGGGGCTGGTGAGCCGGCTGACGCGGCAGCGCACCGGCTTCAGCGTGGCGGCGGCGGACCAGCTCAACGAGAGCGTGTTCACGCCGAGGAAGTTTAACTGCGACCGTTATTATGACGGGCGGATCATTTTCTGTGGCGATGCCGCGCACGGGATGAGCCCCATCGGCGGGCAGGGGATGAACACGGGCTTTGCGGATGCGGAGTTTCTGGCGGAGATCCTGACGCGGAGCGAGCCGCTGGAGCTGCTGGCGGCCTACAACCGGTGCCGGAGGCGGGCGGTGAAGGCGGCGATCTTCCGCGCGGAGTGGGGCATGTGGCTGGGCACGTGGCGTGGGCGCGGGCGCTCGGTGCTGCGGGACTTCATTCTGAAATATGTGTTTTGCCGCGGGCCCATCGCGCGGCGCATGGGGGCCTTTTACGCCATGCTCACCATTCCATTCAACACGCTCAAACGCGTGCCTGCCTCCAGGCTGAGGCCGCGCACGCTTGATTCCGCCTCATGACTGCATCCTCCAACACCAACGCCAGCTACATCTCCACCGTGGAAGGCGCCGCCTCCCATTATGACGACCTGGACCAGTTTTACCGCGAAATCTGGGGGGAGCACATTCACCATGGGGTGTGGTTTACCGGGAAAGAAAGCGACACGGAAGCGGCGGAGAACCTGGTGAAGATCGTGGCTGAGCTCGGGCAGCACAGCCCGGGGAAGGAGGTGTGTGACATCGGCTGCGGGTACGGCACCACGGCGCGGATCCTGGCGCAGAACCACGGGGTGAAGGTCACGGGCATGACGATCTCGGCGGTGCAGGTGGCGTATGCGGAGGCGCACAACGCCGTGCCGGGCCTGACGCATTTCATGCTGCGGGACTGGTATGCCAACCAGCTTCCGGACAACCATTTTGACATCGTGCAGACGGTGGAGAGCCTGGAGCACATGCCTGACCTGCCGGGTTTTTTCCGGGAATGCCACCGGGTGCTGAAGCCCGGGGGGCGGTTGGTGGCCACGGCCTGGATGTCCTGCGAGAACCCAGACGCCACGGCGAGGCGGCACTTCATTGATGCCATCACGCGGGAGGCGCAGATCGCGGGGGTGAGGCCGGAAAGCGAATTCCGGGCGGCGACGGAGGGAGCGGGTTTTGTGAACTACCAGTTCAAGGACTATGCGCCGCTGGTGAAGCGCACCTGGCCGCTATGCGCCCTGCGCACGGTGAAGGGGCTTTTCACGCAGTCGCGCTACCGGCGTTTCCTGTTCAGCTCGCGGAACCCGAACCGTATTTTTGCCCTGACGCTGTTCCGCATCTGGCTGGCCTACGAGCTCGGCATCCAGCGTTATGGAATCTTCAGTGCTGAAAAAGCGTTGAACCCACCCCAGAACTGACTAAACACCGGCCATGCCCGCAAGCGAAGAACGCAAACAAGACATCATCAAATCCCTCAAGCGCTGCAGCGAGGAGACCGTTGCCGCGGCGCTTCGCTTCGAGGAAACCAAGAATCTCGACGAGCTGGATGCGATCATCCTGGGCGTGCTGGCGCGTGACGCCGCCAATCCCCGGCCGGACGGCATGGCCTCCGTGACGGATGACATGAAGCTGACCGATGACATCGGAATGGACTCCTTTGGCATGATCGAAGTGGTGATGACGGCCGAGGAGGTTCTCGGCCTCACGATCGCCACGGAAGAGCTGAGCGGCATTGTCACGCTGGGTGATCTGAAGAAATTCCTGCGTGCCAAGTTTGGTACGGCCGCCTCATGAAGCGCGTGGTCGTCACCGGGCTGGGATTTATTTCCAGCATTGGCAACAGCCGTGCCGAAGTCACTGAGAGCCTGCGGCAGGCGCGCTCCGGCATTGAGTTCATCCCGGAGCTGGCGGCGGCCAACGACCGCGTGAAACTCGCCGGGTTCATCAAGGGCTTTGACTTCCCCTCTCCTGATCCGCTGGACTGGACCTTTCCCGCCCACGTGCAGCTCAACCGGGCGCAACTGCGCACCCAGGTGCCGAACTCCGTGTTTGCCACGGCCGCCATGCAGGAGGCGATTGCAGACGCCGCCCTGGACCCCGCGCAGGTTTCGAATCCGGACACCGGGCTGTACTGCGCCTCCGCGGGCTCGCCGTGGATGACGTTTCTGGCGATGGACTCGACCTTCAAGCGCGGTCCGGCACGAACATCAGCACCGGTGATCATTGCGGGCATGCCGAACTCGCTGCACCTGAACCTGACGGCGCGCTTTGCGATCAAAGGCGCCACGCTTGCGTTTAACAGCGCGTGCGCCTCTTCCTCCCACGCCCTGGGGCATGCCTGCGACCTGATCCGTCTGGGGCGGCAGAAGACGATGTTTGTGGTCGGGGCGGAAGACGGGCAGCAGCAACTGCACACGATCCTGCCGTTTGCCTCGCTGCGCGCGCTCAGCTCGCAGAGTGATCCGGCGCTGGCACCGCGGCCCTTTGACTCGGGGCGGGATGGCTTCATCATCACCGGCGGTGGTGTGGTGCTGGTTCTGGAAGAGGCGGAGCAGGCAGCCGCGCGCGGCGCGAAAGTGTATGCCGAAGTCAAAGGCTGGGGCCAGAGCTCCGACGGCTATGATGTGGTGGCTCCTGATCCCTCTGGCAAAGGCCTGGCGCGCGCCATGACGAACGCCATGCAGGACGCCAGCCTCACGCCGGAGGCGATCGATTACATCAACGCGCACGCCACCGCGACGCAGGCGGGAGACGTGGCGGAGCTCAGCGCGCTCAAGGCCACCTTCACCGGAGAGAAGCGGCCGAAGGTGAGCAGCACGAAGGCGCTGACCGGCCACGGGCTGTGCCTGGCGGGAGCGCTGGAGGCGGGCATCAGCTGCATCGCCCTGAAGGAGGGATTCATGCCCATCTCGGCCAAGATTCAGAATCTCGATCCTGCCTGCGAGGGTGTGAACATCCTCACCCGCCCGGTGGATGAGGCGCCGCGTGTGGCGATGAGCAACTCGAGCGGCTTCGGCGGCTCGAATGTGGCGCTGATTTTTGCGGCTACTTGATCCAGCGCCAGCGGGCAAACTGGAGGTAGAGCACGGGCAGCAGCACGAGGGTCAGCACGGTGCCGAAGAGCAGGCCGAAGATGTGCACGGCGGTCAGCGGCCGCCAGAGCTCGCCACCGGTCACGGCCAGCGGGATGAGGCCGCAGACGGTGGCAAAGACGGTGGCCAGGACGGCGCGGAGGCGCACCAGCGCGGCCTGCATGAGCGCCTGCTCCAGCGGGATGCCCGCAGCGCGTTCTTCCTCGATAAAATCTGACAGCACGATGATGTGGCTGACGATGACGCCGGCCAGACTGACGATGCCGATGAGGGCCATGAAACCGAAGGAGGCATGGGTGGTGGCCATGCCGGTAAAAGCGCCGATCAAGCCCAGGGGCACGGTGAGCATGACGACGACGGATTTCATGATGGAGCGGAACTGGATCATCATGGCCAGCGCGATGAGGGCGAGGGAGATCTTCAGCACGCGCTCCATCTCGCGCTGACTGTTGGTGAGCTCGCGCTCCTCCCCGCCGAAGGCAATGCCGGCTGTGGGGAAGGAGGTGCGCGCCTTGTTCAGGATGCCGGAGGCGAGGGTGCCAAAGGGGGCCAGGGCCTTGACGGTGACGGTGCGCTGCTGGTTGATGCGGGAGAGGATGCCGGAGTCATCGTGCACCTTGTAGGCGCCGGCGGAGCGCAGCGCGTGGCTGACCTGGGCGGTCTTTGCGGGAATGTCGTCGCCGCTGATTTCGATCTGGATGGGAGTTTCGAGTGCGGGGCCCTGCTCGATCTGTTTCACGAGGCAGAGCGCGTCTTTGATCTCGCGGTCAAACACTTCGCGCAGGTGGACGATGAGCGCGGGCACGTCTCCGGCATGGCGTGTGTTGACCAGGACCTGCCCCACATTGGCGGCGGGCTGGCGTGGCAGGAGATTGTAGTAAAACATGGGCGTGCCGCCGCCGCTGACGATGACGGCGCTCTGCACGGACTGCTCGCGCTGGAGGGTCTCGCCGATCTGCGCGGTGATCTTCTGCGTCTGCTGGACGCTGCTGCCTTCGGGCAGTTGAAGATCGATGAGGAACTGATTCCGCTCCGCCACGGGGAAGAACTGTTTGCCAAAAAAGGGGATGAGCGCGGTGCTGGCGCCGAGGAGGCCGTAAGCGGCGATGATGGTGAGCAGCGGACGGTGGAGGGCGAACTGCAGCGCGCCTTTGTAAAACGGAACGAGGCGGTGCAGCGGGTGCGAGCCGGAGGTGGCGTCAAAGCCCTTCTGGCCGCGCAGGAGGTAGAAGCCGAGCAGAGGGATGAAGGTCATGGACACGATGCGCGATGAGAGCAGCGCCAGCGTGATGACGATGGGGAGGGTGATGATGAAGGCGCCCATGTCCCCGGGGAGAAGCGTGAGAGGCAGGAAGGCGACGATATTGATGACGGTACCGAAGAAGATGGCGCGGCGCAGCTTGAAGGGGCCGAGCCAGGCGGCGGTGCCGCGCGGCTGCCCTTCCGCCAGTTCACGATTGATGCCATCCGCCGCGACCACGGGATCATCCACCAGCATGCCCAGGGAAATGATGAGCGCGGCGATGGAGATCTGCTGCAGGGGCACATGGAGAATGGCCATGCCGGCGAGGGTCATGGCGAGGGTGAGCGGGATGGCCACGGCCACGACGAGAGCGGTGCGCCAGTCCATGAGCAGGAGGGCCACGAGCACGACCACGACGACGGCCTCGATGAAGCAGCGCAGGAACTCGCCAATGCGGTGGGCGGTGGCCGCAGGCTGGTCTGAGACGGTGATGACCTGGACACCTTCAGGCAGGGAGGTGGTGCTGATTTTTGCCAGCACGGCCTGCTTGAAATCGTGAATGATGTTTCCTGCCTTCATCTCCACGCCCACGAGGACGGCGGGCGCGGGCTGAAGCGCGCCATCCTGCGGGCGGTGCAGCGTGCGGACGGTGTAGCCGGCGGCCATCATGTCCTCAAAGGAGGCGATCTCGGCCGGGGGATGGCCGAACTGGCGGATGCGGCCGCTGCAGGGAACGGACCTCAGCGCATTTTCGATTTCGTCGGCGCCGGCGGCGGCGCGATCTCCGAGCACGGCGAAGAGCATCGTGGCCGGGAGCTGGAAGTCGGTCTCCAGGCGTGGATCGAGACAGCCTTCGGGGAGTTTCACCGTCTGCAAAAGCTGGCGTGTTTGCCGCCATTGCTGGTTGATAACGTCCTGGCGGGCCGACTGGAGCCGGATGGTGATGGTGGAGATGTTGTCCTTTGACTGGGACTGCAGTTTTTCCACGGTGGGAATTTGTGTGAGCGCGGCCTCCAGCTTTGCGGTCACCTGCTGCTCCATCTGCGCAGCGTTCAGGGCGGGATGAACGGTGATGAGCACGGCATCATGGGTGGGAAAGGTGGGGTCCTCCTGCTGCGGCAGACTTTGGAAGGAGAGCCAGCCGCAGGCGAGAAGGGAGAGCATGGCCAGCCAGCCGAGAAGGCGATGCTGCACCAGGAAGCGGGTGATAACAGCACTGGCGGGACCAGAGGCGGTGGCGGAGGAGGAATCCATGCGTGGCGGGGGGAGGCGAAATTCGGCGCGGCATGGCGGCTGTGCAATGGCGCAGGTTGAGCGGAAAATGTGTGAGCGCCGCCGCGGGTGATGCACGATGGGCCGTGCAAGCGCGAGACATCCTGAAGGGGAGGGTGCTGCGTTGTCACTGAAGCCACGAGATGATGAAAAAGCGAACGATCGAAACAGACCTGCTGGACATACTGCCGCATGACGACCCCGCCGCGCTGCGCGCGCGGGAGGAAATGCTGCAAATCAACGGCATCATGGGGAACCACCGGTGGGTGGAGCGGATGGTGCGGCGGCACCGGGAGGAAGGGTGGCGTGTGACGGAGCTGGGCGCGGGGGATGGGGCGCTGTGCCTGCGGCTGCTGGAGGCTGGCTGCTGCGCGGCGGAGGATCTGCATGCCTTTGACCTGGCGCCGAGGCCGAAGCACTGGCCGGTGCGGGCGCACTGGGCGCGCGGGAATGTGCTGGAGCAGGCGCTGCCGGACACGGAGATCGTGATCGCGAATTTGTTTCTGCACCATTTTACGCAGGAACAGCTCGGGGTGCTGGGAGCGCGGCTGTCTCCGGTGACGCGGCTGATCGTGGCGGTGGAGCCGGCGCGGCGGTGGATTTACTCGGTGCTGGGGCGTTTGTTTTGCGAGGTGGCGGAGCTCAACCATGTGCAGCGGCATGACATGCAGACGAGCATTCGGGCGGGGTTTCGCGGGCGGGAGCTGCAGGGGGCGCTGGGGCTGGGCAGGGAGTGGGAGGTGAGCGCGAGCGAGCACCCGCTGGGCGGGTGCCGCTTGATGGCGTGGCGGAGGGAGGAGAGAGAGCGAGAAGAGCACGACGCTCGTTGCTCGCAGGCGCGACCGCATTCATACTGCGGCGCATGATCCGGCCCCACTCGCCGACAGAAACGCCAGCCGAGAAGCCCGCGCGCCGCGGAGAATCGGGTGGCGCGTGGGCGTCGCCATGGGAGCTGGATCTGGAATGGCAGGATGCGCCGCCTGGAAAGAAGACGCGCCGCAGCGAAGAGAAGCCGAAGCCTGAGCCTGCACCGAAACGGCGCGAGGCGACGAGCGCCGCGGTGCCGCAGGTGCAGACGCCGCCGCCCGTGGAGAAGAAGGCGGAGGGGGAAAAGGAGAAAGCTTCTGCGACGGTGACACCGCCGCGGGTGCCGGCCTCTAGGCTGGTGACGAAACGGCCGAGACATGCGGTGGAGCGGGAGGCCTCGTGGTCCACGCTGGCGATTTTGAGCATGGGATTGCTGGCGCTGGTTTTCATCGCGTGGCTGTATGTGGATGACCAGGCGCCAGGGCTGGACAAGGATCTGCTGCTGAACCGGCCGGTGGACCAGGCGGTGACGATTCAGACGCCGGAGAAGCTGTGGAAGTTTTTGAAGGCGCTGGTGCCGTTTGAGAAGGAGGAGATGTATGGCAGGCCGCCGTGGCTGTGGGACACGCCGACGCTCTCGCGGGTGGTGCAGGCGAACGGGGCGGCGCTGGACAATCTGCGGGATTTGCTGGAGGACGCGGACTGGCACCCGACGCACGCGGCGTGGCATGCGGCTGATCCTTGCGAAGATCCGCGCTGGCGGCAGGCGCTGGTGCTGAAGCAGGCGGAGGCGGCGTACCTTTCGCGCCGCATGCAGGAGGAGGCGGCGTTTACCTCGGCGATCGATCTGGCGGAACTCGGCTGGCGGCTGGAGCAGATCTGGGCGTGGCCTTCATGCTACCAGCGCTCGCTGGAGGCGCAGACGCTGGCGGGCCAGACGCTGGCGGATCTGCTGCGGCAGACGAAGCTGCCGGAGGCGATGCTGCGGCAGTTTCAGCGTCAGTTCAATGTGTGCCAGCCGACGGCGGAGGTGCTGGAGGGCGCGATGAATGGATACTACGTGCATGAGAAGAAACTGATCCTGGGCCCGAAGAGCGGAGAGAACCTGGACACGATGCCGGGCGGTGTGCAACTGCACCGGCCCGGGCGGTTGTTTTTCAAGCCGTATGAAACGCTGCAGCATTTCGCCACGGCCTTCCGGCAGATGAAAACGGAGGTGCTGGTACCGCTGGCCCAGACGGCGGAGGTGCGGCTGAAAGACGAGGGCGCCGCCGAGGCCTCCTACCAGCCGAATTCCGCGGGCATGGCCTACTACCATCAGCGAATGAAGAACTACACGCCGCTGCCTGCGATGCTGGGGCTGGTGCGCACGCGGGGGAATTTGATCATCACGCTGTTTGCGGTGAGGCGCTGCATTGCGGAGAAGAAAATGCTGCCCACGACTCTGGAACAACTGCGCACCTTCAACTTTCTGCTGGATGTGCCGGTGGATCCGTACACGGGCGCGCCGCTGCAGTATGATGCGACGCGAGGCCTGATCTGGTCCGTGGGCAATGATCTCAAATCCGCGGGAGGGAAGCCGATGGAGCCGCCGATGCATGATGCGGCGGAGCCGACGGTGGAGGTGGGGATCGCGGTGGCGGGGGTGGCGAAGTAGGTGGAGCAAGGGGGCTTGCTTGCCTGCTTTCGCGGTGGTCAGCTTACAGGACGCAACCGCAACTGGCGCAGGGTGTAGAAGGGGGCGTGTGATTCTGCGATGCGGCGGCTGCCGTGTTTGCGCTTGGGGCCGAAGTGATCGCGGTGAGTGGTGAAGATGTCTTCGACGAAGGCTTTGCTGCCGAGGACGAGGCCATCGGTGAAGTAGCGGACGCGGAGGCGGACGAGCTCGGAGGGAGTGAGTTTGCCTTTGGCGGCAAGCACGGCGCGGGCGGATGCGGGGGTGATGCCGGGACGAAGCACCTTTTTATTTCGGATGTCTTTGATCTCGCGGCCTTCGTCGTGGAGGAGGCAGCGGTAGGCTTCGGCGGCGCCCGAGGAACGCCAGCCGTCCACTGGTTTGCTAAGGGCTTTGCAGAGGCCGCGCAGGGCTCTGCGGCTGCCGCTGAGGGCTTCGGCGTAGCCGCACCAGCGGTAGTCCTTGGGGTCCTTGCACAGGCCGGCGCGCACGGGGTTGAGATCGATGTAGGCGGCCATGGTGCGGAGGGGCTCGCCTTTGCCTTCGACGAGGACGCTTTTGAAGCGATCCATCCAGAGGGTGCCGCGGCGGGAGTGGCGTTTGTTGTACCAGCGGCTGAAGCGCTCTTTGATTTCTTTGACGAAGAGGGAGAGATCGCAGAAGCGTTTTTTGAGGGCCTCAATGCGCCGCGTGGCGAGGGCGTGCATGCCGCGGGCGCGGAGGTCGGCGAGTTCATCGCGGAGGAGGCCGAGGTAGGCGCGGCTGTAGAGGGTGGAGAGGTGGTCGAAGAGTTTTGTTTCGCCATCCGGGCCCTCGAAGCGCTGGAGCCAGGTCTGGCGGTGAGGCACTTCGGCGAGCAGGTGGAAGTGATTGCGCATGATGCAGTAGGTGACGGCTTTGATGCCGGAGAATTCGGTCATGCGCCAGATGATGCGGCGGAGGGCTTCTTTTTCGACGTCGTCGAAATGAACTTCGCCGCCGCAAGTACGTGACATGACGTGGTAGCAGTAGGATTCGAGGGGGCCTTTGCCGAGGATGCGATGCCTGCCGCCAGACCAGGAACGCGCGCCGGGGTAGAGGCCGGTTTTGGCGTTGACGCCGACGAGCTGCTCTTCGAGCGGGGGGCGTTGGGGATCAGAGGATTGGGCGGGCTTCATGGAGAGGAATGTGGCGAAAAAGGCCGTGACGGCAATAACTAAATGCCTGGCATTATTTAGGGTGCCGCGTGCCGCGGGCGCGGGTGGATGGGCTGGTGCGGCGGGGGTTACTTCCAGTGGATGCAGCGGAAGGGGTGGTCGTCGATGAGGTTGGGCTGGAGGCCGGTGAGGCGGTCGGGATGGTAGAACTGGACGCCGACGTAGTGGTAGATGGGGAGGATGACGCAGTCGTCGGTGACGAGGAGTTTTTCGGCCTGCTGGAAGAGGGTGTTGCGCTGGTGGAGGTCGGGCTCGCGGGCGGCGGCGGCGATGAGGGCGTCGTACCGGGGGCTGGCCCAGCCGGTGCGGTTGTTGCCATTGGTGGAGAGAAACATCTCCAGAAAGGTGCCGGGGTCGTTGTAGTCGCCCACCCAACTGCTGCGGCAGACGTCGTAGTTCAGCTCCTTCATGGAGTCGAGGTAGATCTTCCATTCCTGCCTGGCGAGATCGACACTGACGCCGAGGTGCTCCTGCCACATGGCCTGAAGCTCGACGGCGATGTTGCGTTCGATGGGCTTGGGAAAGTAGAGGTATTCGACGCGGGGGAAACCTTTGCCGCCGGGATAACCGGCTTCGGCGAGGAGCTGGCGGGCGCGCTCCGGGTTGAACTCGGGGCCGGGGGGCGGCTGGTAGTTCTGACCGGCGCCGGGCGGGGTGAGGCTGAAGGCATTGTGCTCGCCGAGCTGGGTGATTTTTTCGGTGATGCGTCTGCGGTCGATGGCGAGAGAGAAGGCGAGACGGATCTTGGGATTGTCGAAGGGAGCGCGGGTGACGTTGAAGCGGGTGAAGAAGCTGCCGAGGAAGGGGCCGGTGTGGAAGTAGGGCTGCTGCTTGAGTTTGGCGGTGAGGGAGGTGGGCACCATGCCTTTGTCCATGATGAGATCGGCCTGGCCGGTGAGGAAGTAGTTGATGGCGGTGTTGGGCTCGGAGATGGGGAGGACGTCGATGGTCCTCAGGGGTACGTTGGCGGCGTCCCAGTAGCGTTCGTTGCGGCGGAGGACGATGCGGTCGTCGAGGAGCCAGTCTTCGAGAGTGTAGGAGCCGTTGCCGATGAGGGAGCCGGGCTTGATCCAGGCAGTGCCCAGTTTCTCGATGATGTGCCGCGGCACGGGGGAGAAGGGGGTGATGGCGCAGAGGTCGATGAAGTAAGGAGTGGGGTTCTCGAGCTCGACGCGCAGGGTGCGGTCGTCCTGTGCGGTCACGCCGACCTGGGTGAAGTCTTTGAGCGTGCCTTCGTGAAACGAGCGGGCGTTTTTGATGACGTAGAGCTGGCTGGCGTAGTCGGCGCCGAAGTCGGGGCTGAGGATGCGCTGCCAGGAGTAGAGGAAGTCCTGGGTGGTGAGGGGTGTGCCATCGCTCCAGGTGGTGCCGGGGCGCAGGTGGAAGGTGTAGGTCTTGCGGTCAGGGGTGACGTCCCAGCGCTCGGCCAGGCCGGGCTGGGGCTGGCCGGCTTCATCGATGCGGCAGAGGCCTTCAAACAAGGCGGAGGCGACGCGCATGCCGACCTGGTCGGTGACGACGTGGGGATCGATGCTCTCGGGCTCGGCGCCGTTGATGAAGACGAGGTCCGCGCGCGGCCGTGATTTGCCGCAGGCGGCGAGGGAGAGGAGGAGTGCGGCGGCGAGGGCGAGGCGGGTCACGGGGGAGGTTAGCACAGGGGGGAGGGGGAAGGGAGTGCAATCCTTCGGCGGCGCAAATGACGAAACCAGAATGAGGAATGAATGACCAAGCTCGAATGACGGAATTTTCGCTCGGAGGTGAAGTTTGATAAGCGGTGAGATCCGTCCGGGCTCCGGCCTTCTTCATTCGATATTCATTCGTCATTCCTCATTCTGGTTTCGTCATTTTAAATCAGCATCCCGCTGCAATGATCCGCCCTCACGCAGCGTTCCCAACGCTCCTCTTTTTTCCCGACTTATGCGCCTCCTCTGCCTCCTGACCCTTCTTGCTGTCTCCGCCCGTGCGGAACTGAAACTTCCGGCCATTTTTGGCGACAACATGGTGCTGCAGCAGAAGCAGGCGAATCCGGTGTGGGGGTGGGATGCACCGGGGACGGAGGTGACGGTGACGTTTGCGGGGCAGACGAAGACGGCGAAGGCGGATGACAAGGGCAAGTGGACGGTGAAACTGGATGCGGTGCCGGCGAATGCGAAGCCGGCGACGATCATGATCAAGGGCAGCAGCGCGAAGGAGCTGAAAAACGTGCTGGTGGGCGAGGTGTGGATCTGCTCGGGGCAGTCGAACATGGGGTTCAATCTGGGCAGCACGTGGGATGCGGACCTGGACATCGCGCAGGCGAAGGATGCGCAACTGAGGCTGATCTCGGTGCCGCAGGTGGGGACGCAGGAGATCCAGGACGACTTCAAGGGGCAGTGGGAGGAGTGCACGCCGGCGGTGGCGGCGCAGTTCACGGCGGTGGGTTATCATTTTGGCCGCGTGCTGCGGGAGATGCTGGGCGTGCCGGTGGGGCTCATTGACAACGCCTGGGGCGGCAGCTCCTGCGAGGCGTGGGTGAAGCGGGATGTGCTGGAGAAGGATGCGCGGTTTGCCGCGACCATCGCCCGCTGGAAGCAGCAGGAGGCGACTTTTACCAAGGAGGCTTTTGACAAGCAGGTGGCAGACCACAAGACGAAGATGGAAGCCTGGGCCAAGGCACGCATGGAGGCGGTGAAGGCGGGGAAGATGTTCACGGCGCAGGCGCCGCGGCCGCCGCAGAATCCGATGACGGGGCAGCATCGCCCAGGGAACCTGTATGCGGGGGTGCTGCATCCGACGATTGGTTATGGCATCAAAGGGGTGATCTGGTACCAGGGCGAGTCCAATGCCGGACGCGCGAAGGAGTACCGCGACCTGTTTCCCTTCATGATCGAGCACTGGCGCAAGGAGTGGAAGCAGGGCGATTTCCCCTTCTACTGGGTGCAACTGGCGGACTACAAGGCCTACCAGACGGAGCCGGTGGAGAGCGACTGGGCGGAGCTGCGTGAGGCGCAGACGCTGACGATGAAGAAACTGCCGCACACGGGCCAGTGCGTGATCACGGACCTGGGCGAGGCGAACGACATCCACCCGAAGAACAAGCGCGACGTGGCGGAGCGTCTGGCGCGCTGGGCGCTGGTGAATGACTACGGCCAGAAGCTGGTGTACCGCAGCCCGGAACTGAAGGATGCGAAGTTTGAGGGCGGCAAGGCGCTCATCACCTTTGACTACGCGCCGCTGGGCCTGCGCACGGTGGACACGGACGAGGTGAAGGGTTTTGCCATCTGTGGAGAAGACCGGAAGTGGGTGTGGGCCAAGGCAGAGATCATCGGTGGCTCGAAGCGGGGCACGAATCAGATCTCCGTGAGCGCCACAGGCGTGGCGAAGCCGGTGGCGGTGAGGTATGCGTGGGCGGACAATCCGGTGTGCAATGTGTATTCGGCCGAAGGGCTGCCGGTGACGCCGTTCCGCACGGATGATTTTCCGATGATCACGGACCCGGCGAATCCGAACAGCGCCGAGGCGCAGGCCGCGAAGCAGGCAGAGGCTAAAAAGAATGCCTTTAACAAGCTGTTCATCGAAAAGAAAAAAGCTGGGAAGAAGTAGGCCTGGCAGCGAGCGTGAAGGCCAGCTCGCGGGTGGTTCTGGAAGTCAAAGGGCTTTTTATGGCCGGAACCGCTGCGCAGCGCCGTGCGCCGCTGGGCGAAACGCCTAGGCGTGGTGTTTGCCGGGCGCCGGTGGACGGCACCATCCTACGAAGTGAGAGCGGGCTAGGACGGCGTGTTTGTAAACGAACACGCTGAGGCCGGGTTTTTCCCTGAGATTATTTCATCAGCAAACTTGTGTTAGAAGCGGCGGGAGGCGTATGTTGTGAATTACGCTCTTTCGCATGAACATTCGTACGCTCCTGCCTTTTCTCGCCCTGGCGCTGCTGCCATCCGCTCTCAGCGCGCAGCCGGCTCCGCCGCCCTCTCCGACCGCGAACCAGGCGATCGACACCGCCTCGGGGGCGTGGGAAGGGATTGTGAACATCGATGTTTCGGTGCTGGTGCCGGACTACCGCGAGCCATGGAACGCGGGGCAGCCGAGCGGGGGCAGCGGCACGGGATTTCTCATTGGCAAAAACCGCTTTCTGACGAACGCGCACGTGGTGAGCAATGCCACGCGGATTCTGATCCGCACGACGAACGATCCGGAGCCGCACCCGGCGAGGATTGTACACATCGCACATGACTGCGACCTGGCGCTGATCGAGGCGGAGGACGGCAAGCATTTTGAAAAGCTCAAGCCGCTGGACTTTGGGGGCATCCCGCAGCTGAACACGGAGGTGATCGCGATTGGTTATCCGATCGGCGGGGACCGCATCTCGGTGACGCGCGGGGTGGTGTCGCGCATTGACTTCCGGCCTTACAGCCACACGAGCGTGGACTCGCACCTGGCGATCCAGGTGGACGCGGCGATCAATCCTGGGAACTCCGGCGGGCCGGTGATGCAGGAGGGCAAGGTGGTGGGCGTGGCGTTCCAGGGGTTCAGCGGCCGGGTGGCGCAGAACGTGGGGTACATGATTCCGGTGCCGGTGATCAAGCGCTTCCTGAAGGACATCGAAGACGGGCGCTATGACCACTACGTGGACCTGGCGGCGAGTGATTTCCCGATTGAAAACCCGGCGCAGGCGAAGGCGCTGGGGATCAGCAATGACGGGGTGGGCGTGATGGTGGGGGATGTGGAGCCGCAGGGCAGCGTGGGCGACCTGCTCAAAATCGGCGATGTGATCCTGAGCATTGATGACAACCCGGTGATGAACAACGGGCTGGTGCGGTTTGAAGGCGAGCTGATGGACATGAACGAGATCGTGGAGCGCAAGTTTGCCGGGGACACGATCAAGCTGAAGTACCTGCGCGGAGGCAAGAAGCAGGAGGCCACGGTGACGCTGAAGCGCTTTGACCCGTATGTGCGGCTGGGGGCGCAGTACAACCAGCGGCCGCGCTACATCGTGAACGCAGGCCTTGTCTTCCAGCCGCTGGACCGGAACCTGATGGACGCGCACCAGATGCGCGATGACACGGTGAACTATGTTTTTGACAACTTCCTCACGGACAAGCTCTACGTGGAGCGGCCGGAGCCGGTGGTGCTGACGAACGTGCTGCCGGACGAGGTGAACACGTGGATCACCCCCTACGCGCACAGCGTGGTGGATGAGATCAACGGGGTGAAGATCAGGTCCCTGAAGGATGTGCAGACGGCGCTGGCGAAGAAGGACAAGCCGTTCATCGAGATCACGCTGCTGGAGAAGAACCGGCCGCTGGTGCTGAAGCGGGAGCTGGCCGAGGCGGCGCACAAACGCATCATGGAGACCTACAACATCCTGGAGGACACCTACCTGGGCGATGAATAGCCGCTGCGTGTGATTGATCCGCCCCCCTTTTGAACCTTTTGCCTCGACGCCTTCATGAAGCTTTCCCAAACTTTTGTTTTTCTCCTGATCCTCAGCGCGGCCGGTGTGCAGGCGCAGACGCCCACGGCTGAAGCGCCGAAAAAGAAGCGGGCTCCCGCGCCGGCGGAACCCATGGCCGCAGCGCCGCAGGTGGTGCAGAGCAACTCGCTGGTGAAGGTGAACGCCACCTCCCAGCCGTACAGCCTGCATCTGCCGTGGCAGAAGGAGTCGCCCTCGGGCCGGCGCGGGCTGGGCGTGGTGCTGGCGGGAAACCGTGTGCTGGTGACCGGGCAGATGGTGGCGGACGCGACCTACATCGAGCTGGAGCTTCCGGACAAAGGCATGAAGCTGCCGGCGAAGGTGGTGGCGGTGGATTACGAGGCGAACCTGGCGCTGCTGGAGTCCGCGCCCTCCGAGCGGCAGAAGACCTTCTTTGCGGGACTGAAGCCGATGGCGGTGGACAGCAGCAGCCGCATTGATGACAAGGTGGACATTCTGCAGACGGGGCGCGTGGGGGAGCTGATCAAGAGCGAGCTGAGGATCAGCAAGGTGATGACCCGCCGCTACAATGTGGAGGGGTCCGGCTTCCTGGTGTATGAGGCGAACGGCATCATCCGCAGCGAGGCGAACAGCTTCACGCTGCCGGTGGTGAAGAACAGCAAGCTGGTGGGCCTGCTGCTGACCTACGACTCCAAGAACCAGGTGACGACCATTCTGCCGGCGCCGATCATCGAGCACTTCCTGAAAGACTCCGCGGACGGCAGCTACGAGGGCTTTCCGAGCCTGGGCATGGAGATGCAGACCACGCTGGACGACCAGTTTCGCGAGTTTCTGGGGCTGAAACCGGACGCGCCGGGCGTGCTGATCAGCATGACGATGAAGGGCGGCTCCGCGGAAAAGGCGGGGATGAAGAAGGGGGACATCCTGGTGGCGATCAACGGCTTCTCCATCGATTCCCGCGGCGACTACAAGGACCCGCAGTTTGGCGCGCTGAGCTCCAGCCACCTGGTGCGGGGGCGTGCGTATGTGGGGGACAAGGTGGAGATCAAGGTGATGCGCGAGGGGAAGGAAGTGGTGCTGAACGGCGAGCTGACGCGGCGCAAGCCGGATGATTTTCTGGTGCTGCCGTACCTCTTTGACAAAGGGCCGCGCTATGTGCTGATGGGCGGCCTGCTGTTTCAGGAGCTTTCCCATCCGTATCTGGACGCCTTTGGCGATGAACAGCGCGGGGGCACGATCCTGCGGCTGTCACGCATCGCCTCGTATCCGGACAAGTATGAGGAGGAAGGCCGCAAAAAGCTGGTGTTTCTGAGCCTGGTGCTGCCGACGCCGAGCGCGCAGGGCTATGACAGGCTGGGAGGCCAGGTGGTGAACAAGGTGAACGACAAGGTGATCAAGGACCTGAACGATCTGGCGGAGGCCTTCAAGGCCGCGAAGAACGGCATCCACGTGATCGAGCTGGATGAGTTTCCGCACATTCTGTATCTGGACACGGCCAATGCGGAGCGCGACAACCAGCGGCTGCTGGAAGGGGCGTACCGCATCGGGAGCCTGAAGCGGCTGGAGTAGGACGCGGGTGAAGGGCGGGATCAGGGCAGGAGCTTTTCGAGCTTCTGGCATTCTTCGGCATCCAGGATGCCGTTGTCTCCGGCCTTGGCGAGTTCTTCACGGGCCTCGTCGTTTTTGCCGCCGATCATGAGAAAGAGAATGTGATTGCGCGCGAGGGGTGTGAGCTCCGAGGGGTCAGGGCTGGCGTCCGGCTTGTCGAGCACGGCTTCGATTTTGTTGAAATAGACGGCGGCTTTCTTTTGTGAGGCCTTGGACTGGTTCTCGCGCAGCAGGGTGGAGGCTTTTTGATTGAGCAGGCCGATGTGGTCCGGATGATCACGGAGGCAGGTGTCCAGCAGGTGATGGGCAGCGGGCCAGTCACCCACGCGGGCGAGCCAGGCGGCGCAGGCGCGGCGGCGCGTGAGATCCGGCAGCAGGGCGAGTTCTGTCATGGAGAGGGCAGTGACGGCAGGCACGTCCCTGTCCTTGGAGAGTTCGCCAGAGCAGAGGAGCATGAGGATCGTCTGGGTGCGTGGGCGGAAGGGATCCAGGTGGATGGCGCGCATGAGCTGGTCCACTTTTTTGGGTGGCTCCTCAAGGAGGAAGCAGCGACTGAGATCGGCGAGAAGCACGGCCTCGGCGGCGCGTGCCGCGCGCACAGTCGAAGTGGCGGCGGCCATTTCGGCCAGGCGGTCAATGGCGGGACGGCAGATATTCCTGACTTCTTCGCTGGGCGGGCGGCCTTCCGCCTTCGCATTCATGCCATCGCCGAGAATGGCCATCAGCACAATGGCGCCGGTGGCCTCGGGATCACCGTCCGCGAGCTTCAGCGAGGGAGTGAGGAGCTTCTCGTCCGAGAGCAACGAAAACAGGTGCTTCATCAGCAGGTTTTTCATGCGGTCCCGAAATTTTTCGAGATCTTCGTCAGGCGGGCGGTCGGCTGCGGCGGCCACGAGGTCGCGATTCTGGGCGAGGGAGGACTGGAGCACGATGTTGTTGAGGTGAGTCCACAAATCGCCGCGCTCCTGGGCGAGGGAGAAGAGTTTCTTGAGCTCATGCTCCATGTCGATGAGCTGGCGCTCATAGGCCACGGCCTCCTCCTCGTTGAGAGGATGGTCAAAGAGGGCTTGGGTCACATCCCTGGATTTTTCCTCCAGGCGGGTGCCCTGGCGGGTGGCGGCGGCCTCCAGGCCCTGCGCGATGCGGTGATCCAGCATTTCATTCAGCGCCACAGGCTGCCTGGGATCCAGCCTGAGGGCGGTCTGCAGTTCGGCGAGTTTCTCGGCGCCCCATTCAAGGGACAGAGCCAGCAGCGCGTGGGCTTCGGCGTTTTTGGGCTCGCGGCTGACGAGCGCGCGTGCGGCGCCCACGGCGCGCTGGGTGCACAGCTCCTTTTTGTCCTGCCATTTGAGGACGCGTGCGGCGTCTGCCATTTTGA
This sequence comes from Prosthecobacter sp., assembly GCF_044227185.1. Classification (GTDB taxonomy): domain Bacteria; phylum Verrucomicrobiota; class Verrucomicrobiia; order Verrucomicrobiales; family Verrucomicrobiaceae; genus Prosthecobacter. The sequence goes on along the minus strand of NZ_JBGAFO010000001.1, from coordinate 528,425 downwards.
GCCAGCGCCAGACTTCAGCGGCATCTCGAGCACTGGTGGATTCCAGGTCCTGGTATTGCTGGGCGAAACCGGTGGGAGTGTTGTCAAAGACGGCGCCAGAGATGCCGCGGATGCCGCTGTGGAAGGAGCCTTCATTGGACATCAGCAGCAGCTTGACCGCGAGTTTTTGCGGGCGGTCTGCCGGCGGCGGGGGGGCGGGGGTGGAGAGGACCTGCTCCACGCGCTGGGCGAGGCCGTCGGCCTCGGGTCGCGAAGCCTTGTACTTCTCCTCGATTTTGGCGGCTGCTTCGCGGATGAGGGCGTGTACTTTTTCCTTGTCCAGCAGGAGTTCATTCTCCCCGGCGCGCAGGATGGCACAGGACATGGCTGCGACAGCGAGGCAGAGGCACGTGAGGCGGCGGTGCATGCCGCGATACTCTTGAAAAGGGGGCGCGGTGGCAATGGGTTATTGCGTGTGAGGGCGCGAAAATATCTAGGCGCGATGCCTAATGGGGTGCGTGGCTTGTGCGAGTCCGGCGTGGTTATCGAGGGTTATCGAGAACCGCGCTTTGTGTGTGCGGGAAGAAATCAGGGCAGCAGCTTTTCCAGCTCCTGGCATTCTTTGTCGTCGAGGATTTTGTCGCGTTTGGCGGAGGCCAGCTCTTCACGGGCGGCGTCGTTTTTGCCGCTGATCATGAGGAAGAGGATGTGATTGCGGGTGATGACCTGAAGGTCATCGTTGTCCGGCTTGGCGCCGGTTTTTTCGCGCAGGGAGTCGATCTTCTGAAAATAGATCTGGGCCTTTTTTTGCGCGGCCTTGGACTGGCTTTCCCGCAGAATGGTGACGGCTTTCTGAGAAAGGAGGCTCAGGTGGTCCGGCTCTTCGCGGAGGCAGGCATCCAGATAGCGCTGGGCAGCAGGCCAGTCACGGACTCTGGAAAGGGCGGCGGCGCAGGTGCGGCGGGTCTGGCGGCTGGGCAGCAGGGCCAGCTCTGTGAGCGTGAGGGCGGCGGCAGCGGCGGGATCATCAAATTTCGGCAGCATGCCGGCGCACAGGGCCGTGAGCATGTGCTGGGTGCGCTGACGGAAGGGATCCAGATGGATGGCGCGCAGCAGCAGGTCCATGCGCGTAGGCTCCCGCTGGATGACCATCATGAGGCCCAGCTCCAGGATGAAGGCGGCCTCCGCGGCGCGGGCGGCGCGCGGGGTGTCATCCGCGGCGGCCATTTCGGTGAGCCTGCCAAAGGCCAGGCGAATCTGGTCCATGCGGGACTCGGCCGGTTTTTGGCGGGTGGTTTGCGCACGCATGCCGTCGCCGATGATGGTGAGGAGAACGATGGTGCCGGTGGTCTCTGGATCTTCGGCGGCGAGGTTCAGAGAGGTGCGCAGGAGTTCGTCGTCTTCAAAGACGGTGAGGGAATTTGCGGCCAGCATGAGGGCGAGCCGGGCCAGGAACCTTTCGAAGCTCTCATCCTGGGGACGTCTGGCCGCGAGGGCGACCTCCTTGCGGTTCTGGCGGAGCTCGGAGAGGAGGCCCACGGTTTTGATGTACACGGTCAGATCATGACGCTCCTGCGCGAGGGCGAGCAACTGAACGAGCTCATGCCGGAGCTCCTCCTGCCGGCGCTCGAAGGCGAGGGTCTCCTCCTCCGTGAGGGCGCGCTCGTGCAAAGCGCGGGCGACAGTCTGGTAGGCGAGTGATTTTTCTTCGAGGGCGACTTCACGGCGCAGAGCGGCAGCCTCCAGCGCCTGTGAGAGGCGGCGGTCCAGCATTTCATGGAGGGCGAGAGGCTGGCGGGCGTCCAGCTTCAGGGCGGTCTGGAGGGTGGCGAGTTTTTCGCTGCTCCATTCGAGAGCCAGCCCCAGAAGCGCATGAGCCTCGGCATTTTTTGGCTGGCGGGAGACGAGAGCGCGCGCGGCGCCGAGCGCCCGCTGGGTGCAGGTCTCTGCTTTGTCCGACCACTTCAGGCGGCGCGCGGCATCCGCCATCTCCAGCCAGCGCCAGACTTCCTCGGCATCCTGCGCGTCCGTGGATTCCAGATCGTGATAGCGCTGCATGAAGCCGGTGTCGGTATTGTCAAACACGGCGCCGCGCACGCCGCCGATGGAGCTGGTGAAACCCGCCCGATCCGTGAGCAGGGTCATCTTTCTGGCGAGCATGGAAGGGCGGTCATCCGCAGATGGCGGGGGAGGTTCTGGCAGCATGAGGATTTCCTCCACGTGCTGCACGAGGCCGTCTGCCTCCGGACGGGAGCCTTTGTATTTCTCCTCGATCCTGGCGGCCACCTCGCGGATGAGCGCGTGCAGCTCCTCCTTTTTGAAGGGGGCCTGATCCGCTGCATGAAGCGCGGGCAAACCAAGGGGGGCAGCGAGAGCGAACAGGCAGAGCAGGGGGCGCATGATGCCGTGAGCATGTGCAATGCGCACACTCTGGCAATGCTTTACTTCACGGCGCCGATGAGGGTCTGCAGGCGGGAGACCTGGGCCTTCAGCAGGGAGATTTCCGCCTCCATCCTGGCGCGCCAGTCGGCGTCCGAAGCGTCATCCGCTGCGGGAGCGGCCGGAGCGGGGGCTGCGGCTGTGGGTGCGCTTGGGCTTGTGTCCGTCACCTCGCCGGAGAGCAGATGCATGAACTGGGCCACGCGCTGGCCGGGGCCGGCGGGGATGCACTGCACGAGGGGGCCCTCATGGTAGCCGATGAGCTCTGCCAGGGAGTTTTCCACGCTGGGCATGTCGGGGAACTCGAAGAGGCGCTCGGTGCGCTGGCGGAGCTCGCCGGCGGTTTGTGAACCGCGCAGAAGCAGCATGCAGAGCAGGGCCATGTGGGAGCGGTCCAGGCCGGGGAGCCTGCCTTTGAGATTGTGCCGGTACTTCACGGCGCGGCCGCCGACGATGTTTACTTCAAACACGCAGCCGCGGGACTTCATGGACTCCAGCGCGCGGAGCACGGTGCGCTCGTCATAGCGTACGATGGGGTCGCGATTGGTGGTCTGATTGCAGGCGGTGACCAGTGCATTCAGCGTCATGGGGTAGTAGTCCGGAAGCGTGATTTCTTTTTCGATCAAGCATCCGATCACGCGGGCTTCTTCAGGAGAGAGGGTCAGAAGGGTGGTGGAAGGAGTGACGGAGTCGGCGGACATGTGGGAATACTGGAAAGAGGGCGGACATCATCCCGCAGAGGCGCATGAGGTTCAAGCTTCAGGGCGGAGTTGGATTTTAAGATAGTCAAAATTAAATCTGAATACAAGCCGGGGGCGGGCGTCGAATTAGTCGTTATGAAAGCGAAACTTCTCCTCCTGTGCGGTGCGCTTGTCGCCGCTCTTTCACTCTCCTCGTGCGATATGTACGGCTATCCCGGCTATGGCTACGGGGGGTACGGTGGCTACGGCGGTTACGGCAGCAGCTACTACAACAACAACTACTACTCCAGCCCTCTGCTGGGTCTGGGTGGCCTGGGCTTAGGCGGCTACTACGGTGGCTACTCTCGCCCCTATGTTTACAATAACTACTATAACAGAGGTTATTATCCAAGCTCCTACCGCTCTTTCGGCGGCTTTGGCAACTCCGGCTACTACAACCGGTACCACCACAGCACGCCCTTTGTGAACAACCGGACCAACCTGTCTGCCTTTAACTTCGGCCGGAGTTCCTTCGGCAACTTCGGACATACCGGCGGGCACAACTTCATCGGTTCTTCGTTTGCCAGTCACAACGTCCCGCACTTCGGGGGCGGCTCCTTCGGGGGCCACAGCCTGGGCGGGCATAACTTTGGCGGCAGCGGACACAGCTTCGGCGGTGCAGGGGGTCATTCCTTCGGCGGTGGCGGCCACTCCTTTGGCGGCCACGGCGGCGGACACCACCATTAATCCGGCCTGACAAAGCCCGGTTTTAGATTCACGCAGCGCTCAAGGTTTCTTGGGCGCTGCTTTTTTATTTTTCACGTAGTCCGGCCATTCGATCTTCTTTCCCTCGGCGCCGGTGAATTTCCAGGCCGGCCAGGTGGGCGCCTCCGACTGCACCTCGGCGTATTTGGCCTCCAGCAGGGGCTTCAGCTCTGCAAGACGCGCGGGCTCGGTGGCTGCGAGATCCGTTTTCTCGCCGATGTCGGTGCTGAGATTGAAGAGCAGGAAGTCTTTGAGCGCGGCTGTTTTAAAATCGCGCTCGGATTCTTCGGTAATGTCATTGCCGCGGGCGGGTGGTGCTTTGTCGAGCGAGGCGAGGATTTTCCAGTCACCGACACGCATGGCGACTTTGGCGTCGTTGGTGGCGCGGTTGAAATGCCAGTAGAGCGGGGTTTTGCGGGTGACTTTGCCGCCACTGAGAACCGGAAGCCAGTTTGCGCCATCGAGTGCGCGGTCTTGCGGGGGCTGGAGCCCGACGACGGCGCACATGGTGGGGAGGAAATCGACGCCGCTGATGGGTTCGTCGCTGGCGGTGCCGGGCTTGGTTTTGCCGGGCCAGCGGAGGATGCCGGGGATGCGGATGCCGCCTTCAAAGGTGCTGCCTTTTTTATCGCGCAGCGGACCGGCGGAGCCATGCGGATGCTGCGCGGTGATGGCGGGGCCATTGTCGCTGGTGAAGAGGACGAGGGTGTTTTCGCGCAGGCCGGAGTCGTCGAGCTTTTTCATGAGGCGGCCAAAGGCGTCGTCCATCTGGGAGATGTTGCCGTGGTGGCCGTTGAAGCTGGGATCATCGGAATGGTATAATGTGGTGTATCTGGCATCGGAGGAGATGGGCTCGTGCGGCTCGTGAAAGCAGACGTAGGCGAAGAAGGGCTTGGATTTGTCGCGTGCATCGAGCCAGCGCATGGCTTCATCGGCCACGAGGTGCGCGGCGTAGCCTTCGAGCCTGCCGACCTCGGCGCCGTTGCGCACGAAGTTGTCGGGGTTGTGGTGATTGGGGTAGGCGTTGTTGTGAGTGGCGAACCAGTGGTCGAAGCCGTGGTCGCCGGGCTGCGGCTGCGTGGGCTTGTTGAACTCCCCGTTCATGTGCCACTTGCCGGCGTGGCAGGTGGCGTAGCCCGCGTCATGCAGGAGTTTGGCGATGGTGATCTCGCTGCGGCGCATGTGGACGGGTGAGTCTTCCGGAATCCAGTCCCGCACGCCGACGCGGGTGGGGGTGCGGCCGGTCATGAGCGCGGTGCGTGAGGGGGAGCAGTTCGGATGCCCGGCGTAGCAAGAGGTGAAGCGCAGGCCCTCGGCGGCGAACTTGTCGAGATTCGGTGTGAGCACGTCCTTCGCGCCATAGCAGCCGAGATCGCCGTAGCCGAGGTCGTCATCAAGGACGAGGAGGATGTTGGGACGATCTGCGAACGCGAGGGTGGTGAGGGCCAGCGCGAGGAGGGGGAGCAGCGATTTCATGGCTGCGGTGAACGTGATTAGTGGGGCACTTGTTCCAGCGAAAGCATCTGCCACTCGCCTTCGGCGAGATCGCCGAGGGTGTAGGGGCCGAAGCGTTCGCGGTGGAGTTTTTCGACGTGCCAGCCCTGGCTGGCGAACATGCGGCGGACCTGATGGTAGCGGCCTTCGGTGAGGGTGAGGCGGGCGGTTTGGGGGGAGACGATTTCCAACCGCGCGGGGAGGCAGGGTTTGGCCTCGCTGCGGAGCATGAGATCGCCTTTGGCAAAGATGGGGATGAGTGAGGGATCGAGCTCGTGATCGACTTCGACGAGGTAGGTTTTTTCGACGTCGGATTTGGGGGAGGTGTAGCGGTGGACGAGGGTGCCGATGTCGGTGACGAGGAGGAGGCCGCTGGTGTCTTTGTCGAGGCGGCCGACGCTGGTGACTGCGGGGTTGCGGTCGGGCCAGTGAGAAGGCAGAAGCTCGTAGATGTTGGGGCCTTCATCGGCGCTGTGGGTGCAGGCGTAGCCGACGGGTTTGTGAAACATGGCGAGGAGGCCGTCGGGTGCTTCGAGAGGGTGGTCATCGACGGTGATGAGGGAGGCGTCCACGCGCTGGTCGGAGCGTTTGATGACGGTGCCGCTGAGTTTCACGCGACCGTCTTTGACGAAGGCCATGGCCTCGCGGCGGGAGCAGTAGCCGAGGGCGGAGAGGAGTTGATCGAGGCGGCGCATGGCTTGGGGGGAGGGATGTTCGCTGCTCGGAGTAAGGTGTCATGCGAGAAGTGAGGATTGGATGTGGTTCAATGACTCCAGAACGGGCTGAAGCCCGAACTACGAACTCGGAACGGCCTGAAGGCCTAACTACGAACGCTGAATGGGCTGCTGCGCAGCTGCGAAACGAACGACCGAACAACTGCGTGCGCTGGGTGGGCGGGTGGTGTGGGTGATTGAGAATGGGTCAATGGTCCCAGCCTGAGCCGTAGTCGAGGATGGGATATGTTTTCCAGCGTTTCAGTGCCTCTGTTTCACCCACGTGGCTCAAATACTCTCGAGCGCTGGACCAGGGCCAATCCTGCCACTTTGAGACGTAGCCGTGGCGCACCGGGTTGTGATGAAGGTAGTTCAGCGTGGCCCAGCCGTGGGCTTCATTGCGAATCTGCCGGTCGGCAATGCTGTGCCATATGTGACGGCCGCGCAGTGCCTCTTCACGATTCCAGGTGAAGGAGGACCGGCCATGGAGACGTCCGAGAGTGGCGAGGGTTTGTTTCAAGTCGGATGTGGTGATGTAAACGTGGTAGTGATTGGGGAGGAGGCACCATGCGTGGATCTGGCAGGGTTCCAATGAGGCAAGCAAGTCCTCGGCAAAGGAATCCATTCGTTCGGGCGTGTGACCGATGATGGATTTATGCTCATAACATGCCGCAGTGAGGTGAAAGTCGCCTGCGCCGCCCAGGGGATGAGGCGGCGTGTGCCATGGGCGGCTGCGGAGTTTGCGTGATTGCAGGACGTTCTCGCGCTGCTCAAGTGTCATGCGACGCCATGCGTACATGTGTCCAAGTCTGCCCCGCAGGCTGCGAGCGTCAAGGTTCGGCGTTTGTAGTTCGGGCTTCAGCCCGTCTTTCCAGACGGCCTGAAGGCCGAACTACGAGCGCAGAACGGGCTGAAGCCCGAACTACGAACTTAGAATGCCTGAAGGCCGAACTACGAACAGAGCTTGCGGGCTTCGGCGAGGGCGGCGTCGGCTTTGGTGATGTCTTTGCCGCCGCCGCGGGCGAAGTCGGGTTTGCCGCCGCCTTTGCCGCCGACGATGGGGGCGATGGTTTGGATGATCTTGCCGGCCTGGACTTTGCCCTGGTGCTCTTTGGCGACGCTGGCGATGAGGGCGACGCTGCCGCCTCCGGTGGCGGCGAGGACGACGATGCCGTTGAAGCTGGCTTTCAGGGCTTCGGCGACGCCGACGGCGTAGTCGGCATCGATATCGCCGAGATTGGTGATGATGGTGCTGTTCGCGGCGGTGGCGATGAGGTCTTTGGCTTTCACGGCGGCTTCGCGCTGCTGGGCGGCTTTGAGGGCTTTTTCGAGCTCCTTCTGCTGGGTGAGGATTTGATCGAGCTTCTTCTCCAGATCGGCGGCTCCTTGAGCGCTGACTTTGCCGGCGAGGAGTTTTAGTAATTCGGCATCGGCGCGGGCGGCGTTGTAGGCTTCGAGGCCGGCGATGGCTTCGATACGGCGCACGCCGGAGGCGACGGCGCTTTCGCTGACGAGACGGAAGAGGCCGATTTCTCCGGTGCCGCGCGTGTGGGTGCCGCCGCAGAGCTCCATGCTCCAGCCGTCGAGCTTGTTGCGCTGGCCGCCGATCTGCACGACGCGGACGAGGTCGCCGTATTTTTCACCGAAGAGGGCCATGATGCCTTTGTTGGTCTTGGCTTCGACGTAGGGAACTTCGGTCCAGGAGACGGGCTCGTTGGCGACGATGCGCTCGTTCACCAGGCGTTCGATGTCGCTGAGCTGCTGGGCGGTGAGGGCGGCGCTGTTGAAGTCGAAGGTGAGCTTGTCGGGCGTGACGTTGGAGCCTTTCTGCGTGGCGTCCTTGCTCACGATTTCGTGGAGGGCCCAGTGCAGGATGTGGGTGACGGTGTGGTGGCGCTCGATGGCGTGGCGGCGTGGCGCATCGACGATGAGCTTGACCGTGGCATCCACAGCGGGGGCTTCATCGCCTTCGAGGAAGTGGAGCCAGGTGTTGCCGACTTTGGTGGTGGCGCTGATGGGGAAGGTGTTGGCGCCGAGGATGAGCTGGCCGGCATCGCCGACCTGGCCGCCCATTTCGGCGTAGCAGGTGGAGACGTCGAGCACGACGGCGGTCTTGTCCTTCATCTCGACGACTTCGAGGACTTTCACATCCGCTTCGAGGTGGTCGTAACCGATGAACTTCGTCGGGGCTTTGGTTTCGATTTCGGAGACGGAGACGACTTGTTTGTTCTCTTTGCCCGCTCTGCGGGCACGCTCGCGCTGCTCTTCCATGAGCTCATTGAAGGTGGCTGTATCAACTCCCAAACCCTGCTCGCGTGCCATCAATTCTGTTAAGTCGAAGGGAAATCCTTCTTGGTCATAGAGACGGAAAGCAAGCTCACCAGAAATCATCTTGGTGCTGGAACCATCGGCATTCTTTTTGGAGACGATCAATTCTCCATCTTTATGAGTGTTGTAGGATAGGCCGTCTGAACCTTTTGATAAGCTCGTTTCGTTCGACCTCGCCAAAGAAACAGCCTTTTCAAACAACGCGATGCCCTTGTCCAAGGTGCGATTGAAGCTTTCTTCTTCCAGCTTCAGCACGTTCTTGATCTGCTCCTTCTTGGTGCGCAGTTCGGGGAACACATCGCCCATTTGAGCGGCGAGGACATCGACGAGTTTGTAGAAGAAGGGTTCTTTGAACTCCAGCGTGCGGCCGTATTTCACGGCGCGGCGGAGGATGCGGCGGAGGGTGTAGTTGCGGTCGCTGTTGCCGGGCTGGATGCCGTCGGCGATGGCGAAGCTGAGGGTGCGCAAATGGTCGGCGATGACGCGGAAGGCGACGTCGATTTTTTCCTGTTCGGTGACGGGGACGACGTGGCCCTGCTCGTTGGCTTTAGGCAGGGTGCTGGCGTAGGTCTTGCCGGAGAGCTTGGTGAGTTCGTCGAAGATGGGCTTGAAGACGTCGGTGTCGTAGTTGCTGATCTTGGCGTTTTCGAAGTCGGTGAAGTTTTTGGTGCCCTGGATGATGGAGCAGACGCGCTCGAAGCCCATGCCGGTGTCCACGTGCTGGGCGGGGAGGGGGACGAAGGAGCCGTCTGGATTGGCGTTGTATTGAATGAAGACGTTGTTCCAGATTTCGATGCAGCTGGCGTCGCTGCCATTGACGAGCTTGGCACCGGCGCGCTGGCGTTCTTCATCGAGATCGCGAGGGCCGGGGGTGAGGTCGATGTGGATCTCGGTGCAGGGGCCGCAGGGGCCGGTGTCGCCCATCATCCAGAAGTTGTCCTTCTTGTTGCCGTTGACGATGTGGATGTCGGGATCCAGACCGATGCTGCGGAATTTTTCGGCCCAGATGTCCCAGGCTTCCTGGTCGCGCTCGGCGGGGTCGTTCTGGGATTTGTCGGGCTGGTAGATGGTGGCGAAGACGCGGGTGGGGGGGAATTTCCAGCGCTCGATCACGAGCTCCCAGGCCCAGGAGATGGCTTCCTTTTTGAAGTAGTCGCCGAAGGACCAGTTGCCCAGCATTTCGAAGAGGGTGTGGTGGTAGGTGTCGAGGCCGACGTCTTCGAGGTCGTTGTGCTTGCCGCCGGCGCGGATGCACTTCTGGGTATCCGCCGCGCGGGTGGGGAGGCCTTTGTGCAGGACGCCCGGCCAGGTGTCCACATCCGCGCTGCGCTCGCCGAGGAAGATGGGGACGAACTGGTTCATGCCGGCATTGGTGAAAATGCGTGCGCCGTCGCGGCTGGTGTAGCCCACGTTGTCGCTGGGGACGATGGTGTGCTGCTTCTCCTTGAAGAAATCGAGGAAGCTCTGGCGGATCTGGGCGGCAGTGGGGACGGCGGACATGATTGGCTGGGGAAAAGGGAGCGCGGATGGTAGCGGGCGGAGGGCGAAGGTAAAGGCGGGTTTTAAGGTCCCGTACGCAGCGCCGCCCACCGCTCCACGCATGGAGAATGCCGCTTGCCATCAAGATCGGAGCTTCTGAAGCGTATCACACCCGTGATCCGCCCCCTCAGCATTCTTCTTGTCGCTTCATCCGCCCTGGCGGAGCCCGCAGCGCGCCCGATCCAGTTTTCCAAAGAAATCCGGCCCATCCTGAGCGAGAACTGCTTTTTCTGCCATGGCCCGGATGAAAAGAAGCGGGAGGCGGGGCTGCGCCTGGATGAGGAGGCGAGTGCGAAGAAGGACCATGATGGGGTGACGGCGGTGGTGCCGGGACATCCGGAGAAAAGCGCGCTGCTGGAGCGCATCGTGAGCAAGGACCCGGATGAGGTGATGCCGCCGCTGAAGCAGCATAAGACCATCTCGCCCGCGCAACTGGCGTTGCTGACGGAGTGGATCAAGCAGGGGGCGCCGTGGGGGAAGCACTGGAGCTATGAGAAGGTCGTCAAGCCGACCATACCGAGTTTAAAGTCTCAAGTTTCAGGTTTAAAGTTGAATCCGGTGGATGCGTTTTTGGTGGAGCGGCTGGAGAAGGAAGGGCTGAAGTATGGGCCGGCGGCGGATGCGGCGACGCTGATCCGGCGGGTGGCGCTGGATCTGACGGGGCTGCCGCCGACGCTGGCGGAGCTGGAGACGCTGGGGAAGCTGCCGTATGAGAAGGTGGTGGAGCATTACCTGGCCAGCCCGGCCTATGGGGAACACTGGGCGCGGCAGTGGCTGGATCTGGCGCGCTATGCGGACAGCTCGGGGTATCCGAGTGACCAGCCGCGGGAGATCTGGGCGTATCGCGACTGGGTGGTGCGGGCGCTGAATGCGAACATGCCATTTGATCAGTTCACCATCGAGCAGAACGCGGGCGATCTGCTGCCCAGTCCAACGGATGACCAGCTCATCGCCACGGCGTTTCATCGCAACACGATGACGCAGAACGAGGGCGGGACGGATGACGAGGAGTTTCGCAATGCGGCGATCATTGACCGCGTGAACACGACCTTTGCGGTGTGGATGGGGACGACGATGGCCTGCGCGCAGTGCCACACGCACAAGTTTGATCCCATCACGATCAACGAGTACTTTCAGTTTTACGCTTTCCTGAATCAGAGCGCGGACAGCGACAAGAAGGACGAGGTGCCGCTGCACAGCTTTGACACGCCCGAGCTCACCCAGCAGCGGGCGAAGCTGAAGGGCGAGATCGAGGCGCTGGAGAAGAAGTTTGGTGCGCCTGCGGCGGAATGGCTGGCAGGGCTGGATGCGTGGGACCAGGGCTTTGCGCGTGATCTGGGCTGGCAGACGCCGCAGCCGGGGCAGGTGAGCACGGAGTCAAAACAGAGCGCCACGGTGGCGGCGGGCGGCACGGTTTCCATTCCAAAGAACAGTGACGCGGATGTGTATGTGGTGGAGCTGCCTGCGGCGGGCGACAAGCTCAGCGCGCTGCGGCTTGAGACGATGCCAGCGGCTGGATTTGGCAACTTTGTCATCACCGATGTGAAGGCGGAGGTGATGCCGCCGGATGCGAGGCCGGCACCGCAGGCGCGCTATGTGCGGGTGGAGCTGCCGGGGGAGAAGAAGATGCTGCAGCTTGCGGAGGTGCAGGTTTTCAGCGGGAGTGAGAACATCGCGACGAAGGGCGCCGCCACGCAGAGCAGCACCTACACGGATGCCGCGGCCAAGCGCGCGAATGATGGCAACACCGAGGGGAACTACGCGAAGAGCAGCGTGGCGCACACGGCGGGCACGGACAATGATCCGTGGTGGGAGGTGGACCTGAAAGCAGCGAAGGCGGTGGAGCGCGTGGTGGTGTGGAATCGCACGGATGGCAATGTGGGCAAGCGGCTGGATGGCTTCCGCGTGGTGCTGCTGGATGACCAACGGCAGACGGTGTGGAAGAGCGATGCCACCCCTGCGCCAGAGAAGGACAAGACCTTTGCCATCGGTGGGCCGGTGGCGGTGGGTTTTACCACGGCGCTGGCGGATTATGAGCAGGAGGGTTTTACGGCGGCCTCGGTGCTGAAGCCGAAGAGCAAGAAGCAGCAGGGCTGGGCGGTGTCTGGCGCAGCGGACAAGCCGCATACGCTGACGCTGCTGGCGGCATCGCCGGTGGTGGTGCCGCAGGGCTCAAAGCTGCGCATCACGCTGGTGCAGAAGAGCGAGTTCAAGCAGCATACGCTGGGCAGCTTCCGCCTGAGCTACACGGGAGACGCGCGGGTGCAGCAGGTGACGAAGGTGCCGGAGAAGGTGGTGGCGGCGCTGGCGCAGGCCAAAGACAAACGTACGCCCGCGCAGCAGCAGGTGGTGGTGGATTACTTTGTGCGGAACGTGGCCAAGCAGTCGGCGGCGGAGCGCACGCGACTGGCGGCTGCAAACAAGGAGCTCGCGGCGCTGAAGCCGGTGACGGTGCCGATCATGCGTGATCTGGATGCGAAGCAGCGCCGCGTGACGAAGATCCAACTGCGCGGCAACTGGCAGGCGCTGGGAGATGAAGTGAGCGAGGCCACACCGGCGGCTTTCAATCCGCTGCCGAAGGATGCGCCGCGCAACCGCCTGACGATGGCGAAATGGCTGGTGAGCCGCGACAATCCGCTGACCGCACGCGTGACGGTGAACCGTCTGTGGGAAAGCATCTTTGGCACGGGGATTGTGCGCAGCAGCGAGGAGTTTGGCAGCCAGGGAGACCTGCCGTTTCATCCGGAACTGCTCGACTGGCTGGCCGCGGAGCTGATGGACAGCGGCTGGGACATGAAGCACATGCTCAAGTTGATGCTCACGAGCACGGCCTACCAGCAGAGCACGAAGACGACGCCCGAGCTGAATGAGCGCGATCCTGACAACCGCCTGCTGGCGCGCGGGCCGCGCTTCCGCCCGACGGGCGAGCTGCTGCGGGATCAGGCCCTGGCGGTGAGCGGGCTGCTGAGCTCCAAGATGTACGGCCCGCCGGTGCGTCCCATGACGCCGAGCCTCGGCCTCAGCACCGCCTTTGGGCGCAGCAATGACTGGACCGTGAGCGAGGGCGAGGACAAGCACCGCCGCAGCCTTTACACTGAAGTGCGCCGCAACAGCCCCTATGCGAGCTTCACCACTTTTGACGCTGGAAACCGCGAGGTGTGCATGATCCGCCGCAACCGCACGAACACGCCGCTGCAGGCCTTTGTGACGTTGAATGATCCGGTGTTCATCGAGACGCACCAGGCCATGGCGCGGCGGCTGGTGGCGGAGGCGAAAGGGACGCCTGAACGGCTGGCGCTGCTCTTCAGGCTCTGCCTCTCCCGCGGGCCGAATGCGCATGAGGTTTCGTCACTGACGCGGCTGTATGACGAGACGCTGGCGAGCTATCGTGCTGATCTCCCCGATGCCACGAAGATGGCGACGGAGCCGCTCGGCCCCGCGCCGAAGGATGCGGATGTGGCGGAACTCGCAGCGTGGACGGCGGTGGCGAATGTGGTGATGAATCTGGATGAGTTTTTGATGCGCCGCTAATTCCATGACCACGACCTCATTCATCATTCGCCTTTGCTTTGCTGTTGGCTTCTTCAATGCCGCTAATCAGGTCGAACGCCCGGTGCTGCGTGCTGTTGGCTTTGCGTATCTGCTGGGGGCTGGGATTCTCGGCACCCTTGGAGCCATTGCGGGCGGATCGTGGCATACCTGGATCATTGGCCCTGGCGGGCTCGCGGCAGCCGGCTACGCGTTTTGGTCCAATCGATGATAACAACGTGGACAACGCCACTCCCCCTCAACGCTCGAAGCCGCGTCGCAAGATGCCGACATTTCCGAACTCGACGCATGGGGAGCAGGTAGGCAGCGGACCGCTCCATTAGACGTATTTTTTATTGAAGGGTGATGCGGAGCGCCGCAATACGGCTGGCGGATGAGTTCGACTTGACACTGGGGGAGCGCCGGAAAATACAAGGCGGCTACGTCGTCTTTTTTTAGTCTTTAAACCCAGCCATGCTGCCTGCCCGTTTCTTCGTTCTCGCCGCCGCCACCTTGTTCGTCTCCACCCCTGCCTTACGTGCGCAGGAGACGCTGATCTCAAACTACGGCCAGCCCAATCAGCAGACCAACTTCGGACTGTCCGACCAGTCCCAGCGGGTGGCTTGGGACTTCACCACCGGCGCGGACGCCTATACGGACCTCTTTCTCACCGTGCAGGCGAGCAACAACGATGGGATCGCGCATGTGCTTACCGCTGAGTTTTTCACTTCTGCGAGCTCCGCGCCAGCCGCGCTGGTGGGCACGCTGAGCATCCCTGTGACATTCACGGAGGGCAGCTTTCAGGATTTTTCCAATGGCGCTGCCGGAGCCGTGACGCTGGCGCCGAACACCAGCTACTGGGTGGTGTTGTCGCTGGGGGACCCCTTGAACAATCCGGGCCCGCCGGGCATCGAGGTGCGCAGGATTGCGGACGGCTCCACCGATGCCGGCGGCATCTACACCAGCGTGGGCGGCACGCCTCTGCTGAGCTCGACGGACAACGGCGCCACGTGGGTGGCGGAAAACGGCTCTGATGCCGTGAAATACCTTCTCCAAGGGTCCAAGACGATCCTCATCATTCCGGTGGTGCCGCCGGATGCGGTGCTCACGGCCCAGAGCCTGCAAAGTCTGGCTCTGCAGAGCACCAGCGTGCTGCTGGAAGACTTTGCCATGCGCCTGTTCCGTGCGCGCTCAGGGCAGGGCTCGGGCTCGGACCCAAACTCGGTGCTGATTGATCTGGGTGGCGAAGATGAACTGGTGGAGCTGGGCGAAGGCGACGGCCCGGGCCCGCCGCCCCGCCTGGCGGGCCTGCGCACCGGCGGCAGGGCCGGACAGCTCCGCATCTTTTCCTCATTCGACTACGGCTATGCGGGGATTTCCAACAGTGCTTCCGGGCAGCGCACGAACATTTACGGCGGCACGCTGGGGATGGAGCTGCGTGTGACGGACCATCTCTCCCTGGGCGGCGGCGTGGGGGCTCTCAGTGCGCAGACGCGCCTGAGGAATGGCATTGCCTCTGTGGATACGGATGCGCTCACCCTGGCCGGGTATGCCACCTATCACCGCGGCGGCAACTATGCTGACCTGCTGTACGCCGCCACCATGCTGGACCACCGCGTGATGCGTGGAGCGGCGCTCTCCAGCCCGAACAGCACCGTGCACACGGTGCAGTTCAACACGGGCCACAACTTTACCGCGGGCGATTTCATCCACGGGCCCTTTGTGGGGGTGAATTATGCCCATGCCAGCACGAATCCCTACGCCGAGAACGGGCCAGGCGCGGTGAGCGTGGACCGGCAGCGGTCAGACACCATCCTGGGCCGGGTGGGGTGGCAGGGGAGTGCGCGGTTTGACCGCGGCTGGGGCGTCATCATTCCGCAGGTGCGTCTGTCCTGGGACAAGCAGTATCTCAATGAAACCAGCGCGGCAAATGTGGCGCTGGTCGGCGTGCCGGGCGTGGTCACCCGCACGGGAACGGGCGCGGTGTCGCAGAACGGCCTGGGAGTGGGCGCGGGGGTGATGGTGAACCTGAACAACCGCTGGTCCTTTGCCGTGAACTATCAGGGGCATGTTTTGGACAAGGCGGCGAACCTGCACAATGTCTCGGCATTCGTCTCCTACGTCTGGTAAGGCGAGGTGCCGGGAAATCCAGCATTGAGGGCAAAGGAAGGCCTGCTTGGTGCGTATCTTTGGGCAGCCCCATGAACCCCGTCCTTCACGATTCCCTCCAGCTCAAAACGCGCCGCCAGTTTCTGGGCAACGCAGGGCAGTTCAGCCTGGGGGCCATCGCCATGCATGCGCTGCAGCAGCAGGCGGGGGCCGCCGGCATGGTGGCGGAGAATCCGCTGATCCCGAAGAAGACACATTTCGCACCGAAGGCCAAGCGGGTGATTTATTTGCACATGTCGGGGGCGCCGCCGCATCTCGATCTGTTTGATTACAAGCCGGAGCTGGTGAAGCGCAGCGGGCAGGACTGCCCGGACTCGATTCTCAAGGGCCGCCGCTTTGCCTTCACCACGGGGGTGCCGAAATTGATGGGCACGCCGCGCACCTTTGCACGCTATGGCAAGGGTGGCATCACGATGAGCGATGCCTGCCCGAACTTCCACACCATCGCGGATGAGATGTGCTTGATCCGCTCGATGAACACGGACCAGTTCAATCATGCGCCGGCGGAGCTGCTGCTCTTCACCGGGCATGCGCGGCAGGGTCGGCCATCGATGGGTTCGTGGGCGACATATGGTCTTGGCACGGAGAATCAGGATCTGCCGGGCTTTGTGGCCCTCATCTCCAGCGGCACGCAGCCGAGTGGCGGGCAGGGCTGCTGGGGCAGCGGATTTATCCCGAGTGTTTATCAAGGTGTGCAGTGCCGCAGCAAGGGAGACCCCGTTTTGTTTGTGAGTGATCCCGCTGGAATGAACCGCGCCATGCGCCGCAAGACGCTGGATGCGCTGCAGGAGCTCAATCAGCAGCAGGTCGCGGAGTTTGGGCATCCGGAGACGGTGACACGCATCGCGCAGTATGAGCTGGCGTTTCGCATGCAGACCAGCGTGCCGGAGGTGATGGACATCTCGCAGGAGCCGAAGCATGTGATCGAGGCCTACGGGGCGAAACCGGGCGAGTCCAGCTTTGCCAACAACTGTCTGCTGGCGCGGAGGCTCATTGAAAAAGGCGTGCGCTTTGTGAACCTGTTTGACTGGGGCTGGGATTTCCACGGGACCAGCGAGGGCAGCGGCATCACCACAGGGCTCACCGCCAAGATGGCCGCGACCGACAAGCCGGTGGCTGCTTTGATCAAAGACCTCAAGCAGCGCGGACTGCTGGACGACACGCTGGTGATCTGGGGCGGTGAATTTGGCCGTACGCCCTTCCGCGAGGGGCGCACCGCCGCGAGCGCCGTGCTGGGGCGTGACCACTACCCCGACTGCTTCTCCCTCTTCATGGCCGGTGGCGGTGTGAAGGGTGGCTTTGAATATGGCAGCACGGATGAGCTGGGCTTCAGCGTGGCCGAAAACAAAGTCCACGTGCACGACTTCCAGGCCACGGTGATGCACCTGCTGGGCTTTGATCACGAACGGCTCACGTATCGCTTCCAAGGGCGCGATTACCGCCTCACGGACATCCATGGGCATGTGGTGAAGGATCTCTTGGCGTGAGCCTCACGACATGTCTTGTAGAATGTCGTTTTGGAGCGCGGAATTTATTCCGCAGCAGGTTGCAAGCATGCTGCGTGGGAGCTTTGCCATGAGCATCGCAAACACGTTATCCTGGAGGTTCAGGGGGCGTGAACGAAACGCGGAGTTCCGTAAGTAGCGGAGTGCTGCGGAATAAATTCCGCGCTCCAGAGCTAGCCCCCCTGGACGGGCGGCATGAGGGCGACCTCCGCGCCGTCGTGCAGCGGCTCGTCGCGCTTCACGTAGGTTTGATCGAGGGCGAGGAGGAGGCTGTTTTGCCAGTCGCGGAGTTTGGGCCAGCGGGATTCGATTTGGGCGAGGAGATCGCCCATGGTGGCGCCGGCGGGGAGTTCGAGGGAGATTTCATCCGTGCCGGTGATGTCGCGCAGGACGGAGAAGAAGAGGACGCGCAGCTTGATCATGAAGAGGGCTGGCCGGGGTTGAGGATGCCGATGCAGGGCAGGTTGCGGAAGCGGCCCTGGTAGTCCATGCCGTAGCCGACGACGAATTCGTCGTCGATCTCGAAGCCGGCATCGTGCAGCGCGACTTCGCGCAGGCGCTGGCGGCGCTTGCTGAGGAGGACGCAGGTGCGCAGGGAGGCGGGCTGCTGGACGAGGAGACGCTCGATGATGGCGCTGAGGGTGAGGCCGGTGTCGAGGATGTCATCGAGCAGGAGGACGTCCTGGCCGCGGAGGTCAAAGCTGGCGGGCCAGTTCACCTTCACCTCGCCGGTGGTGGCGGTGCCGCCCTGGTAGCTGCTGGCGCTCAGCGTGTGCAGGCGCACGGGCATCTCCAGGCGGCGCAGGAGATCGGCCACGAAGAAGAGGCCGCCGTCCATCAGGGCCACGACGGTGACGACTTTGCCTGCCAGCTCTGCATTCAGGCGCGCGGCCATGGCGGCGACGCGGGCGCTGATCTGCTCCGGGGTGAGCAGGACGCGTTCAAGATCTTGGATGACGCCGGTGATGGGAGGTGGCATGGAGCAAAAGTGTGCATCAAAGGCCAAAGCAGAGGTAGCGCAGGCCGTGTGGCACGCGTTTCTTGTAACCCCGATGAATCTGACTGACAAACCGAACCTGCCCGACCTGCGCGTGAGCTATGATCTGGGCGCCCTGGACGAACATACCGCGCCGGCGGATCCCGTGGAGCTCTTCACGGTGTGGATCAATGACGCGCTGGCGCACAAGCTGCCGGAGCCGAATGCGATGAGCCTGGCGACGAACGGCCTCGATGGCACGCCGACGGTGCGCACGGTGCTGCTGAAGGGCATCGACGAGCGGGGCTTTCATTTTTACACGAACTACGAGAGCCGGAAGGGCAGCGAGATCGCGGCGGATGCGCGTGGTGCGGCCTGCTTTTTGTGGGCGGACCGGCATCATCAGGTGTGCCTGAAAGGCAGCATTTCCAAGCTGGAGCGCGCGGATGCGGAGAAGTATTTTGCGAGCCGTCCGTATGGGCATCAGATCGGGGCATGGGCCTCGGCGCAAAGTGTGGTGATTTCCGGGCGCGAGTGGCTGGAGGAGCGGGATGCAGAGCTGAAGGCACAGTATCCGGAGGGGCAGGTGCCGTGTCCGCCGCACTGGGGCGGCTACACGCTGCTGCCGAATGAGATCGAGTTCTGGCAGGGACGCGTGAGCCGGCTGCATGACCGGATTCGGTACCGGAAGGAGAACGGGGTGTGGGTGAAAGTGCGGCTGAGTCCGTAAGCGCCAGAAATGTGAACTCGTTGCTTGCCTTTCATTGTTTTCAGTTTTTAATGAAAGCGTGAGCAAGGAACAACCAGAATGGGAGAAGGCCCGCGAGGAATTCGTGGTGCAATGGGGCTCGCTGGGGACGCAGTGGGGGATCAACCGCACGATGGCGCAGATCCACGCGCTGCTCATGACGGCGCCGGAGCCGATGTGCACGGACGAGGTAATGGAACGCCTGGAGATCAGCCGGGGGAATGCGCACACGAATCTGAAGGACTTGGTGGGCTGGAACCTGGTGCGGATCATCACCAAGAAGGGCGACCGCAAGGAGTACTTCGAGGCTGAAAAGGACGTGTGGAAGATTTTCATCACCATCTCGCGGGAGCGCAAGCGCCGGGAGATCGAGCCCGCCATCAACCTGCTGCGGGACTGCGCCGCACGAACGAAGGATGAAGGAGCGGGGCCTGGGCGTGAGTTCCACCAGCAGATGAAGGATCTCGACGAATTTCTCAGCTTCGGCGTCAAAGTGGCCGATACGGTGATCTCCATGAAGCATGCCTCCGCCCTGCAGTGGGCCATGCGCCTCCTCGGCTGATTTTTTTATGCCTGTATGTTTCACAAATTACTGAAAATTCAGAATAAACATTTCCTCTCAAACCAACCTCAAAACACGCAACCCTATGAACGAAACCGTCATCAGCTACAGCCTCTACCTCATCCTCGCCGTCAGCATGACGATCTGGGTGGCGCGCACCCTGCATAAAAATGGCCGCATCTTCCTGGTGGACTGCTTCCACGGGAATGCGGAGCTGGCGGACAGCGTCAACCACCTGCTCGTCGTCGGCTTCTACCTCGTAAACATCGGTTTTGTTTCGCTGTATCTGCGGAGCACGGAGGAGATCGCCGGGGCGCGCGGCGTCTTTGAACTGCTCAGCGGGAAGATGGGCGTGGTGCTGCTCATGCTGGGCGGCATGCACTTCTTCAATCTGTATCTCTTCACCAAGATGCGCCGCCGCGCCACGCTGGCGAACCTGCCGCCGCCGGTGCCGCCGATGAACCGCGTGAGCAAGAGCCACGACATGCTGGACACACTGTGATCCCTTTCATCTCACCCGCACCCTGAGCCGTCATGCATGTTCTCACCCTCTTCTACGACGCCCACTGCGGTGTGTGCTCGCGCTTCCGGCGGTGGATGCTGGAGCAGCCTGCCTATGTGAGACTGAATTTTGTGCCCTATGACTCGCCGCAGGCGCTGCGCCTGTGCCCGGACCTGCGGCACCTGCGGGCGGACGAGGAGATTGTGGTCATGGGGGATGACGGCTCTCTGTGGCAGGGGGCGGCCGCCTGGGTGACATGCCTGTGGGCGCTGCGGGACTACCGCGAGTGGTCGCTGCGGCTGGCGACGCCCGGCATGCTCGGTCTGGCGCGCAAGGTGGTGCATTGGATTTCGAGCAACCGCATCAGCCTCTCCGCCCTGCTGCGGTTGAAGGGCGATGACGCGCTGCGCGCGGAGGTGGGCGCGGTGGCCTGCGAAAACGGAGCCTGTGCTTTGAAACCATGAACTCTCCTTCCCTTCCCATGAATGCTTTGGAAAACAGCGGAACGACCCGCAGCCGGCCCGGTGGCGCAGGCCTCCTGGGATTTGCGCTTTTGCTCATGCTTGCAGGGATGATGGTCACCACGCTCTGGGTCCGCATGTGGTTCCTGGCGGCCGGCGGCTACTTCTGCATGAAGGCCTGGGTGTTGTGGAAGACGCGGGCGGCCTCAGGAGATGTCGCCATCTGGGTCTGGCTGTGTCCCACGTTGAATCTCACCGCCTTTCTGCGCCGCCGTGACGGGCCTGCGGGCGAGGCGCGGCGTCTGGCGCTGGCGGGTTTTGTGAACTTCACCTGCGGCGCCGTGCTGCTGTGGGGCGTGGCGCGGCAGTTCGCATCCATGCCGCTGGTGGCGGGGTGGGTCGGCATGACGGGCCTCATTTTGATGCTGCACCTCGGCGTGTTTCACATCGTCACCGCATTCTGGATGCGGATGGGGCGCGCCGTGGAGCCATTGATGAAATGCCCGGTGGCTGCGGAGTCGCTGTCCGACTTTTGGGGCCGCCGGTGGAACACGGCGTTTCGCGATGCCATCAATCTCCTGGTGTTTCGCCCAGTGGCTCAGCGCTGGGGCGCCAAAGAAGCGCACTGGCTGGTTTTTCTCGTTTCCGGTCTGCTGCATGAGGTCGTCATTTCCCTGCCCGCGCAGGGAGGCTGGGGCGGCCCCACGGCTTACTTTCTTCTGCAGGCGGCGGGCATTGCGCTGGGGCGGCGCCTTCGCATTCCACGAGGCATCGCCAGCCGGCTGTGGGCCTGGGTCTTTCTCATCGCACCTGTGGGGCTGCTGTTTCACCCGCCCTTCGTGCACGCGGTGATGCTGCCCTTTTTTCAAACCCTGGGAGCCCTGCCATGAACCTGAATCTGGAAACCTTTCTCATCCTCGCCGGTCTCGGAAACTTCGGCATTCTCATCGCCAGCGCGCTCACACCCCGGGCTCTGGACTGGAAGACAAACCTCGCCCCACTGAAGCCGTTTCTGCGGACTTTGTTCTGGGTCTATGGGGTTTTCATCGCGCTGACCATCGCGGGAATGGGCGTGCTCACCCTGCTGCATGTCAAAGCCATGGCCGCAGGGGATCCGGTGGCGCGATCGCTGGCGGCGTTCATTACTGTCTTCTGGTCCGCGCGGCTGGGAGTGCAGTTCTTCGTTTTCGACGCCACCGAGTTCCTCACCACGCGCTGGCGGCGGATCGGCTACCACATTCTCACACTGGCCTTCATCGCCCAGGCGGCTGTGTATTTCATCGCGGCGTTCCGACCTTTTCCCGATCATGGCTAACTCCAAAATCATCCTCGCTGGTGGCACCGGTTTTCTCGGCGCTGTGCTTGAAAAACACTTCGCCTCCCTCGGCTGGGAGGTCGTGGTGCTGACACGCAAACCGTCTCGTGATGGAGAAGTCGCGTGGGATGGCGAGTCTCTCGGCGAATGGTGCCGCGAACTGGAAGATGCAGATGCGATTGTGAACCTCTGCGGCCGCTCGGTGGACTGCCGCTACACGCCGGCCAACCGGCGTCTCATCATGGATTCACGCCTCAAACCCACGCGTGCGATCGGTGAGGCCATCGCCCGCTGCGCGAGACCGCCGCAGGTGTGGCTGAACTGCAGCTCCGCCACGATCTATCGGCACACGTTCGGCACCCCGTGGGACGAGACCGGTGCCGACTTCACGCCGACGCACGCCGTGCACGATGAGTTTTCACTCGAGGTGATTCACGCCTGGGAAGGCGCGTTCAACACGGCGCCTGCACCGCACACGCGC
The DNA here is from genome assembly GCF_044227185.1 of Prosthecobacter sp. GTDB lineage: Bacteria > Verrucomicrobiota > Verrucomicrobiia > Verrucomicrobiales > Verrucomicrobiaceae > Prosthecobacter. The sequence continues at coordinate 506,241 of NZ_JBGAFO010000001.1, read as the reverse complement.
AAAGTCGCGCTGCGCACCACGATGGTGCTCGGCCATGCGCGGAACAGCGTCTTTCCCGTGCTGCGCCGTCTCGCACGGCTCGGCCTGGGCGGACGCATGGGCAGTGGCAGGCAATTTGTCTCCTGGCTGCATCAGGAGGACTTCTGCCGGGCGGTGGAGTGGCTGGTGTCACACGAGGACGTTAGCGGCCCGGTGAACCTCGCCGCGCCGAATCCGCTGACGAACGCGGAGATGATGGGGCTCTTCCGCGAGCTTGTCGGAATGCCGGCGGGCCTGCCCGCAGCCGAATGGATGCTGGAGATCGGCGCCTTTTTCCTCCGCACGGAGACCGAGCTCATTCTCAAAAGTCGTCGTGTCATTCCGGGAAAGCTGCTCGCTGGCGGCTTCCAGTTTCGGTATCCCACCCTGCAGGCTGCCTTGCAAAATTTGGCCGCGTCATGAATACGGAATCACTCACCTTCACTCTCAAGCTCGCCGCCGCCGGGCAGCTCATTCTCGCGGTGCTGGACTTGTTTATCGGCCGCATCCTCGGCTGGAAAGCAGCCATGGACCGGATGCCGCTGCTGGTGCGCGAGGTGTTTCAAATCCAGGGCTGGTTCATTGCGCTGACGCTGTTCATCTTCGGGGTGCTGACGTGGTGCTTTGCCGCGGACATGGCCGGCGGCGCGCATGTGTTCCTGCGCTGGTTCTCGGGTGGCATCGGCCTCTTCTGGGGTCTGCGCTGCGTCATGCAGTGGGCGCATTACAGCGCGGTCCACTGGCGCGGCATCCCGCATCTCACAGTGATTCATTGGACCCTTTTTCTGAGCTACGTCGCGTTCACCCTCACCTATTGGAAAGCCGCGCTGGGGTGATGAAACTGCAAGCGCCATCCCACCAGGAATCAGGCCTGCCCAGCGCAGAAGGACGCCAGCGCCTGCTGTCCAGGCGCTTTGATCCGGTGTTTCATGCCGACTGGCTGGACGCGGTGTTTCTCCATTTTGAAACCGATCCCGCCGTGCTGCAGCGGGAGGTGCCGTGGGAACTGGATCTCTTCGAGGGGCGCGCGTTCGTGAGTCTCGTGGCCTTCACCATGCGGGACATGCGGCCCATCAGGGGCGGCAGGCTGGCGGCGCTGCCGTTCAGGCCCATCGCCACGCATGAGTTTCTCAATGTGCGTACGTATGTGAAGCATGGGGGCGAGCCGGGCATTTACTTTCTGAAGGAGTGGCTGCCGAACCGGCTGAGTGTGGCGCTGGGGCCGGTGATGTTTGGGCTGCCCTATCAGCTAGGGCGAATGGACTACGATCATGATATGGAGAACGGAGTGGCGCGCGGACGTGTGGAGGATGCCGGCAGTGGCAAGGCTCTTGTTTATTCCTGTGAGGTGGATGAGGCCGCCGTGCATGCTCCTTGTGCATCGGATTCGCTGGAGGAGTTTCTGGTGGAGCGCTACACTGCTTTCACCAGCGTGGAACTGCCGCTGCCGGGCAGGCCCATGCTGCGGCGCCTGTTTCGCATCTGGCATCCGCCGTGGGATGTTGTGCCGCTCACCGCGCAGATCGGAGACCGCAGCCTGCTGTCTTTGACTGGAGACTGGAGCCGGGAGGCGCGGCTGGTTTCCGCGCATCACTCGCCGGGCGTTCATGACGTGTGGATGGGCCGGCCGCATTTGGTACGTGGAGCGTGAACGATGGCTTGAAGGAAGCCGCCGGCCTGCGCTGTAATGGCTGCATGTCATTCCCGCGCAGTCTTTTTCTCACATGCACTCTCGCCGCCAGCCTTCATGCCGCGGAGGACAAAATGCGGCTGGTGCGTGAGACGGAGGCGCTGACGCCGGAGCAGGAGCGCGCGGGCCTGCATGTGCCGCCGGGCTTCACGGTGCAGCTTTTTGCCAGCGAGCCGATGATCAACAAGCCGATCAACATGGCCTTTGACGCACGGGGGCGGCTGTGGGTGTCATCGACGGTGGAGTATCCCTATGCGGCGGACAAAAGCCGCTGGTCTGATCCGCAGGGAACGCAGGTGAAAGACAGCCGCGATGCCGTCAAAATTCTCGAAGACACGGATGGTGATGGCAAGGCGGACAAGGTGACGGATTTCGCCGGCGGGCTGAACATTCCCACAGGTGTGCTGCCCTGGCACAAGCCGGAGCACAAGGCCGGATGCATCGCCTGGAGCATTCCGAACATCTGGTACTTTGCGGACACCGATGGCGATGACAAAGCGGACCACCGTGAAATTCTCTTTGGCCCGCTGGGTTATGAAAAGGACACGCACGGCATGTGCAGCAGCTTCCGCCTGGGGCTGGATGGCTGGGTGTATGCGACGCACGGATTTAACAACACGAGCCATCTCAAGGCGAAGGATGGCAGCACGCTGGATCTGCACAGCGGCAATGTGTTTCGCTTCCGGCCCGATGGTTCGCGCGTTGAAAAATGGACCAGTGGCCAGGTGAATCCCTTCGGCCTCTGCTGGGACCGCTTCGGCAATCTCTACAGCGCGGACTGTCATAGCTCGCCGATTTACCAGCTCCTTCGCGGTGCGTCTTATCCCAGTTTCGGAAAGCCTCACGATGGACTCGGTTTCGCGCCGGTGATGTGCGAGCACAGCCACGGCTCCACCGGCATCTGCGGCATTGTTTATCTCGATGGCGGCGTGTGGGGGCCGGAGTGGGACGACCACATGTTTGTGGGCAATTGTGTGACCTCCCGCGTGAACCATGACAAGGTCAGCTTCACCGGAGCCACGCCGAAGGCGAATGAGCAGGCTGACTTCATCACGAGTGATGATCCGTGGTTCCGCCCCGTGGATTTGCAACTCGGGCCGGACAACGCGCTGTACATCGCGGATTTTTATAACCGGATCATCGGGCACTATGAGGTGCCGCTGGATCACCCGGGGCGGGACAAAGAGAGGGGAAGAATCTGGCGGGTGGTGAAGACGGACAAAGAAGCCAAAAAGGTGGATCTCACCAGCGCAGCTCTGCCTGAATTGTTCAAGCAGCTCGATTCGCCGAATCTGACGGTCAGACACAGCACGGTGCCGGTTCTCGCAGAACGCTTGATTGAGATGCCGGAAGAGCAGGCGGCATTGCAGAAAAATTGCCAGTCTACATTCCAAAAAGCGTATGCCGTTTGGGTCGCGCATCAGGTGTGGCTGCGCACGGGCGGTTCGTTGTCATTTATGGACAACAACACGGACGACTTTGTGGACGTGCATTTACTTCTGCGTGAAGCCGAAGGGCCAACTCCGCAATGGCGACTTGCGGTTGCCTATACTTTGTCCTGCCTCGCACCGAATAATCAGCGATTTATTCCTCGAACCCAGCTTGCAGCCGCCTGGGCTCTTACCAATTGCCGTGCGGATGCCCGATCCGGCGCGGCAGCTGTCATGATGACGATGCTCCAGCATGTGCCCGCCGATGATCTGACACTCAGGCAGGCATTAAAACTGGCTTCGTACAAACTGCTGTCTGATCCAGAGGTGTTTAAGAACGAGGCTGCGGAATGGGAAGTTGCTCCTCCGACTGACCCGGAGGAAAAAGCCGAATGGCAGGCCTTTGAACGCGATTTTCAGGAGATGGCTCTTGCTCTGAAGACTTCGGTGGTCAGCGACTGGCTGCTGGGGCGGCTGGAACCTTTGACCGAACCGCCTCCGGAGATGAACAGGTTCCTCGCGCAGATCGCCAGATATGGAAGCCCTGAGAGTGTGGAGAAGATGGTGGGAAGCGCCAGGCGTCTCACCAAGGCCAATGCCACGCTGCAAACGGACGCGGTCTTTGAAATCTACAACGGCCTCATGGAGCGCGGCGCCAAACCCTCACCCGCATTGCGCGCATGGGCCATGGAGCTGGCGGAGTCTCTGCTGACACAACCGACCAAGGCAGACACGCAATGGCAGTCCCTGCCGCATCCTGATTTCCCGCAGAGTGCCAGCCCGTGGTGCCTGCAGGAGCGCAAGTGTGCGGATGGGACGCAGGCGCAGGTGATCAGCAGCCTGGACCAAGCGCAGAAGTCGCCGGAGAAACTGACGGGCATTTTGCGCAGCACGAGCTTCGCAGCTCCCGAAAAGCTGTCCTTCTGGCTGTGCGGGCATCGCGGATTCCCGACAGCCAAGGCGCATGACAAAAACTTGGTGCGCCTCATCAGCGAAGGCAAAACCGTGCAACAGGCGTTTCCGCCGCGGAATGATGTGTGCCAGCGCATCGAGTGGGATCTGAGCGGTCTCAAAGGAAGGCCGGTGCAGCTTGAGATTGTGGATGGGGACAACGGCACCGCCTATGCCTGGCTGGGAGTGACACGCATCGAGCCTGCGGTGGTGAGCATCGCGACTTTTCAAGCGGACGATCAGAAGCAGAAGGAGCTCAAAACCCTGGCCATGATGCTGCAGCACACGGCACCGGCGGCGCTGCGCGAGAAGCTGGCGGCGTACCTGCCGCCACGGCCTGCGCCACCGCCGCTGCCAGTCTCACCGGAGCAGCGGAAGCAGCTCGATGCCTTGATCGCGGCGCGCTCGGCGGCGTATGCGAAGGCGAAGCCAGACGTGGCGGCGGGAAAAACGATCTTCACCGCGAACTGCGCGGTGTGCCATCAGATCCGCGGCGAAGGCGGGCTCATCGGGCCGCAGCTCGATGGCATCGGCGCGCGCGGGGCGGAACGTTTGAGCGAAGACATCCTGGACCCGAACCGCAATGTGGATGCGCATTTCCACCTGCACACGCTGACGCTGAAGGATGGCGGGACGATGAGCGGCTTTCTCAAAGGCGAAGCGGGCCAGGTCTTGATTCTTGCCGATGCCGCGGGGCTGGAGCAGCGGGTGTCGAAAAATGATCTCGCGAAGGATGAGACCACGCCGATGTCGCTCATGCCGCCGGTGTTTGGGCAGGCACTGGATGAGGCGGCGTTTGTCAATCTGCTGGGGTATTTGATGAATGAGAAGGCGGCCAAGTGAGAAACTTTTGCGCCTTACGGATCGAATTGGGCTGACAACCCAGGCACAGACCTTCTATGAAGTGGGGCTGTAGAAACATCTTCTGTGCGTATGAAACATTTCCTCCTCTTCCTGGCGGTCGTCACACTCTTCAACTCCTGCAAACGCAGCGCGACTGGAGACAAGCTCCAGGTGGACGTGAAGGCTGGCGGGGAGCTGGTGGCGAACTTCACTTTGACCGTGGATGCGAGCCAGGCCGTCGCCGAAGCCGAAGGCCAGCGGGAGCTTTTCAACATCCGGGAAATGAGCTGGCTCGAACCGAGCACGGGCCAATGGGTTTCTCTGGATCGCTGCAAGGCCGCGGCGGATCAGTCCAAGGCGCAGGCCCTCGTCAGTGCCGTGTCTGCCCCGGCCACGATGAAAGCATTCCTGCTGTGGTCCCTGAATCCCAGCTTTGAGGTTCAGGAAGCCAATGGCGTTCTGAAACTCACCTCAGGCCAGATGGATTATGTGATCGAAGGCGTGGCCTCCCAAAAGAACGCCGAGCGCTATTTTGATTACGCGGTTCTGAATGCCTACAAAAAGGCGATGACTGATCAGGGGATGCCGCCCTTCGCGGAACTGCAAGCGCTCGCCGAGATGCGCAAGCTGGGCTGCATTCCCCGCAAGATCGCCGTCACGTTTCCAGGGATGCCCGAGGCACCCGGCATCGTGATGGAGATTTCCGAGAAATAACCGCGCCTCAGGTGGCACCACGCACGCGCACCTCCAGCCTATGAGATTCCTCTTCATCGCAACGACATTGTTTGGCGCCGCCCTGGCCGCCGAGGCTCTCAAGCCGCATCCGAAGGCTGTGTCCAACATTCACCCGCCCGGCGAGGTGGACCGGCCGGAGATGGTGAAATTCATCGTGGCCGATGCGAAAACGCTGCCCGGCATCGTGGTGGATGAGATGGATGCGGAGCTGGTGGGTGAGTGGCAGTACTCCACGCACACGCCGCCGTATGTGGGGCTGGGTTACCTGCATGACATGAAGGCGGGGAAGGGCAGCAAGTCCGTGACCTTCACGCCCACGCTGCCGAAGGCTGGCTGGTATGAGGTGCGGCTGGCGCACTGCTACAATGTGCGGCGCTCGACCAAGACACCGGTGACGATTCATCATGCGGATGGAGAGACGAAGGTGATCATCAATCAGCAACAGGAGCCGGAGCACGGGCGGCTGTTTCGCACGCTGGGGAAGTTTCGGTTTGAAGCGGGGCGTGCGGGGTGGGTGCGGGTGTCGAATGAAGGGACGGAGCCGGACAAGGTGGTGATCGCGGATGCGGTGCAGTGGGTGCCGGTGAAGAAGTAGCCTTGTTGCTGTGCAACAAGGGATGGCTCCGCTGTGCCGGAAACCGCACGGTCTTTCATGCTGCTTGTTCTTGCGATGCGTTCCCTTGTTCCACAGGAACAAGGCTACTTTCCAAGCCGCAAAAAAGCCGGGGTCTTGCGACACCCGGCTTCGTGATTTTGGAATCTTAATCCTCTTCGGCTTCGGCAGCGGCGGCTTTTTTCCGCTTCTTCTTGCCGCCGGCGTTGCGGAGGGCCTTGGGAATCGGGTCTTCCTTCTTCTGCAGGGCGCGGCGCAGTTTGCGCAGGGCGATGTTCTGCAACTGACGGATACGCTCGCGCGTGACGCCGAACTCCTGACCGACTTCTTCCAGCGTGCGAGGCTTCTGGCCGGCGAGGCCGAAGCGGGCGTCGATGATCTTGCGTTCGCGCTCGTCGAGAACGGTCAGCAGGCCATCGAGCTGGCTGTGCATGTTCTTGTGCGAGAGCAGGTCGAAGGGGGTCTGGGCGTTTTCGTCGCCCACGATTTCACCGAACTCGGTGCTGTCGTCGTCGCTGATGGGGGCGTCGAGCGAGGCCGGGCGCATGGAGGCGACCTTGAGCTGGCTGAGCTTGGCGCGGTCGATGCCGATTTCCTCGGAGAGTTCGTCGTCGGTGGGCTCGCGACCCAGTTCCTCAGACATGGCCATGGCCACGCGGCGCATCTTGCTGATCTTGTCCACCATGTGGACAGGGAGGCGGATGGTCTTGGACTGGTTGGCGAGGGCGCGCTTGATGGACTGTTTGATCCACCAGGCGGCGTAGGTTGAAAGCTTGCCGCCTTTGTTCGGGTCGAAGCGTTCCACGGCCTTCATGAGGCCGATGTTGCCTTCAGAGATGAGGTCGAGAAGGGGCAGACCGTAGTTGGCGTAATCCTGGGCGATTTTCACCACGAGCCTCAGGTTCGCACGAATCATGTGCGAACGGGCTTCGGGGTCGCCACGTTTGATGCGTTCGGCAAGCTCGACCTCCTGGTCGGGAGTCAGCAAGTCAGTCTTGCCGATCTCACGCAGGTAAATCTTGATGCCTCCGTCGAGTTCCATATTGAGCGTTCTAGGTGGGTAATACGATACAAGGACCAACGTCCTTGCCCCCGGCTGGGACGCAGGGGGTGGTCAGTATAAAAGCATTTTTACACTTCGCTCGTGTTTTTTGAGCAAGTTTGCGGCCAGTATAGGAGGATGGACCGGTGGAAAGTGGCACGAGCGAAGAATGAACAAGCTCCGTTCAACTAAACTTTCGGCTGATCGTCAACATCATTTCTAGAAAAAGTTAAGATTTATTAATAAAATCGCCTGCCAACCGGCCTTTTTTGAGCTTTGGGAGCGGTTGGGCCGATTTTTGCGCCCTTCAGGGCAGGGCGGCAGAATGTCCTTTCTCTATGCAGCCCCCCGCTTGACACCGCCCCGCCCCGACCCGACTTACTGCCTCCCCAAACCCCGCCATGCCCCGCCGAATTACCTACCGCGACGCCGTCCGTGAAGCCCTCGATGAAGAAATCGCCCGTGACCCCATGGTCGTGGTCATGGGCGAGGAAGTGGCCCAGTACAACGGGGCCTACAAAGTGACCCAGGGCCTGTGGGACAAGTGGGGGGACAAGCGCCTGGTGGACACCCCCATCAGCGAGGCGGGCTTCATCGGCATGGGCATCGGCGCGAGCATGCTGGGCGTGAGGCCGGTGATGGAATTGATGTTCTGGAGCTTCTACACGGTGGCCTGGGACCAGATCGTGAACAATGGGGCCATGGTGCGCTACATGAGCGGGGGGAAGATCAACTGCCCCATCGTCATCCGCGGCCCGGCCAATGGCGGCACCAGCGTGGGCGCCACCCACTCCCACACGCCTGAGAACATCATGGCGAATTTCCCCGGCATGAAGTGCGTGTGCCCCAGCAACGCCTACGACGCCAAGGGCCTCATGAAGGCGGCGATCCGCGACAATGACCCGGTGATGTTCATGGAGAGCACGAAGCTCTACGGCGAGGAATGGGAAGTGCCCGCCAATGACGAGCTGCCCGGCGGCGAACTTTTCATCCCCCTGGGCCTGGCTGACGTGAAACGCGAGGGCACGGACATCTCCCTCATCGCCCACGGCAAGGCGGTCATCACCTGCCTGGAAGCCGCACGGATTCTGGAAGAAGAGCACGGCATCAGCGCTGAAGTGGTGGACCTGCGCAGCATCCGCCCGCTGGATGAGGACACGATTTTGGAGTCCGTGGCGAAGACGCACCGCGCCATTTACGTGGAGGAAAACAAGCCCTACTGCGGCATCGGCGCCCAGATCGCGTACATGATCCAGGAACGCATTTTTGACGAGCTGGACGCCCCGGTGCAGCGCGTGTGCAGCCTGGACTCCCCCGCGATTTACAGCCCGCCGCTGGAGGCCATCCAGCTTCCGACGGCGGACGTCGTCGTCGCCAAAGCGCTTGGCATTTGCTGATCCCCCCTCGTTCCCTGCCCCTTCTTTAAACCGCTCATCCCGTTTTTCCGCCATGCCAAAATTCATCGAAATGCCCAAGCTCAGTGACACCATGACCGAGGGGACCATTGCCAAATGGACGGTCAAGGAAGGGGACAAAGTCACCAATGGCAAGGCCATCGCCGACATCGAAACCGACAAGGCGACCATGGAGTGGGGCAGCCCGTTTGAGGGTGTGGTGCATAAGTTCATCATCAACGCCGGTGTCAAAGTCCCAATCGGTGCGCCGCTGGCCGTGTTCCTGGAGGAAGACGAGGCCGCTCCGGCCAATCTCGACGAGCTCATCGCCAAAGCGCAGGCCGCCGCGGCTCCCGCACCAGCGGCTGAGAAGAAGCCCGCAGCCTCTGCCACGAAGGCCGCCGCTCCTGGCTCGCGCCTGCCGCTGGCCCCGCAGCACAAGAGCCGTGCCGCTGCTGGCAATGCCACGCTGCGCGTGAAGGCCTCCCCGCTGGCGAAGAAGATCGCCGCGGAGCGTGGCGTGGATCTCAATTCCCTCGTCGGCAGCGGCCCTGGCGGCCGTGTGGTGCGTGCGGATGTGGAAAACGCCCCGGTGGGCGGCGGTGCCGCAGGCCGTGTGGCCGCCACTCCCGCGATCCGTCCCGTCATCGGGCCGGAGGATGAGCGCGTGGCCACCAGCAGCATGCGCAACATCATTGCCGAGCGCCTGCTGGCCTCGAAGACGCAGATCCCGCATTTCTACCTGCAGATGGAAGTGGACGCCGGCCCGCTCATGGCCTTCCGCGCGCATCTGAACGCCTCCGCTGAAAAGACCGGTGGCAACAAGTACACCGTCAACGATTTCATCCTGAAGTCCGTCATCCGTGCCGCACAGGCGCAGCCCGCGATCAATGCCGCCTGGGATGGGGATGCGATTGTGAAGTTCAAGTCCGTGGGTCTCAGCGTCGCCATCGCGATTGATGACGGTCTGGTGACGCCGGTCATCAAGCAGGCGGAGAAGAAGACGCTGCTGGAGATCAGCCAGAGCGTGAAGGACCTGGCTGGCAAGGCCAAGAACAAGAAGCTCAGTCCGGATGACTTCGCCGGCGGCACCATCACCGTTTCCAACCTCGGCGCGTATGGCATCGACCAGTTTGCCGCGATCATCAATCCGCCGCAGGCCGCCATCGTGGCCATCGGCAGCATCCGCTCCGCACCGGTCGTCAATGACAAGGGGCAGATCGTGGTGGGACAGCGCATGTGGGTGGGCCTGAGCGGCGACCACCGCGTGGTGGACGGCGCCGTGGCCGCCACCTTCCTGGCGGAGATGCGCAAGCTGCTGGAGAACCCGGCGCTGATGCTGGTGTAAGTGATGCAAGTTTGCCGTTGGATGGGTGCGGCGAGAGCCCGCCCGTACGGCAGGCTGCATGGCGTGGGAACGTCCTCGTAGTCGGACGGTTTGGCGGAGCGCGCCGTTGGCATTGATACCATCGACAGTTGAAAACCGGTCTGAGTGACTGGCACTCTGCTTAGGGCGGATGAGGTTGTTTGGGGGCAGCGAAAACTGAGATGAGTGCGATGGATGCTTGCGGCGCAGAAGCGTGGCGGGGCGCGTTGCAAACGCTGCTGGAACCCGGCGTGATGTGACGAAGCGCTGGGTTTGCTTCTCCGGGTTGTGTGCGAGTGACCCAGGGCTTGCTCGTGCCTCGCCGCGCCCTGGGCTGAATCCGTCGCCCCGTTGGGGCTGGTGCGCGAGGAGAATGGACCCGTATTTATAGCGATTCGCGAAACTGATTTCCGGTAAGGCGAGTCTTTGGAGGTTCGGTTTGCCGCAGAGGGGCAAAGGTGCAGAGGTGGCAGAGGCTTGTATCGATTCTCTGGTCCCTCTGCCTCTCTGCCTCTTTGCCGTAAAATTGGGTGTTCCATCGTACCCGAAGGGGACCGTCGCCCGACCCATTTTTCGGAACTCTATTTTGGAAAATGCTATAACAGAGCGTGGTATGATACTTCTTCGACGCCAAACACGGCCGACCTACGACCGGAAGGGCAGGCGGCGCTGCAGGCGGTCGAAATCCTCGGGCTGGAGGAAGCTCAGGTAGAGCACCATCATGGCGAGGAAAAACAGGACGAGATTGTACGACATGAGGCAGATGCCGGCGTGCAAGGCGATGCCTGTGATGAAGCCGTACCAGCGCCAGCGGCGGACCATGAGCAGGATGGGAATGGCGAGCTCAACGAGGAGCACGAGGTAGGTGAGCACCTTCAGTGGAAGGCCATAGTTCAGCACCCAGAGGCCGGGCCAGCGGGAATTGTGGGAGAGGAGGAAGAAGCTCATGAATTCACCGCTCATCCAGAATTCATTGTCCAGGCGTGCCAGCACGGCCTGCAGGTAGATCACCGCGAGCTGCACGCGCATCAAGGTGAGGCCGTAGCAGGGCACGTACGGTTCGGGCGGGGACCGTTTGCGCGCCTTGCGGGAGCGCAGGGACCAGCATGCCGGCATGGGCGAAACGAGCACCAGAAAGGCAGTGCAGCGCAGTACTTCGTCCCAGCCCACGGAGATCAAAGGTGCACGCATGCTGTAGGACACATACCATGCGTAGATGATGACGGCCGCGACGCGGGGCCAGATGCCGAGCAGCAGCAGCAGCATGGCTGCACCGTTGAAAAGCATGTAGGTGCTGACGGCGGAGAGGTCGCGGCACAGGGCAAACACCGAAAAATAGGGTCCCACGGTGTACTTTTTCACCACCTCAGGGTCCACCATGCCAGCATCGGTGAAAAAGACCGCTCTCTCCGGCCAGATCTGCATGAGATTGAGCAGGGAGACGAGGGCGAAGGCGATGCGAATGCTGGCATACACACGGGAGTCCGCCTTTCCGAGAAACAGGTCCGTGAAACGGGACTGGGAGCTCTGCGCGCTCATGCTCATGGAGCGGGCCGGGGTGGTGCGGGGTTGGGAGCCAGGGTGCCGAGCTCGAAGGGCCCCAGCACGGAAGGGCGTTCGACGGCGATCTCCTTGAGGGAACGGACGCCGACCAAGCTGCGGGTGTAAGCCGGAATGACCTCCAGGGTCATCCTGGCGCGGGGTGTGTAGCGCCCGGAGCGGAGGAGCTCGGCAGCCGCATTGCGCATGTAGGCTTCGCGGAAGACGCCGCGGGTGGGATTGAAGATGACGTTGACCATCCAGTTGTTCAGGCGCACGTGGTCATGCTGGGAAAAGCGGCGCAGGCCAGGCAGGATGACGCCCTCCGCACGCGGCTTTTGGCTTCCCTCCTGAACCACGAGGCGGGCCTCCAGGCGGTTCATGTTTGGAATGGTCTCAAACATGTTCCAGAGCTGATGGCAGCGGGTGATGCGCTCATAAACACGGAACGGGGGGGCCACGTGCAGGCCTTCCCGCCAGCGCAGCGGGAGCGCGCCGAACAAAAGGAAGGTCAGGTGAACGGTGGCAAAAACCACGATCACTCTTTCTCGGAGGGACAGGGAACGCATGGGCATGGACTGAGGCCAAGAAAGAACCGTGATGAGCGGTTCATCAAACGAATAGAGGGGGATTCGCGGTAAGATTTGGACCCCGGGCCGGGCCGGGCCTATCGTGCCCCATGGAACTGCCTGATGTCATTGAGCAATGCCTGAGTTTTCCCGGCGCGGAGGAGACGCAGCCCTTTGGACCGGAGGCGCTGGTGTACAAGGTCGGCGGCAAGATGTTTGCGGTGACGGTGCCGGAAGACTTCCCCGCCAGCATCAATCTCAAGTGTGACCCGCAGCGCGCCATCGAGCTGCGGGACGAGCACCAAGGCATCAAGCCTGGCTGGCACATGAACAAGAAGCACTGGAACACCGTGATGCTGGACGGGACGGTGCCGCCGCGGCTGGTGCGGGAGCTGGTGAAGCACTCGTATGAGCTCGTGGTGGCGGCGCTGCCGAAGAAGGTGCGGGAGGGGCTGGGGAAGTAGTCCAGTTGCGCTGCAACTGGATAAGAGCTCCAGCGAAGACTCATCAGGCCACCAGAACGCAGGACGCTACAGCAGTCCTAGTTCGTGCATGCCCGTTTCATCCAATGCCGCAAAAGAAGCGGTGTTCCAGCGAACGGGGCCTGAGGTGCGTTCACCCACGCATGGGCGTGTCAGCGGCAGTGATGATTTAACCGGCACGATGCGCGCTACCGCCACTGCACCCTGGAGCAGCAGCACTTCTTCTCCCAGCGCTACTTGTTGCAGCAAGTGGGAGAAGTGTGCCTTGGCGTATTCGATTGTGACCTCCATGGTTTGATTGTCGGGGATGGCGTGTGAGCGTCAAGATGGCAAACTGCAAGTGACGGATCATCCCGGAGAGATGAGGAAAGGCAGCCGCTGGTGAAGCGAGGCGTGGCGAGTTAGAACCAGCAGACCCTATAGAACGTACAGCCGGCTCAAGGGAGAGCATGCCGGAGGTATGCGAGAAGAAATGTGACGCTCAGCGTAGACGAGGAGCCGATGAAAGCTTCTCGCATCCCTTCAGGATGCGACCTTGAGAGGACTTTGGGTGGGTGCGTTGTTCCAGGGGCTGCGCTCGCTGCGCGAGCTGACCCCTGGCTAATTTCTTGGATCCCTCCGGGATCAATCTGCATTTTCATTGCGAGCAAATCGCAATTTGGTTTCGACGAGCTCGACTCTTTCAATGTTAGCACGCCGCACAGTGTTAGTTCCATCATCTGGAAAAACTAGAGCTTTCGACATATGGAGTTTGGAATAATTGAGTGACTCCAAGAGTGTTTCGATATCAGAACGGCTAAGTTCAATCTTCATGTTTATTGCCAATGTATCAAGTTCGAGTCAATGGAGCGAAACATAGTCTTCTTGTTGATCATTTCATTGTTCACCCCACGACCAGCTCGACGGGGCAGTGGTCGCTGCCGTGGATGTCGGAGCGGATGGTGCATGACTTCAGGGCGGGCTTCAGCTTTTCGGAGGCGAGCCAGTAGTCGAGACGCCACCCGATGTTCTTGGCGCGGGCGTCGGGGGTGCGCTGGGTCCACCAGGTGTAGCGGCCGGGGCTGGGGTCGAACTGGCGGAAGACGTCGAGGAAGCCGGCGTCGAGGTGCCGGGTGAAGCTGGCGCGTTCTTCATCGCTGAAGCCGGGGTTCATGCGGTTGGACTTTGGATTGGCGAGGTCGATCTCCTGATGGGCGCAGTTGAGATCTCCGCAGGCGAGGACGGGCTTTTTCTTTTCCAGCTTCTTCAGATGCGCGCGGTAGGCATCGTCCCAGGAGAGGCGGTAGCTGAGGCGTGCGAGCTCGGCCTGTGAATTGGGTGTGTACACATTCACGACGTAGAAGTCCGGGAACTCGACAGTGATGAGGCGGCCTTCGCGGTCGTGTTCATCAATGCCGAAGCCGTGGGTGAAGGTGTGAAAGGGGACGCGGCTGAGAATGAGAGTGCCGGAGTAGCCCTTTTTCTGGGCGCTGTTCCAGACGGCGCTGTAGCCGGGGAACCAGGCCAGGTCCACCTGCTCCTGCTGGGCCTTGGTTTCCTGCAGGCAGATGACGTCGGCATCGCCGGAGAGCATGTATTCGCGGAGGCCTTTGCCGAGGGAGGCGCGGATGCCGTTGACGTTCCAGGTGGTGAGTTTCATGAGAGATGGAAAATGACGAAGGACGAATGGGGAATGACGAATTAGGCCGGGAATGAGGATCGTGAAAGTGAGGAATTGTTGGAGGTTGCGGATGGGAAGGCCCGACGCTCTGACTGAGGCATGAGCTTTGACCTGCTGGCACCGCATTACCGCTGGATGGAGGCGCTGTGTGCCGGCGGGCAGTTGCAGCGGGCGCGCACGGCCCTGCTGCCGGCGCTTTCACCGCCGCAGCAGGTGCTGATCTATGGGGAGGGAAACGGGCGCTTTTTGGTGGAGCTGTGCCGTCGCTTTCCAGAGGCGCGGGTGACGGTGGTGGAGGCCAGCAGTGTGATGATTGACCTGGCACGTGCGCGGCTGCGGCGCGCAGGGCTGGAGGATGCGCGGGTGGAGTTCATCCATGCGGACGCGCTGGCCTGGCAGCCGCCGCAGGCGGCCTATGACCTCATCGTGACCTGTTTCTTTCTTGATTGTTTCCGCGTGGATCAACTGCAGCGGCTGGTGCCGGTGATTGCCGGTGCGGCAACGATCTCGGGCGGGTGGCTGCATGCGGATTTCCAAATCGCGCCGGGTGTGGTGCGGCGTGTGTGCAGCCGGATGATCGTGGGGGTCCTGTATGCGTTTTTCCGCCGGGTGACGCGGCTGGCGGCGCATGAACTGGTGAATGTGGCGCCACTGCTGAGCGCCGCGGGGTTCACGCGGCGGAAGCGTGAAGAGTTGCTTTTTGGCCTGCTGTTTTGCGAGTACTGGCGGCGTTAGAGAGATTGCGTCTCAGGCTCGTCGCATCACACGTTCAATGGATGCCAATTCACGCGGATCAAAGCGGAAGCGCGTGTGCTTTGTTGATGGATGGTCAATAAACCACACTCCCAATACCGGTGGTTGCTTGCGCTGGGCTTCAGCGTCGTAGCAGCCGTGTCCTTTTCAAACGCCACCGCTGGCACGCCCGCTCCGGCGAAAAACCCTGTTCCCGATCCCTTTGACTGGAAGGAGAACACCATCTCCCCGGTCACGAATCCGATCTATTTCGAAGATCCGGTGATCCGGTCTGAGATCCGCCCCATTTTTATCTATCACAACTTCGACAACCAGTTTGTGACAGGTCGTGGCAGCGCGCGTGTCGGGGCCATCCAGTTCCGCTACGCGCTGACGGACCGGCTGGCGTTCATCGCCACGCAGGACGGCTACCTGAACATCAACGGCACCGGAGTGAAGGGCAGCGGCTGGATGGATCTGGCGGCGGGCTTCAAATACGCGCTGATCAATGACGTCGAAAACCAGTTCATCCTGACGCCTGGCTTCACCTTCCAGATTCCGACGGGGGACAAAGATGTCTTTCACGGCCGTGGCAGCGGCCAGCTCAATCCCTTCGTCTCCTTTGCGAAGGGTTTTGGAGACCTGCACCTGACGGGCAACGTGGGCGTGCTGATCCCGATGCTGCGCAATGAGCAGAACACCATGGCCCACTACAGCATGATGGTGGACTACTACGTGAGCCGGTGGTTCATCCCCTTTGCCACCGCCAACTTCTGGACCTCGCTGAACAGCGCCTCCAACATCCCCGGGCTGCGGAGCAACGGCTACGATGTGATCAACTTCGGCGCGGGCAATGCCAGCGGCGTGACGCAGGGGATGCTGGGCATCGGCTTCCGTTCACGCATCCAGAAGAATGTGGACATCGGCTTTGCCTATGAAATGGCGGTGGTGAAGCCCTATGGCCTTTCCAACAACCGTTTCACCATGGACATGAGCATCCGCTTCTAACGGCGAGTTTTTGTTAGTTGAGCCAGCAGTGAAGTCGGGTCGCACGGGGGCGAAAGTCCCCGTGCGTTTCTGTTGCGGGGCAGGCTTCCGCCTGCATCATTACGGACTCGACCACCATGAAACGCCACGCTCTTCCTCATGCCGCCGGCGCCTTAGCGCTGCTTTTCGCCCTCAGCTCCTGCGGCAAGCAAGAGCAGCCCGCCGCCGCACCGGCGCCCGCGCCAGCAACTGTGGCCGCCAAGCCGGTGGCTCCGCCGCCCGTGCCCATTCCCCCACCTGCGAAGGCGATGGAGCCCGCGAAGCCCGCGGAACCTGTGTTTGCCGCGACACCGGTGGACCTGAACGGTTTTGGCAGTGATGAACCCGCGCTGCGTGTGGACGAGCCGACCCGGGGGGTGATCGTCATCGAGCCGAAGGACATCAAGCACACCTCCCAGCAGCATTGGGATCAGTATGACTGCTCCAGCTTCAACGCCAAGCGCTGGGGCCGCTACGAGGTGCGGCTGACCTACACCCTGAGAAATGCCACGCTGGGAACGCAGTTCCGCTTTGCCCAGCAGCCGCTGAAGAAGACGCTCATGGCCTCCAGCCAGCCGAAGCGCGTGGTGTATGGGACGGTGTATGTGGACAAGACCACGACCTACCCGTTTTCGATCTTTGCGGCCGCCACGGGCACGGAGCCCGGGTTTGAAATCCATGAGGTGGCCTTTGTGCCCGCGCCTGAAGGCCCGGCGCCCGTGCAGGCTGCGGACGGCAGCATCACGCTCGAGGCCAGCAGCGCCACGACGTGGTCTGAAAACATGCGCTACGAGCCCAAGTCTGAGAAAAACTGCCTGGGCTTCTGGACCAGCGAGGACGACTTTGCGGAGTGGGATTTTGAAGTCACCAAACCGGGCAAGTTCAAGGTGACCGTGGTCCACGGCTGCGGCACCGGTAACGAAGGCAGCCAGGTGGCGGTGAAGCTGGGGGACCAGGAGCTGAAGTTCAATGTGAAGGACACCGGTGGTTTCCAGAAGTGGTCCGAGGAGCAGGTGGGTGAAGTGGAGATCAAAGCGCCGGGCAAAATGCGCCTTGTGATTGATCCGGTGTCGAAGGCGAAGAGCGCCGTGCTGGACGTGAACAAGGTGGTGCTCAAGCCCGTGAGCTAAGCTTCGCTGGCATGGACGTCGCCCGCCCGGCCACACGTGATCCCGAGACCTGGCTCGATCTCGCGCCAGAGTTCTCGCAGGCCATGGCGCGGCAGGTGCGCGGCTGGATCCAGCGCTGGGAGCCGGACCTGACGGAGTCCATCAAATGGAACATGCTGTGCTTCAGCGGGCGGAAAAACATCTGCGCCATCAGCGCGTGCAAGAAACATCTGGGCGTCGCCTTCTTCCGCGGCACGGAGCTGCGCGAGATCACGGATCTGTTTGAAGGAGGTGAGGAGAACACCAGCATCCTGACCATCCGCGTGACGAGGCTGGAGAAGCTGAATGCGAAGGCGTTTCAGCGTCTGCTGCATGCCGCCGTGGCGCTGGACGCAGATGAGTCTGCCAAGCCGCCGCCGATGAAGAAGAGAGCCGAGTGGCCGATGCCGCCGGCACTGGAGAAGGCGCTGAAACAGAACAAGGCGGCCGCGGCGGGCTTCAAGGCCATGAGCATTTCCTGCCAGCGCGAGTACAAAGTGTGGATCAGCAGCGCGAAGCAGGAGGAGACGATCCAGCGGCGGCTGAAGGAAACGCTGCGGGCTCTTGCGTCCGGGAAGAAGTGGGCGCAGCGCAGGGAGGCGTGATCTATACCGTGCGCGGTCGAAAAAGAGCCCGAATGAAACCAGTTAAGTCGCGCTTCCCAAATGCTCCCTGCCCGCAGGAGGGTCGGGGCTTTGTGCGTGGCGAAGCGGTGTGAATGTGGCGGCGGTACGGTGAAGCGCTGCTGGAGGGCACGGAGTGTGTAGAAAGCGCTGGCTTTGCTTCCGGAGCGGGCGCCTCCCTTCCAGGGATGGCGCTCGCTACGCGAGCTGATCCCTGGCTACCGGCTGTGATCCCATCCGGGATCATTGAGGCCCATGGGTTTGCGGCACTCATGTACAAAAAGTGAGAAATGAAGCGTGGACACGAGCGCACGAGCGCAAGGACAGAGCTGAATTCGGCTGAATGGAGACCGGTTTTGAATGCGGCGTGATATCACCGCAGGGGCTCGAGGCGGTCCGGCACGCCGTTGTTGTTGCGGTCGAAGGGCAGAGGGTCATCGAGATTCATGCGGCCGTCTTCATCGTGGTCTTGCCCGGGCTGCAGCCATGAGTCATCATCGTTGAGCCATTCACCCTGCTGCTGCAGCGAATGCCAGAGCTGGACCACCGCATCGGCACGCAGGAGAGGGCGCTGCGCCACGTCTTTGCTGGCGAGGCCGGGATTCACCGGGAGCTTCAAGGCGGTGCACCAGCGGTGGAGCATGGACCAGCCGGCTTTGTCCTCGGGGTGGAAGTTTTCATCGGTGGTGGTCATGCCCCAGGAGCACAGCGACTCGATGGCGATGCGATCGGGATCGTCTTTGCCGACATCGGTGAAGCGTGGTGAGGCGGCGACTTTCCATTCGGGCGGATTCGATTTGGCGCGGAGGATTCGTGCGAGGACACGGGCGAGCTCGCGGCGTGTCATGATGTGGTCGGCATCAAAGAAAACGCTGTTCGCATCCCCCGGCCAGATGCCGCGAATGGCGAGCATGCTGGCGGCTTCAAAATGCGCGGCATCCAAAGGCAGATCCTGCCAGGGAAAGAGCAGCACGCCGGGGCCGCCGCAGCCGCGTGCGAGGCGAAGCTGAATCTCACGCCAGTGCTTTTGCGAAGCTGCGACCGCGCGAGGCTGGATGCCCTCGCGCAGACAGAGCCACGCCAGTGTGGCGCTGGCCTGGCCGACATGCATCATCTGGCCGTGCAGACGCAGCGCGCTCTGCACCACGCTGCTGACTCCGATGTTCTTGGAGCAGCCGAGGAGGCCGTTCATCTGCACGGGCACGAGGCCGCGCAGGGGAAACATGGCGCGGTCGGTGTCCGTGTGCCAGCCGCGCGAGGGCGTCTGTACATATTGCCAGGGGCCGTTGCGGTCCTCGCTGAGAAAACGACGGCGGGTGGGATGGAAGTCGATGTTGAACTGGAAGCCAAACAGGCCGTCAGGAACCATCACTTTCGCCCATTTGGGTTCGCGGGTTTCGGCGCGGATGTCCTGCTCGCGCAGCATGTAGAGGGCCTCCATGCGCAGGCCTTCGCGCACGTAGGGTTTCGGCGGCAGGAGATCGGGCGTGCCAAACTCCGTGGTGGGCTGCATGTAGCGGAAGCTTTGCGGGAAGTCGCCCACGCGATCGTGCACCGCGGTCTGCAGATAGTGGAGCATGCCCAGCGTGTGCTGCTTCGCGTCGTCGAAGATGATCTGCCGCTGCGCGGGTGTGAGATCGACGATGTTCTTCCTCGACGCTCCCGCTTCGGTCTTTTCCAGGGCATCTACCACCCGCTGCGGAAGCTGGCAGAGCGGGTAATCCTGCACGGGCCAGTTCAGAAAGGTCGCCTCTGTGCCGGGCGCGAGGTGATTGTGCCAGCGGTCCACCAGCCGCCGGTGCGTGTACACGCTCCAGCCGGACTGGCTGTAAGGACCGGTGCTCATGTCGCTGTCCACCCACGGCGGTGTTTTGTCGAGTGCGGCAAAGGAGCGCGGGTCGTAGGTGGCGGGTTTGGGAAGGGTGCTGTTTTTGCCTGCTTCACGCAGCACGACGCACCAGGAGAGCGGGTTCATTTCCTGCGCGCCTGCATCATCAAAGGACGAGGGAGCGCTGGCTTCGCCGAAGCGGGATTTCAGATCGGGGCCTGCGGCGTATTTTGCGCCGCTGAGGTGGATGACATCGCCCCAGTCGGAGGAGTCGAGGGTGAGCTTGGCGCGGACAGTGAGGATGCCAGACGGGCTAAAGCCCGAACTACGAACGAAGAGGCAGCCGGTGACATGGTTGTTTTCGAGGGTCACCTTGTCTGGCTGCCAGCCGCGCTCGATGCGCAGCACGCCGGAGTCGGTGTAGGGTTTGACGAGATCTTCAAAAATCTTGGCTGCGGCGGCGGGCTCGATGGTTTCGGTGCCGCAGTAGGAATTGCCGGGCGAGGGGATGCCGTAGGTTTGTGAATTGTGCGCGCGGATGCGGTTGATGACCTCGCTGTAAATGCCGCTGCGGGGAAAATTCACGCGTCTCCCGTTCACGCCTGTCCATTCATCCGGGCAGCCGACGCCTTCCGCGCTGAACTGCCCGCCGAGCCATTCGATGTCATTGACCAGCACGATCTTTTTCACGCCCAGTCGCGCGGCCTGAACGGCTGCCGCACAGGCGGATTCGTTGCCACCGACGATGAGGAGGTCGGCATTGAGCGGGGACGAGTCTGCGGCGCGAATCGAAACCGAGACGGAGGCGATGATGAAACCAAGAGCGGCAAGAAGCTTCATGATGAGCGGTGGGAGATCATGCGATCTCACCCACACGGCGCAACACGCTTTCTTCCAATGCCGGAGCGATGAAGAATCGCGATTCAGCGCGAAGACGATCCAGCTCCGCTTTCAGGCTGACGATGCGGCCTGCTTCGCGTTCCTCGGCCAGCAGGCCGATGATCCCGACAAAAGGCAGGCCCTCTTCGCGCGCAACGGCACGCCCGGCGGCGTCATCGATGATGAGCAAATCGGCATTCGTCTGACGTGCTAGTTCGATGGCTTCTGCCTCGCCCTCATCCAGCCGTGCGCGAAGCACTGGAAGCAGAGTGCGATCAGGCACCGGAACGATTGCGAGCCAGCCGGAAGCCAGGGCGGCCTTGATGGCTGACGAGGCACCAGGATGACTGAGCCGGGACAATTCAAAGGCGACCGCCAGCGGAATGATGACGCGTCCAAATTTGGCGCGCAATAGGTCAAGCCTGCCGACAATGGCGAGGTTAGAGACGGGAGACGTGTTGCTGACGATGTGCATAGGCCAGCTCGTGCTCCACGTCTTCTTCGCTCATTTGACGGGGAATGTTGCGGTCGCCCAGTTCGAAGCCGAAGCGATAGTAGTCAAGACCAGACACACGCGCGGCCTGACCATAGCTCAGCCAACCCTTGGAGTAGAGCAGGCAGGCCATCTCCGTCTGCAGACGCTGGCGTCGTTCTTCCTGTGGCAAAGGCAGGGAACGGGCCACATCGTCCGGGATGTCGAGAGTCAGTTGCATGCAGTCATTTTAACGCAAAGCGGCCGTCATTCTATGGGAAAACGTGGCGTGCCCTCACACCCCCGCCCGGACCGTCGCGTAGCTCTTCTTGCCCTTGCGGAGGATGCAGAGCTTGCCGCCGAGGAAGTTTTCGGCGGTGAGGGTGGGGACTTCTCCGGCAGGGACCTGGACGTTGTTGATGTAGAAGCCGCCGCCTTTCATGAGGCGGCCGGCATCGCCTTTGGAGGTGGCGAGGCCGAGGGTGACGAGGAGATCGGCGATCTGCGGGATGGTGGCGAGATCGACTTCGGTGCTCGGCGCGGAGGCGGTGGCTTCGATGAGCGTGCCGACATCGGCGGTGGCGAGATCGGCGCCGCCGAAGAGGGCCTGGGAGGCGAGGATGACTTTTTGCAGCTCTTCTTCGCCATGCACCATGCGGGTGACTTCGGCGGCGAGGCGCTTGTGGCCGCTGCGCTGTCCGGGATTGGCATTGTGCTCGGCCTCGATGGCTTCGATCTCCTCGTGCGAGAGCAGGGTGAACTGGCGCAGGAAGCGCGGCACGTCCGGGTCTTCGGAGTTCACCCAGAACTGGTAGAAGGCGTAGGGGCTGGTCTTCTTCGCGTCCATCCAGATAGCGCCGGCTTCGGACTTGCCGAATTTCTTGCCTGAGCTGGTGGTGATGAGCGGGAAGGTGATCACGAAGGTCCTTTGCTCGGGCAGGTTCCTCTGGTCGCGCATTTTGCGCACGAGGTCGATGCCGGCGGTCATGTTGCCCCACTGGTCGCTGCCGCCGATCTGCACGGTGCAGCCGTGGCGCTCATTGAGCACGACGAAGTCGTAGGCCTGCAGGATCATGTAGGTGAACTCAGTGAAGGAGATGCCGCTCTCCAGGCGCGCGCTCACGGATTCCTTCGCCAGCATCCACGCGATGGTGAAGTTCTTGCCCACGTCGCGCAGCAGCTCCACGGCGCTCATCTTGCAGATCCAGTCCGCGTTGTTTTCCACGATGGTCTGCTCCGGCACGAGGATGCTGCGGATCTGCACTTCGATGCGCTTCACAAATTCGGCGACGGTCTCGGGCGTGTTGAGCGTGCGCTCGTTGGCCTTGCCGCTGGGGTCGCCGATGAGGCCGGTGCCGCCGCCGACGATGGCGATGGCCTTGTGCCCATGCTCCTGCACGCGGCGCAGGGCCATGAGAGGGAGGAGGTTGCCGATGTGGAGGCTGTCCGCGGTGGGGTCAAAGCCGCAGTAGAAGGTCTGCTGGGTTTTGAGGGCTTCCTTGAGGGCATCGAGGTCGCTGCACTGCTTGAGCAGGCCGCGCCATTCGAGATCGGCGATCAGGTCGGTCGTGGGCATGAAGAAAAAATGACGAAATCAGAATGAGGAATGACGAAGGAAGCGCGAAGCCCGAATGGGATGAAATTCGTCATTCGCCATCCGGGTTTCGTCATTCCCGTCAGGGAGTCGTGCCGGGCTCGGAGCGCAGGAGCTGGGAGCCGTTGAAGCGCTCGTTGGGCTTGAAGAGCCAGCCGGGACTTTCGTTGCGGACTTCCCAGCGGCGCAGTTCAAACTCGGGCAGGACGAGGTTGCTGTTGGGGTCAAACACCTTGCGTCCGGTGAAGCGGCCCCAGAGGGTGTACTCGGTGTTGTGGTCGTCGCCGTAGGCGTAGCCGCCCTCGTTCGGCACTTCAGGCAGGCGGTAGGGGATCTTCTGGTAGCGCTCGTTCATGATGACGAGCCTGGAGTTTTCCCAAGTCTGCCCCGGACTGCGCACATAGCCCCAGAGATGTGTGTGATTGATGTAGAAGCGGCGGCCGATGAAGTAGTCACCACGCGGCTCCATGGCAATCTGGCGATGACGTGCCTCCACCGCGGCGGCCTGCTGAGGAGAGAGGCCGGTGGTTTCACAGCCGGTGTGGAAGAGGCTGACAAGGCAGAGCAATAGAGAGAAGAGCGCGCGACGGGGCATGATGGTACGCACTGTGAAGCGTGCGCGGGCCGTCGCAATCAGAAAGGCGGCGGGAAAGCTTTCGGGCGGGGTCAGCGGTACCGGTGGCCGGTCGTGTCTCCCCCCAGTTCATCGCCCCAGTGCTGGAGGAAAAATTTCTTTTTCGTCGGCAGCAGGGTGTCGGCGGTGCCGATGAGGGGCCGGAGAGTGGTGGACATCTGCAGCGTCACGAGCAGGAAGATGCCGATCCAGACATTGAGGTAATGCCTGCGGGTCATGCCAAAGGTGCTGGCGGCCGCCAGCAGCAGCCGGAAGCCGAAGAACAGGGCGATGAGCCAGAACGCGAGCACGAGAAAGCCCATGAAGCCCTCCGACTCGGTGGATTGGGAAAAAATCCACACCACCGGGGCGAAGCCCAGCAGCAGCAGGGCCGTGAGCGCAATCATGGCCAGCAGCATGCCCACGATCTGCGGCAGCCGCGCCTCCAGGCCGCCGAGAGCGCTGAAGATGTAGAGGCTCGGCAGGCAGATGACGAGCGAAGCCACCACTCCCAGAACCACTTTGACCGGCGCCGCCCAGTACTGCGCGCCGCCGGAGAAGGTGCCGAGCAGGATGCCAAACACCGCCAGGCCCAGCAAGGCGCCCACAAACAGAAGGGCAGGTACTTTGCCGCCCCCGTGCCTGCACTCATGCATGATGCGCCCGGGCTGCTTGAGCAGGGCTTCGATCACGGCCACAAACGAGGCGTGTGCGCCCAGCGGCTGCAGATCCAGCTTTGGCGGTGTGGATTGCGGGGCGGGAGGCGGCTCGGGTGTGGTTTCAATGTTCATGGTGTGAGGTGGTGGCGGTAAATACTTTGGAAGCCTGCGCAGGGTCGCGGGCGGGGGCACGCATGCAGAGCCAGACGACGAGCCCCATGACCAGGAAAAGCCGCAGCACGACCGTCGCATTGTCCTCGGGCAGGCTCGCCACGATCATGCTCCAGACCGCTTCATAAAAGGTGCCGTCGAAAGGTTCCGGGCGCAGAAAGGCCACGGGCAGCGCAGGGTTGCCAAAGAAAGGACGCAGGATGTAGGAGAGCTGCGCCCCCACGAAGAGATTCCCGGCCAGCCACGCCACCAGAGTGCGCTGCGCCGCGGCGGCGCTGCCGGAAAAGGCCTCAATCAAACGCAGCAGCTTGTGATTGGCGATGATGCCGGCAAAGGCGATGACCGCGGTGTTGCTGAGCAGAAACACGCGGTACCACGGCTCCAGCTCCGGGGTGCCATCCGCCGGACGGTCCAGCGCCATGCCCAGGATGACCGGCGCGAGCGAACCGACGATCAGCGCAAAAAGCGCAAAGCTCATCAGGCAGGCCTGCATGGTCTGGCGGAATGACATGCCGCTGCCCAGCAGCGAGCCAAACATGCCGTTGATGAGACCGTTCACACCAAGCGTGAGGAAGATGAGCAGCGGCATTTTCACCGCGACAAAGACGGCCATCAGCGGCGCGCGTCCCAGGCCGATGGCAAGGCCATAGACCCCACATCCGGCCACGATGCTTATGACCAGCGGCAGAGTCGCCCGCACGGATTTTTCCGCCAGCCAGCGCACCAGGCTGGCGGTGTCGCCACGGACCAGTGACAGGAGCCGGGAGGTGGGCGGGGTGAGCATTTTTGGAGGCGCGGTGGATTTCGCCGTGGGTGCATTCTGCGACGCGGCACGAGCGTGGTCAATGCGCGCGCCTCAGTTCACGGCGAATTCACGAAAGGTCGAATGTGAATTCTTCGTGAAGGGGGCCATGCGTTTTCTGCTCCTGTTTGCCCTCATTGTTTCGTCCGCCATCGCCGCGGACACCCCCAACATCGTCATCATCCTGGCCGACGACTACGGCTACGGCAGCGCGGGCTGCTATGGCGCGGATGGAAAGCTCGTGCAGACGCCGAACATTGACCGGCTGGCGAAAGAAGGGCGGCGCTTTACGGATGCGAACACGACCTCCTCCGTCTGCTCCCCCACGCGCTATTCGGTGCTTACGGGCCGCTACTGCTGGCGCACCTCGCTCACGCATGAGGTGCTGGGCACGTTTTCGCCGCTGCACATCGAGACCACACGGCTGAACATGGCCTCCCTGCTGAAAAGGCACGGCTACCAGACCGCCGCCATCGGCAAATGGCACCTGGGCTACGGCACGGACGACGGCTCGCTGAAATGGCGCACGGACTACACCGCCGAGCTTTCTCCCGGGCCGCTGGACATCGGCTTTGACTACCATTTCGGCGTGCCCAGCAACCATGGCGACCTCACCGGCGTGTACGTGGAAAACCGTTTCGTCTATGGCCTGCGCAGCGGCAAAATCCCCGACGGCATGAAGCTGCGCGGCCCCGACGCGGACGATCCGAGCTTCAAGGCCACTTACGGACCCGAAGACACGGAGAATGGCAAGGCGACGATCCTCGACCTCGATGCACCACGCCGCGTGAATGACCGCGTCATGCCGGTGCTCACCACCAAGGCGGCGGAGTGGATTGCCCAGCAGAAGAAGGGCACGCCTTTCTTCCTCTACTACACACCGGTGGCGGTGCACAATCCCGTGACGCCGGAGAAGGACCTGGCGGGGAAGAGCAAGGCCGGACCTTACGGCGACTGGATTCTCGAGCTGGACCGCAGTGTGGGCGGCGTGCTGAAGGCGCTGGATGACAAGGGCATCGCTGAAAACACGCTCGTCATTTTCAGCAGCGACAACGGCGGCGTCTTCACGCCCACGCGCGAGACGGTGCAGACACAGGCCTTCAAGGCCGGGCTGAAGGTGAACGCCGGTCTCAAAGGCGGCAAACACGACGTGTGGGAG
This sequence comes from Prosthecobacter sp., assembly GCF_044227185.1. Classification (GTDB taxonomy): domain Bacteria; phylum Verrucomicrobiota; class Verrucomicrobiia; order Verrucomicrobiales; family Verrucomicrobiaceae; genus Prosthecobacter. Next base: position 480,203 of record NZ_JBGAFO010000001.1, on the reverse strand, counting down.
GGCGGCTTCAAGGTGCCCTTCATCACGCGCTGGCCCGCGAAGATCCCCGCGAGCACCGAATGCAACGACATGATCAGCCTTGCCGACATTCTCGCCACCACGGCGGCGATTGTGGGGGAAAAGCTGCCCGCAGCCGCCACCGCCGCGGAAGACAGCTACAACGCGCTGCCCGCCTTTCTCGGCACGAAGGATGCCGCGCCCACGCGCGACCACATGTTCATCCACAGTTCCGATGGCGTCTTCGCGATCCGCAAAGGTCCGTGGAAATGGATCGAAGGCGTGCCGGTGAGCGACATGAAACTCGGAGCGCGGAAAGCGCATGCCAGCCAGTTCAAGCCGCAGCTTTACAATGTGAAGGAAGATCCGGCCGAAACCACGGACGTCAGCGCGCAGCACCCGGAAGTGGTGAAGGAACTGAGCGCGCTGGTGAACCGCTACCGCGATGGAGGCTACAGCCGCGAGCTGCCGCCCATTGTTGAGAAGAAGGCGCCGCCTGCACTCCCGCCGCTGGCGGGAAATGCGGTGATGTCAGAGGATTTCAAGGCGCTGCCGGGCAAGCCCTGGACCATGACCCGCGGCACCTGGCAGGTGCATGACGAGGCCATCTGGAATCCCGCGCCCAAAGGTGCGGAGCAGGGCGCCACGCTGAGCGCACCGCTGTCGATCACCGACGGCACTTTGCAGTACGAAATGAAACTGCACACCGCGGGACGGCACTCGCTGCGCATTCACACCGGTGGCAGGCATTCCTTCCGCATTGTCGTCAGCAACACCATGCTGGAGATCACCAAGAACCCGGATCAAGGCCAGGACAAAAACCAGACCGAGCCGCTCGCGCGCCAGAAGCTCAAGTTGAACACGGAAGACTGGCAGACGCTGCGCATCAGCTTCAAGGGCGATCAGATCACCGCGCAAATCGCGGGGGTGACGGCGACTGGGAAGCATCCTGTGATCGCCGAAGCCAAGACACAGCTCAACCTGATCGTGTTTGATGGGGAGGCGGGCTTCAGAAATCTGCGCGTGGTGCCGTAACCGCCCCGCGCGCGAGCGCCACGGTCAGCGGCAGCCAGAAGAGCAGGCCTTCAAATCGTGGCGCCGTGGCCAGGGAGGCGAGTGACTCGCCATCAAACAGAAGACCGGCGCAGCCAAAAGCCAGCAGGGAGATCCAGGCGGGGTCGCCACGGGCCGCGAGAAGGCACGCGCGTCTGATGCCATAGGCGAGCATCAGCAGCAGCAGACACGCAGCCACGAGTCCGCCGTGGACCAGGGTGGCAAAGAAAGCGCTGTGCAGATGCTCCAGGAGCGAGGTGTCGCTCCTGGCCTGCAGCTCGCACTGCCACACTTCGCGCACTCCCCACTGTCCGGTGCCGAGCCAGACATTGTCCACGGCGTGCCAGCCCGCGCCGTAAATGTCCAGGCGGCCGTTGTCGCCACGATCGAGAGCGGTTTGCAAGGCATAGGCGGATGGTGAGGCGCCCGACGGCAGGGTGAGCGCCAGCAGCGGTCCGGTGGTGAAATAGATCGTGCCCGTCAGCAGAAACACGCCCAGCGCCGCCCTGCCACGCCGCCAGCCGCGCGTGGTCAGCAGCACTGCATGGCCCGCGGCCATGGCCAGCATGGCGCCGCGGCTGCCGGAGAGAAAGGTGGCAAAGTGCAGCAGCATGCAGGCAGCCCAGGAAAGCCGGCGCTGCCACGGGGTGGTCACATCCTCCACCAAAACCGCCAGCCACAGCGCCGCAAAACCGAAGGTCAGGCCGGTGCAGACCGGATTGAGGCCGCCATGCACGAGAAAGTTCTGGAGCCGCTCTCCAACGTGATGACCGGGCAGAACGAAGCAGCAGAGCACGATGCTGATCAGCGCGGCGAGTGCGGCCGCCACACACGTCGCCCAACCCACGAGGCGGAGAGAGCCACGGGTCTGGCTTTGCTGCCAGACCAGCGCACAGAACATCAGCAGCAGGAGAATGCCCAGGATGCCGCGAATGACTTCATTCTGAGTGGATCCTGAAACCAAGGGCATCTGGAGGCAGGAACGCAGCGTCATCCATGCCAGGAACAGGATGACAGACAAGGCGCCCGCGTCCCGCCGCCAGCGTTTGATCTGCGGCGTCCAGTCCACGCAAACGCAGGCGGTGACCCCCGCGATGAGGAGCCAGCCCAGATGCAGCCAGACGTTGGGCAGAAAGGCGTGTCCGGCCACAAAGCCGACGAGGGCGATCTGCGCCGCGCGGCCTCCCAGAGCACAGCGCCCGAGCTGTGGTGCTGCGAAGGCGTTCGTAGCGGCGGAGCTCATGCTTTTACGTGAGCCAGACGGCGGTGGCCAGCACTGCCAGCATCATGGCGCAGAAGAGGGCGGCCAGCGCGGCGCCCCGCCAGGCCAGAGGCTGCACCACGGCCTCCTGTGGATGGCGCGGGTGATAGTACACAGGCACCTGCGAACCCTGCGCCAGCCTGGCAATAAACTGCGTCATGGGGCCCGCCGGATTGCGCACGGTCCGGTGGGTGAAGCGGCTGCTCTCAAAGGTCCGCCCGTCCACGGTGTAGGAGTAGCGCAGGACCGGATCATACATGATGCAGCCGTCCGCCGTCTTCATCTGGGCGCGCCGCATTTCCGCCGTCACCACCGTGCCCTGGGTGCGCCGCCAGCCGCGCATGGACCACGCCATGCTGAAGCGGCGCAGAAAATGGATGAAGGCGAACAGCGCGAGCAGGGCGCCGGGAATGAGGAAGTACATCATGAGCAAAAGTGTCTGCGGATCACGGGAAAATGCGACCGCTTCACCGGACTGCACGAAACAGTATCGCCACACTCAGCGCTGCTTCCGGCCGATGAAGATGCCGTACTGCCACACGCCGCCGTAGGCGGTGAAGCGCTCATCCAGCAGCGGAACAAACTTCTGGCCCAGGTACGGCCACAGGTGCCCCTCCATGCGCACGTGGTTCACGCCCATCCAGCGGCGGAACCACGCCAGGTTTGAGTGGGAAAAATCCACCACGGCGATGCAGCCGCCCTCCGCGAGATCCTCCCACGCGGCATCGATGGCCTGCTCCCAGCCGGGATTGAACATGGACAGGGCATATGAAAACAGCACGAGATCGAAACGCTTTCCATCCGGATGCACGGGGGCGGAGTAGGAGCGGCGCAGCAGCGTGGTCTGGTCATCGCGAATCTTCTTCGCGGCAATGGCGAGCATCTGCTCGGAGAGATCCACGCCGGTGATGTGCGCGTGAGGAAAATGCCGCCGCAGGCCCGCCAGATTGCGCCCCGTGCCGCAGCCGACCTCCAAAATGCGCTGGGCCCTGGCCACACAGGAAGCGCGCATGAGCGCGCTCTCGCGCCCGAACAGAAAACTCCAGCGGGTGGCGTCATAGATGCGCGAGTGAAACTGGTAGTAGCGCTCCAGCGCGGCGCCCGTGCGGGCCGGGGTGTCAGCGGCGGCGGTGCTCATCACAGCACCTCCGCAAAGTGGAGGCTGCCGTAGGTGCCCACGCGGTCGAGCTGATGCAGGGCCTCCGTGCGTTCCGTGAAGAAGCGCAGGCGTGAGCGGATCGACTCCGGAATGAAGTCGAGGTTCACGCCCGCCGAACGCATGAGGATCCTCGCGCCAGGAGCGCTGTTGGCCAGGATCAGCTCCCATTCATCGCGCAGCGCCTCGGTGTCATGCGCGGCGAGCCAGTCCTGATGATCGAGCAGCACAAAGTGGGTGTACCTGCCGGGATATTCGCGCAGGAAGCCCGAAAGCGTGGTGGTGTAGCTTTTCAGCCGGCCGACGCGCGACTGCAGCGTGGAGAGGTTTTCCTGCTTCAGATAATTCGGGCAGCAGCCCAGCGTGTAGGAGCCGGTCATGTACACGCGCCAGAAATAATTGTCGCTGATGGGCAGCCCGGTGAAGACGTGGCGCAGCTTGTCCTTCACGTAGTCGGTGAGCCCGCCGGGGTAGGAGTCCTGAATGAGCTTGATCTGCGGGCGCGGCACGCCGAGCAGAGTCATCAGCGTGGGCTGGCGCAGCAGCCAGTTGCTGAAGGGGCCCCAGATTTCACGCTCAAAGAGCTGATAGGCATGGCGCTGCTCCTCCAGGGAGCGGGCGTCCAGCAGGCAGGCGGCGAAGTTTTTGACGTTCGGTCGCAGCTTGAAGAGCGCATTGCCCATCACATACGCGGCGATGCCCGAGGTGCCGTGATAATAGAATGATTTCTTGAGGCTCGTGGGGCTGAAAAAATTGATGCGCCTGTCCCAGTACTTCTGCGCCGGCCCGGACAGCGTGCCGCGCACGCGGGCATAGACGGAGGCGTAATTTGCATGCGAGCCGAAGCCGAACATTTCGAACAGCTCTTCGAAATCGCCCTGGCGGATGAGCGCCTGCTTGAGCTCCAGCAGGGCGTTCTGCCGGTAGTTCATGTCCACTGCATGGATCTCCGCGGGGCCATCGAGCAGGTAGTCGAGCGCATTGCAGCCGGCGCTGGTGATCATCACCACACGGCTGCCTGCATCCAGCCTCATCAACTGGCGGTCGAGCCGCGGGTCCTCCCAGGCGGTGTTGTAGATGAGGTTGGAATTGTGAACATGGCGGAAGACCATGTCATGGGCCGATTTCAACATGTGAACCGGACGGCGAGGTGGGGACTCTTTGAGCATGAGCGCGGAGGGAGTGCGCAGTGTTCACGCGGAATGTGAGCGCGAGCCAGCGGGGGAGTGTGTATGTTTCGTCACACAGCCGCGACGCAACGAATCTGTTGCCACCAGGGACTGGGCATTTCGCCTGTTTTGTTTTCATTGGCGTCATGGACAACAAGCACGGCCTGCCGCCCACGTATGCGGCGTCCTGGAATGAGCTCGCCGCGGAGCCTTCGTCCTCCTGGCTTCCCGCCGGGTTCAATCATCATGCACGCCCTCTTTTGACCTGCTGGTGGTCGGACGTGGTGTGCCTCTTCCGCAGCGCCAGGGCCATGCTGGCCGCCAACCGCCGGAAGCTGCTGGGCTTCATCCTGGCGGGCGGTGTGCTGGTGGCGGCGCTCATGCCGCATGATCTGGCGCTGCTGGCGCAGGTGCGGCACGTGGGAGATTCGGTGGAGTCAGAGCGCGCGCGCAGCGTGGCGCGCTGGCTGAGCTACTGGGGAGATCTCGCGGGATTCAATGTGTTCGTGTTTGCCACGCTCACCTGCTTTGCCTTTGTGCGACGCTCGCCGTTTTTCCGCCGGCTCACGCTGGCCGCGGTGATGGGCACGGTGCTCAGCGGAGGCCTGGTGAATGTGATGCGCGTGACCACCGGGCGGGCCCGGCCCGGCAGCGGCCTGGCCGCCGGTTTTTACGGCCCCACCTTGAGCGCGCGCAAACAGTCGTTTCCCAGCGCGCACACCGCCACCTCATTCGGCGCCTGCGTGCCGCTGGCCGTCGCGTTTCCTGCGGCGGGAGCCCCGCTGCTGGTGGTGTCCGGCGGCGTTGCGTGGTCCCGCATGCAGAACAACTGCCATCATCCCAGCGATGTGCTGACTTCCGTGCTCATCGCGCTGGTGTTTGGCGTGCCACTGGGGCTCACGGTGCGGCGGATGGCAGGCAATCTTTCTCTTCCTCCTGCTCCCCCTCTTACTCCCGGAAAAGGGAGGAGGAGCATGAGCAGGAGGAAGAGGGGGATCGAAGCGGCCTAGCGCTTGATCACCAGCACCACCTCAGCCCAGCTGAAGCGCGCGATGTTGAAGCCTTCGATGGACTGCGTTTCCACATTCTCCAGGGCCTGCACCGCTGCTGTGTGATCCCTGGCAGCGGTGCCAGGCGGGGCGGTTCCCAGCAGTCCTTTGAACCAGCGGTCCAGCGTCCAGTCGCGCTTCAGCAGCACCACGGCCAGGGGGCCGGGCCGCTGGAGAAGCTGCGTGGCCGCATTCACATCATCCGTGAACTGCCAGACGTGATTGGTATAAAATACCAGGCTCGGCTCGGTGTAGCCGCAGCCGTGCAGCGTCATGTCCTGGGGCGCCGTACCGAGCTGCCGGGCCACACGCACTGGAACCGAGGTGGCGCGCAACTGCAGGCCGAGCAGCGCCAGGCTCAGGCTCGTCAGCACCACCACCGTGCCGGCGAGCCAGGCATTGCGGCGCGTCAGGCCCTGCTTCCACACCACGCACACCAGGGCTCCGCCAAGCACCAGCACGCAGGTCAGCACCAGCAGGGCGCTGTAGAGCAGCCCGCGGATGCTGCCCTGCTGGATGGGCATCACCGCCGCAAACACCCACCCGCCGGCTATTAGAGCGCCCAGGCCGAGCGTCAGCCACTTCGCCGCGCCCGGCAATGCGCGGCTGCGGTCCTGCCACGCCAGCGCCAGCAGCACGATGAAGGCGGGATAACCCGGCATCACATAATGCGGGAGCTGGGTGGCATAGAAAAAGAAGATGACCTGGGGCGCGAGAAACCACGCCGTGAGGAAAGACGTCTGCGCCGTCCACCGGGCCCGCAGACTGCGCCACACGGGCAGGGCAAAACCGATCCAGGGAAAGAGGCTGAGCCAGGTGGTCAGGAGGTAGTAGCCCGGAAGGAACTTGCGGCCGTTGAAGACATCCGTGCCACGCTTCACCACATGCTCTCCCATGCCCGTCTTCCAAAAAGCGCCCTGGGTTTCGATCAGAGCTGGAATGCCCCAGGCCGCCACCATCGCCACCGCGAGGCAGAGGCCAGGCACGGCCTGCAGCCTGCGCCACGGCAGCGGCCTTCTCCAGAACACCCAGCGCCACAGCAGCAGCGCGAGTGCGGGCACGAGCCAGGCAATGGGCCCCTTTGCCAAAAATCCGGCGCCGAGAGACAGCCACAGGCACCCGAACCAGCCGCCCCAGCGCCGCTCCTCCGCGGCAGTAAGCAACTCCACCAGCGCCCGGCAGGCCAGCGCCACGCAGAGGATCATGGGCATGTCCGCCACGCACAGGCGGCCATGCACCAGCGACTGCAGGCTGGTGAGCCAGGCCACCCCCGCGAGCAGGCCGGTGCCGGCATTTCCAGCCAGCTTGCGCGCCATGCCCGTGACCACAAGGGCGGTGAGATACACTGCCACGATGCTGTGCAGGCGCGCCGCCAGTTCGTTCACACCCAGCAGGGCGTAGTGCAGGCGCATCCACCAGTAGGTCAGCGGAGGTTTGTCGAAACGATACGCGCCATTGAAATACGGGATGGTCCAGGTGCCGCGCTCCATCATTTCCACCGTGGCATGGGCAAAGCGCGGTTCATCGCGGTCCATCAACGGCAGGGTGGCCGTGCCCGGCAGGTACAGCAGAAGGGTGAGCGTGAGCAGCAGCCACCAGCCGTGCTGGCGGCAGTGCTTCTCATTCCAGAATGGCGTGGCAGAGGGGCCCATCACGCCATTTGGCATGGCGGTTTCATTCGTCCGTCAGCATGTGCCGACGTTTTCGTCACACGCGGTCACGAGGCTGTATTAATACAGCAGGAAGCCGATCTCGCTGTCCGTGAGCTGGGAGGTGTCATCTACCGCCAGGAGGGCCTGAGTGTCAAAGGTGGCCTCCCAGGGCGTCTCCGCAGCCTGAGGGAGCAGGGGCAGTTCCGGCGCGGCGAGCACCGGAGCCTCCTGCTGGGCCAGACGGGTCTCAGCCGAGGGCTGGGCCTGGAGAATGACGAACGCCAGCGCCATGACGGCCACTGTCACCGTGGCAAAGGTCCATTTGGCCGAGGGATCCGCAAAGGAGACGTCCTCCCACCACAGGCGCAGAGCGGCCAGCCAGCCGCGATCCTGCGGCGTCTGACGTGCGGCGCGGGCCACGTTTTGCGCGAAATGGGCACGCACCTCGACCGAGCGGGCCTGGGCCAGCAGCTTGGCGACGGGGTCTTGGGGCGAGAGGGGTTCCATGACGGGGCGGGGGTTTAGATCAGGCTTTCAAACAGCTACCATAAGCCAAAGTTGCACCAAGACCGGTTTTTTTTGCCCCCCGGGGCGGCTAGAAATACATGCGCAGCGCGCTGAACCACGTCCAGCCATTGTAGCTGCCACCGTCCCCGCCGCCGTCCATGGTGGCAAATTCGATCCCGTTCATCAGCTTCAGCTTGTGGCCGTAGATGTAGTAGTTGGCCCCCAGGTAGAGGGCCTGGTACCGGCGGCCGTGGCCGCCGTCGGTGTTGTAGGGTGCCAGGCGGTCGTAGTGGCTGGAGAGGCGGAGGCCATCATTCTCACCCGCCGCCCACTGGTAGCGCCCAACAAACTGCAGCTTTTTGGTGAGGTAAAAGGTGGGCATGATGATGATGCCGGACACATCTCCCTGCGGGCCGCGGCCATGGCCGTGCAGAATGTCGGTGTAGAATCCCCAGGAGCCTTTTTCCCAGATGGTGTTCAGGGACATGGCGCTCTCAAACGGGTAGGGGGAAGGGGCGCCTTCAAAGGTGTTTCCCTTCACGGAGGTGTCCGCGGTGGCCTTCTGGTAGTCAAAATTGATCGAGGCGCGGTCCAGCCCCGTGGCCTCCTTGAGGTCGTAACCAATGCCTGCCTGGAGCAGCGCGCCCCCGTGAAAGGTGGTGAACTCACGCTCGTCATCGCCTGCGTATGCGGCCAGCTCCCAGAGCACATTGCCGGCCTTGCCGGTGGCCCAGACGCCGGTGTACCAGCTCGTCCACAGCATGTCTGTGAGCAGGGAGCGCTCCACGGTCAGGAACTCACGGGAGGAAGTCGTACGCTCCAGGGCGAAGTAGGCCTGATGCTTGCCAATGCCCAGGGTGAGAGCGTCTGAGAAGGCATACTCGAAGAAGAGGATGTTGATGCGGCCGTAGAACTGATTGAAGTCGGGGTTGATGTCGATCAGGCCATCGAGGCGGCCTTTGCCGTCCAGCCACTTGGATTTGAAACCGAGGCGCATGCGGCGCACCTCCAGGTCCCCCCAGCGCACATCCTGCGGGCGGTCACGGCTGCCGAAATTGCCGCGGTCAGACCAGCCCTGGGCGTCCTGAAGCTGCAGGATGCCGTAAAGCTGAAAGCGCGTGAGAAAGCCGGTTTTCGCCTCATAGAGCACGGGGAGGCCCCACATTTGATCCAGCAGCGAAGGCTGTCTGGCGGCAGCGGCGGCGGTGGGCGCCGGAGCGGCAGTGACCCCGTGGAGGGCGGTGCTGAAGGAAAACAATCCGGCCAGGAGAAAGCCGGCAAACAAACACGAGTGCAGAGGCGCTGGACGGGGAGGAGATGGGTGGAAGAAGAGGCGAGAAAGGCGGACCATTGGTGGCGAATGAAGGGGCCAACGAGGTCCACTCATTTATTGTTACATTTTTGTCACAATGTAGGCCGTGGCATGACAGAGGCACTCTGCCGGAGGAGCAGGAGAATGTGAGGGCGGATGGGCTTGATGCCTATTCTGGCTCAGCCAGGAGGCCAGTTCAGGCTGCGTCCAGCCAGCAGATGCACATGCATGTGCGGTACGGTTTCCCCTGCGTCTCTGCCGTGATTGATCACGAGACGGAAGCCTTTGCCGCGGTCTGAGACGCCCAGCTTTTCGGCAATCTTTCCCGCCGCCAGCAGCAGCGCACCCAGCGTGGCCTGGTCTCCCGCCATGGCTTCGCCCACACGGGAGATCACCTTTTTTGGCACGATCAGCACATGCACCGGCGCCTGGGGGTTGATGTCGTTGAAAGCGGCCACCAGATCGTCTTCATAAACGAGCGGGGCGGGGATTTCGCGGTCGATGATCTTTTGAAAAATGGTCTTCTCACTCATGGGGGATTAACGAAAAAGTTCCGGCTGCCGCCCATCGCGTGGACGGCGCTCGCCGAGGCTCTTGATCTCGTCGATGAACTCTCCCACGTCCTCAAACTGGCGGTACACCGAGGCATAGCGCACGTAGGCCACGTGGTCGAGAGTCTCCAGACGACGCATGACCTTGGCACCGATGACGGTGCTGGGGATCTCGCGGTAGCCTTCCTCTTCGAGCTCGTTGGCAATGTCGTCCACCAACTGTTCAAGCTGCTCCATCTTTACGGGCCGCTTTTCGCAGGATTTGCGCACGCCGCCCAGCAGCTTGTCGCGGTTGAAGCTCTCGCGGGCGCCGTTGCGCTTCACCACGCGCAGCTCCTCGCGCTCCACGATCTCGTAGGTGGTGAAGCGGAAGTCGCAGCGCATGCATTCGCGACGGCGGCGGATGGCATGCCCTTCCCGCGCCTCGCGGGAGTCGATCACTTTATCCTGGGAGCTTCCGCATTTGGGGCAGCGCATGGGGGTATTCGGGTGGGGAATGTGCTTTCTCGGGGGCCGGATGGCAAGCGGCTTCGCAGATCGGGCTTTGCGGGCGGACTTTAGGGTTTATTGTCCCTGCATGTCCCGCATCATCCTCGGCGTCACCGGTTCCATCGCAGCCTACAAGGCGGCGGACCTCGCCAGCCAGCTCACGAAAGCCGGCCACGTTGTGACGTGTGTGTTGACCAAGTCCGCGCTGGAGTTTGTTACGCCGCTCACTCTGGGAACGTTGTCGAAAAATCCGGTCATCAGTGATTTGTTTGCCGAAAAGGAGGGCTGGCAGCCCGGGCATATCCAGCTCGCGGACGAGGCGGATCTGCTCCTCATCGCCCCCGCCACGGCAAACGTCCTGGCCGCCATGGCCCATGGCTTTGCCCATGATGCCCTCACCGCCATCGCCCTGGCCACCCGCGCCCCGATCTTGATCGCCCCCGCCATGAACGGCAAGATGTGGCAGCACCCCGCAACGCAGAAAAACGTGGAAACCCTGCGCGGCTACGGCGCGCAGTTCGTGGAGCCAGCCTCCGGCATGCTGGCCTGCGGCTACGAAGGGGTGGGACGACTGGCGGAAGTGGAGGCGATTCTGCAGGCCGTGGCCGCCGTGCTGGCCACCCCCCGCTAAAACGCCCCTTGGCAGCCCGCCCCGCGTCCGCTACCATCCACCAGCCATGCACGAACACGACGACACTGGCGACAAGCTGGAACACGCGTATTTCTGCTACCTCGCCGACAAGTTTGAGCGGGAGCCTGAGCTGCTGGAGATCCCTCTGCGCAATATCGCCCGGTGGCTGGATCGCGGCCACCGGGCCGTGAAACGTCTTTTGCAGTGGCAGGACCTGATTACGAAGGCGCAAAAGAGCCGCGATGGAATGAGGGAGTTGAGTGCGCTGCTTCGCGCCGACGATGAGGAAACACGTTTCTTTAAAGGCTTCGCTCCATTTCCAGGAGTGCTAACTGAAGAAGAAAGCGACCAGTTTTTATGCAGCTCGAGGCACTGACTCACATGGCTAAGGCTGCCTCAAGCCTGGTGCCGGAGATCAAGGTGATCGTCTTTGGTTCAGCCTCTGCCTTCGCCACTTTTCCTGAATTGCCGGAGGCGACGAACATCTACGAAAACACCAACGACGCCGATTTCATCCTCGACCCATGGAGCGACGAACTGGGCGCGATGCTGAGCAAGCGCCTCGGCAGAAACAGTTCCTTTTTCGAGATGTTTGGTTATTACGCCGACATCGTACGCCCCGCCGCCTTCGACAACTTCCCTCCCGATTTTCGCGACCGGTTGGTTCCACTGGAAGGCTGTCCCCGCGTATTCGCCCTTGATCCTCACGACATGGCCGTGGCCAAACTTTTCGCCGGACGGCCGAAGGACATCCGCCTGCTGTCCTTCCTCCTGGCCACCGACCGGCTGGACGAGGCCAAGGTGCGCAAACTTCTTTGGAACACGCCGATGGAAGAGAAATGGATCGTGAAGACCCATGCGGTGCTGGAGCAGGTCGTGGCTGAAGCGGCGAAGCAGCGCGCCGTGTGACCTACGGAGCACCGATCACCCGCTTCAGCCACTCCCGCGCCTTTTCCCGCGCAGGGCTCGGGCGCAGGGTCCAGGCATCGTTGTGATTGAGGAAGCCGGTGCTCATGAAGGTGAGGTCGGCATCGGGCAGCAGCGGGCGGAGGTAGGCCTCGGTGGGTTTGGGATTGTCGCCTTCGCCGCAGATGAACTCGGGGCGATTGCCGAGGCGCCTGAGCCGCACGAGGGCCGATTCGCGATCTGAGCCGGGGTAGGGCCAGGTTTTGACGCCGTCGAAATGACTGTAAGCGAAGAAGCCGCGCCAGAGTTTGGCGGTTTCATCATCGTAAAGGCCCAGGTAGTTGCAGGCGAGAGCGCCGCGTGAGAAGCCGCAGAGCAGGACTTTGGATTCATCGCCACCAAAGTCATGGCAGACATTTTTCACGGCCTCGCGCAGATGCTTCAGCGTGGGCTGCGGATCGTAGGTGGGCGGAGTACCCCACCAGGTGATGGCGATCTCATCGCCCTTGCCATTCACATACGGAACGCACAGCCAGATGAAGCCTTTGCCGGCGGAGAGGCCGTAGCCGAGATTGCTGCCTTCGGGCACACCGGTGCTCACATCGCCCTGCTTGCTCTTAAAGTTGCCGTTGCCGGCGAGCTCGACGATCACGGGCATCTTCACACCGGGTTTCCAGTCGGTGGGCAGGTAGAGCACATTGTAGAGCGCGGTGTTTTTCCAGCCTTCCAAAACGTGCTTCACACGCTTGCCGGCGGCGGGGGCGCCTTCGCTCAAGGCGGGCACTTCGAGATCAACGGGTACGCTGCGGATGTCCGGCAGCTCGGCGGCGAACAGGCTTGCGGATACGAACCATGGGAGGAGGGCCAGTTTCATAGGGGCTTGAGTTCGATACGGCCTTTCTTCAGGGCTTCTTCAAGCGCCGCGCGATTCGTCTTCGCGGGGTCAATCATCACCGTGAGCAGCGCATGTTCGTTCACGCTGGCATGCTCCACGCCATCGAGTTTCGCCACGGCGATGTAGGCGGCGTAGCGGCAGCCTTTGCAGTCGAGCAGGCCGCACTGGATCTGGATTTTTTGCAGCTTGTCCGCAGGCAGGGTGGAAAGCGGCACGAGGGTGAAAGTGCCATTGGAGGCGGCGCGCAGGAGGTCTTCGAGGCGCTTGGTGACGGCTTCTGGGGCGGGTGGTTTCTTGGCGTTGTAATTCGTGATAAGCTTCGTCACGTCGTAGCGGAAGGTGACTTCGCCGGTTTCCATGTTCAACGCGGCGACTTCGACTTCGGGCAGCGTCTTGACCTGATCGCGCAAGTCTTGTTCCCGCGAAGGTTCGCTGAGGCCGATGAGGCGGTGCTTGGATTCATCGGCGTGCAGGTGCAGCGCAGTGAGGCTGAAGATGAGGATAAGGTGTTTCATCATCGGGTCTGGAAAAGAGGGCTGAGGACGACTTCGTGAAGCAGGGTGCGGAGGCCGCCGCCCTGTTTCTCGGTGCGTGCCACGATGTCGTTGAGGGCGGCGCGGTCGCCGTAGGCCACATCGCGGCCGGTGGCGTAGATGATGAGCTGCTGGGCGAGATTGCGCAGGAGCGTGTGCTTGTCCGCGGCGAGCATGGTTTTGAAATCGGTGATGCCGCCAAACTTGCGCTCGTCGGCGAACTGCCCCGTCGCATCCACCTTGGGGCCCAGTTTGAAACTGATGGCGATCTTGGGATCGATGCTGCCGCGCGGGGCGGGGTCGCCCTTCTCATTGAGCGAGCGGTAGCGGTCGCGGAAACCGCCGATGACATCGAAGGATTCCAGTGCAAATCCGGGCGGGTCGATCTTCGCGTGGCAAGAGGCGCAGGTGGCGTCGGCGCGGTGCTTGTCCAGCAGTTCGCGGATGGTGGTGGCGCCCTGCACGTCCGGCTCCACAGCGGGCACATTCGGCGGCGGTGGTTCGGGCGGTTTGCCCAGCAGGCGTGCCATCACAAACGCGCCGCGCACCACGGGCGAGGTGGTGGTGCCATTGGCCGTGACTTTCAACAGCGCCGCCTGCGTGAGGAAGCCGCCGCGGGCGCAGTCTTTGGGCAAAGCCACGCGACGGATCGCCGGGCCGCTCACGCCGGTGATGCCGTAGTGCACGGCGAGCTTTTCATTAAGCATGGCAAAGTCTGACTGCACGAGATATCCGGCGTCCAGATTTTGCTCGATGAGTTCGCGGAAGTAGGCTCGTGTTTCGGCGACCATGCTGTCCTGCAAGTAGGGGCTGAATTCCGGATACAGTTTTTTGTCAGGATCGTTCGCGGCGATGGAGCGCAGCTTGAGCCACTGGCCGAGGAAGTTTTCCACGAAACGCTGGGACTTCGGATCTTTGAGCAGGCGCTCCACTTGGTTGTGAAAGTCTTTGGGCTTGCTGAGCAGTTCGGCATCCGGCGCGGAGTTCCACAGGAAGTAAGAGAGACGCGCGGCCAGTGCGGAGTCGTCGAGCTTTCCGGGCGGCTCGATGTGGTAGAGGAAATCGGGCGAGCACAGCGCGGCGCGGCACACCCAGCGCATGGCGGTTTCAAAGCAGTCGCCTGCTTTCTGACGTGCTTCAAACTGCGCGAGGTACTGCTGCCGCACCTCATCGCTCACAGGCCTGCGGAAGGCCTTCGGCAGAAACTCAGCGAGCAGGCGGTCGGCGGCTGCGAGCGGTTCTTTCGGCTCCACGGTCCAGATGCCGGGCTCAGGCTCGGGCTTGTTGCGGGTGCCGATGATCTCCTGCTTGAGCGGTTTGCGCACGGGCGGGCGCGCGCCTTTGAATTCGGTAAGCGGCAGGTCTCCGAAGAGAAGCGAGTGGCTGCGCGGCGGCCACACCTCATGCAGCGGTCCTTCGATTTCCACCCAGTCATTGGCGATGCACGGGCCGGTGAAGCCCATGGTGCGGTCTTTCTGCCCCCAGGTGCCCACGCGATACAGCACCACCGGCGCGAGCGAGGCGACATTGAAACCGAGGGTCTCTTTGAAGTTCAGCCACACGTCGAGATTGTGCACCTTCGACTCCAGAGAAGGTGCGTCGTAGTAGCCCAGCACGTAGCTGGGCTGCTGGCCGCCGCGGCCGTTGTCATTGAACTGCACGATGGAAAGCCGCGCCGCCTCCGTGCCGCGAGACGGGAGGATTTTTCCCTGGTCCCACTGAAAGCTGTAGAACGAAGCACGCACCTTGTAACGGCCCGGATAGAGCGCGGCAAAGTGGCGGAAGTAGGCGTTCCAGGATTCGTCCTCATGGCGGAAGACGCCCACGCTGCTCATGCGGTCGAAGAGGCCGAGCTGCTCGTGCGCGCCCTGGTTCACATGGCCATACTCGCCGGCGGGCGGAAAAACGGGATCGATCTTTTTGTCGCGCAGCAGAATGGCGTCTCCCTGCATCAGCATGATGTCGGGTTCGTAATTGCGCGCGAGTGAGAGGCGCACGATCTCCGACTTCGGCGCCGTGGGCCGTGTGGCAATGGCCATGTCCAGCGACTTGTCCGCCGCCTCGATGTAGCGCGCCAGATTCACGTGTGAGATGTCCAGGGCCTCGCTGTTGTTGTCGAAGCCATGCGCCGAGCCGTCGGCGGGCAGTCCCGCCTGCAAGGCGATGCCCGGCAGGTCGAAGAGATCGCGCACAGTGTTTTCATACTCGCTGCGCGTGAGGCGGCGAACGCCGGTGCGGCTGGCGACGTCCAGAGGCTCGGCCTTGATGAGGGATGCGTTCAGCCACTGCGTCACCGCGCTCACGTCCTTGGCAGGCGGGCGCGCTTTCTTCTTCGGCGGCATGTCGCCGGACTCGATGCGATCGTGGATTTTAACCCACTTGGCGAAGGTTTCAGCGTTGCTGAAGTCCTGCTTCAGCGCCGTGAGGTCCAGGTTGCCTTTGTGCGTGTCCGCGTCGTGGCAGTCGATGCAGTGCGTGTCGAAAAAGGCGGCGGTGGGCTCGGCGGCGTGCAGACCGCAGGTGAGCAGGGCAAGGGCGAGCGATTTCTTCATCATGCCAGCTCCAGTCCCTTCATCGTGCCCTTCGCGGTGGAGAATTCATCCGTCTCGATGCCCAGGCGGTGCAGCATGGAGAGATACAGATTGCTCAAGGGATAATTGTTCTGCGTGTCAAAGGCCAGGTGCTGGCCGTGCTTGAAGCCACCGCCGGCGATGAGCACGGGCAGGTTCACATTGCTGTGGGAGTTCGCGCTGCCCATCGGCGTGCCGTAGAGCACCTGCGTGCGGTCCAGCAGGGTCTGGCCCCCCTCCTTCGTGCCGTCGAGCGCGGTGAGGAATCCATTCAGCGCGCCAAACTGCGCCTCCTCCTTCTCGCGCAACTCCGCCAGCGCCTCCGGGCGGTTGCCGTGGTGGGTGATGTTGTGAATGACGCCGGTGTCGATGAACAGGGTGATGATGCGGGTGGAGTCGGTCTCCAGCGCCAGCTTCATCACCTCAAACATCAGCTTCGTCTTCGCCACAAACTCACGCGCATCATCGATGTCCTTCGGCGCCGTCTCTTGGATGACCGGCTTCGGCTTGTACTCCCACTCCTCCGCGGCATGCAGGCGCTTTTCCAGCTCACGCACGGAAGTGAAGTACTCGTCCATGCGCTGCTGGTCCGCTTTGGAGAGCGTCTGGTTCAGGCGCTTGGACTGGCCACCCACAAAGTCCAGCATGCTGCGGCCCTGGCGCAGGGCCTCCACATTGGCCTCCACTTCGCTGGCCTTGCCCTGCACGAAGAGTTTTTGGAAGAGCTTGCTCGGGCTTTTCTCCGCCGGAATCGGTGCGCCGCTGCGCGTGTAGCTCAGCGTGGGCGATCCGTCGCTGACCATGGCAAGCGAGAGCGAAGGATGGCGCGTGGCCACGCCGATGTGCTCGGCGGCAAATTGATCCAGCGACACCCCGTTGCGGAAGCCCCCGCGCTCCGGGTGCGGCGTGCCGGTGAGGAAGCATTTCTCCGCTGCGTGCCCGCCCGTGACACCTGGCAGGCTCACGCCGGAGAAGACCGTCATCTTCTCGCGATGCTGCGCCAGCTTCTGCAGGTAGGGCGTCAGCGCATACTCACGCCCGGCTTTCTCCGGAAAGAAGAACTGCGGAATGATGCCCATGTTCGTTTCGATGGCGACCATGCGGCGCGGCACGGCGGCCGTCTGCTGCGCACTGAGCATCGTTTCCAGAAACGGCAGCCCGAGCGTGATGCCGGCGCCACGCAGCAGCGTGCGGCGCGAGATGGGGCGGTGAAGATTGAGATTCATGAATGGGAAAGAAAAGATAACACGTCTCAGCGCAGCGGCACACTCCACAAATGGCCGCCGGAGGTGATGAAGAGGGTCTTGCCATCCTGGCCACCGAAAGCGCAGTTGCAGCACTCGTCCGGAGCCACGGGGATGAAGTCGAGCAGACGGCCGGAGGGAGAGAGGATGTAGCAGCCTGCCTTGAAGCGTGTCGTCTCAAACTCCGTGGCCTTGTTCGTTCCAGCCGCCACGTAGATGCGGCCCGCGCTGTCCATCTTCATGCCATCCGGGCCGCGGCCGTCTTTCCAGTCGAAGAGGACTGTGGGAGGGCCGCTAATGTCACCGTTTTTATCAAGCTTGTAGCGCAGCAGCTTTCGTGAACCGCTGTGGGTGCTGTTATTGTTGTCGGCGATGTAGAGATAGCGATCATCAGGCGAGATGAGAATGCCATTGGGGCGTTCGAGAATGTATCCTCCTTCTCCTCCGCTTATAACACGCTTTACCTGACTAGGGGCATCGATGCGATAAACACCCTCGATGAATCGCTCGAGCAACTGAGGTGATTCTGCTAACAGTTTTTTTCTCAGAGCCAAAGCTTTGGTCAAAGGATCCACAGGCGGGCCAGTGGTAGGGAAATTATATTTCTGGGCAAAATCATACACATAGAACAGTTCATGAATTTCCATGCCCGCACGAGATCCATATCTGGGATCTGTAAAATAGATCCGTCCTTTGGAATCCATGCAGAGATCGTTGGGCGAATTGAACCGGCTTTTTTGCAGAAGCTTTGCCAGGCGGGTTTTGGGTTGAGGTTTCAACACCCGTTCGATTAGATCGATTTCCCAGAAATTTTTGTTTTCAACCCGGTCCGCCAGCACGGTGATGCTGCCATCCTTCTCTGTCCTCGTCACGCGGCGGTTCTTGGTCTCACAGGCGATGAGGCGGCCTTCTTTGTCAAAGAGCAGGCCGTTGGAGGAGTTGTGGCGGAAGACGGTGGTCTTCCCATCCGGTCCCAGGCGATTGATGTGCTTCCCATCGGTGAAGTAGAGGGAGCCGTCTTTCCATGCGGGGCCTTCGGTGGCGCCGATGGCTCCGTGGTCCTTGGGTTTGGCACCGGGAACGATGGGCGAGCGCGAGGACGAGCAGGAGGCCAGAATAAGCGCAAAGGTTAGGCAGGATAAGGAACGAAAAAACATGCGGGACATCATTACGGCACAGAAGAGAAAATTTCAGCGACACATCCTCCCAGAAGCGTTTTCTTCCCAGACATGCCTTTGAAGTTTCTGCTCCCGATCTCCCTCCTGCTCGCCGCCACGCTGCACGCCCAGACCAGCGTGCCGATGCCTTCGCGTGAGCTGCGTGGATCATGGATCGCGACGGTGCATTGCATCAACTGGCCCAGCGAGCCGGGCTTGCCCGTGGCGAAGCAGAAGGAGCAGTTGCGGGCGCTTATCGACTCCGCGGCAGACGTGGGGCTGAACGCACTTATCTTTCAAGTCCGTCCGGCGGGCGATGCGGTGTATGAATCGAAGCTGGAGCCCTGGTCGCCGTTTCTCACCGGGCAGATGGGGGTGGCGCCCTCGCCCCTGTGGGATCCGCTCAGTTTTGCCATCGAGGAAGCGCACAAGCGCGGCATGGAACTGCATGCGTGGTTCAATCCCTTCCGCGCTCTCGCTGGTGAAAAGCGGGCGCCCAGCGCGGACCACATCGTGCGCAGGCATCCGGAGTGGACCATGAAATACGGCCCCGACACCTGGATGGACCCGGGCGTTCCTGAAGTGCGCGCGCAGGCCATCGCGGTGATCATGGATGTGACCCGCCGCTACGACGTGGATGGCATTCACATCGACGATTATTTCTATCCCTATCCCATCATGGATGCGGCGAAAAAGAAGATCCCGTTTCCGGATGATGCGAGCTACGGCCGCTACAAGGCCGCGGGCGGTACGCTGGAGCTCACGGCGTGGCGGCGGCAGAATGTGGATGAAACCGTGCGCATCATCTATGAAGGCATCAAGGCGGAGAAGCGCTACGTGAAGTTTGGCATCAGCCCGTTTGGGTTGTGGAGGCCCAATTTCCCCGAGGGCACCGGCGGCGGGCTGGACCCCTATGAAGACCTGGGCGCGGACTCGCGCAAATGGCTGCAGCAGGGCTGGGTGGACTACCTCACGCCGCAGCTCTACTGGACCATCGATCGGCCAAAGCTCGGCTTCATCACCTTCTACGACTGGTGGCTGGAGCAGAACACCCTGGGCCGCCACATCTGGCCGGGCATGAACTCCTCCAAGGTGGGCGACGACCGCAATGCGGGCGAGATTCTCCACCAGATGAGCGTGCTGCGTGAGCGCGGCCTGAAGATGACGCCGGGGCACTTTCACTGGAACTTCGGCTCCCTGCACAAGGACCTCGGCAAACTGGGCACCTACACCAAGGAGCGCGCCTACACCACGCACGCGCTCCCGCCCGCCTCTCCATGGCTCAGCCAGACGCAGCTGCCCGCACCCATCATCGGCAAAACGGTGCCCGGGGGCAAACTCACGGTGGACTGGCAGCACAGCGATGCGCGCTGGATGAGCGCCACGCGCTGGTGGGTCATGCAGGCGCAGATCAATGGCAGATGGATCACCTGGGAGACCTATTTCAAAGACCAGCTCAGCGCCCCCTGGCCGGCCAATGCCACCGCCGTGGCCATCCGCGCCGGCGGCTATGGCTGGGAGGTGGGAGAGGCCGGAGTGGCTACAAAGTAGGCGCGCTTCTGCAAGGCCCTGAGGGGACATGCGGGTTGTCATCTTCCCTGCAGGCCGCATGGTGTGACCATGAGAACCCGAACCTTTGAACTTCGCGGGCTGCCCGCCATGCTGATGCTGGGAGTCATCGTGGTGGTGGCAGCCGGCATCCTTGCGCTGGTGCTGATGGTCGGCGCTGCCGTGGCCGTGGCCGGGCTGGCGCTCTCCGCCGGCGCCGCGCTGTTTTACACGCTGCGGCGCAAACTCTCCTCCGCCGCCAGGCAGAATGTGTGGCTGGAGCCGGAGAAGCCGGTGACCTCCACGTCTCTCGAAGTCCGAGACATTGAGGTGGAAGTCTTGCCGCAGAAGGAAAGATGAGACCGCTTGCGGAGGTTTGAGCATGGGACGAGCCGTCCGGCTCGTCGCTCTTCCTCCACCATGAAATCATCGCTCATCGTTTTTGCCGTCCTGCTGGCGGCGTTTGCCAGCCACGCGCAGCAGATCGAAGTTTCACCCAAGAGCCGGCCGCACACGCGGGATGCCACGGTTGGTTATTCGCCGACGAAGGTGGAGGCCGGTTTCGATGCCAAAAACCCTGATGTGGGTGGGGACAATGGATTCGGTGCCGCCAAGGCCGGAACGCTGCTGGGCTACCAGGGAAAGCTGGTCTCGTGGTTTGGCATTGTCCGTGAAGTGCCGGCGGCGGCAGGAGGGACTTATCTGATCGAGAACAAGTACTTCGACGGCTTGAATGATTTCCACATCCAGCTCGCCTCGCTCTATGGGGCGGGTGATTTTCGGGTCACTGCCGCGGACCCGAAGGGTGCCATCAAGCGCCTTTGCCTCGTTCGCATCATCGGCACCGTCACCGACGAGAAAGACGGCGTGCCCACCGTGAAGGCGGACTACGTGCGAGTGTGGAATCTGGGAGACTACACGTTCATGGACTACGGGGTGGATGCCAGCGCGGAACGTTGGAAGAAGCTCCGTCAGAAAATGGACCTGATCTACAACCCTTCACCCGACGCCGCGTATTATGAGAAACTTCTTGGCAAATAATCCTGTCCTGAAACGCTCGCGGCTTTGTGCGGGTGTGTTCCTGCTGGTCGCGTGGAGTCCGGCTCTGCCAGCGGAGGAGGTCGCTGGTCATGGCGCGTTTGCAGCCAAGCTTCAGCCTTTTGTGGATGAGCACTACGTCTCCGGTGGGGTGGCGCTGGTGGCGGATGCCGGACGCGTGCTGGATGTGACCACGGTGGGCCGCAGCAGCCTGAGCACGAAAGCGCCCCTTCGTGAGGACAGCGTCTTCTGGATCGCCTCCATCAGCAAGACTTTCGTGGCCACGGCGATGATGATGCTCGTCGATGAGGGCAAGGTGAACGTGGACGATCCCGTGGAAAAATACCTGCCTGAATTCAAAGGGCAGCTCGTGGCGGACAAGAAGGGGAACCACCCGCCGCGGCACCCCATGCGGGTCAAAGAGCTGCTCACGCATACCAGCGGCATCATCGGCCCCAATGATCCGCCCATTCAAAAGCATAACGACCTGGCGGACGACATCCGGCAGTATGCGTCTGCGCCTCTGAAATGGGAGCCGGGCACCAAGTTTGAGTACAACAACGCCGGCATCAACACCGCCGGCCGCATCATCGAAGTGGTCAGCGGCATGGCCTATGGCGACTTCATCCGCCAGCGCCTGCTGGAGCCGCTGGGCATGAGCGAGACCACCTTCTGGCCGGGTGAAAAACTCGCCGCACGGCTGGCGCAGACCTCGCAGTGGAACAAGGAGAAGTCCGTGCTCGAAGACGTTCCCAACAAGCCCGACAAAGCGTGGCTGGAGCAAAAGCAGGTGCCGCTGCCGATGCGCATGTACCTGGGAGGCGAAGCGCTGCGTGCCTATCCCAATCGTTACGCCTGGCCTGCGGGCGGCCTGTTCTCCACGGCAGGAGATCTTGCGAAGTACGGCCAGGCGATGCTGCGGGGCAGCGTGGTGAACGGCAAACGCCTCGTCTCAGAGGCCAGCTTCCAGCGCATGACCACGCTGGAGCCGTGCATGGAGGGCATTCAGCCGGCGCCGGGAATCGGCCTGGGATGGTTCGTCACCAAAAACGACAGCGACGGTGTGCCGCTCGGCTGCTTCGGCCATCATGGCGCGCGGGGGCCCGTGCTCTGGGTGGATCCGGTGAACAAACTCGTGCTCATCCTGCTGTACGAGAGCATGGACCTGCAAACACGCGGCGATGCCAAGCGCCGCATTGAGAAGGCGTTTTTCCAGGCGGCGCTGGAAAAGTACGGCAAGCCCGCGCCGTGATCCCGTCAGCGGCTGGTTTTATGCGCAGTACTCGCGGAACAGGCCGCCCATCATGCAGCCGAGCTGGTTGCCAGGGGCGAAGTTGCCGCGGGTGTAGAGCACGATGGCATAGGGAGTGTTGCGGTAATAGAAGAAGAGAGACTCGTGGTCCCACTCGCCGTAGTTGCCCGTCTTGCCGCCGATGTAGGTGATGCTCGCGGGCATCACCCAGCGGCCGAGGCCATATTGGTCGCGCCGCATGGCCTCCAGCAGCAGCTCGCAGCCGTACTCGAGGCGGTAGTTCACGCAGCGCTCGTAGAATTCGGCGTAGAAGCGCGGCGACTGCCAGTTGTTGATGATCTGCACATTCGGCAGGCGGTACTTCTGCTCAAAGTACTGCTCGTCCGCGGGTGTGATGCGGGCCATGAGGTAGAACCAGGAGGCGTTGATGCTCTGGTCGCAGGCATAGACGATGTGTTGAAATTCATCGCGCGTGAGGTTGCCGCGGCGTTTTTCCAGCAGCACCGCGGCCACGGCGGGCTTGGGCATGGAGCCGCCCATGAAAAGCCTGTCCGCCTGAAACTCCGCCAGGTACCGGCCCGTGGCGAGATTCTTGACCGCATAGCCGACTCGCGGATCGCGCTTGTGGGTGCGGTACACGTACTCCATGCCCGCCGTGTAAGGCCTGCCATGCGCGCTGTGGGAGCGGAAGCGCAGCCGCGCACCGGAGGCCAGAAAGCGGTTGTGGTATTCCCATTGTGCCCGCGATCTTCTCGCGGAGAAACCCATCACCGAAGTGGCGGGAGCCGCGCAGCCGGCCAGCGCAGCCGGCAATGCCAGCAGGCCACGCTGCAGCCAGGTGCGGCGTGTCTCGGGAAGCGCGTGGGGAACATCCTCGGACATCCTGCAAAACTGCCCTCCTTCGCAGGGGAGTGCTAGAAGGAAAATGTCAGAAGATTGTTCACCCGCGTGCAAAGAAGAGGGCTGCGTCTCAATCTTCCTCCTCCCTTGGATTGGCAGCGCTGGGCGTCCAAACGAGGGAGGAAGAGTAGGAGTAGGAGGAAGAGGAAGATCGAGCCAGGCCAAAGAAAAGAGGGCACCTCGCGGTGCCCTCTTCGTGGTTGATTGGGATGTTGAGTCTCAGATCGCGGCTGCGGATTACTGGCCGCCTGGACGCCACTCTTCGGTGGCGAACTTGAAGGCCTGCTCCAGACCGACGAGGTCGGTGCTTGGGCGGAGGGCTTCGAAGGCCTGGCTTTCCTTCTGGATGTCGGCTTCGCTGTAGTTCATGGCCTTGATGGAAAGGCCGATGCGGCGCTCCACCTTGTCCACCTTGATGACGCGTGCTTCCACTTCGTCGCCAACGTTCAGCTTGTCCTTCACCTTCTCGATGCGGTCTTCGCTGATCTGCGAGATGTGCACCAGGCCGTCGATGTCGTCTTCCAGTTCGACGAAGGCGCCGAAGGAGGCGATCTTGGCCACGCGGCCCTTCACCACATCGCCCACCTTGAAGCGGCTGTCGATGATGGACCATGGATCGGTGTCGAGCTGCTTCATGCCCAGGCTGATGCGCTGGTTGGCCTTGTCGATGCCGAGAACCACGGCGTCCACTTCCTGGCCCTTCTTGAGGAGCTCGGAAGGATGGTTGATCTTGCGGGTCCAGCTGAGGTCGGACACGTGGATCATGCCATCGATGCCTTCTTCCAGCTCCACAAACGCACCGTAAGCGGTGAGGTTGCGGACCGGACGCTTAAGCTGCGTGCCGATCGGGTAGCGGCTGTCGATGTCGTCCCATGGATTGGTGTCGAGCTGACGCACGCCGAGGCTGATCTTGCGCTCTTCCTTGTTGATGCCAAGGACGGACGCTTCGATTTCCTGACCGACGGTGAGAACGTCCGAAGGACGCGCGATGCGCTTCGTCCAGGACAGTTCGGAGACGTGGACAAGGCCTTCGACGCCTTCTTCCACTTCGACGAATGCACCGTAAGCCACCAGCTTGGTGACCTTGCCGCGCACGCGCTGGCCCACGGGGTAGCGGGCTTCGATGTTTTCCCAAGGATTGTTCTGAAGCTGCTTGAGGCCGAGAGAGACACGCTCCTTCTCGCGGTTGACTTCGAGGATCTGGACCTCGATTTTCTGCCCAATTCCGAGCATTTCGGAAGGATGGTTGAGGCGGCCCCAGGACATGTCCGTGATGTGGAGCAGTCCGTCCATGCCGTTGAGGTCCACGAACGCACCGAAGTCGGTGATGTTCTTGACGATCCCGATGACTTTGTCGCCAGGGGTGACGCCGTCGAGGAACTTCTGGCGCTGTTCGGCGCGCTCGGCCTCGATGACTTCGCGGCGGGAAAGGACGATGTTTTTGCGCTCGTCGTTGATCTTGACGATCTTGAATTCGAACACCTTGCCGACGTACTCGTTGAGATCCTTCGGCGGGATGATGTCGATCTGGCTGCCGGGCAGGAAGGCTTCGACGCCCACGTTGACCATGAGGCCGCCTTTGACGACGCTCTTGACCTTGCCTTTGACGAGACCGCCGTCCTTGAAGACGTTGTAGATCTTCTCCCAGTTCTGACGGTGGGCGGCCTTCTCCTTGGAGAGCACGACCATGCCTTCGTCGTTTTCGAGGCGCTCGAGGAGGACTTCCACCTCATCGCCTACCTGGATGTCTTCATCTTCAAACTCGTTCGCCGGGATGGCTCCTTCGGACTTGTAGCCGATATCGACGAGGATGACCTGGGGTTTGATTTCGAGGATCTTGCCTTTGACGATGGATCCTTCGGAAAGCTCGCGGAAAGAACCTGCGATCAGGTCTGCGAGTGTCGCTGTTGCGCTCATTATCTGTTGTTACGGGTTGCGAGTGTTTAGTGGGTGACCGCACACGCACCTCCACTCCTGAGGCACCCGGCGGGCTTTCGTCCCGCAAAGCCAGAAGGCTCCCGGACAAGAGGGCCGGGAGTGTCGGAGAGGTTCCGGGTTTGGCAAGGGGGAAATGTGCGTTTTCACGGTCCTTCTGCCCGGGGTTTCTCCCCCCGAACAGGGTGCCGACGATGTTCATTCCACCCCTGGTTTTTTCTTTAGAAGAGCATCGGTTATAAGCACCGGGCGTGTTTGGAACCCCCCTTGACACCCAGCGTTCGTGAAGGAGCTTCCCCCCGCACGCCGGAGTGCGGTTTTCGAACCGCACCGCGTGTGAATCACATTCCCAAGTCCAAAGTCCTATGAAACGATTTCCTTTCCCGAAAGAGCTCGTGTGCATCGTGGCCGCGACCCTCCAGGCAAACGCGGGCCTGCATGCAGAAGATCGCGTCTATCAGTCCGGAGACCGCATCATCATCGAAAGGCGGATCTATGAACAGAGCCAGGAGGCCATCCGTGAAATGAACCGCCAGGCCGCGCGTGCTGAAGAGCAGAAGCAGGAGGCCATCCGCCAGCAGCGCATTGACGATGACCGCAGGCTGGAAGCGCAGCGCCAGCAGCAGCGCGAAGACAACCGCAAGGCCGATCAGGCGGCGGAGAACCGCAAGCTTGAGGCGCAGCGCCAGCAGCAGCTGGAGGACAACCGCAAAGCCGACCAGAGAACCGCGCAGCAGGCCGAGGACCGCCGGCGCTGGGACCAGCAGGCCGAAAACCGCCGCCTGGAGCAGATGGACGAAAACCGCCGGGCAGAGCAGCGTGCCGCGGACCGCCGTCTGGCAGACCAGATCGCCGTGAACCGTGCTTACGAGCAGCAGCAGGAGGCCATCAAGCAGTCGCGCATTGACGCTGACCGCAAGGCTGCCGCGGCTGCGTATTCAGCGTCGCGGGCTCCGTCCTCCGTGCCCCAGCATGTGAACACCACCGAGTGGCTCAACATCGATGCCGCTCGCAAGGCGGAGCAGCAGGCTGAGAACCGTCGTCTGGAAACGATTGCTGAAAATCGCAGAATCGAAAATCGCCGTCTGGAGCAGATCGCTGAAAACCGCAGGCTGGAGACCATCGCGGAAAACCGCAAGATCGAAGCCCGCCTGGAGGAGCAGAAGGTGGAGACGCGGAGGTATTATGACCGCAAGGCCGAGCAGGATGCGCAGCGGCGCAGGGATGATCAGCTGGCCTATGACCGCCAGCAGGAGCGCAACCGGGCGGCGGTGATTGAAGAGAACCGTAAAATCGCGGCCCGCGAGGAGGAGCAGAAGATCGAGACCCGCAAATATTATGACCGCAAGTCCGAGCAGGATGCCCAGCGGCGCAAGGATGACCAGATGGCCTATGACCGCCAGCAGGATCGTATCAAGGCCGACCGCATTGAAGAGCAGCGCAAGGCGGACCGCATCCAGGCGGACACCATCGCTGAAAACCGCCGGCTGGAAAACCTCAAAGCCCAGCAGGATGCCGACCGCCGCAAGTCCGACCAGTTGACGTATGACCGCCAGCAGGATCGTATCAAGGCGGACCGGGCCGAGGAGCAGCGCAAGCTGGACCGCATCAAAGCGGAGCAGCTCGAGGCTGCCCGCAAGGCGCAGCGCTAAGTTCGAAAGCTAAGCGCGGCTGCGCCTGCGCCCTCTATTTCGGCTCTTCGTCGGGCGCGCGCACGGCGATGCGTTCCTCTCCTTTGTCCGTGGAGAGCAGCAGTTCATCCTTGGCCTGGCCCTTTGCCTTCCAGTCAGCATCCAGTTCGCCTTTCTTGAGCAAAATCTGCTCGCCTGCCTCCTCCCATTTGCCTTTGGCCACGGGGCTGTCGGCGGAGAAGTCCCATTCGTAGGTGAAGTCGGAGTACACCCGCAGAGTCCCTCTGTCCTTGGCCCCTTTTTCCTTCAAAATCAGCCACTTGCCTTGCAGCGGGTGCTTGGAGCGCGGCGTGGGAGCCGTGCCGCCGGGAGCGGTCTTCGCCCCGGGCATCAGCACGGCCTGCGCGGCGACGGGATCGATCTTCCAGACGGTGCTTTCGTCATACTTGGCCCCTTTGAGCTTGGCCTTGTCCAGGTTTTCCGCCGCGCTGAAGTCCGCGCCACGCAGGTCGGCACCGCGAAAATCAATGCCCTCGGCATTGCCCAGAAAACGGGTGCCATGCAGATCCGCGTAGTGGAAGGAGAGCGAGCCGCAGGTGGCCTCCTGGTTCTCCACCAGAAGCTGCTCGGACTTGTAGTCCAGATTGACCTTCCTGCCCAGCGCCTTCAAGTCCAGCAGGGAGGCACGCGCCAGAAAGACGGTGGAGTCCGGCACCCGGGCGTACCAGGCCTTCGCGTCGGTGAAGCGCACGCTGGTCAGGTCCGCGCCGGTGAAGTCCGCACCATCCAGCACGGCGCGGTAAAAGATTGTCCCCCTCAGCTTGGCATTGCGGAAGCTGCAGCCTTTGAGCGAGGCGTTGGTGAAGTTTGCATACTCCAGGTTCGCCTCGTCAAAGTTTGAGTTGTCGAGCATCGCATCCTTGAAGTCCTTGTTCGGCAGATCCTGCCGGGAGTAGTCCTTGGTGGCGGCCTGGCCTGCCGCGGACAGCAGCAGGCAGGCGAGAGCCACGAGTGGCAGAACAGCGGCACACGGGGTTTTCACGGGCGGCGAAGTCGGTGCGGGTTGTACTTACTTTTTCTCCGCGGCGGATTCTTTTGCCATCACGCAGCCGGCGGCCACGGGGTCAAAGCCGTTCGGCCAGGCGGTGTCGTCGTCGTAAATGGCCTTTTTCAGGCTGGCGGTGTCGCTGATGTTGCCGCCGCGCAGATTGGTGCCGCGCAGATCCGCGCCGCTGAGGTCGCACTTGTAGCCCACGTTGATGATCTTGCACTTCTTCAGGTTGGCGCCGCGCAGGTTGATCTCCGTGGACAGATTCAGGGTCAGCACCTTGTTGGGGTCGCCCGTGGCCTCCAGATTGGCCTTGGAGAGATTGACATTGGAAAGCACCATCGTGCCGGTGGCGCCGCTGAGGTCCGCCTCGGAGAGGTCCGCCATGTAAAAGCTCACAAAATCGAGACTCGCGTCCTTGAAGCTGGCCTTCTTCAGGCTGGCATTGGCAAAAACGGCGTGGTCCAGCACGGCGTCCTCGAAGTTCGCGCCGTTGAGCGCCTGCCTGCTGAAGTCTTTGCTTTTCAAATCCTGGTCGTGGAAGTCCTTGCCATCCGCAAAGGCGGGGCTGGTGGCGAGGCTGATGAGGAGGAAGGCAGCGCTGAGCAGCTTTCGTGGGGTGGGGGCGGCAGGGAGGAAGGTCAGTTTCATGGCCAAAGAATGAGAGATTGTTGTAAACGAATCCAACTGGAACTTAACGCACCGGTAACGCGTCCACCTGTATCAAACGGCAGAAAAAGACGCAAGCCGGATCACTCTCGCGATGACTGAACGTGATGTAGCGGCTGCCGGGGCAGAAAAATTCAGGGCTTGTCCCGCAGGTCCGTCTTGTGCCCGTCCGGAAACTCCACCTCCAGGGTGGAGTACCGCCACGGCCCGCCGCTGGTTTTGTCCGCTTTGACGTTCAGCGTGCCCTCCCCTTTGGGGCCGGTCAGCGGAACCGTGAAGCTCGCCTCGCCCGAACCATTGGTGTAGTTCACCGAGCCAGAGAACGACCACCCCGTCTCGATGGGAGTGCCCAGGGCTGCCTGCACTTCCGCGGAATTCTGGGCGTGCTTGAGGGCATTCTCATACACATCCGTCTTTCGGATGAGCTTGCTCGCGCCAAAAAAAAGAGTCACGCACATCACCACCCCGAGAATGGCGAGCCCCAGGCAGCCGCCACAGCCGATGAGCACCCATTTTCCAGCGCTGCTTTTGCGCGGCGGCATGGGCGGCGGCGCGGAGTCCGGAAAGGGAGAAGGCGGAGGGGGTGGGGGCGGAGGGGGAGTGATGGAGTCCATAATAGTTCTGGGAATCCGCAGGCCGCTGAAAACATCAGTGAATGACGGGGACGCGTGTCTTGATGGACTGCACGGCTCCCTCGGAGCCGAAGGCTTGAATGGTCAGCGGGCGGTTGAGGTCAGAGTAGTCTCCCTTGTGCTCAAACCGTTCCTTCCCATCCACAGAAATGATCTGCCGGTCTTTGAGCACGGTCCACTGGATCACCACAAACTTGTTCTGGGGTATCTCGCCCATTTTGGGAGTGTACACCCGGTCGGCAGGCCCGCCATCAATGCGCAGTTCATCGGGCTTCCGTTCCCAGTTGAAAATCATCTCCTTGGCCGCGTAGCCGATGCGAAGGTCGAGCGATTCGATTTTGACCACCATTTCAAACTCAATCGGCGGCGTGAAGCTCGCGGCGGTGCTGAGAGTGTCGCGCTTCTTGAGGCGGATGGGGGTGGTGGTCGGTTTGGGAACGACTTTGCGGGTCTGGTCCTCCCAGGTGTTGTCTGTCACGCCCGGGGTTTTCCGGTACGTTTTGGCCAGTTGCCGCGCTTCCAGAGCCACGTCACTCTTTCCCGCATTCAACATTTTCAGGGCCAGCACGTCCAGCTGGCTGGCCAGATCCTTTTCCAGCGGCTCCAGCTTTTTTTGCATGGCGCTGCGCAGCGTCTGCAGGGCATCCAGATATTTCTTTCGCAATGCCGCCAGCTCCCGGTGCTGGGGCACGAGCGCCGGCAGTTGTTCTCCGTTGCTGGTGCTCACGGCGGTTTTTTCCGCGCGTATCGCCAGGGCTTCCTCCAGTTTTCCCTTCACCGTGGCCTCGTGCTGGGCACGGTCCAGCGCCTGCACATAATTCTGGTTCAGTTCATCCAGAGATTTGGCAAACGGCACCTGCGCATCGGCCGTCATTTTGGCCTTGAAGGCCAGCAGCAGGGCCATCAACTCAGGGTTTGAGGACGTCTGCGCGTGGAGGCTGTGAGCCGCCAGAGCGAAGGCTGCAGCGAGAATCCAGGTCTTGCGAAAGAGGGAGAACATAAGGATGAACAGCTTAAACGAGGCAGTGCACCGCTCGTTTCACCACACGGCGACAAAACAAGCCATGGACATGGTGAGACATATTACCTAAACCATGTGAGTAGAGTCAAGCGCAGGGGGAAAGGAATTCTAATGCTCGTTCTCAATATCCCGGCTGGGGCGGAGGGAGGCACCGCCATCCTCGGGCCTGGGGCCGGTGTACACCTCATGTTGCGGGACGAGAGCGCCGCTGGAACTTTTTCGCCGTGAACAATGCGCCACATCGCTTCGTTTAGCTGGCCCCACCGTATGAAGACCTGCTTCCGCGTCCTTCTCCTGCTCTCCACCATCACCGCGCTCCGGGCGGAGGACCCGCCGGACCTTGCCGCCATCGTGCGCCGGTATGCGGATGCGATGATCGACCAAAGCCGCACGCAGTTGCCCGCACCGCTGACGCCCCTGTTTCCCATCGTGCTCACGCGGGACAAATACCAGATTCCCGCCGGCAAGGTGAGCAACCTCTACACCGCGCGTGTGCCGCAGGAGTTCAAGAACATCGCCAACATCCACCACGACCTGAACCTCTACCAGGTCTTCTATGCGCTGAGCCAGCTCACCGGAGAGAAGAAATACGCCGCCGAGGCGGACCGCATCATCGACTGGTTTTTGCATCACTGCCAGGAGCCGAAATATGGCTTCTTCTGCTGGGGCGAGCACCTCGGCTGGGACCTCATCGACCACGAGCCGGGCGGCAATCCCAAGACTGGGCCTTACACCGCCCAGATTCACGAGTTTTACCGGCCCTGGATCTACTGGCAGAAGTCCTTCGACATGGCGCCGGAGCAGAGCCTGCGCTTTGCCCAGGCGCTGTGGCGGCATCAGATCGATCACAAGGACGGCAGGATCTCCTTCTCGCGTCATGCCATGATCTCCAGCAAGACCCCCAGCCGGCGCGGCATGGATTTCCCACGCCACGGCGGCTTCTACATCGCCACCTGGGCCGCCGCCTACCAGCGCACCTCCGATCCCGAAATGCTCCAGGCCATGGATGCGCTGGTGGCTTTCTATGAGAAGAGCCGCGACCCCAAAACCGGCGCCATCCCTCATGGCTCGGAAGACTACGCCTTTGATAAAGAAGGCCGCAAGGTGCGCTACGTCTATTCGCAGAGCCCCGTGTCCTTGGCGGTGGATCTCGAGACCTCCGCCGCCGTGGCGCCGGAGGCCCTGAAGCAGCGCATGCTGGCGCTGGCGAAAAGCATCGACACTGTCTTCCTCGCCATGGCGCACGATCCCGGGCCCGGAGGCAAGGGCTTCATCCTCTTTGCCGACCCCCAGACGCTCGCCGCCACGGAATACTGGCAATCCAAGGAAGACCTCGATCTCGGCCTGCCGCCGCGCCGCATTCCCTACACGGGCGGCTGGCGCTCCGCCTACACCGGCCAGCATCCGCACACCTGGGTCGTTCCCGCGCTCATCGCCCGCCATGCGCAGACCCAGAACGAGGGCTACAAAAAGCTGCTGCTGGCCTGCGCGGACAACTACCTCACCGCCGACCCCGACGCCTCCCTGAATGAAAAGCCCGCCAGCAAAGGCGCCCGTCCCGCCGACATCGAGGCGGGCTCCATCGGCAACGCCATGGTGCTGCTCAATGCCGCTTACAAGCTGAGCCACGACGAGAAATACCTCGCGCGGGCCGAGTGGTTTGCCGCCTGGGCCGTGAAGAAATTTTGGCCCGATGGCAAGCCCCTCCCACGCGCCTCCGTGCGCGAGAACATCTATTCCGCCGCCTCCCGCTGCGACACCCTCGCGATGGCCATGCTGCAGACTTCCCTGCTGCGCCACCAGCCGGACAAGGAGAAGGCCGTGAGTCTCATTGCGACGGATCGCTAGGCATCCGCACCTCAAACACCGTCTCGTCCTCCTTCGAGCTCACCAGCCGCAGCTCCGCGCCGTTCGCGCGGGCCAGCTCGGTGGCGATGTTCAGGCCCAGGCCGAAGCCGTCCGTCTGCCGGGTGTGCGCTTTGTCGCCGCGGAAGAAGCGTTCAAAGAGGCGCTGCTGGTTCTCCTCAGGAATGGCCGGGCCGGTGTTGGTGACGGTGAAGACAATCTGCGTGTCCTGCCGGGAAAGCTGCAGGCGCACGCGGCCCTGCGGGCGGTTGTATTTCACGGCGTTGCTCAGCAGATTCTGAAACACCTGCTGCAGCAGCGCGCGGTCCGCATGCGCGGTGATGCCCGGCTCGATGTGATGTTCCAGCGTGAGTCCGGCCTGCTCGCAGAGGATTTCTCCGTCTTCGATGAGGCGTTCGAGATCGAGGCTGAGGTCATAGCTTTCGGGATGCGTCGGCAGACGGCCCGCGTCCGCCTGGGAGAGCAGCAGCAGGCTTTGCGTGATCTGTTTGAGACGGGAGGCTTCGCTGAAGAGCGAGACAAAGCGCTCATGCTCCGCGCTGCCGGGGGTGGCGTGGCGCACCGCATCGTCCAGATCCGCCAGCATGATGGCCAGCGGGGTTTTCAGTTCGTGGGAGGCGTCCGCGGTGAAGCGCACGGCCTGCTGAAAGCTGCCCTCCAGGCGCTGCATCATGGCGTTGAGCACGTCGATGAGCTGGGCAAACTCGCGGTTGTCGTCCCGCTGCACGGGGATGCGTTCCGCCAGATCGCTGGCTGTCAGGCGCTGGGCGGTTCCCACCACGCGTTCCAGGGGGCGCATGGCCTGCTTCGAAGTCCACAGCGCGCCAAAGCCCGCCAGCACCAGGCCCAGGGCGCCGGCGCTCACATACCACCAGGCCATGCGGTTGATCTCCGCATAAAAATCCGTGAGCGAGAGGCCGATGAAGATGGTGTAGCTCGGGCTGCTGAAGGCGCCGAAACGCCAGTCAATGCCGCCGGAGCGCGCGGTGAAAGTGGCGGGCTCGCGCACCATGGGCATCTGCGGGCGGAAGGGCAGGTCACGCTCTGGCGGCGGCGGCCGCACCACATCAAACCCCGGCGTGCCGAGCAGGTCGTCAAAGCCGTTTTCCCGGCGTGGTGGCGGTGGGTCGCGCCGCCGGCCGTTGGGCGGGCCGGGGCCGCCGCCAGGGGGAGCCACCGGGGGCGCCCGCCGGATCTCTTCCTGGGTCGGGAAGCAGCTCCGGAAGTACACATCGAGATCCTTGGGGGCGTTCGGCGTGGCGAAGATCGTTTTTCCCCGCTCATGTTCCTGCACCACCAGCACCGCATGGGTGGCATTGTGTTCCGGCGAGGTGCCAAAGACGAGATCGGCGATCATTTTAAACTGATCATCCGTGGTGTAGGGGTCGATGCGGTTCCACACGCGCTGCGCCGGAGCGATGATGCGGTCGTCCACGCTGCGCTCCAGCGTCTGGCTCGCATACCACCAGGACGCGGCGCCAAAGCCCGCCACCAGGGTGCCTGCGACGATCATCGTCTGCAGGGCCAGGCGGGTGCGGAAGCTGCGGGTGTTGGCCGGGGCGCTCATGCAATGCGGGTGATGCCGGGACTTTCATGCGGAGAGGCCGGAAGCGCACGAAGATAAATGCCTATTAATCTCCGTCCACGGCCTGGTGTCATGCCCGCGCTCTCCAATACGGCATAACAACCCATCCACCGCCATGCACCTCGGAGAAGACCACGCCCCCAGCCACACCACTGATTCATCCGCCCTCAACGCGGCCTCCATGCTCTACCGCCGCCACTATCCGGTGCTCTGCGCTTTTGCACGTGCCCGCGGCTGCGAGGTGCACGACGCCGAGGACGCCGTGCAGGAACTGTTTGCCAAACTCGTGGCCCAGGGCCAGCACGAGCGCGCGGCGGCCATCGTGGACCATGGCGAGCAGGCGGCCTTCCTCTTCGCCCGTCTGCGCACGCACCTCATCAAGCGCTGGCAGCACCGCACCCGCCAGCGCCGCGGCGGCGGCGCGGTCTGCTTTTCCCTGAGCGATGAAAACGGGGCCGACATCGATGTCGCGGACGACCGCCCTTCTCCAGACAATGAGCTGGACCGTGACTGGGCCAGGAGCGTCATCGAGCGCGCTCTTCACTCCTTCAGCCAGGAACTGCAGGCCCAGGGACGCGGGGATGTGTGGAACTGCTTTGAGGAAAGCATCATCAGAGGCTGCCGTGCGGCGCGTCCGCAGAGCGGCGCACTGCGCACGGCCCTGCACCGTGCCAAACGCCGGCTGCGTGCCCTGATCCTCAGCGAATGCCGGGAGGATGAGGGCGTCCTCCACGCGGTGCTGGCCTGAGCGCCTGTTCGGCGGAGATCAGCGGAAGATGCCGCGCTTGGGCGGCGTTTCCTCGCCGCCGTGCTTTTTCAGTTCCTCAGCACGGAGCCTGGACGCCGTGTCTTTATACCACAGCGGGCCGTTGATCTTGAAGTTGTAGATCAGGTCACGGAAGTCGTTCATCAGCCGCTGATCGTTCATGATCGCACCGAGCAGGCCCTTTCCGGAGGAGATGTTGTCGCCCACGGCGGCGAAGCTGTCAGCGGCCTTGCGGACGGACTGCAGGGCGCTGTCGGCCTCGGTCATCACCTTGTCGGTTTTGGCGATGACGGGGTCCAGCTTGTCAAACATGGGGCCGAGCTTTTTGCTGGACTCATCAATGCTCTTTGCGGCGCTTTTGAAGCTGGCGGCGGCCTCTTTGAAATCGGTGAGCGCGGTCTTCAGCGTCTGCGCATTCTCCTCGCCCAGCACCTTGTCATCCACGCGCTTGAGGGTGCTGTGCAGATGTTCGATGCTTTCCTTGAAGCTCTGAATCGTGGCGTCGGAAAGGGCGTCCTTGTTCACCTTGCCCATCGCGCCCTGTACATCCTTGAGGGCTACGCGCACGTCATCCAGCACCACCTCCACTTTTTTCGCCACCTGCTCGGCCTGGCTTTGCAGGTCGTTCAGGCCTCCGCCTTTTTCTCCTTCGATGACCTTGTCGTAATCATGCGGCAGGAACACGTCCGTCTGCTTGCCGGTGGGCTTGATCTCCACCAGCGCGTCTCCCATGAGCCCGGCCGAGCCGATGGCAAAGGAGGCGTCCGCGGGGATCATCACATCCTTGAAGAGCTCCAGGTCCAGGATGACGCCGGTGAAGGTGTCGTTGAGCTGCGGCTTCTTGTCCACCTTGCCCACGCGCGAACCGCCCAGAAAGACAGGGGAGCCCTCCTTGATGCCGGCGGCGTTTGGAAAGGCCACCTGCAGATGGTAGGTGTCCTTGAAGACTTCGCGCACACGTCCGAACGTCAGGATCAGCCCGCCGAGCAGCAGCAGCCCGATGAACAAAAAGAGTCCGACGAGCATTTCGGTTTTTTTATCGCTGTCGATCATGAGAAGAAAAGAGTGATGGGGGTGGAAAGGAAAGGGGTGGGGTCAGCCGGTGATGTCGGAGCGGCCGTTGATGAAATCCTGCACGATCTGGTCGTCCGTTTTGCGCAGTTCCTCCGGCGTGCCCAGGAAGCGGATCTCCCCACGATAAAGCATGGCCACACGGTTGGCGATCTTGAAGATGCTGCGCATGTCGTGCGTGACGATGATGGAGGTGATGCTGTAGCGGCGCTGCATGCGCAGGATCATCTGGTCGATGATGTCAGAGCCGATGGGATCGAGGCCGGAGTTCGGCTCGTCGTAGAGGATGCACTCGCTGTGGTCAATGATGGCGCGGGCGATGCCGGTGCGTTTGCGCATGCCGCCTGAGAGGCTCGTGGGATATTTTTGCCGGTGCTCGTCCAGGTCCACGGCCTGCAGGGCTTCGCGCACGCGGCGGTCGATTTCCTTGCGGTCGCGCACGCCGTGCTCCAGCAGCGGGAAGGCCACGTTTTGCTCCACCGTGAGGTTGTCAAACAGCGCCGCGCCCTGGAAGAGCATGCTCACCTTCTGGCGGATGGGGGCCATCTCGCGCTCCTTCAGCCGGTTCACATGCACGCCGTCCACATAGATCTCGCCTTTGTCAGGCTTGATCAGGCCGATGATGTGCTTCATCAGCACCGTCTTCCCTTCACCGCTGGGGCCGATGATGCAGAGGGTCTCGCCATGCTGAAGCGTGAGATTGATGCCGCGCAGAACCTCCTGGGTGCCGAAACGCTTGTACACATTCTTCAGCTCGATGAAGGCATGGCCGCCGCCGCTGATCGGAGCGGGGGCAGGCGTCGCGCTGGGGGTGGGTTCAGCCATGGGTTAAACGGTGCCGATGGGGAAGATGTAGTTCAGGAGGATGGAGAGGAAGAAATTGACGATGAGCAGCACCAGCGAGGAGATGACCACCGCCCGCGTCGTGCCCGCGCCCACTCCCACGGCGCCGTTTTCCGCCCCCAGCCCCTGATGGCATGAGATCAGGGTGATGAGCATGCCAAACACGAAGCCTTTGATCATGCCGATGTTGAGGTCGTCCATGTTGGTGTGCTCAAACATGTGGTTGAGATACCAGGCGGAGGGCATGTCGTAGCCAAAGCTCGTCACCAGATAGGAGGCAAACAGGCCGAAGGAAATGCTCTCCGCCACCAGGAAGGGCATGGACACCATCATCGCCAGGAAGCGCGGCAGCACGAGGTAATCGACCGGATGCACGCCCATGACCCGCAGCGCATCCACCTGCTCGGTCACTTTCATGGTGCCGATGTCCGCGGCCATCGCCGCGCCCACACGTCCGGCCACCATCAGGCCGGCCAGCACCGGGCCCAGCTCGCGGCACAGCGCCACGGAAACCACCGCGCCCACCGTCGTCTCAAAGCCGAAGTCCTTGAACTTGGCGTAGCTCTGAAAGGTGAAAACCGCCCCGGTGAAGGCTCCGGTGACGATCACCACCGCCTGCGAGCCGTAGCCGATGGCCACAATCTGCTGCGCCACCAGCCTCAGCCGCCAGACACGCGAACGGACGGCCAGCATGAGTTCATGCATCAGCGCGGTGAGCTGTCCGAGATAGACGAGAAAGTGTAAAAAGGTGCGGCCGGGAAGCGCAAGCAGGCCTGAGGGAAAATCCATTACGCTTCACCATCGCATGTTGTGGCGTGAAGGCAAATCACGGTACCGCTGTGGCGGAAATGAAAAGCCCCGCCTGGAGCAGTCCAGACGGGGCAAGGATATGAATCAATCACCGGTGGTGGTGAGCACGACCACTGCTGCTACTGCGGCGGCACGCGGAAGAGCTTGCCGGTGTAGGGGCACTTCACTTCCATGCCGACGGGCAGCCCCGTCACGTCCACGAGCTGGTGCTTTGCGGCAAACGGGCTGTTCACGAAACCGGGGCGGCCTGCGATAGGCGTGCCATAGGGCAGGTCAGAAGCCGGGGCCGGAGGCGTGGGAGAAACTGCGGGCGTGCTCGGTGCGGAAGGGGCGGGCTTGGTCATGGCGGCCACGTTGCTGTTGGCATCCACCGACGAGGTGCGCGGACGCTCAGGCGTCGTGGAGGTCTTCGGGCGGCTAGCGGCGATGCTGGTGGAAGACGTCACACTGCCAGGAACGAGGAAAGGACGCTGCGTGTAGGGGCACACCACTTTGGAGCCGGGGGACATGCCGCGCACATCCACCAGACGCGGAGGGTTGGTGAAGGGAGTGCGCACATAACCGGGCAGATCCGGCACTGCCTGCGCCACGGGCATCGTGGATGCGTTCAGCATCGCAGGAGGAGGTGTGGCAGGACGGTCAGGGCCCACGACCGGGCTGGGAGTTTGCACCGGCGCCGTGCTCTGCGCCATCACCCGGGGTCCGGAGGTGGCTCCCAAAGGACGGCTTTCTTTATTCATGTAGTAGGTGATGAGCCCACGAGTTTGAATTTCCTGCCAGGCTTGACGAGGAGGAAGTGCGCAGGATGCCAGCATCAACGCCGCAAGGCTGGATGCAGCAGCGAGATGAACCGAAGGAGAGGAGGCTTGGGACATAGACTTGGCAGCGGTTAATTTTTGAATTGGCATTCTCATTTTAACGATCTTTTTAAATTATGCAACAACAAGGATGGCAATGGTCTGCAACAAAATCCATTTTTATTAAAATGGCAATAATATCACGGACACCTTGTATATCCTGATGAGATGTGCGCTTTTAGCCTATGCACTGGCGCATCATCACGGTCGGCAAGCCCGGCCACCCTTGGGTGAAGGAGGCGGTCGATCTCTACTGGAAAAGACTTCAGCACTACAGCCACTTCGAGCATGTGGTGATCAAGGAGGCGCCGCTGGAGAAAGTAGAGAAGCAGATCGAGGCCGCCTGCGCCGGAGATCTCTGCATTTTGCTGGATGAACGCGGCAGGCAGCTTCGCAGCGTGGAAATGGCACGGTGGATCGAGAACGAGGAAGTCTCCGGCCGCAAACGCGTCTGCCTCGTCATCGGCGGTGCGGACGGGCACTCGCCGCAGTTCCGCGCCAAGGCCAAAGCGTCCTGGTCCCTCTCCAGCCTCACCATGCAGCATGACATCGCCTGGGTCACGCTGATGGAGCAGCTCTACCGGGCCTACACGATTATCCGCGGAGAGCCCTACCACCGTGAATGATTTTACCGAACCTCGGCGATGATGAAGCTTGCCTCCCGGCGCGTTTATTGCTGAACTGAGACGCAAATCGTCGCATTTTCGCCTTGCTGATAACTTGAGAGAACCTAAATTTCAAATTTTCTCAACTAATCACCCCATGT
Source organism: Prosthecobacter sp. (assembly GCF_044227185.1). Taxonomy (GTDB): domain Bacteria; phylum Verrucomicrobiota; class Verrucomicrobiia; order Verrucomicrobiales; family Verrucomicrobiaceae; genus Prosthecobacter. The sequence continues at coordinate 441,833 of NZ_JBGAFO010000001.1, read as the reverse complement.
CCTCCTCAGTTTTGAGAAACGTCATTCATCCCAAGGCGCAGACCACGCCCTTGGAGAAAATGCGTGACGACGGGAAGGAGCCTCGCCCAGGAAGCACATCGGCGTTCTCACCCGGCCAGGAATTCCCGAAACACGAATCTGAGGACATGGAACTGGTGCTCGGCGTGCTGGTGGAAAATGCCCCGGTGGCCATGGCCATGTTTGACCGCGGCATGCGCTACATGCTGGCCAACCGCCAGTGGATCAGCGAATTTGGCCTGCAGCAGGTTCAGCCCCTCGTCGGCAGGAGCCAGTATGAAATCTTTCCCGGGCTGCATCCAGGCTGGCGGCAGGTCTATGAGCGCGCCTTGCAGGGCCACATTGTCCGCAGTGAGCACGACTCTCTGAGCGGTCCTGATGGACGCCACCTGGTCTATCGCTGGGAGGTGCGGCCATGGCGCAAGAAGCGCGATGCCGCCGTCGGCGGGCTCATGGTCACCTGCGAAAAGTTCAGCTCTCCGCAGCCTGCCGGCGAGGATGCTGACAACGCGGCGCCTTCTTCTGAAGAGAAACACAGCACGCCGCCGATGGCCAGGGCGCCAGATCCGCTGGACTGCTCCATGCCCATGCTGGTGCTGAATGCGGACGGCGCCATTCTGCGGGCGAATGTCGCCGCCGCACATCTCACTTTGGACAAAGGCATCCAGGAGGGCACCACCTGCTTCTGGGAAGTGTTTAATGAAGGGCGGGACTACAGCGCGCTGCGGCAGCAGACTCTGGACGCGCTGACTCGTGTGACCGTGGCGCCGGATCTGGTCCCTGTTTACATCAACACCCGAGCTGATGCCTCCTCCGATGCAAGCAGTCCTTCGCGCTGGCTGGTCTCCCCGCTGGCGCACAAAGGTCCGGACGGCTCCTCACGCCAGTTCATGCTGATGGGCTTTTCAGCGCCACCGCCGGTGGAGGTGGTGACGCGCTTCGCACCTCCAGTGCCCGCTCCCATCCCGGTGGTCATTGCCGCGCCCATCCCGCCGTCTCCTCCCCCGGCGGATGATGCCGTGGTGAAACGCCTGGAGAATGAACTCTCCCGTTCACGCCAGGAGCTGCGCACCCTTGCCGAGGCGCAGCAGACCTTTGGCAGGCGTGAAACCCGTCTGCGGGCTTATCTCGAAGCGGTCCCCTGCGGCATTTTCGTGCTCGATGAGCGTGGCATGCCGGTGTTTCAGAACGAGGGGCTCGCCAAGCTGCTCGGCCGCCCGCTTGAAAGTGACCAAACCGTCGAAAGCTGGCTCGCGCATGGCTGCCCCACGGAGGAGCACCGCACGCATGTGGCGCTGGCCTGGCGCGAAAGCGTGTGGCGGCGTCAGCTCACGCGCACGGTGTCTCTCGCCACGGCGGACGGCCTGCTCAAGGAGCTGGAGTTCCACCCCGTGGCACTGCCGGGCGGCGGGCTGCTCGTCAGCATTCAGGACACCACGGAGCACACCCGTCACGAAGAGCAGCTCCGCAGCATGGAGGCGAAGCTTCGCACGCTGATGCAGGGCAGCCCCATCGCCATCGTCATGACGGACAAGGCCGGGGTCATTTTCGAAGTCAACCAGCACGCCGAGCTCCTGCTGGGCCAGGCGAAGTCTGAGCTGCGCCGCTACCCGCTGGATGCCTGGCTGGACCCTGACAGCGCCACGGCGCGCCGCGATGCCCTGCGCACTCTGCAAAGCAGCGGCCGCCAGGCGGAGGCGCTCGCCGTGCGCGTGAAGCGCGTGGACGGCTCCTTCTCCCGCGCCACGCTGCATCTGGCCACCGTTCCGGATGCCCAGGGGGACACCCATTGCACCATTCATTACCTTCAGGAGGTGCCGGATGCCGCGCACGCGGTGGCCGCTCCGGACGTGCCCGCCCTCGCTCCGATGGAGCCCAGGCCTGCCGCGACTGCCGGCCCGGCCAGCGCCACGCTGCTCACCACGGATGCCAACGGCCGCGTGCGTACCTGGACGGAGCAGGCGCAGCAGACTTTTGGATTCGAAACCGCTGCCGCGACGGGGCGGCCGCTGCACCAGCTCTTCCGCCCTTCGGACGCCACCGGTTTCTTCGCGGATCTTGCCGCCCAGGCAGCGGACCCTCAGTGCATCGTGCAGCGCCCGTTTTTCGGAGCGAACGGCAGGCGCGGAGAAGCCAGCATCAGCGCCCGCATGCTCGATGACGGCGGCTTCGAGCTCACCTCCCACTTCACGCCGGAAGCCCCGGTCTCAGCGGCCCAGCCGGCGCCGGTGGCAGGCCCGCAGGCAAGCACACCGCTGGCTTTCCAGGTGGTCTCGCCTTCCAGCGCGCGCTGGCCGGTCGTGGATCTGGAGCGCGAAAAACTCCTGCTCACCGAGACGCATCACCGCATCAAAAATCATCTCCAGATCATCTCCAGCCTGCTCAACATGCAGATCAATGGCGTGAGCGATCAGGACGCGCGCAACGCTCTGCGCTCCAGCCAGAACCGCGTGCGCGCCATCGCCGCTCTGCATCAGCATTTGTACCAGGTCGCGCTGGGGAAGGGGGACACCTTCGGCGACTTTACGCGCGATCTCATCTCCCACCTGCGTGAATGCTACGAAGTGCAGCCGGAGCAGATCAAGGTGCATCTGGACGTGCAGGAAGGTCCCGTCGAGCAGGAGTGGCTCATGCCCCTGGCCCTCACGTTCAATGAAGCCCTCTCCAACTGCTTTGAGCATGCCTACCCGCATGGCCGTCAGGGGCAGGTCTCCGCCGTGCTGCATTATTCCCAGGGCAGCGGCGAGCTCGTCATCCGTGACGATGGCATCGGCCTGCCGTCGGAGTTTCACCCGGGCGAAGGCAGCGGACTCGGCCTGAAAATCCTCGCCGTCTTTGCCGATCAGATGCGCGGCCAGCTCTTTGTGCAGGGCAGCCCGGATCTGGGCACGGAAATCAGGCTGCGCTTCCCGCTGGCTTCACCGGGAGCTTAAACCTTCCGCGTAGCATATTCCTTTTGCGAAGTGCGGTGCCGCTGTGACAATGCGGCGTGCTGACCACACCCACGGCCTTCATGCGCCTCCTTGCGTTTCTCACGCTGGGTCTCTCCGGCGTCATGGCACAGCCCGTCACCACCCGCACGGACAAAGTGGCCGGCCTCCTCAATGAGTGGTTTGCCAAAGGCACCGCCGCCGGCCTCCAGGCCATCACCTATGAAAATCGTGACGGCCAGCACTCACCGCTGAACACGGCGTCATACCCTCAGCTCCAGGTTCACAAAGGTGGCGAAAACGACAAGGGCGCCGCCACGCAGGTCCGCCCGCAGCCCACTTTGGGAAACTGCTCCATGGCCTCCGCCGCCACGCAGCTCGGCTGCCTGCCGCGCATCTACATGATGGACCCTGCCGGCAACCGCTTCCTGGCGCAGCAGTACCTCTCCAACAATCTCTTCATCTATCCCGAGCACCAGGATTATGACATCGGCGCCAACGGTGCCGCCGGCGGCGGCTATGGCGACCTCCTGCCGGTGAACACACCCTGCCTGCTCGTCTCCCAGGGCTCCTCCTTCACCGACCAGCCCTTTCTGCAGGCTTTCCTCTCCGCCACCGCCGCCTTCCCTCCTGACACGCAGAAGCTGCTCATCGAAAAGCGCCTGCTCATGCCCACCCTGCAGTCCATCTTTCGCCGCTCCAACAAGATGGTGCAGACCTCCGAGGACTACTTCAGCGGCAAGGCGCATCCGCCGGTTTTCGACGGCGCGCAGATCGACGAGGAAAAGATGGTGCAAATCGCCCATGAGATGACGCCGGAAAAAATCCCGCCGCTGGTGCTGCTGCGCGTCCTTGAGGAAACGAAGATCGAAGCGGGGAAAAATTTCTTTGAGCTGCCCGGCCCGTACCCCTGGCGCCTCTCGGAAGGTCCGGCCTCCATCGCCCGCATCCTGCGCGGCAATGAAGCCGAGCACAGCATGCTCATCGGTTTTGACAAAACCTTCAATCTCGTCAAGGCGCCGCTGCAAATGCGCGCCGCCCTCCTGCAGGGAGATTCGCGCTTCGTCCACATCGAGTCCAAGCCCGGCGGCGATGTCATCCGTCTCCGCGTCCGCTGGGCGCCGCCTGTGACCGCGGCCTCCGGCATCCGCAGTCATCGCATCGACATCGGCATCTTTGCCGACAACGGCTCCAGCATCAGCGCTCCCGCCATCATCAGCTTTTACATGCTGCCCAATGAAATGCACTTCTACGATGAGCAGGGCCGTGTGTCTGAAATCCACTATCAAACGCACAACCCCGACTTCGGCCTGCCTGTCACCGACACCGACTCCCGCTGGGTGAAGATCCTCCTGGCCTTCAGCACGAAGGACACCAACCTCCGCGGCCGCCTGCTGGATCAAGTCCTCACGCCCGACGAACGCAGCACTCTGCAGCAGCAGTACCTCGCGCTCAAACCGCAGCTCGAAGCCTTCAGCGCCATCGAGCACGCGGACAAACGCAAGGAAGAGGCTGCCCGGCTGCGCACCAAACTGGACGAGGCCATCAGCACCGCGCTGAAGACGAAGGTCGCCGGAAAATCTGATCTCACCGTTCGTGCGACCATCGACAAGGTGCTCAACCTGATCGCCAACTTCCACCCCTTCTACCTTGGTTCCCAGCGCGAGCTCGACGCACTCGCCGCCGCTTCGCCCAAATCATCCGCCGTCGCGGACATTCGCGCCGAGCTTCACCGCCTCATTCTTCAGGGCGTCCTCATCGAGCAGGCCTCCGGCCAGATCGACACCATGTCTCCGCCCGACAAGCTTTCCCTCGGCGAGCGCTACATGCTGCGCGGCCTCAACATCACCCTGATCAGCCAGGTGCTCTTTCCGGACGTGCTGGAGCGCTCCACCGCGCCCGCCTACGTCAGCCCGCGCCTCACCACGCCCAAGCAGTGGCGGGATGTCTATCGCTACGATCCCGACTCCGGCGCGCTCCAGGGCTGGATCCGCTACGCCGACTCCCGCATCGCCAATTTCGATGCCGAAGGCCGCCTCCTGCCAGACGGCCCCAAAGGCCAGGCCGTCCCCGTCATCTACATCAAGAACGACAAAGACCTCCTCACCTGGCGCCCGCAGGCCGAGCCCACGCCGGTGTCCCCGAAGTAACGAGAGAGCGCCGTCTGGCGTCAATCGTAGCTCATCACATCGTGCATCTGGCACGATGCCCGTGCTTTCCCCAGGCCCTCTTCGCTCCACAGCCGCAGATCCAGCACCTCAAACGGCTCCAGCCATTTCAAGGCCGCCTTCAGCTCATCCGCGCCGCCGCTCTGCGCCCGCACCGCTGCGAAGGCTTTCAGAAACTCCCGCAGCTTCGTGAAGCTCACCTTTACCCGCAGGCCCGGGGCCGCGCCCGCGGCCGGCTGCCTGAGGATTTCCGCCAGATGCGCCTGCTGCACGCGTGAGGTGCCCAGCATGAACAGCCGGTCGTTCAAGGAGACCCAGGGCCCCGCCTCACGCGAATCAAACGGCAGCTCGTAGCTGTAGCTCGTCAGATCTCCGCTCTGTTTGGTCACTGCCTTGGGCAGCTCCAGCGGCTGCGGCGCGGGCACGTTTTTCAAGAGCTGCCGCAGCGCCGTCTCCATGTTCTCCCAGGCCGCGCCGATCAGCCCGCGGTTCTTGATCTCGCGCACGCTGGCAAGACGCGGCACTGGCACCGCCTCGCCGCCCGGTGGCAGGCCGGGCAGCGCGGGCATTTTCCCACCCACATCGAGGATCAATGCCCCATCGTCGCCCAGCGCCTTCTGCCAGATCGTTTTCGTGCCATCATAGACTTCGATGACCTGCGGCAGCACTGCGTGATCCACCAGCTTGAGCACGTCCGCGGCTTTATCACCGCCGACTCCCGCCTTCGCCAGTTCGTGCGCCGTCGCATGCACCATGCGCATCCATGCTTCAAAATACGCCCTGCCCGCGCCCGTGCCGGATCCCTGGCCGCTCAGACCAAACACGAGCTCCGGTTCATCCAGCAGGGCTGTAAACTGCGAGGCCCTTCCCAGCACCACGGCATCTGCTGCGGAAAAGCCGCCGGTCATCTCCACCTGCAGTCCATGGTTCCACCACGCCACTGCTGCCCCGTTGGTGTGCTCGCTGTGGTAAAAGGCGCGCTCCGCCGCCGCCAGTTCGATCACCTGTGGTTCCAGCGCGCGCGCCATGGGGGCAAAGGTCTTCTCGGTTTGCAGCCCCGCCAGCACACCACGCACGATCGGCTGAAACGGATGGTCTGACTGCAGCACATCCCAGAATACCCCGTCCCAGCAGGCGATCAGTCCCAGGCCTTTCTGGGCATGCTCATCCAGCGGGCGCAGCTCCGGCCGCGCCAGCAGGGAGTCCTCCACCGCATTGGCCAGCCGGATTTGGTCCTTGGCCTTTCCCACCGCCAGGTACGCACGCTGAGGGCCCAGCCCCAGCGCCAGCACCCACTTCTTGCGTGCCAGCACCTCCAGGCCACGCGCCACCCGGTCCTTCATCTCCGGTGTGATTCCCGGCGCCGCTTTCTCCAGGGCGTCCATCCATTCCCGCCGCCGCTCCACCGTCAGCACCTGCTCCATGGCGATCTCATTCACCGTGATCTTTTCGCCCTGGGCCGTCACGATGCGCGACTGCGGCGCATTTCCCAGCCAGTCCGCCAGATGCAGCAGATCGCTCATCCGCCGCAGCACCTGCTCCGGCTCCGGCGATGCCACACCGATCATCACCGGCGGCATTTCAAAGCGCTCCAGCATCAGGATCAGCGCCTCCAGTACTTCAGGATCCCGCAGCGCGGCATCCATCAGCTTCTTCGCATCAAAGCTCGTTCCCAGACCGGCCAGCACACCTCCGCTCATCATGCCGCGGTACGCCGTCTCATTGTAAAGATCATTCAACTGCCGTAGCAGCAGAAGGCTTTTCACGCTGTCTTTGCCAAAGGCCAGAAACGCCTCATCCACCGCCACGCTGGCGCTCTCTTCGGCCGTCGGTGTCTTGTCTTCCACAAACGCCTGCATCTGCCCCCACCAGCGCGAAGCCTGCAGCGCCTCTGCATGCTTTTTCAACTGCACGCTGCTCACGCAAAACTCCACATCCACCGGCACACGCGCCGCCAGCCCCAGCCTTTCCGCCTCCGTCAGCAGCGTCGGCTTCACCACCACCGGCGTCTCCACGGGCTTCACGGCGGCCTTTTTCTTCCCACAGCCGCACAGGAGAAAAAATGACGAAATTAGAGCCAAACGAAGTGCGACAGACAGCCACAGGCTGCCCCGAAGGGGTGAGCGAAGCGAATCAATGACGAATGACGAATGAATGGCCAAGCCCAAATGACGAATTCGGGCCGCACCGGCTCGTTCGAGCTTCGTCATTAGGACTTCATTCGTCATTCCTCATTCTGGTTTCGTCATTCTTCTGTCATTTCAGCGCAGCATACACCCGGTGCACATCATCATGTCCATCCAGCGTCTGCAAAAATCCCGTCACCTCCTCCCGCTGCTCATCCGTCAGCTCGGGGTACTCCTTCGGGATGTAGCTCATTTCCGAAGTCGTGATCTGCCAGCCCGCCGCCTTCAGCGCCTTCGTCACCGCATCCAGCGTCGTCGTCTGGGTGAAAAACCGCGCGCCGATGTGCCCGGCCGCCTCTTCATCCTCCACCTCCATCGGCTCCACGTTTTCAGCCTCGGCGTTCAGCGCCGCCTCCTCGATGTCCAGCGACTTGTCCGCGTGGTGCGCCTCGACCAGGCCCACGTGGTCAAACATCCACAGCACCTTGCCCATGCTGCCCGCGCGAAACAGCACGCGGATTTCCGAGGAGGTGCGGTTGTTGTTGTCCGTCAGGCACTCCACCACCACCGGCACCCGGTGCGGCGTGAAGCCCTCATAAATCGTCGTCTCATACTGCACCGCATCCGGCCCGGTCCCTGACCCCTTGGCGATCGCGCGCTCGATGGTGTCCCGCGTCACGCTCTGCTTCTTCGCATTCGCCACCGCGGCTGCCAGTCGGGCGTTGTATTCCGGGTGCGGCCCGCCCAGCTTCGCCGCCACCTGGATTTCACGCACCAGCTTGCCCGTGATCTTCCCCTTCTGGTCCGCGGCCATTTCCCGCCATTTCTGTTTCCATTGTGCGCCCATGATGATGTGTCGTTCAGTTCAAAAGTTGAACCAGCATCAAAGGTGGGAGCCGGGGGAATGCAAGGAGGACGGTCTTGCGCAGGCCTGTCTGATGGCATAATTTATCGCATGGCAACCCTGACCATCGAACTTCCCGAGGCGCTTTCTGCCGAACTTGACGCCGCCGTGCAATCCGGCTGGTTTGAGAGCAAGGCGGAAGCCGTGCGCGCTGCCATCCGGGATCTGATGAGTCATCGCAAACTGGACCTGCTGGAGCAACAGCAGCTCGATGATATTGCCTGGGCGCTGAATGCGGCCAAATCATGACCGTCGTCGTGACAGATACCGGCCCGCTTTTGCACCTCCATCAAGTGGGAGCCATCGATTTGATCGCCAGTATGGGCGAAATCCAGATGACACCCCAAGTCTGGTCTGAACTCCAACGCCATGCCCCATCCTTGTGCCAGACAGGCCTTCCCCCATGGCTTCGGGTGATCACGCCATCTGCGAACGCCAGTCGGCAGGCTGTTAAGTGGCTCCAGGCTGACCTGCTTCATGCCGGCGAGGCGGAAGCCCTGGCCTACGCCAAAGAAATCGGCGCGGACCTGTTTCTTAGCGATGACACGGCGGCTCGCGCCATTGGTCAGTCTCTCGGGCTCCAGGTTCGTGGCTCTCTTGGCGTGGTTCTGTATCTAGCCGCCACTGGCATCTTGACCCGAGAGAGGGCTGCACAGGTGCTCGATGATCTGGAGCAACAGTCAACACTTTGGATGTCCGCCAAGGTTCGAAGCGCAGCGCATCAGGCATTGCAGCAGATATTTGCTGGTTAACGAACTCGTAAGCCGGCACGAGGTCTCATCTGAGCGGCTCTCATCAGCCTTCCCACGGAATATCTGAAGGGCGCCAGCGAGGCCCGGTGATCCGGGATGCCGGCGGCGGGACGCTAACGAGCCGGCGGTGGCGGGACGTCAGGCGGGGATGGTAAACGCCCCTGCCGCCCACATGCAGGGTCTGCTGGGTGTCCATCCAAAGAATGCCTGGCTCCCAAGACTCTCGCTTGCTGGCATCGGCACATGCCACGGAAAGCCTCAAAGTCCCTTCGAACCTGAAATAATTGGAGAAGTCCTTCAGCAGGGCATCATTCCAAAGGGACGTTACCACCAGCATCGAAATCAATAACCCAGCCGTGGTGATGCTCCAGGGCACGCTCCACCTCCACTTGCTGTCAATGCACTCGTCCTGCCAGTCAGGGCTGCGACGACGCGGGAATCGATGTGAACGCATGTGGAGGATGACGCAGATGCCAAACCTTTCTTGGGTTCACCGGGTCATAACACACAACCTGCTAAAAACTCTCGGTCTGTCTGCCCGCCTCCTACGGCACTCCGCCTGGCTCTTCATCGCGAACATTGAAATAAAGGGCCGCTTTTGAAACCGCCTGAATGCTCGTCCAGACGATGGCGATGGTCTCCAGGGGCGTTTGCGAATCGACGCAAAGCACAATGGCCGACGTCGAAGGGATCTTCTTCAGCTCTCGCCGAATCGCGGCCCGAACGGCCTTCCGCCTTAGCACCTCCTGTTTCCGTTCCATTTCGCTCCGCAGCCATTCCTCTTCGATGCGAATGTTTGGCACGGACACATCCAGCATCACTTCGCCCACCTGGATCTCGTGTTCGGAGTGAACTCGGACCACCATCGCTCCAGGCGGGATGGCGGTGGACGCATCTGCAAGACTCAACCTGAACTCGTAGAAAGTGTTGCGCTCGATGTGTCCAGCCATCCATGGAGTGCAGAACAGAAGCGCCACGGTAGCCCCGACCACGCCAAACACTCCCCATGGAACGGTCCACCTCCACTTGCCGTCAATGCACTCCCTGTGCCAGTCGGGAATGCGACGAGACGATGGTCGGTGCGAAAGCATGCGGCAGCATGACGCCGAAGCCGCCGCTTTCTTGGGATCGACGTTTTCGTCACCACCCGCTCACAGAAACTGTCCCGCTCCCCGGCACCCCTGCACCCACCACCATACGCCCAGGAATGTAAATAAATGCTACTTCTGCGGCGTGTCCTCCTTTGACGGTGGAAAAGCCTTGTGAAAACGGCGGAGTTCCTCTTCTGGGATCGGGAGCTGTTCGAGCATGAATTTCTTCAATCCTTCATCCTCCAGGCCGACCCAGGTGGCGGTTTCATCGTCATCGGGGTAAGTCACGAAGTAGTTGTGGCATGTCCAGCAAAGCGAGGTCTGAAAGAGCAGGTGATCGTCTTTGAAAAAGCGGACGCCGTGGACCGGCATGTGGCACCATGCGCCACCTTCATGATCATCACGAGTCCGCAAAAGGCGCTGAAAATGCTGTTTGGCGAGGTCGGCAATGTCCGGCTTGGGGGTAATACGGCGGAGAATCCTGGTCGAAGAATTGGAGGGGGAGATAGCGAAGCGGTCTGGTTCGGGGATCTTTTCCAGATCACTCGTCGGTTCAAAGTCTAACAGGACGAGTTCCACGCGGTTGGCATGGCTGATGATGTCGGCCAGTCGCGCCCGGTAGTCCGCCTCAATCGCCTTCTTGGCCTTGAAGAACTTTCGGTTTGCCGACAGGCTTTCGTCCCCTTCCGGCCGCGCGGGATCGGGCTTAAATCCTTTGGGCAGATCCAGTGGTTCTCCCCCCATAAGCACAGACGTCGTGGCCAGCGCGAGGGTGGCAAACGGAAGCAGGAGCGAATTCATGGCATGAAGCAAGGGCCTCATTATGCCAGCACCTCCGTGCCCAAGTCATCACAAAAACCGCGCCGTCTGGCTCCCCTTGCACTTCTTCACCTGCTCCGGCGTCCCCGCGGCCACGACCTTCCCACCCTCAGGCCCAGCCTCAGGCCCGATGTCGATGAGGTAGTCCGCTTCGGCATAGACGTCGGGGTGATGCTCGATGACGACCACGGTGTGGCCTTCATCCACCAGCCGGTGCAGTACATCGATGAGGCGCGCCACGTCCTGCATGTGCAGGCCGATGGTCGGCTCTTCAATGAGATACAGATTACGCTTTCCGGCCACCGTGATGCCCTTGAGTCGCTCCTTGGTCGTGCGCCCATCACCGCTGCGCAGTTCCGTCACCAGCTTGATGCGCTGGGCTTCACCACCGCTCAGCGTCGGACTCGGCTGGCCGAGCTGCAAATAGCCCAGGCCCGTGTCCGCGAGCAGCTTCAGCGGGCGTGCGATTTTCTGCACCACTTCAAAAAACTCCGCCGCCTCGCTGATGCTCATGCGCAGCACATCGCCGATGTTCTTGCCGTTGTACTCAATCTCCAGCGTGGCCGCATTGAAGCGCTGGCCGTTGCAGGTCTCGCAATGCACGCGTGTGGTCGGCAAGAAGGCCATCTCCACCTTGATCTCGCCATTGCCGCCGCAGGTCTCGCAGCGTCCGCCTTCGGTGTTGAAGGAGAAACGGCTCGCCGTGTAGCCGCGCGTACGTGCCAGCGGCACCTGCGCGAAGAGATTGCGGATGTCATCCAGAATGCCCACATACGTCGCCGGGCACGAGCGGCTCGTCTTGCCGATCGGCGACTGATCCACCTCATGCACCGTCTGCAGATTTTCAAAGCCGCTGATGCTCTTCCACGCCTTCACCGCCGGCTTCACCTTCGCTTTGCTGATCTTCTCGCGCACAGCCGGCGAAAGCGCCCCGTGCATGAAGGAGCTCTTGCCGCTGCCGCTCACGCCGGTGAGCACCGTCAGGCGCCCCAGTGGGATGGACACATCCACATTTTTCAAATTGTTCGCCGTTGCGCCCGTCACACGCAGCCAGCCTTCCTTGGCCTTCGCTCCAGGCAGCGCACGGCGTTCGCCGCGCACGGGATGCACCAGCGGCTCGCGCAGGCTCGCGCCCGTCACGCTCTGCTTGTTCTTCATGATCTGCGCCATCGTCCCCTGCGCCACGATCTGCCCGCCAAACTTTCCGGCACCCGGCCCGAGATCCAGAATGGTGTCCGCACGCTTCATCGTCTCATCATCGTGCTCCACCACCAGCAGCGAGTTTCCCTTGTCCCGCAGCGCCATCAGCGTGTCCAGCAGCTTCTCATTGTCGCGCGGGTGCAGGCCGATCGTCGGCTCATCCAGCACGTACAACACACCACGTAGATTGCTGCCAAGCTGCGCCGAAAGCCGGATGCGCTGCGCCTCACCACCACTCAGCGTGTCCGCACTGCGGTTCAGCTGCAGATACCCCAGCCCCACCTCCTGCATGAACTTCAGACGCTGCGCGATCTCCTTCACAATATCTCGTGCGATGATCGCCTCCGTCCCGTCAAACTTCAGCTTGTCCAGCAGCCTCCCCGCATCGCCTGCCGTCAGTCCGGCGAACTGCTGAATCTTCGTGCCTTGCAGCTGCACCGCACGGCCGATCTCATTGATGCGGCTGCCCTGGCAGCTTGGGCAGATCTCACGCGGCTTCTCTTCCTCGTCATCCGCACTTTCAAACCGCCGCTCCTCCTCCAGCTCTGCCTCCAGCACCGAAACATCCGGCGCACGGTCGCTGTGATCCGTCTTATGACCGACCAGACCAAAGCCACGGCAGTCTTTGCACCACCCGTGTGGGCTGTTGAAGCTGAACAGTCGCGGATCCAGTTCTTCAAACGACAAACCGCACGAAGGGCAGCTCATCTCCGTGCTCAGCACATGCATGGTCTTGTCATTCATGCGCAGCTTGATCGTGCCCTTGCCCATCTTCAGCGCCGCCTCGATCTGCGTGCGCAGCTTCTCCGCATCATCACCCTTCGCCACGCGCGCGATCACCGCATCAATCGTGTGCTCCTTGAAACGCTCCAGCTTCTTAAAGCCCATCGTGTCGCGGAACTCACCGTCCACCAGCAGCGTCTCGATGCCATGCTTGCCGGCATGCTCCGCCACATCGGTATGGAAACCTTTGCGCGCCTTGATCAGCGGTGCCAGCAGATGCCCGCCACCGCTGCGCAAATGCTGCTGCACCGTTTTCAAAATCGCCTGCACGCTCTGCTTCTTCACCGGCACCTCGCAATGCGGGCAGTACTGCGTGCCCAGCTTTGAAAACAGCAGGCGGAAAAAGTGATACACCTCCGTCACCGTCGCCACCGTCGATTTCCCACCACCGCGCGAGATCCGCTGCTCAATCGCCACCGTCGGCGGCACGCCCGTGATGAGATCCACCTCCGGCTTCTCCATCTGCTCCACAAACGTCCGCGCATACACCGACATGCTGTCCAAAAAGCGCCTCTGCCCTTCCGCAAAGATCAGATCAAACGCCAGCGACGACTTGCCCGAGCCGCTCAGCCCCGTCACCACCACAAACTCATCCCGCGGAATCTCCACCGAGACATTTTTCAAATTATGCTCCCGCGCTCCGCTGATCGAGATCGTGTTCGTAGTTCGGGGTTCGCTTCGCGGCTCCGCAGCAGCCCGTTCTGGAACACTGGCTCTCGCCACTGTGTAACCACGTGCCGCTTCTCTCACCACACTCCCCGATCCGAGCACCTCTTTGAGATAATTTCCCGTATGCGACGCACTGCACTCCGCCACCTCCTCCGGTGTTCCCGCGATCACGAGCGTGCCGCCCGCCTCGCCGCCCTCCGGCCCAAGATCAATCACCCAGTCCGCGCATTTGATCACCTCCAGGTTGTGCTCAATCACCAGCAAACTGTGACCTTCCTCCACCAGCCGCTGCAGCAGCTTTACCAGCAACGCGATGTCATCAAAGTGCAGCCCCGTCGTCGGCTCATCCAGCAGAAGCAGACTTCCCGCAGACGCACCCGCCGGATGCTCGATCAAATGCCCGATCAGCTTCAGTCTCTGCGCCTCTCCACCCGAAAGAGTGTTCAGCGGCTGCCCCAGCTTCAGATATCCCAGCCCCGCTTCATTCAAAAGTGCGAGCTGCGATACAATTTGCTTCGCCTTCTTCGACGTCTCAAACAGCGGCCCGCCAAACCAGTCCACCGCATCCTCCGCCGTCATCCCCAGCACATCGTGAATGCTTTTGCCATGCAGCAAAACCTTCAGCGCATGCGGCTGGTAGCGCTTCCCCTCGCACTCCGGACACGTCACATACAGATCGCTCAGGAACTGCATCTCGATCTTCTCAAAGCCATTCCCCGCGCAGCGCTCGCAGCGTCCTTCACCCGAGTTGAAGCTGAAGAAGCCCGGCATGATCCCCTGCGCTTTCGCATCCTCCGTCTCGGAGAACAGCGCACGGATGTGATCAAACGCCCCGAGAAACACCGCCGGAGTCGAGCGCGGTGTGCGTGCCAGCGGCGACTGGTCCACCATCACCACCTCATGCAGTTGCTCCCAGCCCGTGATCTTGCTCACCCGCCCCGGCTCCTCTTCACACACCTCGCCCCGCAGCCTCTGCAAATTCCGGTACAGCACATCATGCACCAGCGTCGATTTCCCCGAACCGCTCACCCCCGTGATACAACAAAACACCCCCAGCGGAATATCCACATCCAGCTTCTTGAGGTTGTTCTGCCGTGCTCCGCGAATGGAAAGAAACCGTGCGACATCGCGCGTGAGCGTTTTGGAGTGCTCCAGTCCTCTGGAGCTTTTCGCAGACCGCGAAGCTTTCGAAAGCGCCGGAGGGCCGGCGCACTCCAGGACGCTGTCGCGTTTGACGGAACGCCTCTTCGCCGGCACCGGCACCGACTTCCTCCCAAAAAGATAATCCCCCGTCAGCGACTTCACCTTCGCTCCCAGCTTCTCCAGCGGCCCGCTGTAAACCAGCTCCCCGCCCTTCTCGCCACGCCCAGGCCCGATGTCGATCAGGTTGTCCGCGCTGCGCATCACCGCTTCTTCATGCTCCACCACCAGCAGCGTGTTGCCTTTGTCGCGCAGCCCTTCCATCACGCCAATCAGCCGTCCAATGTCACGCGGATGCAGCCCGATGCTCGGCTCATCCAAAACAAAAAGCGTGTTCACCAGAGAAGCCCCGAGACACGTCGTGAGATTCACCCGCTGTAACTCACCACCGCTCAGCGTACGCGTCTGCCGGTCCAGATTCAGATAGTCCAGCCCTGCGCGATCCATGTAGCTCAGCCGGCTGGCGATCTCCCCGCGCAGCATCGTCGCCACATGGTCGCTGCCCTTGATCGGCCACGACTGCACCAGCGCATGCAGCTCATTCACCGGCACCCGCGAGAGATCCGCAATCGTGTGCTCGCCGATGCGATAATTGTACGCCTCCTTCTTCAAGCGTCCGCCACCGCAGTCGCTACACTCCGTGTACGCACGGTAGCGGCTCAGAAACACCCGCACATGCATCTTGTAGCTGCGCGACTCCTGCCATTTGAAAAACCCCCGCACCCCATACCACTCGCCGCGATTGTACGCCTCCTCCGGATCATCCCGCGTGCCTTCGATGAGCCACTTGCGGTCTTCCTTCGAGTAATCCTCAAACGGCTTGTGAATGTCCACCCCGCGCTTTCGCGCCGCCTTCTCCAGATCCACCTGCGAGTCCCCGTACGTGCTCCCTTGAAACGGCCGCACCAGCCCTTGGTTGATGCTCAGCGACTCATCCGGAATCGCCTTGCCCATGTCCAGCCCCAGCGTCCGCCCAAACCCACGACACGTCGGGCACGCCCCGATCGGACTGTTAAAACTAAACAACCCAGGCGTCGGTGCCGGCAGCGTGATGCCACAGTCCGCACAACTCCAGTCCGTCGAAAAATGCTGCGTCTCCTCGTCGATGCTCGCCGCCACCTTGCCCTTGCCATAACGCAGCGCCGCCTCCAGCGCCTCGCTCACACGCGCACGCTGCTTCGCCTCCAGCGTCACACGATCTTGCACCACCATCACCTGCGCCGGCAGCTTGCGCCCCTTCAGCGCATCCGCATCATCCAGCCGGATCACCTTTCCATACAGAAAAATACGCAGGAAACCCTGCGACTGCAGGAACACCGCAAAATCTTCCGCCACCGTGTTTTTCGGCACCGGCACCGGAAACAAAATCAGCGCCTGCTTTCCCGCATGCGCATTGATGAGTTCATTGAGAATGCTCTCCGGCGACTCCGGCCGCACCGGCCGCTTGCATGAGGGGCACGTCGCCTCCGCCAGCCGCGGAAACAGCATCTTCAAATAGTCATTGATCTCCGTGATCGTCCCCACCGTCGAGCGCGTGCTGCGCATGTTGTTTACCTGCTCGATCGCGATGGCCGGCGGAATCCCCTCGATCGCATCCACCTTCGGCTTGTCCATCCGCTCAAAGAACTGCCGCGTGTAAGGAGAAAACGTCTCCACATACCGCCGCTGCCCTTCCGCATAGATCGTATCAAACGCCAGCGAAGACTTCCCCGATCCGCTCGGCCCCGTGATCACATTCAGCTTCCCCAGCGGCAGATCCAGATCCACCCCCTTCAAATTATTCTGCCTCGCCCCCCGGATGCGAATGACGTCACTGAGCGAACTTTTGGAGGCAGATTTTTTGGCAGTACGAGACATGGAGGCGCGAGATTAACGATACGCCCCCCGCCTGCAAACGGGCGCTGAGGATGATGGAAAAGAAAAGAGCGTGACCAGTTCCGGCACCCCGATCCCGAAGGGATCATAGAAGGTAGCCAGGGGTCGCAGACCCCTGGAAAGCTCACCCCTCCAACGCTTTCTTTAAGGGCGCATGCCGGAGGCATGCTAGCAACGTCCGATCTCCCCGTGGCTCCCGCCTCACGGCCCACCAGGACGTCCCCAAATCGCCATGATTCAACGCACGATGATTCGCCTCAAAATGGTTGCCCAATCTCCTATACCTGAAACATTCTACGTCAATTCTCCCACCGCATGCCCGGCACCTACACCTCGCTGCACTACCACGTGATCTTCTCCACCAAGAACCGTGATCCCCTCATCGCCACCGCATGGCGCACACGACTGCACGAATACCTTGGCGGCATGATTCACGGCCTCGGCGGCACACCACTCTGCGTCGGCGGCGTGGCGGATCACGTCCATCTGCTCTTCGGCTTGAAACCCACTCACTGCCTCTCCGACTTCATGCGCGATTTGAAAAAAGACGCGACGAACTGGACCCAAGAGGCTCTTCAACAACCTCACTTCGCCTGGCAGGAAGGCTACGCCGCCTTCACCGTCAGTCCGACGGCGATTGAATCGGTGCGGGATTATGTCAACGATCAGGAAGAACATCACCGCGTACGAACATTCCGCGAAGAACTGGTCACGATGCTGCGCCGCGCCGGCGTGGAGTTCGACGAGCGCTATCTGGATTGACACGCGGATCAGGCATGGAAGGGCCGTGCTGGCATGCCTCCGGCATGCGCACTTGAAAAAACTCCGGGGCACTCACCTTCCAGGGGGCATTCGCCCCCTGGCTACCTTCTACGATCCCTTCGGGATCGGGGTAATGTCGTGCATGGCGGCGACATGAAGCTTGATCAGCCCACTGTGAATTCCAGTTTCTCCTCCACAAAATCATCGACTGGAAAAGCATAAAAATGGCCGTCCATTTCCACATAGATTTTACCATTTAGAACTCCATGTATCTTTCCAATTTCTCCCAGATCGCTGCCAACTAAGACATGGCTCGGTAGATCGACGTACACCCTGCGCCATCGGGTAGGCACGCCGTCCTTGTTCATTGCGCTTCCCTGCTCAGGAATGAACGCGATGTGGCGGTATCGTGCTCCAGCACCACCTATGAAATCCTCGATGAGAACCTCGTGCGAGGTCTCAGAAAAAGTGATTTCAGAAGAACCCATGACTTCGCCGTCGCCCTCCCGTGAGAGCAGACTTTCAGCACGACCCGTCTCCTTGCCTGAAACTTCAAGGATGTGACGTGTATTGGTACGAAAGGTGTCGTTACGACTATTGACTCGTATTGCCTTGCCCAGTTGAGTACGGACCACGATGCCGTGCGCAAGCTCAATAGGACGCCACTTCGATGCGTCAATGCCGTGATGCTCATCAAAAGGCAGCTTGTAAGACTTGATCACCGGCAATCCAGGATTCTCGCATCGATAGGCCGCGTATTTGGCTGCATAATTAGCTCTGTATTTGTTGTTCAATCCAGCTTGACGTTCGCCTTCCTTCGTCAGGCGCAGGCTTTCTTGTTGCCACTCAGATAACGGAGGACGCTTGGTGGTTCGACAAGACGTGACACACACTATGCTCAACATCAGGCAACCACTGACCGTGCATTTAAAAATGACATTGGTTCTCATGAACTATTGAAAGCATCACTTCCCCAGCACCCTCTCCACCCCCTCCACCGTGGTCACCGGCGCCTGGCACGTAAAGTTCTGGCACACATACGCCGCAGGCTCTCCTTTCACGGGCTTCATCCCGGCGAGCACTTCATTATGCTTCGCCAGCCACTCCTGGCCCGCGCCACCATCCGCGCACAAGACCACGGCCGTGGGAAGAAAGCGCCGGTGTACATTCCCCGCCAGCGCCTTGAACGCCTCGCTCCCCGGATCACCCGCGAGCACGATCTGCTGCTTGCCGCGATGGTGCAGATCATACGCCATCGCCATCATCGGCACGGAGGACGGGCTGCTTTGCAGCGTCGAGCCAAACAGAGCGAAAATCTTCTCCGCCTGCTTCTTCCACGCATCCGCGGCCAGCAGCGCGCTGAGGCGTACCAGATTCAGCGCGGCCAGCGAGTTGGGCGAAGGCTCCGCGCCGTCGTAGTCCTCTTTGATGCGCAGCACGCTGTGCGGCATGTCCGTGTGCACGCTGTAGTAGCCGCCGTGTTCGATGTCGAGGAAGAGCGCATCCATCTCGGTCTGCAGGTCGGTGGCCCATCGCAGCCACTTCACATCGAAAGACGCCTGGTACAGGTCAATCAAGCCATGAATCAGGCACGCGTAATCAATCGCGAAAGCCCGCGGGCCGCGCTCCCCTTCGCGCCAGGAGCGGTGCAGCTCCTTGCCCGGCGTGGTGCAGAGCTGGTCATGCAGAAACTGCGCCGCATCCGCCGCCAGCTGGATCATCTCCGCATCTCCAAACGCAGCCCCCGCGCGCGCCAGCCCTGAAATCATGAGCCCGTTCCACGCAGCAATGACCTTGTCATCCAGGTGCGGCCGCGGCCGTTTCGCGCGCGCCTCAAACAGCGCCGCAATCCCTTTGTCGATGATCGCCTTGATCTCCTCCGGCGACTTCTTGAAGTACTCCCCAGTCTTCTTAAACGACACCGCGCGGTACAGCGTGTTCAGTCCTTTCAGCTCCCCTTGCGGATCACTCTCCGCGCGCGCATTGCCATCGCGCCGCGCACCGTAGGCATAGCGGAAAATGTTCCCGTCCTCCTTGCCCAGGATCTCGTCAATCTCCGCCGCCTTCCACACATAGAAGGCGCCTTCCGTTTTATGCGCCGCATCGGCCGTGGCCAGGCTGTCCGCATCTTCAGCGGAGAAAAACCCGCCGTCCTTCTGCCGCAGGTCACGCTTCACATACGCCACCGTGCTGCGCACGATGGTTTCAAACATGGCGTTCTGCGTGAGCTGCCAGGCCTCGGTGTAGGCGGTGAGAAGCTGCGCCTGGTCATACAGCATCTTCTCGTAATGCGGAATGTGCCAGTAGCCGTCCACACTGTAGCGGTGGAATCCGCCGCCGATGTGGTCCCGCATGCCGCCATTCGCCATGCCGCGCAGCGTTTTCACCGTCATCTCCATCGCCCAGTTGCTCTCGGACTCGCGGTCTTCGCCCTTCCGCTCCGCCAGGATGCGGTGGATGCGCATCAGCAGGTTCAGCGTCGTGGGCCGTGGAAACTTTGGCGCGCTGCCAAAGCCGCCCTCATGATAATCAAACGAGCCGGAGAGATCATCATAGGCCTTCTGCACCAGCGTCTCATGATTGATCTCATGCAGCGCCGTGTTCTCGTTGTCGAGGTGGTCCTGGAGCTTTTCCACCGAGCGCGCCGCACGTTCATCGATGCCCTTGCGGTCCTCCGTCCACACCTTGTGCAGCTCATTGAGCAGATTTTTAAACCCAATGCGCCCCGGCGAATTCTCCGGCGGATAATATGTGCCGCCGTAAAACGGCTTCAACTCCGGCGTGAGAAAGACGCTCATCGGCCAGCCGCCGTGCCCGCTCGCCGCCTGTACATAGGTCATGTACGTCAGGTCCACGTCCGGCCGCTCCTCGCGGTCCACTTTGATCGGAATGAAGTTCTCGTTGATGATCTTCGCCGTCTCCTCGTTCTCAAACGACTCCCGCTCCATCACATGGCACCAGTGGCAGGTCGAGTAGCCGGACGAGAGAAAGATCGGCTTGTCCTCCGCCTTCGCCTTTTTAAACGCCTCCTCTCCCCACGGCAGCCAGTTCACTGGATTGTGGGCATGCTGCAGCAGGTAGGGCGAGCGCTCCTTGGCGAGCGCATTGGTGAATTTGGGGGGCTGGGCGGTCGTTTCGCTCATGGTCGGGGGGGTACAGAGAATAACGTCCGCATGCGGGGCGGGGTTGCAAGGGGGCGCTTGACTCCTCCCGCCCTCACCCCTCCGCCTTCTTCGGCAGCATCTTCGCCACCACCCACAGCAGCGCCACCACCACCAGGGACAGCGCCATCCAGATCCACGCCCCGCCCTTGCCGATGGGGCCGTGCACACCCGCGTCATACCCAGGCAGCTTCGCCTCATCCCCCAGCACCCCGGCCACTTTCACGGCGCTTTCAAATTCGGGCCGCGCCAGCTGCAGATCATAGCGCGTGTAGGGCGCCCGGCGGTTCCCATAGCAGAGCTGCACCGGCGTGGTGTCCGGCACCCGGAAGAGCAGCTGCACCACCGGATACAGCACACGTGCGGAGGTGATCTGCAGCCGCGGATTGTCGCCATTGTCCGTGGCCAGGCGGATGGACGTGGCGCGCGGCGCGGAGTACAGCGAAAGATGAAACGTGCTCGCCGGCTGCCCCGGCCGCCGCTGCCAGTTCGCATTGCTCAAAATGCGCTCGAAGCGCCCCTTCTCCGTCTCATGCTGCTCGGAAACCGTGAGCGTCCGTGCAAAAAGGGGCGTCGGCGAGTCCAGCAGCAGCTCGCTCGTGGGGTAATTGGCAAACGGCAGCTGAATGTCCCACTTCGACCACGTCGGGTTCTGAGGGTCGGCCACTTCGGAGATGGGCACTTCCAGCTCATGCTCCAGCCCCGCTTTGATGGCGATGAACGGAAGCTGGTGCCCCTCCCGCACCACCCGCACGTCGTGCAGATCATTCGCGCAGCGCGCCAGCACCTCTGGCACGAGCTCCACCACCACCACGCCGGCCTCCTTGAATTTCACCGGCCGCTGAAATGCCCATGGCGAAACATCGATCGCCGGCCCCACATCACCCACCTCCGGGGCGGTGGCGGTTTTGCGAAAAGCCGTGTTCGCCTCCACCGCGCTGGCCGTGGCGGAGTGCGCGGTGGCCTCCCTCAGCTTCTCGCCCAGCGCCGCGATGTCGTAGCGCGGCTCCGCGGCCTGCGCATTGCCCATGTAAAACTGCCACTCTCCCACCGCGTCCGCCTGAAACACCACCGGCACCGGGTGCCGCCTGGCCTCGATGTGCTCGATTTTCAGCGGCGGGCTGTCGCCATTGCGGATCACCAGCTCCACTTCGCGCTTCTCAGCGAGCTGGTGCGGGGCCATCTCCAGATCCTCCACGCTGCGCCCCTCATGCTGCAGCCGGAAGAGCGTCGCATGCGCATCCAGCAGCGTCGCTTCACGCTGAAACACCGGCTCGGGCGTGTGCAGCCTCACGGTCCCCAGCAGCACATGGGCGCTGCCCAGATCCAGCTTCAGGTGCGTTTCACCGGCCTTTTCCGTGCGTTCGCGGATCGTCACCGGCTGGGCCAGCATGCGCAGTTCCGGCAGATCCCGCCGCACCTGCGCCCCGTTGAAGACCACCGGCGCGCTGCGCGTGTCGTCGATCGTCACACGGAAGTGCCTCCAGGCCGCGGAGGCGAAGTGGAAGCGCAGCCGCTCCGTGCCGTGCTGGCGGCACAGCAGCTCATGGCTGGCCAGCGTCTGCCAGCGTGCGCCGTCGCTGCTCGCCTCCACCGTCGCGGCCTTGATGAATCCGGTCGCATGCGTTTGCAGCAGCACCTCCGTCACCGCCGTGCCCGCGGGCGGCTGAAACTCCAGCACCGTCTCGCTCGGATTGAGCGTGGTTTTAAATCCCGCCGCCTCCACCATCTCCGGCCGCATGATGCGCGGCAGCGCGATGATGTACGGCGTCTCCACACCGCTGGGGCTGACCACCCGCAGGTCGTGGAAAGGCGCGCCGCCCGTCGCGCTCGAGGCGTCCAGCAGCGCAGGCTCCAGCTCCAGCCGCGTCAGGCCGGGCTGCGCCACCTTCACCGTCTGCCGGTGCGTCCAGGCGGCATAGTCAGCAGCGCTCGCGGCCGAGGACAGGCACAGGGCAAGAAGAAGGAGCTGCGGTTTCATGAGTGGGGAAAGTAGTCGTGAGCTTTAGCTCGTTCTGGGCGCACAAAGCTCCGTTTAACATGCAGGATTGTTTTTGTCGTCGGTAAGGAAACGTTGATACAGGAACGAGGCCGCCAGCGCAATCACCGCCACCACCATCAGCGCGCCGATGCGATAGATGCTTTCAATGTTCGCCAGATCATGCAGAAACAGTTTCAGCAGCGCCAGCCCCAGCAGGCCGATGCCCGCATAGCGTGTGGGTGCGTTCCGCTGCCAGATGCCGAGCACCAGCAGTCCCAGCGCATACAGCGCCCATCCAATGGTGTAGGTCATGTCGCGGCCGAAGTTGCCGTCAAAGTCAAACGTGATGGACCTCTGCCCCGCAGGCGTGAAGGCATCCGCGATCTCGATGTTCAGCAGCAGAAAAAGCAGGATGCCGCCCAACGTGCAGAAAAGCCCGCGCAGACTCGTCTCTCCCCACCGGTCATGCGGCGGCGTGAGCCAGCGTGCCGCGGCAAACAGCGCCAGCGCGCACAGGCTGTAGGCATAGAGCTGCCAGTTCAGGATGGCCGTCTCACCCCGGATCTGATATTCCAGTACCGCCGGATTCAGCGCCAGCCGCACAAAGGCCGCCACCAGCAGCACCGTGCCCGTGCCGCGCAGGCCCGCATGCGGCACCCGGCGGAAGAGCCAGCACAGCGCCGCGCCCTCCAGCGCCCAGCCCAGCGTGATCCACTGCTTCTCAAACTGGACCGGGAAGACCAGCGTGATGAAAAACAGCGCCACTCCTCCGAACCACGCGAGCTGCGTGAGCCGCGCCGGATTCTCCGCACCATGCTGCTTCAGCACAAAAACCAGGCACAGCAGCGGCGCCATGGCAAAGGCCACCGGCAGCAGTCCCATCATCTCATTCGGCCACGCCTGCCCCACCGTGCGGTAGACCAGGCCAAAGGTCCCCAGCCCCGCCGCCGCGGAGACGATCCATGGGAGCTGCCGTGTGGCAAAGAGCTTCTGAAACACCAGCGGCCAGGCCGTGAAGAGCGCGTAAAATCCCAGATACCAGCACAGCGGTGTGGCCGCATGCTCCGCGCTGAAGCTCTGCTGATGCCAGGCCCACTCCAGCGCCAGCACGCAGCCCAGCGCCGTGGGCGCCAGCACCGCGATGCCGCTGATGCGTGTAAGTCCCAGCAGGAAAACCGTGAGCAGCAGCGCCAGCCCAAAAACCGGCGAAGGATCCGCCACCCGCAGATGCAGCGTGGCCAGAATCAGCAGCGCAAACGGCAGCACTGCCGAGCTCACCGGCAGCAGCTCCGCAAACGGCATCTTCGGCATTTTGCGCGAGATCAGGCTGCCGGCAGCGCCAAACAGCACTGCAAAGCCGCCCAGCACAAAGAGAAACTGGCCCAGCCCGCCCGCGGTGTGTGCCGGCAGGCGGAACATCCACGCTCCGGCCGTGATGAAGGTGAGCGCCAGCGCCGCGAACACCGGGATCAATGATCCAACGAAGACCGCCAGCCCGATGATCAGCAGATCCACCAGCAGGATCGCCGGCCACAGCATCAGGCTCACCGAGTCCAGACACAGCACCGGCATCAGCAGCAGCGCCAGCGTGACCACCGGCGTCCAGCTCATCGCCACCGTGCCAGACTGCCCGCGGCGCTGCCACAGCACCGCAAAGGCCGTGTGCAGCAGCCCAAAGGCCAGATAAATGCCCAGCGCCTGCGGCAGCAGCTCCGCAGTGAGCTGGTCGGTCGTCCATTTGACCAGATGCAGAAACGTCAGCGCCGCCACGATGCCCTGCGCCACCGCCACGCGCGGCTGCTGCCACGCGATCAGCAGCACCAGGGCGTTGATCCCCAGCACAAAGGTGTACAGCAGCACCGGGCGTGCGGCGATGGCCCCGTAGTCCAGAAAGAGGAAGGCGGTGAAAAGCGCGCTGCCGCACAGCGCCAGCGCCGCTTTGGCGGGAATGCCGTCCTCATCCTCGCGCTGCCGTGACCACCACGCCGCTACCGCAAACAGCAGCGCAAAGCCCAGAAACACGCTCACCGGAATCCACGTGGCCGCACCCATGGCATAGTGGGACGTGTGGAAAAATTTCATCATCCATCCCGCCTGCATGATCATCGTTCCCGTGGCCGCCAGCGCCGTCAGGTGCAGCCAGCGCTTGTACTTGGCCACCGCCAGCACGCCGATGTCCAGCAGCGCGATGTAGCTGAAGAGCCCGCCCGGATTGTCATGCCCCGTGGAGCAGAGAACCGGCGTCAAAAATCCCCCCAGCATGCCCAGCACCGCCACCACCTGCGCGTCCATGCGAACTGCCAGCACGAAGGCCGCCGCCGTGATGAGCGTCATCAGTCCAAAGGTCACCAGCGCATGATGAAACGGCGGAATGTGATACAGCGCATGCGCCGCATAACTCACCCCATACAGCACCAGGGTGCCGGTGGCGCACAGCGTCTGCGCCAGTGTGGCAAACGCTTTGCGCTGCTGCATCACCACGCCCGCGCCCACCAGCCCGGCGCCGATCACAAACCCGATCGCCGTGCGCAGCTCGGGAGAGATCCATCCGCGCTCGATGCTCAGCTTCACAAAGAAGATGATGCCGAGAAACAAGGCCAGCCCGCCCACCCACGCGAAGAGCTTCGCGCCCATGAACTGCTCCAGAGACAGGCTTGGAGCCTCGGCCGGCGCTGCGACCGGCCTGGCTTCGGCGGGCGGGCGGACGGTCGCGGGATGAGTGGGCGGTGGCGGCGGGGCGGCTGTTGTGGCCGCCTTCAGTGCGGAAACGGGAACCGGTGCCGTCGTCTTGGCCGCCATGGGCTCCGGTGCGGAAGCCGCCGGCGGTGAGAACCGTGCCGCGTCCAAGACCGGCTCATTCGGCGGAACAGCCGGGGCAGGGGATGCAGATACAAATTCCCGCGCTGCCACGGGGACCGCTGCTTCAGCCGCGGCGGCGGTGGGCTCCCGCGGCGGTGCCGGCCGGCCGGCTTCCAGGGCTTCGATGCGCCGGATCAGCCGCGCTTCACGCTCCACATTTTGGGCCACCAGCCCGCGCAGCGCTCTGGTTTCCTTGTTTAACTCGTCCACACGGCGGCTCGCCTTGTTCGCCACGGAGGTGGCGTAAAAGGGCAATACGAGCACTGCAATGCAGAGTCCCAGCAGAAAGAGAAAGATGAGTCCTTCCATGATGCCCGAGCTTCTCAGACCCGGCCTCGCAAGGGAAATTGATATTTCCACGTGGCATCATTGATAAACCGTATAGCCTGCCCCACGGCATGAATGTCCATCACCTTGAGCTCTTTTACTACGTGGCCCGGCACGGCGGTGTCAGCGCCGCTGCACGCGCCATGCCCTATGGCATTCAGCAGCCCGCCATCAGCGCGCAGATCCTGCAGCTTGAGGATGCCTTGGGCGTCACCCTCTACCAGCGCCGGCCCTTCCAGCTCTCGCGCGAGGGGCAGACGCTCTACGACTTCATCGCCCCCTTCTTCGGCGGCCTCACGGAGATGGGAGACCGCCTGCGCGGCGGCGGCGAAAACCGCCTCCGCATCGCCTCGGCCGAGGTCGTGCAGCGGGACTACCTGCCGGAGCTCTTCGCACGCATGCGCCGCCGCGTGAAGGGCTTTCACTTCACCCTCACCCACGGCCGCCAGCAGGAGATCGAGGCCCTGCTGGCCGCGCAGGAGGTGGACATTGGCTTTGGCACCCTCATGGAAAAAACCACGGCCAACATCGAGTCCCGCGAACTCATCCGCCTGCCCATGGTCCTGCTCGTCACCCAGCAGAGCGGCATCACCCAGGCCGCGCAGATTTTCGAAAAAGACCGCATCGATCTCCCGCTGGTTTCCCTGGAGGCCCGGGATGTCGTCTCACGCTCCTTCCAGGCCACGCTGCGCCAGCGCGGTCTGGAGTGGCTGCCCAGCCTGGAAGTCGGCAGCCTCGATCTCGTCCTCCGCTACGTCGTGGAAGGCTTCGGCGCCGGACTGATGCTGCGCCATCCGCGCATCAAACTGCCCGACAATGTGAAGGTGCTCACGCTCGAAGATTTTCCTCCGCTCTGCTTCGGCGCCCTCTGGACTGGACGCCTCTCCCCCCTGGGAGAGGCCTTCCTGGCCGAAGCCACCGCACTCGCAAATGAACTGATGCCCTAGGCGTTCTTTGCCCCCTTCAAAGCGGCGAAGCCGCCGCCAAAGTAGCCATCTCGCTCCGCGAGATGGCCCAGCGCTCACGCCTCATCCCAGGCATTCCGTCATCCCCAAATCCTCCGTCACTGCGAAAGCCCACAGCTTCTCTCCCGCAGCGAGCTCAACATGCCGCCGACGAAAAATCTTCATGCCGCAAACAATCGAATGAATAAGCCTCGCGCCTATTCGTCCGAAGCGAGGATCATGAAAATCAAATCTCTCCTCCTCCCGCTGGTTTCACTGGCTGCCGTCCTTTCCCTTTCCTCCTGCGACGAATTCGCCGCGCCCTACGGCCCCGGTTATGGTTATGGCTACGGCTCCGGGTACTCGTCCGGCTCAAACTACTATCGCAGCGGCTATGGCTACAGCTCGCGCCCGGTCGTTTCATACAACAGCTACAACTCCCGGCCCTACTCCCCCCGCTCCAGCTATTCACCCCGCTCCTACTCCGCGCCTTCCTTCGCTTCGTTCTTCAGCGGCTTCGGGTCTTCCTCCCACCATTCCGGCCGCGGCTACTCCTCGCCCTCTCCCTCCCATCATCAGCCGCAGCATCATTCAGGCAGCCACTTCGGGGGCGGCTCTTCGGGCTCTCCCTTCTCCTTCGGCGGCAGCTCCCACCACTCAGGCGGCA
The DNA here is from genome assembly GCF_044227185.1 of Prosthecobacter sp. Taxonomy (GTDB): domain Bacteria; phylum Verrucomicrobiota; class Verrucomicrobiia; order Verrucomicrobiales; family Verrucomicrobiaceae; genus Prosthecobacter. The sequence goes on along the minus strand of NZ_JBGAFO010000001.1, from coordinate 414,597 downwards.
GCTCTCACCACTCCAGCGCCGGTGCTGGCTCCTCTTTCGGCGGCGGTTCCTCAGGCGGCTTCAGCTTCGGCGGCGGCTCTCATCATCACAGCAGCCACTCTTCCGGCGGCGCTCCCTCCGGTGGTGCTCCGTCGGGCGGCGCGCCCGCCTCTGGCCACTCCAGCCACGGCCATCACAGCGGCCACCACGGCATGCATTGATCGCAGCCGCGCCTTGGCATAAATCAAATCACCCCAGCAACGCCCGGAGCTTCTCTCCGGGCGTTCGCATTTTCAGCGGTGCTGCGCTGCGCCTTACTTCACTCCTTCGGCAGGTGCCCGATGGCGCGTGGCGCGCCGGCGCCTTCCCACAGCAGCAGCGCGGGGCCCTTCTCCTCCTCCGCATCTCCGCAGAAAAACAAACGTGGCTTCCCTCCCACCTCCGTGGCGCAGAGCGCGCTCACATGCTCCGTGTCCTCCGTGATGATCTCGCTCTTCCCCAGCGCATGCGCCATCGCCGCCAGATGATCCTTGGAACTCGGAGTCTCCTCCGATCCTGGCGCATACAGCGGCTTGGCAGGCAGCGGCGTCCGCACGATCGCGGACATGTGGTGCCCGCTCAGTTGCGCGTAGATCCACTTTCCCGCCGGCGCCACATGCTGCACCCACAGGCTGCCCGCATTCGCTTCATCCGTGTTCATGATCCCCAGCGGTGCGATGCGCGCCCCCACCAGCGTGCCCAGCCGCTCCGTGCCCGTGTCCTCGTCCGGCTGGATGCCGCCCTCCCACACATCACCACCACTCACGAAAAACAAACGCCCGTCATTGGAAAACACCCCGCCCGTCGCATCACTCACACGGCGGCAGAAGATGGAAAGAAAGGGCTGCTTGCCACCCGGCTTGCGTCCATAAAGCAGACCGCGGCTCGTTCCCTCTGCTGTCTCATTGCCGCTGATGAAGAGACAGTCCGTCAGCGCTGTGCCCGGAACCGTGGCCACAAACAGATCCGTCGCATCCACCACGGGTGCGGTGGGGCACACATGCTTCACCGGCTTGGCCGCGCCCGGTGTCCACACCCACACGCCGTTCTTCGCCAGAAACAGCACCTCACCCTCGCTCCCCGCCGCCACGCTGTTGATGCTCTCATCCTTCAGCTCCGCCGGCAGCGGCGCGTGGGTGATCTTCCCCGTGCCCACATCCACCTGCATCAGCCCGTAACCCCGGTCGCCGAGCGCCAGCGTCACCGTCCCGCCATCTTTGGAAAAGAACGCTTCATTCGCCAGGATGGATGAAGGCGGAAGAGTAAGTGCCAGGGCCGCACCGACGAGAAAAACCGGAAGTCGTTTCATGCTCATCCCGCACCGCTTACGGCAGCCTGCCGCCAAGTCAATGCAGTCGGAAGCTCGCCGTTCAAAAAAAGGCTCTCGAAATTGACCGCGATTCTCGCGGCTGGCGCAAAACCCGGAATAAAAACCGTCCCCGCCGCATCTCATGGTTCGTTCCCCTTGGTACCCCCAAAACCCATGAAAAAAACCCTCCTCCTCCTTCTCGCCGCAGCCACCAGCCTGGCCATCGCCGGCGACTTTCCCAAAGGCAGCCCCGAGTTCAAAGACAGCAGCACCTCCGCCATGAGTGCCGCGAAAAAGTCCGGCAAGCCCGTCGTCCTCGTCTTCTCCGCCGCCTGGTGCCCGCCCTGCCAGGCCATGAAGCATGACGTCTACCCCAGCGCCGAGGTGAAGGCCTTCCACGACAAATTCGTGTGGGCCTATCTCGACGTCGATGATCCGCGCAACGAAAGCGCCGCCGCCAAGTACGGCGTCAACGGCATCCCGCACATCGAGTTCCTCAATCCCTCCGGCAAGGAGATCGACAAGCAGATCGGCGGCACCTCTCCCGAAGCGTTCGCCAAAACCCTCGAAAACGTGCTGGCCAAAGCCGGCAAGTCCTGAGCAACGATGATGGCGATTGAGGAGACGGAGTGTGTCTTCGTCTCCTCCACTCTCCGCTCAGATCTGTGAATACGCTGCGGGCACCAGCACGATGTTCGTGATGCGCGACACGATCTCCTTGTCCGTGAATCCCGGCGTCGTCTTCAGCTTGGCCCACTCCGCATCACCGCGGAAGGTGTTCCAGGCCTGGTCCCTTGCGGCGGCATCGCTGAAGCTCAGCATGTAGGTCAGGTTCGGCATCAGCGGGCCCACGATTGTCTCTCCAAAAAACACCGCGTTCAGTCCGCAGCGCTTGAAGATGGCGAGTTCGCCGATGTCGAACATCTCGATCTTTTTCTTCGCCGTCTTCTCCGTCGGGCTTTCGTAGATGCGCAGTTGGTACACCTGGCTGCCCTTGGCCGGCACCGTCATGGTCGGCAGGCCGTCGATGCCCTGCGTCAGCCAGCTTTCCACGCGCTCATAGACCACATCCGCCGCGGGAGCATCCAGATATGCCGCGCCCTGCTTCTGCAAGGCGGCATCCGCCAGCAGCTCCGCCGTCTTTGCCAGTTGATCCAGCGAGCTGTAGCGCAGCACCACATACACCACCGGCGCACCCTCCGGCTTCTCCGGCAGAAACACCCCCACGTTTTTGACGCCCAGCCGGTTCAGCGCCGGAATCGCCGCATCCTTCAGGTAGGCCTCCAGCACCCTCTGCTTCTCGGCGCTTTTCAGCGTGTACTTCCGGATTTCAAAATACTCGCGCGCGCTGCTGCCAGGCGCATCGGCGGCTGTGAGTTCTTGCGCCACACCGACGAGCCCGCTGGCGGCCACGGTTGATTTGAGAAAGGTGCTTCGGGTCATAAAAAATGAAATGAATGGTGATCCGCGATGCTGACGAACACACCGCAAAACGTCAATCACTTCTTCTCCACGCTCCTGCCCGGAGACACCGCCTCAAAGCTGCCCCCGGGGCCCGCCACGCGATACTCGTCAAAATACACCACGTTCTGCGGCACCTCGCCCACGCTGTGGTACTGCCCAAACTTCGCATACGGCCCCAGCCCTTCCGGATATTGCGTGATGATGTCCCTCTCCTTCACCACCTCCACGCCGTCCTTCCAGATCGTCCAGAAGCCTTTCTTTTCCGCGGACCAGCGCACATGCACCACCCAGTCCGTCCACTGTTCTTTCACCAGGGGAATCCTGGCCAGCGTGCGCTTCTTCTCCGTGGCGTTGGTGGTGATGATCCACCCGTCCGCTCCCACGCGGATGGCCAGCACCGGGCTCGGTCCGCCCGCCTGCGTGTGCCATTGAAACAGCACCGCGTTGGACTGCTTGGGCGCCGTGAACTCCTGCGGCACATAGATGCTCAGCCCATACCAGTAGTCCTTCTCCATCTCCACCTTCGTCATTTTTTTCCCGTCTGAAAACTCCGCCCGCTGCCCGCCATTCACCTCCGGGTCACTCGCCCGCAGCAGCGTCTTCGCCGCATGCTTTCCCGCCCGCACCGGCGTCGTCACGATGCTCAATGAATCCTCCTGCGCCCTCTGCGTCCCAAGCTGCGAAACATCCCCCGTCTCAAAATCCGCCACCCGCAGCAGCGCTCCTTCTTGCGCGGCGGCGTTTAGGGTGACCAGGAAAAGAATGAGCAAGTGAGATTTCATGGCGGGAAATTATTCAAAAAGAGGCGGCAGATTTCTGGCGCCGTGCAGAACCCTCAACACCTCGATTTCATCTTCCAATTCGTGATAAAACAAAAGGTAGGTGGGGAAATGGTCCGCAGGGAGAAATCGGATGCCCACAAAACGAGGAGCGCTGAAGCGAGGGCGAACGCCAATGGCTGGCTGTTGCCCCAGGCGTTCGGCCGTGTCCAAAATATCCTGCCGAACTTCCTCAGCGGCTGCGAGATTGTCCTGGGCGATATAGTCCTCGATTTCGTCAAGATCATTGACGGCCACCGGATTAAGAACAACGGCCTTCATGCCTTCTTCCGCCGCAGCTCAGCGACAGGCACCCGGCGTCCAGGATGTTGCAGCGCTTCATCAAGCAGAGACTCGAGAGCCTTGCTGGCACGACGACCAAACACAGTCTGCACAGCGGCCTCCAGGGCCGAATCAATAGAACTGAACTGCCCACTCGCGACTTGTTCACGGAGCAAAGCCTCGGCCGGCGCTGTAAGAGTGGCAGTCATGGGGAGAAGTTATCTCTTCGTTCAGGCGTGGCAAGCCAGCAAATCGCAGACGGCTCGGTGAGCAAGTGCGCATCACCCCGCCTTCGCCAGCGCCCCGGCCAGCACGGCATGGCTCTTCTTCGCCGCCGCCACGGGGTCATATCCCGGCTTGCTGAAAATCTGCCCGCTCACCTCCACCACCACGGGGCCGGTGTAACCGTGCTTTTTCAGCAGGGTGAAATACTTCACATAATCCGTCCGCCCTTCTCCCGGCAGCAGAAACTGAAACTTCGCCGCATCGCCCGTCGAGTCTTTCACATGGATGAACTTCGTCCGCGGCAGCAGCAGCTTCATGCTCTCCTCCATGTCGATCCCCTGCAGCTCAAAGTGGCTGTAGTCATACGTTACCTGAATGGCGGGAGACCTCACCTGATCGATCAACCACAGCAGCCGCTCCGGCGAGTTCACCGCGCTGCCCACATGCGCCTTGATCGCGATCACCGTCTTCTCCTTCTCCGCGGTTTCCGCCCAGGACTTCAGCCGCTCCACCATCCCTGCCTTCTGCTCCTCCCACAGCGCCGGCTTGCCGCCGCACACCGTCTCGATGATCGGCGGCTGCGCCGCGTTCATGTCCCGCGCCACCTGCGCCGCATCGGCGATCGTCCGCAGCGCCAGAGCATGCGCCTTGTCATCCGCCGTCAGGCTGATGTTCACCATCAGGCACGGCAGGTCCAGCTTCAGCGCCGCCAGCTGCTGCACCGCCTCCTTCCGTGCCTCGGCCGTAAACACCTTCGGCTCCGTCGGAAACCCCGCATTCAATGCCAGCTCCACATTCGCATAGCCGATCTCCGCGCAGGTCTTGAGCGCCTCATTCAAAGTCAGCGTCTTCATGCCATACAGGCTAAAACCCAGGCTGGGCCCGCCCGCAGCAGCCGCACGTGAGAAAGAGGGCAGGGCGGCAAAACCCAGGGCAGCGTGGAGAAAATGGCGACGGGTGGACATGAGGAACAGGAAAGGTCGTGGGTTGAAGAGAGGGCGTGATAAGGTGACAGCTAACGTTTCCCCAGGGGAACGAAGGAAAGCAAAAATCCAACTCCTCCCGCTGCGGCGATGAAAAGCATGATCTTCTCGGCCCCGGCTCCATCGCCCGTGGAGCCATTCCGAATGATCGCATTCTTCGGATCCGCCGCGGAATAGACAACTGGCACCGTATCCACGGTGACCTCATCACCCTTGGTGATCGAGCCGAGATAGCCGTCGGTCACCTGAAACTGCCTCGTGATGGCTGCCTTCTCTTTGGGCGTGTATTCCACCGTAAGCCAGTTTTTGGTGCCGCTGCGTCGTCCTGTCTTGGTATTCACCTCGACTTTCAGTACCTTCCCTGGCACTTCGATGCCCGTGGATTCCAGCAGCTCACGCCCCTTGCCCTTGTTCATGGAGACATACGCAAGGGCGAGCCCTGCGATAATCATGATGATCGATCCTGCGCGTATGTTTTCCCTCATGAGAATGTGAATTTTGAATCAGGCCCCGAAGCATGAGAATGGGGATGTGTTTCGTCAACCTCTCTTCTTCCTGGGGAGATCTCACGATTTCACCACCCCCGCCATCTCAAATCCCTGAGAGACGAAACTCCGCCACCGCGTTCTCACGCCCACCATGACGCGCCGCCTCCTCCACCGCTTCGCCCTTTGGGCCCTCCTCGCACTTCCCATGGCCGCACAGGCCGCGAACGAAGCCAAAACCCTGAACGTCCTCTTCATTGGCAACAGCTTCACCGGCCGCCACAATCTCTGCTCCGTGGTCAAGGCCATGGCCGAGGCCGGCCAGCCGGGTCTCAAATTCAATGCGACCGACATCATCTACGGCGGCCGCACCTTGAAAGATCACTGGCGCCTCGGCACCCAGAACTTCGTCAAGCGTTCCACCCTCACCGAAGCCGAGGAAAAGGCCACCATCGCCACGCTCGAAAAGACCCTCGCTGAAAACCCCAAGGACAATTACGCCAAAATCGCCATCGCTCGCCATCGCGAGCTCCTCCCCAAGATCGAGGCCAACCGCAAACCCTGGGACATCATCGTGCTTCAGTCCTACCGCGACGACATCGAAGGCGACCCCGCTCCCTATGCCGAGTATGCCCCCAAGTTCGCCGAACTCGCCAAAGCCCAGGGCGCCCGCGTCATCCTCTATGTGACCACTCCCACCACCCAGAATGAGAAACCCCTGACCACCGCGCCAGATCCCGCACCCGTGCTTGCCAAGGAGCGCACCATCGCCGCCCTCGCCAAAAAGATCGATGCCTCCGTCGCTCCGATGGCCCTCGTCGCCCTGCGCTGCCAGACCCAGCGTCCGGACCTGACCCTGCGCTTCGTCAATGACGCGCATCTCAATCAGACCATGGCCTACCTCACCGCCTGCACGCTCTATTCTGCGATCTTCAATCAAAGCCCCGTCGGCCTGCCCATCGACTCCGTCACGGACATCCGCAGCCAGGAAAAGCCCGTTCCTGACAAAACCAAGGACCGCGATGGCAGCCCCATCACCCGCAAGTTCTCCGAGAAGGACCGCGCCGACCTCCAGCGCATCGCCTGGGAAGGCTGGCAGGAATTTCAGAAGCTGCCTTGATGGTTCGCGCAGATGACCGCCGTAATTTGGCCATGAGTCGTCCGTCTTGTGACCCGGAAAGAAAGGCCATGAAGCCAGTGCCCCGCGTACTTTTCATGGTCCTGTGCCTGACGGCGGTCGCGGCACTGCCCGCCGCAGACCCCATGCCCATGCCACAACCCATGCCCGCAGAGGACGACGGCGCCATCCCCCGCATGGTAAACATGGAGGAGTTCGAAGCCCTCGTCACTAATTCCCCCTTCACCCGCTCCCTCGGCATTTCCGACTCCCTCATTCTCACGGGTGTCGCCCATTTCGAAAAAGACGTTTACGCCACCCTTCTCGACACAAAGACCTTCGAGTCCCACGTCGTCTCCCGCACCCCCAATTACCAGGGCTGGCAGCTCGTCGGCGTCGGCGGCCATTCCGACGAGATCCAGACCTGGTCCGCCAAAATCCAGGTCCCCGGCGGCGAGGTCATCTCCGTCCGCTATCAAAAGCCCCCGCCCCGGCCCCCGCGCTCCAAATCCGGCGGCAGCTCTGGCGGAGGTTCCGGTGGCAGCGCCCCGCAGCTCACCTCCACTCAGTTGAGCGAAGCCAAAACCGCCGCGGTGAACTACAAGGAAGGCTTCTCCTCAGACGGCTACCCCAAGGCCCCGCCCCCCGAGATGGTCGCCAAGCTTTCCCGCCTCAGCACCTCCCAGCGCGAGACCATCAATCAACAAATGCTCGGCCTCCGCAACAAAGGCCTCGGCCTCGACGAACGCCGCAAAATCTACGAAGGCCTCGTGGATCGCTCCTTGCAGCAGCGTTAGCCGGCGTTTGAAAATCTGGGCAGAAACCAAAGACGTCTTCCCGAACAGCGCGGCCCTCCGGTCGTAGGTCGGCTGTGTTTGGCGTCGAAGTCATTCTCATGCCCCACATCCTCCTCCGCCAAACCACCCGACTGCGAGGACGTCCGTACCCCACAAAGCCACCCTAACGCCCACAGCCACCCTGGGAGCGCGGCACTCTGGTCGTAGGTCGGCTGTGTTTGGCGTCGAAGTCGTTCTCATGCCCCACATCCTCCTCCGCCAAACCGCCCGACTGCGAGGACGCTCGTACCCCACAAACTCACCCTCACGCCGAAAGCTAGCCACCCTGGGAGCGCGGCACTCTGGTCGTAGGTCGGCTGTGTTTGGCGTCGAAGTCGTACTCATGCCCCACATCCTCCTCCGCCAAACCGCCCGACTGCGAGGACGCTCGTATCCCACAAACTCACCCTCACGCCGAAAGCTAGCCACCCTGGGAGCGCGGCACTCTGGTCGTAGGTCGGCTGTGTTTGGCGTCGAAGTCGTTCTCATGCCCCACATCCTCCTCCGCCAAACCACCCGACTGCGAGGACGTCCTTCCCTCACAAAGCCACCTTCACGCCCACAGCCACCCTGGGAGCGCGGCACTCTGGTCGTAGGTCGGCTGTGTTTGGCGTCGAAGTCGTACTCATGCCCCACATCCTCCTCCGCCAAACCACCCGACTGCGAGGACGTCCTTCCCCCACAAAGCCACCCTCACGCCGAAAGGTAGTCACCCTGGGAGCGCGGCACTCCGATGCCGCAGAGCTCCGCACGTGCAAGTTTCTCCGCACTTCCTCTAGATGACTCTCAGGCAAGTCGCATGGCCGTATGTCCACGTCGGGAGTGTCCGTGATGCAGTCTGATAGACGCCGCATCTCACGCGCCAGCCAAGCCCCAGTTGCATGCCAAAGGGCAGCGGTTACGCTGCATACATGAGCACCAAAGAGCAAACCCTGTCCTTGCTCGCAGAGCTGCCAGAGGAGTCGGCAGCTTGGCGCGAACTGCATGATGCCGCACCCCTTCTGCGCGGCATCTCCGCAGCAGAGGACGACGTGAAAAACGGACGCGAACGCCCCCTGCCTGAAGCTATGCAACTGCTCGAACAAAAATGGCAGCACAAAGCCACGCGCGGCTTCAACCAGTTAGATCGCGGCGCTTCCGTCGAAACAAATCATGACACCTTCATGAACCATTTCCGCAACCGCCGACAGCCCTGAAAGGGCGACGTAATATAGCCCAGGGCAAGCGAGCCTAAGCGAGCGCCGCCCTGGGTTTTGTCAGCCAGACAGGGAAGCAAACCGAGGACTCCGCCACACCCCACCACCAGCAGCGTCTACACCGAGTCCCGCCGCGCAGCTGCACCGCAAGCACCCAGACCATCCATGACCGCTCCTTGCAGCGGCGCTGATCCCCCTCACTTCCCCACCGCCTTCGCCGCCGCATTCTGAAACGCCTCACGCACCGGGCTCGCGTCGCTGTTGGGGAAGTTCGTACGCTGCACCATCAGCACATAAATAAGCTCCTTCTTCGGATCGATCCACGCCTGCGTCCCCCACGCACCGCCATGACCGAAGGTGCCCGGCGAAAGCATCGCCGCCAGACCTTCATGCGGCTCCTTCAGCACACAGGTGCCGATGCCCCAGCCATAGTTCTTCCCGTGACTGCCAAACTCCGCCTTCTGGAAAAAACCGCAGGGCAGCTCGCCCGTGTGCACAGCCGAGAGAATCTTCACCGCCTCCGGACTCAAAATGCGTTTGCCCTCCAGCGTGCCGCCATTCAGCAGCATCTGGCAGAAGCGCGTATAATCCTTCGCGCAGGAATACAGCCCGCCATTGCCCTGCGGCGGGCGGCCGCGTTTCCCGAAGTCACCGCGTGGCGGCACCGCCTCCAGTTTGCCGCTCTCCTTGTTCTTCGCATACCCCGTGGCCACGTTGCTCCACTGCGCATCCGTCGGATAAAAAGTCGTGTTCGTCATCCCCAGCGGATCAAACACCCGCTTCTGCAAAAACTCGTCAAACGTCATCCCGCTGATCACCTCCACGATGCGCGACGCCGCATTGATGCCCGACTGGCAGTACTGCCATTTTGCACCGGGCTCGAACTGCATCGGCGTCGCCAGCCAGATCGGCACCAGATCCGCCAGCGTGTGCGCCTCCTGCGCCTTCGCACCACCCGCCTCGCCCAAGCCGGAGGTATGCGTCAGAATCTGCGTGATCGTGAGATTCGCCGACTTGCCCGAAGGCGTTTTCAGCCCGGCAAACTCCGGCAGATACTTCGCCACCGGGTCCGCAATGTTCAGCTTCCCCTCATCCTGCAGCATCATGATCGCCACCCCGGTCACCGGCTTCGTCATCGAAGCAATCCAGCACATCGTATCCACGCTCATGGTCTTCTGCTTCTCAATGTCCGCCATCCCATTCGCCTCCAGATGCACCACCCCATCCTTCTTCGCCACCACCGTCACCACCCCCGCCACCTCACCCTTGGCAATCATCCCCTGCATCGCCTCCCCAACGCCAGGAAGTTTGGGGGTGTCCGCAAAGGCGAGCGACGAAAGAAGCAAAGGAAGAAGAAGCGTGCGCATGGTGGTGAGGGTGTTAAACGGAGCCAAGACACCATTGTTGTCGGCTTGTGGTCCCAGCGTGAAAAACAGCAAGAAACAAATGCTCCACCTTCGCAACCAAGGCTTCAACATCGACGAACCCCCGCAAAATCTTGCGCCATCGAATGACGCCCTTGGCTTGAAGGCCAATGGCCTTCCGTATTATAGCCCAGGGATGCCGAGCCTTGGCGAGTGCTTCCCTGGGTAGGCGCACCACAATCCGGGAAGCAAACCCAGCACTCCGCCACACTCCGCCATCCACCAGCGGCGTCTGCAACACGTTCCGCTGCGCACCTGCACCGCAAGCACCCAGCCCACCATGGCTCGGACAGCACCCTCCGAAAACACACCAACCGCACAAAACTCAGTGCCATTCATCCAGATCTTGTTAGTTTTGCAATCATGACCATCACCCTGCCACTCGCTCTGGACGCTCTCGTGGCCAGAAAAATGGCCTCCGGAATGTATGAGAATGAAGGAGAAGTCGTGCGCGAGGCTTTGCGACAAATGGAATTTCGTGAATCAGCCTTGGGCCTCTTGCACCAGGAAGCCGCATCCGGCTTTGATCAGCTTGATCGTGGTGACTCCATCGAAATGGACCGCGACACCTTCGTGAATCATTTCCGCCGCCGCAGGCAGGCCGTATAACTTGTAAATTTAAAATGCCCACCACTCAACCATAGCCGTTTGTGAAAAACGAAATGAACCCAGAAGAAAAGAGAGATCCCCCAAAGTTTGAGTGGTCGTGGATTTTTGGCTTTCTCATCGTTTGGATTTTGATTGGAATCACGCCAAAAATTGCAGAAAAACCTGGAGAGTTTGGCGACATGTTCGGGATGGTTAACAGCCTCTTTTCAGGGGCGGCATTGATTGGCCTGATTTACACGATCAGACTTCAAATGCATGAAATCTACCTTCAACGAGAAGAGCTTAAATTGACCCGGAGCGAGCTGAAGAAATCTGCCGAAGCTCAAAAGGACTCAGCAGAAGCCCTCACACTCCAAGTATTGATTTCAGCCATCACGGCGCAACTTTCGACACACATTTCGAGACGTGAGACTGCGTATGCCAATTTGAAGAAATGGGAAGAAAGTCAAATCTCCGGGAGCTTTTTCGCTTCTACTGCGGCATCACGTGATGAGCGCAGAAAAATTGATGAAGCGATTACTTATCTGACGAATCAAATTGAGGGGCTTCAAAACAGGCTTTCCCAGTATGACAAAGAATTGTCCGAGAAGCTCTCAACTGCTCGGAAAGCTGATGATGTTGACGCCTCATCTTAAATCACCCAAACAACACCATCTGCCCCGCATCCTCATCACTCACTGCCTTCTTCCTCACCTTCGCCGGCACACTCGTCGCCACCGGCACCTCCTTCACACTCTCCGCCGGCTGATGCCCCGCCTCGAGCTGCAGCAGCACTTCCTTCGCGCGATCAATCACATTCTCCGGCAGCCCCGCGAGCCGCGCCACCTGGATCCCATAGCTCTTCTCAGCGCAGCCCGGTAAAATCTTGCGCAGGAAGATGATCTGGTGGTTCCACTCCTTCACCGCCACGTTGTAGTTCTTCACCGCACTGCGGCTCTGCGCCAGCGCCGTGATCTCATGGTAGTGCGTCGCAAACAGCGTGCGCGCTCCCACCTTGTCATGCAGATGCTCCGCCACACTCCAGGCGATGCTGAGGCCGTCAAACGTGCTCGTCCCGCGCCCGATCTCATCCAGGATCACCAGACTGCGCTCCGTCGCATTGTTCAAAATGAGAGCCGTCTCATTCATCTCCACCATGAAGGTACTCTGCCCGCGCGCGATGTCATCGCTCGCGCCGATGCGTGTGAAGATGCGATCCACCAGCCCCACCTCCGCGCTCGCCACCGGCAGATAGCTTCCGATTTGAGCCATCAGCGTCAGCAGCGCCGTCATGCGCAAATAAGTGCTCTTACCCGCCATGTTCGGCCCCGTGATCAAAATCAGCCGGCTCTCCTCCGGCTCCAGCGTGATGTCATTCGGCACAAAGCGCTCGCCACCCGTCAGGTTCTGATCCAGCACCGGATGCCGCCCTTCGCGGATGAAAAGATTGCGCGTCTCATTCAGCACCGGCCGCGTGTAGTTAAACAGCCGCGCCGTCTCCGCCAGCGAACCCAGCGCATCCAGAATCGCAATCGTCTCCGCCGTCTCCTGAATGTGCGCCAGATGCTCCAGCACCCGCCCGCGCAGCGCTAGAAACTCCTCATACTCCAGCGCCTTGCTGCGCTCCTCGCTGCCGAGAATCTTGTCCTCCATCCGCTTCAGCTCATCCGTGATGTAGCGTTCGCCATTCACCGTCGTCTGCTTGCGATGATAATCCGGCGGCACGCTGCCCACATTCGCCTTCGTGATCTCAATGAAGTACCCAAACACCGCGTTGTATTTGATTTTGAGACTCTTGATCCCCGTGCGCTCAATCTCACGATTCTGCAAATCCGCGATCCATTGCCTGCCCAGCGTCGAGGCCGCACGCAGCTCATCCAGCGCCGGCAGATAGCCCTCGCGAAACACACCACCCTCCTTGATCTGCATCGGCGGCTCTTCCGCGATCGCCTTCTGAATCTCCTGCGAAATTCCCGTCAGATCATGCAGCCGGGTCAGCAGAAGAGGAATCATCCTGATCCCACCTTCAGCCGCCTCATCATCCGAATTCCCCGTCACGATCAACTGCTCCAGCGCCGCCCGCAGCGCAGGCACCACCTCCAGCGAAGACGCCAGCATCAGCAGATCACGCCCGTTCCCGCTGCCCTGGCTCAGCCGCGAACTCGTGCGCTCCAGATCCCGCACCTCTTTTAGCAGCGTGCGGATCTGACTGAACAGCATCGACTCCTCCAGCAGCGCCGCCACCATGTCCTGCCGCTGCGTCAGCGTCTCCAGATCCCGCAGCGGATGCAGCACCCAGTGCCGCAGCTTCCGCGCGCCCATCGGCGTGCACGTGCGATCCAGCGCGCTCAGCAGCGTGTGCGCATTGCCACCGCGTGCCGTCACCAGTTCCAGATGGCTCTGGCTCGCCGCATCGATCAGCACCACATCGCTAATTTGAGCATGCCGCAGCCGTTGGATATGATCCACACTCCGCCGCAGTTGAAACTGCAGATACTGCAAAATGCACCCCGCAGCCCCGATCGCCGCGCTCAGCCCCTGACAGCCAAAGCCATCCAGCGACTGCACCTTGAAATGCTGCGTCAGACTGTGCTGCGCCTGATCGATCAAAAACAAATACCCCTCCACCGCCAGCGCACAGCTTGGCCTGCCCAGCAGCTCGATCAAATCCCGCTGCTCCTCGCTATACAGCAGCTCGCTCGCCTGCAGCCGCTCCAGTTCGTCCACCAGCTCCGTGGCATCCTTGAACTCCGCCACCTCAAACTCCCCCGTCGTATGGTCCACATACGCCAGGCCCAGCTTCTTCCCATCCCGGAACACCGCCGCCAGATAGTTCGCACGGTTCGAGTCCAGCAGATTGAGATCATTGATCGTTCCCGCACTCAGCACCTGCGACACCGGCGAGGCCGTCTTCGCATCCTCAAAGAACAGCTCATAAAAATCCCCCAGCCGGAAAAACAGCAGCACATCCTCCGGCAGCTCGCGCCGGATGGCGAGGTACTGCTTCATCATGGGAGTGGTGCTGGCGTCAGACATGGCTTGGGCGGGCGTCAAGAAGTCAAGAGGTAGCCCGGCAGGTCAAGAGGGGAGCAATGACGAATGACGAATTCAGAATGACGAAATGCCGCTCCCACGTTGATAGCACATGCACTCCCGCCGTCGCTTCCTCCAAACCTGCACCGCCGCAGCCGCACTTCCACACCCCGCCTCTCATGCCGCCGAGCCTGCCAAGCCCTTCTCCTTCATCCTCCTCGGCGACCTCCACTACGACAGCCTTTCCCATCACGACATGAAATGGCTCGATGCCCACCACGGCGGCGATCTCAGCCAAATTAATAACTACTCCCGCCTCACCGCCGAAGTCATGCCCGGCATGTTCGCCGCATTAAAACAACGCATCGCATCCCTGCGCGACTCCGCCGCACCGCCCGCCTTCGTCCTCCAGGTCGGCGATCTCGTCGAAGGCCTCTGCGGCACCGCCGAGCTCTCCGCCCGCCAAAACCGCGAAGCCCTCGCCTTCGTCACCCAGTCAGAGCTCGGCATTCCCTTCGTCTTCACCAAAGGCAATCACGACGTCACCGGCGACGGCGCCAAAGAAGCCTTCGATGAAGTCCTCCTGCCCTATATGGCCAAAGAAGCACGCAAGCTCGACTCCACCGCCACCCACACCCAGGCCAATCACACCCTGACCCAGGGCGATTCCCAGTTCGCCTTCTTCGACGCCTACGACAAAACCAGCCTCGAATGGCTCGAAGCCGTCGCCGCCAAACGCACCGCCAAACACCTCTTCGTCACCATCCACCCGCCCGTCGTCCCCTACGGCGCCCGCGCATCCTGGCACCTCTACGCCGGCGAGAAAACAAAATCGCAGCGCGCCAAGCTCCTCGACATCCTCGGCCAGCAGCAGGCCATGGTCCTCGGCGGCCACCTCCACAAATTCAGCGCCCTCACCCGCAATGCCGGCGGCAAAAGCTTCTCCCAGCTCGCCGTCAGCAGCGTCGTCTCATCGTTAAATCAAAAGCCCAAGGACATCCTCCACGGCCTCGACACCTACACCGGCGATCAGGTCAATCTCGAGCCCAAGCACTCCCCCGACACCGCCGCCCAGCGCCGCGACATCTACGCCGCCGAGCGCCAGCAGGTCACCTCCTTTGAGTATGCCGACACCGCCGGCTTCGCCGTCATCACCGTCGATGGCGCACAAGTCACCGCCGCCGTTCACTCAGGCTCGCAAACAGAGGCCTTCCAGACCCTGAAGATTTCAGTCTGAGGAAGTGTCTGCTTGATCAGGCACCGCCAGCAGCCAGATTCTCCTCATATGAACCAGTCCCAACGCGAAGCCCTGTTTGATGTCCTCACTCTTTCCATCTATGCGGATGCCCATATCTCACTGACCGAGGAGCGCCTGCTCGAGTCCGCCTTTGTCGCCGAAGGCTGGGATTCCGAATACCCCAAGAGCCTCTTCATCGAGGAATCCTTCGCCCGCGCCCGTGAGATGTCTGAGAGCGACGACACCATGTTTGACTACATCAATGAAAAAGCCCAGGCCTTCGCCACCAAGGCGGTTCAAAAGGAAGTCCTCGGCGTGGTGAAAAACATCCTCAAAAGCGACGGCGAAACCCCCGAGGAAAACGAGTTCTACAGCCTCCTCGTCCAGGCCCTGCCGAAAGCGGGCAAGTAGCTCCGGAGGCCCCGGGCTAACCCGTATCTCTCACACTCACAGCGAATTCGCGGACGGCGTGCAGCACGAGTTTATGTAGCTCGGTATTCCGATACCGAGGCGTCACCTTCGCGGAATCGGAATTGCCTTCGGCTGTCTTCGCCCCGCCCCGGCTTGGCGCTCTATCGCCGCCTTTCAGTGTTGGGAGTGTGGAAGTGCAGGCGGGTCACTCAAATCCAGCCCCCAGTGCGGCGGGTAGGCAGTCTTCGGAAAGATCTCCCGGGCCTCCCGCAGCATCTCCAGCCACACCGCACGCTCGTAGCGGGCAGACAGGTGAAACAGCACCAGCTCCCCCACCTGAGCACGCTGCGCCAGCGTCGCCGTCAGCACCGTGGTCATATGAAAATGTTTCCGCGCCAGCTCCATGTCCGCATGGCGGTATTGCCCCTCACAAATCATCACCCGGCAGCCACGCAGGGCATCGCTCAGCCGCTCCATCGCCGGTTCATCCAGCAGAAAATCGGTCAGATAGGCGATCGAGTCCCCCGGCGTCTCCACGATCAGCTTCTCCCGCAGCTCGTCCATCGAGTGCGTCACACCATCGATCACCACCACCTCGGAACCGCTCACCGACTCCTTCAGCTGCTTCAGCCAGGGCCCCGGCTTTAAGCCCAATGCCGGCAGCCGTGACGTCTCAACATTCCTCCGCGCCTTCTCACGAATCACATACGCCAGCGTGGGCGTGCGGTGGTCCATCGTGACAACGTCCACGCTGCACCCCGCTCCTTCCCACAGCGTCCGCGCATAAGGCTGCGTCCCCTCATCATGCGCCACCGCAAAGGCCTCATGCAGCTCCAGCCGCGCCGTGCGTACCTCACCGGGATGCACGTCAGAGACACGCCACGTCCCCGCCATCTCCTCATGCAAATTCCACAAATACCCTTGAAAGCGATGCTGCAAAATCCGGATCGTTTCCGGCGGCCCCCAGATCCGGTTCGCCTTCGTCTGCCGGTTGAAAGTGCTGCGGAAAAACGAGTCAAATCCCCCCACATGATCCATGTGCAGATGCGAAAAAAACAGATGATCAATCCCCAGCACGTCGGCGAACGCCACCTCCGAAAGACACCCCTCGCCGCAATCAAACAGCAGGCGCTCGACCGCCTGACCACTGTCCACCTGCACCAGCAGCGCGTTGTCACTGCCAGCACTCCCCAGGATGCGGTACGAAATGCTCATCGCCCCCTGCTATCTCGTGCGTCCCAAACGTCAAGGATCAGGTGCTCAAGGCCCGCCATCTTTTTTCGACGTGCTGAAATAGCCACGGCACATCGCACAAGCACCCGTGAAGTAGTCCGCACACTCCGTGTGCGGTTCCTGGGCCACCGCCAGCATTCCAAGTCTGCACAAAAACTTCCAGTGAGTTTCCAGCGCCAGCGTTCAGTCCGCGAATCATCCAAGTTCCCACCCGGCCACGTCCCTCTGTTCACTTCACCACCGGCTTCCCGAGGTGCTTCTTAAAAAACGCCGCCGCAATATCCACCGTCTCCGCGCACCACGGGTCGCTCATCCAAAACGGGTGCGGCGCATCCTTCAGCGTGTACACGGCCGTCTCAATCCCCAGCGCCTTCAGCTTCTCCATCATCTCCGCACGCCCCACCTTCAGCGTGTCCTTCTCCCCTTCAATAAAGATCGTCGGCGGCACACCCGCGCGCACATGGGTGATGGGAGACGCCGCCTTGTAAATCTCCGGCTTCTCCTCCTCACTCCCGCCAAAGAACAGCGCCGCGCCCTCGTTCTTTTTGCCTTTGTTGGCCGCCACCAGGTCCTGCGTCGCCGCCATCACAATGCACGCCTTCACCGCGCTGGATTGATCTTTAAACGGCCCTTCGCCTTCAAACTCCGCCAGCCCCGTCGTCATCGCCGTCAGTCCTGAGAGATGCCCCCCCGCCGAGCCCCCCATGCAGCCGATGCGCTCCGGGTCCAGCTTCAGTTCCTTCGCATGCGCGCGCAGGCAGCGCAGCGCCGCCTTGCAGTCATGCAGCGCCGCCGGGTACTTCGCCTGTGTGGAGAGCCGGTAGCTCACCAGCGCCGTCACAAAGCCCCGCTGCGCCAGCCGCTCCATCATCGGCTTGTCAGCCTCCACCTGCCGCGCCTTCCAGCCGCCGCCGTGAATGTCCAGCACGCACGGCCACGTGCCCTCCGCGTCCGGCACATACACATACAGCTCCACCGTGTGTTCCGGATATCTCGCCACCTCCAGCGTCTTCAGCGTAAAGCCCGCCGGCGTCTGCGGCTTCAGCGCCTTCCACTTGGGCCCGTTCCCGCCCGGCTTCGCGGGAGCAGCCTTGGTGTCCGCAGCATGAAGACCACCCACGGAAAGTGAAAACACGAGGCCAAGAAAAAAACGAAGAGTCATAGGGGATGCTGATGATGAATGTGAATTCTTGTGAATGTCTGAGGCCGGAGCCCCCGTCCGCGTACGGCCTCCGGGCACGCTGGCACTAAAACGCACTCGCTGCCCTCTTTCACCACGTCGCTTGCTTATTTCTTCTTCGGCACGCTTTCCATGTCCTTCGGCCGTTCGGAGGCCTTGCGCAGGCCCTTCTTTCTCACCGGCGGCGCGCCCGGGTCAAAGGGCTCTCCCCCCACCACCTTCGCTCCGGTGGAGGTCATGATCATCTCCGGCCGGTTGCCTTCAGGGTCACGGTAGTACGAGCGCTGGTGCACCTTCCCGTCCGGGTTCACCACCACATGGCAGTAAATGTGCGGCTGCGCCAGAAACAGCACATGCAGCTTGTTGTGCACGTCGATGGCGATCTGCGGCTGCACCACCATCATCGCCGGCCCCAGCAGAAACGTGGCGATGTACGACCCGCTCCGGTCATCCGTCAGGCGACAGTAGAGCTGCAGTTCGTTCAGCTCGCGAAACAGGATCACCTGGTACCGCCGCTGCCGCCCCGCGTTGGCGTATCCCTCCGGCACCCCAAACGGCTGGTCAAACATGTTTGGCTTCGAATCCGTGATGGTGAGCCGCACCTTGTTGGACTGGAAGAACTGCCCCGAAAGCGGGTGCAGCACGTTTGCCACCATGGAGAACGTGCCGAGATTGGCTGTCGAGTAGCCCCCGGAGAGCTCCACCGTCTGCTTCAGCGTGCCCCCCGCCTTCATCGTGATGGGCTCGGCGGAGCCAATCGTGATGGGCGCAAGGTTCTGCCCCGTGTTCTGCGTGATCTCAAACTGCAGCCAGTCCCGCGAGCCATGCCCTCCCACGATCACATCCGCGCCGGAGCGGTTCGTGATGCTCACCACCGCCACCACCGGCTCTCCCGTCAGAAAGTGGTCTTTGATCAGCGTGAGGTTCGTCACATACTGCGCCCGCGCCTGGCCGCAGCACAGGCAGAGGATCAGCAGAAGAAAAAGGCGGTTCATGAGCTTCATGGCTTGGGTTTGGCTTGGGCTTTGCGGTTGGGGGAGGTGGCATGGCCGGGCGCGGGCGCGGTGCTCGTCGCGGTGCGGAAGCCCCGCGCCAGTGTAGCCTCGTTCGCGGATTCAGGAAAGCGCCGGTCAGTCAGGAGCTGGTCATTGCTCTTCAGGCCAAAGTGTCCGCCCCGCACCACCGGCACCTTCAGGTCCACATAGTCCGGGTGCGGGGGCCATTCGCCGGACTGCGTCTCGCCCGCGGTCCATTCGCTCACGTTCCCCGCCATGTCGCACACGCCGTCCGGGCTCACATCCTGCGTCACCCGCGTGATCGGCGCCCACAGGTTGTACCCGTCGATCTGGCCTCCCTTCCCCTTGGGAGAGGCGTCATAGTCATCTCCCAGGTTCGCCGCCTTCGGGTTTGGAGTGTTCCCCCAGGGGTAGATAAAGCCGTCCTTGCCACGTGCCGCCCTCTCCCACTCCTGCTCCGTCGGCAGCCGCTGCCCGCTCCATTTCGCAAAGGCGTACGCATCCCACCAGTCCACCTGAAACACCGGCGTGTTCAGCGTCATGCTCTCGCCGTTGTACGTCGTCCCCGCCTTCGCGGCCGCATAGTACTGCCCCCACTTCACCGGCTCATGGCTCGTCTTCGTCTTCGGCTGCAGCGCGTGGTCATAGGCCCCCGGCTCCTCCGCGCTCTTCAGCGCTTTCAGAAACTCCGCATACTGGCCGATCGTCACCTCATGCTTGCTGATCCAGAACTCCGGCAGCCGCATCTTTTCATTCTTCTGGTAGATGAAGTTCCCGCCGGGGATGTGCACCAGCTCGATCGGCAGCGCCGTCGCATTCGCGGCCGGCACGGTGTTCCGGCCGTTCATCAGCGCGCCCAGCCCCGCCACCACCAGCAGAATGATGAATATCACCATCCACACCCACCATGGCTTGCTGCCGTTCACGTTCACCGGCAGCGTCTCCGCCTCGATCTTCCGCACGATGCTGCGCTCCCGCATGTCGTCGCGCACATCATCCAGCGCGTTCAGCAGTCCGTTCCAGTCATGGTTCGCATCCGCCAGCGACTGCAGCAGGCCGCGCGCCTTGCCCTCCGCCGCCACCTGCCGCATCAGTCCCAGAAAGGCTTTCACGTCCGCGTGCGCATCCCGCTTCTTCACCGCCGCGGGGCGGAAAAAATTCACAATGCTCGCCTGGTGGTCCGCATCGATGTAAATGTCCCGCGGCGAGATGCTCCGGTGGTGGTACCCCCGCTCCGTCGCAAACTGCATCGCCTCCGCCACCCCAAACAACACCTCCGCCAGCCGCCGCTCGCTCAGCACCTCGTCCGTCAGCTCGATCTCAGACAGGCTCCGCCCCCGCGGCAGCTCCCGCGTGTAAAACAGCCACCCGTTCGTCTCCCCCGCCTCATACAGCGGCGCTATCCGCGGATGCATCAGCGAGGCCTTCACCCGCTCACGTTCCTTGAACTTCGCCACCACCTCCGGCTGGTTCAGGTATTCCGGCTTCAGCAGCACCAGCGCCACCGGCCTCTGCACCGTGATCTGCAGCGCGCGGTACGTCTCCGCCTCCGTCTCAATGTACAGCCGCTCCAGCACCTGGTAGTTTCCCAGCACCGTCCCCGGCACCATCGTCGGCGCCGGTTCGTTGGACTCCACCGGCAGCGTCAGCAGCGCCCGCACCCGCTCCAGCAGCTTCTCCGGCGTGTACGGCCCGTCCTTCAGCACCAGCCCGTCCGCGATCTGGTCTTCAAACCCCGTCAGGTCATACCGCGTCGTGAAGAGCACCCGCGTCTGCGGAAACCGCGCACGCACCGTGTCCCGCAGCGCAAACCCCGTCTCCTGCGTCGGAAAAATCGCCTCCGTCACCAGGATGTCCAGCGAGTCCGCCTTCCCCACCCACGCCGCCGCCAGCTTCGCGCTCGGAAAGTCCACCACCGTGTAGCCCGGCAGGTGCTCCCTCAGCCAGATGGTTCGTTGGCCGCGCAGCGCGGCGTTGGAATCGACAAACAAAAGATTCATGCAGGCATGTCAGTGGCGATCATTTCCCCATTGGTGGGAGCAGCGGATTCGCACCCGCAGGTCCGGTGCCTGGCGCGGATCCGAACTCCAGGAGATCGCGGGGCTCGGCGGCCACATCCTGAAGTTTGTTGTTGTAGTAAAGCTGTAGCATGTAACCAAAGTACGAGCGGTGTCCATGCTGCTGGATCTCCGCCGCGGAAAGCGCCGGCAGGTGGTAGATCACATCCACCACCTCTTCACCCGTCCCCTTCCAGTCCACCGGGGACGACTGCCACGACACCGCCGGCTCAGGCGCGATCGTCTGCGCCACCTTCTCATGGTTCACCCGGTCAAAAAAGTACACGTTCAGATCCAGCTCATTCCGGTTGATCGGCCGGTTACCCGCCCGCACGATGGGCACGCGCAGCACATAGCGCTCCCCGCTGCTCACCGTCGTGTCCCGCGTCACCTGGCACGCGCCTAGGCGCACAAATTTCTCGCTGTCAGCGCCCGGCGCTCCTGGCAGTGCCGGAGCCGTCACCCCCGCCGAGCCCGAGCCCAGCCGCCGGTTCGCCAGTTCAAAATAACTCCCCGCCTTCGTGGCTCCCAGAAGCTGAATGCTTCGCCATGCGTCCATGGCCTTGGCCGTGAGCCCCATTTGCTCATACGTCTGCGCTATCTCGGCCATGATCGCCGGGTGGTCAGGCGTCAGTTCGTTCGCCCGCCGCAGCAGGTCCAGCGTTCCCTGCATGTCGCTCATTCCGCGCAGCTCCTTGGCGGTGTTGAGCACGAAGTTCACATCCCGCATCGCCCTCGTCGCAGCATCTTCCTTCACCCCCCCCGGCCCGTACCCGGGCGGCAGCGCAGGCATCGGCGCAGAAGCTCCCGGCAGCGCAGGCATCGCAGGCACCGGTGCGGATGACCCCGGCAGCGCAGGCATCGCGGGCACCGGTGCGGATGACCCCGGCAGCGGCGGCCGGGCAGACTTCTGCGCATCAGCCGCAGGCGGCAGTACAGGCGCTCCCCTCACTCCGCTCCCAGGCGCGGTCAGCGGTGCATACGCAGGCGGGGCGGGCGGCGCCGTCTGCGGCCCCCCGGCCCCCGGCTGCGTGAATGAGCCGATCGGCGGCGGCCCGTTCGAAACAGGCGCCGCAGGTGCCGGCACCAGCGACCCCGGCAGCGGCGGAGCACTCGCACGCGGCGGCGTGGCGATCTGGCCAATCTCCGGCACCACGCTCGGTGTCACGGTGATCCGGTTCGGCATCTGGGCTGGCACGGCCCCGCCCGGCGCGGCAGCCACGGTTTTGGCCTGCGCCTCCGGCCCGTGGCCCCCCGTCAGCAGCCCCAGCGCCAGGATCATCTGCACCACCGCCAGCACGCACAGCGTCCCGCACGCAATCGCTGAAGAACGGTCACGCTCAGAGGCCAGGATGGTGGATGTAGGAGTCACGAGTTGCTGAAAAAGACGCCCATGGTACGATTTACGGCTCCTAGTGTCAATGCTCCAGGGTTCTTCGTTCAAAATGCCGGAAGGTCACTCCCTGCCGTTGTTCTCTCATGCCATTGAAACGTCACCGCATTACCACCCGTGCGGCTTTTCCTTCACCCCCGCCCAGGTCGCGGCACAACTGTGCCACCGCGAAGGCTTCATCTGGATGGATTCCTCCCTCGCCACCCCCGGCGCCATCTCCATTCTCACCGCCGAACCCGTCGCCACCCTCCAGGGTCACATCGACCACGACTGGGAAAAAGTCCGCTCCGCCCTCCGCATCCCCCGCGCCTCCGCCGGCGGCCTCTACGGCTGGGTCGGTTATGACGGCCACTTCACCTTCGGCATCTACCCCCACGGCCTCGTCTATCACCACGACACCTCCAAGTGGTACCAGTTCGGCGACTTCAAGCTCCCAAACACGCCCACAGGAGCGCGGACACTCCTGTCCGCCTCCGCACCCAGCAGCCCAACGGGAGCGCGGCCACTCCAGCCCGCATCAACCCCACGCCTTCCAAAGGGAGCGCGGGCACTCCTGCCCGCATCCGCTCCCAGCCCCCCAACGGGAGCGCGGACACTCCTGTCCGCTCCCCCTCCATCCCTCCACTTCCAGCCCGCCCTCACCAGCGCCGAATTCATCCGCATCGTCCAGCGCGCCCAGGACTACATCACCGCCGGAGACATCTACCAGGTCAATCTCTCCTACCCCTGGCACGCCCACTGGCCGCAAGGTGCCGACCCCCTCGCCCTTTATCTAAAACTCCGCACGGTCTCCCCCGCGCCCCACGCCGCCTTCATGCAATTGGCCGGCACCACCGTCCTCTCCGCCTCCCCCGAGCTCTTCCTCCGCATGCAGGGCTCCCGTATCGCCACCCGCCCCATCAAAGGCACCCGCCCCCGCTTCGCCGCCGACCCCGCCCGCGATGAGGCCGCCGTCCGCGAACTCACCACCTCCCCCAAAGAACGCGCCGAACTCCTCATGATCACCGACCTCCAGCGCAACGACCTCGGCCAGGTCTGCGAATTCGGCAGCGTCTCCGTCCCCGAGCTCTGGCGTGTCGAAAGCTTCGCCCAGGTCTTCCACCTCGTCTCCACCGTCACCGGCACCCTCCGTCCCCACATCGACCACGTCGATGCCTTCCGCGCCTGCTTCCCCGGCGGCAGCATCACCGGCGCCCCCAAAAAACGCGCCACCGAAATCATCACCGAACTCGAGCCCCACCCCCGCGGCCTCTACACCGGCGCCATCGGCTGGTTCGGCTTCGACGGCCGCAGCCAATGGAACATCGCCATCCGCACCGCCGTCCAAAAAGAAAACCAAATCACCTTCCACGTCGGCTCCGGCATCGTCGCCGACTCCGTCCCCCAGCACGAATACGAAGAAACCCTCCACAAAGCCGCCGGCATCCTCGCGGCAGCGGGCTAGCACAGACTCAAGCGCGCCAGCGTCCTGGAGTGCGGTCGCGCAGATGCAAGGCGCAAGCCTGCATCGGAGCTACCGCTTTCGCGGGGTCAAGAACGAGCTTCAGTCTCACCACCTCCTCCGGCCCACCAAAGGAACAAGAACAGCCCCCACTGACGAACTCACGCTCCCATTGCCGTTCTTGCCATTCAGTGGCAAAATCACCCCATGTCCGCCATACCAACAAAGGCTGATGCCGGGCGCGATTCTCGAATGGAGACAGTAGATGACGTTCCCCTCGTGTCTAAAACCGCACGCTCACCCAGCGGCAGGCTTGTGCTTGCACCGATGTCTGATCAGCTTCCCGAGGTGATTTCAGGAGTGTACGAGAATGGAGTTCTTGTGGTGCCCAAGCTCGGCATCAAAATGGATGTCGCCGCCGCTGTTCGAGCTGAACGTGATGCACTGGCGGATCGTGCCGCACGGCGGTGAGCGCCATGCTCGAACTCGGTGTACTTCGCAGCATCAATATCAGATGCGCAACCTTCGCACTACGTGCCATATAAATTCGGGCTGTTAAAACTAAGCCACTAATTTTTCCTTTTCGATTTGTTCCACTTCTTTGCGAGCCGGTTCCAGGCAAGAGATGGCCATATGTTTTGCAGCGTCTAGACCATTTTGCCATGGCTGCCAAGACGGGCTATAGCCAGTTTTGAGATAAACCAAATTAACTAGCCACCTATCCTTTGATTTTGGGTGCAAGGTTATTCTGAAATCGTCTGTGATAGTTGTGATGACACCGTTGGCCAATGGTTTCCACTCAAGGTGTGCGTATTGTTTCAACAACTGGCGAAGCTCGCGCACCATCAAATTGGCAATTACCAGAATTTCGCCGGACACCCGAGTTTCGCCTGCCAACATTCTTTGAAGGCTTCGCGTGATAACGCTTAATGAACGGTTATCACCTAATTCTCGCATACGCTTAGCAAGAGAAAGTGGTGATGCGTGCAATTCGTGCATTGCGGTTTCGAGTGCGATCAAAGGTTCATTTTCCGCCACGTCGGTCCGATATTTTTTTTTGTCATCTGTCATAGTTTCTTTATTTGTTCGTCAATATGACGTATCATAGCCGTCATTATGACGAAAATCGCATTATTTTTCCAAAATCTGAAAGGGAAGCGAAGAATTAAATTTGACAACTACTGTTCATTTGAACAGTAGTTGTGATTTGTGCAGAGTATTTATCTTCCTTTAAAAACGCAATCGATCCATACATCGATAACCCAACAAGACAATCAAGACATCCGCAGAAGTTCAGCAAAGGTGTGAAATCAAACCAGACGAAGCCATGAGACGAAAAAAGCAATTAGTCAGCTCTCGTTGGAGTGCAGAACAACATCGTAGATATGCAGAAACCTGGGCACCTTACTTGCCAGCTATTATTCTTGCGCTTGCTGTGCTCGTGACGGCTCTTCTTGCACCCGGGTCAATAGTTTCGGGGCTGGGTGCAATTGCTGCAGCAATTAAAGCTCTTTGGCGTTAATGTAAGAAATGGGGGAGCCATTCCCTTGATCCTTCATTTCTTTGCCAGAGAGCAGCGCACTCTTTTCCGCACAAGCTCCGCTGTCACTATCCGTTCCACAGTCAAGCCGCCTTGGGTTCACGTGTTCTGTTATATCTCGCCGCCAGCTTAGAGCCCATCCCCACCCTCCACATCCCTCCGAACCTTCAGCCTTTCCCAGCCGGAGCTTCCCAATCAGCCACACCTGCAATTTCCTATTCAAGGATCAACCAGCAATCTCTTGGGCAAACTGGCCTAGATATTCAACAGATTGCACGAATCCCGCTCCGAGACTATGCCGCGAAAGTTGGAGGATCTCGTTAAGCCCTGTGCGACTTGTGAAGTGTAGTTCCTCATATCGGCAAATTGGAAGCTGCACATTATTGGCGAACCTCTTATCTGGCCCTCCTTTCTTGTTCACATAGCGCCAAGTATGATCGACAATCTCGGCATCAGCTGGCGGGGTGGACGACTCAATAAATCGGCTTGGGTTGACCTCAATACGGATTTCATCATATCCGACAGCCCCTACACTTCCCCGATCATAAACAAGAATGCGATCCGGGAAGAAGTAGAGGACTTGACGCCCAACAGAAATGGCGAGCGTCCTTATGTTTGTTTTGAGAAAATGGGGAGAGCTCTGCTCAATTGTAGTTGGCTTCCTATCAATAACGTCTGAAGCGCCAGCGTGGTACTTCCGGTCATGCACCTTCCCTGATGCCGAAACATGCCAAACCCCGCCACACTTTCCCAAGTTCGTTCCGTGGTCAATGAGCAGCTCGTACGCCTGTTCAGTCGTCGGATCTAGGTCATAAAACAACACCACAGTTTTTCGCAGGCCGTCCATGTGCACAGCGCTCAAAATCAAAGCTATGCTGACGCATACTCCAATGATAAGAAGAGGAATCGAAAACTCCTTCAAAAAAAGAAATGCCAAAAGCACGCCAGCGGCAGCAACGGACCAAGGAAGCATGGCCATCGCTTTTTCCTTTTCGGCGATCTCATGCAACAACTCAACGGAAGACGAATGAGCCATGCCGCTGACATCTCCTGACTCGATCTCTCGCATTTGAATGGTGGAGGCCCGAGGTCCATAGTCTTGGCCAGGGACAGAGGAAGAACGCCCTGGATGCGACCTCGATGAATTTAGGGTCTTGCGATAATAGAGACCCCCGGCGCCCATATGGACATAGTTTCCACAAGGTCCCGTTCCCAGCCTAAATCCCTTTATCCCAGCAGACACACCGACTCCCGACTTTGACAAATTAAAGCGAAACGGTCCAACACGGATGCTTTTACGCAGATAGATGCCCATGGTAGGACGGTAAAACCCTTTAAATGCAGTGCAACTATTAAGAATTAAGCGAATTACTTGCTTGTCCGCCGCCGGAGAATATTCGTAGATCCAATAGGACGCTGCTAGGGCCATCGCGCACGGCTTCGCGGCCCCGCGCGCCTAAATCATCCTACTGCTCCAAACCCAGTGCCGTTCACGATGGTCTCACGGGACGTTTGCAGCCTACTCATTCCCCCCAACCCACACATCCTTCCTCACCTTCAGCCTCCCTAGCCGGTGCTCCCCAATCACCCACACCTGCAATTTCCCAGGCTTCTTCAGCAGCCCCGCAGGAATGCTCACAGCCCCGGCGCGCCGCTGCTCCGGACTTAGAACGATGGGATGCCGCCCGTAGCTGTCCCCCTCATTGAAGAGATAGACCGCAGCAATCGGAATGTTCTCACTGCGGAACGTCACCTGCCATTCCTCGGCCAGCGACACACTTCCCTCCGGCAGACTCAAATCCAGATCGCACACCGCAAACTCACAGGCAGGACTGGCCGAGCCATCCGGCCGCAGCACATGCGCCGTGTAGTCCCCGCAGTCCGTGAAGCGGCGCTCCACCACACCCGGACCGCTCATCGCCACTTCCTCCACCACCTTGCCATCCCGCTTGATGACCAGCGCCTTCACGCCCAGCCCGTCCCGGTCCATCACATTCATCTTCACCGGCTTCCCCTTCTGGTACGGCACCCAGTCCCCGAGATCCAGCAGCAGCGTGCGATTGATCTCCGGCCGTCTCGCGTCCAGCTCATAATTGGGGAAGTGCAACGACTCAGCCCGATTGCCACCTCGCCACGCATCGAGATCGGTCACCCGGAAAAGCTGCTTGTTCCGGTGCTTCAGATGCGCGTCAAAAGCCTCGGCATTGCGATCGGTCGTCTTCGTGGTCATCGGCCGGCTTTCCTCCACCCGCACCGAAGTCACGTGTCCCTGCGCATCCTTCGTCACCGCCGTCACCATCTCCACATGCGAGCCGTCTCTCTCCGTCGTGTGCGGCGTGTAGATGATATCCCCCACCTGCGCCGCCTCAGCCCCCTGCGGCTGCACCAGCTCCACCCCTTTCCCCACCGTCGGCCCCTGCCGCCGACTCACCTCCGGAATCGCACACTGCAGCGCATAACTCGTAAACGACGAGCACACCGTCCCATAAAAACTGGCCGCATTCGCCGTCTTCCCCGCCAGACTTTGCGAATACAGCACACTCAGCGGATTCTCCACCGCCGCCAAAAACGTCCGCAAATTGATGTCAAAGCCGATGTATCTCCCATCCGCCTTCACGCTCGAATAAGGCACCCCCGTGTACTCCTTCCCCTTCTCAAAAAAGCCCCCATTCCTCTCCGGCATCGTACCAGCCACCGGCGTCCACCGCACCTGCGAAAGAATATGCGCATGCTCCGCCGCCGCCTTCTGCCACTGTCCCACCCCCGCCGTGGACAGCTTCGAAACATCTTCAGCCACCCCTGCTCCCGAGGCCACGAGGGCGAGTAAAGCGGTGGCAAGGACACGAAGATGAAAAGGAAGCGCGAGCATAAGACGGGACGTGTGACATACAAAACTGCGCCAGAAGCTCGAACTATCGCATCGTCTCACTTTGAATCCCCCGGTTTTGAATCCTTTCCGCGTATTCCGTGTGTTGATTCGCTCTCGCTCACCCTTCGGGCTCCTTTCAGTCGTCTGTCTCGCTGCTGCTCGGCTCCGTAGGCCATCAGAAAGTATTCTCTGCGGTCTTCTAATTTGCCTTCGGCTGCTTCCGCTTCGCTCCAAATCTTTGCGTCGCAAATCTCCGGCCATTCCTTTGCCAATACATTCCTTTGCCAAAAAATAGCGCCCTCTTTCGCCCCCCGCCGTTACTCCCCGTCCCACAATCAAGCCGCCTTGAGTTCCGGTGCTCTGCGTTGTGACAAACCGTGCCTCCTAAGCCCTGAAACCTCACCTTCGAAGTAGCCGGTTTGGAATCCTTTCCGCGTATTCCGTGTGTTCCGTAGGCCCTCCATTCTCGTCTCTCAGTTGATAAGCATTCCCTCCCACCGCCGTTCCTTCCACCCTCCCATGAAGCGCTTCACCTTCCTCGCCCTCGCTCTTTCCACTCTCTTCGCCCCGCTCCTCCGCGCCGCGGACGCCTCCCCCGTTTACGAACTCCGCATCTACACCTGCAACGAAGGCAAGCTCGACGCCCTCCTCTCCCGCTTCCGCGACCACACCTGCAAGCTCTTTGAAAAGCACGGCATGAAAAACATCGGCTACTGGGTGCCCGTCGATGAAGAAAACGGCTCCAAGACCACCCTCATCTACGTCCTCGAACACAAAAGCCGCGACGCCGCCAAGGAGAGCTTCAAAGCCTTCGGCGCCGATCCCGACTGGCAGGCCGCCCGCAAGGCCAGCGAAGAAGCCGGCAAGATCCTCGCCAAGCCCCCGGAGTCCATCTTCATGACCACCACCGACTACTCCCCGCCGGTGGCCGTCGCCAAAGCCAGCAAGCCCCGCGTCTTCGAGCTCCGCACCTACACCACCAAGGACGGCAAGCTCGACGCCCTCCACTCCCGCTTCCGCGACCACACCATGAAGCTCTTCACCAAGCACGGCATGACCAACCTCGCCTACTGGACCCCCACCGATATCGACAAAGGCGCCGCCAAAAAGCTCATCTACATCCTCGCCCACGACAGCAAGGAAGCCGGCCTCGCCTCCTTCGCCGCCTTCCGCGCCGACCCCGACTGGGTCAAAGCCAAAACCGCCAGCGAAACCGCCAACGGCGGCTCCCTCACCATCGAGCCCCTGACCGAAGGCGTGAAAAGCATCTACATGAAGCCCACGGATTTCTCGCCCATCCAGTGAACATGGGTGGCCGACCTCGGAATGACGAAATCAGAATTCCGAATGACGAATAATGTCGAATGACCAAGCTCGAAGGTAGGTGTTCGCGGCGCGGTCTTGGCTAGGAGTTTCGTCATTCCTCATTGATTCGCTTCGCTCACCCTTCGGGCTCCTTTCAGTCGTCTGTCTCACTTTGTTCGGCTCTGGTTTCGTCATTTGATCCGGGTGGGTTTGGCTCAACGCTTTTGCGAAGATGAAAAGCTGGCATCCCGCGTAACACTCCCTCTCATACTCCCGTACCCTTCGGTCCATGCGCTCCCTCTGCCTCCTCCTCCTCGCCACCTCCCTCCAAGCCGCCACCCCCACCTTCGAATGGGTCGCCGCCGCCGGTGGAGCCAAAAGCGACAAAACCCGCGCCGTCACCTTTGACCGCGAGGGCAATGTCTTCATGGCTGGCGAGACCACCGACGACGGCACCTTCGGCGACCTCAAACGCACCGGCCTCGGCAGCACAGACTTCTTCCTCACCAAAGTCTCCCCGGAAGGAAAGTTCCTCTGGGTCCGCAGCCTCGGCGGCAGCCTGGTGGACCGCGGCTACGGCGTCGCCACCGACCCCTCCGGCAACATCTACGTCACCGGCCACTACCAAAGCACCGATGCCCAGGCCAACGGCCAGACCCTGCCGAACGCGGGTGATTATGACGTCTTCATTGCCAAATACGACACACAAGGTGCCCTCCTCTGGATCAAAACCGCCGGCGGAAAAGGCTACGATTACGGCCACGGCATCGCCGTCGATTCCCAGGGCGACATCGTCGTCACCGGCGCCGTCGCAGGCGAAGCCAAGTTCGGCAACGTCACTGTCAATGCCGGCAGCACCACCCGCCCCATCTTCTGCGCCAAATACGACCCCTCAGGCACCCTCAAGTGGGTCAAAACCACCACCGGCAAATTCTCCGGCAGCGGCCACGGCATTGGCGTCGATGCCAAAGACTCTATCTATATAGGAGGCAGCGGCGGCGGAGACGGCTCAATGGATGGAATCACGCTGCAATCCAAAGCACAGGCAGGCATCGTGCTGAAACTCACCCCCGAAGGCCAGGGAGTCTGGGCCGCCACCTTGCCAGGCGTACCCAGCGCCGGCTTCCACGAAATCACTGTCGATACCGCAGGTCGTACCTGGTGCGCCGGCATGTTCAAAGGCGTGCTCAATGGCGGCCCCGTGCAGACCACCGGGGACAAGGACAACGACGGCGTCCTCGCCCACTACAGCCCCGAAGGAAAACTCGTCTGGAGCCATGTACTTCAGGGACCGGCCACCGACTATTGCCTCGGCGTAGCCACAGACAACACCGGCCGCTGCTTCGTGACGGGCGAGTTCTCCGAAACCGCCACCTTCGCCGGACAGACACTCAAGACACAAGGTGCCACTGACATCTTCACCGCCGCTTTTGACGCCAAAGGCGGCCTGGAATGGCTCGTCCAAAGCGGGGGGGTTAAGGGAGACAATGCCTATTGCATGGCCTGGAATCCCTCTGGCCGGCTAGTTTTTTCGGGGGCAAGTGTCGCACCTGCGACATTCGGCGGGCAGACCCTGACCTCGCCGGGTGGGGCGGAGGCTTACGGGGCGGTTTTGCGTTTGAAGTGACCTTTTGGCGCTAAAATTCGCTCTGTAAGACGCCAAAGCACGGTTTTCGGCCCGTTCCGGCTACAAATCCCCGCGTTGACAGGGGTGTCGAACTCGACACCATGCGCGCCCCTCCGCCTGAACCCCCATTCAGAACGAGCGCGCCCCAACAACCCAACCAAAGATTGAACCGATCCATCCTCCTGTGCTTCGCTGCCATGTGCGTTTCCGCTTTTGCGGAAGAAGTTAAAAGCTCCTCCACCACCACAAACCCAGCTGGCACTCCAGGCCAGGTCATTGCAGGCGTCAAAACCACCGCCTACACTCACGACGAGAGCGACCACATCGAATACGGTGCTCGCACCGCCGCCGGCACCCCCCTCCGCCACGGCCAGATTCGCAGCGCCGCTGCCGACTGGTCCATCTACCCGGTGGGCACGGTGTTCCAGATCAAGGGAGACCCCTCCCTCTACGTGGTGGATGACTACGGCTCCGCCCTCGTGGGCACCCGCACCATCGACCTCTACAAGCCCACCCAGGGCATGATGCATAGCTGGGGCACCCGGCACGTGACCATCCACGTGCTCAAATGGGGCTCCTTCTCCCGCAGCCTCGCCATCCTGAAGCCCCGGGCCTACAAGGCCTGGCACGTGCGCGAGATGGTGGCCCGCATCCAGAGCCGCCCGGCATAACCGACTCCCCCCAAACCTGAATCCAGGTTGAGCCACGCAGGCCGTTTGTCGGTCGCGTGGCTTTTTGTTGCCTGCTAGAGGTGGTGAAGGGGCTCTTTTCTCTCGCCTTTCTGAGAGGCCTTCGGCTAGGGTTTGCGTTTTCTCCCCATGGAAACTCCGCTCTCGCCCCTCGACTTCGCCCGCCGTGCCCGCCGCCTGTATGCCGACCGCGAGGCCGTGGTGGATGGGGAGCGCCGCTTCACCTACCGCCAGTTTTTTGAGCGCTGCGACCGCTGGTCCGCTGCACTGCAGGGGCTGGGCGTGAAGGCGGGGGATCGGGTGGCCACCATCGCACCGAACACCCACTCGCACCTGGAGGCCTTCTACGCCGTGCCGCAGATCGGCGCGGTCATCGTTCCTATCAACTTCCGCCTCACCGCCGCCGACTTTGCCTACATCCTGAACCACAGCGGGGCACGGGTCGTCTGCGTGCATGCGGATTACCTGGACGCGGTGGACTCCATCCGCTCCCAAGTGCCCGGGGTGGAGCACTTCATCGCCCTCACCGGCAGCAAGCCCGGCTGGACCGACTACGAAGCGACGCTCGCAGCCTCCGCGCCCGAATTCACCGCCGCCGACGTGTGCGAGACCGAAATGATCGCCCTGAACTACACCAGCGGCACCACGGCGAATCCCAAGGGGGTGATGGTCAGCCACCGCAACACGGCCTTCAACATCATGGGCCACCTCATGCACACCCACATCACCAGCGCAGATCGCTACCTCTGGGTGCTGCCCATGTTTCATGCCAATGGCTGGACCTTCGTCTGGACCGTCACCGCCGTGGGCGGGCGGCACGTGTGCATTCCCAAAGCGGACCCCCGGCTCATCTTTGAAGCCATACGCCAGGAGGGCTGCACCCTGCTCTGCGCAGCGCCCACCGTTCTCATCGGCATGGCCAATGCGCCGGAGGAAGTCCGCCACGGTGCCCCGCGCGGCGTCCGCGTCATCACCGCTGGCGCACCGCCTGCCGCCGCCACCATCGAGCGGATGGAGGGCGAACTCGGTTGGGACATCACCCACGTTTACGGCCTCACCGAGGTCTCCCCCATCGTCACCATCAGCGAATCCCGCCCCGAACACGCCCAGCTCAGCGCCCGCGAACGCGCCGTCATCAAAGCCCGCCAGGGCGTGGAATACCTGGCCAACGCCGAGGTCCGCGTGGTGGATGACGACGGCAAAGAAGTGGCCAAAGACGGCGCCTCCATGGGCGAAATCATCATTCGCGGCAATGCCGTGATGAAAGGCTACTACAACGACCCCGCCGCCACCGCCAAGGCCATCCGGGGCGGCTGGTTCTACAGCGGAGACGCCGCCGTGGTACACCCGGACGGCTACATCGAAATCCGCGACCGCTGGAAGGACATCATCATCAGCGGCGGCGAAAACATCTCCTCAGTCGAAGTCGAAGGCGTCCTCCTCCGCCACCCCGCCATCCAGGAATCCGCCGTCGTCGGCCTGCCGCATGAAAAATGGGGCGAAACCCCGCAGGCCTTCATCGTTCTGCGCCCCGGTGCCACCACCACGCCCGAGGAACTCCGCCTCTTCTGCCGCGAGCACCTCGCCCACTTCAAAGTCCCCCACGGCTTCGAGTTCATCTCCGAACTCCCCAAGACCGCCACCGGCAAGATCCAGAAATACGTCCTCCGCGGCGGCCGGGCGAACATGGCCAAGCAGTAGCAGGGAAGGGGTGCGGACCTCCGAGTTCGCAGCAGGTCGTCCGCGCTTATGGGGTGATTGCACACGCAGGAGGTCGCAAACACACGGATTCCCGGCACGTCAAAGCGGCAGGCAAAAGCGGAGTCCGATCTGCAGCGGAGTGCTGCGGACTCGGAGGTCCGCCTCCCGAGGCTCTCAATGCCCCTCCAGCTTGCCATCCTCTACGTGCACCGTGCCCCCGCGTGCCTCGATCTTCTCCCGCGCCTGCTCCACCGGCACATGCCTCGGAATGTTCGCCGCCGGTCCCTGCGGCCTCGCCCAGCGGATGCCATTGGCAATGACGCGCTGAATGTCGGGATGATGGTAGATGGGATACACCTCATGC
The DNA here is from genome assembly GCF_044227185.1 of Prosthecobacter sp. Classification (GTDB taxonomy): domain Bacteria; phylum Verrucomicrobiota; class Verrucomicrobiia; order Verrucomicrobiales; family Verrucomicrobiaceae; genus Prosthecobacter. The sequence goes on along the minus strand of NZ_JBGAFO010000001.1, from coordinate 380,756 downwards.
CCGGGGCTGAAGTAAAAGATGCGGCCGCTGCCGCGCGTCCACGTGGCGCCGCTGCGCAGCACCTCGCCGCCTTGAAACCAGGAGACAAAGATCAGCTCCTCCGGTGTGGGAATGCCAAAGGGCTCCCCATACATCTCCGACTGCTCGATCTCGATGCAGTCGCCAATGCCTGCCGCGATCGGATGCCCAGGGTTGATGGCCCACACCCGTTCCCGCTCGCCCGCCTCGCGCCAGCACAGGGCGCAGCTTGTACCCATGAGGCGTTTGAAGACCTTTGAAAAATGCCCGGAGTGCAGCACGATCAGACCCATCCCCGCGATCACTCGCTCCTGCACGCGCGTGACGAGCTCGTCGCTCACCTGGTCATGCGCCGCGTGGCCCCACCAAAGGAGCACATCGGTTTGATCCAGCACCACCGGCGGCAGGCCCTGCTCCGGCTCATCCAGCGTGGCGGTGTGGACGTGGAAGTTGCCGTGCTTGGACAAAGCCTCCGCCAGCGCTCCGTGAATGCCATTGGGGTAAATGGCAGCGACGGTGGGATTCTGCCGTTCGTGGACGAACTCGTTCCAGATGGTGACGCGGATGGGGCTGGCTGACATGCCGGGCACTCAAGCGTGCTGCCGGGAGTGCGCAATTGCGGTTTCGTCACTGGCGGTTATTCACCACCGAACCGGTTGTCATGGATGCTGGCCTTCCACTCTCCCTTGGGTTCCAGCGGGTCGTCTTCGAGGGCGGGATTCCCGCGCAGGCCCACGAGGCGGATGGCGCGGCCAAAGGGCTTGAACTTGTCCTTGGACGCCGTCCGCTCGTGCATGAGGAAACGGTTGTTGTAGATCTCCACGGTGGTGGTCACGCCCGGGCAGTCTCCGGCGTAGATGTCGTGCTTGGGGTAGAGCCCGTTGGTTTGCAGCAGCTCGCTGCCATCCCCCACCTTCACGTCTGGGTGCGCACGAAAAAGATTGTCATGCACCACGAGCAGGCGTGTGGCTGGGCGCGGCGGGCGTGTCTCCGCACCGTTGTTTTCATGCGTGTCCAGGCACCAGTTGGGCGGCGACGCGCCGCTCGCTTCAAAGGCCCTGGGCCTCGGCATCCGGATGAATTCATTGAAGCGTGCCGTGTAGCCGCTTCCACGTGAGCCGTTGCTGGCGATGGCATGCCAGGCCCACTCGATGCGGTTGTGCTCGATGATGTGGCCGTCTCCGCTGCCATTCCCGATCAGCACAGGATACGCGGCGATGTCATGCAGGTGATTGTGATGGATGTGGGACTTCACGCTGTCGCGAAACAGGGCGATGCCTCCGCGCTGAAACTGCAGGATCTCGCAGTGATCCACCTCCGCATTCACGCAGGAGACGGCATAGCCCGAGGGCTTGGACGGCTGGGCGTCGATATTCTTGAAAAGCGGGTTCGGCCCGATGACACGTAACGCGGTGAGCCGGGCCCCCGGCAGCAGCACGATCGCCGCACGCTCTCCCACAGGTTCCGCAGTGAGTGTGGCACCCTCGCCCGTGAATGTGACCTTTTCCGGGACGATGATCTGGTCATCCTTCAGCGCGATCTCCGCTCCCTTGGCAAGACGCACCGTGCTGCCTGCCGTGGCGGCCGAAAGCGTCAGCTTCAGGTCAGGGAGAGAGGAAACGGACGTGTCTGCCGCCCCCAGCATGGACGGTGACAGGCAGACCGCCAACGAAAGACCGGCGCACCAAAACTCAAAACGCATAGGGCAGACAAACGCTTCTTCTCATCAGCTCCTCACAGAGGAAGATGACCGTGGCGCAGCGGACTATTTCACCTTCAGCGCAAACTTCTGTACACGATGATTGTAGGTATCAACCACAAAGATCTCGTCGCGGCTGTTGATGGCGATGCCATGCGGGGCGTAAAAGTGCCCGGGCTCGGTGCCCTGCGTGTCGCCAAAGCCGCCGAGGTATTTCCCCTCCGGTGTGAAGCACTGCACGCGCCCGCTCACGGCGGTCACCCAGAGCCGGCCTTCGTGATCAAAACAGAGGCCGATGGGCCCGACGAGGCCTGCCTTGAAGGCCGTGAACTTCCCACCAAAGCCGCCCGGTTTGTCTTCCAGCGTGCCCCAGGCCAGCAGGGGTTTGCCTTCCGGTGTCAACTGCTGCACCCGCCCCACGCTCGCCTCCGTGGTGAAGACACTGCCGTCCCGGCCCAGCGCGATGAAATTCGGCCCGCCCACGCGTGATTTGGGATTCGTGTTTCCACCAAACTGCCCCGGTTGCACGCCGTATTCGCCCCACTTGCGCAGGAATTTTCCCTCGCGGTCAAACACCTGCACACGCCGGTTGGTTTGATCCGCCACAAACACCTCGCCCGTCTTGCTGATGGCGATTCCGCCGGGGAAATCAAACTGGCCGTCTTCCTTCCCGCTGCTGCCCCACTCGCGGATCAACTCGCCCTTCTGCGAATACACGCTCATCCGGTCCGGAGTCTTCGTGTCCTTCGTCAGCCGCGAGACTGGAAAGTGGCTCAGGTAGATCCGGTCTCCATCGAAGGCGATGCCACCCGGATTCGGCAGCACCGCGAAGTGCGCGAGCAGCTTGCCGTTCGCATCAAATTTCTGCACCCGGCTGTTGTAATGATCCGCCACAAACACCTCATCCGCCGCATTGACGGCAATGCCGATGGGGATGTTGAACTCCCCCGGCGCTTCGCCCTCCTTGCCCCAGGTGGTGATGAATTTCGCGGTGATGGGCAGAGCATCCTCTGCGTGCAACTGAGTCAGGCCAAGAGCACCGAGCAGAAGCGGGAGAAGCAGATGAGTCGCATGCATGGCTGGGGCACGACAACGCTGCGGGCGGTGTGCACATTGCAGTGTTGGCGCTGTCTCGCGAGCCGGAGGCTCGCAAGAAATTAGCCGGTGGTGAAGCGAGGCTTGCCGAGCGAGAACCACCGGACCGCGCGCAAACAACCATCGTGTGTATTTGTTGCGCCCTGAAAGGGCGCGAGAAGGGACCGCTTGCTCCTGCGCTCTCGGTTACCACAGAAATCGTTCATCATGCGCTACCATGCCACGTTGCAGCATCGCCACATATTCCTCCTGAAAGGTCTTCACCCAATGATGCTCCTCTTGGTTCAGCACTTATGTCTTGGTTCAGCACTTATGCCCGGACCGCTTCCAAATCTGGTGCTGCAAACGTGAACGCGCCATAGCCCTCCTGCCAGGCGAATCCAGCCAGGAGCAGCTCTTCATGAATCCAACGAGAAGATTCACTTTTGACCTCACGCATCACGTCCGCCAGGCAATGCGTGGCTCGCAATCCAGCTGCGATGTGAATGTGGTCGCCTGTGCCACCCGCGGCGTGTGCGATACCGTTCGAGCTGCGGATGATGCCGCCAACGTATTCGTGCACGCAACTACGTGCAGGCGGGGACAGCCAGGGTTCGCGGTTCTTCGTGCTGAACACGAGATGGCAATGCAGCGAAAGATGCGTCGAGGGCATGCGACAGCTTCTCGCGCCCCTGCCGGGGCGCAACCCTCAGATATCCGGGGTTGTGGACACTAGTCCGGTGGTTCCCGCTGCACCGCTTCGCGGTTTCGCTTCACCACCGGCTTGTCTCTATATTTCCGACGAGCCTCCGGCTCGAAGAACTCAGGCGTTTTCGATTTTCATCACAGTTCCTCCAGCAGGAAAAACATGATAGCCGCAATGCTCGGTAAACACACCAATCTCTCCGGCGCTCTCGTCATGGATGGCGAAGGCATATTGAAAGCGGACCTCTGATTCGTCCTCGAATTGGAGAACAAGCGTGGTGCCACATGGAAAGTCCTCAGCGCCCAGTCGGTCACGTCCTTTGCTGCGCAAATGCTCCAACAGCCTGGCCTGCCAGCGTATGGGCAGATCTTGCAAAAGGTCTGTTGGAGTTTTCATCAGCCTCTTCTCAATGCTTCACCGAGCAGCCCGGACCCACGGTCTGGAAGAAGTCATTGCCCTTGTCATCCACGAGGATGAAGGCGGGGAAGTCTTCGACCTCGATCTTCCAGATGGCCTCCATGCCGAGCTCGGCGAACTCGACGACTTCGACCTTCTTGATGTTCTCCTTGGCGAGGATGGCGGCGGGGCCACCGATGCTGCCGAGGTAGAAGCCGCCGTGCTTTTTGCAGGCGTCCGTGACCTGCTGACCGCGGTTGCCTTTGGCGATCATGACCATGCTGCCGCCGTGGCTCTGGAAGAGCTCCACGTAGCTGTCCATGCGGCCGGCGGTGGTGGGGCCGAAGCTGCCGCTGGGCATGCCAGCGGGAGTCTTGGCGGGGCCGGCGTAGTACACAGGGTGGTTCTTGAAGTAGTCGGGCAGCGGCTTGCCGGCATCGAGCATCTCCTTCAGCTTTGCATGCGCGATGTCGCGGGCGACGATGATGGGGCCATTGATGAGGAGGCGTGTGGTGGTGGGGTACTTGCTCAACTCCGCGCGGATCTCGGCCATCGGGCGGTTGGTGTCGATGCGCACGGCGTTGGTGTCCTTGCGGTGGCGCAGCTCTTCGGGGACGTAGGGCAGGGGATTCGTTTCCAGCTTCTCGATGAACACGCCATCCCGTGTGATTTTGCCCTTGGCCTGACGATCTGCGGAGCAGGAGACGCCAATGCCGATGGGGAGGGAGGCGCCGTGGCGTGGCAGGCGGACCACGCGCACATCCAGCGCGAAGTATTTGCCGCCAAACTGCGCGCCAATGCCGCACTCGCGCGCGGCCTGCAGCATCTGGCCTTCCAGCTCCACATCGCGGAAGGCGCGGCCGTGCTCGTTGCCGGTGGTGGGGAGGTTGTCGTAGTACTTGGTGGAGGCCAGCTTGACGTGCTTCATCGTCGATTCCGCCGAAGTGCCGCCGATGACAAAAGTCAGGTGGTAGGGCGGGCAGGCGGCGGTGCCGAGAGAGGTCATCTTGTCGCTGAGGAATTTCACGATGCTCTTCGGATTCAGCACGGCACGCGTTTCCTGATAGAGGTAGGCCTTGTTGGCCGAGCCGCCGCCTTTGGCGATGAAGAGGAACTTGTACGCATCGCCGTCCGTGGCGTAGAGATCGAGCTGCGCGGGCAGGTTGGTGCCGGTGTTCTTCTCGTCGTACATGTTCAGCGCCGCGTTCTGGGAGTAGCGCAGATTGTTCTCCGTGTAGGCGAGATAGACACCCTTCGAGAGCGCCGCCTCATCGCCGCCGCCGGTCCACACCTGCTGGCCCTTTTTGCCCATGATGATGGCGGTGCCGGTGTCCTGGCAGAACGGCAGCAGCCCCGCGGAGGCCACGTCGGCGTTCTTGAGCATCGTCAGCGCCACCATGCGGTCGTTCTCGCTCGCCTCGGGGTCATCCAGGATGGCGGCCACCTGCTTGAGGTGCTTCGGGCGCAGGAAGAAATTGATGTCATGGAAGGCCTGGTTGGCCAGCAGAGTGAGAGCCTCGGGATCGACGACGAGGACTTCTTTTTCGCCAAATTTCTGCACGGAGACGTGCTCCTTGGTCAGCAAACGGTATTCGGTGTCATCGGTGCCGAGTTCGAGAAGTTCCTGGTAGTGAAAGGGGGGCGTGGGCATGGCTTGAGGGCAGGCAGTGTGCAGGGAAAAGTCCCTTCCGGCAACGGGGGAAAGGGGGCATTTTGCACGTTGTCAGGCGGAGTTGCGGGGGTAAGCTCTCACCATGATTCTGGAAACGTTGCCTGCCGTTCGGCAGCTCAGTTCCCGTGATAAACGGCAACTGGCTGAAGAGCTTTTGGACTCCGCCGATGCCGAGGGCGGTGAGGTGGTGGTCGATTCCGCCATCATGGAGCTGCTGGATCAGCGCCTTGCTGCCCATGCGGCCAACCCGCAGGCGGTCTCTACTTGGGAGGAAGTCCAATCCCGCGTTTTCGCAGGCCGTGGCGCTTGAAGTTGTCTGGACGGCAGGAGCAGAGGCAGACTTGCTCCGGCTCTATGAACAGGTGGGAGACCACGACCTTGCCATCAAGGTATTGCGGGAACCGTTGAAACGTGTTTTGAGCTTGTTGGCCGAGTATCACGCGTTAGGGGCGAAGGGTCCAGGGCACCCAACGCATCCGTAGGTTGCTGGCCGGGCCGCGAAAGCGATTTGGCATTTTCTACGTCGAAGAAGCCCGCCGCATCATGATCCATGTGCTGATCGATATGAGGCAAGACCCTGAGCTGCTTCGGCTACGGCTGGACGGCCTGTGATTCACTCGGCAAACACCGGCTTCTTCCAGATCGGCACGCGGGTCTTGATCTCCTTCAAATACCAGCGGCAGAGGTCGAAGGACTCCCCGCTGTGCTTGGTGCGCACACGGATGAGGATGCTGGGCTGCTCGGCGGCCACGAAGCCGAGGCGGTGCTGGATGAAGACGCGGTGCGGGCCGTGGTCGCGCTGGCCGTGATCGATGAGCTCCTGCAGCATCTTTTCCGCCATGGGCAGGTAGGCGCTGTAGTCGATGCCGGAGATGACCCGCCCGTCCTCCTGACCGCGCACGACGCCGAGAAACTGCGCCTCCGCCCCCTCACCCGGCTGGAACTCGGCAGGGGTGGTGGGAATGGGGTCTGGGCTGAGGACGAAGCTGGCGGGGGGCATGGAATCTCAAAGAACTACCACAGAGTTCACAGGGAGGCACAGAGATATGACTCCGGAACTTGGTGTTTCTCGGGGCTCTCCACGGTGAACCCTTCATGGCTGGATTTTCCCAAGTCATGGCCGATTTCTCATAAAACTTGTCCGCTCGCACCGGTTTCTGATAGCGTTTGGTTCTTCCAACCATGAAACGCCTGCTCCTTCTCGCTTTCGCTGCGGCCACGACCGTTCACGCCGCCACCCAGATCACCTGGAAACGTCAGCAGCTTCACGGCGATTTTTATTCCGAAGGCGCAGCCATCGGCGACATCAATGGAGATGGCAAACCCGACGTGGTGGCCGGCCCGTTCTGGTGGGAGGGCCCGGCGTTTGAGAAAAAGCACGCCTACTACGAGCCGAAGATCTTCAACATCAATGGCTACTCGGACAACTTCTTCGCCTACGTGCACGACTTCAATGCGGACCAGAAGAACGACATCCTCATCCTCGGCTTCCCCGGCAAAGAAGCGCGCCTGTATCTGAACCCCGGCACGCACGACGACAAACCCTGGCCCATGCACATCGTGGCCGATGTGGTGGACAATGAATCGCCCGTCTTCACTGACATCACGGGCGATGGCAAACCGGAGATCGTGTGCAGCACCGGCGGCAAATTTGGCTGGTTCGCGCCGAACTGGGAGAAGCCTGCGGAAAAGTGGCCTTTTGTGGCGGTGACGGAGGACATGAAGGTGGCCAAGTTCACCCACGGCCTCGGCGTGGGCGATGTGAATGGAGATGGGAAGCTGGACCTGCTGGAGGCACGCCGCTGGTGGGAAAACAAGCCGGGTAGTGCCACGTGGGAGCAGCACAATTTTGCGGCGGGCATCGGCGGTGGCGCGCAGATGTTTGCGTATGACTTCGACGGCAACGGTACGAACGACGTCTTCACCAGCCTCGCCGCGCATCGCTACGGCGTGGCGGTTTACCTTCAGCAAAAAACCACGGTGCCTGCCAGCGCAAATGTGGTCGTTGGAGGGGTGAAGCAGGAGGTGAGCGGAACTTTGAACGTCGGCCCCACATGGCAGCGCGTCATGCTCGCCAGCGAGCAGCCGCAGGACAACGACTACGGCATCGTCTTCTCCCAGCCGCATGCGGCCTATCTCGCCGACATCGATGGTGACGGAGTTCAGGACATCGTCACCGGCAAGCGCTACTGGGCGCACAACGGCCACGACCCCGATGAGCGCGGGCATCGTGTCATTTACTGGTATCAAACGAAGCGCGATGGCAAAGGAGGCGTCGATTTCGTGCCGCACCTCGTGGATGCCGAGAGCGGCGTGGGCGTGGACGTGCAGGTGGGCGATGTGAATGGCGACAAGCTCCCTGACATCGTGGTGGGAAACAAAGCCGGCGTGTTCATCCTCACCCAGGAGCGCAAGGACACCACCGCGGACCTGACGCCGAAGAAGATGTATGGGCCGGCGCTGATGCCGCAGAAGGATTATGCGCACGGCACGCGCGTCAGCGGGGAGCGCCTGCGTCCCGCAGGCAGTCTTTCGCGTCCCGCGGAAGACCGTCCCAAGGCCGGCGGAGGCACTTCGGCTGGCGAAGGTGATAGAACGGCATCCGGCGGGACGCCGGACGCAGCACGCGGGACGCGTGCGCTCCCTCACGCGCTGGATCTCATGCAACTCCCCGGCGGTTTTAAGGCAGAGCTCATCGCCGCGGAGCCGGACCTTGTGCAGCCCATCGCCTTCACCTTTGATGAGCGCGGCCGCATCTGGGTGGTGGAGGGAAACAGCTACCCGAAACCGCGTGAGGTGGGCGCAGGCCAGGACCGCATCAAGATTCTCGAAGACAAGGATGGCGATGGCGTCTTTGAGACGAAGAAGATTTTCTGCGAGGGCTTGAATCTGGTGAGCGGTATCGAGTTGGGCTTTGGTGGCGTGTGGGTGGGTGCGGCACCGTATTTGATGTTTATTCCGCGCGACGGCGACAAGCCGCTGCCTCTGGGCAGTACTCGGGCCATTCCTGGCCCGAGTGAAGGAACGAGTGCTGGCCAGACTGGGGCCAGGAATGGCCCCAGTACTCAGGTGCCCGGCCTCAACTTCACCGCCTATGCCCTGCTGGACGGCTGGGGCAGCCAGGATACGCACGAGACGCTCAACAGCTTTATCTGGGGCCCGGACGGCTGGCTCTACGGCTGCCACGGCGTCTTCACGCACAGCAAGGTGGGCAAGCCCGGCACGCCGGATGATCAGCGCAAGCCCATCAATGCTGGCATCTGGCGCTATCACCCCACGCGGCATGAGTTTGAAATTTTTGCTGAAGGCACCAGCAATCCCTGGGGGCTGGATTACGACCAGCATGGCGAGTTCTTCGTGACCGCGTGCGTTATCCCGCACCTCTACCACATTGTGCCAGGCGGGCGCTACCAGCGGCAGGCCGGGCAGCACTTCAATCCCTACACGTATGAGGACATCAAGACCATCGCCGACCACGCGCATTACGCGGGCAGCGCGCGGCCCGATGTGACCTTCGACAAAACCACCGGCGCCGGCATCATGAACAACGACACCAATGCCCTCGGCGGCGGCCACGCGCACTGCGGGCTCGCCATTTATCAGAGCAGCCTTTTCCCGCCGACGTATCGCAATCAGCTTCTGTTTGGCAACCTGCACGGCCACCGTCTCGTCAGCAACTACACCGATCCCCACGCCAGCACCTACATCGGCAAACACGGCAGTGATTTCATGCGCGCCAATGACATGAACTTCATCCCTGTGACGCAGAAGGTGGGACCGGATGGAGCTCTGTATGTGAGTGATTGGAGCGATGTGCAGATCTGCCACCGTGGAAGCAATGCGGTGGAAAACTGGGACCGCAGCAATGGGCGGATTTATCGCATCAGCTACGATGGCTGGAAGCCGTGGAAAGGGGATCTTGCGAAGGAGAACAATGAAACGCTGGCGAAGCTCGCGGTGCAGACGGAGAACGAGTGGGAGTCGCGGATGGCGAGGAGGGTGCTGATGGAGCATGCAAATCAGCCGGACGTTGATCGCGATGATCCGCTGCACCTTTCGGTGTATTCCGATGAAGGTCCGAGCAAGCAACTGCTGCGTTCTCTCTGGTGCCGCGCAATGGTCGGGAATCTTGACATCGGTCCCCATCATCCTTTGTGGGATCACCCGGACGAGGTGATTCGGGCCAGGTTGGTGCGCTTGTTCTCCAGCGAGATTGAGCCACAGGAGAGATTCGAAGCGTTTGATGATCGATTCGCAAAAGCGGGTGCGGCGGAGCCTTCTCCTGCCGTTCGGCGCGAGCTTGCTTCGATGCTTCAAAAATTGCCGACGCATTCCCAATTGATTCTCGCAACCGCTCTGCTCAAGCATGGCGAGGACAAGGACGATCCCATGATCCCGCTGCTCATCTGGTATGGCATCGAGCCGTTGGTGGGTGCGGATGCGAAAGCGGGGCTCCAGCTTGCCGCTGTGTCCAAGATTCCGACGGTCACGGAATTCATCTATCGTCGCATGGGCGCAGAGGAAGGCGGACGCCTGGGCCTGCTCAAGCTGGCCAGTCAGAGCAAGGACTCCACGCAGCGGGACATGCTGATCAAGACCGTGCTCAAAGCGGGGCTTGCGGGCAATGCCATCAAGCAACCCCAGAACTGGGAAACGATGCGTGCCAGACTGTTGGAAACCCCCGCGGCAGAAGACCCCTACCCCCGGAAGCAGGCCATGACGGAGCTGGAAGGTCTGATGGGCATTCCCGCGGCCTTGGATGAGCTGCGTGCGCTGTTGACGGCAGACAAGGCGGCTGAACGCGGCAATGCACTCAAAATCCTCGTCCTGCGCAAAGACACTCCAACCGCCGGGCGGCTGCAAGAAATGCTTGGATGGAAACCCATGATTTCTCCGAGTGCACAGCGCGAGAGCTTGCAGGCTCTGGCCGTTTTGAAGGACCCCAAAACACCCGAAGTGGTGGGCACGCTGCTGAAAGACTTTGCTCCTGATGTGTTGCCGGATGCGGTGAACACCCTTGCCTCGACGAAGGAAGGCGCGAAGGAGTTGCTCAGGGCCGTGCAGGCCAAGGCCGTGCCTGCCACGGCGCTTTCACCTTTCCTGGTGCGGCAGCTCACCGCCTTTGATGACAAAGAGATCAACGCCCTCATCAAATCGGCCTGGGGAGATGTGAATGCGCCGAAGGCGGATCTGGCGGAGCGGACGAAGAAATACCGCGAGATACTGACGCCCGCGACCGTGGCCAAGGGGGATCTGGCGAAGGGGAAGATGCTTTTCACCATGACCTGCGGCCAATGCCACAAGCTGTTTGGCGAAGGACAGAATGTGGGCCCGGACATCACCGGCAGCAATCGCGCGGATTTGAACTACCTGCTCGAAAACGTGCTGGATCCCAATGCGGTGATAGGCAAAGCCTACCAGCTCAACGTCTTCAGCATGAAGGACGGCCGTGTGATGAGCGGTGTCATCAAGGAGGAAAGCCCGGCCACGGTGCGCATCGCCATGATGGGCGGCATTGAGTTTACGCTGCCGCAGAAGGAGATTGGGAAGCGCGAGGTGTCAAAGCTGAGCACGATGCCGGAAGGTTTGTTTGATGCGCTGAAGCCGGAGCAGGTGATTGATCTGGTGAAGTATTTGCAGAGCGGGGCTTCCGGACCGGCTAAAGCCGGTACTACAATACCTGGAGCGACCGAAGGAGAAACGCTCAAGGTCTTGAACAAAACAGGAGGCAATGCCAAGCCGCAGGGCATGGGTGGATTTGGCAAGGAGTGGAGCGGCGCCTCCCAGCTTTGGTGGACGGGTGGCAGGCCCGGGCAAAAGCTCACGCTGGCGCTGCCGGTGGCGGAGAAGGGCAAGTATCGGCTCCTGGCTGCGCTCACGCTGGCGCGCGACTACGGCATCATCGATGTGTCACTTGACGGCAAGCCCGTCGCCACCGCCTGGGACGGCTACAATGGCCCGAAGGTGATCCATAGCGACGAGCTGGACTGGGGCACGCATGAACTCAGTGCCGGGGAGCATCAACTGATCTTCACCATCACGGGCAAGAATGTGGATGCCGTGCCGGGCTACATGGTGGGGCTGGATTATGTGAAGCTGGAGAAGAAGTGATCGCTCGACTTCGCGGCGCGGGGGCTTACGGTTCCGCTTCATGGACGCAGTTGGCGATATTTTCTCTGCCTTGGCTGAAGCAGTGTTGGAGCTGGTGATCCGGCTCTTGCAGCTTTTGTTCTATGTGGTGGAGAATGTCGTTTATGGCGTGCTCTGGCTTTGCCGCTGTACGAAGTTCGCCGGACCGCGGCGAATGAGAAAGCTGCCGGAGGAGACGCGGTATCTCATCCGCAGCTGCCTGCATACCACTCTGGCTCTCGGGCTGCTGTTCCTGGTGGTCTATTTCGGATGGTTGAGGAAGCCGGCTGTAGCGTCTGAGCCGGCGCAGGCGCCCGCGCCGACAAAAATCGAAAAGGCCCGGCGGGTGATCGAAAAGGCCAAGCAGATCAAAGACACCCTGCTGCCGCCCAAACCCCAGCCATGAGAGACCTGCAATCCACGAAGGCCATGTGGCTGAAAGGCTGGCTGTTTCTGGTCATCGGCCTCATGTCCGCGGCCATCCTGCTCATTGAAAACTGGAGCTGGCGCACCGCGCTGCTGCTGGCGCTGTGCGTGTGGGGTTTCTGCCGGGCGTATTACTTTGCGTTCTATGTCATCGAGCGCTGGGTCGATCCGCAGTACAAGTTCAGCGGGCTGGGGCACTTTTTGAGTTATCTCTGGCGGCAGAGGAGGAAATAGATCATGCCGGAGCGTGGGCGTGAGTGCGCGCCTCGGGTTGTGGATGGGTGTGGAGTAAGCCCGCCCATCTGACGGCGTGCGGCAAGCTCTGCGGCATGCGTATGCCCTCGCAGTCGGGCGGTTTGGCGAAGGGGCGGGCATGTGATTGAGGAAGCATCGCCCGCCAAACACGCCCAACCTACGACCCGGAAGCCTGCCGTTCCGGCAGGGCAATGCAGCGATCAAACCTTGGCCAGCGCCTCATCAAACCGCGCGATCAAATCCGCTGTGTCCTCCAGTCCGGCGGACACGCGGATGAGCCAGCGGCTCACGCCGCAGCTCGCGGCCCAGTCGAGTTCTTCGTAGTGGGCGAGAAGGGTGTAGGGGCACACCAGCGTGAAGTTCGTGCCCAGGCTGGGGCCTTTGCAGGCGCGCAGGGTGTCGTAAAATTTGGCGCTGGTCTGCTGCGGGTTTTTCAGCGTGAAGGAGAAGAGGCAGCCGTGGCCGCCATTCTCACGGCGGATGAATTCGTAGCCCTTGCCGCCTTCACGGCTGGCGTGCCAGACGGCATCCACTTTCGGGTGCGTGCGCAGGTGATCTGCCAGCGCCTGGGCGTTGCGGCTCATTTTGTCGGCACGCTCCGTGAAGTCGCGGCTGTTCTGCTCCAGTGCCACGGCATCGCCGCGCCAGAGTTCGTGGTCGGCATACGCGGTGAGGAAGGCGGAGAAGGCGGCGTGATGCGGTGAGTTGCGGTTCAGCACCACGCTTCCCGCCAGGACATCGCCCGCGCCGGAGAAGCTCTTGGTCAGGCTGGAAGTGACCGCATCGGCCACGCGGTGGGCATTCACATGCGCCACGGTGGAAATGGTGTCGTCCACGATGATCGGCACGCCGGGCTGCGCGGCAGAGCGGATGGAGAGCAGGCGCTCAAAGTCCACGCAGCGCAGCAGCGGGTTGCTTGGCGCTTCGCAGAAGATGCCGGCGATCGGCTCCTGTTGCAGCAGCGTGCGCAGGTCTTCATACTCGCTGTCCTTCACCAGCGGCAGGAAGTGCGCGCCGCTGCCGAAGAACTGCTGCAGCTTCAGCACATCCACATAGGGGAAGTCGAGCTGAACGGTTTTGCGATTGGGAAAGCACTGCGTCAGCATGCGGTGCACAGCGTAGTTTGCCGCCATGCCGGAGGGGAAGAGAAACACATCCTCCGGTTGCTGCCCGGCCAGTTTGGCAATGCGTTCGCGGATGGTGCGGTTCGCGGCCTGGCCCTCTTCGGCGGTCACGGTGCTCTTGTGTTCGCCCAGGGCGTTGCAGGCCTGGCGCGTGCTCACGCACTCGCCGCAGAAGCGCCAGAACTTGCGCGCCTGCACGTAGCTGTCCGCGGGAAACACCGCCACGCCGAGCTGATGCGCCGTCCACTCCACCGCACGACCAATGCCGATGAACTTGATGCAGCGCTCCGCATGCACGACGCGCGGAAAGACCAGGCAGCGCTCGCCGGGAGCAGCGAATTCCTTTTCCGCCGCGGCAAACAGACGCGTGATGGCCGGCGGGCAGCAGAAGCGCGGGTAGCCGGATTTGAATTTGGAAACGATGCGCTGGTCGCCCTCCTCATAACCGACTACATGTTCCCACAGCGGCAGGCACACGGACACGCCGAGCTCGTGGTCAGGGATCGCCTTGCCGAGGTCGTCAGCATTGCAGAGAGGGTGGGTAAACAGATCGGTCATTGGGGGGAGGACACTTTTCTTCAAGGGCGGGCAGGAGGCAACGGGAATGAAGGTGCGAATGCTCTCTGGCGGCTCCCGGAGGGAGCAGAGAAATTAGCCGGTGGTGAAGCGAGGCTTGGCGAGCGAGAACCACCGGACCCGCCACATACATCCATCGTGTGTTTTTGTTGCGCCCTGGAAGGGCGCGAGAAGCATCCATCTGTCCAGCGCCCTCGCTACCAGAGAAACCGTTCGTCATGCACCACCATGCCGCGCTGGAGCATGGCCACGTATTCTTCCTGGAACGTTTTCACGCGGTGGTGCTCTTCCTGGTTTAGGACATAGGAACGCATCGCCTCTAAATCTGGCGCTGCAAAAGTGAATGCGCCATAACCCTCCTGCCAGGCGCATCCAGCAAGCCGCAGCTCTTCATGAATCCAACGGGAGGATTCACTTTTGACCTCGCGCATCACATCGGCCAGGCAATGCGTTGCCCGCAATCCCGCCGCGATGTGGATATGATCTCCGGTGCCTCCCACGGCATGAGCCACGCCGTTCATGTTTTTGATAACACCGCCCACATATTCGTGCACACGTTTACGTGCAGTCGGAGCCAGCATGGGCTCGCGGTTCTTCGTGCTGAACACGAGATGGTAATGCAGCGAAAGATGCGTCGAGGGCATGCGACAGTTTCTCGCGCCCCTGCCGGGGCGCAACCCTCAGATGTGCGGTGTGATAGGGGCGGGTCCGGTGGTTCTCGGTCGCTACGCTCCCTTCACCACCGGCTAATATCTCTGCTCCCTCCGGGAGCTCCGGAACATGAACAGCAGCACCCAATGTCACCCTGCTGCGCGGTCTCAATGATCCTCCATGGCGATGATTTCGTTGACCATGGCGACATAATCAAAGACGCCTCCGCTCCTGGGGTATTTGGCTTGATAATTTCCTACAAAAGCGTCGCGAAAAAAGGTCAGGCTGAAGTCGTCCCGCCATAGATCATTGGGCAAGTTGTGGAAAGCATCTGCCAGCCCCGCAGCCTGCTCCGTTCCGCTTGATCCAAGCGAGCGAATTTCGAGAAAGGCGCGATACATTATTTGGCAAAGCGCCTGGCGCTGCGCGTCGGTCAGAGGCTTGGCATCGGGAGGCATGAGAGAGCTTGGACCGAGTCACTTCCCCTTCAGCGCCCGGTCAATGTCCTTCCACAGGTCCTCCACGTGCTCGATACCCACGGAGAAGCGCACCAGCCCGTCCGTCACGCCGGCGGCTTCGCGGGCGTCTTTGGGGATGGAGGCGTGGGTCATGCTGGCGGGGTGGGCCACCAGGCTTTCGATGCCGCCGAGGCTTTCTGCTTGCGTGAAGAGGCGCAGGCGGCGGATGAAGGCCAGGGTGTCGGCGTAGCTGAGGCCAAAGTCGGCCAGCAGCATGCCGCCGCCGGCGGTCATCTGTTTCTTCGCCAGCTTGAACTGCGGGTGGCTTTTCAGGAAGGGGTACTTCACGCTCTTCACGCCTTTGCGGCCTTCCAGGCGCTGGGCCAGTTCCAGGGCATTGGAGCAGTGGCGCTCCATGCGCACGGCCTCGGTCTTCGCACCGCGGGAGGTCAGCCAGGCGTCAAAGGGGCTGGGCTGCAGGCCGATCGCTTTTTGCGCAAAGATCATCTTCTCCTGCCACTCGTCGGAGTTGGTGCACACGGCACCGCCTAGGCAGTCGCTGTGGCCGTTGGTGTATTTGGTGGTGCTCAGCAGGGAGAGGTCGGCGCCCAGGTCCAGCGGCTGCTGCAGCAGGCTGGAGGCAAAGGTGTTGTCCATGGCCACCACGGCCCCCGCTTTGTGCGCCACCTCGCTGATGGCCTTGATGTCCAGAATCTTCAGCAGCGGGTTCGTCGGCGATTCCAGCCAGACCAGCGCGGGCTTCAGGCGGGTGATGAGGTCGTAGTTCTCCGGGTTGGTGAGGTTGGCGTATTTGATTTTGACGCCAAAGCGCTTCAGCACCTTTTCAAAGATGCGGTAGGTGCAGCCGTAGATCTGCTGCTCGGAGAGGATGGTGTCTCCCGTCTTGAGGGAGAAGAGCACGGCGGAGATGGCGCTGAGGCCGCTGGCAAAGACGGTGCTGTGCTTCGCATTTTCCAGGCTGGCCAGCGTGGTCTGCAGGTTGCGGAAGTTCGGGTTGCCGGAGCGTGTGTAATCAAAACTGCCGGGATTCCCCGTCTCAAACGTGGAGGTCATGTAGATCGGCGGGATCACCGCGCCAGTTTCGCTGCGGTAGTCCTGGCCTACGTGGATGGCGCGTGTCTCAAAGCGTGCGTCGGAGGGGATGCTTGGGTCTTCCTTCATGATGTTGCGGGATGTGTGACATGCAGAATTTAGCTTTGCAAGGCCCCGGCGCTCATGCTTTATGAGTTAAATCTGATCTTTCATGCCCGACACCACAGCTCCCCGAAAATTTCGTCGCGTTCTGCTCAAACTCAGCGGTGAAGCGCTGAGAGAACCCGGCAGTACGGACAACATCTCCCCTCCCATCGTTGAAGACATGGCGGCGCAGATCAAGGCGGCGCACCAGACGGGCCTCGAAATCGCCCTCGTGGTGGGCGGCGGAAATTTCTGGCGCGGCATCACCGCCAGCAACAAAGGCATGGAGCGCGCCACCGCCGACTACATGGGCATGCTGGCCACGGTGATGAACTCCCTGGCCGTGCAGAGCATGCTGGAGGCCATGGACGTGCCCACCCGCGTGCAGAGCGCCATCAAGATGGACAACGTGGCGGAGCCCTTCGTGCGCCGCAAGGCCATGCGCCACCTGGAGCTGGGCCGCGTGGTCATCTTCGCCGCAGGCACGGGCAATCCTTTCTTTTCCACCGACACCACCGCCGCGCTGCGTGCCAGCGAGATCAATGCGGAGATCGTGCTCAAGGCCACCAAGGTGGACGGCATCTACGACAGCGATCCCAACAAGAACCCGAACGCGGTGAAGTTTGACCGCGTGAGCTTCCACGAGTGCCTCACCCGCCAGCTCAAGGTGATGGACTCCACCGCCTTCTCCCTCTGCATGGAGAACAACATGCCCATCGGAGTTTTCAGCATGAACGAACCTGATAACATCCGCCGCGCGCTCATCGGCGAATACATCGGGACAATGGTGGACGCCAAAGGCTGAAACCTCCTTCCCAAAACCAAACGAGATAGAGAGACCGATCTGCTATGGACCCTGAACTGACGATGATGGAGGCCGACGAGGCCATGACGAAGGCCGTGGAGCACGCCATCCACGAATTTGCCACCGTGCGCACTGGCAAGGCCTCCCCCACCCTGGTGGAAAACATGGACGTGCATGTGATGAGCTACGGCAGCCACATGAAGATGAAGCAGCTGGCCATGATCACCACGCCGGACGCACGCCTCATCCGCATTGAACCTTTTGATTCCTCCACGCTGCAGGACATCGACCGCGCCATCCGCGAGTCCCGCCTGGGCCTCAATGGCAGCATCGAGGGCAAGGTCATCCGCCTGCCCATCCCCGCCCTGTCCCAGGAGCGGCGCGAGCAGATGGTGAAGATGTGCAAGAGCCTGGGCGAGGAAGCCCGCGTGCGCGTGCGCTCCGCCCGCCGCGATGCTCTGGAAGCGATCAAGAAAGGCGAGAAGGACGGCCACATCACCGAAGACGACCTCCACCGCATGGAGAAGGAAATCCAGACCATGACGGACAAGAAGATCGCCGAGATCGACCAGCACGTCGTTTCCAAGGAGAAGGAAATCCTGACGGTGTAAGCCGATCCGGTTTCAAGTTTAAGGTTCAAAGTTTCAAGTTCACCCTGAGACGCCGCCGCTGAAAACTTGAAACTTTAAACCTGTAACTTCGAACTTTTTCGGATGTTCCCCGCGCGCGACTACCTCGACCTCACCCACACGAAGCACGGCATCCTTTTCCCGGATGACTCGCCGGTGTGGACGGCGCTGGCGCGGATCGAGTCGTATCTGGACTTCCGCCTGCAGCGGGAGATTCGCGTGCAGGTGCCGCCTGGGGCGTTCATCGGGGAGGATGTGTTCATTGATGAAGGCACCACGCTGGAGCCCGGTGTGGTGATCAAGGGGCCCGCCTGGATCGGGCGGAACTGCCAGCTCCGCGCGGGCTGCTACATTCGCGAAAACGTCATCATCGGCGACGGCTGCGTGCTGGGGAACTCCTGCGAGTTCAAGAACTGCGTGGTCTTCGACGGCTGCGAGGTGCCGCACTACAATTACGTCGGCGACTCCATTCTCGGCCACAAGGCGCATCTGGGCGCCGGGGTGATCCTTTCCAACGTGCGACTCGACCGTCTGGAGGTGACCGTGAAGACGGACACGGACGTCATTCCCACCAGCCTGCGAAAGTTTGGCGCCATCGTGGGAGATTACGCGGAGATCGGCTGCAACAGCGTCATCAGCCCCGGCAGCATCATCGGCCGGCGCAGCATTGTGTATCCGCTCACGCATTTCAGCGGCGTGCTGGAGGCGGATCTTATGCTTAAGACACGGCAGACGCAGCAGGTGGTCAAGCGGCGCAGGTAGCAGCGGGATTGAATTGAATACAATTCTGGTCGCGGGAGTCTGAGCAGGCAGCCCCACGTTTATGAAAACACGCCTCCGCCTGTTCCTTGTCGTTTCATCCGTCTTGTCGCTGGCAGGTTGCGACAAATCCGCGCCGCCCGCCGTCACGGCGGTGGAGCAGGCAGCCCCGGCTCCCGTGGTGGAGGAGGACAGCCAGCTCGCTGAAGCGCGCGATGCCCTGCAGCGCCAGGCGCTGGAGATCGAGACGAAGACGGCGCTGATGGACAAGCAGCTCGCGGAGATGCAGCAGGCGCTCAAGGACCATGAAAATGCGGAGCTGCGCGGTTCGCTGGAGGGGCTGAAGCGGCAGAATGACGAGCTGCGCGTGCAGGCGGAGAGCGCCCGGGCGAAGAGCGATGCCATCGCGCAGCGCATCGCCCTCACTCCGCCGCCTGTGGTGTCCAAGCCCGTGGCGCTGCCGGATTACTCGTTGTTCTATGATCGTCTGGCCCCCTATGGCCGCTGGTTTGAGGTGAATGGCTACGGCTACTGCTGGCGGCCCACCATCACCGTGGCGGGCTGGCGGCCCTATGTGGATGGGTGCTGGGTGTGGTCATCTCTCGGCTGGGCCTGGCAGTCCAATGAGCCCTTTGGCTGGGCCACCTACCACTACGGGCGGTGGATCCACCTGGCACGCTACGGCTGGGTCTGGGTGCCGGGCAGCGAGTGGGCGCCGGCCTGGGTGGCGTGGCGTCAGAGCCGGGATTGCGTGGGCTGGGCCCCGCTGCCGCCGGAGCCGGGCGTGTGCACCGGGGTGTATCGGGACTGCGACTCCATCTACAATCTGGGCCCGGCCAGCTACACCTTCATCAGCACGAATGTGTTTGTGAGCCCCACCTACATCCATGTCTATGCACCGGTCACGCAGCAGACCACGATCTACCAGCAGAGCGTGAATGTGACGCAGATCGTGCCCAGCCGCGGCCATGGTCACGGGCATGCGTTTGCGCAGCAGGGAGGACCGCCGCGCGCGCAGATGGAGCAGGCCTGCCACCATCCCGTGCCGCAGCGTCAGGTGCAGGTTCTGCCTGCGGGTCAGCTCCCCTCCCAGCACCCGCATGGGCAGCAGCATCGAGACGCTGCGGGCCCTGTGGCCATGGTGGAGCTGCCGCGCATGGCACCCGGCGGCCCCATGAGGCGGCCTGAAATCAAAGAACACATCCAGCGCCCCACGCCGATGAGCGGCTTTGAAGGCGTACCGCAGCAGGCGCTCGCGCAGATTCGCGAAAACATCGCCAAGGAAAAAGAGACCGCCACAGTGCAGCAGCCACGGGCGCCGTACTCTCCTGCGCAGCATCATGCGATGCCCGGGCGCCCGGCGCATGGATCTCCGCAGCATTCTCCTGCGGGCGGCCCTGCGGTGGTGAATGGAGCGCCTGCCGCGCCGAATGCCCCGCCTCAGGAGGCCCCGCGCCCGGCCGGCCCTGCGGACAGGCCCGTGGAAGCAGCGGTGGTTGCGCGGCCTCAGCCTCAGCCTCAGCCGGGGCGTGGGCCCTGGCCGCGCGAATCTCAGCGCCATGCCGTTGAGACACCGGCTGCAGGCACACCCTCCGCGCCAAATGCGCCTGCTCAGGAGACGGTGCGCCCGGCGGTGGCCGTGGAGCCCGGCACGGGCATGACCCGCGAGCACCGGCCTCATGACCGGCCTGGAGCTGGAGCACCGCATGGGCCGGGCCAGCGTGCCGAGCCGCGGGTGGGAGAAAACAGCGCGCCTGTGGCGGTGCCACCTGGAGTGCCCGCGTCTCCGCCGCCCGCCGTGTCCGCCACCCCGGCGCCTGCGCCGACGGCTGTCGAGAGCAGCAAGCCCGCTGAGCCTGCGCCCGCAGTGGTCGCCAACCCACCCGCCGCTGTGCCACAGCCGCCCTCCGAGCCGGCCGTTTCACCTCCGGCTGTGATGGCCGACAAAGCAGCCGGGAACACCGCCCCTGAAACGGAGAGAGCCCGCATGCACGCCGCCCGGGAGCAGGGCCACGCCGCTGAGATGCAGCAGCACCAGCAGCGCGAAATGAGGGAGCGTGGCAAGGCGGAGGAAAGAAGAGCTGCTGAGCAGGCCCAGGCTCAAGCTCAAGCCGCCGTTGCCGCTCAAGAGCAGCAGCAAAACATGGCCGCCGAGCGCCAGCGGGCCGCCGCCGAACAAACAACCGCTGCCGAGGCGGAGAAGACCCGTCGGCAAGCCCAGGCAGAAGCCGCCGCCGCCGCTGCGCAGCAGCAGGAAATGGCGGCCCAGCAGCAGCGCGCCGCCGCAGCCGCACAGCAGGAGGCTCTCGCCGCGCAGCAGCAACGCATGGCCGCAGAGCAGGCCCAGGCCACCGCGAACGCCGAGGCGGAGAAAACCCGCCAGCAGGCCCAGGCTGCGGCCGCCGCGCAACAACAGCAACAGCAGCAACAGCAGCAACAGCAGGAAATGGCCGCCCAGCAGCAGCGCGCTGCCGCCGAACAAGCCGCCGCCGCGCAGCAGCAACGCATGGCCGCCGAACAGGCTGCCGCCGCAGAAGCTGAAAAGGCGCGCCAGCAGCAGGCCGAGGCCACCGCCATGCAGCAGCGTCAGCAGGAGGAGGCAGCCCGCCGCGCCGCTGAAGAGCAACGGCGTGCCCAGGAAATGGCGCAACGTCAGGCTGAAGAACAAACACGCCGCGCTGCCGAAGAGCAGCAAATGCGCGCCCAGCAGGAAGCCGCACAGCGCGCCCAAGAAATGGCCCAGCGTCAGCGGGAGGAAGCCGCCCGCCGTGCCCAGGAAGCAGAGATGCAGCGCGCCCAGGAGCAGGCCCGTCGCGCCGCCGAAGAGCAGCAAATGCGTGCCCAGCAGGAAGCCGAACGCCGCGCCCAGGAAATGGCGCAGCGCCAGGCCGAGGAGCAAGCCCGCCGTGCCCAGGAGGCGGAGATACAGCGTGCCCAGGAGCAGGCCCGCCGCGCCGCCGAAGAGCAGCAAATGCGTGCCCAGCAGGAGGCCGCACAGCGCGCCCAGGAAGTGGCGCAACGCCAGGCCGAAGAGCAGGCCCGTCGTGCTCAGGAAATGGCCCAGCGCCAGGCTGAAGAAGCCGCGCGCCGTGCGCAGGAGGAAGCCCAGCGCGCCGCGGCTGAGGCCGCTGCACGAAACCGGCCGCAGCCGTGATCGTAAAGCTGATTCGAGGACGGGAGGGATCATGCTGATCCTCCCGTTTTGTTTCATTCGCCCGCTCAAGCCGGGGCTGTTCCTGTGCTCACTTCGTTATTGTGATGCCACCTGCCCTCATGGTACGCTTTCCACATGCGCCGGCTTCTTCTGCCCTTCCTGTTTGCGAGTTTTCTGGGCGCACAGGCGGATGAAGTGATTCGCGTCTCGTGGAACACCGCGCATGGGGCCAGCCCGCCGCAGCTCAGCCGCCCGGCGGCCGATTTCCTGCCTGCCTTCCGGCTGGCGCTGACCACGCTGCCGGAGTCGGCCATTGTGGCCCTGGCCTTGTCACAGCCTTCCATGCTGGGCCTGACCCCGGCGCAGGCGGGCATGATGCGGCCTCTGGTGGCGGAGCGCTATGCCTTGATCGCTCAATCACCCACCTATTCCAGTGTGGCCTCGGCGCTGCCGTACTGTTTTGCGGAAAAGCGCCCGCAGGAAGGCCTGGCGCTGGTGCATGTGCCCGCGGGGGCGGATGCGCGCACGCCGGTGCTGGTTTTTCTGCACGGGTATGGCGGCAGCTTTTTGTGGTATCAGCACCTGCTGGCGGAGCATTTCCCGAAGTTCGTCCTCATCTGCCCGGCCTATGGCATCAACACGGCAGGCATCCCCGCCGGCTATGTGCAGGAGTGCGTACAGGCCGTGAGCGCCCGCCTGGGGCGTCCCATCGTGAAGCCGGTTTTGCTGGGATTGTCCGCGGGCGGCACTGGCGCCTGCGAAGTCTTCACCCAGCACCCGGAACGCTTTGACCGCTTCATCTGCATCGCCGCGCCACCACCCGAAGACCTGCTGCCGAAGTTCCCGCGCGAGGCCAAAGTGGCCTTCATCTCCGGCGGCGAGGAATCCTTTGTGAAGTCGGGCAGTTTTTCACGCAACATCGCGCAGATCCGCCGCCTGGCCCCGCTCACGCAGGAGTTCATCGTGCCGCAGGCAGATCACTTTTTCCTGCTGAGCCACACGGCCCTGACCATGGCCAAGCTGCGCGAGTGGCTGCCCAAGCTGTGACTGCAGCCCATCTTCCTCCTACTCTTCCTCTTACTCCTCCTCCCTTTTGCGTGGGCTCGTTGCTCCAGAAGAAAGGTAGAAAAATGGGGGGTAGAAAGATTTTCCGAACCTCCAGATTTTGAGTTTTTCCACCATCATCCGGTGGCAGATCACTCATCGTGCCCTGATCAGGGAGGAAGAGTAAGAGTAAGAGGAAGAGGAGGAGCAGGATCGCACCCGGCTCACACCCGCAGCATGTCCTTCAGCACCTGCCAGTAGAGGAAGATGCAGCCGCGCCAGGAGTAGCGGAATTCGCCGTTGCCGGTGGGCTCGATGACGCCGGCGGTGATGTTGTGGTCGATCTGCACGCTCATGTCGCGCTCGATGTACGCGTGCAGGTATTCCGTGTCCTGCAGCGCCAGGTCTTCCAGGCGCACGCCCTCGTGTTGCAGGAAGTACTCGTGGCGCTCCAGCAGGTCTGAAAACGAGACCGCGTGCGTGAAGCGGTTCAGGCGCTGCTTCGGCGAGTACTTCATCGTGGCGGCGAAGGGGTAGTTCGTCGTGGTGAAGGTGATGCCGCCGGCGGTGCGTGAGGTGAGGCTGACGTAGGAAAAGCCAAAGTCCCCCTGCTGAGCCAGCGCGATGGCGGCCTGCGTGCGTTTTTCCGCATGGTAAAACAGACGCATGAAGTAGTCCGTCTGGCTGAACTGCCAGCCGGTGTCTCCGACTTCCACAAAGCCGTCGTCCTCCGCCTCGCTGCTGAGATCGGAGAGCTCCGGGAACACCTCGCGGGAGGGGGGGAAGCGGTGCTTGACCTCGCTCTTGATCGGGAAGCGCAGGCGCCGTACGCGGAAGATGATTTCCAGCCAGGGCACCATGAACCAGCCGCCCACCACCACC
Source organism: Prosthecobacter sp. (assembly GCF_044227185.1). Classification (GTDB taxonomy): domain Bacteria; phylum Verrucomicrobiota; class Verrucomicrobiia; order Verrucomicrobiales; family Verrucomicrobiaceae; genus Prosthecobacter. The sequence continues at coordinate 357,102 of NZ_JBGAFO010000001.1, read as the reverse complement.
ACGCCGCCCGCATGCGTGCCGGAGATGAAATAGCCGATGAGGTAGGAGGCCCCCAGCAGGGCGAGCCAGCCCAGCTTCTGAATGAAGCGGTTGTGAAACGACCGGCAGGCGACGGCAAAAACAATGGCCGCCGCGACATAGAGAATCTGCTGGATGATGGTTTCCATGAGCCCGCTGAATTTGGAGCAAAATCGAAAGTAAGGGAAGACTTGGGACAAAGCAACCCTGCATCCGTTCGACCGCCCCCTCCTGAAAACGAAGAAGGCCGGATGCATTCCCGATGCATCCGGCCTCGCACTCAACCTGACCAAAAAAATGGGGGGCTTAGAAGTTCACCTGCGCCTGCAGGCCCAGGTAGTCATAAGAGGTGCTGCCGTAAGGGGCCACGTTGGTGTTGGTGCGCGTGCCGTGCAGGAACATGGCCGTGAGCTCCAGCTCGGGGTAGGGGATGAAGCGGAAGCCGAAGCCCACTTCGTTCACCTTGTCCACCGGTGCATTGGTGGCAAACTTGCGGCCGCCATTGTAGGTCTGCCAGCGCACAAACGGAATGAACTCGCGCTGGCTGGCAAACACATGGCGGTACACCGCCTGCACATAGCCGCCGCTCAGACTGGCGGAGGTGATGGTGCGCATGTCGCTGGAGAGCTGCGGGCCCTGGCCCCAGTTCCACTCCGTTTCCAGGCCAAACGGCTGGGGATACAGAATGGCGGACACGGCCACGCGGCGGTCGGCAATGCCGCGGCTGTTGGCCACGGTGGGCGTGATGCCTCCGATGGCGGCCGTGGTCGGCACAAACTGACCTGCATAACCCTGCAGGCTGAGCTCAAGAAACTGGCCGTTGTCAAACTCGAAGGGGTAGGTGATGCGGCCCATCCAGTGCGGCATGCCGTTCACGTCCGGGCGGTTGATGCCCTGGCCGGAATAAGCGCCGAAGGCGATGAGGCCGTAGTCACCCGTGCCGCGCAGGCCCATCTTGACCAGGTCTTTGAAACGCTCGCGGATCTTGTAGGGGGCCCACATCAGGAAGGCGCCCATGTCATGCTGGTTTTCCACCGCGGAGTCGATCGCTTCCGGGCGCTCCAGCGCCAGGCGGTTCTGGGAGGACTGCAGGGTCTGGAAGCCATACGGGAGCTTCTGCAGGCCCAGGCGCACGCGGAACTCACGCGCCGGATCCAGAGAGATGTCCGAGTAGAAGTTTCGCGCCTGCAGCACGGCCTGCGTGCCGCTGGTGGTGCCGATGTTGGAGAAAAACTCCGGCTGGATGAAGACGTAGATGTGGGGGGTGATGTCACCGCTCAGGGTGAAGCGGGCGCGCCGCAGCCCCAGGCTGGGCTGTGAACCGGCGTTCGGGTCATTGGCCACGAACAGCGGGGCGCCATCGGCACGCAGCAAGCTCTCCGCGCGCATCTGCAGGTAGCCCTTCAGCTTCAGGCGTTCATACCACTTGTCTGCCAGCATGGCGTCCAGCTCCGCGCTGGACATGGTGGAGGGGGAGGTGTTGTCGGTGATTTTGGCGATCTCTTCGATCTGGCCCGTGGTGTGGGTGATGGCGCTCTCCAGGTTGCCCACCTTGCTCTCCGTCTGGGAGAGGCGCTTCTCCAGGGAGGTGTCTCCCGTTTGATGCAGAGCGTTTTCCAGATGCCCCACCTTGCTCTCCGTCTGCGCCAGGCGTTTTTCCAGCGCGGCGGTGTCCGTGGCGTGGCCCGCTGCCCCCGGAGCCGGAGCTGCGGGGGTGGTGCCCGCAGGCGTGGACGCGGGTGCGGGCGCAGGCACCGCTGCCGCGATGGCTTTGTCCCTCTCCTTGTCCTCCTCACGGGAGACGGCCACCAGCATGTCATACTCCTCCTGGCTCAGCGTGCCCTTGGCCTTCATGATCTGGAAGAGCTTTTCCATGGCCGGACCGGCGGCGACGGGCAAGGATGGCGGCAGGGCGATGGCGACGGCGGCAAAAGCAGCCAGGACGCGGGCAATGCGTGAATGTTTGAGGCGCATGTGTGGGTGTGTCAGGTGAGTTGAACAAAAAACTCCCCAGGCTGAAATGGCTCCCAGGGATGAATGTCACATGGCTGTAACCAGAAATGCCTGCCAGACGCTTAATGTGACGCTTTCGTCACCGACACAGGTTGTTCACAGCGCAGATGCCGCTTGAGCGAACACGGCGGCCTTCTTACCCTCAATGTGACGCTTTCGTCACAGAGTGCATTTTGACCCAGTCCCCCCTCCCTTCAATCATCCGCCCGTTACCAACCCTCACCCAGATACCCCTCATGAAGATCGCCCTCCTTTCCCTCGCCGCCACCTTTGCCGCGGCACTCTCGCTTCAGGCCCAGACCACCCTGCGCATCCGCGGTTCGGACACCCTCGGCGCCAAGCTCGTGCCCCAGCTCGCCGAAGCTTTCAAAAAGCAGGGCGGCAAGGTCAGCTTTGACATCGCTGCGGAGGGCTCCTCCACCGCCTTTACGAATCTCGCCTCCGGCACCGCCGAAGTGGGCATGTCCAGCCGCAAGGTGAAGGCGGACGAGCGCACCCTCTGCCGCAGCAAGGGCGTGTCCCTCACCGAATATGAAGTCGCCTGGGACATGATCTCCGTGGTGGTGAACAAGAACAACCCCGTGGCCGATCTCTCCAAGAAGCAGCTCCTGCAGATCTTCGCTGGCGACATCAAGGACTGGAGCGAAGTGGGCGGCGCCCCCGGCCCCATCTCCGTGTACACCCGCAACACCTCCTCCGGCACCTACAAGGACTTCATCGGCCTGGCCATGAAGGGCCGCGAATACGGCCGGAACAGCCAGAAGATGGCCGGGAATGAGCAGATTGCCGCCGAAGTGGGCTCCAACCCCAACGGCATCGGTTACGTCGGCTACGCCTACTCCGGCGCCAAGGGCATCAAGGTCGTCTCCATCGCCGGCGCCTTCCCAAATCCCGCCACGGTGAAGTCCTACCCGCTTTCCCGCCCCACCTTCCTCTACACCAGCGGCTCGCCCACCGGCACCACCAAGGCCTTCATCGACTTCTGCCTCAGCCCGGCGGGAGACGCCATCGTCAACAAGGCCGGCTTCGTCCCTCTCAGTATTGCGAAATAACTGTTGATTGACCGACCCCCCAGTCCGGCGGAAGAGACTCGTCTCGACCGCCGGATTTCGTTTTGCCCCCGGTGCCACAAGACCCCCGCTGCATGAACAGTTCTCCGACGCCCAGCAGACCGCCGCTGCGCAGCGTGCTGCTCAGGAGTCGCAAGCACACCGTCCTCGGCTTCGACCCCCAGAAGCTGATCAAGTATTTCTTCGGCAGCAATGCCAGCGTGGCCATCATCGTGCTCGTGCTCATCATGGTCTTCCTGCTGCGGGAGGGCATCGACTTCCTCCCCACCTACAGGCACGAGCTGCAGACCTACCGCCGCGCCGGGCTGGAGTTTTGCGACATCATTGACCACCCGCTGCAGCAGAACCAGGCCCTCTCCAGCAGCCTGCGCCAGGCCGTCAGCGCCTCGCTGGAAACCCTCAGCAAGACCGCGCGTGACCGCCGTGACGCCGCCTTTCTGCTGAAGCGCCAGGTGGAGGACAAAACCGCCCGCCCGCGCGACTCCCTCACCCAGGCCCTGGAAAAAACACCGCCCGCGCCGGAGCACATCGAAGTGCTGCGCAAGGAACTGCGGGACGCCGCCACCACCGCCGCCGCCTCCCTGGCTTATCCCGCCCTCTTCACCGCCGCGGAGCGCGAGCAGATGCAGCGTGAGTTTGCCGCCCTCACTCCGGAAAACACGGACATGCCGCCGCTGCTGCAGACGCTTTCAGCGGAATTCAGCGCCAAAGACCGCGAGGCCCGCGCGAAGTTTGCCGCGCTGGTGCAGGCCCAGGAGGAGTTTGAAGAAGCCCCCGAAGCACTGCAGGAGGTGGTGGACGAGCTGAAGGAGAAGGCGAAGGAGGCCAAGGAAAAAGCCGTGGAGTTTGACGTGCTGGAAACCAACCGCCAGCGCCTGCTGGAGGCCGCCGCCAAGGAGACCGACCCCAAGGAGAAGGCCAGCCTCACCAAGGAGGCGGAGGAGTCCGTGGCCGAACCCGTCAATCTGGAGGAAAGCACCAGGGAGATCACCGCCCGCACCGCGGAGCTGCGTGAGCAGGTGGAAAAATACGCCGCCATCATTGAGAAAGCCGCCGCCGCCCTGCCGCAGGATGCCGGCACACCCTCCGCGCGGGAGCTGGTGAATGAAGTGCGCGCGGAGATCCCCGCGCACGCGCGTGAAATGCGCGCCGCCGCCGCCACCCTGGAAGGCTGGCGCTGGGACAAGCCCGTCTCCATTTTCAGCGTCATCGGCGCCTTCTTCTTCGGCACGCAGTGGATCACCAACAGCTCCTGGCAGGACTTCTACGGTTTCGTGCCGCTGCTCACCGGCTCCCTGGTCATCGCCGCCATCGCCATTCTCATCGCCACGCCCGTCAGCGTGGTGGCCGCCATTTACACCAATCAGTTCGCCAGCGACCGCGAGAAGGAAATCATCAAGCCCATCATCGAGTTCATCCAGGCCATCCCTTCCGTGGTGCTCGGCTTCATCGGCATCTCGCTGGTGGGAGACCTCATCAAAGACGTCAGTGAATGGCCCTGGCTGCAGTGGGTGCCCGGCTTCCCCATTCAGGAGCGCCTCAACATGTTCAACGCGGGGTGCCTGCTCGCCTTCATGGCCGTGCCCACCATGTTCAGCCTTTCCGAAGACGCGCTCAACAACGTCCCGCGTGCCTACATCGATGCCTCGGACGCGCTCGGCGCCACCAAGCTGCAGACCGTCTTCCGCGTCATCGTTCCCGCCGGCATCTCCGGCATCCTCTCCGCCATCCTGCTCGGCCTCGGCCGTGTCGTTGGCGAAACGATGGTGGTGCTCCTCGTCGCGGGGAATCGCATCGCCATTCCCGACTTCAGCGCCGGGCCCGGTGTCATCTTCCACCCGGCCCACACGCTCACCGGCATCATCGCGCAGGAGCTTGGCGAAGTCTCCCGCGGCAGCTCGCACTGGCAGGCGCTCTTCATGGTCGGCATCGTGCTCTTTGCCATCTCCCTCCTGGTGAACTGGTGCGCCCGTACGGTGGCCCGCCGCTTTGAACCGCACAAGGCATGACCCCTTCTCCCTCCAACGACAACCCCTTTGCCGGCGACAGCTCCGGCATCCAAAAGCGCGAGACCGCCGCGCGCTGGGCGCTGCGCATGGGCAGCTACATCGTGGTGCTCACCACGCTGGCCATCATGCTGCACATCTTCATCAAAGGCGCGCCCGTGACCTTCCAGTCCAGGTGGCCCTTTGTGAACACGAAGTTCCTCACCGAGCTGCCCGCCACCCTGCACGTCATTGAGGACCAGCAGGGCCACCACATCGAGACAGACGTGAACGGCGCCGATGCGGTGAAGAAGCAGCTCGGCGACAACTTCCGTGCTGAGAAAACCATCTCCTACTCCGGCGGAGGCATCCTCGGCCCCATCGTCGGCACCGCGCTGCTGGTCATCGTCAGCGTGGGCGTGGCGCTTTTCCTCGGCGTGGCCTGCGCCATCTACCTCAGCGAGTACGCCAAGCACGGCAAGTTCCTGGAAATGGTGCGCCTGGCCATCCTGAATCTCGCTGGTGTGCCCTCGGTCGTGTTCGGTCTCTTCGGTCTTGGAGCCTTCGTTTTGACCGCGCCAAAATTCGTCAGCGTCGTGGCGGAGCGCTCCGTGTTTGCCATCCCGCTGGGCTTCACCACGCTGAGCTTTGAAGGCTGGGACACCTGCGTGCTCTCCGGCGGCTTCACACTGGCCTTCGTCATCCTGCCCGTCATCATCACCGCCAGCGAGCAGTGCCTGCAGGCCGTGCCGCAGGGGTTCCGGGAAACGAGCATGGCGCTCGGAGCCACGCGCTGGCAGACCATCCGCTACAGCGTGCTGCCCTTTGCCACGCCCGGCATCCTCACCTCCAGCATCCTCGGCATCGCCCGTGCGGCCGGTGAGACCGCGCCCATCATGTTCACCGCCGCGCTGGCCTTCAAGGACAAGCTGCCCTGGCAGAAGGATCTGCCGCCGCTGCCTGCGGACGCCTCCATCTTCGCGCATTGGGAGCAGAGCGTGCAGCGCTTCCTCGGCATCTTCACCGAGTCCGTGCAAGCCCTGCCGTATCACATCTACACACTCGCCGCCAAGATACCGCAGAACGAGTACGCGGAGCGTGCGCAGTATGGCTCGGTCTTCGTCTTCCTCGTGCTGGTCGCTTCTTTGGCCGCCAGTTCCGTGATGCTGCGCAAACGCCTGCGCGCCAAGTACCGCTGGTAATTGCTTCCTTCCGTTCATGTCCGCAGAACCCGCCGCCAAATCCACTCCTCCGCCTGTCGTGCAGGTGCGTGACATGGATTTCTGCTACGGTGCCAGCAAGGCTTTGTACGACATCAATCTCGCGGTGGAGTATCATCGCGTCACCGCCCTCATCGGCCCCTCCGGCTGCGGCAAAAGCACGCTGCTGCGCTGCATCAACCGTATGAACGACCGCGTGACGGGTGCGCGCGTGACGAAGGGCGAGGTGCTCGTGAAAGGGAAGAACATTCACGATGATGACGTGGATCTCACCCAGCTCCGCAAGCAGGTGGGCATGGTCTTCCAAAAATCGAATCCCTTCCCCAAGAGCATCTACGAAAACGTCGCCTACGGCCTGCGCATCCATGGCGAGAAAAACAAAAGCGTGCTGGATGAAGCCGTGGAGCGTTCCCTCACCCACGCCGCACTGTGGGACGAACTGAAGGACCGCCTGCACGCCAACGCGCTCGCGCTCTCCGGCGGCCAGCAGCAGCGTCTCTGCATCGCCCGCGCCATCGCCACCGTGCCGGACGTGCTGCTCATGGATGAGCCCTGCTCCGCGCTGGACCCCATCTCCACGCTCAAGATCGAGGAGCTCATGCACCAGCTCGCCAGGGAGTTCACCGTCGTCATCGTCACCCACAACATGCAGCAGGCCGTGCGCGTCTCGGACTACACCGCCTTTCTGCATCTGGGCAGGCTGGTGGAGTTTGCCCCCACGGAGGAGCTCTTCACCAATCCGCGCGAAAGACTGACGGAGTCGTATTTGCGGGGTACTTTTAGCTGACATGGCCGCCGAAAATCCAGCCCCCGTGAATGCCGCAGAGCCGCTCATCCAGGTGGAGAAGTTCAACTATGCCTACGGCGACAACCAGGTGCTCTTTGACGTGGACCTCAACATGCGTAGCGAGGACGTGACCGCCCTCATCGGCCCCTCCGGCTGCGGCAAGAGCACCCTGCTGCGCTCCATCAACCGCATCAACGACCTCGTGGAATCCGCCCGCGTCGTCAGCGGCAGGATCAGGATCGACGGCGTCGATCTCTACGCCCCGGATGTCGATGTCATCAACCTGCGCCGCAACGTGGGCATGGTCTTCCAGAAGTACAATCCCTTCCCGCGCTCCATCTTTGAAAACGCCGTGTACGGCCTGCGCGTGGCCGGCATCAAGGACCGCCACGACCTCGAAGAAGCCGCCGAGCGCAGCCTCAAGGCCGCCGCGCTTTGGGATGAGGTGAAGGACCGCCTCCACGAAGTCGCCACCGGCCTCTCCGGCGGCCAGCAGCAGCGCCTCTGCATCGCCCGCGCCATCGCCCTGCAGCCGCGCATCCTTCTCATGGACGAGCCCTGCGCCGCGCTCGATCCCATCGCCACCGCGCGCATTGAGGAGCTCATCCACCAGCTCCGCGGCCAGTACACGTTTATCATCGTCACCCACAACATGGAGCAGGCCAAGCGCATCGCCGACCGCACCGCCTTCTTCTACAAGGGCCGCCTCATCGAGGAAGACGAGACCATGACCATCTTCAACAAGCCCGCCCACGAGCAGACCGAGGCCTACATCACCGGGCGCCTGACGTGAGCCAGTGGAGCGCGGGCCTCCGAGCCCGCAGCAGGTCGCATGCGCTGGACGCTCGTTCAACCAGAGCCAATGCCGCAGACACCTTGGCCTATGCACGGCAAAAAGGAGGCGCGTGGAATGAGGAAATGCGGAGTCTTCCATGGACGCGGGGCGCTGCGGGCTCGGAGGCCCGCGCTCCACAGCCCGCTTTGCGGCCCCACCTTCCACCCCAAGGTTGAAAAAATCGTTTCTTGCAGCATTGTGCGCGCCGCTATGAACCTCCGCCCCCTCGCCCTGCTCCTTCTCACCGCCAGCGTCGCCAGCGCCGGCGTGGAGGTGGACATTGAAAAATTCGGCGAAAGCCTCGGTGGTTGGAAGAAGGAGAAACGCAAGGCCGCCGAATACAAATTCTCCGAGGTCGATTACCGCACCTACAAGCCCGAGGTCACCACCGCGCCCGACGGCGGCGTGTTCATCTCCGTGCGTGTGGACCACCTGCGCGGCATGTTCTCCTCGGACGACCACGCCAGCCTGGAAATGAGCTTCGCGCCGGACGGCACCCTGCTTTCCTCCCAGGCGGCCATCTCCATCCAGGCGCGCAAAATCAGCAGCGAGATGTTTCGCAGCGGCGGCAGCTCCGCCGCCAAGGCCGCGGGAGATCTTGCAGGCGGCACCGCTGAAAAGGCCGCCAAGCTCGGCAGCAATGTCTTCGCCAGCCTCGCTGGCAAGCTGCTGCGTGAAAACGTCACCGAGCCCGGCCGCATCGCCTACCCCGCCGCGCTGCGCCACAACTACAACCTCCTCTTTCAATGCGTGAAGTACGTGAAGGACCCGCCCAAGGCCCTCGTGGTGGAAGGCGACCCCATCCGCCCCAAGCCCGCGGAGCCGAAAGGCGCTCCTGAAGGCATGCTCGATGTGCACACTTTCGGCGAAGCCCCCAAGCCCGAAGACAAGGACAAGGAGAAGAAGGAAGAACCCAAAAAGGAGGCTGCCTCCGCCAAGCCATGAGCAGGCGGCAGTTGCTCATCGACGTTGGTAACGGACGCACGAAATTTGGGCTCGCCACGAGCGACACCATTCTGGACCGCCGCGAGCACGCCACGCGAGAGCTCTCCCCCGCCGCCGTGCGCGAAGTCACGCGCGGCTGGCAGTTTGAAAGCGCCGTGATCTGCAGCGTGGTGCCGAAAGTCGTCCCCGCCTTCCGCGAGGTCTTCGGCAGCCAGCTCATCGAGCTGCGCTACGACGCCCCCCTCGGCATCGGCATTCGCTACCCCAGGCCCGAAACCATCGGCGCCGACCGCCTGGCCAATGCCGTCGCCCTTGCCCACATGCACGGCGCGCCTGGTATCGTCATCGACTTCGGCACCGCCGTGACCTTCGACATCCTCTCCGCCGACAAATGCTACATCGGCGGCGTCATCGCCCCCGGCCTGCGCCTCATGACCGACTACCTCCACGAGCGCACCGCCCTGCTGCCCAGCGTGGATCTGCGTGAGCCCGAGACCGCCATCGGCCAGTCCACCGAGGGAGCCATCCTCGCCGGCGCCGCCATCGGCTACCGTGGCATGGTGAAGGGCATCCTGGAAGCTCTCAAAAAGGAGCTCGGCAGCAAAGACGCCCACGTCGTCGCCACCGGCGGAGACGCCGAATGGATCATCTCCGGCATGGGAGAGGACATCCCCACCGACCCGGATCTGACCTTGCACGGACTGCGTTTGGTGGGGAACCTGCATGGTTGACGGGTTAGGTGCTTCAGCGTACTTTCTCATCATGCCTTTTCCCGCCGACCTGCGTCCGCTTCTGCATGAAGAAGTGGATCGTATGCCTCCAGATGATTTGGAAGTGCTGCATCGCGTGGCTTTGCAACTGGAGCTGGACCGGGTCACTGCGACCTTGGACTCCGCTTTCGATGAAGATCGCCGCAGAGGGCGTTTGGAGACGCTTCCGGCAGACAGCCCTGCTGGCTCATAACGTCGCGAGGGCAAAAGCGAATCCCCTCTCCCCGTCGAGGGTGGTGCAGCTTTGTGTTTTGCTTCGGGGAACCGGAGCGCAGCGGAGATAGACGAAGTCAAAGGTCGGGTGAGGGGCCATTTCATGCTGGCGAAAGGACCGGAACATCGTGCCTCGGAAAGCATTTCAACAGTTTCAACTATTTCAACGCCTGGGTATTCGCGCACCGTCCGCCAGGTGGGAAGTCACATCCCTCCGCCATGCCGGCAGGGCTTACGCATGAACCCCGGCAAAAAACCTGCCTGTTACAGAGCTCGCTCCTTTCTGTCCTTTTTGTCCTCCATCCGGCGTCTCCCTCCCGTGGCTAAACGCTTCGTGCGTAAGCCCTGTGCGCCGCCTCCCCCCCCTGCATTCCCCCTTGCGTCCCCCACATTTAATGGGAATCTCCGCGCCCCGCTTTGACGGCGGGAACGCGTTATGGCTGAAACAGATAAAACTTCCATCGGCATCGACTTCGGCGGCACCTCCGTGAAGCTCGGTGTGTGTCGTGGCGATGAACTCCTCGTCACCGACGAACCCATCCCCACCACACAGTTTCACGGCCCCGCCGCGCTCATTGGCGAGATGGCCGCACGCGTTGCCAAACTTCGGCAGACCTACCCCGCCATCTGCGCCATCGGTGTCGGTGTTCCCGGCCTCGTGGATTTCGATCACGGCTTTGTGCATGAGCTCACCAACGTCCCCGGCTGGAAGCATGTCCCCCTCAAGACCATCCTCGGCGAAAAGACCGGCCTTCCCGTCCTCGTCGAAAACGACGCCAACGCCATGACCTACGCCGAGTTCCGCCACGGCGCGGCACGCGGCCTGAAAAACGTCATCGGCCTCACCATGGGCACGGGCATTGGCGGCGGCCTCGTGCTCGATGGCAAGATGTTCCGCGGCAGCGGCTTTGTGGCCGGCGAGATCGGCCAGATGAGCATCGATTATGACGGCAAGCCCGGCCACTACGGCAACCTGGGCGCCCTGGAGAAATACACGGGAAACCAGCAGATCGCCGAGCACGCCGTGCTGCGCTACTCCGAGGCGGGCATCGAAAAAGACATCGCCGACTGCACGCCCAAGAAGATCGCTGACGCCGCACAGGCCGGCGACGACATCGCGCGCCAGATCTGGGGCGAAGTGGCCGACTGGCTCGGCACCGCCATTTCCAGCATCGCCTGGCTGCTCAATCCGGACGCCTTCGTCATCGGCGGCGGCGTAGCCCAGGCCGGAGAGCTCATCTTCACCCCCCTGAAGAACAAGGTGCAGAGCATGCTGAGCACCGTCGTCTGGGAGCGCCTGCAGATCCTGCCCGCCCGCTTCAGCAACGAAGCCGGCATCATCGGCAACGCCGCGCTGGCGGCTGACGCGGTGTAAAAGCTGCCACACCGGCGGATCGGAATCCTTCTCTTCCTCTTACTCCTCCTCTTCCTCCCGGTTCTGGAGTGCGGGGGGAGGTCGCCGCGGATGCAAGAAGCCGAACGAAGGGAGGAGGAGTATGATTAAGAGGAGGAGGAAGATTGACGGTCCCCCCAAAACGGTAGAATTGACCTCCAGTGCCCGTTTCTGGTATAAGCATGCCATGAAACGACTCCTCATCATCGCAGGTGTATGCCTCTGCGGCTTGAGCGCCTGGTCGCTGCCCCAGGGCGGCGGCTTTTTCAACATCGGCAAGGACGAAGAAGGCACCACGCTGGAGCAGTGGTTCAGCATCGAGTCTCACTGGTCGGAGGCCGCGCTGCTGCCCGGCACCTGGGCGGACGTCCAGGGCAGTCCCAACACCAAGCAAACCGCGACCGCCGGCAACGTCTTCGGCGTTCCCGCCACCCGCGCGATGGTGGAGCGCAATGAGCGCGGCGTCATCGTCGCCGTCATTGTGGAGTTCAACCCCGCGAAGCAGGACGGCGGCGTTCCCGCGCTCGTCAAACGGCTCACCACCAGCATCGGCGTGTATCAGGGCAACACCACCTGGACGACGGAATTCAACGAAAAGGTGAACACCGGCAAAGACCTCATCGTGAAACTGCACCAGGAGAAAAACCTGGTCAGCCTGCGTCTCACCCGCGTGAACTCATGAACCTGCGCAGACTCTTGCTCTGTGTCCTTCTCCTCAGCGCCGCTGCACGAGGACAGGACCGGTTGCTCATCGAATCCTCGCACTGGCAGGACGCTGAGTTTGCCGCCCTCTTTCCAGCACCCACCGTGGAGGCTGCGGGCATCTCCCGCGTGGCCGCGAAAGGCCGCCTTGAACTGCTCGGCACGCAGCCCATGGCAGTCAATGCACGCTTTGTGAACGGTGCTGTGCACTCCATCAGTGCAGTCATTTTCGATGCCGGGAGTTTCTTTGGCTACGAAAACTCGAATCTGCCGAAGAGCGAAACCTTTGAGCAGGGCAAAGAGCGCTTCGACAAAGAATTCAGCGAGCGCCAGGAGGCTGTGCTCGCAGGTTTGAAGAAGCTCGGTGCCGGAACCGGTGAGGAATGGACTCTGGGCAAACGCAGCGGGATGAATCTGCAATCGCGGCTCTTCAAACTGCCGGAGGGCACGGCCCGCCTCATCAGCTATGAACACCAGCTCCTCATGGTCGATTTCTTTCGCAGCGAGGCCGATGCGCGCACCCTGCGCATCCCCGTGACCATCGCCCCTGCCAAAGCCCCCGCGGGCAGCACGGAGCGGCGTCTGCCCGTGGTGCCCATGGTGCCGCAGGGAAACCGCGGCTACTGCGGTGTCGCCATCCTGGCCATGGTGGGCGGCATGCTGGGCCTGCAGCCTGGCGCGGAGGAGTACGCCGTGCTCAGCGGTTTTCAATACGGCATCGAAACCAAGTCCGACATCCGCGAACTCTTTGGCAATGTGGCGCAGGAGGCCGGCGTGAAGGCGCAGCGCTCACCGAAATTTGATGCCACGAAGATGAAGGCGAGCATTGATCAAGGCATGCCTGTGGTCGTCTTCCGCTGGTGGTCGGAGGAGCGCGACTACATCCACTCCGCCTACTCCGCACGCATTGCGCGAGGCGAGAAGGCCGAGCTGCCGCCCGCCAGCATGGAGGACCACAAATCCTGGCCCAAGAAAAGCCCCTTCACCCACGCCTCCATCGTCAATGGCTACCGCGCCGACAAACGTGAAGTCATCTTCACCGAAAGCTGGGGCGAGCAGGCGCGGAACCGCCGCATGCGCGTGGAGGAGATGGAAGGCACCGCTTACTACGCGGTGTACTTTGGCAAGTAGTCGGGGCATTCCTGCCCCGCCCGGCTCACTTCTTCTTCGCCTGTGGCTTGGGCTCCCATTCCTCCACCTTGATGATGGCTTCCAGGTCCTTCTTTGAGTCGATGTTTTCCGGCACGATTTTGAACTTGGTCAGGTAGCGCAGCGCCTTGGCCACCTGGAGGATCTCATTTTTCTTCGTGTCGATCTTGTCCGCAGGGACTTCCTTCACCGCGCTGGTGAAATCGCTGAGGGCAGCGAGGGCGGACTTCCGTGCGTCCGCGTTGTCCTCATAGCAGAGGGACTCAAAGAGGTGCAGCATCTTCTCACGTCCTTCCATCTTCACGGCGGCGTCACGGATGCTCTTGGCAATCTCCGCACGCTTCGCCGCCGTGGCCTCTTCACTCATGCGGCTGGCTTCACCCCCGTCGATGGCGCGCTTCGGCAGCGGGCGGTACCAGATGTTGCGGTAGCGCACGGGGTTGCCGTGGTCCTGCAGCTTGAGCGGCCCTTTGTCAGGGAAGGCGCGCGGAGTGGAGCGCTTCATGTGCCCGCCACCACCTTCCAGCGGCGTGTGGTCCTGCGTCAGCACGCCGTTCACAAAGACGGTGATGTAGCCCGGGTCCAGCTCCTTGCCGTCTTTGAAGATCGGGCGGCGGAAGACGATGTCATACACCTGCCATTCACCCGGTGCGCGCAGCGGATTCGCCATCGGCGGATTGATGCCGTAGATGGACGAAGCCATGCCATCGGGGTAGCTGGGGTTGTTGTAATTATCCAGCACCTGCACCTCCACCTGGCCCATGAGGAAGACGCCGCTGTTGCCACGGCCCTGGCTGTTGCCTTCCACTTTGGAAGGAGCGCTCCATTCGATGTGGAGCTGGCAGTCGGAGAACTCTTCTTTCGTGCGCACATAGCCGCTGCCCGGCACGCACTGCAGCACGCCGTCCTTCACTTCCCACTTGGTCGGCTGCGCCGGCGTTTTGTCCGCCTGCCATTTTTCGATCTCCTCCGGCTTGCCGCTGAAAAGAATCACCGCATCCGAAGGCGGCGTGCCTGGCTTTTCCTGCGAGCTGAAAGTGCCCGGCTCCACGCGCACGGGCTGCGGACGGTTCATGTCATGAATCGCCCACGGATGCGTGGCATCCGGCGGATCGCCATAAAACGCGCCATCAGCCAGCGCGGCGGTGGAGAGCAGAGACAGGGCGAGAGTGTGAAGCGTGGGTCGGTTCATAATGGTGGAGAGGTAAAAAGGAAGACGCGCGGAGCAAACGGGGATTCACAGACTCACTTCACCCAGATCTCCCGCTCGGTGGCATCAATCTCGGCTTCCCAGGTTTTCAGTTTGGATTTGAGGTCGGCGAGGATGTCGGGGTGCTGGTAGCCGAGGTCGGTGCGTTCGCTGATGTCGTCGTCGAGATTGAAGAGGAGGTCCATGGTGTTGCCGTCGTTGATGTATTTCCAGGGGCCCTGGCGTATGGCGCGCTGCTTGCGGTTGGAGCGGTCGATGCGCCAGTAGAAGGTGCGTTCGACGGGCTTGGAATCTCCGGTGAGGAGAGGCAGTAAGTTGATGCCATCCAATGGTTTAGGTGCGGGCTCGGTGACGCCGGCGGCGGCGAGGAAGGTGGCGTGGAGGTCCATGGTGATGGCCATCTGGGAGGTGACTTTTCCCTTCGGCAGTTTGCCGGGCCAGCGCATGAGGCAGGGGACGCGGATGCCGCCTTCCCACACGGTGGCCTTGTGGTGGAAGAGGGGGAGATTGCGGCTGAAACGCTCGCCGCCATTGTCGCTGGAGAAGACGACGAGGGTGTTTTCGGTGAGGACTTGTGTGTCTAATTCGGCAAGAATCATGCCCACGCCCTTGTCCATGCGTTCCACCATGGCCTTGTAGATGGCGCGGCTGCCTTTGAGCATGCTTTCTTTGGTCACCATGGGGGTGTCCGGAGCATCGGGTGCTTCAAAGGGCGAATGGACGGCCAGGTGCGGGACATAGAGGAAGAAGGGGCCGGATTTGTGGTCGCGGATGAATTTGACGGCACGCTCGTTGATGAGGTCGGTGAAGTAGCCTTCGCGTTTTACCGGTTCCATGCCGTCGCGGAGGGCGTAGGTGCCGTCGTAGTAGGTGTGCTTGTAGTAGTCGGCATGGCCGAGGAGTTCGCCGAAGTATTCGTCAAAGCCGCGCCTGGTGGGGTTGTATTCGTCTTTGTAGCCCAGGTGCCATTTGCCGAAGGCACCGGTGGCGTAATGCGCGGACTTGAGGCGCTGGGCGATGGTGGTTTCTCCGAGCGGGAGGCCGAGGCCGTGGATGTCGGGCTCAGGGACCCATTCGCCCTTCATGCGGCGGAACTGCTCCACCTGATAGCCGAAGGCGAACTCAATGCCGCAGCGCTGCTGCCAGCGGCCGGTGATGAATCCGGCGCGGGTGGGGGTGCAGACGGGCGCATTGGCGTAGAAGTCGGTGAACTTCACGCCCTCGGCGGCGAGGCGGTCGATGTTCGGCGTGGCGATGTCCCTGCCGCCCATGCAGCCGAGATCGCCATAACCGAAGTCATCGGCGAGGATGAAGACGATGTTGGGAGGCTGCGCGGCGAGGAGGGCAGGGCAGAGGAGGAGGAAAAGCAAAAAAAATGTGCGCATGGCCGCCTATATACGGCGGTTCTGCGCACATTCCATGCAGGTCAGATCGATCAGCCGTTGGGCAGCAGGCGCTCCCAGAGGATGTCGTTCATGAGGACGTTCGTGATGAATTCACGGCTGCCATCCACCGGAGCGACCGGCGCTGGAGCGGTGGCAGGCACGACGATGTCCAGGATGAGACCCTTCGCCGTCCGCTGAGAGGTGATGCGTCCTCCGAGGTGATAGGCCAGGAAGAAGACTCCCATGAGGCTGAGGCCAGGGGCATCCGTGGAAGCGTCCGCGTGCGTGAAGAAGGGATCAAACACCGAGCGCAGCACAGTGCCTGCCAGACCCGGACCGTCATCGGTCAGGGTCAGGTGCAGGGCTCCGGCATCCGCGGCCTCGGTGGCCGTTTTGCCAGAGAGGGTCACATGCGTTCCGGAGGAAAGCAGCGCCAGTTCCGTCTGAAGCAGCAGATGCAGCATTTTTTCAAACGCCGGGCGGCTGGCCTGGAGGGCGGGAAGCGCCCCGGCGGCCTCGAACTTCAGTTCGATGCCCTTGGCCGTGAAGGCCGCGCGCTGCTGCTCAATCAGCCCCTGAATGACCGCCGCCGCATCCATCTTGTGCTCGGCACCGGAGGCGGACTGCAGTTCGCCCAGAAGCTCGCCGATACGGCCGGCCTGGCTGACCACATGCGCGTGGAAGTCGCGCCAGAAGGTGGCCTGACGCAGGCGGTCGAGGTCAAAGTTCTGCTGGCCGAGCCTGCCCGGGGTGATGTCCAGGAAGGCATGCACGGCGCGCAGCGGCTGGTTCAGATGCTGGTTCAGCCCGGCGGCCACGACGCCCAGCCCCATCACGCGGTCGGTGATGAGCAGGTTCTGCAGCACGGAGAGCTTTTCCTGCAGCAGGCCGTCGCGCTCCTGCTGGAGGATGTAGAACTCCATGGCGCGGTGGAGGGTGTTGCGCACATCGTCCATCTGGATGGGCTTGGAGATGTAGCGGAAGATGCTGCCGAGGTTCACCGCATCCACGGTCACGTCGTAGTCGGCATAGGCGGTCACCATCATGCGCACCAGGCGCGGGCGGAGCTGGCGTGCGCGCTCCAGGAGCTGCACCCCTTTCTCCCCCGGCATGCGCTGGTCGGAGAGCAGCACGCCGATGTCCTCCCCATGCTGCTCGATGAGCTTGAGGCCGTCGGCCGCGTTGTTGGCGGTCAGGATGCGGAATTCGTCTCCGAAGGTCTTTTCGAAGTACTTCAGCGCCTTCTCTTCATCATCGACATAGAGAACGGCGTAGCGTTTGAGGTCGTATTGGTTTTGCATGTGGAGGTGTCCTTCTAAGTGTCGGCGTGGTTGTTGTTGGTGCTGTCGGTCGATGGTAGCTCAAGGATGAATTCGGTAAACTGGCCGGTCTGGCTGACCACCTCAATGCGTCCGCCGTGGTCGGCGATGATGCGGTTGCAGATGGAAAGGCCGAGGCCCATGCCCTGGCCCACATCCTTGGTGGTGAAGAAGGGGTCGAAGATCTTGTCCCGGATCGCCAGGGGGATGCCGGGCCCGTTGTCCTTGATGGAGAAGAAGACCTTGCCGTCGCGGGCGTGGGCGGAAAGCTTGATGCAGCCCGTTTCTCCCTCGGGATATTTTTTCGTGCTCATCGCATCGATGGCGTTCTGAATGAAATTGATGAGCACCTGCACGAACTGGTTGCTGTCTCCGCGGATCTCCAGGCCTTCGGGAATGTCCACCTCCCGCTGCATGCCATCCTTCCAGATGTGGGAAAAGAAGCGCAGGCCGGTGTTCACCACGTTTTTCAAATCAAAGGCGTGGTTGAGCTGGCTGGTGTTGCGGGTGAAGCCGCGCAGGTCGGAGATGATCTGGATGACGCGGTTCACACCCTCCTCCACGTCCTTGACCGTGTCGGCGAAGTCGGCGCGCTCTTCCTCCGGCAGGAATTTGGCGGAGCGGCTGATGATGCCCAGGCCCTGGCGAGCGTAGTTGAGCGGGTTGTTGATCTCGTGGATCAATCCCGCGCTCAGGCGGCCCAGCGAGGCGAGCTTTTCATTCTGCACCAGCATGGACTCGGTCTCCTTGATCTGCTCCAGGGCGGATTCGAGCTGCTGCTTCTGCACCACCAGCTCCTTCTGGAAGAGGCGGGAGTCCACCAGGTTCTTGAGGCGCACCATGATCTCCGTGAGGGAGAAGGGCTTGGGCAGGAAGTCATTGGCGCCGGCGGCCAGGCAGTCCAGCTTCGTCTTCTCATCCGCACGCGCGGTGAGCAGCACCACGGGAATGGAGCGCGTGGAGGTGCGCTCGCGCAGCTCGCGGCAGAGCTGCAGGCCGTCTTTTTCCGGCATCATCATGTCAGAAAGAATGATGTCGGGAAGGAACTGCGCGGCCTTGTCCAGGGCCTGCTGGCCGTCCACGGCCTCCAGCACTTCAAAGGTGGCGCTGAGCTGGCTCTTGAGGAAGCGCAGCATGTCAGGTTCATCGTCGGCAATGAGCAGCTTGGGCTTGCGGCTGCGGCCCACGCCGGTTTCCACCGGACGCAGGGTGGCCTGCAGCGAGGTCATGGCGGGGAAGAGTTCGGCACGGCGGTAGAGTTCGGCGATCCAGTCTTTCTTCGGCGCATCAGCCTCGGCTTCTGCCCCGGTCATTTCTTCGGGCTCCTCTTCAGCGACGGAGGGCTCGCCCTGAAGCAGCGGCAGGTTCACCGTCATGGTCGTGCCTTTGCCCACTTCACTGGCGGCCACCACATTGCCGCCCTGAGCTTCGGCGAGTTCTTTGACGAGGGCCAGACCGATGCCCATGCCCTGGAATTTGCGCTGGGAGGAGGTGTCCGCCTGCCAGAACCGGTTGAAGATGTGCGGCAGCTGATCCGCCGGAATGCCCATGCCGGTGTCGCGCACTTCGATGGCCAGCCAGCCGTCCGATTTGATGGCGCTGAAGCTGACGCGGCCGTTGGCGGCGGTGAACTTGAGGGCGTTGAAAAGCAGGTTGAGGCAGATGCGCTCCAGCTTCTCCGGGTCCGCCAGCACCGTGCCGACGTCCTCATCCACGTGAGCGTGGAGGTTGATGCGCTTGTCCTGGGCGACACTGCCGACGGCCGTGGCGAGGCCGTTGATGAAAGCGTTCATGTTCACACGCCGGGTGCGGATCTGCGCCCTGCCGGACTCCAGACGCACGAGGTCCAGCAGGTCATTGATGAGCTTCAGCAGGCGCATGGAGTTGCCATGCATGGTCGCCATCAGGTCGCGCTCTTCCTGCGGCCGGTTTGAGTCCATGCGCTGGATGAGGCTTTCCAGCGGAGCAATGAGGAGGGTGAGCGGCGTGCGCAGTTCGTGGCTGATGTTGGCAAAGAAGCGGCCCTTGGCCTCGTCCAGCTCCCGGAGCTTCTTGTTGTTCTCCTCCAGTTCAGCACGGTTGAGGTCCAGGTCGTGGCGGAGCTTGAACTCGGAGAGGCGGATGCGGTTGTAATACCAGCTTCCGGCCACAATGAAGACGCCGGTGACGAAAAGAAAGTACAGGTTGTTGAAGAACAGGCCCTGGATGGAAAACGGCCCGTGCAGCATGGCCGCCGCCAGGTAGGCGACGAAGTTGAGCACGAAGATGAGGATGCTGTCCTCCAGCGTCCAGCGCAGCAGCAGCGCCGAGCCGAGCATCACCAGGTTCAACCCCGCGTAGTAGGGGGAGATGGCACCGTCCTTGGTATAGATCATCCAGGAGATGGCCAGCAGCGGAATGAGCGCGACCGAGAACCCCAGATAGCGGTAGTAGCGTGTTCCTGGATGGTAGTGCAGGGCCAGCCAGACCAGCGCCAGCAGCACCGCTGAAAACAGGCGCACGGGGAAAAAGTCCAGCGCCCCCTTCCAGCCGTACATGAAAAAGTCCAATGAAGCCCCCGCAGGCATGAAGATGCCGGCCAGCAGCGCGCCCAGCTTGTAGTTGTGGACGCGGATGGGGCGTTCGTAGGTGTCAAACGAACTCTCCAGGCTGTCCATCAGAACTGGCTGCGCTGCGGTCATTAGGCGGGCTTGCGGACTTCAAGAAAGATGTTCACGCCGGTTTCGTCGGCTTTCACTTCAACCGACCCTGGCGGGGCCTTGTCCGGGGCGATCTTGGCAAACTGCTCCTTGTTGCGATAGACCAGATGCCACTCAAGCACGTACTCCATCCAGTTTCGCGAAGGGTTGGAGAGATCCACGTTGGTGGCGATGAGCAGTCCGCCCGGCGCGACCAGATCGTAAAACACCTCCAGCAGGCGGCGGCAGATGCGGTCTGAGAGGTAGTCAAACAAGCCCGCGCAGTAAACGAGATCGTAGCTGCCAGCCTCAAACCCCGCGCCGGTGCGGGAGGATTCCTTGAGGATCTGATGCACCGAGCGCTTCTCGAGCTTGATGCCGGTGCGGCGGCGGTGGCGGGCGCGCAGGCTTTCCAGGTCCCGCGTGGTGTTGGTGATGGTTTCGTCGTTGAAGTCCAGCAGCAGGAAGTCCGCATGGTCGCAGAGATCGTCATCGATCAGGAAGTTCTGAATCTCCTGCGCCGGGCCGCAGCCCAGGTTGAAGATGCGTGCCACCTTGCCCTTCGCGTGCATGCGCGCCGTCTCATCGTGGAGGCGCTGCTTGAGGTATTTGATGCGGTTGCGGTGCGCCACCACCGGCGCGGTGTCGAGGAAGAGGCGGTTGAGGATCTTGGCAAACATGGAGCTGCCCTCATAGGGGTCGCGCAGCATCATGCTGACCATTTCATAGTCGCCGGCGTAGCCCAGCGGCTTCTGGAAAGTTCGATAAATGAAGGGTGAGCACAGAACCAGCGGGTGAAGCTGGCGTTTGATGTAGCTGCGGTGCACCGGCTGCTGATCCTGCACAATCTCACCGGCCGTGCTTTCAAAGCGCACCAGCAGAGGCGCCACCGCCGGGAGGATGGGGTCCTCAAGCTGCTTGATGGTTTCGCGCTCCGCCTGGATGCGGTCTCCCGAAGGGAGGGAGCGCACGCCCAGCTCCACCTGCTCCATCCAGCGGCGGAGGTCGGAGAGCAGGGTGTGCATGTCCGCCACCACGAGCTTGAATTCCGGCACGACGCGGTAGTTCTTTTCGGTCTCCTTGAGGAACTCGGCAAAGTCCGCGAGCAGGCGGCTCTTGTTCTGCGCCGGGGAGAGAATGTCGATGTCGATCCAGCCTTCATCCGAGAGCGAGGCCTCGCAGATGAGCATGATGCCGGTGTTCACCAGGTTGGCGATGACCGCGCGGCCTGAATAAACCACGCGCTCGTTCATCATGATCCGGAAGTCGTTCAGAACTTCGGAGAGCTGGACGATGCTGTAGGGATTATAAACCTCAAACACGCCCAGATAGCGTGTGAGCCGGTGAAGAGTGCCGCGCACTTCAGCCCCCTGGCTGTTGCGGCAGATGATGAAGCTCAGGCGCTCCCCTGTGGAAGCGACTGCTGGAAGTGAGTGGTCGTTGTTCTCCATGTTACGAATCCTTTGCTAGAGCGTTGAGTGCCGGGGTGACTGCAGAACCCATGTCCGGGAGGAGGCGCTGCGTGGTGGGAAAGGGCACTCGAAAATGCTGGAGACAGACACAGGGAATGCTCATTTTTGCTTTGATTGTGAGTTAAAAACGTTGCGTGAAACTGAGGGCCAACACCTGCCATTGATGCCTGTAGTTGCCATCAAAAAGTGGTTGTGTAGCGCCGCTGATGACACGCGTCGGATTGTATACGTAAGCATAGGTCACATCCACGGAGCGTGTTTTACCCCGCCAGCCCACGCCGAGGCTGAAAACACTGCGGTCATTGGTGCACACCACCGGGCTGTAAGTGCTGGCCGGCTGTGAATTTTCCGACCACAGGTAGCCGCCGCGCAGGACCCAGCGCTCATTGAGCTGGTAGGTCATCCCCGTGCCGAGATCGATGGAGTTTCTCCAGTTGAACACGGAGCTCGTCGCTCCGCCAAGCAGCCCCTGGTTGTTGCCGATCAGCAGCGGCAGGTCGTCATGAGACGAGTTTTGCGACCACTTGAAGTCAAAGCCAATGGTGAAGCGGTCAGTCACATCAAAACCGTAGCCGGCGGCGATGGAGCCCGGAAACTTCATGTCTGAGCTGAAGTTGCTCGACGGGCTGTAGCCCAGCGCCTGCGCGGTCGCGGGCATGTTTGTGGCCTTGAAGTCACCGCTGAAGGTCACATGCACCGGCAGCCTTCCCACCACGGTGAAACGATGTCTTTTGGCAATCGTCCAGTTCACCGCGCCGTAAGCCCCCAGTCCCCAGCCCTGGCCGTGCATCTGGATGTCGCCCTCCGTCG
Source organism: Prosthecobacter sp. (assembly GCF_044227185.1). Taxonomy (GTDB): domain Bacteria; phylum Verrucomicrobiota; class Verrucomicrobiia; order Verrucomicrobiales; family Verrucomicrobiaceae; genus Prosthecobacter. Next base: position 335,128 of record NZ_JBGAFO010000001.1, on the reverse strand, counting down.
TGCTGCCGAAGGGAACCCAGCTGTAAAACTCCTTCAGCGTGAGATCGGCATACATGATGTCCATGCCGACGGCGACGCTCAGGTTGTCGGTGACCTTGAAGGCCACCGCCGGTGTGATGTCCACGGTCAGCAGGTTGGAGGAGTAAGGCAGCGCATAGCGCAGGTTCCCGTCCATGTTCTGGGGATAGACGGAAGCCATCCCGTAGGGAGTGCTGACACCGAGACCGAAGGACAGCCTTCCGGGAATGACCGGCTGCACGAAATACATGCTGGCGGGAAACACCCAGGGTTTGTTCATCTGCACCGACTGCCCGTTGGCTCCGTTGAAACGGATGTCGCCATACCACGCCGCGGTGTTGATGAGGAGCTCGCTCTTCTCGATCTGCAGCATGTTGGCGGGTGACACGCGCACGGAGGAGGCGTCCTTCAGGTTGGCATACCTGCCGCCCGCGATGCCCAGCGCCTGCGCGGAGTCGGGGACGACCGAGAGCGTCTCGGAGGCATGCGCTGCCATGGCAGCCAGGCTGAGGGCGACGATGGAGCGGAAGACAGGTGCTTTCATGGTTGGGAGAGCGTTGAGGTCAGGTCACGTCAGGTCAGGCGAGGCCGTTGGACTGGCAGTATCTGAGAATCTCGACAGTTCCTTTGAGCCCTGTCTTGCGGCACAGGTTGTGCTTGTGCACTGCGACAGTTCGGGGACTGAGAGAAAGATCGAGCGCGACCTGCTTGAGGCTTTTGCCCCGGGCGAGCTGCATGAGCACTTCGAGTTCGCGGTTGGAAAGCTTCTCATGCACCTGGCTGGCAGAGCCCTTGCGGATCGACCTGTCTGCAAATTTTTGAGCCAGCTCCCTGGAGATGTAGCTGCGGCCTTCCAGCGTGCTGCGGATGGCGTCAAAGAGCTCATGCGGCGGCGCATCCTTCGTCACGTAGGAGCGCGCCCCGAGCTGCATCGTGCGTGAGACAAAGGTCTCCTCCTGGTGCATGGAAACGGCGATGATTTTGGGCGGCGTGGGCAGCGTGCGCAGCTCCGTGGTCAGCTCCATGCCTGAGCGGTCTCCCAGCTCGATGTCCACCAGGGCGATTTCATAATTGCGGAGGCGGGCCTCCACCATGGCCTCCGCGCAGGTGCCGGTGGAAACCACCGTGGCCTGGGGAAATTCTCCCTTCAGCATGCTGGTGAAGGCTTCGCGCACCAGCGCGTGATCATCGACGACCAGGATATTGAATGGTGGTGGAGAGTGCATGAAGGTGTTCAATCACGTGAGGGGGTCATGCCGCCTGACTGCGGTGTGGATGGGAGGGCCATGAGGCTGATGCGCGAACTTCCGGCCGGGCCGGCGGCCATGACCTCGATGCGCGAGCCGAGCAGGGCGCAGCGGGCCTCGATGACGGCCATTTCAGATCCCGGCACCATTTCCTTCCAGATGCTGTCACCGCCGTCGTGGTCGATGGTGATCTCCAGCTTCTCAGCAGAGGCCAGGCAGGTCACCTCCACCCAGGAGGTGTTGGCAAAGCGCACGCAATGCGTGAGCAGCGCCTGCATGATGCGGAAGAGATTGAGCCGGCTGGCGAGGTCGAACGGCGGCTCGTCACCATTGATGTGGAGGACGAGAGAGCCGGCGAAATTTTCCCCTACGTTGCGGACCAACTGCTGCAGGGCCACGTGCAGACCGAACGCCTTCAAAACAGGCGGAAACTGCTTTTCCGTCATGTCGCGCACCAGTTGCAGCGTCTGCCGCAGGGTGGCGTCCAGGCTGCCCAGGAGCCTGGTGACGCTGGCGGCATCCCCGCCGTTGGCAAGTTCATGGCGCATCATCTCGCCCAGGGAGGCGCAGGCCACCAGGCCGCCAGCCATGTCCTTGTGCAGCAGATGGGCGAGATCGACCCGTTGCGCATCTTCTTCTTTCAGCAGGCAGCTCAGCGCCTGCAGAAGCACGGCAGCCGAGTTTTTTTCCATTTCGAGGGGGGAAGGAGGCATGGTGGGCTAAATCATTGAACCGCGGACTTGCAGTATTTAGAAAATCCACACTTCGAGGCCCTTAGCACCTAAATGTTGATTTAATATTTAGGCATAACCTAAACCGATAGCATAGCCACATTTTATAATTAGCTCCGGTGAGTCTAATTTATAGCCAGAATAAACCTATTTTTATTAATTTTATAACAAAGTCGGGGTAACTTTCGGCACATGTATCTAAATACTATTCAGCCCAACCTCAGCACTTGCAGCCGGATTCTGATTGTGACGGAGGAGCGAACCCTGCAAGAGGACCTGCGCATTTCCCACGCTCTGCAGAATATGAGCCCGGGCGGCAGTTCCTCCGCCCCGCAGGCTGCGACGCATGCCACCTCCAAGGCCAAGGCTGCTCCGGCCCCGGAAGTGACCTGCATCGCAAATGAGAAGGAAGCGCTGGCGATGGTTGAAGCCGCAGTCCAAGAACACCGGCCGTTTTCTGTGATTATTATGGATGGCCGTCTTTTCTATGGAAAAGATTACCGGCATGTCATCAACCGCCTTTGGCATACCCAGCGTGATCTGCACATCGTGCTGCACGCGGTTTCCCAATTGGAGGCGTTCGAGCAGATCCCCATCGACCTCGGCGGCAATCCCCAGCTTCTGGTGTTCAAGTTCAGGCTCGTGCCTTTCGAAATCACCCAGTTGATCCGGACGCTGAACGTCCGGCACGGCGCGGAGAACCAGACCTCCCACCGCACGCTCAACCTGAGCGCGCAGTTGCTGGAGGTCACCTCCCGCTTTGAAGATGTGAGCAACCGGCTGCGCCTGGAGCAGGACCACCGCAAGCAACTGGAGGACCGGCTCTGCCGGAACCAGCGCCTGGAGAGTGTGGGGCGATTCGCCGATGCAATGGCGCACTTTTTTAACAACTACCTCACCGTGATCCAGGGCCACCTGGAGGTGGCGCAGATGACCCAGGATGGCAGCGGTTCCAGTGTGCTGCCCACCGCCACTTTGAAGGAGCTGGTGCTCGCCACGCAGCGGGCGGCCGGAGTGACGTCCCAGTTTGTCTCGTTCAACCGGCGCGAATATCTGCAGCCCTCCCCCCTGCACCTGGGGCAGATCATCGACGGTCAGGCCGCCATGCTGCAGAAGGCCATTGGTGAGCAGATCGCCTTCGAGATCAGCCACAACCCCGAGCTGCCCTGCGTCATGGCGGACCAGGCGGCGCTGGAGCAGATCCTCTTCAATCTGCTGCTCCATGCGCGTGAATCCATGCCCACCGGCGGCCGCCTGACGATCCAGACCCGGCAGATGTACATCCCTGACGAGGCGGCCGCGCGCCAGATGCACGCGGAGGCCAAGCCGGGGGACCACATCGCCATGACGATTTCTGACACGGGCAAGGGGCTGACCCCCGCGGAGCTGGCAGGCCTGTTCGACTCGGCCAAGCTGTCCTCATCACCGGAGGGGGGGGCGGACATCGCCTTGATCCTGGTGCAGGGGCTGGTGCGCATGCAGGGCGGGTGGATCGAAGCGCGGAGCGTGCTGGAAGTCGGCACGGAATTCTCCATTTATCTACCAGTGGCCACCGGGACGGCACCCGCCAACGCCACGCCGGAGAAGAAGCTTCTGATGACCAATGCCGAGGAGGAGTCATCGACCATTCTGATCGTCGATGATGAAGACTCGGTGCGGCAGGTGATGGAATACGTGCTCACGAGCCAGGGGCACAAGGTGCTCACGGCGGCAGATGCGAATGAAGCGTGGGCGATCTGGCGCGAGAAGGCCGCCGTCATCAAGCTCGCCCTGATCGATGTCAAACTGCCCGGCGGCGTGAGCGGGTTTGATCTTGAAAAGGCCCTGGCCGCGGAAGACCCGACTCTTCCGGTGATTTTCACCTGCGGCTACTCGCCCACGAGCCTGCCCAACGCGAAAGAGCTGAAAGCCGGCGAAAACTTCCTGCCAAAGCCTTTTGGCATGGTGGAACTGCTGAACATCGTGGGCAAGGCCCTGCTGCAGCCGGCACGGCTGTGAGAAGCGCCAGGAACGGACGAGTCACCACGACCACGCCCGGGGTCTCCGCAGATCTTCCTCTCCGCATGGTCTCCGCGCAGGTGCATGGAGGAATGCCAAAAACGCAGCATGACCCCTGCGAATCAAGAGGTCGAAAAACGTCTTTCAAGAGACAGGATGGAGCTCCAGCATGCATAGTGAGCATGGAATTTTTCTGAAATCGTCCGCAGGGCAGGATTTGGCATGTACATGGTCTTGACCCCGCCCGCCAATGGCCGAAGGAAACGCATGGGTAGATTCATGTTTCATTGTTTTTCTGTTGTTTACGGAGGCAAATCCGGTCCAAGGTCAGAGCGGTCCTGGCCGTTGTGTTTCCACCATGTGTTTTTCTACGCACAGACTTCTCCGGCGTAAGAAATGCCCACGTATACACCGCGCGGCCGTCAAAGAGAAGCCGCCTTTCCTGAAGATTGTAGCCCCAGCAGTCTTCCGGTCATGAAAACTGCCTTGTCACATTCCACCCCGCAGGAGCAGCCTCTGGCTTGCAGCCTGGTGCTCCGGGTGGATGGGCAGGGCATCATTCAAGAAGTGAACGGCAGGCTGGACTGCTTTCCACCGATTTCAGGGCGGGAATGGCGGCCGCCGCAGACGGGCGGCAGTTGTTTTGATTTCATTGCTGACACATGCGAGCCCGTTTTTGAAGGGGCGGGCGGATGGTCACGCGCCCTCCGGAAGATCCTGAACGGCGAGTCACCCGGCGTGCAGATGCAGTCACGCCTCACGGGTTCCTCCGACGGCGGGTGGATCGAAGTCACCCTGATCCCGCTGCGAACCAGTGACAGCACGGGGGCCCTGATCACCTGCATCGACATTTGCGCGCGGAAACAGGCGGAACAGGGGCTGCGCAATCAGGAGGTGCAGGAGCAGATGCGCCAAAGCGAGGCCACGATGGCCGCAGCGCAGCGCATCTCCCATTTCGGGAGCTGGGAGCTGGATCTGACGGACCTGGACAACCTGGGCAACAACAGCCTGCGCTGGTCCGACGAGATATTCCGCATTTTTGGTCATGAAGTGGGGGGCATCGAGCCCACCAATGAGAATTTTTTCCGCGCGGTGCATCCGGATGACCGTGAACTGATCCGCCAGGCCGTCGCTGAAGCCATCCGAACGCACGGGCGTTACTCGATCGACCACCGCATCATTCTTCCGCAGGGGGAAGTGAGGCACATCCACGAAGACGCGCAGATATTTCTGGATGAGAACACGGGGCGCCCGCTGCGCATGGTGGGAACGGCGCATGACATCACGGAGCGCAAGCTGGCGGAGGAGGTGTTCAAGGCGAGCGAGCTGCGCTTCCGGCATGCGTTCGCCAATGCCAGGGTGGGCTTTGCGATCACGGACATGGGAGGAGCGATCCTCCACATCAACCAGCATTACTGCCAGATCACTGGGTACGCGGAGCACGAAATGATCGGGAGATCCTTTGCCACCATCACGCACCCTGATGACGTGGTGCGCAAGCAGGAGCTGAACCAGCGGCTGATCGAGGGGGAGATCAACGACTTCATCGTCGAAAAGCGCTATGTGTGCAAAAACGGGGAGGTGGCGTGGGTGGAGAACAGCGTCTCCGCCATGAGGGATGAAGCGGGGCTGGCGCTGCACATGGTGGTGCTGTGCAAGGACATCACCAAATCGCGCCGTGACCAGGAGCAACTGCGGCTGCTGGAGACGTGCGTGGCGCGGCTCAATGACATCGTGATCATCACGGAGCCCGAGCCGCTGGTGGAACCCGGGCCGCGCATTGTTTTTGTGAACGACGCCTTCACGCGGCAGACCGGCTACAGCCGGGAGGAGACGCTGGGGCGCAGCCCGCGGTTTCTGCAGGGGCCTGCGACGGACCGGTTTGCGCTGGGCAGGATGCACGCGGCGCTGGCGCAGGGGCTGCCGAGCAAGGAGGAGCTGATCAACTACAAGAAGGACGGCACCGCCTTCTGCATCGAGATTGACATCGTGCCGATCAACGGACCCGACGGGAGGCCGACTCATTTTGTGGCGGTGCAGAGGGACATCACCGCGCGCAAGGAGGCGGCGGACCGGCTGTGGAGGAGCAACCTGCGCTATGAAAGGCAGCACATCGCGCTGGCGCGCATGATCCGGGGCGGGGTGATGCAGGCGGTGCATCTGGAGACGGCCTTCCGCCTGATCGTCGAAGAAATCGCCCACGCGATGGAGGTGGAGCGTGTGAGCATCTGGCGGTATGACCAGAGCCGCAGCAGCATCGTGTGCCAGATGCTGTTTGAGTCTGGTGCGCGCCGGCACACCTCGGGCCTGGAATTGCATGAAAAGGATTATCCGGCCTATTTTCGTGCTCTTGCGCAAAATGAAACCATCGCGGCGGATGACGCGCGGAGTGATGCGCGCACGCGGGAGTTTGCCGAAAGCTACCTCACGCCGCTGGGGATCACCTCCATGCTGGATGCTCCGCTGCATGTGGGCGGGGTGCTGGCGGGAGTGCTGTGCCATGAGCACGTGGGCCCGGCGCGGAGCTGGCTGCCCGAAGAGAAAAGCTTCGCCACTTCGCTGGCGCATTTCATCTCCCTCGTGCTGGCGCAGTGGGAGCGGAGGCAGGTGGAGGACATGCTGCGGCAGCAGGCCTCGCTGCTGGACAAGGCGAACGACGCCATTCTGGTGCGTGATCTTGAGCACAGGATCACCTACTGGAACAAGAGCGCGGAGATGCTTTATGGCTGGACGGCCGAGGAGGCGAAGGGGCGGAAGGTCTCCGAGCTGCTCTACGTCGATGCCGCGCAGTTTGACGAAAGGAACGGCAAGGTGCTCTCCGAAGGCGAATGGGCGGGTGAGATCCAGCAGGTGACCAAGAACGGGGAGGAGCTGACGGTGGAAGGCCGGTGGACCCTGGTGCGCGATGCGGAGGGCAGGCCCAAGTGCGTGCTGGCCATCAACACCAACATCACCGAGCAGAAGCGGCTGAAGGACCAGATCCTCCGCTCCCAGCGCATGGAGAGCATCGGCACGCTGGCGGGCGGCATCGCCCATGACCTCAACAATGTGCTCACGCCGATCCTCATGTCGGTGGACCTGCTCAATCTGCGCATCAAGGACGCGGCGAGCAAGGAAACGCTGGAGACCATCGCCTCCAGCGCGCGGCGCGGCGCGGACATGCTCAACCAGGTGCTGTCCTTCGCGCGCGGGATGGAAGGGCAGAAGACGCCTCTCCAGATCAGCCGCCTGCTGCAGGACCTGGCGCGCATCGTGGGGGACACCTTCCCCAAAAACATTCATCTCCGCACCCAGTGCGACCTGCAGGAAGACGACACGGTGTCAGGAGACCCCACGCAGATCCATCAGGTGCTGCTCAACCTGTGCGTCAACGCGCGGGACGCCATGCCCGCGGGGGGCACGCTCACCATCAGCGCGGCCAGCGTGCTCATCGATGCGCAGTACGCCGCGATGAACATCGAGGCGCGGGAAGGCCCGCACATCATGATCAGCGTCGAAGACGACGGTGTGGGCATCGCGCCGGAAGTGATGCCGAAAATTTTTGATCCTTTCTTCACCACCAAGGAAACGGGGAAGGGCACCGGGCTGGGGCTCTCCACTTCGCTGGCCATCATGAAAAGCCATGGCGGCTTTTTCCGTGTTTACAGCGAGCTGGGCCACGGCTCCTCCTTCCGCGTGTACCTTCCGGCCCAGCCGGCGCAGGTCACGGCCCGCTCGGTGGTGGAAGACCAGGTGCTGCCGCGCGGCAATCACGAGCTTGTTCTCCTCGTCGATGACGAGGCCGCCGTGCGTGAGATCACACGCCAGACCCTTGAGGCCTACGGCTACCGCGTGCTTCTGGCCGCGGACGGCGCGGAGGCGGTGACCCTCTACTCCAAGCATCAAAACGACGTCGCGCTGGTTTTGACCGACATGCGCATGCCGGTCATGGATGGCACCACCACCATCCAGGTGCTCATGAAAATGAACCCGGAGGTCCGCATCATCGCCGCCAGCGGGATCAATTCCAACCATGGCCTCGCCAAGTCCATGGGCACGCGGGTGCGGCAGTTCCTGCCCAAGCCGTACACGGCCGAAACCATTCTTCGGGCCCTGCACCAGGTTTTGAACGAGCAGCACCCGCACTGACCGCCCTGCCAGATCAGGCGGTCTTCCTTGCGGGCTGCAGCACGTCCCTCAGCGCCTCCAGCAGCGCGTCGGCGTTGTAAGGTTTGCGGAGGAAATGCTTCACGCCCAGGCTGTTCACCTGCGCCTGCATCTGATGGCTGAGGCCGCTCGCGCCGATGATCGGCAGGGAGGGATGAATCTTCAGCAGGGCCTGGATGAGCGTGGGCCCGTCCATGTTCGGCATCATCATGTCCGTGATGAGCGCGACCGGCTTTTCCGTGTTTTTCAGGAAGGTTGCGATGGCGTCGGTGCCGTCGCAGGCGGCGATGACCCGGTAGCCGAAGGCCTCCAGGGTGTGCTTGGTGGCGGTGAGGATGGCGGCTTCATCATCCACAATGAGGATGAGCTCGCCCTGGCCGAGGCAGCGGGTGGACTCCGCCACGTGGATCTCGCGGTTTTCCACGTCCGTCTTGGCCGGCAGATAGACGCGAAACGCCGTTCCTTTTCCCATCCGGCTCGCGAGATCAATGAAGCCACGGTGGGATTTGACGATGCCCAGCGTCGTGGCCAGTCCGAGGCCGGTGCCCTTGCCCATTTCCTTGGTGGTGAAGAAGGGGTCGAAAATGCGGTCGCGCACTTCCAGCGGAATCCCCGTGCCCGTGTCGCGCACCTCCAGCACCACATGCGGTCCCGTGTTGGCGTCGGGGTGCATGCTGGCAAACTGCTCGTCCACGACCACGTTGCTCACGGTGATGTCCAGCTCGCCGCCTCCGGGCATGGCGTCGCGGGCGTTGACGCAGAGGTTGAGCAGCACCTGGTGGAGCTGGGTGGGGTCTCCCTCCACATTCCATGTCTCCTCCGCGCAGGAGATGCGGCACTTGATGAACTTGGGGAAGGTTTCATGGATGAGCTGCTCGATCTCCTGCAGCACATCCTGCGGGCGCAGGCGCATGCTGCGGCCCTCCACGCCGCGCGCGAAGCTCAGGATCTGCTTCACCATTTCCGCGCCGCGGTTCGCGCTGTTCTCCATCGCGTTCAGCAGCTCCACATCCCGCGGCTGCTGCAGCTTCATCCGCAGGATGGTGAGGGACATCAAAATGGGCGTGAGCACGTTGTTCAAGTCATGCGCCACGCCGCCCGCCAGCGTGCCGATGCTCTCCAGCCGCTGATTGCGCAGGGTCTGCGACTCCATGCGGCGCTTTTCGGTCACATCGGTCATGAAGCCCTCGATGTGCCGCATCACGCCGTCCTCGGAGGGAATGCCCTGGCCGCGCTCCCAGATCCACTTCACCGCGCCTTCCGCGGTGCGGATGCGGTAGCTCATTTCAAAGCGTTTTCCTTCCGCCACCGCCTCCGCCACCGTCTGCCGTACGTGCTCGCGGTCCTCCGGGTGGATCAGATCGCCGAAGAAGACCTCGCCATTGCCGGCAAACACCTCCGCTTCATATCCGGTGAGCTCCAGGCAGCCTTCGCTGATGAACTCGAGCGTCCATTTTTCATCGATGAGAGAGCGGTAGGCGGCGCCGGGGAGGTTGCCCATCAGCGTCGAGATCATGCGTTCATTTTCACGCAGAGCCTCGATGGCCTGCTGGCGCTCCCTCTCGCGCTCCACGGTCTCCATGGCAAAGGACAGGTCATTGGCCAGGGCGCTGAGCACGCGGATCTCCTCCTCCTGGAAGCAGTCGCGCTCATCAGCATAGATCAGCAGCACACCCACGGGAACGCCGCCAGGCTTCAAAGGAAATGCGGCGCAGGAGCGGAAGCCGCGCTCCAGGGCCCGCTCACGAAAATAAAAGGTTTCGTCGTTCTCGATGTCGTTGGAGATCTCATGCGTGCCGCTGCGAAACACACGGCCCGCAGGCCCGCGGCCGGAGGGATGATCCCCGCGCGTGATCAGAGTCAGGCCGTCCAGGTAGTTCTGGTAGCTGCCCGCGCAGGCGGCGGGCTTCAGGATCTGCGACTCCTCGTCGTAAAAGCCGATCCAGGCCATCTTCATGCTGCCCTTTTCCACGGCGATGCTGACCGCCGTCTCATAGAGCAACTGCGGCTCGCGGATGCGCACGATCGCCTCGTTGATGCTGCTGGACATGGCGTGCAGCCGGTTGAGGCGCAGCAGGCGCTGCTCGTCCAGCTTGCGTTCGTGAATGTCCAGTGCGGAGCCCGCCATGCGGTAGGGCTCGCCATATTTGTCCCAGAGCGCCTGGCCGCGGGCTTCAAACCAGCGGTACTCCCCCGACTTCACCTGGATGCGGAATTCAATGCAGAACTCGCTGTGCTGTTCCAGGTGGCTTTCCAGCGCCGCGCGCACCAGCGGCAGGTCTTCACGGTGCATCTTCTGCTCCCAGGCGAAAAACAGGCTGGGAAACTCCTCATGATTGTAGCCGAGCAGCTCACGGAAACGCGCCGAATAATAAACGCCTCCGGTGCGGATGTCCCAGTCCCACACGCCGCCGGTGGAGCCGGTGGCCGCCAGCGCGTAGCGCTCCTCGCTCTGCCGCAGCGCCAGCTCCGCCTGATGGCGCTCCATTTCCGCGGCCGCCCGCACGGCAAAGAGCTGGAACACGGCCTGCAGGCGTTCGCGGTGGTCCAGCGCGTGGTCGCTGAACACCGCGATCATGCCGATCACCCTGCCGTCCGTGGCATGCAGCGGCATGCCCATGTAGCTGTTCGCGCCCAGCTCCTGCAGAAGCTGGTCATCCGGAAAGTGATCCCGCACATCACGGTCGTAATAACACACCTCGCCGCTGGCCACGTTGTAGCAGGGCGTGCCCACGAGGGAGCAGGTCTTGTTTGGCAGCACCTTGCCGTCCGCGCAAAAACCCAGCGTCCGCACCATGCGGTCGCGCTCCGGCAGCAGCATGGCGACCATGGCGTATTTGGCCTCCAGCGTGCGGGCCACCTGCAGGCACAGGGACTGGAAGAACGTCTCGCCGCTGCGCGCGTCAACGCCTTCGGCCATCGCCCGCAGCGCCTCCTCCACTTTTTTCTCCACCGTGATGTCCGAGGCCAGGGAGAGGATGGACTGCAGCTCCCCCTCTTCATTCAGCAGCGCGGAGTTGTGCCACTCACACACGATCACCCGGCCGTCGCTGGTGAAGTTGCGGTTGATGCAGGTGTTGCGTGATTCCGAGCGGTCCAGCAGCCGGCCCAGCGTGGCCTTCACGCGCGGCAGATCCTCGGGATGGACGAAGTTCCAGTCGCTGTGATTGCGCCCCATCACGGTGTCCTCGCTCCAGCCGAAGATCTTTTCAGCCTGCGGGGACCAGCGGCAGATGCGGCTGGTCGTGTCACACTCCACCAGCGCCAGCGAGGTGTTTTCCAGATGGTGGAGCAGCGTGGCATGCGCCTGCTGCTGCAGCGCCTCCTCCTGCTCCCGCCGTGTGGTGAAGTCACGCAGGTTGCCGATGATGGCCACCGGCCTGCCTTCGCTGTCCCGGACCACGGAGCGGCTGTCGCTGATCCAGCGGTAGGCCTCGTTCTTGTGCTTGAAGCGGTATTCCAGCACGGGCTGAAAATCACCGTTCAGGTCGCGTGCCATCAGCTTTTCCAGACGGTCACGCTTCAAATGATAATCCTCGGGATGAATCCGAGAAAACATGAACCGCAGTCCGCCCGCGATGCATTCCTCGATGCTGAAGCCCAGGACCTGCTCCACCGCGGGGCTGATGTAATCATAGGTCAGCGAGGGCAGGCTCAGGCAGTAAACGGGGTCCTTGGAGTTGCCGAGCACGGTGCGGAACCGTTCTTCGCTCCGCCGCAGTTCGCTCTCGGCGTGCTTGCGCTTGGAAATGTCGCGCACGGTGACGACCAGCCGGTCCTCGCCCAGGATCTCCGCCTTGCGCATGCTCACCTCCACCCAGAACACGCGCCCCGAAAACGAACGTGCCTGCCACTCAAACAACTGCGGCCCTTCCTCGACCGCCTTGCGCATCCAGTGCAGCGCTTCATCGGCGGTGTAGGGCGGGGTGTTCACACTGAACACCGCCACCGAATGCCTGCGCATTTCATCCGGCCCGCAGCCATACATTTCGCAGGCGCGCTGGTTCACCTCCAGGATGGCCCCGGTGACCGCGTCATGGATGAAAACCGCGTCATTCAGGCAGTCAAAGACGCTGCGAAACCAGTCGCCCTGCAGGGCGATGTCCAGATCATCTTTGGCGATGGATGGCGGCATGGGGCAGGCGATCATGGCAGTGAGGTCAAACATTCACAATGCCTGTGTCAGCGCCGGCTCCCTTTCCACCAATGCAGGAGCATCGGCGCGGCAGACGGCGGTGATCGCCTCGGCAAGTGTTTTCAACCCCTGTTCCTTGGAGACAAAGCCATGCACATCACTGCGGCTCAGCACCGGCAGCATGTCGGCGCTGGAATGACTGCTCAGTACGATAACTTTGACTCCCTGCTCGATGAAATACCTGCTTTGCTCCACCAGATCAATCGCAGATCCATCGGGCAGGGTCATGTCCACCACCATCACGTCGATCTTGTGTGCCTGCAGCACTGGCAGAGCGGCGGCCACGCAGTCCGCCTCCACCATTTCAAAGTGAGGCAGGTACCTGCCAAGCGCGGCACGCACCACCTCGCGGTAGAGGTCATGATCCTCCACCAGCAGGATCAACCCGGATTTTCCTGAACAACTGGAATGCCAATTTGCCTGCTGCATGAATGTTCTTATTTTATGATGATGGCTGAAATCAGCGGTAACATACAACAAATCTGACACCTGTAGCGTGGAAGCACGATAATGAATAATGATTTAGACTTTCCTAAACCTCGGCCTCACGACGCCTTGCGAGCGCATTTTTCCTTCACCGAGGGGTCCACTGCGGAGAAAAATGAGTTCCTCGGCAGCATGGGTCATGAGCTGCGCAATCCCATTTCAAACATTCTCGCTCAAGGAGAAACGTTGCTCGAAGGCGTGTATGGACCTCTGGAAAGCACGCAGAAAAAAGCGGTCACCGCCATTCAGGACAGCGCCCGGCAGCTCCTCCAGCTCATCGCGGACGTGGTGGACCTCGGCAGGATCGAAGCCGGCGCCTCCCCGCTGGCAAAGAGCGCCTGCGTGGTCAGTGAGAAATGCGCCGCGAGCGTGGCGACGGTGGCGGCGCTGGCAAAGTCACGGTCCATTCAGATCGTCACTGAAGTGCAGCCGCCTCGGCTCAGCGTCCTGGCGGATCCGCACCGTCTGCAGCAGGTCATCACAGAGCTGCTCTCCGCCGCGATCCTGACCATGAACACGGGCGGCGGGCTGCGCCTGCACATCACGCATGGCGAGAAGGGGCTCCAGCTCCAGACCCGCGGCGCCGCCACGGGAGGCGGCGGCACGCCCGCCCAGCTCCTCAGCCAGCTCGGGAAAGTCAAACCCATCGGCCTGGCTCTGCTGCAGCAGCTCGTGCAGCTTCACAGCGGCTCCTTTGAGATGGATGAAACGGGCGGCCAGGAGGTCGGCATGTCCATCCGCCTGCCCCTGGACAGACTGGCCGTGGAGGAAGCAGCGCTGGAATCAGGCACCATGCCGGAGCCGCAGGTCATTCCGGAAGCCGCAGCACCCGTCGGCTCGCAGCAGCAGCAGCAGCCCACCATTCTCATTGCGGATGACCAGCCCGCGCTCATCACGGTCACGCGCAACTACCTGGAAAGCCTCGGCTTCAACGTCATCACCGCGCGGGATGGCAACGAGGCGGTGCAGCAGGCCTGCACGCTGAAGCCTGACCTCATCCTCATGGATGTGCGCATGCCGGTCGTGGATGGCCTGAGCGCCATCCGGCAGATCCGTGCTTCCGCCGATCCCAAGACGCGGGACATCGCCATCGTCAGCCTCTCAGGTCATGTGAGCGCCACGGACAAGGAAAAGTGCCTGGCCGCCGGAGCCACCGCCTACTTGAACAAACCTTTTGGTGTCCGCGAGCTGGACCGCCTCATCGCCGATCACGTCCGCCAGGATCGCCACTGACCGCTCCTCGTTTCCTGAGGAGCGGACATTCATTGCGCATGCACCTGCGCGTGGTGGCCAGGGCTCTGGCTTGACGATTCTGCTCAGGACACCTCTGGAAACTGCTCTTTCCCAATCGCATCCTGCGAAGCAGCCAGCCGCCCCCTCACCCGACCTCTCCCCGAACCAACCTTGAAGCAGCGGTGTCCTCGACGGGGAGAGGAGAAACCCGTCAGGGCTCCGATTGAGTTCCAAAGTGCTTCAACGTGAATCCCCGCTCCCCGTCGAAGTGTGTTGGGTCTGAGCGTCCTCCGGGAGAGACCGGGTGAGGGGCCGGGGCATTCCGCTTCGCAGGATGAGGTACGCTGGCGGGCAGGTTTCCTGAGGCGCCCTTCAATGAAAATCATGCGACTGCACGCCGCCGTGCGCCGGGCCTGGCAGGCGGTCAATGGCCAGCGCCAGGACGGTGGTGACGCCATCCTCAATCTGCAGCCGCCCGCGGATGAGCAGGAAAGACTCCTGCGTGATGACCAGCCTGCGTGCTTCAAACAACTCCGAGGGAACAAAGGCATTCGCAATGCCGGTTTCATCTTCAAGGCTGATGAAGACATGCCCGTTCGCGGTGCCGGGCCGCTGGCGGCAGATCACCATGCCGCCGATTTTCACCCGCGAACCACGACGTCCGCCGGGGAGGTCACAGGCGCGCGTGATGTCTGGCAGTGCCGCACGCATGAGCGCCATGGGATGCGGACCCACGGTCAGCGATGTGGAGGCGTAGTCGGCCTCCAGCCTTTCCACCGGCGTCATGACGGCGAGAGGCGAGGACGTTTCTGCGTCTTCAACAGCGGCATTTCGATGAATGGAGAAGAGATTGAGCTCGCGTTTGTGCTCCACCTCCCAAAGGGCGGCACGGCGGTTTCCGCCTAACGCATTGAGGGCACCTGACCTGGCCAGCACCCGCAGCTCATCCTTGGGCAGCGGGCAGCGCAGCAGGAAATCCTCCATGCTGAGCCAGGGGCCGGACTGGCGTGCCGAGATCAGCAGGTTTCTGGAGGCGGCGCAGAAGCCGCGGAGCTGGCTGAGCCCCAGCCGGATCGTGGCATCATCATCCACTCTGCAGCCGAGATCCGACACGCACACGCAGACGGGCAGCACCCGGAGGCCGTGCAGTTTTGCATCCCGCACCAGCGTGGCCGAGGAATAAAAACCCATGGGCTGGTTGTTGAGCAGCGCTGCTGTAAACTCCGCCAGCCGGTGCGTGCGCAGCCACGCGCTGGCATAGGCCAGCAGCGCAAAGCTGATGGCGTGAGATTCCGGAAACCCGTACACCGCGAAGGACTGAATGGACTTCACCACGCGGTCCTGCGTTGCTTCGGGTACTTCGCGCTGCTTCATCGCCAGCCGCAGTTTGGCCATCACCTTGTCCATGCGCTCCTGGGAGCGGTGAAAGCTCAGCGCACGCCGCAGCTCCTCCGCCTCGCTGCCGCTAAAGCCGGCGATCAGCATGGCCATCTGCAGCACCTGCTCCTGAAACAACGGCACCCCCAGCGTGCGCTCCAGCACCGGTTGAAAACAATCCGCGATGTAGTCCACCTTCTCCCGCCCCGCATGGCGGTTCAGATACGGGTGCACCATTTTGCCCACGATCGGCCCGGGGCGGATGATGGCCACCTCCACCACCAGATCGTAAAAACAGCGCGGCTGCAGCCGTGGCAGGGTGGCCATCTGCGCACGGCTCTCGATCTGAAACACACCGATGGTGTCCGCACGGCAGATCATGTCATAGGTCGCCGCATCATCCTGCGGAATGCGGTGCAGCTCGACGGCGCGCGTTTCTCCGCGTACACGGCAGGTGTCGATGGTCTCCTCCAGCACCGCCATCATGCCCAGTCCGAGCAGATCCACCTTGATGATGCCCAGGTCTGCGCAGTCATCCTTATCCCACTGCACCACGACACGTCCCGGCATCGACGCCGGTTCCAGAGGAACCATCGTGTTGAGACCCTGGCTGCACAGCACCATGCCGCCGCTGTGCTGGCCCAGATGCCGCGGCAGCCCGTGCACCGCGGCATGCAGCCGCAGCAGAGCGTCCAGCCGCGGGTGGTTTTCGGGCAGGCCGGCGCGTTTCACATGGTCGGCCGTTCCCAGGGTGTGATGAAAATCCCCATTGGCAAAAAGGCTGGAGAAGCGGCTGAGCACATCAGGTGGCAGCCCCAGCACCTTGCCCATCTCCCGCAGGGCGCTGCGCCCGCGGTAGGTGATGACATTCGCCGTCATCGCTGCTCCATGCGGGGCAAAGCGCCGGTACATTTCCTGGATGACCCGCTCACGGCGGTCGCCGCTGGGCAGGTCCAGATCAATGTCCGGCCAGGTGTCACGGCCCTCGCTGAGGAAGCGCTCAAACAAGAGCTTGTTCGCGATCGGATCCGCATTGGTGATGCCCAGGGCATAGCAGACCACGCTGTTCGCCGCGCTGCCGCGGCCCTGCACCAGGATGCCCTGCTCTTTGCACCAGCGCACGATGTCCCAGACTACCAGGAAATACCCGCTGAAGCCGAGCATGATGATGATGCGCAGCTCATGCTCCAGCTTGTCCCTGATGGTGGCGTCCATTCTGCCGTAGCGGCCGCGTGCGCCATGAAAGGACCTTTCGCGCAGAAACGAATCCATGCTGTGTCCCGCAGGCACGGCATAGGTGGGAAATTCATAGCCGAGATTTTCCAGGGTGAACTCGACGCGCTCCGCCAGGCGCGCCGTGTTTTCCACCGCCGTCGGCAGATCGGCAAACAGCTCGCGCATCTGCCGCTCGCGTTTGAGATGACGCTGTGAGTTCGGCGCGAGCAGCAGGCCCGCCTCATCCAGCGTGGTGTGGTGGCGCAGCGCCGTAAAAGCATCCAGCAGCAGGCGGCCTTCACGCGTGGCATGGCAGGGGCCGTTGGAGGCGATGAGAGGAAGGGAAAAACGCTCCGCCAGCTCCACCAGGGAGGCCGCACGGCGCCGGTCACCGGCCAGATGATGACGTTGGATTTCCACGCCGAAATTCTGGACGCCAAAGATGCGCACGAGATTTTCCATGACACCCAGCGCGGACTCACGCTCCCCACGGCTGATGGCCTGCACCAGCGGCCCTTCTTCATCGCCTGAAAGCGCCATCAATCCCTGCGCATGCTGCTCCAGCTCCGCCCAGGTGATGCGGCTGGCGTTCTTCGCAGCGCGCAGCTTGGCCAGCGTGAGCATGCGGCAGAGATTTTGGTAGCCTTCACGCGTGCGCACCAGCACCGGAAGCACGGTCTCGTCTTCAAGCGTCAGCTCCGCACCCACGATGCTGCGCAGGCCATGCTCCCTGGCGCGGTGGTGCGCGCGCGCCGAGCCATACACACCATCGCGGTCTGTGAGGGCGATCTGCTCCATGCCATGCGCAGCCGCATGATCCAGCAGCTCCTCAGGGGAGCTGGCGGCCCGCAAAAAGCTGAACGCGCTGCGCGCATGGAGTTCCACAAAAGCCATGAGCGTCAGCCGAAAACTCCGTCCAGCATCCACTGCCGGCCTTCGCAGGCCAGCCGGTACAACGCGCCGTCACTCGTCTCCACCTCCCACGTTTCGCGGCTCCAGGCCTGGCGGTCCCACCAGTCACCGGAGAGAAAGCAGGGGCCGTGGGCCTGAACGATGGTGAGCACGGCGTCCGGCGTGGTGATGGCCACCGGCCGCTGCTCCTCCAGGCGCACGCTCACGGGCCGTGGCGGCCGGAAGCAGCACATGGGCAGGCCATGGGAAGGGGGCTCACTGCGTACCGGAGCGGAGGGCGCCGGCTCCAGAAACCCCGCCATCGAAACAGCATCCGGCCTGCGTGTGGGCAGCAGGCGCGGTTTGCCCACACGGCCCATGCCCAGCAGCACCTCCAGTTGCGCCAGGGTCTCCGCAAAACGCTGCGGATCACGCAGGCTGCGTTCAAACAGCAGATTCTGCCGCATGGCCTGCCGTGTGGGCGTGAGCTCCAGCTTCACGGCCTTCACGGCGCTGGAGCTGCGCAGGCCGTCCAGATGAGCATGCAGAATGCGCAGCAGCAGCTCTTCATCGCGCGTGGGCTCGGCCACGCGCAGCAGACGCTCATGCACCGTGCCGTCTTCAAACGTCAGCAGCAGGTGCTCCGCGGCCGCCACCAGCCACTGCTCCGCCAGCCTGCCGCACAGCGTCTGCAGCATGCGCTGCAGCAGGAGCAGCAGGGGCTCCAAAGACTCCACGCCATGCTCCAGCTCAGTGGTTTCGCCAAACATCACCGCCGGGCGCACCCGCTGCAGCAGCCTGCCGGCGCCGCCTTTGGCGAGCTGCCACACCTGCAGGCCTTCTGCTCCCAGGCGGCCTGCCACTCCTTCGCGGGGCAGGGCGGTGAGCTGCGCCAGCGTGCGCACGCCCCAGAGCTCCAGCACTTCCAGCACGGCGGCGGAGGGCTGCAGTACTTTCACCGGCAGCTTTTCCAGCAGCGCACCTTCATCCACGCCGCCGTCCAGAATCAGCACATCATCGGCGGCCTGCGCTGCCAGGCAGGCATGGTCTGCATCCACCGCAAAACCCACGCGCGCATCCAGCTTCCGCGCGGCGAGCTCCGCACGCATGCCTTCACCACAGGCAGCCCGCCGCCGCCACACATGGCGGATCCCTGACACCTCCAGCACACAGAGGCCGGGGCTGGTCGATTCATAATGCGGTGTCCAATGATCCGCGCATTTCAGCAGCTCATGCTGCACACGCTCCTCCTCCGCGGCCACACGATGCAGCAGCGTGAGCTTCATGCAGCGTGCCATGGCCTGGGAGGCCGTCATGCCGGCAGCGATCCCCTGACGCTCCGCCACCGGATTCGCATGCATGATGCGCCCCGAGCCCGCCTCTTTTTCTTTCTCTTTCTCAGACGACAGCTCCGCTTCACCATCCAGCACGGCCACCGCGCGGCCCGCAGGCTGCGGCTGGATCCGCAGCGCCGCCTGCAGCGCAAAGCGTGGCAGCCAGAGGGCCGCATGCAGTGATGACAGGCCCGCCTTCATGCCGAAAAAAAGTACGGCGCGGATGATTCTTCCTCAGCTTCGCCGCCTAGCGCGCCGCGCCCCACACCGCCGCGCAGCCGGGCCAGCAGTTCGGCGCGCGGCCGGTCCATGGCCTCCAGTCCATGCGGCAGCTTCATCACCAGGCGCGACCGTGCGCAGGGCACTGTTTGAAAAGCGGTGAAGACACAGCACAGAGCGCCGCTTTTTTCCGCGAGCAGTCGCAGCCGGTGCCAGGCCTGCGCGGGAACCTTGCGCATGCTGGAGGCGGGGCACAGCTCCATGTCCATCAGCACGTGGGAGATGTTTCCATCCCGCAGCAAGAGGTCGGCTCCCTTGACCGCCTGGTCCACATTCCGGCACCTGAGCCACAGCAGCCGCTCCCGCGTTTCCGCCGTGACATCCTGCGGATTGAAAACATCCGCGCCATCCACCAGCGCCACCGGCTGGCGCCTCTCGCTCCAGCATTCCAGCAGGGCAGACAAAAGCAGGCCCGCGCCAGCTCCCCGGCTGGCGGAAACAATCTCGTGCAAACGCCCTGCCTGCATGCCCATTTGATCCAGGCATTCCACACCCGTGCACACCGCGTCGGTTTTCACCGGCACAGACTGCGCTGCGGGAAACTTGCTGCGCAGGAGTTCACGGATGTGGAGGAGGGAAGCGGCTTGGCTCATACTGTTCTGAAGAACAGTATCGATTCCGGCCCGCTTTGTAAAACAAAAATCCCTGCTTCGAACCGCTCCAGAGGGAGGAAAAACTGAATGCGCGCAGGCCTTCGCCCGCATGCTGAAGGCGTCTCAGGAAATGGCTGAGAAGTGTTGCGAGTGCAGGCTCATTGCCGCCATGCGGGGATTTGGCAGGATGCGGCCATGATCCAAGCACAACCACTCCCCCTCCCCGCCGGCCTCCACTCCGCCCTGTCCCTCATCAGCCTGGTCATGCAGGCCGGACTTCCTGAGCCTGAATTTGACCACGCAGCCGCGGAACCTGACTGCGGATACGAGGGTGGTCTGAACGGACGCATGAACCCAGACCGCATGCAGTTCCGGACGCTGGTGGAGACGCATGCTTCCGAATGTGTTCTTTCCGGCAGGCAGCTCAGCCGTCCGCGGCGCTGGGGCATCAATGAATAATAACACCCTCCTTCACCCTCCAACACCACGAACCATGCCACACACATGCCAAGCTGAAACGTCGCCCGCGCATGAGTCCATCCGCGCGCTGGCCTACTGCCTGTGGGAAGATGCCGGCTGCCCTTCCGGCCAGGACATCTTCTTCTGGACCGAGGCCGAAAACCGGCTGCTGTCCGCGAAAGCCCCGAAGCAGGCAGCGGCTGCGCCCCGCGCCGCCAAGGCGGCCCCCAAACGCAAGGCAGCCGGCCCCACCTCCAACGGAAACGGGCAGGCGAAACGCTCGCCGAAGGCCGCCGCCAGCAAGGCGGCACGATAAGCCGCCAAGATTTGACAGCGCCTGGTCGGCCGGAGAGGCCCTTGAGGGGGCAAGGGCAAAGGCTGCCACTGGTTGCCACCGGTTGTGCCGGGCCTGTCATTTCTGCGGGGAAACTTGAGTCCCGGTGATGTGCGGATTTGCAGACCGGCCCGCTTCGCCTTCCACTGCCCCCATGATCCCGCCTGACACCCAGCGCGTGCTTGATTTCCTCGCAGCCCCGGGCTCCTACCCGCACCGGCCCGCCGCAGTGCGCCTGATGCAGACGCATGCCTCGTGGGTCTTCATCGCGCCGCCGCTGGTGTACAAAGTCAAAAAGCCGGTGAACTTCGGCTTTCTCGATTTCTCCACCCTGGAGCTGCGGCAGGGGGACTGCGGGCGCGAGCTGCTGCTGAACCGGCGGCTGGCCGCGGACGTGTATCTCGATGTGGTGCCGGTGGTGGAGACAGCCGCAGGGCTGCAGCTCGGCGGGGAGGGCAGAGTCCTGGAATGGACGGTGAAAATGCGCGAGCTGGACGCCGCCGGCTTTCTGCACCAGCGGCTGCTTCAGGGAGAGGCGGGCACCGCCATGATGGACCGCGTGGTGGACCTGCTGCATGACTTTTACCGTGGGCAGCCGCCGCTGCCAGAGGCGGAGAGCGACCTGGCGTGCCGGCGGCTGGACGAGGCTCTGCGTGGAAACTTTGAGGCCATGCGCGGCGCCGCCGGGCACGCGATCTCCGCAGCGGCGCTGGCGGCCATCGAGCATTACACGCGCTGCTTCGAGCAGCAGCATCGCGCGCTGCTGGCTGCGCGCAGCGCGCAGGGCTGGATACGCGACTGCCATGGTGATCTGCACAGCGAGCACATCCACATTTCGGCGGACGGGGTGCGCATCTATGACTGCATCGAGTTCAACGAGGCCTTCCGCCACATCGACGTGGCCTGCGACATTGCGTTTCTGACGATGGACCTAGACTTCAACGGCCGTCCGGACCTGGCGCGGCATGTGGCGGCACGTTTTGCCACGCTGCTGCAGGATGCCGCGCTGCCGCGACTGCTGGACTTTTACCAGTGCTACCGCGCCTGCGTGCGTGGCAAGGTGGAGGGCCTGCACAGCCAAGGGGAAACCGTGGGCGCGGAGGAGCGCGCGGCGAGCATGGATCTGGCACGGCGCTACTTCAGGCTGGCGCTGCGACATGCCATCGCCGGGGGCGCGCCCTGCGTCTTTGTGGTGATGGGGCGCGTGGCCTGCGGCAAGTCGGCGCTGGCGCAGGCGCTGGGGCACGAGACCGGCTGGCGGGTCATTTCCTCGGACCGCGTGCGCAAGACGCTGGCCGGCGTGGAGCTGCATCAGCGCGGCACGGCGGAGGAGCGCGCCGCGCTGTATTCCGCGGAGATGACACAGCGCGTCTATGACACGCTGTTTGCCGAAGCCACCCACGCGGCGGCGGAGGGCTGCATCATCCTCGATGCTACTTTCTCCAAGCGCGCCCACCGCGATGCCCTGCGGGCGCTGCTGGCGCGGCAGGGACTGGCCTGCGTGTGGGTGGTGGCCGAGGCCGATGAAACCACCACGCTGCGCCGCCTGCAGGAGCGCGGGAGGTGCGGCGGCGTGGTGTCTGACGCACGCGCGGAGGACCACGCGCGGATCAACAACCATTACGAGCCCCCGGAGGAGCTGCCGGACTCCTGCGGCCTGCGCATCACGACGCATGACGACGTCTCCACCACGCTCGCGCGTCTGCTGCTGCTCCTGGCGGAAAGGAACGCCCATGAAGGCTGACGCGCAGCGCCCCGGCGCGAGACTGGTCCGCCTCATGACGGCCCTGTGCCGCCACGCGGAGGCCGATCTGCGCCGCATGCCACGCGCACCGGCGCAGGCGGTGCATGCCCTGCGCCTGCGCATGAAGAAGCTGCGCTCCCTCCTCTGCCTCATCCGGGGCGTGATTCCTCAGGCGAAGATGAACCGCCTGCGCCGGCTCATTCGCCAGATCAAGGACGCCTTCGCCGGCAGGCGCGATCTCGAAGTCATGCAAAAACTGGCGGAGACCCTGCGCCGCCGCCGCAGTCTGCCGGCACTGAAGCTGAATGCGGGCACCGGGCAGAGCGCCACCGCCGGGCCTGCACGCGTGCTGGCCGGAGCGCGGCGCAGGATCGCGCTGCTGCGGCATGAGGTGGCGGCGCTGCGGCTGAAAAAGCTGACGCCGGAAGATGTGGTGGCCGGCTATGTCCGCTGCCAGCATGGCTGCAGGAGGCGCATGAAAAAGTGCGCCGCCGGAGATGACGCTGTGCAGATGCACCGCTGGCGCAAGCACGTGAAGCATTGGTACTACCTCAGCCTCGCGCTGGGCCGCCTGCCGCAGGCGCGGAGCAGCGTGCGCCCGGCACGGGAGCTCGGCCACCTGCTGGGCCAGGTGAACGACCTCAGGCTCCTTGGCTCCCACGTGTCAGGAGGAGCCTCCGCCGCGCCGTGGCGGAAGGCCATTGCGCGCAGGCTGCGCGAGAAGAAATCCCGCGTCTTCGCCGTGGCGGCAAAGTCCCTGCACCTGCCAAGGCGGAGGCTGCGGAAGGTGCTCACGCGGCAGATGCGCGGTCTCGCCGCCGCGTGATTCACTCACTCCGGCACCAGCACCGCCGCACCCGTGAGACGGCCTTCGCGCAGGCGGGCCAGCGCCTCATTGGCGGCCTCCAGCGGAAAAGCCTGCGTCTGCGTCACCACCGGCACGCGGGGAGCCAGCGCGAGGAATTCATGGCCGTCGCGCCGTGTGAGGTTCGCCACGGAGCAGATGGAGCGCTCCTGCCAGAGATCCGCATAGGGGAAGGAGGGGATGTCGCTCATGTGGATACCACCACATACCACGATGCCGCCTTTCTCCAGGGAGCGGAGCGCGCGGGGCACCAGCTCTCCCGCGGGGGCGAAGATGACCGCCGCATCGAGCTTGTGCGGCGGAGCCTCGTCAGACGCCCCGGCCCAGGCGGCGCCGAGATGCCGCGCAAACTGCTGCGCCGCCAGGTCTCCGCCACGCGTGAAGGCATACACCTCCCGGCCCTGATGCCGCGCCACCTGGATGACGATGTGCGCCGCCGCGCCAAAGCCGTAGAGCCCGAGCCGCCTCGCGTCACCCGTCTTCATCAGGCAGCGGTGGCCGATCAACCCCGCGCACAGCAGCGGCGCGGCGGCCACATCATCCATGCCGGCGGGCAGCGGAAAGCAGAAGCGCGCGTCCGCCACGGTGTACTCCGCATAGCCGCCGTCGAGCGTGTAGCCGGTGAACATCGCCGTGTCGCAGAGATTTTCGCGGCCGCTCAGGCACATGGGGCACGCACCGCAGGTCCAGCCCAGCCAGGGGATGCCCACGCGGTCGCCGCGCTGAAAACCCTGCACGCCCTCGCCCAGGGCCTCCACGCTGCCCACGATCTCATGCCCGGGAACCAGGGGCAGCTTTGGCTGGCGCAGCTCGCCATCGATCACATGCAGGTCGGTGCGGCACACGGCGCAGGCCCGCACCCGTACGAGAAGCTGCCCCGGCCCCGCCTGCGGCGTGTCGATCTGCCGCAGCACCAGCGGGCTGCCGGGAGACTCCAGGAGCATGGCTTTCATGCAAAACGTTACGCGCTCCGCGCATATGCGGACGACAGCACAGCGCGGGGATTAAGGCGGAGGTGGTATCAGCGTCCGCCACGGTTGGACTGGGCCTTGGGGCTGGCCTTGAGCTGGCGGATGCCGCGGTCTTCGCGCAGGTCGTTGGACTGCTTGAAGTTGTTGTGGTGCTTGCGCGGACGTCTGGCGGTGTCGCTGTGGTTGGCGCCGAGCTGGCGCGGCAGAGGAGGAGCGTTCACGGCGGGCGGCGTGTCAGCGGGGCTGGATTTGGCTTTCATGGCAGGGTGTGGTGGGATCTGGTTTCCCCACATTCTCATGGAGCGGCAGGCAGGCTATGCCGGACCCGCCGTGCCGCTCCATGGAACATGGCTGGAAAAGCGGCTGAAGTTACTTGGTGGCAGGCGCTGGTGCTGGAGCAGGCGCCGGTGCGGGTGTTGGAGCAGGCGTTGGCGCGGGGGCCGGTGTGGGAGCCGGTGTGGGCGCAGGAGCTGGAGTTGGAGCGGGTGCCGGCTTCGGCACTGGAGCAGGCGCCGCAGCCTCCTTCGGAGGCGGGGGCTTGGTGGCTTCGGGTTGCGACTGCTTGTGGCAGCCCGTCAGCGCTGAAAGGGAAAGGATGAGGAGAAGAGTGCTGGTTTTCATGGTTGGTTATGTCTGGTCTGTCTGAAGGCAGCCGGTGGGGCTGTGTGTCTGATGCTAAGCAGCGCCGCCGGGCACATGCCATGAGCCAGAAGACTCTGCGCCTCTCAGCCATTGGCTGAGAGCAGGCACTGGCATCTGCCGATTGCCGGAGGCTCATTCGTGGCGAACAGGCGGACACTGATGAACACACCCAGGACCATTCTCGTCGCCGTGGATTTTTCCACCGGCTCCCACGCGGCGCTCGTGCAGGCGGCGCGCCTCGCCACGCTCAGCGGCGCCAGGCTGCACGTACTCCATGTGGTGGATTCGGAAGCCGTGGCCACCCTGGCCAGCCTGCGCGAGGAAAGCTTTGAGAGCCATGCCCGCACGGCGGTGGAGGGCGCCCGCAAGGCGCTGGCGAGCTGGCTGCACGGCGTCACGCTGCCTGCGGGCTTCGAGACCACCATCGCCACGGGCGTTCCGCTGCATGAGATCCTCGGCCACATCCGCTCATTGCATGCCGACATGCTGGTGGCCGGCATCATGGGGAAGGGCGGGGCCTCCGCAGGCGCCGGTTCGGTCTCCGCCAAGCTGGCGCGCAAGGCGCAGATCCCGACCCTGCTCGTGCGCTCCGGCCATCCGGAGGCCTTTCGCAAGATCGTGGCCTGTGTCGATTTCTCCGACACCGCGCGCGAGGTGGTCCGCATGGCGCAGAGCATGGCCACGCAGGACGGCGCCCATGTGGACTTCCTGCATGTGTGGCGCGAGCCCTGGGTGGTCACGCCACGCGGCGGCATGTTTACCGAGGACACGGCGCCCCCGCTCGTGTTCACCGATGTGGAGCGCAAGGCGCTCATTCAAAATCTCCACCAGACGCTTCACGAGTTTGTCCAGAAGGATGCCGCGGCCACTTTCCACAGCGAGGTGCTGCGTGAGTCCATGTCCTATGCGCCGGGCATCCAGGAGCACGCCGCTGAATGCGGGGCCGATCTGATCGTCATCGGCAGCAAGGGGCGCAGCAATCTGCGCTACGTCCTGCTGGGCTCCACGGCGGAGCGCCTGCTGGCGCGGCTCACCTGCTCGGTGCTGGTCGTACCCGCGGAGGCAACACCCGCGGAGTCTCCCTCATGAACTCTCCGCTGCTCTGCCTCTTCCTCACGCTGGCGTGCCTGTCCCCGGTTTGGGCGCAGCCGCATGTCCAGGCCGTCACTTTTGCCGCCGAGCCCGGCGTCATCTACGCGCCCCTGCTGGACGCCGCAAAGCAGCTTCATCTGGACGTCACGCGCGACAAGGAGGGCCGCTGCGTGCAGTTGGAAAATCTCGTCCTCCAGCCAGGCGCGCTGCGCCAGCTCATCGACGGCACCGAGCTGGTCCGTGCCGCCGATCTGCCGCTGGCGCATCCCGGCATCACCCTCACCACCGAGGACAGCATCACCGTGCTCCGCCGGGGGTTTTATCGGATGAGCCTGAGCGTGGGGCCCAAGCAGGTGGAGGTCAATCTTGCCACCCAGCAGTTGCAGGCATGGCAGGGCGACCGGCTGGTGCTGCAGACGCACATCAGCTCCGGCCGCAATGGCCGCACCCCGCAGGGCAGTTTCACCGCCGGCCCGTTCAGGGCCAGGATGCATTATTCGCACCTTTTTAACAACGCCCCCATGCCGTGGAGCGTGCAGATCCATGGGCATGTTTTCATTCATGGCTTCACCTCCGTGCCGGACTACCCGGCCTCGCACGGCTGCATCCGCCTGCCGCTGGATGGCGGCAATCCCGCGCGGTTCTTTTATGAGTGGGTGGACAACGGCACGCCCGTCCGGGTGGTGGCCGGAGCCGTTCACCCATGATGCCGCGCCCCCCGCTGAATCCATGCACGGAGAAACACCCGATCCGCACACCAGCCGCGTCTTTCAGATCCGTTCCTTTTCATCCATGAAACCACACATCCTCGCGGCCGTTCTTGGCCTTCTCGGCCTCACGGCCTGTACGCAGTTGCAGCCCGAGCTGCCGCCAGATCATGCGGTCGATTTTGTGGCCGAGGTGAAGCCGCTGCTGGAGTCCCGCTGCCTGGAGTGCCACCACCGGCGCTATGTCTGCGCGGGGCTGAACCTTGAAACCAAAGCCCTGGCGATGAAAGGCGGGCGCAGCGGCCCGGTCATCATCCCCGGCGCGCCGCACCAGAGCCTGCTGTACAAGGTGCTGCTCCTCGGGCACGAAAACCCGGTGGCCATGCCGCCCACGCCTGAAGGCGTGGAGCGCGAGCAGCAGAAACTCCTGCACGACTGGATCCTGCAGGGGGCGCCCTGGCCGGAGAAAGTGCGGCTGGTGCCGCCGCAGGACTGGAAAACCAACCGCAGCTAGGCCCATGACCACCCGCAGACCCTTCCCTCTCGCAAAAGTCTATGGCCTGCTGGAGACAGGGCCGGTCATTCTGCTGACCACCGCCCACAAAGAGCGGCGCAACGTCATGACGCTCTCCTGGCACCTGATGATGGAGTTTGAGCCGCCGCTGGTCGGCTGCATCGTCAGCGACCGCAATTACTCCTTCTCCCTGCTGAAGGCCGCAAAAAGCTGCGTCATCAACATCCCCACCGTCGAGCTCGCGGAGAAAGTGGTGCGCTGCGGCAACACCACCGGGGCACGCACGGACAAGTTCAAACGCTTCGGGCTCACGCCGCTGCCCGCTCAAAAGGTGGCCGCGCCGCTCATCGGCGAATGCTACGCCAGCCTCGAATGCCGGGTGGCGGACACGCGGATGGTGGCCAAATACGGACTGTTTGTGCTGGAGGTCGTCCAGGCATGGATCGACCCCGGCGTCAAAGATCCCCGCACGCTGCATCATCGCGGTCATGGCCGCTTTATGGTTGGGGGAAAAACGATCCGGCTGAGGTCTCGGATGAAATAGCATCTGATCCGAAACTTTTTCTGAAAAAGGAATGCTTTTTGCCGTGATTACTGTCTGGAAACCAGGCAGCATGAGCCGAGATGAACGATTATTCCAGCATGACCCAGGCGCAGCTCATCGAGCGGCTGCAGCAGATGGAGGCCGGCCTGGCAGGCGCGGAGAGCCAGGCTTCGCAGTTCGTGCCCGTGAAGGAGCTGATGGACCTGAAGGCGGCGCTGGACGCCCACTCCATCGTGGCCATCACGGACGCACGCGGGATCATCACCTATGTGAATGACAAGTTCTGCGAAATCTCCAAATACAGCCGCGGCGAGCTGCTGGGGCAGGACCACCGCATCATCAACTCAGGCCACCACGCCAAGGAATTTTTCAAAGATCTGTGGAGCACCATCGGGCATGGCCAGGTGTGGAAGGGCGAGATCCGCAACCGCGCCAAGGACGGCGGCATCTACTGGGTGGACACCACCATCTTTCCCTTTGTGGACCTGGCGGGAAAACCCCAGCAGTACATCGCCATCCGCACAGACATCACCCAGCGGAAGCGCGATGAGGAAAAGCTGGCGGAGCTGGCTCAGTCGCTGGCGGAAAAAAACAAGGAGCTGGAGGCCATCGTGTACGTGGCCTCGCACGATCTGCGCTCCCCGCTGGTGAACATCCAGGGCTTTGGCCGCGAGCTCACGCGCACCTGCGAGGACCTGCGCGCCAAACTGTCCAACACGCCCGGCAGCGTGGTGCCCAAGGAGGACCTGTTCACCGCATTCAGCGAAGACATCCCCGAATCTCTCGGCTTCATCCAGGCGGGTGTGTCCAAGATCGACACCCTCCTGAACGGGCTGCTGCGCTTCTCGCGACTGGGCCGCGCGGCGCTTTCCATCGAGCCCCTTTCCATGCAGGTCATGGTCCGGCAGATCGCCCAGGCGATGGAGTTTCAGCTTCAGCAGGCCGGCGCGCAGCTCGACATCGGAGAGCTGCCGGACAGCCGCGGAGATGCGACGCAGGTGAACCAGGTCTTCACCAACCTGCTGGACAACGCCGTCAAGTATCTCGACCCCGCACGGCCCGGCCACATCAGCGTGAAAGGTTACAAAGATGGCACACACGCTGTCTATGTGGTGAGTGACAATGGCATAGGTATTGCCCCTGCCCATCAGGCCAAGGCCTTTGAAATCTTCCACCGTCTCGATCCTTCGCACGGCAGCGGAGAAGGACTCGGCCTCACCATCTCTCAGCGAATTCTTGAAAGACTCGACGGTAAAATATGGGTGGAGTCGGCACCCGGCCTAGGCAGTCAATTTTTTGTCAGCTTGCCAGCCACTACGAACCCTTTTAAAAAGAAGTCATGACGCAGGAAGTCATCATCATCATTGCCGAAGATGACGCCGGTCACGCCAGGCTCATCGAAAAAAATCTCGCCCGAGTGGGTCTGCATAATCCCATCCAGCGCTTTGAGAACGGCCAGGAAGTGCTGGACTTTTTGTTTGCCCGCGGCCCTGGCGCGCATCGTCAGCCGGATGCCGCGTATCTTCTGCTGCTGGACATCCGCATGCCCAAGGTGGACGGCGCGGAGGTGCTGCGCCAGATCAAGGAGGACAAGTTCCTGCGCAGGATGCCGGTGATCATGCTCACCACCACGGACGACCCGCGTGAGATCGAGCGCTGCCATCTGCTCGGGTGCAACAGCTACATCGTCAAACCGGTGGACTACGACAAGTTTGCCGAAGCCATCAAACAGCTCGGGATGTTTGTCTCCCTCGTGCGGGTGCCCGGCCTGCACGACCAAACTTGATCTCCTGTCATGGCCGGCGCGCATTCCACCGCCACCCTGCTGCTGGTGGATGATGACCCAGGGCTCACCCGGCTGATCGCGCGCGCCCTCGAGCGGGAGGGCTATCAGACACACTGCACCGGCTCAGCGCAGGAGGCGGCGGAATGGCTTGCCAAAAACCAGGCGGACCTGCTGCTGCTGGACCTGAAACTGCCGGACGGAGAAGGCTCCGAGGTGATCACCGCCGTGGCGGAGACGGGACGCAGCGTGCCCTTCGTCGTCATCACCGGGCAGGGAGACGAACGCGTGGCGGTGGACATGATGAAGCGCGGCGCGCTGGACTACCTGGTCAAGGACGCGCACTTCCTGGAGTTCCTGCCCACCGTGGTCCGCCGCGCCCTGGCGCAGGTTGAGAAGGACAAGCAGCTCGCCGCCGCGGAGGCGGAGCTGCGCACCAGCAATGAAGTCCTGCGCGGGGAGATCGCCAAGCGGCGCGAACTCGAACGCGAGATCCTGTACGTCAGCGAGCGTGAGCAGCAGCGGATCGGCCAGGATCTGCATGACGACCTGGGCCAGCGGCTCGCCGGCACCTGGCTGATGAGCGACGTGCTGAAAAAAAGCCTCAAGCGGCGCGGCCTGCCCGAGGCGGAGCACGCCGCGCAAATCAACAGCCTCCTGAAAGAGGCGCTGGTGCTCACGCGCACCCTTGCGCGCGGCCTGCACCCGGTGACCATCGGAGACGGCGGACTGGCCGCGGCCCTGGAGGAGCTGGCCGTCCGCACGCGCCAGATGTTCAGCATCACCTGTGCGTACCATGGCCCGGCGGAGATCGCGCTGGACAACACCACCGCCACACACCTCTACCGGATCAGCCAGGAGGCCGTGACCAACGCGGTGAAGCACGGCAAGGCGAAGTCGATCACCATCGAGGTCTCCCTCACGCCAGGCCATTACGTGCTCTCCATCCGCAACGACGGCAGCCTGCTGCCGGGGTCCGCCGCCGGAGAAGGGATGGGCCTGCGCACCATGAAATACCGGGCGGACATGATCGGCGGGATGCTGGAGCTTCAGAACCGCCCGGACCGGCAGGGAACGATGGTCGTCTGCACCCTGCCGGCGACCTCCAGGGTGGAGGATGAATGCCAGATCTGACTCCTAAATGAAAGCCGGCCCCCACAGCACCACGACGCAAGGGAGGCGCAAAGCACCGCATTTGCCGCTGAGACACACATCGCCGCTCCGCTATATGAGTGCTGCTGAACTTCCAAATGAATGCCCCTAAAACCAGTCCAAGCGCCACTGGTGCCGCAGGTTCACCACCGGCCCCGCCGCAGCCATGAAAAAGCCGGCGCATGGCGCTCCTGCCCTCCGCGCGGCGGGGAGGCAGAAGTCTCTGGAGTCAGAGGCGGCCGCATTGGCAAGGCTGAATGCAGCGAATGCGCGCCTCTGGCAGATCCGGGACCTGGGCGCGGGGCTGAAGGAAATCCTGGCGTCCACCATCGCCATGCTCGGCGCGGATTTTGGCAATGTGCAGCTCTATGACGCGGAGAAGCGCGTGCTGCGCATCGCGGTGCATCGCGGCTTCAAAAAGCCGTTTCTCGATTTCTTCCACGAGGTCTCCACGAAGGAGAATGCCGCGTGCGGCCGCGCGCTGCGCGCGCTGCGCGCGCGAGAACGGATCATCATCGAGGACGTGGAAAAGGACGCGGGCTTCAAACCCTTCCGCCGTGTCGCCCGTGCGGCGGGCTACCGCGCGGTGCAGTCCACGCCGCTCTTCAGTCAAAATGGCGCGCCGCTGGGAATGATCAGCACGCACTTCCGCCAGCCGCACCGCCCCGCCGAGCTGGAGCTCGCGCGGCTGGATTTCTACGCGCAGGCGGCGGCGAGTTTCATCGGACGCTGCCGCGCGGAGGAAGCGCTGCGCGAGAGCGAGGAGCGCTACCGGCTGCTGGCGGACAACACCGCCGACTTTGTGGCGCTGAGCAACGTGAGAGGAAACATTCTTTACCTCAGCCCCTCATACGAGCGAAGGCTTGGCATCTCGATCAGCACGCTGGCGGCGCAGGGGGCTGCGGCGCACATGCATTGCGATGACTTGAAAACCATCCGTGAAGCGCGCGCCGCCAATCTGAAAGGCAGAAGCACCACCATCGAATATCGCTTTCTCAGGAAACCTGACACATGGGTCTGGCTGGAGGGGCACTGCACGCCCGTTCGCGACTCCAAAGGCTGCGTCACAAGCCTTCTGCTCGTCTCACGGGACATTACTGCGCGCAAGAAGGCCGAGGCCGCCCTGCGCGAGAGCGAGGAGCGCTACCGGCAGCTCGTGCACGCACTGCCGGCGGCGGTTTACACCTGCGATGCGGCGGGGCGCATCACACTTTTCAACGCGGAGGCGGCCAAGCTCTGGGGCCGCGAGCCGGATGACGAAGACCGCTGGGACGCCTCCTACCGGATTCTGGATGCCGAGGCCAGGCCGATGAAGCGCTCCCAGCTTGCGATCGTGGAGGCGGTCCGCAGCGGCGAGCCCGTGCGCGGGATGGAGCGCATCGTGGAGCGTCCGGACGGAAGCCGCTCCCATGTGCTTTGCTTCCCTGATCCCGTGCATGATGCCAGCGGGCGCCCCTGCGGCGCGGTGAGCATGCTGGTGGACATCACCGCGCTGAAAGAGACGCAGTCAAAGCTCAGCGCCGCGCTGGCCAAGCTGGAGACGCTCTCCCATGCGGTGCGGCAGAGTCCCGCGGTGGTGATGATCACCTCCGCGAAGGGGGCGATCGAGTACGTGAACCCGAGGTTCACCCGGGTCACGGGCTACACGGCCGCCGAGGTCACCGGCAAGAACCCGCGCCTGCTGAAATCCGGGGAGCAGCCGCCGGAGTTCTACCAGAAAATGTGGGACACGCTCGCGGCCGGGCACGAATGGCGCGGTGAATTCTGCAACCGGAAGAAGAACGGGGAGCTGTTCTGGGAATACGCCGTGATCGCCCCGATCATGAACTCGGACGGAAAAATACGGCACTTTGTGGCGATCAAGGAGGAAATCACCGAGCAGCGCCGGGCCGTCACCCTGCTGCATGAGCGCGAGGAGCGGCTGCGCGCCATTCTCAACACGGTGGCGGACGCCGTTGTCACCATCGACCAGCGCGGCATCATCATCAACGTGAACCCCGCCACTGAGCGGATGTTTGGCTACACCGAGGCGGAGATGGTCGGGCGGAATGTGAAGATGCTGATGCCTTCACCCTACCGCGAGGAGCACGACAGCTACCTCAGAAGGTTCAAGCGCACCGGCCAGGCAAGACTCATCGGCATGGGCCGTGAAGCGCAGGGGCGGCGCAAGGACGGCACTCTTTTCCCGATCGAACTGGCTGTCAGCCAGGTGGACCACATGCACATTTTCACCGGCGTGATCCGGGACATCACCAGCCGCCGGGCGCTGGAGAAGGAGATCCTGGACGTCAGCGAGAGCGAGCGCGCCGCGATCGGCGAAGACCTGCACGATGACCTGGGGCAGCAGATCGCGGGGCTTTGGTGCATGAGCCAGGTGCTGCATGACAGCCTGCGCCAGCGCTCGGCCCCGGAGGCTGCCGAAGCCGGTAAAATCTCCGAGATTCTGCGCCAGGTGCTGGCCCTCACGCGCAGCCTGGCGCAGGGGCTGCATCCGGTGGCGCTGGAGACCGGCGGCCTGGTGGCGGCGCTCAGGGACCTGGCCTCGCGCACGCGGCTGATGTTTGGCGTGCCCTGCCGCTTTCATGGCGCCAGCAAGGATGCCGGCCTCGACCAGGCGGTGACGACCAACCTGCTGCGCATCTGCCAGGAGGCGGTGACCAATGCGGCAAGGCATGCAGGAGCCACGCGGATCGACATCACGCTCTCCCGGCGTGGCAGGCAGGTCACGCTAGCCGTACGCGATGATGGATGCGGCCTGCCGGAGCACAGCCACTCGGGACGGGGCATGGGCCTGCGCATCATGCAGCATCGCGCCAGCCTCATCGGAGCTGAGTTCAAGATCGATCACGCGCCGCTCGGCGGCACCCTCATCACCTGCAAAGTGCACAAAAAAACACCTGCCTCCTGACATGAAAAAAGACCAGAACACCAAACGAGTTTTCATCGTGGACGATCATCCTGTGTTTCGCGACGGCGTACGCCGCATGCTGGAGGGAGATGGAAAGTTCATCGTCTGCGGCGAGGCCGGAACCGCCGCCGAGGCCATCACCGGCGTCAGCCGCCAGCAGCCCGACCTCCTCGTTCTGGACCTGAACCTGCCCGGCAAGAGCGGCCTGGAGCTGCTGCAGGACATTCATGCCATGATGCCCGAGCTGCCGGTGCTGGTGGTCTCCATGCATGAGGAGGCGTTCTTTGCGGAGCGCGTGCTGCGGGCCGGCGGCCGCGGCTACGTGATGAAGATGGAGGGGCCGGAAAAAATCATGGCCGCCGTGCACCGGATCATGGGAGGGAGGGTGGCCGTGAGCGAGCAGATGTCCTCCACCATCCTCGACTCCCTCTCCCGCCCGGCCACGAAGAACAGCACCTCGGTCATCAGCGCGCTGACCACGCGCGAGTTTGAAGTCTTCCGCCTCATCGGCCAGGGCAAGGACACGCACGAGATCGCGGCTGCCCTGCACCTCAGCACCAAGACCGTGGACACCCACCGTGTGAACATCAAGACCAAGCTGGGCGTGAAGAACAACACCGAGCTGGTGCGCCAGGCCGTGTGCTGGTGCGGAGAGCAGGGCTGAGGCGCGCCAGCGGACGCGGCGCACCCGCCGTGCCGGACTGCGGGTGCGCATGAGGCCGGCTAGGCCGGAGGCTGAGAAGCGGCGGGGCCCTCCGCTCATTGCCGGCAGAGGCCGTACGCTGCCCAATGGCGGCGTTATGAAACAGGCCACGACTCCGACATCCGCCCTCGCCTGCCAGCCGCGCGCAGGCTCCGGCACCGCCCCCGGCGTGCTGAATGTGATCTCCGTTTATGACGACTTCATCGGCGCCATCCAGGCCTGTGAAGCCGTCGAGTGGCTGCACTTCCATTTTGACGGCCGCGTGCGTGTCCTGCACCGCGCCTGGAGCTTTGCCTCCCTGGCAGGCTCAGACATGCGGGCCTCCGCCGCCGAGGACTGGGCGGGTTCGGATCTCCTCATCATCTCCGGTCATGGCCCGCAGCCCCTGCCGGAGGGCGTCCACAAGTGGATCAACGAATGCTTCGGGCAAAACACCGGCGGACCGGCCGCCCTCGTGGCATTGTATGATTTTGAGTCCACGCCCGAGACCCTGGACGGTCCGCTCACCCGGGACCTGCGCCAGATCGCCTGGCACTGGCGGCTGGAGTTCATCAGCAACGAGGAGTTTGAAACGCGGATGAACTCGGATTTGAGCCGCATCGCGCGCCTGCGGGAGCCCGCGGCTACGCCGGGCTTCCAGTTTCTCAGCTTTGGCAGATCACCCGGCTGCGAGAGCCCTCCGGCGGGCTCGGGCATGCTCATCTGAACCGCGTCGTCTTTCCCTGCCGCCGCGCGGACACGGCGGCAGCGTGAACCAACCCCGAAGTCCGCAACCCAAACACACAAACACACCCAAACATCATGAATGCACTATCCCTGCTCAATCCCTTCCGCACCACCTCCAGCTGGGATCCCCTCCAGGAGATCACCAGCTTGGAAAACCGCCTGGACAAATTCTTCGGCCGCCCGCTGCTGTCCACCAATGGAAACGGAGGCAGCGAATCCATGACCGTCGCCCGGTGGTCTCCTCTGGTGGACATCACGGAGGACGACAAGGAATACCTGGTGAAGGCGGAGCTGCCCGATCTCAAAAAGGAGGAGGTCAAGATCACCGTGGAAAACGGCGAGCTGACCATCTCCGGCGAGCGCAAGATCGAGAAGGAGGAGAAGAACAAGAAGTTCCACCGGATCGAGCGTTCCTACGGCAGCTTCGTGCGCAGCTTCACGCTGCCCGAAGGCGTCAGCGGAGACAAGGTCAGCGCCGACTTCAAAAACGGCCTGCTCGAGGTTCATCTGCCCAAGGATGAAAAGGCGAGGCCGAAGGCCATCGAGGTCAAGGTGAGCTGACCTGACCTGGCGCGGCCCGACGCCGTGCAAAATTCCGCCCGCGGCCCCGGGCAGATCACGCAAAACGCGCATGCGTGATTCTGCCGCCGCAGGTGACGGCAGCCGCGGGGAGCCGATGCTCCAAAGGCCCCCGCGGCTGCTGAGTTTTTTCCCCTAAACAGTCCCTTTTTTTGATCTCATTGTCTCATGAAAGCAGCAGCCGCCGCCCAGGCCGCAAATTCTCCTGCCGGAGCTCCATGCCGGCGTTTTTTTCTCCCGTTGGAGACGGCCTTTTTGGAAGGCTCTCTGCAGATCCCGCCGCATGCGCGCGGCGTGGTGGTGCTTGTCCATGGAAAAGGCGGCGGCAGCCGCGGCGCGCGCATGCAGGCCCTGGCCCGGGCCATGGTAGAAGCTGGCATGGCTGTCCTGCTGCTGGACTTCACCGCCCGTCCGGGGCAGGAGTCCGCCGCGGATGTGAACCTGCTGGCGGACGGCATCATCTGCGCCACCTGGTGGCTGGCCACGGAGGCGCTGAGCACCAGCCTGAAGATTGGCTTTCTGGGCATGAACAGCGGCGGCGCGGCCGCCCAGATAGCCGCCGCCAGAATGGGCGGCGTGGTCTCCGCCGTGGTTTGCATCGGCGGCTTTCCCGGCGTGCCCGCGGCCAGGCCTGAAAGGAAGGCGCCCGCCCTGCACATCGCCGGAGAGCATGACGCGCGTGCGTCCGCGACTTCGCGTCTTTCGCGGCAGGAAAACGCAGCCCGAGGTGATCAGTGGTGCGTCATTCCGCATGTGACCCATCTCCTGGAGACACCGCGCAGCCTGCAGATCGCCTCCAGGCTTAGTGTGGACTGGCTGCGCTGCCACCTGACCGGCCCGGAGCACCTGGAGGCGGCCTCTCAGCCAATGGCTGAGCGCGGAATGGACCATCTGCGCATGGAGCCCGGCGGCGCTTCGGCCATGGGTCCCTGCGAGGCCCTTGGGACAAGGCCGGCCCCATGCCGGAAGCCATCATCACCATCCCCGCACCGCCCGCCTCCTGCGGCGCCCTTTTCTCATTATGCAAATCCTCTGTGCAACGGACTTTTCAAAGCAGGCCAAGGCGGCGGCAGACATCGCGGCAGCCCTCGCTGGAAAACTGAACCTCCCGCTGAAGCTTCTCCACTGCATCCCTGACCCGGTTCACATGGGGGATCTCCCTTCTCCCGCCAGACGAGCAGTACTTCAAGGACCTGGAGGCGGGTCTCAAAGCACCGCGCTGGGCATCTGCGACGCCGCCGCCATGCATGGGGCCGATGTCATCTGCATGGGGGGCGGCGGCCGCTCCCGCATCGGCGCCGCGCTGCTTGGCTCCACGGCGCAGTCCGTCATGTCACTGACGCCCAAGCCCGTTTTTGTCGTGCATCCCGAAGAGCCATGAAGCAACCCCATCATCTGACATTGCGCACCGGCATGCCGGTGGCGCCGCGTGCCGTCTGCGGCCTCATCCTGGCCATGCTCCTGACAGGCTGCGCCACGCGCAGGACCGTCACGGACAAGATGATGTGGTCCGCCTGCCCGGTCGCCACCCTGCATGGCATGGCTTCGGGCTTCGTCCTCAAGAGCCGTGACTCGAAGGGGCATGACACGGCCGTGGTGGTCACCTGCGCGCATGTGATGAAGACCATGCGCGAGGGACCCGTGATCGTCTGTCTTCACCATCAGGACCAGAACGGCGGGGTGGATCCGGAGCCGGTGATCATCATCCCCGCCAGGGGGGCCATGAGAGACTCCTTCTATGTCAAACATCCCACGCATGACCTCGCGGCGTTTTGCCTCACGGTGCCGGACAAAGCGCGGAAGCTGCTGGGGCTGGATTCAATCCCGGACGAGCAGACGCTGACCAGCGCGGAACTGCGTGCGGGGGACGAGGTGTCATTCCTCGGCTATCCTGATGTCTATCCGGGCACACGGGGCGCCTTTGCCCTGCTGCGCAGCGGGCGCATAGCCTCCTATCCGGCCAGCGGCGCCATGGCCGGGGGCAGGTTCCTCATCAATGCGGACGTTTATCCCGGCGACAGCGGAGCGCCGGTGTTTCTCACCATGCGCACGGGCCGTCCCCAGGTGGTGGGCGTTCTCACCAGCCGGATCGGCGCGGACAAGAGCAGCTTTTCACACCTCGCGGTCGCGGTGAATGTGGATGCCATCCGCGAAACACTGGCCCTGCTCAAAAAGCTTCCTCCCGTCGCGGCTGACTTTGTGGAGAGGCCCGGGCGGTCAAGGTGAAGGCGCGGCGGAGCCGGGGTGCGGGTTTGTTTTCTCAGCCAGAGGCTGAACACCCCGTTCCTCATTGGCTGAAGACGGTGCATCTCACTGGCTGATTGTCCGGAGAGAGCGGCGGGCGGAAGAAACACCTGTGAGAACTGTAGCAGCATCCCCGCAGATCATGGCCCGCTGGACGGGCCTGTCAGCGCGGTGCTCCCGCAGACTCACTTCTTCAACTCATCCATCACCATGATCTCCAAATTCTCTGTCGAATACACCATCCACCCGCAGCACAACAGCCGCCGTGACACCCACCGCACGGATGATCCCGTGGAGCTGGAGGACTTCCTGATGCAACTCCTCATCGCCGGTGCGCGCATCCTTTCCATCAAGCACGAGGGCGTCGAGCTCGATCAGGCGCAGTCCTCACGGATCCTGCGTGTGGCCGCGGAGCGCATCGCCACGCGCCTGCTCGCCGCCTCTCTCGGTCTTGATGCCGCGGCGGTGAAGCACCGCTTTGGCCTCGCGGTCTGATCGAAAGCACCGGCATCCTGTCCTCCAAATCTCCCGCTCCATGGCTCACAAAAAAGTCATCTTCAGGGCTGCCGCGCGCGAAAAAGTGCTGCGCGGCGCCGCGGCGCTCGCGGACGCGGTGCGCGTCACGCTCGGCCCCAAATCGAAAAGCGTCCTCATCGCCCGCAAATGGGGAAAACCTCTCGTTTGCAATGATGGTGTCACCATTGCGCGGGAGTTTGATCTCAAGGACCCGGAGGAAAACCTGGGCGTGCAGATGATCCGCCAGGCCGCCGAGCGCACCGGCGAAACCGTCGGGGATGGCACCAGCACCTCCACCATCCTGGCGCATGCCATCTTTGCCGATGGCGTGCGGAATGTGACGGCCGGCGCCTCCGCGGTGGACATCAAGCGCGGCCTCGAACGCGGCCTGCGCGTCGCAGTTCAGGCCGTGCATGCCATTTCCCGCCCTGTCGCGAGCCGGAAGGAAAAAGCGCAGGTCGCCACCATCTCCGCGCACAATGATCCTGCCATCGGCGAACTTGTGGCGGATGCGATGGAGAAGGTGGGCGCCGAAGGAGCCATCACCGTCGAGGAGGCAAAGACCACCGAGACGGCGGTGGAGGTGGTCGAAGGCATGCAGTTTGAGCATGGCTACATCTCGCCCTACTTCGTCACCCATCCGGAAAAGATGGAGGCGGTGCTGGACGATCCCCTGATCCTCCTCACCGAGCGCAAGGTCATGCACATGAAGGAGCTGCTGCCGCTGCTGGAGCAGATCGCGAAATCGGGCCGCCCCCTGGTCATCATTGCCGAGGATGTGGAAAGCGAGGCGCTGGCCACGCTGGTGGTGAACAAGCTGCGCGGAGTGCTGCCCTGCGTGGCGGTGAAGGCGCCGGGCTTTGGCGACCGCCGCAAGGCCATGCTGCAGGACATCGCCGTGCTGACCGCCGGCGAGGTGGTGTCTGATGAGCTCGGCATGACCCTCGAAAAAATCTCCCAGCACAGCCTTGGAAAAGCCAGGCGTGTCGTGGTCACCAAGGATGCGACCACCATCGTGGGCGGGGAGGGGCGCAAGGATCTGATCACCGCGCGCTGCAACCAGCTCCGCCAGCAGATCAAGGAGACCACCTCCGACTACGACCGCGAAAAGCTGCAGGAGCGCCTGGCAAAGCTCAGCGGCGGCGTGGCCGTCGTGCGCGTGGGAGCACCGAGCGAGTCTGAGATGAAGGCGCGCAAGGACGCCTTTGATGACGCCGTCAGCTCCACCAAGGCGGCCATTGCCGAGGGCATCGTCCCTGGCGGAGGTCTCGCCCTGCTGCGCGCCATTGACGCCGTGGAAAAGGACGCCGCGCTGGCGGAGGGAGACGAGCGCACCGGCATGCTCATCCTGCGCCGTGCGCTGGAGGCTCCGGTGCGGCAGATCGCCGAGAACTCCGCCACCGATGGCGGGGTGGTGGTGTGCAGGATGCGCGAGAGCAGCGGCAACCAGGGCTTTGACGCCTCCCGCTGCGTTTACACCGACCTCATGGAGGCCGGCATTGTGGATCCGGCAAAGGTGGTGCGCATTGCGCTGGAAAACGCCGTGTCCGTGGCGGGCGTGCTGCTGCTCACGGAGGCCACCATGACCGAGGAGCCCGAACCGGAGGAGAACCACCGCATGCCCGGCGCAGAATCACCGTTGGAATAACGCACATCATGAACAACACACCATCCACCCTGTCTCCCGCTGTGCCCCGGTGCTGGGCCTGGCACTACCACAAACTTCAGACTCTGCTCGATGAGCTGCTCGGCAAACGCAGCGACCACCAGGCGGAGGTCAGCGAACCCATTGAACCCCACAGCATGGATCTCGCGGACAGCGCCACCGATGAGTTTGACCATGAACTCGCGCTCGGCCTGCTGGCGCAGGAAGATGACGCGCTCCTTGAAGTGGTAAGCGCCATCAACCGCATCATGCAGGGCACCTACGGCATCTGCGAGGACACGGGCAGGCCCATTCCCGCCGCACGCCTGCGCGCGGTGCCCTGGGCGCGCCGGACGGTGGAGGCACAGAGCCGGGCCGAGCGCGAGGGGCTGCCCTCCGGCGCGAGGCTGGGACCTCTTGCTTCGGCGCAGGCCTCCGCACCGCACGCACTTTCAGAACTCGAAGAACCAGACCGCGAAGAGTTTCCAGAGCACGATGTGGCGCGCCACCAGCGCGAGACCGACCTCCGCGCCATCATCGAGGGAACCGCGCAGATCTAAGGACTGGCATCATTTAAACTCCCATCTTCGGCCATGAAAACCATCGCCTGTCCGACTTCCCCCGAAGTTCACGAAATCGTGCACATCCCCGTGAACACGCGCGACCTGGATGCCGAGCTGCACCTCCCCGCCGGCGCGCAGGGCATCGTCATCTTTGCCCACGGCAGCGGCAGCAGCCGGCACAGCCCGCGTAATCAGTTTGTGGCGCAGGTCATCCGCGATGCGGGCCTGGGCACGCTGCTGCTCGACCTGCTCACGCAGAGGGAGGAGACGGAGGATGCGCAAACCCAGCACCTGAGCTTCGATGTCGAAATGCTGGCCGGCAGGCTTGTGGCGGTGACGCAATGGATCAACCAGCACCCGGACACCAGCGAGCTGCCCGTGGGCTATTTCGGCGCCAGCACCGGCGGCGGCGCCGCGCTGCTGGCCGCCGCGCGGCTGGGGAAAAAGGTGGGCGCCATCGTGTCGCGCGGCGGGCGCCCGGACCTCGCCGGCAGGGCGCTCTCCCGCGTCAAATCTCCCACGCTGCTCATCGTGGGCGGCAATGATGACGTGGTGCTGGGCCTGAATGAAACGGCGCTCGCCTGCATGAACTGCGAGAAGGAGCTGCGCGTGGTCACCGGAGCCACGCACCTCTTTGAGGAACCCGGCAAGCTGGAGCAGGTGGCGCAGCTCAGCGCGGAGTGGTTCTGCCGCCACCTGGCAGCTTCGGCGGAATGGAGGGCCGGCGCATGAAGAGCCTCGTTTTCAGGAACCGAGTGCATGCCGGACAGATGCTGGCCGGCGCCCTCATGAAATACGCAGACTGTGCGGATGTGATCGTGCTCGCCCTGCCGCGCGGCGGTGTGCCGGTGGCGTATGAAGTGGCGGAGAAGCTGCACGTGCCGCTGGATGTGCTCGTGGTGCGCAAGATCGGAGTGCGCGGGCATGAAGAGCTGGCGATGGGCGCGATCGCCAGCGGCGGCGTGCAGGTCATCCACCCTGAGGTGATGCGCGGCATGGACATCCCGAGGTCTGTCTTTGATGAGGAGGCCGCGGTGCAGTTGAAGGAGCTGCACCGCCGTGAGCTGGCCTACCGGGGGCGCATGGCGGCGCCGGAGGTCGGGGACAAAATTGTGATCCTGGTGGATGATGGCATTGCCACGGGAAGCACCATTCGCGCGGCGGTGATGGCCCTCCGCCAGCAGCATCCGCGCCGGATCGTCATCGCGGTGCCGGTGGCGGCGCCGGACACCTGCGCGGAGCTGGAGCCGATGGTGGATGAACTGGTGGCCCTCTCGCGGCCGGAGGGTTTTCTCGGCGTCGGCCGGTGGTATGAGGACTTTTCCCAGACTCAGGACGAGGAGGTGGCGCACCTGCTCTCCAGCGCGGCCCGGCTTGAACAAACTCCGGTGCCGCCGTGAACGAGCCTCTCGTCGCCTATTTCACCATGGAGATCGCGCTCGACTCCGGCATGCCCACGTATGCAGGCGGGCTGGGCGTGCTGGCAGGAGACACGGTGCGCTCCGCGGCGGAGCTGAAGGTGCCGATGGTCGTCGTCACGCTGCTGCATCGCAAAGGCTACTTCCGCCAGAAGATCGACGCCAGCGGCTGGCAGCGGGAGGAGCCGTGCGACTGGGACATCGGCCGGCATCTGGAGGAGCAGTCTCCGCGCGTCAGTGTCACCATCGAGGGCCGTGCCGTGTCTCTGCGCGCCTGGAAGCATGAGGTGCGTGCGCCCGGAGGCTTCAGCGTGCCGGTGTTTTTTCTGGACACGGATCTTCCTGAAAACGCCGCGTGGGACCGCACGCTCACGCATTATCTCTATGGTGGCGATGCCTGCTACCGCATCTGCCAGGAGGTGGTGCTGGGCATCGGCGGGGTGCGCATGCTGCGCGCCCTGGGCTGCACGGGGCTGACGCGCTACCACATGAATGAAGGGCACGCAGCGCTGCTCGGGCTGGAGCTGCTGGATGAGTCGGCACACCGGGCGGGACGCAGCACCTTCACTCATGACGATGTGGAGTCCGTGCGCCGCCAGTGCGTCTTCACCACGCACACGCCGGTGGCCTCGGGGCATGACCAGTTTCCGCTCGATCTGGCCACCCGGGTGCTGGGGCGTGCCGAGGTCACGAGCATGCGCGAGGTCTTCTGCTGTGATGGCACGCTGAACATGACCTTCCTCGCGCTCAACCTCAGCCACTTCATCAACGGTGTGGCCAAGAAGCATGCGGAGACTTCCCAGCTCATGTTTGCGCATTACAAGATCGACTCCATCACCAATGGAGTGCACGCAGCCACATGGACCTCGCCGCCGTTTCAGGAGCTGTTTGACCGCCACATCCCCGGCTGGCGCGGGGATAATTTCAGCCTTCGCTTTGCCCACAGCCTGCCGCTGACAGAAATCTGGGACGCCCATCAGGCCGCCAGACGACTGCTGGCGGAGCGTGTACGCCGCGATACGGGCGTGGTCCTTGATCCGCATGTGCTGACGCTTGGGTTCGCGCGCCGCGCCACCGCCTACAAGCGCAGCGATCTGCTGGTCAGCGACGTGGAGCGCCTCAAGCGCATCGCCGCCAGCGCGGGCCGTCTGCAGATCATCTATGGAGGCAAGGCCCATCCCAACGACTGTGAGGGAAAGGAGGCGATTCAACGAATCATCCGTGTCAGAGAGCGGCTCGGGCAGGACATCACCATGGTTTATCTTCCTGATTATGATCTGGACCTTGCCCGGCTCATGGTCGCCGGAGCGGACGTGTGGCTGAACACACCGCAGCCGCCTCTGGAAGCCTCCGGCACCAGCGGCATGAAGGCCGCGCTCAACGGCGTGCCAAGCCTCAGCGTGCTGGACGGCTGGTGGATCGAGGGCTGGATCGAAGGTGGCACGGGCTGGGCCGTGGGCGAATCCTGCACCATGGACCGCAGTCATCCTGACAGGAATGCGTACGATGCCGCCGCGCTGTATGACAAGCTGGAGCAGGTGGTGATCCCGCTCTTCTACCGTGATCGTGACCGCTTCACCGAAGTCATGCGCCACTGCATCTCGCTCAACGGTTCCTTCTTCAACACCCAGCGGATGGTCTCGCAGTACGTCATCAAGGCCTACTTTGAGTGAGGGCCGCGGCGGTGCATCTGCTTCAGAGGCTGAAGGCATCTCATCCACAGCCTGAGTGCGGGAGGGCAGCCTGCCAGTTGCTGGCGGGCGCCAACGCGGCAGTCATTTCGTCAAGACCATGTCCATTCTTTGCGCCACAGATTTTTCACCCTGCGCCCAGGGTGCTGCGGATGTCGCCGCGCTGCTGGCGAAGAAGCTGAAGCTCCCGCTGCGTCTCCTTCATTGCGGGCGTGAGTACATCGCCATGGGCGAGCTGCCCGTGATCGTGCCTGACGACCGTCCGGAGATCGACCGCCTGCATGCCGAGGCGGAGCGTCTGCGTGAATCAGGCGTCCAGGTCGTCGAGGACTTTCGCCATGGCAGCACGGTCGGGGAGCTGCTGGCCGCGGCCAAAGAGCAGCCCACGGCCTTGATCGTGCTGGGATTCGCCGGACGCAGCGCAGGGCGTTCGCCGCGCGGCAGCATCGCCGAAGACGTGGCGGAGAGAGCCCCCTTTCCGACGCTTGTCGTGAGGCAGCCGGATGTCCTCCTCTCCTGGCTGCGGGATGCCGCCGTGCTTGAGCTGCTGCTCGGTGTCGATCTCGGGGGATCATCAGACGCCGCCATCGCGTGGCTGGGAAAACTTGCCGGCATGGGACGGGTGAAGGCCGCGGCGTCTCATGTGGGT
Source organism: Prosthecobacter sp. (assembly GCF_044227185.1). Classification (GTDB taxonomy): domain Bacteria; phylum Verrucomicrobiota; class Verrucomicrobiia; order Verrucomicrobiales; family Verrucomicrobiaceae; genus Prosthecobacter. The sequence goes on along the minus strand of NZ_JBGAFO010000001.1, from coordinate 290,936 downwards.
CCCGCCCGGGATCAGGCCACGACACCGGATGAGCATCAGGCTCATGAGCGTGATGTGTGGGACAAGATGCACGCCGCGCTGCCAGACCTGCCGCTCACGGTGCATGCGCATGAGGTCGCCAGGAGTCCCGCGGAGCATTTTCTCGGCCTCGCCAGGGGAGGCGCCTACGGCATGGTGGTGATCGGCACCCGGCAGCGCCATGGTTTGAAACGCCTCGCGTCAGCTTCGTTCTCCAGGCGCGTTCTTGCCTATGCCGGGACCAATGTGCTGTGCGTTCCCATGAAGGCGGTGGTCCCCACCGCTGTTCCCGGCATCCGGCGCGTGCTGGCGGCGGTGTCTCTCAACGGTCAGGATTGCGATGTGCTCCGGCATGCGCACAGCCTGCTGGCGGGAGACGGGGAAATCAGGCTGGTGCATGTCTGTCGTGAGCCTTCGGACGGCATCAATCCCGTCATCGCATCGCGGGTTTATTTTGACCAAAGCCTGGCCGCCGCCAGGGAGCACGAGGAGGCAGAGAAGCGGCTCCAGGCTCTGCCTTCCTCTCTGCTGCATGCTCCGGGCGTGCGGATCACTTCGGAGGTTCTGGCGCATCATGACGTGCCTTCGGCCATCTGCGCGGCGGCGGAGCGTTTTGGCGCCGATGCCATCTGCATGGGCTCGCGGGGGCGTTCGCGCGTGGCCACCGCCCTGCTCGGCTCCGCGGTGCAAAGCGTGCTCACCCATGCCCACGTGCCCGTCTTCGTCACCTCGCCTCCTCTCTCATGAACACCCCTGGAGACACAGCCATGATCCGGACGACACACGCAGCTTCCATCCCAGCCGTCATCCAGGCGGCGGCCCGTCCTCTGCGCCCGGGGGAGGCCGCAGATTACGATCCGCTTCTCCATCTCATCGGCGACGCCCGTTTTGTGCTTCTGGGCGAGGCTTCGCACGGGACGCATGAGTTCTACCGCGAGCGCGCGCAGATCACCAAGCGGCTGATCCTCGAAAAGGGATTCAATGCCGTGGCGGTGGAGGCGGATTTTCCCGACGCACAGCGGGTGAACCAGTTCGTGCGCGGCCTGGGCGGCGACAAGGATGCGATCGATTCCCTGGGCGGCTTTCAAAGATTCCCCGCCTGGATGTGGCGGAATGCCGACGTGCTCGACTTCATCGGCTGGCTGCGCGCCCATAATGACAGCATTCGCAGCCCCCTGGAGAAAACCGGCTTCTACGGCCTGGATCTCTACAGCCTCAACACCTCGATGAACGCCGTCCTGACGTATCTGGACAAAATTGATCCGCCGGCCGCAAAGCGCGCGCGCGAGCGCTACTCATGCTTCAACTGCTATGGTGGCGACACCCAGCGCTACGGTTTTGACGTGGCCACGGGCGTGGGCTCCTCCTGCGAAGACGAGGCGGTGAGCCAGTTCGTGGAGCTTTTCTCACGTTCCGCGGAACTGGCCGGGCTGGACGGCCGCGTGGCGGCGGATGATTTTTTCAATGCGGAGCAGAACGCGCGCCTCGTGAAGAACGCCGAGCAGTATTACCGCACCATGTATCGCAGCGATGTGTCATCCTGGAATCTGCGGGACAGCCACATGACCCAGACGCTCTTCGCGCTGGAGGGGCACCTCGCCACACTCTACCGCCAGACTCCCAAGATCGTGGTCTGGGAGCACAACTCCCACCTGGGAGATGCACGCGCCACGGACATGACACGAAGAGGCGAGTGGAATGTGGGGCAGCTCGTGAGGCAGCGCCGCCGGAAAGACGCGGTGCTGGTGGGCTTCACCACGGCGCAGGGCACCGTCACAGCCAGTTCCGACTGGGGCGGCGAGGCCGAGAGAAAGCGGGTGCGCCGGCCGATCAGCGGGAGCGTCGAGTCCCTGTTTCATCAGACGGGGATTCCCCGCTTTCTTCTTCTGCTCCGCGGAGAGGCGCGGCTGAAGGCCGCGCTGCAGCAGCCCCTGCTCGAGCGTGCCATCGGCGTCATCTACCGGCCCGACACCGAGCGCTTCAGTCATTACTTTCACACACGTCTGGCGGACCAGTTTGACGCGGTCATCCACTTTGATGAAACGCGTGCGGTCGAGCCCCTGGAGCGCACCTCGCTCTGGGAGGCCGGCGAAGCACCGGAGACATTCCCATCGGGCATCTAGCCATCACCACCAGCCAAGACATGATCGATGTCCGCCGCATCCTGATTCTCGCCGTGCTGCTGCTGATCGCGGCGGCAACCGGAGTCAGCCTGAAACCCAGCCTCTCATCCATGAGCACCACACCCCAGATCCTCACGCTTCGCTGCCCGGCCTTTGCCCACGGAACAGGCATCCCGGCCCGATACACCGGCGACGGTGCGAATGTATCACCGGAGCTCGATTGGTCGGACGCCCCCCAGGGCACACGAAGCTTTGCTTTGATCTGCGACGATCCCGATGCTCCGCATGGCACGTGGGTGCACTGGCTGCTGTGGAATCTGCCTGGGGGCACCGCTTCATTGCCTGAGGCGGTGGAGAAAAAGCGGGCGCTGCCTGCCGGCACGCAGACAGGCCGCAACGATTCTGGAGGCACCAGCTATGACGGTCCAGCCCCACCTCCTGGCGGGGCACATCGTTACTTCTTCAAGCTCTACGCACTCGACTCCACACTGACCCTGGCGCCAGGCAGCAGGAAAAGCGCGCTCGAAAAAGCGATGGCGGGCCACGTCCTGGCCCAGGGCGTGTGGATGGGAACCTATCAACACCAATGACCACACCACGCTTCATCAAACGGTTTGCCGAAATCTGCATCGACGACATCCCCACCGTCGGTGGCAAAAACGCCTCGCTCGGGGAGATGTTCCGGGAGCTGGGAGGGCAGGGCGTGAAAGTGCCGGACGGCTTTGCCGTGACGGCGGAGGGCTACCGCCATTTCCTCCACAGCACCGGACTCGACGCACGCATCCGGCAGATCCTGGCCGGACTCGACACGCGGGACATGGACAATCTCCAGCAGCGCGGCAGCGAGGTGCGGCAGGCCATGCTCTCCACCCCCATGCCGCAGGATTTGGAAGAGGAGATCCTGGCCGCGTATCAGCAGCTCGGCGGAGCCCACAAGCCGCCGCCAGACGTGGCCGTGCGCAGCAGCGCCACGGCGGAGGACCTGCCGGACGCCAGCTTTGCCGGGCAGCAGGAGACGTATCTCAACGTGCGCGGCGGTGCCTCCGTGCTGGAGCACTGCCGGCGCTCCTTTGCCTCCCTCTTCACGGACCGCGCCATCTCCTACCGCGAGGACAAGGGCTTTGATCATTTTCTCATCGCTCTCTCCATCGGCGTGCAGCGCATGGTGCGCTCAGATCTCGCCTGCGCAGGCGTGATGTTCACGCTCGACACCGAGACGGGCTTCCGCGACGTGGTGCTCATCAACGCCTCCTACGGGCTCGGAGAAAACGTGGTGCTCGGCTCCGTGAACCCGGATGAATACTGCGTCTTCAAGCCCACGCTGAAGCAGGGCCGCCGCCCCATCCTGCAAAAGCGCGCGGGGTCCAAGGAGTTCAAGCTCATCTACGACACCGGCGGCGGCCGCATGGTCAAAAACGTGCCCGTGCCCCCGGGAGATCGCACCCGCTTTGCGCTGGATGATGATGACATCCTCCAGCTCGCACAGTGGGCCTGCGTGATCGAGGAGCACTACTCGCGCAAGCGCGGACAGCCCACGCCCATGGACATCGAATGGGCCAAAGACGGCCGCACCGGAGAGCTCTTCATCGTGCAGGCCCGGCCCGAGACCGTGCAGGCGCAGAAGAGCCGCGATGTCATCCAGACCTACACGCTGCACCAGCGCGGCCGCGTTCTCGTCACCGGCCGCAGCGTGGGCGAAAAGATCGCCACGGGGCCCGTGCGCGTGGTGCGTAGCGTGGAGCTCCTGCGCGAATTCCGTGAGGGCGAAATCCTGGTGGCGGACAAGACGGATCCAGACTGGGAGCCGGTGATGAAAAAGGCCGCCGCCATCGTGACCAACCGTGGCGGCCGCACCTGCCACGCGGCCATTGTTAGCCGCGAGCTCGGCCTGCCCGCCATCGTCGGCACCGAGCACGGCACGAACTCACTCAGAGACGGGCAGATGATCACCGTCTCCTGTGCGGAGGGGGACACTGGCTTTGTCTATGAAGGAGCCGCCGGCTTTGACGTGCAGGAGACCCGCCTGCAGGACCTGCGCCGCCCGCGCACGAAGGTGATGATGAACCTCGCCAATCCTGAAACCGCCTTCGCGCTCTCCTTTCTGCCGAATGATGGCGTGGGCCTGGCGCGCATGGAGTTCATCATCACCACCCACATCAAGGTGCACCCGCTCGCGCTCATTCACTTCGGGCGGCTGACGGATGCCGCCGCGAAGGCGGAGATCGAAAAGCTCACCGCGGGCTGCGACGACAAACCGCAGTACTTTGTGGACCGCCTCGCGCAGGGAGTGGCCACGCTCGCCGCCGCCTTTCATCCGAAGGACGTCATCCTCAGGCTGAGCGACTTCAAATCCAACGAATACGCCAACCTCATCGGCGGCCGGCAGTTTGAGCCCGTGGAGGAAAACCCGATGCTCGGCTTTCGCGGAGCCAGCCGCTACTACCACCCGCGCTACCAGGAGGGCTTTGCCCTGGAATGCCGCGCCGTGCGCAAGGTGCGCGAGGAGATGGGCCTGACCAACCTCAAGGTCATGATCCCCTTTTGCCGCACGGTGGAAGAGGGCCGCCGCGTGCAGGCCGAGATGGAAAAGCACGGCCTCACCCGCGGAGTGAACGGGCTGGAGATCTACGTGATGTGCGAGATCCCGAGCAACGTCGTGCTCGCCGCCGAGTTCGCGGAGATTTTTGACGGCTTCAGCATCGGCTCCAACGATCTCACTCAGCTTATCCTCGGCGTGGACCGCGACAGCGAGATCGTGGCCCCGATCTTCAACGAGCGGAACGCCGCCGTGAAGACGATGATTGCCAGCGTGATCCGCACCTGCCGTGAGAAAGGGCGTAAAATCGGCATCTGCGGCCAGGCCCCGAGCGACTACCCGGACTTTGCGCAGTTCCTCGTGGAGCAGGGCATCGACAGCATTTCCCTCAATCCCGACACCGTTTTAAAAACCAGCCTGGCCATCCTGGAGAAAGAAGCCGCGCTGGGCGCATCCACAGCGTAAGTGCCGGAGACAGGACTCGAACCTGCACTTGTTTCCAAACCAGATCCTAAGTCTGTGAATATGTACACTTAAATCTTTGATATTGAGGCAAAGCCTTGACCGTGTGTCAAAATAGTGTCAAAAACTGCATGTGTCCAAAAGGCGAAAGACATGGCCCATCGTCAAGAAGAGAATCAACGCACATTCGAGCAGTTGGATGGTCGATTGCGGGATGATCAATGGGAAGCGGCAACGGTTCTTTTTCAAAACGAAAGAGGAAGCAGATACAAAGGCCGAACAACTGCGCGTCGCAAAGAAAAATGTTGGCGAGGCGGCTTTCAGCATCCCGGAGAAGCTTCGAGTCGAAGCCATCGAGGCTGCTAGGCTCCTTGAGCCGTATGGTCACTCATTGCTGGATGCCGTGAAGTTTTATCTGCCACATCTTCAAGCAGAGAAGAAGACCATCCCCTGGAATCAATTTGTCGAGGAATTCCTTGCCGCCAAAACAGCCGATGGTGCTAGCGGTCGTTATCTTCAGGACCTGACCAACAAACTTCAGTGTTTCGCGAAGACGTTTGGCGATAGGGACGTTTCATCCATCGATAGAAGGGAAGTTGATGATTGGTTGAGAAACCTCAAGACCAATTTGGCCAAGCCGGTCTCAGCGCTCACTCGCAATAATTTTCGTCGTGTCCTCGTGGTGGCATTTAATCATGCAAAGTTTCGGTCCTATTGCCTGGAGAACCCGGTCGTGGGAACAGCGAAAGCAAGGGAGATTGAAACGCCCGTTGGTATTCTTTCGGTGCCCGAGATCTCTCGCCTTCTCCAACATGCACCGGCACAGCTGAAAGCTTTTCTGGTGATTGGCGCGTTTGCTGGACTGCGGAGATCAGAGATCATCCGCCTTGATTGGAGCAATGTCGATATCGAAGAACGCTTTATCGAGGTCACTGCAATGAAGGCAAAAAGTGCTCGCCGTCGTTTGGTTCGAATGCGGGAAAACCTCGCTGCATGGTTGAAGGATTTGGTGAAGTCATCTGGACAGGTGACGCCGCCGAATTTCAAGGAGCTGCTTGATTCGGCTCGGTGCCTTGCTGGCATAGAACAATGGCCTCAGAATGCTCTTCGACATTCGTTTGCGAGTTATGCTCTCGCGCATGAAAACAACGCCAACGCCCTTGCTCTGGATTTGGGTCACTCCAACACGCAGCTATTGTTTCAGCACTATCGGGAGGTTGTGAAGCCTAAGGATGCTGCGGCATACTGGAATTTGTTCCCAGGGGCTGGAAGCATCAAATCGGCTTGTTGACGAGATCGGCATTCACTGCGAACAAGAGTTGCATTGTTGAGTATGCCTTCCAAAAAGTCCCAACGCGTTGCAGCCAGCAGCAGTTTGTGCAATGCCTTTGTGAGCATAGCCAGAGCTGACGACCCAAAGATTGTCCGCCGCGACTACAAGCTGGAAACACATCACCTCTGCGTTGGAGCCATAAATGAGCATTATCTGTTTCTTTCCCAAGACTGTAGATTGCTGCCGACGCATTTGAACATTGTTGCGCAGTTCACCAAAGGTCAGGCGCATCACATCTGCACGTGCTTGTTAGATGAGAACTTCGTCTTCGTTTCGCCAGATCGGACTGCATACCCTGAAGTCGGTTTCATGCTCCGTGCAACCGACTGGCAAGACATCCAACGGTCACTAAAAATTCGGGATAATCGACAAAAAAACGAGCATGGTATATTTAAAGAGCGTGTGCGGGCACTGTTGATCAGAGCGCCTGGAGGCACCAGACTTGCTGCGTTTGTCCCTGTCGTGGTAGATGGGGTCCATATAGCAAAGTGGACAAATTGTTTGTATCGCGTGGGCATTTGGCACCGAGGCGTTTGGGAAAAGTGCATTGAATCAGTGCCTGACACCATTCTGGAACCACAACAACTGGTTCCATTGAGCAGCTCGGAACCCATAGAGGTCATTAAGGGAGTGACATCCTTAAAACTTGATCCCAAGGAAAAGAGAATGCTGCTCATTAGCCATTTCTTCAACAATTGGAAGCGGACTGGTATGCAGTTGGAAAAGCAAGGGCTTGAGATTTCAAGGCTTCTAAATAGCAATTCGACATTGGAGAGGAACAATATGTACAATGAGGTCTGCGACGCATGTTGCTCTGATCCGCCTAATTCGCTCGCGCAAAAACGCTTCGACTCCCTCCGCGTAAAGGCGCAGCAATTCCTCGCTGAATATCCGAAAGCTGCTGATATGGCTGAGCAGGAATGGAATCCGTCAGGGACTGAGGTCAACGTCTTATTGTCCGTGCTATTTCCAGAGAGTTTTGGATATGAGATCGAGCATGCAATCGGCAGACCAATGTGGGATTGCGCTGAGCCGAAATACTCTTCAGTGGGATAGATCATGTCGAGAGGCTTTGCTCCTTCGGAGTTGAGCAGTCGAAAGATAGGGTGATGCTGAAGGTCAGCCGCATCAAAACTACCCTTTGTCAAATTGGAATGTCTGGAAGCACTGGTTCACACACCAGACAACGCCGTCCAAGCATGATGTTCCGGAGACGTTCTCAATGGCGTGACTATAACGCCTCCAACACACAAGGCCGGAAATCCTCTCCCAGGAGATCCGACCTCCAGCCTGCTCACCAAGGAGCAGTTGGCTCAATGCTTGAATCTGCCCTCTACACGGATGGTTGACGAACTGATGCGTAAGCGCCGCATCCCTTACATCAAGCTCGGGCACAAAACAGTGCGTTTTCGCCTGCCTGCAGTGATTGAAGCAATCAACCGTCTGGAGGTTCATGCCGTCAAATAGGGGAGACAAATTTCACCAGGTCGTCGCTGTCCGAAATGGTGAGTCAGCAAAAATAGACAGCACAAAAATAAACCCAACAAATACATATGGCACTTCAAACGCAACCTAAACCCATGACGCCGGATGAGCTCAAAGCCCTCATCCAGCAAGGGCAGGATTCATATCTTGCTCAGATCAATGTTCAGCGCACCGACCTCTATATGAGCTACCGGACATTCACAGGAATGAACGGCACGGACAATTACGAGAGTGCAATTGAATCCATCGTCAACCAGATCGGTGATGAGGGAGTGACAGCTGCAGAACTCAATGTTGTCTTCAGTGACAGCAAGCTGCTCGGAGAGGCTCGCGTGAAGCTGCACGAGGAGAAAAAAATCGAGTGCGCCAAAGATAAGACCACCTGGCGCCTGCGGCCGTTCGGTGCGGCTGCTCGCATCGCTGAAGTCAAAAAGTAACCCCCATAGGCCGCTCGTGAGGCACAATGCCAAAGCGAGCGGCAACTTCACTCAAGGCACCCGATCCTGACGGATAGCCAAACTGCAAAAGCAAGATCGGCCACCTCACACTGAATCGGTGTGGGGTGGCTTCTTTATATGGGGCGGACGCATTCGATATGCAAGGACTGGAGGTGGCAGGAGTGAGTTGGGTGTCGAGTATCAATGCCCATTCGTGGAGGGGAGTGATTACGTCAGAATTTGGTATTAAGGCTGCTGGCGTCGCCACGCCGATGGAGGTGGTTTCGGAGGGTAGGAGCGTGTAGGACGAAAGTCTGCGCCATTCAGAGGCACAGCGGGAACTGGGGCCTTGTGTGGCCGGGTAATAAATCAATGGGTTTCACGGCACTAGATTAATCGGACCACGGAAAAGAAACATCGGTCAGTCTATTAGATGGCACTGACTGGCGAAACCAAACTTATAACTTTTGTAACTTCAAGTTGACAAATGCAAATTGTATGCAATAATGAAGTTATCGATTATGAATCATGCGGCATTCGGAAAACTACTATCAGAATTGCGGGAGAAAGCTCGGCTCACAAACCGAGAGCTCGCAGTCATGGCAAAAGTTCCGCATTCGTTGATTGCAGGGCTACAGGGTGGCAGCAGAACAGTGGGGGAACATCAAGCTCGCAAGATCGGACTGGCCCTGGACCTTGAAGACCGTGCCCTGGATTCATTTATTCTCAACGCAATCGACACCTGCACAGATAAGGTTTTGGAAGAGTCGAAGGAATACCCTGCATCATTCCTTAACATGATAGCCAAACAACTGCGTCTGGCTGGCATCCTTCCCCAAGATCTGAAAACTTTTCAAATCAACCGTGACAAGGGTGACCATCTTCTGAAGATTTATCTTCTTGATGGTCGCATTGCACAACTATCCTCGACACTCACACTTAACTAAACCTCTTTTTTTGTCCTTAATGGTACCTCAACGCAATCCTAAAACTATGAATACCAACACTCAAACCGCAATAAAGGCATTGGCACAAGTCCCCGCTCATGTCTCAACCCAAGGGGCAACGTTAGAACTATGGAAACCAAAACAAATCGGCAAGAATGCGAAAGTAAAGAACAGTCAAAATTAACCGCTTCTTGTGAAAGCCCTGATAATGAATCCAGGGTTTCCACAAGCAGTGAGTCAACGAAATACGAGATAGATGCCAAGGAGCTGAAGGAAAGCGTTTCCTTCGCAAAGCTGCTTGGACGCAACGGAAAGAAAGTCATCGAAGCTGGAGGCCGGCTGAGATGCATGTGTCCTTTCCATAAGGACGACCAACATCTTTTCTATATATGGTCAAACGATAGCGGTGGCAGATGCTACGGCTGCGATTGGAAAGGTGATATTTATGCCTACCTGATGAAGAAGTGTGATGTCGGCTTTTACGACGCTGTGCTGACTTTGAATGAGCAGGCTCACAAGATTTTACGCGATAAGGAGGGCGCGCAATGAGCGTTATCAAGCCAAGCAAGCACCTTGGGCAGCCGGTTTCAATACCGGCTGATCCCGACTCCCCCAATAAGCTGCCGCCAATCATCAAAGCCTCTGAGTTGTTGGCTACTGAGATGCCACTCCCCAGGCCAGTGATTCATGGGGTGCTGAGTGCCGGATCAACGATGGTTTACGGTGGCGCGTCGAAAACAAATAAGACCTATGCGCTGATGGACATGGCAGTGAGTGTGGCAAGCGGCCAATCTTGGTGGGGGTTCAGAACTGAGATTGGAAAAGTTCTATTTATCGACCTGGAAATACAACGGGAACACTTCCGATCACGTTTGGAGGACATCAAAGAAGGCAAAGATTTATTGAAGAATAAGTTAGACCTTGAAAACCTGCATATATGGAATCTCCGAGGCAAAGCTGGGGACATCTCTGAGTTGATGCCGGAGCTGGAAATGAAATTAAAAGGAAAGGGATACAGCCTCATTATCATTGACCCCATCTACAAATTGTTGGGTTATCGTGATGAAAATTCAGCTGGTGATATTAACTCATTGATGAATGACCTGGACAAGCTGGCTGTGGTTACTGGGGCAGCCATAGTTGTTGGGCATCACTTCTCAAAAGGTGGGCAGGCAGGAAAAGAGTCCATGGACCGCATTTCTGGTTCGGGTGTATTTGCGCGTTCCCCTGATGCGATCATGATCATCACCAAGCATGAAACGGAAGGTGTTTTCACAGTTGATGTCACGTTGCGAAATCACAAGCCAATAGCGCCGTTTTGCGTGAGCTGGGAATATCCATTCATGACGCCAACAACGAAATACGATCCAAGAAAGCTGAAAGTGCCTGGCCAACGTGTCGAACAATTCACAACCGATATGCTTTTAGAAACTCTTGGTGATGAGGAATTAACCAACAGCGAATGGAAAGATAGGTGTATTGAAGATCACAAAATGAAGGAAAGGACGTTCTCGGTAAAAAAGAAAATTCTAGAAGACAGTGGGAAGGTGAAAAAGTTAGAAAATGGAAAATGGAAAGTCACACCTGAACCCAAGTCCATAGACGTTAAAGACATCAAGCCACCCCAGAGCAATCAGGACAAGGAAGTGCAGCAGCAAAAGCCCATTGCTGCACTCAATCAGTCAAAGGTATCCAATCCTGAAAAAGTAGTGCAGCAGCGGCAAAACACCTCTGCTGCATTCATCGAGGTGTAGGATGTAGTGCAGCAGCAACGGTTTTCTTAACCGTTGCTGCAGTAGTGCATACACCAAAAGAACAGAAACCAATAATTATGACGAACCAAGAACCAAATGTACTGCGAAATTGAATTCGGGAAGCACAGGGGGAGGTCGTATGAGTGGATCTTCTTCAACGATCCCTCATACGCCACGTGGCTGTATGAAAACAAAGTGATAAAAAGACGGCAGGATTTAGACCCATACGAGAAAGATTATTTCGAGGAGCTTTATGCTAGAGCCTCATGTTTGGCCGGCATATGTGAGGTCTGCAAAGCAAAGCCAATAACGAGGAAGGCTTTTTATTTTGATATGGGAAAGTGTATCAGCCATTTGTTTTGTGAGACGTGCAAGGTGCCAGGATTGAGCAGGGATTATTATTCAAATCCGTCTATGCTGGATTTCGGCCCTTGGACAACTCAATATCAGCCCAAGGTTTTTCGTTCCCTTGCCGATAAATACACAGATCAACAAAGAGATTATTCCCAAGAGGAGATGGAGGCCTTTTTTCGGTGTGATGCCAACTTCCGGAATTCGACACCCAATTTTTTCGAGGAGTGGGAGAAGGAGGTTGAGAAGCTATGACCCTCCCTCTTCCCATTCACCACTTTCAAGAACGAATTCTTTTAGCGCAGCAGGTTCTCAATGGAAACGTCACTCGGCCTCTGATCAATAAGCGCTCACTGCTGCTGCTCTCAAGACCAGTTCAGCAACTCAACAACGCCCTGATCATGGATTTCTTCGGGGTTTATTGGATCGTCACAACTCTGGGGAGTTTGGGGTTCTTTGCGGATCTCGATGAAGCAGTCCGGTTTATTGTTTCAGAACGCACACAGCCGAATGACCAACGCATCCACCTAGATTCATAATTTTTTAAAAGTGGTCCAGTGCCGGTAGAGAGTTATGGAATCGCTGCTTCAAATGATGAAGGGCTAGGATGTTAATGATCTCAATGCTGCTCAATAAAGGGCCTCGCTCCCTGGCTGTTCTGCTCCTCTCTCGCCCTGTTTCGTCTGTGATGCTGGGCGATGAAGAAGCGGTGGTCCTTGATTTTTACGGCCTTTTCTGGATCCTGGACGTCGATGGCTCAAGGACTGGCTTCTTTGACCGGGAAATGGATGCCGTGCGCTATTTGCAGTCCCAGATGTCAGTCACAGAGGAAGGAGGGCAGGGGAATGAATGACGCCGGCGAATTAATCATCACCGGCAGCTTCAACGGGCTCCTGTCTCGAATGGCTGGCCTCGATTACCTGGGGATACTTCAGCAAGGCCGGAAGATCCTCAAAAATGCAAAGAGGCAGAAAATTGAACCGACCATGAGGATGTCAGAGATGATTCAGCTGACGGGAATGAAGAAGGAGGATCTGGTGTTCTTCACTTCTTCATGCCGGCTGATTGAAGTGGTCGAAGGTGAAGATGATCCGGTCACTTCCTACCGGCATGTGCATTCTCTGATGAGGATCTTCTTTCGGTTTGTGTATGATGGAATGCTGGACTGCACAGATCGTGAAAGCGAATTTTTTGTATTCCTCCACAGGCCTCTTCCGTCAAATGGGATTGATCAGGTTGGAAGATAATGGGCCAATTGCTCGGTAATTGAGGACCTGATAGTACCTGTGGAGGAATACACTGGCCACAGAGATGAATATTCACAAGAGGAGATGTAGGCAATCTTTCGCAAAGACAGCTACTTTTAGGATGCCACGCCAAACTTCTTCAGCGATTTGGAAAAGCAGGTTGAGGCATCATGATCCAGCCCTCACCCATTCACCACTTCCTCGACCGCATTCTTCTGAGAAAGCACGAGTTCAATGGAAACTTCAAGCATCCCCGTATTGATCAATTGGCACTGCTTCTCCTTTCACAACCGATTCAACAGATCAACGACACACTGATCATGGATTTTCCCCGGGGTTTATTGGATCGTCACAACTCAGGGGTCTTTGGGTTTCTTTTCAACGATGAATGAAACTGTCAAATATGCCGGTGATCTGGAGTGACGAGTGAGATGTGTTTAAACGTGAATTCCTAAACTTTTAAAAATGATCTAGCGGTGGTAGGCAGTCAGGTGCAAGAATCTGCTTCGTCATTTGAAAACGCGATAATTAGCCAAAAATTTTCTTGTATATGCGATAGATAGCATTTGGCATATACCTCTGGTAAGCCTCTATTGAAGCAGCAATGTACTTTGTGAATAAACTGGAGTCAGCAAAGTAGTTTGGATAGGCTTCTGTGATACCGCCCAAAGCATCGGTCGAGACCAAAGCGACGACAAGTTCTTTGACTATTGCCGCTTGTTTCTCGGCTGCGAGGTAAGCTTCAACACCTGCTTGAAACTTATCTTCTGGAAAATGGCGAGATTGGATTTCATGTTTCTCTAGATTTATTTCCAGAAGAAAATATCCTTTGGTAGCCACTTTTGTGAAATGATCATCGGCAAGCTTAAGCGAAAAGGCCCGAGCGTTAAAATGCTCAAGAATTCCAAGGTTTTTACCCAGACTATACAAAGTGGCTGCATTTGTGGTAACAGCCTTGTGTCTGTCAGGAACCGATTTATCATTAAATTTGTGAATGATCTCTTCAACTAGAACCTCATTGGAAAGCTGATTGAATAAATGAATATCTTCTATTAATGCGATTTGCTCTCCGGCACATCGAAAGAAGGTGCTCCATTCTTTTGTGCCTCGACTCGCTTTAATGGCTTGCCCAGTAAACAAGTCTATTATTTCAACTGCAGTAGCCCAAGAGTGCTGTGCCGCTGTGCGCACTTGTAGTTCAATCGAACGAGGAGCGCCCTTGTTTTTCGAAAAGCTTCCTATCAAATGGATGCTTCTGTAGCCGTCAGCCTTGGGTTTGCTGATGTAGTCTTTGATCCTGAATTCTTTATGCTTCGTCAGTTCACGAACCACTTTCCGAACACGCTTCTCGCTTGATACAATGGCACGGCATCCTCCAATATCCTGCATGTTTTTGAGGCTCATCCCCTCAAACCTACATAGCTTGTTTATGATTGACGGTGTACGCTTGAGTCGTTTTGCAATCACCGCACGCTTATCATGTCTCTGAGAACACTGACTCAATAGTTCTACAGCCAAGTTCAACGGCTCTTCATGGCATGCCCGCCAATACGAAAGGGTGGCCATGGCATTTTCGAAAGCGCTAGGATCGGTTTCCGCGATGTCCGGTTTGGCAAGCACAGCGCCGGCTCGTGCAATATCCTTGCCAGAGTACACCGTTGAGTTTTTCATCAGCATGGGTGAAATTGCTAGCCCAGAAACTTAAAGAAGGCACATCACTTCTTCCCTTCAGCCTTCTTCTGAGCTGCCCAACGCCTTTTCTGTGCCTCCGCGATACGCTTTTTGCCCTCTTCAGACATCGTTCGCTGCTTTTTAGGGCGACCTGGACCTCTCTTTGCCGTGTCTGATGATTCACCCAGAATGGAGGCGAGTTCTGACTGTGCTTCTTCGAGTTTGATTGCGAGTTTGAGGGCCTGTTTGAGCTGAGAGACGGAGGGAAGGGGCATGAGTTTAAATATTGGGGGCTTTGCCGAGTATCAGGTCAAATGCTGGATCTTCAAGGCTCTTCATTCTGAGGTCTGGAATGATTCTGTGTGCCTCGCGAAGAGCCAAGATGCATGCTTCACGGTCGCCCAATCCCGCATGACACCTGGCCCTGATTAGATGGAATTGTCCGGTGTGTTGGCATTTGGGTTCCACGGACCTCAGCCATTTAATCGCTTCAGTAAACTCGCCGGCGTCATGCTTCAACTGGGCCACCTCAAGCATCAGGCTTACGTTGTCAGGATCACCAAAACACAGATTCTCGCCCAGGTATGACGCTTTGAGTGGCTGTCCCGATTTCACGAGAATGGTCATGTGAAGGATGATGACCTCTTTGGAGATCTTGGCTTGCGTTGGCAGAGCCTCCAAAATATTCAGTGCATCCTCGAAAAGGCCCAGATCAATGTAGCCTTCAGCGACTTCACATGCTTTGCGGAATTCTTCCAGGTTCATACTATTCGAATGGCTTAACCCGCAACCGGCAGAGTGAGGTGTTTATCCAATCCTTCCCCTTTGACCCAGCCAATCAGTCCAGTTTCGGTTCGGATCAAATACCACCCAGTGAGCCAGACCGGTTCACGGTAGCTTTTTTCGAGCACATCTGAGGAAAGTTGCTTCGATTCGGTCAACGGTAGCTCCCCTTGCCATATGAGGATGTCGACTTTGGACCCTTCCTTGGTTCTTGCGACTACAGCCTCAGAATTGCGCGTTTCAAGCAGTGGGAATGTGCGCACCACTTCTACATCTCTTGTGCCCACTCCATAAAACTCCTGTGGAACGAGCTTCAGACTGCCATCTGTGGCTATCGACCACTTCACCACGCGTGACCAAAAGCCAACCCAGGCATTCGTCAGGATTGTTGCGTTGCCAGGAATCTTAAGCTCGCCAGCTCCTTTAAAAGCAGCTAGTTGCTCTAAACGTCCTTCTCGAAACCCAATTATTGAGCTGCTTGATCCCAGGAAGCCAGACAAAATACCATCGATCAACAACCATTGCGTCTTGTTGCCTGGATATGGAGCAATCGCTTTGAGGGTCGGCCAGCCATCGTCTGAGTCCGACGAAAACATGCCCGCAACTGAGGTTTTCTGCCCTTCAGTGATCACCTCGAATGCTGTCATCTCCTCGCCCTGTTTGTTAAGAGATCGAACCAGCACATCCTCGTTTTTGCCATCACCGTTTAGATCCACTTTGACATGCTTTTCGGTAGCGCGTTTGGTTTCCGCTGTGACATGGACCGCCGAAACAAAAATCAAGGTGAGAAGAAGGCACTTCATGCAATAGTGTTATCAACAATGGGCCTGATGCAAGGAGTTGCTATAACTGATAGCCAGCATCTCTCACATGTTCGTCCCATCATGGTTGGATTTGAGTCGTCCCCATACAGGCTATTGTGTAGAACCTGCTGCGCCCATAGGTTGATTCCCGGCTCCTTGCTCTCGCTCGATCCAGCCCAGCTCTGTCTGCGCCTGTCTGTCCGCCCGAAATGATTTTGGTGAGGCTCATTTGGTTTCCACAACAAGATCCAACACCACAGGAAAATGATCGCTGCCGGGTGTGTTTGTCAGTGGTTTTGCAACTGGTCGGCCAAGGTCTCTGACATAAATGTGGTCAAAGCAGGCGTCTGGGTATGAGCCCTTTCTTGGAACCGTAATGCGTTGCTCAAGAGGCAGCCCTTCAAAGGTCCAGAAGAATCCAGCCTTTTCGATTTTAAGGAGAGTGGTGTCGGATGCCAATTTCACCTGATCCTTGGACGTGTTGAAATCCCCCGCTACAACCACGCCTTCACCGGGTTTGCAATATTCGTTGGTGTGCTCAATCAACTGTTCCATAGCATCCTCTCGTTTGGATGTATTCTCGACTGGATTGCCAAGGTTGCTTTTCAGATGCAGCCCGTAAACGTGCAGTGGCTTTCCAGAGATCAACAGCTTCGCATAGGCATACCCACGAGGAGCGTTAGCCCATCCTCTCTTCCATGACTCAGACCAAGCTGCATCGGCCTTAAAACGCGAAAGAATGGTAATCTGTTGTTCTCCCAATTTGTGCGTGAAACTGTCTGGAAATCGGCTGGTCACATGCACAGAAAAGCCAGGCATCAGCTTCGCCAGACGTTGTGCAGCCTCATCATTTCGGACCTCCTGTAAAATCACCACATCCGCATGAATCTTGGGCAGGACATCAGCCACCTCGTTGAAGTGCTTGTCCCGCTCTTCCTGTGATGCCGCTGGTTTCTTTCCTGGGAACCATTCAAGATTCCAGGTCACTACCCTCACCACATCTTGTCCAGAGGCTTGACAAAGAATGAGCAGCGAGAAGATTAACCACCACAGATTTTGCATGCGATTCCGTCTGTTGCTCCACAAGGCCGACCAGATCCAAAATATCGGCATCCTGAATTGTGGCGCTTTCCTGTGGAACTGATGGTGTAGCTCCCTCCTGGTGCTGCTCGGGTCGTTGGCGTTGGTGAGGAAGGAGTCAGAGAATTGGATCCGGAGGGGGTATAGCCAGGGGAGGGGGATGCTGCCACCTGCCGACGAAGTGCTTGGTTTTCCTGCTGAAGCTGAGACACTTTGGCCTCCAACTCAGCAACCTTTCTCAACAAGGCGTCCACATCGGGTTTTGTGACCTCTGAGACCGCTGCTTTGGATTCTGGAGTCAACTTCTCTAGGGGAATGCGGAAAACGCCAAGATCGCTGATGACGGTGATCTCGGAGCCGTTGTTTGAAGTTATCCTTCCCTTGAGCTTGGATCCGTCGAGGAGGTTGATCTCAGTGGGGACATCAGCGCCAAATAACGTCAGGGCTCCGAGAACCAGGCACACGTAAAGCAGAATGGATTTCATAGGGGCAGACGCAGGTCGAGTTCGAATCTATGGAATGAACCGGATGAATGCGAGCACAAAGGTTGTCCGAATTGTTAACTTAAGAAAATATAGTAATTAATACGTTCCAAAAAATTGACAAAGTGAGGATCTGGGGCAAAAAATACCACTATGATCCTTAAAGCCTTTATCAAACTTCCTCTCGCCTGTCTTGCCCAAGCTCTAATTGGTCGCGAGTGAAATACTACTAAAGGGACATGTGGCCTTAGTCGATGAGGCTAAGGCGACGTTTGATTTAGTTGCCTATAAAATTGCACTTCTTAATATAATCAGATAAATATCTGTTGGCACGCATATTCTACAGCTTCGATGTTATGAAAAAACCATTGGCCCATTTTTCGATCGTTATTTTCGCTATTGTTTGTCTGAAAGGAGTTGCTAATAGTGCAGATGAAGCAACTAAACGTTTCGAAAGCAATAATGAGTCATTAGCGCTTCGTGGCATCTGGATATGGAAGAATGGTGCTGGCGATATGGTATTGAGCGTTGGCGTGCGCAACATCTCCCAAAAAGCGATTAAAGCACTGCGCGCTAAGCTTAATAGTGTTAATGACTTTGGAGAAAAGGTTCAAATGAGTTCCATTGAATTCACCGGCCTTAGTAAGTATCTGAATCTAGAACGTAGTGAGGAAGAGTATCAACACCTAATGCAGCCGAATGAAACGATGTATTATACATTTAGAACGTTTACAAGTTTGCCTGCCGAAAGATTTTTTTGCGATGGATCACTGGCAGTGATTCAAACTGCTCAGATGCTTGCTAAAAAAATAGATATGGATAAAGCTGTAAAAGAAGCTGCTGCTTTAACTCTCGCAGAGGGCAATTTTATTCTTGAGGTCACTGATGTTGCCTTCGCGGAACCAACCGCATTAGAATTTCAGCCTCCAGTAGCGCCAACGACCAGTAATAGTAAAATTATTGAATCAAGCCGTCCTTCAATTATTCCTTTTCGACCGGCTGAGACAGGCTCTACTAAAATCGTAGTCGGTGAAAAATCTGCTGTTATTAGCGGAATTCCTTCAAATGACACACTCAACGTCCGTTCCGCTCCTTCAATGAATTCAAAAACTGTTCTCACACTTGCCAATGGTGTGAAGGTGCAAATCAGGGGGGATTCAGTATTAAACGGAGAGACTGAATGGGTTCCAATTACTATAGATTCTCAGCAAGGGTGGGTTCGCAGCAAATATCTCCAGCTTGAATCCAAATAATTGGGCTCTATTGCAATTTGAATGTCCACCGATTTGTTTGAGTTGAAGATCCTCCTGCTGCGTCTCACACCTTTAACGTTACTAAAAATCACTGCCCATGCACCTAAGCACCAAACGAAGAAAGGTCACTTTGAAGGGGGGCGTTCATATCTTGAGGAGGGAGCCAATGAATTGATTGATCTCTCTAAGCGCGCAAAGAACCAGGCAGAGATAAGAAAATACAGATTTCATGACTTTGCGTGCTTGGTGCAAAAGCACAGCACCCCTTGATTCTATGGCTTCAAGACCACATTTCCGCTGCCTGTGTAGGATTTGGAAGAAACACGATCCATCCGTGCGTCAACGGCAAAAGAACTGGCGGCCATGGTCAACCCGAAGTCCCGAGGCCATGCCGCCACGGCAATTGATGACTCAGGAGTTCGAATCATGACGACCGCAAATCATGGTTCCTGGATGCCATTGCGTGTTCAGCAGGTGGCGTATGCTGTTCTTCCCATGAATACATAACAACCTCCTCCACTGGCCTACAAACTGAAGGATGCGGCAACACTGCTCGGAGTTTCGCCCGTCTCAATGCACCGTGCCATTCAACGTGGACTGATTCGACCATCACGAGCGTTTCGCCATGTTCTCATTAGCGCGGATGAATTGAATCAGTTTCTAAAATCCACGTCGGCAATCAAGGAGGTCTGAGAAAGCTTCACGATTTTGTGCGTGCCTTGCTCACTCGGAACACCCGCAGTGAAAATCCCCGCCCATTCTCATATGGTTCCACTGTGGCGTCTACCTCAAGAACTGGATAGCGCACTGTGACGGCCCCGTAGCTCTTGTAGGTGTCAGCAAAAAGCTCGGTTTCAACAATCCCGGTTCGATCAGCCAAGCTCAGGAACTTCATCAATTCTCCGGTCGTCTGATGGTGAAGGCGCTGCTCAATCACCAGACCGCAGCAGACAACGCGTTTACCGACGAATTCATGAAGTCGCTCCACCGGGCAATACGTCTCCCATGCCACCTCTGGATACAGGTCCAACGGATGCCCTGAAATGGTGAAGCCGAACAAGTCATATTCCCATTCCAGTTTCTCCTTCAGCGTCGGTTCGTGTAGCTGATGTTGTAGGTGCTGAGCAACGTCTGGCGGTCGGAGGAGCCATTCTTGTCGATCTTCCTCACTCTTGGAGGCTAAAAGCGCACGAGACTGCCAATACTGGAGAGGACGGGAATCACCAAACACATCAAAGGCGCCGGCACGGATCATGTTCTCCACCTCATCAACGGCTGGACGAACTCTGTCACAGAAGTCACGCAGTGATGAAAAGCTTCTGTGCCTCACTTCTGCTTCAAGTCTTGCCAGAGTCTTCTCTGAGATGCCCTTGATGCTGCGAACGGGCACTTGAATACACGTTCCATCGGTTTCAAAGCAGGACGATGGATTATTGATGCAGGGAGCTTTAAAATGCAGCCCAAGCCGATAGCATTCCAGAGCGTAAACAAGGGGAGAATAAAAACCCTTCCCATGAGTCAGCACAGCAGCCATGAACTCGGCTGGATGGTAGCGTTTGAGCCATGCTGCTTGATACGCCTCCACTCCATACGCTGTGCTGTGTGCCCGACAGAAGGCATAGCCGTTGAATCCTGATACCAGCTCCCAAACCTCGTCGATCTTGGCTTTGGTGTGTCCTCGTGCTCTGGAACAGGCAATGAACTCCAGCTTCAGCTCCGCGATGAGTTTTGCTTTTTGCTTGTTCAATGCCCGCCTGAGAACATCACCACGTCCCGGAGGCATACCCGCAAAAGCTTCACATATTTGCAGAATGTGCTCCTCGTAAACGACAAGGCCGAACGTGCTCTTCAGGCAACTCTCCAAAGAAGGATCAGGATAATAAACCGGTTCCAATCCTTGATAACGCCGGGTGAATTTCAGCTTTTTGGACTCGTTTGCTGCACCTGGACGGATCACACTCACAATGGCAACCAGTCCGTCAATCTCTCGGACGTTGGTCATTTTGCAGAGAGAGATCATGGCCGGTGATTCAATGTGATGAACAGCTCTGGCTCCTCCACTGGCTATCATCTCCCACACTTCCGGATCTTCCCATGGCTCGAAGGCCTCAATATCCACAGGCACTCCTTTTTTCTCAATGGCTTTTACGGTATCTCTCATCACTGCCAGCCCTCCTTGAGCGAGGATGTCCATTTTGATCAGTCCAATCGCTTCGACGGCATCCATATCCATGTGCGTCGTCGGATAGCCTTTGGCGCTGATAAACGTGGGAGTCAGTGAATGAATGGCGTCCCGTGAAATGACCACGCCACAAGGATGCATCTTTCGATAGCGGGGAAAGCCATCAAGGAATCCAGCCATTTCCAGTGCCGTCTTGTAGGGTTCCTCATCCCATTCATGATCCTGGCATTCTTGGCTGTCTTTGACCGCATCGCTGAGTCTTGCAGCACTGGTATGAGGTACTCGCTCCGTAAATCGCCGTATTTGGTGCTCAGACACGCCTAGAACCTTGGCGATGTCAGCCAGTGCGGAACGGCCTTGGAACGTGTTAAAGCCACCCACAATGGCCGCATGCTGGTTTCCATATCGACGAAAGATCAGGTCCACGACGTCATCCTTTCTGTCGTGAGGGAAGTCGATGTCGATGTCTGGCAATTTGTTCATCGCCATTCGCTCCCGGTTCAAGAATCTCCGGAAATAAAGGTCAAAGCGGATGGGGCAAACACCACTGATGCCAAGGCTGTAGCAGACCAGAGAATCCGCGGCACTGCCTCGGGTGATCCATTCGATGCCTTGTGTCTTGCAATCTTGTAGCAGCTCCCAGACGGCCAGGAAATATTCTTCATAGCCAACCTCTGCGATAATGCCCAGTTCCTCTTCCAATTGGGCCTTATGCAGTTGAGCCTTATCCCCGTAGCGCCTTTCCAATCCCTTCACAGCAAGACGATAAAGCATCTCATTGGGTGTGCTTCCGTCTGCAGGTGTGAATCTCGGAAATCTTAGCGTCTCGAAATCAAAGCTGAAATCGCACTGCTCCGCCAGGTCGTTCGAAGCTCTGATTTGCTCTGCTGTGAATGAACCAAGCTGAGCATGGGCTGACTGCAGAGAATAATCCCCACGCCTCTTCTCGGGATGCTTCTGATTGAGCCGGGTGAGAGTGCGGATGCTTTGAACGATGCCGTGTTTTCTTCGATCCTGTGAAGTTCTGTAGCGGATTTCTGGCAAAGCATGCGTTGAGGGATCGGCAAACAACAGGCCTTCGCAATTTGCCTGTATCTCCTTCTCCCTCAGGGTCTCAACGCTCAACAGATGGCACAGGTTTTGGTAGCCCGTCGCATTCGCCACATAAACCAGCCGAGACCCCTCCACAGCTTTCAGTTCAGCGCCCACAATGGCTTTGATCCCTGCTTCCTTCGCTGCCTGAAAGAACGGAACAACTCCATGCAGGTTTGGATCTGTGATGGCCACTGAACGGAAACCGGCTTCTTTCGCCAAGGCAACCACCTCTTCAGGTGAGAGCAGAGAATCCAGAAAGCTGAACTGGGATTTGAAGTTGAGGCCAGCCAACAGCTTTATGGTCGATGCTGGCTTGGTGAACGCTGGAAAGATCGTTTTGGAACGCCGGATGGAATGAGACACCAGCTCATTGCCTCTCATGATCTGATGGTCCCTCCTGAGCTGGTCGAACACGGGAGCCAGCTTTTGCATTTTCAGCCGCTTCATAGAATCGGCTTCAAGAGGCAGTTCACTACGAAAGACAGAGCCGTAGATGTGACTGAGCTTTAAACCAATGAGGCGGACACTCACACGACGATCCCAGGCCTTTTTGAGCAGTCCCGAAAACAAAGGGAAAATGTCCTCAGCTAGGTCTGAGGGTTCTTCTAGGCTCGTGCTCCTCGTCACGTCCTGCATGTCGTTATAACGGAGCTTGAGTGTGATGGTGCGGAAGCTGCATCTGTCCTCCCGCACCTTGGCCGTTAGATTGTCCGCCATCTTGTAAAGCTGGGCGATCAAGACGGCTTCCTCGGTCACATCAGTCTCAAAGGTGTGCTGTTCGCCGTAGGACTTCGCCGGCTGTTTCTCCACCACTAAAGGACGCTGGTCAATGCCGTGTGCGAATTCACGAAGCTGATGCCCATAGCCGCCAACCAGAAGAGCAAGCATTTCCACGGGTGTTTCAGCCACCTCACGGATCAAAGCCAGGCCTGCAGATTTTAACGTCCCTGAGAGCTTGGGTCCGACATTGGGGAGCCACTGATTGGGAAGGGGAGCCAGAAATTCACGCTCATGCCCTCGTGGAACTTCAATCAGGCTCGCTGGCTTCTTGAGCTTCGACGCGACCTGAGAGACGAGCTTGTTGCTGCCTATGCCTTCTGAAACGGTGATCTTCAGTCGCTGGGCTATGGCCTTCCGGATGGTTTGAGCCACTGCTTCGGGCGTCCCTTTGCGCAATCCCTTCAGGTCAAAATAGCCTTCGTCGATGGATGTGATTTCAACCTCTGGCGTAAAGTCAAAGGCGTAGCTGAACATGAACCGGCTGAATCGCTCGTATTTTTCGAAGTCCCCAGGTAGCACAATCAGCTTGGGACACAGCTTCCTTGCCCTTGCTGTAGGCATAGGCGTATAGATCCCCAGCTTCCTTGCCTCGTAGCTGGCTGACGCAATGATGCCTCTTTTCTCCCCACCGACAGCAATGGGCCTGCCTCTCAGCTTTGGATCTGCTGCTTGTTCGACAGATGCGAAATACGCGTCAGCATCGAGGTGAACGATCATGTGACCTGTCGAAACAAGGCCACCATCACCCCTTGAATCACCAGCTCTTGAGCCGGAATCAGGGCAGGGAAGGCCGGGTTTTCTGCTTTGAGGAAGGGCTTGCCACGTTGAACGACATAGCGTTTAAGCGTGGAATCTCCGTCAATAAGAGCCGCAACGATGTCTCGGTTCTTGACCTGACGTTCGAAGTCCAGAATGACCACATCACCGTCATGGATGCCGGCATTGATCATGGAATCACCTCGCACCTTTAGTGCGAATGTCCGCATGCTCTTGGGGATACGCAGGCTTTCCATGTCGAAGTCATCCAGTCGGTCTATGCGTGGGGATTCAGCGACCGGAAGCCCTGCCTGAATGCCTCCAAGGAACAGGATCTGCTCCAGGTATTGGGCGAGCTTTGCTAGGGCGTTCATGTTGTAATGTGTTCAAAAGAACATTATCCAACCAGTTCCCTCTGCAACTGAAAAATCATGACCAACGAGACCATAGGCCGTAATCAGCACACATTCACTTCTACCGCCTTGGACCCGCTGTCTGCCTTCTGAGTCTTGGAAGCATATTTGACCAACCGCTCCACCTCCTCTTTCCAATATTCCTGCTCTGAGGCGGAAACGCCCAGGTGAATCTCATGGATCTTCGTCAGCAGTGACTCAAAACGACCTTCAGCATAAGCGGCGAGCATTCCAAAGGCCTCAGCTGCGTTCGGGAGTGCTATGGAAAGGCTAAGCGGCAGAGCTGGCTCAAACAGGCCGTGTGGATAATCAGTGAGTGCAACGGAAGGGGAGGACAAACGAAACAGGCACCTGATTAATGAGCTCAAGAGGTACCTAAACGCTGGTGGAAGAGGGCCTATGCCGCTTTCCTCACGAATCAACTCAAGATTCAGCCTGTCAGACACGACTTCGATTTTCAGCCACCATGGATCACCCTTCCACACGCCAGCACGATTAAACGGTGGTCGATGTTCCAAAAGCAGCACACGCTCAAGCTCAATGGCTTCGGCGGCTGTGGCACATTCTCTCCATTCAATTTTGAAGACTCGATGGACCAGTTGCAAAGTTCGCTTGGGATTTTTCTCGGGAGTCACGTGCCGATAGCTACCAATCCGTGCTTTCAGGTCCAAAGACTGACCGATGTAAAGCAGCGCACCATCCGCCCCGTAAAAGAAATAGACGCCAGGGACCGAAGGCAGAGAACGGAAAAAATCAGCCCCGAGGCGAGAGGATAGGGGATTCTCGATCTGGAAGAGTCTGAGCTGTTGAGGAGAGCCCATCAGTCAAACTTGGCCTCTGAGAACTTGTTGCTGGTGGTGCATCGGGCGTAGATCTGCCCAAACCAGCCCGGATATTTCCATGAAGAGGTGCCAATAAACACGGATTCCTGGGCCAGCGGTTGGAGTCGTTCGCGAAGCGGTTTTTGTGTTGGCTCGAACATGATCGAATTTCACATCGGAATGAAAACGCGCAACGGACGCAATGGCCCTCGTGTCGCCAATTTTCGTCATCGATACGGCGATGACCTTGCTTCGCCCAGGATTGGTCCAAGAGGTGACTATAATGTAAACTCTTCCATATCTGACCCATCCGATTCATTTCAAAAATAGCGTGAAAAAAATCGGCAGGAGGTGAGGTTGATCGTAAGCGTCACGGCTAGCACCCTATGAACTTGCTGGCGTCATAGAGATCAAAGCTCACAAGCTATGAGCTCTATGAAGAAAGGTGCAATAGTATTGAAGAACGACGAAGTTGTGAAACCACATGGTGGAAGCGGAGCTAATCAGGCCGCTTAGACAATTGGGAGAATGGTGGTGGGAATGTTGCCTTCAAGTCGGTTAATCATCCGCTGTCGAAACCAAGCCGTAGCGTGTCATCTCATTGTGAACCTCAACAAGTTCGCGGTTCAGCTGTGTGACATATTCTTTAGCAACCTGGCAAAAAAGATCATCACGTACTTCTTCGAGTTGAATTTGAAATTTTCCCTTCTTAAGGCAAATGATAAGCTTATTAAATGCACTTTTGACATCATTCGGCTTATCCTCTGATAATGGAATAAAAACTCCTTCATCACCTGATTCAATATGAATGAAATATTTGTCGTCTTTAGATTTTACGCTGGCTTTAATCTGTTCCATAAATTATTCCCCTTTCTCCGAATGCTTCTTCCCCGCCTTCAAGCGTTTTCATACTGACCTTTTTCCAGTCAAGCTGGTCATGGTGATTGTCGGCATTGATCAAATTATTTGAAAAAGGATTACCAATGTACGTGGTATAACCTTCTTTTCCGTGACACCGATAAACCGAACTGTACGGTAGCGTTCTTACAGCGATGTTGGCATCGTGCGTCGAGATAAAAATCTTTTTGCCGGTTCTGGCGCGCTCCTTGATCAGTGGAACGATGACGTCATTAATGTACTCATTGCCTAAACTGCGTTCCGGCTCATCTAATATGTATATGTCTTTTTCTGCGCCCAGTTCCTTTTGCAACATTACCATTGATGCCTCGCCGCTTGATGGAATATACTGGCTACCATCCAGCATAAAACGTCGGTTAAAAAGAAGCAGTTCTTGGACTGTTTTTATGTTTTCGACTTCCTCAATGGCGTTTAGGTCAGCGATGCAGCGAAACAAAGAATCATCGTAAATACAACCGGCGATTTGGCGGATTTGCTTTGAAAAGTTCTTCTGAGTCCCTTTCTTCACGCTGCTAAAGCTCCAGAACGCACTATCAGTCACAGCGCCAGTCTGGAATCTAAATTCAGTATGGTATTCTAAATTGCCTTTGTTGGTCCCAAGACTACCCACGTTCTCTTGCAAACGAGGTATTTGCGCGCTTAAGCTCTTGATAATTTCATTTGCCGCGATCTCAATCTTAATCCGATTGAATGCATAATCCCGAAAGCCGGTAGAGGATGGTTTTGCGGGCACGCCTGTTTTTCTCGCGATCTCTGTTCGGAATGCGGCGATTGCCGAGTTGAGCAGACAAACCTCTTTCCATGTGGAGTAGTGAATCCATTCCCTTTTGCTTAAGCGAGAAACGAGATCAGAAAGGATTTGTGACAGCTCTCCATGTTCCTCTTCAGTTAATTCCTCTTTTATAGACTGATGTGATGTTAAAAACTGAAGGAAATCATATGTTTTGTTTCTTGCTTCATGGGTCTCTGAAAACTGATGTCTGAGACTAGTTTCTTCTTCCGGCTTAAGATCCTTCAACAAAATCTTTTTGGCATTTCGATTTGTGGTTGTTGCAGAAAAGTGGGCAAAGTAGCTGCTCACGCTTGTGACTGTCACCTCCGCAGCTTCACGGATTTCTTTGATTTCGTTCGTGCAATAGTTAATGCCAAAGTCGTTAAGGTTAACTGTCAAATTTTTGCCTCTGGTGTCGAAAATTTCGTCCAGGCGGTCGCTCGCCGAAACGTAAACATTTGTACAAATTCCATTGTCTGAATAGGACTTGGCGATGGCCTTCAATATGCACGACTTGCCGGTTCCCTTGGGTCCGAATATTATGTTGATGTCATTGTAGACCTTCAGCTTCAAGATTGCACTGTCTTCAAATGGAAGAAGGATGAGTTCTTCACATGTCTTTTTATTGAGGATCGTATTGATCGTTGTGGGATCCTTTTTTAAAAGGAGGCAAAAGTGCTCAAAGCTTTCCACCGGCAGGCGAAGATCGGGGAGCTCGCGCGAAATGTCTTTGTACTCTGCCCAGTCGTGAAGATCGGATCCGTATATCGAAGCATGGCCATGCGATATGTAAATACCCGCTGATATTGCGTTTGCTACCTCCTTGATGACAAAACAGGGATTTCTCGTTCTGCTTTGTAAAGCTAGAATTCCCTCGTCAGAGAGGTTTGGCTTCTTTTGTTTGTAGTGGGCCACGTACAAAGGACAAAGTTCGTCAAATGCATTTAGGACGTCCTCGATCGATATCAAAAAGTTGTCAGGTGTGAACCCATGGGTTACCCGTTCAACTATGCTGGAGAATTGATCTACGACTGATGGTGACACAATTACCAATAAGTGACCTCTGGATTCCTCCTCTTGGATGTCGAGTTCGATTCCTGGCCATGCTTGGGCCTCTGTACCTAGGCGAGCCAAAATCTCTTTATATTGATCCAGATCGAATACATTATGGTTAGTGATGCCGATGATTTTAACATCGGTGGAAAGAACGGCCTCACAAAAATCTTGCGCTGAAATATTTCGTGTTAGAGCATCACCTGTTTTGCACTTGCGGGTGTGGGTGTGGATATCGATCTTCATGGGTTAATGATGGCAGCGAAGGATCGGCAGAAATTTGAAGCATTGGGAAGTCTACGGGCGAGACCTAGTCGAGGTTATTGACAGGAAAGTGGATAGCAAGGCCAAGTGAACGGCACAAGCAAAATTATTATACTGCAAGCCTATAATGCACCCAGATGACTCAGTGGACTTCCTAGCGAATATGGCCCTAAATGTGTCTTCGCATCTTGTTTTTAACCGAAGGTCGCGCTTTTTTAAGGGCCGATTCATTCTCCTCAATCGCTGCATCAAACAGAGCACGGAGGAACTCGGCCTTGTTTTCATAGCCTTTCAGGGCAGCGATTTCGGCCAGAGCCTTGTCCTTGTCGGCGCTGATGTAGGCTCCGGCAAGTTTGGTTCCGGCTTGTCGTTGGTTGGGCATCTTTGAAAGGGGGAGGGGACGTGACCTGATTCAACCGAAATTGACCATTCAAACAAGTGCAGCAGCAGCCTTTTTCACTTCTGCTGCATTCATTTGGTGCAGTGAGTGCAGATGCAGCAGCAGTGCTATCTTAAGCACTGCTGCAGCGCTGTATGCACTCCTTGCTGAACAACCAGAGAGATGACGAACCCATGATGAAGCTGGTGCTGCTGCTTATTTTCACTCGCAGCTTCGTCGTGAATGATGCCGTTGTTGTAAGGCTTTAAAAAAATCTGAGATGTAAACGCATGTGCTGAAACCATTCAAATTCAACCCTTGGGAGGATGAATCATATTGGGCAGGAATTTGATGTGGGTGGTTCCTGTTTCAGTTTCCCCTTTACTGCGTTCTCCTCCCCGTTAGCATTTGAACAGTTCTGGGAGACCAGAACCGGGGCTTGATAACCTCACCATAGGCGGTCGACGTGTGCCGCAAACACGTCGCTTCACGACCATGCACAATGGCCGGGAGGCGACGGCGTATGTCCAGAGCTTCGGCTTAAAGGCCGTCGCGGCTGGCCTATGGCGGCTTATCAACTCTCCGGCCACCTCGGCGGATTCATCAGAGTCCGCCTTCTTGGTGGCGAGTTTTGAATCTTGCCGCCATGTCCATCCGAGCCATATCCCTTGCCGCTTTCGTTGTGCTGCAGTCCTTCAATGGATTTGCACAATCCCCCACACCTCCAGGCACCCTCGTTCTGGACAAGGGATGGCAGTCAGCGGCTCAGGGTGGTTCAGCAACCATGGAGGATTTGGGTGTGTTGCTCTCCACCTTCGCACAGCCTTCCTCAGACACGTCGAAGGCACCCAGGATCAAGCTCTACCAGAATGTTACGTATTTGATGCCCTACGTGGAAGCCAGAGACCAGCTCCACCTCATTCAAAAGGTCGTTCCAAAAATCAAGGTGGTGTGTCCAGGGTTTCCAAAAGACTCATTTTTCCACTACGGTTTCGATGGGATCTTCGACGGGCATTTCAACAAGCTTTACCTGGTTGTGGACAAAGCGGATCAAGTTGTCGCGGTTCAACTGGTGACTGAAGCTCCCAAAGCAGACCTGGTTGATGCTCCGTATAAGGAAACGGTCTGGCACTGCTACAACTTCGTTAACGCACGAACGAAAGCGAGCAGACGGCTATGGATCGACCACAAGCCCTTCTTTCAAGACGAGCGGGGATGGAAGGAATACAGCGCCAAGTACACCTATGGACAGCCAAAAGGGCCTGTGGATGTGCTGAGGATTGACAGCCTGCTCATGAATCCAGATCTCACCACAAGCGGAAGCCGGGGATCAAATTGGAAGCCATTGGAGGCAGTGAGGCTTTATCTGCCGAAGCCGATTATGGAGCTGATCCTGTTCAACGTTCGCGCCACTTCAAAATGAAAGCTCTACCCAATAAACCAGAGATCGAATCGTGGCTGAAAAACTCATGGTCACGGGTTCTTGTGTTCCTTCAAAAGATCAGGGAGAACAAGAAGGTCAATGAAGCTGTCTCTCAAGTGCAGCAAAAAGTTGGCCCTGAATGGCAAAAGATACGTGATGATGCGAGGGTGAAGGAGGCGGTGTCAAAGATCCAGCCCTATCGGAGAAAGATCATTGCAGGCGGTGTGGCGGTAATTTTCGTGTGGTTAATGCTGCCTTCGGGTTCAGCTGGCAAACGCGCAACGATTCAATACTGGGCTTCGATCAACAAAATTGCTGAAAGAGAGTCTGCCTCTGTCACTGATAAACCGCTTGTTGGAGATGAGCACCAAAGCAATGCGATGGTAAAAGCTCAGGAGCTTTGCGACATGATGAAGAGAATCCGGAACGGGATTCTTGATCTCCCGATGGCAAACGTCGATGAGGAGTTGCTCAACTATGCTCACAATGTAGTCGAGGCATCTCAAAAATTGGAGATTGTCACCACGAAATTGAGCAACTTTGTCTCGGAGGTAAAAATAGAAGACGAAAATCTCGGAAGTTTCGACAACCTCGCTAAACACTTCTTTCGTGGCTTTTCCGGTGATTTCACCACATCCTTTAAAGAGATGGAAAACCTCAAGGGGGAGCGCAAAACTAGATGGCTTCTCCTCTCAAGTGAACTGACATCTGCCATGGAGGGTATTCAAAAAATCCAATCCGACCAAATGCCGCTGAGAGCGCTGTTGACGAAGAGGTATGGGGTGGAGTTCAAATAACCCCCCCCTCCCTTAAAGCTGATTCATTGCGGGTATAACAAGATGATCAAAGAGGCCATCCTCTGCGACACATCAACCTCATACCACACCCACAATGAAAAAGGCAATCGTCATCCTCTACATCGTCGCAGCAACTCAAGCGCTCGGCACCATCATCGCATTCGCCGTTGCTTATAAAATCATGGACCGTGCTTTCTATAAGGCCGGCGAGAGCATTGGCGAAATGGTGATCAAAGTCTGTGATCAGCGTTACATTCAAAAGTAGCGCCATGTCCAGACCGAAGCACTACAGTCCGCAGATCAGCCGGTTTCTGGTCTCCGTCATATACCATGAAGCAAAACACCAGAAGATCCCCATGACAAAACTCGTGGATCTTCTTCTCCGGCAATCGCTTCAGGGCTCAGCGGGATGGATTACAGCGACCACCCTCAGAGAAGCAGACATCAGCACTCCACCACGTCCTGAGCTGCCAAAAGCGGCTTAGAACTCAAAGCAGCACCCA
The DNA here is from genome assembly GCF_044227185.1 of Prosthecobacter sp. GTDB lineage: Bacteria > Verrucomicrobiota > Verrucomicrobiia > Verrucomicrobiales > Verrucomicrobiaceae > Prosthecobacter. Next base: position 260,015 of record NZ_JBGAFO010000001.1, on the reverse strand, counting down.
TCCACGCATCAAGCCAGGCCATCACAGGTCTGGCTTTTTTTCGTGCCTTCATCCCACCACCACATCAAAACACCATGGCCATCAAACTCAGCGCCAACTACAGCAAGAAACTCGGTCTCCCCCACTACAGCAGTCACAGCTTTGCGGCTTCTGTTGAGATCGAGTTGTCAGACATCAGCCAGGTCGAAGGAGAAGTGCAGAAGCTTTATCAGCTCCTGCAACAATCGGTCGATCAGGAAATCCAGCATCCCGGCTTTGTACCGGCCGCCAATGACCGCCCCAACAACAACGGTCAGCAGCGTCCCCAGAACAACGGCCGCACCTATCAGCTCAATGGCAACGGTCGTCAGAACAGCAACGGACAGCATCAGCAGCAACCAAAAGCTGTTGGTGATGCCTGGAACTGCACAGACGGTCAAAAGGGGTTTATCCTCCGCATCGTCAACGAGAACCCCAGCATAACTAAGCAGGTGGCCGAGGAACTGTCCCAGCAGCTCTTTGGTGCCGGCGTAAAGCATCTTAACAAGATGCAGGCCTCACAGCTCATCGAAGATCTGCTGGTCAAGGCCGGTAAACCAGCGCCTCGTCAAACACGCTGGCGGCAACAACAACCCACCAACCACCAAGCGGCATGAACACACTCGCTGAAGCTCCCCACAAAGAGCCCAGCGAGAAGGAAATCCTCACCGGCTTGCAGGAAAAGGTATCGGCTTCTCGCCTGTCCTTATTTCTGCAATGCCGGCTGAAATTCTTCTTCCGCTACGTGCTCAGGCTCAAAAAGCCAAAAACACCCTCGCTCCACGTCGGCAACTCAGTTCACTCTGTTTTGAAGACATGGAACAAAGCACGGTGGCTCCAAAAGCCGCTCACACTCAAGCAGGCTCACAACGCCTACATTGAAGCATGGTCGGACACCTCAGAAGGCATGCCTGTCTGGGAAGCTGGTGAGGAAGATGCAGAAAAAACAACGGGATGGCGTCTGGTAGAAACCTACCTGCGCGAATCCCATGTTCCTGCTGATTTAAAGCCGGATGCCGTTGAAGTCCCTGTGGAGGCTGATCTCGTCAACCATGGTTTACCCCGGTTGATTGGCATCCTCGACCTGGTCCAACGTCGGCAGATCATCGACTACAAGACCTCGGCCACCACGCCCAATCCAGAAAAGGTCGCCCACACCACTGAGATTCAAACCACTGGCTACGCCATCCTTTACCGTCACAACACTGGTCAAAAGGAAAGCGGCATGGCCCTTCATCACCTGGTCAAACTCAAAAACCCCAAGGTCGTCATCACCACGATGCCACCCATGACCAGACATCAGGAAAACCGGCTCTTCCGCCAAATGGAAGCTTACGTCACAGGACTCCAACATGAGCAATTTGTTCCTTCACCGGGGATGCATTGCTCGTCCTGTGAGTTCTTCAACGAATGCCGCAGACATTGAACCCCACAACCCCATCAAATCATGAAACACATCCTCACACTCATCATCGGCCTGCTCCTGTTTTCGCCAACAGCACATGCAGGCTGGTTCTCATTGAAGCCTGATCCTTTGCTCGTCATGCAAATTAAGATCGATGGACTCGAAAACAAGCTCGCCGCACAAAACCAAAGCCTCAACCGCTGGCAGATCGCTACCGGTTCTCTGGCTGTCGGCTGTGCCTTCCTGCTCATCCTCGGAACTGCCCTCGGCTCCAAAACACGCAAACACTTCTATGACACATTCACCCGACGAATGGGAGGATCAACACCTTCCCCCGCATCCCTCAACGGTCGTAAGTCCCACATGGCCCAAGCGACTGAAGAAAATGTTCACGCAACATTGGCGTCCTAGACCGTTACCCGCACCCGTAGTCGATAATGAACTCCCACACCTTAACGGCATCGAAAGAGCTGCTGAGGTGATTCGGTTCATCCTCACCACACTGGAGCACTGGCTGTCTCCGTCTGGTCAGCTTCGTGAGTTCGTCAAAATGAACGCACGTCTATCCATCGCCATTGCTGTTCCTGTGGTCATTGTGGCGCCGTTGGTCACACTGGCACTGGAACAGCTCAAAAGCTGGATTGCACTGCTGAACTCGACCATGAGCAGCTTCATTCTGTTCCCGTTGTCAGTCCTGCTCTGCATCCTTCTGGTGTCGGGCATGGTGTTCATCGGGCGCAGCATTTTTGTCATGCGCATGCGCTCCAGCCAAAGGCGTGACCCCTACGGCTACTAACACTCCCCAACGACAAAACCCAAGAGCCGGATGATCCCAATAGCGGGGTTGTCCGGCTCTTTTCACTTAAAGTAGTCCCCACGAGAACTGAGATTCAAGTCTGCGCTTCTTCATCATTAGGCGAACCAAGCTGATCTAGTTCCTCAATCGACGTGATTTGTTGTCTGCAGGTCATTTGTGATGCGTCCAAAGGCTTGAGTAGGGTGCGCACACCATATGCACCTGAACGGGAAGGAGCCGTATCATCAATATCAAATGGAATATCAAAAACATAATTCTTTCCATTCTGCATTTCTTTTGTGACTTCAATAGAATGGGATCCGTCGCTGTGCTTGCTGACTAACCATTTATCTTTGATCGTATCCGCCCCAAATGAAACCTCTGCTTCCAGCCAAGTGATGTCGATATTTTGGTGAGCCATGATAGAAATCTAGCCAAAAGACGCCTCCACTCCACCGCTAATTACAAGCTTTGGTCATCATTTCGTCTGACAATGTAGGCTGGTTCGGATTGCTGAACCCTCCTACAGGAAACATTCCTCAACTCTTAACGCCCTCAAGCCCATGTGTCCTTAACCGGCGCATGGGCTTTTTGGCGTTTAACCCACAACCCCAAACACCCATGCAACCCATCGCCCTGCCCATCGCGGAGCTCAAAGCCGCACTTCTAGGCATCGGCAAGGTCATCAACCATAAAGCCACCTTGCCCGCCCTGCTCTGTGTCAAAGTCGAAAGAACTCACGAAGGCTGGATCGCCCTCACCGGATCTGATCTTGACCGTTTTGTGACTCTCAGACTTGAACACCCATCTGAAGGACCTCCTCTCGCTGTGCTCATCCCGTATGACCAGCTCTATCAGCTCACCAAAAGCTGTGACAAAGCCGAGCGCCTTCTCATCGAAAACACACCTCAAGGCCCAATCATCCGGTTCGCCCTTGCTGAAAACCTCGGTGCCTCCAAGGTCAAACCGGTCTCCTTGGAGCTGTTTCCGCAGATACCACGCATCAAAAGCGAAGCCGTGGTCCTGTCTCCTGCCGTTCGTGAGTCTCTTCATCAGGCTCTCGATTGCGCCAGCTCAGACCAGACTCGCTACATCCTCAACGGTGCCTTCATCGACGCCAGCAACCCCAAAGCCTTCAATGTGGTAGGGACAGACGGAAAGCACCTCTTCAGTGCCAATTCGTTTACCCTGCCCATTCAAAGCTCTGTGCTGATACCCTCCAACAAGTTCATCGGCTGGAAGGAGTTTAATCAGGACGGGGAATGGCAGATGAAGTCCGATAATGAATTCGTTCAGCTCTCCTCAAGGCGCTGGAGGTTCATAAGCCGTCAGATTCAGGGCAAATATCCTGACTGGCGCATTACCGTTCCAGACCAGCGTGAAGCCAAAACACGCATCACCCTGGACCCGGCCAAACTGGAGGCACTGATCAAGCTCATTCAGCGTATGCCCTGTCACGACCCAGACCGATACCAAACCATCGGACTAGAGTGGGCCAAGGGACAGCTCCTGCTCCTCGGCAAAGACGTCGACAATGAAGGCTGGACACGAGTTCCGGTCTCTGACGTCAAAGCAGAAGGACCTGAGGTGACGATCTACCTGAGCCGTCGCTTTCTCATCAAGGCTCTCGGCTTCGGTCTTAACACCATCAGCCTCATCAACGACATGAGTCCGCTCCGGTTCCATACCCAGCACAAGCAAATGATCGTGATGCCGCTGAGAATGACCGCACCAGACCCAGCACCATCCAAACCGGTGAACATGCCACCACCTCGGCCTGTTTCACCACAACCCACCCCCAAACCCATGCTCCACAGTCCCACACCCGATACACCACCTCCCTCCGACGGACAGAAAACGCCCATGGAAGAAGCCATCGATATGACCTTGCTCATTCGTGACAAGTTCAACGAGGGCTTCAACCTGCTGCGCGATCTGTCGTTGAAGCTTAAAGTCATCAACCGTGACCAGAAGGCCAGCGCCAGGGAAATGCAGTCTGTCCGATCCACGCTTCGTTCTCTCCAAGGGATGAAGCTGTGATCGAACCTCAAACCCCAAGGAGCCAGACATGCCTAACCGGTGTGTCTGGCTTTTTTATGAAACGCATCTCGTCCATCGTCTTCGACAGACACGAGAAACTGAAACGAGCCACCATCATCACTCCACTCGGCACCATCAAAGTCGAATGGAAGAATGGTTACTGGATCTCCTCTGGTGACCTGGCTGCTCGTCTACTCGCTGTCCCTGTCATCCAAAGAATCGAGCGCATGGTTCAACACACCTGACGCTCCCAACCCCAACACAGAAAGGAAAACACCGTCATGATCTCGAATCTTGACCCGCTACCCCCACCACCCCCAACACGTAAAAGCCCCAACCTCATCCTGCATTGTGGCGCCTCTCATGTGGACCTCAAAGACGTCCGCAAGGTGAAGACTCCGCATCCCACACCAAGCTGGCATCCGATTCCTCACCACGAGTTGATCGCTACCGTCCAGAACACCCTCAAACGGACCAACCTTCGCATTGGAAAACAAGCCCATTCCCTCTCCCACGAAGGGAACAGGTATTTCGGGCTCATGGAAATACATACGAAGCGAGAAGCCCAAGGAGAGGATTATTGCTGGATCCTCGGACTCAGAAACAGTCACGACAAGATGTTCCCCGCTGGTATTGTTGCCGGTGCTGCAGTTCTGGTTTGCGACAATCTTTCCTTTGCTGGAGAGATCAAATTCGACAGGAAGCACACACGCTACATCAACCGTGACCTGCCCCAGCTTGTTTCACGGTCGATTGGCAAACTCATGGCGAAATGGCACCAGCAAGACACCCGCATCTCCGCCTACAAAGAGGCTGAGATTGATGACGTTAAAGCCCACGACCTCATCATCCGCTCTGTGGACGTTGGTGTTTGCTCCAATCGTTTGATCCCCAGCGTGCTTCATGAGTGGCGTGAGCCAAAACATGATGCCTTTGAGGGGAGGAATGTCTGGAGCCTGTTCAATGCGTTCACGGAGTCTCTGAAAGATGGGAATCTCCAAGAGCTGCCGAAACGCACAGAAGCTCTCCACGGGCTTCTGGATTCGTACGTTGGCTTGTCTGCGTGAAAAGGGAAGAGTCTCCGTTTCGGCTTCATGCTGGACAGGGGCTCTTTTCTTTAGCTAGTGGAATCCTCCACGGCAACGCTAGGACAGAAATGGTTGTTGCCGAGGTCTTATTTTAAGAGGGATATTCCTTGGATGTGTTAGTATCCAATTGGGTACTAAACTCTCGGCAGAATCGGCTCACCTGGCATTGAATGGGACTAGAAACATCTTACTTCCAAAACTGGAGGACCTCCAGCACTCGCCGAAAATATGTTTTTGATGGCGGAGAAACGACAACCTCTGCCGCTGCGGCTGATGCTGAGTGATGTGTTGAAGTATTATTCTCCTCTTCTTGAGACTTTGCTCTTCGCTGGTGATCTAAGTGCATACGCTGGGTCTCTTCCCTTCCATTGCGAATCTCTGCATTGGACCAGTCGTCAGACCACACTACTTGGTTTTGACGAACCCAATAATGGGATCTGCAGGCGAATGACCAACATCCGATCGAAGGATACAGAGACACTCCGTCTTCAGTGTACGAAAGTTCCCAACCCGCACGTTTAAGTGGGGTCACAACTTTGTTGCCACACCCGCAAGCGCACAGATGAATCACAGTAGCAAACTCCATGGAGACATAGAGCACGCCTTGCTGAAGCGGGTTCGGAACGGATAGCACGAATTCCGGTTCAAGTATCTGAGCCGTTTTCATGGGGTATCTGCGTTGATCAGGTGATTGGCATGTACGGAATATACCGAAAAATGCTCTCCATCTTCGTCGGCATAAAAACCCATAAGTTTTTTCCACTTTATCACTGCCATCGCTGCGTTAAGCGAGTTCAGTTCGGCCACTTGGATATTCGTTGCGTATATGGCCTCGCCCTCGGGTTCCCCAAATGAAATCCGCTTTTTGGCCGTGATGTGATCCCTCATTTCTGGCGTGCTGGTAGTCACTTGTAGCGAACCGATAAGCTGACCACTAGAAGAAAGGTTCAAACCCATTCCGACATCGATGAAAGAGATACCGAATTTTTCGAGATTCTCAATCAGCATGCGCTTCGTCGGGCCGTGGTCCAGGCAGAGAAACACAAAGGTCATCGACTGAAGTTTATGGACATTTGCTTCGCTGAGCTTTTCGGCATGAGCGTAAAGGTGCCGACGCATTTTTGAGTACATTGCCTGAAAGTAATGAACTTTTGTCTGCCTGAGCACCAGTTCATCAAATGAAGCCGCTCCAGGAGCCCGGAATGCGTTGTGGTTCGCAAGAATGTCCGAGTCAAACAGATGGATCTCACCGATGGGGGTTTTCGCCAGGAGGTCGAGGACATATGATCCGGTTCCACCGAGGCCGACAATGGCCACCCGAGGGACAGCCAAGCGTTCGGAGAGCGCTCCAATGCCGGCACGGCTGGAAGCGGTATCGATGTAACAGAAGACAGAATGCTGCTCATTCCCTTGGAAGGGAGGAAACGTTCGCGCATCACAGGAGGGATCTAGCTGCCGCGCCGGTCCCGAAAGCTTATCCACATATGAAGTCATTTTGTGATAATAATCGGAATACCCCACGCCACCGTTGGGTTTGCTTGAAAAGGAGTGTTGGCTGCTCAAGCCCGGACAGTGCACGGTTTCTTGGCTTTGATGCCTTAGATACAGAAGTGGCTGCCCCTTGTGGTTGCAAGGATACTCGCCACAGAAGTGAGCTACATGAGTTCCCATTTTTGAAATGAGGTTGCCCGAGAGCGGCAAGTCAGAGATCAACTTTCCGGTCTTTACGGTATTGTCTGGGGCCACGTAGGGAACGTCGTCCACGACGAGAAATCCTCCAACAATAGAGATGTTGAAGCCCTCGTCGCGGAGACGCTTTAGCTCAGGATTATGATCGATCGTTTGGTGAGACATCAAAGCGCATTCCTTCCTTCAATTTGACTGGAGTACCGTCTTCAACCAAAAGGCCTTCTGAATTCTCTGGCGGACCTTTGCGGTAGTTGACTGTGAAGTGGACATCATTCCCGACTGGAAGAGTCGGATAGGCTAGTGCAATCACCTGTTCGTAGTTGATCACAGCAAGTTTAGTTTTCTTCGGCTCAGTGTTAATGTAGATCGTGATTTCTTTTTGCTCGCAACCTTTGCCACGCGTGTAGAACACAGGGCCTTCATCAAATTTGAGGAAAGTTCCGGAGGCAGTCACCTCGTCCACAGGTGATTGACTGTCCCGGAAAAGGTCGACAGCGGTAGATAGACTGAAAAGCCCACGGATTGAATCGCTGGTCTGCTCGGACACCAAGGTGATTTCAGGGCGATCGTCGACAAACCATGCCAGCTTTGGGCGACCCACACAGCCACTATGCCTAGTAAACTCACAGGGAGGCATTGCCACGAACACATTTCCCTCAGCAAGATCAAGGAGCTCCTGGTCATCGTATGCTACATCGCGGCCGGAGTCGTGGTCGCGCACAATCACATGATCTGGGGGAACGCCTGCTTGGGTCTTGAGGACCAACGCTTTAACTCGACGCGACGGTGCATAAACGTTTTCATCGTTCACGAGGGCCATCCACTTGGACGCGGGTTGGCAGGTTTGCGTATGGTTTTCCTCAGCGGCGCCGAGGCTTGAGTGGGGGGGATGCGTAGTTTGCATTCACAGGAGTAACGCCGCCCTGTGACAGAAGACTTTTTGCCTCGGTTGCTTGCATTTCCTCCCCCTGTGTCACAGGCTGTCGTTACCACGCTACAATGCATACTGTGCAAAACCCATTTTCCGACGAGTCAGACGCTTGTCTTCTGTACCTCATTGGCGAAGCTGGCAGCTCGGAAGCAGATCAGGACCTGGCCAACAAAGCTTTCCGCGAGTTCCATCAGCGCCATTTTGGCTTTGTCTGCGCTGTCCTTGACCGGTATGCCCGCCAACTCGAAACGGTGGAGATCGACACCGGGCTTTTATGCAATCAGGTGTTTGAAAAAGCCTACCGCAAAGCACACAGCTTCAGCGACAAAAGCAATAATGACAAAGAAGCGTGCCGGAAACTCGTCAGGGCATGGCTAGGAAGGGTGGCGTCCAATCTTGCCCGGGATGCATTGAGATCGCTCGCTAGGAGTCATCCTGGAATCACCATCGTTCCACTGGCAGCTGATCACGACATCGTTATTAATGTGGACGAAACCCGCGATGACGAGACTCCCACTCCCCGCAAAGAGCTGAAAAAGTTGCAGGAGCTACTCCAGCAAATGAAGCCCGAGGAAAGGGACATTCTGCTTACCTATGCCAATTTCGCGGAGTGCAAAGCAGGCGGAAGAGAGCTGCCCTCCAGTGAGCGTGATGCCCTTGAGCAGCGAACAGGCTATGAGCGAAGCACCATACGCCAAAAATATCGACGCCTCATTCTGCGCCTGCAAACCGAGCTTGCCCCCGCCTCATCAACCACCAGCCATGTTTTGACCCATGTCTAGCCAATCCACAAATCAATCCAACGACGATCTTCGGCCGGAAATCCGCAAGGCGCTTGTCGAGATCGGAGCTGTTATTCCCACCACAGTTTCACAGGTATCCTTGGCCGAACGACACATGGATTGCCAGGTCAGCCAGAGCCAGATCGACGCCTCTTTTGCGCAAATTGAGCAGATGCTGACTTGGCAATCTTCTGCAAAGACCGCAGTTCCTGTCATGCGGTATACGACCGACGCAGCTTCCTTCACGGGGTTGGCGCTGGCTGCGCGCAACGGCTCTGAAATTGATGAGGCTACAAGGTCCAAGATCGAGGCCGACATCGCCGATGCCAATAGAAAGCAGCGCGGCCAATGAAATTCAAACTGCATCACCAGCGTGAGCAAGAGCTGCTCGAACTTAGTGATGACGTCGCAAATGAGTGTACTCAGACCGGGCGTGTCTGCCCAATAAAAATCTGCAAGGACAAGAAGATCACTGTTGTTCATGGCAATTATGGTGTCGGCAAGTTTGATGGACTGCTGGCTCTCCGCGATGGTGCATGGACCATATTGTGCAACCTGGACAACGGCAATACCCCGGGTTCATCACGCGAACGCTTCACCATTGCGCACGAACTTGGGCACTACCACATACCGGAACATCGCAAGCAGTTGCTGGCCGGGTGTCCGTCCCATGGCTCAAACACTGGGGCGTTTGACGGGGCTGACAGCATCGAGGAATTGGAAGCAGATACTTTTGCTGCTAATCTACTCATGCCGCCCAAGCGATTTGTGCCGCGACTCCGAGCGGTGAAGGAGACCCCTCTTTCGGCGGTTCTCAGGCTAAGGCAGGAGTTCGACACCTCACTTGAGAGCACTGCCATTCAAACGATGCGGCACGATGACGGAGTGTTGGTGATCACTAAATGGGTCGATGAATCGCTGGCGTGGCACCGCATAGCCGAAATGGCGTTCAAAGCCGATGGCTACAGAAGCTTTAAGCTGAAGCATGCATTCCAGCTTCAACGAGATTGTGCCATCGCTGCTGCGCTTCGGGACGCCGAGGATAAATATAACGGTGGTCCACATGATTGCGTGGCCCCGGCGTACTTTTATTTTGATCGAGTCGCTGCAGGTGATAAGCGAGACATCTTGATCCGAGAGGAAGCTATTAGAAATGGAAGATTTGGTGTTCTGGGCATTCTTTCCCGATACCTAAATTAGTACTGAATCTTGAGTCTCTCAGAAGGCGTTGAGCTGGGAAGCTGTGCCGAATTTGGTGCCAGAAAATCAACCATGGCTTACTCTCGAATGGAGGGTGGCAGTCATACTGATGGCTTCACAATCCTTTTTTGCACCCGGCAGATCGGATTGCAGACATGATTTTTTTGCAATTGCACCGAAAGTTCGGTTTTAAATTTTAAGAAATGGTCTCCTGATCACCCGCCGGAGAATCAATCGCTCGATTTCCTTTTAAAAGAAGAAAAAGTCTTGAATGGATTTAAATAAAATCGTAGTGATAAAATAAGTATGAGCTACGAGAAAAGGCGCGAGAATTATATCCAACTTGAGAAGGCTCGAAAATCCAAGCTCATTTGCTATGTTACGGGAACACGGGCGGGCCTTGAAACCGCAATAGCTCCGGACACCTATACGCTGATGGCTCAGCATCTGGATGAGATTGGCCCAGTTAAGAAGATCTCTCTATTCCTCCTCACCAATGGGGGGCAGACAATGGCAGCCTGGAGCCTGATTAATCTGATAAAGCATTATTGTGATGATTTTGAAGTCATCGTCCCCTTTCAGGCACTAAGTGCCGGAACATTAATGTGTCTCGCCGCCGACAACATTGTGATGGCAAAACAGGCCACTCTCGGCCCCATCGACCCGTCAGTGAATCAGCCGTTGAACCCTCAGCATCCAAACAATCCAAACGTTCGCATTCCCGTAAGTGTGGAGGCAATTCAAGGTTATTTCGATTTGGCAGGTGAAGAATTGAAAATTTCCGACCAAGCAGAGAAGGCCAAAATTTTCTTAAAGCTTGCCGAATCTATTCACCCGCTTGTGTTAGGGACTGCATTCCGTGCAAGGACCCAGATCCAGATGTTAGCACGTAAGTTGCTTATGGGCAGGATGGAGGAAGTCAAAATTGACCGCATCATCAAGTTCCTCTGTTCTGATTCCGGAAGCCATGATTATCCGATTCATCGGCGGGAAGCTCGCAAAGAATTGGGACTACCCATCGAGACCCCCTCAGTTCCGCTGTATGCGCTTATCAAATCCACCTTTGCAGCCATCGATGAAGATCTACAATTTTCCGGTCGGCTCGATCCCAATTCAGTTTTGGCTGGCGGAAATGAGCGCGAATACTCGTATACTCGTGCGATCATTGAATCCGTGGGAGGAGGGTCGCATGCTTACTTGACGGAAGGAAGGTACCAGCGCCACAATCCTTCGAACGGTGGAGCTCCGGCAATTCAAGACATGCGACTGTTTGAAGGATGGAAACACTCCCCCTCTGCCCATCTGCCACAAACCGACAGCCAAAAGCCCTCCCGAAAGCGATCTCCCAAGGCTCCTGAAATTCCAAATGCCCCATGAATACGACCGATTCTCAGTTGTTTTGCTCTATGAGCACTGCGGTGGCTACTTCCATGGCCACTTTGATTGCAAACCTGACCATTCCGATTGATGGAGCCTGGATCCCAACTCCACTATACAGTGCTCAGCAGCCAGCGAATGACGAAGTTTTACAACTCCCCGTTACAGGAAACGGAATTAAAGTTCAGTCAACGGCAGAAGCAGCTTGCACTCAGCTGACTCCCAAATCAGCATTCGATTATGGCGCGTGATGATGTGGCAGGCCACCGCGTCCCCCCTTCTGGGAAACAACTTACTCCACCCCTCGCTTCCGTCGCTGTAACGGCCGGGGTTCGCCTCGCCTTATGGGGACCTGGTGCCGACCATCGCAGAGCCACTTTCCGGAACCTCATTCGCTACCACCTGTTTTTGTCGGCGTAGAACCTTGAGGTGCCGGTAGGACTGGTATGCAGCGGGAGACGTTGGACCGCACGTTGGGTAGTAGCGAGCTATCGATTAGCGTGTTTCCACGAAAACAGGCAGAAGCGCAAACCTGGGCTGAGCCACGATTGTCTTGAGATTGATCTCTGGAACCCATATTGAGCAACGCTTCCATCGCCGAACTCCTCATCCGCGAGGCTGAGATGGTGGAGGGGCATCGAGAGTTGTCGTATCGTCGGGCAGCCCATAGCGCGTTCATGTGGCCCGTTGAGGCTGCTGAAGTGGTTAAAGCTGGACTGTCTTTGACCGAACTCGTTGGAGTCGGGCCTTCGAACGTTCGTAAGATCCTCCGGTGGTTTGATTCGCCACCCAAAGCTGAACCGCCGCCAAAACGGCAGGAATTCTTAACGCTCGCTCAGGCACGAAAGATCCTGGCCAAGAATCCCAAGTGGAAGAAGCAGCTCAAGGGAGACCTACAGATGCACACACAATGGAGCGATGGGGAAGGAACAATCGAGGACATGGCGACTGAGGCTCTTGAACGGGGATATCAATACATCGGCATCACAGATCATACCAAAGGGCTTAAAATCGCTGGTGGTCTGGACGAACTGAGACTCCAGAATCAAGCCAAAGAGATTGCGGCGCTTGTCATTTTCTCTTTTTATCCGGTTTCCGCAGGCGTGAAGCCCCTTGCACGATAACATCCTGCCTGTCTGGCAATACCTTCAACTTCACGGTGACTTTGTGCTTTGTCGCATTGCCTTGGCCCCCTTCTGCTCCCAGGGCCAAAACTTTGAAGTCAACCGCCCCTTTGGCACCGATGGTTCTGCTCGTGGTGATTTCGGTTTCAATCACAATCTCGTCGAGGGCAAACATAGCTTCAAAGCCAGCGTCTCGTTTTTTTGCTGAACGTAGCAGGTCAAGTTTGACGGCAGAAATAAGCTCTGAAAGGAGCATCGGCTTCAATCCGCTCCTGTCACCCTCGAGCGAGGACTCGTTTTGTTTCTTGTTAAACATGTTTTGAGATTTTGGCTTGCTGGAAGGCGGTTTCATTCACCAATCGTCGGAACATTGGGAAATGTGACGCCAAGCCAGTGTCTAATTCGTGGCCGTCTGCAAAGAAGAGGGTATCGAGAAAGCGGATGCCCAAGCACAGTTTTGTTTCCGGCTCGTCGGCGCGGGCAAGATCGTCTTCTGTGGCTGTGGCATCAATATAAATCTCACCAAAGGTGTTTTGGTTCACTGCGTAGATTTCCGGCAGGGTGAATTCAATGATCCAGAAACAGGCGGGCAGGCGGGACAGCAGCTGCCTGCGGACAGACTTGTGAGCCTTACGGCCCAGGTGGTCGGAGTTTTCGCAGAGGTGCTTGATGTAGGCAGACTTGCTGACAAGCTGGGTTCTGAGAACCAGAGTGTCGGGTGTCCATGGATGCTGCTGGAAGTAATTCCGCCAGGGGCTCTTCAGTTTTGCAATCAAGTCCCCGCAGCAGGACTCAAATATTTTTGCGGCCGTGTCTTGGATGTAATAGGGCGCGACTTGGACGATCGAGTCCTTGGGTATGAGCCCGATCACATACTGAATTCGTGTTTTTGCCTGCTCGTCGGGATTGTGTCGCGGATAGTTGAGGTCATCCTCCGTCATGCAGTAGTAAGGCCCCAGGTAGTCGTCGTGAATCACCAGGTGGCATACCCATTCTGCCGTGGTGCGGTAGCGGTGCTCGTCCACGCCTGCGTCTGTCTTCATCGACGAATAGTGCATGGACGCCATCGGGAGCCATTTGTCAGCGTTCAGGGTGTGTCCGACCACGGGCATTATGTGAGAGATGTCCGGGCTTTCCCCGGAAGTCATCTCATCCCCATGGGTGAACACGACCATGGCCGGGATGCCGCTCTCAATCAAAAGGTAAGTAAACTCGTAGGCGTTGATCGACCGCCTTATGCTGCGGTCAAGTATCAGGGGGGTCGCATCCTCGGCCTCGAGCACCTTGAGCACTTCGTCGATGTAGAGCCCGTCTTTGGGCCGGAAAGGCTCCTTGTGCGTTCTCTTCCGCTCGGCGATGGCAATCTCGTTTATCCGCCGTGTTGTGGGCGGCATCCTTGTCTCGCCCTTGCCTGCGTCTACCTGGATGAGCGACATCTTGAGGCAGGCATGCGCGCACACGCAATCAATCCCGTCCTGCTGGACAAAGTAAGAACCGGAAATCTTAATGTTTTTCTTGTTGAGAACGACTGCTAGAATCGTCGATTTGACATGAGAATAGTGTGAAGGAAATTCCACACCGCCATCACCGGTCCCGAGCTCAGGCGCGCGCACGATGGCTTCGTAAACATAACCGACCCGGAACGACTCTGTGCCGTCAGAGTTCCAGCGTTTGAAGGACACGATGACGCAAGTGGCCAAAATGGAATCCTTGTCGAGCTGTTCGCGGATTTTGTGCAGCTGCTCGTCATCCAGTGTCCCGACGGGAGGCGGATCAGAAAGATGATTCGAGAGGAAGGTGACCTGGGTTACTTTGGTCTCAAGATCAGGCTCCTTGTGGCGGAGCTCGTCTGCCAGGTGATTGTAATACTCCGTAAACCGGGGTTCCGTCTGCACTTCCCTATGGATGAGGATCGTCTCCGCTCGGGACTTCCTCATGATTTCACAAATCCGGTGAAACGGGCGCCCCCCTGGATCTCCACCGGCTATCCGTTCTGTGAGATCGAAGTAAGAAGTTCCCTTGGCGTGAAGAGCTTCGACAAGCATCAAGGGCGCGGTTTACTTTGTGTTCCGCAAGCGGCCAAGCCCCAAGGCCCGGCCTGTCCCGGCCTGCGGCGGAACCCTCTCGGGCCTGCCTTTCACAAGGTTGGAACCGCCAATCAGCGTGCTGCTTTCGCCCACCTCATTGGTTCCTCTGACCAGACGGACATGCTGCTCCTTGAACTTTGCGTTCTTAAATTTAATTTGGAATCGAGATTTGGTCAAGGCTGGCAAGGGGCTGGGAATTCGCGGCGGATAAAGAATCGGATAAAGTGGATGTCAATCTCTTCGCGTTAAAAATGTGGAGTGTTTGAAAAGGGCAAGCATCGAAATTCGGCCGGAATCCCACATTAGTCAACAGCCGACAGAGAATCATGCAACACCCGAATGGCACCGAATTAAGGGCATTTTGGGATGATTTTCAAAACGTTTTGTGTCCTAAACACGGCGTAATTCAGAACCATTCATGCCACACCTCAATCATTAGCATCCTGTCAATGAGTATACTTCATGCCGGTCGATGAGCTTCTGGCATGGGTGGAAAGCGTCAGGGAGAGGTTAAGCATGAAGATTTCCAGCCCAAAGTCGTCCAAATCGTCCATGAAGCTGATTCAGGTCCTCCTGTTTCCCATCCTCGCCTTTGCTGATCCTGCCTCCACACTCGCTGGTAAAAATGCCACGTTGAGAGATGAGAAAGGCAGATCTTCGACAACCACCAGCACATCAGGCACCACGACCACCTTCAGAGATGCCCAGGGAAGAACCACGGGAACAGCCTCACAATCGAACACCGACAAAACGACCTTCCGAGATGCACAGGGAAGAACGACCGGCACCAGCACAGTCAGAGGCAGCACCATCACCTTCAGAGATTCATCGGGACGGCTCACAGGAACTGCGACCGTGAAGAAGTGACCAGGGCCGGCGTTCATTGACCAGGCTCCAAAGGATTCCTGCAGCCGTTTCCAGTGATCCTCGACCTGCTTCTTGATGCCGGGGGAGTTCATGAACCTGGCTGCATCAAGGGATGAGCCAAAAAAAAGTGTCAAGAAAGTGTCAAGAAAATCGGCTCAAATGAGAATGTATCTGTCATCATGCGTTTGCATGTGCAACGATTGCCTTCCCTCCAATTCATTGATTCACAGCAAGTTTCATTCATGGTGCCGGAGACAGGACTCGAACCTGCACTTGTTTCCAAACCAGATCCTAAGTCTGGCGCGTCTACCAATTCCGCCACTCCGGCAGGGAGTCGCAAGGGGGGAATGATTCCGTGCACAGCTTCGTGCTGCAAATGAATTATCGGGTGCGTTGAGGACTACGATTCATCCGGCCGGCAGGGCGGTGCGCGGCGGCATCCGTCCGCACTTTCAATCTGTGTCTGGAAGCAAGACGTCAACCCTCGTTTCACCTGCGTCGTTGCACTGCCAGTAGCGTTTTCTCCGAGGCTCGTAGCAGGTCAGCCAGCCTGTGCGGTAAATGCCGCTGTCGATGCACACCGCCGTGCCCAGATGTGCTGGCAATCCGTCAGGCTGGGGCGTGTGGCCGCAAATGATGAGTTTCTCCGAAAAGTGCCTCGGTGGGTGCTTGATGTGCTGCCAAAGGAGTGTGCTCTCGTCCTGGCTCTCCATGGGCACGTCAGGCTCGACATTGGCATGAACGAAAATGCAGTCTTCTGTTTCGTGATAAAGCCCGGTTGTTCGAAGGAGTTCCCAGTGTGTTTCTGGGATGGACCGCAAACCATGCTTTTGATAGGATAAGATTGTCTCGTCTGCTTCACAAGATCCCCCAAAGTTGGAGCCTTCGTTTGAACCATAGGCGGTGAGGAACATCTCCTCGTGATTGCCGCGCAGGCAGATCAAATGCGTTTCCTTCTTCAGCTTCAGGATGCGTTCGATCACTCCACAGGAATCCGGCCCTCTGTCCACGTAATCACCGAGCAGCACGAGTGTATCCTCCATTTGAGGCTTGATGACCTCGAGGAGACTGGTGAAGGCTTTTGAATGGCCGTGGATGTCACCGATGGCGAGCAGTCGAGGCATGAGTTTCCGTGTTCGCGTGGAACAATGATCACAAGTATCTTATCGAACACGCAGCAGACGTGAGGCGATCCATCCGGTGATCAGCACAGTGCACAGCGGCATGAGGCCCACCTTCAAATTCGCGCCGATCCAGGGCAGCCAGCCGTTCGAGTAGGTGGTGAGGGCACTGAAGTACTTCAGGCCAAAGACCCAGCCACCGTGCAGGCCGATGCCGGCCCACAGCGCCCCTGTCTGCACGCGCACCTTCGCCAGCACCCAGCCCACCGCAAAGAGCGTGGCAAATTCAGCCAGGAGAAACTGCACATCGCCAAAACCCAGGGCGATCGCTTTGAGCACCACAAAGCCGCTGCTCCACGTCACCTCGGCATCGCTGATCTGCCAGCCTTCCGGCGGCTTGAGGAAATGCACCAGCGCAAAGACGAACGTCAGCGCCAGCAGGGCCTTCGTCTCCCGCATCGTCCGCAGCAGCAGCCCCAGGAGCAGCCCGCGGAAGAAAAACTCCTCCACGATGCCGGCGCCCAGCGCGGCGGTGACCGGCTCTCCGAGCTTCCACCAGCGCGGGTCAGGGCGCAGATGATACGCGCCCATTTTCAGGAAGATGAATCCGAGCGCCAGCAGCAGCCCCGCGGCCAGCACAAAGCCGGTGGCCCACTGCTTGAGCCCCGCGCCGAACGGACGCCATGCCGGCAGCAGCGCGCGCTCCAGCCGCACCCAGCGCATGAACGGCCAGATGAAAACGATCGCGCACACCAGCACGGCGCGGTTGAAGTACCGCGTGAACTGCGCCCGCTCGATTTCCGCCAGCAGCCACTTCACCAGCCCCGCATCATGAATCGATGAGCTGGAGAGCCAGCCGTGCGCGGCCTTGCCCAGATGGAACAGCGGTGCCGACAGGAGCGCCCCGCCGAGCATGACGGCGAGAAGATAGAGCAGGAGTTTGGGCAGGGCAGGGGAACTGCCGGGGCTGGCGGCTTGCATGGGCGCGATACTAGCGCATCCTGCGCGCTCTCAATGACCAAAAACCAAATCCACGAATGGCATGAACGTCTCGAAGACGGCCGCAAACAGTACATCCGCGCGTACTGGAACTCGCGCGAATGGCAGTTTCGGTATGCTCATCCGGATGGCGAGGCGTGGATGCCGCTGGAAAATCCGCCGCCGCAGCGCTGGCTGGAGCTGCGCGACCTGCTCTTCCGCAAGTATCAGCGCAAAAAGCTGCCCTGGAAATACGTCGAGCAGCTCGACAAGATGCTGCTGGACATGGGGATCAAAGCAGAGGGCGACGAACCGCCCACGAGTGACGAATGACATCCGTCATTGCGCGCCGGCGTTTGTTTTGATCTCGGCGCTCACACCGCCCCCATAGGCCGCGCCAAAACGCATGCCCACCTGCACCTCCGGAAACAGAAAGCGCCGCCCGGCGCGCTCGCTGCGCCGTCGTGAAAGGAAGCCCAGCAGCGCGGCCGCCGCTGCGCCCCCCGTCAGCAGGGCGGGCATGACCATGGCAAACTGCTTTTCCCGCCGCTGCAGCAGGAGGGAGTGTTTCAGCCGCACGCTTTCCATGTTGCGCAGCCGTTCCATCCACGACCGCGTCGCCAGCGCGAGCCTCTCATCCAGCGTGAGCCTGGGCTCCGCCAGGATGCGGCGCGTCTCCTGCATGATCTCCACCAGCTCCGCGGAGGGGTAGCGCTCCCAGAAATCGGGGGCAAAGGACATCGCCCCGCTGTTGCTGGCGCGGTCATAAGTCATCAGCACGGCAGGCTGTGTCCCGCTCCACTCCCGCCGCGTGGCCTGCGCCTGCCGGCGGAGAGTCACTCCCGAAGTGGAGAAGCTCGTGGCCCTGATCCATGCCTGGCACTTCAAATCCCGCGAAAACCGGCTGAGTTCTTCGGCGAGCACCCGGTGCGTTTCAGGCGTCAGGGCCCGGGTCTCATCCAGAATGCCGTCCGCAGGCGCTGCTGTCTGGCCCAGCCCCCATCCGGCCACGGCCAGCCAGACCCCGGTGCAGGCCGGGAGCAGCAGGCGTCTCATGAGGCATGGGGCGGGAGGCATGGGCGGCGTCATCCTGTCCCAAACCTGCCCGGAGGGCAACTTCCGGCACGGCAGCCTATAATATATAGGGATATCCGAAGGCGGAATGGCAGAAAAACCGGGGGATCGGGGGCCGGTTGGCAGGCGCTTGTGAAATTTTTCACAAAATCGCCTTGCCGCTCTTTGGGCAGCGTAGATAGATACCATTCACGCCCGCTACCAGACCCCTGCTTTTCATGTCCACTGTCACCCGAGAATACGAGGCCCCGGATACCGCCGCCAAAGCGGCCCGGCAGCTCGAAGCTGCGGAAGAAGCCACGACGGACATCGTCGGAGAGAAACTGGTGCTCAACATGGGCCCCAGCCATCCCGCCACCCACGGCGTGCTGCGCCTCATCCTGGAGCTCGACGGTGAGATCATCACCAAGGCCGACCCCGATGTCGGCTTCCTGCATCGCGGCGACGAAAAAATCGCCGAGAACATGCACTACAACCAGTTCGTGCCCTACACGGACCGGCTGGACTACCTCGCCCCCCTGGCCAACAACGTCGCGTATGCCCTCGCCGTGGAAAAGCTCATGGGCTGGGAGGTGCCTGAGCGCGGCCGCGCCATCCGCGTGATCTGCTGCGAGCTCGCCCGCATCTCCGCGCACATGCTCGGGGTCGGGGTGTTTGCCATGGACGTCGGCGCCATGACCGTCTTCCTCTACACCTTCACGGAACGCGAGAAGATCTACAATCTCTGCGAGCAGCTCACCGGCGCGCGCTTCACCACCAGCTACACCCGAGTGGGCGGGCAGATCCGCGATCTTCCCAACGGATTCGTGGGCGCGGTGAAAACCTTCCTCGGCGAACTGGAGCCCGTGATTGATGAGATCGACAAGCTGCTCTCGCGCAATCGCATCTTCATCGACCGCACCCAGGACATCGGCGTCATCTCCAAGGCGGACGCCATCGCCTACGGCCTCACCGGCCCCAATCTGCGCGGCTCCGGCGTCGAGCATGACCTGCGCAAGGCCCAGCCCTATCTCGATTACGAGAAGTACGAGTTCGACATCCCCATTGGCGCCAAGGGCGACTGCTATGACCGCTACCTCGTCCGCATGGAGGAGATGCGCCAGAGCGTCCGCATCCTGAAGCAGGTGCTGGCCAGTCTGCCCGAAGGCCCCATCAATGTCGCCGATGCCAAGGGCCTGCTGCCCAAGAAGGAAAAGGTGCTCATGAAGATGGAGGAGCTCATCCACCACTTCATCATCGCCACCCAGGGCATCGATGCTCCCGCCGGGGAAGTGTATTTCGCTGCGGAAAACCCCAAGGGCGAGCTCGGCTTCTACATCAACAGCACCGGCGGCGGTGTCCCGCACCGCCTGAAAATCCGCGCCCCCTCCTTCCTCAACCTCAGCATCATCTCCAAGCTGATCCCCGGGCACATGCTCAGTGACATCCCTGCCGTGCTTGGCAGCCTCGACTTCGTCATGGGCGAGTGTGACCGCTGATTCATCTCCAACCTTTTTCCGAGACACCCACGCATGGCCTTTGAAGTTCCAGCCGAATTGGAAAAACGCATGGATGAGGCGATCTCGCATTATCCCGTTTCCAAACGCAGCGCCGTTCTGCCGCTGCTCCACCTGACGCAGGAGCATTTCCGCTTCATCAGTGACGAGGCCGTGAACTGGGTCGCCGCCAAGCTCGGCCTGGAGCCGATCCAGGTGCTCGAAGTCGTCACGTTTTATCCGGGCTTCCGTCAGGCCGCTCCTGGCAAATATCACATCCGCGTGTGCCGCACCCTTTCATGCGCCATGGCAGGAAGTTACGAGCTGATGGACGCCTTCTGCAAAGCCGGCAACATCGACCGTTCCCATACCGATCACCATCACCCCATCGCCGTCAGTGCCGATGGCAAATACAGCATCGAGTTCGCCGAATGTCTGGCGAGCTGCGGCTTCGGCCCTGTCTGCATGATCGAGGACGACTTCTATGAGAAGGTGGATCCGGCCAAGGCGGGCGAGCTGCTCGCCCAGCGCGCCTGATCGATCATTGCGGCAATAAAAAAGCGCAGCGGCGGACCGCTGCGCTTCTGTTTTCTGAAAAGGTCAGGCGGCATGCCCGCGAGCCACTCACTTCTGACGCCAGGAAACCACGTCATCCTGCGTCTGCTGCTGCAGGTCCTGGCCCCAGCTATAGATGGCGACTTCCACGGGCAGCATCTTCGGCGGCGGGCTGATGGTGTTGGACGAGATCTTGGAATCCGAGTTGTTCAAATCCGGATTGGCCACCTGCTTGTCGCCGTTGGTGTCCAGCAGCACATAATACACGGTGCCCCACAGATCCACCAGCTTGTAAGGCGGCTGGGCGTTCACCAGGCCAAACTTGCCGTTCTTCGCGATCGGCAGGTCGATGTATTTGATGTCCTTCGGGTTCAAATTGGTGGTGCCGCCGGACGAGCCGCCGGATGAACCGCTCGAGGCTGAGGTCAGGGTCGTCAGCGCGCCGACGATGCCGCTGTTTTCATCGGTCGGCAGAGCCTGGATGTCCTGGCCGGAGGAGGCGGCGCTCAGCAGGCTGGGGTTCACCGGATAGCGGTTGTAATCGGTCTGGTAGCTCGTGATGGCGTTGCGCAGATCCTTGATCACCGTCTGCACCTGCAGCTTTCTGCCATCCGCCATCAGCTTGTTGGCCTGGGAGATGACCAGGCCGGCAAGAATGGCGATGATGGTGATGACCACCAGCAGTTCAATGAGTGTGAAGCCTGGTCGCAGGCGGGCGTTGGAACGAGGTTTGATTTTCATGATCTTCGGTTGGGTTTGTATTGGGCAGGCGCTGGGAACGGAAGGTTCAAAAAAACAGTCGTCGTTCCAGGCTGGAATTTAATCGGTTTTGCGCTGCCACGTCAATACTTGTCATGAAGCATGGCACAACTTCAGCGCTGCGGAGAACGCCGTGCGCGGCCGTTGTGAGTCTTGCAGCACCCTCGCCCGCACGAGCTTTTGATTGTCAACTAATGCTTGCATCATATACTTCAACGATTTAAATCCGCGCTTCAATCCCCCCCAGAACATACACAACAACCACGGATCGCATCAGACGATCTGAATCAACTTATGGCAAAGACAGCATCCAAGGGCAGCGCAGACAAAAAGAAGTACGTTTATTTTTTCGGACCAGGCAAATCAGATGGTGATGGTTCCATGAAAGCATTGCTCGGCGGCAAAGGTGCCAATCTCGCCGAGATGAGCCGCATCGGTCTTCCCGTGCCTCCCGGATTCACGATCAGCACGGAAGTCTGCACCTACTTCTACGAAAACAAGAAGACCTATCCGGCCTCGCTGCAGGCGCAGATGGAAGCCGCCGTCAAAGGCATGGAAAAAATCATGGGCTACAAGTTTGGTGATGCCAAGGGCTTCCCTCTTCTTGTCGCCGTGCGCTCCGGCGCGCGTGACTCCATGCCCGGCATGATGGACACCATTCTCAACCTCGGCCTCAATGACGAGACCGTGCTCTCCCTGGTGGCCGCCACGAACAACGAGCGCTTCGCCTGGGACTGCTACCGCCGCTTCGTCCAGATGTACGGAGACGTGGTGCTCGGCGTGCAGAAGCGCGAAGGCGAAGACCATGAGCCCTTCGAAGTCGTCATCGAAGAATACAAGCATGCGACCTACCACAAGGACATCCTGGACAGCGACCTGACCGCCGACGACCAGAAGGAGCTGGTGAAGCGCTTCAAGCAGCTCGTGAAGGACCGCACTGGCAAGGGCTTCCCAAGCGATCCGTGGGATCAGCTTCGTGGCGCCGCCGGCGCTGTGTTCGGTTCCTGGATGAACGACCGCGCGATCGTGTACCGCCGCAAGTACAACATCCCCGCCGAGTGGGGCACTGCCGTGAACGTGCAGGCCATGGTGTTCGGCAACACGGGTCCGACCTCCGGCTCCGGCGTGGCCTTCACCCGCAACCCTGCCAACGGCGCCAACGAGTTCTACGGTGAGTTCCTCATCAACGCCCAGGGCGAAGACGTCGTCGCCGGCGTGCGCACGCCTGAGCCTGTGGCCCAGCTGCAGAAGGAAATGCCGAAGTCCTACGCGGAGCTCATGAAGGTCCGCCAGACTCTGGAAAAGCACTTCAAGGATGTGCAGGACATCGAGTTTACCATCCAGGAAGGCAAGCTGTTCATGCTGCAGACCCGCAATGGCAAGCGCACCGCCGCCGCCGCCCTGAAGTTCTCCATGGACATGGTGAAGGAAAAGCTCATCGACTGGGAAACCGCCGTGCTGCGCAATCCTGCCGATCAGCTCGACCAGCTCCTCGCTCCGATCTTCGACGCCGCTGACGTCAAGAAGGCCAAGGCAGTCGCCACCGGTCTTCCTGCCGGCCCTGGCGCCGCCTCCGGCAAGATCTACCTCAACGCTGACCGCGCCGTCATCGCTGAGCAGAAGGGTGAAAAAGTGCTGCTCGTCCGCAACGAAACCAGCCCCGAAGACCTTCGCGGCATGATCGCCGCTGAAGGCATCCTCACCGCCCGTGGTGGTGTGTCCTCCCACGCAGCTCTCGTTGCCCGTCAGATGGGCAAGGTTTGCATCTGCGGCGCCGCCGCACTGGAAATCGACTATGACAAGAAGACCGTCACCGTGGCCGGCACCACCTTCAGTGAAGGCGACTACCTCTCCATCGACGGCACCAGCGGCACCGTGTACGCCGGCGAGCTGAAGACCGCTCCTTCCGAGATCATCACCGGCATGCTGCACGGTGACAAGGCGGCTCAGGCCACCGAGAAGTTCAAGAGCTTCCAGCAGCTCATGAACTGGTGCGGCAAGGCCACCCGCATGCAGGTCCGCACAAACGCCGACAATCCGGAGCAGACGCAGAACGCCATCTCCTTTGGCGCGCAGGGCATCGGCCTGACCCGCACCGAGCACATGTTCTTCGAAGGCGACCGCATCGACGCCGTGCGTGAAATGATTCTCGCCGACAACGTGGGCGACCGCAAAAAGGCCCTGGCCAAGCTGCTGCCTTATCAGCGCGAAGACTTCACCGGCATCTTTGAGTCCCTCAAAGGTCTGCCTGCCACCATCCGTCTCCTCGACCCGCCTCTCCACGAATTCGTGCCGCATGAGGAGAAGGCCCAGGCCGAGCTCGCCAAGAAGATGGGTGTTTCCGTCGAGAAGGTTTCCGCTCGTGTCGCCGCTCTGCATGAGTTCAATCCGATGCTCGGACATCGCGGCTGCCGTCTTGGCATCGCCTATCCTGAGATCACCGAAATGCAGGCCCGCGCCATCTTTGAAGCCGCCGCGGATGTGGCCAAGAAGAAGATCAAGGTGAAGCCCGAAGTGATGATTCCTCTCGTCGGGTTCAAGAAAGAGCTCGACCTTCAGGTGGAAATCGTGCATAAGGTAGCAAAAGAAGTGATGGCTGAGAAAAAAGTGAAGCTCGACTATCTTGTCGGCACCATGATTGAGGTGCCGCGTGGAGCTCTCACGGCAGATGAAATCGCCGAGACGGCCCAGTTCTTCAGCTTCGGCACCAACGACCTCACTCAGACCGCGCTCGGCATCAGCCGTGATGACATGGGCAGCTTCCTGATGCCCTACACCGAGAACGAGATCTTCAAGAAGAACCCCTTTGCCACTCTGGATCAAACCGGCGTGGGTCAGCTCATCAAGATCGCCATCGAAAAAGGCCGCAAGACCAAGCCCGACATCAAGCTGGGCATCTGCGGTGAACACGGCGGTGATCCTGACAGCGTCAAATTCTGCCATCGTGCAGGCCTCACGTATGTGAGTTGCAGTCCTTTCCGTGTCCCAGTCGCACGTCTTGCCGCAGCGCAGGCCGCGATCGAAGAAAAGCGCGCCGCCGCTCCGGCTGCCGCAGGAAAAAGTGTCCGTGGTGGCGCCAAAAGCGCACCCGCGGCAAAACAAAACAACAACGCAACCAACAACAAACAGAGGATAAACACCATGGCTAAGAAAGCTGCAAAGAAAGCCGCCAAGAAGGCTGCACCCGCCAAGAAAGCCGCCAAGAAGGCCGCCAAGAAGAAGAAGTAACGCATTGGCCTCCTAGGGAGGTCAATGTGGCGGAGTAATCCGCCGACAAAAGCCCTGTGGGGATCACTCCTCACAGGGCTTTATCTTTTCTGGAAGTGCAGTCGCTGAGCGTCGCGCAGGGGCGACGAAAACAGCATGCGGGACGAGACCGGGAGATCCCCGCCCTAACGCTTCACATCATCATCGTAGATGGAGCCCGGCGGAGGTGTGGAAAGGTACGTGCCCCCGGCCGACATGGCGTCATTGCGGATGTTTCTCACATTTCCGAGCTGGTCATTCGCAGAGCGAACGCTGCCCATGCCCGCCGAGCCACCCATCCCCGTGACGGCGCCATAGTTTTGGTAGGAGGGGCGGTAAAACGAGCCCATCGCGCCGGATGAGATCGCGCCGCTCATCCCGGCGCCTCCCACCTGCCCAGGGGCCAGGGCCACCGGGTGGTCAGGGGTCGGCACTCCGTCAGACTTGCGTTCAGATTCCGCCAGGTAGTGCTTGTTCCAGGCGGCATTGTTCACAGCCTCGGAGACCTTGGAGTCCAGCCGCTGCTTTTGCTCGGCATACTCGGCCTTGCTGATCGTTCCGCTGGCGCGTTTCTGATCGAGTTCATTGTACAGCACCTGATACCTGGCGCGCACCACCTTTTCATAGGCGTTCAGTTCCGCCAGCGTGGGAATGCTGTCCATGGTTCTGCTGGCGCAGGAGGCCAGCAGCCCGGAGAGCAGGGCGGCCAGCAGCAGGGTGGAGGTTTTTTTCATCTTTATTAAGATACGTCTGGGAACTGCCGTGTTCAAATCAAAGCACCGGTTGCATCCTGCTCCCGGGCGCTCATTTTACCCGGAAAGCCCCCTGTTTTGGACCCCCTCGACGCCGCCCTGCAAGCTCCTGAACCCCGCGGCAGCTACCTGCCGTACCCCGTTTCGCGTCTTGCCGCCAAAATCGTCCCGCAGGACCTGACCAGCTTCAAATCCCGCGGCGTCTCCCGCGTCGAGCGCGTGCTGCAGCAGGAAATGGTCGAAATCCAGGAGCGCTACATGGAAGTCATCGACGCCTTCAACTGGAACAAGCTTATTTACGAGAGCCACTTCGGCTTCGAGCCCGTCTGCGGTGAAGTCTATCACCTCTACGAAGTCGAGGGCAGGCGCCAGCTCAGCATGATCGCACCCGCGGAGTGGCGCCAGCGCTGGCTCGGCAGTGTCAGGCTTAATGCGGATGGCCGCTGGCAGATTGAAAAAGCTGCGCCAGATTTCAACATCCGCGACTGGGTGCAAACCTCCGCCGTCCCGTGATGCAACCAACCTTCTCAGACATCGGCCAGCGCCTCGCCGGCCCCAGCGGCATCCAGGAACTCATGGATGACTGCGGCGCCGCGCTCACCACGCATCCTGACATGCGCATGCTCGGCGGCGGCCAGCCCGCCGCCATCCCCGCCGTGCAGCAGCTCTGGCGTGAACGCATGCAGGCCATGCTGGGAGACGGCAGCATGGACCGCACCCTGCTCAACTACGATCCCCCCGGCGGCAATCCGCTTTTCCGCGAAAGCTTCGCGGCCTTCCTCAAGCGCGAGTGCGGCTGGGACGTGACGCATGAAAACGTCGCGGTCATGCCCAGCTCCCAGTCGGCGTTCTTTCTGCTCTTCAATCTTCTCGCCGGGCAGACTGGTGCTGGAAAACGCCGCATCCTTTTCCCGCTGCTTCCGGAGTACATTGGCTACGCCAATCAGGCGCTCGCTGAGGGTCAGTTCACCGCCTGCCTGCCGCGCATCGTCGAAACCGCCCCGCACGAGATCAAATACCACGTCGATTTCGACCAGCTCCGCATCACGCCGGATGTCGCTGCGATGTGCGTCTCCTGCCCCACCAATCCCACGGGCAACGTCCTCACGCAAAACGAGTTCGACAGCCTCCACGCCCTGGCAGACTCGCACGGCATTCCGCTCATCATCGACAACGCCTACGGCCACCCGTTCCCCGGCGTCATTCACAATGGCTTCCAGCCCAAGTGGCGGCCCGGCATGATCTTCAGCATCAGCATGAGCAAGGTCGGCCTGCCCGGCGTGCGCACGGCCATGATCGTGGCCGATCCCCACATCGTGAAGGCGCTTTCAAACATGAACGCCATCGTCTCGCTCGCGAATGGCAATCTCGGTCAGGCGCTCCTCATGCCGCTGCTCAAAGACGACACCCTCGTCAGGCTCGGCCCCTCCGTCATCCGGCCTTTCTACCGCGAGCGCTCAGACTTCGCCAAATCCGTGCTCGCTTCCGCCCTCGGCGACCGCGTGCCCTGGGCCCTGCATGCGCAGGAGGGCGCCTTCTTCCTCTGGCTCTGGATCAACGGTCTCCCCATCACCGCCGCGGAGCTGTACCGCCGTCTCAAAGAACGCAAAGTCCTCGTCATTCCCGGCCACTACTTCGCCTTCGGCTTGAACAAAGACTGGCGTCATCCCCACGAATGCCTGCGCCTCACCTACTCGCAGCCTCGGAGCATCGTGGAGGAGGGTCTTCAGATCATTGCCGATGAAATCATCCGCAGTTTCTGAGCCCTTCTCCGCCTCGGAGCGCGGACCTCCGAGTCCACAGCACTCCGCAGATTCGCCTGGCTCAGCATCCCCCAAAGCCGAGCCCTTCTCCGCCTCGGAGCGCGGACCTCCGAGTCCGCAGCACCCCGCAGACTCGCCTGGCTCAGCATCCCCCAAAGCCGAGCCCTTCTCCGCCTCGGAGCGCGGACCTCCGAGTCCGCAGCACTCCGCAGATTCGCCTGGCTCAGCATCCCCCAAAGCCGAGCCCTTCTCCGCCTCGGAGCGCGGACCTCCGAGTCCGCAGCACTCCGCAGACTCGCCTGGCGCAGCATCCCCCAAAGCCGAGCCCTTCTCCGCCTTCATGGCCCGCGCCCTGTTTGACCCCGAACGCGGCTACTACACCCGGCACATCAAAACCGTCGGCGCACGGGGCGACTTCAGCACCTCCGCCACTCTCTCATCCTCCCTCGGCCACGCCATCGCCGCCTGGCTCAAAACAGAGTCGCGTCTCCAGCCGCACGTCCGCCACGTCATCGAAGTCGGCGCCGGAGATGGCTCGCTCATGCACACCGTGCGCAAATCTCTCGGCTGGTGGGCACGCCGCCGCTTCGCCTTCCACATCGTCGAAACCTCCCCGGTGCTGCGCCAGGAGCAGCAAAAGAAACTCGGCGGTAAAGTGACGTGGCATGCGGATCTCCCGTCCGCGCTCGCCGCCGCCCAGGGCCACGCCTTCATCTGCCACAACGAACTGCTCGACGCCTTTCCCGCCACGCTGGTGCAGTGGAGCGCCGCCGGGCAGCGCTGGCTCGAAGTGCATGTGCCTGAATCGCTTCATCCCCACACGCTCGATCCATCGCATTACAGCGCACTGCGCCACACCACCTTCGCAGACCGCCAGCGCTGCGAGCTCCACCCCAGCATTCGTGACTGGCTCCGTGAATGGACGCCGCGGTGGAAAAGCGGCGCCATGCTCACCATTGATTACGGCGGCGACTTTCCCCGCCTCTACCATCGCCGGCCACACGGCACGCTGCGTGCTTATCTCCTGCATCAAAGGCTCACCGGAGCAGACATCTATGCCAACCCCGGCCGTCAGGACATCACCGCCGACATCAATTTCACCGACTACTGCGCCTGGCTGCACGAGCTTGGCCTCACCGCGGCCTCGCATCAGACATTGGCAGAATTCCTATCGGCGCATTCCGCGCCAGCCTGGCTCACGGATCCGGATGGAGCCGGAACTGCTTTCAAATGCTTCGTGCATCGCCCTCAGGCATGCGCATCATAAAACCCTCCTCCATGAATTCCGTCAACGAACGCCCCGGCACGCTTGAGAAAGCGCTCAAGATCAATCTCGCTCATACCATCTACGGCACCTTTGCTGAGATCGGTGCGGGGCAGGAGGTCGCCAACTGGTTCTTCCGCGCCGGCGGCGCCTCCGGCACCGTGGCGAAAACCATGTCCGCCTATGACATGACCATCAGCGACGAGATTTACGGCAAGTGCTCCCGCTACGTCTCGCGCCAGCGCATGTGCGCCATGCTTGAGCACGAGTACCCCATGCTCGTCCAGCGCCTGAATGCAAAGCGCGGCGCCACCACCACCTTCTTCACCCTGGCAGACACCATCCGCGCCCGCTCCTACCGCGACACCAAGGAGGAATGCCATGGCTGGATCGGCCTGCGCTTCCAGACTGAGCCCGGCGGCCCCAGCAGCGAGATCCAGATGCATGTGCGCCTGCTGGACGACTCCAACGCGCGCCAGTCAGATGCCGCTGGAAAGCTCGGCGTGAACCTCATCTACGCCGCCTTTCATCTGCGCGCGGACCTCTCCTTCTTTCTTCAGAGCCTGCTCGATGATCTCACCCGCAAGCGCGTCGAGATCGACATGATCGACTTCACCGGGCCCGCCTTCGCCGCGTCAGAATTCCAGGACCGCCTCGTGGCGCTGAAGCTAGTCCGCCTCGGACTCGCAGACGCCGCTCTCTTCGGCGCCGACGGCGAGATCTGGCAGGCCTCCGACGTGCTCTACAAAAAGCCCGTCTTCCTCAAGCGCGGCAGCTTTGATCCCATCACCCGGCTCAATCTCGACATGATCGAGCGCGGCCAGGCCGCCTTCCAGGCCGACTTCGGCGAGGCCGCGCGCAACAACGTGGAGATCCTGGAGATCACCATGCACAATCTCCTCGCCAGCGGCGCCGAGGTGCCGGACAGCGAATTTCTCGCCCGTGCGGATGTCCTCCAGGCCCTCGGCAAAAACGTGCTCATCTCCAAGTATCCCGAGTTCCATCGCGTCAGCAGCTACCTCGCCCGCCACACCCAGTGCCCCATCGGCATCGTTCTCGGCCTGCCGCTCTTCCAGGAGCTTTTCAATGAACGCTGGTGCCTTGATCTCGAAGGCGGCCTGCTGGAGGCCTTCGGCCGCCTCTTCAAAAACCAGGTGCGCGTCTATGTCTATCCCATGGGCAACCCGATGAACGGCCAGATCCTCAGCGTCAACGACGCCCAGGTGACGCCCGAGCAGAAGCACCTGCTCCGCTACCTCATCGAAACCCAGAGCGTCCGCGCCCTGGAGGAGCCCAATCTCGACTACCTCTTCCACACCAGCGCCGAAGTGCGCAACATGATCAACGCCCGCGACATGAACTGGCAGTCGCTCGTGCCTGACATCGTGCTCAAGCAGGGCCCGTGGCGCGAGATCGGCAAGCTGGCCATGTAAGTAGTCCAGTTGCGCCGCAACTGGTTCAAAGCCCCTTGACGCCCCATGCCGTCCGCGGCCACTCTGCCTCCATGCAAGACGCCACGGCTGAAGACCTCGACCTCATCTCCCTCACCCAGTTGCGGCAGGTCGCCAATCAGTCGCCGCAGCCCTACCGCCTGCACCTCCAGGTCGAGTCACGCCTTGAGAAGACCACCAGCGCCGGCAGCCCCTTCTTTGAGGTGAAGCTCGTCGATGCCGCGGACTCCCTCGTCTGGCGCATCTTCGACAACAACCCACTGTTTGCAGACGCCGCCAAGCTGGCCCGCAATGCCTTCATCCAGCTCGCAGGCCAG
This sequence comes from Prosthecobacter sp., assembly GCF_044227185.1. Lineage (GTDB taxonomy): Bacteria > Verrucomicrobiota > Verrucomicrobiia > Verrucomicrobiales > Verrucomicrobiaceae > Prosthecobacter. Next base: position 229,856 of record NZ_JBGAFO010000001.1, on the reverse strand, counting down.
TGGGTGGACGGCAAATACGGCATCGAGCCCCGTCAGGTGCAGATGCGCCTCCTCACCGAAGACGAGACCAGCACCCTCCTGCTCGGGGACCCGGACCTCGCCTCCCGCCAGCAGGCCGACTATGCGGACATCCTCGCCTTCATCGAATCCCTGCGCGATCCGCGTCTGCTGAAGCTCTGCCTGCTGTTTCTCGAGCGCCATGGCGAGCGCTTCCGCCGCACCGGCGCCGCGCGTAAAAATCACCACGCCCGCCGCGGCGGCCTGGTGGAGCACGTGGCGCAGATGATGCGCTGCGCCTCGGCGGTCGCCGCCGTCTATCCGCAGTTAAACCGCGACCTTATGATTGCCGGCGTGCTGTTTCACGACTGCGGCAAGCTCTGGGAAAACGTCTATGCCGAGTCCGGCTTCACCATGCCCTACAATCTCACCGCCGAGATGCTGGGCCACATCCCGCTCGGTCTTGAGCTGGTGAACAAGCTCTGGCGGGACATGATGGAGGACCCCGCTGCCGCCGGGTGGGCCGCGCTGGAGCCCGCTTCTGAAGTCGTGCGCCTGCACTTGCTGCATCTCATCGCCGCTCATCATGGCTCCCTTGAGTTCGGGTCTCCCGTGCTGCCGAAAACACCCGAAGCCATCGCCCTCCATCACGTCGATAACATTGACGCCAAGCTCGAAATGTTCCGCCGCGGCTACGCCAGCAGCAAGGAGCTGGGCCCCGGCATCTATGAAAAATTCCCTCCCTGGCCCGTGAACATCGTCGCGCCGCTGCCCTCGGTCCCTCCCCCTCAAGGAGAAGGGGTCTCCTGACCCCTTCTGAAAGTTTAAAATCCTACGCCCGCAGCTTCATCAGCGCCGCGCGCACCATCAGCGCCTCGCCAATGTTTTCGTTCGTCAGCAGGCCGATGAGCCTGCCGTCGGCGGGGTCCAGCACCGGCAGCGCCGGGCAGTTGCTCGCGTTCAGCACCTCCAGCGCCTGAGTCAGTTCGCTCGCGGGCTCGGTGGAGGAAGGGCAGGGGCGCATCACCTCCACCACCGTCTGTCCCGGCCCCTTTTCCGCCAGCGCGGAGATCAGATCATGCCGCGTCAGCATTCCCTGCATGCCGCCGTGGGTGTCCAGCACCGGAAAGTCCTGCTGCGTTCCGGCCAGCAGCAGTTCCACCCCGTCGCGCAGCGCGGCATCAGGCGGCAGGCTGCGGAAATCCGTGAGCATCGCATCACGCACCCGCAGGTTCCTGGTGGCCTCCTGCTGCATCACGCTCGCCGCCTCCTGGCCTGCGGCCATGAAGATGAAGAAGCAGATCAGCAGAATCATCGGCTGCAGCGTGTGGTTCAGCAGCATGTAGAGCGTCACCATCATCGCGATGCCCTGCCCGATCGTCGCCGCCCGCCGCGTTGCCACCGTGTACTCCATGAAGCTGGCAAAGATCGCCCGCAGCACACGGCCTCCATCCATGGGAAAGGCGGGGATCAGGTTGAAGACCACCATCAAGATGTTCCACATCATCAGCTTTTCAAAGAAGCCGCCGGCCCCGAGAAAATTATATCCCGGGTGAAACACCGCATTGATGCCCACTCCCAGATAAATGACGCTCGCGATGATCACATTCACCAGCGGTCCGCTGATGGCCACCACGAACTCCTCGGATGGCTTGCGCGGCATCCTCTCCAGCCGCGCCACACCGCCGATGGGCAGCAGCGTGATGTCCGGCGTACGGATGCCATACCCCCGCGCCGCCAGCACATGGCCAAACTCATGCAGCACCACGCAGGCAAACATCGTGATGATGAACACCATGGACCCCACCGCCCCCGAGGCACCCTGCCCGCTCAGATAGCTCTGGCTCGCCACAAACATCAGCAGCAGCAGAAAGGTGGCATGCACCCGGACTTCCGTGCCGGCGAGGGTGAAGAGGCGAAAGGACCATTTCATAAGGGAAGGGGACTCTAGGTTTTGGCGGACTTGGAGGGATCGTAGTAGATGCGCACATCCGCATCTTTGATGCCCAAAATGTCCTGCGCGCGCCTCAGCGCATTGCGCGTGGAAAGATTGGGGTTGGAGGGGCTCGCGGGAAAGAGGTTGTCCTTGCCGATGACCTCCACCATGCCCGCGTCCTTCAGCACCCGGTACAGATCCTTCAGCACCCCGCTCACAATCAGGTCCCGTCCGTCCGCGCGCAGCGTGCGCACCAGTTCTTCGATCGCCATCGCGCACGTCGCGTCCAGGTGGCGCGCGTTCTTCAGCCGCAGGATGACAATCCTCAGATTTGGGTCCGTGCAGGAGCGCAGAATCTGTGTGCGGAAAAGGTCCGCCGAGGCAAAAAACAAATCGCCTTCCACATGCACAATCGAGATCGCCGGATGCTGCCGCGCTCCCTGGCTTGCCTCCGCCAGGTTTCCCTCCGCGTTGAACTCATACTCCACCAGGGAGGGGTGGCTGGCCTTGTGCAGGTACAGGATGATCGAGATGCCCACGCCCGTGAAGATCGCCACGTGCAGCGGCACCAGCAGCGTGGCCGCAAAGGTCGTCACAAACACCACCGCGTCCGATCCCGTGGCACGCAGCGAAATGCGAATCTGCCGCCTGTTGATCAGCGCCACCGCCACGCAGATCACCATCGCCCCCAGCGCCGCCTTCGGGACATACGCCACCAGCGGGCCGATCGTCAGCGCCGCCACCAGGCAGACCGTGCCGCTGAAGACCGCGGAGATCGGAGACACCGCCCCGCTCTCATACGCCGCCAGGGAGCGCGTCAGCGAATGTGAGGCCGGCATGCCGCTCAGGTAGGCGCAGGCCAGGTTCGCCGCCCCCAGGCTTAGCATGTCCTGGTTCGCATCCACGCTGTGTCCTGAGCGGCTCGCCAGCGTGCGCGCCATCGCGGAGTTTTCCATCATCGAGACAAACGCCAGGGAGAGCGCCAGCCCGAAGAGCTGGCTGAACTGCGCCGAGGCGTTCCCGCTGGTGAAGTCCGGAAACGGCGGCAGCAGCGTGCGCCAGGTGAAGGACAGGTCCGAATACGTCGCCACATGCCATCCGATCTTGTTCATCAGCGCGGCCACGAGAGACATCAGCACCAGCGTCAGCGTCAGCGCCGGAAAGCGCTTCCCGAAACGTTTCAGCCCATAATAGCTGCCGATCGCCAGCGCGCAGATCAGCACGCTCGGCCAGTGAATCGTCCCCAGGTTCCCCAGGACATCATGCAGGTCGGACACCAGCGTGCGCCCCATCGCCTTGCCAGGCGGCGCGGGGAGCTGCTGCCCCAGCACCACCGGAAGCTGGTGCGCAAACATCTGCAGGGCCGCACCCGTGAGGTACGCCACCACCACCGCGCGGCTGATGAACCGCGCCATGTCCGCCACCCGGAAGTAGGCGCCGAAGATCAGCAGCGCGCCCACCAGAAACACCAGCATTGGCATTGCCTGCAACTGGTTCAGATTCGGAAACGAGGCGAAGTAGGAGGACACCATGAACGCCGTCGCATTCGTCGGCCCGTAGATCGAGTGCCGCGAGCTCATCAGCAGCGCGCCCACCACGCAGGCCACCGCCGAGCACGTGATGCCATAGGCCAGCGGCAGCCCCGCCACCACCGCAAACGCCATCCCCTGCGGGATAGCCAGCAGCGCGCCGTCCATTCCGCTTCTGAGGTCCGCCTTCAGGTACTCCTTGTGGTACCCTTTCAGGATTTGCTTCAGCGGAAACGGGTCCAGCTCGCTCGCCGCGGTCATGGTATGCAGCCATGCCCGGGCCCGGTGCGCATAGTCACGCATCTGCTGGGGCCAGTCTCGTGGGTTGGAAAGCATGGAAACGCTTGGCCCAAGCTAGACGTCTCAGCACAGATCACAAGCACAGTGCTTATCGATTGCCGCTGGACGCGAGGATTTGCCGAATCACCATGACCTATGCCTGCCCCTGATGACGAACTGATCCCCGACGTGGTGGAGCACCCCATCGGCCCCGAGCTCGATCTTCACACCTTCCGTCCCGGCGAAATCAGCAGCCTCATTCCTGAATACTTCGCCGAATGTCGCCGCCGCGGCATCCTTCGCGTCCGCATCATCCACGGCAAAGGCAGCGGCACCCTGCGAACTGGCGTGCATCAGCTCCTTGCCACACTCCCGGAAGTCCGGCAGTTCATCTGGCCCGCCGATGAAACCAGCGGCTCCTGGGGCGCCACCTGGGTCATTTTGCGGGCGTGAGAGGTGCCAGAGATGCAGCCCGGAGGCCGTTCAGGCCGCCACACTGAGGAGAGGAATGGCATCGTACTCCTCTTCATTGGCCTCCTCCGCGATTCTGATGTCGTAATGAGCCTGTAGGTTGAGCCAGAAATTGGTGCCTGTGCCAAAAGCCTTCCCCAGCCGGATGGCGCTGTCTGGGGTGATGCCACGACGTGCTTTGACCAGATCGCTGATGCGACTGGCAGGGAGCCCGGTGGCCTGGGCCAGCTTGTACTGGCTGATACCCTCCGGCTCCAGAAACTCAGCGAGAAGAATCTGGCCCGGATGAACCGGCGGAATGCGGTCGTTTTTTGATTTCATGGTTAAAAGGGGGTGAAGGGTTGCTTTAATGGTAGTCGGCAATTCGGACGGAACTGGCCCTGCCTGTGTCTTCGGACCAGACAAAAAGAATGCGCCACTGCTTGTTGACCCGGATGCTCCAGAAGTCTTTCAGACTGCCTGTCAGCTTCTTGCAATGCAGTCCAGGGCGAAGTTGAAGCGCCTTAATGTTCTCGATGGAGTCGAGCATCAAAAGCTTCGTATAAGCAGCAGACTGTATGTCCCGGGGCAGCTTTTTGGAAAAACTGCCCTTAAAAACAGTCTCGGTCTCCTTGTCTGCAAAACTGGTGATCACAGCGCGATTCTACCTCCGCGCCATCCACAAGGCCAGTGTTAGTTCTGTTTTTGGTGCCTACGGCTTCCACGCCGCGCTCGTCCACACCTTCGGCTTCGCATTCTCCAGTTTCTCCAGGTCCAGCGGCGTGCTGTCTTTGACCTCCAGCTTCTCCCCCCGGACTTCCAGCGTTAGGGCGCCGGCCAGATCGGCCTTTTCCAGCCAGAAGCGCAGCCGGATGTCCCCGGTGGTCTGCGCCTCGGCCGTGGGTGGGCGCTCGATGGGCAGGATGAAGGGGGGCACCTCCTTGCCGGCGGCATTGATCAGGCGAACATCGGGGGCCTGCATGGAGAGGGGCCGGGGGCTGGTGTTCTTGTAGCGCACCTCCAGGTCCAGCCGGGCGTTGCCAAAATCCCGCTCCACCGTGCAGCGGCGCAGTTGCAGCGGCGAGTCCGGCCTTGTTTCCGGGCCGGTTTCGCCCGGGTTCGGCCCCGTGGAAAACGCCCACCAGATGGCGATGCCCCCCACGAGGAGCAGCAGCCAGACCTCAAATCTCTGAAAAATGCGCATAGGGCTTAAGTCGGGGATGTCGTTCTCTGTTTGTCAAAACCGCCAAACTGTCTATCATGCCCGCCCCTCCGGCCCGGACGCGGCTCCCACCGCCCGGTTTTTGCGGTGGAAAACACTTCGCCCCCTAACCCCTTTCTCATGAACATCAACGTCGAACATCAGCCCAACTGCCGCGCCGTCGCCCACGTCCGCGTTCCTTCCGACCAGGTCGGCAAGGAGCGTGACGAGATCATCACCTACTTCGCCAGCATGGTGCGCCTGCCCGGCTACCGCCCCGGCAAGACGCCGAAGAGCATCGTCGCCAAGCGCTACGAAAACGAAGTGAAGGACGAACTCGAAAAGAAGCTCATCAGCGAAGGTCTGCGCCAGGCCGTGAAAAGCGGCGGCCTTGAGCTTCTCAACGTCCTCGCCGTGAACGACAAGATGTATCACGACTCCGACAAGAGCTTCAGCTTCACCATCGAGATGAGCCTCGCCCCGAAGTTTGAGCTGCCCGAGTACACCGGCATCCCCGTCAAGCTCCCGCGCATCGAGGTCACCGACGCTGATGTGGACCACGATCTCCTCCACCTGCGCGAGCACCACGCCACCTATGAAGACGTGGAACGCACCGCCGTCATTGGCGATGTCGTCGTTCTCAGCGTCACCGGCAGCCTCGAAGGCCAGCCGCTCACAGAAGCCATGCCTGACGCCCCCGCCCATCTCAAGGAGATGAAGGAAAACTGGTTCCTCCTCGGCGAAGAGGACGACTTCCTCCCCGGCTTCTACGCCGGCCTCGTCGGCATCGCCAAAGGCGACGAGCGCACCCTGAACATCACCCTCGCGGACGACTTCGGCTTCGAAGCCCTGCGCGGCAAGACCATCGCCCTCGCCGTGAAATGCCATGGCGTGAAAAACAAGGCCGTGCCGGAGCTCACCGAAGAGCTCATCAAAAAAGTCGGCGGTGAGGAAATGACCCTCGAAACCCTGCGCGATGAAGTGCGCGACGCCATCCGCCGCCGCCGCGAAAAAGCCCGCGACGCCGCCAAGTCCAACCAGGTCATCGCCCACCTTTTCGAAAAGGTGGAGTTCGAACTCCCCCAGGAAGTCGTGAACCGCGAGGCCCAGCGCCGCACCAACGAGATCGCCCAGCGCGCCATCCAGCAGGGCATCGGCGAGGAAGAGCTCATCAAGCAGCAGGACGAGATCCTCAACAGCGCCACCAATCAGGCCCGCCAGAACGTCAAGGTCAGCTTCATCCTGGAGCAGATCGCCAAGAAGGAGGCTCTCGAAGTCCCCGGCCAGAAGGTCGCCATGGCCCTCGCCCAGCTTGCCGAGCGCCAGAACATGCCCGCCAAGAAGTTCATGGCCGAAGCCCAGAAGAACGGCCTCATCGACAACATCCGCGGCGACCTCCTCCTTCAGGAAGCCATGGAGTTCCTCAAGGACAAGGCCGTCGTCGAAGAGACCGACCCCGAGCCCGAACACTGCGACGTTCACAGCAAGTGATCTGACAGGGAGCCGTCAGGGTTTCAACGCAAGGTCAAGCAGGTCGTCACCGGCCTCTTGACCTTGTTCGTTTCACGGCGCGCCGGGCTTTGCTAAATCTTGGGAGTGAAAAGGGAGAGGTCGTAAATCCCCAGCGTCTTTTCGATCTCCGCGACCTTCTCCACCATCCCTTCAAAGCCCAATGCCGTTAAGCAATCTTGATGACTTCATATTGCGGGGCGGCGGACACGGAGGTGGGCGAGAGCATGCGCGGCCAGTCCTTCACGGTCTGACGCACCTTGCGCTGACAACTTCGGGGGCGTCTTGGGGACAGCGCAAAGGCGGCGATTTGAGCCCGCACGCGCCGCGTCAGCTCGGCTTGAGCGGCCTGATCCATCAGACCCTGGGCCGAACTGAGCACCAGCCATAGCGCCTGGGTGTGCTCAAGACAGATGCTCAGGCTGATGCGCACCGCTCCGGCGGCCTGCACCTCGCCCCCGGCCTCTGCGGCCACCGCCAGGCGCTCCTCGGCCACCAGCGCGCACGCCATGAGCAGCGCCGCGATCTCCTGCTGCGCGGTCTCAGGGGTGTGGCTTTGCAGCAGCCCGCTGCGCGCCACCTGCAGCTTGAGCTCATGATAAAACACCTCCTGCTCCCAGCGCCTCGCATAAAGTTCGAGAACCTCCCGCGCCCCGGCCTGCTCCACGCCCAGGCTGGTCCACAGCCGCACCTCCACCCACTTGCCCTGCGTGCGGCTCCACACGCGTCCGCGCACTTCGCGCACCACCATCGTTTTGAGCACCTTGCGCCACTTGACCTTGTCACAGAGGCGCACCTCCACCATGGCAGAGCCGTCGCCCAGCGGCGCGCGCACCCCGGCCGCGAGCTTGTCTTTGACTCGCACCAGATAGTGCTGCGATCTGGCTGTGTCGCACTGCTGCTGCAGCACGTCGAGCACGGATGCATACCCATAGAGGCGGTCAAGGATCAGCAGGCTGTGCTGCGGCAGGGCCGCCAGCAGCGGCAGGCTCAGCGCCATCTCGCTTTCCCCGTCAAGCCCCAGCGTGGCGTGCAGCGGCGCATGGGTGCCCAGCTCCACGAGTGCCGCCATGCGGATGTGGGCGAAGGCGGCGCTGCCGCTGCGTGTCTGCATCTTGGTCATGCGCGCAAGATGCTGCGCAGTGTTGGTCACGCTCCAGCGTGTGCCGTCGATGCCCATGAGGCGCAGCCCCTGGAAAAAGCAGGCTGCATGCACGCTCACATCGGCCAGCGGCCGCAAGGTCTCACGCATGATGAGCAGGAAGATGTCCTCGCCAAGCTGCTGGCGGCGCTGGCTGAGGGCGGAGTCACTGAGTGTCATGCCGAAAAAATGGCGCAGGCATTGGGAGAAGCGACCGGCAAAAGGCAGGGAGTGGGCGATGAGGCCAACGATGATCTGCCAGTCGAAAATCTTGCGACGAGGCCCCTGATGGCGCTTCTGGTCAGCCGTCTCAAGTTCATCTCTGCTCCATTGCAACAGCCTGAGAATGCGGCTGACGAGATCAACGGACGAGTCTTGGACCACAACAGCATCGGATGGCGGGTGCATCCCATGTCAGTTAACCATGAAATTATAAAGTACAGTAATTATAGCTTAACGGCATTGCTTCAAAGCCCTCTTTCCCAAAGAGCTCGTGCTCTTTCTTTTCAAAGTCCTCCCCCAGTGAGTCATACTCGTGCTGGCTCACGATCTGACGAAACGCCGGAAACAGCACCGTGTCCTCCCGCGCCTCATGCGGTTCATACATGCGGATGAACTGCCGCAGGGAATCCGTCAGTTGATTCCGTTCATCGGCGGTCTTCAGCGCTTTCGCAGTGGCCAGCTTCAGCGTGATCTCCGTGAGCCGCCGCCCGCCCTGGTGCTGCGCTCGCAGAGTTGACACCAGCTCCACCAGCCTGCCCGCCTTTTCAAAGCGCGGGAACAGAAAATCCTCCTCCAGCTTCTCGTGGTAATCCTCGATGAAGTTGCGAATGATCCTGGCCGAGTCCGCCAGCGCCGCAGGCGGCAGATCCTCGCCTTTTTCGATCCGCCGGATGCCCTCTCCATAAATGAGCAGCACCCGCTTGAGCAGCCCATGCTCGCGCATCAGGTCTTCGGCAGGCGAGACATCCTCTTCCTCCTTTTCTTCCTTCTCCTTCTCTTTGGCCCAGGCGCCTCCGAGCATGCCCGCGGCCGATGCCGCGGTGATGATCCCGCCTGTGCAGCGGATGAAGCTCCTCCGGCCTGACAGTGCGTTCGTTTTCATGGTGGGTCGTACGGCAAGGCTTTTGCCGTAAACCTATTTCGACTCACGGGGCACGGGCGGCCGTACGATCATGCAGCTATGCCGCGGCCCCGCCTTCTCCGTTGTCACAGCTCCTTGATCGAAACATTCCTGAACTGAATCAGGCTGGACGCCGCTGAAAGCTCGCCGGTCTTCGGATTTTTGCCGCCATGATGCTGCAGCCCCAGCCTGCCTTTGGCGGGTACGCCGGGCAGTTGCGCGTTTTCGATCACCGTCTGGCCGTTCAGCACCACGGTCAGCCGGTCCCCCTTCATCGTGATTTCAAAGGTGTTCCATTCGCCCACCGGCTTGTCCGCCTTCACCTTCGGGGTCACACCCGCACGCACTTCGGGCGGCATCGTTTTGTCCATGCGGTAGCCATACACTTCGCCGGAGCCCACCGGCCAGCACCAGATGTTCACCTGGGATTTGCCGGCGCCGCGCAGGTAGATGCCCGAATCAGCGTTCGGCGTGGGGATTTTGATCTCCTTGCCCTTTTCATCCAGCTTGTGGGTGCCGTCCGGCAGCACCACCGGCATGTCATAGAGGCCGGTGGTCTGCTTGAGCCGCCAGTCGATCTTCAGCGTGAAGTCACCGTACTCCTTCGCCGTCCACAGATCCTTGCTTTTGTTCGGCGCCTCGCTGCATGCATCGTAGTCGATCACCCCGTCCAGCACCTTCCAGTGGCCGTTGTCACCCGCCGGCACCACCCAGTTCGTCAAATCCTTGCCGTTGAACAGCGGCGTGAAACCGTCCTCCGCAGCGAAGGAAGTGGCTGACAGGGCAAGGAGGAGGAACGGGCGGAGCAGCGTCTTCATGGTCGGAAGAAAACGCCGCAGGCAAGGTTTGCATTGCACGCCGAAGCCTGAATGTGGCATGAATGCGGATGTCTCCAGACCTCCATGCCTCCCTGAAGCAGCACTTTGGCCACAAGGCCTTTCGTGCCGGGCAGCAGCAGGTCATGGAGACCCTGCTCGCTGGCAGGAGCGCGCTGGCCTTGTTTCCCACCAGTGCCGGCAAATCGCTCTGCTACCAGCTCCCCGCATTGCTCATGGAGGGCGTCACCCTCGTCATCTCACCGCTCATCGCGTTGATGAAGGACCAGGTGCAGGCCCTGCGCGCACGCGGCATCGCCGCCGCCCGCCTGGACTCCTCGCTCTCCGCCGATGAAGCCGCGCAGGTCTTCGACGACATGCGCAACGGCACCCTGAAGCTCCTCTACATCGCCCCGGAGCGGCTCATGAATGAAAACTTTGTCGAGCGTCTCAAGCGCCTGCGCATCGCCATGATGGCCGTGGATGAAGCCCACTGCATCTCCGAGTGGGGCCACAACTTCCGCCCGGAGTACCTGCGCCTGGCCCTCGTCGCGCAGGAGCTCGGCATCCGGCCCGTGCTCGCCCTCACCGCCACCGCCACGCCCTCCGTCGCGGCAGACATCCGCAAAGCCTTTGCCATTGAGCCGGAGGATCACGTGCAGACCTCCTTCCTGCGGCCAAACCTGCACTTCCGCATCACCCCCTGCACCGCGCAGCAGCGCCTGCCCGTGCTCACCAAGCTGCTGCTCAAGCGCAAGGTCCCCTCCATCGTCTATGTCACCCTGCAAAACACCGCCGAGCAGGTCGCCACGCATTTGCAGAAGAGCGGCGTCAATGCCCTCGCCTACCACGCCGGTCTGCCGGATGAGCACCGCCACGCCGCGCAGGATGCCTTCATGACCGGCCAGACCGATGTCATCGTCGCCACCATCGCCTTCGGCATGGGCATCGACAAGGCGGACATCCGCGCCGTCTATCACTACAACCTGCCCAAGACCCTCGAAAATTACTCGCAGGAAACCGGCCGCGCCGGCCGCGATGGCAAGACCTCCGTCTGCGAACTCCTCGCCTGTGCGGACGACTGCATCGTACTGGAAAATTTCACCTTTGGCGACACCCCCACGCCGCAGGCCATTCGCCAGCTTCTCGATCATCTTCTCCTCCAGGGCACCGAGTTCGACGTCTCCATGTACGATCTCTCCCACGCCACGGACATCCGCCCGCTGGTCATCGAGACCGTCATCACCCATCTGGAGCTCGATGGCATCCTGCGTCCGCTTGGCTCCTTCTACGCCAGCTATCAGTTCCGCTTCATTTCGCCGGAGCAGCGCATTCTCTCCGGCCACAAGCCCGAGCGCCAGGCCTTCCTCCGCAGCCTGTTCCAGTGCGGCAAACGTGGCACCAAATGGACCACCCTCAATCCCGACGAAGCCGCCGCCGAACTCAATGAACCCCGCGAGCGCATCCTCAAAGCCCTCACCTGGCTCCAGGAATCCGGAGACATCGAGCTCAAGCCCAGCGGCAGCCGTCAAAAGTATCGCCTCTCCGAAGACGCGCATCGTCGCGATCCCAAGGAGATCACGAAAAAGATGCAGCAGCTTTTCGCCGACCGCGAACGCCGGGACGTCGAGCGCCTGCGCGAGGTGCTCACTTTTGCAGAACACCGCGGCTGCCTCACCCGCTGGCTCCTGAACTATTTCGGCGAGTCCATGCCCGCCGACTGCGGCACCTGCACCAGTTGCAAAGAGCGCGAGAAAGGCAGCACAGACGAGTCACCACGCAGCATTCCGCAGTCCGCACCGCCGCCGATCACCGTGCAGCACGTGGCCGCCATCCGCGAAGTCATCGCCGAGCGCAAAGCCGCCCTGCGCAACTCCCGCCAGCTCGCCCGCTTCCTCTGCGGCCTCACCAGCCCCGCCTCCACTCGCGAGCGCCTCAGCCGCCACCCCTCCTTCGGCCTCCTCGAGCGCATCCCGTTTGGCGATGTCCTCGCTCAAACGGAAACCATGCTGGGATAATACGTTAAAACGTATTTTGAGTTATTGCCCCCAGTTGGGTTGCCGTGCCCAAATAGCATAGCAATTTTTGACATGCTTGAATACCCCATAATGGTTCCACGGTCGCCGTACCAAGGGCAAAACCTTAAACTGCTTCAGCGCGCAGAAGAATATAATCGCCTTGCTAGCTTGCTGGAGACTCACATTAATGCTGAAGTTCGAAAATTTCAGAGAACTAGATTTTTATTTGGCAGTCTGGCTCGAGAGCTAAACTTTTCTCCCGAAAAAGTTCGGGAAATTCTTCTTCGACTTGGAGACGGCGGATGTGGATTCTCAGTTTGTTTGCCAGCAGAGAACAAACAGTAAATTTTCAAACCGCTGACATGACGCTAATGAGACGCTGATAAAGGCATGCTGGAAATTCATTATTAGCGTCTTATCAGCGTCCCATTAGCGGTTGAAAATCTTGGATAAACCCTGGTTGATGCTTCAAAAAACATTTCCTTGCCAGAACGCCCTTCCTTTGGCGGTATGTGCCTTTCCACCCAAACCACCACCATGCGCATTCTCCCGCTTCTTTCCGTATTCCTCGCCGCCGTCAGCCTGCGTGCCGAGTCCCTCCTGCCGCCAAACGCCCGTGTCGCCGTCATCGGCGACAGCATCACCGAGCAGAAAATCTATTCCAAATACATCGAGACCTACCTGCTCGCCTGCACCGGCCGCAGTGACATCCGCGTCTTCCAGTTCGGCTGGAGCGGCGAGCGTGCCGGCGGTTTCGCCGCACGTCTGGAAAACGACCTCGCCGTCTTCAATCCCAATGTCGCCACCACCTGCTACGGCATGAATGACGGCAGCTACCGCCCCTACGCCCCCGAAGTCGGCGCCGAGTATGAGAAAAACATGCGCCTCGTCATCGAGGGCCTGAAAAAAGTCGGCGTCAAGGTCATGGCCATCGGCTCCCCCGGCGGCGTCGATCCCGACTTCTTCAAGAAAAACGTCACCGGCGCGGACTACAATGACAACCTCGCCCACCTGCGCGACATCGCCAAAAAGCTCGCGGAAGAAAACAAGCAGCCCTTTGCCAACGTGCACGACACCATGATGTCCGCCCTCACCAAGTCGAAGGCCGCGCTCGGCAAAGAATACGGTCCCTTCGGTGGCGACGGCTTCCACCCCGCCCCCGCCGGCCAGCTTCTCATGGCGCAGGCCTTCCTGAAGGCGCTGGGCTTTGACGGGGACATCGGCCGCGTCACCATCGACATGAAAGGCCCCAACACCGCCAGCAGCGGCCACGTGGTCAAAGACCTCAAGCTCGGCAGCGTCACGCTGGAGAGCACCAAGTGGCCCTTCGTTTTCGATGCCGATCCGAAGTCCGCCGGCAGCAACCGCAGCATCCTTCCCTTCACCAGCTTCAATGAAGACCTCAACCGCTTCACCCTCAAAGTGCTGAACCTCGGCACTGCCAAGGGCAAGGTCACCTGGGGCGGCCAGAGCAAGGAGTTCACCCGCGAGCAGCTCGAAGCAGGCGTCAATCTGGCCGCCGAATTCACCAAGACCCCCTTCGACAACGACTTCGCCGGCCTCACCGCCGCCATCACCGTGAAGGAGGCCTTTGAAACGACGATGATCAAAAACCTCGTCACCCACATGCGCGTCATCGCCGCTGAAGCCGCCGAGGAGCCCAAGGTCGCCGCCGCCCTGGTGAAGCTGAAAAAGAAACTGGCCGACGAGCACGCCAAGATGGACGCCAACGTCCGCAAGGCCGTCAAGCCCGTCACCCACACCATCACGGTCCAGGAAGTCCGCTAGGCCCTGCTCACAGCAGGTCCTCCCACGGCAGGCAGCGGTAAAACCAGAACTCCAGCCGGCGCATCAGCGATGCGCCCGGCTCGAGGCGCCTCACCGCAGGCTGCCCGTTCGGAAGCTGCCCTGTCCACAAGATCGAGCCGTTCGGCGCACGTGTGACGTGCCAGCTGTTCTGCGGCTGCAGCCCCTTCATAAGATGCGACTTCAGACGCGCCGCAAAGGCCATGCTGTGGATGATCACGCCCGTCTCCGTGTTGATGTACTTGGAGCGCGGATCCATGTTGTAAGAGCCGATGAACGACACGTCGTTGTCGATCACGAAGCCCTTCGTATGCATGCCCAGCGGCGTCAGTCTCCGCGCGTGGATGTACTCCTTCCGGTCCGCCGCATACGCATTGAGTTCATAAAAGCTCACTCCCGTGTCCAGTGCGGCCACCCGCCGGTTGGCTATCCCCGCCATCGCCGCCACCCCGTCCGTGGACGCCAGTGAATTCGTCAGCACCTGCACTTTGACACCTCGCGCAGTGGCCGCGCGCAGCAGGTTCAGCGTGTCGCTCTGCGGGATGAAATACGCGGCATGCATCAGCACCCCGTGCCGGGATTTGCGCACCGCGGCCTCGATGTTGTGCCACACCGGAGACGCCACATTCCACAGCCGCATCATCCGTTCCGGCGGGTCCGCCACAAATTCATACTCCGCCCAGATCATGCGGCTCACCAGCTGGTGCAGGGTGTCCAGCGACTCGGCCCGGCTCAGCGTCAGCGGGTATGGTTTGCCGTTTTTCACAGCCAGGCCCCGCTTCTTCCGCGCCACATGCTTGCGCAGGTCCTGCAGTCCCTTGCGCTCACGGTTGGTGATCTTTTCCTTGTTGCCCGGACGCGTCAGCGGTGATCTCCAGTAGAGCTCAAAGGACTTCGCTGCCGCCTCCACCACCGGTCCGGACGCAATGAAATCCAGGTCCCGCATGTTGTGGTGGCGGTGGATGCCGAAGTAGGGGTCCCCCAGATTGCGTCCTCCCCCCATCAAGAGCGTGCCGTCGGCGATCATGATCTTGTTGTGCATGCGGCTTTGCATGCGGTCGATCTCCCCGATCACCGGGATGGGATTTCCCGCAAAGATGCCCTTCAGATCCGTCATCGGATTGAAAAAGGCCACCTCAATGTTCGGGTGCGCCGCCAGCGCGGCGGAGCTCACCTCCACCTGGGCGTCCATCGTGTTGTCCAGCAGCAGCCGCACCTTCACCCCCCGGTCGGCCGCCGCCAGCAGCCGGTCGGCAAAGGTCGTCCCCACCACGTCGTCACTCCAGATGTAGTACTGCAGGTCCAGCGTGCGCTGCGCCGCCTCCACCATCGCCAGCCGCGCCAGAAAGGCCTCCCGCCCGTCCGGCAGCATCTCAAATCCGGACGTCCCCTGGCGCCGCACCGTGTGCTGCCGGCACGCATGCGCGATCGTCTCCTGGCTCACAAACCCCACCGTGGGCAGCGCGCTGGAGTTCGGCCGCGTGCTCCCGCAGGAGGTCAGTTGCAGGCTCAGGATCCCGTACGCAGCAAGTCGCGGCCATGATTTCATGTCATATGATCCCAGCCTCATACAAAGACGCAAGTTCGTCGAAAAATGAATCGCTTGCGGCGTTCTAGTCGGATGCTCCTGGCTGATCTCACCTGGCCCGCCGTGGCCGCCCTTGATAAAAACACCCCCGTCATCTTCCCCGTCGCCGCCCTGGAGCAGCACGGCAGGCACATGCCCGTCTTCACGGACAGCATGCTCACCACCGAGCTCATCCGCCGTACCGAGGCCGCCCTGGGAGGCCGCGTTCTCATCGCCCCCCTCACCTGGCTGGGAAACTCCCACCACCACATGGATTTCCCCGGCACCCTCTCCGCCGAGCCCCGCCTCTACCTCGACCTGCTCAATGGCCTCATGGAAAACTTCATCGCCCATGGCTTCCGGCGCCTCGTCTTCCTCAACGGCCACGGCGGCAATGACGTCCCCGGCAAGCAGGCCGTCTTTGAGACACGGCAGAAATTCCGCGACCGCAAGGACCTCCTTCTCCTCTTCGCCACCTACTGGAATCTCGGCGCCGAGCCCTGGACCCGCGATCCCTCCATCCAGCAGCGCGTCATGGGCCACGCCTGCGAATGGGAGACCAGCATGGTCCTCCGCCTCCGCCCCGAACTCGTCGGCGAACTCTCCAAAACTGACGATGTCCCCTTCGGCAACGCCTTCGAGCCCGCCTCCCGTGGCTGGATCATGCCCGACCGCAGCGAACCCGGCCACGTCGGCGACCCCCGCTCCGCCACCGCCGAAAAAGGCGAGGTGCTCTTCCAGTGTTTCACCGAATCCGTCGTGAAGCTGCTGGAACGCGTCATCGTCTGGGATGGAAGGAGCTGGGAGGGGTGATGATGCAGAAAATATCTTCGCCACTGATCAGGAGTCTTGTCATCTTTGTCGCTTTTCTGTCTGGGTTGTTGGTTTTGCTTCGCGCCACAGGACAAATCGAAGCGCTCCGCGTTCCCACAAATGCCATGGCGCCTTTTTTGAGGGTGGATGACACCATCATTGCCCAGGCATTAACACTGCACAATCAACTGCCTCAGCGAGGCGATGTGGTGACGTTTACGACGAAAGGCATTCCTGGCATCGAGAAACCATACGACCAAAAATCACTGATTTTTATGAAGCGAGTCGCGGGATTGCCGGGCGACAAACTCCAGTTTGTAAACGGCATGCTGCAAATCAACGATCGCCCGGTAGGTGACTATTACGATGTTTCACATATTCCGTATGTGCTCGTCCCGGGCGCTCTGACCAAGTCAGGAATAGATCTCTCCAAACCGTACGTAGTGCCTGCCGACCATGTGGTGGTCTTGGGAGACAATTCCGCTAACAGTTACGATTCACGGCATTGGGGGCCGCTGCCCATAAAAAACTTGCGCCAAAAATACTGGTTTCATTTCAAGCACGCGCCTGTTCGAGAAGAAAAAAGGCTTCAAAGATGATTGCATGAACTCGTCCCCCCGCCCCTCCCTCTGGAAATGGTACCTCTGCGGCCTCCTGCTGCTGGCCACCACCATCAACTACATGGACCGGCAGACCCTCGCCAATGCGGCGGATGCCGTGAAGGCGGAGTTTGGCATGAACGACGCGCGCTACGGCCATCTCGGCACCACCTTCGGTCTCGCCTTCGCCGCCGGCTCCTTGCTGTTCGGCTTTCTGTGCGAGCGCTGGAGCCTGCGCTGGCTCTACCCTCTGGTCCTCGGCGGCTGGTCCTTGGCAGGGTTGTTCTCCTCCTGGGCCACCAGCTATCAGGAATTCATGGCGGCGCGCATCATGCTCGGATTCTTTGAGGCCGGTCACTGGCCCTGCGCGCTGAAGACCACCTTCAATCTCCTGAAGCCCGAGGAGCGCATGATGGGAAACAGTGTCCTGCAAAGCGGCGCCTCCATCGGCGCCATCATCACGCCGCATGTGGTGCTGTATTTGTCCCAGCATCATCCCGACGGCTGGCGTTATGCCTTCCAGGTCGTCGCATGGTCCGGCGTCGTGTGGATCGCGCTCTGGCTGCTCTCCTATCGTCAGCCGGCTTCCTCACCGGCTGGCGCAGAGTCATCATCGTCAGGACCGCAAAGCCCGCTCATGCCCCTGCTTCAAAGCCGCCGCTTCTGGGCCATCGCCCTTTTGCTCATCGGCATCCAGATCCCATGGCACATGATCCTGCAGTGGCTGAAGCTCTTCCTCCTCTCCCGCGGTTACGATCAGGCCCAGGCCGCGCAGTTCATCTCGTTTTACTACATCGCCACAGACCTCGGCTGCCTCGCTGCGGGCGTTCTTTCCATGCGCATGGTCAAAGGTGGCCGGGTGGATGTGCATCACGCCAAGCGCCGCATCTTCACCTTCGCCACCTGCGGCGTGTCCTGCATGGTCCTCATCCCGCTGCTGGCCAAAGGCTGGCTGCTGCTGGCCGTCCTGCTTGTCGTTGCCGCCTCCTCGCTGGCGCTCTTCCCCTGCTATTACAGCTTCGTGCAGGAGCTCTCCGCCTCGCACGTCTCCCGCCTCACCGGCCTCTTCAGCATGTGGGTCTGGGTCATCACCTCGCCTCTGCATTCACTTTTCGGCATCATCGCGGACTCCACCCACACCTACGACTGGGGCCTTGCTCTCACCGGCTTCGCCCCATGGCTCGGTGTCCTCGCCATGAAGCTGCTCTGGGACACGCAAAAACCGAACGACTCCACCGTCGCCGCGCGTTGAGTCCGCATGCTTCGTCTCATCGCTCCCCTCCTTCTCCTTGCCTCGGTTCTCCACGCCGCCGAGCCCTACGAGCTCAAGCTCGAGACCATCACCAAGGGCTACGATGGCAAAATGTGCTGGGTGCATCCGCGTGCAGGCGCCATTCCTGGCAGCCCGCCGCAGGTCGTCCTCACCATGCAGAAGCTCCTGCTCACCGGCAGCGATGTCTTCTACGCGCTGAACCACCTCAGCACCTCCGACCTCGGCAAGACCTGGACGCAGCCCGTCGAAAACACCGCCACCCTCGGACGCCGTGAAGAACCTGAGGGTGTCATCGTCGCCGCCTGCGACTTCACGCCCAAGTGGCACGCCAAATCCGGCAGGCTCCTCGGCATCGGCCACACCGTGCGCTATAGCGACAACAAGGTCATCCACGAGCGTCCTCGCGAAACCTGCTTCTCCATCTTTGATCCGCAAACCTCCACTTGGTCCCCCTGGACCACGCTGGCCATGCCCGCGGACCCCAAGTTCTACAACGCCGGCGCCGGCTGCGTGCAGCGCGTCGATCTGGAAAACGGCGACATCCTCCTGCCCATCTACTTCAAAGGCAAAGGCGACAAATACTACCGCGTCACCGTCCTGCGCTGCAGCTTTGACGGCACCACCCTGCGCTATGTCGAGCAGGGCAATGACCTCGCGCTGGAGTCAGGCCGTGGCGTTTATGAGCCCTCCCTAATCCGTTGCGCGGGGAAATTCTATCTGACCCTGCGCAATGACACCGCTGGCTACGTCTGCTCCAGCGATGACGGCCTCCACTTCAGCGCACCAACGCGCTGGAACTGGACCGACGGCAGCGACCTCGGCAACTACAACACCCAGCAGCACTGGGTCGCGCACAAAGACGATCTCTACCTCGTTTACACTCGCAGAGGCGCCGGCAACGACCACGTCTTCCGCCACCGCGCGCCCTTGTTCATGGCCGAGGTGGACAAAGCCACCCTCACCGTGAAGCGCGACACCGAACGCATCCTCGTCCCCCAGCGCGGCGCGCGCCTCGGCAACTTCGGCGTCTGCGAAGTCAGCGAAAACGAAACCTGGGTCACCGTCGCCGAATGGATGCAAAAGAACGGCCCCGACATCATCATCAAGCCCGACAACCCCTACGGCGCCGACAACAGCGTCTATGCCGCCCGCATCCTCTGGAAGAACGGCGAATAAAGAAGCTTCATTTTTGCGGCCTCGGTGAGACACCCTGCGCCATGGCATTTGAAAGTGGCAGGAACCTTCGACTCAGCCGCAAAGGAGCAGAGAGCAGAAATAAAAAAAATCAATCTCTGCCACCTCTGCCTCTTTGCCCCTCTGCGGCAAACCGAATGTCCCCAGCCTCGACTTGCCGAAACGCGTTTTGCGAATCGTCATAACACCCCGCAAACCCAAAGCGAATCCCCTCTCCCCATCGATGACAGGGCAACGCCCAAGGTATGCCATGGGGAGAGGCAAGGGTGAGGGGCCATTCCATGCCGGCGCTGGGCGTCGTAGGCATGCTCCACCCTTCTCATCCCAAATACTCCCCCGCGATCACCTCCTCCTCGCCCTCGCTCTCATGAATGGCGCCTGAGATCACACGCTCCGTCACCTCATCCAGATAAGTCTGCAGCACCTGGCTCAGCTCCAGAAACTCCGGCCACAGCGTCTCATCCACAAAGCTCCGCGGCACCCGCACCATCACCGTGTTCCGCCTCTGCCGCGCATAGCGGTAGGGCTTCAGTGCATAGCGCCGCAGCAGCGCGATGAAGAGCTTCTTCGACCACCCGTCCGTCAGCGTAAACTTGTACTCGATCGGCCGATCCACCTTTGCCGCCTCACCCAGCCGCCGTTTGATTCGCGCGATCGCATCCGCAGCCGCTTCTTTCTCACCAGCCGTCGCCGCACCGGCATACAGCCGTTCGATCTTGCTCAGCTTCTCCAGAAGGTCCTGTTCACGCATGCCGTTCTTTCTCAAACCGCACCCTTCTTGTCAACGCATGTCCCGTGCGCCTCGTTCGCGCGTGTTGCAATGCCACGATCCATCAAAACAGCTTCGTCCTCTTCGCCGGGGCCGCTCTCACCCGGTAGCAGCACTGGCGAGCCTGCATACAGCTCAGAAAGATCCCGGAGGGATCACAGCCGGTAGCCAGGGATCAGCTCGCGTAGCGAGCGCCATCCCTGGACAGCAAGCGCCCAATCCGGAAAGCAAAGCCAGCGCTTTCTCCACGCACCGCATCCTCCAGCAGCGTCTCACCGTTCCATCGCTGCAGTCACAGCGCGCTGCCAGACACGGCCACGACCTCTTGCCAGATCCATTTTCCACCGTCGGCGCTGCAACGCCGCTCACGGCGCACGGCGGATCCCGCGCGTCGCCAGGATGTTGCGCACCAGCCGCAGCATGTCCGCCGGTTCATACGGCTTCGGCAGCACCGCCGCAAAGCCATACGAGGCCGGGTTTGCCATCACCGGATCATCCGAGTAGCCGCTGGACACGATCGCAAACACTTCCGGATCCATCGCACGCAGCTTCTCCATCGCCCGCACCCCGCCCATCCCGTTCGGAATGCTCAGGTCCAGGATCACCAGATCATAGGCCCGCCCCTGCGTGATGCTTTCCTGGTACATGCGCACCGTCTCGCTGCCCTCCGCGCTCTCCGCCACGTCAAAGCCGTTGCTCGTCAGATTACGCACGATCAATGAGCGCACCAGAGGATCATCCTCCAGCACCAGGATGCGCGGATTCGCCGCATTGAGTTCCGGCGGTGCGTCAAAGACCTTGCTCAGGCCAAACGCATCCGCTTCCTCGCTGTCGGAATCCAGCGGCAGGTAGAAGCGCACCGTCGTGCCCTTGCCCTGCTCGGAGCTCACCGTCAGGGAGCCGCCATGCGCTTTGGCGATCGATTCGCACACCGTCAGGCCCAGGCCTGTGGCGTTGTCCGCTTTGCGCGTGCTGAAGTACGGTTCAAAAATATGCGGCAGATGCTCCGTCGGGATGCCCTCGCCCTTGTCCTCCACTTCAATCGCAAGCCCCGAAGGCTGGAAGTTCGTGTCCGTCACCATCTCACCCGGGAACATCTCGGCATGGTCAGGCGCAAAGCAGCGCACCGTGATCTCACCGCCGTTCGGCTGCGCCTGCTCTGCATTGCGGATCAGATTGCTCAGCAGACGCCGCACCTGCGCGCCATCGATCGCGATCTGCGGCAGGCCCGGCTGCACCTCGATGCGGTACTCCACGCGGTTCGCCCGCGTGTGGTGAGTGAAGAAAGTCTCGATGAGGTCGCCCAGGCGGATCTGCGATTTGATCGGCGCACCGCCGCGCGCAAAGGTCAGCAGTTGCTGCACCAGGTTCTGCGCCTGCAGCGTCGCCTGCTTCGCCGTGTGCAGTTCCGGCAGCGTGATCGCATTGCGCAGCCGCATCTCGGCCAGCGAGATGTTGCCCAGCAGCACCGTCAGCAGGTTGTTGAAATCATGCGCAAAGCCGCGCGCCAGCAGTCCCAGCGATTCGAGGCGGTCGATGCGGTTGCGCCGCTCCGCTTCCTCACGCCGCGCCGTCACATCCTGCACCAGCAGCAGCAGCCCTTCACCAAAGGGGTAGCCGCGCAGTTCCAGCCAGATCTGCTTCTCATCCAGATACAGCTCACGGTTCACCGTCTCACGGTGCAGCATCGCATGCGCAAAGGCCTCATGGTGCTGCTCGCGCGTCGCGCTCGGCATGATGTCCCACAAGGAGAGCCCCAGCATGTTCTGCAGGTTGCGGTCAAACAGGCGCAGGGCCGCCGCGTTCGCATACGTCACACGCCAGCGCGCATCCAGCGCAAAGAGGGGGTCGGAAATGCTCTCCACCACATCCACCAGCGGCGCCGTGCTGCGGTTCGGCGCGGCGGGCGCCTCCGCCGGGGCTGGCACGGCGGCGGCACGGAAAAGAATGATCAGCCCCGTCAGGTGCCCCTGCGCATCACGCAGCGGCGCCGTGCGGTCCTGGATCGGCACCCGCTCACCCGCCAGCGTCGTCAGATAAACCGTGCGCTCGGCCGTTTGCGCCGCGGCTTCCGCGGACAAAATCTCCGCCGGCTCTCCGGTGCTTTGATAAATCCGAAACACCTCGTTCAGCGAGCGTCCCACCACTTCCTGCGCATTCCAGCCCGTGGCCCGCGCCGCGGAGGGGTTCATGAAGACCACGCCACCGGACAGATCCGCGGCGATGACGCCATCCGCCAGGCTCTGGAAGGCCTCAAAATAGCTGTGCTCCCGCCGCTGCCGTTCATTCTCTTCAAAATGGCGCTGCGCCGCCACTTCCACCGCCAGGCGCAGCTCGTCATGGTTGAAAGGCTTCAGCAGGTAGCCATGCGGGTGGGTTTGCCGCGCCCGCGCCACCGTGTCCAGGTCCGCGCAGGCCGTCACATACACGATCGCCACCCGGCTCCGGCGCTGCAGCTCACGCGCTGTTTCGATGCCGTCCATCTGCCCCGCCAGGTGCACGTCCATCAGTACCAGATCCGGCCGGAGCTCATCATAGCGCTCCAGCGCTTCCTCTCCAGAGGCGCAGATAGCCACGACCACATAGCCCAGCTTTCCAAGCGTCGTGGCCATGTCGCAGCCCACGAGGCCCTCGTTTTCAACGATCAATATGCGGATGCGATCAGAATTAGTCATTTACCCGATTGTGGAACTATTCTAACCGAGATAAATTAGAAGCGCCATAAGAAATCTAAGTCCTTTTATCTGATTCCTCAGAATTTTAGGACCCAGGATGCAAACGTCCGCCACTCCCCCCTGGACGCCTTTCACGCTCAGCTATTTACCATTGCTCGCCGGGCCGTTCTTCCCGGGCGGAAAGAAGGTCACGTCGATCCCCTCCTTGCGCAGCCCCTTCTTCACCTCTTCCGCCAGTTGGGCATAGCTCCGCTCCCGCAGCAGGTGCTTCTTCGTGGCCGCCTCCACGGCCGCATCTCCCGCCGCATCCCGCTTCACGTTCTCGATCTCCCGCAGCCAGGCGATGATGTTGGCCGCATCCCCTTTGCCATCCACATGGTAAAAATAATACGTCAGCGCTCCGGCAGAGGCGTAGTTGGCATGGGCTGAGCCGCCCTTTCCCAGCGCAGCCGTCCAGCGCTCGTAGTCGATCGTCATCAGCTCCTCGATGTCGATCATCATGAAGTCCTTGCCCCCGGTGAAGTTTTGGAGCTGGCGGTTCAGCCCGATCAGGCTGAAGCGGCCGTTGCTGTTGTATTCCAGCATGGACACGTATTCCGCGCTCCCTTCCACATACCATGTGGGGAGGATGCCCATCCAGTGGTTCATCATCTGGTGGGTGATCTCATGGATCAGCGTCGAGTTGTCCCGCGCCGCGCTTTCCCCCAGGGACACCCGGTTGCCCACCATCCGCACCCCCAGGCTCACAATCGGCACCATCAGGGCCTTTTTGGAGGTCATATAGACCCCAGCGGAGCCCTCGATGCCCCCCGCCTTCTTGTAGTCGCTCTCCTCGGTGAACAGGTGCGCCAGAAAGATCTCCCGCAGCCTTTCGGGGTGCGGCTTCAAATCCAGCGGCAGCATGCAGTTGATCATCCACGTGGCCTCAAACATCCGGCCAAACTCCCTCACCACATTGGCTCCCAGCTTGGAGTCGCACTTAAACTCATAGTGCGGTGAGCGGTAGATGAACTCATGCGCCTCGGCGTCCTCCTTCACCACGGTCACGGCGGGTTTCTCATCCAGCGCCACCGTGCGCGGCCAGTTCTTGCTCGCAGGCGGCGCGCCCGTCGCCGTCCCCGCCGCAGGGCTCGCGGCCGTGGTGCTGGCAGCCGGGGCTCCCTGGCTTTTGGCAAAGGCCTGGTCCTCGGCGGAAAGCCGGTTCAGCGGCACCGTGAAGGTGCTGCCATTCGCCATGCGGATCTTCACACTTTCCCCCTCCAGCGCCACGTACGCCGCCTCGATCTTCCGCCCGTCCGTGCTCGTCCAGGTATGCATGGCCGGCGCGGCTGTCTGCGCCCGGAGAAGGAGAGGGGTGGTCAGCGCGAGGACAATGCCCAGGGGTCGGAGGAGCTTCATTTAGGCGATTCTGCGAGCCCCAGCCCAAAATGTCGAGCTTTTAGCTCGCCACCCGGCATGGCATTTGACTAACCTTCGCACTCCTCCCGCCCACGCCCATGAAATCCCTTATCGCCTTTCTCGCCCTCCTGGCTCTTGGCCTCTCCCTTTCTGCCGCGGAGCCCGCACCGAAAAACAAAGAGGCCAAAAAACCCTCCGCCAAGGTGGAGGCCCTGGCCAAAACCCTCACCGCCGAGGAGCGCGCCCGCCTTTTGTCCCTGCTCAACCAGGGAGACACGGCCGCCCTCATGGCGCTTCCTGGCATCGGCGAAGTCCGCGCCAAGGCCATCCAAAATGTGCGCCCCTTCACAGATGTGACCGACGTGACTCGTGCCGATGGCGTCGGCGAGGGCCTCCTGGCTCAGATGATCGCCTATGCAAAGGCAGGTTTTGTGCAGCCACAGAAAAAGGCCCCCGCCAAAAAGAAGGACGCGCCCAAAATGGCCGATCCCCAGGTGCCAAAATAGCCTCGGCAGGGGGCTTTTGCAGCCCTGCCCGCCCTACAGCCTTGATCAGGCTAAATCCTGAGGTGATTTGCGATTTCCGCCCTCCTTGTGAAATTTTTCACAAATAGCGGTTGCCGCACTGCGGGACGTTCGGATAATCAAATCCGGTTCTCCTGCGGTTTCTCTGCTCCCACATGGCCACTATCACTGTACAACGTCCCAAGCTCGCCTGGCATGAACGCTGGTTCATTTCCACGCTCTTGAAAGGACTGAAAATCACCATCGGCCATGGCATCAGGACCTTCCTCCAGATCGCCGGCAGCAAGCCCAAGGTCACCATGGAGTACCCGGAGCAGAAGTGGGACGACCATCTGCCGGACTACTACCGCGGCGCCCCGGCCCTCGTCACCGACGAGCAAAACCGCGAGCGCTGCGTGAGCTGCCAGCTCTGCGAGTTCATCTGCCCTCCCAAGGCCATCAAGATCATCCCTGGCGAGATCCCCAGCGACGATCCCTGGGCCAAGGTCGAAAAGCGCCCCAAGGAGTTCGACATCGACATGATTCGCTGCATCTACTGCGGCATGTGCGAGGAGGTCTGCCCGGAGCAGGCCATTTTCCTGCGCAAGGACTACGCCATCACCGGTCTCTCCCGCAAGGAGATGGTGCACAACAAAAAGCGCCTCTATGAAATCGGCGGCCAGCGCGTGGGGCTGGTGAACAAGTGGAACGAGCTCAAGTAATGCCCCCGCTCCTGTTCTATCTCCTCGCTCTGATCACCCTGGGCTTCGGCTTCATGGTCGTCACCGGGCGCAATCCCGTCACCTGTGCGCTCGCCCTTGCCGCCAGCTTCGTCGGCCTCGCCGCCCTCTTCCTTTCCTTGGACGCCTACTTCATCGGCATCATCCAGATTCTCGTCTATGCCGGTGCCGTCATGGTGCTCTTCCTCTTCATCATCATGCTGCTGGACATCAAGACGGAGGAGGGCAAAAAGCTCAATCTCCCCGCCATCGTCTCCGGCGTTCTTCTCGCCACCCTCCTCGCCCTGCAGATCATCATCGTGGCAGATGGCACCCCGCTGGCCGCCAAAACACCCCAGGACGCCTCTTTGGACATGACCGCGGCCGCCGCCACCGTCGGCTGGGCGTCCGTCCCCACCATCACCAAAGACCTCAAGGCGGGAGAACTGCCGGATGCCAAGCTCATCGGCTTCACCCTCTTTGATCAGTATGGCTTCCACCTTCAGGTGATAGGCCTGCTGCTGCTCGTCGGCACCATCGGCGTCGTCGTTCTCAGCAAACGCGAAAGGAGCGCCCCATGATCACCCTTGGCCACTACCTCGTCGTCAGCGGCATGCTCTTTGCCCTCGGCCTCGCTGGCGTCATCGCCCGCAGAAACATCATCATCGTCTATATGTGTCTGGAGATGATGCTCAGCGCCGCCAATCTCGCGCTCGTCGGTTTCTCCCGTTTCCATCTCGTCAACGGCGTGCCGGACTACCCCGCGCAGTCGCTCGTCTTCTTCACCATCACCGTGGCCGCTGCTGAAGTGGCCGTGGGCCTCGCCATCATCGTGGCTCTCTTCCGTTCCAGGCAGAGCGTCGATGTCGAGTCCGTCACCAAACTTCAAGGATAACGCGCCCGCATGAACGCCAGCATTCCCCTTCTGCTGCCTCTTTTCTCGGCGCTCCTCATCCTTCTGGGCCACCGCCAGCTCAAAGGGGCTGCCGTGCTCATCTCGGTCGGCTCCTCCATCATCTCCTTCATCGCCTGCCTCGCCCTTCTGGCCGCGGCGGATGAAACCAACCCGCAGATGCTCCTGCCCTTCATCGATGTCGGCTATGTCCACGCCAACATCGATGTCCTCATCGACAAGCAGAGCCGCGGCATGATGTTCATCGTCAGCTTCATCGGCATGCTGGTGCACATCTTCTCCCTCGGCTACATGAAGGATGACGAGGCAAAGCCACGCTTCTTCGGCGCGCTCTCCCTCTTCATGTTCTCCATGACCGGCATCGTGCTCGCCGGGAACCTGATCATGATGTTCATCTTCTGGGAGCTCGTCGGTCTCAGCTCCTACCTGCTCATCGGCCACTGGTATCAGAAGCCCAGCGCCGCCGAAGCCTGCAAGAAAGCCTTCCTCACCAACCGCATCGGCGACTTCGGCTTCATGATCGGCATCCTGCTGCTCTTCGGCGCGAACCACGGTAACGTGAATCTTTTTGACCTCGAAAGCGCCTTCAAGCCGGGCAACGAGCTGGCCTCCGCGCCCGCCGGCTTCGTCACCGCCGCCGCCCTCTGCATCTTCCTCGGCGCCGTCGGCAAGTCCGCCCAGTTCCCCCTGCACGTCTGGCTTCCGGACGCCATGGAGGGCCCCACCCCGGTCTCCGCCCTCATCCACGCCGCCACCATGGTCGCCGCCGGGGTGTACATGCTCGTGCGCGTCAGCTTCCTCATCGAGGCCTCCCCTCTTGCCGCCCAGATCATCGCCGGCATCGGCTGCGTCACCGCTCTCATGGCCGCCCTCATGGCCACCCAGCAGAGCGACATCAAGCGCGTTCTTGCCTACTCCACCCTCTCCCAGCTCGGCTACATGGTCATGGCCGTCGGCGCCGTGGCCATGCACGTTCAGCACGGCCACGAGATGCACGGGCCCGGCCACCCGGCCATGTTCCATCTCTACACGCACGCCTTCTTCAAGGCCCTGCTCTTCCTCGGCTCCGGCGCCATCATCTATGCCTGCCACCACGAGCAGGACATGTGGAAGATGGGCGGCCTGCGCAGGCACATGCCCGTCACCTTCTGGACCTTTGTCATCGGCACCGCGGCGCTCATGGGCCTGCCTTGGATCACCAGCGGCTTCTACAGCAAGGAAGGCATTCTCGGTGCGGCCTATGACAGCGGCTGCAGCATCCTCTTCCACAGCACGTGGCTGACGGCCCTGCTCACCTCCTTCTACATGACGCGCCTCGTCGTCGTGGCCTTCTTTGGCAAGCCCCGCACCGACTCCGCGCATCACGCCACCGAAGTGCCGGTCATCATGCTGCTGCCGCTCATCCTGCTCGCCATCTTGTCCATCTTCTCCGCCTGGGATTTCTTTGCCACGCCGCTGCAGGCCCTCAAGCCGGCGCATGAAGAGCCGCATCAGACAGTGCTGACTGCCTCCATCCTGGCGTTCCTCATCGGCACCATTGGCGCCATCTACCTCTACCGCGGCAAGGACAGGGACCCCGTCAGCATCAAGCTCTTCGCCAACAAGTTCTACTTCGACGAAATCTACGCCGTCATCGTCCGCATCTGCCAGGACCGCCTCGCGTGGATCGTCAACGCCTTGGAGCGTGTGTTTGTGGACGGCATCATCGCCCGCCTTCCCACCGCCATCGTCGCCCGTCTCGGCGCCGCCACCCGCATGCTGCAGGGCGGCCACCTGCAGGGCTACACCTTCCTTCTCGGCGGTGGCGTCATCGGCGTGGTTTATCTGGTCGTGTTTGTGCTGCCCCGTCTGGGCCATTGATGGAGAAACTGAATGAGCGTTCTTGAAATAATCATCGCACTCCCCCTCCTCGCCGCCCTGGCGGTCGGGCTCGGTGCGCCTGCCCGCGCCGCATCCCTCGGCGCCACGTTCATCAATCTGTTCCTCGTGCTTGGCGCCGCGGTGCAGTACCAGGGCAAATCCGGCCTCGCCTTTGTCCATTCCCGGCCCATCCTCGACAATCCTTCGCTGAGCTTTGCTGTCGGCGCGGACGGCGTCTCTCTCATCCTCGCCCTGCTCACCGCGCTGGTCATGCTCGCCGCCATCTGGCAGATCGAGGACCGCCCGCCCATCTTCTACATCGCCTCCCTCCTCATCGGCGGCGGTGCCCTCGGCGCCTTCCTCACCACGGACGTCTTCTTCATCTACGCCTTCCATGAGCTCGCGCTCATCCCCACCTTCCTCATGATCGCCCTGCACGGCCGCGCCGAGCCCGCCCAGCGCAAGGCCGTCGCCTGGAAAGCCACCATCTACCTCGGTGTCGGCAGCCTCGTGCTCCTCGCCGGACTCGTCTGGCTCGTGCTCGAGTTCAGCGGCGGCTCCAAGCTCACCTTCGATCTCACCGCCCTCCGAAACCAGGCCCGCTCCGCCCCTCTGCCGGACGCCAGGCAGGCGCAGATCTTCTTTGTTCTCCTCCTCGGTTTTGGCTCCCTCGTCAGCCTGTTCCCCTTCCATAGCTGGGCCGCCCCCGCCTACGCCACCGCCCCCACGCCCGTCGCCATGCTGCACTCCGGCGTGCTGAAAAAATTCGGTCTTTACGGCCTCCTCCGCATCGCCCTCCCCATGCTGCCGCAAGGCGCGCATGTGGAGTGGGTTCAGAATGCGCTGCTCCTCATGCTGCTGGGAAACATCCTCGTCATGGGCCTCGTCACCATCCATTCCAGCCGGCTCGATGACACCCTGGCAAACTCCAGCGTCATGCACATGGGCTACATCTTCCTCGGCCTCGCCGCCGGCACCGAGCTGGCCCTCAAAGGCGCGGTCATCCTCATGTTCGCCCACGGCATTTCCATCGCCCTCCTCTTCGGCCTCTGCGGCCGCATGCGCAATCAGCTCGGCACCCTGGAGTACAACAAGCTCGGCGGCCTCGCCACCCACGCCCCTTCCTTTACCGTGCTCTTCGCCTTCGGCGCCTTCGCCTCCATCGGCCTCCCCGGCCTCACCAACTTCGCCGGCGAAGTCATGATCTTCCTCGGCAATTTCACCGACTTCAAAACCACCGGCCTCACCAGCCTGCAGTGGACCGTCATCCTCGCTCTCTGGGGCGTGGTGATGTCCGCCGTTTACATGCTGCGCGCCTACCGCAGCATCTTCCACGGCAGCCCCGCCACCGGCCTCTTCATGATCGATCCCGCGCTCTCCCAGCGCGTGCCCTTCATCCTGCTCGCCACCACGCTGCTCGTCACCGGCTGCTGCCCCTGGCTGCTGCTCAACCTCATGAAATCCGCGCTGTAGTCCTGCCATGAGCGTTTTCACCATCGAAGCCGGCCTCGCCATCCTCGGACTCGCACTGCTGTTGCTCGAGGCCTTTAAGCCCGCCGTCTCCCGCCGCACCCTCGGCCTCACCGCCATCGCCGGCGCCGTGCTCGCGCTTCTGCTGCTCATCGTCGCCCCGCATGACAGCGCCAGCCAGCCCGCCTTCATCCAGACCTGGCATCAGCTCGACAGCCTGGCCATTTTCTACAAAGGCTTCTCCCTCGTCATCACCATCCTCGTGCTCTGGCTCACCCTCGAGTGCGCCCCCTACCTCACCCGCTTCACCCTCGATGGCAAGCTGGCCGAAATGTTCAGCCTCCCGCTCATCGTCTGCGCCGGCATGATGTGGATGGCCTCCGCCCGCGACCTCGTCACCGTCTTCGTCTCCCTCGAGCTCGTCACCGTCTCCTTCTACGTCCTCGTCGCCTTCGCCCGCAAGAGCGCCTTCAGCCTTGAGGCCGGCGTGAAGTATCTCATCCTCGGCGCTCTCTCCACCGGCGTCCTCGTCTATGGCATCGCCTGGATCTACGGCGCCACCGGCACCATGAGTTTCGACGGCATCGCCAGAGCCCTCGCCGACCCCGGCACCAGCAAGAACACCGCCCTCTTCGGCGCCGCTATTCTGCTCTGCGGCCTCGGGTTCAAAGTCGCCGCCGCTCCCTTCCACATGTGGGTGCCGGATGTGTACCAGGGCGCTCCCACTCCCGTCACCGCCTTCCTCTCCGTCGGCTCCAAGGCCGCCGGCTTCGTCGTCCTCACCCGCGCGCTGGACGCCTTCCTCGCCGAAGGCTCCATCATCGCTGTGGAAGTTCAGGGCTTCCTCCTCGTCGTCGGTTCGCTCACCGTTCTCCTCGGCAGCCTTCCCGCGATGTTCCAGACCAGCGTCAAGCGTCTGCTCGCCTACTCCAGCATTTCCCACGCGGGCTACCTCCTCCTCGCCCTCGCCTGCCGCGGCACCGCCCGTTTTGATCTCTCCTCCGGCGACATCGTCGCCTTCTACCTCGCCACCTACCTGCCCATGACCGTCCTCGGCTTCCTCGGCCTCGGCCTCATGCGCGTCAACGGCCTGGGCGAAGAAATGAAAGACTTCGCCGGCCTCGCCAAACGCAACCCCCTCCTCGCGCTGCTGCTCACCATCTCCTTCGCCTCCCTCGCCGGCCTGCCCCTCACCGCCGGCTTCCTCGGCAAGCTCTTCGTCTTCCTCGGCCTCGCCGACCATGGCTACTGGGGCGCCCTGAGCTGCGCCATCATCGGCGCTGGCGCCGGGTTCTACTACTACTTCAAGACCATCCTCGCGATGTACACCACCGCCGGCACCGACACCCCCGCGCTCACCTTCTCCGGTGCCGCCAAAGCCGTCGCCGCCGCCCTCGCCCTCGCCATCCTCATCCTCGGCGTCTATCCCGCTCCCCTGCAGAAGGTGCTGAAGCCCGCCCCCGCCGCCGTCGTGGCCAAATGAACCGCCTTCGCTGGTTTCCTCTTGGGCTGGGGGTGCTGCTGGGATTTCTCCCAGCCTGCCAGCACAATGAAACCAGCGCGCACCCAGCCGTCACCCACGGCCCCGTTGCTGCGGACGATCTCACTCCGCAGTTTGCACGGAAAGACCTTTTCGGCGTCTGGGAGGTCACCGGCTACCATTGCAATGGTCCCTCCAGGGCCCAAACACGGCCAAATGTGAAGTACTGCTTCGCCGAAGACAACGTTTACCCGAACCTGCCTCCCGAGGACGAAAACGACAGCGCGGAAGGATCCTGCGACTGGTTCATCACGAAAAACCTCCTCATCTTCGAAGGCAGCATGGGCGCCTCGCCGCGCTGCTGAAAATTGAAAAGCTCGAAGGCGACACCCTGGTGCTGGGACTCGACGCCTGGGAGACCATGACCCTGCGCCGCATCCGCAAAACCTGGAACGGCAGATCGCCCGTCTTGAAACGAAAGGAAATTCCCGTCAGCGGCATGCCGCCTCCTCCGCCAGCCGGCCCTCGCGGGTGATACCATGAACCGTTGAAAACGAGTCTTTGTCCACGGCGCATAGGATCGGCGGGGAGCAGGAGATGGATGATAGAGCCATCCTGAGGAAGTATAGCCCCCCATGGCAGCGCGTGAGCGCCAGCAAAGTGGTCCGCTCAGTCCTCTGAGCGGAACGAGCGGGCGTGTGGCGAACAAGCCAGAAAAGAAGGAGTTCGGACTTTGGGCGTCAGGGGTAGGCATGCGTCAGCTTTGCCGCCTGCGTTCCGCTCAGAGGACTGAGCGTACTACTTTGATAGCCAGCCTGCGGCTGGGGCATGAACAAACCCGTTTTCAACTGTTCTTGGTATGACATCACGGCTGCTCCAGTCTCGCTCAGTGCATGACTGCCAAAGCACTAAGGAAAAGGCGGGGCGTCCCCCGAATTAAGTTTTGACAGCTCGTGAGCCCGGCTGCTACACCAGCGGCATGAAGAAATCACTGCGCGGCCTTTTCGGTGTCTGTCTCGGCATGTTCGCCGTGGTGAACACCGTTTCCGCCCAAACGAGGTCGAAGGTCGTCACGGAGATCAATTTCGATGACGTGTTCGAGTGGAAAAGCCCCTGCACGATGAATTCGGAGCAGCTTGAGGCCAGGCTCGCCAAACTCGCTCCCACACCGGGCAAAAAATGGTATGCCTTGGACGAATCCAAGCAGTTCTCTCAGCCCTCCCAGTTGTTCAACGCGACCTACAGCCAGAGCAACAACCTCAAATACCTCATCTTTGGCAGCCAGGAGTTCGAGCCTGAGTCTGTCCGTGTGATGTGGGCCAATGGCCAGATCGCCTCCGTGGGGGTCCGCTACACTGCCCAGGCAGGTGAGACCGAGGCCGCTCCGGCCTTGCTGGCAGGCATTGGCAATGCCCTGGGCGCTCCCCCCTTCACTCGCACGGGTTCAAACTACACGTGGAGCGGCGAGCACTACAGCGCCAGCGCCTCCTTCATGCGCCATCTGGAAGACACGATTTTCTTTGTGACGGTCCGCCCGAAAAACGCAGGCGCCGCTCCACCAGCAGCCAAGCCCGCGCCTGCGCCGGCTCCTTCACAGCCAGCCGTGCCGGTTGACGAAACGGGAAAAACCCGGGTGGACCTGGATGCGCTGATTGATTGGAAAAACCCTCTCGATCTGACGCAGCTGGCTTTTGAAGCCATCATGCGCCAGCATGAAACAAAACCTGGCAGACGCGCATACTCGCCCACCCTCAGTAAATATCCGGATGGAAGCGTCACCCATTCCAGTCTGATCAATCCCAAGCTGAACGAGGCCTATTCCATTGAAATGTCCATGCTGAAAGGCCGGTTCCAGCCGTCTCTTTTTCGGGTGGACTGGCTGGAGGGCAGGGGCAAGGAAGTGGTGGTGCTGTTTGCCCATCCTGCGGATCAGAAAGATCCCTCATCAGAAATCGTGGCAGCATTCGACGCCCTGTTCGGACTCAAGGCGGATCAGCGTTCGGACCACTCCTTTGTCTGGGCTCGCGAACGTTTCATCGCCAGCTATTCCTGTTACCCTGGAGATGCACCCTTCAGGCTCACCTTTGCCATCCCTCAGCCTCCCCTGGCCAAGGTGCCGCCGGAGCCCGCAGCCACTCCCCCTCCGCAGATCACCCCGATGCCGCCTGCAGGCGTGGCAAACCTTCCGCCTGAGGCAAAGCCGGAGGCGAAGATGCCGGCGCCCGCCACACCTCCCTCCACCACCGCCGCCTTCAAGCTCCGTCTCACCCAGGTGAATGGACTCCTCATCTCTCCCCTCGCCACAGGAGAGGAGTCCGGCCACGTCACCAAAATGACTCTCACTGCCCTGCCAAATCGCGGCACTCAGGAGAGCTGGCTCGAGTTCAATCAGGAGGTCGGCGGCAGCATGCGCCGCTGCCTCAATGAAGTCAGCAAGCTCTCGCAGATCCGGAACAATGACTGGCCCGCGGGCTACCTCCTCCAGATCGGCTTTGAGGACAAATACATCGAGAAAGACGGCCCCTCCGCCGCCGTCGCCTGCGCCCTCCTCGTCGAGTCCGCGCTCACCGGCAAAAAATGGGACCCCGCCTTCGCCGTCACCGGAGATTTGAATGCAGACGGCAGCGTGCAGCCCATCGGCGGCGTGCGCGCCAAGATCCGCGGTGCCACCAATGGCAGTTGCAAGCTTGTTGCCGTTCCCTCCAAGAACGAGCGCGCCGTCGCGGACCTTCTGCTGCTCGACGGCCCCGCCCCTCTCGTCGGCATCACCGTCTTCGGCATCAAGACCTTTGACGACGCCATCGCCCTGGCCACCACCGAACGCTCAAAGGCCCTGGAGCTCGCCCTCGCCGACTTCGATTCCATGCGCGCTGTCATGATGCGAGATCCCCGCCAGATCATGCCTCTCCTCCGCACACCGCACGCCAGCGCCCGCCTGCAGGCCCTTTTGAGCGCGGCCCCGGAGTGCTATTCCGCCAAGTATCTCCTTCTCCATGCGCAGGGCAGGGGCGCACGCACCCTTTCTCTTGGCGGCTCCATCGAGGCCGCGCAGAGCAGCGCCCAGGCCATCGTCAATTCCATCGACAACGACGTTACGACCGCCATGACCAGCCTTAAGCCCGACGAAGTGGGCACCAGCCTCAACAAGCTCCGCAGTCTCCGCCCCATGCTCGACCAGCGCGTCTGGCCCTACGTCGATGGCATCACCGCCTACGGCGACGTCATCCGCAGTGCCATCCTCAATCCCGTCCGCTCCGGCGCCCGTTACGTCGATCTGGTCACCAAGGCCAAAAAAGCCGCGGGTGCAGCTTCCGCCGCCTTCAACACCCTGATGAACAATGCCCAGGTGCGTGAGGAGCTCGGGTTGTAGCAGCACAGGCGCGCCGCACTCCGCCTGCATGAGGCGCAGCTAAAGGGTTGACTCCCACGGTGCCAGACGGGTAAATTTGAAACATGTTCCGCAGCGCGATTGCCCTTTCGGTCTCCTTGATCGCCTGCTTCGCCTGGCAGGTGACCGCTGCCCAGGAGCGCAGGCTCCCGGAGCTCTCCGCCAATCTCGACAGCCTGCTCAATTTTGCCAGTCTCTGGAAGTGGTCTGCGGCCGACTTTGAAAACATCTACATCCCAAAGCTCGAAAATCCGGAGACACAGCGGAAGCCGCCGCAGTTTGAATGGATGAGCGCCAGCAAGGACCGCGCCCGCTTCTCCCGCCACATGTTCAGCAATGTGGAGACCAAACTCACCATGTTCGGGGGCTCCGTCAATGTGGAGGAGGCCGTCGTCGAGTTCGTCAATGGCAGGGCCGCGCGCGCCACCGTCTCCTTCTACAATCGCGGTGACTCAGGCGACATCGAGGTCAAGGAGTTCGAGCGCATCTTCAAGCTCATCGGGCAGAACCTCGGGCAGGTCATGAAAGTCGCCCCCAAGCGTCAGACCCTCTCCTCCAATGCCGCCCTCCCCACCACCGGCTGGAACTGGACCTCCCCCGCCGGCATCGCCCTCCTCGAATACAACGAGTACAACACCCCCGGAAAAACCACGAATCCCGAGTTCCTCCGCCTCAAGCTCGCCGCGCCCAATCAGGCCGACTGGAGCATGGGCAAGATGGCCACCGGCGTGCAGCGCATGGAACTCGTGCAGCGCGTCAAAAAAACCGCCGACGGAGACGTCTATATCTCCGGCGTGCCCATGGTGGACCAGGGCCAGAAAGGCTACTGCGTCGCCGCCAGTTGCCAGCGCCTCTTCGAGTACATGCGCATCCCCTGCGACCAGCACGAAATGGCCAAGCTCGTCAGTGCCGATGCGGAAAGCGGCACCGGCATCCTCGCCATGCAGAAGAGCCTCGCCAAAATCGACGGTGCTTTCAAAGTCACCTTCAAGCCCCTCATCAATCCCGAAACGTACTACTCCGGCCCCAACAAGCGCCGCGTCTCTGACAAGGCCTTCGTCTCCCTCGTCAAAGAGTATGCGGACAAAGGAGTGCCCCTCCTCTGGGGGCTGGCGCTCGGCGAAAGGCCTGAGATACCCCCGCTGCCCATGGGCGGTCAGGTCAGCGGCGGCCACATGCGCCTGATCATCGGCTACAACCTCGCCAAAAATCAGCTCCTCTTCACCGACTCCTGGGGCGCCGGCCACGAGCTCAAGCGCATGGCCATGCCCGACGCCTACGCCGTCACCATCGGCCTCTACTCCATGGCCCCCCGTGGTTTTTAGTAGTACCACGACCCTTGAAAACCTCGCCGCCCCCCGCCGTTCCCAGCCCCAGGAGCGCGGGCCTCCGAGCCCGCAGCACGTCCTTCGTATCACACGCGCGTCATGTGAGAGCACACCCCGCCCGCACCCCAGTACCTGCGTCGGCAAAAGAAAAGCTCATGCCACCTGCGGAAGTCGCCCCATCACGGCGCGCGCCCTTCTTCGACATCCATCATGTCAAAAAACGTCACCAGGTCCTCACGGTGCCCCAGCCCCGCCTCCGCCCGCTGCCGGATCAGCCCTTCCGTGGCCGCATCACGCCAGCCTCGCTTAAACATGAAGCCGTTCCAGATCTCGATCTGCTCCGCCGTCGGCCGGTTCCCGTTCTGGCAGCACCATTCCAGAATTTCCTCGTCCGTCCCGCCTTCCAGCGTGCGTGCTGAGAGCTCGTTGAAATCCACTCCCAGAAACTTGCACACCCGCTCATCAAACGTGCGGTTTCCCGCCAGGTACCCCAGGTGATAACCCTCGGGCAGTTTGCCCTCCTTCGCATTGAGCCGGATCTTGTCCAGGATCCGTCCAAACACAGCGATGCCACCGACGAGATCACGAGGAGAGCGAATAGGAAATGCCATGCACCCCAGTTAGCAAGCGTGCACCTCAAGTCAATCCACCGCCTTCCCATCCCCGGAGGGGATGGCAGCGGGTAGCCAGGGGTCAGCTCGCGCAGCGAGCGCCACCCCTGGCACGCTTGATCTCACACATCCTAGATCATGGGCGCATGCCGGCGGCATGCCAGCACTGCGCGCGGGGTCTTCCATGCCCTATTCCGCCTTCTTCTTCTTCGCAGCACCCGCTTTGGCCGGTGCTTTCGCCGCAGCCGCCACCTTCTCACCCGGCTTCGGCAGCGTCGCCTTCACCTCTTCCCACGCGGGATTCAGCGTCGCCTCCTTCAGCGTGAAATTGCGGAAATCCACCGACTGCCCGCTCACGGTGAATCCCGGCGCGGCCTTCTCGTTCAGAAACAGATCATTCGCGCCCCACGCCACCAGGTCATCCACCTTGCCCAGCATCTTGTCTCCCACCATCTCCAGCCGCACCTTGTGCCAGCCCTCGCCCAGCTCCGCGGGGAAGCGCGCAAACACCACCGCCTTGTCCGGCCCTTCATGGTCGTTGTCATCGCGCTGAATCGCCACCGACTTCGGCGTGATCATGATCCGCGCCATGTGGTCCTTGATCGCATTGATCGAAAGGCTCGTCCCCTTCGCCCCGGCAAACTTGAACTCATATTCAATGATGAAGTCCTTCATCTTGTTCGGCAGCCGCGTCACCGCGCCATGCTTGTCCGCCTCCAGCTCCGAGCCACGCAGCACACCATCCACCGGCTTCCACTCGCCCTTGGCCGCCTTCCACGGCGCAGTCGCGCCATCGCTGAGCTTGTTTTCATAAACAACTTTGCCGGGCACGGCCAGCAGCGGCTTGTCTTCGGCACGTGCGCCAAAGGAAATCATAGCGAGAGTCAGGGTGAGCAGGGAGGTAGGTTTCATGGAACCGTGTGAACGACGCGCCAGCGGGCAAATTGCAAGAGACTTGATCAAGACGAGGCCGGGGATTAAACTCCCGCCATGACGACAACGGCGATTTTTCCCGACATGTCCGGTACGACGCCTGAAAGTGGTTTCGTGGCCGTTTCCGGCAGCCATCGGGCACGGGGGCGAACCGCCGGTGCCGCGCTGGACGCGTTAACCGGACAACTGACGGAT
The DNA here is from genome assembly GCF_044227185.1 of Prosthecobacter sp. Classification (GTDB taxonomy): domain Bacteria; phylum Verrucomicrobiota; class Verrucomicrobiia; order Verrucomicrobiales; family Verrucomicrobiaceae; genus Prosthecobacter. Next base: position 192,364 of record NZ_JBGAFO010000001.1, on the reverse strand, counting down.
GAAGAGTCTGCTTCGCTCATCATGGTGCAGTCGATGCAGCCCGATCGGTTTTTCAATGCGGCGCAGAAGGAACGGCTGGAGCAGCTCATGCAGGCCTGGAAGGAATCTCCAGAGACACCCCCTTCGGCAGAGCTTTTGGCGATGCTGGACGAAGAGCTGAAGGCCACCATTGAACGATCCAAAGCCCTGCTCAACCAGCGGTCATGAATCCGCGCTACCCGCTCGCTGCCGTACGGGCGGGGTTTCGCTGCGAATACTGTCACGCTCCTCAGGCGGTTTCCAATTCGCACTTCGAGGTCGAGCACATACTGCCCCTGTCACTGGGTGGCGACCATCAGCCTGAAAATCTGGCTCTCGCCTGCCCTTTCTGCAATGTGTTCAAGGGCTCGGCGGTCGAGGCCCCTGATCCGGGGACCGGAACAGCGGCGAAGCTGTTTCACCCGCGCACGGGCAACTGGGACGAGCATTTTACCGTCAATGTCAGCACCCTGCATGTCGTGGGGCTGACACCGACGGGCAGGGCCACTGTCGAGCGATTGCGAATGAACCGTGAACTCGCAGTTTTGGCGCGCGGCTACTGGGTGATGATCGGACTGTTCCCATAAAAAACTACGCCACCATGCGCCCTCTCGCCGTCAGTCTCCTCCTCCTGCTCTCCCCCATGCCCATGCAAGCCGCCGAACCGAACACCGCCGCTGCTGAAGCCTGGCTCGCCAAAACCTCGATCGCCCCGCCCCTGCAAGTCCCCGCCTCCCTCGACGCATGGCAGCAGAAGCGCACCGAAATCCGCGCCAAGCTCAACGAACTCCTCGGCGATCTCCCCCCGCGTCCGCCCGTTTCCGCCATTCAGATCACGAGCCGCGAAGACAAAGGCGCCTACACCCTGGAAACCCTGCAGTTCGACAACGGCGCGGGCGAGATTGTCAAAGGCTACGTCTTCCTCCCCAAGAACGCCACAGCACAAAACAAAGCTCCCGCCATTCTCTACTGCCACTGGCACGGCGGCCAGTATGACATCGGCAGGCAGGAGCTGCTTCAGACCAATGCCACCCCCGTTGCCGCCGGTCCCGCGCTCGCGGCCGCCGGCTACATCGTCCTCGGCATCGACGCCCCCTGCTTTGGCGAGCGCAACGGCCAGGGCCCCGACGGCCCGCAGCAAAAAGGTGGCAATGGCGAAATGACCGCGGCCAAATTCCACCTCTGGGCCGGCCGCACCCTCTGGGGCATGATGCTGCGCGACGACCTCACCGCCCTCGACTACCTCTGCTCCCGCCCCGAAGTCGATGCGCAGCGCATCGGCGTCACCGGCATCAGCATGGGCTCCACCCGAAGCTGGTGGCTCATGGCCCTTGATGACCGCCCCCGCGCCGCCGTCTGCGTCGGCTGCATGACGCGCTATGAGGAGCTCATCCGCTCCGGCATGCTCAAAGCCCACGGCATCTACTACTTCGTCCCCGGCATGCTCAAACACTTCGACACCGAAGCCGTCATCGCCCTCTCCGCCCCCCGCCCCATCCTCTTCATGACCGGAGATCAAGACACCGGCTCCCCCACCTCCGGCGTCCGCCACATCGGCGAAATCGTGGCGAAAATCTACGCCCTCCACGGCAGCGACACCGCATCGCATTTCGAAAACCAAATCTACCCCAACGTCGGCCACGTCTATCTCCCCGAGATGTGGGAGCACACTCTCAAATGGCTCGACCGCTGGGTGAAAAACTGATTCAATTCCCCAGCCATGAACTTTCCTCCGAAGGCCATCAGCGTGCTGCTTCTCGTTCAGTGTCTCTTCATTGGGATGGGGTGTGCGTTCGCCCGGAAAATGGCACGCTTCATTCAGCAGGCAGACCTGGATCCCATATTCGTGCATCACATGCCACAGTGCGCACAGCTTGTGCTCAGCATCGGCCTTTGGGCGCTGCTGATTCCCTTGTCATGGGCGGCATGGGTAAGCCTGCGTTCCGAAGCTCATCGCGGCATTCCTCTGACACAGTTGGTCGATGCCAGGATCACCATCGGTCTGACCGCGGTGATTGTTTGCACCTGGTCTTATGCCGCCATGCAGGCCATGGAGGTGGGTTTGGGTTTCCACGGCCCCTTGCGCCCTCTTTGACAGTCCGGCTTAACTTACCACGAACTCAGATCATCATGCAGCTGCTCCATCTCACGTGAGAAGGCTGCGCGCTCCGGCATGTCAGGCTCGCCATACGGCACCATCTCCACCACGTTCTTGCGCAGTGCCGTGATGCCGCTGCCACCGTCCGGATTCTGGATGGTTTTCCACGCATGATCCGCAAACCGCGCCGCCAGGATGCAGTCTCCCGGCGTCGTGTGTCCGCCGCGCTGCAGGTGGCCCAGCACGGAAGGGCGCACCTCCAGGTCAGGGAAGGGGGCTCCAGGCCGCTGGAAGTATTGCTGGAAGGCGTCCATCAGCACGTAGGCGCGGTTGCGCTTCTGCGGCGGGTCAAACTCCACGCCCTCCGCCACCAGCACGATCGCATGGCCGCGGCCGCGCGTCATCGCGCCTTCAATCTTCGCCGCCAGCTTCTTCATCGCCTCCTCATTCAGCGCACCTGCCTCAGGCGTGATGATCATTTCCGCGCCCGATGCCAGGCCCGCCATCCGCGCCAGGTCACCGCTCGCACGGCCCATCGTCTCCAGCACCATCACCCGCCGGTGGCTGCGCGCCGTGTCGATGAAATGATCCACCGCCCACACCAGCGTGTTCACCGCCGTGTCCACACCCAGCGCCATGTCGGTAAACTGCAGGTCGTTGTCGATCGTCGCCGGAATGCCGATCACCCGCAGGTCGCTCTCCTGCGCCAGCAGCCGCGCACCCGTCAGCGAGCCATCACCGCCCACCACCACCAGCGCCCGCACATTCAGGCCCTTCAGCAGCTTGATCACACTGTCGCGCACCTTCTTCTCGTGAAATTCCAGGCAGCGTGCGGAGCCCAGAATCGTGCCCCCTTTGCCCATGATCCCGCTCACGCTCGCATGGTCCATCTGGATGATGTGCAGCTGCTCGGAGATCAGCCCCGCGCGCCCCGTGTGGGTGGCGATGTCATTCTTCAGCTTCACCAAGGCTTCCGGATCATCATTCACGGCACGCGCCGTGCGCACCAGCCCGCGGTACCCGTCCCGAATCCCCAGCACGGCGATCTTCTCGCGGTTCAGGCCCAGGCGCACGACGGCACGGAGGAAAGCATTCATGCCGGGCGCGTCACCACCACTGAAGAGGACGGCGACGGATTGTTCGGGGAAAGAGGCGCTCATGGAAATTAGGTTGGGGGGGATTATCTGCTTAGCGAGCACCGCTCACCCTGCAAGTAGCGGCTCACGGCCACCGAAATGCCAGACATTGAATGTCAATAGCTCCTGTCTTTGGCCCGTTCGTCATTCCGCATTCGTCATTCGTCATTCCCGCTCTTGCCCCGCCCTCCTGCGCGTGGTTAGTGCCCCCGTGTCCCCAGCCCTCGCCACCTCGCTTTTCCCGTTCATCGCCGCCCTCCTGTATGCCTTCGGCGCCCTCGTGCTCAAGCGTTCCAGCGACCTCGGCGTCGGCCTCTGGCGCACCACCTTTGTCGCAAATTTGATCGTCGCCGGCCTCTTCTCCCTCCTCTGGCTCCTCGGCGGCCCCCCGGTGGAAAGAGACATGCTCTGGCAGCCCGGCGTCATCGCCATGTGCCTCTTCATCGGCCAGATCTCCCAGTTCCTTGCCCTGGAAAAAGGAGACGTCTCCGTCGCCGTCCCCGTCTTCGGCCTGAAGGTCATCCTCGTCGCCTTCTTCACCCCCTTGCTCATTGGCGAGGCCGTCAGCGTGAAGCTCTGGATCGCCGCCTTCCTCAGCGTCCTCGGCATCACCTTCCTCAATCGCAAAGACGCCGGCCAGCCCCCGCGCCATTTGCTGATCACCTTCATCGCCGGCGGCGTCGGCGCCGTGGCCTTCGCCATCTTCGATGTCCTCGTGCAGAAGTGGGGCCCCTACTGGGGCGTCGGCCGCCTTCTCCCCTGCATTTTCTGGATCAATGCCCTGCTCTCCTTCGGCCTCATCTTCCGCTTCTCCGCACCCCTCAGCGCCATCCGCCCCCAGGCATGGCCCTGGCTTGTTGGCGGCTCCGCACTGCTCGGCACCCAGAGCATCATCTTCGTCAGCACACTCGCCGTATTTGGCAAGGCCACCTCCGCCAACATCGTCTATGCCTCCCGCGGCCTCCTCAGCGTCGCCCTCGTCTGGATGATCGGCCACTGGTTCAAAAACGCCGAGCAGCACCTCGGCCCCACCGTCATGCGCTGGCGCCTCGCCGGTGCCTTGCTGATGATGAGCGCCATCGTTCTCGTCGTCGTTTAAAAAGTCGCGACAGCGTCCCCGGAGTGCGGCGCTTCAGCGCCGCTTTCGAGCGTCCCACGATGCGCGCGCAACTCCATCGGGCTGCAGCAGTCCAAAACGCCCTCTCGCCTTGGAAGCCCACGTCTTCCCTAAGCGTTTACATCACCATGAAAACGTCGCTGCTATTCCTCGCAGTCTGTCTTTGCGCCCACGCCGCCCCCGTCGAGCCCCAGCCCTTCTTCGCCGCCACCCAGCGTCTCATCGACGCCACCACCATCCTCGGCTCCCCCTTCACTCCCGAGGAACTCACCACCCTCCACGCTTGCATCCAGGCCCACGATGCCGCCTCCATCTCCAAAGCGCAAACCGTCCTCGATTCACACGCTCTCTTCCACGTCACCATCACCCCCGAGCAGCGCGTCAAAGTCGAGCGCGGCTCCGCCAAGCCCACCCTCGATGAATCCGGCTGGCGTCAGTACCTCGTCCGCATCGAAAACGAAGCCGGCGTCACAGCCCGCCTTGCCGCCACCAGCCCGCAGGCCAAGGAAGTGTACGTCAAAGGTTCCCCGCCCGTCGTCCCAAACGTGAAGCCACGCGATCCCGGCCAGCCCCCGCTCGCCGCCCGCTGGCTCGACATGCACCTGTTCGACTCCCCGCCGCTGCAGCCCACCCTCAGCGGCCTCGGTCTCGAATACCGCATCATCCAGCTCTACAGCAGCGAGGCCGGAAAACGCGAAGCCACTTTCAGCTTCGACACCGGCCAGGGCACGCAGGACCTCGGCTTCCGCGCTGAAACCAGCATCCTCTTCGACTGCCGGCCCGCACGCGAAGTCACGCTCAGCATCACCGATGAAAACGGCAAGCCCTGCATGGCCGAACTCCTCATCAAAGACCACGCCGGACGCATCTACCCCAGCCAGATCAAACGCATCGCCCCCGACTTCTTCTTCCACCCGCAGATCTACCGCGGCGACGGCGAAATACTGAAACTCCCCGATGGCGCCTACGACGTCACCTTCCGCCGCGGTCCCGAATCCATCCCCGAACAGCGCACCGTAAAAATCACCGGCGCAAACACCACGCTCAAGTTCCAGGTCCAGCGCTGGATCGATCCCAGCAAGCTCGGCTGGTGGAGCGGCGATCACCACATCCACGCCGCTGGCTGCGCCCACTACTCCGTGCCCAGCATGGGCGTGCACGCGCCAGACATGGCCCGCCATTGCATGGGCGAAGATTTGAAAATCGGCGCCAATCTCACCTGGGGCCCCTGCTTCGATTATCAAAAACAGTTCTTCACCGGCAAAGAAGACAAAGAATCACGCTTCCCCTTCCTCCTTCGCTACGATGTGGAGGTCAGCGGCTTCGGATCTCACAAAAGCGGCCACCTCTGCCTGCTCAAACTCAAAGAACAAATGTACCCCGGCGACGACAGCACCGCGCACTGGCCCACCCTTTGCCTCAACACCCTCAAATGGGCCAAAAAACAAGGCGCCCTCTGCGGCCCCGCCCACAGCGGCTGGGGCCTGCAACCGCTCGCCGAAAACGACCCCGCGCGAAAACAAAACTACAAACTCGGCATCCCCAGCGCCACCGACGAACTCCCCAACTTCATCATCCCACCCTTCAACGGCATCGGCGCCAACGAATACATCGTCGATGTCACCCACCTCGTCGAAGGCCCCGACGGCAAACCCGTCCCCGCCGTCGATTTCCTCTCCATGGTCGACACCCCGCACACCTGGGAGCTCAACATCTGGTACCACACCCTCAATGCCGGCTTCCGCACCCGCATCAGCGGAGAGACCGACTTCCCCTGCATCTACGGCGAGCGCGTCGGCCTCGGCCGCGCCTATGTCAAACTCGACGGCCGCCTCACCTACGACGCCTGGTGCGAAGGCATCCGCTCCGGCCGCGCCTACGTCAGCGATGGCAAAAGCCACCTCATGGATTTCAAGGCCGCTGTGCCCATCATTCCCGAGCTTCCCAAGGGTGCTCAAGGTCCGAAGGAAGTCTTGATGAATCCCACGGAAATGGGCGTCAAAGACAGCGAGCTCAGGCTGCAGATGCCCATGACGGTGAGGCTCACCGCCAAAGTCGCCGCCCGCCTCGATAACAAACCGCATCCCGAAATCCTATCCGCCCCCGTCGATCAAAAACCCTTCTGGGACCTCGAACGCGCCCGCCTCGGCACCTCATCAAACGTCCCCGTCGAAGTCATCGTCAACGGCGTCTCCGTCGCCCAGAAAAACATCCTCGCCGACGGCACCACCCGCGACATCACCTTCGACGTCCCCATTTCAAAAAGCTCCTGGGTCGCCCTCCGCATCCGCGCCAGCTCCCACACCAATCCCATCTTCGTCATCGTCAACGACAAACCCATCCGTGAAAAACCCAGCCTCGAATGGTGCCTCAAATGCGTCGATCAATGCTGGTCACAGAAAGAAGCGCTCATCGATCCCAAGGAGCACCCCGATGCCGTGGCCGCGTATGACCACGCTCGGCAGGTGTACCGCGATCGGCTGGCAGAATAACGAATCGCGTGTCTGATTACCGTGACATCAGGGGCATCGTGACCAACGTCAAATAATATGGTTTGGGAGCGAGAAGGCAGAACGAGCTCTTTTAAATCACGTGCCTTTTTCGGCGTCTTTGATGACTTTTGGAAGTTGAGTTGCAAGATCCTGAAATGGAACCACTTGATCCCTAGAAAACTCAATCGCATCGAGATAAGACATAGGGACTCTGCCACTTGTGACCAGTAGTGGTTTCCAGCGGATTAGCTCAGGTGAGATACCGGTGAGCTTCGCGACTCCGAAGGGATTATTCTTGAGCCAATCGACCCTCCGTTGGTGCTTAACCAGAGAATCCTGAGAGTTGGTTGGATCCCCTCGAAACTCCTCTAACTGCTGTATCACCTGACGAACTGTAAGGGCTGTTTTGAGGCGCTTGCATTCGATCAAAAACACAATTTTCCCCCTTGGACTCCACGCTAGAATGTCGATGTCACCCAAGTCCGGAGACTGGGGAGCACCCAACGCACTCATCTTGATCTCCACCTTCAAATCTGGGAGCGTTTCGGCGACCACTTCGGCGACATTTTTTGCAAATTCGTGGCCCTTCCTGTGTGCAACACTGCCCAGATATCTCTTCATTTCTTCGGACTTGAAAAGCCTTTCAGGAAGATGTCCCTGAGAGATCGACTGACTAAGGTAACGATGCCAACGATGGAGATGCGGCGCCGAGATCGCAAATTGTCTCGGTGATCGGGAAATCTCTACAAAGGGGCGAACCAAAACCGAAAGCCCACGGAAATAGCGCCAAGGGAGCACATCATTTATGTCGCATCCCTTCGGAAGATTCTTATTCCATGCTGGCCTGATTGGAAGCACGAACCGATTAATAAATGATTCCACTTGGGGCTCGGAGAGACCACCGCCCTTCTTCAGCAGGGACATGAAAAGCAGTGATTCTAAGGTGCCCCCTCCATCTCCGCACTTTATTGCAAATCCAGTGAATATTTCGATGATTTTAGAGAGAGCATCATAAGGGAAGCCAAATTCCGCACAAAATGCCTTCTGAAAGGCAGCAATTTCCGGGACTTCTTCGCGGGGACATTCCACTACGGCTTCCTCATCCCTATCATCGGAAACGTCAAAATTCTCATCGTAGGCATCTGCGTCCCATTGAATCTTGTCGTCGATTCTTGACTTCAGATACGGTTGCACAACTTCCTGTTGGAATGAATCGGCATATTCAATCACCCCATTAGGATGGATGGTGATGTTGCTTTCGACAAAGCCAGCAGCAACAGCGTCTCGGTAGTTTGCCAATTCAATCATGACCGCCAATTCTGCGAGTAGGGACGCGTGTTGGGTTTGTGAAATGATCTCTTTCGTTTCGGGACTGTATGAATACACGGCTGTCTCAATAAGTGCCCTGTTAGTAATCTCAGTCAGCGCCAAACGACCACTTTCATTCCGAAGTCGCTCACGAAGCCAGTCAGCCCTATCTTCCAAAGAAAGGAGCGATCGAGTCGAAAGGCTCCATCGAGAGCCACTTTTTGACAACTCATCCAACTGAGAGAACGAATAAGACACTACAGGAAGGATCCAGAACTGCTTCAATCGAGAGGAGAGCCTTGCTTGAATTCCAGCCACGACCTTATCCAAAAATATTCTTGCTTCATCGGCGTCTGTGATTTTTTTCGGTGGATTGTCATCCACCGTATAAGCTAGGCCAACACCAATCCGAGCGGTTTCCTCCTCTGGAATCATGACGGGCTTTGCATTTTCTGGCGATGCAATCACGGATTCTAACGTTGAAGCTTGAATAACATGAAAAAATCGGGAATTTTTGTCCTTTGTTATTTTGAGAATAAGTTTCTCTATTTCTGCGTTGGATATGTTGGCTTCGGATATCTCCACGGCGGCCGCGATGAGAACAGACACAATTTTAGACTCTGCTAAGTTGTCTGGGCGATAAAATTTGTTCATAAACCCTTCTTCAAATACCAAGCGAGCTGATTTTGAATGTCGATCAATCGTTAGTGTCAAATCTCCTAATTCGCTAGTGGATGCTGGGATGGTGGATAGGTTCCAGTTATCCGCGTTTGGGAAATAAAGCTCGAGTTTTAGGTTGCTAGAAATTTCATCTCGATGTTCCTTTTCCAGTGAAAACAGTACACGTTCAGCCCAATTGCAAACGCACTCCCATAAACGGAAAACAAGGTTAAGAGCAGAAGGGCTTTTTGGTCGATGCACTGAGTCGATCCACCAACAGACGTTACCATATTCTATACAACTACGGAGAAGTCCAGCGCCTGCCGTTTCATAGTCGTAATACACATGATTGGTGCTCAAATCGGGATTCAGACCCGCTTCTTGGCGGTGCAACTCAACCCAGGTAATTCCATCCACGAAAAGCCGACAGTGACGATCTCTGATCGTTTTTAGCTCTACATTGATTTTCTGCGCGAAATTTCCTTCAATCACCAACATATTGTGGAGATTGCGAGGATGCATGTTCAGCGGCTGAAGAGCAAAATTTTGATGCTTCCACATGCCGTACAGGTTAAGAAGTCCGCTAAAATTTAGGATTTTTATATTGGCTTTTTCTGCGAGATTTTCTTGCTCGCTCAAATACCACAACCGTTTGGCGCTGAAATCATGGTCGAAGGTAAGTGTTTGCCAGTCGGCAAGATCGGCAGAGTAGAAACGCCACCCTGGATTGATATCTCCAAGTCCAAATCCAATAGGCTTCCCAATAGTTGAAAACGCAAGCAATACCATTCCACCTTTAAACCCATTGATGTTTTCGCAAGCGGTACAGCAATTAGAAATATAACGTGCAAGATCGACCGATTGTTCATCACTAAAAGATTCGACCTCTTCGAGATCGCTTCCTTGGGTTAGTGGCGAAGTCATTGTCAAAGCAAGCACCGGCATCCCATAGTCGAATTGACCAATGACAGCATATAGCGGAGGAAGATTGGGTGGTGGACTTGGAAGCCTGAAATCCACTTCCAATGTAATGCCGATTCGTTTGAGAATTCGGTTGCAGAAGAACTCGGCGCTTTCTTTTTCGAAAAAAGTGTTGGCCCAGCCGCCAAGATTTGGTGCAACCTCTAGTACGTGAGTGATGGCTGCACGGCACAGCGAAGTGGGTGAGGCGATAATAAGCCCGGAAGGGGCACGGATAAGTGGACGCTTTTCCAGTGGAGAGCCAAATAAGGGCGCTGATCCTAACTCTTCAATTTTAGTAAGATCGAAAATAAATGGGACCAACTTTGCATCAGTAATTCCCAGGATATCAAGGCGTGAAGTGTCGAAGTAGATGGCGTTGGCATGACATTCCAGTTCATCTGCTGTCGGTAAGGATAGAGATTCAATAGAGGGATTGCCTACTGAATAGCGAATCAAATTCAAATCACTAGCAACTGATTCGCTTAGCTTGAGGAGTTCCAAAACCGATGCGTAGGCATCGCCAAAGCTCGGAAAATCAATTTTTTCGCCAAGGAAGATCAAGAGTCTTTCCAAGATAAAGTCTACGTGAGAATAAATTCCCCCGAAAACACGAAAACCACCGTTTCGGGTGCAGATATAGCCGACAAAAGCGTCCTCCGGAGGGTCTTCTTGAAGTGCTATTGGTGAGTTTCGAATATCCGCAACCCAAATTTGTAGATCCGAAATGGTGGCCTTTTTAGTTCCGTGGCAGCACTTGACGGCTAGATGTAGGAGAGCCTCGATCAGAAGTGTGTTATCGAGCAAATCGGGAATTGTCTCTAAAGACGCGATTAGTCGAATTGCGGAGGATCTTTCAAATTTGACGAGGCGTTTTACAAGGGCTGGGTGGTCTTCGCAAAGATTGTTGATTGAGTATTCTGGAGGTCCGGGTGCCTCGTGGAAATCATCAGAATGCGGGAGGTCTTCTGGGGAAGGCTGTGCGAATGGTTCCATGGTCCGAGTTTCTTGTAAAAGGTAGTGATGTGAGACAAAAGTTATCAGGCGGTCAGGCAAGCTTCAATCTAAAACCTAATCTGAATGCTCGGTTATATTAAAGCTTTGCACGGATATACGCGACTTGGTCATTGAGATGCAATTGTCACTTACAGACATGCTCGCAGGCATAGTGATAGCCTCACTCCTCCCTCACAATCACAAACGTCCTCGCCCTCTTCCCACCCGCCTCCTCTTTCACCTCAATCTCATGCCTTCCCGTCTTCAAAATCGCAAACGTATGCGCCCCCTCGCTGCGCAGCTCCAGCGTCTCACAGCTCCACTTCACACTCGCCCCGCCCACCGCCTGCAATAACAAACGGCTCCCATGGTTCCGAATGTCCGGATCAAGAATAACGACCGTCCCCGGAATCGGATTCGTGATCTTCAGCACGGGCCTCGTCTCCGTCTCCGCCGTCGTCACCAGATCCCCCAGCCAGTTCCCGCTGCTGCCGATCCACTCCGCATACTCACGCGGCAAAATCGCCCGCCCCTTCGCATCATAGTCTCCCGCCTGCGCCACCGGCGGCAGCTTCCCCGAGATAAAAAACTCCTCCCGGCTCACCCGCGCCGGAGGCGACTGCGGCGTCAGCCGTTTCCCCGTCCGCGGATCAATCCGCGCCCGCACCACCTCCTTCGGAGTCGCATACCAGCTCATGGCATGACCCTTGTGCAAATGCAGCATCACATCCTTGAAGATCGGCCCCGCACCCGTCACCCCGCTCACATCCTGCATCGGCGTGTTGTCAAAATTCCCCACCCATACCCCCACCGTAAACTCCGGCGTGTACCCCAGCGTCCAGTTGTCACGAAACGTCGAGCTCGTCCCCGTCTTCACCGCGCACTTAAACGGCAGCCGCAGCACCGACCACCCCCCAAACGACATCTCCCTCGCCTGATTGTCGCTCAAAATATCCGCGATCAGCCAGCTCTCATTTTCTCCAAAAACTCTTCGCTCCTCCGCAGCCCCGTCATCCTGCACCAGCGTCCATCGTTTGAATTTCCCCAGCCGCGCCAAACACGCATACGCATTCGCCAGCTCCACCAGCCGCACCGAAGCATTCCCAATCGTCAGCCCCAGCCCATAATGCGCCGCATCCTCCTCCAGCGTGCTCAGCCCCAGCTCCCTTAGCTTCGGCAGAAGCGTCTCCGCCCCACCAATCGAGTCCAGCACCCGCACCGCCGAAATATTCAGCGAATTTCCCAGTGCATACCGGTACGTCATCGGCCCATAGCTCCGCAGCGAAAAATTCTCCGGCTTGTACGTCCCCGACGCCGTCCCAAACTCCACCGGCAGATCCGCCACGATGCTCGCCGCCGTCGCCCCGCGTTCAAACGCCATCAGGTACGTAAACGGCTTCATCGCCGACCCCGGCGAATGCGGCGCCCACGCCCCATTGAGCTGCCCGCCATCCTTCGCAAAGAAATCACGCGATCCCGCCAGCGCCCGCACTTCACCCGTCGCGTTTTCAATGATGACCACCGCCCCATGCGTCACATGCCGTCCCTTCAGCGCCTCCAGCCGCGCCGCCATAATCGTCTCCACCTGCTGCTGCAGCGTCGCATCCAGCGTCGTCCTCACCGTCGCGCCACTCGCCGCCCCCCGCAGCATCTCAATCGCATGCGGGGCCTCAAATCCGCCGCTGAAACGTTGCAGCACGATCTTCTGCTCCAAAGCCACGCGATGCTCCTCATCGCTCAGCCAGTGCAGCTCATGCACCTTGTCCAGAATCCGCCGCTGCCTCGGCAGCACACCCTCCAGATTCCGAAACGGATTCAGCCGCGCCGGCGACTGCGGCAGCGCCGCCAGCAGGGCGCACTCCGCCGGCGTCAGATCCCCCAGCGGCTTGTGAAAATAACCCGACGCCGCCGTCGCAGCTCCCGTCATCAGATTGCCAAACGAAACCCGGTTCGCATACGCCGCCAGCACCTCCTCACGCTTCCAAGACATCGCCAGCCGCCGCGCACGCAGCGCCTCCACCACCTTCACCCACAGCGTGCGTTTCCCCGATTGCGGTGTCGTGTTCTTGATCAGTTGCTGGTGAATCGTCGAAGCCCCCGAAACAATCCTCCCGCTCCTCGCATTGTCCCACCCCGCCCGCATCACCGCCAGCAGGTCAATGCCCCCGTGCGAAAAGAACCGCTTGTCCTCCGCCGCCAGCAGCGCATGCACCAGCGCCCGCGGCATCTCCGCATACCTCACAGGCGGCGCGGCGCGGTTTCCCTTCTCATCCAGCAGATGCCGCAGCGGCGTCCCATCCCGCGCCAAATAAATCGTCGATGTCGCCGGCTCCCTCAGCAGCCCCTCCGGCAGCCCCACCAGCCACGGCGCTCCCCACCATCCCGCCGCCGCCAAAACAAGCAGGGAGATAAGAAAAATTTTCCAGCGGCGGCGCATCCCTCCAATCAACGCGAACCCGCGCTGAAATCCAGAGCCCGCTGCTTCCGAAAAACAGTCTGCTGTCGCACTCCCGGCCCCATTCCGAGCGTCCCTCCCTGATTCTAGGCTTGGAATCCCGCCCCTCATCCGTGTAGGCTGCGCGTATGACACCATCCACCCTCTCCCGCCGCCAGTTCAGCACCCTCGCCAGCGTCAGCGCCCTCACGGGTCTGCTGCGTTCACAGCTCGCAGCCGCTGACAAAGCCGCGGGCGGCGCCGGCATGGGAAAGGTGAAGCACTCCGTCTGCAAATGGTGCTACAAGCAGATCCCGCTGGAGGACTTCTGCGCGGCCGCGAAGGACATCGGTCTCCAGTCCGTGGAGCTCCTGAACCCCGAAGATTTTGCCACCGTGAAAAAGCACGGCCTCCACTGCGCCATGGTCAGCTATCCCACCATCGAGGCCCCCGGCGGCGTGAAGCTCGGCCCCATCCCGAAGGGCTGGAACCGCACCGAGCATCACGATCTCCTCGTGCAGGCCTACGAGCCCCTGCTCAAAACCAGCGCCGAAGCCGGCTTCACGCAGGTCATCTGCTTCAGCGGCAACCGCGATGGCATGGACGACACTCAGGGCCTCGAAAACTGCGCCCAGGGCTTCGCGCGGCTCATGCCCCTCTGCGAAAAACTCGGCGTCACCCTCGTCATGGAGCTCCTCAACAGCAAGGTCAACCACCCCGGCTACATGTGCGACCACAGCGCCTGGGGCGTCTCCCTTTGCAAGAAGATCGGCTCCCCTCACTTCAAGCTCCTCTATGACATCTACCACATGCAGATCATGGAGGGAGACGTCATCGACACCATCCGCCGCGACCACGAATACTTCGCGCACTATCACACCGGCGGCGTCCCCGGCCGTGCGGAGATCGATGAAACGCAGGAGCTGAACTACCCCGCCATCATCAAGGCCATCCAGGAGACCGGCTACACCGGCTACCTCGGCCAGGAGTTCATCCCGAAGCGCCCGGACAAGCTCGCCTCATTAAAGCAGGGCGTCCAGATTTGCACCGTGGCCTAGAAGCGGGGTGAATGGGGTAAAGAATCATGCTTCACCATCTCTCCTTTGCCGTCACCGACATCGCACGTTCCGCGGTCTTCTATGACGCCGTGCTCGCGCCGCTGGGTTATGGCCGCGTCTGGCAGGATGACACCTTCATCGGCTACGGCAGCGAGCCGGGAAAAGATGTCTTTGCGCTCAAGCTGCGTCCGCAAAACGCAGCCGTGCCGGGAGATGGTTTTCATGTCGCCTTCGCCGCTTCTTCACGCCAGGCGGTGGATGCCTTTCACTCCGCGGCACTGGCGCACGGCGGCACGGACAATGGCTGCTCAGGCCTGCATCCAGAATATGGACCAGACTACTATGCAGCGTTTGTCATCGATCCCGACGGCTACCGCATCGAGGCGGTGATCACCGAAAGCTCTGCGCCATGATTCAGCAAGATCTCCTGGCTCTGCTCTGCCAGCCCTATGGGCTGACACCCGGCGACCTGCAGTTCGTGCGGAGCAATCAGAACCATGTGTACCTCTGCCAGCGCAGGGAAGGCAGAGGCATTCTGAGAATCTCCACCGGCAGACACCGGACTCCTGCCCAGGTGGAGGCCGAACTCGCCTGGATCGGTTTTCTCGCAGCTCAGGGAGTCCGTGTTTGCCGGCCGGTCCCGGCCCTGAATGGAGAACCCTTTCTGTCTCTGCGCATAGGAGACACCAGCCACATCGTCACATGCTTTGAGCACGCGCCCGGGCGCAAGATCGTGCCGGAGGACATTGCCCCGCCGGTTTATGAGAAACTGGGGGACTTGCTGGCCGGGCTGCACCGCCACACGCGGCATCTGCCTGCGGACCATGCCGCGCAGGCCCGGCCTCCCTGGCATGAGTCACGTCTGCTGCGGGAGGACGTCGCGGAGCTGCGCGGGCGCTTGCCCCCGTCCTTCCTAGAAAGTGTCGCGGACCTGATGATGAAGCTGCGAGATCTGCCGCTGACTCCGGAAACCTACGGGCTCGTGCATGGTGACGCCTGCCTGGGAAACTGCTTTCTGGACGGCGACCGTCTGTGGATCTTCGACTTCGACAACTGCGAGCACGGCCACTTCGCGCAGGACTTTGCGACCATCCTCTACGACTCGATCTACTGCCGGACGCTCAATCAGTTTGCCGATGAAGGCCTGAATGACCGCATCGCGCCCCTCTGGGCGGGACTGTGGAAAGGATACGCCGCAGCAGCAGGGCCGTTTCATGCCATCGGAGCGCTGGCTCTCAAACGCTTCTTCCTTTTGCGGGAAGCGGTGATCTACATCCACTACCACCGGACGCTGGATGTAGAGTCGGCGGCTGGCTCATTCAAAGCGGGCCTGGAGGTGATGCGCAGAAATGTGGAGGCGCAGCAGCATCAGGTGGACTTTGAAAGGCTGGCGGGGATGACAGCTTCTGCGTCCGCTTAGAGCATTTTACATTATTTCATAGCCTTGCGGAACTGCAGAGGCTTCGCAAGCCAAAGGCTGGCGCACATAGTGGTCCGCACAGTCCTCTGTGCGGTTCGAGCGTGCACGGCGGCCCAGATACCCCACAGAGGACTGTGCGGACCACTTTGCTGCCGCTTTCGCGATACCAGTGAGTGTTTTTCACCACTCGGTTGGCCATGTTATTATTTAAAGTGATCCTCCCCTAAATAGGCGGCGCGTTGTTGATCGCCTCCAGAGCTTCCGTGTCCTTCTCCCAGTCGGCGGTCACCTTGGTGATCTTTTCCTCCAGGCCCTCAAGCTCCGTGTTGAGAGACCGGAACAGCGCGGCGTCCGCATACGTCGATTCCTGCTGAAGCAGAGCCACGATCTCGTGCTTCCGCTTGTCCAGCGTGGCCAGCTCCTGCTCGGTGTGGAAGACGCGGAGGTCCAGCTCCTTCTTCGCCTTGCTGCGGGCGTTGCGCGCATCGGCTTCGGCACGGCGCTGCTGCTTGCTCTTGGGGGGCTCTTTCACTGCGGGCGCGCCGGCGCCGGTGCTGGTGCTGTAAGACGTCGGCTGGGCGTTGTGCAGCGTGGCCGTCAGCGCCTCGCGGGCGGAGCCCGCCTTCGTCTTGTCCAGGTAGTACTGGTAATCACCCGCATACGGCGTGGTGATGCCCGCGCTCACATGCAGCACGCTCTTCGCCATCTGGCGGATGAAGTGCACGTCATGGCTGATGAAAACCAGCGTGCCTTCATACTGCTCCAGCGCGTTGATCAGCGCGTCGATGCTGCCCATGTCCAGGTGCGTCGTCGGCTCGTCCATCAGCAGAAAGTTCGGCGGATCCAGCAGCAGGCGCACCAGCACGAGCCGTGACTTTTCACCCCCGCTCAGCACCCCCACCGGCTTGAAGACATCATCCCCGTGAAAGAGGAAGGACCCCAGCAGGGTGCGGCTCATGTTTTCCCCCGGCCGGCTCGGCAGGTCCATCGCGGACTGCAGCACCGTGTGCTTCATGTTCAGCACATCTCCGCGATACTGCGCAAAGTACCCCAGCTTCACATTGTGCCCCAGCTCGTAGGTCCCCGCCTGCGGCCTCAGCGCTCCCGCCAGGAGCTTCAGCAGCGTGGACTTCCCCGCGCCGTTCGGCCCCACCAGCACCGTGCGCTGCCCGCGCTCGATCTCCAGATCCAGCCCCGTGTAAACAGGCTGCGCGCCATATGCAAAGTCCACTCCCTTCAGACGGATCACCCGCTGCCCGCTGCGCGGCGGCTGCGGAAAGCGGAACTTCACCGTCTTCGCGTCCGCCACCGGCGCGTCGATCTTCTCGATGCGGTCGATCATCTTCGCCTTGTCCTGCGCGCGGGAGGCAAAGTTCGCCTTCGCTTTGAACTTGTCCACCCACGCCTGCATCTTCGCCAGCTCGCGCTGCTGGTTGTCATACGCGCCCTGCATCTGCTCCATGCGCGCGGACTTTTCACGCACGTAGTCATCGTAGTTGCCCGTGTAGCGGTTGATCTTGCTGTGCGCGATCTCCAGGATGCTGTCGCAGAGCGCGTTGAGAAATTCGCGGTCATGCGAAATCATCAGGATCGCCCCCGGGTAGCTCTGCAGGTACGTCTGAAACCAGATGAGGGACTCCAGGTCCAGGTGGTTCGTCGGTTCGTCCAGCAGCAGCAGGTCCGGCTCCTGCACCAGCAGCCGCGCCAGGTGCGCACGCATCACCCAGCCGCCGCTCAGCGTGCGCGCATTGCGCTCAAAGTCCGACTCCCGGAAGGCCAGCCCGCTCAGAATGCGCTTCGCCTTCGGCTCCACCTCCCAGCGGGAATGCTCGTCCACATGCCCGGTCGCCAGCTCCAGCACCGTCACGTCGTCGATGGGGGCGCTCTCCTGGGGCAGAAAGCCGAAGTCCAGCCCCCGCTCCATCACCACCTTCCCCTCATCCGGCACCGTCTCCTGCAGCAGCAGGGAGAAAAGCGTGGACTTGCCCGCCCCGTTCGGGCCGATCAGGCCGATCTTCTCACCACGGTTGATGTGGAACGACACCTGGCTGAAGAGCGTGCGGCCGGCGTAGGTTTTGCTGACATTGGAGACGGAGAGCATTTTTTGGAAAAAAGGGGGCGCCTATAGTGGCGTCGAATTGGCCGGTGTCGAGGACGCAGGCGGGTGATGAGGTTTGCAGAGTGAAATTGAGTCTTGGAAAGCAGTGCCGGAGCTTAAAATGGCTCTCATGACACCGATCGACGGGCGCACCAGAGAGCTGCCAGACAGAGAGCATTTAGATCTGCGTCCGGCACCCGGGCGGCGTGCTGGGCTATTTTCGGGTGAAGACAGCGCGCTGAATCACCCCGCGCGCCGCCAGTGGTTCAAGATTGCAACGAAACTCCAGCTTGGCGCGGGCCGTACTTTGTGAAAGTTTGCCCGTCTTACCCTATGAAATCCCGCCTCGTCTGCCTGCTTCTCCTTGCCGCTGCCTCCCTGCACGCGGCGGATCTTTCCAAACCCATCGAGACGCTCCGGTCAGTCCAGAAGGAAGGGCAGGGGAATGAGGCGGCGGCCAAGGCCTGGCAGGAGATCGTAAAGGCGGATGCATCTTCTCTTCCCGAAGTCCTGAAAGGCATGAACGGCGCGAATCCTCTCGCGGAAAACTGGCTGCGCACCGCCGTGGGGGTCATTGCTGACGCGGCCCTGAAGGCAAAAAAACTCCCCGTCCCGGCGCTCGTGGCCTTTTTAAAAGACACCAAAAACAGCCCCGGCGCCCGTGTGGTGGCCTTTGATCTCATCCATCGCGCGGACTCAAAGCTGGCGGAGGAGCTCACACCCACCCTGCTGGAAGACCCCAGCTCCGACCTCCGCCGCCACCCGGTCGCAAAGCTGATCGAGGCCGGTGATGCGGCTCTGGAAAAGAAGGACAAGGACGCCGCCATCGTCGCCTATGGCAAAGGGCTGGGCGGAGCGCGGGATGAAGACCAGATCAAAACCCTCACGAAAAAACTGCGCGACCTCGGCCAGAAGGTGGACCTGCCAAAACACTTCGGCTTCCTCATGAGCTGGAAGATGATCGCGCCCTTCAGCAATGCGGACCGCACCGGCTTCGACACCGTGTACCCGCCCGAAAAAGAGCTGAAGTTTGATGCCACCTACGAAGGCAAGGGCAAGGCGGCAAAGTGGGTGGACTTCACCAGCAAGGACGAGTACGGCAAGATCGACTTCAACAAGCCCTTCGGCATGGAAAAAAGCGTCGTGGGCTACGCCGCCACCGATTTCTTCAGCACCGAGGACCGCCCGGCGGAGATCCGCATCGGCTGCAAAAACGGCTGGAAAGTCTGGCTCAATGGCGAGCTCCTCTTCGCCCGCGACGAATACCACCGCGGCGCCAAGCTGGACCAGTACAAAATGCCCTGCCAGCTCAAGAAGGGAAAGAACACCATCCTCGTGAAGTGCTGCCAGAACGAGCAGACCGAGCAGTGGACCGTGGAATGGGAGTTCCAGTTGCGCATCTGCGATGCCACCGGCACCGCCATCCTCGCTAAGAACTGATCCATCAAAGCCCCCTCTCAAGCCATGAAAACCACCACTCTTGTTCTAGCTTTCAGCCTGTATCTTTCCTCCTTCGCGCGTGCCGACTGGCTGCAGTTCCGCGGACCAAACGCCACCGCCGTCTCCACGGAAAAAGCGCCGGCGGATGATCTGAAAGTCGCGTGGACTGCCGATCTTCCCGGCCGCGGCCTCTCCGCCCCCATCGTGGTCGGAGACCGCGTCTTTGTCACCTGCTCCAGCGGCCCCGGCCAGGAGACGCTCCACGTCTTCTGCTTCAATGCCGCGGACGGCACCACGCGCTGGGAGCGCGCCATGCGCACCACCGGCCGCACCATGACCCACCCGAAAACCTCCGTGGCCGCAAACACGCCATGCAGCGATGGCGAGCGCATCTTTGCCCTCTTCTCCTCAAACGACCTCTTCGCCTTTGATCTCGATGGCAACCTCCTCTGGCTGCGCGGACTCACATTTGACTACGCCAACGCCAGCAACAGCCTCGGCATGTCCCAGTCGCCCGTGGTCATCGACGGCACGCTCGTCGTGCAGAGCGAGAACGACAGCGAATCCTTCGCCGCCGGTCTCGACGTGGCCACCGGCCGCAACAAATGGAAGCTGGAGCGCCCGAAGGCCGCCAACTGGACGAGCGCCACGGTTTGGAAAAACACCGTCGCCCTGCAGTCGAGCAAAGGCATCCTCGCCGTTGACCCCGCCACCGGAAAAACCGTGTGGGACTACACCGACGGCGCCAGCACCATCCCCTCCAGCGTCGGCACTGGCGAGACTCTCTACGCCGTCTCCCACGGCATCACCGCCCTCGCTCCTGAAAAAGGCTCCGTGACTCAGCTCTGGCGCAATGAAAAGCTGAACCCCGGCACCGCCAGCCCCCTGGTGCTCGGAGACTCCATCTACGTGGTGAATGGCGCGGGCGTCCTCATCAAGGCGGCCGTGAAAAACGGCGATGAAGCATGGAAGCTCCGCCTCAAAGGCCCCTTCAGCGGCTCACCAGTCGCCGCCGGGAAACGCATCTACATCGTGAGCGAGCGCGGCGTCTTCCAGATCATCGACCCCGAAGCCCCTGAGGGCAGGGTGCTCAAAGAAATCGAGCTCAAAGAAACCGTGCTCACCACCCCGGCCCTCTCCGGCGGCGCCTTCTATGTCCGCAGCGACGCAAAACTGTGGAAGCTGCAATAATGATTCCCACCCCCGACGACCCCGCCCAGGAGCCTGAAGAGCTGGATGCCTCCATCGTCACCGCGGTGGAGCAGGAAACCTCCCGCGCGCTCGGAAAGGAGACGCGCCAGGTGCTCTACGCCGTCCTGCTCGTCGCCGCCTTCATGGCCCTCGCGCATTTCACCCCGCAGTTGAAAGCCTGGATCGATGACGTGCAGGTTTGGAAAAAAATGGTGCGTGACTTCGGCTGGGGCGCGCACGCCATTTTCATGGCCGCCTGCGCCGCCGGCGTCATGCTCGGCGTGCCCCGCCTCCCCCTCTGCGCTGCCGCCGGCCTGGTCTTCGGTTTTGGTCAGGGCCTCCTGCTCTCCCTCGTCGCTTCCACCCTGGGCTCCTACGGCGTCTTTGTCCTCTCACGCCACGGCTTCCGCCGCGCCGCCGAGTCACGCGCGGCCAGGTGGCCCTGGTTGAAGAAGCTGCTCAAAAAACCCTCCGTCCTCCGCGTCTTCTGGGTGCGCCAGCTCATGGTGCCGGGCCTCGTGCTGAATGTCCTCCTCGGCATGACCCCGGTCAAACACACCCGCTTCCTCCTCGGCACCCTCCTCGGCTACCTGCCGCTCAATGTCGCCTTCTGCCTCGTCGGCAGCGGCCTGGGAAAAGGCAGCCTCGCCACCACCATGACACAGCTCCTCGGTGCCATGGCGGTCATCAATATCGCCGCCTGGCTGGTTTACCGCGTGATGAAAAAGCAAAAAAACGCCTGAGGCGGTCGCGGTCGGAGCGACAGCCCCAGCCCGCCATCTCGTCTCACGTCATCTCAGTGCATCGCATGCCACGTCAGCGAGTGGTGCTCCACATCATCCATGTCGCTCTGGATCGCCGAAGCCGCAAAGGCTCCCAGCCCGATGAGCACCACCACGGGGAAGATGAGAATCAGCAGAGGCAGCAGCATGATGAATGCCAGCGGCCCCAGAATGAAGCTCAGCGCGATGGTCTCCCATCCAAACTGTTTCAGCTTCACCCCCACGGGCGCGGCTCCCTGCTGTCCGCTCTGAACATACACATGGTCCCGTCGCAGCCACACAAGCAGCGGACGAATCGCCTGGCGGAACGGGCGGAGGGCGGTGGCCTTCATCCGGCGGACCTGCCAGACACGGTGAAGATTACGGGTGACGAAACGCGCTTCGGCGTCGTGGGCGGTGGCGGCGTGCTGAAACGAGGCCGCCTGCCCTTCGAAAGGTGCAGGGATCGTATTCATAGATTTGAGGAGTTGCCTATATCTATAACGAACCACACCACCCCTTTTATTGGCAAAAACTCGCCAAATTCACCCGGCCCGCCCATGCAGCGAGCACGCACGGCACCCCGCGCACAGGTCACAGCTCACCGAATGTGGATTCTCCAGGCACTTCGGACAGTGCACGCACAGCATGCAAAACGGCCGCTGCGAGCCCTTCACCGCCGTGGTGCAGGATTTCCTCACGGCCGCCCTGCTGGACACAGTGCAGGTGACTTCCTGTAGCGTCTGGCGGGATGCGAAGGTGTCGGTTTTCATGCTTGCGTGGGTGAACAACGCCACGCATCGGCGGGGTCGGAAAAACGCGCTATTGGCAGACCTGCCAATATCCAAACTTTTTTCCCGCGCGTTGCATATCAGCCACTTCTGCGCACAATGAATCACATGCCAGCCAACGAACGTCAGAGGGACGAAGCAGCCTTTTTGAAATGGAGCGGCGGTGTACACACGCTCACAGGCCCCTGCTTCATCGGCCGCCGTTCGGACAATGACATTCCCATCAACAACGTCCAGGCTTCACGTCGCCATGCCGTGCTCATGCACTTGAATGACGACTGGTGGATCAACGATCTCGGCAGCCGCAATGGCATCAATGTCAACGGCCTCCGCCTCAACAGCGCCCGCCGCCTCAAAGACGGCGATGAAATCCGCATCGCCAATCAGCGCCTCACTTTTTACAACTCACGCCAGCATCCCCCTCACCACAGCTCCATCGTGGGCAAGACCACCGAATACGCCCCCAAGACCCTGAACGACGCTCCCCGTCCCGCAGAGGCCTGCGAGCTCCTCATCGTCACCGAAAAAGGCGAAATCATCGAGGGCGACAAAGCGGCCCACTGGTTCTTTGGCAAAGACCTCGAGCGCGCCCCCGGCGCCGCCCACTACTTCCTTCCCCCGGCCATCCGCCACTGGCTCCAGCAGCTTGCGGACGTCAGCCGGAAAGCCTCCCCTCCGCTCGAGCTCGAGCAGGAAGGCCACCGCATTCTCCTCTCGCTCGCCCGCTGCAAGGACGACCGCTTCTACCTCCTTGTCCGCGAGGAGACCCCGGATCATTTCATTGAACGCCTGCAGACGCTGGACCTCACCCTCCGCGAGTCGCAGGTGATGTCCTGGGTCTATGAAGGCAAGAGCAACCCGGAGGTCGCGCAGATCCTGGAAATCGCCACCCATACAGTGAACCGGCACATGGAGAGCATCTTCAGAAAGCTCGCCGTGGACAACCGCCACAAAGCCATCAAGGCCGTCAAAGAGCGCCTCGGCCTCTGACCCTCCACGCGCAGGAGCGCCACCGCCCTGCTTCTGCTCTCTCTGCTGCGCGCCAGCGTCCGCGGACTGCGGCGGTTCACCGCTGCTCTCGATCATCTCCTCGCCCCCGCAAACTCACACACCACATCATACCAGATACCATCACCCTCATTCCCCTCCAAAAAAAAGCCCAAAGCCCCGCCCAACACCGCGCGCCCACGGCCGCGGGTGTCGCCCGCGGCCCGTGCCCGCCCCGCACCCCTCACTTCACCACCGGCCGCAGCACCATGTTCCGGTAGTCCACGTTCGTGTGGTCCCCCTGCAGGTAGATCGGTCCCGGCTTGAATTCATCACTGCTCATCGCCCCGCCCGTGCAGCCCAGCACCGCCGCGTTGTCGATGATCGTCTTCCCGTTCAAAATCACCGTCAGATGCCGGTCCACCAGCGTGATGTCCAGCGTCTGCCATTCACCCACCGGCTTCTCCGCCGCCACGCTCGGCGTGATCCTGCTATACAGCGCCCCCATGTGGTGGGAGTCCAGCGGCTGCCCGTAGCTCTCCATCACCTGCACCTCATAGATCCCGCGCAGGTAGATCCCGCTGTTGCTCCCCTCCTGCGTACGCACTTCCGTCTTCAGATTGAAGTCTTCAAACTCCGCATCCGTGCGCAGGTTCCCGAAGTGTTTGTCCTTCGCCTTCACCACACGGTTCTGCAGCACCCCGTCCACCACGCTCCAGCCGTTGTCCGCGCCTTCCTTCAGCAGACGCCAGCCCGTCAGGTCCTTGCCGTTCAGAAGCTGGATCGGTTCGCCAAACTTCACCTTGGAAAGGTCCGGCGCCGGCGGCACCTCCGGAATGCGCTTCCCGCTGAACTCCTGCGGCTGCCCCACGTCCTTGCCCGCGGCGTTCTTCTTGGCCGTCGTGAGTTTCAAAACATTCCCCTCGGCCTTCGCCGTGATCGTCTCGATCGCGTTCAGCTTCCCCTCCTTGTTCTTCTGCTCGCGTGTCACGATCAGCGTGTCGCCCTCCACCTTCGTGCTCGCCGTCGGCAGCACGCTGCCCCCGCCCCAGAGCACGCTGGAGCTCAGCGCCCCGTCCTTGGACTCCACGCCCAGCCACCCGGCCCCACCCCCAGGAATCGTCAGCGCCCAGCGCCCGAGGAAAGGATTGTCAGCAGCATTCAAAACAGAGCCGAGACTGAACACAGCGGCGACGGAGAGGGAGCGAATCGAGAGACGCATGAGGAGGATGATGAGGCGGGTTGGGTGGATTGAAGAGATGAATGATGAAGAAAGAAGTGACGAAAAAATAAGGCAATGAGCCGGGCGTCAGTTAACGGGCCTTCTTCTGCTGATCCTTCACGCAGTCAGGATCAGCCGGCGTGGCCGTCCCCGTTTCATTCACGGGATGGTTGAAGAGATACCGCCACACCGCTTCGTGGATGAACTTGCCATCCTTGTCCTTCACTGCCGCGCCGCCCGGCACCACGGAGCTGTGGGCGCGTTTGTCACTGCCGCCCACATCCGCGTTCGTGATGAGCCGCCGCGTGTTCTGAAACGGCGGCGCGCTGATGTCCACATCCACGATCGGTCCGAACTGGTTCAGCCCCATCATCTCCCAGGAGCGGCAGTAGTGGTCGCCCGTCCAGCCCCCGTCCAGCACATGGCTGAAGCCGAAGATCCGGTTCGCCGGCGTCGCGGAGGGCAGCGCCTGCCACGTCTCGTAGTTGTCACGCGGACCGCAGAAGCAGACGACCCGGTCCACTTTTTGATGTTTGGCAAATCGCGCGGAGGACGTGGCGCCGTGGGAGGAGCCGGAGATGATCACCTTGTCCCAGCGCAGCCCCTTGCCGTCTTCGCTGATGAACTGCTCCCACTTGCCTTCCGGGTGCTCCTTGGCCAGCCATTTTACAAACTGGAAGGAGCGCTCCATCATCCCGTCGGGCTGCGGGATGTTCACGAGGTCGCTGTGATCGTCGCCGGTGGTCGCCTCCAGCCGGATGTCGCCCAGCACTTTGCCACTGTCCCGTTTGTCGGCCGGGATGATCCCAAACCACTTGTTCGCATAGTGCGGCTGGATGGCATGCAGCCCGTAGCTGTTCAGCCGCTCAAACAGCGGCGCGCTGTGGCCCATCAGCCAGATCACCAGCTTCCCCTGCGGCTTCACGCTCGTGTCCACGCTGGCATTCTGCACATCCTGCGGCTTCCCCTTCTTGTCCGTAAAAACGAAATCAATTTCCGGATGCTCCTTCGCTCGCGGATCGATTTCGCTCGCACGCTTGGAGATCGTGGGCGCGGCGCAGGCAAGGCTGGCGGAAAGCGCCAGCAGGCAGGTGATGTGGGTCTTCATGGGTTGGGTTCAGGATTCAAATCGAAGATCAGCCGAGTACGAGCCCACGCTGCGCAGCGTCGCGCCATCCGCGCGCGTTTGGTTCAGCGCCCGCTGCACGCGCGGGTCCGCGGTCGAGCCTTCGATCTCGATGTAAAAGCGGTACTTGTTCGGCTGCCCGCGGATCGGCCGGGACTCCAGCCTCTTCATGTTGAGGTTGTTCTCGCTCAGCGGTGTCAGGAAGCGGCACAGGCTCCCGGGCCGGTCCGGCAGCTCCACCACCAGCGCCGTCCGGTTGTGCTCCAGCCCCGGCGTGTTCGCCGTGTGGCCGATCAGGTAAAACTGCGTGATGTTCGGCACCTCTCCCGCGATGGGGAAGTGCAGAATCTCCAGCCCATGCCGCTCCGCGTTTTGCCGCGGGCCTATCGCCGCCGCTCCCGGCGTCCCCACCGCCTTTTCCGCCGCCTTCGCCGTGCTCGCCTCCACCACCCGCTTCACATCCGGGTAGTTCGCCTTCAGCCAGTCATCCCCATGGTAGAAAGGCATCGCATGGGAATGAATCGCCGTGATCTCCTCCCCCTTCCGCCCCAGCAGCGCCAGCTTCACATCCAGCGTCAGCTCTTCCAGGATGTACAGCGTGCACCGCGCATCCACCAGCCGGTCCACCGTGTCGATGATAAACCCGCCTGAAGAATTCTCGATCGGCACGATGCCCCGCGCCTCCGGATGCGCCGAGAGAAAGTCAAACACATCCCCCACATTGTCTCGCAGGCTCACGCTCACGTCCGGAAAGCGCATCTGCGTGATCAGATGCGAAAAACTCCCCTCGGGACCGAGGCAGGCAATGATGGTCGGCAGATTCGTCATGCAGGCCGCCCATGCTCCGGTGCCCCCCGCCCCAGGTCAAGCTGAGTCCTCGTCCTCATCATCATCCTCACAGCAGCGCCATGAACTCCTCTGGCGTCAGAACCTGCGGCTTATACCACGATTTGTTGAAAACGGGTCTATTTCCCGACGCCATGGACTCCTCACTTGCGGCTGCACCCACAGCTCATTTTCAGCCTCTGACGGCAGGTGACAGAAGCTTTCGGCAAGGCCATGGCGCGATGCGCTGGGAAACAAGCTTTTGAAAAGGGGGCATGCGATGTGGATGCAGTCCACGCTGGGACGAGGACTCTGCGGACGCGCACAGCGCATCCCTACCACCCTGCGCGTAGCGTGCCCCGCGGCTGGTAGGGAACCGCTGCGTCGGGTCCGTAGTTATGGGTCTATGTCGGCGCAGGCACCCAAAAAGGTGCGCCGTCCTTGGGGCGTGGAAAGACGGGAGCTGCGAGGCGTCTGCGCGAGGTTGCCATAAAGACCTCCAGCATGATCTCCGTGCTCACGACCAGCGAAAACCTGAGGTTCATCCACGCCTGCAGGATGCTGTGGTAAGGATGCCCTGCGGCGCGTGCCTGCAGCATCACGTTGGTATCCAGAACCACGCGCATGTTCAGCCGTAGGGGTGCTTGCTGCGGTGCGCACGCACGGCCTGCTCGATCAATGCCGGATCATGCTTGCCTGCCAGGCGGTCGCTTTCGGCTTCTTCACTCATTTGGGCAAACAACCAGCGGCGCTCGAATTCGATGAGCAGATCATTCACAGCGGCAATCGCACTGTCGCTGAAGGCATCCAGTTTCTGGTGCAGCAGCGGGCGCAGCTCTCGTGGGTCCAGGTCGGCCGTGGACGCGCTCATGGGAAAAGATGCGGCATCCGCCTGCTTTCGCAAGCACCGCCCTCCAAAAATCCCCACCCCATTCCATTGCCAAAAAACCAACGCCCCAAATTCCCCCCAACCCTCCGAAAATTTTTCTACCCCTAATCTTTCTACCTCCAAAAAACCGCCCTCAAAAAACCGCATCACCCCAATCCCCTTGCTCCCCCATTCCCTTGCTAAAAAACCACACGCCTCCCCCCTCTGCTCCCTCTGCCTCTCCGCCCCTCTGCGGCAAAACCGAAAACACCCACCCCTTTCACCTGCCTCACCCCTCCGAAAATTTTTCTACCCCTAATCTTTCTACCTCATCTCCCCCCACCGCCCTACATCCTCACCGGCACCCCGTGCGCACCCAGGTACTTCTTCACATCCCCCACCGTGTACTCCCCAAAGTGGAAAATGCTCGCCGCCAGCACCGCATCCGCCTTCCCATCTCTCAAGACATCCACCATGTGATCCAGATTCCCCGCACCACCGCTCGCGATCACCGGGATCGTCACCGCCTCGCTCACCGCCTTCGTCAGGCCGATGTCATAGCCCGCCTTCGTCCCGTCGGAGTCCATGCTCGTCAGCAAAATCTCACCCGCGCCGCGCCGGCACACCTCAGCCGCCCACTCCACCGCATCCAGCTCCGTCGCATTCCGCCCGCCATGGGTATACACCGTCCACGACCCCCGGTCGTTCCGCTTCGCATCGATCGCCACCACCAGGCACTGGCACCCAAACGCATTCGCCGCCTCATCAATAACGTGAGGCGTCTTCACCGCCGCCGTGTTGATCCCCACCTTGTCCGCGCCCGCCAGCAGCATCTCCCGCATGTCAGCCACCGTCCGGATGCCCCCGCCCACCGTCAGCGGCATGAAGCAGCTCGCCGCAGTGCGTGCCACCACATCCACCATCGTCTTGCGCTCCTCATGGCTCGCCGTGATGTCCAGAAACACCAGCTCATCCGCCCCCTGCGCATTGTACACCTGCGCACACTCCACCGGATCCCCCGCATCACGCAGTTGCAGAAACTTCGTGCCTTTCACGACACGGCCTTCCTTCACGTCCAGACAGGGAATAATGCGCTTGGTCAGCATAAAGAAAAGAAAATGGGATACGCCACCGGGATCAAAAAAGGAAAAAATCAGAGACCGCAGCCCCCGATTTTTTCACCTTTTCTCCTCTTTCGGCCAAACCTCAGCCAATCGCCTTCTCCACCATCGTCTCCAGCTTCACGATGTCCTTCGCAAAGTTGCGGATGCCCTCGGCCGTCTTCTCCGTCGCCATCGCATCTTCATTGAACAGCCAGCGGAAGGTCTTCTCATCACTGCCGATCTTCTCGATCTTCAGCGACTTCGCGTTCTCAGCGTTCAGCTTCTGCGTCAGCGCCTCCTCGCTCCCCGCCAGCTCGCCCAGCAGCGCGGGGCTGATCGTCAGCAAATCGCAGCCCGCCAGTTCCGTGATCTCCCCCTTGTTGCGGAAGCTCGCGCCCATCACCTCGGTCTTGTACCCAAAGTGCTTGTAGTAGTTGTAGATCTGCGTCACCGACTGCACCCCCGGGTCTTCCGTCGGCGCGTAGTCCTTGCCCGTGCTCTTCTTGTACCAGTCCAGGATGCGGCCCACGAACGGAGAAATCAGCTTGATCCCGCCTTCCGCGCACGCCACCGCCTGCGCCAGGCTGAACAGCAGCGTCAGGTTGCAGTTGATGCCCTCTTTCTGCAGCACTTCCGCCGCCTTGATGCCTTCCCACGTGGAGGCGATCTTGATCAAAATGCGCTCACGGCCGATCCCAGCCTTCTCATACATGCTGATCAGATGCCGCGCCTTCTCGATGTTCCCCTGCGTGTCAAACGACAGCCGCGCATCCACTTCCGTCGAGACACGGCCGGGCACGATTTTGAGAATCTCCAGGCCAAAGGCCACCACCAGCTTGTCCATCACCACTTCCACGCCGCCGGACTTGCCATCCGTCACCGCCTTGTCGAAGAGAGCCTTGTACTCCGCCTTCTGCGAAGCCTGGAGGATGAGGGACGGGTTCGTCGTGGCGTCCTGAGGCTTGTACGCCTTCATGGCTTCAAAGTCGCCGGTGTCGGCGACCACCACAGTGTGCTTCTTGAGCTGGTCGAGTTGGGTCATAATCTGGAGGGGTTTTGGGGGGTCGTCAGAGTAAAGCCTGCGGCAGGTTAATCAAGCGCCAGGAACCGCACGCAGATGCTCCCCGGCACATTCACCTTCGTGCCGGTATAGCTCAGCTTCCCGCTGTCCTGGTCCACCTTGAAAAGCGCCGCCGTCCCGCTGTTCTGGTGCGCCGCCACCAGCCACTTGCCAGTCGGGTCCAGGCAGATGTTCCGCGGCACCTCGCCCTCCACCGGCACATACTCCAGCGCCGTCAGCTTCCCCGTCGCCGGATCGCACCCAAACACTGCGATCGTGTCATGCGTCCGGTTGCTCACATACACCGTCCGCCCGTTCGGGTGCACCACCGTCTCCGCCGTGCTGTACCCCGTCTTGCCCCGGTCCGCCTCCGGCAGCGTGGAAATCGTCTGGATCTCCGTCAGCGCACCCTTCTCCGCATCATAAGAGAACACCGTCTCGCTCATGCCCATCTCATTGTTCACAAAAACGTACTTTCCGCTGGGGTGAAACGCCAGGTGCCGCGGCCCGCCGCCCGCCGGCGTCTTCGCAAAGGCCGGATCATTCGGCGTCAGCTTCCCCGTCGCCGGCTCAGTCTTATAAATAAGCACCTTGTCCAGCCCCAGGTCACACGCGAAGGCAAAGCGGTTGTCCGGACTGAAGTTCACCGAGTGCGCATGCGGCCCCGCCTGCCGCTTCGGATCCGCGCCGCTCCCCTCATGCTGGAAAAAGCTCACCTCCGGCGAGACTGACCCATCCTCCTTGATCGCAAACGAGCCGATGCTGCCGCTCCCATAGTTCGCCACCGCCGCCAGCTTCCCCGTCTTGTCCACATTCACATGGCACGGCCCCGCCCCCGCCGTCGCCGCCTGGTTGATCAGCGTCAGCTTCCCGCTGCTCTTGTCGATGCTGAAGGCGCTGATCCCTCCGCCCTTCTTCCCGTCCGCCAGCGTCACCTCCGTGCTCGCATACAGGTACTTCTTGGACGGGTGGATCGAGAGGAAGCCCGGCGCTCCCGCCTCCACCGCCAGCTTCGGCTGCGTCAGTTCACCCGTCGCCGTGTTAAACCTCGCCACATAGATCCCCTTGCTCCCGTTCTTCGCATTGCCGTTCGTACCAAAGTACACCAGAAAATTTTCCCCGGCGATGGCGGTGGTTGTGAGGGCGGCAAAAGCAAAGGCGATGGAGGAGCGGGTCATGGTGCCCGGATGCTGACGGCGTGTGGCGGCATGGTCAAGCCCTCACTGCGCCCCCCGCATGAAGGGTTTTCATCCCCCTTATTTGTTAGCTTGCTCCTTTGGCAGTGCCGCTCATCTTCCGCCCGCCATGAAACCATCCCTGTTTCTCCTCGCCCTCACCGCCCTTCTTTTGATGCTCCCCGGTTGCAGCGGCTTCCAGCCCATCAAACTGGAACACGACACGGATAAAGAGAAACCCCTCGACTACCGCGAGGGTGATTGGATTCCAAAGAACACCTAGCAGCCCTCCAAAGCTGGCCGCTGCCCCCGCAGACCCCGCACCCAAATCACGCGCCTGCGTCCCCGGAGCACGCCAAGTTCACCGCCGCTTTCGGGCGTCCCCATCCCCTGCGCCAGTTTCCCAAAAACCCGCAGCCACCACCCCAGCGCATACCCCTCGCGCCTTTCAGGGGGGCAGGGGGGGGAGAGGAGGGTCGCGTTCGCCCCCCTCAGGGTGCCGGGCTCTCCACGACCCCAGGCCTCTCGGCTGCCAGCGCCCCCCCGGTCGTCACAAAAAGCCCCTCGATCCCCGAATCTCCCATTGTCATCTTCACCCCGCCCGCTACATTTTCACCGGGCCGAGCAACGGGGTTGGAGAACTCAAAACCGATTCTGGAGCAAAGCTCGCAGGATCAATTTTAAGTTTTATGGGGCTTTTCTCTCTTCCGGTGGTGAAAATAGGGTCGGTGTCGATGGATGGCACGGAACCAGTGTTCATACTTGGCCCCTGCGTCATCGAGAGTGAAGAATTCATCTGGGACGTCGCTGAAAAACTCGGTGCCATGGCTCGGCAGCACGGCTGGCGCTGGATCTTCAAAGCCTCCTACGACAAGGCCAACCGCAGCGCCATCTCCTCCTACCGCGGCCTCGGCTGCGAGGCCGGCTGCAGGCTCCTCGCCCAGATCGGCGCGAAGCTCGGCGTCCCCGTCACCACAGACGTCCACACCGTTGAGGAGGCAAAGCAGGCCGCCGCGCACATCGATCTCCTCCAGATCCCCGCCTTCCTCTGCCGCCAGACCGATCTCATTCTCGCCGCCGGCGAAACCGGCCGCGCCGTGAATGTCAAAAAAGGGCAGTTCATGGCCCCCTGGGACGTCCGCAACATCGCCGAAAAACTCTCCAGCGCCGGCTGCAAAAACTTCATGTTCACCGAGCGCGGCACCACCTTCGGCTACAACAACCTCGTCGCCGACATGCGCTCCCTCTACTGGATGCGTGAGCTCGGCTACCGCGCCGTCATGGATGCCACCCACAGCGTCCAGCGCCCCGGCGGCCTCGGCACCGCCACCGGTGGAGATGGCAAGCTCGCACCCGTCCTCGCCCGCGCCGCCGTCGCCACCGGCTGCGACGGCGTCTTCATGGAGACCCACCCGGACCCCGCCCACGCCTTCTCAGACGGCCCCAATCAAATCCCCCTTTCGGACATTGCCTCTGTCGTGGAAACCTTGCGCAAGATTCATGGCCTCGTTCGCGACATCACTTGAGTTCCTGTACCGCCGCAGGCTCACAGTTTCCATCATGCTCGGCGTGCTGGCTGGCCTGGCCATGTTCGTCTCCGCGGCCCAGCAGCCGGCGCCGGACCCCGGCATCGCCGCCTTCATGCAGATGGTTCCCCTCGGCGCTGTCAACAAAGGCGCCGTCATCCCCTCCTTTGACGCCACCGGCCGCCGTACCTCCCTCATCACCGCAGACGTCATCCGCCGCGTGGACGACGACCGCATCTACGCCGAAAACCTCGTCGTGCAGATGTTCAACCCCGATGCCAAAAACGACGTCCGCATCGACCTCAAGACCGCCTTCTATCACATGGCTGGCGGCGTCCTCCGCAGCGCGGACCGCAGCCGCGTCAGCCGCTCCGACTTCATCATCGAGGGCGACAGCCTCATCTTCGACACCGCAAAAAATCAGGGACGGATGACAGGAAACATCCACATGGTCATCTTTGACAGCGGCGCTCTTAGCGGCGACGTACCTCCCCCCTCTGAATCACGCCCCACCCAGTGACATGAAGACCTCCTCCATTCTGTTCATCGCCCTGCTCCTCGGCAGCGCCGGTGCGTTGGCCCAGGGCCCTGGCGGCGCTACCGGCGGCACCCGTCCCCTCTTCGATTTCCGCAAAAAGAAGGTCGATGCTGACACCAAGGCCAAGGCCCTCGATGCCGCCAAGAGTGCCATCAAGGAAGTCCCTGACGAAATTAAAGACAAGGCCAAGGACCTCCTCCTCTCCCCTGAAAGCGCCGAGATGCGTCAGAAAGCCCTCCAGGCCGCGCAGTCCGTCATCCAGGGCGGCTCTTCCAGCACTCCCGCCCCTGCCGCCGCCGGCACCATGCCCGCCGCCACCACACCTGCGGCGGGCCCCTCCTCACCCGCCATCGCCGTCGTCGAGACGCCTCCTCCCCCGCCTCCTCCCGTCGGTCCCCAGCCAAAACCCTTGCAGGCTCTGAACCTCGACGAAGCCCCCAAGGCAACTAAAAACCAGATTGACATCACCGCTCAAAAAAGCGCCTTCTTTGACCCGGACAACAGCTACGGCATCTACACCGGAGACGTGAAGGCCCGCCACCCTCAGATGTACATCGAGTGCGAGGAGCTCGAGCTCTTCATGAAAAAGCAGGAGGGCGGCGTCCTCGGCGCCTCCAAACCCAAAAAAACCGGCCCTGCCCCCAAGGACGCGGACATCCTCGCCGCCCCGAAAAAGACCGGCAGTTCCGCCCCGCCCATTGAAAAGGCAGACGCGCGCGGCCCCATGGTCACCATCGAGAAAACCTCCGAGGACGGCGAACTTCAGATCGGCCGTTGCAAACACCTCATTTACGACGGCAAAACCGAGCGCACCACCCTCCTCGAATGGCCCCAGGTCCAGGCTGGCAACCAGCTTCACAAGGCCACCGAGGCAGGCTGCGTCATGGTCATCGAAAAGAATGGCAAGCTGACCACCACCGGTGGGCATGAGACGATCATTCTTCAAGGAGACGACGTCACGCCCCGCAGAAACGGCCAGGCCGCGCCCGCACCCGCACCGCAGTGAACATGGCTCCGCGAAAGAAAAGATCGAAGAATGATGCCGCGGACGGGGACTCCCTGCCCTCCCTCGGACTTGCAGCTCCGCCGCCGCCCCTCACCGGCCCTGATCCCGCCGCCTTCTCCCATCCCGATCCCGGCCACCCCGAGCCCATCATCCCGGACGAAAACACCCTCCTCCACACCGAAGGCCTGAAAAAAGTCTATGACGGCCGCGCCGTCGTCAATGGCGTCGATATCGAAGTCAAAAGCGGCGAGATCGTCGGCCTCCTCGGCCCGAACGGCGCCGGCAAGACCACCACTTTCTACATGATCGTCGGCCTCGTCCAGCCAAACGGCGGCAAGGTCACCTTTGACGGCCAGGACGCCACCAACAAGCCCATGTACATGCGCTCACGCCTCGGCATGGGCTACCTTCCCCAGGAGGAGTCCATCTTCCGCCGTCTCACCGTCCGCGAAAACATCATGGGCGTCATGGAGACCCAGCCCTACACCAAGGCTGAACGCGAGGAGCAGACCCAGTCCCTGATGGAAAAATTCGGCATCGACCACGTCGCGGACAATCTCGCCATCACCCTCAGCGGTGGCGAAAAGCGCCGCCTCACCATCGCCCGCTCCCTCGTCACCTCGCCGAAGCTCCTCATGCTCGATGAGCCCTTCAGCGGTGTTGACCCCATCGCCGTCAGCGAGATCCAGGAGATCATCCGCATGCTCCGCAGCGCCGGCCTCGCCATCCTCATCACCGACCACAACGTCCGTGAGACCCTCAACATCGTGGACCGCGCCTACCTCATCTTCGAAGGCCGCGTGCGCCGCCACGGCAGCAAAGATTTTCTCGTCAATGATGAAGAAGCCCGCCGCCTTTACCTCGGCGAGGGGTTTACCATGTAAATTTAGTCCAACCAAAAAAGGAGAACCACCATGCAAAAACACAACGTCAACCTCCCCATCATCGTCACCGCACGTCACATGGACGTCACCGATGCGATCCGCGATTACGCCCATAAGAAGATCGAAGGTCTCCACCTTGACTACCCCCGCATCATCGAGGCCAAGGTCGTCCTCGACGTTCAGAACCATCACCGCCACATCGCTGAAATCATCCTCTTCTGCGCCGACCACATCGTCATTGAAGTGAAGTCCGTCACCGAGGACATCTATGCCTCCATCGACGAAAGCGTCGCCAAGATCGCCCGGCGCATGCGCAAGTACAAGACCCGCCTCCTGCGCAACCACCGCCCCCGCGGTGAAGGCTCCATCCGCCACATCGAGGAGCACGTCTTCCATCAGGAAGTCCTCCACACCGAAGAGGAGCACATCGAGCCCTCCTACGTGCACAAGGAGAAGTACAAGATCCGCCCCCTCTATGCCGACGAAGCCATCATGGATCTCGAAATCAGCGACCGCCCCTTCGTCATCTTCCACAATCAGCAGACCCACCGTCTCGCCCTCCTCTTCCGCCGCAAAGACGGCGACTACGGCCTCATCGAGCCCGAGCTCGAAGCCACCAACGGCACCCACAAGTAAACCAGTCGCAGCGCAATAACTCACCCCCCTCACGAAGCGGCCTGTCCTCAGGCCGCTTCTTTTTTTCGGGGTAGGGACTCTGGTCCCCAGCCTCCGCCGAGCGTCCCCTCACACTTCAGGCACACTTGCCAAGGACTACCAGTGCCAGGGCACGGTCTTTGAAATCATTGCTGCAGCATTTTCTCTTCACGGGCTTCATGGTGCTTGTCCCTTGTTCCCTGGTCCAGAATTTTAGCGCACCTCATCGCTCTTCAAACAAGATGGCGCTCCCCCGAGTTTCACGAGAGCACACATCGCGGCGTGTTCCATGATCCCGGAGGGATCACAGCCGGTAGATATGGGTCAGCTCGCGTAGCGAGCGCCACCCCTGGAAAACACGCATCCCCGCTCCGGAGAGCAAAGCCAGCGCCTCCTTCCCCCACCGCGCCCTCCAGCAGCGCCTCACCGCCCCGCCGCCCCGCCGCCGCATCCCCCCCCGCCCCGCCGCCGCATCCCCCCCCGCCCCGCCGACGCATCCCCCCCCCCCCCCCCTCAAGCCGCTTCCTTCTTGATGTTCGCCAGATACGTCCGGCAGTTCTCCTCCCCCATGTACTTCGCCAGCAGCCTCTCGTCGATGTCCGTGAAGTCCACCATGATCAGCCCGTCCACCACCGACGTTAATAATGCCAGGCATTTAGTTATTGCCCCCGCCACGTTTCCTTCCATCTTCCGCCCCATGCGCCCCGCCCAATCCCCTCATCCCCAGTCGCCCCCGCTCGAAGAGCAGCTTGTCGGCGTGAATGCCAAAACCGACCTCTATCCCGGCGCGCGCTCCTGGTCCGGTGGCCGCCACCGCATCCTTGGCAAAGGTCCCCTGGAATCCTACTGCTACCACGTCATGTCACGCACCTGCGGCGGCGAGGTTCATTTCGACGACATCGAAAAAGAAGCCCTCCGCCGTGTCATCTGGCGCATGGCGGAGTTCTCCGGCATCA
Organism: Prosthecobacter sp.; assembly: GCF_044227185.1. Taxonomy (GTDB): domain Bacteria; phylum Verrucomicrobiota; class Verrucomicrobiia; order Verrucomicrobiales; family Verrucomicrobiaceae; genus Prosthecobacter. The sequence goes on along the minus strand of NZ_JBGAFO010000001.1, from coordinate 156,456 downwards.
AGGTCGTCACCTACTGCCTCATGAGCAATCACTTCCACCTCCTCGCCGAGGTCCCCCATCGCCAGACCTGGCTCCAGCGCTTCGAGGGGCCTGACGGCGAGGCAAAACTCTTCGATCATCTTCAAATTCTCTACAGCCGCGCCTACCTTGGCCTCCTGCGCGATGAGCTCTCCGACCTCCGCTCCCGCGGCCTGACCATCCTCGCCACGCAGCGCATCGAAGCCCTCAAAAAACGCTTCTGCGATCTCTCCCTCTTCGTCAAAGAAATCAAAGAGCGTTTCAGCCGCTGGTACAACAAGCGCCACTCCCGCCGCGGCACCCTCTGGATGGATCGCTTCAAAAGCGTACTCGTCGAAGGCAAAGGCGAGCCCCTCCGCACCATGGCCGCCTACATCGATCTCAACCCCGTCCGTGCCGGCCTGTGCAAAGACCCCAAGGACTACCGCTGGTGTGGCTACGCCGAGGCGCTGAGCGGCAGCCGCCGGGCCCAGCGCGGCCTGTGCAAAGCCCTCGGCAAACCCGTGGACGGCTGGAAGAGCGCCGGCGTGGCCGAAGCCTACCGCTGCCTGCTCCACGATGAGGGCCGCGAGGTGCGCGATGCCCAGAACAAAACCGTCATGCGCCGCGGCATCACGCCCGAGTCCGCCCGCGCCGTGCTCGCCGCCAAAGGCAAGCTCAGCCCCGCCGAGCTCGTTCGCCTCCGCGTGCGTTACTTCACCGATGGCCTCGTCCTCGGCAGCAAAGAATTCGTCGAAGAGATCTTCGACACTCACCGCGATCATTTCGACCCAAAACGCAAGCATGGCGCGCGCCGCATGCCCGAGTCAGCCGCTTCCTTTTACACCCTGCGCCAGTTGCGCTTGCGCCCTCTGAGTTGAGAGTGAGAGGCCTCCCCCGCGCGCACCGGCTTTACGCCGCTTCCTTCTTGATGTTCGCCAGATACGTCCGGCAGTTCTCCTCCCCCATGTACTTCGCCAGCAGCCTCTCGTCGATGTCCGTGAAGTCCACCATGATCAGCCCGTCCACCACCGACGAAAAATCCTTGTCCACGTTGAAGCTCAGCAGCGTCGCATTCAGCTTCAGGTAGTGCTTCAGCAGGATCGGGATGCCCTTCCCGTCCGTCTCCAGGCTCGAGATCAGCGCCGAGCAGTCATCCACATTCTGCAGGTCCGCGCTGATGAACTCCCGCATCATCCGCCGCGTCCGCATGTACCGGAACGGATTGCGCGCCTTCACAAAGCTCGCCAGGTGCGGGTGCATCCGGTTGTCCTGCAAAAACTCCACGATCATCTTCCGCGACAGGCTGCTGTAGTCCTTGCTGATGCTCACCGGCCCAAACAGCTTCTTGTAGTGCGGATTCCGCGCGATCCAGTGCGCGATCCCCTTCCACAGCAGCGGCAGCGACGCCAGGTTCCTCTGGTACGCCTTGATGATGAAGCTCCGCCCCATCTCCACCGCGTGCTCCAGGTTCGCCAGAAACGGCTTCTCAAACCGGAACAGAGTGCTCGTGTACAGCCCCTTCGAGCCATACTCCCGCAAAATCACATCCGCACGCCCCAGGCGGTACGCCCCCGCCACCTGCTCCTTCTCCTCATCCCACAGAATGAGGTGCTCATAGTAGCGGTCGTACTTGTCCAGGTCGATCTCGTTGCCCGTCCCTTCCCCCACCTCTCGGAAGGTGATCTCACGCAGCCGCCCGATCTCCGGCAACAGCACCGGAATCTCATGCGAGTGCGCCTGATACACAGACAGGTTCCCCTGACCGACCAGGCGGCCCCCGCGGGCGCGCAGCCGGTCGATCTCATCCACCATGTGGGCTTGCTGGTTTTCAGACGGAGGCGTGATGCTCAGCGTTTCGCCCTTCACCGTCAGTTTGGCCGCCTGCTCTTTGCCACGTTGATGTAACACAAACGTGTGAATCCGCAGGTAGCGTGTCAGCGACTCATCATCCTCAAATTTCTTCAGCCGCGAATACGGGATCGGCTGCCCCACCCTCATCGGCACCGGCGTGTTCGCCCGGTTGCAGAACTCCCGCAGCAGCAGGCTCGTTCGCAGCCGCGGGTGGATCATCCCCGCCGCATGAAACAGCGCGCTGTTGGACCCCGGAAAATAAACCGGCAGCACCGTCGCCTGCGTGCGCCGAACCAGGGACCCCACATGGTTGCTCCATGCCGGCTCATCCAGCCCGCGCCCCGGCTTGTAGGAGGCCACTTCGCCGGCAGGAAAGATGATCAGCGTGCCGCCGCCGCGCAGCAGGCGGATCGCCTCCTTCATCGGCCCCATGTTGCGCTTCGCCGCGCCTTCCCCGCCAAAGGGGTCCACCGGAATCACATGCTCCTTCAGCTCCTTCATCGCCAGCATCAGGGAGTTCGTCATCACCTTCAGGTCCGGCCGGAACTGCCCCGCCCAGCGCGCCAGCATCACCGGGTCGATCACCCCAAACGGATGATTCGCCACGATGATCAGCGGCCCCTGCTTCGGAAACACAAACTCCGCCGGCAGATCCACCTCCTCCTGCAGCTTCAGCGCATGCGCCACCGAATCAAACCACGCAAACACATTCGGGTGCTGCGGGTGGTCCTTGAACAGCCGCGCCGACTCCTGGTAGCACGCCTCAAAACCGCGCAGCCCCAGCGCCGTCTCCACGGCAGGACCCAGCAGACGGTAGATGCGCCGCTGAAAGGGGGTTTTGAGGTGCTCGCTGAGATCGAAAACCATGGGAGCGGTCAATGAGGAGGAGGTGCCGCTATCCATCCCCTCGATTCCGCTTCAATCAAGCGGCATCCGCGTTCCGATTTTGTCATTCTTAAAAATGAAAAAGTCAGTTAAGCGCATTCTGGATTTGACGCATCCAAAACTCCGCCCGCGCCGCAAAACTCAGCTCATCCTTTTGATACAGAACCCCGCGGGAGACATTCACCAGCAGCGGCGCCTTCCGCCCGCTGCCCTTCAGCGCCGCCAGGTCTCCACCCTGCGCCCCCAGTCCAGGGATCAGCAGCGGCACATCCGGGATGTGGTTCAGCACATCCGGCGCCGCATTCGTCAGCCCCACCACCAGCCCCGCCTGCGGGTGCCCCGCGGTCATTCCCGCCACGATTTCATACACCTGCCGCTCCCCCGTCCGCTGCAGCTCGATGTCCTTCGCCCCCGCGTTGGAAGTCACCCCCAGCAGGTACAGCCCCTTGTCCGTGTATTTCAAAAACGGCTCCAGCGTGTCCCGCCCCATGTACGCATTCAGCGTCACCGCGTCCACGTTCATCGCCTCAAAGCACGCCTTCGCATAATACCCCTGCGTCTCGCCGATGTCCCCGCGCTTCACATCCAGCACCACCGGAATCTCCTTCGGGATCTCCTGCAAAATCTCCTCCAGCATCTTCATCCCCCGCCACCCCAGCGCCTCAAAGTACGCCGAGTTCGGCTTGAACGCCGCCGCATACGGCGCCGTCTGCGCGATCACGTCCAGAATCCACCGCTTCGTCGCCTCCTCCGCGTTTTCCGCCCTCACATCCAGCCCCACACAAAGGTTGGATCCGGTCTTCGAGATGCGTTGGTTCAGTTTGTCGAGAAAAGTCATGTACCCCTTCCCATCGCACGCCTTCGCCTCTTCGCAAGCCCCACCCATCGGCTCTTCCAGTGCCGCATTGTAGCACCGGCTTCAGCCGGCTTCTGAGTCTGGAGAATTGTCCCCAGAACCCCGCGGCTCTCAGTGATGCCACGATCCTTTGAGAACGGGCATGCGATGTGGATGCAGCCCAAGCCGGGACGAGGATTCCAGGGACGTGCACAGCGCATCTCCTGCCACCCCTCGGGAAGTATGCTGCAGGGCTGGCAGGGAACCGCTGCGTCGGGTCCGTGGTTATGGGTCCACGACGCCGCAGGCGCTCAAAAAGGTGCGCCGTCCTTGGGTTGTGGAAAGGCAGGAGTGGTGAGGCATCTGCGCGATGCTGCCATGAAGACTTCTTTTCCAACGACCCATGAGATGACTCACGCGCCAGCCCCCCCCGCGCTCCATTGACGTCTCCATGGAAAACCTCTAGAAAATCCTCATGTCCATCAAAGCTCTTCTCTCCGCCCTGGGTTTCATCCTCCTCGTCGGCACTTTTGCCTTCTCTCTTTGGGCGGAGTGGGGCCCCTACTCCTGGGTCGTCTCCGCGCAGATGGCCATCATGGACAGCTACATGCAGAAGCTCACCTTCATCCTCACGTTCCTTCTCTTTTTCGCTCCTGCCATCATCCTTCAGTTGTCCTTCACCTCCGCGGGCGGAGCGGCAAAGCTGATCGGCTTTGGAATCCCCGGTCTGCTCGTTCTCGCTCACTTCGCCCTCACCGCATGGTTGGTCGGCACCGGCGGCACCCAGCTCGAAGGCGCCTCTTTTGACACCGCAGTGCGCCAGGCCGGGTTCATCCCGCAAAACATCACGCTCGACAGGCGCCAGCTCCCGGATCTCAAACTCGACCAGGCATCCAGCCTGCAGTCCAGCGGCTCATCCGAGGAGCTTTACATTCCCTTCGCCCCCGCCTCATGGCCCTCTCCGGACACCATGGTCGTGCTCAAAACCAGCCCCGACCGCCTCCAGAAGCTCGCCCAGGCAGACGAGCTCCAGGGCGTCCTGCGCAAAACGCCCCTCCCGTACCTCGTCCGCAAATCATGGCCGCGGAATCCCTCGCTCTTCGCCATCATCATCGAGGACAAAGCCAGCACCCGCACCCTCCTCCTCCCCGCGGCCTTCATTTATCTCCTCGCCATCATCGGGGGAATCTCACACCTCTTCAAATCCCGCCGCGCCAGATCAGCACCGCCGCCCGCCGCATGAGGAGAAAACCGCCCCGTTCAATGAGGTGAAACAACCGGCTCCCCCGTTCCGCTCTTCTCTCCGCAAGATCCTCCCAACGCCCGCATTTGACCACCCCCCCCGTCCTCACCACTTTCTCCCTCATGCATCCCGCCTGGTTCCACGTCGAAAACGAAGCTGACATCCCGTCCCCCGCGCTCCTCTTCTACCGCAGGCGCATCGAGCACAATCTGGCACTCATGATCCAGATCGCCGGCAGCCCCAAACGCCTCCGCCCCCACGTCAAGACCCACAAGACTGCGGAGGTCATCGCCATGCAGATCCGCCTCGGCATCACCACCTTCAAAACCTCCACCATTGCCGAGGCCGAGATGTGCGCCGCCGTCGGCGCCACAGACGTCCTCGTCGCCATGCCCTGCGTCGGCATCAATGCCCAGCGCCTCGGAGACCTCGCCGTCAAGTTCCCCGACACCCAGTTCTCCAGCATCGCCGATGCCGAGGAAACCGTCGCCTTCCTCGCCTCCGCCGCCCAGCAGCACAATGTCACCCTTGGCGTCTATATCGAAATCGACTGCGGCATGGGCCGCACCGGCATCGTCCCTGGAGACGCCGCCGTCCGCCTCGCCCACATCATCAAGGACACCCCCCGCCTCCAGTTCCGCGGCATCCACGCCTACGACGGCCACATCCATGACGAAAGTCTCGACGTCCGCCGCGAGCGCTGCGATGCCGCCTTCGCCCCCGTCCTCCAGTTCCGCTGTCGCCTGCAGGGAGAAGGCATCATCGTCAAAGAACTCGTCGCCGGTGGCTCCCCCACCTTTGGCATCCACGCCTCTTACGAAGACCGCACCCTCAGCCCCGGCACCACCGTTCTCTGGGACTTCGGCTATGGAGATAAATATCCCCAGGACCTTCCCTTCCAGCCCGCCGCCGTCCTCCTCGCCCGCGTCATCAGCAAGCCCGGCAAAAACCGCATCACCCTCGACCTCGGCCACAAGTCCGTCGCCCCCGAGCAGCCCCATCCCCGCGTCCGCTTCGAGGAACTCCCCGACGCCATCCCCGTGATGCAGAGCGAAGAACACCTCGTCCTCGAAACCGAGCGCGCCCACGAATTCACCATCGGCCAGGCCCTCCACGGCATCCCCAAACACGTCTGCCCCACCGTCTCCATGCACGGCGAAGCCTACATCATCGACTCCGCCAAAACCACCGAACGCTGGCCCATCACCGCCCGCAACCGGCTGATCACGGTTTAAGCGAATCCCACTCCTTCAATACGGTCCTCGCAGCGTGAGCCCTGCCTCCGTGCGCATCGGAGGTTGCAGTCATCGTCAGGTACTCGCTCAGAATCCCCAGCACTCCGTCTTGATCAGACGCAAACAGTTGGATCCTCAATTGCCTGATGTCTGTTTCTAAGCGTTCCAAAAGCGCAACTTCACGCGACAGCCATCTTCGACCCCAGATAAGGAGTGAATTTTTTCGAGAAAGAAAACCGGAATAACTTCCTCCGGCGATTTTCTCAAACTCCGTTCGCAGCGACACCTCAAACTCCTCTTCCAAAGCTTCAAGTCTCGAATACAACTGGTCAGTTCGGCCCATGGTCAGCATAGATCTTCGCAAAAGATGCGTAAGTGTCGAGCGCGATCAATGACCAGCCCACCGCCTCATCATTGTATAACACAACGGATCATCCCGCATGTGTGCGCATGGAAGCCGCAGAGGCCCGATCTCAAAGGTATTCTCTGCGGTCTTCTAATTTGCCTTCGGCTGCTTCCGCTCTGCTCCAGAGCTGCGTTGTAAAACTCAGTCTGCTCGTCGAATCAGCTCTAGGGGACCTTAAGTTCTCATTCCCTTTCCGTGTATTCCGTGTATTCCGTGGTTCAAATCCCATGCACCACTGGCTCCTCAAATCCGAACCCGACGTCTTCTCCTTCGACCACCTCAAGAAGCGCCCCAAAAAGACGGAACCCTGGAACGGCGTCCGCAACTACCAGGTCCGCAACATGATGCGCGACGACATGTCCCTCGGAGACCTCGGCTTCTTCTACCACTCCAGCTGCGACGTCCCCGGCATCGCCGGCATCGTCAAAATCGTCAAGGAAGCCTACCCCGACCCCACCCAGTTCGACCCCTCCTCCGAATACTTCGACAAAGGCAGCAAGCACGAAGACCCCCGCTGGCTCATGGTGGACGTCAAATGGGAGGCCGACTTCAAAACCTTCGTCACCCTCGACATGCTCCGCGCCGACCCCAAGCTCGCAGACATGCTCATCCTCCGCCGCGGCAACCGCCTCTCCATCACCCCCGTGGAAGCCAAACACTGGGACCACATCTGCAAGCTCGGCGGGTTGTAAAGTAGTCCGCACAGTCCCCTGTGCGGCATCTGGGCATTCGCATTCACTCACAACGCACAAAGACTGTGCGCTGCTCTTTTTGCGCCAGCCCTCCACCTACTTGTCCACCACCATCTCCGTCACACTCACGGTCCCATAGCTGAATCCCACGCTCAGGTTCGTCTTCGCCCGGGCGATCGAGGCATGCTCATACACCTTGCTGAAGTCCCCCACCTTCACCGTCGCCTTCGTCCCTCGCAGCTCCACGCTCACCTTCGTCCACGCCCCCGGCTTCAGCACCACCGCCTTCTCATTCCCCAGCGAGATCGACTTGTGGTCCTTCTGCTCCGGCGGAAACGCCCGCACCCCCATTCCCGCCGGCGTGAAAACCAGCCGGAAAACATGCCCGTCAGCCCCATTGGCCGTGAAAATGATCATCTTGTTCGCCTCATCCCGCTTCACCGCGAAATGGATGAAAGCATCCGTGTAAGCCAGGTCATAGAAAAGGATGGGTCCATGATCCTTGTTTTTCTTAAAAAGCGCATCATCCTGGGTGCAGACCGCGCTGCCCTCCACAAACTTCCAGGGCCCCCGCGCCGCCCGCCGCATTGCGGAATCCGACACAAGAAAGTCATCTTTCAAAAGCGGTGCTTCAGCCGAAAAAACGGCCGTGGCCAGCATCAAAAACAGCATTGTCGTCTTCATGGCAGTGTCTTCGCAATCTTGTTAAAACCTTCCCGAACCGTCCCGTCCGCACCGATCAACGGCTGCGGATTCGCCACCCGCCCCAGCTCACGTACACCCGGCGCATCCTTCGTCTTGTCTCCCAGATCCGCTTTCATCGCCTCCGCATGTTTCTGCAGCTGCGCCACGATGTCCGCATGCTCCGCCGCCACATTCTTCGCCTCGCCGATGTCCTCATCAAGGTTGTACAATTCATTCTTGCCCAGCTGCAGCTTCCACGATCCGCTGCGCACCGCCTGCAGGTTGAAGCCAGCATAATAATAAAACACATCATGCCCCGCGGCCTCCTTCTGCCCCAGCAGAATCGGTGAGATGTCTTTGCCATCGAGCTTCAGCTCACCCACGCTCTTGCAGCGCGCCAGCGTTCCAAACGTGGGCAGCCAGTCCATGTGCGCCGTGATCTCATTCGTCTTCGATCCCGCAGCAATCTTCCCCGGCCACCACGCGATCGTGCACACGCGGATGCCGCCTTCCAGCGTGCTGCCCTTGCTGCCACGCAGCGGTGTATTGTCCGCACCCTGATTCAATGGCCCGCCATTGTCACTGGTGAAGATCACCAGCGTGTTCGCATCCAGCTTCAACTCACGCAGTGTGTCCAGCACCTGTCCCACCGACCAGTCCACCTCCATCGCCCAGTCCTTCTGCAGACTGAGGCCTGATTTGCCCATGAAGTCCTGGTGCGGATAATGCGGGAAGTGCACCGCATTGTGCGGGAGGTAGAGAAAGAAAGGCTTCTTCTGATGCTCCTTGATGAACTTCACCGCGCGCTCTGTGTAGCGGCGGGTGAAAGTATGCTGCTGCGCGGCTTTCACACGCTCAACCACATTGTGATTTTCCACCAGCGGCAGCGGTGGCTGCGCATTGCCTTTGAGGCCCGTCTCCGGTTCGGCGTCACCTTTGCCCTTGCCGGCACCCGCTTTCGGATTTCCCTTCGGCAGAGGTTTGTCCGGATTGCTTTTGGAACCTTCGGACGCAGGCCCCATGTCATTCGAATAAGGAATGCCAAAGTAGCTCTCGAACCCCTGGTTGGTGGGCAGAAACTCCGGCTGGTCTCCCAGGTGCCATTTGCCAATGCACGCCGTGGCATAGTCCGCGCCTTTCAGCACCTCGGCCACGGTGGTTGCGCTCGGGCTGAGGCCCACGGCGGCTGCGGGAAAGAGCACATGAGGCACCGGCAGCACCCGCTTCGGATAGCAGCCGGTCATCATCGCCGCACGCGAGGGCGTGCACACCGGCGCCGCATAGTGGCTCATCAGTTTCATGCCCTCCTTCGCCATGCGGTCGAGATTGGGCGTGGGCATCTTTGCACCGAAGGGGCCGATGTCCGCATAGCCGAGATCGTCGATGTTGATCAGAACGATGTTCGGTGCGGCAGCGGAGGCTGAGTGCAGGACGACGAATGACGCAAGGAGGCAGAGAAGAGATTTCATGAGTCAGATTCCTTATTCCTTGGTCGCCTTGCCACCCTGGGGATCCACCAGTTCGGGCGTGTACATTGCATTGCCCTTCGCGATCTCCGGTGTTTTGCCGTCGGCGGGGAAGGTGGTCTTCACGATGCCATGAAGCTGCTCCGCCAGTTTCGCCTGCACTTCAGCCTGCTCGGGTTTGTCAGCCAGATTGGTCAGCTCCTTGGGATCTTTTTCGTGATCGTACAACTCCTTCCCTGCCTTGCCTTCATCCCACTCGATGTAGCGCCAGCGGTCGGTGCGCAGCGCGTAGCCAAAGAAACGTTTGCCATCGTCCCCCTTGGCCGGACTGGCGCCCATGCGTTTGAAGCCGCCGCCGCGCACCACCTGGCTCAGCACCCAGCCGCGTCCTTTGACCTCCGGGTCCTTCAGCATGGGCACCAGGCTCTGGCCCTGCAGATTCGCGGGCGCCTTCACGCCGCAGAGTTCGGTCAGCGTGGGGTAGAGATCGATGAGGCCCACCGGACTGCTGGCCACCACCCCCTTCTTCATTCCTGGAGCGGCAATGAGCAGCGGCACCCGCGCGCTTTCTTCAAAGATGCTCTGCTTCTGCCACAGCCCGTGTTCACCCAGATGGTATCCATGGTCGCTGGTAAACACCACGATGGTGTTTTCCGCGAGCCCCAGGCGGTCCAGCGCGTCCAGCACCTTGCCCGCCTGGGCATCCATGAAGCTGATGGCGGAAAAGTAGGCCTGCACCGCCTGGCGTCGCAGGTCATCGGTCAGATTATCCTGCTCTTTCTTGTAGCTGCCCAAAGCGGGCGCAGGCAGGTCGGCCTGGTCTTCCTTGATGCCCTGAACCACGGGCATTTGATCCTTCGGATAGCCCTTGAACCATGTCTCAGGTGAGACATAAGGCGTGTGCGGACGGAAGAAACCGAGGGCCAGGAAAAAGGGTCGATCTTTCTCTTTCGCGCAGCGTTCGAGTACCCACTCCGCATCCTTGGCCTGCAGGCCGTCGGTGTGTTTTTCATCCGGTCGTGGAGAGGCATACCAGCTCAGGGTACCGCCGAAGTTTCCAGGCAGGAGGGAGAAGATGTCTGGAGGCTCCACCAAGCGGTCACAGCCTGCGGGATTGAGTTCCAGTTCCCAGGAGGAGGGGTCATCGTGGCCGTTGGTACCGATCGAGTTAGGCACTCCATAGTGGTAAAGTTTTCCGATACGTGCCGCAAAGTAGCCGTCCCGCCGGAATGCCTGCGGCAGACTGACCGCATTGGGGATGGTCTGCCGAAAAAGCTGGGAGTTCCCCAGGATTCCGGTGCTGTTCGGGTAAAGGCCCGTCAGCATGGAGTTCCGGCTCGGTCCGCAGAGCGGAAACTGGCAGTTGGCATTTTGAAAGCGCACGCCCCGCGCGGCCAGCTTGTCCAGATTCGGCGTCTTGACCAGCGGATGCCCATAGCACCCGAGGCTGTTGTTCAAATCGTCCGCCATCATGAAGAGGACGTTGGGCCGCTGGGCGGCGTGGACTTGAGAGAAGACGAGGAGTACGGCCGTGGCCAGAAGGGTTGGGAGTCTCATGCAGCGGGGGGAAACGCGGGGAAAGAGGACATCTTGCCAAGGGAGGTGCAGATGGGCTCTGCGCCTGCCATGGGTAGGAATCACAAACGACATAAAGATAACCTTTAGCCAATGTTTGAGCTGCCAAAATCTTTATTCGAAATCCAACAAATTCTTGCCTCGTACATCCAAAATCTCTTACCATCCCGGTCCGCCAAACCAATTCTATTATGAAGTCTTTACGTGCCCACCGCCAGTCCATTGGATCCATGATGATGGTGCTGACGCTTTTCTGGCAGATCGGGCAGCCCCTCCGGGCCGCGACATTTTATTGGGACTCAGACGCGGACGCCACCGGCAACAACGCGGTCACAGGCGCCAGCCTGGGGGGCACCGGTTCCTGGAACACCACCAATGCGAACTGGTGGGATGGAATTTCCATCAGCGATCAGGCATGGAACAATGCCAACAATGACACCGCCATCTTTTGGGGGGCGAACGGCGGCACAGTCACGCTGGATGCAGGCGGCATCACGGCCGGTGCATTGCAGTTTAAAACCACGGGCTACACGCTGACCGGCGGCACTCTTGCCCTCGCAGGCACGGGCGATATCACGGCGAATCTCGGCACCTACTCCATCATCGCCTCCCTGCTCAATGGCACGAACGGGCTGACCCTGGCGGGGGCGAACAATTCTGGTCGCGGCGCGGTCAGGCTCACCAACAGCGCCAACAGCTACACGGGTGTCACCACGATCAATTCGGGCACCCTCGTCATCGACAACAACGGGGAGCTGGGTGCGGACACTTCCACGGTGGCGATCAATGGAGTGCAGACCCCTGGGCTTGCAGGCGGCAGCCTGATGCTCTTGGGCAACACGTCTGCTGGCAGTTACTCCAGCGGTTTCACTCTTTCGCGCAATCTTTCCATGACTGGCGGTGGAGGAGGAAATGTGGTTCAGACCTCCGCCCTCAGCGGCTCGGCACTGATCAGTGTGGGGAACAACACTATTTCCGGCCTCCTTACCACAGTGCCGAACGCGCTTGGCATTCAGACCGGTGCGGCTTCCAGTTTTGGAGTCCTGACACTCTCCAATCTATCCATTGGTGGCACGGCCGTTACCAACTACACCACCCTTGGCTCCACCAGCAGCATCGGCAGCTTCAACATCAATGGCATACTTGCTGGAACGGGAAGCATTCAGAAGACGGGTTTTGGAACGCTCATTTTGTCCCCCACGGATGCCACGGGCTTCTCAGGAACGCTGCGTGTGGGTGCTGGTTCCATACGAGTTTCTTCCGTGGCTGCCCTGGGCAGCAATGTTGGCACGGGTGCCAACAGTGTGATCGACCTAAACGGTGGCGTCTTCGAATTCCGCGCGGACACCTTCAACGCTTCCACCAAGGGTGTTGATTTTCGTGCTAACAGCACGCTCTTCGTTGATCATGCCGTCGGGACTCTCGGGGCCGCCTCCATCAATGGAGCCGCCACCTTTGGCAACCTGCTGCCCACCAATAACGTCACCCTCACGTTCAACTCCCGCAACGGCTTCTCCACCACTTTCAACGCCATGACGGTCACGCCGGCGAATGCCAGCGGCGACGTCACTCTCACCAACAACGGCAGCGGGCTTGTGACCCTGACCGGAAACGTTTGGGGCCAGACCACCAATTCAAACACGCTGACCGTCAATGGCACGGGCGATTTCCGGTTCAACACGGGCATCACGGCTTCTGGCGGGGCGGCAGACAGCGTCGCCAAGTCCGGTGCTGGCACCCTGACGATTGCGGGAACGGCTTCGACATACACGGGTACGACTACCGTGAGTGCTGGTATTCTCACGATCACGGACTTCCGCTCTCTGACCCTGGCATCTGCCGGAGACATTGTCCTGGGTGCCACGACGGTCGCCGGCACGTTGAACTTCGGCACCAGCACGGCTTCGACTGCGGCGGGGCTCACCTCCGCAGTGAATGGCACCACCCTCCTGACATCTGCCTTTTCTGCGGGCGCGACAACCATCACACTTGCTTCGACGAGCGGACTTGTCGTGGGTTCCCCCCTTTCGGGGACCGGCCTCGCTCCGGGGACGACGGTAGCGTCGATCGCCGGCAAAGTGGTTACACTGAGCACGCCAGCCACGGGCGCTGGGACCGCCAATCAAGTGATCACGTCGGCCGCGGTGACAACCACCCGCGTGATCGATCTCGCCGGCACGACGGGCGGTGCCACGATCAATGCCAACCAGACCGTTGCCGCTCCGGTGATTCTTGCCGCCACCACACCCACGACCACGGTTGTCAGCGCCAGCGGTGCGGGCAGCAAGACCCTGACACTGGGCGGCACGAGCACGCAGATCAACACGATCAATGGTGCCATTGTGGACAATCTGACCGGCACCAACCTCACTTCTGTGACCAAGGCCGATGCGGGCACCTGGCAGCTTGCCGGGGTGAACACCTACACGGGCACCACGACCATCACGGCCGGCCTTTTGAAGATCAAAGCCAATGCTGCTGCGTCCACGATTGTGGCGGACGCGTCGGCCATCACCTTCAACTCCAATGCGACCACCCTTACGGCGGGCGGCACGCTTGAATTTACGGGGATCAGCGGCTCGGCCACAACGGAGACATTGGGCGCGCTGACTGCGACGGCCGGGGCGGGCACGATCATACTTACCTCGGGCGGCGGCGGGAGTGCGGCGAACCTGACGTTTACGTCCTTGGGGGCCACGACGGCAGCATCGAGCGTGAACTTTGTGACGACAGGTGGCGGCGGCGGGTTGATCACTCTCACCGGACAGGCGACGACCACCGCAACGACACTGCCTGGCACGGCCAATTTCCTGGGCCACCTTTATGTGAACGGAGCGGACTTTGCCGCCATCAATGCTTCCGCACAGGTATTTGCGCCGACGTATGGCAGCACAGCGGGATTTGTGAACGGCGGAGCGGCTTTGACGGCTGGCAGCCACAATTTGGTCAATGCCGCCATTTCCTCCCAGGTGGCGGTGGCTGTGACGTCTTTGAAGATGACCACGTTTAATCTGACGATGGCGGGCAATCTGACGCTGAACACAGGCGCCCTGCTGCAGACGGGCGGCAGCGCTACGATTGATGGAACGGCTTCGGGCAAAACCATTCTTGGAGGAGCGACGGCCACGAACATTGCCATCCGGGTGAACGGCGCCTCTGACACGCTGACACTCACTTCCAACGTCACCATCAGCTCGACTCAGACAGGCGGGCTTACCAAAAACGGTGCTGGTACGCTCATCATTCAGGGCACGAATGCTCAGACGGGGGCCACCACGATCAATGAAGGCACAATCCAGCTCTCAGGCGCCAGCGCGCGCCTGAGCGGCGCAAATGCTGCCACGGTCCTGCGGCAAGGAGCGACCCTTGACCTCAATGGTCAGTCCACCGGGACTTCGATCGGCTCCTTCGATGGTGCAGGTACGGTAACAAACTCCAACGCCGCAGCTGCAACACTTATCCTCGGTAACGCCACGACTGGTGCGGGCATCTTCTCCGGCATCATCCAGGACGGTGCTGGCGTGACCAACGTGACTCTGACAGGAACCACGGGCACCCCGACGTGGAGCGGACTCAACACCTATACGGGCGTGACCACCATCGGAACCACCCTGGCAACCACGAAGCTCGTGAATGTAACCACCCTCGCGAACTACGGCAGCGCCAGCAGCATTGGCAAAGGCATTCAGAGTGTCGTGTCAGATGCCAACAATGCCGCCAGTCTTGTGTTTGGTGGCTCTGGTGGCACTGAGGGGATCGCCTACACAGGCACCACCTCGGTCATCATTGACCGTCTGTTCACCTTGAACGGCACCGGTGCCAGCGGTGGCGGCCAGATTGCCAACAACTCCGCGAACAACTCCACGCTGATCATGAATGGCGTGGCGAATGCGGCCAACAACGTCATCTTCTTCGGGGCCAGTGCCACTGCTGCCCAGACCCTGACCCTTGGGGGGTCTTCGACGGGTGACAATCAGTTTAACATCCGGATTTTGGACAATGGTGCGCTTAAAACCAATCTCACCAAGGTGGGCGCGGGTCTCTGGATTTTGGGCAATACCGCGAACAGCTACACCGGCATCACGCTGATTGCTGGAACAGGTGCGACGGCCGGCACGGCCGGCTACCTGCAGGCGATTGACGGCTCGACTCTGCCGACTGCCAGCGGACTGGTTCTCGGTGGCACGACCACTGGCGGTGTTTTGGTGTCCAGTGGCAATTTCACGCGCGATCTTGTTGCTTCGGCCTCGGCAGGTTCCAACACCGTGTCCTGGGCCACAGGCCTGACCACCGGTGCCTCGGGCTTTTCGGCCTCCGACAGCAAGCTGGTGGTGGCACTGGGCGGCCTGGCCAGTCCCACGGCGCTGACATGGAACAGCGGTGGCTTCATGGGTACGGCGGCTACGACCACCGCGCCCCTGCAGCTGAGCTCCATCTACTCGCTCGCCGAAGTGGAGTTTCGCAATGCCATCAACCTCAATGGCGCGAACCGCACCATCCAGGTGGATGACAATACCAGCACGTTCACCGATTTTGCCACCATCTCGGGTGTCATCAGCAACAGCGGTGCAGCGGCTGGCATTATCAAGACAGGCACCGGCACGCTGCAGCTTCTGGCCGCCAACACTTACACCGGAACCACGGCTGTGCAGTCAGGCATTCTGGTGGTGAACTCACTCGGGCTTAGCACGGGTCCGGCCACTGGCACCAGTGTTGGCATGAGCAATGGCGGGGCGGTCTCTCTCGGCAGCGGCAGCACCACCACGGGAACTCTCGTCTATGTCGGCTCGGGAGAAACCAGCGACCGTGGCATCACCTTCCTCGGCACCACCACCGCCGCCCCGATCATCGTCGCGGACGGTTCAGGCGCTCTGGTTTTGAGCGGGGTGTTCACCAATACGGCGGGAACCACCAAAACGCTTACATTGCGAGGTTCCAATAATTTTGCCAATGAGATCACCAGCGTTCTGGCGAACAACGGTGCCAATGCGCTGAGCGTCACCCACGACTCCGCCGGCACCTGGATCCTTTCCGGAGTCAATACTTACACGGGTGCTACCACGGTCAACAGCGGGGGCTCGCTCGGTGTGGGCAACGACCAGGCCCTTGGTGTCGGCGGTGCGCTGGCCCTCAACAACGCCACCATCTTCGCCTCCGGAGGCGATCGAAACATCGCCAACCCAATCACGCTCACCAATACCACCAATGCCATTGACGCCTACGTCGGTGATTACAGCCTCACTTTCAACGGGGCGGTAACCAATGGAACGACCTCCGTCATCAGCCGCTTCACCCGCAACAACATTGTGACGGGCAAAACACTGACCTTCAATGGTGCCTATACCTTTACCGGCGCGGTCACTGGCACCAGTTGGAACTTCGACGGTTCGGGCGATACGATCCTAAACGGTCTGATCAGCCAGGCGTCGGCGGGTGCCGCCAGCACCAGTGTTGTCGGGATCACATACTCGGGGACGGGCAGTCTGACCTTGGGAAATACCGGCAATGTCTATTTGGGCGCCACCACAATCTCCAGCGGCACGTTGAAGGTGGGCGCGAGCGAAGTCATACCCGATGGTGTGGTCACCGCATCTTCCACCACCACGGCGGGCTCATCGGCTTCGACCACCGTGACGGCGCCCACTGCAGGGCTCTACGCTGGGATGAGCGTCTCGGGGATCGGCATTGCCGCAAACTCCGTCATTGCCTCCATTACCGACGCCAACAGTTTCAAGACCAATGTTGCGCAAACCATTGGCAGCGGCACGGTGCTGTCATTTAGCATCGGCGCAGGAGCCGTCATCCTCAATCCTGCGGCGGGCGCCACCGCCACGCTGGATCTGAACGGCGAGAATGAAACAATCAATGGTCTGACGGCGAACTCGGCAGGCAATGCGGTGATCAACAACAGCTCACTATCTGCTGCGTCTCTTACTTTTGGGGCGAACAATCAGACAGCGACGATCGCCCCCTCCGCAGGCGGCACATTTACCATCAGTAACACTGGCGGCGGCGCCCTTTCCCTGACCAAGACGGGAACTGCGTCCGTTACCATTCCCAGCAGCGGGGTCACGCTGTCCTACACGGGCGCGACATCGGTGACGGGAGGGACCCTGACCATCGCCGCGGCTTTGAACGGCACCACGGCACTGAGTGCCATAGGGACGGGCAGCAATCTCAACCTGACCGGCGGCCTGACGGCTCCTGGCTCCATCACCAGTGTGACTGTGGGAGGAGGGGCTTTCCTCAGCCTTCTGGACGGTGCTGGCAGCGCCCTGTCGAATCTGACCTCCTTGAACCTGGGCGCGGGATCGGGCATTGCGACCCTCAGCCTGGAACTCGGGGCGTTGAGCGACACGTTAACCGTCAACTCAGCCGCAGTGGTGGCCAACACGATCCGGTTGAACCTAAGCGGTATTTCCGGCCTGCAGGATGCCACGAGTTACACCGTGCTGGCGGCCCCCAGCGGCTTGAGCGCGGGGACCTATGTGCTCGGCAGCCAGCCGGGCGGTTTTTCCAGCGGCTTCCTCACCGTCACCGATTCTCTGGTGCAATACACCACCGGCAACGCCATCGTGGGCAATCTTGTCTGGAACAACACGCAGGGGACGGGAAGCTGGGCCACCAACAATTCCGGCGCGACCAATTTCACCACAGACCTCGGAGGAACCACGGACGGTACTTTCACTCCCGGGCCGGGAACCACGGTCATCTTCGGCACCACAGTGCTCACTGGCGGTCCCGCATTCACCACGACGCTGGACGCGAACTTCACCGTCGCCGGTCTCCAGTTCACCGCGAATCCTTCAGGTGTCACCTCGTGGACCATCAATGCAGGCACTCCGGCCACCAGCAACCTGACCATCAAGAGCGGGGGCATCGACGTCGCCAGCAATGCGGGCGCCGTGACGATCAATGCGAACGTCATTCTTGGCGCCGCGCAAAGCTGGAATGTGAACGGCACCGGCGCGAACGGCTCCTCCCTCACCGTCGCGAGCGTTATTTCGGGCAGTGGCTTTGCATTGTCGAAAACAGGGGCGGGCACGCTGAACCTCTCCGGCATCAATACCTTCAATGGCGGCCTGACCCTCAAGGCAGGCACGGTGATCGGCACTGTGAGTGCGAGTGTCTTCGGCGCCGGCACCATCACACTGGGAGACACCACCGGCAGCAACTCCGCCACGCTGCAGGTAAACACGACCGGCCTGACCTATGCCAACGCCATCGCGCTGGCCGCCGGCGGCACCGGCACGCTGTCGATCGGCACGCCGGTCAATGCCGCCGCGGTGAATGCCACCTTTAGCGGCGGGGTGACAGGGACGAACAGCCTGACGATCAACAATCAGTCGCTCAGCGGAACCACGACTTTCAGTGTCAATGCCCTGAACAATGCCGGCACGATCACCAATCTCAGCTCCAGCACAGGCACCGTCACCATCAGCGGCGGCATTGGTTCAAACGTGACGCAGATCATCGAGAACAGCACGACTTCCGCGCTGACCATCAGCACCACGGCTCTCAACGTGAACTCAGCCGGGACGATCCTTCAAAATCTCCTCGGCACGAAGCTTCTGACAGTCTCTGCGACGGTGCAGGGAACAGGTGATCTCATTCTCAAGAACGACAGCGTCACGGCCGGCGGTGTGACGGTTTCCGGCCCGGTGAACAATGTCGGAGCCGTCATCAACAATGGCGTTGGCTTGAACGCCACCTCAGGAACAATCATCAGCGGCATCATTGGCGCCAGTGTCACCGGCGTCGTTCAGGACAGTCTCAATTCCTCTTTGCAGCTTACAGGGGCGAACACCTTCACCAGTGGCATCACCATCAAGAAAGGCATTCTGGAAGGGGCCACCAGCGCTTCTTCACTGGGCGCGGCAGGGAATGTGATCACCCTGGGAGACACTGCGGGCAGCAGCAATGCCTCGCTGCGGTTGCAGAGCAACGTGACCTACAACAACACGCCGTTGAATGTCGTCGCAGGAAGCAGCGGCACGCTGAGCATTCTAGGGAGCCGGACAACTGGCGCCAGCATTTTCCCCGGCGCGATTACTCTGGCGCATGACCTGACCATCGCTGCCGGTGATGTAGGTGCGACGACTGCAAATCTCACTTTCACTGGTGGCGTGACTGGAACGGGAAACCTGGACGTCAACTACTCTGCCACCGCCCTGACCGGAGGCGTCACCTTTTCGACCAATGCGCTCAACATGGTGGGTACGATCACCAACCGCGGCAACACCACGGGAGCGCTGACGATCAGCGCCGCGGTGGGTGCGAACGTGACGAGCATCACCCAGAATTCAGCCACCTCCGCCATGACGCTCTCCGGCGCGAACAGCTTCACCGGCCCGGTGAATCTGACCCTGGGAACACTGAACGTGAACAACGCCAACGCCCTGGGTGCGACCGGTTCAGGCGGTCTTTTCACCATTGCGGGAGGCACGGTCCTGAACAACAGCGTTGCTGCGACCCCGATCACCAATCTTGCCAACAACGCGGTGAAGATCGAGGGAGACTTCACCTTCACGGGCACCAGCAGCCTGAATCTCGGAACCGGCGCGGTGAACCTTGGCACCTCCGCCGGGACCACGCGCACCATCACCACCACCGCCAGCACGCTGACCTTTGGAGGCGTGATCTCCAATGGCACCACCGCCAACTCGCTGAGCAAGGCCGGGGCTGGGACCCTGTCTCTTTTGGGGGCCAACACCTTCACGGGGGGTGTGACGGTGACAGCCGGCACGCTGGAGTTTGCCACCGTGAGCAGCAATGGTGGCGGCGCCAGCAGCCTGGGCCAGGGCACCGATGGCATTTCGCTGGCAGGCACGCTGAGCTTTGTCGGCGGAACCAGTCAAACGACGAATCGTGCGATAACGCTGACAGGTACCGGGACGCTGTCGGCGAATGGCACGGGTGGTGCGACGATCACCTATCAAGGGGCGGTCACTGCTGCTGGAAACGGACTGGTGCTGGACGGCACGGGCACCGGCTTTCTCAACGGCGTGCTCACCCAGACCGGCACCGTCGCCGACCTCACGAAGAATGGCACGGGCACCTGGACGCTGGGCGCCACCAACACAATTGTTGACGATCTCATTATTAACGCGGGTGTTTTGATCGTCAACGCCGCCACAGGCTTCTCCGGCGATGACGTTTTCATTCGTGGAGGCGTGCTGAAACTCGGGGTCAATGGCGCGCTTACCAGCAGCATGGATGACCTGAACATCTCGGTGGACACGGCTTCCGGGAGTGTTCTGGACATCGCGGGAACCACTGGCTCCGGACCCACGGATATTTTCCTGGGCAACGTGGGATTCACCGGCAGCCTTATTGACTCGGTGGGCGGCGGCTCGATTGGCGGCACCTTTGGTTTCCGTGATGGCACCGTTTCGGCCAGCATGACGGGAACCGGCACCATGACCAAGACCACTGCCGGGACGGTGACGCTCTCCGGCGCCAACACCGGCTACACAGGCGCCGCCGTGGTGTCGGAAGGCACCCTCGTGCTGGATTACACTTCCAACAATGGTGAAAAGCTCAGCAACACAAGCGCAGGTGCGCTCACCGGCAGCGGCGGTGCTGTGATCTTCAACGGCAATGCCAGCGCCGCCACCTCCGAGCAGCTCGGCGGCCTCACGGTGACCGCCGGGGCCACGCACATCACTCTCAACAATGGCAGCGGCCAGACCGCCACGCTTAATATCAGCGGCGCCTTCACGCGCACGGTCACGGGCGGCACGGTGGATTTTGTCACGTCGTCCGGCAATGCGGTGATCCAGACGACTGCGGCCAATGCCTCGGGCCTGGGCATTCTCGGCGGCTATGCCACGGTGTCGGGCAGCCGCTTTGCCACGGTCTCCGGCGGCGTCCTCCAGGGTCTCAGCTCCACGGTGAAGAACGATCTTTCCACCTGGGTGCTGGCTGACAACGTGACGGACAGCACGGGCTACACGGGATCGGTCGGTGACATGAGCATCAGCAGCCTGCGGTTTGATGCGGCAGGCGCCACCTCCACTGTGACGGTCAACGCCGGCTCCCGGCTCAACATCGCATCAGGAGGCATTCTCATCACCAGCAACGTGGGTGCGGGAAACGCATCCATCACGGGTGGCACCTTGATGAGCGGCAACGGGCTGGACCTCATCGTTCTTCAGAACAACACGACTTCTGATTTCACCATCGCCTCCAACATCAGCACGCTGGGCCTCACCAAGAGCGGAACCGGAACCCTCGTGCTCTCCGGCTTCAACACCTACTCCGGGCAGACCACCCTCAACGAAGGCACGACCAAGCTTGCGGGCGGAAACGCGATCGGGGACACCTCGGCTGTGTCCATTAAAAATGCGACGACGGCGGTGCTCGACCTCAACGGCAGCAACGAAACCATCGGAAGTCTTTCGGGCGGCGGGGTCGATGGCGGGACGGTGGCCATCGGCACCAGCAGGCTCACGGTCAATGAGACCGCGAACAGTACCTTCTCAGGGTTTATCACGGGTTCGGGAGCATTGATCAAGACCGGCGCGGCAACTCTGACGATCAACACCAATGCCAATTCATTCACCGGAGCCCTCATCGTCAACCAGGGGCAGATCACCCTGGCCGACCGCACCGACGCCAACTTCTCCAGCCTCTCCACACTGACACTGAACAACGGCGTGCTGCTGCTGGACTTTACGGGCGGCACGGAGTCTTCTCCCAACAAGATCAACAACTCTGCCACCGTGACGCTGATCAACACGGGCGGAACCGACGGCCTGCGCGCCAACAATGACCGCAACGACGCGAGCAAGGCGGAGACGGTGGGTGCCATGACTCTGCTGGGTGGCGCGAACACCATCACCCTTCAGGAAAATGCCTCGGTGGGGACCTCGACACGTGCGATGACCATCACCACGGCCAGCCTTGCCCGCAGCAACAGGGCCACGCTTCTCGTGCGCGGCAACAACCTGGGGGACACGGGGGCGGGAGGCGTGACCAACACGGGACGTTTCGTGGCAACAACAGCTCCGAGCGGGTTTGATTTCGTCGGTGGCGGCGGCGCGTTCGGCTCCACGACCATCAGCATCGTGCCGTGGATGATCGGGGACTCCACCGCCACGGGTTCGACGGCGCACGGCAATGGCAGCAGCTTTGTCACCTATGCGGCGACCACCGGCTTTCGTCCTTTGACGACATCTGAATACGAGCAGCTTGTGGCCGCGGGCGGTGTCACGGCGGCCAACAACGTGCGCTATTCCGCGGGCGCAGACCTCACCCTGAGTGATGCCACGGCCAGGACGATGAACGCCCTCCTGGTCGAAAACACCTCCGGCTCCACCGGCATCACCCTCGCGGGAGCCGGTGCTTCTCTGAACGTGGCCAGCGGCGCCTTCCTCTTCCTTGGCACGCAGGCTGTCAATGTGAGCGGCTTCAGCGGCATCACCACCACCGGCGGATTGAACGAGTACATCCTGCACGTCGTCAACACCGCCCCCGGAACAGGCGTCACGATCGGCTCGGCCTTCACGACTTCAGGTGCGGCCCTGACGAAATCCGGAGCCGGCACTCTGACGCTCACCTCCACAGGCAGCACCTACACTGGTCCCACGACGATCAACCAAGGGGTCTTGCAGATTGATTCGCTGGCCAACCTCGGCAACAACGGCAGCGGCGGCATTGTGATCAATGGCGGCACGCTGCGCTTTGGAACCGCTTTTGATGCCTCTGCAGTGGGCCTCACCTTCGGGGTGGCGGCGACCACCAACGTGGTAACCACCACCGGGGCGACCTTTGAAACCAATTTCGATGTCACTCTCGCCAATGCCATTGGCGGTGGCGGCAACGGCGGCTTCACCAAGACGGGAACCGGCAAGCTGACGCTGCAGTCGAGTGCGACTTACAC
This sequence comes from Prosthecobacter sp., assembly GCF_044227185.1. Lineage (GTDB taxonomy): Bacteria > Verrucomicrobiota > Verrucomicrobiia > Verrucomicrobiales > Verrucomicrobiaceae > Prosthecobacter. The sequence goes on along the minus strand of NZ_JBGAFO010000001.1, from coordinate 133,700 downwards.
GGGAAACACCACCGTGGCTGATGGCCGGCTCATTCTCAACGGGGGCGCCAACAACCGCCTGCCCAATTCCGGGCTCACCCTTGGCAGCGGCTCCACGTCAGGTGTTCTGCAGCTCGGCGACGGAGTCAATGGCGCCTCCAATCTGACAGTGGCGTCCCTTTCCACCTCCGGAAGCGGCACAAGCAATGCCATCGTCGGTGGTGCCGCCGGTGCTTCTGTGCTGACGGTGAACCAGACGACCACAACCACCTATGCAGGCGGCATTGGAGGCGCGGGGACCAACGAAAATAACATTGGCATTGTCAAATCAGGCCTCGGCATTCTGACTCTTTCGGGCGCCACTCTTACCTACACCGGTGTCACCAGTGTGGATGCGGGTACGCTGAACATCACCGGTTCCACGGGCGCGGCGCTCACCACCTCCGGCATCAGCGTGGCCGCCGGCGGCACCTTGAATCTTCTCAATGGTGTGGGCCAGGCCATCAATCTGGGCGCCGGCACGCTCAGCCTGGGTGCTGGCAGTGGTGCCGCTGTTTTGGGACTGGAGCTTGGCTCGACGAGCGCCTACGACAGCATCAACCTCACCGGCGCTGCCACCACCGCCAACACCGTCGTCTTAAATCTCACCGGTCTGGCCGGTTTTGGCACGGGTACTTATGATCTGCTCACCGCCTCGGGCGGGCTGAACGGTGCGAACTTTGTGCTGGGCTCCCTCTCCGGCGCGCTCAGCGGCCTCACCTGGAGTCTTGCCCCGTCCAGCTCCACGGTGGTGCGGCTCGGTGTCACCGCATCCACAGGGAACTTTTACTGGAGTGGCGGCGTCAGCAACAGTTGGATGGGCAACAGCGGTCTTTCGACCAACTTTACCACCGATGCGGCAGGCACCATCAACGCCAGCGGCACGCCTGGGGCCGCCAGCACGGTGATCTTCAGCGCACAGAACGTCACCGGGCCCGTCATCAGCACCACGCTGGATGCCAGCTTCACCGTCAACGACCTCAAGTTCACATCCAATCCATCGGGTGTGACCGCGGTGACGATTGCCGCGGGCACTCCGTCCACGAACAGCCTCACCATCGCCCCTTCAGTTTCGACGGTGGGCATTGATGTCGCCAGCAACGCCGGCGCCATCACCATCAGCGCCCCGCTGGTGCTGGGGGCCGCCCAGACCTGGAATGTCAATGGCACGGGGGCGAATGGTTCCTCGCTTGCCGTGAGCGGAGGCATCACGGGCGCGGGTGCGCTGACCCTCAACACCACTGGCACGGGCACCATCACCCTGAGCGGCACGAACACCTACACCGGCGTCACGACTGTCAGTGGCGGCTTGCTGCAGGCAGGTTCCGCCAATGCATTCAGCGCTTCTTCCGCGTATGTCATCAGTGGTTCTGGCACCCTGCGGTTGAACAATCTGGCCCAGATCATTGGATCGCTGGCGGGTTCAGGCACGGTGGAAAACGGTCCTGCGGGTACTGCGGCGCGTGTGCTCACGGCGGGCGGTGACAACACCTCCACCCTTTTCAGCGGTGTACTTCAGGATGGAGGTCCCTTTGCGTTGAGCCTCACGAAGACAGGTACAGGCGCGCTCACGCTGAGCGGAGCGAACACCTACACCGGCGCCACCGCCGTCAGCAACGGCATCCTGAACATCACCGGCTCATGGACGGGAAATGCCGCCTCCTCGCTGCTGGCTTATGGCGGCAGCGCGACGAACACCGTGGTGAATGTCAGCGGTGACATGACGCTCCTCGGCACGACTGGCGGAAATGTCAGCGGTGCCGTGGCGGTGTATAATCAAACCGCCGGCACCGTGACCGCCACTGGCAACACCACCTCCGCCGTTTACGTCGCGGGGGCGGCCGGCTCCTACGGCTATTTCAATCTGACCGGAGGCACCTACAAAGACTCCCTCCGTTTTGCTCTGGCGGTGACCACCAGTCTGGCCACCCAGGCCACCGCTGTGTTGTACATTGGCGGCACCGGTTTCCTTGATTTGAGAAACAGCGAGTGGATGCTCAACTACAGCCACGGACAGCTCACCGTGGCAGACAGCGGCTTGGTGGACCGCTCCGGGGCGACGCAGCCTTTCGGCCTCATCATGAACTCCACCACGGCGGGCGGTGTTTATGGCGTCTTGAATGTGGCCGGCGGTTCCTTCCTGACCACCACCCAGCCCATCAAATTTGGCAACAGCACCACGGCTGGCAACGGCAACAACAACAGCGCCTTCATCAATCTGGCCGCGGGCACCCTGCAGGTGGGCACGGCCATGACGAGCAGCCTGCCCACCGGCGGCGGCAACAACGCCTATCTGAACTTTGCAGGCGGAACTTTGAAAACATCCGCGGGCATCACAAACTGGATCCCCACCTCCAGCACGACGCTGACCTTCACCTCGACCGTGTTCGGCGCCATCAACAACAGCGCGGTCGCCGGAGCTCCGTCTTTCGCGGGTGGCCTGACCTTCGACACCAACGGCTTCAACAGCAGCTTCAACACCCCCTTCAACGCGGCTGCCGGCGTGGGTGTCACCCAGGCGGACATGACGGTCAGCGGTGGCAGCGGGTACATCGGTGCTCCTGAGGTGGTCTTCAGCAGCGCCGGCGTCATCGCAGGCGGCACCCCGGCTTCCGGCTATGCCTTGATCAGCGGCGGCGCGGTCGTCGGCATTGTGATCACCTCGCCCGGCACCTACACCAGCGGCACCACGCCCACGGCGACGCTGACCGGCGGTGGCGGCACGGGCGCCTCAGTCACAATCGGGGCGCTGAGCACGGCAAACACCTCCGGCGGCGTGACCAAGATCGGTGCCGGCACTCTGACCCTTTCAGGAGCGAACACCTACACCGGCGGCACGTTCGTCAATGAGGGCAGCCTGGCTTTGGGGGCAAACAACGTCCTGGCAGATGCTGGCAATGTCACGGTTAACGGCGGCACCTTCGACATCTCCACCTTCACCGACACGGTTGCCAAGGTCACGCTCCAAAGCGGCACCATCACGGGCACCACGGGCGTGCTGACCGCCACGTCTGCCTATGAACTGCAGAGCGGCACCGTTGCCGCCATTCTCGCGGGCAGCGTGGGAGTCAACAAGTCCACGTCCGGCACGGTGACGCTCAGCGCTGTCAACACCTACACGGGTGCTGTGAACGTGACGGGCGGCACCCTGGCGTTTTCCGCCAGCAGCAATCTGGGCAACGCCTCCTCCAGCAGCAACACCGTCACCGTCGATGGCGGCACGCTCAGTTACACGGGCGCGTCTTCGGTCGATCTGGGGGCAAACCGGGTACTGACGGTGGGTGCTGGCGACGCCACTTTGAATGTCAGCAACTCCCTGGGGGTGCTCACCTTCTCCGCGGGCGTCAATGCGGCCAGCAGCGGCGACCTCACCAAGACCGGTGCGGGCGCTGCCGTGTTGAGCGGCACCGTCAATCTCAACGGCGGCGCGGTTTCCGTGAACAACGGCACCCTGCGCGCGGGCTTCGGCACCAGCGGCATCAGCGCGCTGACCATCGGCGCCACGGGCGTCATGGACTTCAGCAATGGCAGCGCCCAGGCGCTGGCCGGGCTGACAGGCCTGACCTTGAATGGCGGCGCACGGATTGGATTTGAACTCGGCAGCCTCAGCAGTGACAGCCTCGCGGCGATCAATGCAGCGACGGCGTCAGGCACCATCACGCTGGACTTCGCGGCCTTGAGCGGCGGCATCTCGGCAATGACTTACAACCTGATCTCCGCGACCAGTGGTCTTGCGGGAGCCTCCTACATCCTGGGCACGGGCATCAGCGGCTGGAACCTCGTCATCAACACCACGGACACCCTCGTCAGCCTCACGGCCACCCCGTTTGTGCCGGTGTACTGGCGCGGTGGCCAGAATTTCTCCTGGAACACCCTCGGGGCGGCAACGGCAAACTGGACCACGGACTCCGCCGGTCTGCTGGATGCCACGCAGACCCCGCAGTCAAACAACACGGTCATCTTCAGCGCTGCCGGAGCGCCGTTCTCCTCGGGCACTCAGATCACGACCACCCTGGACGCCGCCTTCACCATCGACAGCCTGATCTTTGACGCTGCTCCTTCAGGTGTCACCGCTGTGACCATCAATCCAGGCACCGGCGGCTCCCTGGCGCTGGTTCCGGTCAGCTCCTCCGCTGGCATTGAGGTCAGAGACAATGCGGGAACGGTCACCATCGCCGCTCCGCTGACGGTCGGGGCTGCGGGAGGTGCTCCTTCGCAGACCTGGTCTGTGTCCAATGTTGGCGCGTCCCTTGTCATCAGCGGCAGCACCGTCATCACTGACACAATCAACAAAACCGGCGCGGGCGCGCTGACGCTCAGCGGCAGCAACACGGGAGCCGGTGGGGTCACGCTGTCTGCGGGCACGCTGAACATCAATTCATCCAGCGCCCTGGGGACGGGCGCCTTCATCATCGGCGCGGGCTCCACCATCAACAACAGCAGTGCCGGCGCCATCACCCTTGCCGCCAGCAACGTTCAGACCTGGAACGGCAGTTTCATCTTCACTGGCACGCAGTCGCTGAACCTCGGCACCGGTGCGGTGTCGATGCTGAACCACACCACCATCACCGTGAACGGCCAGACTCTCACGGTGGGGGGTGTCATTACTGAGGGGGCCGCCAACCGCACTCTGACCAAGGCTGGCAGCGGCACGCTTGTGCTTGGCGGAAACAACGTCATCGGTGGCGGCTTCTCGCTGCTTGGCGGCGCATTGAGCCTCAACAACGCCGGCGCCATCGGCACCGGTGTCTTCACGATTGAAGCCGGCACCACGATCGACAACATCACCGGAGGCCTGCTGGCTCTCGCCGCGAACAACGTCCAGGTCTGGAATGGCAGCTACACCTTCACCGGCAGCAGCAGCCTCAATCTCGGCAGCGGCAATGTGACGCTTGGAAACAACGTCACCGTCAACACCGTGGCTTCGACCCTCAGCGTTGGCGGCGTGATCGATGACGGCGCGAACACCTTCGGGCTGACCAAGTATGGCGCGGGCTCTCTGTCACTGGGCGGCAGCAACACCTATGACGGCGCCACCGTCCTCAATCAGGGAGCCTTGATCTTCACCGCCAGTCAGAACCTGACGGCCAGCACCAACACCCTGACCCTGGGAGAGACGGCGGGCAGCACCAGCGCCCTTTCCATGGATCTCAGCGCCGCCAGTGCCACGTTTGGCGGGGCGGCTCTCGTCCAGACGAACAACACGATCGCCAATACCATCACCATCGGCGCAGGCCAGACTTTGAGGTTGAACGGCTCCTTCACGCTCGGCTACAACTCGGCGGCCAATTCAACGACCGCCCTGACCATCACCGGATCTGGCGGAACCTTCAGCATTGGCGGAGTGGGCGCACCCACCAATGCCAACGTGCAGATCGGCAACGGGGCCACCACCACCATCAGCAACGCGGGCATTCTGGACATGAGTGGCCTCGGAACTTTCTATGCCAATCTCGGCACCGGCACCTTCCGGGTGGGGTCTCCGACGAATGCCGGGGGGCAGGCGGTGGCGGGTTCGATCGTGATTCTCGCGGCGAACAGCACGATCATCGCGACGACGATCACCTCTGACAGCCCTGACACCTCGGGGGTGACCCAGGCCATCAAACTTGGCAGCGGCACCAACGTCCTCAACGCCACCACCATCACCATTGGCGGCGCTGCCAATCGTGCCAAGGGCACTCTGGACTTTAACGGAGCCACTGGCACCGTTCAGATCCGCAACCTCGCAGGCACGGGCCGTGCTGCCATGAATGTGCAAAACGGCAATTCTGGCACGACGGGCAGCTTGTTTGGAACCGTGGACTTCACCGGACACAACGCCGATCTGCTGCTGGGCGCCCTCGCCATCGGCGGCCGCAGCGCTGGCACCACCGGCAGCGGCACAGGAGCGTTCTCCTTTGATACGGGAACCCTGGACGCCACCACCATCAATCTTGCGGCACGCACTGGCACCAGCATGACCTCTGGCAGCGTCACTGGCACCCTCACCCTCGGCGGCGGGACCGTCACGGTGGGAACGCTGACGATGAGCACCAATTCGGTCAGCATCAATTCTAACGCGAGCAACGGCGACGCGTCCTCCACGCTCACCATCAGCGGCAGCGGCACCAACACCATCACCACCATGACGATGGGCACTCTTTCAGTCACCAACACAACCGCCCTCTCCTCCGGCAGCAGCGATGCCACCGCCACGGTGAACGTTTCCGGCGGCGCCACCACCATCGGCACGCTGACCATGGGGGCCAACAACTCCGCCGCGACGACCGTGACGGCGAACACCGCCACCTCCGCTTTGAACATCAGCGGCGGCGCTGTGACCGTCACTAATAACCTGACGATGGCGCAGACCACGCTCAGGGCGGCCAACGCGGCCACCGCCACGATCTCCATCACAGGCGGCTCTCTCACCGTCGGAGGCAGCATCCTCTACACCGACGGCCTCGGCACGGAAAGCAACACGGTCACTCTCAACGGCGGCTTGCTCGACATGACGGCGGGCAGCATCGGCGCCTCCTCGGCGCTCGTCACCTTCAACGCGCAGTCCGGAACCCTGCGCAATCTCAGCGAGCTCAATGGTGGCGGCGCGCTCACCAAGACCACCACTGGCACGCTGATTCTTGACACGGCCAACAGCTACACTGGCGCCACGGCCGTCTCCGCGGGCGTTCTTGCCATCTCCAATGGCGGGGCGCTGGGTGGCACCACGAATGGCACCAGCGTCGCCGCAGGCGGCACCCTTTCGATGTCCGGGGACATCACCGTCACCGGTGAGTCACTCTCTCTTGCCGCTGGTGCCGGCGGCAGCGCCACCCTCAACAACCAGAGTGGAAACAACACCTGGACGGGCAATCTGACGGTGGATACCGGCTCAGATGCCTCCAACCGGGCGGTCCTCAATTCCGATGCCGGCAAACTCACTGTCAGCGGCAATGTCGGTCTCACCGGCAGCCAGGATTTCGTTCTTCGTGGCGATGGGAATGGTGAGATCAGCGGTCAGATCACAGGCTCGCAGCGCCTGTTCAAGAGCTCCGTCGGCACCGGCACCTGGATCCTCAGCGGCAACAACAGCAGCACCTTCACAGGCAAAACCTCCGTGGGGAACGGCGCGCTGCAGATCTCTTCTGAATCCAATCTGGGCGCCACGCCGGGCTCGTTTGCCGCCAACCAGCTGACACTTGGCGGTGGCAGCACCAACGGCAGATTGATCACCACGGGCACCATGGCTTTGAGCGCCAATCGTGGTGTCACGGTTGCCGCCGGCGGCGGAACGTTTGAAACGGCGTCCGCAACCACGCTGACCGTCAACAGTGTCATCACCGGCAATGGTGCGCTGACCAAGGAAGGCGGCGGCACGCTCATCTTCACCGCAGTCAATACCAACACGGGGACGACCACCGTGAATGCAGGCGTGCTGGGCGGTACGGGAAGCGTGGGCGGGGACCTGGCGGTGGCCAGCGGCGGCACCCTGGCCCCGGGGGTCGGGGCAGGGCAGTTCACCGTGACTGGCAATCTCACCGTCAGCAGCGGCGGCACCCTGCTGATGCAGCTCGGCGGCGCCACCACCAATGACGCCGCAGCCGTGCGCTCTTATTTCGACAGCCACAGCGGCAGCCTTGCCGGAATGACCGTCCAGGCGTCCTACGAAAACTACATCGCCGGCACCACCCTGCACGACAACATTCTCGTCAATGGCGCCGGGGCGCCTGTGATCAATGGCACCGTCAAAATCGATTCCGCCTTCCTCAATGGTTACACGCTGGCTTATGGCGACATCTTCAAGCTCATCGACTGGAGCGCCGCGGGCTCCATCGGCGGCACGACCTCGTTTGATTACACCGGAGTCGTGTTCAACGGAGACCTGAGCTTCAACACGGACCTCTTCGCGAGCAACGGCATTCTCGTCGTGGTCCCCGAGCCTTCCCGTGCACTGTTCCTGATGCTGGGGCTCCTGGGCCTGATGATCCGCCGCCGCCGTTCCGCACGCTGATTCGCGCGCGGCCGACCTGCGATGCAGAATTAATTCGAATTAATCATTACAAGGGATGCACTTATAGGTGAAGTGATGTGCCAGCCTGATCGAAGCAGCATGGATTTGTGCAGGGATTAATTCCGCTTTTAAAGTCCAGGCTTATGTTGTGTTAAAGCTTTAATCCTCAATGGCATAAGCTGTGGGCGGAGCGTGGGGCTAAGCAATCGTTCAGTCTTGTTTCCCTATTCGGGGTCCCTTCAAACTAGGCGGAGCCATGCCCGCGCACCGATCAGTTTTTGCGGCGTACGGCGCCCGTTTCAGATCTCGTCCACCCCCAACTGTCCGCCACCCCCGCATGAAGGTCCCTCAACCGCTGCTCAGCGCACCCGTCTTTTGCAAAGCCATGGCCTGTGCCGTGATGATCTGTCATTTTGGAGTGGCACCGCAGCCCGCAGGTGCTGCCACTCTTTACTGGGATGTTGACACCCTCGCCGCTGGCGACAGCACCGATGGCACCGGTCTCGGCGGCACTGGCACATGGGATTTGCTGACCTCCAACTGGTGGGATGGAACTTCCCTTGGCACCTGGCCGAACACCGGCGCGGACGGCGTCGTCTTCTCCGCGCCCGCGACATTGCTGCCCGTGCTGAACATCGTGACGCTGGATTCTGGCATCACCGCGAGTGATCTCTCCTTCCTTCGCAGCGGCTACCTGCTCGACGGCGGCAATCTCACACTGGCTGGCGGCGCGCCCACCTTCAGCGTGAGACTGGCGGAGACAGCGACGATCAACAGCCAGATCCTGGGCGCGGCAGGTTTTACCATGGCGGGCGGAGGCACGCTCGAGCTGACCAATGCCACCAACAGTTACACAGGCACCACCACCGTCAGCAACGGCATTCTTTCAGTCACCAGCAATGGAGCTCTTGGTGCGGATTCATCCGCCATCGTGGTCACGGGTTCCGCCACGCGTGGTGTTGGCGGCGGTGCGCTCATGCTCGCAGGGGGATATGGCAGCGGGGTGACGCTGGCGCGCGATGTCTCGCTGCAAGGGCTGGGCCCCATACCTGCGGTTGGAGCGGCGTTGCTCAGCGTGGGGGACAACACGCTGAGCGGCACCTTGAGCAATGGCTCCGGCACACTGACCACCGGCATCAGCTCCGCCGGCGGCAGGCTGACGCTGACGGACGTGAATCTCGCGGGCACCACCGGCACCATCTTTCTCACCGTCGGCGCCGGGAGCAGCCTGGCCAGTGTGCCAGGCTCCGGCAGCTATGAGATCACCGGCGTTTTGTCCGGCACTGGCAGCATTCAAAAATCAGGCGGCGGCACATTGATCGTCGATCCTTCCTCCGCGGCGGGCTATTCGGGCACCTTCCGCCTTTACTCGGGTTCCATGCGGTTTGAATCCGTGGCGGCTTTCGGAAGCAATGCGGGCACCGGCATCCTGTCCACGCTGGACCTCGCGGGAGACAGCGCCGTCCTCGAGCTGCGCATGGACAACGGCGCCATCGGCAAGAACGTTTACAACCGTGCCGGCGGCTCTCCCATCATCTTTGTGGATCACGCCATCGGCAGCTCGGCCCTCAATGGCACCACGACCTTGGGAACCGTCACCTATGACGATGGTGAAACGCTCAACTTCAACGGGCGCAACGGCTTCAGCCTTTCACTTGGAGCCACGCCTGTGATCACCGGAGATGGCAACACCATTTTCACCAACAACCTCAATGGCACGCTGACCTTCACTGGAGATTTCTGGAGCGAAGCGAACAACAGCGGGTCGCGCACCTTCACGATCAACGGCAACGGCAACACCGTCATCGATGGCAGCATCATCGCCACGGCCGCGACTTACGGTCACAACATCGTCAAAAGCGGCACCGGCACCCTGACCATCACCGGCGGGGCGTCCACCTACGGCGGCAACACCTCCATCACGGCCGGCACGCTCTCAGTCGTGGACCTCGGAGGCATCAACAAGAATTCCGCCACCGGCAGCATCATCCTGGGCGCCACCACCGCTGCGGGCACCTTTGAATATACCGGCGCCGCGGACACGCTGTCCAAGCCGTTCAGCCTGGGGGGCACCACGGGCGGCGGCGCCATTCTCGCAGACGGCACGGGCGCGCTGACCATCGCGGGAACCGTGGGCGCCGGCGGAGCGGGCATCAAGACTCTCTTTCTCGGCGGCAGCTTCACGGGAGACAACACCTTCAGCGCCATGCTGCTGGACAACACCAGCACCAACATCACCGGGCTGATGAAAGTGGGCTCTGGCACCTGGGTGCTGCAGGAGCCTGCCTCTCCCGCCAGAGGGTCTGCCGCCAGTGTGAACATCGCCGCGCCCGGCACCACGTCCACGACCATCCTCACCCTGTCCAGCGGCACCACGGCGGGGCTGGTGGTGGGGCAGACCATTTCACTGCCCTCCTCGCTGACGGTCCAGATCACCGGCATCATTGACAGCACGCACATAAGCATTGGCGCGGGTGTCACCACCGGCTCCGCTCCGGCCGGCACCTACACGGTGAATGCCATTCCCACCACATCCACCTCCTCCATGGGCGGCACCTGGTCCGGCCCGCTGACCATTGCGAACGGCCTTCTGAAACTGCAGGCCACCAATGCCGCCTCCAACATCGTTCAGGACACCAATTCGGTCATCTTCAACGTGGACAGCTACAGCGCCAATCAGGCGGCCGGCGGCACGCTGGAGTTTGTGGGTGTGCTGGGCCAGGCCACCACGGAGACGCTCGGCATACTGACACCCACGGCCGGCATGAACACCGTGCGCCTGACATCCGGCGGCAATGGCGCCAGTGCCAGCCTCATCTTCTCCTCCCTGGGCACCGTGGGGAAGGGCTCCGGCGTCAACTTCAGCACCATCGGTGGTGCTGGCGGCACGGTCACCATCACCAGCCTGGCCACCACCACCGCCACCACCCTGCCGGGGAACGGCCACCTTTACATCGATGGGTCCAACTTCGCCCGCTCCGCCGGCGGTCTGCTGGTGGCCCCCGTATATGGCACGGACGCCGGCTTCGTGACGTCCGCCACCGCCCTGACAGCCGGCAACAACAACGAAATCACCGGCAGTTTCACCAATGGAGCCGTCAGCATCACCTCGCTCAAGATCTCAGGTTCGCAGGTGCTCCAGCTCAGCGGCACTTTGACGGTGAACACAGGCGGCGCGGCGAATGACGGCGGCATTCTTCAAACCGGCGGCTCCGCCACCATTCAGAGCGACTCCGCGAGCGCGCGTGCCATCACCACAGGCGGCGCTGGCGCGATCGTCATCCGCGTGGATGGCCCAACGGATGTGCTCACGCTGGATTCCACCGTCAGCCTCGCGTCTTCGACGACGGGCGGGCTGACCAAAAACGGCCAGGGCACGCTCGTCATTGCCGGTGCCAATGCGCAGACCGGCATCACCACCATCAATGAAGGCACCGTGCAGCTTTCCGGCTCCGGCCGGCTGAGCGGCAACAGCCAGGGGCTCGATCTGCGGCAGGGCGCCACACTGGATCTGAACGGCGTGTCCACCGGGGCGGCGGTCAATACCTTCAATGGCGCGGGCACCATCACAAACACCAGCACCACCGCCGCCACCTTCACGTGGGGAAACACCACCGGGACCTCCACGTTTTCCGGCATCATTCAGGATGGCGCAGGCGTGGTGAATGTGACGAAAGGCGGAACGACAAGCTCCGGAACCTTCAGCGGCCTGAACACTTACACCGGTGTCACCACCATCGGCGGCACCACCGGCCTGATGTCCGCTTCCTTCCTGGCGGACATCGGCGAAGCCAGCAGCATCGGCCGCGGGAACAGCACCGATGACACCACCAATGCCGCGAGCCTTGTCTTTGCAGGCACCACCGGCGGCCTCAATTACACGGGCCTCACGTCTGTCAGCATCAACCGCCTCTTCACCCTCAACGGATCCGCGGCAGGCAGCGGCGGGCAGATTGCCAACGCCTCCAGCAACAACTCCGCGCTGATCTTCAACAACACCGGCGCCATCGCCTTCGGCCCGGGAGCCACCGTGGTCCAGACCCTCACGCTAGGCGGTGCCTCCACCGCGGACAATCAGATCAACCTGCAGATCATCGACAACGGCTCGCTGGCCACCAAGCTGAACAAGACTGGCGTGGGTGAGTGGATTCTGGGCAACACCAGCAACACCTACTCCGGCACCACCACGATCACGGACGGCATCCTTGTGGCCCAGGACGGCACCAGCCTGTCGAGTCTCAGCGGCCTCATCCTGGGTGGCACCACCAGCACTGTCAGCGTGTTTCAATCCACGGGAGATTTCACACGGAATCTGGTGCTTCCGGCCTCCGCTGGAACCAACACGGTTTCGTGGAACAGCACCATCACCACGGGCGGCAGCGGGTTCGCGGCGTCCAGGGACAAGCTGGTCGTTGCCATCGGTGGTCTGGCCACCCCCACCGCCCTGGGCTGGGGCAGCGGAGGATTCATGAATGCGACCGCGTCGCTCGTGCTGAACTCCGCCACCGCGCTCGGCGAAGTCGAGTTTCGCAATGCCATCGATCTCAATGGCGCGAACCGCACCATCATCGTGAACGACAACACCACCACCTTCACCGACTTCGCCACCATCACCGGTGACATTTCAGGGAATGGCGGCATCATCAAGTCGGGCGCGGGCCTTCTGCAGCTCTTTGGCAGCAACAGCTACACCGGCAACACGGCGGTGACGGCCGGCCAGCTCGTGGTGACCTCGCTGGGCAGCAGCCTCGCCCCGGGAAACAGCAGCGTGGGGGACTCCACCAATGGCAACACGGCGGCCGGCGCCGTGACCCTCGGCAATGGAAGCACCGGCGCGGGCGTCCTTCAGTATGTCGGCACCGGTGAAATCAGCGACCGCATGATCCGCCTGAACACCACCACCGGCAGCACACAAATTCTCGCCGACGGCTCCGGCGCTCTCATTTTGACCAATGTGCTCAATGACATGGCCGCGGGAAACAAGAACCTCTATCTGCGCGGCGCCAACTCCCAGGGCAACATGATCACCAGCGCGCTCGCCGACAACGGCGGCACTCTTGGCATCGTTGTTGACGATGCGGCCACCTGGATTCTCAGCGGCAGCAACTCCTACACCGGCACCACCACGCTCACCGCGGGAGCGCTGGGCGCCGGCAGCGACACCGCCTTTGGCACCAGCACGATGGTGCTGCGCAACGGCACGCTCTTCGCCTACGGCGCCGCCCGTACGCTGGCCAACGCCGTGCTGATCACCTCCACCACCTCGGGCGGCACCTCCGTCTTCATGGGTGACTACGGCCTCACGATGAACGGCGACTGGACTTATAACAACACCACCACCGGCCACACCATCACCAATGGAATGGCCGCGGGCACGACCCTCACTCTCAACGGGGACATGCTGTTCAATTCACTCACCGGCAGCGTCTCCCTGGCCATCAATGGCACCGGCGACACCGTCCTCAATGGCAACATCTCCACCACCAAGGCCTTCAACGTGAGCCTCAGCTACTCAGGCAGCGGCACGCTGACATTCAGCGGCGTCGATTCCACCGCCGGCAGCACCACCGTAAACAACAACAACGGCACGCTGCGACTGACTGGCGCCGGCAAACTGGGCACGGGCAATCTGACCGTCAACGCGGGCAATTTGTCCATTGAGAGCGTCGATCAGTCCGTCGGCACCCTGACCATGGGCAACGTCGCCGGCACCAACGCGACCATCAATGTGGCCTCGGGCCTCACGCTGTCCGTCACGGCCGTCACTTATTCCGGCACCACCACGCTGCAGTCCACCATCACCGGCGCCGGCACGCTGGATCTGGGCGCTGCGGGCATTACGGTGACGGTTTCGGACAATATCGCGCAGAACGCGGACATGGTCTGGACGATTGCCAATCTCACCGGCAGCGGCACGTTCACCAAAGCCGGCGCCGGCATTCTGGACATCAGCGGCATCGCCAGCAACGGCTTTACCGGCACCTACCAGATCAACGGGGGCGCCATCATCGGGCTGGATGCGCTTAGCAACAACCTGGCCCTCAATGGCGGCGTGTATCAGGGCGCGGGCACCTTCACGCGGGCGCTGGGCACCGGCAGCAACCAGGTGCAGTTTCTCTCCGGTGGCGGCGGCTTCGCGGCGGTGGGCGGAGATCTCACCGTCACCTTTGCCGGCGCTCCTTCTCCGCTGGTGTGGGGCGGCACGCCGAGCTTCATCCCTTCGGGCGGCTCGCTCATCTTCGGCTCCACCATGGCGGATGGCGTGACCACCTTCACCCATGACATCGATCTCAACGGCGCCAACCGCACCATCTCCGTGGTGGACAACACCACCGCCACCACGGACTGGGCCGAGCTTCCGGGAGTGCTGAGCAATGGCAGCATCACCAAAACCGGCAACGGCATCCTGAAGCTCGGCGGCGCCAGCACCTTCACGGGTGCCGTCACCCTCAGTTCGGGAACTCTGCAGTTCAGCACCATCAGCGGCAACGGCGGCGGCCCCAGCAATCTCGGGCAGGGGACCGATGGCATCACCCTCGGCGGCGGCAGGCTGCAGTTCATCGGCAGCACGGATCAGACCACCGATCGTGCCATGACCTTCACGGGCACCGGAATCCTTGATGCCTCGGGCACGGGCGGCGCCTCCATCACCTTTGCCGGCGCCATGACCGCCGGCGGCAATTCCTTGAATCTGGAAGGCAGCGGCATCGGCTTCCTCAATGGAGTCGCGACCACCACCGGCACCGCGGCCGACCTCAACAAAAACGGCACCGGCACCTGGACCATCAATGCCGCGCAGGTGATCGTGGACAACCTGCAGGTCAATGGCGGCGTGCTCATTCTCAATGTGGCCAACTCGTTCAGCGGCGATGACCTTCTCATCCGCGCGGCCACGGTGAAGCTCGGTGTGAACGGTGCTCTGACCACCGCGATGGATGATTTGAACATCTCCTCGGAAACAGCCGATGGCGGCGTCTTCGACATCGCCGGCACCACGGGCTCCGCCTCCGCGGACATCATCATCGGCGCCAATCCCGCCAATCAGGGCACCGTGCCGGTGTTTTCCGGCAGCATGGTGGACAGCGTGGGCGGCGGTTCTTTTTCCACCACAACGCTCAACCTGCGCAGCGGCATCGTCTCCGCGGATGTGATCACCACCGGCACCACGACTCTGGGCAATGTCATCAGCAATGACGCGGGCGGCATCAACTCCACCACCGGCACCTTCTCCGGCTCGGTGACGCTGAACGCGGGCAGCAGCCTCGCGCTCATCAACGGTACCATTTCTGGAAACATCACCTTCGGCACCGGCATCACCACCACAAAATCTTCCTCCAACACGGTGACCTTGTCCGGAAACAACACCGTCGCGGGCGCGGGCATCACCACCATTGGCGCGGGCATCCTGGTGCTGGACTACGGCACCAGCACAGGGGACAAGATCAGCGATGGCGGCCTCACCATGAATGGCGGCACGCTGCAGATCGAAGGCAATGCCGCTGCGGCGGTGACGGTCAATGCGGGCAACCTCATCCTGGGCACCACCTCGGATCCGGCTCCGGCGGTGGTGAAGATCAACACGGCCGGCATGGACGCCACGCTGGCGGTCGGCACCCTCACCCGCAACGCGGGCGCCACGCTGCGTTTCAATCCCTCCACCACCAGCGCTCACCTCACCACAAGCGCCACAAACACGGCGGGCACCCTGCTCGGCGGCTGGGCCACGTATCAGCTCGCTAGCGGCGCCATCCAGTTTGCCACCATCAGCGGCGGTGAGATCGCCGGCTTCGCCAGCACCGTGATGGATGATGTCACCACCTGGACTGCGGGTGCGGACATCACGGACAGCTCCGGTTTTTCAGGCACGCTGGCGTCCAGCCTCAGCATCAACAGCCTCCGCTTTGACGCGGCTT
Source organism: Prosthecobacter sp. (assembly GCF_044227185.1). Lineage (GTDB taxonomy): Bacteria > Verrucomicrobiota > Verrucomicrobiia > Verrucomicrobiales > Verrucomicrobiaceae > Prosthecobacter. The sequence continues at coordinate 117,776 of NZ_JBGAFO010000001.1, read as the reverse complement.
CCGGAGCCTCCTCGGTTCTCGTGGGTGCCGGCACTATTTTGGACATCGCCAGCGGCGGCATCCTGATCACCAGCAACGTGGCTGCTGGAAATCCCACGATCAGCGGCGGGCGCATCACCGCGGGCACGCTCAATGAGCTCATCGTGACGCAGGAGGGCGCAGGCGCCTTCACCCTGACCTCGCGCATGGCCGCCTCCCTGGCCCTGACCAAGGCGGGCGCAGGCCTCATGATCCTCAACCAGTCAAACAACACCAGCACCGGCACCGTGCGCATTTCCGGCGGCACGTTGCGGCTGCTGGGCGGTGGAGCCATTGGAGACCGTGCATCAGTGATCATGGAGGCCACGGTCGGCACGCTGCTGGATGTGGTGGACTCTGAAACCTTCGGCACGCTCTCCGGTGGCGACTCTGGCAATTTCCTCAACATGGGCATCCAGATCGCCGCGGGCAAGACGCTGACCGTCAACCAGGCGGGCTCGGGTACTTTCTACGGAAGCATCAGCGCCGCCTCCGGCACCGCCACCTTCAACAAGATGGGCACGGGCACGCTGGCCATCACCGACGGCCTGATCAATCTGGGCGCTGGCGGTGTGATCAACATCGTGGCAGGACGCCTCACCGTCGATGTCAATGGAGCCAACTCATTCGTGCAAAGCGTCGTCGCGGGCACCACCATCAATATCGGCACCGGCGCCAGCTTTCTCATCGACCACAACAGTGTGACCACGGGCACCGGCATCACCGGCGGGCGCATCGGTGACGATGTGGTGATCAACTTGGACAGCACCAGCAGCGCCGCGGACGGGCTCTATTACCGCAATGACCAGAACATCGCCGTGACCGAAGTCATCGGTACGGTGAATCTGAACTCCGGCGCCAATTCCTTGCGCGTGGACGCCACCACCACCTCCGGCAACACGAGTCAGAACGTCATCCTGCAGGCCGGCTCCATCACACGCAGCAACCAGGCCACCCTGGTGCTGCGCGGCGTCGGCATCCAGGCCACGGGAAATCCGCGCGCGCAGTTCCAGGTGACCACCATCACGCCTGGCTTTGGCACTGGCACCGGCACCAGCTTGCCGGTCGTACCCTGGGCCATCGGTCCGTCGGCAGGGGGTCCGGGCGTGGCGGACAGCTTTGTGACCACCGCGGGCACCGCGAATGGCGCCTGGCGGCCGCTGAACCTCGCCACCGAGTACGCCATCGTCACCGATGCCACCACCTGGGCGGCGGCGGGCAGTACGGAAAACGTTCTGGTCAACACCAGCACGAGCGGCGCTGTCGGAACGACCGTCCGTTCTCTCCTCGTCTCCATGGGAACCGGCGCGGTGGATCTGAACGGCACGGGCACGCTGAACGTGGACAGCGGCGGCTTCCTCTTCAGCGGCACCGGCACCTCCACCCTCGACGGCTTCACCGGCATTGCGGTCGGCCCCGTCACCAATGAATACGTCTTTCACGTGGTGAGCGGCACGGCCACGGTGAGCTCCGCGCTGAGCACCCTGACCGCCAAGCTGACAAAATCCGGCGTGGGCACTCTGATTCTTACCGCCACAAACACAGGCCTGGGCGACGTCACCCTCAATGAAGGTGTGCTGCAAATCTCCGCCCTGAACAACATCGGCGGCAGCACGGGCGCCCTCATCTTTGCCGGCGGTACACTGCGTCTGGATGCGTCCGGCTACTCCGGTGACGATATTTCCACACGCACCATCACCCTGCTTCCTGGTGGCGGCACCCTGGACACCAACGGCAACAACCTCACGTTCGACAATGCCTTCGGCGCCGGCAGCACCGGCGGCTTTACCAAGGCGGGCGCCGGGGTCCTCACCTTGAACGCGGCAGTCGGCTACACCGGTTCCACCACCATCAGCGGCGGCACCCTGATGTATGGCGTCGCAGATGTCCTGCCTTCCACCATGAACGTCACGCTGGCGGGGGGCACGCTGGACTCCAACATCTACACCGCCTCGCTGGCGGGTCTTTCCGTGACCGCGAACAGCACGCTGAACGGCAACATCACCTTCACCGGAGATGTGCAGGTGGACGGCGGCGCCTCCCGCACGCTCACGGTGAACAACTCCAGCCTCACCACATTTTCCGGCGGCATGTTCTATCTGGTCGGCAGCGGCACCTCGGCGCGCACCACCACCATCAATGGCACCGGCAATGTCCTCATCAGCAGCGAGATCACCAACGGCACCGCAACGGGCGGCCTGACCTACAGCGGCTCCGGCGTGCTGACCCTCACGGGGGACAACACCTACACCGGCACCACCACCATGAACAACAACGCCGGCTCCATCGTCTTCTCCGGTGCCAGCCAGCTTTCCGGCCTGGCCCTCACCGTCAATGCCGGCACCGTGCAGCTCAATCCGGCCTTTGACCAGGGCGTGGGAAATCTCACCATGGGCGGCGGCGCCGCGGGCTCGACCTCCAATCTGCTCATCGGCGCGGGCAAAACGCTCACGCTGACCGGTACGGTCACTTACAGCTCCACCAACAACACGCTGGTGGCCACCATCGACGGTGCCGGCCCGGGAGCCATCCTGGACTTCGGCGGCGTGGCCCGCACCTTCAACATTGGCGACAGCTCCAATGCCGAGCCCGACATGATCATCGGCGCCAACATCACCCTGATGAATGATGGTGGCGGCGGACTCATCAAAACAGGTTCGGGCACCCTTCACATCGCAGGCATCAATCAACTGACCGGCCCCATCACCATCCAGGCCGGTGCGGTCACGGGAGACCTCGGCAGCGGCAATCTCCTGCTCAACAACGGTGTCTATGAAGGCAACGGCACCTTCACCCGTTCTCTCGGCACTGGCGGCGGCCAGGTGCAGTGGGTCGCCGGGGCCAGCGGTGGCTTTGCCGCCAATGGCGGCACCTTGACCGTCACCCTGGCGGGCGCGCCGGACCCGCTGGTCTGGGACAGCACGCCATACTTTGTGACCGGCGCGGGGACGCTGCTCTTTGGCTCCACCACCGCGAACGATGTGGTGACCTTCACGCACAACATCGACCTCAACAACACCGCCTCCGCCCTCACGCGCACCGTCACCGTCAATGACAACACCGACGTCACCACGGACAAGGCGGTGCTTTCCGGCGTGCTGAGCAACAGCAGTGCTGACGCCACCCTGGCCAAGGCAGGCTCCGGCGTGCTGGAGCTCTCCGGAGCCAACACCTTCACGGGCGATGTGACTGTGACGGCCGGCACCCTCCAGTTCAGCACCGTCTCCAACGCCACCGGCGCCGTCGCCAGCAATCTCGGCATGGGGTCGGCCATCAGTGTGGGTTCGGGCACCCTGCAGTTCATCGGCAGCGTCAGTCAGTCCACGGACCGGTCGGTCACTCTGACGGGCGCGGGCACTCTTTCCGCCAGCGGCGTTGGTGGCGCCACCATCACCTATACGGGCGCCATCTCGACCGCGGGCAACAGCACCACGCTCACCGGCACCGGGGAGGGCTTCATCACCGGAGGCATCACACAGACGGGCACGGCCGCCGACATCCTTGTCAACTCCGGCACCTGGCACCTGAGCACCACGACGAGCACGCTGGCCGATGACATCATCGTCACCGCCACCTCCACCGGCACGGCAGTGATGAATCTGGACACCACCGGCATGCTGACTTACAACACCAGCACCAGCAACGGCTTCTATGTCCGCGATGGCGGCGTCATCAATCTGAATGCCAGCGACGTGAACGGCGCCGCCAACAGCGGCGGCCTCGATTTCATCATCCTCGGAGATGTCACCGGCAACGCCGCCACCTTCAACACCAACACCTTCAACATCACCACGCCACGACTTGATGTCGGCAGTCTCGTCTCCGGCCGCACCGGCTACGTGCTCGGTTCTGGTATCATCACCAGCACTTACGCCGCCACGGACTACGGCGCGGGCTTCCGCCTCTTCAACGGGTCCGTCAGCGCCAGTCTGGCGGGCGTGGCCACCATCCTGAAGCAGGGGCTCGGCACCGTCACCCTCTCTGGCGACAACAGCGGGCTCACCGGCACCGTCGCCGCCACGCGCCTCGACTCCGGCACCTTGGTGCTCGACTTCACCTCGGACAACAACAGCAAGATCAGCACCGTGGTCGCGCTTGATCTGCGCGGTGTGCTGCTTGTTCTCAATGGCAGCGCCGCCGCCGACACGACCCAGACCGTGGCCAGCACCACGCTCGGCAACGGCGGCTCCAGCATCATCACCCTGAACAGCGGCGCCGGGCATTCCGTCACCCTGAACCTCGGCGCCATCACCCGTGCCGCCGGTTCGCAGGATGGCACGCTGCGGGTGAATCTGCCGGCCTCCGGTGCGGTCACCACCACCACCGGCAATCTGGGCACCACAGGTGTGCTGGGCGGCTGGGCCACCGTCACGGATGCCACGGGCACCTGGTTTGCCACCAACAGCGCCGGCACAGGCCTGGGCAGCATCATCGCCGTCGCCACCACCGCCAAAAACGATGTCAGCACCTGGATCAGCGGTGATCAGATCACTGACAGCGGCGCGGGCTTTACCGGCGCCGTCTCAGGGGTCTACATCAGCACCCTGCGTTTCGATGCCGCCGGCGGCTCCACTTTGAACATCGCCGGCAACGGTGTGCTCGGCATCGCCAGCGGCGGCGTCCTGATGACCTCCAACGTCACCTCGGGTCCGTCCACGATCACGGGCGGAGTGCTGACCTCCGGCACCAACGAGCTGATCTTCATCCAGGACAGCACGAGCCAGGCGCTCACGGTGGCCTCCAGCATTCGCGTCGGTCATTCCGTGACGAAGGCCGGCAGCGGCACGCTCCTGCTCAGCGGCAGCAATACCTACACCGATGAAACGGAGATCCAGGCCGGCGTCCTCCAGGTCAGCGGCGGAAATGCCATCGGGGACACCTCCATCGTCACTCTCGCTGATGACACGGCCTCCATGCTGCAGCTCCTCGGCAATGAAACCATCGGCCGTCTCGCCGGCGGCAGCGCCAGCGCCGGGATCGACCAGCTCGCCGTGGTGGACATCGGCGCCTTTGCCCTCACCATCAACGCCACAGGCAGTACGACCTATGCAGGCCTGCTCACAGGCAGTGGCAGCCTGATCAAGACGGGTGCCGGCAACATGCTTTTCACCAACGCCAGCACCGGCTTCACCGGCAGCGTGACGGTCAACATGGGGCTGCTGTACTTCTCAGGCATCGGCTCCTCCAATGCCTCCAGCTTCACCCTCAACAGCGGGTCAAGCTTCATGATCGACAACAACGGCACCACCACGGTGGGCACGCGCATCCTGGACACGGCCTCCATCACCTTGAACTCCGCCAACGGTTCCTGGTCTGGGGAAACCAAAGTCAGCGGCCTCGCCATCCGTCGTGACCAGGGCTCCTCGCAGAACGAGACTGTCGGTGTCATCACCGCGATGTCCGGCGCGAACTATGCGCGCCTGGAAGCCACCGTGGCCAGCGCCGCCACGGCCATCATTGCGGACAACATCGTCCGGCAGAACGGCGCCACGCTCGATGTGCGCGGCACGAACATGTCCGCCACTTCCGGGCAGCGCGCGCAGTTGCGTATCGGCACGTCAGCGAACCAGACCGCCTTTATCGCCGCCATGATTGGCGGTGGCAGCACCACGCTGGGCACCAAGAACATCAGCATCGTCCCCTGGGCCATTGCGGAAGACACCACCGCAGGACTCACGGACTTGAACATGGGCAACTCCTTTGCCACCTATGTCTCCGGCCAGGGATTCCGCGCCCTGAACCTGACCACGGAGTACAACACCTACAGCGCCGCCGGCACCAAGGAAAACGTCCGCGAGTCGCTCTCGGCGGATCTCACCGGTCTCACCGGGAAGACGATCAACTCGCTGGTCATCGATAACAACGCCACCGTGGCTGACGTCAGCTTCACCGGCGGCGGTGCCGGGCAGACGCTCATCAACACCAGCGGCGCCTTCCTCTTCACTCTCAATACCGGCGCCACGGCCAGCACTCCCTACAGCATCACTCTGGGCGGCTTTGACGGCGGGATCAGCGTGGGCTCCACCAATGAGTATGTTTTCTTTGTGGTCAATCCCTCCTCGCTGGCGACCACGGCCACCCTCACCGCCACGATTTCGTCCGCTCTGACTTCCGCCGCGGACATCACCAAGTCCGGCCGCGGCGCCCTGGTCCTCACCGGAACCAACACCGCGGGCGGCGGCAGCAGCAAGACCACGATCAACGAAGGCACTTTGGAAATCTCGGATCTCGACAACATCGGCGGCAGCACCGGCGTCCTCGTTTTCGCCGGCGGCACGCTGCGCCTCTCGGCCTCTTATGCGGGGGATGACCTTTCCACCCGCACCATCACGTTCCTGAACGGGGGCGGCACCATCGACACAAACGGCATCAATCTCACGCTGGCCGGCAGTGTGGGCTCGGGAGATGGCGGGCTCACGAAGGCCGGCCTGGGCACTCTGACGCTGAACGCCGCCGCCACCTACACCGGCACCACCACCATCACCGGCGGTAGTCTTATCATCGGGGCGGACAATGCCACCGGCGCGGGCGGAGATCTCGTCATCGGTGCCGGAGCCACCCTGGACCTCGTCACCTACCACATCACCGCGGGGCTGGTCAGCACCACGGGCGCTGCTCCCACCATCCTGGGTTCCGGCACCATCACCGCCAGCACCGGTTTCTCTTTTGGCAACACAGGCGACATTGGCGTGGACGCCGTTCTGGACGGCGCCGTCGGACTGCTGAAGACACAGACGAACATTCTCACCCTGTCGGGATTGAACACCTTCAGCGGCCCCGTCGAAGTGCAGGCGGGCACGCTCAGCTTCAACACCATCACCAATGTCGGCGGCGGCGCCAGCGCGCTGGGCAGTGTGACCAATGCGCAGGACGGCGTCATCCACATGGGCCTCGGCACCGCCGCCACCACGCTCGTCTATACAGGCAACGGCAGCAGCAGCGATCGCACCATCGGCATGCAGGGCACCACGGGCGGTGTCACGCTGGACTCTTCGGGGGCCGGCGCGCTGGTGCTGGGCGGTGTGCATATGGAAACAGCGGGGAGCAAGACTCTCACCCTGAAAGGCCTGTCGGATTCTCTTCTTGCCAACGGCCTGGGCGCCATCAACGAGTACGGCCTTGGCGTGCTGTCTCTGATCAAGTCAGACACAAACACGTGGGTGCTGACCGCCGCCAGTTCTTACTCTGGCGCCACCAGCATCAACGACGGCATCCTGCGCTTCACCGTGGACCAGACCCTTGCGGGAGCCTTGAACTTTGGCAGCGCCAACACCATCACCACGGCGGGCACGCTGGATCTCTCCACCGCCAGCGCCACCTTCGGTGGAGCCATGACGGTGCAGACGAACACATCCGCGGAGACCAATCAGATCCTCATTGGTGCGGGAGAGACCCTCACCATCAATGGCAACGTGGTCATCGGAACCTCCGTCAACGCCGTGACCAACACGCTTCTCAGTGTCAGCGGCGGGGGCTCCTTTGTGGTGACCAATCTGGCCTCTGGCGGCACCTTCCGGGTCGGTGGTTACACCGGCAGCACCGCGGGCAATGGAAACATCGCCGTCGCGGACTTCAGCGGTCTTGCCACCATGCAGGTGAGCCTCAACACCACGGACGGCATCTTTCGCGTCAACAACAACTCCGGCGCAAACAGCAACGGCATCTACTCCGTGCTCAAACTGGCTGCGGACACCACCATCACCGCCGCCACCCTGTCCGTGGGGGACAGCAGCCAGTACAACGGCACTGCGGGCCAGATCAACCAGCTCCTGCTGGGCACGGGTGCCACCGTTTTGAACGTTAATACCTTCAACATTGGCACTGGAACTCGGGATCTCGGTTCCGTCACCTTCCAAGATTCCAATGGCACCCTCATCGTTCGCGCCGCCGATGGCGTGAGCGCCGCCGTTTTCAACATGGGTGCCGGCGCCGGGGCCACCGCGGCCGCGCTGCCTGCCGGTAATCGCAACACCTTCGATGTCACCGGTCACAATGCGGACCTGCTCTTCGGCGCCATGTCTATTGGTACTCTCGTTGCGAGAACCGGGCCGATGGAGGATCTGTTTGCCTTCGACACGGGAACTCTGGCCGCGGGCAATCTCACCATGGGCTCCAAGACCGCCGCGGGCAACAGCACCAATGTCATGAATCTGGGCGGCGGCACCGTCACCATCGGTTCCGGCACAGGTACGGCCGCCACCCTCGGCAGCAACACCAACACCGCTGTGGTCAGCGCCACCATCAATGTGTCTGGTGGCACCGTCACCATCGGCGCCGGCAGCGGCCAGGCGCTCATCATGGGCAGCAGCAACACCAACGCCACCGGTTCCACCAACACCGCCCTCAATGTTTCCGGCGGCAGTGTCACTCTGGCCACCACCGGCTCCACCGCCGTGACCATGGCCAGCGCGAGTGCCGGCACCGCAAACGCCACCATCAGCGTCACCGGCGGCTCTCTGACGGTTCAGGGAAATATTGTGGGCGGCACAGGCGCGGGAACTCGCAGCGCCACCGTCACCCTGGACGGCGGTACGCTGGACATGACCGGCAAGACCATCGGCGCCTCCACCAACGCCATCACCTTCAGCGCCCAGTCCGGCACCTTGAAAAATCTCGCTGAACTCAATGGCGGGGGCGCCTTCGCAAAGACCGGTGCCGGCACCCTCTACATGGATGGTGTGAACAGCTACACCGGCGCCACCACCGTCACCGCCGGCACGCTCCAGTTCGTCAAGGAGACCGCGCTCTACAACAACAACACCTCCAGGTGGACTGACACCAACATCGTGGTCAATGCCGCCGCGACCGCCGCCTTCAATGTGGGCGGCACGGGTGAGTTCACCGCCACCGATGTGGACGCCATCAGGACGCTCGGCACCGCCACCGGCGGCTTCAAAGACGGCTCCTCCATCGGTCTGGACACCACCAATGCCAGCGGCGGCACCTTCACCTATGGCAGCGCCATTGCCGACACCAACGGCGGCGCCAACCATGTCGGTCTTGAAAAGCTCGGCACCAACACCCTTGCGCTGACAGGCACCAGCACCTACTCCGGAGCCACCACCGTGGCCGCCGGCACCCTGCAGGTGGGAGATGGCACCAGCGGCGCCCTGGCTGGAGCCGGCAGCGTCACCGTCAGCACAGGCGCCACCCTCTCCGGCTCGGGCAGCATCGCCGGCAGCACGGTGGTCAGCAGCGGCGCCATTCTCGCCCCGGGCGTGGGCGCCACGGACGGCAGCAACCAGACTCTCACCTTTACCGCAGTCAACACGGCGGTGGATGTGCAGAACGGCGGCCAGATTCAACTGGGCCTGACCTCCAGCACGCAGAACGACGCCGCCTTCACTGGATCATCGACGGACGCCCTCGCTTATTTGAATGCCAACGGCGGCGCCACCGGCACGGCCTACACCAGCATCTGGGCGCAGTCCGGCAACTACGACAGCATCAAGCTGACCAACGGCACCTTCAATCTGGGAACCACCGCGGGCGGCACCATCAAGCTGGTCGATAACAGCTCCTCCGTGAGCTATGGCAGCATCTTCAAGCTGCTCGACTGGAGCACGGTGGGCGTGACGGATTCGCTGGCCGGTTCCGGCAGCTTCAGCCTCACGGATCTGGACCTCTCCGCCATCCAGCTCGGCGCGGGCCTCGCCTGGGACACCAGCGCCTTCACCACCTACGGCGTCATCGTCGTGGTGCCCGAGCCTTCCAGGATGCTGTTCCTCATGCTGGGGCTCTGCGGGTTCGTGATGCGCCGCCGCCGCCGGTAAAGAACAAGAAGCGGATCTAACGGCCCACATCCAGCAGGGTGGGCAGCTTCTGCAGCGGCGTAAACTCATTTGCCGCGGCTCCCGCGGCCGCTTTCGACGCCTGCGGATTGCTCGCCTTCAAAAAGCGAAACAGCTCGCTCTCCGTCGTGAAAATCATCGTCGTGTCCGCGGTGATCAGCGTCTTGTACGTCTCCATCGTTTTGAGAAACTCAAAAAGCTGCGACGCTTCCGGCGTCTGGTTGTACGCCTTGGCGTAGATCTCCGTCGCCTTCGCATCCGCCGCGCCCTCCAGCTCCTGCACTTTGCGGTACGCTTCAGACTCGATGGTCGCCAGGTCGCGCTCCCGCTCACCATTGATCTTCGCCGCCTCGCCCTCGCCTTCCGCACGGTGCAGCTTGGCGATCTGCTGACGCTCTGAAATCATGCGCTGGTGGATCGACTGGCTCACCGAAGGATCGTAGTCGATCCGCTTGAAGCGCACATCCAGCAGCTTGATGCCATAGCCTTCGATCTTCGGGATGGCATTCTTCAGCACCTCCGCCTCCAGCTCCACCCGGCCATGGGTGATCGGCGGCAGCACGCCGATGCGCAAATCCGCCGTGGAGGGCACACTCCCGCTCCCGCTGCTCGTGTTCGACACATCACGCACCGCCTTGCGGTCCTTCGTCGTCCGCACCGCCTCGATGAAATCATGCTTCGCGATCACGATCCGCGTCTCGCTCGCCAGGATGTCATCCAGCCGTGAAAGCGCACGCCGCTCGTCCGTCAGCTGCCGGAAAAACACCAGCGGATCGCTGATCTCCCACCGCCCAAACACATCCACCACCACGATCACCTTGTCCTTCGTCGTCATGTTCGCCGAAGGGCCGTCCCACTCCAGCACCCGCTTGTCCAGCCGGTTCACCGTTTGGATAAAAGGCGTCTTCCAGTGCAGCCCGGCCTTCTTGACCGGCTCGCCCACGGGCATGCCAAACTGCGTGATCACCACCTGCTCCGTCTCGCTGACGGTGTAGAAACCGGAGCTCAGCACGACCGCCAGCGCCAGGACAACAATCAGTAAAAGGGAGGCTTTCATCGTGTGGCAGGGGCAGGGGTTGTTTGGCGCAGATTCATCAGCGGCAGGAAAGACGAGGCCTTGTCATCCAGGATCACCTTGCCCGGCACCTGGGACAGCACCTCTCCCATTGTCTCCAGATACAGGCGCTTCTTCGTCACCTCCGGCGCCTTCAAGTATTCGGTCAGCACTGCTTGGAATCGCGCCGCATCACCCTCGGCCTCGTTCACACGCTTGGCCGCATAGCCTTCCGCACCCTTGATCTTCTGCTCCGCTTCACCGCGCGCCTTGGGAATGATCTGATTGTAGTTCCCGCTCGCCGTGTTGATGGCGGACTCCTTCTCCTGCTTCGCGCGGTTCACATCGCTGAAGCTCGCCTGCACATCCGCGGGCGGGTTGATGTTCCCGAGCTGGATCTGGTCAATGTGCACGCCCATGTTCAGCGCCGCCACCAGCTCGCGCAGGCGGTCCGCACATTTTGCCTCCATCTCCTGCCTCCCGATCGTCAGCACCTCGTCCACTGTGCGGTCTCCCACCACCTCGCGCATCACCGCCTGGGAGAGATCCCGCAGCGTCGGCAGCGGCTCGCGGAAGTTGAACACATACGCCACCGGATCGCTGACATGGTACTGCACCACCCACTCCACCAGCGCCGTGTTCAGGTCCCCCGTCACCATCGTCTTCTCACCCTCCCGGTCCTCGTACTCCGCATATTGATAGGGATTGGTCGCACCCTGAGTGCCAAAGCCAAACTCCAGCTTCTGCTGCCGCAGGATCTCCACCAGAGTCACACGGTCGATCCCCCATGGCAGCTTGAAATGCAGCCCCGGATTTTCCGTTTTCAAATATCCTCCAAAGCGCTGCACCACCGCCACGGACTCCGCCGGCACCTGATACACACCGGAGAAAACGCCGCCCAGCAGAAACAACGCCCCGAGGCCGATGAGGATGAGCCTGGGATTGAACCTTATTTGCGGCGCATTCGGGAAAGGTCGTATCGCACTCATGCCGCGAGGCTACCCCAATCCGGGGTCCCGGCAAAGCCTACTTCATTCCAAAGTCCATCACATATTGTTCTACGATCTCCTTAAGCGCCGGCGGTTTCGGCAGCCCGATCGCCTCCGCCCTCGCGCCATCCACCTGCTGCGGCCAGTTGTCCACGATCCCCTGAATCCGCGCATCAAAGGCATCCACGATCGGCCCCAGCTTGATCCCTTTTTCCGCCGCCACTTCCTGGATCACCTTCTCCGCGATGTTCGGCGTCACCCGGTGCGCAGGCAGCACATACGCGCGGTCCTTGCCCAGCTTCTCCTCCGGCACCTCGCTCAAAAAGATGAACGACTCAATCACCGTCCGGTACCCCGTCATCGGGTGCGGCTGGTCCCTCCGGATCGGCAGCATGCACGCCTCACCGTTCAGCGGTTCGCGAAACATCCCGCTCGCCCAGCTCGATGCCGCCGCATTCGGCTTGCCCGGCCGCACGATCACCGTCGGCAGCCTCACACTGCGTCCGTCAAAGTGGCCTTTGCGCGTGTGGTCGTTCACCATCATCTCGCACATCGCCTTCGTCATCCCATAGGTCGTCTGCGGCAGTTGCTTCGTCAGGTCAGACATCATCTGAGACATGTCCAGCCCCCCATACACCGCCACACTGCTCGCAAACACCACCCTCGGCCTTCCTTCCGCCGCACGCGCCGCCTCAAACACATTCCTCCCGCCCTCCAGGTTCACCCGCATCGCATCATCAAAGCGCTCCTCGCACTCTCCGCTCACCATCGAGGCCAGGTGAAAGATCACGTCAAACTTCGCCCCCGTCGCCGCCAGCACCGTCGCACGGTCGCCGATGTCGCCCTTCACATGCTTCACCCGCGCATCCGTCGGCTCACTGCGGAAAAACGCATCCAGCAACACCATCTCCGTGATCGCCTGCCCGCACCACGTGCCGCGTTCCAGGAGTTTCTGCGCAAGCTGTGAGCCAAGGAAGCCGCCGCCGCCGGTGATGATGATTTTCATGGTTGAGTAGGGAAGGAGTTTGCCATCAGGCCCGGCCTGATGTGAGTTCGCCCCCGACATGAGCAAGCCTCTCACAGGACACAAGATCGGATTCGTCGGACTCGGCAACATGGGCCGCGCCAATGCACGCCACCTCCATGAAGCCGGAGCCGACGTCGTCGTCTGGAACCGCAGCGCCCCGCCCGCAGAGGCCGCCGTCGCCCTCGGCATGCGCCGCGCCGCCACCCTCCCAGAGCTCGCCCGCGAGATCGGCCCCGGCATCATCTGCATCAATCTCACCTCGACCGACGTCGTCGAGCAGGTCGTCTTCGGCCCCGGCGGCCTCATCGAGGGCCTGCACCCAGACGCCCTCATCATCGACTTCGGCACCACCGGCGTCCCCGAAACCAAAAAATTTGCCGAGCGCGTGAACTGGGTGGACTCCCCCGTCTCCGGCGGCCAGGTCGGCGCCGAGGCCGCCACCCTCACCATCATGGCCGGCGGCAGTGCGGAAAATTTCCAGCGCGCCCTTCCCATCTTCCAGGCCGTCGGCAAAAACATCACCCACCTCGGCCCCGTCGGCAGCGGCCAGGTGACAAAACTCGCCAATCAGCTCATCGTCGCCCAGACCATCGACGCCGTCGCCCAGGCCCTCCGCCTCGCCGAGCTCTCCGGCGTCGATCCCGCCCTCGTCCGCAAAGCTCTCCTCGGCGGCTTCGCCGAAAGCCGCATCCTCGATCTCCATGGCGACCGCATGGTCCGCCGCGACTTCGCCCCCGGCGGCCGCGCCACCCTCCAGCTCAAAGACGTCCGCCTCATGTCCCAGCTCGCCGACTCCGTCGGCCTCGACTCCCCCACCCTGAAAAACTCCCTCGCCCAGTGGGAAAAATTCGTCCACGAAAAACACCTCGGCGACCTCGACCACAGCGGCCTCTTCCGCCTCTACGAGTAAAGCGAACTTCCAAGTTCGCTCGTGGTCTTACATGTTTGGACTTGGGTTCAAAGCCTTCCAAAAACACGCACACGATCGTCACGACGAAGCAAAGTAGCCTTGTTCCTGTGGAACAAGGAACGCTCCGCCTCACCCCAAGCGCTTATCACCAAAAAGCTCTGGAGAAATGAGACCGTTCATGACCTTCCAGTGCTCCACACGAGCGCCAGCATAGTGGTCCGCACCTCGCGAAGCGCGCCGAAGGCAATCCCCTGTGCGGCGCTCCGCTATCACGTCCCCAACGCTAGGGAGCCAAAAAACTCTGCCCCCTCTGCCTCTCCGCTCCTCTGCGGCAAAAAACGAGCGTCCCTTGCCTCCCCCCATCAAGAATGCATCACCTGCCCCCCATCAATATTGATCGTCTGCCCCGTAATATTCTTCGCATGATCCGAAGCTAAAAACGTCGCCATCGCCGCATACTCCTCCGGCATCTGCCAGCGCCCCAGGTGGGACACCTTCTGGATCTTCTCCGCAGCCCACGCATCAAAGCTCTGCCGCTTCTCCTCCGGCAGCTTCTTCTGCCCCGCTGCCCAGATGCTCTGGTTCAGCTCCGTCTTCACCATCCCCGGCGCCAGCGCATTCACGCGCACGTTATGCGGTCCCAGATCCTTCGCCGCACACTGCGTGAAATTGATCAGCCCCGCCTTCGACGCACTGTACGGCGGATCCGTCTGCGATCCCATCTGCCCCGCCACAGAAACCAGAAACAGCATCGATCCTCCCCCACGCTCGATCAGCCTCGGCGCAAACGCATGCGCCACATTCACCGCCCCGATCAGGTTCACCTCCAGCACCCGCGCCCAGTCTCCCGGCTCCAGATTCCAAAACGGAAACCCAAACTTCCCGGAGCCGATCCCCACGCAGAAAACCACGTGGTCCACACCCTCAAACCCCGCCGCAAATCCCTTCACCGCCTCATAATCCGTCACATCCCCCGCAGTCACAAAATCCGCCGTCTTCTCCCGGTCAAACCCGCGCACCACGCACCCCTCCGCCACAAACCCATCCGCAATCGCCCGGCCAATGCCACGCGCAGCCCCAAACACCGCCACCGACTGTCCCGCAAGATTCAAATTCATCCCCCACTATGAAACGCTCTGCCTGCATGTGCAAAGCCCACATCGATCCAGGCTGGTAGAAGACACCAATTGGACTAACACGCCTACGCTGCGCCTGATCCTGAAAGGATCACAGAAGGTAGCCAGGGGGCGAATGCCCCCTGGTAAGACGCCCACCACACGCCCCTCAAGGCCGCATGCCGGAGGCATGCCAGCACCGCGTTCACTTCCCACGTACCCCACTCAACGCTCACCACCACCCAGATCGGATCCATCAACTCTCCTCCCCATTCCCTTGCTCCTTCATTCCTTTGCCAAAATCCAAACCTCTCACACGAGCCATCGCTCCCCGAGTTCTCGGGGTCACGCAAGGAAACCCAGCCTCGCTCAGTAAACTCCACCACACGCTTCCCCGCAATCCCTCCCCAGTCCCATGAACGCGCCCTCCACCACCGGCTGCTCCGGCTTCCGTCAGATGAACCTTCGCCGCCGTGAGGCCATGCGCATCGGCTTCTGCAGCGCCCTCGGACTCAGCATGGCCGACCTCCTGAAACACGAAGCCCGTGCCACCGTCGAGCCCGGCTTCTTCAAGGAAGGAAAAGCCAAAAGCATCATCCACCTCCATCTCCCCGGCGGCATGGCCCAGCAGGAATCCTGGGACCCCAAGCCCGAGGCTCCCACCGAGTACCGCGGTGGCTTCGGCGTGGTCAAAACTAAAACCGGCGAAGTCTTCAGCGAAAACTTCACCCGCCTCTCCAAAGTCGCCGACAAGCTCACCATCGTCCGCTCCGTCGTTGGCAAGATCCCCGACCACCAGCAGGCCACCTACCACCTCTACACCGGCTACACCCCCACCACCGTCATCGACTACCCCCAGATGGGCAGCGTCGTGTCTCACCTCTTCGGCGTGCGCAGGGACATGCCCCCCTACGTCGCCATTCCCGCGATGCGCGGCTTTGAAGGCGGCACCGGATTTCTCAGCAGCAAGTACGGCCCCTTCCAGCTCAATGCCGACCCGGGTGCGAAGGGCGAGTTCAAAGTCCGTGACTTCAGCATCCCCGATGGCGTCTCCATGCAGCAGTTCGAGCGCCGCAAAGCCGCGCGCGACATCGTCGAAGGCCAGCTCCGCAAACTCGATGCCGACATCGACAAGCTCAACACCATGGACGACTTCTACAAAAGCGCCTACACCCTCCTCACCTCGGACGCCGCCCGCAAAGCCTTCTCCCTCGCCGATGAAAACGACGCCATGCGCGATCTCTACGGTCGTGGCTACGAGCTGAAACAGCGCGCCCCCGCCGCCGTCGGCGAGCGCCTCCTCCTCGCCCGTCGTCTCGTCGAATCCGGCGTCCGCTTCGTCAGTGTCAACTACGGCTCCTGGGACTCCCACGTGGACATCAAAGGCACCTGCACGGAATTCATGCCCGCGCTCGACCACGCCATCAGCGGCCTCATCACCGACCTCGATCAGCGCGGCATGCTCGACAGCACCCTCGTCATGGTCACCACCGAATTTGGCCGCACGCCCAAGGTCAACATGAGCAACGGCCGCGACCACTGGGCCCGAGTGTACTCCATGCTCCTTGCCGGCGGCGGCATCACCCGCGGCCAGATCTACGGCGCTTCTGACGCCACCTCCGCCGAACCCGCACGCGATGAAGTGAAGCTCGAAGACTTCCTCGCCACCGTTTACCACCAGCTCGGCATCGACTCCAACGAAGAGCTCATGGCCTTCGGCGGCACCCGCCCCATCGAGATCGTCAAAGACGGCAAAGTCGTCAAAGCCATTATCTCTTAAACCCACGATGCAAAAGACCCTCAGGGCATCGCGAGTGCGCCAGCAAAGTAGTCCGCACACTCCGTGTGCGGCATTTGGGCCGTCGCAAACACTCAGCACACAGAGATAAAACATCCCCCCCTCTCTCTGCGCCAGCTCTCATCCTCTCTCTCTGATTCCTCTGCCAATCCATTCCACTGCCACAAAACAGCGCCCCCTTCCGTCCCACCACCGACGCAGAAAAAAGGCACTCCCTTGTTCTGATCCCCCTCCGGCCATTCCCTTGTCCCCTCATTCCTTTGCTAAAAAACAGCGCCTTCTTCCTCCTATAGCCATGCGCTTTTTCCTCTGCTTCCTCTTCATCGCAGCCCCCGCCATCCTCCACGCGATGGTCCACCACATTGAGGCCGTCACCCCACGCGCTGGTCAGCGCGGCACCACCGTCGAAGTCATCCTCGACGGCGCCCACCTCAAAGACCCCCGCGAGATCCTCTTCTTCCGCCCCGGCATCCAATGCACCGAGGTCAAAGCCCTCCCGCCCATGCCCAAGGTCGGCCTCCACCACGGCGGCTACCGTGAAGACCAGGTCCTCTGCAAATTCGAAATCGCCCCGGACTGCCCCCTCGGTCTCCACCCCTTCAAGCTGCGCACCGCCACCGAGCTCACCACCCTCTCCACCTTCGCCGTCACCGCCCATCCCGTTTACCACGAGCAGGAGCAAAAGCAGGGCGCCAACGACACAACCGCCGAATCCATCCCCCTCAATACCACCGTCCACGGCCGCATCGACTCCGTCAAACTCAGCGATGTGGACCTCTACCGCGTCAGCGGCAAGGCCGGCCAGCACCTTTCCGTCGAAGTTGATTCCGTCTGGCTCACTGAGCGCCACTACGCCGAGTCCGAGTTCGATCTCATGGTCCGCCTCCTCGACGCCACCGGCAAGGAGCTCGCCCGCAATGACGACAGCGCCCTCCATCTTCAGGACCCCATCACCAGCATCGTCCTGCCCAAGGACGGCGACTACCTCGTCGAGATCAAGCAGCGCGTCTTCAAAGACGGCCCCCGCTGCTACTACCTCGCCCACATCGGTGATAACCCTCGCCCCCTCGTCGCCTACCCCGCCGGTGGCAGGGCAGGGGACTCATTGCAGGCCACCCTCCTCGGCGACCCCGCAGGCGAAGCAAAACTAACCCTCACCCTGCCCGCCACTCCCGGCGACTTCTCCCTCTACAACAAGATGCCCTCGCCGCTCCCCATGCGCGTGAGCGAGTATGACAACATCCTCGAAGACCGCACCGCCGCAGAAACTACCGTCAAGGCCCTCCCCGCCGCCCTCAACGGCATCATCGAATCCCCCGGCGATAGCGACTCCTTCAAGCTCTCCGTCAAAAAAGGCGAGCGCTGGCATGTGAAAGTCTTCGCCCGCTCTCTCGGCACCCCGCTCGACCCCCGCATCACCATCCAGCGCGTCGGCTCCGAATCAGCCGATGTCACCGCAGACGACGCCACTCTCGAAGACCGCGGCCTCTACGCCATGAGCCGCGCCATCCAGCGCAAAGAAATGATGGACCCCGCCATTGTCTGGGAGCCCAAGGAAGACGGCGACTACACTCTCAGCATCACAGACATGCGCGGCCTCGGCGATCCCACCTCCGTCTATCGCATCGAGGTCGAGCCCGTGCGCGCTGAGGTCAGCACCTTCCTCCAGGCCAAAGTCATCGACATGGTGGAATGCCCCCGGCTCACCGGCATCACCGTACCCCAGGGCGGGCAGTGGACCGTGAACGTCAATCTCGCCGACGGCCCCGGCAACACCTACAAAGGCGAGCTCGATCTCGTCGCCCACGGCCTGCCCCAGGGCGTCACCATGACCGCCCCACGCATCCGCGCAGGCCAGCGCCAGGTGCCCGTGCAGTTCGCCGCTGCAGCAGGGGTGAAACCCCAGTGCGCCCTCATCTCTCTCGAATGCAAAGCCGCAGACGGCACGCCGCTCGTCAGCCACTCGCAGCAGTCCTTCCCCTTCCTCGGCCACTCCGGCGGCCGCGCCTGGCATTCCTTTGTGGTTGATCACTACGCACTCGCCGTCATGGAGCCGCCGCCTTTCAGCATCGAAGTCGCGCAGCCGCAGATTCCCCTCTCACAAAATGGCGAACTCTCCCTCGCCGTCAAAGTCACCCGCCAGCCCGGTTTCACAGAAGACATTGAGTACCAGTTCGACTGGGTCCCTCCTGGTGTCGAAGGCGAGCCCACCATCACCCTTCCTGCCGACAAGAGCGAAGGCACCCTCCGCCTCAGCGCCAGTGCCTCCGCCGCGCCCGGTACCTATCAGCTCGCCATCACCGCCTCCACGGTCGGCGGCGAGTACTATCTTGGCACCGGCCGCTCCCGCACCTCCACCAAGTTCATCGACCTCACCATTGCCCAGCCCTACATCGCCCTGAAGAGCAACCCCACTGCCATCCGTCGCGGTGAAAAAGCCCAGGTCGTCTGGGACATTGAGCATAAAAAACCCTTCGAAGGCGAAGCCTCCGCCATCCTCCTCGGTCTCCCCAAAGGCGTGACAGTCGTCAACGACCCCAAACTCAAGCCCGGCGACAAACACCTCACCTTCGAAATCTCCGCCACCCCCGAAGCCCTCCTCGGTCAGTACAAAGAGCTCAGCTGTGAAATCACCGTCACCGAACGCGGCCAGCAAATCCGCCAGCGCATGGGCAAAGCCATCCTCCGCGTCGACCCCGCTCTGCAAAAATCAGCCCTCAAATGAACGCCTCTCTTTTGGCAAAGGAATGAAGGAGCAAAGGAATGACTGAATTTTCTACTTTCGACTGATGCCGATCAAGTGCGCCATATCCATCGACAATCTGACACGCGACGAATTCATCAGGCGCGATGAACTCGTAATGGACTGCGCCTATGCTGCCCAGAACAAGCTGGGTCGGCTTTGTGATGAACGTGTCTATGAAAATGAGTTGGCCGATCGCCTGCGCACAGCGGGGGTGAAAGACGTTGCCACACAAGTTCCGCTTTATGTGACGCATGGCCCGTTCACCAAAGAATATCGCCTCGACTTGGTCGCGGACCATGCAGTGTATGAATTGAAGACGGTCACCCAGTTTACTCGCGCTCATGATGCGCAGTTGTTCAACTATGCCATGTGCCTCGGCATCCGCTGCATCAAGCTCATCAACTTTCGTGGGAACAATGTGGATGGAAAGTTGCGCATCATGTCTGTCACTGCACCCGAACGGCATGCCGCCAAAATCAGCACAAACGATTGGCAGCCTCTATCGCCACGCTGCCAGCTTCTCAAACAACACCTCACCGGCCTCGTTGACGATCTCGGCGGCTTCCTTGAAGCCAGCCTCTACGAAGAAGCCCTCTCTTGCATTCTCGCCGCCCCTGAAACCCGCCTCACCGTCACCAGCAATGGAATTGAGCTTGGTACCCACGCCACACGCATGCTCGCAGACCACATCGCTTTTTACGTCAGCGGTCTCACCGAAAACATTCCCCGGCATCGCCCGCATCTTCAACGCCTCCTCGCCACCCTCCCATTGAAGGCCATCCACTGGATCAACTTCAACCGCCAGGAAATCACCCTGACCACCCTGATCAAATAAATCCGTCCATTCTGGTTCTGATTCCTCTGCCAAAAAATTCCCCTGCCAAAATGAAAACCTTTCTTCTCGCCCTGCTATTCCCTCTAGCAGCCACAGCCGAAGCCCCCAGCTTCCGCCGCGACGTCATGCCCATCCTCTTCCGCTCCGGCTGCAACCAGGGCACCTGCCACGGCTCCGCCCGCGGCAAGGACGGCTTCATGCTCTCCCTCTTCGGCTACGATGCGAAGGGTGACTACTACCGCATCACCCAGGAAATGGTCGGCCGCCGTGTCAATCTCGCCGCCCCTGAGCAAAGCCTCCTTCTCCTCAAAGCCACCGGCAAAGTCCCTCACACCGGCGGCGAGCTCTTCAAGCCCGATACCAAATACTACCAGACCCTGTTAAATTGGATCGCCGCCGGTGCCCCCGATGACGCCGAGTCCGTTCCTCAGCCCGTGGAAATCACCCTCGCCCCCGAGCGCATCGTTTTCGAAGGCGGCAAAGGCACGCAAAAGACCACCGTCACCGCCCGCTACTCCGACGGCTCCAGGCGCGACGTCACCGATCTCGCCCTCTTCGCCTCCAACAACCCCTCCACCGCCAAGATCGACAAAAACGGCGTCGTCACCTCCACCGGCCGTGGCGACACCCACGTCTTCGCCCGCTTCAACCGCTTCACCATCGGCTCCGAAGTCATCGTCCTTCCGCAGGACAAAAACTACCAATGGACGAATCCCGTCGCGAACAACTACATCGACGCAATCATCCACGACCGCCTGCAAAAGCTCCGGCTCCTTCCCTCGGACGTTTGCGACGATGCCACCTTTCTCCGCCGCGTCTTCATCGACCTCAGCGGCTCATTGCCCTCCACCAAGGACTACCGCGACTTCATGGCGGACACCTCCAGGGACAAACGCACCGTCCTCATCGACCGCCTGCTCAGCAGCGACGGCTTCACCGACCTGTGGACCGATCTCTGGGCCGAAATGCTCCGCGTCAAAGGCGGCGGCTACGCCCCCACCGCCACCGATGTCAAAGCTGCCGACGTCTATTACGAGTGGATTCACGATCAGATCGCGCAGAACCGCCCGCTCAATGAATTCGTGGCCGATCAAATCACCGGCACCGGCAGCAACCTCAACAGCGGCCCCGCCAATCTCTACACCATGCTCGTCCATGATGTGAAGGTCACCCCCAAAAACCTCGCCGCCGATTTCTCCCAGCTCTTCACCGGCGTGCGCATCCAGTGCGCCGAATGCCACAACCATCCCTTCGACCGCTGGACCATGGACGACTACTACGGCTGGGTCAGCTTCTTCACCGGCATCCAGCGCAAGCTCGGCGTCGAGCCCCGCGAGTTCTATGTCTTCAATGACCTCTCCGCCGCCCCCGCCAGGCACCTCGTCGATGAGCGCCCCATGCTCCCCACCGTGCTCGGCGGCGAAAGCAGCGTGCCGAAGGGCAAAGACCCCCGCCAGGCCCTTGCCGCCTGGCTCACCTCGCCCAAGAACGAGCTCTTCACCCGCAACCTCGCCAACCGCATCTGGGCCCACTTCATGGGCCGTGGCCTTGTCGAGCCTCTCGATGACATGCGCGTGAGCAATCCCCCCACCAACGGCCCCTTGCTTGATGCCCTCGCTCAGCACCTCGGCGACTCCGGCTTCAATCTCCGCGCCTTCATTCGCGACATCACCACCTCGCGCACCTACCAGCTCTCTGCGCAGCCCAACAAGACCAACGCCGACGACACCCGCCAGTTCTCCCGCGCCCAGCTCCGTCGCCTGCGTGCCGATGTCCTGCTGGATGCCATCGTCAAAGCCACCGATGGCGAACGCGGGTTCGTCTATTTCCCCAAAGGCACCAAGGCCGTCCAGCACTACCCCCGCACCCCCGGAGACACCACGAATGCCAACACCGGAGATCCCTTCTTCGAAACCTTCGGCCGTGCTGGCCGCGCCAGCGTTTGTGTGTGCGATACCAAGTTTGAGCCCACCCTCTCCCAAACCCTCCACATGGTCGCCGGAGACACCGTGCAGAATCAGGTCGGCGCAGGGCAGGTCATCGAAAAACATCTGAAGGCAGGCACGCCCCCCGAGACCATCATCGAAGACCTCTACCTCCGTGCCGTCAGCCGCAAGCCCACCCCCGAAGAACTCAAGGCCCTCCTCGAACTCGTCGGCAGCGACACCCGCGACCGCAAGCCCTACCAGGACATCTTCTGGAGCCTCCTCAACTCCACCGAGTTCATCTTCAATCATTGATCCATGCGCGCAGCGTTCAGCCCGTTTCAAAAGCATATCCCGGCTGCATCGCACTGCATGCTCGGGGCGGCGCATGCGCCATCTGCATTCACCGGCAGTGTACACAAAAAGCCCCTCCGCCCGTCGCACCAGCACGGCCGGGCTGATGGCAGGTGGAGTGAAAGAAGCAGGGGTGGCGAGTCGCTGGCACGGCTTCTACCACGAGCCAATGAAAACAGGTCGATTCCCTTGTCGCCTCAAACGCCCCGCCCGGCACCTGCCCTAATAAAAGGGCTTCAGATTCGACCCAGGACACAGCGAGGCACGAGAACGAGCAGGTCCTGGGTCCCCCCTGATGGCAGTTGGAATGAAGGACGCAAGGGTGGCAAGCCTCTGGCCCGTCCTCTACCACGAGATATTGAAAACAGGTTTGTTCTCTTTTCACCTCAAACGCCTCGCCCGGCACCTGCCCCAAAGGGGCAGAGGATTCAGCCCAGGGCGCAGCGAGGCACGAGCAAGCCCTGGGTCACAGCCCCGTCAAATCCGGAAGCAAACCCAGCGCCCCCTTCGCACGCCGCGCTCACCAGCAGCGTTCTCCCGTCCCTCCGCCACAGACGGCTCCGCATCTCCCCAAACTCAAGCCCTCGGCTGAATCGACCTTCCCCTCCGGACATCAATCCCTCTCCGATTCCTCTGCCAATAAATTCCCCTGCCAAAGAAACCACCACCTCTCTTCCGCTCACCCACCCTCCACTCACCTCTGAGCAAACAAAGGTCAGGCCCCTCCGCTCCCCATTCCCTTGCTCTCTCATTCCTTTGCAAAGATCATGCGCCTCCTTCTCCTCCTCACCGCTCTAATCACCACCGCCTCAGTCGGTGCCGCAGATCCCGTCATCACCTACGACGAGCACATCAAGCCCATCTTCCGTGAGCACTGCCTCAAATGCCACGGCGACGACGAACAAAAGGCCGACCTCAATCTCGCCAATTTCA
The DNA here is from genome assembly GCF_044227185.1 of Prosthecobacter sp. Lineage (GTDB taxonomy): Bacteria > Verrucomicrobiota > Verrucomicrobiia > Verrucomicrobiales > Verrucomicrobiaceae > Prosthecobacter. The sequence goes on along the minus strand of NZ_JBGAFO010000001.1, from coordinate 94,281 downwards.
CCGCCGTCCTCAAAGGCGGCAGCGGCGACAAGGCCGTCATCGCCGGCCGCGCCAGCCAAAGCCTCCTCTTTACCGCCATCACCGCCGAGGACGATGCCGAGCGCATGCCGCCCAAAAAAGCCGCCATTCCCGCCCCGCAGATCGAGCTCATCCGCCAGTGGATCCAGGGCGGCCTCCGCGAATCCTCCGCCAGCAAATCCCTCGTCGCCGAACGCGACACCACCTTCACCCCCACCACCGAAATCAAACTCGACGGCCCCCCTCCCATGCCCGAGTCGCTTCCTCCCTTCACGCCCCCCACGCTGAAGCGCCCGCTCCCCGTCATCGCCATGGCCGCCAGCCCCCGCGCCCCTCTCATCGCCGTCGCCGGTCATGAGCACGTGCGCCTGCTCGATGCCACCACACAGAATGACATCGGTACCCTCGCCTTCCCGGAGGGCCAGCCCAATGTCATCCGCTTCAGCGCAGATGGCCGCGTCCTCATGGTCGCCGGTGGCAAACCCGTCCAGTCCGGCAGCGTCGTCCTCTTTGAGGTCAAAACCGGCAAACGCCTCACCACCATCGGCGATGAAACCGACGCCGTCCTCGCCGCAGACCTCAGCCCCGATCAGCAGCTCGTCGCCCTCGGCGGCTCCGGCAAGGTCGTCAAAATCTACGGCACCGCCGATGGCAAACTCCGCCACAAGCTCACCAAGCACACCGACTGGATCACCGCCCTCGCCTTCAGCCCGGACGGCAAAAAGCTCGCCAGTTCAGACAGGGCGGGGGGGATCCATCTCTGGGACGCCACCGGCGGCGGCATCCTCCTCTCCCTCTCCGAGCACAAGGCCTCCGTTCGCGCCCTCGCCTGGCGCAGCGACAGCAAAATGCTCGCCAGCGGCGGCGAAGACGGCCTCCTCATCTGGTGGGACGCCAAGGACGGCTGGCCCGCCATTACCAAAACGAATGCCCATCCCCCGGCGCGCCCGCAGGGCTTCTACGGCAAGATTCCCAATGGCGTGCTCGCCCTCGCCTTCGGACCCAAAGGCGAGCTCCTCAGCGCCGGGCGCGACAATCACGTTCGTCTTTGGAACACCAGCGGCGGCGCAGTAAGAGCGTTCCCTTCCGAGAACGCTCTTCCAATTCAGACCAGCATCACCTTCGATGGGAAGGGATTATTTGCCGGAGGTGCGGACGGTGTCGTACGTCGATACCTGGCGGCTGGTGGAGGGATATAGAAGCACTCTCTGCGGCACCGCCACGGTGCCGTGGTCCCAGCTGTTGCCCACGTTGTTGGGATCATCTTCCCACGTGAAGTTTTCACCGTAGTTGATCGTGGGCTGGGGCCACACGCTGTAGCCATTCCCGTAGCCGCCACCATGGCCGCCAAAGCTTGGCGCTCCGTTGAAGTTGCTGCTGTAGTACCTGCCACCCAGAGAGACGGGCTTGTAGCCACCACCGCTCCAGCTCCAGTCATGACCACAGGAGGTGAGGGACAAGGCGGCAAAAACCGAGAGGAGGACCAGGGAGTGGGCGGATTTCATGGAGCTGAGGTGGTGATAGACGGACGATTTATTTTATGGAGAATTGGCCAAGCCGCAAAAAAAAGCAATCCTATAATCCAAGCTCCGGCTATCCCTGATGTCCCGGCGGCCCGCTCCGGCCTCAATGAACGCCCCAAAACCAGCGCCGCCCCCGCTGTCCGCCGCCCCTCTTCCTGCTGAAATTTGGAATCTTCCCATGCCGCCCGGCGTTATCCCTCCCCCATGAAAAGCACGCTCCTCGCCCTTCTCGCCACCGCCTCCCTCTCCCTGGCAGCCGATCATCCCGACACCACCGGCTGGAAAGACCTCTTCGCCCCCGACCTCTCCAACACCGTCGCCCCTGGCAAGTGGGAGTACAAGGACGGCATCCTCGTCGCCAGGGACCACGACACCCTCTGGACCAAGGATTCCTACGGCGACTTCATCCTCGACCTCGAGTTCAAGGTCGAAAAGGAATCCAACAGCGGCGTCTTCCTCCGCTCCGGCAACATCAAGGACACCCTCGCCGCCCTCGAAATCCAGGTCCACGAGTCGGCGGACGCCAGCAAGTACGGCATGGTCGCCGCCATCTATGACGCCATGCCCCCCAGCAAGAGCATGGCCAAGCATGACGCCATGCCCCCCAGCAAGAGCATGGCCAAGCCCGTCGGCGAGTGGAATCACTTCACCATCACCTGCAAAGGCCCCATGATCAGCGTCGTCTTCAACGGCGAAGAAGTCATCAACGCCAACCTCGACAACTGGCCCAATGTCGGCCAGAACCCCGACGGCACCCCCAACAAGTTCAAAAAAGCCCTCAAAGACTTCGCCCGCTCCGGCCCCATCGGCCTCCAGGGCCTCCACGGCAAAGCCCAGGCCCCTGTCTATTACCGCAACCTCAAGATCAAGGTGCTCGAATAGCTCCGCCTCAAGCCCGACAGCCTGTTTCGATCGAGCCCAGAGTTTGCAAAAACTCTGGGCTTCTTTTTACCCCCCGCACGCTGCCTTGATCTCCTCCAGCTCCGCCCACCGCGCAAACTTCCCCTCCAGCTCCGCCTTCTTCGCCTCCAGCTTCGCGATGTAGTCATTCGTCCCGGCCCCCAGTTTCACAAACGTCTCCGGGTTGCTCAGCTCCGCCTCCATCGCCGCGATCTCTCCCTCCAGCGTCGCCATCGCCGCCTCCACCTCCGCCAGCTCACGCTGCTCCTTCTGCGACATCTTCTTCGGCTTCGTATTGTTCACCGCTGCCGGCTTCTCCTTCTTCACCGGCGCCTGCACCATCGCCAGCTCCGCCGCAGCCTTCGCCGCACGCTTCTCCTGGTAGTAGCTGTAGTTCCCCGCGCATTCATGGATGCGCCCCTGTCCCTCAAACGCGATCAGCCGGTCGCACACCCGATCAAGAAAGTACCGGTCATGGCTCACCACCAGCACGCATCCTTTGAAGGATAAGATCGCCTCCTCCAACACCCGCATCGTCTGCAGGTCCAGATCATTCGTCGGTTCATCCAAAATGAGAAAGTTCCCGCCACGTCGCAGGATCTTCGCCAGCAGCACCCGGCTCTGCTCACCACCGCTCAGCTCCTTCACCCGCATCGTCGCGCGCTCATCGCTGAAAAGAAACCGCCGCAGGTACGTCCGCACGTGCAGCTTCTCCGGGCCAAACTGCACAAAGTCAGAGTTCGGCCCCGCCACCTCCTCCATCACGCTCTTCTCCGGGTCCAGCAGCAGCCGCTGCTGATCCACATAGTTAAACACCGTCCGCTTGCCGATCGTGACCTTCCCCTCGTTCGGCTCCTGCTCGCCCATCAGAATGCGCAGCAGCGTCGTCTTGCCCAGCCCGTTGCGGCCGATGATCCCCGTGCACGTCCCTGCCTCAAAGCTCAGATTCAGATGGCTGAACAACCACCGGTCATTGATGTGCGCACCAATCTCCACCGCATCAATCACCGTGTTAGCCAGCGGCGCCGCCGGCGGAATAATCAAATCCATCACCAGCTCCTCCTCCGGCGCATCCATCGCCGCCACACGCGCATACTCATCCAGTCGCGATCTCTGCTTCGTCCGCCGTGCGCTCACACCGGCCCGCACAAATTCCAGCTCATGCCGCAGAAAACTCTGCCGCCGCCGCTCCGAGTTCGCCTCCACACTCTCGCGGATCGCCTTGCTCTCCAGAAAGTCGCTGTAGTTCCCCGGGTGGCTGTAGATCCGGCTGTCATCGATCTCGATGATCCGCGTCGCCACTCGGTCTAGGAAATACCGGTCATGCGTCACAAACAGCACCGCCCCGGTAAACTCCCGCAGGAAAATCTCCAGCCACTCGATCGACTCCGCATCCAGATGGTTCGTCGGCTCATCCAGCAGCAGCAGGTCCGGCTGCGCCACCAGCGCACGCGCCAGTGCCACACGCCTCTTCTCACCACCCGAGAGCCCTTTCACAATACGGTCCGCCGCAGGCACCCCCAGCTCATTCATCGCCGTGCTGATCCGCGTCTCCACCCCCCACCCGTCGTGAAGCTGGATCTGGTGCAGCAGCTCAGCCTCCTGGTCCCCCTTGTAGTCGCCGTTTTCATACCGCGCCACCATCTCCAGCAGCGCCGCAGCCCCAGAGCGCACGTTCTCCATCACGCTCGCCTCCTCATCCAGCGTAAACTCCTGCGCCAGATGGCTCACAATAATGCCATTCCTCCGCGAGATCGTCCCGCTGTCCGGCTTCTCCGTCCCCTCCAGGATGCGCATCAGGCTCGTCTTCCCGCATCCATTGCGTCCCACCAGCCCCAGCTTCTCCCCTTCATGGATGCTCATCGTCGCATCAATAAACACCTGCTGCAGCCCAAATTGCAGGCGCAGGTCTTTGGCAGAAATAACAGCAGGAGTGATCGGAGACATAATTGGGGGCCGTTGAGATAGCACGATCTCCCACTCACCGCGAAAGATTACCTTCGTCCGCGGAATATTCCGCTCTGCATTTTTCGGCCTCCAACTTCGGCCTCCAACTTCGGCCGCCTACGGTTTGTCGGTGGGCGCTTCTGCGCTCTTCTTGAACAGACCCTTCAGTTCAGGCATTTTCAGCTCCACATCAGGGATCTTCTTCTTCAGCTCCTGCAGGAAGGACTGCGTCGCATCCACCTGCTTCTGCAGCTTCTTCAGGGCATCCGATTTCTCCGACTGGTTCTTGATGAACGACCAGGCGAGGTCCGCCATCATTCGGTGGTCCAACAAAAAGGGCTCCAGACTGGCAGGGTTGTCACGCAGCCGCTTCACTCGTGCCGCAATTTTCTCTGCCAGCCATTCATAGTCCGTGCCCTTCAGAGCCTTCGCAAAGGATTCATCCGCCGCCGCATAGTCCTTGCCCGCAATCTCGCGCTCCCCAGTCAGATAAATCACCACCGGATTGTCGGGCCACGCACGGCTTGCAGAGGCAAGGCAGCGGTCCGCATCAGACCACCTTTGCTCCTTCAAGAAGTAGCACGCCAGCAGCAGGTGCACCCCGCATTTCTTCATGGGGTCCAGTTGCACCTCCGGACTGCTGGAAAGGCGGTCTGCCACTTCAAATTCGGTAAACGCCAGCTGACCATAGCCTTGCCCCAAATAAGCCACCCCTCGCAGGACATGGTACGTAGCCTGGAGCTCCGCCGTTTTGATCGCGCCTTCCGGAATGGCTTCAATCTCATAAAACGCAGAATTGAAGTCCATGCCCAGCGACATCAGCAGGACCATCAGCACCCGCAGGTCCACCGGCGGTGACTCAGCAAACTTCTTCAATTCAACACTCACATTCTTCCAGTTCAGTTCGCCCGAGGCCAGGCGTTGCGGACCAACGTAAGACTCAATGAACTCCGCCGCCCTCTTGGCTCCATCTTGTACAGATTGAGGCAGCAGCTCCAGACGTCCTGCCGCAGCCTGATCCGCTGCCAGGGAAAGCCCGTGGAAAAACACCGTGAACGTCGCGGACTCGACCGCATAATACGTCTTCGCCCGCCATCCAGCCAGTCTTTCATTGCGCGCCACTTTCTCGATCACCAGCTCCGCTCGCAGTCCGGCATTCCGTGCCTCCGCTTCGCATTCGGCCACCAGCGCCGCATCCGCCGGCACCTTTAGTTTTCGCAATTGATCCATTGCGGCTGCGGCACTGCTGGCAGCAGCTTCGGCTGCCGCCTTGTCACAGTCCTTTACGCTTTGTTCGGCAGCCTCGGCGGCAGCATGGATCTCGCTTTTCAGCTGCGCCGCTGTCTTCTCCGGCTCCTTGGCGCAGGCAACAAACGCAATCATGGCGATCAATGAGGACAGGGAACGCATGAACGGAGGATGCAGGTAAACTTCCCTATGTCGATTCCAAAAGAACAGGCAAATTCACCGAAGGCTTTGCCTCCCAGCATCCAAACGGAGTTCCGGCATTGAATTGTCCCGCCTGAGCCGTTATTCTTTCCCATGAGCTTCACCGCCGTTTATGAACCTGCCCCCGAAGGTGGCTTCACCTGCTGGGTGGAGGAAATTCCTGCCGCCATCTCCGAGGGCGAAACCATCGAGGAAGCAGAAAGCAATCTCATGGAAGCTTTGAAGCTCGTGCTGGAATGCCAGCGCGAACTCTCCGACCAAACCCGCAGCCCCGGCAGTCTCAAACGCTCGCTCGAACTTGCCGCGGCATGAAGCTCGCCGATCTAGAGCGGCATCTGCGTGGACATGGCTGTCAGCTGTATCGCGAAGGCGGCAGCCATTCCATCTGGTGGAATCCAGCCAACCGCAAGATCACCAGCGTCCCACGGCATCGCGAGGTCAAGGACAACACCGCTCGCGCCATCTGCAAGCAGTTGGAAGTGCCCGCTCCTTAGCCCTCACGGCTTCCCATTGCCTCCATCACCAGATCATCTGTGATGGTGCGGCATTCCCACGCACCCATCCTTTCAAATCAGATCATTCCCTTGCTCTCCATTCCCTTGCAAAAAAGAAACGCCTCCTTTTCACCCCAAGCCTCTCACTTCCCCAGCGCCTCCCTCACCATCACCGGATCATCCGTCGTGATCCCGTCCACCCCCAGCGCCGCAAACTTCTTCACATCCGCCGCCTTGTTCACCGTCCACACATACAGCTCAAAGCCCGCGTCGCGCACCTGCTTCACCATCGCCGCATCCCACGGGAAATCACTCGTTCCCAGGTCCAGCCCGTCCAGCTTGTCCGCCTTCGTATCCGCAATGAGCTGCGTCAGATCCGTCGGCTTCCTCTCCTTCGTCTTGCCAGAGGCCAGTCGGTAAACCTTCACCCACGGCATCGCCTTCTTCGACTCCGCCGCCGCCCCGCGATTAAACGCAATGATCGCCAGCTGCGCCGCGCGATCCTTCATCGGCTCCAAAATCCGCTTCAGCTCCGGCACGATCTCCGGCCCGCATTTCACCTCGATAAAAAACCGCTGCTTCCCCTTCGGCATCGTCGCCAGCGCCTGCTCCAGCGTCGGGATCTTCTCCTTCGCCCACTCCTTGCCCTTCCAAGATCCCGCGTCCAGCGCCGTCAGCTCCGCCTGTTTCGTCGTCGCCACATCCATCTTTGTGCCCGTCGTCCGCTTTGTATCCTTGTCATGGATCACCGCCGTCTTCCCGTCCGCGGTCAGGTACACATCCAGCTCACATGCATCCGTCTGGTTCTTCCACGCCAGCTCAAAGGATCCCAGCGTGTTCTCCGGTGCTCGCGCGGAAAACCCGCGATGAGCGACGATTTCGACAGCGTGTGCAGACATGGCGGTGAGGAGAAAAAAGACAGCAGACTTCATGAGGGAGAAAGCAAACGACACAAGCATCCGTAACCCTTCGCCCCAAATGAAATTTTGTTTCCTGCTCGTCATCAGCTTCATCATCGTCCGCACGCTGACTTCCTGCTCCAAGTCACCGTCCGCCGACCCCAAAGACCAGCACGTCATCCTCATCAGCCTCGATGGCTTCCCCGCCTGGCTCTGGAATGACGAATCCCTCCAGATCCCCAATCTGCGCAAGCTCGCCGCCGAAGGTGCCAGCACCAAGGCCATGACCGTCAGCAATCCCTCCATCACCTGGATCAATCACACCACCCTCGTCACCGGTGTCGAACCCCGCAAGCACGGCGTCCTTTTCAATGGCCTCCTCGTGCGCCAGGGGGACAACAAGCCCCCCAAGATCGAGCAGTGGGCAGATAAAACCAAGCTCGTCCATGTGCCCACCCTCTACGACGTCGCTCACGACGCCGGCCTCACCACTGCCGAGTCAGACTGGGTCGCCGTCACCAAGGCCAAGACCATCGACTGGAGCTTCGCCGAGCTCCCCGAAGCCGAAGGCAAAGTCGAAAAAGAAATGATCGCCGCCGGCGAGATCAAGCCCCAGGACATCACCTGGATGCAGCTCGGCCCCCAGCGCAAAAGCGTCACCTTCCTTGACAACATGTGGACCAAGGCCGCCATCCACATCTTCAAGACCCACAAGCCCAACCTGCTGCTCTACCACACCCTCAACACCGACTCCACCCACCACACCTACGGCCCCGGCTCCATGGCCAGCCACACCGCCCTCGCCTACGCCGACCGCCTCGTCGGCGACCTCGTCAAAGCCGTCGAAGACAGCGGCCTCCGCGACAGCACCACCTTCGTCATCGCCACCGACCACGGCTTCAAAAAAGTCACCAAGATCATCCTCCCCAATGTCGAGCTCAAGAAAGCCGGGCTCGCCCAGGGCATCGGTCCCTCCATCACCACCTGCGATGCCTACTCCATGACCCAGGGCGGCATGGCCTTCGTCTATGTCACCAATCCCGCCCGCAAGGCCGAGCTCCTGCCCAAGCTCAAAGACATGTTCTCCAAAGTCGAAGGCGTTGACCGCGTCATCGACGGCATAGAAGGCCACACCCTCGGCATGCCCACCCCTGAGGAAAACCAGGGCATGGGCGATCTCGTCCTCTACCCCAAACCCGGCTACGCCTTCAAAAACGATGCCGCAGGAGACGCCACCGTCACCCCCTCCGTCAACTACGCCGGCACCCACGGCTACTTCAACGGCGACCCCGAACTCGACGGCATCTTCATCGCCAGCGGCCGCGGCATCAAAAAAGGCGTCGTCCTAGATCGCATGGCCAATCTCGACGTCGCCCCCACCATCGCCAAACTCATGGGCCTCCAGCTCCCCAAGCCCGACGGCCGCGTCCTCGAAGAGATCCTGACCTCCACAGACAAGAAATAGCCCATAGCTTCCGCAGCACGCGCTAGCGTTTTGGAGTGCGCCGGTCCTCCGGCGCTTTCGCACGTCCCTGCAACCCTCCCACGCTCCACAGCCGCCTTCCAGCCGCTCATTGCTGGCAGCGCCGATGTCCACATCGGCTCCGGCCGCACGTCCCCACCAACTCCCCACGCCGTGCAGCGTCCTCACACCACACCTCGCTCATTCCCTGTTAATCATCCCCCGGGTGCATTTTAGATACATCCTGGTGCGGCTGGAGAAGGCACACCCTGACAGAAACACCCCCCGCGCTTTGTAAACTCTAGCGCCCCCATTCCCCCCATGTCTTCCCCTTGTCTCCGCAGCCGCAGAGCCCAGGCTCGTCCCACGCACCTTCTCTGCATGCTCACCGCCCTCGTTCTCACCATCGGCCTGGCACACGCCCAGACCACCCCTCCGCAGATCGAGCAGCGCTGCATCGAATGCCACGATAAGGACACCACCAAAGGCGGCCTCGACCTCACCTCGCTCACCTTCGATCTCGCCGACCCCGCCACCCGCGACCGCTGGATCCGCATCTACGACCGTGTCGAAAAAGGCGAGATGCCACCCAAGCCCGAAGACCTCCCGCAGCCCGAGCGCACAGCCCTCGTCCAGTCACTCGCCACCTCAATCACCACCGCCGATCACGCCGACATTCTCGCCCATGGTCGCGGCCCCCTCCGCCGCCTCAACCGCGACGAGTACGAGCAAAACCTCCGCGACATCCTCCAGCTTCCCGATCTCGACATCCGCGACATCCTCCCCGAGGACCGCGAAGGCCACCGCTTCAACAAAACCACCGACATGCTCGACATGTCTCGCGTCCAGCTCGTCGCCTACCTCGACGCCGCAGAGGCCGCGCTGCACGCCGCCGTGACCACCGAGCCCGCACCGCCCCCAGTGCAAAAATACCGCGCCGTCGGCACCGATCTCTTCCCCGGCACCGGCACCTTCGGCAATCGCGAGGCCATGTTCTTCACTCGCGACAGCAAAGCCACCGACCTCAAAGGCCATCACGACAAAAACGAAAAGCACAGCGCCCAGGATGAAACGCTCGAGATGGCGCTCTTCCGCTCCGCCAGCTGGCCCTACCTCGGCACCCCAAAACACTTCACCGCCAAGCGCACAGGAAACTACAAAGTCCGTTTCTCCGCCCGCGCAGTCCTTCAACAGCCCGGCTTCGTCATCACTCCGGCCACCAAGCCCCTGCCCATGACCTTCCGCACCCGCAAGCCCGCCGGTGTGGACATCATCAATGAGGTGCACGACTCCGGCGGCATCATCGACATCCAGCCTGAAAAGCGCGTCTATGAAACCACCGTCCGCCTCCGCGAAGGCGAGGCCATCGAGTACAGTCTCCTCGGCCTCCCCATGCCGCTGGCCATGAACCCCAACGGCTCCGCTCCCTCGTACCGCTACCCGCCGTTCCCAGAGGGCGGCCAGCCCGGCCTCGCCGTTCAGTGGCTCGAAATCGAAGGCCCCATCGAATCCCAAACTTGGCCCCCAGCCTCCCACCGCGTCCTCTTTGACGATCTCGGCATCGAGGTCAAACCCCAGGACCCTCAACAGGACGCCAAACGCCTCCTCCGCCGCTTCGTCAAACTCGCCGCACGCGAGCCCATCCCCGAAGAAGACCTGAAAAAGTTCGATGTCCTGATCCAGCAGCGCCTGTCCAAAAACGCCTCCTTCGCCGAGGCCATGCTCGCCGGTTACAAAGCCTTCCTCGCCTCCGGCGACTTCATCTACGTCCGCGAACCCATCCAGGCAGACGACCACTTCGCCATCGCCTCCCGCCTCTCCCACTTCCTCACCAACTCCCGCCCCGATGCGCAGCTCATGCAGCTCGCGCAAAACAAAAAGCTGCGCGATCCCCAGGTGCTCCGCGCGGAAACAGACCGCCTCATCGCCAGCGCAGGCTTTGACCGCTTCGTCAAAAACTTCACCGACTGCTGGCTCGGCCTCCGCCAGATCCGCCGCGACGATCCCGACATCCGCCTCTTCCCCGAGTATCGCTTCGACGAATACCTCGTCGAAAGCATGGAGCGCGAGACCCGCACCTTCTTCACGTCGATGATCCGTGATAATCTGCCCGCCAGCGTGCTGGTGCAGTCAGACTTCATCTTCGCCAACGACCGCCTCGCCACCCACTACCAGCTTCCACCACTCATCGGCTCAGCCATGCGCAAGGTCACCCTGCCCAAAGACAGCCCGCATGGCGGACTGCTCACTCAGGCCGCCATTCTCAAAGTCAGCGCCAACGGCACCACCACCTCCCCCGTCGTTCGCGGCGCCTGGGTCATGGAGCGCCTCATCGGCCAGCCCCCTCCACCACCTCCCGCCAGCGTCCCCGCCGTCGAGCCTGACATCCGTGGCGCCAAAACCATCCGCGATCTCCTCGCCCTCCACACCAAATCCAAAACCTGCGCCGCCTGCCACGCCCGCTTCGATCCCGTCGGCCTCGCCCTGGAAAACTTCGACATCCTCGGCGGCTGGCGCACCCACTATCGCGGCCTGGAGGAAGGGAAACGCATCACCGGCATCGACCGCGCCGGACACAGCTTCAGCTACACCATCGCCTCCCCCGTGGACACCAATGGCAAACTCCTCGACGGCCGCACCTTCGCCAACATCAACGACCTCAAAACCCTCCTCGCCGCCAATCCCCGCCAGCTCGCCCGCAATCTCCTCCACCAGTTCACCCTCTACGCCACCGGCACCCCCGTCCGCTTCTCCGACCGCCCCCAAATCGAATCCCTCCTCAACGCCTGCGCCAAAAACAACTACCCCATCCGCGACCTCCTCCACGCCCTCATCCAAAGCCCCATCTTCCTCGGTTGCTGCTCAGATGCTGCCAGTCAGAATGAATAATCAGCCCGCCTTGCGCACCACTTGGAACTCTTTCCTGGAATTGAAAAAGCAGATGTCGAATTCCATGAAAAAATTTGTCTGCCCCAGCACGAGAGGCACGTGGTCTGAGTTGCACCATGCGAAAGCCTGCGTGATGCCGCTGAACTCGCCAAAATTAGCCGTCACCATCACTGGCATCGCCACCGCGCCACTCGGCACTCCAGCAACACGCAGGGTGGCCTTGTTCGCATTCCAAACCAATCCCAGCTTCAGGCCTGCCGACCATGGTAGAACGTTGACGTCCGCCCCGCTGTCCACCAAGGCGCTGAACTCCTCGGCCAAACTGCCACCTCTCAATGTAATCGGCAGCATGGGACGTTGCCTTGCATCGTATGGGAGCCGCATCGCTGATTCAATGCTGGTTGCTTTCAAGAACTCCCATCAAAGCCTCCGCTGCCCCCTCCTCAAACTGAGGCGACTGAAGCGCATAAGTTCGACCATGTTCCAGAGGCGCGACGCTGTCTTCGTTGTCAATATCGACCGCCAGATAGCGAATCAAACGAAGCTTGTCCGCTGCTGGCAGCAACAAGGCCGATGGCAGGATTTCGCTGAGAGTCATGGGCCGAGGTTAACCGTTCGAACATTCAAAGTCAAAGCTCCGATGAATCCTCCCTGCGTTGCCTATATTCTGTCGCGCCGCCACCCCTCGTGCCTGCTCCCCTCGCACACAACGGCGCGAGTCTGGCCGCCGCCATCTTTCGCCACGCTACTCCGCACTACACCAGCCCCAAAGGGGCTGCGTAATTCAGCCCAGGGGTGCCGAGCTTTAGCGAGTGCTCCCCTGGGTATGCCCCAACCCGACCGGGAAGCAAATCCACCACTCCGCCACACCCAACGGGTCCCAGCAGCGTCTGCAAAACGCCCCGCCACACCTCCTCCCGCGCGTTAACTCGCGAGTCTCCATGCACGTTCCCTACATCGCAAAATCCCTCTCCCGTCGCCGCTTTCTCCATAGCGCCGGAGTAACGCTTGCCCTGCCAATGCTGGAATGTCTTCACCCGGTGTTCGGCAAATCCGCACAGACAAAACCTCCCCAACGTCTCCTCATCATCTCCAACAACCTCGGCTTCCTCCCCAAACCCTTCTTCCCAAAGACCACCGGCCGCGACTACGAACTCTCGCCCACCCTCGCGCCCCTCGCCGAAGTCCGCAACGAGTTCACCCTCTTCAGCGGTCTCTCCCACCCCGACGTCAACGGCGGCCACAGCGCCGAAAACTGCTTCCTCACCGCCGCACGCGGCCCCACCAAGAGCGGCTTCCGCAATCAAATCTCCCTCGATCAATACATCGCCGAAAAACTCGGCCAGCAAACCCGCTACCCAGCACTCAACCTCGGCGTGAACATCGACAAGGCCAACCGCAGCCTCTCCTGGACACGCGATGGCGTCCTTCTCCCCGCCGAAGACAGCGCCCCCGCCCTCTTCCGCCGCATGTTCGTCCAGGGCGATCCCGCCGCCGTCAAAAAACAACTCCAGCAGCTCGACGAACGCGGCAGCATTCTCGACACCCTTCTCGATCAAACCAAACGCCTCAGCCGCGACCTCGGCAGCACCGATCGCGCCCGTCTTGATCAATACCTCACCTCCGTCCGCGAAGTCGAAGAACGCCTCCTCACCGCCCGGGAATGGGAGCTCAAACCCAAGCCCGTCGCCCCCCAGCCCGAGCCCGAAGACATCCGCGACAAAAAACTCATCTTCGAAAAGCTCGACCTCATGCTCTCCATGGCCCAGCTCGCCTTCGAGTCGGACTCCACCCGCATCGTCACCCTCATGGTCGATGCCTTCGCCACTCCCGCCTTTCATCTTCACGGCGATGAAAACACCACCGAAGGCTACCACGGCCTCAGTCATCACGGTCAGGCCGAGGAAAAAGTACGCCAGCTCGCCGAAGCCGACCTCGAGCAGATGCGCCTCTTCAAAAAGCTCATCCAAACCCTCGCCTCAAAAAAGGAAGACGACGCCCGCCTCCTCGACCGCACCATGGTCCTCTTCGGCAGCAACATGGGAGACGCCAACACCCACGACAACACCAACCTCCCCATCCTCCTCGCCGGCGGCGGTTTCAAACACGGCCAGCACCTCGCCTTCAAACGCGACACCAACCTCCCCCTCAGCAACCTCTTCATCTCCCTCCTCCACCGCCTCGGCGTCGAGTCCGACCAATTCGGCTCCAGCACTGGCACGCTCACTGGACTGACCTGACACAGTGATAACCTCCCCAGCGCCACCGCATGGAAGTACGATAGACACTCCCGTCTGTCGATCAGCGCTCCTCAATCCAGCACGCGGCTCTCCCTCTCCCCGCCCCTGACATACGACAACAATCCATATTTCGCTTCGGGGAGAGGGCTGGGGTGAGGGGCACACCATCCGCCTACGTCAGTCGATGTGCCGAGTTCCCCCTGTCCCGCCTTCACGTGCCTTGCACTCGTCCCATTGTCAGGAATGGTCCCTCTGTTGAAACCAGCCCTGCTCATCCTCGCATCCATCCTCGCTGCCGGTGCTCCATGGTCATGGCTGAACCCCCAGCTCTCCACCCTGGACCATCGCCAGCACGAGCTCCAGACTGCGCTGTCAAAACTTCCCGCCCTGCCCGCACCCCAGCCCCTGGAGCACGCCGGCTTCCACAGCGGCCTCGCCCCTCATGCCGACTCCGTCCGCTGGGTCCAGATCGACCTCGGTGCCGAGTACCCGCTCGACTCCGTCGTCGTCATCCCTGCCATGCTCGGCGTGGTGGAGGCCTACGGCTTCCCCAGTCGCTTCCGCATCGACGCCTCAAACGACCCCCTTTTTGCCGAATCCGACACACTATTCGACCATTTCTCCGGCAACAATCCACCCTCACCCGCGCCATGGTTCGTGGCAGGAAATGGAATCAAAGCACGCCACATCCGCTTCACCGCCACCACCCTCGCCGCCCAGCCCCACGGCACCCGCCGCTTCATCTTCTGCCTCGGCGAGCTCATGGTCTTCAGCGCCGGTCGCAACGTGGCCCTGCACGCCCAGGTCCTCGCCCCCAACTCCGTCGAAACCCTCCCCACCTGGTCCCCGCGTCATCTCGTCGATGGCGCTTACTCTCTAGGCCTTCCAGTGCATCCGGATGAAATCAATGGCAACGGCTGGCACAGCGGCATCTCCACCACCGCAGAGGCCACCAAATGGGTTCAGGTGGATCTGGGCGCCCCACGCTCCATCGACGAGATCCGCCTCATCCCCGCCCACCCCCGCGACTACCCCGAGCGTTCCGGCTTCGGCTTTCCCCGCCGCTTCAAAGTGGAAGCGGATGGCAAAGTGATATTCGACACCACCACCGCCGATTTCAGCAATCCCGCAGACACCCCCGTTGCCTTCCCGTGCCCCGGCCTGCGCTCTCAGACCATCCGCGTCACCGCCACGCATCTTTGGGAACGCAGCGGCGACTTCGTCTTCGCACTCGCAGAACTGCAGGCCTTTGATCACGGTCGCAACATCGCGCTCAGCTCCGCAGTCACGAGCTCCGACGACACCATCTCCGCATCCTGGACCCGCGCAGGCCTTATCGACGCACGCAGCAGCACCGGCGCGCTGGTGGATGAATCCACCTGGCTCGCAGCTCTCTCCCAGCGCCGTCAGATCACCGATGAGCTCACCACCTTGGAAACTCAGCGCACACAGGCGCTTGCCACTGCATACCAGCGCACCGCATGGCTTGGCGGCAGTGTCTTAGCCCTCACCATCCTCACTGCTTGGCTCGCATGGCTGCGTTCCCGCCGCTCTCGTCAGCAAGAAATGGAATCTCTGCGCCACCGCATCTCCCGCGACCTCCACGACGAAATCGGCAGCCACCTCGGCAGCATCCGCCTCATGTCAGAGCTGGCCTTGCGCGATGGACCCGCCTCCGACTCCCTTCAGGAAATCCATCGCCTCGCCGGAGAGGCCGCCGAGTCCATGCGCGGCATCATCTGGCTCGTTCGCGAGGGCGATCTTCCTCCGCTTTCCAGCCTTGTCGCCGCCATGCGTCAAAGTGCCTCCTCCTTGCTCAAAGACATCCACTGGCAGCTTGAGGCTCCCGACAGCACCGACCCCGCCACCGCTTCCCTCGAATTCCATCGCCAGGTCTTTCTCCTCTTCCGCGAGGCCGTGCACAACATCGCCCGTCATGCGAATGCCGCACAGGTGCGCATCCAGGTGAATTGGAAGGCAAAACACTTCCATCTTCGCATCGAGGACAACGGCTGCGGTTTCGATGCCGCCGCTGTCACCGCCGGAAACGGCCTGGCTAATCTCCACCACCGCGCCACCGTTCTTGGCGGCAGCCTGCACATCACCAGCACTCCCGGCAGCGGCACCTGCATCACCTTGGAGGCCGATTTCTCATGAGCACCCTTTGGATCGTCGAAGACCATGCTTCCTTCCGGCGCACCCTCGTGCGTCTCCTTGCCACCGAATCCGACCTGCAATGCACGCGCGACTTCGACTCCTGTGAAAAGCTCCTCGCCGCGCTCTCGGGATCAAATGCCCCCGACCTGATCCTCCTCGATGTCGGTCTGCCCGGCATGAGCGGCCTCGAAGGCATCCGCCTTATCAAGGAGCGCTCACCCAAGACCCTCGTCGTCATCCTTACCGTCTTTGAGGACGACGACAAAGTCTTCCAGGCCATCTGCGCCGGTGCTGCTGGCTACCTGCTCAAGACCGGCAGCGGCGCAGACATCACCCAGGCCGTGCGCGATGCCCTGGCTGGCGGCTCCCCCATGAATCCCCGCATCGCCCGCCGAGTGCTGGACATGTTTTCCAAACTCGCCCCCAAACAGCGCGACTACGGCCTCAGCGACCGCGAAAAGGAGATCCTGCAGCTCATGACCACCGGACTCATCAAAAAGGAAATCGCTGACAGATTGAGCCTCAGCGTGCACACCGTGGACACCTACCTGCGCCGCATCTACGAAAAGCTGGAGGTCAACACCCGCACCGGAGCCGTGGCCAAGGCGCTCAAGGAAGGGCTGGTCTGACTGTCCCGCGCTCGCGTGGCATGAAAAGCCCCCTCGTGCGTCGTATATCCTGCACATGCGTTTCTTTGCCCTCATCGTCATCTCAGCGGCCGTTCCGGCCAGCGCGGTCGATTTCGTGCGCGAGGTGCGGCCCATCTTTGAAAAGCACTGCTATGAATGTCATGGCAGCAAAAAGCAGAAGAACGACTACCGACTCGACATCAGATCTGTGGCCCTCACCGGTGGCGATGAGCATGCTCCAAACATCATTCCCGGCAAAAGCGCGCAAAGCCCTCTTTTCCACTTCATCAGCGGCGGGGATGAAAAGACCACCATGCCGCCGAAGGAAAAACTGAGCGGTGCAGAGATTGATCTGCTCAAACGCTGGATCGACGAAGGCGCGGTGTGGCCCGAGGGGGTGGATGTGGCCGAGGTGGAGAACCGCCTGGACTGGTGGAGTTTCAAGCCGTTCACCAAGATCACTTCTCCTGCATCCATCGACGACTTCATTCGTGCGAAACTCACCGAACACGGTTTTAAACCAGCTCCAGAGGCCGATGCGCGCACGCTGATTCGTCGCCTGTTTTTTGATCTCACCGGCCTGCCGCCTTCCCCCGAGGAGGTGAAACGGTATGAAGCGCTGCCCTATGAAAAGCTGGTGGATGATCTGCTGGCATCTCCGCGCTACGGCGAGCGCTGGGCACGTCATTGGCTCGATCTCGTGCACTACGGTGAAACCCATGGCTACGACAAGGACAAGCCGCGCCTGAATGCCTGGCCCTACCGCGACTACGTCATTCGTGCGCTGAACAACGACAAACCCTACGCCCGGTTCATCGAGGAGCAGATCGCCGGAGACGCGCTCTACCCCGGCACCACGGACGGTATCACCGCCCTGGGTTTCATTTCCGCCGGTCCCTGGGACCTCATCGGCCACGCCGAAGTTCCCGAGACCAAGCTGGATGGAAAAATCGCGCGCCATCTGGACCGGGATGACATGGTGCAGAACACCCTCGGCACCTTCTGCTCGCTCACCGTCGGCTGCGCGCAGTGTCACAATCACAAATTCGACCCCGTCACGCAGGAGGACTATTACTCCCTCCAGGCCGTCTTTGCCGCCATCGACCGCACAGAGGTGAATTATTATCCTGATGATGACTCCATGCGTCGTTTCATGGATCTGGACCGCAGGAGGCAGAAGGTTGTGGCAGACATCAAGGCGCTGGAAGAACCGCTCAAACAGAAAGCGGGTGAAGCCTATACCGCACTCTCCAAGCGCATCGACGGTGCTGCTGACAAAGCCTCCAGCGCCAATCCCAATGCGAAGCCCGATTTCGGCTATCACAGCGCCATCGTGAAGGAGCAGAACACGGTCAAGTGGGTGCAGGTGGACCTGGGCAGCAGCACCAACATTCAGCGCGTCGTCTTGAAGCCCTGCTATGACGACTTCGGCGGCATTGGGGCCGGTTTCGGCTTCCCCATCCGCTTCAAGGTCGAGGCCAGCGATGACCCTGAGTTCAAGACTGGAGTGACCCTCATCTGGCGCAAGCATGACGCCACCTTCATGAACGACTTTAAAAATCCCGGCCTCGCTCCCTTTGAAACGGGCACGGCGGAAGATGACGGTGCCAAAGGCAGGTATGTGCGCGTCACCGCCGTGAAGCTCGCCGAGCGCAAAGACGACTACATCTTTGCACTCTCGGAAATGGAGGTCTATGCCGAGAAAAACGGCCCCAATCTTGCCGCAGGAAAGCAGGTGACGGCATTGGACAGCATCGAGGCCGCACCGCGCTGGCGG
Organism: Prosthecobacter sp.; assembly: GCF_044227185.1. Taxonomy (GTDB): domain Bacteria; phylum Verrucomicrobiota; class Verrucomicrobiia; order Verrucomicrobiales; family Verrucomicrobiaceae; genus Prosthecobacter. The sequence continues at coordinate 75,897 of NZ_JBGAFO010000001.1, read as the reverse complement.
AAGGCCAATCTCACCGATGGCATCGCCCCCGAAGCCCGGACCCAAGAGGACAAACAGCGGCTCATCCGTGAACGCGATGTCCTGATGCTCTCGCAGGCGGACACTGCGACACGCCATCAGTTGCAGGAACTGCGCACCCAGCGCGCGGCCATTGATTCCGAGATCGCCAAGCTGCCCAAGCCCGGCAAGGTGTATGCAGGTGCCATTCATACCGGCACAGGGGCTTTCCGAGGCACCGGCAATGAAGGGGGAAAGCCCCGCGTCATCCAGGTGCTCAAACGTGGCGACATCAAGCAACCCGCCAAGGAGGTTGGGCCGCAAAGCATCACCGCGCTCAGTGGGGCTTTTCATGATGCCTATCAGATGGCAGGAGAAGGCGAATCCGCACGCCGTGCGGCATTGGCGGCCTGGATCAGCAGCAACAACAACGTGCTCACCTGGCGCAGTATCGTGAATCGCGTGTGGCAGCATCATTTCGGCCGCGGCCTTGTGGACACCGCAAACGACTTCGGGCGCATGGGCGGCAGCCCCAGCCACCCGGAGTTGCTCGACTGGCTCGCCGTCATCTTCCGCGATGATTTTGGCGGCAGTCTCAAAAAGCTGCACAAGCTCATCGTCATGAGCGCGACCTACCGCCAGTCCTCGGACAAGTCCGAACCATCCGATGCCGGCAACGTTTTCCTCTCCCACCAAAACCGCCGCAAGCTGGACGCTGAATCCATCCGGGACAGCATTCTCGCCGTCAGCGGCAAACTCGATCTCACCATGGGCGGTCCCAGCTTTCAGGACTTCGTCATCGAAAAGCCGCAGCACAGCCCGCATTACGAATACCAGCTCCACGATCCCGAAGACCCTAAATCCTGGCGCCGCAGCATCTACCGCTTCATCGTTCGCAGCCAGCAGCAGCCCTTCATGACCGTGCTGGATTGCGCGGACCCCTCCATGCGTGTGGAGAAGCGCAACGAATCCCTCAGCCCGCTGCAGGCCCTCGCCATGATGAACAACGGCCTCACCGTCGCCATGGCCAAGCACTTCGCCGCGCGCGTCACTCAGGAAGGGCAGGGGCTGGAGGCACAAACACGGCGCGCATTTGAACTCGCACTGTCACGTCGCCCCACCACCGAGGAATTTGCGCCGCTCCTTGAGTACGCCACACGCGAAGGTTTGGAAAACACCTGCCGCGTCATTTTGAACCTGAACGAGTTCAGCTTTGTGGACTGAGCGTTTACGAGGGGGAGTTTCGCGATTTGAGCTGCCAGGCCAGTGCCATCAGCCAAAGAAAGGCCACCCCACCAAGCCACCGTGTCATTCCATGGCCAAACACCACCGTGGCGTTGAACCAGATGAAGGCCAGAAAACCCTGCAGCAGCCACTCGGATCTGCGGCTGCGTGACTCGTGGCGGGCAGGAGCCAGCCACCACCAGCAGACATCGCCAAGCCACAGCGCCAGCACGGCGTAGTTCACCCAAAGACCGCTGCCGGAGCCAAAACCGGTCACCGCCGCCGTCTGCTGCGCCGTGGCTTCGAAGGCTGCACCATGGCTCCAGTGATGCACAAAATGAAACGCGCATGCCACATGCATCAGCAGCACCAGACAGCCGATGGTCCACCAGATGCGCGCGCCGGTTCTTCGTGGTGCGTTCGTGTTCAGTCGCAGCGTGAGAGCGATGACGTAAGCCGCGAATGACGCCGCGGCCGTGCCATGAGTCAGGAAAGCAGCAGCGCTCATGGCTGTCGCATCATGGCAAAGGCAGACCCAATGCCGGCCCCAAGTCCGAGCCCATACAAGGCGCCCCAGGCCAGTTCGCTGCCCACCGAATGCAGTGAGGAATAGCACACATGCGCCCCCGCAAAATAACCGGCGGAGTGAAAGGCAAACATGACCAGGGCGGAGGGCAGCAGCATGCGCCAGCCATTCAGTGTGGCGGCCATCACCGCTGTGAAGGCCGTGCAGCCCACCAGCGCTCCCAGCCATTCACCCGCGCCCATTCCCAGTGAAAACCAGCCCGCACACCAGGCGGTGGCATAGGCGAGAAAGGCGGTGAAAAAGAAACGGTAAAACTGCAGGAGCGTGCCCGGCCAGCCCAGCAGCGGCCGCAGCACCAGGCCTGAGAGAAGAATGAAGACCACGCAGCAGGCGGCATACATGCCCGCTTCACCACCGAGCTGCGCAAACCACCCCTCCCCGAACGCCCACACGGCAAATGCCGCCGTGCTGACCACGGCAAACCCGACGCCACCGCGAATCATGAGTGCGAGTATCTTCACACCGCACCAAACGTGGCCCGCACCGCTTGTTTGTCATCGATGCACCAGCCCCCCTTTTCGGAGACCCAGCGCAGGGCCTTGCAGTCAGCATTGCATCCGGAGACGAATGCTGACGTTGGAGCAATGACACAATCAACCGCGACCTGCGTTTGTTTCGTCAGTTCCTTCTCCCCATGAGATCCTTCTTCTTCGCGCTCAGCCTTCTGGCTCCGGCCCTGAATGCCATTGCTGAAATCCGCCATGTCACCATCTGGAGCGATGGCACACGCATGGCCGGAGATCTGTATCTGCCGGAAGATTATAAAGAAGGCGAGAAGCGTGCCACCGTCCTGTTTTGTGCCGGCACCGGCGGTGTGAAGAAAGGCAATGGCGCCCTCTATGCGAAGCGCTTCGTGAAAGAAGGCTTCGTCGTGCTCGCATTCGATTATCGCGGCTGGGGCGAGAGCGACTGCAAGCTCACCCTGCCAGAGCCGATGCCGAAAGCGGACGCCGACGGCACGGTCACTGTGAAAGCCAGGCCCGTGCGCTGGCAGATGGACATGGCGGACCAGACGCTCGACATCCGCTGCGCCATCAGCTTCCTCATGGGCGAGCCCTGCGTGGACCCGGCGCGCATCGGCCTTTTCGGCACCAGCTACGGCGGCGGGCTGGTCGTCTGGGTCGCGGGGAATGACCCGCGCGTGAAGTGTGTTGTCTCCCAGGTCCCCGGCATGGGCGGTGGCCGGCCCCCGGCGGCACTGAAATATGCCAGCGACCTCGCGGTGAAGCAGGCGCGCGGCGAAACCGAGCCCGTGCCCATCGAAACCGGCAGGCTCGGCGGGAAAATGGCCGCCTATGCGCAGATGCGCGCCAACCCCGCCAAAGGCATCGGCTACAATCCTGTCGAAGCAGCTTCAAAGATCACCGCACCCACCATGATCATCGTCGCGGAAAAAGAGGAGCTCATGAGCAACGAGGAAAATGGCCGGCGCGCCTTCCAGGCCCTGCAGAAAAACTTCGTGAAGAGCGAGTATCACGTGCTCGAGGGCATCGGCCACTATGGCGTGTACAAGGAGAAGTTTGAAGACGCCACCAGGCTGGCCTCGGACTGGTTTCACCTGCATCTCGACTCTCATCTCAAAACCCCGTGAGCAGGCGGAAAGAAGATATTGAAGCCGCCTCCACAAGATGACGGTGGACAAATCAGCCCGCCTTCTCCCATACTCCCCGTCTCCCAATCCATGAACACCCAATTCCCCGCTGAACGCATCCTCCTCGGCCCTGGCCCCAGCCCTGTTCCCTCACGCGTGCTGCGCGCCCTCGGCGCTCCCACTCTCGGCCATCTGGACCCGCAGTACCTCACCATCATGGACGAAGTCTGCGAAATGCTGCGCCAGGTCTTCCGCACCAAAAACGCGCTCACCTTTCCCGTCAGCGGTACCGGCATGGCCGGCATGGAGTGCATCGCCACCAATCTCATCGAGCCTGGGGATGAAGTCATCGTTTGCGTGAACGGCGTCTTCGGCGGCCGCATGAAGGATGTCATGGAGCGCTGTGGCGCCACCGTGCACACCGTCGAGGCCGCGTGGGGAGAAGTCATCGCCCTGGATCAAATCGCCGCCGCGCTGGAGAAACATCCCAAAACAAAGCTCGTGGGAATCGTCCACGCCGAAACCAGCACCGGAGCGCATCAGCCGCTGGAGGGCTTTGCCGATCTGGTGCACAGCAAAGGCGCGCTGCTCGTGGTGGATGCCGTGACCAGCCTCGGCGGACATGAGTTGAAGGTGGATGACTGGGGCATCGATGCCATCTACGGCGGCACGCAGAAGTGCCTGAGCTGCCCGCCCGGCCTGGCCCCCGTCAGCTTCGGAGACCGCGCCCTCGCCATCATGGATGCGCGCAAAACCAAGGTGCAGTCCTGGTATCTGGACGTCTCCATGCTCCGCAAATACTACACCGGCGGCGGTGGCGGCCGTGTGTACCACCACACCGCCCCCATCAACATGACCTACGCCCTGCATGAGGCGCTGAACATCGTGCTGGAGGAAGGTCTGGATGCCCGCATTGCCCGTCATGAGAAGATGCACCTGCGTCTTCGCTCCGGACTGGAGGCCATGGGCATCAGCTACATTCCCAAGCGCTCGCTGCATTCCCTCAACTGCATCAGCATCCCCGCCGGAGCCGATGACGCGGGAACCCGCAAACGCCTGCTCGAGGAGTACGGCATCGAAATCGGTTCCGGCCTCGGCGTCATGGCCGGCAAAGCCTGGCGCATCGGCCTCATGGGCCACGGCGCGACCGCGCGAAATGTCGATCTCGTACTCACCGCCCTGCGTGAAGTGCTTGATTTCAAATGAAATCACAATGATTTGCAAATCGGCAACCGATTCGAATCACATTTTTACACAGGATGAATTCAGAACTCATGAAATGCGTTTACTGTGGGAACCCGACGAGCAAGGCCGCAGATCGATGCCCAAACTGTAAGCAACAAACTCCAAGCGGGCTGCAATGCTTCAAATGTGAAAAGTTTTTTCCGGCGGAGAGTGTCAAGAATCTGGGGCCGCCATATAGAGCTGCTGACGATTTAGTCTTCTGCAATAACTGCTACGAAAGCAATCGTGCTAGATCATCAGTGCCGAGCACCGTGTCGATTGACTGTCAGGCTTGTGGTCAAGTTTTGAGGAATGGGTTATCTGACAACGGCAAACAATTCAAATGGACCTGCCCAAAGTGTGGAGACCCGAATTCTCAGCATCCCGCACGCGAGACGACCACGTGCTTCGAGTGCGGCCTCCCGATCTACAAAAAATATCAAGGATTCGTGCGATGCACAGGTCGCTGTGCACATGAGTCTAAATACCAATGTCCATATACGCGGCATGATACTTGTCCTCCGACTTCAAAAGCGCATAGTCGGTATCCTCATGTGGGCTGTCTTGGCTGTTTTGGGTTTGGGTGTTTTGGGGTGATTGTTTTACTGACGACACTTTCTACGAGTATGTATCTGATCGCATTAGCGTTTTTCACAGTACGCCAATGATTCGATCTGTCTGGGGAGGATCAGGAGGCATAGCATGAGTGCCACAGAATCGCTTTCTCGAATAATCGCGCTGCTGCCACCGGAGCGTCTGCTTCTGCGGCCTGTCGAGCTGGCGGCGTATGAGAGCGATGGCCTCACCGCCTTCCGCACCCGCCCCCTGGCGGTCGCCGTGCCGGAGACGGCGGACGAGGTCATTGCCATCGTGCGACTGTGCCATGAGCTGAAGCTGCCCTTTGTGGCCCGTGGCAGCGGCACCAGTTTGTCCGGCGGCTCACTGCCCATCGCGGACGGCATCGTGATCGCGCTCAACCGCCTCAACCGCATTCTGAAGCTCGATCCGGCACAGCGCATCGCCGTGGTGCAGCCCGGCGTGATCAATACGCAAGTCACCGCTGCCGCAGCGCCCTTCGGCCTGCACTATGCCCCGGACCCCTCTTCGCAGACTATCTGTACCATCGGTGGCAATGTCGCCTTCAACTCTGGCGGCGCGCATTGCCTGAAATACGGCATGACCTCCAATCACGTCCTCGGCATCAAGGCCGTGCTCGCCACCGGTGAAGTCGTGGAATGGGGTGGCGGCAGCCGTGAGCGTCTCGGCCCGGACTGGTGCGGCCTCTTCACCGGCAACGAAGGTCTCTTCGGCATCGCCTTGGAAATCACGCTGCAGCTTCTGCCGAAAGCCGGGTGCTTTCACACCGTGCTCGCAGGTTATCGCACGCTTGAACAGGCCGGCGATGCCGTCTCCGCCGTCGTCGCCAGCGGTCTCTTGCCTGGCGCCATCGAAATCATGGATGCTCTCGCACTGGAGGCCGCGGTCGCCGCCGTGCATGCGGAATATCCGCCCGGATGTGAAGCCGTGCTTATCGTCGAGCTCGAAGGCCCGCGTGAAGTCGTCGCCATCGAGCGCGAACGGCTGGATGCCATCCTCGCGGCGAGCAGCCCCGTTGAGATGCGTCCTGCTCGCGATGCCGATGAGCGCCTGGCCATCTGGAAAGGCCGCAAAAGCGCCTTCAGCGCCGTCGGCCGTCTCTCGCCAGACTTCATCGTGCAGGATGGCGTGGTGCCGCGCCGCAGGCTCGGCGAGGCCCTGCGCCGCATCGCCGAAATGTCCCGCGAGACGGGCATCCGCGTTGCCAATGTCTTCCACGCCGGCGATGGCAATTTGCATCCGCTTATCCTCTTTGACGGACGAGAAGCAGGCGCACTGCATCGCGCCGAAGATCTCGCGGGCCGCATCCTGAAGATGTGCGTCGAAATGGGCGGCTCCATCACCGGAGAGCACGGCATCGGCGTCGAAAAACGTGACTTCCTCGGCGACATGTTCACGCCCGATGAAATCGACTGCATGCAGCGCCTGCGCGCCGCCTTCGATCCCCTCGGTATCGCCAATCCCGGCAAGATGTTTCCTGGCAGCGAGGCTCCTTCCTTGTCGCACGTCGGTTTGCACCCGCTGGAAAAGGCCGGCGTCATTTCACGCGAATGATCTCTCCCGCCACCCTCGCCGAACTCCGCGACGCCGTGCTCTCCGCACCGCGCGTGATTGCCGTAGGTGCACAAACCAAACCACGCCTCTCTGATGTGGACGCGGTGAAAATCTCCACCCTGCAACTGCGCGGCATCACCGAATACGAGCCGAGCGAATTCACCTTCACCGCACTCGCGGGCACACCGGTGAAAGAAATCATCGCCGAACTGGCGGAAAAAGGGCAGTATCTCCCCTTTGATCCCATGCTCGTCGAGGCCGGCAGCACCATTGGCGGCGTGGTGGCCTCGGGCCTGAGCGGTCCCGGTCGCTTCCGCTTCGGCGGCGTGCGCGATTTTATTCTCGGTGTGCAGTTCGTGGATGGGATGGGCCGTCTCCTGCGTCTCGGTGGCAAGGTGGTCAAAAATGCCGCTGGGTTTGATGTGCCGAAGTTCCTGGTCGGCAGCCTCGGCCGCTTCGGTGCCATCGGAGAGGTGACGTTCAAAGTCTTCCCGCAGCCCGAATCGATGCTCACCCTTGAGCTCCCCTTTTCGGCTGAGGCCATGGCCGGGCTTGCCAATTCACGCTATGAGGCTGCGGCACTCGATGTGCTGCCCGGCGGCGCAGCCATGGTGGTGCGTCTTGCCGGGCCGGAGAAAGCCCTGGAGATGCTCGCAAAAGAGATCGGCGGCGAGATCATCTCCAACACGATTTGGGATGCCATTCGAGAAACACCCTGGAGTTACAAGACCGACATCACACCCGATCAAATCGCTGATTTCAAAACCGCGCATGTGAGCTGCGGTGGCAGCGTCGCCTTTTCTCAAATCCTCCCCGCTCGCGGCATGACCCTGCGCGGCGATGCCCCGCTGTGGATCGGCGGCAGGACGCGCTTCGCCATCGAAGATGCGGTGAAGCAAGCACTGGATCCGCAGCAGCGTTTCCCAACCCTCGACGACTGATGCTCCACACCATCCCCACCGCACAACTCGGCCCGCTGGGCGAACCGATGGCCAGGGCGGTTTCGGCCTGCGTGCACTGCGGCTTCTGCCTTGCGGCCTGTCCCACCTACCGCGAGCTGGGGCAGGAGATGGACACCCCCCGTGGCCGCATCGTGCTGATGAAGGAGGTGCTGGAAGGCAGGATGACCTTCGAGGCTGCGCAGCCGCATGTGGACCGCTGCCTCGGCTGCCTCGCCTGCGAGCCCGCCTGCCCCAGCGGCGTGCCGTATCGCGATCTCATCAGCCCATTTCGTGCTCTGGCAAAATCCAAATTCAAAAGAGGCATTGCCGAGCGATTGAGGCGCTTCATCAGCGCACAGACCATTCCCTATCCGAAACGCTTCCGTGTCGCGATGCGGCTTGGCAGTCTGGCGAAAGCGGTGATGCCAGAGCGCTGGCGTTCCATGCTGGAACTGGTGCCCGAGAAACTTCCGCCGCCGCAGTCCTGGCAGGAGGTCTATCCCGCCAAAGGCGGGCAACGCGCACGCGTGGCCCTGCTCATCGGCTGCGCGCAGCAGGTGCTAGATCCCGACATCAACACCGCCACCATCGAAGTCCTGACACGCAACGGCGTGGAGGTCGTCATTCCACGCTCCCAGGGCTGCTGCGGCGGTCTCGCCTGGCACACGGGAAATCTGGAATCAGCACGCGCCTTTGCCCGGCAAAACCTCGCCGCCTTCCCAGCGGATGTGGACGCCATCCTCACCAACGCCGCCGGCTGCGGCTCCGCCATGCACGAGTATCACCTCGTCCTGCGTGGCACGGCGGATGAAGCCCGCGCGGAGTCCTTCCGGCATCGTGTCATGGATGTGAGTGCCTTCCTGATGAAGCTCGGTCTGCGCGAGCCCCTTCGTCAGACGCAGCTCAAGGTCTCCTACCACGATGCCTGCCATCTCGCGAACGCTCAAAACGTGCGCCGCCAGCCACGCGATCTGCTGCGCGCCATTCCCGGCCTGCAGTTGCTCGAAATCACCGATGCCCACCTCTGCTGCGGCAGCGCTGGCAGCTACAACATGGACCAGCCGGAAATCGCTTCATCGCTTGGAGAGAAGAAAGCACAGGCCGTCATCGCCACAGGCGCGGAGGTTGTCGCCAGTGGCAACATCGGCTGCCTCACCCAGCTCCAGATGCATTTGAAAAAACTCGGGTCGACCATCGAGGTGAAACATACGATGCAGATTCTCCGTGATGCACACTCCCAAATTCCATGACGACTTGGTCCCAAAACTACGATCCTCTCAGCAATCTGTTTCTCTCCGCCCTGGTGGCCACGCTGCCGGTGGTCACGCTGCTGGGACTTCTCGCCTTCTGGCATGTGCGCGCTCATCTCGCAGCGCTTGCCGGGCTCATCGTCGCGCTTGGAGTCGCGATCTTTGTCTTCCACATGCCCGCCAAACTTGCCTTCACCGCCAGCGGTCTCGGTGCGGTGTTTGGCCTGTTTCCCATTGGCTGGATCGTGCTCAATGCCATCTTCATCTACCAGATCTCCGTTGAGACCGGTCAGTTCGAAGCGCTGAAAAAGCAGATCGCCGGACTGGCAGGTGACCGCCGCATCCAGGCCCTGCTCATCGCCTTCGCCTTCGGCGCCTTCATCGAAGGCTGCGCGGGCTTCGGCGCACCCGTGGCCATCACTGGCGCGATGCTCATCGGTCTCGGCTTCAAACCTCTCGAAGCCGCCAAGCTCGCCCTCATCGGCAACACCGCGCCCGTGGCCTTCGGCTCTCTCGGCATTCCGCTCACCACGCTTGCAGATGTCACCGGCCTGGATGTGCACATCCTCAGCTCCATCGTCGGCCTGCATCTCACCATCTTCTCCTTCATCGTTCCCTTCTGGCTGGTCACGGCCCAGGCCGGCTGGCGTGGCATGGTCGAGGTCTGGCCCGCGTGCCTCGTCTGCGGCGGCAGCTTTGGTCTGGTGCAGTTCGCCGTTTCAAACTTCCACGGCCCCTGGCTCGTGGACATCGCCGCGGGCCTCGTCTCGCTCGCTTCCATCGTCATCCTTCTGCGTTTCTGGAAACCACGCAGTGCAGATGAAAAGAAACTGCCCGAGGAAAAAGCCGCGCGCCCCTTCCGCGCCTGGATTCCGTGGATCATGCTTTCCTTGTTCGTCGGCGTCTGGACCACTCCTTTTGCGAAGACGCTGCTCAATGGCTACAAGCCCGGTACAAAGGCCGTCAGCACCTGGCAGGCTCCCATCACGCCCATTTCACCCCTGCATCTGGCCGTGCAAAAAATGCCGCCAGTCGCGCTGAAGCCCGAACCTGAAAAAGCCGCGTTTACGTTCAACTACCTCTCCGCCACCGGCACCGCGTTGCTGCTGGCGGGAGTCGTGGCCGGACTGCTCCTCGGCAGGGGGCCTGCGTCATTGGCCGGCATCTACCTGCGCTGCCTGTGGCGCGTGCGTACCTCCCTGCTCACCATCGCGCTCATGCTCGCGCTCGGCTACACCACCCGCTTCTCCGGCACGGATACAACGATGGGCCTCATGCTCGCTGGCACCGGTTTCCTCTTCCCATTCTTCTCGCCTCTCATCGGCTGGCTCGGCGTCGCCCTCACCGGCAGCGACACCGCCTCAAACGTGCTCTTTGGCAATCTCCAGCAGGTCACCGCGCAGCAGCTCCATCTGTCGCCGCCGCTCATGGTCGCCGCCAACAGCTCCGGCGGTGTCATGGGCAAGATGATCGACGCTCAAAGCATCGTCGTCGCCTCCGTGGCCACCGGTGGCCAACCCGACAGTCCCGATGCCGGCACGGTGCTGCGCAGCGTCTTCTGGCACAGCATCGCCCTCGCGCTGCTCATGGGCGTTCTCGTGATGATCCAGGCCTACTGGCTGCCCTGGACCGTCGCCGGTGTGAAATAATCCACACCGCCTCACGGCTTCACATCCCGCAGATTCACCATCAGCAGATGCCGCACGCGCGGCGGCTCTGCTCCCTGGTGAAACTTCTGCACCGCCAGCTCGATGCGCTGATCTTCCATCGTCGCGCGTTCATGCTGCCGCAGGTGCTCGGCCCAGGAGCCCACCAGAAAGGTCTCCCGGTAGTGCGTGGGGTCTTCCAGATCGGCAAAGAGCGAGCAGCGGAAGGCCCCGTCCCGCAGCCGCACCTCGCGCAGGTGCAGCATCGCGGCACGAAAGGCAGGCGCTTCCTTGGGGTCAATGTGGTACTCAATGGTGATCAGCACCGGCCCGTCGCTGGGCGCGGGTTCCGTGGTCAGCGTGGCATGCGGCAGCATGTGGTTGGAGGGATTGAGATCCAGCTTCTCCACATGACTGATCGGCAGCAGACGCGTCAGCACCGCGCTGATGAGCAGGCACCCCGCCGCGATTCCCAGCGCGATCGGCGCGCTCAAATGGCTGGCCAGTTGACCCCACGTCAGCGCCCCCACGGCAAAGGCGCCCTGCATCACCACCAGATAAATGGCGGAGCTTCGCGCCCGCACCCAGTTTGGAAACACGCTTTGCGAAGCCACGCTGAAAGTATTCATCCCGCTGATCCACGCCGCGCCCGTGACCACCAGCACCAGCGCCATGAAAATCTTGCCCGGCACCAGCGCAAGGATCGCCGTCATCACGGCAGAGGCGATGCTCGCGCCCCGCAGCACATGGTCGAACGAAAAGCGCGACCGCAGCCTCGGCAGAAACAGCAGCGCCATCACAATCGCCCCGCCACCATAGCAGCCCATCAAAATGCCAAAGTCAGCCGCGGCCCAGTTTCGGGAATGCACGATCACCGGCAGCAGCACCACCGGCGCCACCGCGGCAAACATGTGGATGCCGCCCCGGCACAGCACCGCCTGCATGGCCCGCGCATGCCGTGCATAGCGGATCGCCGCCGCCATCGCCCCCAGCATCTGCTCCTGCTGCGCGCTGCGCGGCGTGGCGATGTAGCTGCCCGTGCACATCACCCCGATCACCGCCAGGAATGACAGCGCATTCAGCGCAAACACCGGCGCCGGCCCCAGCGCCGCGAGTAGCAGACCTCCGAGGATCGGGCCCAGCGAGCGCGCAATGTTGAAGCCCACGCCATTGAGCGCGATGGCATGCGGCAGTTGCTCCCGTCCCACCACCTCAGGAATCAAGGCCTGCCATGCCGGCATGGTAAAGGCGGACGCCACGCCCAGTTGAAAAGTCGCCAGCAGCAGCAGGCTCTGTGTCAGCGCGCCATACCACGCCAGCAGCGCCATTCCTGTCGCAGTCAGCAGCGCGCCTATTTGGGCGATCATCACCAGCCGCCTCCGGTCCACCAGATCTGCCAGCGCCCCGGCAGGCAGCGCCAGCAAAAAGAGCGGCAGGCTGGACATCGTCTGCATCAATGACACCAGGTACGGCGAGCTCGTCATTGTCGTCATCGTCCACACCGCCGCTGTGTCATTCATCGTCGTCCCGATGTTGGACCCGATGCTGCCCAGCCACATGGCGCGATAGACAGAATTGCGGAGCGGAGACCAGGCTGACATGAGTATCTACATAACGTTTTTCCCCGCCTCCGCGAGCGTGCAATTTGCCCCCGCCACAGCTCGCGCGATTGCGTGACAAGGCCGCGCTCGTCAGCGGCGTATGACTGCCTACCGTTTCCCCATGCTCACCCGCCGCCAGCTCCTGCACACCTCCGGTCAAGGCTTTGGCGCACTCGCCTTTCATTCCCTCGCCGCCGGGGAGTCGGCACACCGCTCCCAGGTCTTCGCCCCCAGGGCAAAACGCGTCGTCCAGCTCTTCATGGCCGGTGCCGCCAGCCACATCGATCTCTTTGATTACAAGCCTGCCCTCATCAAACACCACGGTGAAGACGCCGACTTTGGCGAGAAAGTGGAGGCTTTCCAAAACGGCCTCGGCCCCTGGAAAAAACCCGTCTGGGATTTCAAGCCTTACGGGCAAAGCGGCAAGATGCTCAGCGAAGCTGTCGCACCCCTCGGCGCCTGTGCCGATGACATGGCCTTTGTGCACAATATGGTCGGCAAAACCGGCGTGCACTCCCAGGGCACTCTGCTTCAGGCCACCGGCTTCAATCTCCCCGGCTTCCCCGGCGTTGGCTGCTGGGTCAGCTACGCACTTGGTTCTCTCAGCGATAACCTCCCCACCTTCGTCGTCCTGCCAGACCACCGCGGCTTCGCTTCCAATGGGCCGAAGAACTGGGACAGCGCCTTCCTTCCCTCGCAGCACGCAGGCACCATCATCTATCCCGGCGCTGAGACGCCCATTTCAGACCTCTTTCCCCACAAGTCCGGCCGTTACATCAGCGCCCGGTCAGACCGCGAAGGCTTCGCGCTGCTGGAGCAGATGAATCGTAAACACATGGCCATGCACCAGGCGGACTCGCGTCTGGAAAGCCGCATCCAGAGCTACGAGCTCGCCGCCAAAATGCAGCTCGCCGCGCCAGAGGCTCTCGACATCTCCAAAGAATCCGCCGCCATGAAAGTCATGTATGGCATTCAGGAGCATCGCAAAGTCTGGCCCACCGAGATCAACGCGGAAGAAGAGGCCGACTGCATGGGCCGCAAATGCCTCGCCGCCCGCCGCCTGCTGGAGCGCGGCGTGCGCTTCGTGCAGATCTGGAGCGGCAACGACAACGGCTTTCCGCGCCGCAACTGGGACAGCCACGAAGACGTCGAGCGCGACCACGGCCCCCTTGCTTGGGGCATGGCCAAGGCCGTCTCCGCCCTCATCCTCGATCTCAAACAGCGCGGCCTTCTCGACGACACCCTCATCCTCTGGACCACCGAATTTGGCCGCATGCCCAGCACCCAGGGCGGCAAAGGCCGCGACCACAACCCCTACGTCTTCACCAACTGGCTCTGCGGCGGCGGCATCCAGGGCGGTGTCACCGTCGGCGAAAGTGATCAGTGGGGCTACAAGCCACTCGACCGCGCCAATCCCACCACCTGCTACGACATCCACGCCACGCTGATGCACCTCCTCGGCATCGACCACACCCAGCTCACCGTCCGCCACAACGGCATCGACCGCCGGCTGACGGACGTGCATGGGAATGTATTACGTGGGTTGCTCGCATGAGCCAGTCCCTTCATGGCTGCGCGCGGAAAGGCCGTCCGGATTGATAGATGTCGCGCTCGTTTCTGATGACCTCTGCAAGATCTCCGCGGCCCTGCGTCTCGAGAATGCGGATCGCTGTGCTCGCGGCCTGCCTCGCCTCAGGGAAGCGGCCGCTCTCCGCCAGCGCCGCGGCCAGTGTGCGCAGCACGCTGGGATTGGACTGCTGCGTGAGCTCGCTGGCCTTGGACGCCAGCGCCACCGCCCGCGCGCCGTCGCGCAGGGCGGCATCGCTGCTCGTGGCCAGAATCCACGCCAGGTTGTTCAAGGCCGGCACCTGGCCCGCATCAGCCGCCAGCGCCGCCTCGTATTCCTCTACCGCCTCCGCCACGTGCCCGGACTGCGCCAGAGCCACGCCGAGATTTGCATGCGCGCCGGCGGCATGTGGCCGCAGCGCCGCATACTTGCGGAAATGCTCCAGCGCCTCCTCCCTGCGCCCCGTCTCAAACAGCAGCGATCCCAGGTTGTTGTACGGATCGGCAAAGTCGGGCTGCAGTTGCACCGCCTTCTCGTAGGCCGCCAGCGCCGCGGCCTTGTTGCCCGCCTTCATCAGCACGTTCCCCAGATTGTACTGTATCTCGGCGGACTCCGGCCTGAGCTGCACCGCCCGCTCATAGTGCGGCAGCGCCGCCGCGGCGTCGCCTTTGCCTTCCAGCGCTTTCCCCAGGTTGCTCTCCGTATCCGGAGACTCCGGGCTCAGGCGCAGCGCGGCTTCGAAATGGGTGATGGCTTCATCGTAACGCTTCAGCTCGATGAGCGCGCTGCCCTTGCCGGCATGAGCCTCCGCCGATCCCGGCAGCCGCTGCAGCACCTGGTCATAGCATGCGATCGCGCGTTCATAATCCTGCCGCTTGGAGAAATAACCGCCCAGGTTCTGCAGCGTGATCATCCCGTCGATTTTGTTTGGCAGCACAGGCCAGTTTACCAGCACGGCGGCGGCAGCCAGGGCCGCGAGTCCCTTCCATGTGGAGGGAGAGACCGGCCGGCGCAGCCGCTCCCGTATCTCCACGATCCCTCCCGCGGCCAGCAGGATCGCCATGGGAAAAAGCGGCAGCCGGTAGCGTGCGAAGACATAGAAGGCGGCCACGCTAGCGGCATACATCAGCCCCATGGCGGGCACCAGCCACAGCTCGCGCCGCCGCCCCCACAGCCACACCGCCCCCATCACGGCCAGCGGGCACAGCACCCCGAAGTGCAGCACCGCCGAAAGCCACCGCAGCAGAGCCGAATGCGCCGCATACGCGCTTTGCTCCTCAGTGTCGCCCAGTTCCGCGGCATTCCACACCAGCAGCCATTTGCGCCCCATCAAGCGTATCCACTGCCATGGCTGGCTGCGAATGAAGGCCAGGCTTTTCCCCATCCAAAACTGCGACACCTCGCCCGGCGTGAGCCTGCGCCCCAGCTCACGCTCCGCCAGATCAGCGGCATCTTTCTCCTCATACACAGCGTCCCCTCGCCGTGGCCGCAGCGGCTGGTAGGTGCCGTTGGCATGCTCATGGTTGCCGATGTAGAAGTTCGGCCCCATCTGTGACGTGGTCAGGTGAAATTCTCCACCCACCACCTGGTTGCGCAGCGCCACCGGCAGCAGCACGCACAGGGTTCCCGCCCCCGCCAGCAGCACCGCCCGCCACCGCCCGTGCTGCCATGCCCATAGGAGCAGCAGCGGCAGCATGACCAGTGCATTCTCCCGCGTCAAAACCAGCGCGCCAAAACCCGCGCCCAGCGCAGCCCACCAGCGCACCGCCTGCCCTTTGCGTGCGGCCAGCGCGGCCAGCATCAGCACCAGCGCCAGGAAAAACACATCCAGCACCGCCTTTTGAATCAGGCCGTCGAAAAAGATCAGCGTCGGGCACAGCGCCATCAGCATGCCGGCGGCCTGGCCCGCGCGCCGGGAGATGAAATGCTCCGCCGCCTTGCCAAGAAACACACAGGAGCAGGCCCCGATCACGATTTGAACCAGCCGGACCACCACCAGGCTGTGACCTCCGAGTGCATAAATGACACCGAGGAAGTACGGGTAGAGCGGCGCCTGGTAAAAGACCTTGTCCCCCAGCCAGGCCCCCGCCGCAATGCGCTGCCCCCACGCATCATACACCGCAGCGTCGCCGAGCAGAGCACCCGCGAGGTCGCTCTCATGAATCTGCCAGAAATAGATCAGGCGGATCAGCAGCGCCGCGAGCCACACCGCCGCCCAGGTCCCCCCGGCGGTGCCGGCAGGGCTGAGAAAGCGGGGAGGACATTTCATGGGCTGGCGGCTGGGAAGAAAAGGCCGGGATGATGCAACCGGCGCGTGATGAGCGCAACCGCAGCATCCGGCAGGCACGTTTGACTTCCCCCCGCGCCGTCACTACGTGGTGGGGAGTATCATATGCCCAGCGCGAGCCATCCTCCGGACCCAGCAGCCGCCACCGTCAGTGTGGTGGTGCCCGCGTTCAACGAGGCCTCGTTCATCGGCCTCTGCCTGGAGCGCGTGCTGCGCCAGAGCTCTGTGACCGAGGTCATCGTGATCGACGACGGCTCCACCGACGGCACGCATGCCCTCGTGGAGAAAATGATGGCCGGTGAGCCCCGCCTGCGCCTCCAGAGTCATTCACACAACAGCGGCAAAGGCGCCGCCCTGCGCACCGGCTTTGCCTGCGCCACCGGAGACATCGTGCTCGTTCAGGACGCCGATCTCGAATACGACCCGGAGGATTACGATGCGCTGCTGCGTCCGCTCCTGCAGGGCCGTGCCGATGTGGTCTTCGGCTCGCGCTTTCTCGGCGGCGGGGCGCACCGTGTGCTGTATTTCTGGCACGCCGTGGGCAATGCCCTGATCACCTTTTTCTCCAACTGCTTCACCGGCCTGAATCTGAGCGATGTCGAAGCCGGCCCGAAGCTCTTCCGCAGGGAGATCATCGCCGGCATGACCATCCAGGAAAAACGTTTCGGCGTGGAACCAGAGCTCGCCGCCAGGGTCGCCGCGCTCGGGGTGCGCGTCTATGAAGTCCCCGTCTCCTACCACGGCCGCACCTATGCCGAAGGCAAAAAAGTAAGCTGGCGCGATGGCGTCCGCGCGCTGTGGTGCATCGTCAAGTTTGGCATCACCGCCCGGTGGGAGCGCAAGGAAGGGCGTTAAAACAAAATATTCTCCACAAACCCCGCCACGTGCCGCGGCAGCTTCCGGTGCCTCCGCGTCACCGCCACCACCTCACGCTCAAAACGCTCCGAAATCAAGAAAGTGAAAGTCGGTGCCGGAGAGATCAGCCTGGAGCTTTCCTGCAAAGCAGATCCCGCGCTCTATGACCTGCCGCTGACCCTTTCGACCCAGGTCCCTGCCGATTGGAAAGAGTGCGCTGCCACCCAGGGCGCAGGCGCCAGCACGGTCCCCGTTCGTGATGGCGTGGTTCAGTACGATGCACTTCCCAACGGTGGAACGATCACATTCAAGAAAGCCGGGTAATCGGCAAAGACACCTGTGAGCTGAGCTTTCGCGATCAACCCGCCCACGTGGGTCCGTAGTGATCCCATGCACAAGCTCCTGCTCCTCCTTCCCCTTCTGGCTTCCACAGCACTTGGCGCTCCCTTACGCCTTGCCACCTTCCGCGCCGATGTCACTCCTCCAGTCGGCGCACCCTTGTGCGGCGGCCTGGTCAAGCCCGTGGCCGGCATCAGCGAACCGCTGCTGGCCCTGGGCGTCGTCATCCTCAGCGATGACAAGCCCGTGGTGCTCTGCGCCGTGGACTGGTGCGAGATCCGTGCGGGCGATCACGTCCACTGGCGCGAGGTGCTGGCCCAGGCTGCGGGCACGACTCCCGAGCGCGTGGCGGTGCAGAGCCTGCACCAGCACAATGCACCGCTCGGAGATTCCGCTTCTCACAAGCTGCTGGCGGGCTGCCCCTCTCCCCCGGCGGTGCTTGATCTCGACTGGGCGCAGCGCGCTCTGCAGGGCGTCGCCACCAGCATCAAAACCGCGCTCCAAAATCCGCAGCCGGTCACCCACCTGGCCACCGGCCAGGCTGCGGTGGAAAAAGTGGCTTCCAACCGGCGAATCCTGGGAGACGATGGCAAGATCGCCAAGATGCGCCTCAGCTCCACCAAGGACGCCACCCTGCGCGATCTCCCGGAAGGCCTGATCGATCCCATGCTGAAAACCATCAGCTTCTGGAACGGCGAAAAGAAGCTCGCCGTGCTGCACTACTACGCCACGCACCCCATGAGCTACTATGGCGATGGCATGGTCACGTATGACTTTGTGGGCACCGCACGGGAAAAACGCACGCAGGACGATGGTGTGCCCCACGTGTACTTCACCGGCTGCGGTGGCAACATCGCCGCCGGCAAATACAATGACGCCAGCAAGGAGGCCCGCCTGCGCCTCGGCGAAAACATCCATGCCGCCATGGTCGCCTCCGAGCAGCAGATGAAACGCGTGCCGCTGAGCAAAATCGAGTGGCGTGCCGTTCCTGTGGTGCTGAAGGCCAATCCCGAGTTCCCCGAGGAGCGCATGCTGAAGGTTTGTGAGAATGCAGCCGCAGCCCCCTCCACGCGCATCAGCGCCGCATTTCGCGTGGGCTTCATCCGCCAGAGCGCCGCAGGTGTGCCCATCCAGTTCACCAGCTTGCACCTCGGGGATGACGTCAGCCTCCTGCATCTCCCAGGCGAGACCTTCATCGAGTATCAGCTCTTCGCCCAGCAGCAGCGCCCCGGAGCCTTTGTCGCCACGGCCAGCTACGGTGACGGCGCACCGGGCTACATCCCGTTGGAAAAATCCTTCGCCGAAGGCGGCTATGAGCCCACCCAGGCCTTCGCAGCGCCGGAGTCCGAAAAGGTGATGCGGGACACCATCGCCGAACTGCTCCGCGTGAAGTAAACACCTCGGGTGTTCATCGCCTCAGCGGAGCACGCTCCGGTTTCAGGTGCTTGAAGAGAAACAGCCACATTGCCTGCGGATCAGAGCCATCATCTTTGGTCTGGAGCACGTTCTCGATGCCCAGCGCATCCAGCTTCTCCTTCAGCATCACGCCAAACTCTGGATGATGAATCGTGATGTCCGGCGAAGTCGTGGCAGGGAAGGGCGTGCCTCCCAGCGGGCTCGCATACCGCATGAAGGTCGGCGGATCATCCTTTGTCACATGCGCCAGCGGGCTGGCATCATCAATGATCTTCTGCTTCTCCGGCGTGTTCAGCTCCTCCAGGCTCTTCACTCCAAAAAACATCGGCATCACTCCGCCGCCTTGCTGCGCACAAACTGCACCACCTGCGCCGCATCCAGCATCGGGGCAGGGTAGGGGGGCGCGTCCTTCGTGCCGGTGGTGAAGCGGTAGTTTGCAGAAACCACCGCAATCCCCGCGCGCAGCAGCGGCGCCGGGTTCAAGCCCTTCTTGTCCCCTCCCGTCCACCCACCGCCATGAAAGTGGATCAGCACCGGCGCCGGCTCCTGGGTCTGCGCCGGGTGGAAGTCCAGCACGTCATTGTCATACGCCCCGTAGCGCACATCCTTCTGCGCCCCTGTTTGAGCCGCGGAGTTCACGGCGGCACTGAAGAGCCCGAGGAGAAGCCAGAAACGGCGTGCGTGAAGGCTCATCAGTCCCTAAAACACTGCCGGATTGCGTTGGATGCGGGTTCATTCCTCCCAGTGCTGCTCGTCCTTGCTAAACCAGTAGCCGTGGCTGAAGACCAGACGCCCCTTGGTGCCGCCGCCCGCTAGAAAACCGCGGGTATCCCGGATCGAGTAGCTCCAGGTGCCGTCTTTCTCGGGGCTGATCTTGATTTCGATCTTCGTGCCGTTTTTCTGGTTGGATTTGAGATGGTAGCTGCTTCCGAAAACCTCGCCCTTCTCCTGCTTGAAAGTACCGCTCACAGCCTCCGAGAAAGGCACCGCGGTGGGCAGGTGCTTCTTGATCTGCGCCATGATCTCTTTGTCCGGATCAGCATCGTTGATCGTGAAAAACAGGGGCTCTTTGAACTCCGCAAAAGCATCCCCCAGCAAATCATCAATCATTTCCACGGGATAGGAGCCGGACTTCGCTCCGGAAACTGGCGCTTCCAGTGCGGCCAGCGCTGCTTCATTCCCCTGCTCAAACGCATGATGCGCCGCTTTGTACAAAAGGCCGCGGTTTGCCCGCAATTCGGGCTTTTTGCTGAGCAGGGCGCCCATGAAGCGGGGATTGTTTGACCACGCCGCGCGCTCCACCAGGGTGACAGGATAAGTCTCATTGGGATCAAGGGCCGCGGCAGGATCCACACCCGCGTCAATCAGTGCCGTCATCAGCGTGACGTTCCCCTGCCAGCACACCTCCGTCACCAGCGGCGCCAGATCCGCATGTCTCGCCTCCACCTTGGGCGGCTGGGGCACAGGGCTGCTCAGCGCTGGCTGGCGGTTCTCCAGCACCCACCAGCCATGCCGCTGCACCAGCCTTCCCGTGACCTTCTCCACCGGCATGGAAACCGTTTCCGTGCCAGAGGGGACGACCACCGGGCGCCCCTCCACCTGGCATACGATGTCCCAGGCCTTCTGGTCAGGCACCGGCTGGGCGGTCACTGCGAGCTTCACACCCGTCTCGTCGGAGATCCTGTTGGAAAACCAGACACGAAGGTCGCCCCGGGTGATGAGCCGGGTGGGATCCCCACTGGCCATGGACGCCGGAAACGTTTGATCACGTCGTTTCGCGATTTCCTTGGTAAACTCATCCGGCGGATCAGCGCCATTGAGAGAGACAAACACCTGCAGGGATTCCGGGATGATGAACAAATCGCCCAAAAATTCGACGGCATCCCCTGGCATCCCCTTGCCCGCATCATTGGGCTCCGTTGGGACTTTCAGCATCTCCGCCAGGTCGTCACGCTTCATGGCAAGCGCCAGATCAATGGGGCGGATGTTTTCCAGTGAGGGGGAGGGGGCATACGCACCCTGGTCACGCAGCCAGGCCACCATCTCGCTCTTTCCCCAGGCCACCGCAAACATCAAGGCCGTGAGACCCGGGTCGGGGACATCCTCCTCCACATCAGAGATGCTTTGGTCGATCTGCAAGCCCGCCTGCAAAAGGGCTGCATACAAAGGAATGTTGCCATCGGCGATCGCTCGTCGTGCCGCGCGTCTCAGTTGCAGCGAATCCCCGGCATTTGCCGCAGTAACGGAGGCCAAAGTGATCAGCACAAAAACAAAAACGGCAGTCGCGGTTCTCATAAGAAGGAGTCTCAACACTCTTCGCGCAGAGTCAATGCAGAGGTTTTTCCATGCTGGTGCGGTTCCTTGTCGCCGCGGCCGCCCCGGCATTGAGAGGTTGCTTCACGCCCTGCGTTCCGATAAAGCATCGCCCATGATTCTCGACACCCTCGAAAACTCCGCCCGCTACGAGTCCCTCAATTCGCGCTTCGCCAAAGCCTTCGCCTATCTCCGCACCGTGGACGGCACGCAGCCCCTGGGCCGTTTCGACATCGATGGCGACCACTGCTTCGCCCTCGTCCAGACTTACGAAACCAAGACCCTGGACAAGGCCAAGTTCGAGGCCCACCGCAAATACATCGACATCCAGTTCATCCACAGCGGCCGCGAAACCATCCTCTGGGCCCCCCTGGCCGCCATGCAGGAGGAGACCATGGCCTACAATGAGGAAAAGGAGGCCGCCCTCTGGAAGCTCATCCCCGACGTCACTCCGCTCCACATGAGCGGCGGCCACTTCGCCATCCTCTACCCCCAGGACGCCCACGCCCCCTGCATCGAGTGGGAAAAGCCGGAGCAGGTGTTCAAGGTCGTCGTGAAGGTGGCCGTGGAGTAAATACGGGGTAAAAACAGCCTTCTTGAGGGCGTAGGTCTGTACCCCCCTCAATGAAGCTGCCGTCTGCCGTCATCCTCTGCTCCCTCGCCGTCACCGCCCGTGGCGCGGAGCGCCTGCTCACGTTTGAAAAGGACGTGCGCCCCATCGTCAAGGCCCACTGCACCCACTGCCATGGCGAGGAGGAGAAACCCGAGGGCGGCGTGGACCTGCGCCTCCGCCGCTTCATGGATCAGAAGCTGGACGGCGGCAGCCACGTCGTCGTGGCGGGTCAGCCGGAGCAGAGCGAACTCCTCCGCCTCATCAAAAACGGTGAGATGCCCAAGAAAGGCAAGCAACTCACTGAGGCCGAGGTCGCCATCGTTGAGAAATGGATCACCCAGGGCGCAAAGACCGCCAAGCCCGAGCCTCTCGCCCTGGCTCCCGGCCCCATCATTTCGGACGACGACCGCGAGTACTGGGCCTTCGTGCCTGTGAAGCGTCCGGCCGTGCCGAAGGATGTGGACGCGAAAGACGTGCGCACTCCCGTCGATGCCTTCCTGCTCAAGTCGATGGCGGAGAAAAAGCTCACCTTCGCCCCCGAGGCCGACCGCCGCACGCTCATCCGCCGCGTCACGCTGGATCTCACCGGCCTCCTGCCCACTCCTGAAGAAGTGGACTCCTTCGTGAACGACAAGTCCCCGCTGGCCTACGAGCAGCTCGTGGAGCGCCTGCTGGCCTCCAAAAACTACGGCGAGCGCTGGGCGCGCCACTGGCTGGATGTGGTGGGCTACGCCGACTCCAACGGCTACTCCGAGGCCGACTCCGTCCGCCCCCAGGCCTGGCGTTATCGTGATTATGTGATCCGCTCCATGAACGCGGACAAGCCCTGGAACGAATTCATCCAGGAGCAGCTCGCCGGGGATGAGCTCGCCGGCGCCACGCACGCCGACTTCCAGCAGGCGGTGCTGGATCCTCACCGCACCGACCAGCTCATCGCCACCGCCTTCCTGCGCATGGCGCCCGATGGCACCGGCGACAGCCCCGATGACGCCAAGCTCGCCAAAAATCAGGTGATCGCCGAGCAGATGAAAGTCATGACCTCCTCGCTCATGGGCATGACCGTCGCCTGCGCCCAGTGCCACGACCATCGCTACGACCCCATCACCCAGGCCGACTACTACCGCCTGCGCGCCATCTTTGATCCCGCCTACAACTGGGAATCCTGGCGCCCGCCCGCGCAGCGCCTCTACTCTCTCTATTCTCCCCAGGAGCGTGCGAAGGCCGCTGAGATCGAGGTGAAAGCCAAGGAGATCGAGGCCGAAGCCCGCGCGATGAGCAAAAAATTCCTGGATGAAATCTTCGAGGTCGAGATCAAAAAGGTCCCCGAGGCCGAGCAGGCCGCCTTCCGCGTGGCTCGTGACACGCCTGTGGCCAAACAGACCGCGGAGCAGAAGGCGCTCATCAAGAAATACCCTTCTGCCCTCGCCACCTACTCGCTTGATCTCTACGACAAGAAGAAGCAGGACATTGTGGACGCCAAGATGGCCGAGGCCAAAAAGCTGCGCGATACAAAGCCGGCGGAAGGCTTCGTCATGGCTCTGACAGAAGTGAAAGGCCAGCTCCCTGCGACCAAGCTCTTCAACCGCGGCGACCACGATCAGCCCAAGCAGGCCATGACCCCGGGCGAGCTCAGCATCCTCGCGACACCTCAGATCGAGCCCTTCAAGCCCGCCACCGTCAGCAGCGGCTCCAGCGGCCGTCGTCTGGCCTACGCGCAGTGGCTCACCAGCGGCAAGCACCCGCTCACCGCGCGCGTGCTGGTGAACCGTTTCTGGCTCAACCACATGGGCCGCGGCATCGTCAATACTCCCGGCGACTTCGGCCATCAGGGCGAGCTTCCCACGCACCCCGAACTGCTCGACTATCTGGCCGATGAATTTGTGAAGAGCGGCTGGAAGCTCAAATCCCTGCATCGTCTCATCCTGCTCAGCAGCGCCTACCGTCAGTCCTCCGTCAATGCTGCATCCATGCAGGCAGACCCGGAAAACCGCTTCTACGCCCGCTTCAAACTCCGCCGCATCGATGCCGAAACGCTGCGCGACTCCCTGCTCTCCGTCACCGGCACGCTGGTGCAGACCAGCTACGGTCCGCCCAGCGGCATCGGTCGCGATCCCCAGGGTCGCGTCGTCACCGGCATCGACAAAGGCACCATCACTCTGAACAAGGTCGATCCGGGCGGTGCCGATGACTTCCGCCGCTCCATCTACGTGCAGGTGCGCCGCAGCAAGCCCGTCACCGTGCTCGATACCTTCGATGCTCCCGTCATGACGCCGAACTGCGAGCTCCGCGCGCAGACCACCGTCGCCCCGCAGTCCCTCCTCCTCATGAACGACACCTTCGTTCTCGACAGCTCGCTTCGTCTGGCCGCCCTCCTCGAATCTGCCTCGCCCAAAAACCGCAGTGAGCAGATCAAGCACGCCTGGGAGCTCCTCTTCGGCAAACCCGCCACCCAGGACGACGTCACCCGCGGCATCGCTTACCTCGACGAGCAGACCAAAGCCCTCGCCGATTATCATCACAGCATCCAGCACGCTAAAGGCGTCATCCCCAATCCCCCGCAGGAGGCCATGGCCAGCCTCTGCCAGATCCTTTGCAGCTCAAACCGTTTTCTCTACGTCGAATAATGAACCGCCCCCAGCTCTGCTCCCGCCGTCACTTCCTGCATGCCAATGGCTACAGCCTAGGCACGCTGGCGCTCGCCTCGCTGCTGGAGAAAGACGGCCTCCTTGCCGCTCCCGTAAAACCGGAGAGCGTCACTGGCGAGATCCGCTACGATTTGCAGCCCAAGAAGCCGCACTTCGAGCCGACCGCCAAGGCCATGATCTCCATGTTCATGATGGGCGGCCCCTCGCAGATGGATCTCTTCGATCCCAAGCCGATGCTCACCAAGTATCACGGCCAGAAATTCCCCGGCGAGATCAAGTATGACAATCTTGCGCAAGCTTCGTCGAAGTGCTTCGGCTCTCCCTGGAAGTTTGAGAAGCACGGCCAGTGCGGCATGGAGCTCAGCGAGCTGCTGCCAAACCTGAGCAAGGTCGTCGATGAGATCACCCTCATCCGCTCCATGACCTCCGGCGTGAGCAATCACGCGCAGGGCCTCTACGCCATGAATGGCGGCCGCATCACCGCCGGCCGCCCGGCTCTCGGCTCCTGGCTCACTTACGGCCTCGGCAGCGAGACGGATGAACTCCCCTCCTACATGGTCCTCGCTCATCCCGGCGGCCTCCCCACCTTCAGCGGCGAGCACTACACCAATGGCTGGCTGCCTTCGCTCTTCCAAGGAACGCTCGTCCGCGCCACCGAGCCGCGCATTCTCAATCTCGATCCTCCCGCCTCCCTTTCCGGCGCACCGCAGCAGCGCCAGCTCGATCTCCTGAAAGCCTTCAACGAAGACCACCTCGCCCACCATCCAGGCGAGCTCGATCTTCAGGCCCGCATCTCCAGCTACGAACTCGCCGCCAAGATGCAGGTCGCCGCCAAGGAGGCGCTCGATATTTCCAAGGAGCCCGAGTACGTCAAAAAGCTTTACGGCGTGGACAATCCCATCACCAAAGACTACGCCACCCGCTGCATCATCGCGCGTCGCCTCGTGGAGCGCGGCGTGCGCTACGTGCAGGTGCTCAATTCAGGCCAGTCCTGGGACCAGCACGGCTCCCTCATCACCGCCCTGCCAAAAAACTGCCAGGCCACCGATCAGCCCAGCGCCGCCCTCCTCATTGATCTCAAGCAGCGCGGCCTGCTCGACACCACCGTCGTCCACTGGGGCGGCGAAATGGGCCGCCTCCCCGTGCTGCAAAACGACGCCGGCCGCGAGAAGTGGGGCCGCGACCACAACACCTACGGCTTCAGCATGTGGATGGCCGGCGGCGGTTTCAAAAAAGGTTATGTGCATGGCGAAACCGACGAATTCGGCCACAAGGCCGTCATCGACGAAGTGAAGCACTACGACTACCACGCCACCCTGCTCAAGACCTTCGGCCTCGATCACACCAAGCTCACTTACAAACGCAACGGCCTCGCCGCCTCGCTCACCGACAACCAGGGCGCCAAGGTGGTGGATCAGCTCCTCGCATGACGTCCTGATCAGCGTGCATCCCTCATGACTGCCGCTCCCCCGAATCCACTCCATCGTTCGGCGGCGCGGAAATGGACCATCTGCGGCCTGCTCCTGCTCGCCTCGGCCATCAACTATATGGACCGCCAGACGCTGGCAAACGCCGCGGTGCGCATCAAGCAGGAGTTTCAGTTGTCGCGGGAGCAGTATGGTCACATCGAGGCCGTTTTCGCCTACGCGTTCGCGGCTGGTTCCATCGTCTTCGGCTGGGCGGCAGATCGCTTCTCCGTGCGCTGGCTTTACGCCATCGTGCTCACCCTCTGGTCGCTGGCCGGGCTGGCCACTGGTTTTGTGCACAATGAGCAGGAGCTTGTCTGGTGCCGCATGGCCCTCGGTTTTTTCGAGGCAGGTCACTGGCCCTGCGGCATTCGCGCCACACGCGCCCTGCTGGATGCTCGGGAGCGTTCCTTGGGCAACAGCGTTCTGCAGAGCGGCACTTCCATCGGCGCCATCATCACGCCTTTGATCATGGGTGTTCTCATGACTTCGGAGCTGAGCACCTGGCGCACCGCTTTTCAAGTCGTCGGCGTCACCGGATTCGCCTGGCTGGTGCTATGGTTCGCGCTCGTGCGCGGCTCGGATCTCTCCGCGCCGGTGCGTGATGAAAAGGACGTCGTGGCGGACGGTGCGGGACTCTGGAGCCTCGCCTTCATCCGGCGCATGCTCATCGTCTTTTTCGTCGTTGCCTGCATCAACACCACCTGGCAGATCCTCCGCGCCTGGCTGCCCCAGGTGATTCAGGAAGACCGTGGCTATTCAGAGCAGGACACCCTGTGGTTCACCTCCGCATGGTACTTCGCCACGGACATCGGTTGCATCGGCGCAGGTGCGCTCGCCGTGTGGCTGGGCAGGCGCAAATTCTCGGTGCATACCGCGCGCGTCATCGTCTTCGCCGCATGCGGTGCCCTGTGCGCCTCCTGTGCCCTCACGCCGCTTCTCGCCCATGGCTGGGCGCTGCTCGCAGTCTTCATGCTCACCGGCGCCGGGGCACTCGGTGTGTTCCCTTTGTATCACGCCTTCACGCAGGATCTCTCCGGCCGCCATCAGGGAAAAATCACCGGCATCGCCGGCGTCGTCGCCTGGGTGCTGCCCGCTCAGGCGCAGGAGTTCTTCGGCAGGCTCGCAGACCGCACCCATTCCTTTGATCAGGGTCTCATCCTCGCCTCCTGCCTGCCCCTCATTGCCGTGCTGCCGCTCTGGTTCCTCTGGGAAAGCAAATCCGACTCACAAACACCCTCCTCATGAGCACCTCATCCTGGACCCGCCGCTCCTTCCTCATGGCCAGTGCCGCCACCGCAGTGGCAGCCCAAGCCGTTCCCCCGGCTGGCCGCAAGAAAATCGCCCTCATCGCCACGGTGATGTTCAAAAACTCCCACGCGATGCACTTCGTGGACCGCCTCGCCATGGGCTACGTCTGGGCCGGGCAGTGGCTCCCTCCGCAGACGGACCTCGTCTCCCTCTACTTCGCCCAGTTCCCCGAGAACGACCTCGCCCGCGGCCGCTCGGAGCGCTACCACATCCCCATCTATTCTACCATCACCGAAGCCCTCACCCTCGGCACCGGCAAGCTGGCCGTCGATGGCGTCATCCTCATCGGCGAGCACGGCGACTACCCTGAAAACGAAAAAGGCCAGACTCTCTACCCCCGCTACGAATTCTTCAAAGAGATCATCAAAGTCTTCGAATCCAGCGGCCGCAGCGTGCCCGTCTTCAATGATAAACATCTCTCCACCGAATGGAGCAAATGCGCCGAGATGGTCGCCGATGCCAAACGCCTCGGCTTTCCATTCCTCGCCGGTTCTTCATTGCCCGTCACGCGTCGTCTCCCTGCCGTGGACATCCCCTGGGGGACGCCGCTGTCAGAGAGCGTCGCCATCGGCTACGGCGGCATCGAAAAATACGACTACCACGGCCTTGAGACCGCGCAGTGCATGTCCGAGCGCCGCCGCGGTGGCGAGTCCGGCGTGAAAAGCGTGCTCGCTTTGCGCGGCTCCAAAATGTGGGAGCACGCCGCCGCACGAAAGGACACCCAGCGCCTCCTCACCGCCGCACTCACCCGCAGCCACACCTGGCCCGTGGAAGGCTACCCCCTGGAACCCGTCAGCTTTGACTGGGCACGCAAGACCTTCCCCGAAGCCTTCGCCTACTTCATCGAGCACAGCGACGGCTTCCACACCACCCTCTTCATGCTGCCCCTGCGCGACTTCAACTACGCCGGCCTCAACCGCGAAACCGGCGAGATCATCTCCTGCCAGATGTTCCTCCCCATGCCCGGCTCCAGCTCCACCACCGCCGACTTTTTCAATCCCCTCATCCATCACATCGAGGACATGATCCTCCACAACCGCGCCCCCTATCCCGTCGAGCGCACCCTCCTCACCTCCGGCATCCTCATCGCCGCCGTCGAGTCCCTCTATCGCAAAGGCGAACTCATCCAGACCCCCGAACTGGACGTCAAATACACCGCGCCCAAAGAATCTCTCTTCTGGCGCGAATGAGTTGCAGCCATCCCTCGCGCATGGGAAACAACTCGTGTGACTCCACCCGCACTGCTCCCCTCCGCCTCACTCGCGTCCTTCGCGCCAGATGAAGCGAGTCAGCGCGCCTGGATGGAATCTCTGCAATCCGTCTGCCTCGCCCCCGGCGAAGTCCTTTTCCGCGAGAGCGATGCCGCAGACGCCATGTTCCTCATCGAATCCGGCACCCTCGCCGTGGTGCTCGAAGTCGAAGGCGCAGGCCGCTCCGAACTCCGCCGTCTCGGTCCCGGCCAGTTCCTCGGCGAGATGGCCCTCTATCGCTCCGAGCCCCGCACCGCCACCGTCGAGGCAGTCGAAGCCGTCAAGCTCTGGCGCCTCACCAAGGACCAATTGCGCGAAGTCGAAGCCCGCCATCCTCACCTCGCCATCGCGCTTCACCGCCATGTCGCCTCCCTGCTCGCGGAGCGCGTCTCCTTCAGCAACATGGAGCTCAAGGAACCGCTCGCCCGCCTCGCTCACGCCTTGCGCGGCCTAGCCACCAGCGATTTCTCCACCACCGGCTGGGACCGCTCCGGTGTCTCCCAGGAAGCGAAACGCAGCGATGAAGTCGGCGCCGTGGCGCAGGCCACCGAGTTTCTCTTCAAACACCTCCAGGAGCACATCGCCGCACTTCAGCAGCAGACCGCCGCCCGTGAAGCCATCGAAAGCGAGCTCCGCATCGCAGGCGAAATTCAGTCCAGCCTTCTTCCTACACCACTCACCGCTATGGAGCGCCAGCGCGTGGATTTCTCCGCCTTCATCAAACCTGCGCGCGAGGCCGGCGGCGATCTCTACGACGGCTTCTTCCTCCCCGACGGCCACTTCTTCACCCTCGTCGGCGATGTCTCTGGCAAAGGCGTTTCCGCCGCCGTCTTCATGGCCCTTGCCGCCATGGCCGTGCGCACCCTCGCTCCCAAAGTCAGCGATCCCGGAGCGCTCCTCGCGCAGGTGAATCGCCTCCTCTGCGAGCGCAATGAGACCATGCAGTTCGTCACCGCCTGCGCCGTCTTTTTCGATCCCGCCACCGGCGAACTCACTTGGGCCAATGCCGGCCACCCGCTCGCCGCAGTCATCACCGCCACCGGCAGCCTCACCTGGCTCGATGGCCCGCGCGCCGCGCCACTCGGCGTGTTTGAAGAAACTCAGTTCGCCACCCAGCGCCACCTCCTCGCCCCGCTTGAAACTCTCCTCGTTTACTCAGACGGCGTCTCAGAAGCCATGGACACTCAAGGCACCCTCTTCGGCGGCGACCGCATTCAAAAGTCCCTGAACGGCAGCTCAACCGACAGCACCCAGACCGTGGAGCGCATCGTCGCAGCGGTGCTCGCTCACCAGGCCGAAGCCCCACAGGCGGACGATATCACCCTCGTGGCCCTACGCCGAGTGCCATAAGCAGGCCCGAGACGTGGAAGACCTCACGCACCGCCGGCGTGAGCGCTGTGAACTGCGCAGCGCCACCGCTGCCCTTGAGCTTCTTCGCCGCAATGATGAAAACCCGCAGCCCGGCGCTGCTCACATACTCAAGATTCGCGAGATCAAACACCAGCGTGTGCACCCCGGAAGCGATCAGCGCACCCACTTGCTGCTCCAACTCCGGACTCGAAAGCCCATCGAGTCGTCCCGAGAGCGAAAGCGTCGCCGAAGACTCCAGCCTTGAGGTGGCGATGTGCATCGTCGCCGCGCTTCCCGCTCCGCTGCTCAGCTTCCGCTCAATGGAGAAAACGTTTTTACCATCGCGATGCTCATACTGGCACACATCCATCAGCTTCTTCACCAGATGCACTCCCAGGCCGCCCACAGGCCGCGCTTCCAGCGGCAGCTGCGTGTCCACCTCCGGCCGCGCCAGCGGATCATAAGCCGGCGCATCATCGGTCACCACCGCACGAATGCGATCCGCCGAGATCATCTCCAGGCACACCGTGAATGGCCGCGACGCATCACATCCATAACCATGCGTGATCACATTCGTCACGATTTCTTCCAGCGCCAGATGCAGCGCCGAAACATCCGCCGCGTTGACCGGTGAGACCGCGCAAAAGGCGTCAATCATCTGCACCACCCGCGCCAGTTCGGCGAGGTCAGCTTTGATGGTGAGACTTTGCGATTTCACGGACAAGGCAGATCAAATGTACAGCTCGTTCAGCATTGCAGCCGCGCTCTCATCCAGCAGCTCACGGCGGCGCACTTCATCAAAGCGGTCCAGCAGATCCTCAGGCCGCAGCCGTTTCTTCTCCGCACCGCGGATGTCATGCAGCACACGCCCGCGGTGCATCATGATGATGCGGTCCCCCAGGCTCACCGCCTGCTGCATCGAGTGCGTCACCATCAGCGTCGTCAGCTTGTCGCGCTGGATCACTTCATCGCTGAGCTGAATGACTTGATCCGCGCTCTTCGGGTCCAGCGCCGCCGTGTGTTCATCCAGCAGCAGCAGCTCCGGCTTCAGCCACGTCGCCATCAGCAGCGTCAGCGCCTGCCGCTGCCCGCCCGAAAGCGAGCCAATCGCATTGTCCAGCCGCCCCTCCAGCCCCATCTTCAGCGTGGCGATTCTTTCCCGCAGCGGCTTCATCAAATTCGGCGCCAAAGCCCATCCCAGCCCCCGCGCATGCCCACGCTTGCTCGCGAGCGCAAAATTCTCCGCAATCGACATCGTCGGTGCCGTCCCGCTGAACGGATTCTGAAACACCCGGCCAATCAGCTTCGCCCGCTTGTGCTCCGGCCACTTCGTCACGTCATGTCCTGCGAGTTCAATCTTGCCCTCATCGACAAAGAACGACCCCGCCACCGCATTCAGCAGCGTGGATTTTCCCGAGCCGTTCATCCCCAGCACGATTACAAACGACCCCGGCTCGATCGTCAGGTCAACGCCTTGCAGCGCACGGACTTCGTTGACCGTGCCCGGATTGAAAGTTTTGCGGATGCCAGAGAGCGCAAGCATGGCGGTTCAGTTCAGGTGGCGGATTTGGGCCGGCGTTTCATCTTTTCCAGCAGCCCCGGCAGTATGAGAGCGGCGAGAACAAACAGCGCCGTAATGAGTTTGAGATTGTTTGGATTCAGCCCCCAGCGCAGCGCGATCGCGACCAAAAGCCGGAACAACACCGAGCCCATGATCGTTCCGACAATCGTGAGGCCAAGGCTTCGGGTGTTGGTGAGCGCTTCCCCAATAATGACGCTCGCAAGACCCCACACAATCATCCCGATGCCCATCTGAGCATCGGCGAAGCCTTGATACTGGGCGAGCAAGGCGCCAGACAGCGCGACGAGGCCGTTCGAGAGACCAAGCCCAAGAATAATATTGCGCTCCACATTGGCGCCTAGCGCACGGATCATCTGCGGATTGTCGCCCGTCGCGCGCAGCGATGTGCCAAGTTGCGTGCGAAAAAAAGCGAACATCACTCCTCCCGCAGCAGCCGTAAAACCAAGCGCAAGAATCAGCACCGTCGCATCCGCTGCGGCCACCGGCCATCCCAGGATGTGAATCGTTTTTCCGCCCGCGAGCCATTCACCAAGTTTTTCACCATAGCTCGTAACAGTGGTGGCCTGCATGAGGGGCACATTGCTGCGTCCCATGACATTCAGATTCACCGAGTAGAGAGCCGTCATCACGAGAATGCCTGCAAGCATCGCGTTGACTTTGAACTTCGTGTGAATGAACCCCGTGGTCATTCCCGCAACCGCGCCGCCGAGCGCTCCTGCAATTGTAGCGAAGATAGGATTCGTGCCTTGAACGAGAAGCACCGCCGCAATAGACGCTCCCAGGGTGATCGAACCATCAGTGGTAAGATCGCGGATCGAAAAAATCCGAAACGACACCAGCACCCCCAGCGCCAGCAGCGACAGGATGAGTCCGATGATCAGTGAACCAATAAGAAGTGTCATGCTTCAGGAAGTGATGGGCGCGATCCACACCGCGCCCCGGTAAAGCTCGCTCTCGCCCGCGCCGTTGAATCCGCGTGGATCGCAGATCAGGTGCAGCACGTTTTGCAAAGACTGCCCGTCAAACAAACCCGCCACCGCAGGCTGCAAATCAATGCGCCCTTTGCGCAGCGGCCGGTACGGAAACACCGCTGCATGCAGATGCCCCAGCAGCTCGTTGCCCTTCGCCAATGGACGCAGCAGCGCCTCAAACGCCGTACCCGGTTTCGCGACGACACCCACAATCAAAGACGTCGTATCACGAAACGACCGCTCGCTCGTAAACGAAAGCCAGTCACGAATCTGCGGAAACCCAAAACGCTCCTCCGGCCCGCCTGCACCGGCCACCGGCGATTGCCTCAACGTCGCCCCCACCAGTCCCGCCGTCTCAGTCACCGCCACCACCACCGCCGCATTCGCCCCGCTGGATTCCAGAGCCGTCTGCATCAGCTCCGTGACCCCAATGCGCCGGTCCTCATCGTTCGCTTCAAAACGCAGCAGCGATGCAAACGCCCCCTGCGCCACGAGCCCTAGCACGAGTTGCCCCTCCGGTACCAGCGCCCCTTCGCTCAGCATGAAGTCTGGCCTGCTCGATCCATCCGCCGGCTGAAACGCCGCCACACCCGCCACCGCCAGCATCTCACCGCAGCGCCCGGCACTTTCCGCAAAGCTGCTCCCCAGCGCTCCAATCCCCAGCGCCACCGTGTTCGCATCAAATCGCCGCGTCGCAGGCTGTGCTCCACCACCACGCGACAGCAGTGCCGCATCACCCACGCTCTCAATCTTCATCCCGCCGCCACCCAGCGCAAAAAGCTCATACGCCGCGCTCGCCGAAGCAAATTCCTTCCCCGCATCATCCGCGCTTACACTCGCCGCGATCTCAGACGTGATCAGCATCTGCAGTCCCGAAAGCTCCAGCACCGAGCGCACCGCGTTCGACGGCCGGATCACCCCAAACAGCCCGTTGATCGCCTTCAGCTGCTTGTAGCACGCCAGCAGCACACGAATGCCCGCGGAGCTGATGTAGCTCACCGCGCTCATGTCCAGATGCAGCCGGTGCTCACCCTCGCGCACCGCACCCGCAAGCGCGGACTCCACAGGGTTGCACCAGTTCGCATCCAGTCTCCCCGCAAGATGCAGGATGATCAGATCACCGGAGGTTTGGCGGGAGATTTCCATGAGTCACTTACTTCATCACTTTGTCCACTTCCTTCAGCAGTTCCGCTGGCAGCGTCATGCCCACCGCCGCCGCATTTGCCGGACTCGCGCTGTAAAACAAACGCGGCGGCAGCACAAACGGCATCTTTGCCACATCCTCACCGCGGATCACTCGTTCGATCATCTCCGTCGTCACTTCGCCGCAGTTGTGGTAGTCGCGCCCCAGCGCAATCGGCGCACCCAGCGGCACCGTGGTGCTGTTCAGGCTGATCAGCGGCTTCTGCGTCTGCCGCGCCGCCTTCGTGATCGCGTTAAATCCCGTGCTGCTCAGGTTGTCCGAAATCTGCACCACCGCATCAATCGGCCGCGATACCAGCGAGAGCGAGGCATCCGCCAGATCGCTCGAAGTGTTCACCGCAATGCATTCCAGCGTCAGCCCGCGCTCCTTGCACAGCTTCTCAAACGACTCCTTCAGGTCCACCGAGTTCGCCTCCGCCGGGCAGAACAGCGTCCCCAGCCGCTTGTACTGCGGGAAGTACTTCTGGATCATCGTCAGCGCCTCGCTCACCGGTGCCAGCACAGACACCCCCGTCACATTCGGTTTGTGATCCGTGAAACTCTTCCCCGCACCCGCCACCACCGGATTCGCGATCACCGAAAACACAATCGGCCGGTCGCGCACCTTTTGCAGCGCCGACTGCAGCGTCGGTGTGGAAAGTGGCACCACGATGTCCGCATTGTCCGTCAGCACCGCGTCAAAAATCCCGTTCAGCGAGGCGATGTCTCCCTGCGCGCTGCGATAGCTGATCGTATAATCCTTCCCCTCCACCAGCTTGCTCCGCTTCCACGCCTCCTTCATTCCCGACATCGTGTCCTCAGAAGGACCCGACTCGATGTAGTTCACGATCGCGATTTTCCATTTCTTCCCCGAAGGATTCGGCACCGTGGCGGAGATGATCTGCTCCGCACCGCTCTCATCAATGAGCAGGTTCGCCCGCTTCTTCATCCCGTCAGAAATCTGCCACGCTGCGTGCAGTCCCTTCGTCGCCTGCAAGTTCACCGCCAGCATCTCCGGCATCACATTCGTGATCGGCACCTCCGCCGGTCTGCGCCCGCTCAGGATCTCACCCGCCAGCACTCCCGCCAGCCGGCCCACCTCCGGATAGTCCGCACCCAGATCAAACAGCGCCCCCTTCTTCACATTCGGCGGGATCACCGTGAATACCGGAATGCCGCCCTTCTTCGCCGTGGCCATCACGCTGTCCGCCGCCGTCATCACCGTCACATCGCCCCCCATCCAAAACGCCTCCACGCCTCGCGCCACCAGCGCCCCGGCCGCCTCGGCCACACCAGAGGAATTGTCCACCGTCGATTCCATCAGCTCGATCCCCATCTCTCCGCACACCTTCCGCGCCAGCTTCACCTGAGCCTCCGAGTTCGCCTCCGCCGCATTCCACACCACGCCCACCTTTTTCAGCGCCGGGTTCATCTCCCGCGCGATTTTGAATGCCTCTGGAATCGGCTGCATTGTCCCAAAACCGGCCAGATGCGCCGGATGCTCCAGCGGTTTCTCCATGTTCACGCCCACGCCCGCCACCGATGGGTTCGACACCAGCGCAAACACATGCGGCGTCCCGCCCGCCTTGTTCGCATTCGCCACCGCCTGCAGCGACACCGTGCTGATCGTCATCAGCAGATCATATCCGCCGCCCGCCATCTCCTTCGCGATCGTCTGAGACACCGCGTTGTCACCTTCCGCATTGTACAGCTTCAGCTCCAGGTTCTTCCCCAGCTCCCAGCCCGTCTCCTTCAGTCCTGCGATCATCCCCTCGCGCCCTTGATCAAGAATCGCCTGAGACGCATGCTGCAGCAGCGCCACCCGCATTGTCCGCCCCCCCTTCGGCGCCACCGCCGTCTTCACCCGAGATCCCAGGTCAGACAGCAGCAGCACGGCCGCGGCGGCCATGATCAAAAAGATGCCCAGCAGGAGTCGGCGCAGAGTGTGAACCATCGCCTCCCACCAAGAGCAGGAAGCACGCGTAGTTCAACGCCATTTCGATCAATCCATCATTCTACCATCCTTTGGGTGCGCCTCCGGCAAAGCGATGGCCCGTCCAGACTGCATCCGGGCCTGCTGCTCACGCCGGTGCCGCAGCGGCGTGGTGCCGGTGAATTTCTTGAACCGCTTCACAAACGAGCTCGGATCATAAAACCCGCAGTCGAGTGCGATTTCCGCGATGCTCCTGGCGCTGTGCTGGAGCGTGTCCAGCGCATGAAACATCCGCACCTGCTCCACAAAGGCATACGGCGTCATGTTCATCCGCTGCTTGAAGATGCGCGTGAAGTGGCTCTCCGAAAAGCTGCACCGCCGCGCCAGCTGCACGACCGTAATCGTTTCCGCATAGTGCTTCGAAATGTATTCGATCGCGGGCAGCAGGCGGTTCAGTTCATCGTCCTGTCCCATCACATCATTGTATTCTTCGTTGATCGTGATGAGGCCGGCCACTTTGCCACGGCGGTCGCGCAGCGGAAACTTGCTCGAATAAGCCCATTTCATCGCATGGGCAAAGAATCCCACCGCGTGCACCTCGTTCAGCAGCGGCCTCCCGTGCTTGAACACCTGCAGGTCGTTCTGACGGAAGCTCTGCGCGATGATCTTCGGAAACAAATCAAAGTCCGTCTTGCCCACCACTTCCAGGTTCTCCGGCAGGTGGACCACCCTCCGCAACGCCTGGCTCATGTAGATGTACCGGGAGTCCAGATCCTTGATCATGAACATCGCCCCCGGAATGCGCTCCAGCGGGCCCAGCATCTGGCCCAGGTCGCCCACTTCATCGAAAAACTTCTTCTGCAGCGTCTTCATCACGAATGGTCGGATATTACCATTTTTTGAAGGGATGGCCACAGAGAGATGCGCCTCTCGCCACGTTGGTTCAGTTGCATGAGCTTCCTTCCCCGCACCGCCTCGCCTGATTCCCCCGACTGATGAAGTCACTTGCCGTCATCGCATGCCTCTTCGCCGCCTCGGTCACGAGAGCGGAGGACATCTTCACCTCCAGGGTGGAGCCCCTCCTGAAGCAGCGCTGCTTCGAATGCCATTCGCACGGGCAGAAAATCAAAGGCGGCCTCGCGCTCGATTCCAAGTCCGGCTGGGAAAAAGGCGGCGAGAGCGGTCCTGCCATCGTTCCCGGCAAACCGGAGGCCAGCCTGCTCATGCAGGCCCTCAGCCATGCGGAGAAGGACATCAAAATGCCGCCCAAAAAAATGCTTCCTGCTTCGGAGATCGCGGTTTTTGCCGAATGGATCCAGCAGGGCGCGCCCGACCCGCGCGTCTCAGTGACTCAAACTGCCAGCGACCTCTCCGTAGGTGACACCTGGGAAGCCGAATTCCACAAGCGCCTCGACTGGTGGAGCCTCAAGCCCATGCGCAAAGCCGGGCCGCCATCAGTGTACGATCCCGCATGGTCAAAAGAGCCGGTCGATCGTTTTGTGCGCGCCGCACTGGCCACCGCCAATCTCCAGCCAGCACCGCCTGCCGATCCGGGAGTGCTCCGCAGGCGGCTCGCTTTCGTGCTCACCGGCCTCCCGCCACCCGCCACCACACCTGCATCGGACGAGGCCTACGTGGACATGCTCCTGCAAAGCCCCGCCTTCGGCGAGCACTTCGCACGCCACTGGATGGACGTGGTGCGCTACACGGACACCTACGGCTACGAATGGGACAATCCCGCCAAAGGCGCCTACGAATACCGTGACTACCTCATCCGCGCCTTCAATGACGACATCGGTTTCGATCAGTTCCTGCGCGAGCAGATCGCGGGCGATCTCCTGCCGAAGCCGCGCATCCATCCAGCTTCGCACACCAATGAAAGCCTCATCGCCCCCATGTTCTACCATCTGGGCGAGCACCGCCACGGCAGCAGCCTCATGTTCAATGGCATCCACCAGGAAATGGTGAACAACAAAATCGACGCCTTCTCCAAGGCTTTTCTCGCCACCACTGTCGCCTGCGCCCGCTGTCACGATCACAAGCTCGAAGCCGTCTCGCAGCACGACTACTATGCCCTCGCCGCCATCTTCACCACCCCGCGCTGGACCTCTCGTGTCGTCGATGCACCCGAAACGAATGCCGCCACCATCGCAAAGCTCAAAGACCTGCGCGCCTCCATCACAGCAGAGCTCGCACTCGCGTGGCGGCAGCCCTTGCAGCCAGCCTTCCTCAAACAATGGGCCGGTGCGCATGCCTCCGCTTTGAGCGGCATCGGTGCGCCGCTTGCAGCACTCGCGGAGCTTTCCACCAAAGCCACCGAATGGCACAAAGCCCGCGCCGCTGCACAAAAAGCCAACGCCTCTTTTAAACCCCTCGCAGATCCTGCCAAAGCAAAGCTCCCCGCCGGCTGGGTGGTCGAAGGCGAAGGCTTGCAGCACGGCTTCGTCCAGGACGCCACGCCCCTCATCGCTCTGGAAGGAGAGGCTGTCGTGGCTCGCCTCCTGCCTCGCGGCTGGCACACGCACGCCTTGTCATCAAAGCTGCCCGGCTCGCTGCGCATGCCGCCGCAGCATCTCGTCCCGGGAAAATTCGTGAGCCTCGACCTCGCGGGCGGTGAGTTCGGCGGCCAGCTTGTGGTTGATGACCATGCGTTTCAAAACGAAACCATCACCCTCTACACCAACGTCGCTCCTGCTTGGAAAACCTTCGGCGATGCCGAGCTGAAAAACGGTGTGCAACAGGTCACCGTGGAATTTGCCACCTCTTCGTTGAACCCCAATTTCCCTCCGCGCACCGGTCTCGCCAAGGGCCTCAAGAGCGACGACTTCGGCTACGACAAACGAAGCTGGCTGAGCATCTGCGGCATCGTCTCGCACGACACCCCCGGCGCTCCGCAGGATGAGCAGACTGCATTCGCCGGTTTGTATGAACACACCGTCGCCGCAGCTCCCACCCCAGACCCCTGGGAGCGCATCGCGGCCTGGCTCAATTCTACAGTTTCACGCTGGTGTTCTGGCAAAACCCAGCCGGGTGATCAGCCCGTTCTCGACTGGCTGCTCTCCAGCGGCCTACTGCCAAACAAGGCCGAACCCGGCAGCAAGCTCGCGCACCTGCTCGCTGACTACCGCAGCATCGAGGCCTCCATCGCCTTTCCGCGTACTGTGAACAGCATGGACGAGCGCGAAACCGTTCCCGCCAGTTACCCGCTGAACGTGCGC
Organism: Prosthecobacter sp.; assembly: GCF_044227185.1. GTDB lineage: Bacteria > Verrucomicrobiota > Verrucomicrobiia > Verrucomicrobiales > Verrucomicrobiaceae > Prosthecobacter. The sequence goes on along the minus strand of NZ_JBGAFO010000001.1, from coordinate 37,388 downwards.
GGGAATGTGGATGTCCCCGGTGCGCTCGTGCATCCAGGATTTTTGAAAATGCTGGATGCACGAGCGCAGGTCTCAGACCGCCGCTCACTCGCCGAATCCCTGCTCTCTCCAGAGCATCCACTCACCGCCCGTGTTTATGTGAACCGTGTGTGGCAGTGGCTCTTCGGCACCGGCCTCGTCGCCACTCCGGATGACTTCGGCCGCCTGGGTGACAGGCCCTCGCACCCCGAACTGCTCGACTGGCTCGCGCGCGAGTTCATCCGCGAAGGCTGGTCCACCAAGAAGCTCGTGCGCCGTCTCGTTCTAAGCCAGACCTTCCGTCAGTCCGGCCTGGTCACCACCGCCGCGCGCGAGCGCGATCCCGACAATCGCCTCGTCCACCACTACCCCACACGGCGTCTCGAAGCCGAGGCCATTCGCGACTCACTCCTCGCCATCTCCGGTCGTCTCGATCCTCACCTCTATGGCCGCCCCGTCCTGCCGTTCCGCTCTGCCGAAGACGCCGCCAAGCGCCTCTTCAGCGGCCCGCTCGATGGCAGCGGCCGCCGTTCCATCTACCTGCAGATGTCCATCATGGACCCGCCGAAATTTCTCGTCGGTTTCAATCTCCCAGATCTCAAACTTCCCACCGGCAGGCGCGATGTGACCAATGTCCCCTCGCAGGCTCTCATCATGCTGAATGATCCCCTGGTGAATGAGATGGCGAAATCCTGGGCCGCCGCTTTATCCAAAGACTCCACCACCACAAGCGAAGACCGCCTGCGCCAGATGTTCCGCCAGGCTTTGAATCGCGATCCAGATGCCGCTGAGTTGGCACGCTGGACCACCGCCCTGCAGGATTTCGGCGGAGACACGCCGGATGCATGGGAGCGCCTCGCTCATGCGTTTTTCAATACGAAGGAGTTCATCTACTATCGCTGACATGCAGCCGCCAGACCACGACCATCGCCTCTGCTCACGCCGCCAGATTCTGGCAGGCGCCTCCACGGGCTTTGGCATGCTCGCCCTCCGCGCCATGGCGGGCATCCCGTTGCAGCGTCGCGCCCGCGCAAAGAACATCATCTTCTGCTTCATGGACGGAGGCCCCAGTCATGTGGACACCTTTGATCCCAAGCCGATGCTCAAAAAGCATGAGGGCAGGCCCATCGGCAGCGCCGCAGTGTCAAAGCGCGCGCAGGCAAACGCGGGCCGTGTTTGGTTTGGCAGCCCCTGGGAATTCCGCCAGCGCGGGGAGAGTGGTCTGTGGGTCAGTGATCTCTTTCCTCACATCGCAGAGGTTGCGGACAAGCTCTGCATCGTGCGCTCCATGGTCGGAGAGCTCCCGCTGCACGGTCAGCAAAATCTGCTGCTGCACACCGGCCGCATCATCGGCCAGGCGCCCAGCTTCGGCTCCTGGGTCTCCTACGGTCTCGGCACGGAGAATCAAAACCTGCCCGGCTACGTCGTTCTAAACAACGACTGGGTGCCAAACGGCGGCCTCGAAAATTTCGGCAGCTCCTTCCTGCCCGCCAGCCATCAGGCCACCATGGTCCGCGCCAAAGGCGTTCCGGTCGATAACATCGCACCACGCGATGCTGCCCTCATCCAGCGTCGCAAACTCGCCCTTCTCGCACAGCAGGATGCCGCCTTCGCCTCGGGCGCTTCCGACTCCTCCGTCATCGACGGCGCCATCGCCAATTACGAAACCGCCTTCCGCATGCAGAGCGCGGTGCCCGCCGTGGCAGACATCACCGCCGAGCCTGAATACATCCGCAAACTCTACGGCGTGGATTCCACCGATGAGCACCAGCGCTTCTACGCTACCCAGGCCCTGCGTGCGCGCCGCCTCGTGGAGGCAGGCGTCCGCTTCGTGGAGATCACCTGCCCGAGTTTCGATGGCAACAACTCCCCCTGGGATCAGCACGGCCACATCCTTCAAAACCACGCCAAAAATGCGCGCATCACCGATCAGTCCGTCGCCGCTCTCATCAGCGATCTGGATCAGCGCGGCCTCCTCGATGAAACCATCGTCCTCTGGGCTGGCGAGATGGGCCGCACCCCGCACACGCCCAGAATCAGCAGCGCCTGCGGCCGCGATCACCATGTGAATGGCTACAGCATCTTCATGGCCGGCGGCGGCTTCAAAGGCGGTATGACCTTTGGCGAAACCGACGACTTCGGCAACTCCGTCGCCAGCGATCCCGTGGACATCCACGACATCCACGCCACCCTCCTCCATCAGATGGGCGTGGATCATGAAAAGCTCATCTTCCGCCACGGCGGCCGCGATCAACGCCTCACCGATGTGCACGGCCGCGTCATGCGCGAGTTGACAGCCTGATTTACCAGGCCGTATTCACTTCCGCATCACACCATGAAATTCGTCGCCGCACTTCTTCCACTGATGGCTCTCCCTGTCTTGGCAGATGACCCCGTCGCCGCCTGGTCCAAAGGCGTCACCATCAAGCCCGTCTCTCCCATCGAAGGCCGCCACACCACTCACAGCTACTACCTCACCAATCCGGAAAGCCCGGATGGCACCCGCGTCCTCTTCTTCACTTCCACCGATCCTCAGGGCCATCTCGGCGAGATCCGCATGATCGAGCGTGCCACGGGCAAAGAAACCGTCCTCGCCGACAACATCCACACCGAAGATGCCCACCGCGTCGCCTGCCAGCAGTGGCTCTCCGGCGGCAAACGCGTGGCCTATCATGAAGTCATCGACAAAAAATGGCGCGTCGTCGTCATCGATGTCGCCACCCTCGCCAAGACCGTCATCGCTGAAAATCACCAGGTCGGTTTCGGCAGGCCCGAGGGCGATCTCGTCCCCATGTACGGCTGCCATTGGAATCCCGGCCCCTATCGCGATCTCGAGGTCTGGGACGCCAGCACCGGCAAGACCACCACCTATGCCAAAATCACTGAGGTCGAGTCCAAATACGGCGACTGGCTTCAAAAAGAGTTCGCAGGCAAGCCCTGCTCCATCTTCTTCCCCGTGCTCAGCCCCGATCTGAAGCGCGCTTTCTTCAAAGTCTCCGCCGGCAATGGCGGAGACAACTACATGTCCAGCGGCGCCAGCCATCGCCAGGGCACCGTCGTCTATGACTTCGAAAAAGCCGCCTGCATCTGGCAGCGCAATCAATGGGGCCACCCCGCCTGGACCCCCGATTCCAAGCACATCCTCGAAGCCGGAAACATCATCTTCGATGTCGCGGACAATCCCGCCAGATACGCCCGTCTCAAAGACGTCCCCGTCCTCAGCGGTACGCATCCGTCCGTCAGCCCGGACGGCACCCTCATGGTCACCGACGGAGCCAGCAAAAACGTCGGCGGCAAAGACGGTGAGTGGGGCATCCAGGTCGCAGACATGAAGGGCGGCAAATGGGTCCTCCTGCAAAGCTTCGCGCAAAGCGGCGGTGCCAGATCCTGGCGCCGCAATCACCCGCACCCCATCTTCAGCGCCGACAGCAAACGCATCTACTACAACGTCAGCGACGGCGCCTTCACCCGCCTCATGGTCGCAGAGCGTCAGTAAAGAAAAGAGCCCCGCGCTCACGGCGTTGGTAGCGCATGAAAATCATCGCTGCCTGCCTGTTCGCATTGTCGCTCGTCAGTTTGCACGCCCAGGAAACTGAGCCCGCAAAGCTGCAGCGCGTTGTCGCCATCGAAAACGTCTGCGCCTGGCCAAACCTCACCCTCCTGCCAGACGGCACCATTGTCGCCATTCTCTTCAATCAGCCCGGCCACGGCACTATGCAGGGAGATGTGGACTGCTACGTCAGCACCGACGGCCTGAAGTGGGAAAAGCGCAGTACTGTCACCCAGCACGAGCCGGACACCATCCGCATGAATCACTCCGCCGGGCTCGCCAAAAACGGCGACCTCCTCGTCCTCTGCTCCGGCTGGACCAATATCAAGCAGGCCATTCGCCCCAAGCAGGAGCCCTTCCGCGATGCCGTTCTGCGCTCATGGGTTCTTCGCTCCAAAGACGCCGGGCGCACCTGGACCAAGAGCGATGTCTTCCCCGCCACCGAATCCGCCGAATGGACCGAGCACATTCCCTTCGGCGACATCTGGACCGCCCAGGACGGCACCCTCCGCACCTCCACCTATCAGGGCCAGATAGCTAATCCCGGCCAATCCTCCAAGACCAAAGCCTGGCGCTCCTGGTGCTTCCGCAGCGATGACGACGGCCTCACTTGGAAACCCCAGTCCATCATTGGCCCCACGCACAATGAGACCGACATCTTCCCCCTCGGCGGCAGGAGCTGGCTCGCCGCCGCCCGCACCGTGCAGATGGAGCTCTTCCGCAGCGATGACGACGGCGCCACTTGGGGCCCGCCTCTCAAAGTCACCGCGCGCAATGAAATCAACGGCCACCTCACCCGCCTCGCCGACAAACGCCTCCTCCTCAGCTACGGCATCCGCATCGCTGAGAAGCACGGCGTCTGTGCCAAGTTCAGCAGCGACGACGGCAAAACCTGGAGCGCCCCCATCCGCCTCGCCCGCAGCAATGTCAGCGACTGCGGCTACCCCTCCAGCATCCAGCTCGCCAATGGCAAAATCGTCACCGCCTACTACTCCAAGTCCGCCCCCGAGTGCGCTCACTACCACATGGGCGCGGTCGTCTGGGAGGCTCCCGCGCCTTGACCTCACTCTTTGGCGGCAGGGCGCTTTTGGATTTCCTCCATGGCCTCCTGCCACCTCTTCTGCAGCTCCGGAGTGGTATAGCGGCCCTTCGCGGCGCTGAGCCAGTCCGCATCCCCGGCCGTTCCGGTGTCGCGGATTAGATAAGTCGCCATGATGAGGTTGTGCTCCTTCTCTTCGGTCTCGATCGCATGCCTTGCTGCTTGCCGCGCTTCGGCCGGGGGCAGATCTGTACCGCTCCCATAGCCGTCGGCGCGCACAGTGTCATTCGGATGCTTCAGCGTCTCGCGCAGCAGATCCAGCGAAGCCGCCTCTTTCATCTCCATGAACTTCAGCAGGTTCCAGCTTTCACCAGGATCTGTCTTCATTCCAGCTTTGGGGCCAGTGCAGTCCTTGAGCACGATCTGCAGTCGCTTGCGGTACAGCTCTTCCGTCTCGGCATTGCGGTAGTCTTTGAGCACCCAGCCCGCGTAGTGCTGCTCCAGATCGGTGCTGAGGAAACGCTCCCGCACCACCGGTGCCACTGTCTCGTCCCGGTGGCCCATCTTCGCCAGATCGTGGAGCACCTGGCACCAGGCGTTCCAGTGGCTGCGGTTGGTCGTGGTCGGCGCCTGCTGTTTGAACTGGGCAAAAATCATTTGGGCGGTGGCCCGGTCGATCTTGGAGACCTTGTCACCATATTGTTCAGGCTGGATCACCCGTTTCGCCCATTCCAGGGATCCCTGTCGCGGCTGTAGATTCTCATAGGACAGGTAGTTCTCGGGCAGGATCGAAAGCTTGCCCTTCTTGAGTGGAATCGAAATCGTGCGGCGCTGACCGCTGCCATCATCACCCCAGCGCTCCTCTTCATACACCAGCCGGTTGCCTTCGCGCCGGTTCGCTTCGCCGAGCAGCGCCGTCACCTCGGACTCAGCCGCGCCCGGTTGCAGCCAGCCGATCAGCGCAGCCGGATTTTCGGGCCGCTTTTTCCGGGTGAGCTCGATCCATTCCCCACGTGTTTTCTCCGAACCCTTCACCAGCCGGATGGAGGCGCCGATACGCGCGTACGCCTCCGGGGTGATGGCCGAATGCGTCCACTCAAACAGCACCGCACGGTGCTTCGCACCCAGAGCCTGTACCTTCTTCACCCGTCCTTCCGGCAGCAGGCTGAATTCCAGCAGCGTGCCCTCTTTGAGCACGAGCCGTTTCATCACGATGGGTCCGCACAGGCACAGGCCCTCATCAAACCAGTCCGCCTCGCTCAGCAGTACCACCCCGTAGGGCAGGCCGTTCACGGTCATCCGGTACGCCCTGGCATAGCGGTTGTCCGCACTGCTTGCCGCATCTCCCACGATTTGAATGCGCTTGCGCGCCTGCGGCTGCAGCGGCTCGATTTTCAGCAGCGGATCATCCGGCACCTCAAAGCGGACAAACTCATCTTCGAACACCTTCCACGCGCCGTCATCTCTGCGGCCAAACACTCGTTTCTCGTCCGCGTTCAGCTTGCGCTCGGACTGCCTCTCCAGCTGCCCGATTCCTCCAGGCCCGTATTCGCCCGCCCTTTGTCTGATCACCAGAACCTCCCGTTCAAAGTCAGCACGGCTCCAGCCTGCGGTCGCTCCATGGCACGCTCCTTCCAGCATCAGCACTGCCGGTAGAAGGCGGCAAAGGGCACGGGCAGGGGACGGTGAGTGCTTCATCATGGGCGTCGGATTGAATTACGGGATGATGTCAGACCCGTCGCACCCTGCACAAGTTCAAATGCGCTCACGCCCATCTGGTGACTGCTCGCCGTCCGCTGGCTCACCGCGCCCCCGGAAACGCATTCGCTCCGCCACGCGCCTGCTGCTCCTTCAGCAGCTCCGCTTTCACCCGCGCCTCATCTTCTTCAAACACCGCCAGCCCGATCACGCCCACATTGCTCGCTCCTCCACTGGCGGCTGCTTTGGAGCGCGCCACACTGCCAAAGACAAATGCCCGCGTGGTCGTGTCGTTTTTGCGAAAGCCATCGACATCGTAGGTTTCTTTGGGATTCAAAACGTAGCCCCGTTGTTTTGGACTTGCGGCCTTCCCGGTCAGGACGTTCATGCCATCCACACTCAAAACGACTTCGATGCGCTTCTTGGTGCGGTTTTCGAGCCTGACCGAGTAGTGGCTGCCGTTTTGGCCGACCACGATGCGGCTCCCGTTGACATCATAGTGAGGGAAGACTTCGCCATAGCGGACGAGACCCACCTTTAGACGTTCTCCGGCCGCCACAAAAAGACCGCTGTGCTTGCTGTGGCTGCTCCCAAGAATTCCCGCCATGGTCTTTGCCCCCGCCTCGTCATTGTAGTGAAACGAGTCCACCACATCAGGTGTATCGGATTTGCGCAGCATGCGTGTGCTCTCCAGCGGAGAATACCTCTCCTGGCCGGCGGAAGTGCCTAGACCGGGGCGCTCTTGAATTGGAGTCGCGGAGCCAGTTGATAACAGGTGGTCGATCGAGTTCCTGCTGATTGCGAGTTCGCCCGATCTGTTGCCCGCTGTGGTACTGCCTGCAGCTACAGGTCCCGCCATCATGGGCAGCACCGGTGGGGGGGCTGGCGCCGGTGCATTCGAGGTGCATGACGCCATCATCAAAGCGACCACTGAAACAGAACAAACAACAAACGAACGGAGAAGTAGGGCTGGGTTCATAAATGCAGAAATATCAGCATTTAAATTTCCTGACAAGCATAAATGCTGAAAAATATGCATTCCGAATCAGGGACTCCAAGCCCAAGGCATATTGCCACTCGCACCACCTCTTAGCCCCAAAGGGGCGGCCTGTCGCAGCCCAGGGCAAGCGAGCCTGAGCGAGCGCCGCCCTGGGATGCCTGCGCAGATTTCGGAAAGCAAATCCAACGTGTCTGGCTCACATGGCGGGTGCCAGCAGCGTTGATGATCAGCGCCGCCACATGTTTGCTGCCGCGTATCCCGCCCTTTTCGCCACTCACGAAGAATGGCCATGATCGAATCGCATTCCCCGCTTGCCATCCGCCCCAAATGCAGCATTTTCAGCACATGGCAGCCAAAGACGACCAGCTCTCCAAACGCGAACGCCAGGCCATGGACATTGTCTTCCGCCTCGGCAAGGCCACCGCCGAGGAGATCCAGGAGGAGATGCCAGACCACCCCTCCTACTCCGCCGTCCGCGCGCTTCTCAGCATCCTCGTCGGCAAAAAGCTTCTCAAGCACACCCGCGAATCCCGCCGCTACGTGTATGAGCCCGCCATCTCCCGCGAGAAGGCGCGCGACTCCGCCCTGCGCAAACTCATGCGCACCTTCTTTGACGGCTCCCCCGGCAAGCTCGTGGCCTTCCTCCTCGATGCCAGGGATCGCAAGCTCCCGCCCGAAGAAATCGCCGCCATCCGGAAATTGCTCGACGATCAAGCGCGCCCCTGATTCAATAAGCCCTCATCGCCATGAGCTCCTTCTGGATCGCCATCGCCCTCAAAGCCACCCTGTGGGCCGCCATGATCAGCTCCGCCGTGCTGGTGGTTCCGGCGCATCATCCCCAGGCCCGGCGCCGTCTGGCCTTGCTGGGCATGTGGGGGCTGTGGGTGGTCCCATGGCTGTGCGTTCCTTTGCCGGAGGGAATCATGCCTGATGTGCAGATTCCTGAAAGCATCGAGCCTTCATCGGGCCTCTGGACCTCCATCATGGCCGCCCTTTGGGCCGCGGGCAGCCTGCTCTTGCTTCTGCGCATGCTGCGGGAGGCCTCCCTCGTCCTCCGCATGGTCCGTGCGGCGGCCGCGGCTGCGCTGAATGTGGAGGGTGGCGTGGACGTGCGTTTCTCGGATGAAGTCCACGGTCCTTGCATGGCCGGCTGGCTGCGTCCCTGCGTCCTGCTGCCGCGCGCCGCGGCTTCCTGGCCCGGAGCCACCCTGCGTGCGGCCCTGCGGCATGAGCTTCAGCATGCCCGCCAGGGCGATGGCCTCCACCGCTTCTGCGCGGCGCTGGTGCGCGCATGCTTCTGGTGGAATCCCGCCATGCACTTCCTATGCGGCATCTATGAGGCCGAGTCCGAAGTCTGCTGCGATGCCGCCGCCGCCACGGCCTGCAGCCCCCGTGAGTATGGGGAAATGCTCCTGGCTCATGCCACCCACGCCCCCATGCCAGCCCTCGCCATGTCCTTTGCCCGCCGCTCCGGCCTGCGTGTCCGCTTGCAGCGTTTGTTTGACACTCGCCGCGCCTCCCGCTGGGTGCTTTCCGCACGCTGGCTGGGCGCATGCATCCTGGTCTTCGGCGGGTGCCTTCTCATGGGCGCCATGCGCGCGGCGCCGTCAGGGCAGGGGAGCCTGCTCCGGCGCGAGGCCCTGCTGCGCCTCAGCGCCAATCCATTTCCCGGCTCACCTTAGCACTCTCTCTGCTCATTGCCTTGGCGTGAGGCATGAGGCACCTCATCCCATGAAAGCCATTTTCATTCTCCTCCTGCTCCTCTCCTCTGTCAGCGCCTTCGCGGAGAAGCCAAACATCATCGTCATCTTCGTCGATAACTTCGGCAATGGCGACCTCGGCTGCTTCGGCTCCAAACTCCACCGCACTCCGAATGTGGATCGCCTCGCCGCCGAAGGCACAAAGTTCACCAGCTTCTACGTCGCCAGCGGCGTCTGCACTCCCAGCCGCGCCGCCCTCATGACCGGCTGCTACCCCCGCCGGGTCGGCATGCACGTCAGCGATACCGGCGGCGCCGTCCTCCAGCCCGTCGCACGCAAAGGGCTCAACCCCTCGGAGACCACCATCGCCGAAGTCTTGAAAACCGCCGGCTACGCCACCATGGCCATCGGCAAATGGCACCTTGGCGATCAGCCGGAGTTTCTGCCCACCCGCCAGGGCTTCGATGACTTCTTCGGCATCCCCTACAGCGATGACATGACCAAGGACAAGAAGCCGGACCTCTGGCCGGATCTCCCGCTCATGCGCGGCGAAAAAGTCATCGCAGCCCCCGCCGACCGCGATCACCTCGTGCAGCGCTGCACCCAGGAAGCAGTTCGCTTCATCGAGCAGCACGCCACCACCCCCTTCTTCCTCTACCTGCCGCACACCATGCCCGGCTCCACCGCACACCCTTTCTCAAGCGAGAACTTTCGCGGCAAAAGCGCGAATGGCGACTACGGCGACGCCGTGGAGGAGCTCGACTGGAGCACCGGCGAAATCATGGCCACACTCCAGCGTCTGAAGATCGCGGACAACACCCTCATCGTCTGGACCTCCGACAACGGCGCCGTCAGGCGCACTCCCCCTCAGGGCAGCAACGCCCCCTACCGCGGCTTCGGCTACGACACCTCCGAAGGCGCCATGCGCATGCCCTGCATCATGCGCTGGCCCGGCCACATTCCCGCCGGCGCCGTGAATGACGCCCTCTGTTCCACCATGGATCTCCTCCCCACCTTCGCCAGCCTCTCCGGCGCCCCCCTGCCATCCGCAAAAATCGACGGCCACGACATCTCCTCCCTTCTCTTCGACGCAAAAAGCACCCGCTCCCCCTGGGATGACGACGGCTTCTTTTACTACCGCATGGACCAGCTCCAGGCCGTGCGCGCCGGCGATTGGAAACTCTACCTGCCCCTCGACGGCAAATTCAAAAACCTCAGCACCAAGCGCGAACCCTCCGCGCTTCAGCTCTTCGATGTCCGCCACGATCTCAGTGAAGAAAACGAGGCCTCCGCGCAGCATCCCGAAATCGTGCAGCGCCTCACCCAGCTCGCCGAAAAAGCCCGCGCCGACCTCGGCGACTTCAATCGCCCCGGCCCCGGTCAGCGCGCTCCCGGCATGGTCGAAAAAGCCGCCCCCCTCCGCCCCTGATCCCACCGCGAAGTGGTCCGCACACTCCGTGTGCGGCACGCGCGCAGACCGAGGCACCAAGCTTCCCACCTCCCTCCTTCGTACCCACAGTCCCGGTTGATCAGCCGAATCACGCTCTCTGCTTCGGATCGTATGCAGATGCTTTTTCTCCCTCTCTAAGTACCACGGCTCTAACGGTGCTCCATGGCGGTCAATGATCCCGTAGAGATCACAGCCGGTAGCCAGGGATCAGCTCGCGTAGCGAGCGCCATCCCTGGATAGTGCGCACCTTCTCCGGAAAGCAAAGCCACCGCTTCCTCGACCACACCGCGCTCTCCATCAGCGCCTCATCGTCCCGCCGCCACAATCACAGCGCGCCGCCGTACTCAGACGCCGTCCTCCACCACACGGCATTCCGGATCTTAGAAGGCGGCGCTCACTTCTCGACCACCCCCTTTTCGACGGATGATGCCATCACCCCACTCCCCGCCCTTGCCCTTGCCCTGACCCCCAAGCCCTGCTGTGTTATTCCGCATGACCCGCGGCAGCCGTTCGCTCCTCATCCTCACCCTCCTCATCCTCGCCGGCATCATCGTGCCCTTCATCATCTGGGGCGCGCAGTTTGATCAAACCCTCAGCCTCACAGGCGCGCGAAAGTGGATGGAAGGCTACGGCACCTGGGCCTGGGCCGCGGGCATCCTGCTGCTCATCGCAGACATCGCCCTGCCCGTGCCCTCCACCGTCGTCATGTCCGCCTTGGGCTGGATGTACGGCTGGTGGCTCGGCGGCCTCGTCAGCGCCGCCGGCTCCATGCTCTCCGGCATCATCGCCTACGCTGCCTGCCGCTGGCTCGGCCGCCGCGCCGCAGGCTGGATCGCCGGTGCCGAAGGCCTGCGCAAAGGAGAGGAAATCTTCGAGCGCCGCGGCGGCTGGCTCGTCGCCCTCTCCCGCTGGATGCCCGTGCTGCCGGAGGCCATCGCCTGCCTCGCCGGACTCTCCAGCATGCGCTGGCGCGTCTTCCTCCCCGCTCTCGCCTGCGGCTCCATTCCCACCGGCTTCGTCTTCGCCGCCATCGGCCACCTCGGCCAGAGCGAGCCCGCCTGGGCCTTTGCCCTCAGCGCCATCGTCCCCATCCTCCTCTGGCTCGGCGCCGCCAGCGTCCTCAAGCGCTGAGCACCAGCTCGGAGCGGCGAAGCCGCGACCAAAGTAGCCATCTCGCTCCGCGAGATGAACCCAGCGCTCACGCCTTGCCCGAGGCCCGCCGTGCTCGGCCATTCCCCCGCCATTGCGAAAGCGCTCAGTCTCCCTCGCGCAGCGAGACTGCTCCTCTGCGCCCCGTTTTCAAACAAGGCCCGGGCGCAAGCCAGGCCGCTCCCCTCCGCGAGGGCTCCCCAGGGTTGCCGCAGGCAAATCCGGAAGCAAACCGCGTACTCCGCTCCACCACGCCACCCATCAGCAGCGCCTCCAGCGTGTTTCGCCGCAGGCCTGTGCCGCCAGCTCCCATGTGCGGCACTCCACCAAAAACAACTCCTGCTTCCGACAACCAAACACTCCTCTACCTCACCTCCACCAGCCCCGCATTCACCGCCGCCGCTCTCGCCAGCCTCCTCATCTCACGCCTCACATGCCACACTCCCAGCGGCACCAGCACCGCCACGGCCAGCGCCGCCAGCGCGCCCAGCACCAGCAGCGTGTGCAGGCCCGCCGCCATCAAAATCGCCGCCACGATCAGCCACAGCAGCAGGTTCCACCCCAGGCTCCGCCGCACCCGCAGCAGCAGCCGCACCCGCGTCAGGCAGCGCCCGTCCGCATGGAATTCCGTCACGCTCAAAAATCCGCGGGACACCTCCGCCCACGGCCACGCCTCCAGGTCAAACCACCGCCAGCCGTCGTCTTCGCGAAAGATGATGTGCGCGGCCCGCAGCACCTTGCGCAGCTCTCGCAGCCAGGCCTCCCGCGTGGTGCCCGTCTCGCTCCAGAAGCTCAGCGTCCCCAGGCTGAAGGTCACCTTGTGCGGCCGGGAGGGCGGCATGATGTCCGGCAGCAGCGGGTGCCGGCTCGGCCTGGCCCCCAGCGTCGCCATCCCGCGCAGCCGCGCCCACTCGCGCACCATCGGCTGCAGAAAGCTCAGCCACCACAGCAGCAGCCTGTCCCGCAGCCCGCGGATCCGTCCCGCGGCCGCATTCCGCGCGCTCACCTGCCACGCAGCCCACAGCGCAAAAGTCAGCAGCCCCAGCGCCACCCACGGCTGCTGCGCCACCAGCGCCACCACCAGCAGCGCCACCCACAGCAGCCCCGTAAACCACTCCCACCATCGGAAGCTGGAGGACGAGTAGATCACCTGAAAGGCTCCCAGCCCCAGCGGACCATGAAAAATGCTGCCCTCCACCGGATAGTCCGCCGGATGCTGGTCCCCATAAATGCCACCGCGCCAGCGCGCGCCCCCCAGAACGCCGAAGCGTTCAGGGTGCTTCTTCATCAGCAGCGCCTCCGCCTGCCCATACCCAAACTGCTGCGTCAGATACGCCCGGATGCTGAAGCGCCGGTGGTGCCACACCATCGCTCCTGGCACAAACATCAGCCGCCTGCCCGTCTCTCTCAGCCGCCAGCAGATGTCCACGTCATCTCCCGCCCTTCGGAACTCCTCCTGAAATCCGCCGATCAGTTCCAGCGCCTCCTTACGGATCGCCAGGTTGCACCCCGGCAGATGCTCCGCCTCCGTGTCGTCCAGCAGCACATGCGCCGGTGCTCCCGGCGCCGCCGCCACCACATGCTCGATCCGGTTTCTCGCCCTCGGCGGTATGTTGGGCCCGCCCGCCGCCGCCACTCCCTCGTCCGCAAACGCATGGCCCAGGTGCAGCAGCCACTCCGCATGCGCGATGCAGTCGTCGTCCGTGTACGCAATAATCGACCCGCTCGCGAGCTGCGCGCCCCGGTTGCGCGCCACGCTCAGCCCCGCATGCTCCTGCAGCTCATAGCGCACCTGCGGATAACTTTTGGCAATCTCCGCGATGGGCTGCCGCGACCCGTCGTCGATCACCAGAATCTCGAAATCCGGGTAGCGCAGCGCCACCAGGGAGTCCAGGCACTGCCGCAGCGTCGCCACCCCGTTGTGCGTGCACACCACCACGGAAATTCGCGGCGCTGCGGCGGGCGGCGGCAGAGCAGGCGCCAGCTCCCGCTCCAGGGCGCAGGCCGGCCGCTCTTTTCGCTCCCGGTCCACCAGTCCAAACTGCCACTCGGTGATGTCACGCCCCCCCCGGTGCCATTCGTCCGTGTAGGCAAACCACACCCCTCCCGCGCAGCCGCCGCTCAGCAGGCACTCATGCTGCCATCGCATCACTTCCTTCTGCTTCTCCACGCCGTGCGAGGCCACGTCCAGGCCGAATTCCGTGATCACCAGCGGCTGGTTCCCCGCCAGGTTCTGCCACTGCGCCAGGCACGCGCTGAAGGCGGCCTGCTCCTCCAGGTACACATTCACACCGATGAAGTCCGCATTTCGCGGCACCAGATACCCGGTGGAAGGGTACGTTGCATAGCTCACCAGCGTCTGCGGCGCATGCCGGCGCGCAGTGTCGATCAGCCTTTCGATGAACGCCCTCACCCTTCGCGGTTTCATCCACCTCACCAGCGTCTTCTCGATCTCATTTCCCACCAGCAGCGCGGTGATGCAGGTGCGCTCCCGCAGCCGGGTGCTCACCGCCGCCACCTGCGCCTTGATCTTCCGGCACAGCGCACGGTCGGAAAGGAAGTCCACATGCTCGGTCCACGGGATCCCCACCATCAGCCGCAGGCCCAGCGCCTCCACTTCGTTCAGCACCGTTTCCGTCGGCGGCTCATACAGCCGCACCGTGTTGAAGCCCAGCTCCGCCATGTGCTTCAGGTCCGCCTTCAGCCGCTCGTCTTCAGGAAAGGGCTCCCCGCGCGCGTTCGGCTTGAACGGCCCGTAGCTCACCCCGCGCATGAAGTGCGCGCTGCCGTCCGCCAGTTGCAGAAATTTGCCCGCGGCCACCACACGCAGCCCGTGATGATTCACGGGGGGAGGGCTGGCAGGAGGCGTGGCGGAAGTCATGCAGGCGTCAGGTTCACATTCGGCGGGTCCGAAGGGTGAAACAGGTACGCGCTGAAGGCCAGCCAGACTTCAGACCTTGGAACCTTTGTCACTAGGCGTTTGCCCTGCGCCCGGCTCTTCCACCGTCGCAGGCACCTCGATCTCCATTTCCACCCACCCGTCGCCCTCACGTTCGATCCGGCGGTTGTTGATGAACATCACAATGCACAGGCCCACAAACGCCGTGCTGCTCTCCAGCACAAACGGGGTGGAGAAAAAGGTGAAGAAATACGCCAGCCCCTGGGCCACGATCTCGCGCGCCGTCTCGTTCACATACGCCGCCACCCCCACGCCGGTGAGGATCGCCACGGACCACAGCAGGGTTTCGAGCCACCAGAGGGATTTTGCAGGAGTAGATTTGGTCGCGGGCATTTTGTGAGTCTCAGTCCACCGGACTAGCTTTAAGGGCGGCCCCCCGGAAAATCCACATGTTTTGTCTTCAGATTCGCCGCTCCCACCGCGCCCGGGGAGGATGCCACGGGCGCCGGCGCCGGCACCGGCGGTTCATCGTCATCCACCGGCAGCGCCTTCAGCGCGGCAGGCTCCACCTGGCTGCGCATCTCCGCCACATGTTTTCCCCACATCGCCGTGCCTGCCAGCACAAAAATAAACACCGCGATCGCCGCCGGCAGCGGAGATTTGATCGACCGCACCCGGCCTGCCGCGGGCACCGCGATCCTTTCGACGCTCGTCTCCGACTCCCGCAGCCACGGCCCGTGGGACTGCGTCAGGTACCGGTAGTCTCGCTCCCCTCCCAGCACCCCTTCAGGCAGCTCCTCCAGCATCGTGGAGGCGTCCACCCCCAGAAAGTCGCTGTACTGCCGGATGAAAGACCGGGCATAGGTCAGGCTGCCAAATGCGGCGATGTTGCCCGACTCCATAAAGCGCAGCCGCTGCGCCGGGATTCGCGTCTCATGTGCGGCGTCCTCGATGGACAAGCCGCGCTTTTCACGCGCTGCAGTGAGCATCTGGCCGAATGAAGCAGTCATGGTTGGTTGGAATACGTTAAATGTGACACCGCCGGATGTGGAAGCGATGAATATTTCCTCTCCATTAGCCGATAATTGCCGAAAACCGCCGGATCACCGCCCTGGCCTTCTTGTAATCAAACCAAGCAATATTAAAATCGCCCCCATGAATCCCCTCCACGAAACCCGTCTCAAAATCCGCCGTGAGCTGGAGGCCCCGCCCGCCCTCAGAAAATTCGGCAGCGGCTGGATCAGCGGCGTTTTGGGCATGATGTTCGGCCTCGCCGCGCTCGGAGCCGTGGTGGTGATGCGCTTCCCTGGCGTCTTCACCATGAAGGAAAACGCCGCGCTCATCGGCAGCACCGCCTTCCGCACCGGCATGCTGGTCCTCATGGTGCTCGCCTTCGGCTTTTCCCTGCTCAATCTCGTCCTCCGCCCCGGCAAGGCCCTCGGCCTCACCGGCATCATCGCCACCCTCCTCGCCGTCACCTTCGGCGGCTCCTCCGCCAGCGCCGTCGCTCCGGACCTGACCCCGCTCTACTTCGGTCTCGACTTCTTCATTCTCCGCCTCCTCTTCACCGGTTTCCTCTTCATCCCTCTGGAAACCCTCTTTCCTCACCGTACGGAGCAGGGCATCTTCCGCCAGGAATGGCGGGAGGACCTCTTCTACTACCTCGTCAGCAGCATGATGGTTCAGGTCCTCACCTGGCTCAGCTTCATGCCCGCGCAGACCCTCTTCAAGCACACCTCATGGGCGGATCTCCGCGCCTGGGTCGCCGCGCTGCCCTTCCTCGTTCAGCTTCTCGCCATCATGTTCTTCACCGACCTCGTGCAGTACTGGGTCCACCGCCTCTTTCACCGCATTCCCGCCCTCTGGCGCTTCCATGCCGTGCATCATTCCGCCCAGAGCATGGACTGGATGGCCGGCGCCCGCATGCACTTCTTCGAGATCCTCGTCCTCCGCGGCGCCACCGTCTTTCCCATGATCCTCCTCGGCTTCAGCCAGACCGCCGTGAACGCCTACGTCCTCGTCGTCTATCTCTTCGCCACCTTCGCCCACTCCAATCTCGGCTGGCGGCTCCCCTTCTTCGAAAAATACTTCGTCACCCCCCGCTTCCACCACTGGCACCACGGCATCGAAAAAGAAGCCATCGATGTGAACTTCGCCATCCACTTCCCCCTCTTCGACAAGCTCTTCGGCACCCACCACATGCCCGAAAACAACCGCTGGCCCGAAGGCTACGGCATCTCCGGCCACCCCGTCCCCCCCGGCTACTGGCAGCAGTTCCTCCACCCCTTCCGCCGCAAGAAAAAGGAATCGAAGTGAACCCGGTGCCGATCCGCACTTCAAAAATCGATGGCTCATCAATCGTCAATCACGCCTGCCCACGCCACTCGTGAGCTGAGAGGCACTCAGCCGCAATGGAAGGATCAACCTCGCTGAACGTCGTCAAACCTGCCTCTCAAAGATCGGCCGCACGAATCATCCTAAAAACGAGAATAGATAGCCTGCCGAACACCCGGAATACTGGGGAAAAGTCTTCCCAAGCCGACCACTCCAAAGGTGAGCCGTCAAGGTTCGGGCTTTGTCTGATTTTCCGTTTGTTCCGTGTATTCCGTAGGCTGCAATCTTTCCGTTTCTAGGATCATCGCATCTTTCGCCATCTCGCTCCGCCACATGCCAGCCCTGAAAGGGCGACGCAATACAGCCCAGGGCAAGCGAGCCTAAGCGAGCGCCGCCCTGGGTTATACATCATCCGACCGGGCAGCAAACCCAGCGCCCCGCCACACCACGCCAGTCACCAGCAGCGTTTGCAACGCACTCCGCCACACGCCCACCGCGTTCGCGCAATCTCCCCAAAATTACTCATACCTCATCTGCGCCGTCGCACGGCACCCCGCATCCGCCGTCACCCGCAGCCACCGCGCCTGCACCGCCGGCTCAAACTCAAAACTCACCGGCGTCCCCGCCGCCACCTTCACCTTCTTATAGGTCACCCACACCCCGGTTCCCGTCAGGTCCAGCTCCACCTTCATCGTCACCGACTTCTCCCCATCATGGCTCAGCGTCAGCGTACGCTTGTCATACCCCCACATGAGATAAGGATCGCTCTTCTGCCCCGCCTTCACCTTCGTGTCCTTCCACGGCCCGCCCTCGCCGCGCGGCTTGCCCAGCTTCCACAGGTCATCAATCGCCCCCGCCCACAGCGCCGCCTTGCCATCCTCGCTGCGCAGGATGTGCTCACCCCCTGTGGCATCCGCTTTGATCCCGCTCATCAAAAACATCCCGCGGTACCCACCGAAATCCGTCACCCGCAGATCATGCGAAGCCACCGGCCGGATCTTCGCAAACCCGTCCGCATTCTCCGCCGGCAGCTCAAAGAACGTCCCGCACGCGCTCAGCATGTCCCGCTCCGTCGCCACCTCACGGCACACGCGCAGCTCACCCGCGTTCGTCGCCGCATCGAGCGCCCGCGTCGCACGCGGCAGCCTCCATCTGCGCCCCCGGTCATCCACCACCAGCACGCTCGCCTCATCCAGCGTGATCACCTCCTGCGGAATCGCCACCTTTGTCTTCACAAACGTCTCCGTCTTCGCGTCCTCCACCCGCTTCAGCTTCAGCTCCGCATCCAGCTCATAATACCCCGCATCCGCCGCAAAGCTCAGCGTCCGTTTGTTCTCACCCCGCGCACGGAAAATCCCCGTCTGCACCTTCGCATCTCCGGGCCTCGCACGCGCCACGCCATCAAACATCGCATCCGCCTCCGTACCCCGCGTCTCACCATTCGTCAGCGTGACGATCACACTCACATCCTTCCCGTCCTCCTCCGCCTTCACCACCAGCCACTCCTCATCTCCGCCGATGTCCTCGCGCTTCGCCGTGCCCTTCGCATGATCAATCCTCCACACGCTGCGGTGCTTCCATCCCGCCACCAGAAACGGCTCCGCCACATCCCCCGCCTTCACGCTCTCATGCAGCCACACCGCCCCGCTGGCATGTGCAGGCCCCAGCTTGTCCGGCGTCTCAGGCTTCACAAACCACAGGTTCGACTGCGACTGCCCCACGCTGTCAATGCCACCCTTCACCTTCCGCTTGTTCAAAAACTCCGACTTCGCCGAATCATCGCAGCCAAACACCAGCCGGTCATCCCATCGGCAAAAATCCCCGATCACCTTCATGTAAGCACTCCGCACGCGGATGCCCTTCGCATTTGCCGCAGAAAAGCCGCGCGGAAACCGCCAGAACGCCCCGTGCATCGTCATCAGCAAGTCATCCTCCCCGATGTCCCGGATGCGCGGCCACTCCGTGTTCCATCCATGCGCACCATCATAGCTGTGGCTTACCTTCGGCAGCCGGAATGACTGCCATTTCCCACCGTCCAGCAGCATCAAAATCAGCGACTTCGCATCCCAGCCGATGCTCCACACCGGCGCGTCCTTGTCACTGCCCTGAATGCCTCCCGGTCCCGTCACCTCCGTAAACTGATTTCGCCTCACCAGCTTCCAGTCCTCCCCCGGCTTGCGCCACTCTCCCAGCGCTCCGCTTGGCGTCGTCGGGTCCGTCAGCACCCGCTTGTCGCGGTCCCCGTTGTTCGCATAAATCACCCGCCCCTGCGTCGAGTACAGCCCCTTGCCATGGTAGCCCGGCAGCTTTGACTCCAGCTTCGTCAGCGCCGTCTCCACCTTGAATCCCTTCTTCAAAGCATTCCCGTCACGAATCAAGGACGTCACCGCCAGCGACTTCACATCCACCTCATACAGTCCCTCCTCCATCGTCGCGTAATAAATCTTCCCCGCCGGATCGCTCAGATGCCGCGCATTCCCCGTCAGCCGTCCCGGCATCTTCGTGGGCGGGATCACCCGCACCTTCCGCTCCGCATCGATCACATACGGCCCGATGAAAAGCTGCTGCGACTCCCCATGAATCATCCGGTTCGCCGGCGTCCCGCCCACGCTCTCCGGCCGCACCGTCTGCTTCAGCTCCGGCGTGATTTCGTACAGCTTGTCGCTCGATCCAAACGGCAGATGCGGCCCGTACGTGATCACCCACAGCCGCCCCGCCCACGGCACCACCGCACCCGTCCCGCACTCCCCTTCGTTGTTAAACATCGCCAGTCCCGGATAGATGCCGCTGACCTGGCGCGGCTCTTCCGCGCTGAGAATACCCGTGAGCGCCGCAAGCAGCAGGAGGTTGGATTTCATGCGCGGATCAAACCCACGCCGCCCCCGCTGGCAACCCGCCTGAATTATGCCGCATTGAAATCCCTTACATCCCCCGCATAGCTCCCCCATGCCGAAGCCGCAGCCCCTCCAGCTCCCCGCCGATGTCTGGCGCAGCCTGCGTCACGAGTGGCTCTGGGTCTATCGCAGCCCCGTCCCACAGTGCGGCGTCTGGTCCGCAGAGATCCCCGTGCCCGCCGGCGTCTTCTTCGTCGAGCAGGGCGAAGGGCGCATTCAAGCCGATGGCACAGAAACCCTCGTCCCACGCGGTCACGCCTTCTTTTCCTCGCCACGCCTGCGCCGTCATTGGTTCGCCCCGGGCACCCGCCTCCTCTCCGTCGGCCTCCGCAGCCAGTGGCCCGATGGCACCTCCCTCTTCCGCGATGCCCTGAACTTCGCCGCTCCCGCCCCCGCTTTGCATAAAGCAACGCAACAGCTCTTCACCCACATCTACGGCACACGAAAAGCCGTCACCTACCGCCAGGCCATCGCGCCCTCCACACATTCCCCCGCCTCCTGGGCCACGCAGGAGGCGGCCTTCTCCGCCTGGTTCGCCGTGTGGATGCAAACCCTCCAGCAGCTCGGCGTGCAGCCCGCCACCCCGGCGCGTACCAGCCGCCGTCGCGTCGATCAGCTCATTGCATGGCTGCAGGCCTTGCCACCTTCTCAAACCTCCCCCGGCCTGCCTCCCGGTTTTCCCATCGGCCTCCGCCGTGCCGAGCAGCTCCTCCAGCACCACCTCGGCATTGGTCTCCGCACCTTTATGGAACGCCGCCGTCTCGATGTCGCCCGCGAGCACATCATTGCAGACCAAAGTTCCCTCAAAGAAATCGCCTTCACTCTCGGCTTCCGTCACGCCTCCCACTTCACCGCCTGGTTCCGCCGCCACACCGGCGTCTCCCCCTCCACCTATCGCACCACCGGCATCGAGCAGGCCGCATAAAGCTTGCTGCATTTTAACAACCTTGTGCCCGATAAATCCAGCGCAGCCAAAGCACTTCTCCCTCTCCTCGCCCCTGATACACGACGCAAAAAATATTTCTCTTCGGGGAGAGGGCCGGGGTGAGGGGTTTAGCTTTATCTCCGCGCGGTGTATGCGCCAGGTAAGCAATAAAAGAATTCCAAGCACTCTGGCAGAGTCCTGCCTCATGCAATGTTTCCCCAAAACTCAATTGCCCCGCGCGTCCCCATCGCCTCTGTAATCCCGCGCCCAACTTCGCATGCCACCCGACGTCTCCCTCATCATCCCCGTTTTCAACAACGAGGCGTTCCTGGATGAATCCCTCTCCTCCGCCCGCGCCCAGGAGGGCCCCTCCCTCGAAATCATCATCATCGACGACGGCTCCACCGACGCTTCCCTGGAAAAGATCAAAGCCCACGCAGCGCTCGACCCCCGCATCGTCGTCATCACCCAGGCCAATCAGGGCGTCTCCGCCGCTCGCAATGCCGGCCTCGACCGCGCCTCAGGCAAATGGCTCGCCTTTCTGGACGGCGATGACTGGCTCGCCCCCGGCTCCCTCGCCGCATGGCATCAGCAGGCCGAGCGCGATCATCTCGACTGCCTCATGTGCAACGGCTTCAGCTTCGAAAAGGATATCCAGACGCTCCTGGATGAGGCCATTCTCAGGAGGCAGCCCTGGGATTCCATCCTCACCGGCCCTGCCTGGATGATGCACGCGGTAAAAGTGAAGGAATGGCCTCACTATGTCTGGATGCAGTTCTGCCGGCGCAGTGTCATCGAAGAAGCAAACATCCGCTTCCGGCGCGACATGATTCATGAGGACGTTCCCTGGACGGTGCAGCTCGCCCTTGCCATCAAACGCATCGGCTTTTCCCAGCCCCCGCGCTACGGCTACCGGCGCAACCGCGCCTCGCTCACCCAGTCACGCGATCCTGACAAGGTGCGTCACCGCATCGCCAGTTATCTTAAAGTCGCGGCCTTGATGAAGGAGTTCGCCCATGGCCAGCCGCCTGCCGTACGCCGCCCCCTGCGAAAGCAGACCCTTCGTGAGATGGGCCACTTCCTCGGCCTCATGCGCAAAGGAAACGTCTCACCCGCGGACCGCAGCCAGTTTGCCGCCCAGTTTCTCGCCGCGCGCATCGCCGGCCAGATGCTCAAAGGCGCTTCCAACTACCGCGAGCTCGCCGCCACCTTCAAAGCCTGGTACCTCTGCCACATCTGGAAACGCCGGGGCGCGCAGCCCTGACCCCGTCGCATGGCTGTGGCCTCAGCCCGCCCGTCCGCCAGCGTGTGGCGTGCTCCATGGCGTACGACCGTCCTAGCAGTCGGGCGGTTTCTTCGAAGCGGCCGTGGGCATGACACGTCTCCACGGCCTCACTTCTTCCCACCCTTGATGAACTCCTCCCGGCTCAGAGCGCCGCTGCCATCCGTGTCAAATTTCGGAAAGCGTTTCGGCGCTTCGTCAGGGTCAGGCTGGTTCAGCAGAAACTCCTCCTTCGTGAGCTGCCCGTCCTTGTCCTTGTCGCGCTGGTCAAACATCCTGCCCCGGTCCTGCGCCGGCTTTTGCGGCGCGGCTGCTTTTCCCTCCGCCTTGCTGGAGGAGATCTGCGGCTTCGCCTCCGGGTGCTGGCTCAGAAACTGCCGCAGCACCTTCACCACCGCCGGCTGCTCCACCGCCAGGTTCTTCGTCTCGGCAGGGTCCGCCTCATAGTCGTACAATTCCAGCACCGCCGTCTCCGGCGCGGCTCCCGGCTTCTTCCACTCCACCAGCCGGTGCCGCTGCGTCCGGATCGCCCGCCCCATCAGGCCGCCCCCGCGCGGATAAACATGGATCGCATGGTCACGCACCGTCGCGGCGGGATTCAGCAGCACTTCGGTAAAGCTGCGCCCGTCCCCCTGCGGCGGCGCGGGGATCTGCGCCAGCTCCGCCAGCGTCGGGTAGATGTCGCACGACTCGATCAGCGCCTGCGTCACCCCCGGCTTGATGCCAGGCCCCGCCACGATCACCGGAATGCGCGCCGCCTGCTCATAGTTCGTGTGCTTGCACCACATCCCATGGTCTCCCAGGTGCCAGCCGTGGTCCCCCCAGAAGACAATGATCGTGCTCTCGGCCAGACCGTTCGCATCCAGTGCATCCAGCACCTTGCCCAGTTGCGCATCCATGTAGCTCGTCGCCGCATGGTAGCCGTGGATGAGATGCAGCGCCTGTCCCTCCGTCAGCGGCCCTGTTTCCGGAATGTCCATGTACTGCCGCAGTTCCCCCCAGGTCGTCGGTGCAAAGTCAGGCGCCCCTGCCGGAGGCGTTTGCAGCTTCGGCAGCGTGAAGACCGCCGGATCGTACAAGTCCCAGTACTTCTTCGGCGCCACAAACGGCAGGTGCGGTTTCAAAAAGCCCACCGCCAGAAAAAACGGCTCCTCTGGCTTCTGCTTCGCCGCCGCCAGCCGCTTCACCGCCTCATCGGCGATCATTCCGTCTCCATACACGTTGTCAGCCACATCCGCAGCCTCCGTCGCCGCTCCGCGCGGCAGCTTCCACGCCTCCTTCTTGTTTTCAAACAACGCCTGCTCCCGCGTGGACTGCGGCAGGTCGTTTTCCTTCAGCGCGTAGCTGATCGTCTTCGGCGTGAAATGCGGCACGCTCCACGAGGCCGCGTCATTCACGTTCCCATGCCCCACGTGGAAGATCTTTCCCAGCCCCTCCGCCCGGTAGCCGTTGTTCTTGAAATGCTGCGGCAGCGTCACCGCCTCCGGCGCTGCTTTGCGGAAGTTCGTGGCCAGGTCATAAATCCCCAGCGTCTGCGGCCTCAGCCCCGTCAGCAGCGCATTCCGCGAGGGCGCGCACACCGCCTGGTTGCAGTACGCCTTTTCAAACTGCACCCCCCTCGCCGCCAGCCGGTCAATGTTCGGCGACTTCACCACCGCATTCCCATAGCACCCCAGCAGCGGCTTCAGATCATCCACACAGATCATCAGCACATTGGGCTTGGCTGCCGCAAAAAGCGAAGAGCTGCAAAGAAACAAAAGGAAGAGAGAGCGAATCATGGAAAAAAGAACGCTCAAAGCCCCCCCTTCTTCCCCCATTCGTCATTCATCATTCTGGTTTCCTCATTCCTTACTCCGGCAGCTTGTCGAAATGAAACTGGCAGCACCCCAGGTCCAGCGTGTTCGCGTTCCGCGCCAGCTTCTCACTGAACGCCTCCGCCAGCGCATAGATCCTCTGCTGCCCCTGCTTCTCCACCTCCAGCAGCCCCGCCTCTTTCAGCACCCGCAGATGCTTGGACACGTTGTAGGGCGTCACATGCAGGGTCTCGCACAGTTCCGTCACCGGCTTCGGCCCGCCGATCAGCGCCCGCACCAGCCTCAGCCGCGTCGGCTCCCCCAGCGCGCGCATGGCGGTCAGGCAGTCGAACGGGCGTGTCACAGTGCGTGAGGGCATCCGCGGATCATTAGCAGATCACCACCCTGCCGCAAGACTCCCGCGCCTCCGCCATCACATAAAATAATAATTGCTGATCTGGGCAAATAAATCTGGCGTCGCGTCAGCGTTTGAGTAGGTCCAGCCCTCGCTGAAATCTTTCCTTCTTTGTCCCACACCCAGCCCATGCCCTCCAAAGCACGTTACATCATGATCGGCGGTTTCCTCGGCGCCGGAAAAACCACCACCGTCGGCCGTTTGGCAAAGCACCTCAGTGCCCAGGGCCTCAAAGTCGGCCTCATCACCAATGACCAGGCCGGCGGCCTCGTCGATACCAGGCTCCTCCGCGGCCAGGGCTACGCCACTGAAGAAATCGCCGGCGGCTGCTTCTGCTGCCGCTTCAACACCCTCGTCGATGCCGCCAGCAAGCTCGCCAACGAAGCCAAGCCCGACGTCTTCATCGCCGAGCCCGTCGGCAGTTGCACCGACCTCGTCGCCACCGTCACCTACCCCCTCCGCCGCATGTATGGGAACGACTTCACCGTCGCCCCCCTCAGCGTTCTCGTCGATCCCATCCGCGCCCGCCGCGTCTTCGGTCTCGATCACGGCGGCACCTTCTCCGCCAAGGTCGCCTACATCTTCAAAAAGCAGCTCGAAGAAGCCGACATCATCGTCATCAGCAAAAGCGATCTAATCGACGATGCCCAGCGCGAAGAACTCCGCACCACCCTGCAGACCGAGTTCCCCCTCGCCAAAATCATCACCGCCTCTCCCCGCCAGGAAACCGGCCTCGATGACCTCTTCGCCGGCCTCATGACCGAGGAACAGGCCCGCCGCAATCCCATGGCGGTGGACTACGAAGTCTATGCCGATGGCGAAGCCCTTCTCGGCTGGCTCAATGCCACCGTCACCCTGAAATCCGACGACGAATTCGACGCCAACACCTTCCTCAAGCAGCTCGCCTCCCTCGTCCAGTCCCGCCTCCAGCGCGACTCCGCCGAGATCGCCCATTTCAAAATGACCTTCAGCCCGGATGACGGCATCGCCGGCGAACTCGCCAGCATCAATCTCGTCCGCAGCGACTACATCCCCGAGCTCGGAATGGAACTCGACGAGCCCACCACCGGCGGCCAGCTCATCGTCAATCTCCGCGCCGAATCCGACCCCGCCGCCCTCATGACCGCCGTCAAAGACGGCCTCGCCGAAGCCTCCCTCAAATTCTTCGGCCTCACCGCCACCCTCGACCACGAAGAACACTTCCGCCCCGGCAAACCCACCCCCACCCACCGCGACGGCGAACTCGTCCTAGAAACCAAAGGCGGCTGCAAACCCGGCAGCGGCTGCTGCTAGCGGAGCGCGGGCCTCCGAGCCCGCAGCACCCCGCAACCACCCACCCCTCCGCACGACCAAGCCCCCCATTTGGAGTGCGGTCGCGCAGCGAAGAATGAGCGCAGCTACCGCTTTCCGCAGGCCCGCAAGACACTCGATCTTACCACAAGAAGCAGAGAGGCAGAGGCAGCAGAGAATGGATTTAATCTCTGCTCCCTCTGCCTCATTGCCCCTCTGCGGCAAACCGAATCTCCCCACGCTCTCCTGTAGGAAATGAGTTTTGTGTATCGCTACAACCCAGGCCATTCGCGTCCCAAAAAACCAAGCCCTCCACATTCACACCGCAAGAGTTAAGAAGACCGCAGAGACCAGATTCAAAAACCTCATCTCTGCGTTCTCCAAATCTTTGCGTTGCAAAACTCTGTTTCGCTCCACCCAGCGCACCCCAATAACCCCAGTCCATTAGAGTTCCATCACTGTCCGATTGGTGGTTAAAAAATCTCTGCGGCGTTCCAGCCTCTGCGGTGCAAATCAGTCTTCCCAAGTCCTTTCTGTCCTCCAAACGCCCCGACACCCCACCCCCAACAGAGAACAGAGAACCACTCCCCCCAAATCCCCGCAAGCAAATCCGCTGGCATGGCGTAGCCTCTGCTCCCAGCGTAAACCATGAGCCACATCACCATCCCCCGCGCCCCCATGTCCCGCCGTGCCGCCCTCCGCGGCCTCGGCGCCACCATCGCGCTGCCCTTCCTCGATGCCATGGCTCCCACCGCCCGCGCCGCGCAGGCAGGTGCCGCAGGAGGAAAAACCTTCCCCACCCGCATCGGCGTCCTCTTCATGCCCAATGGCGTCCGCCAGGACCGCTGGACCCCCGAAGGCGAAGGCACCGACTTCAAATTCTCCCCCATCCTCCAGCCCCTTGAGCGCCACCGCGCCGACATCAACATCCTCACCCAGCTCGGCCACGCCAACTGCCGTGGTGGAGACGGCCACTACGCCAAAACCGCCAACTGGCTCACCGGCACGGAAATCGAAAAAACCACCGGCAAAAATCTCCACTGCGGCGTCAGCATGGACCAGGTCTTCGCCCAGGACGTCGGCCGCCTCGCCCGCTTCCCCTCCCTTGAGCTCGGCACCGAGCCCGTCATGACAGGCGTCGATTTTAATGTGAACTACACCATGCTCTACGGCTCCCACGTGGCCTGGCGCACCCCCACCTCACCCCTTCCGCCGGAGATCAATCCTCGCTTCGTCTTCGACCGCCTCTTCCGCGACAACCCCGAACAGCGCAAAGCCTCCGCTCTCGAAAACAAAAGCGTTCTCGACCTCGTCCTTACCGACGCCAAAGCCCTCCGCGGCCGCGTCGGTGCCGATGACCAGCGCCGCCTCGACGAATACCTCGAAAGCATTCGCAGCGTCGAGCAGCGCATCGAGGCAGACATCGCCCGCGTCGCCAGCGGCGAAAACCTCGACCCCGCCGCCCGCGACGCCATCACCCAGCTCGACCAGCGCATCACCACCGCCATGGCCCAGCAGAAAGAACCCGGCAGCGCCCTCCGGCTCGATCACACCGAGCACTCCCGCCTCATGATGGAGCTCATGACCCTCGCCTTCTGGAACGACTCCACCCGCGTCAGCACCTTCATGTTCGGCTGGGCCGTCAGCGGCAAAAATTTCACCTTCCTCGACGGCGTCAAGCACGGCCACCACGAGTGCTCCCACCACGAAAACAAGCCCGAGAAGCTCGACCAGTATCAAAAAATCAACACCTGGCACATCGAGCAGTTCGCCCACCTCATCGACCGCATGAAATCCATCAAGGAAGGCGACGGCACCCTCCTCGATCACACCCTCCTCCTCTTCGGCTCCAGCATGCGCGACGGCAACGCCCACAGCCCCAAAAACCTCCCCCTAGTCCTCGCCGGCCACGGCGGCGGCCTGACCGGCGGCCGCCACCTCGTCAGCCCCACCGACACTCCCCTCTGCAACCTCTTCCTCACCATGCTCCAGCTCTCCGGCGCCAAAACCGACCGCTTCGGCGACAGCACTGGCATCCTCAAAGGCCTGGTATAACATGGTAACAATCATGGCAGGGTAGGGCGGCTGGTCCTCCAGCCGCCGCGAACGTCTCCTGACTTTCAAACACCTCCAAGTCCACCGCGTCAGTCCTCCCCAGCCCCAAAGGGGCGACATAACGTAGCCCAGGGCCAGCGAGCCTAAGCGAGCGCCGCCCTGGGTTAGTCACATTCCGACCGGGAAGCAAACCGAGCACTCCGCCACACCCATTACCCACCAGCAGCGTCTGCAAAAAGTTCCGCCGCATGCTGGCCCATCTGCTCACGCACATGCCCCCCTTCATCCTCTCCCACTAATCCGTCAGTTCCCCCCACTTGGGCATCCCCTCCATCTTTCCAGCCTTCTCTTCCAGCTTCACGCGTACGGTTCCGCGGTACCACTTCCATTTCGTCCCATCATCATCTTCTTTCGGCACCAGATTGCCGCTGAACTCCATCTCCAGATGATCCTCATCGATCCATCTCAGCAGCTTGTCATAGTAAAAGCGTCCGTGCCTAAACCCCTCGCCATAGTGCTCCATCGTCATCCCTTGCAGCTCGTTCAAATCCAGATCCACCTCCGCCGCCGGCTGTGAGGCCAGTGAAAACACCGCCACACCGCTGCCGCGTTTGTACAGCCGAAGCAAGCACACCCGCGTCCCGCCTGGCGACCACCGCACGCCCTCTGTCAGCTCCTTCAGCTTGTCCTCCTGTTGCGGAGCATTGGCGTCCATCGGCTCATTCAGCATCTCCAGCGGCCCACCCGGCGGTTGCCGCTGCAGCGAGATCGCCTCTTGCGTCACCAGCACCTGTGCCCTGCCATCTGGCCCCCGAACCAATAGGGGCGAAGTCATAGTCAGTGTCCCCGGATCCTCGCTTCGCCTTTCCTCCGCGTGCGCCACCACCTTCGTCGCACAGCCCGTCAGTACACAGCTGGAAATCGTCATCACAATCAACAAGATCAACTGCGGCAGCCCAGGCATCATCCATCTAGCAGGTATTTTCATTGCTCCGACTGTGCACATGCACGCCGCATGGAATCAACCTCTTTTCCGCCCCCAATCACCACCTCCCCCGAAACGCCCCGCATCTCACCACCGCCACCATCAGCGCCTCGCTCCGATAATCCCCATCCCTCAGCACCTTCTCCAGCTTCAACAACGTCGGCTGATCCTGCAGCTCCACCGTCCGCCCCGTCGCATACCCCAGCAGCCGCGTGCACAGGCAGCGGATAAACAGCGCCTTCTCCTCCATCAGCAGCTTCCGAAAATCCTGCGGCGTACCAAACGCTTTCCCACCCGGCATCACCCCCGTAGCATCCAGCGGCTTGCCATTCTCGGTGTCGCGCCATTTGCCGATCGGATCAAAATTCTCCAGCGCAAACCCCGGCGGATCCAGCCGTGTGTGACACCCCGCGCACGCCGGCTTGTTCCGGTGCGCCTCCAGCCGCTTGCGCAGCGTCGTTACCTTCAGCGCCCGATCATCCTCCGGTAGTTGCCCCACATTCGCCGGCGGCGGCGGTGGCGGCGTGCCCAGCAGTTGCTCCAGCACCCACTTGCCGCGCAGCACCGGACTCGTCCGCTGCGGATACGCCGTGCTCGCCAGAATCGCCGCCATGCCCGTCAGCCCGCCGCGCCGTGCATTGTTAAACTTCACCTGCCGCATCTCCTTGCCCTGCACCCCCGGCACCTCATACACCTTCGCCAGCGCCTCGTTGAGAAAACTGTAATCGCTGTCCAGGAAATCCAGCACCCGCCCATTACGCCTGAGCAGGTGATCGCAGAACCCAAAGATCTCATCATACATCGCCTGCCGCAGATCCCCGTTGAAGTCAGGGAACTTCCGCCGGTCCGGATCCACGGTGTTAAACACCTGGTCAAACCGCAGCCACTGCCCCGCAAAATTCTTCGTGAAGGCCAGCCCCTTTTCATGCGCCAGCATCCGCCGCACCTGCGTCTCCAGCACCGCGTCATCCTGCAGCTTGTTCTCCGCCGCCAGCTTCATCAGCTCATCATCCGGCATCGACGACCACAAAAAATACGACAAATGGGCAGCCATCTCATACTGCCCCAGCCGCCGCGCCTCCTTCGCCTCCGCTGGCCTCGCCGTCTCCTCGATAAACAAAAACCCCGGCGACACCAGCACGCCCTTGAACATCACCTTCATCGCCTCATCCCAGTTCGGCTTCCGCCCCCACGCCTGTCGAAACACGTTGAGAAAGCCCTGCACCTCCCCCTCCGTCGGCGGTCGGCGAAACGCCCGCAGCAAAAACGGCCGCAGCGCCATCTCCGCCCCCGCATCTGGCGCCAGCTTGTCACTCGTCACCGGCGCATACAGCCGCTGCCTCAGCTCCCCGCGCTGCCACACTTCTCCCATCGCCTCATCCGCCGCACCCAGATACTTCTCCACCAGCAGCGGCGAAAGACTCAGCGTGTCCGCACTGTTCGCAAAACCCTCCCCGCCCGCGCCATCCGCCGGAAACTTGTCCCCCGGCCGCTTCGCGATCCCCAGCAGATCCCGCAGCGTGTTGCTGTACTCCTCCCGGTTCATCCTCCGCGATCTCGCCACGCCCGGCCGTCCCTCCGGCATCTCCAGCACTGCGTCCTCATTGCTCTGAATCCATTTCAGAAACACCTCACGCTCCCCCGCCTCCAGCGTCGGCTTCTCTTCCGCCGCCACCGGCTTCCCATCCGGCCCCGGTTTGGTCTTTCCCTTCGGCGGCATCGTCCCCGCGCGGATCTGCTCCCGCACCTTCCCCCACAGCCGGATGTCATGCCGCATCTCCCCTGGCTTCCGCAAAAACTCAAAGCTGATGTCCCCTTTCTTCGAGTCCTCATCATGGCACTCCATGCACCGCTGCTCCATCAGCGGCAGCAGCACCCCGTCCATCTCCTTGTCCACAGCCTCCACCGCCGCACCGCGGGCAAACGGCGCAGCAACAACAATCCAAAACAGAGCAAAAACAAAACGAGGCAAATCAGACAGCAGCATGAGGGGAAGGGGGCCACACTCATACGCGAAATGCAGCCCATGTCTCGGAGGATGATCACAACCCAGGACGAAATGCCGTCACTCAACGCGTTCTAAAAGCAGCGCATCCACCCTGCGCCCCGCATGGCCGCTGCACTCCGCACCAGCACCCGTGAACTGGTCCGCACACTCCGTGTGCGGCACCTGGGCCGTCGCCCACGCTCCAAACCCCGCAAAGAACCCACCAGTCACTGCCCGCGCCAGCTTAGGCTTCACCATCTCCGCCATGTCACCCTCTCGGCACTTGGCGCATCCAGTAGGAGCCACCACACACGTTGTACCATCAGCCCTCCGCTCCCCCCCGCACCGCTCTTCTCCCACTCCATCGCTCCAATGCTCCAGCCCTCCATCCTTCCCTCTCTCGGCCTCACCCTCCTGGCCCTCTGCGCTCTCGCCACCTCGCTGCCCGCGCAAACACCCGCCACACCCAAGCCCAAAAAGAAGGAAAAGCCCCCGATCATTTTCGTGCTCACCGACTATGAACTCGTGGATGCCTTCCCCGGCCTCAAATTCGACCAGCCCCTCGCCATTGTCAGCGCCCCCGGCGACAAAACGCGCCTCTTCATCGTCGAAAAAACCGGCCGCATCCAGGTCATCACCGCCCTCGATACCGACCACCCGCAGAAGCAGCTCTTCCTCGATCTCACCCACCCCTCCGGCGGCGCCACCCTCGTCACCGAAGGCGAGTGCGGCGTCCTCGGCCTCGCCTTCCCGCCCGACCACGCCACAAGCCACCGCTGCTTCGTCTATTACAGCCTCAGGCTCGGCGGCGTCCTCCACCAGCGCCTCTCCCGCTTCACCCTCTCCGCAAACGACCCCAGCAGCGCCGACCCCGCCACCGAGCAGCCTCTCTTCACTCAGCAAGATCCTGCCTCCAATCACAACGGCGGCGATCTCCACTTCGGCCCCGACGGCTTCCTCTACATCACCGTCGGCGATGGCGGCGCTGCCGATGACAAATTCGACAACGCCCGCTACATCAACAAAGGCTTCCACGCCGCCATCCTCCGCATCGATGTAAACAAAACACCCGGCAGCCTCCCGCCCAATCCCCACCCCGCCATCGCGCTCGATGCCCGCGGCTCCGCCTTCTACGCCGTCCCCTCAGACAATCCCTTCATCGGCGCCACCACCCACCACGGCGAAACCCTCGACCCCAAAACCATCCGCACCGAAATCTGGGCCACCGGCCTGCGCAATCCCTGGCGCATCTCCTTCGATCTCCCCACCGGCCGCCTCTTCTGCGGCGATGTCGGCCAGAACCTCTACGAAGAGATCGACATCATCACCCCCGGCGGCGACTACGGCTGGAGCTATCGCGAGGCTCTCCATCCCTTCATCACCGGCCCTGGCAAGGACAAAGAGCCCGCCGGCTTCCACCCCACCGACCCCATCTTCGAGTACCTCCACACCATCGGCCTCTCCGTCACCGGCGGCGTGGTATATCATGGTAGCAAGTTCCCGCAGCACCAAAATAAATACATCTTCGCCGACTACGTCACCGGCCGCGTCATCGCCCTCAAAGACGAAGGCCAGCCCACGTGGTCTGAGGAAACCCTCGCCCAGGACCCCGCCATCGCCGGCATCGGCCTCGACCCCCGCAACGGCGAACTCCTCTTCGCCAATCTCGCCACCGGCCAGCTCAAACGCCTCCAGCTCAAGTCCGCTCCAGCCCCCTCAAACTAGCGCCTCCACCCGTAGGTTGGGTGTGTTTGGCCAGCGCATCCACGACACCATCGCGCCCACCGCTCCCTCCCACGCGCCAGCGTCCCCGGACTGCGGCGCTTCAACGCCGCTCTCGAACCACCCCAGTCCCCCCCGCACCACCCCTCGCCCTCTTCCCACCACCACCCGCCTCAAAGCGGCTTCCAAGCCTTGCTCCACAGCACATACACCTCATGCACCGCCCGCTGCTCCAGCGGCGTCCATTCCAGCGTCCGTTCCATCAGCGTCTTGTAGCTGCCAAAGCGCGGATCCTTCTCCACCGCCAGCGCATAGTTCTCCAGCGCCTTCTGCATGTCCCCCGTGCCCCAGTAGCCCAGCACCAGCGAGTAGTAGTCATAGTGCGCCTGGTGGTCGCTCATCTTCGCCGCCAGTTCACACTCCCGCACGCAGTCCGCATAGTCCCCCATGTTAAAATACGCCCACCCCGCGCGGTTGTGCATGTTCGGCTTGTCGCTCAAAGACAGCGCCTTTTTCAGATCCGCCCGCGCCTCCTCCTTCCGCCCCAGCAGCGCCAGCACATACCCGCGATTCCCATAAGCCTGCGCGTTCTCCCCATTCTCCGCGATCTGCTTGTTCAGCACCTCCAGCTTCGGCGTCGTCTTCACCGGTACCGGCTCCGCAGCAGCAGTCATGACCAAAACAAAACAAACACAGGCAAAACGGGAGTAAATCATGGCGGCAGAAAGGGAGGGGAGTGAAGGGTTGAACTCAAACAACGCCCCAAGACACCACACTTCATCCACAATCCGCCACAAAACATCTCCGCCCTCACCCCGCCACACCTCCCTTTCCAGAGCATCTCAAACCATTTCGTGTCCGAGAAATGCAACGTGCTCATGGCGGTTCCCCCTCTCCCCGTCACCGGAAAACGATAAACCACAGATTTTTTCTTCGGGGAGAGGGAAGGGGTGAGGGGCCGCCCTCCCATGACCGCCCGCCCAGGTCGCCGCCCTTGCACAAAAATGTTTGCCGCTGCTCCAAAAGCTCCAGCCCTCCCGCTCCCCGCCGCGTTCTCATTGCGTCCCACTCCCGCCCCGCCACACTCCACCCCATCTCCCATCTCCTCTCTTCCCTCTCCGCATCCCATGGCCTGGTTCCAGCTCGACCCCCAAAGCATCGCCACCCGCGCCCGCGCCGCCGGTTCTCCCGTCCCCACCCTCGGCGCTTCTCTCACCCGCGGCATCGTCGGCTTCACCCTCGTCAGCATCGCTGCGTTCATCCCATGGGCGGTCTTCGGCAGATGGTTTCACCTGCACCTGGGAAAATCCGGAGAGGTGGCCATGTACACCGCCTGCGCCGTCGTCTTCCTCGCCCTCACCTCACCGCTGCTCCACCGCCTCATCATCGGCCCCGGCTCCGTTTCACGTTTTTATAAGGTCTTCGGCATCACCTTCACCGCCTACTCCATCGCCTGGATCTTCGGCTGGATGTCTCTGCGCGGCCACCCCGGCAGCCTCGCCGGCCTGTTTCTCGGCACCGCCGTCATGGCCTGCCTCCTCGTCGCCGCGTTTGATGCCCTCCGCTCCATCGTGAAGGTCTTCCTCTCCCTCTTCATCCTTAACACCGCCGGCTACTTCCTCGGCGGCGTTTCAGAGCACTACCTCATGTCCGTGCATAAAGTCTCCGCCATGCTCAGCTGGGGCCTCTTCTACGGCATCGGCCTCGGTGCCGGCCTCGGCCTCGCCTTCCACATCTGCCAGCAGCGCGCCCGCACTCTGCTCGCTGGCGGTTGATCCCGGCCGCGCACGATAGAGACCTGCGAAATATCTGCCTTGAAGGCCAACGGCCTTCCGTCTTACAGCGAAGGGTTGCCGAGCTTTGGCGAGGCTACCCTGGAGGGCTTCTTCTACGGCCTCGGTCTCGGCGCCGGCCTCGGCCTCGCCTTCCACTTCTGCCAGGCCCGCGCGCGCAGTCTGCTCGCCGCACGCTGACCTCTCTCCTCGCCAGGAATCGGCCACTCCTGAAAAATTTCATGAGAGAGCCCGTGTTTTATTTGCTTATTTGCCAAAACGAGCAAATAAAACGCGCCCGCTCTCCTCCCCCGCATGCTCCTCCTCATCACTCTCGCCGTCATCGTTGTGGCTTATGCCAATGGGGCAAACGCCAACTTCAAAGGCGTCGCCTCGCTCTTCGGCAGCGGCACCACCAGTTATCGCACCGCCGTAAACTGGGCCGCGGTCACCACCTTCGCCGGCTGCGTGGCGGCCATGTTCATGGCCGTGGGCCTTTTAAAAACCTTCACGGGCAAAGGCCTCGTGCCAGAGGCCCTTATCGCCCGGCCGTTGTTCATCTTTTCCGTGGCCGCGGGCGCGGGCCTGTCGGGATTTCTCGCCACGTGGCTCGGCTTTCCCGTCTCCACCACCCACATGCTCACCGGCGCTTTGCTCGGCGTCGGCTACATCGCGGGCGACGTGAATGTGGCAAAGCTCTGGGAGAGCTTTCTGCAGCCGCTGCTGGTCAGCCCCCTTCTCGCCCTCGCCGCAGGCATGCTCCTGTATGCCGTTTTGAAATCCCTGCGCCTTGCGCCGGACCATCGCACCCGTACGCTCGATGCCCTGCACTTCCTCAGCGCAGGTGCGGTCAGCTTTGCGCGGGGGCTCAATGACACCCCCAAGATGGCTGCGCTGCTCCTCGGCGTCGGCTGGTTTCATGGCAGCACCGGCATGATCCTGGTCGCGGTGGCCATGGCCGCGGGCGGCCTGATCAGCACCGCCCGCGTCGCGGAGACACTCTCCCACAAAATCACCGGCATGAATCCCGGCCAGGGGTTCGCGGCCAATCTCGCCACCGCCATCCTCGTCACCACCGCCAGCGTCACCAGCCTGCCCGTTTCCACCACGCACGTCTCCGTCGGCGCGCTGCTTGGCATCGGCATCATCACCCGGCAGGCGAAATGGCGCACCGTCATCCCCGTGCTCGCCGCCTGGGTTGTCACCCTGCCATGCGCCGCTTTGCTCGCCGCCCTCGTCTTCGAGCTGGGCCGCCGCTTTGCCTGATTCCCCTCTCAGCAAACACCTCGCTCTCGCAAACAATGACAAACCAAACGCGCCTTCTCACCCTGGCCGTCCTGGCGGCGGCCACCTCCGCCCTGGGCACCCCCACCGGTCTCAACAACATCCCCACCGCCGAAACCATCGACCACCGCACCGTCGCCGCCCAGTTCTTCACCAGCTTCGGCGGGTCCAATCAGTTCGCCACCAGCGGCCCTGGCAAAACCTCCCAGTGGGCCGGCTTCAAGACCGGCTGGGACTTCAAGCCCCTCCACCTCGAATGGGGCCTCGACAGCCCCCTCGGCACCGGCTGTTCCGGCCCGCTCCTCTTCCAGACCAAGGCCCGCATCCAGCCCTGGGAAGACGGCATGTTCGCCCTCGGCATCGCCGGCGTCGCCCTCACCGACACCCGCCGTGCTGGCGATCCCTTCACCTACGCCATGCTCTACCACGACTTCCACGTCGTCCGCCTCCACGCCGGCTACGGCCTTCAGACCCATGGCAACAGCTACCTCCTCGGCATCGACCGCACCTGGAAGCTCTTTGATCGCAATCTCAATCTCAACGCCGACCTCGTTCAGTCGCGCAATCAGCACGGCCACATCGCCGCCCTCGGCGCCAAGTACTTCCTCAGCAAGCACATCGTCCTCGAGTCCTGGATGAACTTCCCCGACCGCGACCGCACCAGTTGGATCGCCAAGATCAACTACGTCTTCACCTTTTAAAGCACCTCAAAAACCCATGCGATGACCCGCGCAGCTCACCATGGCTTCGCATTGTCCAAAACCGATTGCCTGAGCTCTGGCTCCCTTCATCAGCGTCTCATAAGCGTCCTGTCAGCGGTAAAAAATCTGAGTTGGGTCATCAGCACCATTCAATCTCTGCCTCCTCTGCCTCTTTGCCCCTCTGCGGCAAATCGAACGTCCCTCCACCCTTCCGCAACCTCCTCCCACCCAACCACCCTCATGAAAGCCATCCTCTCCCTCCTCACACTCGCCCTGCTGGCCTCCGCCGCCCACGCAGACATCGGCCTCATCACCTGCGCCGAGGCCAAAGCCCTCATCGAAAACCCGGACGCCTCCCAGCGCCCCATCGTCCTCGACACCCGCGGCGGCTACAAAGACTACTTCCGCGGCCACCTCCCCACCGCCCACCACATCAATTTCGACACCCTCCGCGGCACCGACAAAGCCGTCCCCGTCCAGTACCTCCCCGACGATCTCACCCAGGCCCTCCTCATCCGCGCCGGCGTCGATAAGGACCGCCTCCACCTCATCTACGCCACTGGCGACGTCCTCCCCAATGACGAAATCCTCAGCACCAGCATGGTCGTGTACGTCCTCGAAAAATTCGGCGTGCAAAACATCAAAGTCGTCGATGGCGGCCTCGCCGAATGGAAAAAGCAGGGCCTCGCCCCCACCCAGGACTACTTCGGCAATCCCCCGGGCCACCTCCCCGAAAAAGGCATCACCACCATCACCGCAAACATCAGCGACGTGCAGGCCCACGTCGGCAAGCCCGGCAACCTCCTCATCGACGCCCGCCCCATCAATGAGTTCCGCGGCGAAGACGAAGTCTGGCTGCGCAAAGGCCACATCCCCGGAGCCATCAGCTTCCACTGGGCCCGCCTCATGGAGAAGGACAACACCCACAAGTTCAAACCGTTCGCCGAAGTAAAAGCCGAACTGGAAAAGGCAGGCATCACCCCCGACAAAAACATCATCGCCTACTGCGGCACCTCCCGCGAAGGCAGCCTCCTCCAGTTCTACCTCAAGCACGTCGCCGGCTGCCCCAACGTCCGCCTCTACGAAGGCGCCTGGAAAGAATACGTCTGGCTCCAAAACAAATCCCTCCCCGCCGAAACCGGCGGCGACCCCGCCGGCACCAAGTAATCCGCAAAGGGAAGGAGCGCGGAATTTATTCCGTCCTGGGCTTCGAAGCCTTGGCGAAGAAGGCAGCACTCCGCAATCTGCCGAGCCCCGCGCTCCAATAAAAACAGCGCCGTCACCCCCAGGTGGCGGCGCTGTTTGCTTTGGTGCGCCCGGCAGGGCGCACTCACTTGGCGGTTCAAGTCCGCCGCACACCCGGCAAGGGGAAGTGCTAGCCGAAAGACAAGGGCGTCAGCCGCGAGGCTGGGTCCGAAGGAAGTCAGAAGCAAAACGCTACACCGA
>NZ_JBGAFO010000007.1:0-479042 GCF_044227185.1 Prosthecobacter sp. | reverse complement strand
TGAGGTCCATGGTGGTTATAGAATGTACAATCGGCGCTGCGCGAAGGCGAAACACCCACTCATCGTTCACTCAACAAGCTTGCAGTTCAACGCTTTTCGCGCTGCCTTTCCTTAACTTAACGACATTGAATGAGGAATGAGGAATGCGGGTCGGAGGGGGGGCGTTGGTGCGTCGGTAAATCAGTAAATCAGTGAGTCAGTAAGTCAGTAAGTCAGTGAAACGGTGAACCAACGAATCCGTGCGGGAGTCGATGGATGCATCATGCGAATGGGCGCGAATATCCGCGAATTTTGGGAATGAAGGCTTTGGGTTTTGAGGGGTGATGGCACGAAACGGGGACTGTTTTTTGGCATAAAAAAGCCGCCACCCGGGGGCGGGTGGCGGCGTCGGCTTGAGCGGGGCGGATTACTTGCCCTTGCAGCAGTCCTTGGTGCAGGTCTTCGTCGCGGCCTTGCAGCAGGCGGCGCAGTTGGCGCACTTTTCAGCGGCGGAGGCGTTGACGGCGAAGGCGGCGACGGAGGCTGCGGCGATGAGGGTGAGGATGGATTTCATATTATTGGATGTGTTTGTGTTGTTGCTTTGCGGTGCCTGCTTTGAGGTGTCCGGCATGCGGCGCAGGCATGCGCGTGCCGGGGGTTGAACTGGCGGTGAGGCCAGACGGCCGGGCAGGCGGTCTGGAGTGGCGGCGCGATCGGTCGCTGGCCGCGAGAAGTTTGAGTCACTGCCCGGAGCGTCTGGCTTCCAGACGCGGGGTGCGTGGCTTCAAATGAGCATGGCGCAATGGCGCGCGTAGAGCGGCGGTGCGTGCAGGGGCGGCCCGTGATCGTGACGGGGCGCGGGTTTTTCGGAAAGGGACGAGGTGAGGACTTCCAGGGAGGAGATGATCCAGACGGGCTCGGCGAGGAGCTTCAAGGCGGGCGCGGGGGCCTTCACCAGCGTGGAGGCGACATCGCGTGAAGACTCGTGGCGGGCGCAGGGGCAGGTGGGGTCCTGAGAATGCGAGGGCGACTGATGGGAGGGGGCGTGCTGCTTCTTCTTCATGGCGCAGCAGCCAGCGACTTCCGCCCGCTGCGGAGCCGCGATGCAGCACCAGCACATCGGCAGGCCGATGCAGAGGGTGAGGATCAGGGCTGTGAGGCGGGTGAGCATTGCGTGTGATTAGACGCTAGTACGTTAGCATTTATTCCAGGGTTGCAAGCAATCGGTGTGCCGGGGTTGTGGCGGAGTGTGCGGAATGGGTCTGGAAGTTCCGGGGCAGGCGGGGGTAGGAGAACGCGGAGGGAGAGGGTTACGCCAGGCCGGCGCGGACGAGGAGGGCCATGGCGTCGGGGTCGCGGCCCATGAAGTTTTGGAAGAGTTTGGCGGGGTCTTCGGAATTGCCTTTGCTGAGGATGGTGTCGCGGTATTCGCGGCCGACGGCGGGATTGAGGACGCCTTCCTGCTGGAAGCGGGTGAAGGCGTCTGCATCCAGCACTTCGGCCCATTTGTAGCTGTAGTAGCCGGCGGCGTAACCGACGGGGCTGCTGAAGAGGTGGCCGAAACGGCGGGCCATGGTGGGCTGCTCGGTCTTGAGCTCCATGAGGTAGCCTTTGAGGAGGGAGCGGGCGAGCTTGTCGAGGTCCGCGCCTTCGTCGGTGGCGTGATGCATGTGGAGCTCGAGGTCGAGCTTGCCAAAGGCGAGCTGGCGCATGATG
Source organism: Prosthecobacter sp. (assembly GCF_044227185.1). Taxonomy (GTDB): domain Bacteria; phylum Verrucomicrobiota; class Verrucomicrobiia; order Verrucomicrobiales; family Verrucomicrobiaceae; genus Prosthecobacter. Next base: position 477,347 of record NZ_JBGAFO010000007.1, on the reverse strand, counting down.
TCGCTGGCGCTGCGGTAGTTTTTGGCGGCGAGCATCTTCTTGAAGAGACGGGCGGGAATGGTCTCGCCGGTTTCGTAATGGCGGGCGAAGAGATCGAGGCTCTCGCGCTCCCAGCAGAAGTTTTCCATGAGCTGCGAGGGGAGCTCGACGAAGTCCCAGTAAACGCTCACGCCATTGAGAGAGGGGATTTCCACATTGCCGCAGAGCTGGTGCAGGAGGTGGCCGAACTCATGGAAGACGGTGGTGACTTCGTCATGGGTGAGCAGGGCGGGCTTGCCATCCACGGGAGGGGTCATGTTGCCGCAGATGAGGCCGAGGTGCAGGCGGCGGTCGCGTTCGCCGCTGGGGGGCACGCCCATCTTGAGGTAGTTCATCCAGGCACCGCCGCGCTTGGAGTCACGCGGGTGCCAGTCGGCGTAGAAGGAGCCGATATGGACGTCCTTCTCATTGCGCACTTCGTAGAATTTCACCTCGGGGTGCCAGACTTCCACAGGGCCGGATTTGCCGGGTCGGGTGCTGACATTGGCGGGGGCCTCCTTGCCGGGCTCCACATAGACGACCTCGCGGCTGACGATGCGGAGATCGAACACCTTTTCCGCTATCTGGAACATGCCGCTGAGCACCTTGTCGATGGGGAAGAAGGGGCGGAGCTCCTCCTCATCAAAGTCGTACTTGGATTTGCGCTGGCGCTCGCTCCAGAAGGCGACTTCCCAGGGCTGGAAGAGATCGACGGTCTGGTGGGCGTTGTCGGCGCGGAACTCCTGGAGCTCGATGGTCTCGCGCTGGAAGGCCTCGTGCACGCGCTCGTAGAGATCTGTGATGAAGCGGAAGGCGCTCTGGCCGTTCTTCGCCATGCGATGAGCGAGGACGTGGTCGGCGAAGTTGGCCTTGCCCATGATCTGCGCCTTTTCATGGCGCAGACGGAGAATCTTCCAGACGAGCTCGGTGTTGTCGTGCTCGCCACCGCGGCCGATGCTGCAGGAGCCCTCCCAGACCTGACGGCGGATGCCTTCGTCTTCGAGGTACTCCATGACGGGGATCATGGAAGGCGCCTTCAGAGTGAAGCGATAGACGGGCTTCTCCGGGGTGCCGAGGTTCTTGGCCAGAGCGTCCGCCCTGGCGGCGTCCACGGCGGTCTGGGGGAGACCTTTGAGGCGGGCGACGTCATCGATGATGAGCTCCCACTTGTTGGTGGAGTCGAGGACGTTTTCTGAATACTTCTGAGTGCTTTTGGAGAGCTCGGCCTCGATCTCTTCGACTCGTTTCTTTTTCTCCGGAGGGAGATCGGCGCCGGCCTCGATGAAGCCTTCCATCGCCTCGGTCAGGGCGCGCTTGCGCACGGGGGTGAGGTGCCTGGCCTCGTCGGTCTTGCTGTAGGTGACGAAGAGGTCCCAGAGATGCTCATTGAGGGGGATCTTGGCAAAGAAGGAGCTGACCTCCGGCAGCATCTTATTGTGCGCCTCGCGGAGGGCGGGGGAATTGCAGAGGGAGTCGAGATGGGTGACGAGGCCCCAGGCTTCATTGAGCTCGCGGGTGCATTCGTCCAGGCCTAAGACGACGGATTCAAAGTTCATCTTGCCGCGGTCCTGGTCGATGACCGCATCCAGATTTGCCTGGGCCTTTTCCAAGGCGGCGCGGATGTCGGCTTCGATGTGCTCGGGGGTGAGGGTGGACCAGCGGATGTGAAAGTCCTGGGAGAGAAAAGGTGCTGCCATGAGCGAGGGTTTTTTTGGCGGGCGGTGGGGGAGGCAAACTATGGAGCGAATGCGATGCGCTGCAAATGACATTGCCATCCTGATGTGTGCTCAAAATGCCGGGCGTATTGACAAAGGCCGCGTGCTTCACAACATGCGCGCACCGTGTCCGACCCCACCTCCCTCCGCCGCACTCCCCTGCACGCCGTGCATGTGGAAATGGGTGCGCGCATGGTGCCCTTTGCCGGATGGGACATGCCGGTGCAGTACACGGGGATCGTGGACGAACACAAGGCGGTACGCCAGAGCGTGGGCGTGTTTGACATCTCGCACATGGGGCAGTTCATCGTGAGCGGCCCGGGCGCGGAAGCCTTTCTCAACCGGACGCTGACGAACAACATCGCCAAGCTGCAGCCGGGGCAGGGGCAATACACGCTTCTCCTAAACGCGCGTGGCGGTGTGATTGACGACCTGATCGCGTATCGCACGAGCGAGCGGGAATTTTATCTGGTGGTGAACGCCTCGCGCATCGATGCGGACTGGGAGCACCTGGAGTCCCAGCTCACGAAGGATGATGATGTGATGATGGCGAATGCGAGCGACTTCACCGCCGGTCTGGCCATCCAGGGACCGAAGGCGCGTGAAGTGGCGGCGGCAGTGTTTGGTGATGCGAAGTCCTTTCCTGAGCACAACACCATCCTCGTCACCATGACGGAGAACGGGCCGATGTGGCTGTGCGGCACGGGCTACACCGGCGAGGAAGGCTTTGAATTTTTCATGCCGATCGAGACCGCGGAAGCGTGGTTTCGCAAGATCGTGGATGCGGTGAAGGCGGCAGGCGGCATGGCCTGCGGTCTCGGCGCGCGTGACACGCTGCGTCTGGAGATGGGCTATCCGCTCAATGGCAACGATCTCTCTGAAGAGCGCACGCCGCTGCAGGCGGGACTGGGCTTCTTTGTGGATCTGGACAAAGGCGACTTCACCGGGCGCGAGGCGCTGGTGGCGCAGAAGGCCGCCGGGCTGCCTGACAAGCTGGCCGCCTTCCGCATGACTGGTGCCGCGCCGCCGCCGCGGCCGCATTATCCGGTGGCTTCCGGTGGAGAGATCGTGGGCGAGGTGTGCAGCGGCACGCAGTCTCCCAGCCTGGGCGCGGGCATCGGCATGGCCTATGTGCCGCTGAGCGCCGCGGCGATCGGCAGCACGCTGGAAATCGAAATCCGCGGGCGGCGATTCCCGGCGGAAGTGGTGAAGAAGCCGTTTTATCGCAAGCCGTCCGTTTAGTTTTTCCACCTCACCCACTCTCTCCCATGAGCAACGTCCCCGAAAACCTCCGCTACCGCGAATCCCACGAATGGATCGACCCCACGCAAAGCCCGTCTCCGGTCGGCATCACGGATCATGCGCAGGCAGAGCTTACGGATGTGGTCTTTGTGGATCCTCCCAAGGTGGGCACGCAGGTGAGCGCCGGGCAGCAGGTGTGCGTGATCGAGTCTGTGAAGGCAGCGAGCGACATCTATGCGCCGGTGGCGGGGGAGATCGTGGCGGTGAATGACGCGCTGTCCGGCGATCCGGGCCTGCTGAACCGCGAGCCCTACACGGGCGGGTGGATTTTCAAAATCAAGACCGCGAACGCTGCGGAGCTGGTCTCCCTGATGGACGCCGCCGCCTACAGCAAACACATCGCCTAAGCCGCCAAAATCCGAGCGGCTTTTCTCCGATTTTTCGGCTGCATTGAGTGACAAATTCGTTACTCATGACCGACTGGATCTCCCGCCCCCATGTCTTCTGAAGCATCTGCCACTGCCGCCACCGTTCCCGCCGGCTTTCAGCTCAAGCCGATCGACGCCTACCACCGCCGCCACCGGACCTTTCCGGCGAAGGGGCTGATGGAACGCATCACCAACAAGCTGCAGGACATGGTGGAGGCGGTGATTGCGCACTGCTCCGTGCAGGGAGACCCGCCGATCTATGACTCGCGGCATTTTCCGTGGGTGAAGGACATCGAGGCGGACTGGACGAAGGTGCGGGCGGAGCTGGACTCGATCATGAAATACCGCGATGCGATGCCGAGCTTTCAGGACATTGTGAAGGAGGTGGGGATGATCCAGGGTGATGACCAGTGGAAGACTTTCTTCCTGAAGGGCGTGGGAATGGACTGCGAGGAAAACGCGCGCCACTGCCCGGAGACGATGAAGGTGCTGGCGAAGATCCCGGGCTGCACCACAGGCTTCTTCTCGATTCTCTCGCCGCGGAAGCACATTCCGCATCATCGCGGGCCGTGGGCCGGGGTGCTGCGCATGCACCTGGGGCTGATGGTGCCGGAGCCGCGCCATGAGTGCCGCATCCGCATCGCGGACCAGGTTTACTCGTGGCAGGAGGGCAAGGCGGTGATCTTTGACGACACGTACAACCACGAGGTGTGGAATGACACGGACGGGTACCGCGTGGTGCTGTTTGTGGATTTTGAGCGCCCGCTGAGCGCGCCCTTCAACCACCTGAACCACTGGATCCTGAACCTGGCGGCGCTGGCGCCGTTTTTGCGAGAGGCGAAGGGCAAGCAGAAGGACTCGGAGAAAAAATTCTGGGCACTGTTTGGCAAGTGACAGGGGCGCGAGGCTTGGTACGGTGGCGGTGTCATCCACACTGCTCCGATCTCGATGCCCACGAATTTTTCCCGCCGTCACATTGGTCCCTCCGCCGCCGAGGCGGAGAGCATGCTGCAAACGCTTGGTTTCAAAACGCTCGATGATTTGATTGATCAGGTGGTGCCGGAGGGCATCCGGGTGCGGGAGCCGCTGAATCTGGCGCCACCGCTGAGCGAGGAGCAGGCGCTGCGGCGCATGCGGCAGATCATGGGGCTGAACAAGGTGATGAGGTCCTTCATCGGGCTGGGATTTCACGACACCTTCACGCCGCCGGTGATTCAACGGAACATTTTGGAAAACCCGGGGTGGTACACGGCCTACACGCCGTATCAGGCGGAGATTGCGCAGGGACGTCTGGAGGCGCTGATCAACTTTCAGACGATGATCCGCGACCTGACGGCGCTGGACGTGGCGAATGCCTCGCTGCTGGATGAAGGCACCGCGTGTGCGGAGGCGCTGGGGCTGGCGGTGGCGCAGGTGGCGGGAGCCTCGCGCGTGTTTGTTTCAGACCAGTGCCATCCGCACAACATCGAGGTGGTGCGCACGCGCATGGATGCGCTGGGCATCCGCGTGGAGGTGGGGGATGTGCTGAAGTGGAAGCATGACGGGACCAAGGGCCTCGCCGCGGTGCTGGTGCAGTATCCGGACACGCAGGGCATCATCCATGACTTTGCGGAGCTGGCGAAGGAGACGCATGAGGCGGGCGCATTGCTGGTGGTCAGCGCGGACTTGCTCTCTCTGACTGTGCTGCGGCCACCGGGGGAATTTGGCGCGGACATCTGCGTGGGGAACAGCCAGCGCTTTGGCGTGCCGCTGGGTTTTGGCGGGCCGCATGCGGCCTTCATGGCGGTGAAGGATGCGCTGAAGCGCCGCCTGCCGGGACGTTTGATCGGTGTTTCCAAGGATGCCTCGGGCAGGCCGGCGTACCGGCTTTCGCTGCAGACGCGTGAGCAGCACATCCGCCGTGAGAAAGCGACGAGCAACATCTGCACGGCGCAGGTGCTGCTGGCGGTGATGGCCTCCATGTACGCCGTGTATCACGGACCGGAGGGACTCAAGACCATCGCGCATCGGGTGCATGGCGCGGCGGTGTGGCTGGCGGGCGAGCTGTTGCGGGCGGGGCTGGACGTGCTGAGCGACGACTTTTTTGACACGATCAGCGTGCGGGTGCCGAATGCGGACGATCTGCTGAAGCGGGCGCTGATTTACGGCATCAATCTGCGGAAGATCGATGCGAACACGGTGAGTGTGGCGCTGGACGAACGCGTGCGCCGCGAGGAACTGCTGAATCTGGCCACGGCCTTTGGCATTTCCAAGGTGCAGCAGAAGCCAGTGATGGATGAAACCCAGCCGCTGCACTGCTCCGCGCGGCATCACCGCACGTCCGCCTTTCTCACGCATCCGGTGTTCAACTCCTACCACTCCGAGACGGAGATGATGCGGTATCTGCACCGGCTGGAAGCGAAGGACATCGCGCTGAACCGCAGCATGATTCCGCTGGGCTCCTGCACGATGAAGCTGAACGCCGCGGCGGAGATGATGCCGCTGAGCTGGCCGGAGGTGAACAACCTGCATCCGTTTGCGCCGCAGGATCAGACGGAGGGGTACCGCTCGATGTTTGGAGATCTGGAGGCCTGGCTGGCGGAGTGCACGGGATTTGACGCCGTTTCACTGCAGCCGAATGCGGGGTCTCAAGGCGAGTATGCGGGGCTGCTGGCGATCAAACGCTTCCACGCGGCGCGCGGGGAAGATCACCGCGATGTGTGCCTCATTCCGACTTCGGCGCACGGCACGAATCCGGCGAGCGCGGTGATGTGCGGATTTAAAGTGGTGCCGGTGACGTGTGACAACCAGGGGAACATCGCCGTGGATGATCTGAAGGCGAAGCTGGAGACGCACAAGGACAAGGTGGCCGCGCTGATGGTGACGTATCCCTCCACGCACGGGGTGTTTGAGGAGTCGATCGTGGAAATCTGCCGCGCGGTGCATGACTGCGGCGGGCAGGTGTACATGGACGGCGCGAACATGAACGCGCAGGTGGGGCTGACCTCGCCGGGGCGCATCGGGGCGGATGTGTGCCATTTGAATCTGCACAAGACCTTCTGCATTCCGCATGGCGGCGGCGGGCCGGGCGTGGGGCCCATCGCGGTGGCGGCGCATCTGCGGCCGCATCTGCCGGGGCACCACACGTGGCGGCCGGACCGGCGCGAGGGGGCGGTGTGCTCCGCGCCATGGGGCAGCGCGAGCATCTGCACGATCTCGTGGATGTACATCGCCATGATGGGGCCGCGGCTGGTGGATGCGACCAAGTACGCGATTCTCAACGCCAACTACGTGGCGAAAAAACTGGAGGGGAATTTCCCCACGCTGTACAAAGGCTCGAAAGGCCTGGTGGCGCACGAGTGCATCCTGGACTTCAGCCATTTCCACAAGGTGACCGTGGAGGATGTGGCGAAGCGGCTGATGGACTTCGGCTACCATGCGCCGACGATGAGCTGGCCGGTGGCAGGAACACTGATGATCGAGCCGACGGAGAGCGAGAGCCAGGCGGAGATGGACCGCTTCTGCGAGGCGATGCAGTGCATCCACGCGGAGATGGTGGGCGTGGAAAGCAGCCAGTATCACCCGACGGACAACACGCTGAAGCAGGCGCCGCACACGGCGGCCTTTGTGATGAAGAGCGAGTGGCCGCATGCCTACACGCGCGAGGTGGCGGCCTTCCCGCTGCCGTGGGTGCAGGAGAGCAAGTACTGGCCCCCGGTGTCTCGCATCGACAACGTGTATGGCGACCGCCATCTGGTGTGCACCTGCGTGAGCGTGGAAGAAGCGGCTGCAAGTTGAGGAACTCTGCGGCGTTTCAGCGCGCATGAGATTGCTCCTGACCGCCGTCCTTGCCGCGCTTGCCCTCGTCTCCAGCCTTCGGGCTGCGGAGGCACCGCGCCCGAACATCCTCTTCATCATCTTTGACGACTGGGGCTGGCAGCATGCGGGCGCGTATGGCTGCGACTGGGTGAAGACGCCGAATTTTGACCGTGTGGCGAAGGAGGGTGTGCTGTTTAAAAACGCCTTCACCTCCAACCCGAAGTGCAGCCCGTGCCGGGCCACCATCCTGACGGGGCGGAACACCTGGCAGCTCGAAGAAGCGGTGTGCCATGGGGGCATCTTCCCGCCGAAGTTTGCGGTGTATCCTGATCTCCTGGAAAAGGGCGGCTACAATGTAGGGCTGACCGGCAAGGGATGGGGGCCGGGGGAGTTCAAGCTGGAAGGGCGCACGCGGAATCCCGCCGGGCCGGCGTTTGATGAGTTCTCGCAGAAGCCGCCGACGAAGGGGATCGCCACGACGGACTACCCGCGCAACTTTGAAGCTTTTCTGGGGCAGAGGGACAAGGCGCAGCCGTTTTGTTTCTGGATGGGCTTCAAGGAGCCGCATCGTGGTTATGAACTGGACAGCGGTGTGCGGCTGGGCAAAAAGCTCGATGATGTGAAGGTGCCGGGCTACCTGCCGGACAATGCGACGGTGCGGGGGGATCTGGCGGATTATGCGATCGAGGTGGAGTGGGGCGACAAGCAGATCGGGCAGACGCTGGACCTGCTGGAGAAGTCCGGCCTGCTGGAGGACACGCTGATCATCGTGACTTCGGATCATGGGATGCCGTTTCCGCGGGTGAAGGGGCAGATTTACGAGGACGGGTATCATCTGCCGCTGGCGATGCGCTGGGGGAAGGGGATCAAGCCGGGGCGTGTGGTGGAGGATTTTATCAATGTGCGTGACCTGGCGCCGACCTATCTGGAGCTCGCGGGCCTGCCGAAGCATGAGCAGATGAGCGGCAGCAGCCTGGCGCGCATTTTGCGCAGCGAGAAGAGCGGCTTTGTGGAAGACCGGAAGATCATGCTGACTGGCAAGGAGCGGCATGACCTGGGGCGGCCGAATGACTGGGGCTACCCGGTGCGCGCCATCCGCACGACGGAGTTTTTCTACAGCCACAATTACCACCCGGAGCGCTGGCCGGCCTGCAATCCGGAAACGGGCTATGGCAACTGCGACGACGGCCCGACGAAATCGTGGATCGTGGACAACAAGGGGTTCTTTTATGATCTGGCCTTCAACTACCGGCCGGAGGAGGAGCTGTACGACATCGCCAAAGATCCCGAGTGCCTGAAGAACCTGGCGAAGGAGCCGCAGTATGCCGCGAAGAAGCAGGAGCTGCGGACGAAGCTGGAGGCCATTCTCAAGGAGGAGAAGGATCCGCGTGTGCTGGGCAATGAGGCGATCTTTGACACCTACCAGTACGTGGGCAACCACAGCAAGAAGGGGTATGCGGAGTGGGAGGCGCGGCAGAGGGGCGTGCCGCTGCCGGAAGCGCCCAAGAAAAAGGGCAAGAAGGATGCGGATGAGTGATGGCGGGCGCAGTTGGAAAGAGGTGTGGATGGCTGCCCGCCGTGAAGGGGAGGCGTCATGCGCTCCGCACGGAAACGCGCGTGACACAGTGGGCGTGGGTGATGGCGACACCGTGCGCGGCGAGATGGCGGGTGAACGCTGCTGGTGAATGCGGCGTGCGAAGAACGCGCTGGCTTTGCTTCCCAGATGAGATGTGGCCATTACCAGGGTAGCCTCGCTGAGGTTCGGCAACCCTTCGCTGTGATGCGGAAGGCCGTTGGCCTTCAAGGCAGAGAGATCAAGCCATGGCGCACAGGCTCCGTCCTATGAGGGCCTTCAAACAAGGCTTCGGTTGTGATTTCCGGCAGCGGGCTGTTTCCAGGCGAAAAACAAATCTGCTTTCAATCAATCGTGCTGTGGAATTCAAGGCTGGACTCGACTTTGGCACCGTTGCGGCGATAAGAGCTGCATGCGCTTTGTGACTCTTTTTCTGCTTCTTGCCGCCGGTGTTTTGAATTTGAATGCTGCTGACAAAGCGGCTGCTGCGCCGGATGCGCTCGTCGCGGAGCTGTACAAGGCGGAGAAGAAAAAGGCCTCGCCGTTTTTTCAGGACAAGAACCGCGCGCTGGTGGACCACTACTTCACGAAGGAGCTGGGAGATCTCCTGTGGAAGGATGCCAAGGATTCCAAGGGCGAGGTGGGCGCGATCGATGGTGATCCGCTGTACGACGCGCAGGACATGGAGATCAAGGACTTCGTGATCCATCCCGCGAAGGTGGAGGACGGAAAGGGCACGGTGCTGGTGACGTTCACGAACTTCAATGAGAAGAAGCGCATCACCTTCCACTGCGTGAAGAAGGAGGGTGCGTGGAAGATCAGTGACATTCAGTACGCGGAGTGGGCGCTGCTGAAGGTGCTGAAGGACAGCCTCAAGTAGCCCACGTGACGTGGGCATGCGCTTTCGCGGCTGCGCAGCCTGCTTCGAGTGCGAACGTCCCGCGTGCAGAGCTTGATGCCGCTCTAATGGGCAAGCTGATCGTTCTCATCCGGGGCCGCTTTGGGGGCAGAGCGCAAGATCTCCAGCATCGTCATGGCGCTGCCCTTGCTGGCCCGGTTGCGAACGTATGAATCGGCATCTGCAACGGCCACTCGTTGAGTGAGGACGGCAGTCACGAAAGCCTCCACCGGCACGCCGTCCTCTTGCGCGAGAGATTCGACTCTCCGCCTGATCGAATCGGGAATGGAAATGCTCAAGGTGCTCATGGCGGGGGTAGAATACTCACGAACTGGGCCGGTGTCACGATGGAAATCCCAAAGGGCTCGGCAGCTCGGAAGTCGGCCACATTGTGGGTGATGATGTGAGTCGCCCCTGCGGCGAGGGCGCATTCAAAAACGAGATCGTCACCGGGGTCAGTCAAAAAAGGCCGCCAGCGGAAGTATATGAAAGCCTCGCGAGCCACCGCGCAGTAAGAGTCCAGGAAAGCTGCGATCGTCTGCGGCGTATAGCCCGGCAGCAGCCCTGGCCGGTTGAGGACATCGTCATACTCAAGACAAAGCGCTGTTGAAACAGTGACACGGAAATCTCCGAGCGCGGCACGCTGGAGAAGAGCGTTGGACGCCCCTAAAACGGAACGCAATCCTGAGACAAGCACGTTGGTGTCGATGACCACAAGCATCGCTCAGTAACGATGCTTCCCAAGCAGCGTCAAGGTTGCAAAGTGCCGGGATAGTTACGCCACGCAATTGCTTCTTTGCGCCTCTTCTACTTTGATTGTTCCGGGGGCTTGCGGAACTTGCTGCCGCCTTCGGAATTGGTGTCGCCCTTGCCGGGGCTGGTGCCTGGAATGGGGGCGCCACCGGCCTTGCCCCGGCGCTCCTGCATGGCCTTCATGGCGGCGGCTTTTTCATCGGGGTCGAGGGTGCCGTTTTTGTTGGCGTCGAATTTTTGGAGGAGCATTGCCTGCATCGGGCCTTTGCCGGGGGCTGCGCCTTTGGCACCTGGTGCGCCGCCTTTTGGGCTGCCGCCCTTGCGTTCCTGCATGGCTTTCATGGCGGCGGCTTTTTCATCGGGGTCCAGGGTGCCGTTTTTGTTAGCGTCGAATTTCTGCAGGATCATCTCCTGCACCTTTCCACGGCCTTGTCCTGCGCCCGTGGCTCCGGGGCGCTTGGGGGCGTCTTCGGCGTGAGTCAGCGAGAAACTGACGGTGAGGGCGAGGAGGAGGGAGGGCAGAATTTTCATGACAGCGGCGGGTGCAGAGTGGTGAAACACTGGGGCCGGGAGGAAGTTTCGCGGCTTCTTCTGTGCAGGCCCGGGCTTGCCCTTTTCACCAGAGCCTCTACTCTGGCGGCGGGTCGGCCGGAGTGATCGCTGGTGTTTTGCCGCAAGGCAGGGCGCTGGAGGAAAGTCCGGACACCACAGGGCAGCATGCCACGTGAAAGCGTGGGGGCTGCGGTGCAAGCCGCGGTCACAGACAGTGTCACAGAAAACAAACCGCCTGCGCGAAAGCGCAGGCAAGGGTGAAACGGCGGGGTAAGAGCCCACCGCCCCAACCGCGAGGAAGGGGGCACGACAAACCTCATGCGGTGCAAGACAGAACAGGAGAAACGGCCCGCCTGGCCGCAAGTCCCGCAAGGGATGGATAGCTCCGGGTAAAATCCGGCTTATGAGGGCCGATCCACATGAGGGCGCCGGGAGAGATCCCGGCGCCTTCGCCTTTTGAGGGGGAGACGGGGCGCAGAATGATTCCGTAGCAGGTGTGTGCATGAGCGGGGGATTTTTTCTTTGCACCGCTTTCCGCGGACTCGCGGGCTCTGAGAGGATGCGGGGTGCTGCGGGCTCGGAGGCCCGCGGTCCAAGGAGGGCTTGTCTCCTGCCATTCATTCTTGTCATATCACTGTCTCTGCCAGATCACTTACAGGGACACTGCTTTTCATGAAACTCACCCTTCCTTTCCTTTTCGCCGCTTCGTTGTCGCTGGTCTTATGTCCTGCGTGGGCGGATGAGGCGCTGGCGGAAAAGCTGCGGGCGCTGTTTGCGAGGGTGGATGGGGACCACAGTGGCGTGCTTTCGACGGCGGAGCAGGTGCAGGCCCTGGAGTTTGTGAAGAAGACGTATGGCGACCACTGGGCGCGGCAGGTGCAGGGGCTGCTGGCCCGGGCGGCTGCGACGGACAAATCCGTGGCCTCCGAAAGCTGGGCGAAGCAAGTGGCGGACTACACGAAGCCGCTGGAGAAGCAGACCGAGAAGATCGCCATGCGGGACGGCATCAAGCTGGCGACGGACATCTATCTGCCGCGTGGTGCGGGGCCTTTTCCCGTGATTCTGGCGCGCACGCCCTACAGCCGCGTGAAGCACAATGGTGGTGCGGGCGACTTTGCGGCCAACGGCTATGTCTTCATCAATCAAGACATGCGCGGACGCTTTGAGTCCGAGGGGGAGAACCTGCCCTTCATCGGCTGCGGCTGGGGGGAGCATCAGGATGGGGTGGACACGGTGGAATGGATCAAAAAGCAGCCGTGGTGCAATGGGAGCATCGCGACGATCGGCGGGTCGGCGGGCGGCATCACGCAAAACCTGCTGGCGGGCGCGGCTCCGGGTGCGCTGAAGGCGCAGTACATCAGCGTGGCGCCGGCGGACATGTATTCAGACGTGAGCTACATCGGCAGCGCCTTCCGCAAGGCGGATGTGGAAAACTGGACCCGCAGCAACAAGTATGACCCGCGCGCGCTCGAAATCCATCGCGCCCATCCCTCCTATGATGAGTACTGGCGCGCGAATGACACGAACACCCGGTTTGCTCAGATGGATGTGCCCGCGGTGAACATCGGCGGCTGGTTTGACATGTTTGCGCAGGGAACGATCGACCAGTTTGTGGGGCGGCAGCAAATGGGGGCGCCGGGTTCGAAGGGCACGCAGAAGCTCATCATGGGGCCGTGGCATCACGGCATCGGCCAGATGCCCGCGGGTCAGCTCACCTTTCCCAATGCGAAACCGCCGCAGCAGTACAATGCAGGGCGGTGGTTTGAGCACTACCTCAAAGGCAGCGACAATGGCGTCGAGAAAGAACCCGCCGTGGCCTATTATGTGATGGGAGACACCAGCATGGCTGGCGCCCCGGGCAATGAGTGGCGCTACGCTGATGCGTGGCCCATTCCGGCGAAGGAGACGCCTGTGTATTTCAGTGGGGACAAACGGCTGGTGCTGGAAGCTCCCGCATCAGGAGCGGCGCACCACGAGTTCACCTTTGATCCCACCCGCCCATGCCCCACGCTGGGCGGCACGAATCTCACCATCGAGCGCGGACCGATGGATCAGCGCAAGGTGGAGGGGCGCGAGGATGCGGTGGTCTTTACCAGCGAGGCGCTGGACAAGCCGGTGGAGGTGACCGGGCGTCTGTGGGCCAAGATTTTTGTCTCCAGCAGCGCGGCGGACACGGACCTCTCCGTGCGCATCTGTGATGTGTATCCGGATGGGCGCAGCATGCTGATGGCGGAGGGGATTCAACGGCTGCGCTACCGCAAATCGCGCGAGAAGCCGGAACTGCTGAAGCCAGGGCAGATCGAGGAAGTGACGGTGGACTGCTGGTCCACGAGCCTGATCTTTAATGCCGGACACCGTGTGCGGGTGATGATCACCTCCAGCAATTTTCCGCGCTTTGACGTGAACCCCGGGACAGGGAGGGCGTGGAGTGATGAGGGAGAGAAGGTGAAGCAGACGAACCGGGTCTATTGCGATGCGGAGCATCCGTCGCGGTTGATTGTGCCGGTGGTGAAGGGTGTGGAGGCGCAGTAAGGAGGGGCGGGCGCCTCTTCCCTGCGGCGACTGTTCGCGCGGGGCGGGGGTCAAGCGTGCCGCAGGGGCTCAAGCGTCAAGCTTGTAGCAGTCGGGCAGCCGGCGCGCTGCGACGGCTGCGCGCTGGAACTCCTCTTTCTTCACAGAGGCGAAGCCGACAAAGAAAATGCCGAAACAGAAATGCAGGGCGAAACTGAAGCTGGTGAAGAAGAGCAGGCACCCATTGATGGCAATCATGAGGAGGCCGTACAAGCAGACGAAATAGAACATCCAGCCCGCACGATAGCGGTAAAAGGTGATGGAAACGGTGATCTGCGCAAGGCCGGCGAGGCTGAGGGCTTTCGCAGACAGTGCATACTGAAGCATGTCGCCAATGATCTGGCTGACCTCCTCTGCATTCTCTGTTCCACGAATGGCTCTGGATGCGTTTGCGAGCCCGACGACAGCTACTGCTAGGGCAATTGGCTGCATCCAAGCCCCCAGTTTGCCGAGCAAGGCTCCAACTGTTGATGATGAGCTTTTGTCCATCTCCCCCTTTGTTCAGGCTGCGATGGCGGATGCTGACGGTCTGAGAAACTCATCCTTCTTCAGCAGGCCGTAGATCAGGAAGAACAGGCCGAAGGGGAAGAAGTAGGTGGGGGTCATGAGGCCGCCGTAGATGCAGAGGAACCAGAACAGCCACACGGCGCGGTAACGGCAGACGACGATGGAGATGAGGATGAGGAGAATGCCGATGAGAGAGATGCAGATGCCGGTGAAGGCGCTTTTGAGAACTTCGCCGATGGCCATCCTCAGACGGCCGGGGTCTTCGGAAGGAGTGGAGGAGCTCATCGCCTCAAAGGCTTTCATGATGCCCTTCACGGTGCCGGCAAAGCCGATGAACTGCGCGAGCTGCAGCCAGGCGCCGAGCCTGGCGATGAAGGCGCCGCTGATGGAGGTGGAGGGCAGGGTGGGGGGCATGGTGGACGGCGGGCATGTTATTATCGCACAGGCTCAGAACGCAAGCGGGCAGAGGAGCGCGGGCTTCCAGGGACGATGATTCTGCGATGGCAACGCGTCCCGGTTATTCATAGGCCGCCATTGAGTTTGCGGGAGCGAATGCCAAAGGGCTTGCCATGCCGAATGCACACTACTCACGAACTGCGTGGACGACCTGCTGCGGGCTCGGAGGCCCGCGCTCCTGGTGCCTTATGGCATGCGGAACGCGAGGTGGGTTTTCACGCTGGATCAATCTACGTAAACAAACTCGTTTGAGTTTAGGAGGGCGAGGCAGTAGTCGGCGAGGGCTTCGTGGAAACTGGGAGTCAGGGCGGTTTGCTTTTGCAGGAACTTTTGGCCAGCCTCGATTTCCTGCGGGGTGGGATGACGCGAGAGGCAGCGGAGGGTGGCGGCGGTGATGAGGGCGGGGGCGTCGGAGCCATGCTGCTCATTCAACTGGGTGGCGATCTTTGCGGCGATGCCGTGGGCGAAGTCGCCATTGAGCAGCATGAGGGCCTGGGGAGCGGTGGTGGAGGCGTTGCGGCGGGCGCAACTCATCTGGGCATCGGGACGGTCGAAGAGTTCGAAGAGCGGGTTGCGCAGATTGCGCCGGGCAAAGGTGTAGATGCTGCGGCGGGTGTGCTCGCTAGTGTCCTTGGTGATTTCGTTCTGAGTCTTGAGGAGGGTGCTGCTGATCTCCTTTGGCAGCGGCAGCTTCACGCCGGGGCCGCCGGTTTTGAGATTGAGCTGGCCGCTGACGCTGAGCATGGCATCGCGCAGCATTTCACCGGTGAGGCGTTTCGGGGTTTGCGTTTGTTGTAGGGCGTTCAGGCTGCGCTGGGCTTCCGGACGGCCTGAAGGCCGAACTACGAACACAGACTGCCGGTAGGTCTGCGACATGACGATGACTTTGTGCAGGCGCTTGAGGCTCCAGTTTTGGCGTGGCAGCTCGGCGGCCAGCCAGTCGAGAAGCGCGGGGTTGGTGGGCGCTTCGCCCTGGTGGCCGAGGTCGGCGGGCACGGCGGCGAGGGGCCTGCCGAAGTGCTGCTGCCAGAGGCGGTTTGCGGTGGTGCGGAGGAAGAGGGCGTTGTCCTTGCTGGCCAGCCATCGCGCCAGCATGGTGCGGTCAGCCTTTGCGGGCGTGTCACCAAAGACGCGCGGGATCGCCGGCTGGATTTCAGGGCCGGGGCGTTTGAAGTCTCCGCGCACAAAGACGGTGCTGGCGGGGATGCCTTCGGTGTAGATGCGCACGGCGGGGCCGAGCGGCTTGCTGTTCTTGGTCAGGACGGTGTTGTCAAAGAAGGCGCGCAGGCGGTAGAAGTCGGCCTGGCTGATGGGATCGTAGGGATGATCGTGGCACTGCGCGCAGCCGACGGTGAGACCGAGGCCGACGGCGCCCACGGTGCTGGCGATGTCATTGAGCAGGACGTGGCGGCGCTCGTTCTGATTGTTGAGGTCCGGCATGTCCGGGCAGGAGAAGAGGAAGCCGGTGGCGGTTTCGTCTTCCATCAAATCCCCGGCGATCTGGTGCTGCACGAAGGCATCGAAAGGCATGTCGCGGTTCAGCGCGTCGATGACCCAGTCGCGGTACTGCCAGGCATGCTTGCGCTCGGCGTCGTATTCAAAGCCGTCGGTGTCTGCATAGCGCGCGAGGTCGAGCCACCACTGGGCCCAGTGTTCGCCGTAGCGGGGGGAGGCGAGGAGGCGGTCCACTAGATGCTCGATGCTAGATGCTGGATCCTGGATGCATGCTTTCGAAAAGGCTTCGACTTCTGCGGGAGTGGGCGGGAGGCCGGTGAGATCGAAGGTGAGGCGGCGGATGAGGGTGGCGGGATCTGCGGGAGCGGAGGCGGGTTTGGCGAGGTCGTCGATGCCCGTTTTTTCGGGAGTGGGCTGGAGAGGCTTGAAGGCCCAGTGGTCTTTGTCCTCCGCCTTGATGGGGCGCTCGTCTTTAACGGGATCAGCGGAGGCGCGGATGGAGACGGCGTGGGCGTTGAGCGCTGAGAGACAGAGGCACAGGGCGAGGAGGAGACCCTGGGGACGCATGAATTTGCCGCAGAGGGGCAAAGGAGCAGAGGTGGCAGAGGTTTGATTTAAAAATCTCTGCTTCCTCTGCCTCTCCGCCCCTCTGCGGCAAAACCGAACGGCCCCTGCTTTCTCTTCATGCACCTGACTGATTGTGTTCATGCGAGGATGGCTTTGACGACTTCGCTGCCTTCCACGCCTGTGAGTTTTTGGTCGAGGCCGTTGAGGCGGAAGGTGAGGCGCTCGTGATCGAGGCCGAGGAGATGGAGAATCGTGGCGTGGAGATCGCGGATGTGGACTTTGTCCTGGGCGGCGCGGAGGCCGAACTCGTCGGTGGCGCCGTGGATGTGGCCGTGCTTGACGCCGGCGCCCATGAGCACGGTGGTGAAGCCCCAGGGGTTGTGATCACGGCCCACGCCTTTTTCGCTCATGGGCATGCGGCCGAATTCACCGCCCCAGATGACGAGGGTGTCTTCGAGGAGGCCGCGTTGTTTGAGATCCATGATCAGGCCGGCGACGGGCCTGTCCGTGCGGGCGCAGTATTCGGTGTGGTTTTTGAGCACGTCTTCATGAGCGTCCCAGCCATTGGTGTCGCCGGAGTAGAGCTGCACGAAGCGTACGCCGCGCTCGATCATGCGGCGCGCCAGGAGGCAGCGGGTGCCGAATTCGCGGGTGGTGGGGTCGTCGATGCCGTAGAGGTGCTTGGTGGCTTCCGTTTCGCGGGAGAGGTCCACGGCCTCCGGCGCGGCGCTCTGCATGCGGAAGGCGAGCTCGTAGCTGCGGATGCGGGCGTCGAGCTCGCTGTCTGTCGCGTGCTGCGCCAGGTGCCGCGCATTCATCTGCTGGATGAGATCCAGCGTGGCGCGCTGGCGTGCGCTGGTCTGCGGGCTTTGCAGGTCCAGGATGGGGCTGCCGCCTGCGCGCATGGTGGTGCCCTGGTAGGTGGCGGGGAGGTAGCCGCTGCCCCAGGAGGGCGGGCCGCCTTTGAGACCACCACCGGGATCTGGCATGACGACGAAGGCGGGCATGTCGGCGTTCTCAGAACCGAGGCCATAGGAGACCCAGCTTCCCACGCTGGGCTTGCCCATCTGGATGGAGCCCGTGTTCATCTGATAGACGGACTGCGGGTGGTTCACGCTGTCACCATGGCAACTGCGGATGACGCACATTTCATCGGCGAGCTGCGCCATGTTGGGCAGGAAGTTACTGACTTCGATGCCGCTCTGGCCGTGCTTGCGGAAAGGCTTCACTGGAGCGAGCAGCGGGTTTTGCGCGACTTTGCGGCGTGTCTCCACTGCGCCGTAGCTTTCGGGGAGGGGCTTGCCGGCGTGGCGGACGAGCTCGGGCTTCGGATCGAAGAGGTCGAGATGGCTGGGGCCGCCGTGCATGAAGAGCCAGATGACGCGCTTGGCCTTGGCGGGGAAGTGCGGGCGTGAATTTGCCATCAGGTCCGACAGGGCCACGCTGGACAAGCCCATGGCCGTGCCGCTGAGAAAGCGGCGGCGGGAGAGCGTCTGCATTTGGGCGAGGGCGCTGAGCATGGCGTGAAGACGAACGTTTGAGGGCGGTTCTAGCGGGGCGGGCGGAAAAGGTCAAGACGGGAGAGGGAGAGGTGTGCCAAATGGAAGGCAGAGCTTGTTCAATGCCGTGAGGTCCTTTGAGGGTAGGCAAGGTTAGCCGAGTGCGCATCGCACGTTGTCGAAAGATGTGCGTCGTCCCCTCACCCCAACCCTCTCCCCGAAGTAAACACAGAGCAATCACCTCCGGGGCGGGGAGAGGGAGATCCGCATTGGCCGCCCCCGATTTATCGGGTGCAAAATGATTTTAAGTGCACGGGTGGCTGATCAAGGCCGAAGAGTCGAGAATATCCCGCAGCAGACCGTGTTGTTTCTCATTGAGCATACACGGTGAGGGGCGCGGCGAGGATGGAGCGCCTGCGGTAGGGGTTGCCACTGCGCTCGACGGCGGCCCGGCTGAGAAGATCCACGCTATGTCCGAGCTGCTGTTCGAGGTCTTCTTTTAAGCCGCCCATTTCCAGCAGGCCCGCATTGGCATGCGGGAGGAATGTGACAAGAAAATCGTAATCGCTGCCTCATGCGAAAGTTCACTGGCGCGCGAGCCCAACAACTCCATGCGCGCGACGGCGTAGCGTTCGCACACAGGGCGGACCGCCGCACTGAGCGCAGGCAGGTCAAGCTTTGCTGGCGGAGACAGAACCACAGCATAGAATAAAATTTCGCAGGGATGCTGCAAGCCCTCGGAAAGACTTCAGTTGCGGCGCAACTGGGCAACTTTGCGGCTACAGCATTTTTTGCATCCAGAGGACATCGAGCCAGCGGCCGTGTTTGTGGCCGACTTCCTTGAGGTGGGAGACTTTGACGAAGCCGAATTTGGCGTGGAGGGCGATGCTGCCGGCCTGGTCGGCATCGATGCCGCCGAGGATGGTGTGATGGCCGATTTTGCGGGCGAGCTCGATGAGCCTGCCGAGCAACAGGCTGCCGATGCCTTTGCCCTGATGCTCGTGGTGGAGGTAGATGGAATCCTCCACACTGTGGCAGTAGGCCTGGCGTGGGTGGAAGCGACTGAGGGAGCCCCAGCCGATGATGTGGCCGTCTTCTTCGGCGACGATGACGGGGTGCTCGGGGCCGTGGGCGTCAAACCAGTCCTGTCGCTCCTGCGCGGTGCTGGGCACGGTCTGGTAGGTGCAGGTGCTGTGCTCCACGTAGTGATTGTAGATGGCGTTGATGGCCGGGAGGTCGGCGGGGGTGGCGGGGCGGAGAGTGGGGGGCATGACGTGACGGAAGGAATGACGAAATCAGAATGAGGAATGACGAAGGGGCGTGGGGACGGGAAGGCTGCGGAAGGTGGAGGGACTGAAAACTGGGAACTGAAAAATGGAAATTGTAAATTGGGGGTGGGTGTGCGGGCACGCTGGTGCTTTGCGTACGCTTCAGGCGGTGCGCATTTTTGACCCGTTTTACTCACGCGAAGCGCCTTGACCGAGGACCCATTCTTCGCTGAAGCTACGAAGGGCAAGCTGAGTTCGAGTAGGAGGACGAGGACGATTCCGGGGTCAGGCCGGGGTCTTCTGCGTGCGCGGTGGGAGCTGGATTCTCGCGGTGAAGGTCTGTTCGGTGTCGAGGTCGCCGAGGCAGCCGAGGTAGTCGAGGAGCTCCATGGTGCAGGCGTTGGTCCAGCCGAAGCCGGGCTCATTGGAGGGGTAGCCAAACTGGATCTTGCCGGTGACGTCGCTGGTCATGCCTTCGAGGTCGTATTTCTCAAAGAGCATGCCGGTGCGGCGGAACTCGGAGATGACGAGGGTGACGAAGCGGCGGGCGATGCGGCGGGCTTCGTGGCGGTAGCCGTAACGGTGCAAGCCCATGACGGCGAGGTAGTTCAGCGGCGCCCAGCCGAAGGGTTTGTCCCACTGGCAGCCGCTGAGGTGCAGGCTGGTGAGCAGGCCGCCCATGGCCTCAAAATCCGGGAGGCGCTCCACCACGCGCGCCGCCTGCTCACGGGTGGCAAATCCGGCCCAGAGGGGCCAGAAGGTGGTGGCGAAGGGGTAGGCGCGGCGGCGTCCGGCGCGGCCGTCGAAGTCGTAGAAGAGGCCGGCTTCTTCATCCCACAGGTGCTCATTGATGGCGGTGGCGCGCTGCTGGGCGCGCTCCTGCCAGACACTGAGCGAGGCGGTGGCATCGAGAAAGGCGCGTACTTTGGCGATGTCCACCTCCAGGCGCCAGAGGAGGGTGTTGAGGCAGGCGGGCATGATGTCGAGGATGTCGAGATTGGCGAAGCCAAAGCGGCCGCTGACGTCGAAGCCTGACTCGCGCATGCTGCGGTCTGCATGGTAGGCGTGGGTGGTGAGCGCGCCAGTTTCTGGGTCGAGGAAGGCGCTGGCATCCTGGACGTACTCGCCACCGGCGGCGAGATTGAGGCGGAGGCGCTCATAGTGGTTGCGGCCGTGCTCATCCACTTCTCCCAGGGCGACTTCGGGGGCGGGGCCCTGGGCGAAGTCGTAGTAGCGGGAGAGATTCATGCCGGGCACGAGATGGGGAGGCACCGTCCAGTAGTAGTAGAATTTTTCCAGCAGGGGGAGGGTGCGCTTGAGCCAGACGAGGTCGCCGCTGGCGCGGTAAACGGCCAGCACCAGGCGTCCGAGAAAGGGCGGGTGGGAGCGGGTGAGGTAGTAGGTACGATTTGCCGTGAGGACGGTGCCGTAGTGCTCCACCTGGTAGAGGCACTGATCGGCGATGGCGCGGGCCATGGCCACGCGGCCCTGGCGGAGCAGGCCGAGGGCGATGAAGTAGCTGTCCCAGCCATACATTTCATTGAAGCGGCCGCCGGGCACCACGTAGCGGCCTGGAAGAAAGAGCAGGCCGTGCTCATCGATGCGTGCGGGGTCCGGAGGCAGCACCTTCAAGCGCAGAGTGGTCATCTGGCCGGAGGAGAGGGATTTTTCGAAGATGTGCTGGACGCGGGGGAGATCCTCGGAGCGGGAGACGTAGATGGGGCAGCCCTGAGCGCCCTCCGCGCCGAGTTTCACATCGGACACGGCCTCGGCCACCTGGCGCAGCCCGCGGCTGAGTCCATGCCATTCCGTTTGAATGTGATGCACGAGGCGGGCGATGTCGCCCGTGGACGGAAAGGGTTGTTCTTCCTTGTTCACGGCTGGGTGGTTTTTTACCTCCTGCGGCCCTGCGGCATGCGATTTCTCAGGGGTAACCACTATTCGGCCCACAGGTGGGTGGTAGCTGTGCCGACATTGCAAAATAATCTGACCGCCCCTCAACCGAGATGACACTATGATCTCCAGCCGCAGATGGACGAAGGAGGAACTACGAGAGCTGATCGAGACACGTCTGAGCGGCGTGAAATTCATTGTGGTCTCCAACCGGGAGCCGCACATGCACCGGTATGGGGAAGGGGGGGATCTGGAATGCATTGAGACGACGGGGGGGCTGGCGACGGCGCTGCGGCCCATCATGGCGGCCTCAAAGGGGACGTGGATCGCCCATGGGGCGGGGAATGCGGACCGGGACACGGCGGACGCGCAGGGGCGGCTGGCGGTGCCGCCGGGAAACCCCAGCTACATGCTGCGGCGGGTGTGGCTGACGCCGGAGCAGGAGGAGGGGTATTACTATGGATTTGCGAACGAGGGGCTGTGGCCGCTGTGCCACATCGCCTTCAAACGGCCGGTGTTCCGGCTGGCGAACTGGGAGGCGTACCAGGAGGTGAACCGCATCTTTGCGCAGGCCGTCATTGAAGAAGCCGGGGGAGAGCGGGCCATCGTTTTCGTCCAGGACTACCACTTCTGCCTGCTGCCGCGGATGGTGAAGGAGATGGGCGGGGAGAAGCTGATCGTGGCGCAGTTCTGGCACATCCCGTGGCCGAACCGTGAGATGTTCCGCACCTGCCCATGGGGCCAGGAGCTGGTGGAGGGGCTGCTGGGAAATGACCTGCTGGGCTTCCACATCCGAAACCACTGCCAGAACTTTTTTGAGACGGTGGACAGCACGCTGGAGGCCCGGGTGGACCGGGAAGGATGGAACATCACGCGCGGCGGGCACATCACCAGCGTGCGGCCGTTTCCCATCAGCATCGACTTTGTGGCGAATGAAGCGCTGGCGCTGAGCACGGAGGTGGAGGAGGCCATGGAACGATGGCGCCGGAAGCTAAGGCTGGGCGACCGCCTGCTGGGGGTGGGCATTGAAAGGCTGGACTACACGAAGGGCATTCCGGAGCGGCTGCGCGCGCTGGATTATTTCATTGAGACTCATCCTGAATGGCGCGGAAGATTCAGCTTTGTGCAGATCGCGGCGCCGAGCCGCTCCCACCTGCCGGAGTACCAGGCGGCGGAGGACGAGATCGAAAAACTGGTGGAGCATGTGAACTGGCGGTGGGGACGGCAGGGGTGGCAGCCGGTGACCTTTCTCAAGAAGCAGCATGGGCTGGTGGACATGGTGGCGCTGCACCGGCTGTGCCGCTTTTTCATCGTGAACTCGCTGCATGACGGCATGAACCTGGTGGCGAAGGAGTTTGTGGCGAGCCGTGCGGACAATGACGGGGTGCTGATCCTGAGCAAATTCACCGGCGCCGCGCGCGAGCTGGACACGGCGCTGGGGGTGAACCCCTTTGCCATCCATGACACGGCGGAGGCCATGCACCGCGCGCTGACCATGGAGCCGGAGGAGCGGCAGCGGCGCATGAAAAGCATGCGTGAAAAGGTGGCCAGCAACAACGTGTACCGGTGGGCGGCCAACATCCTCAGCCACCTCATGAAACTGGATACCGCCGAGAGCACCGTGAACCATGACACCTGACTGGACCGACCCCGCCACCCGTGAAGCGCTGCACGCGTGGCTGACATCGCAGCCGCGCATTCTCATCGGGTGTGATTTTGACGGGACCATCGCCCCTCTGGTCTCGCACGCGGATGATGCGCGCCTGCCCATTCCCACGCGGCAGGCGCTGCAGCGGCTCATGGCGCAGCCCGGAGTGGCGCTGGTGCTGATCTCGGGCCGCTCGATTGCAGATCTGCAGCAGCGGACGGCGCTGGAGGGCGTGCTGTATGCAGGGAACCACGGGCTGGAGATGGCCTCGTATGAAGGAGGCACGCTGCTGGCGCCAGCGGCAGAGGCGACGGTGGGCGTGCTGGGTGAGGTGATGGCGCGGCTGGCGCGGGACCTGGCGCCGCTGCCCGGGGTGTGGATCGAGGACAAGCGGCTGAGCGCCTCCGTCCACTACCGCATGGCGGAAGAAGGGGCGCATGCTGAAATCGAGGCGCTGGTGAGAGCCGCGGTGGAAGGCGTGAAGGGGCTGATGATACGGCCCGCGAAACGCATCTGGGAGATCCGCCCCGCCATCGAATGGGACAAAGGCACGGCGCTGCGCTGGTTCATGTCCCGCTGCCAGGTGCCTTCCAGCGCGACGGCGTTCATGGGGGATGACGTGACGGACCTTGATGCCTTTCGTGAGCTGGAGGACGGCTGGACCTTCATGGTGGGGGCCGAGGTGGACTCCGCCGCGCGGGTGAGGCTGCGCGATCCGAGTGATACTGCGGCGCTGGTGGAATGGATGGCGGCGGTGCGGGAGGGGGCGCGGTTTGAAAACGTGCCTGCATGAGGCGGGGAGAGCAGGGATTTTGCCGCCGCTGTTTCAGCGCCTGTGTTTTCAAGTCTTGACTCCACCGGGGTCAATCGACATCCTCGCGGCCCTCGGACAAATTCACCAACCATCTTAATCAATCACCTTTTTTATGGCCATCAAAGTAGGAGTCATCGGAGTCGGCGGCATGTTGCAGTATCACGCGGCGGGATTCCGCAAAGCAGGGGCGGAAATCATCGCCGTGTGCGACGCGGCGCCCGGAGCAGCGGCCAAGGCGGCGGCGAAGTGGGGCATCACGACGCCGTATGAGACGGTGGAGGCCATGCTGGCTGCGCCGGAGGTGGATGCGGTGAGCGTCATCGTGCCGAACAAATTTCACAAGTCCCTGGCCATCCAGTGCCTGGAAGCGGGCAAGCACGTCTTCTGCGAGAAGCCGCCGGCGCTGCATGCGGATGAGGTGAAGGAGATCATCGCCGCCGCACAGAAGGCGGGCAAGCAGGTGCTTTTCAACTTCAACAACCGCGCGCGCCCGGAATCGCAGGCGATGATGAAATATGTGAAGCAGGGAGCGGTGGGCACCATCAACTCCGCGCAGGCGAAGTGGATCCGCCGCACGGGCATTCCTGGATTTGGCGGCTGGTTTACCACGAAGGAGCTGGCCGGTGGCGGCTCCCTCATCGACCTGCTGCACATGGTGGACCTGGCCATGTACTTCATGGGCTATCCCGAGCCTGCGCATGTGCTGGGGCAGACCTTCTCCGACTTCATCACGGACAAGCAGTTCAAGGGCCCCTGGGGCATCCCGGACCGCGTGGGCGGCATCACCGATGTGGAAAACTCCGCGCACGGTTTTGTCACCTTCAAGAGCGGGCAGGTGCTCTCCCTGCAGGTGTCCTGGGCGGAAATGGTGAAGCGTGAGGAAGTGTCCGTGGTCTTCCAGGGCACCAAGGCCGGCGGCTGCGTGCAGCGCCTCTTCGGCATCGACGGGCTGGACAACACGGCCATCGACGCGTGCGAGCTCTACGTGCAGGAAAACGGCCACAGCGTGAACCGCAGCATCACCGTCCCCGCGTGCGAGGACATGGGCCGCATCGACTCCGCCGCGAACTTCATCGAAGTGCTGGAAGGCAAGGCCGAGCCGCTGAACACGCTGGAGCAGGCTCTGCGCCTGATGCAGGTGATCGACGCGATCTATGCGTCTGCAGCCAGCGGCAAGCCGGTTTCGATCTGAGCCTGATAAGATTCACTGCAGCGGGGAGAATGAGCGTGAGGCTTGTTCTCCCCGTTTTGATTAAAGGTGAACTGGGAGTGCGGAGAGATAATCAAGCTGTCCAATCCTCAAGCGACAGGCCCGGGGTGTGTTCAGGCATCATCCAGCCGCACCGCCGGTTTTGTGGCGGTGCGTTCGGGTGCGGTGAAGGTCTCGTCGTCGATGCTGCCAAACAGTCTGAGCCAGCCGGGGGGATGACCCGTGACTTCCGCCTCTGTCTCCATGGCGGCGATCCGCAGGCGTTCGCGTGCCCATGCCGCCACGGGCTTGTGCTCACGGCGCGCAGATTCCTCAAGGGAGCGCGCCAGCGCGCTGTCGAGTTCGAGGGTGAGCGTGGACATGCCTGTTCTTACCTCAGAAAGAGGTGAATGCCAGGCGCGGCTCACTTAGGGGGCAGGCGGGGACGACGGGTGCTGTCTGGACCGCTCCGGGGGAAGGCGGGTGCGTCTAACACTGTGACTGCTGACATCTTGGAAGCCCACATTTCGTGCATGAAGATGCTGCGGCCGGTGTCTTTCGTATGACACTCTCTTTATGATGGACGCCCACCAGCATCTGCTCTCACGCTACCACCGCCAAGGTGACGCGGAGGCTTTTGCCGTGCTGGTGCGGGAGCATGGGGGGATGGTGTTTGCGACGGCGCGGCGGGTGACGGGAGATGCGGCGCTGGCGGAGGATGTGGCGCAGGAGACGTTTCTGGAACTGGCACGCAGCGGGCAGGGCAGGGTGAAAACGGTGGCGGCGTGGCTGCACCGCGTGGCCTGGAGCAAGGCCTGCAACGCGCGGCGCGGTGAGTCCCGCCGCAGGCGGCATGAGGATCAGGCGGCGGTGGCGGCGGAGATCGCCAGCAGCAGTGCGAGCGGCGAGCCTGCGTGGGAGGAACTGGAGACGCAGGTGGATGCCGCGCTGAACGAACTGCCGGAAGCACTGCGGGAACTGCTGGTGGCGCATTATCTGGAAGGCCGCACGCAGCAGGAAATGGCGGCGCGCGCCGGAGTGAGCCAGTCCACGATCTCGCGTCAGATCGAGGCGGGAGTGTGCGAACTGCGCACGAACCTGCGCCGCCAGGGCATGATGTGCGGTGCCGGGCTGGCGGTGTTCCTGAGTGCGCAGCACACAGCGGCCGCCGCCCTGCCTGCGACGCTGAGCGGCTCGCTGGGGAAGCTGGCTTTAAGCGGCGCGGGAAGCAGCGCCGCGCCGCCTGCCACGGTTTCCGCGACCTCCACATTCCTTGCCATGACCACGTCCACGAAAGTCCTGATTGCCACGGCCACGGCCACGGCCGCCGCCGCACTGAGCTTACCCCTGATGCAAGAGCCTCTTCCGCCCCATCCACCTGCCGAGGCGCGCCGGCCTGCGCCGCGGGTGACACCCGTCGTTCAGGGCAAACCGGAGCCTGCGGCCGTTTCCGCAAGGCCGCATTACCGGCCTCCCGCTGTCTCTCCCCAGGTGCAGCAAAAAGTGGATGCCATGCTGAAACGCTTCGCTGGAATGAAAAAGGGGCAGGCGCAGGAGAGCGAGGAGCTCAACGCTCTGCTGGACCGCGTCATCAGCGCGACGACGAATGATCCTGAGTTCAGTGAGGAAATGGAAAAACGCGCTTCCGCACTGCCTCGCACTGACACCAAAAAGCTGCTGAGGATCGATTTTGACATTTTTGATGGCGCGAGGGGCCGCGCCATGCTGGAGGCCGCTGTGTCAAATGATCCGAAGCTGATGCGAGACTGGTTTCTCAACACCCTGGACGGGGCGATCTTTGAATTCGCGTTTGATCCCAATCTTGAGCGCACCAGCAACGGGGTGAGCCTGGAGGCTCCGCCCCAGCAGCAGCCCGCGGCTTCAGCACCGCCGGAGGACTGAGGTTATCCGCCATGATGATTCCTGATGAGAATGATGAGATCCCGCCGTAACCAGAGGCGGACCTGCCACCATGAAATGCAGCATTCT
Organism: Prosthecobacter sp.; assembly: GCF_044227185.1. GTDB lineage: Bacteria > Verrucomicrobiota > Verrucomicrobiia > Verrucomicrobiales > Verrucomicrobiaceae > Prosthecobacter. The sequence continues at coordinate 450,514 of NZ_JBGAFO010000007.1, read as the reverse complement.
CAGCATTCTTTCTGCGCTGCTGATTCCTTGCACGCGCGAGGCCGCGGCCGCTGACGGTGACAACGCCGCGCCAGCGGCCACGGTGGTTGAACGCGCAGGCATCACGGGTGCGGGATGGGCGGTGGTTGCAGGAGAAGCGGGAGCGAGCCGGGTCACGCTGGTCTATCCGAATCATCCCGACGACTTTGGCGGCACGGCGGGCACGGGTGCGAGCCATTCGGCTGACGGTGGAAGAACATGGACGCAAGGCCCGGACGACTGGCCGGTGGCGAAATGCATCGATCTCTGGCAGGATCGCATGAAAGACGGCAGCCTGGCGGCCTTTGGCATTCGATGGGTGCCGGACCCCAAAAAGCGTGGCGAGCAAACAGGTGCGGATGTGCCCGCTGACGCGTATGCCATCGCCGTTTCAAAGGACCAGGGGCGCACCTGGAGCACCGGGGTGGCCACGCTGCATTGTCCGCCGGAGATGGGGATCATCGCACGACCGCTGCCGCATCTCCTGGAAGATGGAAAAGGGGCGTGGCTGATGCCTGCGTATGCCTGGGGAAAAACGGGCACGCGTGCACTGCTGCTGCGCTCGGCGGACCACGGGCGGAACTGGTCTGTGCTTTCCACCATCACCACCGCGGCGGAAATGGTCAAGGCGGGTGCCGCTCCCACCACGCCGTGGCTGGAGACTGCGGTGGCACGCACGGCGGATGGAGCGCTGCTGGCGGTCATACGAACCGGCAGCAGCGAGCAGGCGGCACTCGTCGCCGCGCGTTCGGCGGATGGCGGGACGACTTGGTCGCCGGTGGAAAAAATCGTGGCGGGTCCGCAGCGGCAGATCGTGGCGGGGAAACTGCCGAGCCTGCTGCTCATGCCGAATGGCACGCTGGTGCTGCTCACCGCGCACACCAAACTTGGCTGCTTCCTGCATCTCTCTCACGATGGCAACGGGCGCGAGTGGAGCGCCGCGCGGGTGGTGACCCAAGTCAGCGGCGGAAACACGTGCATGACCGCGCTGGATGCGGAGACCGTGCTGGTCTTCACGCCGAGCAGCAAGCGCATCTCCTGCTGGAAGGTCGCGCTGCCAGCCGTGTCTTCCGCGAGGCGATGAAAAACCCGACGGATAGAAAAAGAGCGATGCCAGCGCAGACCGGCATCGCTCCATGATTTCGTTTTGCGTTATCGCGCGCTCAAGAAAGGCCGCCGCGGTCGCTGCTCAGCGTGGCGTCGCCGTATTTTGCGCGGGTGGTTGGCGTGTAGTCCAGCGGGGTCCAGGCGGCGTTGTTGGCGGAGGAGGCGACGACGGCCTCGATGAAGGCCATGCCGGCCACGCCTTCCTCGATGGTGGGGTAGTCCATGTCGAGCGGGTTCGGCGGGGTGCCGGCATTCACGGCGCGGACGTGGTTGGCGAAGTTCTTGTAGATGTTGGCGAAGCCTTCGAGGTAGCCTTCCGGATGTCCGGAGGGGGTGCGGGTGGCGGCGGCGGCGGCGCTGCCGAGGTAACCGAGGCCGGTGCGATAGATCTGCTTGGGCTTGTCGAGGGAGGTGACGATCATGGTATTCGGGTCGAGCTGGGACCACTCGATGCCGCCGAGAGAGCCGTAGACGCGGAGGCTGAGGTTGTTTTCACAGCCGACGCTGATCTGGCTGGAGTGCAGCACGCCTTTGGCGCCGTTGGTGAAACGGAGGAGCACATTGCCGTCGTCCTCCAGGCGGCGGCCTTCCTTGGCGAGGAAGATGGTGAGGTCTGCGGCGAGCTCCTTGATGTGGAGGCCGGTGACGTATTCAGCGAGATTGATGGCGTGGGTGCCGATGTCTCCCATGCAGCCGGCGGCGCCGCAGATGGCGGGGTCCACACGCCAGGCGGCCTGCTTCTGGCCGGTGTTTTCCAGCATGGTGGCGAGCCAGCCCTGGGGATACTCGACGACAACTTTGCGGATCTCACCCAGCTTGCCTTCTTCGATCATCTGGCGGGCCTGACGCATGAGCGGGTAGCCGGTGTAGTTGTAAGTGACGCCGTAGAGCTTGCCGGTGGCCTTGACGATGCCCGCCAGTTCCTTGGCCTGGGCGAGATTGAAGGTGGCGGGCTTGTCAGAAAGGACGTGGAAGCCGGCCTCCAGCGCGGCTTTGGCCGCAGGAAAGTGCATGTGATTGGGGGTGACGATGGAAACGAAATCCATGCGCTTGTCCGCCGGGAGGGAGGCCTCCGTGCGGATCATTTCTTCAAAGTTGCCGTAGCAGCGTTCGGCAGGCAGGAAGAAGTCGGCGCCGCTGTCCTTGGAGCGCTGGGGATCGGAGGAAAATGCGCCGCAGACGAGTTCAATCTGCTGATCGATCGATGCTGCGATGCGATGGACGCCGCCGATGAAGGCGCCGCGTCCGCCGCCGATCATGCCATAACGAATTTTCCGGCTCATAAAAAGGTGTTCGGGGTTCTAGGTTCTCGGTTCAGGGGTGGGAGGAGTGAACGGCGAGTGTGCGCAGAGGGGGCGGGGGGTCAAGTGCATCCCGCCAAAGTAGTCATGAGCTTTAGCTCGTTCTGGCAAGAGCGTCTGCGCCTGAACGTGGTTTTTTTGCCCCCGTGGTGTCGGCCCGCCAAAGCCTCTGCACGGACAGGAACGCAAACAAAGCAGCGCGCCGAAAGGGCACCATTGGCCGCAGGCAGTCCGGGGGCAGTTGTGCGCTCCCAGAGCGAGCTAAAGCTCGCAAGTACTTTACACAAAAAACCCCGGAAAGGGTGGCCCAACGCGCTCAGGCGTCCTCTCCGGGGCAATGTCGTCGAAACACCGCAGAGCGATGCACATGGCGACAAATTTTTATGCGGCCATGAGGGCCGGACCGCCGTGCTTCATGCGGCTGCGGAATTCCGTGGGGGATTCGTCGGCGATGCGGCGGAAGCTGCGGTTGAAATGAGACAGGCTCTGAAAGCCGACATCGTAGGCCACTTCGGTGATGCGGGCGGCGGGCTTCATGAGCATGCGCTTGGCCTTTTCGACGCGGGCGCGGTTCACGAAGTCGGTGAAGGTGAGGCCGGTGGCGCGCTTGAAGAGCTTGCAGAAGTGGAAGGGGCTGACGTTCACGGCGCTGGCCACGGCCTCGAGGGACATGGGCTCGGCGAGGTGGGCGTGGATGAAGGACTTGGCATTGCGCACGGCTTCGGGCTCATGCGTGGCGGTGGCAAACAGGAGGCGGTGGGCGCTGTCTCCGAGCTGAAGGGCAAAGGACTGCAGGATGGCCACGGCGGCCTCGTAGCGGGCGGGCTCCATGACGGGGACGTGCTCAAACTGCAGCTTTGCCCCGCGGATTTCCGCGGCGGTGCGGTTGTCGTCAAGCAGCGCCTTGGCCACGGGGGCGAAGGTCTCGGCCGTGGCGGGCTGAAGGCGGACGCCGCCGGTGAGCATGACGGCGATGGTGTTTTTTCCCACCCGCACAGGGACCTGGGTTTCCACCACGCCGGCCACGCCCTGTTTTGTGACGATGGAGTCGATGTGGGCGTCGTCTTTGGCCGCTTCCAGGCTCAGGGGCAGGCTGGTGAGCGTGTGGAAGGCTTTCTGGTAGTGCTGAAACAGCTCGCTCTCGGCGAGGTTCATGATGAAACGTTGACGGGGGGTGGTGTGGGTGGTGGTGGTGTTCATAGCGCGTTCGTGGTTTGAGTTCACGAGGGCTATGATGCCGCGAGGCGGAGTTTGCGATATTGTGGGCCGATACGGTACGTGGGCTCGTGAGAGACCGCAATTTTGGCATAGTGGTTTCCAGTAGGCCTGCACGTGCCTTGTCTTTGCCTGCGCGCGGCCTGCTCACTTCAGCACTTCCTTTGCCCACGGCAGGCCGTGAGTGAAGAAGAGGCCGGGCCCGGGAGGTCCATGGAATGCCAGTGATCGGCGTGCGGGCCTGCGCGGTTTAACCTGGGGCGTGCTTTGCCCCACCGTGGCCGGCCCTTCCCACATACAACCCATCCACACCCGGCACTCGATCTATTTCATGAGAGGCGGTGCATGCGCTGACTCGGCTTGAAAAAAGGCATTTTGGAGCTATTGTTTCTTCAGACAAACCAACCAACAGAAAGGGAAGTTATGAATGCGAATGGTGCTGCTCTTTCCGCGCTGCAGCCGCGGTTTCCCACGGTGGCGGAGTGGAAGGCCATTGTGGCCAGGTTTCAAAAGCCGTCGCTCTGGCGGGCGGTGGTGCAGTTAGTGGATACCCTGGTGCCTTACGTCCTGCTGTGGGCGGGCATGTATTTTGCGCTGAAGGTGTCCTGGTGGCTGGCGGTGCCGCTGGCCGTGCTGGCGGGCGGGCTGCTGGTGCGCGTGTTCATCATCTTTCACGACTGCGGGCACGGCTCGTTTTTCAAGTCGCGCCAGGCCAATGACATCACCGGCTTCATCACGGGCATGCTTACCTTCACGCCCTACTATCAGTGGCGGTGGGAGCACTCCCTGCACCATGCCACCACGGGAAACCTGGACAAGCGCGGCGTGGGAGATGTGTGGACGATGACGGTGCAGGAGTACCTGGAGTCCTCCCGCTGGAAACGCTTTGCCTACAAGCTGGCACGAAACCCGGTGGTGCTGTTTGTCATCGCGCCGTTTGTGCTCTTCGTCCTTCTGCAGCGTGTGCCGCGGAATGGCAGTGACAGGCGGGAGCGGGACTCCGTGTGGCACATGAACCTGGCGCTGCTGAGCATGGTGGTGATCATGGGCTGGATCTATGGCCCGCTGAACTACCTGATCCTGCAGGCCATCGTGACCGGGGTGTCCGGGGCATGCGGTGTGTGGCTCTTCTACATTCAGCACCAGTTTGAAGACGCGTACTGGGAGGAGCATGAGGACTGGGACTTCACGGCCGCAGCTCTGCAGGGCAGCTCCTACTACAAGCTGCCGCGCGTGCTGCAGTGGCTGTCTGGAAACATCGGCTTTCACCACATTCACCACCTGAGCTCGCGCATCCCGAACTACTATCTGGAGCGCTGCCACAAGTCGCACCCGGTGTTTCAGCAGGTGAAGCCCATCACCATCCGCATGAGCTTCAAATCCCTGGCCTACCGGCTGTGGGACGAGCAGCACAAGAAGCTGGTGGGCTACCGACGGATGCGGGAGGTGCGCCGGGAGCAAAGGCGGGCGAAGGAAGAGCGGTAAGGGAACAGGCTGGCTGCTGTGCTCCCGGAGGCGGGCTGGCTGGCTGGCGGGTGCGCGGCCTGGGGAGCGCCCCGACGCGGGAGTTTCATTTTATCCCAGGGTCTTGGACATCATCGAGATCGCCATCATGACTTTGGACAGCTTCATGCCCATGCGGATGGCGATCATCTCGGGCGTCTTGCCGCGGGCGTAAAGGGTTTGGATTTCCTTTTCTTTGGGGGTGAGGGGGGTGGGTTTGGAACTCATATAGGAAGTGGTGACAGTCGTACCTATGAATACGTTCATCGGCGGGCATGGGACTTCCTGCGCGAAAATTGCGCTGCCTCCGCAGGGCCCGGGGGGGCGTCACTCCGCACTCGTGCCGGTGACAGGGGGATCGGAATTCTGGAAGACGCCGGCCTGGTAGCCTGCCTGCTGAAGGGCTGCGCATATCTTTTCCATGGTGATGGTGTCTGCGTGGTAGCTCACCCAGGCGCCGCCCTGAACGACGCGGCCGGCGCGGACACCGCGGAGGCCATCCAGGATCTTCTTCACCTCCATCTCCTGGGAGGCGGTCTCCATGTTGTCGATCATGAGGTCCAGCTCCTCCAGATCCTCCCCGGGGGATGTTGATGCATGTTTAGACATGCCAAGGAATCGTCCGCCGCGGGCGGGCCGGACTTGTCTGCCGACTGCCTTTCCCCATACCGCGGGGAATGACCAGGTGCCGATGGCCGGACTCGAACCGGCAAGGGAGTTGCCTCCCAGCAGATTTTAAGTCTGCTGTGTTTACCATTTCACCACATCGGCATCCAAGGAGGAAAAGCCTGAGGCGGGGAGTGTAGCGAAAAAGCCGGCCGCCTCAATAGCTGAAAATCTCGCCGTCTTTGAAGAAGCGCTTCAGCTCCACGGCAGCGGCCTCGGGGGAGTCGGAGGCGTGGACGACGTTGGTCATCTTGTCCGTGCCAAAGTCGCCGCGGATGGTGCCCTTGGGGGCGGCCTTGGAATCGGTGGGGCCCAGGAGGTCGCGCACATGGGAGATGATGTTTTCACCGGAAATGGCGACGGCGATGACGGGCTTGCTCTTCATGAAGCTGGCCACGTCAGGGAAGAAAGGCTTGTCGGCGATGTGCGCGTAGTGCTCCTTGAGCAGCTCGTCGGTGAGCTGGATCATCTTGCAGCCGCGGATGCGGAAGCCTTCGTCTTCGAGGCGCTTGAGGACTTCGCCATTGATGCCACGGGCGACGCAGTCGGGCTTGAGCAGGATGAGGGTGGTTTCTTGGGCCATGAGGTCTTGGGGGAAAAAGGGTGTGCATAGTGCCGCCCGCCGCTGCATCCGTCAAGGCTGGGAATGTTTTGCCAGATGGAAACGCGGCGCTAGGGTCCTGGTGTCGTCTTTCCGCCGACCCACGTGTCATGCCCGCACGCACCTACGCCTTTTTTGATCTCGACCACACGCTGCTGCCCTTCGATACGCAGGCGCTGTTCTGCAACTTCGTGCTGCACCGCGAGCCCTGGCGGGTGCTGCTGCACGCGCTCTTTGTGCCGGTGGCCCTGGCGCGGGCCTGCGGCCTGGCGAGCACGGCCACGGCGAAGCGCGCCTTTTTGAGCTACCTGCGCGGCATGCCGCGGGAGCGGCTGGCGGCGTATGCCCACGAATTCGCCGAAGTCTGTGTGCCGAAGTGGGCCTACCCCTCCCTGCGCGCGGAAGTGCTGCGCCACAAGCATCAGCACCGCGTGCTGGTGCTGAACACCGCGAGCCCGGACTTCTACGCGCATGAGATCGCCCATGCGCTGGGCTTTGACTACTGCATCGCCACGCGGTTTGAGGTGGGGGCCAGGTTTCCCGGCATGCCGCGGCTGGTGACGGGGAACAACAAGCATGAGGCGAAGATCGTGGCGATGGAGGAAGTCGTGCCCGGCCTGACGGAGCTCACGGATCAGGAGCGCGCCCACTGCTGGAGCTACTCAGACAGCGCCGCGGACCTGCCGCTGCTGGAATACGCGGGCTATGCGGTGCTGGTGCATCCGAACCGCAGCCTGGCCGCCATTGGCCGCCAGCGCGGCTGGTCCATCCTGCACCCGGAGCGGCCCTACGGCAGCAAAATCGGCGACATGTTCCGCGTGGTGCTGCAGATGTTTGGACTGCACGAGGAATAGGAGGCGACGGGGGGCAAAGGTTCCCTGCTTCTGCGCAGGATCGCGCAAGAGCATTGACTCGATCCGGCCCGCCGTTTTATACAGCCTGCATGAACGACGAGATCGCCGCCTTGGAAAAACAGCTTGAGGAGATCCGGCGGAAGATTGCCGAGCTGCGGCAGGCAGCACCGCCTGTGGAGGTGCCGAACTACACCTTTGAGACGCCGACCGGACCGGTGACGCTCTCCTCCCTCTTTGCGGGCAGGGACATTCTCTTTGCCATTCACAACATGGGGCAGGCCTGCCGCTACTGCACGCTGTGGGCGGACGGGCTCAACGGCTTCGTACCGCATCTGGAGGACCGCTTTGCGCTGGTGCTGCTTTCCAAGGACACGCCGGAGGTGCAGCGGCGCCTGGCCCAGTCCCGCGGGTGGCGCTTCCGCATGGCCTCGCACGGCGGCGGCGCCTACATCCACGAGCAGGACGTGGTGCCGGGAGAGTCGGGCAATCCCGGCATCGTCTGCTACGAGCGAAAGGATGGAAAAATCCTGCGCAAAGGGGCGGCCACCTTTGGCCCGGGCGATGACTACTGCGCCGTCTGGCACATCCTGGTGCTGGCGGGGATGGGTGTGGACTTTGGGGAATGGACTCCACAATACACCTACTGGCAGCGCCCGGAGCGCAAGGACATGGAGGACGGCGGGCAGAACCTGCAGTAGCCGCCCGATCCCGCCCCAAGTGAATGAAGCGCGCCCTTGCTCAATGGGCAGATGGACTTATGATCGCGCCGCAGTCAGCTTTTCCGCATTTTCTGTGAAGCACCTGTAGCTCAGTGGATAGAGCAGCCGATTTCTAATCGGCCGGTCGCAGGTTCGATCCCTGCCGGGTGCGCCAGAGAAACGGGGCGGGCTGATATGTTCAGGCTGCAGCCTGCTTGCATGGCTTGATGCGTTTCAACACCGTCTGCATCCCGGCTTCGGCGATCTGGCGGTCGTAACTTGCCTGGAGGTTCATCCAGACTTCTGCCGGCCATTCAAAATATCGGGACAGCCGTAGCGCGGTATCCGCAGTGATGGAACGCCTGCCCTTGACGATTTCATTGATGCGACGCGGCGGAACGCCGATGTCCTGGGCCAGACGGTATTCCGATAAATCCAGCGGCACGAGGAAGTCCTCGCGGAGGACTTCTCCTGGATGAATGGGGGCGTGCTTTTTCATGGCGGCTGGATGTCAATGGTAGTCCACGATTTCAACGTCATGCGGGCCGTCGGCATCCCAGCGGAAACAGACGCGCCATTGGTCGTTGATACGAATGGAATGCTGTCCTTTGCGGTCTCCCTTGAGGCTTTCCAACCTGTTGCCAGGCGGAACTCGGAGTTGGAGCAATTCCGTGACGGCGTGAAGCTGGGCCAGCTTCCGCAGCGCGGTACGCTGGATGTCCGGCGGGAAAGCGCGGGCTTTCTCCCGCTGGAACAGCCGGGCGGTGTCGTCGCAGGCGAAGGAGCGGATCATGCATCGCGGTAGTCCAATAGTAACGGACGGCGTTATGGATGGCAAGGAGGAACTGACCTGTGGCTTCATGCCCGAGTGATGCATTCTGGGCGGGCGATGTCATTCCACTGACCTGCCTTAGTTGGCCAGCTATCGGCGGAAGTTCATCTGGATGAAAATAGGCCACATGAGCCAAGTCAGGATAAGGCGAGATGACCGGCTCAAACCGAAAAAAGTGCTCCCGGTGGGATTCGAACCCGCAACCAAGGGATTATGAGTCCCCTGCTCTAACCGTTGAGCTACAGGAGCGTAGCACAGAATTTACGAAGGGAAATACGACACATCCTGTTTTCCGCAACTTGCATTTTCACGGTCCTGTTCTACGGTCACGGCATGAAAGCCGAGACGACCGTGAAAACATGGGAGAAAACGAGGCTGCAAAATTTGGTGCGCCATAAATCAGGCCGCTACTATGCCCGTCTCTACCTGAATGGCAAAGAAGTTTGGAAGTCGCTCAAAACATCGCACTTCTCAGTTGCCGAGGCACGCCTCGCCACAGCCCAGAAAGAACACCGTGAACACAAGGGCAGGGAAGTCAGCGCATCCGGCGCGAAAATGACTTTCAAGCAAGCCGCTGAACTGCATTCCAAACGTCTCGCCGGAAGAGTGAACATTAAATCGGCAACACGCCATTATTGGGCGCAGATACTGACTGCTGTCCTGAAAAGCTGGCCCGGGCTGGCTGAAATGGAAGTCAGGAAAGTCACAAAAGCCGCCTGCCGCGATTGGGCAGCAGAATACGCAAAGGATGCCAGTTCTACGCGTTACAACAACTCGCTCGCCCTTGTTCGTCATGTGCTGGCCATCGCTATTGAAAACGGCATCCTGTATTCCAATCCCGCCGAAGGGTTGGAGCGGATGCCAGTTCGCCTGAAAATGCTTGAGCTTCCGACACTCACTCAGTTTGCCGCGTTCATTGAATTCATACGGACACGTCATGGCAGGTTCTCGGTGCACTGCGCGGATTTCGCCGAAGGCCTTGCCTATACCGGCTGCCGGATTTCCGAGGCGGCAAGGATAGCCTGGAAAGACCTCGACTTCGCCTCCAAGGAAATCGTGGTGATGGGAGATGCCGTTGAACGAACAAAAAACGGTGAGATCCGCCGCGTGCCGATGATTCCAGCCGCATATGCGCTGTTTAAACGGCTCCGTGATGCGCGGGCAAATGAGCCTCTAAAAACACCAGTTTTTAAAGTGAATGAATGCCAGAAGGCCATGGACCGTGCAGCCAAAGAAATCGGCATGACGCGAATTACACATCACGATCTGCGGCACTTCTTCGCCACCATTTGCATTGAAAGCGGTGTCGATATTCCAACCGTTTCACGCTGGCTTGGGCACAAAGACGGCGGTGTCCTTGCCATGAAAACATATGGTCATCTCAGGCGCGAACATTCTGTCGCGCAGGCGCAGAAGGTTTCCTTTGCTGCAGCGGCTTAACCGCCTTTACGCCATGATTTGGCAAGCCGCTGCATTGTCGAACTGCGGGACACTTTGCCACCAGTCGTCTTGCGCTGAGTAGCCTCTTTTTTCGGCTGCGCCTGCGCACCAGTTCCCGGTTCCCTGCGCAATTCAAGGAATCGCTGCCAGATGCTCTTTTGTTCAGGCGTCATCTTTTTGATTCTCTCCTCGGCCACCTTCGGCTTTTCCCGCCCATTGTAGATGCCAGCGCTTTCAAGAACTCGTTCAACCTCCTTCGCGGGGATCAGAATCCGCCCATGTTCTGTTATAGCGTTGACATTGCCTCTGTAAATTTCCCGATATCCCCAGGTCTGGGATTTCCCAAACATCTTTGCAAATTCACCAGGAGAATACGCAACGCGATTGATTGTTGTCTCGGGCATATCGGCTCCGGTATGAATTTGTTATGACTTTCTCTCGTTTAGAAAGAGGTACTGATTCGATGCAGGAAAAAGAGAGGGAATGGGAATTTTGAGCGCTTTTGAAATCTGCGTTAATTCAACATCCGTAACACATCGGATGCCTGATTCGATTTTGGCCAGCGTCTCACGTGAAATGTCCCATCCCAGCCTTTGACAGTGCGCCGAGAAGTCCGCCTGCGACATGGAAAGGCTGTTTCGATGGCGGGCGAGCTGTGGTCCGATGGCGTTCTGTGTGTGCTTCGGCATTTTAGCTAGCACCCAAATAGCTAAAACACCGCTTGAAACGGTTCGGAATTCAGAACAATGTTCTGATTACGGAACAATTGTTCCGATTTCAGCACAAACATCCACCATCATGAACATCACCGTAAAGCGTCGCATCGGTCCCGACCCTCACGAGGGCGGGAGACAATCATCGAGTTCATCAGGCTGCCCTGACATCCTGGAACTCGACAGTGGCGATTTCGCCATCATCGGCCAGGACATCACCGCAGCAGCCATCCCAGCGCTTCCCGCTTCCGCAGGCTGTGCAGCAGAGGAGCGGGTCATCCGCATACCACGCGAGATTCTTCTTCGCGCCAAGGGCGACATTGCTCGCCTTGCGTGAGATCGCACCCCTCTTGCCTTCATTCCCACATTCTGTTACAAGGCAGGGTGTGGGAATTTTTGTAGAGTGGTTCGGGTCGCACTGGTTCAACCTGTTGCAGACCACAGGTATCGTTGCCGGTTTGTTCTTCACCGGGCGTTCCTTCCTCCTGGACACCAGAATCCGCCGCATTTCCAACTTGCTCAACATCACCGAGCATCACCGCTCCATTTGGCAGCAGGTGATCGACAAGCCGAACCTTTTGCGGGTGCTGAGCGCAGACGCAAAACTCGACATCAAGCCGGTCACACTTGAGGAGCGCATCTTTGTGAACCTCATTATTCTGCATCTGACCGCCGTCATGGCTGCCATCAGGGGGCGGGTTCACGAGCAACCGGCAGGACAGGATGAGGATTTGCGCGAGTTCTTCAGCTTGCCCATTCCAAACAAGGTTTGGAATGACTCCAAACGATTTCGAGAGCCGGAGGTTGTCGAATACGTTGAGTCGCTTCTGAAGGTGAAGCAGAGGAAGGACCGAAAAAGCTTACGCAAGCCAAGGCGATAAACGCATCAGTTCAGGAGTCTGCCACGGAACCATTGCCATGGTTTTCCATCTCTGCTGCCACACCACCGCCAACACTTGTTGACGCGGAAAAAACACTCGTTGAATGATGCCATGAAGGAACCAAGGCTGCCTCAGTAGCTCACTTTAAAAGTTGGTGAGTCCTCGGGCTTGGTTTTGCGCCTGTCATACAGCCGTGTAGTTGCGATGCTCGCATGCCCGAGCCACTCCTGAACCTTGGCAATGTCAGCTTCATGATCGAGTGCGTTTGTGGCGGCTGTGGCTCTCAGCCCATGTACACACACCGCGCTTGCATCAAGTCCGAGCTTCTGCGCATACTTCCGAACCACGTCTTTGTAAACGCCGTGCCCCGTGAGCGAATTTTCCAACCCTCCTGTCGAATTTTTCACCGGACGAAAGAGCGCGTTGTCAGGTTTGTCTCCATGTCCAGATCGCTCCAGATATTCGCTGATTCGTTGTGAGCTGTGCGGATGCACCGGCAGGAACCGGATTTTGCCGCCCTTGCCTTGAACGCAGAAATGCACCACGCCCCGACGTGATTGCAGATCACCCACAGAAAGCGAACAGAGTTCAGCGCGGCGAAGCCCGTGAAACAGCAGGACTGAAAGAATAGCCCGGTCACGAAGCCCTTTGATCGTGTTTGGCGATGGAGCTTCGAGAATCGCCTTTGCCTGCTCATCACCAAGTGCGGGGGACTTGCCCTCGTTCGCACCCTGATTTGGGCGCTTCACACCATCCGCAGGATTAAAGGGGACAGCATTGCATTCGCACAGGTAGTCAAACAATGAAGCCACGGCAGAGAGTTTGCGCCGAACCGTTGCCGCCTCTAGCACACGTGTCTCAAGCTGTTTGCGCCACGCTATCAGGTGCGACCGCTTCACCAGGCGAAATTCTTCCGCTTGGTGGATGCCTGCGAAGCGCATGAATTCCTGAACGTCACTTTTGTATGCCCGCCGCGTGTTCGCGTTTTCGATGTTTGCAAACCATTCGACTTCCGGTGGCACATTCGCCAAATTCTGAAACTCTGATGCCGTCAGCAAACGCCCGCTCGTTTCGACTACCAACCCTGAAGAACCATTAAGCATTCTAATCACCTCACCATGAATGAATTATAGTAGTGATAAAATACATTATCAATACCATTCCGGCTGGCTGAGCGATTTGAATACTGAGTGTTGCACTTGCGCTACGGTGGAAGCCAAAGTTGAGTGCGAGACCTATCAAAATCTGAATCGGCTTGCACCAAACCTGACCTCAAGAACACTCTTTTTCCTATGACAGCTGAAAAATATACACTGCCACCAGACCCGGCCCGGATGGTGGAAGGCCTCCGCGATACAGGATACGTTTTCAAAACAGCCGTCGCGGACGTCATCGATAATTCGATTGCTGCAGAAGCTTCTGAAATAGATGTGGAACTGAAAATGGCCTTCCGTGGCAGCATCTCCTTGCGGATCTTCGATAATGGTACTGGCATGGACAGAGAAGGGCTGATCAATGCAATGCGATATGGTGCGAAGGTGCGCCCGTCACTTGCTAGCCTCGGCAAATTCGGGCTGGGACTGAAAACAGCGTCCACGGCTTTTTGCCGCAAGCTTTCAGTGATTTCCCGTGCGAATGCTGATGATGAACTCATCAAAGCCACTTGGAGCCTCGATCACGTAGCGAAAGAAGGATGGGAGCTGCTGCTGAGCGATCCAACTGAGGAAGAAGCCAAAGCCTTCAATGCCAAAATTGGCAAGCGGGCAGGCACGCTCGTAATCTGGGACCAGGTTGACCGACTTCTCAGAAATTTTGCACAGCCAGACGGCGCACACGCTCGAAAAGCTCTGACAAAATATGAAGATGAACTCCGGGAGCACCTGGCGTTGATCTACCAGCGCTATCTCGATGGAAAAGACACTCGGGCGAGAACTGTGATTCTGCGACTCAACGATAAGGCAGTGAGTGCATGGGACCCATTCTGCGAAGAGCACGCGCTGCTTGCCAAAGAAGAAACTTTTCCATGCCAGATGCCCAATGGCACCGAATCAAGCATCCGTTTACGAGCATTTATTCTGCCTAGGAAGGAAGAGTTCAAAACTGACGAAGCCTTCAAGGCCGCAAAACTTTCAAATTTTAATCAGGGCATATACATCTACCGGGAAAACCGGCTTATCCACGGGCCAGACTGGCTGAAACTGTTTTCAAAGGAACCCCACTATACCCTTCTGCGTGTCGAATTCTCGTTCGACCACAAGCTTGACGAGGCTTTCCATATTGATATCAAGAAGTCCCAGATCATTCTGGACGAAGCTCTCTACGAGCACCTGACTGATTTTCTCAATCCAGTCCGTCGTGAAGCGGAGCGCATTTATCGGAGCGGACAACGAAGCCAGACCAGCCGCAAGGCAGCAGGCGCTCACGACACTTCAAACCGTAACATTGGCGGCAAGGAAGAATCCATCAAAGGACCAGCAGTTCTTGATTCTGATGAAGCAAAAGGAGAAGCAACGATCCAGAACCCACGGGGCAAGGTTAAACTGAAAATTGGCGTCGCGGCTCCCAAAAACCCCAATGAAATTCATATCCAGCCAGTTGATTCCCTGGAGGACGGATTGTTGTGGCAACCTGCGATTTCGAAAGGACCCGATGGCAGCACCCACATTGCTGCCAAAATCAACACAGGGCATCCCTATTATCAAAAAGTGTATGTGCCTAACCTTTCGACAGGCGTCACCATCCAGGGAATGGATGCTCTTCTCTGGGGGCTCAGTGTCTCTGAGCTGAATTGTACCACAGATGCCGACAAGCGTCTGTTCGATGATCTGCGCTTCGACGTTTCCCGAAACCTTCGGAAGCTCGTGGAGGACCTACCCGAACCTGAGGTCGAATGAACGCCGCCAGCTGCGATCAGATTTGCTCCATGGTTCAGCGCAAGCTTGGACTACAGCTCTCGGGAGAGGTGTCGGACGGCCAGATGTTACTCTGGCCATCCGCATTCCATGAAAACGAGTCGTTCAGCCTTCGGTTCAAACCTGGCTGGCGAAGTGCCGAGGCGATGCTGACACCAGGAACATTTGCAGGAGAGATGGTCAGGTCAATGGGGGCCTGCAGTGCTTCTGCCAAACTTCTCTTCTCAAGCTACGCCCAGTCGCTTGCCCGCGCCGGTGTGCACATCGGAATTCGTGTCAACGGCACCACGGTTGATGCACAGAATCCCTCGGCTTGGGCTACGGATTGGACCTCATTTGATTTCACTCTGCGAAAAAGTGCCCTTGTATTTGACCTGAACAAGGATGTTGAACTGCTGCCAGTTGCTGACCTCCTTATCACGCCACTGATAGGAATGGCAATGTCGCTGATTGGCACCGTATCCGAGGAGGAACATGCAGGGGAAATCGAAGGCGCTGCAGTCCAGTATCTTGCAACCCGATACGAAAGGAAAAAGCTCAACAGGGATGCCTGTATCAGAATTCACGGCACGCGCTGTCATGGATGCGGTTTCAGCTTCGGTGAAAATTATGGAGAAATTGCCTCTGATTATATTGAAGTGCATCACATTGAGCCACTTGCAACGACAGGAGAAGTGCTGATCAATCCAGCAACCGATCTCATACCACTTTGTTCAAACTGCCACTCCGTAGTTCACCGAGTCACTCCTCCGCTTGGAATCGAAGAACTGGTCAGAATCGTAAAAGAGAGGAGGCCAAAATGATCAAGTGCACCAATGGCCTGATTCTGTTTGAAACACCTGCCGGAATTATTTATCCAGACGCTGGTGAAATTTACGCTGTCGTGCATGAGGGAGCCTCATTGATCCGGGGCCACATTGTAACCGAAACAGACTTCACCAGCCTTGGTATAGAATATTCACGCTTTGCTGCCGAGCCCCAGATCGAACTGTTGCCTTCTGCTGACTCTGC
Source organism: Prosthecobacter sp. (assembly GCF_044227185.1). Lineage (GTDB taxonomy): Bacteria > Verrucomicrobiota > Verrucomicrobiia > Verrucomicrobiales > Verrucomicrobiaceae > Prosthecobacter. The sequence goes on along the minus strand of NZ_JBGAFO010000007.1, from coordinate 434,762 downwards.
GCATCCTGAAATTCAGGTGCGTGTCCTTGCGCGGGAAGGTGAAATGATTGTTCCGGTTCCGCAGCTTGATGAAGGCTTTGCCGATTATGGATGCGATGGCCGCTTCTGGACACCACTGCCATCCGACACTTCGGAGCAGGTATCGAAGGTTGTGGGCCAGATCTCACGAACCGCCACGATAAATCTGAAGCAGTATCTGGACTGCACCGGAGTGAGAAAACACAGCATTACTCTTCTTGACCGGGTTCCAGAACTCCTGGCCGAATCAAAGGCTTATCCTGCCCCGAATATTTCGATGCCAAGAGACTTTGCCGGGACTCTTTACCCATATCAGGCGAGCGGTTTCAGATGGCTTGCATACATGGCGGGGCAAGGCGTTCCAGGATGTCTGCTTGCCGATGAAATGGGTCTTGGAAAGACGGTCCAGATCATCTGTGCATTTCTGGCGTGCAGGGAACGCGGCATGACTCAGCCAGTTCTAATTGTAGCGCCTGCAACACTCCTCGAAAACTGGCGCCGCGAGTTCAGGAAGTTTGCACCATCTGTTGTTCCACTGATCCATCGTGGTGCTGACCGCGCTGGAATTGCGCGTCTACTTGAAACGAGGGATGCGATCATCACATCGTACGACACCATGCTTTCCGACATTTCGCTTTTTCGGAGCATTTCATGGGGACTCGTAATACTCGACGAAGCGCAGGCAATCAAGAACCCCGACGCCCGGCGCACGCAGGCGATCAAATCTCTGAACAGGATTGCTGCCATTGCCGTCACGGGGACACCAGTTGAAAATCGTCTCACCGATCTATGGTCCATCTCGGATTTCCTGTTGCCTGGCAGGCTGGGAAGCCGACATGAGTTCGAGCGGGATTTTCCAGAAACCCGTGATGGGGCTGCCATGCTGGAACAACGCGTGACGCCATTCATTCTGCGACGTCGGGTTGCTGAAGTGGCAACCGACCTGCCTCCACGAATCGACATACCTCAGGCTATTGATCTGGATGAAAAGTCAGCTGAGGCATATGAGCGGATTCGACTCAGCGCCGACCCAAATTCAAAGGGATCGGCGCTTGCGGTACTTCAGAAACTGCGACTATTCTGCACGCATCCTTGGCTTGTCGATGAACTGAAGGACTCGACTAATGCGACCGATTGTTCCACCAAACTCGTTCGCGCGCTTGAAATCCTTGAGGAACTTTTTGGCAACGAGGAGAAGGCGCTCGTTTTCACATCCTTCCTCGAAATGTCCGACAACCTCGCAAGGACCATTGCACGGAAGTTTCAGGTCCCAGTCTGGCAGATTGACGGACGCACTGACGTGCCGCAACGGCAGGAAATCGTGGATAAATTCTCGAACACTACAGGGCCGGCTGTGCTGGTTCTTAATCCGCGTGCAGCCGGAACTGGCCTCAATATCACTGCGGCCAACCATGTGATTCATTTTAATCTCGAATGGAACCCGGCAATCGAAGATCAGGCATCTGCCAGAGCTTTCCGGCGTGGACAAACAAGACCCGTTACCGTTCATCGTCTGTTTTACTCTGGCACAGTTGAGGAATTTATTGATGCCCGAGCCACCACGAAGCGTGAACTGGCACAGGAGTCTGTAGTTGGCTCCGACGGCAGCGACCTTGACGCAAGCGAGATCATCAGAGCGCTTAATCTCACACCCAAATCCCTCATATGAGCAAAGCCGTCGAAAAAGAACTCAGTGAAACAGATACTGGCCAGGCACGCACCCACCAGGCAGGGATGCTCATCCCCAAATCCGGGGAAATCATGGAGTTCTTCCCCAAGCTCGACCGTACTATCAAGAACCCACGAGCCGTCATCGATCTGGTTGATGAAACTGGCAAGGACTGGACATTCAATTTCATCTACTATAATAACAAGTTCTTCGGCGGAACCCGTAATGAATACAGACTCACGGGAATGACCGACTTCATTCGCAGCTTCAATCTGAAGGCTGGCGATTTCATCGTCCTGGAGAGAGTCAGTGATCGTTATTCCCGAATCAGATATCGCCGCCAGCATGCGCCACTTAAAGGTGGCCCGATTAAACTCGGACGAGCTGGGTGGCGCGTCGTTGAGTTTACTGCTGACGACGACTAGCGCCGCTTTTTTTTGAGCGTGATTTTTTTTGAAATTGGAGATCCACGATCTTGCCCTGGGTGTTTCGTGCACCATCCGTCTTGTTCACAAGACTGTTAATGATTTCAGCAGTCTCAGGAAGAACATGAATGTTCAGTCTGACTCGTCCCTCGTGTGGTCTTCCCGCAGGCATCAGGCTTCCCCAGAACTTTCTTGCAGGACGAGAGCGAGTTCAACGCCCAATGCTGTTTCAAAGAAACGCTTTTTCATTTCTTCGTTATCTCTGCCATCAAAAACCTGCGCATTGCCTCGCAACACCAAAGCTGATCCGAATTTATCGTCGAATCCGGCGCAAAGCCCGTCAATAGACTCAAGCCGCCATCTGATTTTTGCCAGCTCCTGTCTTCTCGCTTTTGTATTCGGCTTCGTAGTAGCACAGGCAGCCGCGATCCTTTCGCGAAGAATTTCCATCTGTGACTTCATGGCTGGAATTTTATCTGATTAATTGTTGGCGTCAACAATTCACTCAAACTGCTTTTACGCTTCCTGCCGTGTTTTGACCAGACGGGAAAAATCAGCGACACTCATCAACCACTGCCGCTGGGTATCTGTATAGCTTTTCTGCAGACTGGAAGGCACTACAAGGTTCAGCCCCCTGCTTTCCATTTCAGCGGTCTGATTGGCGCTGATCGCAGTCTCAAGTGTGAGGAGATGCTTTCGCGGAATCCGGTCTGCCTCGGTCAGGACTTGCCGCCAGCGGTCTTTGCAGGTGCTTTTCACACCCAGCATCGTTAGTCTCAATGGGTCAAAGTTGAGGTTGCGATATTCCGCATCACCAGGAAATAGGAAGTCCGGTTTCGACTTGATTTCGGTGACGGCAGCCCGGGCATATTTAATGCCACACTGCGAGAAGACGACTTCGAGGTGATTTTCAAGCGCCAGGCCGACGCGACGCTTTCGCCGGTTCTGCACTGACAGCGAAAAACCCATGAAGTCTTCGACGGCTTCATTAAACCCCTTGGTCAGACGCTCGGCTATGAGGTGACGTTCCAGTGTCCTGAAAAGGATTTCTTCGCGCTCCATCCATGCAATAACCGCCGCATCAGGGTCATCAGATGCATTGATGTCCTTGAGTGTGGAACGGCTGTATTCTGAAAAATCAGTAGTTGCAGGAAATGCCCCGCCAAATTTCGCAAGCATCGCATCGAGGAAACTTTCTTCGTGGGTTTCGACGACAACTCCAATGTTTTCCAGAATGAACCGCGCTGCGAACTCCACGCGATCCTGTTCGCTTTCCAGTTCCTCACGGACCGAAAATCCCGGATGCTTCAGATCATTCAACCCGAAAAGCCACTGAACCTGATTGGCTATTGTGGAAAATGCTTCTGCAATGACAACGAGAACAGAACCATCAGGCCGCCGTCCGAGGACAAGCACATCACCTTCTGCTGCGCACTGTGATACGCTCGTGGTGGGAAAGTACAACCGGTGCTCCGATCTTTTCGCATGTTTCTTTCGTGCGTCGTACCATGTGAGAAACCCGTCATCAGCTACCGGTTCATCATCGTGATCGTTCAGATAAATGAATCTCGCCTTGAACGTCTGCTTGCCGGGTTCATTCCCGAAAACTTTCTTCAGTGCATCAACACCATTGAATTCATGCTGATGGCTCCGAAATACATCGGCTTCCACAGCACTCAGATTCTTGGCCGCAACTCCGGTAAAGTACTCAGAAAGATGCCCTGCTTTCATTGCCCCTCCCCATCAAATTCTGAGGAATTTCGATTTCGTCCACGCAACTGTGAAGCCACTTTTTCAGTGTGTTTCCTAGCTCATCAGTGTTCATTCTTGTATCGCCTCTCATAGCGCATTCCCAGATGGTTGCAACTCGCCATCCATCTTCTCGGAGCTTCTCAACAGTCCTGGCGTCGTTGATTCGGTTCCGCCCGATTTTCTGACGCCAGAATTCCGGCCTGGTCGCCGGCCATCTGAAAAGTGCACATTCATGACCGTGCCAGAAGCATCCATGTATCAGGATAGCCGCTTTGAATCGCGACAGCACAATATCCGGTTTTCCGGCCAGACGGCTCACGTGGAGCCGGAACCTGAAACCAAGCCGGTGAAGAATCTGTCTCACCTGGATTTCTGGTCGCGTGTTTTTGCCCCTTATACCAGACATCATCCGGCTCCGGGTCTCGCTATCCACGATGTCAGCCATGAACCCCTAAAAGAAACTGCTGTGTTACACCTGTTTCGGCAAATTCCTTGGATGCAATTATGTGAGGCAACATGATGCGGGCGACTTCTGAGATTACCGGCACAACGACACTGTTCCCGAATTGCCGGTAAGCCTGAGTATCACTGACGGGAATCTGGAATGTATCCGGGTATCCCATCAGCCTCGCACACTCCCTCGGAGTGAGCCGTCGCGGATTTTTGAGCTTGCCCCGCGATACCAGAATCTCTGATCCGTCCTTGTAGTATCTTGCAGACAGGGTCCGTGAAACATCATCCCTCGTTACCAAGCCGAAGCCAAAACCATTTCCAGCTTCCTTGTGCTTTTTGGCGTAAGCCTGGAGGTAGCGCCACATGTGGTCGGTCAGCGTGTATTTGGGATGCACTTTCGCAAGATCACCTGTGGTGTATGGTTCTTCTGCATCTTCAGTTCCATCTTCCGTGTGCAGGATCTTGTCCATTGTAGGAGGCACCTTGGGTAAGCGAAGATCATCCCAGCTAAATGCAGTTTTGTCCTTGAATCCCACTATCAGAATACGTTCACGATGCTGCGGAACCCAGTGCCTGGAATCCAGGACCTTGTAGTAAACATGGTAGCCAAGATCTTTTTCAAGAGTGTCGATGACAATGCGAAAGGTCTGCCCTTTGTCGTGGCTCAGGAGATTTTTGACATTTTCCAGCAGAAAGGCCTTCGGCTGCTTGGCCGCAATGATACGCGCCACATCAAAAAAAAGCGTTCCCTGCGTTGTACATTCAAAACCGTGCGGCCTTCCAAGAGCATTTTTCTTGCTGACTCCCGCGATGCTGAATGGCTGACATGGAAACCCTCCCAGCAGTACGTCATGATCCGGAATATCTTCAGCTGCATGAGTGACAATATCACCAATGAACTGGTGACCATTCCCGAAGTTTTCAACGTAGGTTTTCTTCGACCAGTCGTTCCACTCAGATGTAAACACGCATTGCCCGCCAGCTTCCTGAAAGCCGTACCTGATTCCTCCAATGCCTGCGAAGAGATCAATGAATGTAAACTTGCCTGCACTTGCAGGGATTCTCGGAGTTGTCATCAGAATATCTCTGAGCGCTGGCACAATCATTCCAGGACAACGCGTTTCTTTTCGTTCCCATCTTCCCACAGTTTTTGATGCGACGTTTAGTTTGCCAGCAAGGTCCCGTTGGGACAGCCGCCTGCGTGCCTCTTGAAGCAGCGGGAGTGGTTCTTGGAGAAATTCCTGTGTTTCGCTGGGCATTATTGGGGACAGTCTGTCCCCTCCGCGACCTTTTGCAATAGCTATTTCTTTGTTCTTTCGAACACCGTCGCGTCGCTTGCGAACAATCTGATTCGCCACCATTCCGCTCTTTTTCTGCGCCATGCCTCCTGTCCTCACCTCTGCCCACTACCCTATTGATACGCTCTCTCAGTGTCAATAGATCATAGCGGTACGGGCAACTCTCCTGTTATTATGTCAATCGCTGTAGTGTCTGCTCAAGACTTCCGTGGGGAAAAGTCTTTCCCTGGCCGCTACTGCGTGAGCGGCCACCCATTCATGCGTGGACACCCCGCAACGCCCCGTCTGACCGCGCCGTAGTTTCTGCTTTCGGTTCCTCACCTGCCGCCGTTTCATCTGCTCGGGTCTACTGGTCGGCCACGATTCGTGATTCTGCGCTCCTCCCTGTTTGGTCCCACTGCGGATTAGGCTCGGTTTTTGGCGGAAGCCGGCTGACCGTCAACCCCCGGCCCGCTCCATTCGCTTTGCTCCCGTGTTGGGGGCGTGACCGCCAGCCTCACAGCTCCCGCCCTGATACCGTCGCCCCGCAGTGGGGTGAAACCAAAACAAGGAGCTAAAATGACGCAGAAAACACTCACGAAAGAAGACCTCAGCCAGTTCACCGGAACCGAACAATGGTATCGTCACGGCATCGCACGAAACGTGCTCTACACCGACGGCGCGAAATATGTAGCCGAAAGCGGCGGAGCTTTTTGGCTCCTTGATGAAATTGCTTTCGCTCAATCCATCCAAGCCGTTGCCGCCGAAGCATTCCAAGTCTGGAAGCTGCAGGTCAATCCTGGCAATTCTGCCACGCTTGCCTGTGAAGACGGTAATTCAAAGATCGTCTTCACCAAGCAAATCGAATTCACCGATTTCCCGCTAGATGAAATTGCGTTCTACTTCACAGACAACGTGCTGATGCTGCCGAGCGAATATTAGCTTGGCAGCCTACCCGCCCAAGACAACTTGGGCGGGTTCCACACCTGCCGCCACAATGCAAACCGTCCTTCAGCAACTAAAGTCGCAATCTGCTATTGGCTCCTGCATGACGGCCTTGGGCTCCAAGGATCGGACTGTTCAATCCTTCAAAGCAGAGGCTCTGTTCAGGCGTCCCGAGGAGACATTTTGCCGTGGCAATATCGATGTCTCCTTTGATAATTTCAATGCGATGAGCGGATGGGAGATCAATTGTGATCCAGACATCATGAGCGGTTTTGGTATTCGACACGGCAATTTTAACTCGAATTGGCAGGGCTTCAGTTTTGACTCGGACACCAGGGAACTCACCATCACCGACAAGAACTATTGTTTCGTTTTCAGATTCTGAGCCATCCGCATCTTCTGGGAAAGGCCTTTCCCTCGCCGCAACGATGTGAGCGGCTACCCATTCTAACGGGAGGTGTCCCGTAACGCCCTCAAAATCCGCGCCGCACATCCACCACTAGCAAGCCCGCCATTCGTCGGCTCAATCGGGACAAGCCCTTCACTCACCGCCAAACGGCCAGCTTGCTCTCCTTCCTCATACAGGACCAAACCTCATCCGTGCTTTGGCGGCGACCACTTTGCCCTCCTTCACATCAAATGTTCCGCCCACCTTTCCTGTCGCCAGCCTACGCAGCGGCATCGGTTCAGTCCTCTTTTGAAAATGCCCGCCTTGCAGGGCGGGGAAGCGCGGTTCTGCGCAGGCTTGCAATCATGAAGCATCCGCAGGCGAAGCTCGCCTGAGCCGCTTCCCCCAATCTGTAAACTGCTCAGCAATTCACCCAACTGATGAGGAGCATATTCCCCCCGTTTTGCGCTTCAGATCTCTTTTTCCGCACTACCTTTGGTGTAAAACACCCCCCTGCCTCGTCCGTGTCGGATCAACAATCCGGCATCAACAAGCTCAGATATTTTGGCCTTCAACGTGTTCCGGTTTGCGCCAGTGGCACTAACCGCCTCAGCCAGCGTCACGCGATCCGCATCATCAAGGAGCCGCATTACGGACGCTGCCAGCGGTGAACTGGCTTCGACACGTTTTTGCTCAACCTGGATCTTCGCATTCAGATTGTCCTTTTGGCGCACAAGACAGCGCAAGAAGAACAACAGCCAAGCCTCCCACTCCACCCGCTTGCTGCGCAGCGTGCCCTGCGTCTTTCTCAGAGCCTTGTAATAGAACTCCTTGTTCTCCTCGATAACCGATTCCAGCGAAGAATACGGCACATAGCTATAGCCGTGACGCAGGAGCAGCAGAGTCGTCAAAACCCGCGAAAGCCTGCCGTTGCCATCCTGAAACGGATGGATGGCAAGAAACCAGACCACAAAGACACCGGTGACGAGCAGCGGGTGAAGATCCCCATCTCTCTCGGCTTCGAACATCCATTCCACCAGCCTCTTCATGGCAAATGGGGTCTCGAACGGGGATGCCGTTTCAAAGACGATGCCAAGCTGATTACCCTCTGCATCAAACGCGGCCACATGATTGTCCAGTGTCTTGTAGTCGCCACGGTGCCTCTCGTCCTTGCTCGAAAACTGGAGCAGCGTCCGGTGAAGCTGGCGAATGTGGTTTTCCGTGACCGGAATATGCTCAAAGGACTCAAACACCGTGTCCATCGCGGCAGCGTAGCCTGCGACTTCTTCCTCATCCCTGCTTTTGAACTCCTGAATTTTGAGTCCTGAAAGCAGCGTGGCAATCTGCTGATCCGTGAGCTTGCTGCCCTCGATACGGGTGGACGACCCGATGCTCTCGATAGTGGCGATTTTCTTGAGGTGCGAAAGCTGATCCCGTGAAAGGCGCTTGAACGCACGCCACTGCCCTTTGAACTCATCGAGCGAGGCGATGAGCTTCAGCATTTCTGTGGTGATTAGCGGTGCTGGGGCGAGATTTTGCAGCATTTCGTATCCATTCAATATCCGATTATATCCATTTCACCTCCAATCTGCAAGCCCCCTGTTTTAAGCTGATTTCCAGAGGGATAGCCCTTCCTCCATCCACTGAACGAGCGTATCGCCCTGTCTGAACCGCTGAAGTAAGTCCTCAGTTCGCCATCCGGCATGGGTGCTATTCACCGCAAAAAATGCGGTGAATAAGCCGGATTTTCACCGCACACACACTTTTGGAGGGATTTCGTCTTCCGAGAACCGCTCCCACAGAAGAATTTTGAAGAAAAATCGCCCTAGCACCTTGAATTGCCCCCTGGGGTTCACTCAATACCCACATGCAAACGAACTTAATCTCTGCTGTCGGGGGAGTTGAAAAGCTCCCAATCACCCAAGAAACACGAAATCAGCCCCAAATTGCTGATTTGAATCAAACCATCGCACGTGAATACCCGAACCCGGGCACCTCGCTTGACGAGATTGCCCTTTTCCCAAAAACGCAGAGATGGATGAAGCAGTACTCCATCATGCCGTCACAGTGGAACCTTTCCCCTGAGGAAGCGTCACGGATCACTGCAGCAGGCATTCGCATCAGCATTTATAATACACCAGCGTCATGGCTCCCGCTTGCTGCCTCCATCGAAGGAGGGTTAAAACATCTGGTCGTTGTAGATCCGGCCCCTCTCTCGTCTGGGATTTTCACGCCGCAGCAAATGATCGCCTCACTTCTTCATGAAATCGGGCATGTTGTGAATGCTCCGGTTCCCGGCTTTCTCAATGGTGACTACATGTTGCACATGATCGGCGTCGCCGAGGATGAGATCTTCGCTGACGATTATGCCCGTTACTGTGGATTCGGCAACGACTTGGCTGATGCACTTGAAGTCATGATGCAGACCGAGCCCAGAACATTCAATAACGAGGCAGTGAAATATCGCATTCAGCGCATTCGCAACAATGCCCAGATCTATCGCAACCTGCTTTCTCCTGTTGATGCCCAGCACTGAAGCGTCCGGTAGCTAGACTCACACCTGAATATGGAATGCGCTGGATGAATTCCACATCCGGCGCAAGCCATTGACTTCTCAACAGAGGATTTGTACACAGAGGAAAGAGGTACAACAGGTGAGAAGAGATTTGCAAAACAAGGCCCTTACATTTTTCGGAAGGCTCAGAATGCACATTCAAGCTGAAGAGGAGCCAATATTGCGGGCGGCTGCCCTCTACCTTTTGTTGGATAACGAGGCACTCGTTCGAGCATCTGCGGAATTTGCTCAAGGCAGTGTGACTTCTGATCAGCTCACTGAGGCTGGGTCTAATGCGATGAGAACTGCCGGAAAGAAATTTGCAGTCACTGCCAATGACATCAGTGCCTTGTTGGAAAAAAACTCAGCCGCTGCGTTCTCCAAATATTGAGTGTGCTCACCATTGGGGGGGCGCCTGTCGGCGGCATTATGAATTCAAAATGCCTCTCCGAGGTCTGGATGACACATCGTCTCGCGAAGCAATACTCATTCCATTCGCAAGCGCCACGCTGCTTGTCATTGATTTATCAATCTGTTAAAAACGCCTCAAGGGAGGAGGCAGCACATGAGGCGAAGAAATGGTTTTACGCTCGTTGAGCTATCAATTGTGCTGGTCATCATCGGTTTGCTCATTGGCGGCATCCTCGCTGGACAGAGCATGATTAGCACATCCAAGATTAATGCCACAGTACGGCAGATCGGACAGTTTGATGCGGGGGTGATGAGCTTCAAAGCCAAATACAACTACCTCCCAGGGGACGCGCCAGCATTTGGTGGAAATGGCGACGGCTTGATTGCAGCAGGTACTGATTCAACAGGCCCGGCGGCAAATTGTTTCATGGGCGAAATCTCAAATTTCTGGGGGCAGCTTTTCCCCGAGCAATATACAGCACCACCGGGTTATGGGGTAATGATCACAGTCATAACCGTCACGGGACCTGGAAAAAATGCGCCAGCCGCCAAAATTGGCAGGCCAAACTCGGCATTTATTGCGGGAGGAATAACGCTGGACGGCGCTTATATAGATTTGGCTCAAAGAGCTAATTATTATTCAATCGTAATAACAAGCCCATATCAAACGGATTGGGGAGCTTATCGGGTCAAAACCACTAGCTCAGCCACCGCTGCTGTTGCTCCGATGGATCTCCAGGCAATAGACACGAAAATGGATGATGGCATGGCTGATTCCGGAAACGTAAAATCTGGCAGTGTAGGCAATTGGCAGGGAGCAGGCTATGGCGCAGTAACGTCTTTGCCTGCTTCAGGATGCAGCTCAGGTAGTGCCTACCTCATTTCAGACCCGAGTTTTCAGTGCACCCCCATAATTCGCATTGGCGGAACAACTGGAGACTTGCTGTGAGGAAATAATTCACACTCGTTGAGCTGTCAATTGTGCTCGTTAGGTAGCTTTGCCCTGTTTGGCTCCCAGTACAAAATTGGGCAGCAACTCAGGATCATCCCATGCCGCCGTGTTCCGGTCGCCCCACTTGTTGAGTGATGCCATGAAGTCTGCGTTATCAAGACTGGCCAGCACGGTGTAAACCTTGTCCACGACTTCTTTCATCAGCGATTTCATTTCATCGTCGCTGATGCGGCTGAGTTCCTTCCATGGAATATCGCCATGGGGAGTGACAACTCGCACGTCTGAATAATCTCCTGTCTCTGACCGCGCCACCTTTCCTGTATGCAGATCCTCAATAGAGGTATTACGCACACAAGCCAAGACGATTGATTTAGCCAGACGCTTTGCCTGTTCTTCCATATCAAAGGTGATTACCAGATTGCTGAGTGTAGTGCAACAGGGTGTCTGAATTCGGGATTGTGCATTTAAAGGGAAAGGACTTTCCCTCGCCGCTACATTCTGTGGGCGGCTACCCATTCTAACGGGAAGTGTCCCGTAACGCCCTCGCCTGCCGCGTGACGCCATTCGTCCCGCCTTCAGCATGCTTTGAGGAGTCAAAGCGCGGCGGGCCGAACCACGTCACTGCAAGCCCCAGAAACACCGAAGAAAGCCGGACAGCTACGCTGCTGCCTAACCCTCCGCTTCGCTGCCGGCTTCTTCCGTGTGAATCCTGCTGCCAAAGGCAGTCATAAACGCCGCTCGCCTGCTTCGCTGCTCAGCGGCTTTGGTGCCTTCGGTCGTGATTCCGTCAAGGGCATCCAAAGGGGTCCCCAAATTGTCCTCTCTCGTGCCTCGCTGCGGGACTTTGGGGATGCCCCTCCTTCGGAGCCTCCCTCTGACTGCCTCCCGTTCCTCCGGCTTTGGTCACGCATGTTTTGCGCGCGCCTGAGTGCTGTTCGCGAAAACGCTAACCAGAGGAAACTATATGAAGCAAGACATCTACCAACAGGTCACAGACCGCATTATCAGCCAGCTAGAGCAAGGGACCGTCCCTTGGAAATCACCCTACTTTTCAAAGGTGGGGTTCCCCCGCAACTTCTCAACAAGCAGAGCCTATCATGGCATTAACGTCTTTCTGCTTGGAAGCCTGCGCTACACCTCGCCTTACTTCCTGACCTTCATTCAGGCCAAGGAGCTTGGCGGCCATGTGAGGAAAGGCGAACGCGGCTCCCTTGTTGTCAAATACGGCACCTACACAAAGCAGGAGGACGAAGCACCAGCACAAGGAGACGAAAGCGCCGAAACCCGCCGCTTTCTGAAGGCTTACACCGTCTTTCATGCCTCGCAGATTGAAGGAATTGAATTCCCGCAGCCTGAAAACCTGCCAGAGCTTACCATCACCGAAAAGACCGTCCGTGCTCGCGAGATTGTTTCAAGCATGCCGAATGCTCCGGCCATACGTGAAGGAAGCGCGGTTCCCTGCTACCGGCCACAGACTGACAGTGTCAACATGCCAGAGCGTGGCTTTTTCGAGAGTGAAGAAGCCTATTATTCAACGCTGTTTCACGAACTGGCACACTCGACAGGGCACGCCTCACGCCTTGCCAGAGCTTCCCTGCTTGAGAACAAGGGCATTGAAGCAGAGGGCACAGGCCGCAAGACCTATGCCGAGGAAGAACTCGTTGCAGAAATGGGCGCTTCCTTCCTGAACGCTCACGCCGGCATCATGGAGGATGAAATCAGCAATTCAGCCGCCTACCTGCAAAGCTGGATTGATGCCCTCAAAGGCAAAGACGCGAAAGGCTGGATCATTCGCGCCGCATCGCAGGCGCAGAAGGCAGCGAACTACATCCTGAACATTCAGCCGGAGGTTCTGCCATGAGTGCCCACGATAAAGCATTGCTTGCCCTCTCTGATGCCGAGCTCATGGAAACAGCAGACCTCACCGACGCGGAATTTGACGAGCTGGAAAGCCAGCTCGCAATCCGCGCTGGCTGCATGGGCTGGACTGGCGACCCCATGCGCCAGCCGCTAGAATCTGTGGCCGCGACTGTGCGAGGCATCATCTCCAGGCGCTCATAGAGCGCATATGGTGACGCCTCCAAGGGGGAGGCGTCACTTTGGGCGCTAACGTTCGCTGCGCTCACTTTGCGGTTTCGTGATGTGCCCGCCCTGCCCTCCCTTGTGGTTGCCGCCTGTCGGCGGCGTTATGAACCCAATGCGAGTCGTCGAGGACGTGATGCCACGATTGCTGGCGAAGTGAAGCTAATGCCCGTTCACAAGCGCCATTGCGCTTGTCTTTGATTTATCAATCTGTTATGCAGGCATCAAGGAAGGATGCAACGCATGAGGCAGAGAAGTGGTTTTACGCTCGTTGAACTGTCAATTGTGCTTGTCATTATTGGCCTTCTCATCGGCGGCATTCTTGCCGCGCAGAGCATGATTGGCACTGCTAAAATCAATGCTCAGGTTCAGCAGATTGGGCAGTTCGATGCCATGGTACTGAACTTCAAAGAAAACTATCACTACCTGCCGGGTGATGCCCCTGCTTTTGGTGGTGACGGAGATGGGGTTATTGCAGGAACAGCATCAGGTGGATACAGGGGGGATTTTACTACTTTTAGCTGTGAAATCGGAAATTTCTGGAATAATTTGATGCCTGAAAAATATAAAGGGGCGGGAGCCTGCATCCAACCTGGTATCGCCACACAAACTAACGGATTATTAATGGCCGCGCCCCTTGCAAAATTGGGCTCTGAAAATTCTTTTTTTATAGCATCTGCTATTGGGCTTTATGCTAGCTGCCTAACCCAGACTTCACAAAATTATTACGCTATACTTAACGCTTCACAGGGAAAATTTGCGAACGGTGGCACTGGCTGGTATGCATTTGATACCACCACTTCTTCCAACTCCTCATTGAAGCCTGTTGATCTACTTGCACTAGATTCTAAAATGGACGATGGGCTTGCTAATAGCGGTTATGTTCTATCAGGTAGTATTGGTAACTGCTACTCCAACTTGGGCGGAATTAATTCAACCCCTCTCGCCACCTGCTCATCTGGTGCAAGGTACGACCTAACTCATGATACTTACGAATGCACCCCTCTTATCCGTATTGGCGGCTCAGTCGGAATTCCACAGTGAGGAGTGATTACCTTCCCCACATCTCCACCGCCTGAATTCTCCCCACAGGTTGATTGAGTTTGGCAATCTCACGCAGTTCTGTGCCGTCCGTTTTCATTCTGAACAACGCATTGCGGGTGGCGAAGACCACCACACCAAGCTCGCGCATCAATGCCACCGGAGCCGACTTGTCGTAGCCGACCGGATAGGGTTCTTCCATCACCCGCTGCGGTTCACTGCCAATGGTTTTGAGCCAAGTGCCGCGAAGCTTCATGTCCGGAATCTCCCGTGAAAAAATAAATGTGTCGTCGTTCACCCATGCGAAGTGATTCCCCTGAATATCCACTCGTTCGGCCTTCTTCGTTTTCAAATCCACCTGCACCTGCCCGCTGCTCCCGGCGCACAGGACATACCGCCCATTAAGCGACGGCATGGAAATCCGCTGGCAGTCAATCGGCAGAGCTATCGCCCCGATCTTGCCCGAGCTGCGGTCGAAGATTCTCAACGTCTTGCCACTGAGAATCGCGCAAGCTTCATTGTTAAGCCACTGATAATCGGAAACCCTGCCTGTGGTGTTGGGGAACATCGCTGCCTCAGTCTTGTCGATGTCGAAGACAAAAAGCTGTCCTTCTTCCTCGCCGAGCATGATTTTGCAGTCCGGCGAACGTCGTTTCATGTTGTACTGCAATGGCAGTTTCATCTGCTTCAAATCACCCGTGCTCAAATCCACGCGCAGCAGCTTGTTCTGTTGGTTGACGAGGCAGGCCTTTTCAGAAGCAAGTGGCAGATTTGCCGAGAAATACGGGGCGCTGAACTGACCGTAACGGGTGGCCTGCCGCTCGTTTACAAACTTGAACGCAGTCCAGTCAATCCCGGCGACCCAGATGTCACCGTCCTTCACATACATCGCCTGGCTGCCGTCATTGGTGAATGCGGGGGGCGTATCAACGCCCATCACTCCGTCCTGCTTGCCATCCAGCCCGAATCTCATTATCCCACGTTCCGCCTGCACCATCAGGTTCCTGCTTTCAGGATAGTAAAACACGCGCAGAGGAATGCCCTTCAGCCAGTTTTTAAAAAGCAGCTCGCCAGTGCTTATGTCATAAAGGTCACTGCCCACCAGGGCCAGCCAACCCAGTTTGGCAGGGAGCGCATCAGCCTTGGCTTTGGTTGAAGCCACTAAAGCAGGAACAGGGCCTGTCTTTGTGCTCTCCTTATACGGTGCCGGTCGCTTTAACCACCACCATATGCCAAACAACCCCGTGCTCAGAACCACCACGCCAAGCGCGATGACATATTTTGGGAACGCCTTGAGGATGCGCCAGTTCATGTGGGTTTAGTTAGAGTCAGGTGTTTCCTCAGCAAATCCCTTCGGCGGTGTAATGCTGATTTCTTCAATGAAGCACTCGTTGTCCTTGTGGTCCTGAAGGCCACTATCAGCCTCCCTCACCCAGGCAACGCGCTTGTTTTTGACGCCCAGGAAAAGCGGTCGCAGGCCACGGCCTTTGATCGTGATGAGGAATCCGCCGATTTCCAGATCAATGCAGCCGCTCTCGGGGTCATGGTTGAACCACAGCAGATCCGCGTAGTTAAAGCAGGTTTGCAGTCCGTTGCGGAACTGCAGCTCCAGAAAATTTTCCTGCAACCCTTCGGCCATCAGAATGGAGAAGAACTTGTCGCCGTCAGGCGTCACTTCAGCGGGCTTTTCAGCCGCCTGCCGCTTTTTCAGAATTTCATCAATCTTGTCAGCCATGGTGCCTCATTTCTTGATGACGGGAGGAGGCGGAGCCGCCTGCTTCGTCTGGGTTGCTGTTTTTGATTTAACCTGTGCCGCGTCAGGTTTCTTCATACTGGCGGCCTTTTCCTTTTTGGAATGAGCCGCCGCCCGCGACGCATTGCTTTGCTGCACGGGTTTTACTGTCGCCCTGCCCATCTTGACCGTTTTTTCCTGATCTCCAGGCGCAGACTTGCCGCGCACTTTCTCAGCCACTTTTTTGAAATGACTGGCCGCTGACTGGTAAGCCTTCGTCTGCCGATCCTGACGTTTTTCAGGAGCTTTCGATACCACCGGCTTTTCCTTGGCCGCCTCCGCCTTTTTGGCCTCATGCGATGCTTTCAGCTCAGCCACCCTTGCCGCCGAGTGCTGGCTGATCTTGGGCCTTGTAATGCCTTTGCTCTGACCGCCTTTCCGAGGTGCAGCAGGATAGCCCTTGGAGCGGCTTTTGCCGTCTGGTCCAGCCAGCTTGCGGCGCATTTCGACATAACCCTTCCAGTCGATGACCTCGCCGGTTTTGCGCGGCTCAACCTTGCGATGCTCAGTGAGCTGCTTGACGAAGGTTTTCGCGCCGTCCAGCCCCTTGCGGCTCTGAACAGCCTCCCGCCATTGTTTTGCCCCCAGTTCGCCGTTCATGAAATTGGATAGTTCTTTCGGGGTCAGTTCCGCCAGTTCAACGCCGGACATCCGAGTGGATGTGTTGCCGACCGCCTGCTGTAATTCGTGGCGGTTGTCGGTGTAAATGCGAATGGTTTGTTTGCCACGGCTGCACGATACATAAAATTGTTCACGGGAACTGGCAAGGAACGAATCCGCGCTTTGCGCCACCAGCACATCGCGGACGCTCCTGCTCTGGCTGGAATGTGAGGTCTGGCAGTAGCCATGCGCGATATGGCCGTGGTTTGCCGGAAGAATTGCCCCATTGCTGAGGACGATTTCGCCCTTCCTGCCAAACTTCTCCACAGTCAGGAGGTTGCCATTGTTCAGGCGTTTACCGTTCGTGCTCTCGCCGTTTCGGGTGATGCGGATGCGATCCCCTTTTGCCAGGCCAATCTCGCGCTGCTCATAAACCAAAAACTTCGAGGCATCCTTTAATGGCAGCGTGCAGAGTTTCCCGACCTGATTCTGAACACGAACAGTTCCGTCCTCGCCCTGCCCCAGCACCTTGAAAATCTCGCCGCGCTTCACGCCTTTGGCATTTTGGTGGAACTGAACTACCAGACCTGCGCGGTAGTTCTCGGGAAGCTGCCGCTCCGCTTCCTCCCACTGCATATTCTGGTATTGAAGGAACCGCTTTTCCGCGCCGAGCTGTCCCGCCTCCCGTCGAGCCTCACGAATGGCATTCGTGACCTTGGCGCTCTCCGCGTGAGTCGGGGAGACGACCAGGGGGAAATCACCCCGTCGGCCCAGGGCAATAAAATCAGCCGCCAGTTCCCGGTAGCGTTGATCTTCATCGGCGATCTCAATAAAAGCTCCAAGACTGTCCAGACGCCTGAAACCACTTCTGAGGTCGCCTTTGCTGATGGCCTCGATGGCCTTTTTGTAATCCTCGACCTCCTGACGCCGGATCTCCGACACTTCAGCGACCCGAAGGCCAGCATGTTGTTGCAGGATGCGGAACGCATCACCCCTCGCCACTGGCGCATGCTGCGCGGTATCGCCAGTCAGGATGACACGGGTCGAAGGCCCGGCTATTTCCATGATGTACCACAAATCACGGGTGCCGAGTAGGCCCGCCTCATCGATCCAGATGACCTGCCCGCGAACCTCCTGCTGCAGCTTTGTATTGAGCATCAGATGGGCAACCGTATCAGCACCGGCAAATCCCGCTTCCCGGAGAGTTTCCCGCGAAGCGACGGCAGAGGGAGCAAAGGCGAACACTTTGAGCCCCCGCGCCTCAATGGCTCCCACAGCATCCTTCATAAGAGTCGTCTTGCCCACGCCTGCCCCGCCGCGAATTGCCATCACCTGATCGCGGCTGGTGAGCAGGTGCCTGACCGCTGCCCGCTGTTCTTCGGAGAGCTTTTCAGAAAATGTAAGCCTGCCTTTGCCGCCTAGCGGCATGGAAGAATTCCGGCCAGCACGGACAAAGGCCAGAAGGGCGATTTCTTCCGCCAGTACATCTACCGAGGTGCAAAGATGCTCATCGCCGATCTTGCGGCCAATCAGTTGCCGCCGCTCGAATTCAGCCTTGATGGCTTCCGGCGATGTGTGGCCTACCCCGTGGCGGAGTGCCGCCGCCAGAATGTGGCCGCGCTCCACCACCGATTGCCGCTCGAAGAGTTTTGCAATGGCGTAATCCACAGCCTGAGCGGCGGTTACTCTTTCGGCCCCGCCCTGCCCGCGATCATAGCAAACCTTTGAAATCTGCGCCTTTTCATCATCCGTGAGCCGGACACTCCACGCCGCCAGAAGTTCTGCAAACGTCATGCCATGCCTCTTCCCCTCCCGGCTCGCAGCCCCAAGAGCATCTTTTGCTTTGGCATCTTTGACCCCCATTTCATCGGCCAGCCGCTCAATCTGAGCGGTGCGCCGCGAAAACTTGGCAATGACACTGGCGGGCATCCCCTTGATTTCCCAGCCGCTTTTCCGGCGCTCAATGACATAACCCTGCGCCGTGAGACTCGCCGCCAGCCGCGCATGAAACGCCGCTTCGGCATAGTGCGCCTCGCGTTTGATGGCCCCAAACTGCGCCGCTTTCCATCGCGCCTCCGTCTGGTCGAAGGTCGCGTTAAAAGTGAAGCAATGGACGTGCAGGTGCGGATCGGGAATGCCCCCGACTGGCCGCGAGGTGAAATGCACAAATTCCGCCCAGGCCAGGTTGCCAGTGACGCGGTTTTCCTGACTGCCTTTCCGCCGGATTCGTGTCTCGGCCCGCGCCTCAAGCTCCGTCATGGTCTCGGCAACAGCCTGCCGGAACGCCGTCAGGACATCCTTGTCCTGGGTCATTGCATAAAGGACTGAGAGACTTTTTGGCGCGTGGAAGTTGAGGTCATATCCAACCCGGCGACCCTCCTTCGTGCGGGGTGTCAGCTTCTCTCCGGTGAGTGGATGCCGGTTCTCCACCAGCGCCGCGAACTGCTCCCGGTCCACCTGCCCGGACAGCCCAAGCAGGCTGGCAGCCTGGCCATGCCACTTGCCTACCACCTCCTGTTTTTCGGAGTAGTAGTCTTCGCGTTTCAGACCTTCCGCATAATATTTGCGGGCGGCTGCCGCGCTGGTATGCGCCACAACTCTGAGCATCGGGGGGCATTGTACCACATCTGAACCCCTGAATCCATATTCGCCGATTACCCGGCAAAACTTGCCTGCTTGCGAGCTGCCTAGTGAGCCAGCAAGGCAGCGAACTTGCCACCTTGTCAGGTTGCGAGCTAGCAAGCTGGGAAGGCGGCTCCCGAGCAAGTTTGCCGTCTAGCAAGGCGGCTACCAAGCTAGGAAACTAGCAAGCTAGCAACATAGCAATTTGATCTTCAGACATCTCCCCTAAGCAGTGCTTAGGCTGTCTTTTTGCTCGCCGCAGAACGGCTGCGCGGCTAGCTTGAAGAGTCCCCGAACGCTCTCCCCCTCATGGATGAATTCAGCCTCGCCAAGCGTCCCCAACCTGCCCCGGCAGGACAACGAAACTGGCCCGACGATGACGAAGCTCTCCTGGAACTGAGCGCAGACGGCAAGACCAGCAGGGCCGAAAACTACTGGTGCCTGAAAGATGCTTTTGAAGGTGTCCAGATTTTGGGAGCTACCGGGTCTGGCAAATCATCTGGCAGCGGGCAGGCGCTCGCCAAGGCGTTCATGGAGTCCAATCTGGGCGGGTTGGTTCTGACCGCCAAGAACGATGAAGTGCTGTCGTGGAAGCGTTACGCCAGAGCCGCAGGCCGTGAGTCAGAATTGCTCATTGTCGGTCCCGGCTCCCCCCACCGTTTTAATTTCCTGCGCTACGAACTGAAGCGGCCTGGAACAGGGGCAGGGCACACCGAAAATCTCGTGAACTTGTTTTGCAGCGTGTTGGAGGCCGCCGAGCGAAAACAAGGGCAGGGTGGTGGCAATGATGCCTATTGGCAGCGCACTCTGAAGCAGCTTCTGCGCAATGCCATCGACCTCGCCGTGCTGGCGCTCGACGACATTGACCTGCCTTCTCTCTACCGGATCATCACGTCAGCTCCGCGCAGTACGGACGAGGCGAACAACACCGACTGGCAGAAGAACTCGGCCTGCTTCGCACTGCTGGAAGTGGCGGCGGCAAAAACCCACGACAAGGGCAGGGCGAACGACCTGGAGCTGACGCGGGGCTTCTGGCTGCGAGAATTCCCGTCCCTTGCCCCGGAAACCCGCTCCGTCATCGTCTCCACCTTCACCAGCATGGCCGATTGTTTTCTCCGTGGACTGCTGCGGGATCTGTTCTGCACCGACCTCACCTTTACCCCTGAGGACACGTTCAACGGCAAGATCATCATCCTCAACCTGCCGGTGAAGGAATTTAATGAGCTGGGGCAGTTCGCCCAGGTACTCTTCAAGTTCATCTGGCAGCGGGCCGTGGAGCGAAGGATTTCTGCGGGCATGAGCCGTGAAGCGGCCCAGGCCGCAGTGCGTCCCGTTTTCCTATGGGCCGACGAATCACAGTTCTTCGTCAATTCCTACGATGCTCTCTTTCAGAGCACGGCTCGCAGCTCCCGCGCCTGCACCGTTTACCTGACCCAAAACCTCCCAAGCTATTTTTCCGCTTTCGGCGGCCACAACTCGCGCTCCGACGCCGAGAGCTTTCTTGGGAACCTGCAAACCAAGATTTTTCACGCCAATGGCGACCCCACGACGAATAACTGGGCAGCAGATTCCATCGGCAAAACCCGGCAGGCCACGTTTTACGGTGGCCTTTCCGAGGCGATGGCTCGCGGAGCCGGAGGACTCAGCCAGAACGCCGGGGGCAGCATGGTCGTTGAGTATGTTGTGCAGCCACAGGAGTTCACCATGCTGCGCACGGGCGGTGCAGAATCGGACTTCATGGTGGATTCCATCATGTTCCAGGGAGGGCGGCGCTGGCTCGCCACCAAGAAGGGTGAGCCAGTCGCGCAGAACTTCATCCGGCATGTCTTTTCGCAAAAGGCATAGGGCAGGGTAACGCTAAGCAGAACCACACATGAAGGACCGGCAAATTCAATCGACAGGAGCACAGCCGAGCGTTCCCATCCTGAGCCCCATCCTGCACTGGCTGGCAATGCCGGCCATCGTGTTCCTGCGCTCCGGGTTCGGTTTCTCTTTCCTCAGCCCCAAAGTCGTGTTTCTCGCCTTTGTCTGGGCGCAGCTTCTGTTCTCGATCTACGCGTGGACGGAGCAGGGCGCCTGGACCAGATATTGGGCCGTCGCGGGCTTCGGTCTTGTCGCTGCTGCATTGTATCTGCTGCACCTCCTGTTGGCCTTTTCAAGGGAAGTGGGCAGGCAGGGAAAGCACGATTTCTATTCAGGGACCTCGCACCTGCTGCGGCTCCCCGGCTTTAGCCAGCTTCGCGGCAACCCTCGCTCTGAACTCATCGTGCATCTCTGGGTCGAACCTTTTCTGGTTTTAACCTCAGCAGCTATGCTTCGGGCCTTTTTCGCAGAACACAGTCTTTCAGCATGGCTGCTCCTCGTGGCCGCTGCCATGTGGCTGAAGGAGTTCATCAATTTCTGGTATGGCCTCCGTTCTGAGAAAAAGCATGAGGACATCATCGAAGATGCCGAGGAGAAAATGCCAGGGAGCGGCGCTGCTGAAGTGCCATTGCCAACGGCAGGAACACGCAAGCCACGAGCGAAGCGACCTCCCCAGACAACGGTAGAAGCGCAGGAGGCGAAGGCTTTGGAGTTCCGCTTTGCAGAGGTGCTGAGGCTGATGCCGCCATATTCCCTGGAGCAGGCCGAACAGAATTACCGCTATCTCATCAAAGCCGTCCATCCCGACCCGAATAACGCTGACACAGGAACCACGGAAAAAGCTGCGACTTTGAATGAGGCCATCGAGTATTTTCGGCAGACTCTAGGCGGCTGATTTGCGGCCCTTTGTCTCGATGCGAACTGAATTCACAGGGTGCCCCATCGAATGCCATGCTGATTCCAGCTTGTGCTTGAAATTGTTTTCTACCCAGTCAGCCACGAATTTTAGGTTTGTGCGATAGGTGAGGGTGCCGTCCACCAGTTCGCCAAGCTGCAACTTTTCCAGCCACGCTTTCACCTGGTCTGTTCCTATTTGTTTGCGCATGATTTCCAGCACGTTCTCCCATGCTTCCTCAAGGGGTGAACGTTCGATAAGCACGAGCTGCTTCTCCTGAACTGGCATCTCCTTGGCTTCAATCGCGGCACGCTTTTCTGTACGCTCCATGAGAAGCATGTCTTTGCCTTGAGTCGAACTCACTTTCTCCAGTCGAAATCCGGGAAGGTCATTTTTCTGCACCAGCTTTCTGAGCGTGCTCGCATAGTGCTTGTACTCCTGTTGAGATGCCGATTTCTGATACAGGCTCTTGAAGGTCTCTTTCCATACGCCATTCGGCCCGCCCGTGGCTTTTCTCGCGTAGAGATAAAGCCAGCGCTCAACACCGCCAGGAATTTCAAAATATTTTTTGTCGAGGGTCAGGACATGGAACCCCTGAATGCTTTCAAACAGCCATTCAGCAAGAACCACTTCGATCCCGCGAACCTCACCTTGTTCCTCAGTGATTTCCCATTCAGAAATCCAGGAGAACTGACGGATGCGGTTACGCTTTCTTTTCGAGGAGTCAGAGCGAATCGTGGTCTGAATGCTGGTCATTTTGAGACGGTGCAGCGCATCCTTGAGCCGGTTGTATGCCGTGCCATGCGGAGCAATATTGAGCCACGCAAAAAATTGATATGGCGTGAAGTGAATCCGGCGTGAAGGCTCCATTCCAAGGCGTTTCGCGTCAATCCATTGCGAAATGGCAAAGATAAGCAGATCCTGATCGTAAATCGTGGCAATGCCATGCTCTGAACTGCCTGTGATGCGCACGGTTTCTGTCTGCCCCGTTTTGCTGTCCACGTATTCGTGTTCAATCGGTTTCGTTCTGCCGGGTGTCAGGCTGAACCAGTTTCGGGCCATCAGGTCGATTTGATCCTTGGGAGTGATGTCAGCAGTGGAGGCTGCGAATCTCGCAAGGTCTTGATGTTCTTTGATTCCGCCCTCTATCATTCTGCCCATGACTTCGTCTTATCAGGTTTCGGCCCGAAGTACAATATCGTGGTGCCAGCGACCTTTTGAAGGCTTTTGAGGTGTGACATTTATGCTATCGTCATGCCAGCGACCCCTGATAACGTGGGGCGAACGACCATATCGGGGCATCAGCGACTAACTATCGTGGGGGCAACGACTTTGGCATCGTGGGGGCAACGACCCATTATCGTGGGGCAAGCGACTTCAACAGCCCTCAAGTTCAAGCAACCAGCGCATCCTCAGATCCTTAAACCTTATTTAAACAGTAAAGAATAAAACACTTAAACCCGTCGGCAGCCGACGCGCCTTTTTGAGAGGCTCGTCTGCCGACGGCAAGTTTGACAAAACAGCATCGGTTCTATTCCGATCAAAAGCGCCCCGAAGCTTGTCTTTGATTTATCAATCTGTTAAGCAGACCTCAAGGGAGGATGCAACGCATGAGGCAGAGAAGTGGTTTTACGCTCGTTGAGCTTTCCATTGTGCTTGTCATAGTTGGCCTTTTGATCGGCGGCATTCTAGCCGCACAAAGCATGATTAGCACCGCCAAGATAAATGCTACAGTTCGCCAGATTGGGCAGTTTGATGCGATGGTGGCGAACTTCAAAGAAAACTATCATTACCTCCCTGGTGATGCTCCTGCCTTTGGGGGTGATGGGGATGGCGTTATTGACACCACGGCCAATTGCGGGTGGGATGATTTTGGCGACGCAAATGTTTGTGAAATAGCAAATTTTTGGCATGCGATGGCTCCCGATATATATGCTGCGACAGCTTGTGGTGCTTTTGGTGCACCGGTTTTTACCAGTGGTCCCTCACGTAATGTTCCAGCGTCACGATTAGGCCGTGCCAATTCGTTTTTCATCAGTCTTCCTCTAACATTAGATCAATTTCATGCCGACAAGTCGCGCCATCAAAACTATTACGTTATTTTATCCCCACTCCAAGTTGCCAATGATACATGGCATCATTTCATTACGAGTATAAGTGCAAACGCTGCGCTAACGGCGCGTGACATGTTATCTTTGGATAGTAAAATTGATGATGGATATGCAAATTCAGGCAGCTTTGTATCAGGAGCCATCGGCAACCGCGGTGATGGATATGGCGGGATAATATCATCTCCACTCTCGACATGCAGCTCGGGTCCAAATTACGACCTCACTCATGACTCCGAGGAATGCACACCGCTAATCCGTATCGGCGGCACAACCGGAGACCCGCAGTAGAACAGGTTCAAGAAAGCTAGCTTGCTAGCTAGCAAGCCATCCAGCTTGCTGTGTTGCAAGTTTACAACCAGCTCAGAGAAAATGAACCTGTGGGGCAGGGCAAAGGTGAGCATTTCCACCATGCTTTGAATGATGTGTTTATCCTGCATCAAGGAGCAGGAATGATTTACGGACTCACAAATTCAAAGGGCGGCGTCGGCAAGACAACCATTGCTGTTCACCTTGCAGCATGGCTCGCCAAAAAGAAACGCACTGTCATCTTCATTGATGCAGACCCTCAGTCTTCGGCTTCACAATGGATTCAGGAGCTCGGCCTTCCCATCACCTTGGAGAAAATCGACTCACCGGAAGACATAATTCATCGGGTCTCCAAACTGGCGACTGATGCGAATGACATTGTCATTGACGGCCCCGCAGGGCTTTCAGCCACAACCAGAGCAATCATGCTCCGCGCTGATCGTGTATTTTTGCCATGTGGACCGTCTATTCTTGATCTCCGCGCCGCTTCCAAAGCCGTGCAACTCCTTCGCGAGGCCCAAAAGACCCGCAAAGGAAAGCCTACAGGTTCTCTCATTCCCAACAAGCTCCAGAAGCGCGGACGTCTGAGCCGTGAAATGATGGCCGCCGCCAAAAAGCTTGGCGTTCCTATGCTGGCAGGACTTTCGATGCGCCAGAGCTTCGCAGATGCCGCAGGACAGGCCAAGGTTGTCTGGCAGATGGGGGCAAGTTCACTTCTGGCAGCACACGAGATGCAACAGCTCATGAAGGAAATGACCCGTGGTTAAACGACGCTCACTCGACGATGCGCTTTCACCAGAGGAACAGGCATTCCTGAATAAGGGCATGCCTGCGGAGCCCATGTCAAAAGCAAAACCGAAGCCAAAACCAAAACAAACCACGAGGAAGGAGGAACCACCAATGGCCAAACCAGCATTGAAACAAGAATTCATTCCGCAAGCACCTATGCCAGCACCCGCAATCGGGGCAGGGCAGTCATTCACCATGGCAGGAGTGGTATCCCTGAACGTCCGCATTGAGCCGGAAATCAGCACCGCGCTACTCAGGGCTTCGATGGAAAGGAAAATCCAAAGGCTCGATCCGTTCACACAGCGCGACATCGTGGCCGAGGCTCTTGCTTTATGGCTCAAAGCCAACGGCTACCTGCAATAGCTCACACATCACAATCGATTTCAGAGCCGATGCAGCATTCGAAAATCGGGTCTCTATTTTTCACGGTCCTTTTCTACGGTCGAACGTGAAAAGGGGGCAAAACCGTGAAAAGCTGTGCAAAGCCGCACCTGAATTAATCTGCTGATTTTCAATCAACTGATATGTTTTGCAAAACTGTGCAAAACCACGCAAAACGCCATTCTTGAATTATGAGTCCCCTGCTCTAACCGTTGAGCTACAGGAGCGTGCGCACGGAGGTGGGCGAGTATGCACCGCAGGGGAGTTGCGGCAACTGGTGGTCTTGACTAAATGAGACTGGGGCAGATCTCACGGGGGTGCGGTTTTCCCAGGCTGCGGCGTGGGATCAGCTGGCGCCGAAATGGCAGGCGGCGCTGCTGAAGGCTGTGGCTGCACGAAAAGCGTTGCTGTCATTCCCCAAATTCCGATGGCCACGGGAACAGCAAAATCGAACAAGGCGCGGAGCGATGAGATCGCGGAGCTCACCGCATAAGGAACATTGCGAAACTGGACGCTGAGCTCCTCCTCAACGGCCTGATGCAGTTCGGAGGCCGCCTGCGAGGCCTTGCGTTCGTGACGCGCGCGAGTGGCCGCGCGCATGGCGTTCAACCAGGCGACGCGCCAGGCCACGAAGTCGGATGCGGCGTAAAGAACGAACGCGACCACGAAGTAACCAATGACCCCTGCCAAAGCGCGGTAGAGCATTTTTTGGTCGGTGAAGGAAAAATCGATGCCAAGCGCGGAGATCTTTGAGGGCACGAAGCCGGTTTTGGCGACGATGATGCCGATCGTCGAAATGCCGAGCAATGCGGTGCGCTCCTTTCGTGAGACCTCGGTCAATGGGTCCCGAAGACGAATCTCTGTCGGGCTCAAAGGGGGCGACTGACTCATGATGCGGGGGAGATGACGATGTGGGAGCGGGCGAGGACTCTACACGCTGCGCTCCGCCTCGATGTCGAAGAGGAAGTCGAAGTCCTCCTTCTGCAGGAGGCTGGTGAAGCCGCCTTCGCCGAGGACGTTGCTGACCATGAGGTTCTTCTTGTGCTGAAGGGTCATGATCTTCTCCTCGATGGTGCTCTTGGTGAGCATGCGGTAGGCCATCACCGGCTGCGTCTGACCGATGCGGTGCGCGCGGTCGATGGCCTGGTTTTCCACGGCGGGGTTCCACCATGGATCATAGAGAATGACGTAGGAGGCGGAGGTGAGGTTCAGACCGGCGCCACCAGCCTTCAGAGAGAGCAGGAAGACGCTGGCTTTTTCATCCTCCTGGAAGGCCTTCACGATGCCCGCGCGGTCTGTGCTGGCGCCGGTGAGCCAGTGGTAGGGGAGGCCCAGCTCCTCCAGCTTCGTACGGATGATCTTCAGCATGGAGACGAACTGGCTGAAGAGCAGCACCTTGTGGCCCTCGGCATTCAGCTCCTGAATGAGCTCCAGCGTGGAGGTGAGCTTGGCGCTTTCTTCGTTTTCCGCGGATTTGTCGATGAGGCCCGGGTGGCAGCAGATCTGGCGCAGGCGGGTGAGGGCCTGGAGGATGGCGAAGCGGCGGCGGTTCACCATGTCAAAGCCGGAGCTGTTGAGCACCATGTGCTGCGCGCGGGCGAGCTCTTCCTTGTAGAGTTCGGCCTGGCGGCCGCTCATTTCGCTGAGCAGGTTTTCCTCGCTGCGGGAAGGGAGGTCGCGGGCCACCTGAGCCTTGGTGCGGCGCAGGAGGAAGGGGCGCAGGCGCGCGGCGAGGCGCTCCGAGGCGCGCGGGTCTTTGCGGCGGTCGAAATGGCGGTGGAAATAAGCGCGCTCTCCCAGCGCCCCTGGCGTGGCGAAGGTCATGAGGCTCCAGAGATCGAGCAGGCGGTTTTCCAGCGGGGTGCCGGTGAGCACGAGGCGATTGTCCGCACGGAGCTGGCGCGCGGCTTTGGCGGCCTTGGAGTCGGGGTTTTTGATCTGCTGGCCTTCATCGAGAATGGCAGCCAGCCAGCGCACGGCGGCGAGTTCGCCATCAAAGCCGCGGAGCTGCGCGTAGTTCATGACGACCACATCGATCTGGGTCATGACGAGGTTCAGATCAAAGAGATCGCGCTCATGCAGCACGAGCACGCGAAGGTCAGGAGAGCCTTTTTTGAACTCGAGAGCCCACACATCGAGCACGGACTTCGGGCAGACCACGAGCACGGGCAGGTGGGGGCCGTCCGCTTTTTTGCGCGAGCGCAGCCAGAGCACCCAGGTGATGGCCTGGAGGGTTTTGCCGAGACCCATGTCGTCTGCCAAAATGCCGCCGAAGCGGTTCGAGGTGAGGTAGGTGAGGAAATGGAAGCCATCCACCTGGTAGGGGCGCAGGGTGACGTTCAGCCCTTCGGGGACCGGCGGGCGGGCATCGAGCTTGGCCTCCTCCATGCGCTCAACGATCTTGCCCCAGGCCTTGGGATTGACGATCTCCGCGGCATTTTCCTGCGCGAGCTGGCGCCAGTGCATGCGGTGGGTTTCGTCGCTGTGCTCGTTGAGGTCGATGCCGAGGCGGTCCAGCATTTCCTGCTGCTCCTCGCTGAGCTCCAGCTTCACACGGCGCCAGGAGCCGTCTGCGAGACGCACGAAGTCACCCTTGGCGGCGATGAGCCGGCGGATGTCCGCGGGCTTGAGCTCCATGCCTTCGATGTCAAAGACGAGGCGCAGGTCCAGCCAGTCGATGCTGCCTGCCTGTGTGGCCTCCAGGCGCACGCGGGCGATGAGCGGATCTGCCAGGATGGTCTGCAGGCTTTCGTCTGTCTTGAGGTGAACATTGTCGGGCAGGTGCGCGGCCCAGCCGTGAAACATGTCCGGAAAATCCTTCGCCATGCGCACGCGCCAGGCATCGTTTTCCATGTCCCAGGTGCGGCGGAGCTGGTTCATGAGCTCCTCGGCATCGCGCAGGGCGCGGCGGTCGCGGCAGACGATGGCGTCGTCTGCTTCAGCCGTTTTTTTTTCATCCACAGGCTGCCAGCCGGAGAAGCGCAGGGTCTCGCGCACACGGCCCTCGGCATCCACGGCATCCGCCTTGAAGGTGACAAACTCCGCGCCGCTGGTGCCGGAGGTCTTGGCCAGGCAGGCGGCGGAGATGTTCACATGCAGGTCCTCATGGCGCACGCGGCTTTTGATGGCGTCCGGCACGGGAATGTCGATCTCGCGCATGAAGGCGATGCCCTCCGCGGTGGCGAGGGCCTCCAGCGGCATGAGGATGCCGGAGTCGATGCGGGACTCATCGTGCAGCCACACGGGGCCGCGGAAGAGTGTGTCGGCACTCAAGTAGAAGGTCTGCACGCCGCGCAGGATGCGCAGTGGCAGCGGGGCGGGGGTGCCGTCTGCCGTTTCGAGCTGCAGGGTGAGATTCAGGCCGTTCGGGCTCAGGCGGGTGGCCCAGCGGAGGGGTTCTGCCACGCGCTGAAATGGAGCCTCGTCCAGCGTGACGATGCGCTCATTGAGCGCGGACTGCTGGAACAGCGTGGCAAGCCACTGGGCGTGGTGCTTGGACTCCAGACGGAAAGAGTCATTCCAGTCTTCCTCGCTCTGGCCCAGGCAGGAGACGAGGAGCAGCTCGGAGTTGCCGGAGGTCACGATGCGGCCATCCCGGTGCTCCCGGCGGAGGTTGTCCAGCAGAGCGGCATCCACCGTAGTGTAGGGGGAGGGCGTTTCGCCTTCCAGACGAATCTGCAGACGCGCGTCATTGACCGTGACCAGCAGGCGGAAGTCGCACTGGCGCGGCGGCTGGCGGTGGGTGTGGCGGTCGTCCTGGCGTGAGTCGATGAATTCGCGGATGCGCTTCTGCCAGGTGGGCACGGTGCTGGCGTGGCGCCACTCGCGCAGGGCCTCGCGCGTGCCTTCGACATCGCACATGCCGCGCAGGAAGACGGGGACGGCCAGTCCCTTGTCTGCGAGCGCGAGCGCGATGTAGTTCCAGAAATCACGCAGGGACTTGGGTGTCTCCGGCCACAGCGTCAGTGGCTCCACGGTCTGGATGGCCCAGCGTGAGTGCAGGCGCACCATGTCCTGGTCAAAGATCTTGCCGGTGAGGCGCACGCGCTCGTAGCGCTTCTCCACCTTGCTCAAATAATTCTCTTCATCCGGAGTGAGCTGGCGGCCCAGCTTCGTGCTGAGCTGATGCTCGAAATCTTCCTCCTCCACCGGAGTCATGGGCAGCGTGCCGCGGGCCTCGCGGCGCTGCAGCGCCACCAGCGTGGTGCAGAGGGCGAGATTTTCCAGCGTGTCGTCATCGTCCACGTCTGTCTCGCCATGCCAGCCGCGCTCACCACGCAGCCAGCGCACCTGGGCGGAGCGGTCGTCCAGCCGCACCTCGGCCATCATCTCGTCCTCCATCAGCTCCAGCCCGCGCACCGCGTCGTCATCCACCAGACGCTCCGCCTCCTGGCGGGTGCGGGCATCAAACGGGCGGAGAAGGACGGGAAGATCGGTGATGAGGCTGGACATGCGTGTGGGGAAGGCCCCGCACGGGTCAGCGGCGGGGGAACCGGAACGGTAGCAGGCCTGGCCCTCTTGGAAAGGGCCGCTACGCTGTTTTTTTGGCGGGCGTGATCGCGCCTTGTGAACAGCCCGGGACTCGTCCAGAAACAGGGCATGCTCGCCCCGGCCATCACTCCCGAAGGATTTCTCACCTGCGAAGGCGGCGTGGAGTCGGCAGCGGAGAGGAAACTCGCCGCGGCGGGCACCGCCGGGGCGATTTTGCGCGTGCTGAGCACCGAGCTGCTGACGGCCGAGCTGGAACCGCCCTGGCGCTGGCTGCGGGAGTATGGGCAGCAGTTTTTCACCCGGCTCTGCCAGACCAGGGACGCCCTGGGCACCACCGTTCCCACGGTGGGGGAGCGCAGTGCTTTGCTGGCCGCAGCACCGCCTTTTGCCGGCGCGGAGTATCTCACTCCGGACGTTCTTGAGCGCTGGTGGCTGGATCTGGCGCAGGACATCGCGCAGAGAACGGCCACGCAGGGCGTGGAGGCCTGGCTGCGGGAGGAGTGCCCGGTGTGGCATGTGGTCGGGCGCGTGACCTTCCACCTCGCGGAAAACAAGACCGACACGCAGCGACCCTTTGCCTTTCTGGCCACCTTTACGGAAAAACTCAGCGCCACGGGGCAGCCGCAGCACCTGCCGCTGGCGCGCGCCCTGCAGCTGTATGCCGGGCAGCAAAACCAGACCGCGCTGAACGCCCTGCTGGCTCCGGTGCGCACGGCGGCGGAGAAATCCAAACTCCTGCGCGAGTGGCTGGAGACGAAGCGGCTCTTTCAGCCGATGGCGATGTCTCCGCAGGAGGCCTTCCGTGTGCTGCGGGAGACGGCGCTGTTTCAGGAGAGCGGCATTGTGATGAAGCTGCCGGACTGGTGGCGCAGCGGGAAGGGGCCGCGCCCGGCTGTGGCGGTGACGATTGATGCGCCGAAACAAACTTCGCTGCATGCCGGGACGCTGCTGAAATTCAAAATTGAGGCCAGCATGGATGGAGAGCCTCTGACCGATGCGGAGTGGGAAAAGCTGCTGAGCGCGGACACGGGGCTGGTATCATTGCGCGGCAGATGGGTGGAGGTGGATGGTGCCAAGCTCCAGCAGGTGATGTCCCACTGGGAAAGAGTGCAGCATGCCGCGGGTGAAGGCGGGATCGGCTTTCTCGATGGCATGCGGCTGCTGGCGGGTTTTGATCCACGCCAGGCGGCGGTGGAGGAGGAAGGCACGGAGATGGTGCATGACTGGAGCGACATCTTGGCTGGGAAAAACCTGGCCGCTGTGCTGGAGCGGATGCGTGACCCTGCGGCATCGCCCCCGCCGCCAAACCTGCTGGCCACGCTGCGGCCGTACCAGATTAAGGGGTTTGCGTGGATGCAGTTCATGACGCGGCTGGGGCTCGGCGCGTGTCTGGCGGATGACATGGGGCTGGGCAAGACGCTGCAGGTGATCGCGCTGCTGCTGGCACGGCAAAAGGAAACGAAAGCACCGGGGCTGCTGATTGTGCCGGCCTCGCTGGTGGGAAACTGGAAGGCGGAGGTGGCGAAGTTTGCGCCGGATTTGAGGCTCTTCATGGCGCATCCTTCGCAGACCGCGCGTGAGGAGCTGGACTTTGCGATGAAGCGGCCTGCGGAGGCTTTGCACGGATTTGATGCGATGCTGACGACGTATCAGTTTCTTCAGCGCACGGAGTCATGGCAGCAGCAGCCGTGGAGCATCGTGATTCTGGACGAGGCGCAGGCCATCAAGAATCCCGGCAGCGCCAGCGCCAAGGCGGTGAAGAGGCTGGAGGCGCCGGCACGAGTCGCCCTCACCGGGACGCCGGTGGAGAACCGGCCCGGTGATCTGTGGAGTCTCTTCGATTTTCTCAATCCCGGCCTGCTCGGTGGCTCCGCGGCCTTTGCCGATGCGGTGAAGCGCTGTGCGAAAAGCAGCGAGGGCTTTGCACCATTGCGGCGGCTGGTGCAGCCCTACATCCTGCGGCGCATGAAGACGGACAGGAGCATCATCAGCGACCTGCCGGACAAAATCGAAACGAAGGCCTTCTGTGGTCTCACCAAGCGGCAGGCCACGATATATGCGAAGCTGGTGGATCAACTGGGGAAGATGCTGGCGGATAAAACCATGGAGCCGATCAAACGGCAGGGGCTGGTGCTCGGCTTTCTGCTGAAGTTCAAACAGATCTGCAACCACCCCAGCCACTGGAATGGGGACGGTGCGTGGAATCCGGAGGACAGCGGCAAGTTTGCCCGCCTTTCCGAAATTTGCAGCGAGCTGGCCGAGCGCCGTGAGCGGGCGCTGATCTTCACGCAGTTTCAGGAAACCTGCGATCCTTTGGCGCGATTCCTGACCACGGTCTTTGGCAGAGAGGGGCTCATTTTGCACGGAGGCACTGCGGTGAAGAAGAGGCCGCAACTGGTGGAAAGCTTTCAACAGCCTGGCGGGCCGCCCTTCATGGTGATCAGTGTGAAAGCGGGCGGCACCGGGCTGACGCTCACGGCGGCGAGCCATGTGATTCACTTTGACCGCTGGTGGAACCCCGCGGTGGAAAATCAGGCCACCGACCGTGCCTTCCGCATTGGCCAGAAGAAGAATGTGATGGTGCACAAATTTGTGTGCCAGGGGACGATTGAGGAGCGCATCGATGCGCTGATTGAGGAGAAAACGGGGCTGGCCCACGACCTGATCGGCGGGGATGGCGGCGCTGAGAAAATGCTGACGGAGATGGGGGCGGAGGAACTGCTGGATTTGGTGAGGCTTGATGTGAACTCTGCCGTCGTTTAAAGGGCTCTTATGTGGTGGTCCTATCAAGATGTGGAAGAACAGAAGGCGCGCGTGCAGCGCGAGATTGCGAAGCGGAAAAAGCGTGGGGAGAAATTTGAGGTGCTGGCGGCTCCGGCGGGGCAGAAGAAACTGAGCACCACCTTCTGGGGCCAGGCCTGGTGCCGGAATCTGGAGTCTTACCAGGACTATGAATCACGGCTGCCGCGTGGCCGCAGCTATTTGCGGCAGGGCAAGGTGTACGATCTGGAGATCGAGCCTGGAAAGCTGAGCGCTGTGGTGGCGGGATCGGAGCTGTATGACACGACGATCATGATCCAGCCGCTGCCGAAGAAGCAGTGGATGCAGATTGTGGAATCCAGTGCGGGGCAGGTGGGCTCCATGCTGGATCTGCTGGCGGGCAAGCTGGGTGATGGGCTGATGCAGGTGCTCACGGATCCCAAGGACGGTCTGTTTCCGAAGCCGAAGGAGATTCGGTTTCACTGCTCCTGCCCCGACCATGCGGACATGTGCAAGCATGTCTCCGCAGTGCTGTATGGCGTGGGGGTGCTGCTGGACACGAAGCCGGAGCTGCTTTTTACGCTGCGTGGTGTGGATCAGGCGGAGCTGCTGTCCAACGCGAGCAGCGCGGCGATCACTGACATCTCTGCTGCTGCTGCGGGCGATCTCGCCGGAGCCGATCTCTCGGCGATCTTTGGGATTGATCTGGGTGCGGAGAGAGCCGTCGAAGAGCCGCTTCCCGCCAAAAAGAAAGCTGCGAAAAAAGCGGCGGAGAAGGCGAAGAAAGCGCCGAAAAAGAAGGGGCAGTAGGCCGGTCATTCCTGGCCCGCCGCTGATCCGGAACGGGGCAGGAATGCCCCTGTTACTTCACGTGCATCACTCCACGCATGATGACCCAATGGCCGGGGAAGGTGCAGAGGTAGGGGTAGTCTCCGGGCGATGCGGGGGCGGTGAAGCGGAGCGTTTCGGCGGCGTTGGGATTCAGCAGCTTGGTGTGGTGGAGGATTTTGTCTGTCGGTGGAATGAAGTCCTTTTTGATGCCTTCGGGGTCTTTGGCCATCTCATTTCCTGCGAGGCCGATCTCCTCCACGCTGCCGGGTTTGCAGATCGCCAGATTGTGCGCGGTGGCGTCGGGGTTGTTGAAGGCGAGGCTGACGGGCTGACCGGCTTTGACGCTGAACTCGGTTTTGTCGAAGAGCATGCGTTCGCGGACGCAGTTGATGGTGATTCTGGCGACGCCGGGCTGCTTGTCGAAGGCGGTTTCCTCGACGGTCTTTTTCTTTTCGAAAGAGCTGCGCTTGTAGCTGGCGGCAAAGGCGTTCATGAACGCGGTGATGGCGGGGTTCTCGTTCGTCTTCCAGTGACGTGAGAGCGCTTCGCTGCCGAGGGAGGTGCGCACAGCGTAGGTGAGGTGCTCGCCCATGGGCTTGTCCAGCACGCCCAGAACGGCATCCAGCGCTGCGGCCGTGCCGATGTAGCTCGCGGCGATGACGGCCTCCATGCGCACGAGTCCGTTTTCATCATTCGCACGGGTGCGGAGCTGGGCAATGCGATCTGGCAGGTCGATGTAACGGAGCAGCGTGGTGGCGGCGGCACGCGCGTGGTGTTCTTCGCAGTTGAGCAATTCTCTGAGGAGGCCTTTGTCCTCGGTGCCGACCGTGCGGTAGGTCCACAGTGCTTCGAGCTGGTGATGGCGGAAGCGCGAGTCCTTGGGGTCGAGTTTGCCCACCCATGCATCGAGCGCCATTTTCACGTCAGGGGCATAGCGCTCGTGCAGTTCTCGCCTGGCCTGGTAGCGCCAGCGGTAGTGGGGGCTTTTCAGGAGATCAAGCAGGGCGGGGATGGGCGCGCCAGCCACCGTGGGCGGCTCGGCCAGCTTTGCGCCCTTTGGCACGATGCGCCATATGCGGCCGCTGGTGCGCAGGCGTCGCGGATCGCGCAGGGAGTACTGGGCGTGGCCTTTGATGGGGTTGTACCAGTCGCAGATGTAGAAGTCGCCACGCGGGCCCACCTTTACGTCCGTGGGGATGAAG
Organism: Prosthecobacter sp.; assembly: GCF_044227185.1. Lineage (GTDB taxonomy): Bacteria > Verrucomicrobiota > Verrucomicrobiia > Verrucomicrobiales > Verrucomicrobiaceae > Prosthecobacter. The sequence goes on along the minus strand of NZ_JBGAFO010000007.1, from coordinate 400,152 downwards.
CTGAGGTTGGTGGAGAAGATGAGATCGCCCAGCTTCTTTTCTTCATAGTGGTCGTCCATCTCGATCCACTGATGCATCTCGATGTTGTTGGTGGGCTTGTAGCGCGCCTTGATGAAGCCGCCTTGGAGCTCCTGCGGCCAGAAATCGAAATCGACGAATTCATGGCCGCAGGTGCCGGAGTAGGCGGGCATTTTTCCTGAGCCGGGGTGCTGCTCGGGGTAGGGGGGATTGGTGGCGTGGAAGGCGCTGGCGAAAATGGGATGGCTGGCCACGTGATGGCCCCAGTCGTCGAAGGTGACGCCCCAGGGATTGGTGCTGGGGTAGCTGCCGAAGGTGCTGAGTTTTTGCGTGTTGGTGCGCAGGCGGAACCAGCCGGAGTTGTCCAGCCGCACGGGGCCGTAGGCGGTTTCGATTTGTGAGTGAAGGAAGATGGAATCGCGGATGATGAGATCGCCATCCGGGCTCCAGACAAAGTCGTGCAACGCGTGGTGGGAGTCTTCGGTGCCGAAGCCGGTGAAGACCTGGCGGGAGAAGTCTGCCTTGCCATCGCCATCGGTGTCTTTGAGGAAGGTCAGGTGGGGCTCGTCGGAGACGTACACGCCGCCGTCGCCGAATTCGAAGGCCAGCGGGATGTGGAGGTTGTTGGCCCACACGGTGGATTTGTCCGCGCGGCCGTCGTTGTCCGTGTCTTCGAGAATGATGAGGCGGTCCTTGGGTTCCTGGCCGGGGTAGAGGTGAGGATAAGCCTGCGAGGTGCTGACCCACATGCGCCCGCGTGTGTCCCAGCGGATTTGAATGGGATTGGCGATCTCGGGGAACTGCTCCTCACTGGCGAACAGGTTCACTTCAAAGCGCGGGTCCACTTTGAAGGCGGCAAGTTCATTCGCGGGTGTCATCCATTCGTTCGCACCCTTGCTTTCCTTGGTCTCGGGCATTTCGGGGACGTTGGAGTCATCCACCTTTTTGCCGGCAAAGCTCCGGCCTTGGGCAATGGCCCAGATGCGCTGGTCGCGATTGGCGACCATGACGTCAAAGCTGCGCATGGCGGGCAGGAAGTCGAGGTAGCCGTAATCTTTGTTGCGGTCGCCGGTGTAGTAGAAGCCGTTCAGCGGGCGGTAGCGCTGGAAAAACTGACGGTTCCGGTCTGCGATGGCGGCGCGGAGTTCCGGTGTGGTTTCGGGTGCGCTGACTTCAAAGGTGGCGCGATACAGGGCCTCGCCAAATGCCGCGTAACCTGCATCTTCGAGATGGACGCCGTTAAAGGTGAGACCCTTCATCGCGGGCTGCATGGGCTCGAACACATTGGCGAAGCCCACCTTCTGCGCAGCGGCCACTTCACCCATGGCCTTGGTGTAGGCGGCGAGGCGGGCGTTGTTCATGTCTGCTGCCGGGACGTTTTTCACATTTTCGTTGGCGATGGGAGACACCAGCACCACGCGCGGTGCTGTTTTGCCATTGTAGGCATGCGTTTTGAGTTCCTGAACGAGAGCCGTAAGCCGCAGTTTGAAATCCGGCAGTTTTTCCAGGCCGCCGAAGGATTCGTTGAAGCCAAAGGCGGCAAAGATCACATCGGCTTTTTGCGCGTGCAGGTGCTGGTTCAGCGTGCCGAAGTTCGCGGGGCGGGGCATCAAGTCCACTTCATCCGCTGACCAGGCGAGTGTGCGAACCACCAGCTGCTTGTCAGCGTTCCCTTTGAGAAGCATGGCCTCGAAATGAGGAAATTGTGCGCCGCGATCGAAGAGTGTGTTGCCGATGAAAACGACGTGGTCGCCTTTCTGCAGGACCAGGGGCAGGGTTGTGTCCACCGCAGGGGTCACCGGGGGGAGGGGTGCGGTCTTTTCCTCCATGTAGTACTTCAGCAGTGCTGGATCTTCGGGCGGCGGTGGCTTGCCGGTGTCTGTGTTCTTGGCGTCCAGTGGATTGACCGCCATGGCCGGATTGCGGGCCGGTTTTTCTGGCTTCGTGGTTTGAGCACCTGCAACGGCGACTGCCACAGTGAGGGAAAGGACAATGGGCCTGATCATGGGAAAGAGAACGTGGTTGTGCGTTCGATGTATCTCGCAGAACGGGATGAAACCGGACAGGTAATCGGGCCATTGCTGGGCCGATTGGAGGCTTGAATCGGGGCAGGAATGCCCCGATTACGTCGCATGCGCCCGCCCGTTCGCTTTCAGTGTTTGAGCCGCAATCTGCCTGTGGAGATCACGCAGCAGACTTTGCCGCACTGGGTGCAGGCGGGCGTGAGTTATTTCTTTACCTTTCGTCTGGCGGATTCAGTTCCGCAGGAGCTGCTCGAACAGTGGGTCCGGCAGCGTGCGGTTTGGCTGGAGAATCATCCTCAGCCGTGGAATGACGCGGATGCGCTGGAGTATGCCGAGCTGTTTACCGAGCGTATGGATGCATGGCTGGATGCCGGGCATGGCAGCTGTGCGCTGCGGGATCCTCAAATCCGCCGGCACGTTGAGCAGGCTTTGTGCAAGTTTGATGGTCTTCGGCTTGACCTGGAATGTGCGGTGATCATGCCGAATCACGTTCACCTCCTGCTGAAACCCCGGGAGGATGAAAATGTCTTCAAGCTGGTGGGCGGGATGAAGGGGGCGAGCGCACGAGTCTGCAACATTCAGCTTGGCAGGCCGCCGCAGGCGTTTTGGATGGAGGACAGCTACAACCGCATCGTGCGGGACTATGATGAGTTGAGTGCTTTCCGGGATTACATTCGAGGCAATCCGCAGAAGGCCGGGCTACTATCTGGTGAGTTTACGTTGATTGAAAACCATGTGCTGAAGTAGCCGGGCGTTTCTGGAGTAATCGGGCCATTTCTGGCCCGATTCAGACGCCCAGACGGGACAAGAATGTCCCGATTTCTACGGAACGGGCCAGGAATGGCCCGAATACTCCTGACGGGGCAGGAATGCCCCGATTACTTTCGAGGGGCGCTTATTTCACATGCAGCACGCCGCGCATGATGAGGTAATGGCCGGGGAAGGAGCAGATGTAGGGGTAGTCGCCGGGCTTGGCGGGGGCGGTGAATTCGATGACCTCCTCCTTGCCGTGGTCGAGGAGCTTGCTGTGCCAGAGGATGTTGGTGTTGGCGGGGATGAAGCCGGTGTCGAAGCCTTTGGCTCCGAGCGCCATGGCCTGCATGGCGACCTCATCCACCTTGCCGGGATTCACCAGGAGGATGTTGTGCGGCATGAAGTCGGGGTTGGCGAAAGTGAGTTTTACTTTCTTGCCGCCCTTCACGCTGAGTTCCTTCACATCATACATCATGCGCTCTGGCAAAGTGGCGACGCGGATGGTAGTGAGGTCGGGGGTGTCGCTTAACACGCCGGATTTTTGCGCTTTTTCCTCCACTTCTCCGGCGATGACGCCGCCGTGCATGGAAGCCTCCACGTTGAACCAGAGGTGCTGCACCACATTGGCCGCATTGCGGGCATGCAGTTCAGGAGACTTCTGCAGCAGGCCCAGCAGCTCCACATTCCGCACGTTGTGCTGCTGGTGGATCCAGAGCGCTTCAAGAAGATGGTGAGCGTCTTCTTTTTTGGTCGGATCGAACTGCTTCATCCATGCCTGGGTGGCGGCGATGACTTCCTTGGTGTCGCGCTCGCTGAGCTCGATGTGGGTGCGGTGGCGCACACCGTCGGCGGGGTGTTTGAGGTTTTCCAGCAGGGCAGGGATGGGCTGTCCGTCGATGGGGACGATCTTCTGCAGCGGACGGCCGGTGGCGGTGATGCGGTAGATGCGTCCATGCTTGTGGTCACGGTTGGGGTCACGCACGTTGTGCTGCATGTGGCCGATGATCACGTTTTGCCAGTCGCTCAGATACAGCGAGCCGTCCGGCGCAAACACGGCATCGCTCGGGCGGAAGTTTTTGTCGCCGCTCATGAGGAAGCCGCGTGAGGTCTCCGTGGTCACACTGCCATCCGCCTGGGTGACTTTCACTGTCAGTTCGTCGCCCGCGGGCTCGCCCCAGACGGTGCCTTTCTCGGCATCACGCTCCAGGTGATAATGCTTCACGCCGAGGAAGCCGATGACGTTGCAGATGAGGAAGTCTCCCTGCATCTCGTCAGGGAAGTGCGTGCTGCTGACGACCTCGCTGGCGGTCACGGGGCGCACTTCTTTTTTGAGCAGCTCGTACATCTTGAAGCCGCTGCCCTCGGGGCGCACCTGATAAGCACGGCCGCCGGTGCCGTCCGTGGCGTACTGATAACCCCAGGAGTCGAAGGAGGTCCCATGGGGGTTGGGCGAATTCATCGCGTGCAAGGCGATGGTGAAGCGGCGCGGATCGAAGCGATACATGGCGGAGGCGGTGGCGTTCAGCGACGGGCCCCAGGGGTGCTCGTAGTTGTGCTGCATGAAGACGCCGCTCTGCCAGTAGATGCCGCCGTCTGGGCCGTAGATGAGATTGTTGGCGCCGTGGTGGGTGTCGGAGCTGTCGAGCCCCATGAGCATGATGGTCTGAACGTCCGCCTTGTCGTCGCCATCGGTGTCCTTGAGGAAGAGGATCTCCGACTGGCGCGTGACGAGCACGCCGCCATTCCAGAACTCAAAGCCCAGCGGATTCTGCACGCGGGCAAATTCCGTGGCGCGGTCGGCGCTGCCGTCGTTGTTGTCATCGTGAAGGATGACGAGGGCATCATTCATTTCCTTCAGCGGCTCCCACTTTGGATAGGTGGGCCAGGCGGCCACCCAGAGGCGGCCTTTGGTATCAAACTGCATCTGCACCGGGTTTGCGATCTGCGGGAAGCGCGACTCATCGGCGAAGAGGTGAATTTCAAAGCCCTTCTTGATGGCGATGTTCTTGAGCTCCTCCTTACCGCTGACGTATTTCAGCGTGCCCTCCTTCTGCGCGCTGCTGCTCTTGCTGCCGCCGCCCACATTGGAGATCACGGGGACGGGCTTCGGCACATTGCTGTCGTCGATCTTTTTGTCTCCGCCGCTGATGCGGGCCCAGACGCGCTCGTCGCGGTTCGCCGTCATCACATCCAGCATGGAAAGCTCGTGCTGAAGCACGACGGCGTTGTTCTGGCCATCGACGAAGCTCAGCGTGGAGCGGCTGCCCCAGACGTCGTTGCCATCGGAGGCGTGGTAGCGGTTGTACCAGTGCAGGTCTTTGTCCATCACGGCCTCGCGGAGCGGCTCCATGGAGGGCGAGGCGCTCACCGGTTTGCCGAGCAGCGCTTTGGCGATGACTTCTGCGAGCTGGCGGTCACCTTCGATGCTGAGATGCACGCCGTTGATGGTGAGCGGCTCCTTGGCGGCCTTGAACAGCTCCAGTGAAGGATGGTAGAGATCCACAAAAGCTACGCCTGCTTCCTTGGCCGCCGCCTCGGTGGCCTTGGTGTAGGCCTCCAGCAGTGCATTGTGCGCCTTGCCATCCGGCACGTTAACATTGTGCGTGTCCTCATGGGCGATGGGGCTGAAGAGGACGATGCGCGGGAAGGATTTTCCGTTCGCCTTGCTGCCGCGTGTCTTTTTAACGAACTCGACGAGCTGTTTCTGAAACTCCTGCGGCTTGTTGTCGTAGGACTCGTTGTAGCCGAAGAAGCCGAAGACGACGTCTGCCTTCACATGGCGGAGGTAGTCGGTCATGTGGGTGGCGCCGCTGCTGCGCGGGTAGTTGTTCGGGCGGTCGCCGCTGGTGCTCATGTTGCGGAAATGCACCTGCATGTCGGGGAGCTGGCTTTGCAGCAGGGTCTCCATCCAGCCATCGTGCTGCATGCGGTCCGGGAGAGCGTTGCCGAGGATGGCGACGACTTCACCTTTGCCAAAAGCAAACGGCACCGGGTCCTTGTAGTCCGCGGGCACGTCCACCAGCTCGGGCTCCTTCACCGGAGCCGCGCCACCGCCGGACTTTTTCGCCGCCGGCTTCCCCGGCTTGCCGTCAAAGGTCAGGTAGGCCGTCTTGCCGCCGCCCCTCACATCGATGGTCATCGACTCTGGTCCGGCGACGTTTTTGATCTCAAACACCGGCTTGCGAGATTCATCGAGCAACGAGAGCGTGAAGTCACCCAGACGGTCCGAAAAGCCCTGGCGGCTCCACAGGCTGATCGTGTCGATGACATGGCTGGAGCCCAGATCGACTTCCCACCATGGGTTCGGCTGGTTCTCTTTGGTGTGCGTCTGGCCGCCCTTGCCCCAGTCCGGGCTCTTGTTGCCATCAAAGGCGCGCTCTGGCACGCCGCCGTTGGTGGTTGTCGACTGGGAAGCTTTGCCGCCTTTGACCACATTCTTGCCGCCGCTCATCACCTCGATCTCCGCGATTTGCAGGCAGCGTTTGTCGCCAGGGATTTCGATGCGCACATAGCGGGCGGGTTTGCCGGTGGCGATGGTCACCTTGGCGGCTTCATCCGTTTTTGCAGCGGGAGTCGCCGTTTTCTTCTCTTCTTTCTTGGTGGTGCGGTTCGTGTTCGCGTTTGCCGGGATTGGAGAATCGAAGCCTGCATACATCTCGGGTTTGACGCCATGCGCATACGCGCCACCTCCAAAGGTGTTGGGCTTGAAGGGGCCGACGAAGGCGATGTTCAGGTCGGGCTTGATCGCGTCTTCCATGCCCAAGGCCCAGAAGATGCCGTTCACCACCATGCGACGGTAGCCTTCATTGGTGATGTCTTCGGAGGTGCCGTAGAGCGTGGTGAAGACTCGGCCGGTTTTGCCGGATGATGACTTGTAGGTGCGTGTCCATTCGCTGGGCATCGGTGGCTTAGTTGTGTCTGGCGGTGAATCCTGCGTCATGCCATTGAGCGGCTGGGCCATGGTCAAAATCTCGCCGTCGGTTGGCTTGCCCACGTAGCCTCCGGCCTGCACCCAGATGTCCTTCACGCCCCGCAGGATCGGGTGCGCGGCCTTGTCCGGCACGATGGCGATGCGGGTGCTCTGCTGATGATTTTTGCCGTAGTGGCCCACCCAGGTCTGCCCGAGGACCTGATGGCCGAAACCCAGCTCATAACCCGCCACCTTGCTGTCGTACGAATACTTGGCGTAGGGATCGTCCTTGGTGATTTTGAAACCATGCGTCGCTGTGCGCAGCCCCACCACCGGACCGCCACGTGCCAGATAGGCGTCGAAGTGCTTCATCTGCTCCGCCGGGAACTGCTGAAAGCGCAGGAAGACCACCGCGAGATCCGCCGTGTCCAGCGCCTCGATGCCAGGCATGTTGGCGACTTCGCCGGCGACGATGTCGCCATCCTTGTCGATGTCGAACAGCACGGTGCATTTGAAGCCCTGGTGCTTTGCCAGCAGGCGTGCGAGAGCGGGAAGAGACTCCTCGGAGCGATACTCATGATCTCCGGCGAGGAAGACGATGTGCCTGCCCTTGCCGGGGCCTTCCGTGCCTTCAAAGACGAGAGGGGCCGCGCTCGCGAAGGTCACAAGCGAGAACAGGGCGAGGAGGATGGCGGTCGGGCGGATCATAAGAGTGGGAGCAAACGTGAGGCTGGGGCGCTGTATTCCCGCAGCAGGGAGAAAAACCGGACAATCAAATTTGGGAGGGCGGAGAGATTTCTATTTGCGGTAGTCTGCACCCGTGAGGCTCTTCAGCACGGACTGCTGCCATTCGCGCAGTTCAGTCTCCAGCTTTTTCACGGTGTCGGGCTGCTGTTCATGCAGATCGGTTTTCTCTGCCGGGTCCGTCACGAGGTCAAAGAGCTCCTGCTTCACCGCGCCGCCCTTCTTTGCTTCGTGCAGCACCAGTTTGAAGCGTCCATTGGTGATGGCGCGCGGGCCAATGTAGTCTGCCTCTGTGATGGTGGTGTGGCGGAAGTTGTTGAAGTCCCGCGTGGCTTTGCCGCCGGCTTTCTTGGCGAGCGGGGTGGTGCCTTGCTGCAGCTTGGGGTCGATGTAGGGTTCGGTCTTGCCGAGATGTGAGACGTCAAACTGCCAGAACCACAGCGGCTTGGGGCGTTCGGTCATCTTGCCGTCGATGACTGGCAGGAGGTCCATGCCGTCGATGGGACGGTCCGGCAATGGCTGGCCGGTGAGGGCGCAGAGGGTGGGCAGGAGATCGCTGGTGGTGGCGCGCACCGGGGTGCTGCGCGGCTGCGGAATGCGTGAGGGCCACTCGATGAGGCCGGGGACGAGCACGCCTCCATCATAGACCTGGCCCTTCACCCCGCGATGTGGGAGCACCAGCGAGCCGTCGGCCGATGTGCCATTGTCGCCGCAGTAAAAGACGAGTGTGTTGTCGCGAAGGCCCGTGGTGGCCAGGTGCTTTCTCAGTGTGCCGATGGCGCGGTCCATGGCGGTGATTTCCGCGTAGCGTTCGCGCAGGACTTCGCCCTGCGGGCGGGTGGTGGGGCCGCCGGTTTCGTTGGAGGTGAGTTTGACCTTTTTGTCTTTGTACTTGGCAGGGAGATCATCGTAGAGCGCGAGATCTTCCGGCAGGCCGCTGTAGGGTTCATGCGGGGAGCCGAACCACACGACGGTGAAGAAAGGTTGTTTATTTTTGCTGGCGCGGTCGATGAACTTGATGGCTTCGCTGATGACGACCGCGGAGCCTTCGCCCTGGATCACTTCGGGCGGGCCGCCATTGCGTGAGAGGGAAGGGTTCAGCTCAAAGAAGTTGTCATGCGAGACCCACTCGTGGAATCCCATGGCGCCGGGGCTCGTGGGCGAATCTGCTTTCACGGGGCCGAGGTGCCACTTGCCGAAATGGCCGCAGTGATAACCGGCCTTGGCGAGGAGCTGCGCGATGGTGATCTCCTCCGGGCGGATGGAGAAGCCGGGATTGAATGTGCCCATGCGGTTTGGGTGGCGGCCCGTCATGAAGCTGGCGCGGGTGGGCGAGCAACTGGGATGCCCGGCGTAGAAATTTTCGAAGCGGAAGCCGGTTTTCGCCATGTCATCCAGCACGGGGGTTTTCACATGCGGATGGCCATTGTAGCCCGTCTCCTCCCAGCCGTGGTCGTCGCCCATCATGAGGATGATGTTGGGCGGCGGCTCCGCCGAAAATGACGAATGCGGAATGACGAATGACGAAAGGAGGAGAAGGAAGAGCGGCTTCATGGGCGTGGCCTCATTTCTTTGTTGGTGGCACGACGGGACCGGTGCCCTGGGGGCTCTTGGTGCGTGGCTTTTCGATTTTTTCCGCTCCGGCTGGGACCTTCGATGCATCAAACGGCTGTGGTGCCTCCACCGGCAGGACCTTGAGGCGGATGTCCTTCACGTGTACGCTGTTCGGATTGCCGCGATGAAGCTGAATGGCGAGCAGGCCTGCCAGCGCGCGCTTCTTCTCGTCGTAATCCGTGAGTTCGGAGGTGGTCTTGCCATTGATCTGGTGCACCAGATGGTTGCCGCGGGCGATGATGGTGTACTCATTCCACTGCGATACATTCACCTTCACCGGCTCGTGGGTGGAGAGCTTCCACAGCGCGCCTTCGGGATCGAGCATGACGTTGGTGCCGTTGAGGCCGAAGATGCCGCGGCCTTTTTCCTCGTAGGTCATGCCTGTGTGCTCGATGGCGGGATGAATGTCGCACTGATAGCCGGTGATGACCCAGGGGGCGACCTCGGGAAGCTCGCGGCTGCGGTATTGGATGCCGGAGTTGTTGTCTCCCTCCACACGCACCGTGGCGTGGAGTTCGAAATCCTTCACCTCGCCGCCGCGCCAGATGAGGAAGGAGTTGTTGGGCATGGCGTCCGGGCCGGTGCAGGTGCCGATGATTTCGCCGTTCTCCACCTTCCACAGTTTGGGATCGCCATCCCAGCCGGTGAGGTCCTTGCCATTGAAGAGGGCGGTGAAGCCGTCTTCAGCAGAAGCAGTGGCGGCGAGAAGGCAGAAAGAGAGCAGGGCGGGAAGTTTCATGGAAGGAGGAAGAACGAGCGAGGTGCCGCAGTTTCTCGTCGGGCTTGCAACTTTCTCGCTTCCAGGCCTGTTGGTTTGTTTCCATGCGCACTCTTGCTCTCTGCCTTCTCGCTCTCGCCACCTCGCTGTCTGCCCAGCAGCCGCCTTATGATGTCTTTCCTCCTGCCGAAGCGCCGTATTATCGTGTGCGCTATGAGGCGTCCGCCAAGCCGGGGGAGCTGATCTTTCCGGTGAACTACACGGTGTGGGTGCCGCCGGGGGTGAAGTCTCTGCGTGGCGTCATCGTGCATCAGCACGGTTGTGGCGAGGGCTCGTGCAAGTCCGGCCTCACGGGGGCCTATGATCTGCACTGGCAGGCCCTGGCCAAGAAGCATGACTGCGCCCTCCTGGCCCCCTCCTACGAGCAGCCGGAGAAAGCGGAGTGCCAGATGTGGTGCGATCCGCGGAACGGCTCCGACGCGGCGTTTCAGAAGGCATTGGCGGATCTCGGCGCGAAGTCCGGGCATCCGGAACTGGCGAAGGTGCCGTGGGCGCTGTGGGGCCACAGCGGGGGCGGGCACTGGTGTGGTGGCATGACGATTCTGCACCCGGAGCGCGTCGCGGCCGCCTGCCTGCGCTCTGGTGTGCCGCTGCTGGAGGCGAATCCAGCGCGGCCAACGATCAAGGCTTATACGCTGCCCGAAGGCGTCAGCGGTGTGCCGATCATGTGCAATCTCGGCACTAAGGAAGGCGTCACTGTTAAAGAGGGCCGCTTTGCCGGCGCCTGGGACGCGAATGTGAAATTCTTCACCGCTGTGCGTGGCAAGGGCGGGCTCATTGGCATTTCGGTGGACCCTTTCACCAGCCATGAGTGCGGGAACCAGCGCTACTTCACCATCCTGTGGCTGGATGCCTGCCTGACGGCGCGGCTGCCGGAGAAGAGTGGAGGTGCGCTGAAGCCCATGCCGACGAAGGGGGCGCGGCTTGCGGCTTTGTCCGGGACGGAGGCTGTGCCTGCCGGTGAATTTGGAGGAGACAAAGCGCAGTCTCTGTGGCTGCCGAATGCGGCCATCGCGAAGGCGTGGGCAGTTTACGTCAAGGACACCGCCATTCCCGACACCACCCCGCCTCCCGCGCCCACGGGGCTTCGGGTGAAGGACAACGTGCTCACTTGGAAAGCGGAGGCTGATCTCGAAAGCGGTCTGGCTCAGTTTATCATTGAGCGCGATGGCAAGCAGATCGGCACGGTGCCGGAGCAGCCGAAGAACCCCTTTGGCCGCCCGGTTTTTCAGGGCCTGCAATACAGTGACACGCCCACAAACCCGCTGGTGGAGATGCGTTTTACCGATGCCACCGCCGAAGCCGGCAAAAAGCACCAGTACCGCGTGATTTCGGTCAATACAACTGGCCTGAAATCCGAGTAAAAAGGGCGTGTTTCCTGCTGCAACACTTGGGGGGCGGGCTACGTAGTAATCCTCCCCCCCAAATCATGAACAGACGCCGCTTCATCCTCCAGTCCCTCGGCACCTCCCTGGCCTTGCCCGGCCTGCCCTCCCTCATGGCCAGCACCGTGGGCGGAAATTCCGCCGTGAAAGCTGCGAAGGGAGCGGGTGCAGGCGCGCGTCGCTTCGTGGCCATCGGCAACCTCCTCGGCTACCAGACCAAGCAGCTTTTCCCCACCACCAAGGGCCGCGACTACGAGAAGACCACCCTGCTGGAGCCGCTCTCGGACATCCGCGACCACATGACAGTTTTTCGCGGTCTCGACCACGGTGTGAAGGGCGGGCACTTCGCGGTGCATTCCTTCCTTTCCGGCGTGCTGAACTCCGAGGCGCAAAACCGTCCGGATGGCAATGTGACCATCGACCAGTATCTCGCGGATGAGATCGGCTTTGAGACCCGCTTCCCATCGCTCACCGTCGGCTCGGAAGGCGGCATCCATGGCGGCTGCCAGATCGCCTGGACGAAGTCCGGCGTGCGCGTGCCTCCTGTCACCAATCCGTCCCAGCTGTTCGAAAAACTTTTTGTGAGCGACTCCAAGGAGCGCCAGGCACGACGCGTGCAGGAAAACCGGGTGCAGGCGTCCATTCTCGATTCCGTGATGGACGAGGCCAACCGCCTTTCCAAGCGCGTGAACAAAGAGGACAAGGACAAGCTGGATGAATATCTCACCTCCGTGCGCGATGTGGAGAAGCGTCTGGAACTCCGCCAGCGCTGGGTCAGCCAGCCCAAGCCCAAGGCCCCCTTTGACAAGCCCGCGAATCACAATGCCGTCGAAGATCTGCCGATCCTATATGAGCTGATCGCGCTGGCATTGCAGACGGACAGCACCCGCATTGCCACGCTGGAAATCGGCGGCGACTTCATGCCACAGCATCTCGGGATCAAGAAGGACTGGCACGGCCTCTCCCACCACGGCAATGACGCGGAGGCGATCGCCAGCCTCATCACGCTGGAGAAGTACCAGATCGAGCATTATGGCAAGTTCGTCGCCCGTCTTTCCAAGATGAACGACGGCGACCGCACGCTGCTGGACTCCACCACGGTGCTTTTCGGCAGCGGGATGGGCGATGGCAATTCGCACAAGAATTCCGACCTGCCGATCCTCCTGGCTGGCGGTGGCTACAAGCATGGTGAGTTCCGCGAAGTGCCGCGTGAAGGCATCAACAAAGTGCCGCTGTGCAATCTCTTCGTGGACATCGCGCAGAAGATGGGTGTTGAGACGGAGTCCTTTGGCAACAGCACGGGTCGTTTCGCGTGATGAGCACCGCTCCGATCTCGTGCCTCGGCATGCTGCTGGGCCTCGCGCTTCTCACCACGACCCACGCTGCCGACGATGCCCCCAGGCTCGCCCGGCAGTTCCTCGGCAAGTACTGCCTGGAGTGCCATGACGCTGATGTGCAAAAAGGCGACCGCGCCTTTGAGAAATTTGCGCTGCCCCTGAAGTCCGTTTCGGATCTCATCGATGCTCGGGACATCATCGACCAGCTGACGCTGAAAGAGATGCCGCCGAAAAAGGCGGAGCAGCCCAGCGATGACGAGCGGCTCGCCGTGATCCGCGCGCTGCGCGACGGGACGCAGTCCGCGTATGGCAAATTTCAGAGCACGGGCAGCCGCACCGTCATGCGCCGCCTTTCGAGCCGCGAGTATGAAAACACCCTGGCCGTGCTCTTCGGCCGCCGGGTGGATACGCTGGGGCTGACCGCCGATTTCCCGAAGGAAAAGACCAGCCAGCACATGGATACAATCGGCAAGACGCTGGTGACCTCCGGCTTTCTGGTGGACCAGTATTTCCAGTCTGCCAACCGCCTGGTGGAGACACGCCTCGGCAAACCGGCCACCGAGCCGAAGAGCTGGCACTTCAACAGTCACTTTGTGCAGTACGAAGAGCTGCAGGGCTCCCACAAGTCCGCCTTCAATTTCCGCTACCTCTGCCTCTACGAGCAGCCAAACACCGACACCCGCCAGGGTGGCTACGGCCACATTGAGGACTTCAAGCAGGGCGTGCCTGTCTCCGGCTTGTATGACATCGAGGTGGAAGCCACCGCCCTGCACCGGGACACGCATTACGATCCCGCGATCTTTGGCATCGACTTTTCCGAGCCCTTCATTCTCGGAGTCGTCCCTGGAGACGTCACCAAGGGCCATATCCATTATCCGCAGGCCATCGAGCCCCTGCTCGCCAGCGCCGTGGTGCCGGACAACACGCCTACCGTGTTCAAATTCCGCGTGTGGCTGGAGGCCGGGCAGACGCCGCGCTTCATTTTTCCGAACGGCCCTTATGAATCCCGCGCCTCCGTGGTGACGATCAACAAACGCTACAAGGACGAGTTCAAGGCGGACGTTGGCTCCTCCGGTGTTGGTCGCGCCCATATCCTGCTGGAAGGGAAGCTGCCGCACATCCGCATCAGCGACATCAAGATCAACGGCCCCGTGCTCGAGGACAAAGGCGGTGCCGAGGAGATCGCGGTGTTTGGCAAGGACGGCTTTCAGGAAGCGCATGCGATGGAGCAGCTCCAGGCCTTCGCTGAAAAAGCCTATCGTCGCCCGCTTACCGATGTGGACCGCCAGCCCATTCGCGCGCTCTATGAAAAACGTCTGGCCGAAAAAGCCACGCCACGGCAGGCCGCCCTGGATGCACTGAAGCTCATCCTCTGCTCTCCCTCCTTCCTCTACCTGAGCGAGATCACCGAAGAGTCCGCCAAAGCGCTGAGTCCCTACGACCTCGCCTCCCGCCTCTCCTACGCCCTCTGGGCCGCCCCGCCAGATGCGGCGCTGCTCGCCGCCGCCAAGTCTGGCAAGCTCACCCAGGATGCCGAGCTAAAAAAGCAGATCCAGCGCATGCTCGCCGATGAACGCATCAACGGCTTCGTGAGCGGCTTTTTGGACAGCTGGCTGAACCTGCGTGAACTCGGCGGCATGCCTCCGCCACGCGAAGTGGTGCGCTCCTACTATGCGGAGGACCTGCCCACCTCCATGAAGACCGAGACCAGCCTCTTCTTCCGCGACCTGCTGAAGACCAACGGCTCCGTCATTCAGTTCATCGACTGCGACCACAGCTTTGTGGACAAGAAGCTCGCCAAACTCTACGACCTCCCCGAGCAGAAAACCCTGCGCCTGGCCGACGGCTTCCAAAAAGTCAGTTTTAAAGGCGATGCCCATCGCGGCGGCCTGCTCGGCATGGCTTCGGTGCTGACCGTCAGCGCAAACGGTGTCGAAACCTCCCCCGTCACCCGCGGCGTGTGGGTCACGGAAAACATTCTCGGCGTTCCGCCTCCTCCACCGCCAGATGTCGTGCCCGCCATTGATCCGGACGTCAGTGGTGCCACCACCATTCGCGACCGCCTCGCCAAGCACCGCACAGATGCCGCCTGCGCCGAATGCCACCGCAAGATCGATCCCCTCGGCTTCAGCCTTGAAGCCTTCGACCCCGTCGGCCGCTGGCGCACCAAATACCCGCAGGTGAACAAGAAAACTCCTGCTGCCAAGATCGACACCACCGGCGAATTCCCCTCCGGCGAGACCTACACCGACTTCGACAGCTTCAAGAAACTCATCCACGACACCCGCGCCGACCTCTTCAGCCGTCACCTCATTCGCCAGGTCCTCACCTACACCACCGGCCGCACCATGGAACTCAACGACGACCTCATCATCGACAAGCTCCAGGACAAGGTGAAAAAGCAGGGCCTCGGCCTCAACACCCTTCTCACCGAGTGCCTCATGAGCGAAGTCTTCCGCTCCCGCTGATCCGGATTTTTAAGTTCAGCAAAGCGGTATCCGGCCTCTAATCAAAGAGGTGAGAAGGCAAATACATCCTCTGCGGGGACGAGGGGTAACGTGTTGCATTTCGATCAAGCTTTAAAAGCATCCCAAAGCAAATCCCCTCTCCCCGCCCCAAGCAGTGCAGCTCTTGGCATTCTTCGGGGAGAGGCCGGGTGAGGGGCGTTCCAAAGCCTCTCTCTAGGGTCGCCGCACCCCTGACTTCGATAGTCATCAATTGAGTTCTTTTTTGGCATACGGTCTCCCCATTCCGTTCAGGCCTTCAAAGACCCAGCGCCAAGGAGCGCGGAATTTATTCGCAGAATCCCGCCACATGCCACGCTCCGCATTCCGCAGCACCCCGCCACACCCCGAACTCCACCCCAACTCCGCCTCCACCCCAATCAAACCTCAGAAAACGAAAAACCGCAGAGCGTCCATCCGGAAGGATTTCTCTGCGGTCTTCTAATCTCTTGCGTTGTTAAATCAGCATCCCCCTCCCTCACTTCACCTCCGGCTTCTCCGCCGCCGCTCCCGGCGCCCCCTCCGCCTTCACCTTCTTCGGCGGCGCAATCCTCGGCGTCATGAACGAATCGATCAGCGCCTTGTCCGCTTCGCACTTTGCACCACTCGCCGGAATCTCCACACCTGCGGACCACAGCACGCCATTGATCACCAGCTGCCGCATGCCCGCCTGCTCCCACGCACCATGCGCATCCAGCCCGCTGAAGCTGAACGAACGCCCACCGCTCGGACGGTCATAAGTCCAGCCCACAATGTCTTTGTCCCCGCCTTCGGGAGATCCCAGCTTCTCCTTCCCGGACCACACCAGCGGCGTGATCCCCTTCATGCCTTCGGTAAACTGCAGGTGGTTCAGCCAGCCATCATTGATCTTCCAGGGCGTCACACCGCGTGTGATTGCATGCTTCGGAAACACATCATGCACGCTGTCCCAGTGGCCTCGGCTTGAGAGGCCGTTGTACACAGCGCCGGTCCAGCTCATCGACTGCTGCGCAAACGCCGGCGTAAATTCCACCGCCTGATGCAGGTTCACCAGTCCCGTTTTGCCATCCGCCATCTTCTGCACCAGAGCCACATGCTCCGGCGTCGCCAGATACGCCTGCTTGCCGCCGCCGTCGGTGTAAAACACCACCGCAGACGCCCCATCAAACACCTTCTCATCCGCAGGCCACTCCTCATTCACCAGCACCGCATCCACGCCAGGATTCTGCTTCAGCAGGGCCTGCATCAGCCGGCAGCCGCCCAGGTAGTCATGATGCCCCACCTTGTCCACCTCCTTCACCTTTCCGGCCACGAGGACAATCTTGACGCTGTCCGCCGCCCAAGATGAAGCGGCAAAAGTGGCAGAAGCAGCGAGCGCGAGGAGAAAGCGAGTACGGGAAATCATAGGTGGTGGAATGGCTGATCCCCTAAACGAGCACATTCGCGGCGAAATGTCTTCCAATCTTCACCGGCGGGCCACCTGCCCCTCCTTCTGAAACGACTGCCAGTCCGCCGCATACTCCGCATTGATCAGCCAGGAAGCCGTGTCTTTGTCCCCGGTAAACGACACAAACGGCGCCGTCATCAGCGTCTGATACCCGCCCGCCGCAGGATCCCAGTTCTTACCGAGAGAGCCTTTCTCCAGCACCAGCGCATTCAGCTTCACCGGCCCTTTCAGAGGATCGGAATCTGCGGGCACCCGGGCGGCAAACGTGTGGCGAAGGAAGGAAAACACCAGCGGCCAGGTCTTCTCCCCCGGCCCATGTCCTGTCTTCGGCTCCACGGCATAATTCCACACGGCGTGGTGCTTCTTCCGCATCGCCTCCACCACGCCCATGTTCTCCGCTTTGGACGGCCGGGCAAAGAAGGGGTCATCCTCGCCAAAAATCACCAACCCTGGAATCTGCGCCGCCCCCGGCTGATACACCTGGTACGTCGTGCCGGGCCTCATCGACACCCATCCCCACACCCTTGAGCTGTCCGCCGGGAAGATCGCGGAAAACCCCGTGCCATTCGAGTGCCCGTAAAGAAACAGCGGCGCATTCTCCAGCTCCGGGTGCTTGGCCCTGTCTCCAAACGTCTTCAGCCGTTCATACAGCAGGCTCCTCGGCCAGAAGCCACGCTGCATGGGATTCCCATTGAACTTAAAAAGCGCCAGCTGCAGCTCACGCGCGATCTTCCGCAGCTCCGCATGCTTGTACAGCGCCTCCCCGCTGCCGTGCCCGGACATCACCACGATGCCCTTCGCCATCGCAACACCCTCGGGAATCCACAGGTCAAACTTCACGTCCTCCCTTTTGCCCTCGCCCTTGTCCTTCACTGCTTGCAGCCACTGCTCATCACTCAGCTTCCAGTCCCAGCTTCGCTCCACCGCCTGCTGTGGCGAAGGCGTGCCCCACTTCGCCTCATCGAGTACGCCATCCCAGTTCTTCTGCCCCTTTACCTGCGTATTCGCCCGCACCCAGCCGATGCTGTGGCACTCCGGCAGTTGCAGCGTTTCGGTGAGTTCAAGATCAGCCGCTTGCAGATTCGCCACCAGCAGCGCCGCGATGAAAAAAGACGTCTTCATCAATTTAAGCCATGAGTTCCTTCAGTACACCCGAGCTGTCGCCATGCCGCTCCACATTCACTCCAATGCCATGCAGCAGCGTCAGCCACGCATTGCACAGCGGTGTGTCCTTCGGCGCCACGATGTTGTGCCCCAGCTTGATCCCCGCGCCGCCACCCGTGAGCAGCGTGGGGCAGTTGTCCAGGCTGTGCTCCGTGCGGATGTTGCTGCCATAAGCCAGCGCCACATGATCAAACAAGCGGCTGCCATCCGCTTCCTTCGTGTTCTTGAGCTTGTCGATAAGACCCGCCAGCAGCTCGCTCTGCGTCAGGTCCCGCTGCTTGGAGGCTTCCAGCTTCTCTCCCAGCGTGGAATGATAATGACTCATGTCATGCGGCGCCACCTTGATGCCGATGCTCGTCAGCAGCGTGCTCACCGGCTGCCGGTACGTCAGCACCCGCGTGCTGTCCGTCTGCATTGCTGCGATCATGATGTCATACATGATCTTGATCTCTTCTTTCCCAGCCAGACCGGCCGCAGGCTCAGGGATCGGCGCCTTCGGCTGCGGCACACCGATCCACTGCTCATCCTTGCTCAGCCGTGTCTCGATGTCGCGGATGCCTTGGAAATACTCTTCCAGCTTGCCCTTGTCCGTCTTGCCCAGCCCGCGCTGCAGCGTGCGCGCGTTTTCCATCACCGTGTCCAGCACGCTGCGCTTCTGCGCCAGCATCGCCTTCTGCTGCTCAATCGGCGTCGTGTCCTTTGAAAACAGCCGGTGAAACGCCTCCAGCGGCCCCTTGTGCCCGCCGATCGGTTTGCCGCTCACATCCCACGCCATCGAAAGTCCCGGCCCATGCCCCGAGGACTCCGCATTCTCACTCCCATTGAGCTGTAGCGAGCCAAAGCGCGTGTCCAGCCCCAGCTTCGCCGCCGCCACCTGATCCGCCGAGATGCTGTTGTGAAAATTCTGCCCCGGCTCCCCAAAACGGTTCGCTCCCGTCAGCCACATCGTGCTGCCCCAGTGCCCATCGTTGCTGTACTTGTTCCAAAGACCCTGCACCACTGTGAAGTCCGCCTTGTGCCGCGCCAGGGGCTTCAGCCCCTCAGGCAGCGTGTAGTCCGCACCCGGCTGCTTGATGTCCGGAAACCACGACTCCGTCGTAATCCCCCACCCAAAACCCAGAAACACCAGCCTCTTCGGCGGTGCAGCCGGCACCGCCGCCGAAGCAAACCTCCGAAACCCCAGCGACTCCATTGCCGGAAGCGCAATAAGCGCAGTGCTCGATTGAAGAAAATGACGACGGCTTTTCATAGGCATGGGGTGCTGGTTGCGAGAATGCAAAAATGTGACAGGAGTAAACAATGATGACGGATACAACGATCCAAGCCGAGCAGATCCGTCTGCGAGCTTTGCAGACCATGACCCCGACAAAGAGACTGTCCATGGCCGTGGGATGGAGTCAATCTGTACGCGAGATGAGCCGTGCCGCACTGCGGCGGCAGTTTCCTCATTTCACCGAGGCCGAACTGCACCGTCATCTTTCGGAGAGACTTCTGGGACCCGAACTCGCCACAAAGGTCTATGGCCCTCTGAACGTGCATGGATGATACCCTGAAAGCTGCCTTGGCTGCGGCGAATGTCCTCGATGAGCTGGGGGTCCGCTGGTTTCTAGGCGGTTCGCTTGCCAGTTCAGTCCATGGCATTCCGCGCGCCACATTCGACGCGGACATCATGGCGGACCTGCTTCCATCACATGTCCGTCCTTTGATCAAGCTGCTCGGCGATGAATGGTATGCGGACGAAGGAGACATCATGGATGCGCTCAAGCAGAGGTCGTCATTCAATCTGATCCACTTTGCCACGGCAATGAAGGTGGATGTTTTCGTGCCAAAAGCGCGCCGCTTTGATGGAGGCGAGTTTGCTAGATCACGCAGGATGCCAGTCGCCGAAGGTAGCAGCACCGAGGCCTCCGTGTGCTGCGCTGAGGACATCGTGGTGGCAAAGCTGGAATGGTATCGTCTTGGCGGCGAAGATTCAGAACGCCAATGGCAGGACGTTTTGGGGGTTTTGAGGCTTAATAGCGAACGCCTCGACACCCAGTTGCTCCAACAGAGTGCGGAGGAAGTCGGCGTCTCCGATTTGCTTCGAAAGGCGCTCGATGTGGCTGGTGCTGGCTGATTCGAAGCTTTCATTTCGTATGAAATTCCTGGCTCGCAACCAGCGCGTGAATGAACTCACGAATCGCGAGATCCTTTTTCCCGGCCCGCTCCACCATGCCCGCAATCAGCGGCTCATCGCGAAACCCCGGCGGCCTCCCCAGTGCAAACTCCAGCAGCGCTTCGCTGAACCCACGCGCAAACGCATCTGACTTCGAGGCAATGATGTCCCGCAGCCCAAAGAAGTCCTTGAACGCCGGCCCCTTGTACAGCGCCGCCGCTGCTTCAATCGTCCACGTCTTCTTCGTCTTGGCATCCGCTTTCCCGTTCGCATCCACCGCCATGTAGCTGTCCTCGGTGCGCCACTGCCCCGCGGCATCAAAGTTCTCCAGCCCAAAACCGATGGGGTCAATCTTGCGGTGGCAGCTTGCACACTGCGGATCTTCCTGGTGTGCCAGCAGCCGCTCATGCGTCGTCAGCACCTTGCCCGCCAGCCGGGTGATCGCCGGCACATTCGCAGGCGCAGGAGGTGGCGGATCATGCAGCAGCTTGCGCAGCACCCACGCCCCACGCTCCACCGGACTCGTGCGCTCGCCATTGCCTCCCATGAAATGAATCGCCGCCATGCCCAGCAGTCCCCCACGTGGCGAATCCTTCGGCAGCATCACTTTCTCATACCCGTCCCCCTTAACACCCGGAATCCCATAGTAGTGCGCCAGCACGCGATTGATCATCACGTAGTCCGCCTTCAGCAAATCCCGCAGGCTCGCATTCTTCCGCACCACATGCACGATCGTCTCATGAATCTCCCCCTTCGCCGCCACTTTCGTTCCGCTGTCAAAGCGCGGATACATCGTGCGATTCACCTCAAAAAAATCGATGCGATCCAGCCCCAGCCACTGATGCGTGAAAGCCTCAAGAAACTCCGCCGAGCGCGCATCATTCAGCAGCCGCTCCGTTTGCGCCGCCAGCACCTCCGGCTTCATCAGCTCACCCTTTCTGCCCAGTTCTCTCAGCGCCGCATCCGGCGGGGCACTCCAGAGAAAATACGACAGCCGCGTCGCCAGCTCCGCTCCCGTCAGCGGCCGGTGCTTCTCATCGGCAATCGGTTCCGCCAGATACAAAAACATCGGCGACGACAGCACCACCGCCAGCGTCTCCTTCAGCGCCACGCTGTGCTTGTCTCCCGCCTTCCGCCGCACTTCATAAAGTCTGACCAGCCGATCAACATAATCCGCCGTCGGTGACGTCCCACGAAAAGCCTCCGTCGCAAACCGTTCCAATCCCGCGCGCACTTCCGCCACAGCAGGCGCAGGCGCTTTGTCATCCAGCGGAATCCCCAGCGCCACAATCCCCGGCGGCTTTGCCTTCGCAGCATCCGGCACACGCTCCACCTCAATCCAGTCCACCCACAGCGTCAGCTCAGGGCCGATGCCATTTCGCTTCACCGCCTCCGCCCGCTTGCGCCCGCCTTCCTCGTTCGTGTCCCAGCTTCCTTTTTCACGCACAAACAGCAGGCGGTTTTCCCGCGTCATGTTGCTGCGCGTCAGTGTGAGCGGAATCTCGATCACCTGCGGCTTCTCAATGCTCGCCGTGATCTCATGCGTCGCCATCACACGCCCCGTGCGTGCATAGATGCCGAAGTCCAGGAAGCGCCGCTCAGGCGGTGCATCCTTGGTGGCACCGGCGCACACGCGCACCACATAGTTCCCCACCGGCCAGTCAAACGGCACCAGCAGCTCGATGTAGTTCACATTCAGCTCCGCCGGATGCCGCGTCTGCGTGCCCAGGTAGGCGCCCTTGTCCACCGCAGGCTGCGCCACGTAGTATTGGTGATACTTCAGCCATCCTGCAGCCAGCGAATCATTGGCCAGGTCCGCGTCATTCTCGCCCTTCTTGTCAAAGCCAAAGCTCCGCGGATTCGGCGCACCAGGAATCCGCGCCCACTCACGACGGAAGATGCTTTCATTCTTCGATTCCTTCCGGATCTTCGCCACGATCTCCTTGTTCTCCGGCTTCGCCGCCGCTTCCTCCACCGCCTTCACCCAGTTCTGCGCGCGCTTCTGCGCATCGATCTGGTAGTCCACAAACTTGCGCACCACTGGCGTCGTCGTCTCACCCTCATAGTGCAGCTTCTTCTCCACGCCCGCCGCCGCCTGCCACGCAAAGGCCTCCTCCATCGCCTCGCGTGCGATCACCTGATATTGCTCAAACTGGTTCGCCGACATGAAGAGGTTTGCTCCCACTGTGTCAAATCCGCCCCCACCATCCGCGGGCAGGTCCGAGACGTTCACATCCACCCCGAGCAATTCGCGCAGCGTGTTCTTGTACTCGCGCCGGTTCAGCCGCCGCATGGTGATCACTCCTTTTTGATCTCCCAGGGTGCGTCGCGCAGCCACCATCACATTCGCCAGATCATCCAGAAAATCCGCCTTCGCCTCCTTCGTCGGCTGCTTCTCATCTTCCGGCGGCATGTCGCCCGAGTTCATCTGGTTCAGCACCTTCTGCCACTTCTCCGCCGTTTCCAGGTCCTTGATTTCAAACGGCAGGTCATCCACGCGGAACTTCCCCTTCTGTTTTTCCGGACCGTGGCAGGACACGCAGGTCTCCTGAAACAAAGCCTTGTGCCGCTGATTCATCACCGCGCGGCCCGCCGCATCAGAGGCCTGGGAAAACGTGCTGGCAGACAGCAAGAGGGCGAAAAGCAAAAACGAACGGATCATCGGAGGGAAAAACAAACGCATGAGGACGCGAAATGTATCTCCCCTCCAGGGCCAAAACCGGACGAACAAAATTCATCCGAATCATTCAAAAAAGCAGCAGTCCCCGTGCGGGTGCGTGCGCGGCTCAGCCTTCTCCCGCCGCCCTGCGCGCTCCCTTGGCGGAATGGCGCGCACGCATGAGCCGGCGCAGCACCGCCTGAAGGACGAGGGCGCCCAGCACCAGCAGCGCCGCCTCCAGCCTGCCCACGCTCCATGCCAGTGGCAGGAAGAGAAGTGGCCAGGCCAGCGAAAGGCCGGAAAGACGCCGGCCATTCTTTGCATTGTCACACATGTCCGGTGCCACGGCCTGTGTGCCGTTGTCGTGAGATGGCGAGGAACGGCAGCTCATGGTTCGAGGATGAGAAGCCGGTCTGTGCCATCCGGCAGTTTCACGAGCGCTGCCGGGGTGTCCTTCAGCAGGGCAAAGAGCTGGGCATCTCCCACCTGCCGCAGCACCAGTGGCGCTGCCTCATCAGATGGTGGCCTCGATGTCGTGGCCGTGCCGGGTGCGGTGTGCGGCAGTGATGCATGGTTATGGCTCCATAGCAGGGCGGCCAGCAGGCAGGCCGCGCCGGCCGCCATGGAGATACGCACGCGCCGCTGCTGCTGCCGCCGGCTTTCCTGCCGCAGCAGCCCCAGTACCTCCGTGCAGGTCGGGCCGGCATGCCCGGATTCTGGGGAAAGCACGGCGTCCAGCAGCAGGTGGAGGTCTTTGGATTCTTGGGTTTTCATCAGGGTAAATGTTGGAGTTCTTCCGCGACCAGCAGCCGCAGCCGCTCCCGGGTGCGTGCCAGCCTGCCTTCGATGGCGCGCGTGCTCAGGGCATGCCGCGCGGCAGTCGCTGCCAGCGGTTCTTTGGAAAAATAGCGGGCTTCGATGAGGTCCCTCTCCATGGCGCCGAGCCGTTCAAGGGCGGACTCGAGAGCGGAGGTCAGCTCATCTGCCGCATCGTCTGCGGCCTCTGTGGCCGCAGGCCGCCACCATCTGGCAAAGTGCGCCAGCACACGGAAATACCGGCCGCCTTTGCGCCTGAGATCCGCTGCGGCGTGCCGTGCGGCGCATGCCGTCCAGTTCCACAGCGCGGCTTCGTCCGGCAGAGTCCGGATGTGGCGCATAAGCCGGAGCCACACCGATTGTGCGATCTCCCCCGCCAGCGTCTCGTCACCCGCGGCAAGGGCGAAGCAGTAGCGGTGGATCCGCTGCGCCCATGCGCTGTGCAGCCAGGCAAAGGCCTCCTCTTCACCGCGCTTCAGCGCCTCGCTCAGCCGTGGCACTGCGGCAAAGCTGAACCCCTCCGCGGGCGTTGCTGGCGCTGGCGCCGCCGTCACTGCCGCACCCGCATCCGCGATGGCGGGCCACGGCGGCGGCGCGGGAAAGGGCTCTGGCAGAGGGCAGGTCACGGCGCTTTTTGTTTTGGGAGGGTCGGGACAAGAGGCTGTGGCATCTCAGGGATTGGGACTGCGGGTGCCCGCCGCGTCTGGTTCGGCCTCCTTGTTTTCCTTCAGCGCCTTGATCACCTGTTCCACGATCTCCTGCTGGGCGGCGGTCGCTTTGACCACCAGCACTTTTGACTGCGGGTGCAGCATGAGATCGGGTTCCGGGACAGATGCCGATTTCTCCAGGGCGCTGTGGATGATCTCCAGGAAGGCGGCCTCGTCGCTCGTTCGGAAGGTCTCGGTCTCCCCGCGTTTGATTTCATCGGCGGACCTCGCGCGCAGGGCGTTTCCCAGTGCGTGCACACGAATGATCTGCCTGCTGGTATCTTCTGGTGTTTCCACTTTCCGGCTTGCAGCCGCTGGTTCAGCCGGGGCCGTGAACAAGACCTGGCCCGCGCCAGGAAGGGCTGTCTTGTTGCGGATGATCCGGTAGCCGATGGCGGCCTGAGTCACGGCATGGCCTCCCGTGGCCGGTGTCGGGTCCAGAATCGGCACCAGGCTGCAGTCCACCGCCGCCGCGGTCAGCGCCACCGCCTGCAGGGGTGAGACATTGTGCAGTCTCAGAGGACCGGGCACCTCCAGTGCCCCCACTTCCTGGGACATCAGGATGTTCGGCATGTGTCCTATGTGATCTCTCCAGTCGGGCATGAGCTTGAACTCGATGTAGCCATGCACGAGCTTTTCCAGGGTGTCTGGCGGAAGGAGAATGATTCCATCAGGATCCGGACTGACGGATGCTGGGGGTGCGGGTGCTGGTGCCGGCGGTTTGGCGGCGGTGGTCTGTGCCGGCAGTGTTTCGGCACGGATGAGCAGCATGACGGCGGTGAGAGCGAGATGTGTTTTCATGGGGGCAGATGCAGGTATGGGGTGGATGAATGATGAAGCTTCACCGGTATCACGACGACGGAGTCGGAAACCCACGCAGGTCCGGCACTTTCATCCTCAAAAAGCGCCCTGCCGGCATTTCTCACCGCTGCTTTTCATCCCACCACGGCGGCAGGCTGCTGAAGAAGTAAGCAGGCGCCTGTTCGGTGGTCCCGCCTCTGCGTTCAGGTTCGATCGTGATCACGTAGGAGCTCTGCGGCGCTCCCTCAAATGCCACGTCACAGAAATGCTTCACTCCAAAGCCCAGCGCGACACCAGAGCGCTCGGTGAGGCGCTTCAGCGGGTGGCGGTTCCACTCACGCATGAAGCGCTTCAGCGCCTCGCTTTTGCCCGGCCAGTCGGCACGCAGGCGGGCCTCCCATGCGGGATCGGGTATGCCGCCCATCTGATAGTCCTGGAACTCCTTGCCGCCCGTCTCATGCTTCAGTTGTGCCAGCACGCCAGGCGAGAGCAGGGAGTCGAGGATTTCCGGCGTGTCCTGCACGGCGCAGGCATGGAAAAATGAACGCGCCGTGTGCATCACCGTGTCACGCGGATATTCGATCACCGGCGGCAGTCCTTCGGCCCAGTTGCGCTGAATCGCGTCCGGCCAGTCCATGACCGTGATGAAGGTCTGCGCGCGGCTCATGACCTCCTGTGTCGCCTTGATGACGATCTGCTGGTCGTCGCCGGTCGTCTTCGCCTCATTCCCCACGCCTGCGGCCACGATGCCCCTCAGACCACTCTCCAGGATGGCTTTGGCAGAGGCATGCCGCAGGGGGAAGATGCACGTCTCCTTTTCTGTGACCTCAACTGAAGCCCTCTCCATGCGTGGATCCATCACATGGCGCAGCAGCTTCCAGCGTACCTTGATGCTTCCCGTGCTGTCCGCAAAGCCGGTCACCTGCAGCAGGCCCGTGTGCCCGGCCCGGGTTTGAAACAGCACCGGCTTTGGCGCTCCATCGCTGTCCAGTGCCGGCTGCTGAAACGGTACGATCAGCGTCGGCCGGGAGGATTCCCGAAGGCCCGACGCCGCTACCAGGGAAGCTGCCTCTCCGGGCTGTGCCTTGGCAAAGGAAAGGTCCGGAAACAGCAGCCCGCTGCCAAAGAACACCAGGGCAATGTGGGGCTCCGTCCTCAGCAGCACGAGGTCCGCCCCCGTGTCTTCCGCCCACTGCCGCAGCTTCTCATCCACCGCTGGCGGAGGGCTGCCCCGCACGTGAATTTCCATGGCCTCCAACACATCCTGCGGTGCCGCCACAAACTTGCCCGACTCCACATCCAGAGCGTATTGATGTTCATGTGGCGCAGCGCCCGGCATCCGCAAAATGCGCTCAACCACGGGATCAAAAGCAGCGGCGGAATGTGAAGCCACATCCTGACCGGGACTGCCGGCGCCTGCCACGCGCTCATGCAGCCATCCTCTTCGGTGGAAAATGGGCACCAGCCACGACATCATCAGCACCGCCAGCGCCGCCGCCGCTGCCATCACCAGACGGCTGCTTCTCCTCGCTGGCGCCGGCTGCTGCGCCACTGACGCGCGTGGTCCCGAAGACACGAGGGTCTCCACCTGCGTGCGAAACTCCGCTGCCGTGGCAAAGCGGAGTTCCGGCGTTTTTTCCAGCGCCCGCAGCACGATCTCATCGATGCGCACATCCACCAGCACCCGTGTGGACGGCGCTTCGATCTTGTCCTTCGGCCGCTCGCCCGTGAGCATTTCATACAGCACCACTCCCAGGGAATAGATGTCCGCACGGTGGTCGGCGCCGCCGCCTGCCTGTTCAGGAGCGGCGTAGCCCGGAGTGCCCAGAGGAAGTGATGCAGACCCACTTTTCCGTGCCGCATCAGGAGCGGCGGTGGCATCCGCCTCGCACTCGACCATCTTGGCGATGCCGAAATCCGCGATCTTCACCACCCCGCCCTTGTCAATGAGCAGGTTCTCCGGCTTGATGTCCCGATGCACAATGCCGTGGTCATGCGCGCACTGCAGCGCCTCGCACACCGGCGGCACGATGCTCAGCGCCTCCTTGGGGGTGAGGCGTCTGGACTGCAGAAGCTGCCGCAGATTCACCCCGTCCACGAATTCCATCAGCAGGTAGAAGAAACTGCCCGCCTGCCCAAAATCATGCACCGTGACGATGTGCGGATGGCTCAGCTTTGCCAGAGCCTGCGCTTCGCGCTGAAAGCGTACGGAGAAGCCCGGGCGCGCCGCCAGCTCTCCCGGCAGAATCTTCAGCGCCACAAACCGGTCAAGCTGTGGCTGGCGTGCTTTAAAGACCGCGCCCATTCCGCCGCTCCCGATCAGTCCGGTCACTTCCAGATGAGGAAAGGCGGCGCGCACCGCCTCCAGGGGTGGCGGCTCATGCTGGTCCGCGGGACCATCGGCCGTGGGCGCCAGCGCCCTGGCCAGCACACAGCGGGGGCAGAGGCCGTTGGCGGCGTCTTCCGGAATGGACTGGCCGCACTGAGGACATGTGGGTGCTGCATTGGTGCTCATGCCTGTTCCTTGAGGATGCGCCGTCAAAAGTTACAGAGCCATCTATCCATGCACAGTGCAAAGATAGCGCAGTTCGTCCTCCACATCCTGGTCCTCGTCCAGCGTCTGGGAGACCTCCTGCCGCAGCAGTTCACGGAAGCGTTTGCGCAGTCGGTGCACCGCCACCTTCACCGCCCCCTCGCTCATGCCCAGCCGGCGGGCCGTCTCGGCATGGGAGGCGGCCTCGTCTCCCATCAGCCACGGGCGCAGCGCCTCAAACTGTGCCCCACGCTCAGGCGGATGCTCCGCGGCCAGCGCGGCCACCGCCCGGTTCATCACGGCCACCGCCCATTCCCGGTCAAACACCTTCGTCATCAGCGCCGCCTTGGGATCATCGAGGGGGATTTCCCCCGAATCATCCGCATCCAGGGACTCATGCTCCACGCCTCCTCCGCGCTTCTCCCTGCGCGCATGCTGCAGCAGTCCGCTGACAAAATACTTCACCGCCCCCAGCAGGTAGCTGCGGAACCTGCCACGCCCCGGCTCCAGCTTTGGGAAGCCCCGCTGCAGCAGATGCGCAAAAAACGAATGCGCGTGGTCCCGCGCCACATCCTCGTCAAATCCGCTCCGCCGCAGGAAGACAAACACCGGCTTGTAGTAGGCGGCGCAAAGGTCGCTCAGGGCCGCCTTTCCTTCCGGCGAGACCTCGTTCGCACGCAGCACCAGCGTCCAGCGTGTGGACATGAAGCTGCCGGTGGCTTGAGCGGATTGCATGCGGTTCTGGTGAATACCTTGGCGATGGGTCCGCCAAGGTTACACTGGGAATTTCAATATCATGCAAATCCGTTCGTCGGGCAGCCGGCCCGGCCTCGGACGGCTCACTTCTCCGCCACCCAAAGCCGCGCAATGCCAGGCGGCTGAAATTTCTCCGCGCTCACATCCAGCGCGAGCATCACCTGCGCCTGCCTTCCATTCTTGCCCACAGTGACAACCTTGCCCGTAACGGGCGCCGCTGTGGGCTTGCGATCCACACCTGCGGGAGCCACCCGTACCGTGGTGCCCTGCTTGAGCCGCTTGATCTGCTCCTCCCCCTCATTGAAAAGCGTCAGCGTGACCTGATTGCCCGCGGAGGCATCCACATATCCCGGGGCCCCTTCTTCGAGGACGCGCTTCGCATGCACCGCCTTCTGCTCCGCCTGAAACTTGAGCAGGCTTTCATCATCCAGAAACACCTCCCAGGCCACGCGTGTCTTGCCCTTGCCCACGCCATGCGTCTTCGTGCGCAGCTTGTCGCCCGCCTGGATGTCGCTGAACTTCGCCGGCTGCCCCGCCTTCCAGAAGCGCGTGTCCTTGTCTGTCTCGATCACCACGTTCTTTTCGCGCACAAAGCTCTTGTCGAAATTCGCCCACGTGCACGTCAGCTTGCCTCCCGCCGTGTCGATCTGGTCCACATAGAAGTACTCCTTGTGGCCGTTCATCATGTTCATTTCATCCTGGATGTAGGTCAGCCACACCCACTCCTCCTTCTCATTCACGTGCAGGCGGAAGATCGCCCGCTCGCCCACTTTGAAATCCTGCAGATCACCCAGCGTCGCATGGTGCAGCAGCTCCGCATACGGCATCACGGTAAAGCTCACGATCTCATCGTTGCTCTCGCTGCGAAACTTGCCCGTCCGCGTTGCCAGATCCAGGCTGATCAGCTCGCCCCACGGCCGGCGCATCTTTTCAAATGGAATGATCACCTTCCCCGGCGTGATCACCGGAATGGGCTTGGCCGGAGCAGGTGTGTCCGCAGCGGAGCAGGTCGGTGCCAGCGCCAGGGCTGTGAAAGCGGTAAAAATGAGTTTCATGTCGTCTGTTTATTCTTTCCCGAAATACTCTTCCTCCTTCGGCAGGGCGATGACCTTCCACGTTTCCGGGTAAAAGCGCACCACGCGTTTCGGCCGGTAGCCCTCCAGCATCATGTCCATCTTGATCTTCATCTGCACACCGCTGCACCCGGGCGCCACGGGAATTTTCGTCACCTCCAGCACACTGCCCGTCTTGCGGTCGTTCACCGGATCATAAGTCATGAGCGTGTCCCGTGCCACGGCCAGTCCACCACGCGGCTCCACCGGCGGCGGGCTGCCATCCTTGGGCGGCGGGAGATTGGGATCTTTGATTTTGAGCTCGTCGAAGAGTTTGGGATCCACGTTCTCGAAGAAGGTGACGGTGACGAGCTGCTGCTCATCATCCACCGCCGTCACCCACCCTGGCAGGCCGCGCTCACGAATGTAGCTCCGGTGCCGCTCAAGCTGGTTCGCCGTCACCAGCGCCCGCGCCTCCTCATCCACCCAGATGTCCGTGATGCGGCCCGGCCCGTACAGCGTGACCCAGGTCAGGTTAAACAGCACATCCTGCCCCGGCTGCAGCGCCTTCAGGTCTGCAATGCCGTGCCCCTGGTACACCCGCGTGCTGCTCATCAGGTCAAACAGCTTCGGCTGCCCGCTCGGTTTGCCCTTGTCCTGCAGCGTGGCCGTGACCTTCTTCGCGGTCAGGTCCACGCTGTCGATCTTCCACAGCTGCTTCTGCCGCGCATGAAACGAAAACTCATCCTCAATCCGCAGGCAGTGGCGGAACTCCCACTCCGGCGTCTTGCGCTTGTACCACGTGTCCGGCAGCGGCGTTTTGTCATCCAGCCCGATCTGGTAAAACCACCCGTGCAGGTGCGTGCCCAGCGGAATGTCCTGCAGCGCCGCCGGCGCTCCCTGATACCAGATCGAGCCATAAGGCAGCATCATCGCATCCAGCGGCAGGTCCCAGATCCCCCGCTCCTGGCTGTCATTGCGGTCCACCCGGATCTGAAACCGCCGGTCCAGATGGTCCACATGCATCAGCTCCCCTGTAACGGCATGCGCCGCCCCCTCCGGCGGAAACTCCCCCTCCACCAGTTGAAACCACTCCGGCGGGTCCTCAGCCTTCCGATCCTTCGGCGCCTTTCTCTTGTCGGTTGCCTTCACCGGGCCGTCGGCATCGGTGCGGAATTTGGGTTTGTCCTCGGCGTGAACCAGTGAGAGCGCGAAAAAGAAAAAGAGGAAACGCATCGAAAATCGGGTGCGGTTGAGTGGACTGATCGGCTCTACGCCACAATCTGCGAGATCGGCTTGAGGCTGTCCTGAAACACATCCGCCTTCACATCCACACGCTGCAGCATGGTCAGGAGCAGGTTGCTCACGCGTGCGTCGCTGTCCACGGGGCGGGAGCAGATCTTGTAGTGTTCGGTGGCGTTGGAGACATCGTACTTGCCGATCTTCGGCAGGTTGAAGTCCACATGGGTGCCGTGCTTGTAGCCAAGGGCTTTGCCACCCGCGAGGATGGTGGGCAGGTTTGCATTGCCGTGGCTGTGGCCGTAGGCCATGCCGCTGCCCCAGAGCACCTGCGTGGTGTCCAGCAGGCTGCTGTCCTCCTCCTTGAGGTCCTTGAGCTGATCCAGGAAATAGCTGAACTGGCCGATGAGGAAGGTGTCCGTCTCAGTGAGGCGGCGGAGCTGCTCGGGGTCGCCATTGTGGTGGGAGAGACCGTGGCGGGTCTGCAAAATCCCAATCTCCGGGATGCCGCTGGCATTGCCCTCGCCGCCGATGCCGCAGGTGATCACGCGGGTGGAGTCCGTGCGCAGGGCCATGACCATGAGGTCATAGAAAAGGCGGTAGTACTCGCCGGCCTCGGCCATGCTCAGTTTGCGCTGGAGGCGGGCGGCCTCGGCTGCGGGCACGGCGGGCTTTGGCACGTTGAGCCATTCGTCGGCGCGGCGCGTGCGCTCCTCCACCTGCCGCACGGCGGTCAGGTACTCATCCAGCTTGCTGCGGTCGGCGCTGCCCAGTTTGTTGTTCACACGCTTCGCATCATCAGCCACCAGGTCCAGGATGCTGCCACGGCGCATCAGGCGGCGGCGGATCGTCTCCTTGCTGTCCTTTTCCACGCCGAAGAGCATGTTGAAAATCTGCTGCGTGTTTCGCTCCGCCGGAAGCTGGATGCCATCCTTTGACCACGCCAGCGAGGTGCCCTCAATCGCCATCTCCAGCGATGAAAAACGCGTCGCGTTGCCCTGCACTTCGGCGATGAGCTGGTCGGCGGAAACGGTGTTGCGGAAGGCTCCGCCATCGCCCGGCACATTCGCGCCTGTGAGCCAGACCTTTTCGCAGTTGTGGTGCTTGCCCAGCACCATCGGGTGATGCAGCCCGCTGATCGGCGTGATGTCCGCGCGGTGCTTCTCCAGCGGCATCAGCGGCTTCGTGAATCCATAGTCCGCGCCCGCTTTCTCAATCTGCCAGGTCAACGTGTTCACACCGTTTGGGATGTAGAGAAACACGCTGCGCTTCGGCCTGGATGGAGGTGGCAGCGCGTCCATGGCTTCCAGCAGCGGCAGGGAGATCGTTGCACCGAGTCCGCGCAGCATCTGGCGGCGGGAGATTTGCCAGCGGTTGAGGTTCAGATTGCTCATAAAAGAAGGGTGGGGGAGGGTGCTGTTAACGCTTCTGGAACAGGTCAGAACAAACGAAGGCCTCGACGAGGTCTCTCAGGCGGTAGTCCTTCGCCTTGCCAGCCGCCGCTATGGCTTTCAGGTCTTCGCGGTCATCGAAGGACATGCTGCGCCGCAGACCATACGTCGCGAGTTTTTCGATGAAGGTGGCATTAAAAGCGTCGAGATCCGCCAGCAGCAGCTTCTTAAACTCGTCCGCATTTTGGTACTCCCGTCCGTCCGGCAGCTTGCCTGAGGCTTTCACCTTCGGGTTGGAACCCGTCCCGTCCGTGACTTCCTCGGTGCGCCAGCGGCCGATGGCATCGTAGTTTTCAAACGCCAGCCCCAGCGGATCAATCTTGCCATGGCAGGAGGCGCAGTTGGCATCATGAATGTGTGCCTCCAGCTTCTCGCGCAGCGTTGCCTTGGGCGCGGCCGGATTCGTCGCGATCGGGTCCACATTCGCCGGCGGTGGCGGCGGCGACTTCCCAAAGATCGACTCCATCACCCACACACCGCGGTGCACCGGCCGATGCCGCACACCATCCGAAGTCAGCGAGAGAATGGAGGCCTGCGTCAGCAGTCCCCCGCGGTGGCTTTCTGCAGGGAGCGACACGCGCTGAAATTCCTCCCCGCTCACCTTTCCATCTGGCAGCCCGTAAAACTGCGCCAGCAGCGGATTCATCATGCTCCAGTCGGAGTGAATCAGATCGCGCAGCGTGTGGCCGCCCTGCAGCAACTCGCGGAAGAAGGCCTTCGTTTCTCCCGTCATGCTGTTCTCCAAAGCCTTGTCATAGTCAGGGTAGAGCTTTTTGTCCGGCTGAAACATCCCCACCTTGCGCAGCCGCAGCCACTGGGTGGCAAACGAATCGGTGAAGCGCGTCGAGCGTTCATCCGCCAGCATGCGCGCCACCTGCTGCGAGAGCACCGTTTTGTCTTTCAGTTTGCCGCCCTGGGCCAGCGCAGACAGCTCCGCATCTGGCATCGTATTCCACAGCAGGTAGGAGAGCCGTGCGGCGATCTCCCAGTCGTTCAGCATCTGCCGGGTCGCATTCTCATCGCCCTCCGCCAGGAAGACAAAACTCTTGGAGCACAGGATGGAAAGCATGCCCGCCTTCATCGCATCGCGGAATTTTTCCTTGGCCGCCAGCTCCGCCTTCACGATGCCCATGTAGCCGTCCAGCTCCTCATCGGTGACCGGGCGGCGGAAGGCGCGGCGTGCCAGGGTGGCGAGGCAGGTGCGCGCCTGGTCCATGTTTCCCTCTTCCTGCGGCATGTAGTCGTTCCGCAGCTTCTTCTCCGCATCACTCACCAGCGGGCCGCGCCAGGTGATGGAGTCCATGATCAGGAAGGGGTAGCGCGGCCTGCCCTGCTCATCCGTCAGCTTCATCTGCCAGGGGATGCGGCCGATCTTTGTGCTGATGAACGGCGTCTCTCCGTGCCGGCCGGAGCGCGGCAGGTTGGAGGGGCCTGGCACATCATTGTACACTTCAATATTCGGGCGGCCCTTCGGCAGATGCGCACGGAAGGTCACGGTGACGGGCTTGTCTTCGGGCGCGACGATGTCCTGCTCAAACAGCACGCGGTCCAGCTTCGCCTCATACACCTTGATCCGCGGCGCGCGTCCCTTCTCCGGCTTCAGTCCGCTTAATGTGTAGCTGATCTCGTACACGCCCGCCTCCGGCAGCGGGTCCTTCAGCAACGAGTAGCGGAAGATGTCACCGGGCCACATGTCATAGCGCACCTTGTCGAGAAGCCCCAGCTCACGGAGCCGCTCGCGATGCCGCTCGCTGATCTGCTCCTCATACAGCACCGGCTTCGTCCCGCCAAAGGGTGTCACCGGCTTCGCATTCTTCGCTGGAGGAATGATGTCCGGATACGCCTCATTCAAAATCGTCTCCGCCGCCGCGAGATACTTCTCGATGTTCGAAGGCGAGAGCGTCAGCACGGAGCCGATGCGCTCAAAGCCGTGCCACTCCGGGTCTTCCAAAAACGCGCCGGGGTCCTTCGCATCGTATTCCACGCCGAGCAGGTCGCGCACGGTGTTCACATACTCATCCCGCGTCAGGCGGTTGTAGTTCACCTTCGCGCGTGAGGCCATGCGCGCGTGCTCTCCCTCCTTCATCCTCGCGGCGATCCACTCCACCACCTGCGCGCTCGCCTTCGCCTCCGGCTGCCGCTTCTCCTTTTTCGGTGGCATTTCGCCGGAGTTGATCCGCTCCATGATCTCCAGCCACTGCGGCGTGTTTTCAAATCCCACCTTCGGAGACAGCGTGTCCATGCGGAAGTCCCCCTTCTGCACATCCGCATCGTGGCACTTCAGGCAATGGTCTTCAAAATAGGCCTGCACCTTGGGGTCCAGGCTTGCGGCAGGCGCCGCCCTCCCGGCTCCGTAAAAAACGGGCAGCAGGACGGTGGCGAGGCAGGGGATCAGGGCACGGTGGGGCATCCGGTTTTTCATACGGCCCCGCGTCCTCGTTCATGCATCACCCCCGAACTATCGGGGGGGCTTGTCCGGAGGGTGCGCTGCGCAGAATCAAGGGAATTCATTGCAATTTTTGCCTCAAGATTCCCCGCGCAGGCAAATGCCGCTCGATTAATCTCCGCACACAATCCTTCCCTTTTATGTCCGCTTCTTCCGGTTCGTGGGTGTCTCGCTTGGTACGTTCGTTGTTCGGAGAGTTTCATTATCAGCCCCCTCGCTGGCTGCCTCGTTTCGCCTCGGCTGCGGACGACCACCTCCGCAGGCATCCCGGCTGCTACGCCAGCGCCATCGTCATCACCGGCGCCATGTTTCTCATCGTGCCGCAGGTGCGCCACTACCTCGCGGCCCACCAGCCTCGACCGCGCGCGCTCACCGTGGCGCGTCAGGCCGCAGGCACGCTCACCATGCCCGGCGTTACTCCCATCGTTAAAGACAGGCCCGCGCCGCAGCCCATCACGTTGAGGTTCGACGCTTCCGTGGCCAATCCCGATGTCACCGGCAGGCTGGCGCGCGGCGTCACCCTCACGCCGGCGCACAAAGGCTCCTGGCAGTGGAGTTCGGACCGCCTGCTCACCTTCACTCCCACGGAGGACTGGCCCTCGGCCCAGGAGTACTCCGTCCAGCTTGATCCCGCCCAGCTACCCCAGGGCGTGGAGATGAAAGTCACCACCTGGAAGGGCAAGACGCCACCCCTGCGGCTTTCGCTCACCACTTCAGAATTCGAGATCGACCCGCGCGATCCCACCCTGCAAAACGTCGTCGTCGGCTTCACCTCCACCCATCCTCTGGATCGCGTCCAGGTGGAGCACCTCACTTCTCTGGTGGTCGTGGGCGGTTCGAAGATCTTCGACTGGAAAGGCCAGAAGCCGGACACCCTGTTCACAGTCACCGAAGGGAGACACCAGCGCGAGTTCTGGATCCGCACCGCGCGCATCCAGATCCCGGACAAGGAGGACTTCGTGAGGGTCACGGTGCACAAGGAGCTCACCAGCACCCTCGGCGGCAGTTCACTCGGCACCGATCTCATTTCCAAAGTGCGCGTCCCGGATGCTGAGAGCGGATTCAAGATCACAGAGGCCAGCACCGACATTTTGAAAACCGAGGACGGCGAACCCGAGCAGTTCCTCTTCATCAATACCGAAGGTTACGTCACCACGGAAACCCTTCTCAAAAACCTCACCGTCTGGCAGGAGCCAGAGGACTTCACCATCAAAGACGCGCAGGGAAACGACGTTTCACCCGCCCCCAATGACGTCACCCAGGATCTCCTCCGCAAATACGCGCCCGTCTCCTTGAAGCCCGTCGAACTGGAACTCAGTGATGACCACCCCGCCACCACGCGCCATGCCTTCAAGTTCCTCGCCGAAAAGCAGGGCCGCCTCTTCGTGCGCATCACCAAGGGCGTCCAGGCCCTCGGCGGCTTCCGGCTCGGCACCGAGTTCCGTACCTTTAATGACACCCCGTCCTTCCCTCGCGAGGTCCAGCTTTTGGGGAAGGGCGGCATCCTCGCCCTCAATGGCGAGCGCAAGCTCTCCCTGCAGTCTCGCGGTGTCCCCTTCCTCCGGGTCAGCATGGCCCGCGTGCCCGCGCGGCAGGTGAATCACCTCGTCGTCATGAGCGAGGGCGATTTTGCCAATCCCTACTTCACCATGGGAGACAACTTTGATGAGTCAAACATCGCCCGCTTCCTCCGCCGCGTGCAGCCCGTGGCCATGAAAAACGAATACCAGGCCTGCTACTCCGTGCTCGACTTCGCCAGCGCGCTCCAGTCACCGGACACCTCGGACGCAGACGCCTCCCGCGGCCTCTTCTTCCTCACCGCAGAAGGCGTGGAGCCCGTGGAGGACTCTAAAAAGCGCATGGAGGGGGACGATGTCGCTGACGACTGGCAGGTCATGGACCAGGCTTCGACCAAGCGCTTCGTCCTCGTCACCGATCTCGGCCTCATGGTGAAAAAGAATGCCGATGGCTCGCGGGATGTGTTTGTGCAGAGCATCAAAACCGGCGACCCCGTCAATGGCGCGGTCGTCACCGTTCTGGCAAAGAATGGCGAATACCTCCTCCAGCAGACCACCGCGGATGGCCATGTGCTCCTTCCAGATGTCGGCAGCTTCCAGCGTGAGAAGCGCGCCGTCGCCATCGTCGCCACCTTGGGGAATGATTTGTCCTTCCTGCCCTTTGATCGTCCCGACCGCCTGCTCGATTTCTCCCGCTTCGACATCGGCGGCGCACTCGCCTCAGAAAAGGAGGCGCTGGAGGCCTTCCTCTTTACCGAGCGCGGCGTCTATCGCCCCGGAGACGCCATCCACGTCGGCGCGGTGCTGAAGCGCCGCGACTGGGCGCCCGGCCTCGCCGGTCTCCCGCTGGAGATGGACCTCGTCAATGCCAAGGACGAAGTCATCGACACTCAGAAAGTCGTTCTCTCCGCGGACGGCTTCATCGATGTGAAGATGAAGACGGATGAAAGTGATCCCACAGGCCGCTACATCGCCCGGCTTTATCTGGTGAAGAAGGACGACGAGAACAAGCGCACCCGCCTCGGTCAGACCTCCTTCAAGGTGGAGGACTTCCAGCCCGACCGCATGAAGATCGAAGTCACCCTCACCGGCAACGAGCTCGCGGGCTGGCTGCAGCCCACAGAGATCAAAGCGGACGTCTCTTTGCAGACTCTGTTCGGCTTCCCGGCTGCCAAGCGCCTGCTCAAGGCCCGCATGGAGCTCACCCCCGGTGCCTTCGCCTTTACCCAGTTCCCCGACTACACCTTCCACAATCAACTGCCCGAGGCGGAAGACACGGAGGAAACCGAAGCCGGCCAGAAGGTGAATCTCGGCGAGCAGACCACCGATGAAAACGGTGCCGCCCAGTTTGACCTCGCCATGGGGCGCTTCGACAAGAGCTGCTTCCAGGTCAGCCTGCTCATTGAGGGCTTCGAGGCAGACGGCGGCCGCAGTGTGCGCAGTGGAAAAAACTTCCTCGTCGCCGCGCTCCCGTACGTTGTCGGTTACAAGCCGGATGCGAAGCTCGACTACCTCGGCAAAGACACCGCGGCCAACGTGCGCTTCATCGCCGTGGGGCCGGACTTGAAGCCTCTCGCGCCGAAGGATCTCATGGCGCGCCTCATTCAGATCAGGCACGTCTCCGTGCTCACCAAGCAGGAAAGCGGCAGCTACGCCTACGTCTCCACCCGGCGCGAGTCCATGGTCTCGGAAACACGCTTTGCCCTGCCTGTGGAGGGCGCCTCCTACGCGCTGCCCACCAATGCCGCCGGCGAGTTCCGCCTCGAATTGCGGGACCCCGACAATAACATCGTCTGCGCCACGCCCTTCACGGTGGTGGGCAAAGGGGATCTCGACCGCAGCATGGAGCGGGATGCGGAGCTGGGCATCAAGCTCGCGCGTGCCACCTGGAACAGCGGCGAATCTCTGGAGACCAGCCTCAGCGCCACCTACACGGGTGCTGGCCTCATGACCATCGAGCGGGAGCGCGTCCTTGGCTGGCAGTGGTTCAAGTCCGGCACCACCGCCAGCGTGCAGCACATCACCGTGCCGAATGAGATGGAAGGCTCCGCCTACGTGAATGCCTCCTTCGTCCGCGCTCTGGATTCCAAGGAAATCTTCACCTCGCCGCTGAGCTACGCCGTGGATCACTTCGTTGCCAATCCCGACAAGCGCCGTATCGAGGTGAAGCTCGACGCCCCGGAAAAAGTGAAGCCCGGCGAAGTCATGAAAATCGGTTTCTCGGCGGCAAAGCCCTGCCGCATTGTCGTCTATGCGGTGGATGCAGGCATTCACCAGATCAGCGACTACAAGCTCCCGGACCCGCTCGCGCACCTGAACCGCAAACGCGCCCTCGAAGTGGAGACGGAGCAGCTCATGGACTTGATCCTCCCCGAGTTCTCCCTCATCGCCCAGCACAAGGCCTTCGGTGGTGATGCCGACAAACCCCTGCGCTTGAACTTGAACCCCTTCAAACGCCGCAACGAGCCTCCCGTCGTGTTCTGGTCCGGCCTCATCGCCGCCGGCCCGGAGCGCCGCGAGGTGGCTTACACCGTGCCGGACTACTTCGCCGGAAAGCTCAATGTCATGGCCGTCGCCGTTGCGGAGGAGGCCGTGGGCCGCGCGGAGACCAGCAGCATCGTGCGCGGCCCCCTCGTGCTCACACCCAATGTGCCCTTCTTCGCCGCACCTGGGGACGAGTTCACCGCTTCGGTCACCGTTGCAAACAACCTTGAAGGCACGGATGCCGCCGCGCCCATCAGCATCGTCACGCAGGTCACGCCAAACCTCGAGGTCATCGCCACACCGCAGGGCGCGCTCACGCTCGCCACGGGGAAGGAGGACACCGTCCGCTTCCGCATGCGGGTGAAGGAGGATCTTGGCAATGCTGAGATCACCTTCAAGGCGGAGGCCGCCGGGCAGGTCGTCCTGCGTCGCGCCACGCTCAGCGTGCGCCCCGCGGCGCCCTATCTCACGAATGTCCAGATCGGCTACTTCCGCGAACGCACGCACGATGTGAAGGTCTCGCGTGAGATGTTCCCGCAGTATCGCAAAATCAGCGCCACCGTGTCCGCGCTGCCCCTCGGCCTCACGCGCGGACTGGAGTCCTACCTGCATGAGTATCCCTACGGCTGTTCGGAGCAGATCACCAGTCGTGCGGTTTCACGCCTCCTGCTGGCCAAGGAGGTGGACTTTGGTTTTGACCCTGCGGAGTCCGCACGCCAGCTCGACGACGCCTTCGCTCTCCTGCGCAGCCGCCAGCAGCCAAACGGCGGCTTCGGCTACTGGGGTTCGTCAGATGCAGATGCGGGCATGGATTACCTCTCCGTCTATGTCACACGCTTCCTCACCGAGGCGCGCGATGCCGGACACGCCGTCCCCTCCGCATTGCTCGAGGGCGCGCGCGCGCGGATGAAGCAGATGGCCCGCGGTTCGGCGCAAAGCCTGGATGACTCCGCCATCCAGGCCGCCGCCATCTACCTGCTCACACGTCACGGAGAAAACACCTCCACCTACGTGCTCAATCTCCGCGACAATCTGCGGCAGAAGCATGGGGAGACCTGGCGTCCTCATCTCACCGCCGCCTACCTCGCGGGCACCTATGCCCTGCTGCAGCAGCGCAAGGAGGCCTTCGTTCTCATGCAGGACTACTGGGCCGCAGTGCGCAAAGGCCGCGCCCAGGGTGCGTGGCATGGGTGGTATTATCTCGATCCCCAGGTCACCCAGGCGGAGGGCTTTGCTCTCGCCTGCAAACACTTCCCGGAGCTCGCCGGAAATTTCGGCTATGACGATCTCTCCGTCATCACCGATCCGCTGGCCCGCAACCGCTTCAACACCATCAGCGCCGCCACCACCATCCTCGCGCTCAAGGCTTATTCAGACCTCGCCAGACAGTCGGACGTGCGTGTTTCACTGAGCGAGCTTGCCCGCACGGGCGGGGCTGCTGTCGTTCTGGTGCCGGAGGCCACTGGTCTCGTCCAGAGCCCGTTCAGTCCGCAGGCTGGCACCGTGCGCTTCGGGCTCGCGCAGGGCGGTGGCCGCGACCTCGGTGCTTTCTATCAGGTCACCGAGGCCGGCTTTGACATCGGCGTTCCCGCCCAGCGCATTGCGGATGGCTTGGAGGTCTTCCGCGAGATCCTCGATCCCGAGGGCAAAGCAGTCGAAAAACTCAAAGTCGGTGAAGGCGCGTTGGTTCGTCTCAGCGTGCGCAATGTTTCGCCGGATGCGCTCAGCAACATCGCCCTCCTCGATCTCATGCCCGGCAGCTTCGAGCTGGAACCGAACGGACTCAAGCCCGGCACCGGCACCATGCCCGGAGCTGACTACGTGGACGTTCGCGAAGACCGCAATGTCTTCTTCTGCCGTCTCGCCAAAGGCGAGCTGAAGACCTTCTCCTACCGCATCAAGCCCATCGCCGCCGGCACCTACATCATTCCTCCCGCCTTCGCCGAAAGCATGTACGACCGCGCCCTCAAAGGCCGCGATGGCGGCGGCAAAAAGATCACTGTCGAATAACCCAGGACAGGGACCATTCACGTCCCTCTATCTCACATGCACATCCTGCGTCGCCTTCTCCACAAGCGCTTCATGCGCGTGTCAGGTGCTGCTGTGCTGCTGCTGGCCTTCGTCTGGCTTCTCCTCCCGCAGCCAGATCTCTACCCGCCCGAGTTCCGCTTCTCGCGCACGCTGGAAGACCGCCGCGGTTCGCTCCTCCACCTTGCTCTCACGCCCGATGGCAAATACCGCCGCTACACCCCGCTCGCGGAGATCAGCCCCGCCTTGATCGAGGCCACGCTCACGCTGGAGGACCGCCATTTCTACGATCACCCCGGCGTCAATCCACTCTCCATGCTGCGCGCCGCCTGGGGCATTGTTTCAGGCTCCACCCGTGGCGGCGGCTCCACCATCACCATGCAGCTCGCCCGCCTGCGCTTCGGCCTGCACACCCGCACTCCATGGGGAAAGGCCTGGCAGATGCTGCGCGCCGTGCAGCTTGAAAAACACTATTCCAAAGACGCCATCCTGGAGGCCTACCTGAATCAGGCCCCGTATGGTGGGAATGTGGAGGGCGTCGGCGCTGCCAGCCTGCTTTGGTGTGGCAAGCCTGCGCGTGATCTCACCCTGCGCGAGGCCGTGGCTCTCTCCGTGCTGCCGCAGAGCCCCACCACCCGCCGCCCGCGCAGCACGGGAGACAATGCCAGCCTCGCCGCCGCGCAGCACCGCCTGTGGGAACGTTTGCGCACGGAGCGCAGCCTCCCCGCCGATCCTCTCGATGCCGCCTTCACTCTCCGGCAGATGCAGCCTGTCCCGCGTGAGGCCCCGCATCTGGCACGCCGCCTCTTCACCGAAAAACCTGCCGCAGACCTTCCCACCTCGGGCCTGCCCCTGCGCTGCACCGTGGATGCCATCCGCCAGCGCGGTGTGGAGCAGGCGCTCAATGATTACGTGGACCGCAAGCGCGAGGTCGGCATCACCAATGCCTGCGCGCTTCTTGTGCATGCGCCCTCACGCGAGGTGCTCGCTTACGTGGGCTCCAGCCGCTTTCTCGACAGCTCCATCCATGGGCAGGTCGATGGCGTCCTCGCCCGCCGATCCCCCGGCTCCGCTTTGAAGCCTTTTATCTACGCCCTCGCCACGGACCAGGGGCTCATCCACCCGCATACCCTCCTGCGGGACGGCCGCATGGCCTTCGGCAGCTACAATCCGGAAAACTTCGACCGCAACTTCGCCGGACCCATCGCCGCCGCAGAGGCTCTTTATCACAGCCGAAACATTCCCGCTGTGGCGCTGGCTCAGCGTCTCGCGTCTCCGGGGTTGTACGGCTTCCTCAAGGAGGCTGGTGTCGCGCTGCCGCGTCCCGCCGAGTTCTACGGCCTCTCCCTGCCGCTCGGCGGTGGTGAAGTCTCCATGGAGGAGCTCGCCGAATTGTACGCCCTCCTCGCCAGCGATGGCTCCGCCAGCCGCCTTAATTACTTCACACCAGAAACTACCATTGCCACGAAACCACTCCTCACCGCGGAGGCGCGCTACCTCACCCGTGAAATGCTGCGCACCCGTGAAGGCGAGCTGGTCATGGACGACCCCGCCGTCACCTGGAAAACCGGCACCTCCCATGGCTTCCGCGATGCCTGGGCTGCGGGCATGCGTGGTGACTACGTCCTCGTCGTCTGGATCGGCAATTTCAGCGGCAAGGCCAATCCCGTCTTCATCGCGCGTGAGTGCGCCGCCCCGCTGCTCTTTGAAACCTTCCGCCATCTGCGCCTGCCCATGCGGCGGCAGCCTGCGCCCGCGGGCGTCTCGCAGGTGGAGCTCTGCGCCGTCTCCGGCCAGCTTCCCACGCCGCACTGCCAGCACCGTGTGCAGGGCGGTTTCATTCCCGGCGTCTCGCCCATCACCCCCTGTGACATCCATCGCGAAGTGCTCGTTGATCCCGCCACCGGCCTCCGCGTGGCCCGCGATGACGGCACGAGCATCCTGAAGCGCGAGGTGTTTGAGTTCTGGCCTCCGGATCTTTTGGAGATGTTCAGGCTGGCCGGCGTCCCGCGCCGGACTCCGCCGCCGCTGGAGGCAAAGGCCGACTCCCTCGTCGCCGCGGATGCCGCCGCCGTGCCCAAGATCGTCTCTCCGCGTGCCGCTCTGGTTTACACCCTGCAGGCCTCCTCCGCCTCGCGCAGCACCATCCCTCTGCGTGCCGATACCGCCCCGGGCGTGAACCGCGTCTTCTGGTTTGCCGGCTCCCGCTTCCTCGGCGCCAGCGATCCCGCCACCCCAGTCATGTGGACCGCCTCCGCCGGCAAATGGCAGGTCCACGTCCTCGACGATCAAGGCCGCGGCTCCGCCGTCGAAGTGCGCGTGGAAATGGTGCCGTGAAGACTCAGTCTGAGGGCCAGGAGGGAAAGGTGCGCTGGGGCGCTGGGGCGCGACGCACGGGGCATCCTGCATGATTTCAGGCGGGCGACACCAAAAAGTGGGAATGCGGCTTGCAGCGCCAAGCATTAGCCTGGGGTCATGATGGCCGCGCGTCGTGACACCCAGCCAGAAGCTCGGTAGAGCGACCACGATCTGCTGGAGGTGAAGGACAGCGAATACGCGACCAGCAGGTCGTCACGGAATTCGAGGCTCACCTCCCAGTTGCCTGAGTCATGCCGTTGGGACTTGCCGAAGAGTACATGGTGATGAGTGGACTTGTCGAACCTGCCATTGCGGGTGAGCGACTCCAGGGTTTGCCAGCCTTCAAGGTCAGGAACGACAGCCTTGAGGTGTGCGCCGATAACGAGCCTGCTTTTTTCCAATGGCGGCGCAGGCCGGGAACGGTCACCTGCTGGCAGGGTCAGATAACTGACCAACCCGAGGATGGCAAAGCCCACGAAGCTGCCACACGCAGAAAGGCCTGTCATCTGCCAGTCACGCCTGGAAGTGGCGGCAATCAAGCTGGCAGCGGTGCCTGCTCCGATCAGCAGTGCACAGACTAGTTCGATCTGTTTTCTCCGGGGCATAGCAGCAGACTCCTGCTTCACTTTACCTCAATCCCACCCCAGTAGGCGAACTCCATGTTCCAGCCGTTGGCGTGGGATTCGAGGCGGAGGGTGATTTCCTGGCCGGTGAATTTGGAGAGGTCGAGTTCGATGGTTTTCCAGCGGGGCTTTTCGTGGTCCACGGTCAGCTCTTTGACTGCCTGGCCGTTGATGAGGGCTTTGGCGGTCCAGTCGCCGCGATCATCGGCGGCGACGGTGGCGGTGAGCTTGGTTTTGCCGGGCTCGACCTTGAAGGTGCGCTCAAAGCTGGCGGGTGTTTTTTTGTCGGGGAAGGGGTGGATGAGGAGGACGTTCTTTTTGCCGTAGTACTCGCTGAGCTTCATGGGGGTGCGCTCGAAGTCGGGGGCGCTGACGGTCCATGCGGGGTTCCAGAGATTGACGCTTTCCCAGTCGATGGCGCGGGAGCTGTTTTTGGGTTTGGAGGGGACGGTCTCTTCGACGCCTTTGATGAGGAGGTCTTTTTTCTCCTTGGTCAGCGGGCCTTCTTCCGGCGGGGCAAGGACGTACCAGACGAGATCGCGGAAGGCGGTGTCGGGCAGATTGCCAAAGCCCATGGGCATGAGGCTCTGCTTGGTGTTGGTGAGGGTGGCGACCTGATCGCGCGGGACGATCTGGGAAGCGCCACCGGCACCGAGGAGTTTGACGTGGGCGGGGGTGTCCTCAACGACGCGACCGGCAAGGGTGCGGCCGTCCTTGGTGGAGACGGTGAAGTTTTCGTAGCCGTTGCCGATGATCTGATTGGGGTCGATGACG
The DNA here is from genome assembly GCF_044227185.1 of Prosthecobacter sp. GTDB lineage: Bacteria > Verrucomicrobiota > Verrucomicrobiia > Verrucomicrobiales > Verrucomicrobiaceae > Prosthecobacter. The sequence goes on along the minus strand of NZ_JBGAFO010000007.1, from coordinate 356,096 downwards.
TTGGCGAGGATGGCGTCGAGATTGCTGCGGCCGCTGCCGATGAGGTCGGGGCCGACTTTCTGGCCGCCGCCGTGGAACTCGTGGCAGACCATGCAGGTGGCGGTGAAGAGGAGCTTGCCGTTGGCGAGATCGGGCTCGCCGGTGAGGCAGGCCTGCTTCTTTTTCGCGATGAGGACTTTGACGTCGTCGGAGGAGTCCTGCCAGGCGCCGAGGACTTTGGCGGCGTGATTGCGGGTGGCGGTGTCCTGGCTGGTGGCGAGGGCGCGGCGCACGGGGGCGGGGAAGCCGGTGGCGCTGACTTTGCCTGCGCCGATGGCATCGAGCAGGGCGTGCGTCCAGGTGGTGCGGCTGCAGAGGGCTTCGATGACGGCGTTGTAGATGAGGCCACGGGTTTGAGGGGCGGAGGGCAAGCCGGAGGCTTGCACTACAGGGGGAGCGGGCTGCAAGCCAGAGGCTTGCGCTACGGCGAGCAGCGGGGCGATGAAGTCATCGGTGCCGAAGTCTGCGGCAGCGCGGATGGCGGCGACGGAGAGAGCGGGGGAGGTATTCTCGGAGAGGATGAGGAGCAGCGCTTTTTTGACGGTGTCCGATTTCACTTTGGCGATGGACTGGAGGAGGGCGACGCGGTCTTTTTCTGGCTTGGTGGTGTCGCGCAGGGCGGTGATGGTTTCTTGAAGCGCGGCTTCATCGCCCCAGAGGACGGCGAGGGTCTGGGCGTGCTTGCGGACGTCGGTGTTGGAATGCGCGCGCCATTTGGCGAGGCTGGCGGAGATGTCCTGGGTGGGCTTGATGACGCCGCTTTCCTGGCCTTTGACGAGGCCGCCGAGGGCGTGGACGAGGAGGACGTCGTGGGCGGTGATTTTGTCGCAGAAGGCGATGGCGAGGTTGAGGTTCTCGGGCTTGCGAGTGTCGCAGAGGCGACGCATGGCTTTGTGGGAGAGGACGCGGGAAAGGGGCTGGGACTGTGCGGCGCTTGTAGCGAGCATCTGCAAGGTTTCCTCGGGATGCATATCGATCCTTGGCTCAAGAGCCATCCAGAGGTGGAAAGCTTGCAAAATGTCATTTGCATCAGCACACGTGGAAATGAGTTCGACAAAGACAGGGGTGACTAACGCGGGTGGCGTCTGCTCTAATTCTCGATAGCGAGGGACAGTTAGCAGTCGTCCTCGAATACCTCTGAGGGCAATGCCGACGGAAGCTCTTACCATCGCATCTGTATCACCCGCCAGCTTCACGAGGCCTGGATAGCCGTATCTGTACCTATGCACGGCTCGCGGATTTGAGTTCTCCTCCAGCTCATGGAGGGAATAAAGGTCATATTCCCCTGCCAGTCTTGCAGCCCAGGCTCGCAAAGAAGCCGATTTGTCTTTGACCAACAAAGCCCATCCCTCTTTGCTTAGCATTCTCGAAGAATGCAAAGCCCAAACCGCTTCAAGGCGGACTGGATCGGAAGCACTTTGGTTGATCTGCTCCAGCATCAAGGTCTTGGCTGAATTCTTGTCTGATCTAAGATCTTCAAGATCAACGTCTCTTGAAGCTTCCACCAGCATCCGCCTCGCCATCCTCCGCATCCAGTTGTTCGAATCCTCCAGCGTCTTCACCAGCTCTGGCGTGGCAAGCTTCTTGAAGTTGAGATCAATCGCAGGCCGCGACGCATGTGATGTTTTAGCCGGTGCCCTGGAATCCTCCGGTGTGGTCACCACCCGCCAGATCCTTCCCCTCTCCCTATCCACCCCTTCCGGATTCGCTTTGGCGTTTTGGTAGCAGGGGTATTTGTCGCACCAGTCCATGATCCAGAGGAAGCCGTCGGGGCCGGTCTGGGTGCTGACGGGGCGGAACCAGCCGTTGTTGGCGCGGAGGAAGTCGCGGCGGGGCTCGCATTTGAAGGTGGCGCCGACGGGGGTGAGGACTTCCTCGTGGATGGCGTTGTCGTGGATGTTGCCGATGAAGGCGTGGCCGTGGGTGTCTGCGGGGTAGCGGCCGCCCTGGTAGATCTGGATGCCGGCGTAGGCGGCGCGGAAGTGTTTATGCTTTACGATGCTGGGGAGGAGCTCGTAGGCGTAGGGGTTCTCGGGTGCGCCGCCCTGGCGGGTGTAGATGCCGCCGGGGGCCATGTGGAAGAAGTGGTCGATGACACAGGCGCTGACGAAGAAGTTGCCGGCGGCGTCGTAGTCGCAGCCCCAGGGATTGCTGGTGCCGTCGGCGAAGACTTCGAATTCCCAGGAGGGGACGGGGGTGTTTGCGGAGCTTTCTTTGCGGGCAGGAGTGCCCACATCACTGCCGGAATTGCGGGCAGGAGTGCCCGCACCACTGGCCGGACTGCGGGCAGGATTGCCCGCGCTACTTGGGCGGGCGCGGCCGATGCCGGCGTCGAATTTGAAGCCTTCTTTTTCGGGCTGGCCGGGGCGGCGGACTTTGCTGTTGGTGAAGACGCCATGGGTCATGTAGAGCCAGCCGTCGGGGCCCCAGGTGAAGCTGTTGACGAGTTCGTGGGTGTCTTCGCGGCCGAAGCCGGTGAGGACGACGCGCCAGGCGTCGGGTTTGTCGTCGCCGTCGTCATCGCGGAAGTGGATGAGGTGGGGCTGCTGGCCGACGTAGATACCGCTGTCTCCGCAGATGATGGCGCTGGCGAGGTTGAGGCCTTCGACGAAGACGGTGCGCTTGTCGGCGGTGCCGTCGTTGTCGGTGTCTTCGAGGATGATGACGCGGTCGCGGGGGATTTTAGCGCCCAGCTTGGGCATCGGGTGGTATTGGTCGTCTTTGGCTTCACCACCGAAGGGGCGCTGGTCCACGGGCAGCGGGGTGCCTTCGGGGTATTCGTAGGCTTCGACGACCCAGAGGCGGCCACGGTGGTCCCAGGTCATGGCGACGGGATTTTGCACCATGGGTTCGTGGGCGAAGCAGCGGACTTCGTAGCCTTCGGGCACGCTCATCTTGGCACGGGCTTCCTCGGGCGTGGGGCAGACGGTGGTGGCGGCGGCGCGCTCGCCTTCGAGTTCCTTGCCGGCGGCAAAGAGGTTGAGGGAGATGAGGCAGAGCGAGAGGGAAAGCAGCGGGCGCATGGTTGGTGCAGGTTGTAGCAGAAGCTACGGAGAATGGGCAAGGGGGATGTCGGACGGGGTTTGGGTGGAATCGGACGGGTGGCGGCGGACTTGCACGCGGAACATCCCGACTTAGACTCATGGCATGAAGAAGAAGCCCCGTGATTTTCATGTTGTCATCGAGCGAGACGAGGAGGGCTGGCTTGTCGCGAGCGTGCCGCAGATTCCTGGTTGTTACACGCAGGCGAAAACTTATGATACGCTCATGAAACGCATTCGGGAGGCGATTGAGGCGTGTCTTGGGGTTGCCGGGGTGGAGCCTGAGAAAACTGAGTTTGTAGGTGTTCAGCGAGTCTTGGTCTAGTTGCCATGCCTCGTTTACCAAGACGCACTGGGAAGGAGCTGATCAAGTGCCTTAAAGAGCACGGATTTGCGGTCGTGCGGGTGCACGGTAGTCATCATGTGATGCAACATACCGATGGCCGTCAGACAGTGGTGCCGGTGCATGCGGGAGAGACCATAGGTCCCGGATTGCTGCGCAAGATCTGAACCAGACGGAACTGACGCCGGAGGATTTGAAGTAGAGGAATTGCGAGACTGATTTGACCGGGGCAGATCTGGCCTGTTAATGGGGGTGAATCTTGTTACTTCTCTCCCCATGTCCTCCCCTACTGATCCTGTCCGCAAAACTCCTGAACAACTTCGATCCTGGCGCTGGTATGGCCGTGATGAGCTCCGCTCCTTTGGACATCGGTCACGGGCAAAGCAGGCGGGGTGGGGGAGTGAGGATATTGTGGGGAAGCCGGTGATCGGGATTTTGAACACGTGGAGCGATCTGAACTCGTGCCACATGCATCTGCGGCTGACGGCGGATGCGGTGAAGCGCGGGGTGCTGCAGGCGGGCGGGCATCCGATGGAGATTCCGATCATGTCGGCGGGGGAAATGCTGACGAAGCCGACGGCGATGTTTCATCGCAATTTTTTGGCGATGGAGACGGAGGAGATGCTGCGGGCGAATCCGATCGATGGCGCCGTTTTGCTGGGTGGGTGTGACAAATCCACGCCGGGGCTGCTGATGGGCGCCTTCAGCATGGACATTCCGGTGATCTACATGCCGTGCGGGCCGATGATCAAAGGGAACTGGCGAGGTGACACGCTGGGCAGCGGCAGCGATGTGTGGAAGTACTGGGATGAAAAGCGTGCGGGGAATCTGAGCTGGGAGCAGTGGTGCGAGATCGAGGACGGCATCGCGCGGAGTCCGGGGCATTGCATGACGATGGGCACGGCGAGCACGCTGACAGCGCTGGCGGAGACGCTGGGGCTTTCGATTCCCGGGGCGTCATCGATTCCTGCGGTGGACAGTGCGCATACGCGGATCGCGGCGGCGGCGGGAAGGCAGATCGTGGAGAATGTATGGCTGGACCGCAAGCCGTCGGGCATCGTGAACGAGCGTTCGTTTGAGAATGCGATCGCGGTGGACATGGCGCTGGGCGGCAGCACGAATGCGATTGTGCATCTGGTGGCGATGGCGGGGCGGCTGGGGATCAAGCTGCCGCTGGAGAAGTTTGACGAGATCAGCCGGAAGATTCCGCTGCTGGCAAACATGCGGCCTGCGGGCAAGTATTTGATGGAGGAGTTCTTCCTGGCGGGCGGTCTGCGGGCTCTGCTGAATGGCATGCGCGAGCTGCTGCACACCGATGTGCCGACGATCACGGGCAAGACGCTGGGCGAGGACATCGAGGATGCGATCATCCACAATGAAGATGTGATCCGCACTCCGGCGACGGCGTTGCAACCGGATGGCGGTACGGCGATCCTGCGGGGAAATCTTTGTCCTGACGGCGCGGTGATCAAACATGCGGCGGCGACGAAGGAGCTGTGCACGCACACCGGGCCGGCGCTGGTGTATGACAGCTATGCGGAGATGAAAAAGAACATCGACGACATGGAGCTGGATGTGACGAAGGACACGGTGCTCATCCTGCGCAATGCGGGACCGGTGGGTGCTCCGGGCATGCCGGAGTGGGGGCAGCTGCCCATTCCGAAGAAGCTGATCATGCAGGGCATCCGTGACATGGTGCGCCTGAGTGACTGCCGCATGAGCGGGACGAGCTACGGGGCGTGCGTGCTGCACATCGCGCCGGAGAGCGCGATTGGCGGACCGCTGGCGCTGGTGAAGACGGGCGACCTCATTGAACTCGATGTGCCGAACCGGAAGCTGCACCTGCATGTGAGCGATGAGGAGCTGGAGAAGCGTCGGGCCGAGTGGAAGCCTGCGCCGGTGAGGTATCATCGCGGGTATGCGAAGCTGTTTGTGGAGCATGTGACGCAGGCGGATCAGGGAGCGGACTTTGACTTCCTGCAATATGGGCCTGCGGTGCCGGAGCCGGATATTTTTTGATGGGTGTCCGTGGGTTTGCGGGCGGGCTCAGGGAAGCCCTTGCCCGCAGCGCTGGGAGGGTTGTGGGGATGGGTGTTTTTGGGGATGGGTGTTTTCACGCTGGTGGACGGCTATCGCCACACGCATCCTACGGCGAGCATAAAAAAACCTCCCGGCTTTCGCCGGGAGGTTAACCTTGAAGGGTTGAATCGAGCCGTTCAGAGAACGGACAGGATTAGAAGCGGACGCTGAGGGTCACGCCACCGAACAGCACCGTGTTGTAGGCGGTGTGGGAGGTCGCGGCGATCGGCAGGTTGTTGACGCCGCTCATCGGGATGTTCACCGCGATGTAGGGGGTCAGGGTGGCGCGGCTGTTCAGCTTGATCGGAAGCTGGATGCCGGTGGTGACCGCCGTCCAGTTGGAGACGTTGTTGCGGTTCCAGGTGGTGGAGACGCCGGTGTTCTTGGCGAACTGCCAGTTCATGTTGTGACCGTAGCCGAGGGTGGCGTAGGGCACGATGCTGATGGCGTCCGTGACAGCGATGGTCGAGCTCGCATTGAGGTCGAAGTACCAGTAGTTGTTCACGAAGTCATAGTTGCCGCTGGAGCTGAGGTTGATCGGGCCGAGAGCCGTGGCAAAGCCAAGGCTGACTTCCTGACCATCATTCATGCCGCCAAGGCCGCCGAGCACGCCCATGTTGCGGTAGTAGCGGTAGCCCAGGTTCACGGAAGCAGGACCGAAGTCATGCGACAGCGCGGCACCGAGCTGAAGGCGCTGGAAGGAGGCATTGCCTGCGCCGCCAGCGAAAAGGTGGTCCTGGTCGCCCGCGAGGGAGCCGTACTGCACGTCCCAGTTCAGGGCGGTGCTGCCAGCGCCGTCTTCAGCGGCGCCACCAACGAGGGGGACAGAACCGTTGAGGCCGGCACGGACCCAGTGGCTGCCGATGTTCAGGCCACGCCACACGTAGTTGGTGTCATAGCCAAGGGAGGCGGTGATGCCCAGGTCATCGTTCGTCGGAGGAGCGACGACAGGGTTTTTAACAGGGGCGGATGGTCCAGCCACAACGGGAGTGGCGGCCAGAGCCAAGAACCCCAGTGTTTTCAGCAATGCGTTCAATTTCATAGTCTGATCAGTTGGTATTGGGTTGGTTGGGTTGAGGTCGGACACTCGCATGAAGAGGATCAAAACAGATGTTTTGGTCTCAAGTACGTGAGCCGTTCAGGTCGCGAGACTAGCAGATGTCGTGGCTCTGCAAAGCGTTTTTGCATCATCTTCTTGGAGCGGTAGGACATGGGCAATTTGCCTAACCCGCCCCTGTACAAGTGCTGAAAGGGCCGGAATCGGATGTGGCGGGGGCGGGGCTGATCGTGCGTGAAGAGGCATCTTCCAGCTTGCGCGTTCCCCTTGTGGGGTTACAAATCCCATCCCGCCCGCCGGATGGCAGCAATGCCGAAGGCGGGTCCGCAAGAGTCAGCAGTGACAAAGGCGGGCTGTGGCTCAGCCTGGTAGAGCGCTTCGTTCGGGACGAAGAGGTCGTGGGTTCGAATCCCGCCAGCCCGACCATTATCACTGCGTGCATTCGAGAATTGAAGCCGTCCATGGCGACCCCAACCCAACCCAAAAAGATTCTTCTGGCGGAAGATGTGCGCGCTCTGTCCATGCGGCTGTCACATGCCCTGGAAACTCATGGTTACATCGTGAAGGTGGCGGAGGACGGGGAGGAATGTCTGGAGCAGATCGAGGAGTTCAAGCCGGACCTGCTGGTGCTGGACCTGATCATGCCGAAGATGAACGGGCTGGAGGTGCTGCGGCACCTGCGGGCGCAGCAGTCCACGCAGCACATGCCGGTGATCGTCTGCACGGCGAAGGATTACTCCACGGAGCTGAAGCACATTCAGCAGACGGGTCCGGTGGACGTGCTGATCAAGCCGTTTGATCCGGAGCTGCTGCTGGAAAAGCTGCGGCAGTATTTTCACGAAGCGGCCTCGACGAAGGGAATCACGCACCGCGACCACCTGCCTGTCGCCGCGGAGCACTATGCGCCGGTGCTGGATACGAAGTGCCCGCATGTGAAACTGTGGGGAACGCGCGGCTCCATCCCGGTGTGCGGGGCGCGGTATGCGCAGCACGGGGGGAACACGACCTGCTTTGAATACAACACGGGGAAGGAGCGCATCCTGTTTGACGCGGGCTCCGGACTGCGGGATGCGGGGCAGTCGTTTCTGGCCGGCGGTCCGTGCCACATTCACCTTTTCATCACGCACACGCACTGGGACCACATCCAGGGCTTCCCGTTTTTCACGCCGATCTATGTGCCGGGGTATGAGATCACGGTTTATGGAGAGCGCGGCTTTGGGAAGAACATCGAGTCCCTGCTGTGCGGACAGATGGACCGGGATTATTTCCCGATCCAGCGGGAGGACCTGCGGGCGAAGATCAACTTTGTGTTTCTGGATGATGCGCCGGTGAAGATCGGCGATGTGACGGTGACGCGCGAGTTCATGCAGCACCCCGGGGCGACGGTGGGCTTCAAGGTGACCCACGACGGCTGGAGCGTGGCGTTTGTGCCGGACAATGAATTTCTCCAGGGGTATCTGGGCTCGCCGGTGCACCTGACGCGGGACTCAGACCTGGTGGTGCCGTATGAGCCGATCCTGAATTTCCTCGATGGCGTGGACCTGCTGGTGCATGAGGCGCAGTATCTGCCGGGGGACTATCCGAAACGCATCGGGTGGGGGCATTCCAATCTGGCGACCGCCTGTGCGCTGACGAAGCTGGTGGGGGCCAAGAAGTGGATCGTGGTGCATCATGATCCGGACCATGATGATGCGGCGCTGCAGGCGAAGCTGCACCTGACGCGGCAGATTCTGCATGAGATCGGGCACCCGATTCAGCTGGTGCACGGGTATGATGGCATGGCGGAGTACCGTTGAGCCAGGCCATCAGACGGCGCGAGCGAATGAGGCGGTGAGGGCTTCTCCCAGCACGGTGCATTCTTTTTTGAGCTGATCGAGCATAAGCTGCGCGCCTTTCAAATCTCCTGCGTGGGAGTATTCGCAGAGCTCGGCGGCGAGTTTCAGCGCTTTTTTAGCAGAGTAAACGCCGAGCATGCCCTTGAGGGAGTGGGCGGCTTCATAGAGCGGCGCGGCTTTGCCGGCGGCGAGCGCCTTTTCGGCCTTGCGCAGGTATTTCTGCGAGTCTTCGGCGAAAATGGCGACGAGCTTGCGCATGAGCTTTTCGTCGCCGGTGGATTCGCGGAACTCGGCCAGATCAAAAGGGAAAGCCTCGGGCGGTGGAACGGACGTGGGAGGTGCGGCATCCGCGGAGGAATCCTGCGCTGACGACTGCCGTGCAAACTGCTCCACGACGTGAAAGAGCTCGGCGGAACGCAGGGGCTTGGAGATGTAGTCATCCATGCCGGCAGCGAGGCAGCGCTCGCGGTCGCCCTTCATGGCATTGGCGGTCATGGCGATGATGGGGACGTGACCGCCGGAGGTTTTTTCCAGCTCGCGGATTCTGGCGGTGGCCTCGTAGCCGTTGACGCCGGGCATGTGGACATCCATGAGGATGGCGTCGAAGCGGGAGCTCTTGAAGAAGTCGAGGGCCTCCTGCCCGTTCGAGGCGAGGGTGATGAGATGGCCGCGCTTTTCCAGCATGCGGGCGCCGACGAGCTGATTGATATGCCCGTCCTCGGCGATGAGGATCTTCATGGCGGCGTGCGCGGCGACGATGGGCCTGATGCGCGGGGAGCGGGGCTTGATGGAAATGCCGCTGGTGCGGCCAAAGGCGGCGGTGAAGTGGAAGGTGCTGCCGGAGCCGGGCTGGCTTTCCACCCAGATGCGGCCCTGCATGAGGGCGACGAGATCATGGCAGATGGCGAGGCCGAGGCCGGTGCCGCCGTAGCGGCGCGTGGTGGAGGTCTCCGCCTGGGTGAAGGCCTCGAAGATCTTCTCGTGCATCTCGCTGGCGATGCCGATGCCGGTGTCGTTGATCTTGAAATGGAGAGTGAGGAGGTCCGCGGTTTCGGACTCGACATCGACCTCGATGGTGACGCCGCCCTTGTGGGTGAACTTGATGGCGTTGCCGATGAGATTGATGAGGATCTGGCGCAGCCTGCCGTCATCGCCGATGAGACGGGCGGGAACCCTGGGGCTGATGTGGTGCAGGAGCACGAGCCGCTTTTGAAAGGCGCGCACACCCATGGCCTGGGCGACCTCGGTGAGGATTTCGTTGAGGTCGAACTCGTGCGCGTCGAGCTCCATCCTGCCGGCTTCGATCTTGGAGAAGTCGAGGATGTCATTGAGCAGCTCGAGAAGGGAGTCGGCGGAAAGCTTGAGCATTTCCAGATACTCGCGCTGGGTGTCGTTGAGATCCGTGCCGAGAAGGAGCTCGCTCATGCCGATGACGCCGTTCATGGGCGTGCGGATCTCATGGCTCATGTTGGCGAGGAAGGCGCTCTTGGCGTTGTTCGCGGACTCGGCGTCGCGCCGGGCCTGGCGGAGGGCCTCCTCGTCCTGCTTGCGCTCGGTGACGTCCGTGTGGGAGCCGGCCATGCGGTAGGGCGTGCCGTGCTCGTCCCGCAGGGCGCGGCCGCGGGCGAGGATCCAGCGCCAGCTTCCGTCCTTGTGGCGGAGGCGAAACTCCACGGCGTAGCGTGGAATGCGGCCCGCCAGGTAGTCATTCAAGGTGGCCATCACGCGGTCGTGATCCTCGGGATGGATGAGTTTTTCGAAGGTGGCGAAGACGTTTTCGATCTCGTCATCCTCGTAGCCGATCATGCTCTTCCAGGGCGGGGAGAAGAAAACTTTGCCGGTGCGGATGTCCCAGTCCCAGATGCCGTCATTGGTGCCGCGCACGGCGAGGGCGAAGCGCTCCTCGCTTTCGGCGAGCTCGCGCACGGCCTCGGCGGGGGCATTGGGGAGGCGGAGGCGGCAGGCGTGCAGCATGCCCTCCAGCTCCCGGACACGATGCTTTAACTCCGGCACGGAGTCGCCTGCGGCATGCTCATGAGTGTCTGACATGGAGTTGGGAATGTCCTTGGCGCGATTGGGGGCGGACACCGGAGATGAATAGACACAAATCAGCGCAAACAAACTCAAAAGGTGGATTCCGGGCGGCAAAGTGCGGGAGGCGGCCGGACGGGTGAAATGCGGCAAAATCGATCTGGCTGCGTGTTTGGGCGCGGCGGCGACGTTTTTGTCCGCGCATGAACCGCCGTCACCTCCTCGCCTCCCTGCCTGCTGTTTTCACCGCGGCCAGCTTTGCCGCTGGCACTGACTCCAAACTTCGCGTGGCCGTCATCGGCCACACCGGCCGGGGGAACTACGGCCATGGGCTGGACACCATGTGGCTGAAAATCCCCGCGGCGGAGATCGTGGCTGTGGCGGATGCGGACGAGCAGGGGCTCAAGGCGGAGCTGAAGAAGCTGAAAGTGGAAAAGGGCTATGCGGACTACCACAAGATGCTGGCGGAGGTGAAGCCGGACATTGTGGCCATCGGTCCGCGGCACATCGACCAGCACCGCGACATGCTGCTGGCGTCGATCCAGGCCGGCGCGAAGGGCATCTACATCGAGAAGCCGTTCTGCCGCAGCGCGGCGGAGGCGGATGAAGTGATCGCCGCGGCGGAGAAGGCGGGAACGAAGATCGCCGTCGCGCACCGCAACCGCTACCATCCTGTGCTGCCGGTGATTGCGAAGATGATCAAGGACGGGGCGATCGGCCGGATGCTGGAAATGCGCGGGCGGGGCAAGGAGGATGCGCGTGGTGGCTCGCTGGACCTGTGGGTGCTGGGCACGCATCTTTTCAACCTGGCCACCTACTTTGGCGGAGCGCCAAAGGCCTGCAGCGCCACCGTGCTGCAGGATGGCAAGCCTGTCACCAAGGCGGATGTGAAGGAGGGGGACGAAGGAATCGGCGCGCTGGTGGGGAATGAGGTGCATGCGCGGTTTGAACTGGCCGGCGGCGTGCCGATGTTTTTTGACTCGATCCAAAACGCCGGCACAAAGGAGGCGGGTTTTGGCCTGCAGATCATCGGGACGAAGGGCATCATCGACTTCCGCATTGATAAGGAGCCGGTGGCGCACCTGTGCGCGGGGAGTCCATTCAACCCGGCGCTCAAGGAGCCGCGCCAGTGGCAGCCGATCACCACGGGCGGAGTCAACAAGCCGGAGCCGATCCCGAACCTCGGGGCGCAGGTGGCCAGCCATGAGACGGCGGGGCTGGACCTGATCGCCGCGATTCGGGAAAACCGTGCGCCGATGATCGATGCGGTGCAGGGGCGCGAGACGATCGAGATGGTGAGCGCGGTGTTTGAGTCCCATCGCCTCAACGGGCAGCGTGTGAGCTTTCCGCTGAAGACCCGTGTCAATCCGCTTACGCTTTTATGAAAACGCCTCCTGCCTCTGCTCTGCTGATTCAAAATGGCACGCTCATCCTGCCGGATGCGCTGGTGGAAGGAGGGGCGGTGCTGTGCGAGCGCGGGAAGATCACGGCCGTGGGGAAGCGGGTGGCTGCGCCGAAGAACGCGGTGGTGATGGATGCGAAGGGCGGGTACATCAGCCCGGGGTTCATCGACATTCATGTGCATGGCGGCGCGGGCGCTGACTTCATGGACGGCACGGTGGCGGCGGTGCGCACGGCGCTGAAGGCGCATGCGCTACATGGGACGACGACGATTTTTCCGACCACGACGACGGGAGCGCCGGTGCAGATCACGGCCATGCTGATGGCATGCCGTGAGGCGAGACGCACGTGGGAGCCGGGGCATGGGGCGCGCATCGGCGGGGTGCATTTGTACGGGCCGTATTTCGCGCCGGACAAGGTGGGCTGCCACTCACGCGAGGGAAGGCGTGCGCCGGATCCCGAGGAGTATGCACGGTGGTTTCAGGATGACCTGGTACGGATAGCCACGTGCGCGGCGGAGCTGCCGGGAGCGGAGGCGTTTTACCAGATGGCGCGCAAGCGGCGCTGCCTGATCACCTGCGGGCACTCAAACGCGAGCTGGGCGGAGATGGCGGCTGCGTACAAGGCGGGGATGCGGCATGTGGACCACTTCTGGTGCGCGATGAGCTCGGTGCCCTCCCTGCGGACACGACTGGGCACGCCGATGCAGGCGAGCATGGAGCAGTTTGTGCTGGCGCAGGCGGAGATGAGTACGGAGGTGATCGCAGACGGCATGCACCTCTCTCCGGAGCTGCTGGACTTTGCCTTTCGCATGAAGGGCGCGGAGCGGCTGTGCCTGGTGACGGACTGCAACCGGGCGCTGGACATGCCGCCGGGGCGCTACCGGTTTGGGTCCGAGGACGACGGCTCGTTCTTCGAAAGCGACGGGCGGGTGGGGTTTGTGCCCGGGCAGGGGCTGGCCAGCTCGGTGGTGGGCATGGACCACATGATGAGGCACATGAAGAAGAGCAGCTCCGCCACGCTGCCGGAGGCGGTGCGCATGGCGAGCCTGACACCGGCGGAGCGCACGGGCATGGCGAAAAGCTGCGGGAGCCTGGAGAAAGGGAAGCTGGCGGATGTGCTGGTGCTGAACCGCAAACTGGAAGTTCAACGTACGTTCATCGGAGGTGTCGAAGTGCCGCATGAGTGACGTGTTTCGCCGAGGCTTTTTGTTTTTGACCTGCGCCCTGGCGTGCGTGGCGCAAACGGCCTCGAAAAGTTTTTCAGAGCGGCTGGTGGAGTCGGCGCTGGAGCGGGTGAAGCACACGGTGCGCTATGATCCGGCGTATGTGGTGCTGGATTATCCCGGTGGAGATGTGCCGGCGGACACAGGGGTGTGCACGGATGAAGTGATCCGCAGCTACCGGGCGCTGGGGATCGACCTGCAGAAGCTGGTGCACGAGGACATGAAGCGGGCGTTTGCGGCGTACCCGAAGATCTGGGGGCTGCGCAGCACGGACAAGAACATCGACCACCGCCGGGTGCCGAATCTGCAGACCTTTTTCAAGCGGCGCGGGGCCGCGCTGCCGGTGACGCAGAAGGCGGAGGATTACCTGCCGGGAGACCTCATCACCTGCACGGTTCCCGAGAACCTGCCGCACATCGCCATCGTGGTGCCTGCGCCGGACGGGAGTGATACGCCGTGGATCGTGCACAACATCGGCCGGGGGCCGAAGCATGAAAACCGGCTGTTTGAGTTCCCGATCACCGGCCACTATCGGTATCACCCGCGCTGAGCAGTTTCGGCGGTGCGCACGGCCTCCAGGGTGAGCTGCCACTGCTCCGTGCCGCGGAACCAGCCGCGCTGAATGCGCATGGCGACATCCCACGGGGCGGGAGGAAGGCGGCCGATGGGCGCATTGAACCAGCGGGCCTCCATGGAGGAGCCATCCTGCGTGAGGACGATGCGGAGATGCTTTTCCTTCATGGTGCGGCCCGGCAGCTTGGGCCTCACATTGCGGCAGAGGAAGAGGGGCTCCGAGTTTTTCTGGCCGAAGGGTTCGAGGAGCTTGTAGCTTTCAAAGAAGCTCAGGGAGAGATCGCGGAGCTTCACCTCGGCATCGAGCTCGAGGACGGCTGTCATGGCCTCCTTGCTGAGGGCCTCGCGCGCCGCTGTCTGAAACGCAGCGCGGAAGGAGTCGATCTTGCCTTCGTGAACGGAGATGCCCGCGGCCATGGCGTGGCCGCCGCCGCCGAGGAGGTGGGCGCGGCAGATATCGATGGCTTCGACGAGGGAGAAGCCGGGGATGCTGCGGCCGCTGCCTTTGCCGATGCCATTTTCATCGATGGAGACGAGGATGGTGGGGCGGTGGCAAAGACGCGAGATGCGGGAGGCGACGATGCCGATGACGCCGGGATGCCATTTGCGCGAGCCGAGGACGATGGCGGAGACTTGATCGATATCGCCAAGCGCGGCGAGCATGGACTCGGCCTCGAGGTGCACCTGCTGCTCCACGTTTTGACGGTCCTTGTTGTGAGCCTCAAGCAGCTCGGCCAGGGCCTCGCCTTCGTCAGCATCCTTGGCAAGGAGAAGCTGCAGGGCCGTGGCGGCGGTGTCCAGGCGGCCGGCGGCATTGAGGCGGGGGCCTAGGCGGAAGCCGACGTGATGCGTCTGCACCAGGCCCTCCACGCCGGCGATCTGCTTCAGGGCTTTCAGACCGTGGCGTTTGGTCTGGGCCAGGGCCTCGAGGCCGCGGCGGACGAGGAGGCGGTTTTCCTCAACGAGGGGCACGAGATCCGCGACGGTGCCGAGTGCGACGAGATCGAGCGTTTCCTTGAGATCGTAGTTTTCGATCATGCGCGCCTTGAGCAGGGCGTGGGAGACTTTGAAAACGAGGCCGGCGGTGCAGAAGTAATGGTGGTCTTTGCCGAGCTTCGGATTCACCAGGGCCAGGCAGTCAGGACGGCCGAGGGGCGAGAGCTCGTGGTGGTCAATGATGACGCAGTCCACGCCGTCCGCGCGCAGCTTGGCCACTTCATTGAGGGAGGTGGTGCCGCAGTCGAGGGCGATGAAGAGGTCGGGCCTGCCAAACTGCTCGTAGCATTTGGCGATGCCATCGAGGCTGAGGCCGTAGCCTTCCTCCATGCGGGTGGGGAGGAAGAGATGGGTCTCGAGGCCGTAGGCTTTGAGAATGAGATGCATCAGCGCCATGGAGGTGACGCCGTCCACATCGTAGTCGCCGTAGAGGACGACGCTTTGTTTTTCATCGACCGCGCGGAGAATGCGCTGCACGGCGGTCTTCATCTCCGGGAGGACGGTGGGATCTCCCAGGGTGGCGAGCTTTGGCACGAGGAAGTCGCGCGCCAGCTCCACGGTGGTGAGGCCGCGCTGCACCAGGAGCTGGGCCATGAGGGGGGAGAGCCCCATGTCCGCCGCCAGCTCGGCAGCGCCCTCCACGGCGGGCTTCAGCAGCCAGCGTGGCGGACGTATGGAGACGGGGACGGGTTCGGACATGCGGATATTTGCGAGATGATGACATCTCTGTATGGAACACGCGTGAAGGCTAGTCAAAGCCTGCTTCCCGAAGCCATGATACCGCAGAATCAAGTTGCATCTTACTCCGGCCGCTGGTGGCTGGGAGCGATGGGAGTGTTCCTCATCGTGGCGGGATCGTTCTTTTCATGGCGGATGTGGCTCTCGTATGAAAAGGCGTCGGTCACGCGGAAATGGACGCAGGTGCCGTGCCGGATCGTCTCCTCCCGCGTGGTGAGCGAGCGGCCCACGCCGCACTCCGACCCGGCGCATCGCGTGGAGCTGCGCTACGAGTATGTGGTGAACGGAACGAAGCACAGCGGCACGCGCATCCGGCAGGTGGAGGCGGCGCCCACGCTGCATTTTGACGATGCGGTGCAGAAGCAGCAGCAGTACCCGGCGGGCTCGGCGCAGGTGTGTTTTGTGAATCCGGCGGCGCCGGATGAGGCGGTGCTGCAGCATGGCTCCCGCGCCGCGCTGTATTCCATCTGGTTTCCGCTGCTGTTTGTGCTGGGCGGGGCGGGGATGGTGGGCGGGGCCTTACGGCGCAGTTCGAAATAGCATGGATTACGGTATGCCCCCGGTTTCCTGAAACAAAGCACCTGTGAAAAGCTCCCGGAGGGGGCAGAGAAATTAACCCGTGGGGGAGCGAACCGCGAAGCGGTGCAGCGGGAACCACCGGATGGCTTGCCCAAGATTGCAGGTCGGAGGTATGCAAGAGGCCCCCAGCCACCCGCCGTTCCCGAGGAGTGTGTGGATGGTTCCCCGGGCACCCTCGGTATGCGGCTTTACGCAAGAATGAATGAGCATAGTCCGGTGGTTCTCGCTCGGCAACCATCGCTCTGGACACCCGTGACAGACTGGTTGCGGGACTTGCAGAACCAACGATTCCTCTCTCATAGTTTGAGGATTCCCCGGTGATATGCCCAAATTTAAGCACACATTTTCAATTCGTTACAATTATCGATATCCCGATGACTGGGGACCTAATTCCATCGGAATTTATGCGAAATCACTGAAGGATATCGACGATATTTGCGCAGTTGCAGATCTGGAAAATAATGAATACCGCAAAATCGACGTTGAGTTAGACGAAAACGATCCACGTCTCGTCAGACTTTACAAGGCTATCGAGGAAAAATATCAGTTTAAGCCAAGCCCTCATACCATAGTACCGATGGCGGAGCGCCGCTCGTATTTTGGTGTGGTTCGCAAGGTCGAATGGACTGCTGCTGAAATAAATGAGGCAGAATTTCTTCGCTTTTCTGCCACCAGACAGATTGCTCACCATGAAAATCCCGATGATGAACAATGGGAACGTGAGGACTATGTGGTCGAACTGGACAAAAAGCAGTACACGGCGGTGCAACTTGGTCTTTTGTCACCTTTTCAAGGACTTGCTGTGGCCGAGCCTCTAAAGTCAGGCTTGCTGTCGTCGGATCTTGCTGGTTTGAATCTGACACCGGTCATCTTTACAGGCGGCGGCAGCGTGAAGAAACCGCTATGGGCTTTGAAGAGCCATGTGGTGCTGCCAGCTATGCTGAACCCATTGCAGAACGAGCACGGGGAAGTGGTTGCTGCGGACAAGCCGTGGGCACGTTTTGAGTCCCGTCATGTTGATGATGGCAATTGTGATCCACCAGTCTTGAGGTACAGACGTGCTGAAGTTCAACGCCTTGGTCATTTTGATATTGCCATGACACATGCGCGGCTTGGAAATGGTCAAAAGATGGCGTACCGCTGGTGCATTGTATCGCAGAAATTTCGTGCCGCATTGAAACAACTTAAGGTTCCTGCATTAAGCTATGAGCCTGTTGTAATGGAATAAAAAGTGAGCGTTAAAAATGCAATCGTGCCTGTAAAGTGGCTGTCTCTTATCTCAGTGAACAACTCCCCCTGCCGGGAAAACAGGGGCGGAGACATGAGCACGAAGGGGAAAAGCCAGTTTTCCCAGCGCACGCGACCCACCAAACGAACGGCTTCAAATGTTTGTCTGACCTCGGCCCCACCACCGCGTATATCGCTCTAAACTAACGCTCAAACATTGCTGATGAAAAGCCAGCACACGCATTCGAGAGCCTTTCGTTTGCAGGCTGCCCGCTACCGTAGGGCTGGTTTACTTGGGCAGAAGGCGTGAGGCATCACGGAGCGCGCGATGAGGACTGCATGAGCCTTTCCAGCTCGGCGACGATCTCAGGCTTCTCGACTGCGAGATTCTTCTCCTCGCCGACATCTGTTTCGAGATTGTAGAGCAGCTTTTCGAGGGGCTTGGGCTTGCCTTTGTTTTTGACCTTCATCTCCGCGGCCTTGCCGTTGCCGCCGGTGTTGAGGTGGATGAGCTTCCAGGGCCATTTCAGGACGGCGAGCTTTCCACCCTGCTCGTCAAAGGCCCAGAAGAGGTGGGAGTGCTGCTGCTGGCCTGGTTTGCCAAGGAGTGTGGGCGCGAAAGAGATGCCGTCGAGCTGGGGATCGCTGCTGAGTTTCGTGATGCTGAGATCCGCCAGGGTGGGGAGGACGTCCTGGAAGGCGCAGACGTGCTCGCTGGTGGTGCCTGCCTTGATCCTGCCGGGCCACCAGGCGATGAAGGGCTCGCGAATGCCGCCGTCGGTCATGTCCCGCTTGATGCCTTTGAAGTCGCCGTTGCTGTTGAAGAAGTCGCTCTGGTGGCCGCCTTCCTGATGCGGGCCGTTGTCGCTGGAAAACATGACGAGGGTGTTTTCGGCGAGGCCGAGTTCTTTGAGGCGGGAGAAGATCTTGCCGACATCATTGTCGAGGAAGCGCATGAACTGGGCGAAGCCCTTTTCGGCATCAGGCCAGTCCTTGTCTTTGTATTCGCCGTAGTCCGGAGATTCCATGCCGTGGCCGAGCGGGGAGGTCTTGCCGGCCTCGTTGTTGGCGTGGGGGATGTTGAAGGCGTAGTAGAGGAAGAAGGGCTCTTTTTCCTTCGCGCGTTCGCCGAGGTAGCGCTGGACATCGTCGGAAAGGAGCTGGGGGACCCAGGCTTTGCGGCCATCGAGAGGGGCGACGCCGGTACCGACGAGGTCGCTGTCGGAGTAGTCTTTGGCATCCTTGCCGGAGCCGGGGATGAGGGTGTTGGGAAGCTCCACGATCTTGCCGTTTCGGATGAGGGCCTTGGTGAAGAAATTGTGCGCGTGGCTGGTGCCGACGTAGCCGAAGAATTCGTCGAAGCCTTTGCGCTGCGGATCGTCGAGAGGGATGGGTTTGCCGAGGCCGTATTTGCCGATGCACGCGGTATGGTAGCCGGCAGACTTCAGCACTTTGGGCAACGTGAGGTCGCCGTCAGGGATGGAGCCAATGCCGTTGCCACGTACGCGGCAGTGGCCGGTGTGAAGTCCGGTCATGAGCACGCAGCGCGAGGGGGCGCACACGGTGCAGCCGGCATACATGCGGGTGAACTTCATGCCCTCGGCGGCCATCTTGTCGAGGTTCGGCGTGGTCAGCGTTTTCTGCCCGAAGCAGCCGGCATCGCCATAGCCCATGTCATCGGCGAGGATGAAGATGATGTTGGGCTTGTCCGCGGCATGGGCAAAGGTGCCGAGCAGGAGCAGTGAGAGGATGAGGAAAGTCTTCATGGAGTGACACCAAAACGCTGGAACTCGCGGGTTGCTTCAGGAAAAGAGACTCTCTAGCGTGGGTGAATCCGCATGCCGCCTGACCTGCTCATCGTCCGCACGTTCATTGTGCAGTTTTTTGTGCTGCGGGATGGCGACGCCCTTTATCTCATCGACACGGGATTCGTGGGCGGCCGGAGTGCGCTGCGCCAGGCGCTGGTGGGGCGCGGCTGGGATGCGCTGCCGATTCGTGGCATTCTGCTCACGCATGGGCATCTGGATCATGTGAGGAATGCGCCGGCGCTGGCCGCGCAGCATTCCGCGTGGATCGCCGGGCCGGGGCGGGACCTGGAACATTACGAGAACCGCGCTCATTATTCCGGCCTTGGACGCATCGCGGGTGTGGCGGAGTGGGTGGGCCGCCGGTTGCTGCGCCAGCCTGCGTTCAGGCCGGACCGCTTGCTGAAGGATGGGGATGAACTTCCCATCTGGGGCGGACTGCGGGTGGTGGCGCTGCCGGGCCACACGCATGGGCACTGCGGCTATTATTCCGCGCAGCACCGGCTGCTTTTCAGCGGGGACTTGTTTGCGACTTTTGGCCTCGGGCCGCAGATCGCTCCGATTTATCTCAATCAAGACCATGCCGAGGCGCGCCGGAGCATTCATCGGGCTTTGGAGCTGCCGCTGGACGGAGTTTTGCCATGTCACGCGGATGAGTCACCGCCTGAGAAGCAGTTGGAATACTTGCGCGGGCTGGGGCAGGGATGTTGACTTTGGCCATGAATCAAATCCTCGTCCTTTATGACTCCCGCAGCGGCAATGTCGCGAAGATGGCCGCGCTGGTGGCGGAAGGGGCGCAGCAAGTGCCGGAGACGGAGGTGCGGCTGAGGCATGTGGATGAAGCGACTGCGGAGGATGTGGTGTGGTGCGATGGTCTCGCCGTGGGAAGTCCGACGAACATGGGCATTCTCTCATGGAAGATGAAGCGCTTCTGGGATGAGACGATGGCGGACAAGTGGCTGGAGGTGGATGGGAAGATCGCCTGCGCCTTCAGCAGCGCGGGCGGCTGGGGCGGAGGCATGGAGATGGCCTGCCAGTCGATCCTGACGGTGCTCATGAATTTTGGCTTTCTCGTCTTTGGCGTCACGGATTACTCGGGCAAGAAGATGACGCTGCACTATGGCGCGGTGGCTTCGAAGACGCCGCGTGAAGAGGAGACGCAGGAGGCCTGTCGTATTCTTGGGCGGCGACTGGCCGAATGGACGGCGCTGTATGTGCACGGGCGCAAGGAGCAGAATCCGCTGACGAAGGGTGTGAAGCGGTTGTGCCCGAGCGATTTTGTGGAAGATAAGACGAACGAGTCATGACGCCGACGCTGTGCATTCTTGGTGGTTGCAATGGAGCGGAATGATCTGACGCTTGCCCATGAGCAGTATTTGTGGGACGATTTCCGCCACTGCTATGGACCAGCTGCAAGCCATCATCGATGCCATACGCCTTCAAGAGGGTCCGCCGCGTGAGATGTCTGAGATGTCGAAGATTGTGCTCGAAGCAGGCCGCGTGGCCACGGAAAAGATGCTCGACTACTACAAGCGGATGGGCATCAAGGTGACACCGCAGATGACGCTGGCGCCGGAGGAGCCAAAGAGGGTGCGGAGGAAGAAACCGCTGATCGGTAAAACACATTATACTCACTCAATCGACCAGTTCCCAACCAGGTTTGTCTCCGCCAAACGTAGGGAAGCTCCGCCGACTGACATGTCGGAGATGGTGCGCATTGGCCTCGAAGCCAGCCGGGTGGCTACGGAGGAGATGCTGGACTACTACAAGCGGATGGGCATCAAGGTGACGCCGCAGATGACGCTGGCGCCGGAGAAGCCGAAGAGGGGGCGGAGGAAGTAGGGGCGTCATTTCGTGGAGGTTTTGCAATAATCTCGTCGATAGCCGCCTTGTTCTGGTATGTCTCCTCTAATGGCCCTCATTGTTCTTGGCGTCCTGCTGGGGACCGCCGTATTCATCGCTGCGTTGATCGCCAAAAAGTGGGGACTTGCCAAGCTTGCACTGCCATGTCCGTTGCTCGTCCTGCTCTGGCTGGTTTTGGCGGGCACGCCCCCAGACGCGGAAGCAGAATGCAAACGACTCTTTGGTGAAGAAGTGCGGGCGCATGCCAGGGAGCTTCAAAGCATCAAGCCTCCCGGCATGGACGGTTTTTTTCTGACCTTCCGGATTTCTCCACAGGACTTTCAACACCTCATCAAACCGGCGTTCTCGGTTCAGCCAATCAGTGGAATCAGCTTCTTTGGTCGAGAATCCCGACCAGAAGGCTGGCCGAAGGTGCTGGAGACCATTGACGAGTGTCTGCAACGCGACGTGGGCGAAGACAGTCTGTGTCTCTATTATGACGATGCCAGAGAGACCGCGTATGCATCGTTCCGGTATTGGGGGTGGTAGCAGCGGGTATCGCCAGAACCGTGGGCTTTGCCTCGCAAGTTTTGGCGCCCCGGAAGCAGTTTGAAAGAAGATGTGCCGCTTGCTGATGATTGGTTGTTGTGGGCCCACGCGCGCGCGGAAGAAATAGCGCACGGCCGTGCGGCCCGGGAGGGCCGAACCATGGCTGCATGAGTGCAGCACACACAGTCCATCGACGGCAGAAAGGCCGTGGCACGCGGCTGAAGGACTACCTGCCGCTGGCGGTGATCATCGTGCTGGCTCTGCTGGCGGCGACGGCGCTTCAGTCGCGAGAGAGCTTATGGCAGTGGATGGGCTGGATGCACGATTTCATGGGCATCTTTCTGGTGATGTTTTCCATGTTCAAGTTCTTCGACCTGCCGGGCTTTGCGGATGGCTTTCAAATGTATGACCTGCTGGCCAAGCCTTTCCGGCCCTATGCCTATGTGTATCCCTTCATCGAGCTGGCCCTGGGGCTGGGATACCTGGCGCACTGGCGGCCGGAGATTGTTTATGCGGCCACCGTGGTGGTGATGCTTTTCGGCGCGGCGGGCGTCGTGGGGGCGCTGGTGAAAGGTCTGGACCTCGAATGCGCCTGCATGGGCACGGTGCTGCATGTGCCCCTTTCGACGGTGGCGCTGCTGGAAGACGGCGGAATGGCCATCATGGCGGGTGCCATGATGGCCGCTTCAATCGGAGGGGCCTGACCTCACTTCTTCACAAACTCCACCTTCCCCTTCTTCATCTCCGCGGTGATGTGGTCGCCTTCTTTGAAGCCGCCTTCGAGGACCGCAAGTGAGAGCGGATCGAGGAGGTGTTTCTGGATGGCGCGTTTGAGGGGGCGGGCGCCGAAGACGGGATCGAAGCCGGCGTCGGCGAGGTAGCGGGTGGTGTCGTCGGTGACGGTGAGGTGGATGTTCTGCTTCGCGAGGCGGTCGATGACGCGCTGGAGCTGAATCTTGACGATGCTGTCGAGCTGGGCGGCATCGAGGCGGTCGAAGATGACGATTTCGTCGATGCGGTTGAGGAACTCGGGGCGGAAGAACTGCTTCAAGCTGTCGCGCACCAGGGCATCGCGCTGCTCAGGATTGCTGACGTCCTGAATGGCGCTGCTGCCGATGTTGCTGGTCATGATGAGGACCGTGTTTTTGAAATCGACCGTGCGGCCCTGGCCGTCGGTAATGCGGCCGTCGTCGAGGACCTGCAGCAGCACATTGAAGACATCGGGGTGCGCTTTTTCGACTTCATCGAAGAGCACCACGCTGTAGGGGCGGCGGCGCACGGTTTCGCTGAGCTGGCCGCCTTCTTCATAACCGACGTAGCCGGGAGGCGCGCCGATGAGACGGCTGACGCTGTGCTTCTCCATGTACTCGCTCATGTCGATGCGGGTCATGGCGCTTTCGTCATCGAAGAGGAATTCGGCGAGGGCTTTGCACAGCTCCGTTTTGCCGACGCCGGTGGGGCCGAGGAAGAGGAAGCTGCCGATGGGGCGGTTTTCATCCTGGATGCCCGCACGCGCACGGCGCACGGCATTGCTGACAGCGGCGATGGCGTCCTTCTGGCCGATGACGCGCTGGCTGAGGCGTTCCTCCATTTTCACGAGCTTGGAGCGTTCGCCCTCCTGCAGACGCGAGACGGGGATGCCGGTCCAGTTGGCGACAACGCGCGCGATGTCGTCCTCGGTGACTTCTTCACGGAGCAACGAGTGGGCGGAGCGGGGCTGCGATGCCTCCACGGGAGCTGCGCTGAGTTTCTTTTCGAGATCGGGGATCAGGCCGTATTGAATCTCACCGGCGCGGCCGAAGTCGCCACGGCGCTGGGCCTGCTCAAGCTCGGTGCGGAGGCGGTCGATTTCCTCCTTCACCTTGCGGCCGGCATCGACGGTTTCCTTCTCTTTGATCCACTGGGCCTTCAGGGCGGCGGAGTTTTCTTTGAGGTCGGCGATTTCCTTGTCGAGCTTTTCGAGGCGGGATTTGGAGGCGGCATCTTTTTCTTTTTTGAGGGCCTGGCGTTCCATCTCGCCCTGCATGATCTGGCGTTCGATGACGTCGATCTCCGTGGGCATGGAGTCGAGCTCGATCTTGATGCGGCTGGCGGCTTCATCGACGAGGTCGATGGCCTTGTCCGGCAGGAAGCGGTCGGTGATGTAGCGATTGCTCAGCGTGGCGGCGGCGATGATGGCGCCATCTTGAATGCGCACGCCGTGGTGGACCTCATAGCGCTCTTTGAGGCCGCGCAGGATGGCGATGGTGTCCTCCACGCTGGGCTCCCCGACTTTGACGGGCTGGAAGCGGCGCTCAAGGGCGGGGTCCTTTTCGATGTATTTGCGATACTCATCGAGCGTGGTGGCGCCGATGCAGCGCAGTTCACCACGGGCGAGCTGGGGCTTCAAAAGATTGCCCGCATCCATGGCGCCTTCTGCTTTGCCTGCGCCAACGATGGTGTGGAGTTCATCGATGAAGAGAATGATCTCGCCTTCACTGGAAGTGACTTCTTTGAGGAAGGCTTTGAGGCGTTCCTCGAACTCGCCGCGGAACTTGGCCCCGGCCATCATGCCGCCGAGGTCCATGCTGATGAGGCGCTTGCCTTTGAGGGAGTCAGGCACGTCACCGGCGACGATGCGGCGGGCGAGGCCTTCGGCGATGGCGGTCTTGCCCACGCCGGGCTCGCCGATGAGCACGGGGTTGTTCTTCGTGCGGCGGCTGAGCACCTGCATGACGCGGCGGATTTCCTCATCACGGCCGATCACGGGGTCGATCTTGCCCTGCTTGGCGCGGGCGGTGAGGTCGGTGCCGTATTTTTCCAGGGTCTGGTATTTGCCTTCAGGGTCCTGATCCACCACACGCTGGCTGCCGCGCACGGCGGTGAGGGCTTTGGAAACGGTGTCGTAGGTCAGGCCGGCCTGCTTGAGCAGGTCCGAAAGCTCCGTCTTCGTTTTGAAGAGGGCCAGGATGACGTGCTCGACGCTGAGGTATTCGTCCTTGAGCTTCTTCTGCTCGTCCTCGGCCTTCGTCATGAGCTCGCGCATCTCATTGGAAAGATGCAGGCCGCTGGTGCCGCCGCTGACCTTGGGCTGGCGGGCGAGGAGGGACTCGACGGCGGATTTCAGGCCTTGTGCGGCCGCAGGATTGACGGCGGATTTTTCAAACAGCGGCGTGGCGATGCCGCCCTCCTGCTCCAGCAGGGCGAGCACGAGGTGGGAAGGCTTCAATTCCTGATGTCCATGCCGGGTGGCGATGGATTGGGAGGCATTGAAGGCTTCCTGCAGCTTAACGGTGAATTTTTCGGGTGACATGGTTGGTGGGAGAAAGGTTGTTTCACTGTCTCTTTTGCTGGAAGCATGCCACAGTCATCCATGACGCTGCTACGCTTGATTTGTCGAGGTTAGGCCACTTTTTAATACGGTTGGCGGGTCGCTTTTGAGTGCATCGCTGTCTCACCGAAAAGCCGAAGTGGCACAGATGTGCAGCCTCGCGCAGGCCTACTTCTCGCGGCCGGGAATCTCCGTGCTGGCGCCGCTGCCGATGGTCTCGTCATCGTTCATCATGAGGTCATAGCCGGCCATCTCCACCTCGCCGTGGCGGACTTTCTTTTTGGCCATGGCGACGGAGATCCAGCGGAACTCGGCGTTGTTGTCCAGCAGGACCTTGAGCACCATGGTGAGAGGGACGGCGAGGAACATGCCCAGCGGGCCCCAGAGCCAGCCCCAGAAGATGACTGAAAGGATGACCACCAGGGGGGAAATGCCGAAGCGATTGCCCAGCATGGTGGGCTGCACGAAGTTATCGAGAAAGAAATTGATGCCGCCGTAGCCGAGGGCGACGAAGACGGCGGTGGCCGGACCGTGCTGCACCAGCGCCTCCACGATGGCGGGCACGGAGGCGGCGGTGCTGCCCACGGCGGGGATGTAGTTGAAGAGGAAGGCCAGCAGGGCCCAGAGCAGGGGATAGTGGAGGTCGAAGAACCAGCACCAGAAACCCGCGAGCAGGCCGGTGAGGGCGCTGATGAGGGTTTTGACGCCCAGGTATTTCTGGATGTCGTCCGCGGAGCGCATGAGCCCGGTGAGATCCGGGCCGCCGGAAAGATGCACGGCCTGCAGGCGGCTCTGGGTGCCGTGGGCCTCCATGAGGATGAACATCATCACGATGATGACCATGATGAGGCTGGCGAGCAGGGTCGCCAGCGTGCCGAAGGTCGTGCCCAGCCATCCGGCCAGATTTCCCATCACATCCTGATTGGCAGCCCAGCCGATGAGCTTGTTCCATTCAAACATGCCCGCCACGGCGGTTTTGGCATCCATCACCCCGTTGGCCTCCAGCCAGGTGGCCACTTCATTCGAGTACCGCTCCAGTCCGCGGAGATAGTGCGGCAGATCATGCCAGAAACTGATGAGCAAACGCACGCCCACGGTCACGAGGCCGGCGAGCACGCTGAGGTTCACCGTCATGGTGATGCCCAGGGCCACACCGGCGGGCACCCGATGCCGCCGCAGCCAGCGCACCATGGGATAGCTCAGCACCGCCAGGAAGAAGGCATAGACGATGGGCACGAGCACATTGGCGGCGATCTTCATGCCTGTGAGAATCACGAAGAGGCAGGCCAGGGTCACCACCGCCTGGGATCCTTTGCGGCCCCAGTCCACTGTCTGATCGTGCTCCTGAAACAATGACATGAGGCTGCAATGCCGCAAAATCGCCGCTGGCTCAAGATTTTTCCATGAACTATAAAGCAATGCATGATCGCCCCGCTGCACCGCCTCCTCAATCTCAGCCGAAAATCCGCCTTTGGGGATGACCGCGGCCGCGGGGGCCTGACCCTGAATCCGCGGATTGTGCTGGGTCTGCTGATCATCGCGGGCTCACTGCTGTACAACTGGTTCGGCACCACGCATTACCACAACGAATTTACCGGCCGTGATCAGACGCTCGCTCTCGCCACGCCGCAGGAGGAGATCGCCATGGGGCTGGAATCCACACCGCAGATGATCCGGGAGAGCGGCGGGCTTTCGCGGGATGCGAAGGCGCGGGCGATGGTGGAGCGGGTCGGCGCGCGGCTGATCGCCTCCACCGCGGCGCGGGAGACGCCGTATCAGTTTAAGTTTCATCTGCTGGCGGACACCGAAACGGTGAACGCCTTTGCCCTGCCGGGCGGGCAGATCTTCATCACGGAGGCGCTGTTTCGCCGGCTGAAATCCGAGGATCAACTGGCGGGCGTGCTGGGGCATGAGATGGGGCACGTGGTGGGCCGGCACTCCAATGAGCAGATGGCGCATTCAAAGCTGCTGGGCGGACTGGCGCAGGGAGTGGGGGTGCTGACTTCCGACGGACACAGCAACACCGGCGCCTACATTGCGAACCTGGTGGCGCAGTGGCGGGTGATGACCTTCAGCCGGGAGGATGAGTCGGAGTCCGATGCGCTGGGCGTGCGCTTCATGATGCAGGCAGGCTACAATCCGGAGGCGCTGATCGGCGTGATGGAAATCCTCGCGCAGGTGAGCGGCGGGGCCAGCAGGTCGGACTTCATGAGCTCTCATCCGAATCCCGCGAACCGGATGGAGCATATCCGGGAAGTGATCGCGAAGGAGCGGGCGGGGCGGTGAGGCGACGTTTTTAAGGAGCCAGCCCGAGGGGGCGGTTTTCGGTGCCTTTGACTTGGAGGAGGGTGTCGCCGAGTTCCTCGCGGGTAGGTTCGGCGAGCTTTTTCAGGCGCTCCACGATCTCGGGGTGATCCTGGGCGACGTTCTTCGTTTCGCCGGGGTCGTCTTTGAGATTGAAAAGCGAGAGGCCGATGTTTTCCACGCGGTAGCCATGGCGGGAGGCGATGCCCGCGATGCCGCTTTGCGTGATCGATTTGGGCTTCATCTGGCCAAAGCGGGCGGGCTTGCCATCGCGGCCGGGCTCGCCGTCCACGGTGATGTAGGGGTGGGAGAAATGCAGCTTCCAGGGGCCGCTGCGCACAGCCTGGAGCTCATCGCCACCGTAGAAGACCAGCGCCTCGTGCGGAGATCTGGCCTTTGGTTTTCCTTCGAGCAGGGGGAGGATGTTTTTGCCGTCGATTTTTCGTTCCGAGAGCTTGCCGCCGATGAGGGATGCGATGGTGGGCAGAAGGTCGATCTCCATCACAGGGTCGTCACACACGCGGGCGGCGGGCACGTGGCCCGGCCAGCGGGCGATGAAGGGGCTGCGTACGCCGCCGTCAAAGGTGGTGAGCTTGCCCTCGCGCAGCGGCCTGGCGCTGCCGGCGTGATTGCCGTAGCTGAGGAAGGGGCCGTTGTCCGAGAAGAGGATGACGAGGGTGTTTTGGTCGAGACCGCAGCGTTTGATCGTGTCGAGGATCTGGCCCACGGACCAGTCGAGCTCCTGCACCACATCGCCATAGAGACCGGCGCTGGATTTACCGCGGAAGGACTCGGAGGCAAAGATGGGCACGTGGGGCATCACATGCGGGACGTAGAGGAAGAAGGGGCGGTCTTTATTGCGCTCGATGAAGCGGGTGGCGCCCGCGGTGAAGCGCTGGGTGAACTGGGTTTGATCGGGATCGGTCTCGATGACTTTGAGACCGTCGTAGAAGGGCAGGGGCGGCATCTCCTGCGCCAGGGAGGGGTGGTACTTGCTGTTGTCGTTGGAGTAGGGGATGCCGAGAAATTCATCGAAGCCGTTGTGCAGCGGATTGAAGAGCAGGTCGGTTCCCAGGTGCCATTTGCCAAAGGCGGCGGTGGCGTAGCCGCGGGCCTTGCACATTTCCGGCAGGAGGAATTCGTCAGGGTGGATGCCCTCCTTGCTGGTGTGGTTCAGCGCGCCCTGCATGCCCACGCGGTTGGCGTAACAGCCGGTCATCAGTGCCGCGCGCGAGGCGCTGCACACGGCCTGCGCCACGTAGAAGCTGGTGAAGCGGGTGCCCTCCGCGGCCAGGCGGTCCATGTGGGGCGTCTTGATCTTCTCCGCGCCGAAGCAGCCGATGTCGGCATAGCCGAGGTCATCGAGCAGGATGAGCACGACATTGGGCGGGTGCTGATCCGCGGCGGAAAGAGCGAGGGTGGTGAAAAGGAAGGCGAGCAGCAGGCGCATGAAGGCATCGTGGCAAGGGCGGGCGGAAGTGGCGAGATTTTTTGCAGCAAAATGCTGTGGCGCTTGCCAGTGCCTTCGTTTCCCGGCTACTATCTAAAAATGATCTGGCGTGTGGCGGCAGTTTTGGCGGTGATTTTCTGGGCGGTGATGTCCGGACTGCTGGTGCGTGACACCTATTTCCCTGAGGCCTCACGCTTTGCTGTGGTGCCGCCGCGCATGGTGATGGACCTGTTTTTGCGGCAGGCGGACAGCTTTGGCTGCACGCTTCACCTGTACCATGATCACGAGAAAATGGGCCATGCAAACCTGCAGGTGAACCGCCGCACGAAGACGGATGGGCAGACGGCCTATGACATGGTCGCCCATGGTTCGGTGGAGGAGCCGGTGCCGGGGAGCGAGGCGCGCAGCCTGGTGGCCACGTGGAGCCTGGGCTGCACGCTGGCGGATGCCGAGCGCTGGCAGTATCTGAGCCTGAAGGCAGCCTTCCCTCAGCGCGATGCGAGCATGCAGATGTCCTGGAATGAAACGCAGACGACACCGGAGGTGCTGGTGAAGCAGGGGGAGCGGGTGCTGATGAACTCGCAGGATGTGAAACTGCTGACGGGCATGGGAAGCGGCGAGGACAGCATGCTGGCCATGCTCGCGCTGATGGGGGGGAACCTGCCGAAAAAGGATGCCGCCCCGGGGGCGATGAAACTGCAGGCGCGCGAGGGCATGATGATGCTGGCGGGCCGCCAGCGGAAATGTTTTGTGCTGGTGCTGCCGGTCTTCGGCACGCACGAGGTGAAGATGATCTTCACCGAAGCCGGAGAGCTGGCGCGCATTGACCTGCCTGAAAACTACGTGCTGCTGGAGCCGACCATCCACGGGCTGCAGAATCCGGCGCAGTGACCTGAACCTTTCCCTCTTTTTGAAGCATGATCGAGATCGAAAACCTGACGATGAACTATGGCGAGCTGCGGGCGCTGGACGGGCTGAACCTCACCATCAAGCCCGGGGAGCTGTTTGCCTTTCTGGGGCCCAACGGCGCGGGCAAGACCACGGCCATGAAGCTGCTCACCGGCCTGATGAAGCCGGACGCGGGGCGCGTGCGGCTCTGCGGGCATGACGTTCAGGCGGAGGCCATGCAGGCGAAGGCGCTGCTGGGCTACGTGCCGGATGTGGCGGTGTTTTATGAGAAGCTCACCCCGCTGGAGTTCATGGACTTCATCGCCGAGCTGTTTGAAATGGACCCGGTGCATGCGGCGGCGCAGACGGACGCACTCTTCACCAAATTTGCGCTGCATGAATACGGAAGGCAGCGCATTGAAAATCTCAGCCACGGCACGCGGCAGCGCCTCGGCATTGCCAGTGCGCTGCTGCATGATCCGAAGGTCTTTGTGATCGATGAGCCCATGGTGGGGCTGGACCCCATCCACGCCCGCACGGTGAAGCGCGAGATCAAGGAGCGCAGCCTGGCGGGCACCACCGTGCTGATGAGCACGCACCTGCTGAACATCGCGGAGGAGCTGGCGGATCGCATCGGCATCATCCATTACGGAAAGCTCGTGGCCCTGGGCACCCTGGAGGAGCTGCGCCGCGACCATGAACAGCGCGGCAGCCGGCTGGAGGATATTTTCCTCAGCATGGTGGAGGAGAAATGAGGAATGAATGACCAAGCCAGACACACCGTTTAGTCATTCGGACTTCATTCGTCATTCTTCATTCTGGTTTCGTCATTCTTTCCCCGTCACAATCACCGCATGAAAAAATTCCTCTTTCTCCTTATGACCACCCTGGCTCTTGCCGCTGATACCAACGTCCAGGACATCACCGTCAAGGACATCGAGGGCAAGGAGACGACGCTGAAGACCTACGCGGGGAAGGTGCTCCTCATTGTGAATGTGGCCTCTGAGTGCGGCTACACGCCGCAGTATGCGGGGCTGCAGAGCCTCTATGGAAAGATGAAGGACAAGGGGCTGGTGGTGATGGGGTTCCCCTGCAATGACTTCGGCGGCCAGGAGCCCGGGAGCGAGGCGGAGATCAAGAACTTCTGCACCGAGCGTTTCAAGGTGACCTTCCCGATGTTTGCCAAGGTGGCGATCAAAGGAGAGGGCAAAAGTCCGCTGTATGCCGCGCTGCAGTCGGCGGCGGGCGGCGAGGTGGGCTGGAACTTTGAAAAGTTTCTGGTGGGCAAGGACGGCAAGGTCTTGCAGCGCTTCGGCTCGGATGTGGAGCCCGATTCGCCGGAGCTGATGGCGGCGATCGAGGCGGCGCTGAAGTAAGGCGAATCGAGCATGAATGCCTTGGCCAAACGGATGATGGTTCTGCTGGTGGCTGTCCTCTGCACCGCGTGTTCGGCATCGAAGCCGCGTGCTCCGTGGGTTAATTACGCGGATGCGATGAGCAAAGTCAGGGCCGCAAAGACATCCAAGGGCATGCCAAGAGCCAAGATATTTTATCACTTCCGACTTTATGGAGTTCCGAGTGGGCGTTCGCCCGTTGGTGGCTGGGGTGGTTACGCGAGTAGCGCGGAGGTTTGGAGCATCCCTGACGGATGTACATTGGCAGCATCCAAGCACTGGCGATACCGCCCCATTGCCCCGAAAAATGCTTCCTCAGAAGCGGGTCTTCCAACCCTTATGGCCATCGCTAGTGGCGTAAAACTCCCAAGTCCTGAGGTCGACGAAAAGTTCTACCACGAACCCCGCCTGGAGCCGTATTTTGACACGTTGATTTTGACAGATCGAAACGAGAAGGTCGTGGGAAGAATTGATTTGCCTTACCGGTGAAGTTTTGAAAGCACCAGGCTCAATGCTTCGCCATCCAGTCCGCCAGCTGCCGCCTCTGCACGGGCAGCTTGCGGTGAAAGCTGTCTTCAATGGCCGCAGCCGCCATGCCGGATTCGCCTTCTGGGATGATGCCGAGCATTTCGGCGAGGCGCTGCTCAAAGCGCGTGATCAGCGCGGGCACCGGATCTTTCGCCGCGAGATAGTCGAGCGCTTTCACCAGCAAGTCGTGGATCTCGGGAATAGGCGAGCCGGTTTCGGCGACGAGGCTGATGAGCTTCACCAGGTAGGTGGCGGCGAGGACGCGGCCGTAGCTTTCGCGCAGGCCCAGGCGGGGATTCGTCCAGCGGGCCTCCGCCAGCGTGTGCAGGTCGCTGGATTTGCTGCGCACGAAGCGGAGCTCGGCGGAGACAAAGAGGTCCAGCACGCCGGAGAGCGGGGATTTGGGGCGGAGGGCGCCTTTGGCGATGGTCTTGAAAAGGCCGGCCTCCGGGGAGCACCACTGCACGATGAGGCTGGCTTCCGAATAGCGCGTGCGCCCGATGAGGATGGCCTCGGTTTTTTCCATGATGACAAAAGGCGTTGAACTCGTGTGCCCAGCCGTTATCTACGCTGCATCATGGAAAAGACCAGCAAGACCATCCTCACCGACCTCCAGGCCCTCGACACCACCGCCCTCAAGGCCAAGCTGGGGGAACTCCGGAGGTATCTTTGACGTACCGAAATTAAAAGACGAACTGGCCATGCTGGAGGACCGCCTGGCGGCCCCTGGCTTCTGGGATGACGCGAACGCGGCGCGCAAGACGATCGACCGCACCAACGTGATCAAGAAGAAGATCGGACCGCTCCAGGAACTGGAGGGGCGTGCCGCCGATTTCGACGGACTCATCGAACTGGCCAAGGAGGCCGGGGACATGGAGACCTGGCGCGAGGTGGAGCAGGAGCACAAGAAGCTCACGGAAGACGTGGGCACCTTTGAGCTCAGCCAGCTTCTCAAAGGCCCCTTTGACCGTGGCAATGCCTTCATCAACATCCACTCCGGTGCCGGTGGCACGGAGGCCTGTGACTGGGCGGACATGCTCATGCGCATGTACCAGCGCTGGTGCGTGCGCCGTGGCTACAAGGTGGAATTGATCGACCATGAACCCGGCGACGACGTGGGCACACGCTCCGCCACGCTGGAAGTGATCGGCGAAAATGCCTTCGGCTTCCTGCAGGCCGAGCGCGGCGTGCACCGGCTGGTGCGGATCTCCCCCTTCGATGCGGCGAAGAAGCGCCACACGAGCTTTGCCTCCATTGACGTCACGCCGGACTCCGAAGAGGACATCGACATCGTCGTGCGCGATGAAGACCTGCGCGTGGACACCTACCGTGCCGGCGGCAAAGGCGGCCAGAACGTGAACAAGGTGGAAACCGCCGTGCGTCTCACCCACATCCCCAGCGGTGTCATCGTCGCCTGCCAGATCGAGCGCAGCCAGCCGAAGAACCGCGCCAAAGCCATGGCCATGCTCAAGGCCAAGCTCTACCAGATCGAGGAAGACAAGCGCAAAGCCGAGATCGACCGCCAGTATGGCGAGAAGAGCGAAATCGGCTTCGGCTCCCAGATTCGCAGCTACGTTTTCCAGCCCTACCAGATGGTCAAAGACCTCCGCACCGGCGTCAAAACCAGCAGCATCTCCGACGTCATGGACGGCGAACTCGACCCCTTCATGGAAGCCATGCTCCGCGGCCAGAAGGCCGAGAAGGGGGAGAAGGACGACGACGAGTAGTGGCTGGATTCTAGATGCTTGATCCTAGATGCTGGATGTCTGAGAATTGGAGCCAACATGAGCTATCAAACCCTCGACATCTGGCAGCTTGCCAGGCAAGTCTCCATTGAAATTCACACAATGACTCTCAACAAGCTGCCGAAGTTTGAGATGTACGAAGAGGGCTCGCAGATTCGTCGTTCGGCAAAGTCGGTTCGTTCCAATATCGTGGAAGGCTATGGCAGGCGCGAGTACAAACAGGATTTCGTCCTGCGGTTGAGCTATGCCCTGGCCTCCAATGACGAAACCATTGATCATCTGGACACTTTGCGCGAGACTGGCTCGCTCATGGATGGGGCAATTTACGAAAAGCTTCGCGAAGACCTCACACATCTGGGCAAAAAATTAAACCTCTTCATCCAAGCCGTTCGCGAAGGTCACCGATCCCCAAAATAGCCATTCCGGATCCAGTATCTAGCATCGAGAATCTAGCATCCAGCAACTAGCCCCATGAAGCCTGTCTTCGAAAAAGTGCCCAAGCGTCAGTGGGAGTCGTTTCACTGCGAGGTCGTGCGTGCGCTGGATTATGGGACGCGGTGGCATTTTCATCCGGAGTATCAGCTCACGCTGGCGATTGAAAGCCGCGGGCACCGGGTGGTGGGGGACAACATCGGACCGCTGACGGACGGGGACATCGTGCTCATCGGGTCCAACCTGCCGCATGTGTGGCACCAGGACACGAGCGCGAAGTCGCGGCGAGTGAACGCCATCATCGTGCGGTTTGATGAGTCCTTCCTCGGGCGTGATTTCATGGCGCTGCCGGAGATGGAGGCGGTGAAGCGGCTGCTGCAGCGTGCGGCGCGCGGCCTGGAGGTGCGCGGTCCGGCGCGTGCGGCGGTGACGGAGCACATGAAGCGGCTGGCTGAAAGCGAGGGACTGGCGCGGGTGATCGAGCTGCTGGCGATTCTCAATGCGCTGGCGAAGTCCGAAGACCTGAAGCCGCTGGCCAGTTCGAACTTTGAGCCGAAGCTGGAATCCGCCGACCAGGGGCGGATGGAGCGGGTGATCGACTTCATCCACACCCATCTCACGGAGGAGATCGACCGCGAGCGCCTGGCGAAGCTGGCGCACCTGAGCCTGGGGGCCTTCAGCCGGTTCTTCCACTCGCGCACCGGCAAGACGGTGCCGCAGTATGTGAACGAAGTGCGCATCGGCCGCGCCTGCGGCATGCTGGCGGAGGATGTGTCCAACATCACGGACATCGCCATGGACTGCGGCTACCGGAACCTGGCGAACTTCAACCGCCGCTTCCGCGAGGTGATGGGCACCACGCCCAGCTCCTACCGGCAGAAATTCCGCGGCATGGCCGGGAAGTGACGCCCCCGCCACTTGCGCCGCCTTTCATCCGGTGAGATAAACAGGGCATGAGTCAGATGCTTGAACCGGATCTTTCCGTGGTGGACCTCCGCTCCTACTTCGTGCGGAAGCGCAATGCGCTGCTGGTGCGCGGGCGCTTCAGTCCGCTGTACCTGGACTACTACCTGCACCTGATGCAGCATGGCATCCAGAATGCGGAGCCGCTTGACCAGATGCTGAAGGATGCGCTGGCGGGCCTGGCGCTGCACCTGTGCTCCCGCCCGCAGGATGAGAGCTGCGCGTGGACCATCCATGTGAAGGAGCCCCAGCGGGCAAACATCTTTGTCACCGGCAGCACCCGCCCCGGCAGGGTGGCGGGCCGTGTCTTCACCGAGGATGTGCGTCAGGAGGGCGAGGCCCTGTTCATCGCACAGACGACACGTCCGGATCAGGCTCCGCGGCAGAGCATGATCGAATTCCACGGCAGCGACATGCTGGCTGCGGTGGAGACCTTTTACACCACCAGCGAGCAGCGGCTCACGCGTTTCTTCCGGCTGGAGGACGAGGAGTTTGTGCAGATCTCAGCCGAGCCGGACTGCGATGAACCGTGGCTGGCGGCCCTCACGCTCGCGCAGGTGCTGGAGCTGGAGACGGCGGAGCACCTGACGCTGCTGGAAACCCGCGGCTATGTGTTTGAGTGCGGCTGCTCGGTGGAGCGGCTGATGCCCATCATCATGCGCCTGCCGCAGGATGACCTGGACCACATCTTTGCCGATGGCGTGGCGCAGATCACCTGCCCGCGCTGCGGGGCGGTCTTCCGCACCGCGAAGGAGAGCTTTGAGCAGTGGCGGTCCGCGCACTCGTAGTGCAAGCGTCCCGCTTGCATTTTCCAACTGCAAACGGGACGTTTGCACCACTCGCATGAAACTCGCCCTCATCCGCCGTCAGTTCTCCGCCACCGGGGGCGCGGAGCTGTATGTGCAGCGGCTGCTGCGCGGGCTGACGGCGGCGGGGCATGAGACGCATCTGTTTGCGGAAAAGTGGCAGGGGCAGGCGGAGGGCGTGCAGTTTCACAGCATCCATGTGGCAGGCTCCCGCGCGGAGAGGCCGCTGCAGTTTGCAGAGGGCGTGAATGCGGCCCTGCAGCACCTGCGGTTTGACTGCGTCTTCAGCCTGGAGCGTACGCTGCGGCAGGATGTGTACCGTGCGGGAGACGGGCTGCACCGCGTGTGGCTGCAGCAGCGCAGGCGCTTTGCGCCCTGGTGGAAAAGGCCGCTGGTGGGCCTGGGGGCCTTCCACCGCAACATGCTGGCGCTGGAGGCGCGCACCTTTGATCCGGCCAACACCCAGCGCATCATCGTGAACTCCGAAATGGTGCGCGGAGAGATCGCGCAGCATTTCCCTGACTTCCCGCAGGAGCGCGTGCACACCATCCGCAATGGCGTGGAGGTACGGCGTTTTCAAAATGTGTCCCGAGCCGCGGCGCGCCGGCGCTTCCGGCTGGAGGAGAATGATTTTGTGCTGCTCTTCGTGGGCTCCGGCTGGGAGCGCAAAGGGCTGCCGTGGCTGCTGAAATTCATGGCTGCGCACAGCGATGATCCGCATTTGAAACTGCTCGTAGTCACACGGGACCGCATGCGCGGCAAGGTGCCGCCGAACGTGATCCTCACCGGGCCGATGCCCGAAGTGGAGGCCGCGTATGCCGCCGCCGACGTGCTGACATTTCTGCCGATTTACGAGCCCTGCTCCAATGTGGTGAGCGAGGCGCTGGCCACCGGCATTCCGGTGATCACCACCGCCTTCAATGGCGCCAGCGAATTGATCGACCCCGGGGTGAACGGCCAGGTGCTGGATGATCCCGCGGATCTGGCCACGCTGGGCATGTGCATCAACCACTGGCGCGCGCGAGGCCAGGCCGGCCCCGTGAAAACGAGGCTGCCGCTGGATCTGGAGACGAATGTGATGCTCACTTTGCAGGTGCTGGAGCTGGCGGCGCGAGGAGTCTGAGCAGCGCCGCGTGAAGCTGGCGGTTGGAGGCCGTCAGATCCTTCGCGTCCAGTCCGGCCAGGCATGCCCGCGCCTGCTCCGGCTTTTTCAGGCGGATGAGAACAGCCGCGCGATCCAACAGCAGACGATTGGTGAAATGGGTGATGAAGGCAGAGGGCGAAGTTGAAGGGGGCCCGCTGCCAGCGAGGGCCCATGCGGCCTCGGCCGTTTCCAGCGCGCCGTGACGCAGCATGAAAGCCGCGAGATTGGAGAGCTGATAAGACGGCAGCAGACGGCCCTCTTTGAGAATGACGGCGCCTTCTTTCAGCAGCTCCTCGGAAGTGAAAAAGTCCCGGTGAACCAGCTCATCCCAGGGGTCCCTGGTGCCGGCGGCCATCCCGGCGCGCGCGGAGAGCTGCATGAACAAGTTCAGCCGCTGCTGAAAGGAGAGGCGCGTTTTGCCGGAGCCGGCGGCGGCCGTGGCCAGATCCAGCAGCATGTCGTTGTCCCGGATGCTGGAGTCCCTTTCAGCAGGAAGAGGCCCGCCTTTCAGGGCGGCCTGCCAGGCCTGCAGCAGCAGGTTGAGCTGCGGCACGGAGTAGTGAGAGGAGTCGGTCTTGTTTGATGCGTCGGCGCCGAGCAGGGAGAGACGGGAGAGCTTCTCGGGGTCACGCGCCTCCCCGGCCTGCCAGAGCTGAGCCAGGCAGAAAAAGAGCGTGTGCCGGAAGTCCGTCTCGAGCGTGGTAAAATCACTGCGCTGGGCGGAGGCGGGATCGTTTTTCACGCGCTTAAGCCAGGTGTCCGCCGCAGCGGCCTCCCCACGTGCCAGCTTGAGCGCCGCATGAATGGCGAAGAAGTCTGACCACAGCCGCAGGTGGTTCTGATCTCGCGACAAGTCGGCGGACGTAAACATCTTCGCCAGCTCATCATACTGAGCCAGCAGCGGAAGTGCGGCGGCTGTGTCTTCCAGACCCAGGGCGATGAATGGCAGGATGCGCTTTTCAGCAGCGGCCGCCGGCGGCAGTGACGAAAGCTTTTTGGCGAAATCTTCAAAGCGCCGTTTGCGGTCCGGCCGTGGCTGGCGCGGGTACAGCACTTGGGTGGCCAGGTCATCGGCACGCAGGGCCACGGCTTCGGAGAGCAGCGCGTCGTCAGCAGGGTGGCTCTGCAGGGCCTTGAGGGTTTCCGCGCTGGCGGGCAGCCAGCCGCCGCCGGTTGCATGGGTCTTTGACGAAAGATTCTGGAGCGACTGGGAAAGGCGCGCATCCATGGCATGGCGCGCATCACCCGATTCGAGCAAAATGCCGGTCATTTGATGCATGGCGGTGCCGTAGCTGTCCTTGAGGAGCTGCTGAATGACATCCACGGAAGCTGAGCGCGCGGCATAGCGCATGAGAAACGGTGGGAACGCCGATTCGATGTACCGTGTGCCGCTCGCGCGCATGATCTCCTCACGCTGCCGCCAGCGTTCTAGCACGAGCCGGCTGGTTTGTTTCCAGGAGTCACTGTCGGGCAGAACCGAGCCGGCAGTCAGGAGGGAGTTCAGTTCGAATTGAGATACGGAGCCGCCCTCATGCCAGGCCTGCGCGGCTTCCAGCGCCCAGGTCTGCACCGTTTCGTCATCCAGCAGGCCCGGATAAATCGCCGTCAGAAAGCCCGCCAGGGCCAGGCGTACGTGTGAGGGGATGGAGCCATCCTTCAGCAGCGCCGTGCAGGCCGCAGAGGCGCTGGCAAACTTTTTCTCCCTCTGCGGAGAAGCAGGCATGGCAGGCAGACGTGTGCTTGCAGGATCGGCATGCACGGGCTCCGTGGCCTCCATCAAGGACAGGGCCAGCGTGAGTTCGGCCGCCGGAATCTTCATGCTCCCGCCATTCTGATCCGCGGCCC
Source organism: Prosthecobacter sp. (assembly GCF_044227185.1). Lineage (GTDB taxonomy): Bacteria > Verrucomicrobiota > Verrucomicrobiia > Verrucomicrobiales > Verrucomicrobiaceae > Prosthecobacter. The sequence continues at coordinate 317,927 of NZ_JBGAFO010000007.1, read as the reverse complement.
ACTTTGAGAGCTCGCGCTGCTCCGCGGCACCCATGCGGGCGAGCATCTCATGCATCAGCGGCAGCCAGAGGCCGCGTGTGGCGGCGGGATCCGCATGCCTGGAGATGTCTTTGACGAGCGCCCCAAAGGTCTCTGCCGGAGCCGCCCAGCCGCCGTGATTTCCCCACGCTAGAAACAGCGGAAAGGAGTTGCCGCCGTACTTTGGCGCCGCGGCGTGGTCGGGCTTGAGGCGGATCTCCGGCATTCGGGCGGCGGCCTGAAGCTGGCACGCGATCAATGCCGCCGGCTTGTCGCTCTGCAGGGTGACGTCGCGGAGAAATTCGCTGAGCCTTTCGCCATCGCGGACGTGGCCGCTTTTGCCAAACAGCGCCGCTGCGTCCTGCGGCTCAAGCCGGCGGCGCATGGCGCGCACCAGCGCCAGCGCTTCCTCGTTCTTTCCAGCTTCCATCAGCCGTTCCAGCTCCTGCGCTACGACGGGAATGTAGCCGCGGAAGGGAGGTGTCACTTCGGCCCGGCCTTCCATCACCGCCTTCAGGCAGGCGCGCTCTTCGGTGTCGCGGAGCCGGAGCAGCGGCGCGAAGGGCCGCAGGCTGGCGTCTGTGTTTTCCGGCTGAAGGAGCGCTGGGTGATCATCTGCAAAGGCGAGCAGGATGGCGCCCGCGGCGGCGGGAGAAACGCCGGCAAACTCCGCGCTGCAGCGCTGCATGCGTGCGGCTTTGCCGGCATCGTCGCCGGCCGTGAGCAGCGCGGACATGAGATGGTGGCCGAAATGGGCGCCTGATTTTTCAGCGAGCATGAGGGCTGTCTGCTCGCGCACTTCAGGGCTGGCTTTCTGCAGGCGCCACAGCACGAGGCCCAGCAGGCTGCGCTTGGGCAACTCGGTGCTGTCATTCATCCTGAGCCACGAGAAAAGACTCATCGCATTGCCCTGGGAGGGACCGAGCACGGGCACGGGGTCAAAGGCCGACGCCTCCGCCAGCAGCCCCATCTCATCCATGGCGGCAATGAGCGGCGCGGCGCCGGCCAGTGTGGCGTCCGGAAGCGCGGCCTCGATGAGGTTGAGTTCATTCCAGTCCCTGCCAAAGCGGAAGACGGGAGGCCCCGCCTTCGAAAAGCACTGCAGCACGGCGGGCGTGAGGCGGGGCAGTGCGCCCAGCGCCTGGTATAGGGGCGTGAGCAAAGGCTTGCGGAACGGATCCCCGTCGCTGGAAAACTCCCCGGCGTGAATGTTGAAGACATGCTCCAGGCCCTTTTGGGCGCGATCCGGCGCGGACCTGGCGATGAAGGCGAGCTGCGAGGCGAGGTGCTCCATGGCCGGGTTGCGTTCCATGGGCGAGTAATACCCGCGGTTCCGCCGCGCCATGGGCATGCCATTGAATCCGCCCCCGGGGCCGGGAGTCTGGGGAACGTTTTGATAGTACAAGTCTTCGATCTGCTCCCACCGCGTCGTTTTCATCAGGCTCTCGAAAAATTCGAGGTGCAGCGTCTCCTGCTTCTGCAGCAATGGGGCGAACTCAGCGTGCAGCGCCGGCACCAGCGGAGCCATGATGTCCGCCCAGTGCTGCCGCTCAAAGAAGCCGGCGAGCATCTTTTTCTGTTCGGCGGAGGCGAGCGCGATCTCATCCGCGTGCGCGCTCGCAAAGGCGGTGATGTCCGCGCTGGATTTGCTGCCGCACATCAGCAGGACAATGCCGACACCCAGCGTGCGCGGCTGCCTTTTTTGCAGCTCCTCGGCCAGGTGGGGAAACGTGCGCCCCTGGACGAGCTCATCGCGCCAGACCTCGAGCATCGTCTCCGGCACGGAAGATGCGCGCCCTGGGAAATTTCGGCTCTCATTCGGGATTCTCGCGGCGCCTTGCAGCGGCATCGGATTGAAAGTGGCGGCGGGATCCAGCATTCCGGTGGCCTCCAGCAGCGCGATGAAGCGCCGGGGGTGCTCCCGGTGTTGGGAGATGTAGCGGATGCTGTTGAGCACATTTTCCATCCAGGCGCTGTCTTTGGTCGCTCCCAGCTCCCCGGCGCGCTGGAGGACTTCGCGCAGGAGCTCCGGCACCGTGGCGGCCTTTGCCAGCCACTGGGCGACGTGGGTCTGGCTCAGAGGAAGGTTCCGGCCCCGGTTGCTCTGTGCGTCCTCCCGGGCCAGCAGTTTGCTGAAATGGTCGAGCAGCGCAATCGCACGTGGCTTGTCCGACTGGGCAAGGCGGTCCAGCAGCGGCGAGACCTCCTGCATGGCCTGGTATGGCGCGACGCCGGCATTGGCAAAATTCGTGATCTGCATCCAGCGGGCCAGTTCGGTTTCACTCTGGGAGCCTTCCGCGGCAGCCAGAGGATCGAGCGCTTGTTTGAGCGCCGGGTCCGCGGCGGATTTCTCCTCCAGGTCCGGCATGCGGGCCCGCAGCAGAGCCAGGAGGCAGGCGGCGGACTCCGGCTGGAGTTTCGCAAAATCGCCCTGGCGTTTTTGAATGAAGGCCAGTAGCGCGGAGTCATCCGGCCGTTTCGGGGAATAAAAGCTGCGCACGTTCGGATCGTCCCCGGGAGCGCGATGGAGAAAGGCCAGCACAAGCTCCGTGCCGAAGGTGGCGGGTTGTTTCGCCAGGAAATCCCGGGCCGCGACCTGTAGCGCCCTCTGATTGTCGATCACATTGATGATGCGGGCAAGCAGGGTGGGCTCCTGGTCGTTTTGGTATTTGAGATCACGAAATTCGGCGGCATCAGCGACCCATGGCGTGCGGGAAAACAGGGCGGGCACATTGCCCTGGCTGCTTAATGAGTTTTGAAGATGGCTGAGCAAACTGCCAGTCCACTCACGCGAGCGGGTGAAGCCTTCCTGTTCCGCCAGCGTGATGGCCAGCCGCACCATCTGCGGCGACTGGCCCAGCGAGGAGAGGAAGCGGTACACGGGGGAGTCGCTGTTGCGCCGCATCGTCGCGCGCTTCTGCACCGCGCTGCCGCGCAGGAGCTCCACCGCATGCCGGGCCACTTCCTCCGCCTTGGCCGCGTCGATGATCGCAAGGTCACGCAGGAACATGGGGAATTGCTCGATAAACTGGTATTCCTCCCGGCCGAGATCAGTCCACTTGGCAGCGGCGAGCACCTGGTCGGCCTTGCCGTGGAGCTCCTGGTTTTCGATTTGAAGCAGCGGAGCCAGCACCTGCGTGAGCTCCTCCCCCATCTGGTCCGGATGCGGGTAGCCGTCCAGTTCACGCTGCAGGAGGGAGGACAGCTCGCTCTGGCTGGTGGCGGGCATGGCGGCGATGTCTTTGGCATGATGCACCAGCACCAGGCGGAGTGCGGCGCTGCGCGGGGCGGCGCCGCCATCGCGGTTCAGTTGAGCCCGGGGATCCAGGCTGGACGTGACCGGTGTCGGCTTGCCGTCGATCTGCAGGAGGGTGCCATCCCGTTTGACCAGCAGCGCCTGCAGCAGGTGGCTGCCAAAGGTGGGCCTGCCCTGGCCAATGCGGGTGAGCGCCGTGGCCAGCATGTCGTCATTCCAGTGTTCGCGGTAGTCACGGGCCAGGTTTCCCAGCCACGTCGTGTGCGACTCACCGAGAAGGTAGGCGCGAAACGACGCCGCCTCGCCGAGAAAACCGATGGCGCCCGCCGTCTGCATGAAGTCATCCACGGACGGGCAGTTGCTGCTGCTGAAGCGGCTCGCCACCTGGCGGAGCCAGTCAGGAGACGTCAGCAGGCCGTCTTCGGTGGCCAGCGGAAGCAGCGGCAGTCCGCGGCGGTCCTGCAGCAGATTCTGCAGCCCCTGCACGTAGCCCGCCACGGCCTGGCCGGAGCGGCTGACCCGGGATGGAAAATACCCGCCGCCACGCTGACGCTGGTGCTGGGCCTCGCGCCAGGCGGTGATTTTTTCAGCCCGGAGTTCAGGCGTGGCGCCGATCCACTGGTCACGCAGGCTGCGGATGAAGCCGCGCATCGCCTCGGGATCACGCTGGCCCAGGGCAAAGGCGTAGGTCTTGAGCACTTCAGCCACATAGCCAAAGCGGATGCTGGTGTCCCTGGCGGTCTGGGAGATGAAAAGGTGGTTCAGCGGCTCTTTGATCTGCCGCACATCCCAGAGCCGGACGATCTCCTCCAGGGGGCTTCCCGCCTGGTGGCTGCTGTAGGTGAGGCGGCCGCGCGTGCCCGCCGGCTTGAGCCAGGCCTCGGCCGCGGAGACGAAGTGCGCCTCGTCCGCGGTGAGCAGCGCGGCATAGGCGCGGCAGTATTCGGTCATGGCTTTTCCCTCGGCCTTGAGAATGGCGGGAAACACCACCTCATCCAGCAGGCGCTGGTCTCCGCGCAGCGCGGCGGAGTAGGTGGCAAACACCGCCGGCACCGGCATGGGAATGCGCTCATGCGTGGCGAAAAAGCTGCCGAAGGCGGAGGCTGGATACGTGCCGCCGTAGTAGGACGAGCCGCCTCCCTGCGCCGCGAGCCGCCGCCGGACCTTGGGCATGGCGCGCTGGCTCAGGAGGTCCAGCGCCGTCTTTTCCATTTCGGCCAGGCTGGTATTTTCAAACATGGCCATGCCGGCCAGCGGGGCAAAGCCCATGAGCGCCAGCTCCGGGATCTGCATCATCGCCTGGCACAGCTCATTCTGCGCCGCGCGGCGTTCATCCCGCGCCTTCTGGCTTTGCGGGGTCAGCTTCAGCGTGCCGTCGTCATTCAGAGCCCAGGCGCGGCGGCCGTTGGCGGGATTTTTTTCCCTGTACGGTTCCCACAGGGAGGGGAAGGAGAGGGTCTGGTCTGAGACGCCGTTTTGAAGACTGTTCAAGACCTGATAAAAGTGCTGGCTCATGCCGGCGGGCATGGTCCGCGCCGGGGGAAGGGAGCGCAGCCACGCGGAGAGCAGCCCGGAAAGCGCGGCGGGGCGCGGCACGGAGATGGGGCTGCGCTCGGTGAGCTCCTGCGTGACAGACGGCAGATACAGCGTCTGCGTGATCTCCGGCATGAGGGCCCAGTGCTGCAGCGCCGTCTGGAAGTCTCCCTCCAGGGAGAGGAGCACGGCGAGGCGCGCATGCGAGGCAAAGGCGCGTGGATTGGCGGCGATCACCGCGCGGTGGGCTTCGATCGCGGGCTTGGTTTCCATCCCCGTGTGCTCCAGCAGGACGGCGTACTCCTGCTGCGGCTTCCAGCCTGCGGCCGCTGCTTTCTGCATGGCCTGCATCACGTCATCTGTGAGCTTGTGCTGCGTGCACAGATTGATGAGCTCATGAAGCTGATAATGGCTGGAGGAGCTGTTCTGCGGGTTCAGGCAGCCCTGGACCGCCACGCGGAGCTGGGACACCACCTCCTGCACCGCGGCCGCGCGGTCGCCTTTTTGCAGCAGTTCTTCGGCGGAGACCCGCTTCTTCTGCTGCTGCCGGTAGGTGTAGCTGCGCGAATAGGGATTGCTGATGGCCGCGGTGTTCTGGGAGCGCGGGACGGAGCCCCCGCTCTGCGCGGCCTTCATGATCTGCTGCGCCTCCTCCTGCATGTCAAAGGCGTTGAACATCTCCACCACCATGAACTTCTGCTCCTGCGTGACGGCCGTCTGGGAAAGGTGCTCCAGCACCGGCTTCACGGTGGCGGCGAGCTTTTCGGACTGGGCTTTGTCCGCCTCCTGCAGCAGCCGCTGGGCGTGATAGACCATCGCCAGGTCGAGCTCGGAAATGGTCTGGGCTTCCGTGGCCAGCACCTGCGCCTGCTGGAAAAAGCCCAGCGCTTTTTCAGACTGGTTCATCTGCTGGCAGAGCCATCCGGCGAGGAGCAGATCATCCAGCGCGGGGCTCGCGGCCAGGCGGGGCGCCAGCTCATCGAGCATGGACTGCTGCTCCCCTGTCATGAGCCGGAGAATGAGCTTCAGGCCCGGCTCGGAGGCTTTTTCGATGAAGGGTTTCAAGCCGTCATGAAAGTCCTTTTTCCACTGCCGCTGCGCGTCATCGAGGTCCTCGTCCTGAATCTGCTGCGGGGACACCCTCTCCACCCAGCTCAAGACATCCGGCGGCAGCTTGAAGGCGATGGAGGTCATCGGCATGGGGGAAGGCTGAAACTCGCTGAAGTAACTGCGTCCGCCGCGACGCGGGGGCGGCTGAGGTGGCGGCGGCACACCGGGCACCGTCTGGCCCTGGACCTGCGGCGTGTCCGGCAGGCTGAGCCGGTGCTGGATGATCTCGACCATGCTCTCCCAGTCCTTCACACCGGCCAGCGCAAAGATCACTTCCGCGATGTGATAGTTCTGCTGGGTGTCCGCCGTGCGCATCCAGCGTTTCAGGATCGCGGTGATGGCACGCACCTCCTTCGCGCTCAAAGGCGACACATTGGGGTCCAGCGTCTGCTGGGGAAAGAGCTCAGAATGCGTGCGCAGCAGGCCGATGAGCATCTGCTGCTCGGCGGGGCCGCCCTGGCGCAGACTCTCGCAGATTTCGAGAATGCGCGGCACCCAGGCGGAGGACTGGTCGCCGCCGCTGCGCCAGGCCAGCGCCGCCGTGCGCAGGGCCAGCGCAGGATGGCTCGTCTTGAAAAGTTGAAACGCACGCTCACAGACGTGCAGCATCTCAGAGGGATCTCCGCCTCGGCTCTGCATCAGCCATGCGGCATGCAGCGCGGCGTTTTGCGGCTGCGCATCCAGCATCTCCGGAGTGATGACGAGCTGGGGTGAATTCTCCGCCGCGGCCAGCAGCAGTGCAGCATCGGCGACTCCGGCCTGCTTGAGGCTGCGCAGCGCGGGCTCCCGCTCCGCCACGTCCCACGAGACAATGATCTGCAGCACATGAGCGAGGGCGAGCACGGGTGAGTCGGTGACGCCGGGCGCCTGCGACACGAACCCATTGGCGGGCAGCCCGTTTCCAGAGGCGGAGCCAAAGGGGTTGTAGCCGCCGTAACTGCCGCGGCCGCCCTGTTTGTGCCGGTGCCCATACGCAGCCTGCGCCATGGCTGGCAGCACCAGCCAGTCCTCCGTACCGGGGGGCAGCGCCAGGGTGTCATACTGCCGGCGCAGGCCGATGCTGCGTCCGGTGCTGGTCACGCCGGGAAGTTCTTCGTGCATGCCCATGATTTCAATGAAGGCGCGCACGGCCTCCTTCTCACGCCCCGCCTCCTCCAGCGCCACGGCATGGAGGTAATGCAGCCGGTAGTCGCCAGGATGTTTTTCCAGCGTGGGCTGCAGGAAGGTGAGCACGCGCTCCCACTCGCCCTTTTCCGCGATGGTGTCCGCCATCTGCTCCAGCGCGCGCGCGTCCATCTGGTTGCCCCCGGCCAGCTCAAACAGCATGCGGTAGCCGAGATCCGCATCGCCGCTCTCAATCTGCAGCCGCGCGATGTTTTCCCGCGTCTTGCTCGTTTTGTCCAGCTTGGCCGCGCTTTCCAGCGTGCGGAGCGCCTCGGCGGTCAGGCCGATCTCCTCCTCGCTCCGCGCGATGTCCAGCAGCAGCGCCAGATCCTGCGGCCGCAGGCGCGAAGCCTCATACAGGCAGCGGCGCCGTTCCTCATCATTGTTCGTGGCGCGGTGCAACTCCGCCAGGGCCAGCCAGGGCTGCGCGCTGGCGCGGTTCTGCTGCTGGCGCTGGCGGAAGTTTTCAATGAGACGCGGCAGCGTGCCGTGCTGCTGCGCGGCCTGCGCCAGGGGGCCGATGAGGCGCAGTCGCGCGGTGGCGTCCGCGGTTTTTTCATAGAGCGTCAGGTAGGTGCGCTCCGCCTCGTCTGCCTGGCCGTTTTCCAGACAGCGGGACGCATAGCTGGACGCGGCCTCCACATGGTCAGGGAACTTGCGCAGAGCAGTACGCAGAAGCGCCAGCGCCTCCTTGGTGCGGTCCAGGTCGATCAAGAGGCGGGATTCATCCAGCCATGGCTGCACCGCGCTGGGAGAAAGCTTTTTCCATTCGGCGATCCACGTCAGCGCCTGCTCGAACTTTTCCGCGCGGCGATACCAGTCCACCAGGCGCTGCACGCGCGCTGTGCTCCGCTGGCCGGGAAGCGCAATGACCTGCTGAAGCGTCTGCGCGGCCTTCTCCCAGGCCTGCCGCGTCTGGTACAATTGTGCGAGCTGGCTGAGCGCCACCACCTTGTCCGCGGCCGGGGCCGCATCGAGCACCTTCTCCGCCTCGGCGCCTTTGCGGTCGTTTTCCAGCAGCGCGGCAAGCAGGCAGCGGTTCTGAATGCTCGGCGTCTTCTCGTTTTCGAGCTCCTGCAGAAGTGGCGCGGAAAGCTTCCCGGCCTCATCACTGCGCAGCACCAGCAGCGTGTCCTTCACCGCGGCTTCGATCGTCTCCGCATCCTGCGCCAGACGCAGCCGCGTGCGTGCCCAGGGCAGGGTGCGCTCCACTTCTTTGCAGGCCAGGCCAAGCTGCACCAGCAGCGCGTAGAAGCGCGGTTCATTGGCAAAGTCCGCCTCGCGCGGAATCAGCAGATCCAGGGCCGTGCGTGACTCCTGCCGTGCCTGCAAGGCCTGGGCGATGCGCAGCAGATCCTCCAGCGCCGCGGACTTGGCCAGCCGCTTCCAAATGGCCAGTGCTTCATCGCGCCGGCCGCGGCGGTGCAGATAGTGCGCCTGCGCCTCCTGCGCGCTGATGCTGGCGGGAAAGCTCTCCGCCAGACGCGCATACGCCTGCGCCGCGCGGCTGTCCGCGGCCGCGGGCGGCTCCTCCCAGTTTTCCAGCAGCCGCGCCACGCGCAGGTGCTCCGCCTCGGTGTTTCCCAGCGTGAGAAAACGCTCCAGCGTGGCCTGCGCGGCGGCGTCATCCTTGGCGCGGTGCTGCAGTCCGGCCAGCCGCACCAGCAGCTCCTTGTCCGCCGCATTCTGCTGTGACAGCACCAGCGCCTGCGCGGCCGCTTCCTGGATCAAATCAAGGGATTCCAGCAGATCGAGAAAACCCTCCTGCAGATCGCGCCGTCCGGGATTCGCCTGCAGCAGCGCCCGCGCTTGTTTCAGCGCGGCATCCTTCAGGCCGTTCTCGCCCAGCAGCTTGGTATGCTGCCAGGCCAGCGCCACGCGCTGCGGATTTTCCTGCACCAGCGAAGCCATGAATTTTTCGAGCCCCGCCACATCATCCCCCATGCGAAACACACGGTTCACCCGGCCCAGCACATCGCCTTCGATCCAGGAGTCCGCGCCGGTGGCGGTCAGCGTCTCGCGCAGAGTCTTCAGCGCCTCATCGCGCCGCTCCGCCAGCAGCAGGATGTCTGCCAGGCGAAGCTGCCGCAGCGTCCGCGCCACCGGATCACGGGAGCGTTTGATCAGCCCCTGCGCCGTTTCCAGCGCAGCCTCATACTGGCCTTCATCCGTCAGCAGGTCGATCAGCTCCTCCGTCAGGTCCTCGTCGTTCGCGTGGGCCGCGGCGAGCTCCTTCCACGTGCTCAGCGCCTCCGCGTTCCGGCTCAGGCGCAGCAGTGCACGGCCGCGCAGCTTGCCGATCTCCATCGTGCCGGCCTCGTCCGGCTTCGCCTTCGCCGCGGCATCCAGGGACTGCAGCGCGGCGGTGAAATCAAACGCCCGTGACTCCAGCCGCGCACGCTCGATCCACGCGGCGGCGTTGGCCGGATCCAGTTGCAGTGCCGCTTCATACGCCGTGAGCGCCGCCCGGTCATCGCCCCGGTGCGCATGAAACACGGCCAGCAGGAGCTGGTCCGCCGCCGTCGCCGCGGGCAGCTTCGCCCGCGCCTCCAGAAACACCCCCAGCTCCGCGGGAGAGCTCTCCTCCAGCCACGCGCTGTAAAAGCGCTCAAAGATCGTCCCCGGCTGCGGCCGCTTGACCAGAATGTCCAGATAACGCTGCGCCGGCGCCGGAACCCCGGCAGTCGGCGTTTGTGCGCTGGCACGAGCAGTCAGAAAAAGGAGACAGAAAACAATGCGGCGGTGCATGCTCCGCTTTTAGCGGTACGGAGAGGATGTTGGCAAGAACAGAGGGCGGCCTTCTTAATCTTTTACTCCAGCTCCAAACTCATCCTTCAGCGCCGGAATGTGCGGCGAGGCGATTTTTTCGAAACCGAGGCGGCGCAGCAGCGCGGCGATGATCTTTTGCTGCTCGGGCGTGCAGGCGGCGATCTCGTCCGCATGAGCTTTCGCAAAGGCCCGGATGTCCGCTTCGTTGGGGGCGGTGACTGCAAGAAGGCGGATCAGGTCCGCTCCAAAAACCTTGGGCCGATGACTGGCGGTGAACGGTTTCAATTCAGGCCAATGGGAGAGGACCGGGATCCATGCCTCCAGCAGCGTGGGCTTTTCTTTTTCCTCCGGAAAAGATTGCGGATCAAAGGTGGCCGCGGGGTCCAGCACATGGGCGGCCTCCATGCGTGTCAGGAATCGCGCCGGCTGGTCGAGCAGGTGCTGCACGTCAGTGAGACGGACGAGGACGGCCTGCCTCCAGGAAGGATTCCCGACGACACCGCACTCAGTGGCGCGCCGCATGACGTCTGCAAACAGCTCGGGAACCGCGGCGGAATGCTGCAGCCAGAGGGCCACGAGTGTTTTATCGGCCGAAACCTGGACCTGTGCGCCGCGTGTTTTTGAGATCTCCTCCTGGACGAAGAGCTGCGCCATGTGATCTAAAAAAGCCGTCGCGCGGGGCAGGTCCGATTGCGCGAGCCTGTCCAGCAGGCGCTCAGCGTGGCGGATGGTTTCATGGATTTCGATGCTGAGCCCGCCGAGTTCTTTCATGGCCAGCCAGCGGGAGATTTCATCTTCAAAGTCTCTGGCATCGGCGTCGCGCAGGGATCGAAGCGCTTTGGACAGATCCGGACCGGTTTTCTTCGCCTCCCACAGAGAGGGCAGGAGTGTTTTAAACAGGGCGGTCAGGCTGGTGGCGGTGCCTGGATGGAGCCTGGGAAACTCACTCCCGTGTTTGAGCATAAATTTTTCAAGAGGGGATGAGCCGGGCCGGCTCTCCGGATCGAACTCAAACAACGCCAGCACCAGATCCGTTCCAAAGGTGGCAGGCTGCCTTTTCAAATGATCAATGATGGCCGCCTTGGTTTCGGGGTGGTTTTCAGCGCTGCCCACCAAGTGGAAAATCAGCGATGAGCAGAGCGGGCTGTCGATTGAAAAATCCCGAAAATGTTCCGTGTCCGCCACGAATGGAGTCGCGGTAAACCAGGACACTCCCCAGGACGGGTCCTTCACGACTTTGTCGAAGTCGAAGAGCATCCAGCCCGACCAGTTGTGCAGGTGGGGGATGCCCGCTTCGTCAGCCAGCCCCGCCACGGTGCTGTAAAGCTGGGGGATCTGGCCCAGAGACATGACCAGCTCATGAACGAGCCCGCCCCCGCTGCCGTGCGATGAAGCCTGGGCTGCCTCTGGGGCGGCACGAATGAGACCGGCCACGTGACGCACCACCTCGCATGCCTTGTCCGGAGCGACCCGGGCCACTTCGCGCAGCAGCGGCTCCAGACTCTGGACAAAATGAGGCTCCCGCCGGGAGAGTTCCATCAAAGATGGGATCGCCAGCAGCCGCCCGGCCTTCCGAATGAGCTCGGCGTTTTCAGCATCGACCAGCGGCGCGAGCGACCTCGTGAGTGCCTCGCCCAGGCATCCCGGATAGGGGTAGCCCTGCAGCTCCTCATGGAGAAGAGCGGAGAGCTCCCGCCGGCCCGCCTCTGACAGCGTCTTGATCTCAGACGCATGTCGTTCCAGCACAAAGAGCAGCGCGGCGCTGCGCAGGGCGGCGCCCCGTTCGTACTCATCGGGCGGGAGGGCGCCAACGGGAAAGGGCATGGGCCTGCCATTGAGGCGCAGCTGCGTATCGCGGCTCTTTAAAAGCAGCGCCTGAAGCAGGTCCATCCCCAGAGTCGGCTTGCATCGGCTGATGAGTTCCAGCGTGGCGTTGATCCGCGCTTCGTCCGAGTGTTCCCGAAACGAGCTCGCCGTCTGTCCAAGCCAGGTGGCTCGGGAGTTTTCATTCTCCAAATAGGGACGGAAGGAAGCGCCTTCGCCGAGGAAGCCCACGCAATGGGCGAAATGCAGCAGATCACCCGGTGTGACGATCTCCTTTTGGTCGGAGTAGTGTCGTATGACCGGACTCAGCCACTCGGAAGAATCAGCCAGGCCATCCTCGACCGCGAGGTCAAACAGGCCGAGGCAGTAGCGGCTTTGAAGGAGGCGCTGCAGCCACTTGGCATAGGCCTCAAGGGCCTTCTCTGAGGGGGGCGGCTGGTGATTCTTGTCACGGGAGCCCTGGTCCTTTAGGCACGCCAGCCACCGTGCCGCCGCCTCCCGCCGCGTGGCCTCGTTTTGACCGAGCCATCGATCCCGCAGCTTTCGCACATAGCCGTGCAGAAGATCAGAATGACGCCTGCTCAGGGCCTCCACATAGGCGGAGATGGCCGGTGGTATCTTGTAGCCGGCGGCGGCTGGTCTTTCGGGCAGAAAAAGTTCATCCAGCGAAACGTCGATTTTGCGTTTCACCCACAGGCGCAGAATTTCCTCGTGTGCGCTGTCCTCATGGTAAAGGTCGTTCACGGGCTGCTGCTGGAGCCACTGGGCGGCGGCGGCGGGAAATTCCTTCTCCGGCACCATCAGCAGCCTGGCGTAGCCTTTCAAAGAGGCGGCCCGCTGTGCTCCCTGCACACGGGTGATCAAAGGCATGGTCTCATCCAGCGCATGGGAGTCGCCGCGCCGCGCCGCATTCAGCGCGAGAAACAGGGCGGCGTCCGGCATGGGGATGCAGTCGGCGCTGCCGAACAACCTGAGCGCCCTTTGATCCCACGCCTGGCCGTCTCCGGGAAAACCGAAGGCTGAAAGCCTGCTTCTGACGCGCGGCGTGTCGAGACGTGTGAGGAGGTCGATGGCGGTGGCTTCCAGCGCTGCGAGCTGTTTTGGATCACCGTCTTGGATGATCAGCCCGGCGAAGGGGCCGAACGCCACCGCCGCGGCCTCAGGTCTCTGCAGCATGGCCCGGCACAGGTCGTCATGCGCCCGGCGTCGTTCCGCGCGCGCTTTGCCGCCGTCAGTATGCCACTCATGCTTCAGCGCGAAGGTCAGGTCGTCGCCTTCCCGCGGCTGGTACAGCGGGGGCGTGTTACGGCTGCCAGCCTGAATATTCACCAGCGCTTGCTCCATCAGATGAATGATGCTCGCGGAAAGCATCTGTCCAGAGTCCACCCCCTTCAGCCACGCGCACAGCAGGCCGGAGATGGAGGTGGCGGAGTTTTGGTGTTGGGAGCATTCCCGAAGAAGGCCGGGCAGCATGGTTTCCTGCAGCGGGGCAGGGAGGCTGCGCCAGTGCTCTGCCGCCTCCGCATAGTGACCATCAATGGTGAGCTGTATGGCGAGCCGGACCTGGGAGAAGTGGGCGCGCGGGTTCATGCCCACCACCACACGGTGCTCCGCCAGCGCCGCGGCTGGGTTCTTGGGGTCGTTTTCCAGCAGGACGGCATTTTCGAGATGGGAGCGCCACCCGGTGCCGGCCGAGCCGCGCAGAGTCTCCGTCACCTGGCCCCACAGGCCCAGTTCGGTGGCCTGGGCGATGATCTGCCGAACCCTGGGTGCTTGCGCTGTGGGATCTGATGAAGAGACCATCTGCCGGATGGCGGCACGGAGCTGCCGTACGATGTCATTCACCACGCGCTCTCCCTGGCCTTCCTTCACGAGCTGCGCCGGGGTTTTCGGCGCCTGCCGCCGCGGCTGGCCTGTGCTGCGCATCCTGGAGTATGGATTGGTCACCGCGGGAGGGCTGCTCGGAGGGGCGGCGCTCAGGCGGTTCTGTCCGGCCCGTGCCGCCTCCGCCTCCCTGTTCAGGCCGAGGCCGGCCATGAATCGCACGATCTGGTCCTGCTCTTCACGAATCTTCGTCTTTTGCAGACGGGCCTGGAGCAGCGTGGAGGCCTGCGCGAGCGCAGGGGCGGCCCTGGCCTTGTCGCTCTCCTCCTCAACAAGGAGCTGCGTGTGGTATAAAATAGCACTTTCTATGGAAAGGCGCTCCTGGGAGGCCGTGGTCAGTTTCAGCGCCCGAGAAAGGTGGGTCAGCGCCTCCGCGGTCTTGCGGTTCCACTGCGCCAGCCAGGCGGCGGTGACGCATTCGTCCGCGGTGGCGTCCGCCTTCTGCAAAATTGCGGCGCTTGTTTTTTCGAGGGCGGCCTTCTCACCGCAGATGATGCGGAGAATGATCCGCACCCGCTCATCATCCTCTGGGTCAATGTGGGGGCGCAGGCCGTCGCGGATCTCCTGCAGGCGCCGTTGGATTTCCTCGGTCGGCTCCTGGGAATCCTGCGTGGGGTCGCGCTCCGTGGTCATGCCGGGGATGAAGGCTAAATGGTTCAGGCCGGCCCCCAGTTCAGGCGGCATGGGGAGCGGCTGCGGCTGGAAATTGAATCCAGGGTTGAAGGGACGGCCGTAGGGCGCGAAGACGGTTCGTGGGGCGGGCAGCGGGTGCGGCGTTTGCAGTGTAGTCTTCACTGCGGCCACCACGGCATCCCAGTTGGCGGCCATCACCAGTGCGCTGGTCAAAATACCGCCATCCACGACCTCCGGACGTGCCTGGTACCATTTCAAGAGTCTGCCAGAAATCTGGTGGATGGCTTCGGGACCCAGGCGCGGCGCGGTGGTTTCATTGTTGGAGCCCGCAGGGTCCCGCAGCATGGAAAGGGTGGCGTAAAACGTCCCCACATCAGCCTGCGGCATGGTTTGAATGAGATCGAGAAAGCGCTTCTGCCACAGATGGGAGTTTTCACCCGCGACGGCCATGGCCCTCTGCGCGGCACGGCAGGCTAGATCGGGATAGCTCATCTGAAAAAGGTTCCAGGCGTTTTCATACAACGGCAGCATCTCCTCCGGATCACCCGGCTGCTCCTGAACAAGCCACATGGCGTGCAGCGTGAGGTTTCGCGGATGATTCGCCAGCATGCCGGGTGAGATGATGAACTGGGGCGAAGTTTCCGCCGCCTCCAGCAGCAGCGCGGCGTCATCGACTCCAGCCTGCGCCATCTGCTGCCCCAGCCATGCCCTCTCCTGGGCGTCCCAGCCGCTCACCATCTGCAAAAGATGAACCAGGGCGAACTCATGAGAAACGGTGACGTCAGACGCATGCTCGATGAATCCTGGGCCCACCCCCGCGCTGGCTGGCTGGCCGAAAAAGGTGGAGGAACTCCTGTGTGAACGGCTCCTGGAATTCTGGCGGTGCGCATAGGCAGGTTGTCTCATGCTGGGAAGCGCCAGCCACCTCTCCGCGTCTGGCGGGAGGTGGCGTTTGGTACGCTGGTCCTGCGTGCCGATGCTGCCGCCGGTGCTCACCACGCCCGGCAGCTCCTCGTCCATGCCGAGAATTCGGAGGAAGGCGCCGGCGGCTTCCTTTTCGCGTCCGGCCTCCTCCAGGGCCACTCCATGGAGATAGTGCAGACGGTAGTCGCCGGAGTGTTTTTCCAGCGCGGGCTCCAGAAAGGTGATGACGCGCTCCCATTCCCCCTCTTCCGCGATCGTGTCCGCCATCTGCTCCCGTGCTCGTGCGTCCATCTGGCTGCCACCTGCGAGTTCAAAGAGCATGCGGTAGCCGGCATCGGCGTTGCCTTCTTCAATTTGCAGACGCGCCATGTGCACCCGCGTGCGCGTCGTCTTGTCCAGCTTTGCGGCGGCTTCGAGGGAGCGCAGGGCTTCCGCGGTGAGTCCGGCGGCTTCTTCGCTGCGGGCGATCTCAAGCAGGAGCCCCAGGTCCTTAGGCCGCAGGCGTGAGGCTTCATAGAGGCAGCGCCGGTGTTCTTCATCGCTGCCCGTGGCGCGGTGGATCTCCGCCAGCGCCAGCCAGGGGTGCGCGGAGGCGCGATTTTGCTTCTGCCGCTGGGAAAAGTTTTGGATCAAATCCCGCAGTCCCCCATGACTTTGCGCCGCCCCGGCCAGCACTGGGAGAAGTCGCAGCCGCGACACCGGATCCGTCGTCTTTTCATAGAGGGACAGGTAGATGCGCTCCGCCTCCTCCGCCTGGCCGGCATCCAGACAGGCCTGGGCGCAGGCGGAGGCCACCTCCGCGGCGTCCGGAAATTTGCGCCGCGCCAGTTGGAGGACCTTGAGGGCGGCCTCCTCGTGAAAGCTGTCCTTGAGCACCCGCGCCTCTGTGAGCCATGGCGCCACGGCGCCCGGAGAAACAGCTTTCCATTCGGCGATGTACTTGCGCGCCTCCTCCGGCAGCAGGGCGCGGCGGCACAGCTCCACCATGCGCTGGAGCGTGCCGCTAGTGCGCCCGCCAGGAAGCGCAAGCACGCGCTGCAGAGTTTGCAGCGCTTGGGTCCAGTCCTGGCGGAACTGGTACAAGTGAGAGAGCCGCGTGAGGGCGACCAGCGAGTCCTCCGCAGGCGCGGAGCTGAGTACAGTCTCCGCCTCGGAATTTTTACCGGAAAGTTCCAGCACTGCGGCGAACAGGCACCGTTCCTGCAAAGTGAGAGAGGTCTGCTGCTGGAGCTCGTTGAGCAAAGGCGGGACAAGCTTCGTCTCGTCACAGCGCAGCAGCACGAGAAGGTTCTTCAAGGAGTTCTCAATGCCGTCCGCGTCCTGCATGAGCCGCAGGTGCGCACGTGCCAGGGGAAGTGCGCGCTCATGCTCCTCGTTGGCGATGAGCTGGTGCACCAGCAAGGCGAGGAAGCGCGGCTGTGTGGCGAAGTCCTTCTCACGCTCGTGCAGCACATCCAGCGCGTAGCGTGATTCGGTCCTCGCCTGCAACCCCTGCGCGATGCGCAGAAGATCCTCCAGCGCGGCCGTTTTCGCCAGCCGCCGCCAGATGCCGAGAGCCTCCTCACGCTGGCCCGTGCGGTGCAAATACTGGGCCCGCGCCTCCTGGGCGGCGATGCTTTGCGGGAAGCTGGTGGCGAGGCGGAGAAAGGCCGCGGCAGCCGGGGAGTCCGCTTTGGCAGGCAGTTCTTCCCAGCTCTCCAGCAAACGTGCGATGCGCAGCAGGTCAGCCTCATTCGCGCCGGCAGGCGCACCCATGGATTCCAGTGTGGCCAGCGCCGCCGCGTCCTCCCCAGCGCGATGCTGCAAGGCGGCAAGCCGGAATCGCAGATCCTTGTCCTCCGGATTTTGAGAGACGAGAAGCTTCGCCTGCTCCGCCGCTTCCTTGGGAAGATCCACCGATTCGAGCAAATCGAGAAAGCCATCCCGCAGATCCCGGCGGCCAGGGCTGGACTGCAGCAGGGCGCGCGCGCTTTGCAGCGCCTCATTCTTCTGGCCGGTGGCGGCCAGCAGCAGCGTGTGCTGCCAGGCCAGCGCAACCCTTTGCGGATGCGCCTTTGTGAGCATCGCCAGATGCTTCTGCAGACCGCTCACATCATCCTTCATGCGGAAGAGGCGGTCGATGCGCGCGAGAATGTCACCTTCGATCCAGGAGTCGGCGCCGGTGGCCTCAAAGGCGGCGTCGAGAGCGCTCAATGCCTCGTCACCGCGCCCCGCCAGCAGCAGAATGTCCGCCAGCCGGAGCTGCCGCATCGTCTTGGCGAGGGGATCGCGGCTGCGCAAAACAAGGGCGCGTGCGGCCTCCAGCGCCGTCTCAAGCTGCCCTTCATCCACGAGGAGGTCGATGATCTCCTCCTGCAAATCCTCGTCATCTGCATCGGCGGCGATGAGAGATTTCCAAACCTTGAGCGCCTCCTCACTCTTGCCAAGACGCAGCAGCGCCCGCCCGCGCAGCCGGCCGATCTCCACCTTCTGCGAGTCTTCAGCCCCGGCCTCCTCCGCATGGTCAAGCGACTCCAGCGCGGCCTTGAAATCCAGCGCGCGTGACTCGATGCGCGAGCACTCGATCCACGCGCTGGCATTTCCTGGACTGAGCTTGAGCGCCGCCTGGTAGGAGAGGAGCGCTTGGGGATCATCACCACGATGGGCATGCAAGACGGCCAGAATGAGATGATCCGTCGCGGAGGCATCTGCCCTGCCGGCCCGTACCAGCAGAAACTGCTCAAGCTCCCCCACCGTGCCTTCCTCCAGCCATGCGGCATAAAACCGCTCAAAGACGGTGCCTGGCTCAGGACGTTTGACCAGGATGTTCCAATAGCGCTGCGCGGGTGCCGGAACCACCTGAGGAGGTTGCTGTGCCGAAAGAGGGACGCAAAGCACCAGCAGGCAGAATGCGACACGAAAAAGCATGTCCCGCTTTTACCGGAACGGAGACGATCTTGGCAAGGACGGAGGGCGAATTCTTGGACGACCGGCGCCGCGGCGGCTTAGCGCGCAGCGTCAGCCTTTTCTCCATCCGGCCTGGAGGCCTGCGTCACAGGTTCCAGGGCTTGCCTGAGTTCTGGGTCACCGGCGGACAGCCGCATCAGACGCGGTTGCTCCGATTGCAGGAAGGAGCCGAGGGTCTTCCGCTCCTCCACCGGCATGGCGGCGATCTCCGTGGCGTAGTGTAAAATCACCAGTCGGTACGCCATCTCGCGCCGTGTCAGCAGGGCGCTCTCAGGCGGAGGGACCAGGGACACGGGCCTTCCTCCGAGATGGAAGGACTTAATCTCTTCATGCATGAACATCGCCTGCAGGAGGTCCGTGTCGAATCCCGCCGGCTGGTGGCTGCCCAGAAGAGCCACGATGCGTGCGTCCTCTTTTGTTTCGCGGAATCTGCGTGCCAGCCAGAGCGCATGGCCAGGTTCGTCCCACGACTCTGACAGCACGCGCTTTCCCTTCCCGCCCTGGAGATACCCGAAGTGGCGCAGCAGGATCATGAACTCGCCGGAGCTTTGCACAGACTCCTTTTCCTCGATGACGTTCTGCACCCGCTCCTTGGCGTCCAGAGCGCCGTCTTCAGCAGCAGCTTCAAAAGCAGCCTGGCTGCCCCGGTTTTGCATCAGGTAGTTCAGCCATTCCAGGAAGCTTCCGGCAGCGCGCTCCGTCTGGGTGTCTCGATGAGCTTTCCCGCTTGCCTCATGGGCCAGGTGGCGTTTCATGGCCTGCCGCCGCACTTCCGCATCCGGGCTGATCCAGGCCTCGCGGATGCGCAGCAGGAAGCGGCGCAGTTCCGCAGGGTCGCGTTTGAGCAGCGCATCCACATAGGGTGTGGGAGCCAGAATCAGCGGGTTGTTGTCCATCGCGTCCCGGGGGGCGATCGGCACCGCCTTGTAAGGCAGGAAAAGATCATCCAGCGGGGCGGCATTTGGGCGCGCCTCCCACATCCGCACCACTTCATGCACCATGCCGCCGTCACTGAATGCTTCCGAGGATGCATAGCTCACCGGCACCCAGCGGTTCACCCAGGCGCCTGCGGCGGTGGAAAAGTCGGCGTCATCTGCCAGAACGATGCCCGCATACTCGCGGCAGAAGTCGAGCATGGGCTGCCCGTCTGCTTTCAGGATGGCGGGATAGATGACGTTTTCCAGCAGGGCGGCATCTCCTCGCCGCACGGCGTTCCAGGTGGCAAAGAACGCGGCTGGTGGACTGGCGATTCTGAAGTCGCCTTCAAACAACCGGTTGCTCCCTGCGGGTGGCGGGCGCGGCGCCGCCTGGCGTTGTACGGGGGACACTGAGCCGCGCAGTGCCAGGATCTGCAGCGCCAGCTGCTCCATGCCGGGCAGGTCCCGCTGCTCAAAGATGGCCAGTCCCGCAAGTGGCGCGAAGCCCATCTCCGCGAGTTCCGGGAAGCGCATCATCGCGCGGCACAGCGCTTCATGGGCGATGCGCCGCTCGTTGCGCTGACGGCGCAGAGGTTGGGTGAGCTTGAGCGCGCCGCTCGCATCAAAGTTCCAGCGGTCGTTTCCATGCCCGGACCTGCCGGGGCCAAAAACTTCATCCACCGACGGCCAGCTTTTGCCTTCTTCAATCTCTTGCAAAACGAAAGCCATCCGGTCCTTGGTCTGGTAGGGCAGCGGCCGCGCGGGATCCTGGCCTTTCAACCACGTCGTGATAAAGCGCGTCATCTCCGTCACCTGTGTGGCGTCCTGCGTATTGCGGGCCTTGTCGATGAGGGGAAAAAGCAGGGCAGGCTGCAGCGGCTCGGGCAGCGCCTTCCAGTGCCTGAGCGCCGTGGCGCCATCTTCCAGTGCCAGCGCCAGGACGAGGTGGCGGCGGGCATTTTGCGCCTGTGGATTGGCGGCGAGGACGGCCTCATATTCCTGAATGGCATGGGAGCGCAGTTCCTCCAGGGAAAGGGTGCGGGAGCCGTCGTTGTTCTGAAGTACCTTGCCGTGGGCATGTTGCATCTCCAGCACGGCGGCGTAGTCCACGCGCCTCTCCCAGTTGGTACGGGCATCCGTCTGCAGCCGGATGAGAAAGGACTCGCGGAGATTATGCATGCCCAGCTTGATGAGCATGGTGGCCATTTCTGCCTTCTCGTCACCGCCGGAGCCAGTCGCCAGCCAGCGGGCGGCCAGCCAGCGCGCCCGCCGGCAGGCCTCGGTAAGGGCGAGCGCGTCCTGGTCTCCGAGCAAGAAGCGGTCAAGGAGGTCCTGGGTGCCGCCATGTCGCCCCGTGGAAAGCAGGCTGGAGTAGGGATTCCGGTGGTTGGGTGCGGGACTGCGCAGCAGTGCCATCGCGGGCGTCTCCGGAATGGACGGCAGCAGCCGTTCCGCCTCTTCGTGAAGACCAAGTCCTTGCAGAAAAGTCACCAGCTCCGTTTTCTCCACAGCCGTGCGGGCCTCTTTGAGAAGGCGGTCGAGAACCCTCCGCAGGGTATGGGGTGGCAGTTCCAGGCTGCCCTCGGGTTGCTGCAGTTTCATCGCCAGGGAGAGGCAGGCGGAGTCCAGGTGCTCCAGAAGCCGGGCATCTCTGGTGAGCCCGGCCGCGCGGTTAAACATCCCGAGAGCCTTCTGATCTTCTTCGAAAAACTGGTGAAGCCAGCCGGTGAACAAAACCTCCTGGAGGCTGGCCTTGGATCTCTGCGCACCAGCCTCCTGCTCTGCCAGCAGAGCCCGTGCATCACCCGCAAGAAGCCGCAGGAACAACCGCAGCCGCGCGTCATGCACGTCTGCCGAACGACGCCGCACAGCGTCTTGAAATTCTTGAACCTTCCGCCTGTCCTTTCCAGCGGCGATCAT
This sequence comes from Prosthecobacter sp., assembly GCF_044227185.1. Lineage (GTDB taxonomy): Bacteria > Verrucomicrobiota > Verrucomicrobiia > Verrucomicrobiales > Verrucomicrobiaceae > Prosthecobacter. The sequence goes on along the minus strand of NZ_JBGAFO010000007.1, from coordinate 297,029 downwards.
GTGAAACAGCGGTGCCAGAAGACTGGTGGACTCCGCCGCTGCCGCGTCCGCCTCCTCATCCAGGGTCTCCAGCATGGGGACGAGAACTTCGACCATGTCTGCTGGCATGCCTGTGTCCGCCGCGATGAGAGGCAGGGGGCGTGCGTTCCAGCGGCTGTAGGGCTGACCCGCCATGCCGGCGGGGGAGGGCAGGGGCACTGGTGTGCCAGCCCCGGCGGAGAGTTCGAACATGCGTTCAAAGCCATCGATGGCGGCCTCCCAGCGCTCGTGGGCAATGAAGACAGGAATGATGTCGCGCACGTCCTTCAGGCCGGCGTCTTTCCGCATCCACCGGTGCAGGAGGGCGATGCATTCCTGGGTCTCTTCCGGGGTGAGGTAGGCGGCCGGCTCCTTCGGCGGGGAGCTCAGCTCTGGAAACTGGGACAACAGCAGATGTGCCAGCGATTCCCACTCACGGTGGTCAAAACGCGTCAGCGAGGAGGCCAGGTGGATCAGGCGTGTGATCCAAAGCTCGCCATTTTCCACAGCCTCCTTTTGCAGCACCTCGTTTGCAGCAAAGAGGGAGAGGTCAGGGTGCTGATTTTTGAAGAGTTCAAAACAGCGGTCGAGTTCGCCGGGGTGCCATTCATCTCCATGGCCCAGCAGCCAGGCCGCGTGCAGCGCGGCATGCTCCGGGTGTGCGGCCAGCAGCTCGGGCGTGATGCCAAATCCGGCGGGAGAAAGCTCCGCCTCCAGAAGCAAAGGCGCGTCCGCGATCCCGGTGCGCCTGAGCTGCGTCACAATCCGCTGCTGCTCATCGGGCGGAAGATGGCTCGTGATTCGCAGAGCATGCGCCAGGGCAAACGCGGGTGACTGCAGCACATTCACAGGCAGCGCGATCAAGGAGGCCTGTGCCGAAACGTTCTGGCGCCACGCGTAGCGCAGTTCTCTGCCCTGCTGCTGGTAGGCATATGCCGTGGTGGCCGAATCGGCAAACCGCATCCAGTCTTCAGTTCCGGCCGGCAGTGACCTCATGTCTCCTGATGGGACAGCGGGCGGTGTTCCGGGAATCTCTTCGTGCATGTCCATCACATGCAGAAAGGTCGCCAGCGCCGCATTCTCCTGCCCGCTTTCCTCCTGGGCCACGCCGCACAGGTAATGAAGCCGGTAGTGGCGCGGATGTTTTTCAAGAAGGGGCTGCAGCAGGGCAGGAATGTTTTTCCAGTCTCCGCGGAGCGCCATGGCATCGGCGATCTGCTCCACCGCTTCCGGGCTCATCTGGCCGCCGCCCGCGAGGTCAAACAGCAGGCGGTAGCCCGCATCAGGATCACCGTTTTCGATCTGCAGTTTCGCGAGGCGCTCTCTGACCTTGGTGCTTTTGTCCAGCCTCGCCGCGGCCTCCAGCGTGCGGATCGCCTCCGGGTACAGCCCTTCCGTTTCTTCATGGCGCGCTATCTCCAGCAGCAGCTCCAGATCCTGAGGCCGCAGGCGTGAGGCTTCATAGAGGCAGCGCAGCCGCGCTTCCCGGTTCTGTGTGGCGCGGTGGATCTCCGCCAGCGCCAGCCATGGAAAGGCGGAGGCGCGGTTTTGCTGCTGCCGGCGCTGAAAGTTTTCCACCAGACGCGGCAGCGCCTGGTGCTGCTGCGCCGCCTGCGCCAGGGGCGGCAGAAGCCGCAGGCGCGCTGCGGTGTCCGTGGTCTTCTCGTAGAGCGCCAGATAGATGCGCTCGGCCTCCTCGGCATCTCCCGCCCCCAGGCAGGCGGTGGCATAGGCGTGGGCGGTCTCCGCGGCATCTGGAAACTTCCGCACGGCCTGCCGCAGCACCTTGAGCGCATCCGGGGCCCGCTGCAGTTCTCCCAGCACGCGCGCCTCCACCAGCCAGGGCTCGATGGCGGAAGGAGTGAGTTTTTTCCATTCGGGAATCTGCTCCAGCGCTTTCGCAGGCTGCCCGGCGCGCCGCAGCACATCCACCAGAAGCTGCAGCCGCGCGGCCGTGCGCGCGTTCGGAAGGGCAAGCACCTTCTTCAGTGTCTGCGCGGCGCCGGCCCAGTCTCGGTTGCTTTGCTGAAGCTTCGTGAGCTGCATCAAAGCGGTGGGCGCATCCGCGGCAGGCGCCGCCATAAGAGTCTGCGCGGCCGCTGGGGCATCACCGCTTTCATTGAGAAGCATGGCCAGCAGGCAGCGGTTCTGGATCGTAAGAGCGGCCTCCTGCCGCAGCTCTTTCATCAGCGCCGGCGCGCGCGCGCTGTGCGTCGTTTGAAGCAGCGTTCGCAGCGGCGTCATCGCGTCTTCGATTCCGTCGGCCTCACGCATCAGCCGCAGCCGGGCCAGCGCCCAGGGCAGGGCGCGCTCGAATTCCTCATTGGCGAGGGCGCTCTGCACCAGCAGTGCCAGAAAGCGCGGCTGCTGGGAGAGCTCCGCCTCGCGTGCGGTGAGGATGTCCAGCGCGGCGCGCGGCTCCTGGCGTGCCTGCAGCGCCTGGGCCATGCGCAGCAGGCCCTCCGGCGCTGCGTTTTTCGCCAGGCTTTTCCACAGCGCCAGCGCCTCCTCCCGCCGCCCGCTGCGGTGCAGATAATGAGCGCAGGCCTCCTGCGCGGACAGGCTTTCTGGAAAGGCGCTGCGCAGGCGTGCATAGGCTTTGAACGCGGGCGGCTCGCCTTTGGCGGGACTCGTCTCCCAGCTCTCCTGCAAGCGGGCGGCTCTCAGCAGCGCCGCTTCATCCACCCCCGCCGCAGTGACATAGGATTCGAGCGTGGCGGAGGCGGCGGCAGGGTCCTTCGCGCGCTGCTGCAGCCCCGCCAGCCGGATGAGCAGCTCTTTGTCCGCGGGATTCTGCCGCGAGAGGGCTTGTGCCTGCGCCACGGCTTCCTGCGGCTGATTGAGCGAATCGAGCAGGTCTAAAAACTGATCCTGCAGATCGCGCCTTCCCGGGTTCGCCTTCAGCAGAGTTCGTGCGGCGCTCAGCGCTTCCCCCGCATGGCCGGTGGTCGCCAGCAGCAGCGTGTGCTGCCAGCCCAGAGTGACACGCTGCGGGTTGGAATGCGCCAGCTCCGCGAGGTGTTTCTCCAGCCCCTCAATGTCGTCCGTCATGCGGAAGACACGATCAATCCGGCTCAAGACATCCGCCTCGATCCACGTCTCCGCACCCGTGGCCGCAAAAGCGGTGTCCAGCACGCTCAGAGATTCATCGCTGCGGTCCGCCATCAGCAAAATATCCGCCAGCCGAAGCTGGCGCAGCGTGCGCGCCAGGGGATCGCGCGTGCGTTTCACCAGCGCCCGGGCGGCTTCAATGGCGGCCTCGTACTGCGCCTCATCGGCAAACCAGTCGATGATTTCCTCGATCAGGTCTTGATGGTCCCCGTTCTTCCTGACCATCTCATGCCACAGGGCCAGGGCCTCGTCGTTGCGCTCCAGGCGCAGCAGCACGCGGCCTTTGAGCCGGGCCAGATCAAGCGCGAGTGCTTCCGTTGGCCCGGCCGCTTCCGCTTTCTCCAGCGAGGCAAGCGCCGACGTGAAATCCAGCAGCCGCATCTCGATGCGCGCGCATTCAAGCCACGCGCTGGCATTCCTGGCGTCAAGCTGCAGCGCTGCATGGTAGGACGTGAGCGCTTCGTGGTCATCACCGCGATGGCTGTGCAGCAGGGCGAGGATGAGATGATCGGCCGCCGCGGCCCCGGGCCGCGCTGCCTGCGCGGAAAGATGTTCCAGCAGGCTCGCGGCGCTGCCCTCTTCCATCCACGCGGCGTAAAAGCGCTCAAAGATCGTGCCCGGTTCCGGACGCTTGCGCAGCACCTCCAGATACTTTTGCACGGAGGGCGGGATCGCAGGCTCGGCCAGGCTGCTGAGGGGCAGCAGCAGAAATAAAAAGGCGGCGCTCCTCTGCATGACTGGCTTTTAACGGAACCGCGGTGCGGTTGACAAGGAAGAAGGTTGCTCCGCGCTCTGAATCTTGATTAGCTGCGGGAAATGCAGAACTCCTCATTCACCGAAGCAGCGTCGCGCCTCTGCGCGGCGTGCGGGATGTGCTGTGACGGCACGATGTTTCAGATCGTGCGCATGCAGCCGGGGGAGGTGCCCGCGGAGCTGGGAAGGCTGGGGCTCAAGATTCGCTGCCGCGATGGCGAGTACCACATGGAGCAGCCCTGCTCCGCGCTGGTGGAAAAGCGCTGCACCGTTTATGACAGGCGGCCCGTGCGCTGCCGCCTCTTCAACTGCCAGCAACTGCACCGTCTGGAAAATGGCGAAACCACCGCGCCGGACGCGATGACCATGATCGTGGAAACGCGCGCGATGGTGGAGCAGGTGAAGCATTTGATCGGGCAATGCGGCCTGCGTGAAGACGGCCAGGCGCTGGTGGAAAGATACGAGCGTGTGATGTCCACGCCGGTGAATGCCGCACTCGAGCCGGAGCTTCTCAGCGTGCGCGAAGAACTCGATGAAACGATGCGGAAATTGAAGCTGCGATTGAACCGCGAATTCCGCCTGCCACCGAATTCTCATTGACGGAATCGTTCGGCGTGCGAATCTACTTTGATTAGATAGGTAAGAATAAGATGGAAAAGAAACTACTGAGTTTGCTCGGCAGTGAGGATTACATACCCTCCAATGTGCCGGAGCTGCTCTCCCAAATGGGCATGAAGCCCAATCAACAGCAGGTGCTGCAAAGCCTGCTCAAAAGCCTGGAGAAACAGGGTAAAATCGTACGCACGAAGGGCAATCGCTACATTGTGGCGAAAGAGGCCGATCTCGTCCCCGGTGTGATTCAGATCACGCGCGGAGGCCGTGGCTTTGTCCAGCCGGACGAGGCCGGCATCGGCGAAATCTCCATTCCCGACAGCAAAACTGAAACCGCCATGCATGGAGACCGCGTGCTCGTGCGTCTCGATGTAAAACCGGGGCAGCAGGAAAAAAGCGGGGCGGTGGTACGAGTCTTGGAGCGCAGGCGCACACAGTTTGTGGGCACCTTGCAGAGCTCCAAAAACTTCCTGCACGTCACGCCGGATGATCCGCGCATGCCCGGCGCCATCTATGTTTCCGAACCGCGCGATGTGGGCCGCAAGGCAAACGTGGGAGACAAGGTCGTGGTGGAAATCACCCACTGGGATTCCAAAAAGACCGCGCCTGAAGGCGAAGTGATTGAGGTGCTCGGCCCGCCGGATGAGGAGGGCGTGGACATGCTCTCCGTGCTGCGCCACTACGATCTGCCGCTGCACTTTCCCAAGCACGTGCTGCATGAGGCGCATGCGATCGCGAAGTCCCGTCCGGACAACCAGCCCAGCGCGCAGGAGTGCGCCAGTCGCGTGGACTGCCGCCCGCACAACGTCATCACCATCGACCCCGATGATGCAAAGGACTTTGACGACGCCATCTGCATTCAGCGGCAGGGCGACCAGTGGAAGCTCTGGGTGCACATCGCCGATGTGTCACACTACGTGCGACCCGGCAGCCCGCTGGACATCGAGGCGAAAAAGCGCGGCAACTCGACCTACCTCGTGGACCGCGTGATCCCCATGCTGCCTGAGGCCCTGAGCAATGAGCTGTGCTCGCTCAAGCCAAACGTGGACCGCTTGACCAAATGTGTGGAGTTCCTGCTCTCCAAAGACGGTCACGTCGTCAGCGCCAAATTCTACGCCGCCGTCATCCGCTCCAGGCGCCGCTTCACCTACAAGGAGGCCTTTGGCGTCATCCAGGTGCCCCCCACCAACGACACGGAGCAGATGCTGCACGATGCGCACGTGATGGCGCAGAAGATCCGTCAGCACCGCTTCAAGAACGGCTCGCTCGACATGGACTTCCCCGAGAACAAGATCCGCCTCGACGAGCACGGCAAGGTCCTGCGCATCGAGCGCATCGAGAACGATGAATCGCATCAGCTCATCGAGGAATACATGCTCCTGGCCAACGAGGCCGTCGCCGGACGTCTCATGGGCCTGAACCGCCCCTCGGTGTATCGCGTGCACGAGTCGCCGAAGGAAAAGAAGCTCAGCGATTACCGCGAAGAAGTGCTCAGCCATCGGATACCCTGTGGAAATCTCACGCACCGCTCCGAGGTGCAGAAGCTGCTCCACAAGCTCTCCACGGTGCCCATCGGCCCCGCTCTGAAAATCGGCTTCCTCCGCTCGATGATGCGCGCGCGCTACGCGGTGGAGCCGCTCGGCCATTACGGCCTCGCGAAGCCGAAGTACACCCACTTCACCTCGCCGATCCGCCGCTATGCGGACCTCGTGGTGCATCGCTCCCTCTTTGACAAAGTGGAGCTGCAGTCGGGTCTCGCCAAGCAGATCGCGGAGCACATCAGCACGACGGAAAAAAACTCCGCCGATGCCGAGCGCGACAGCAAGGAGGTGAAGCTCTACGCCTACCTCAAGGCGCAGATCGTTTCCAAGAAACCGCAGCCCTATGCCGCTCTCGTCACCGACGTGCGAAACTTCGGCTTCTTTGTGGATGTGCCGGATCTCGGCCTCAGCGGCGTGGTGCCGCTCTCCGCCATTCGGGATGACTTCTACGTCTTCGATCCCGCCACCCGCCAGATCACCGGCCGCCACACCCGCCGCGTCATCCGTCTCGGCGACAATGTGGTGGTGCAGATCTACAAGCTCGACACCGCCAAAAAGCAGGTGGATTTCCAGCTCGTGGTGCCCAAGGACGAAGCCCCGCACTCACGCAGACGCGAGCCCGAGCGCGGACGCGACCGAGGAGAGCGCCGCGAGCGCGACCGCAGCGAAATCAAAAGCGCCCCACCACGCAAGCCCGGCCATGGCCACAAGCGTGCGCAGCAGAACAAAAAGCGCAGACGCTGATCACCCCAGCCCCACCGCATCACGCACACGGCTCAGCGTCTTCCGCGCGACCGCGCGCGCCTTTTCCGCGCCTTCCGCCAGCACCTTGTCCACATACCCTTTGTCGGCCACGATCTCATCGCGCCGCTTGCGGAAGGGGGCGAAGTAATCCGTGAGGGCCTGGAGCAGGCGCTTTTTGAAGTCGCCATAGCCGATGCCGCCCTTCAAATGGTCGGCCACCATGGCGTCGTAGTCCGCTTGTGAAGCCACCAGTTTGTACAGCGCCAGGATGCTGCTCCCTTCGATCGGCTTCGGCGCCTCCACCGGTGTGGAATCCGTCTGGATGCCCATGATCTTCTTCTTCAGCGGTCCGGGTTCCTCGAAAAGCGGGATCGTGTTGTTATAGCTCTTGCTCATCTTCTTGCCGTCGAGACCTGGAACGACCGCGGTCGTCTCCTGAATGCGCGGCTCCGGCAGCTTGAAGAGTCCTTCGCCAAAAGTTTCATTCATCTTGATGGCGATGTCGCGCGTGACTTCCACATGCTGCTTCTGATCTCTGCCCACCGGCACGACATCACTGTTGTAAATCAGGATGTCCGCCGCCATGAGCACGGGGTAGGCGAAAAGACCGTGCGATGGATTGATGCCGTTCGCGATTTTGTCCTTGTAGCTATGGCAGCGCTCCAGCAGGCCCATGGGCGTAACAGTGCTCAGGATCCAGGAAAGCTCGCAGTGCTCAGGCACATCGCTCTGGCGGAAAAAGACGCACTTGTCCGGATCCAGCCCGCAGGCCAGGAAATCCACGGCCAGTTCGCGCACATAGCTGCGGAGGGCCTTGCCATCGTGCACGGACGTCAGCGAATGGTAGTCGGCGATGAAGTAGTAGGCGTCGCCCTCGTGCTGCAGCTTGAGCGCCGGCTCCATCATGCCAAAGAAATTGCCGATGTGGAGTCTGCCGCTGGGTTGAAGGCCGGAAAGGATGCGCATGGTGGAGGTGCTTGAAGTGGAGGCGGAGTTTGAATGACGAATGCGGAATGTCGAATAGGGAATCTCTCAAACGCGGCCCAATGTGTCCACGCGGAGAACCGCGCCTTTTTCGTCGCAGGCCTCCATAAAAAAGCGGCCGTAACTCCTTGAGTTCGAGCGTGCCATGCCGCCGGGCCGCCACGAGTTAAAAAAATACGTTTGTTAATTTTGTGCATTATCGATAAGTGCCCATCCCATGAAATGGATAGATTCAATCTCGAAGCGCGGTAGTGGATTCTCTTCGCAATCATCCACCCTTGATTACACATCATGAACATCCCCCGGCCAACGCAGAAGAGGACAGCCTGTTTACGCACCGTCGCGGGCTGGAGTCTCAAACATACTTTGATCGCGGTGACGGTTCTTGTCGTGACTGCACTGCTCATCTTGCTGTTCTTTTCGGGAGCGAAAAAGGCGCAGGCGCTCGGCAGCATGACAAAAACTTGCAGCAATTGCCGGGAGGTTCTGATCGCGCTGAACCGCTATGCGGTGGACCACGGCGGGAATTATCCGGACGGCGCTGATGCGAATGAAGCCCTGCGTGAGCTCGTCAGGCAGGCCTACATCACGGATGAGCGTGTTTTCTCCAGTCCGGTCAGCTTCGGAACGACCGACAATGTCATTGGCAGTGCGCCGGACTACAGCAAGGCATTGACCGAAGGTGAGAATCATTGGGCGATGACCAAGGGGGGAGGCGGCGGAAGTTCCGGCGCCATGCCCCTCATTTTCGAAAACCCAGTGTCCGCCGTGTGGCCGCCCCGATGGAGTGTGGCGGATGCCAACAAGCCGGTGCCAGGCCGGGCCTGGGAGGTCGGCCAGCTCGTCAGGCTCGATGCAAGGGGCGGGCAGCGCGAGCACTTGCAATATTCCACGCCGGCGGGCGAATGGACGGGCTATTGCATCATCGTCGGACGCAAGGACGGTTCATGTTCCAGCGAGCCGTTGGGAAATGCGGAGGCTGGCACCGCCACCGTGGCCTCTGATGAAATCAGCAAAAGCATTTTTGAGCAGGCCGGGCCCCAGGTGCTGCTGGACGCTGCAAAACCCGCATCACCCGTGGTGGCGGAGGTCAAACAGGGCGGCACGCAACAGATGCCGGAGCCTGTAAAGCCACAGGCGCCTGCGGCTGCAGAGGCCGCACAACCAGTGCAGGGTTCCGCCGCGACTCCGCGGAAGGGGGAGGTGTTCGTATCGATGAATAGTCCCACCAATAAGATCACTCTCATTTCAGATTCCGAGTGCGAGATGGAATTTCGGGATGGAGTCATCCTGGGGAACTACACTCTCGACGGAAATAAAATCAGGTTTGCGTTTACCGCCTTTGGATCAGCAAGGGTTAGCTATGCGGACATCTATCCGGATGGCCTCGTGATGACCACAGGAGGGCTGCATTCGAAGGGCGAAGTTTTGCTGAATGCGCTGGGCAGAAAGCAGAAAGAGGAGGCGGACCGCGCGGCTGAACTGGAGCTAAATCGGGTCAATAACGAGGGGCCGAAAATTCTGATCGGTCTCTGGAAAATGGCCGGGGATGACAGGGAGCCGGAAGTCATCATGTTCAACGCTGACGCCACATGGGCCCTGGTGGACTTGCAAAAAAGGGAGGCCGTCGTAAAAGGCCATTGGAGAATCGAAAATGGCGATCTCTCGAAGGGGCTGCTGCACGTCGGAATGTTCAACGCCGGCAAGATCCTGGAGCTGACCCAGGACCGCTTTGTTCTCCAGGCGGGGAATCGTAAAACCATTGCAACACGGCTGAGGGATGACACTCCAGCAAAGCAGCCGGAGGCCGAAGGCAAAATGCCTGGCGGGCCACCTGCTCAAAATCTGCCGCCCGCGGCTGATCAACAGTTCCAAAAACTGCTGATCGGAAGCTGGAGCCGTTACAACGAGCGCGTCGAGTACTTCGAGGATGGCAGATTTGTTCACCGGCCGAGCAGCGGAACTAGCGAGGAAGGTCAGTGGCAGCTCAAGGGTGGCGTGTTGCTTCACACAGGGAAAAATGGCGGGACGAAGTCGATGAAAATCGTCAATCTGGACGCCCGGGAGCTGGCGCTGGATCTCGGCGAAAATGGACCCAATATCTACTACAGCCGGGACGAACAGGCGGCTGGAACGGGCATGCCTTCAAACGGCTCGCCGGCCAGGGCCGAGCCGCCGGCGCCAGCGCCAGCCCCGCCGGTGCCCTCCGCGCGGATCACTGAGAATGATGTGCAGGTGTTCATCACCGCTCATCATGCGAAGAGTTCCCGCGGCGATATTGCTGGTCTGATCGCAGACTATGGCGAGATCGTTGTGTTCCTCGACAAAGGACAGGTGCCGCGCGCTTTCATCCAGGCGGAAGAGGAGAAGGATCGTGCCAAATGGCCGAAGGGTGGCGAACGCATCGTCGGACAGCCCGTTGTCGTGGAGTCGAACGGACACTGGGCAGCCACCTACATGATCGAGTTTTATCGTGAAAACGTCTCAGGGGCCTGGCTGAGTGGCAAGATCGACCTGCGGCTGACAATGCGTGTGGATGGCCAGCGGCTGTTGATCTCGGCACAGGAGGCCAAGGTGCATGACCTTAAGAAAGGCAAAGGGCGATAAAAAGAAACAGGATTCGCTCCTCTCGCTCCTGCCGCTGCCTTAGGCCCGCTTCGGCGGCACCACGAACAGCGGCACCGTGGCCTTGTGCCGCACCGCGTCGATCGTGCTGCCGTGGATGATGTCCCCGATGAGCCGGTGCCCGTGGGAGGCCAGCGCGATGAGGTCGATCCGCTCTTCGACGGCGACCTTGAGGATCTGGTCCGGCGGCTCCCCGAGGACGAGGCGGATGTTCACCGTGAGGCTGGAGTCGGCGCGCAGCCTGGCGGCCGTGGCTTCCAGGTAGCTCAGGTCCTGCTTCATCTCTTCGGATTCGGCGAGCTTGAGCTGGTCGAAATTGCGCGCGGCCCAGCCGTCCGCCACGTGTACGAGGAGCAGCTCGCTCTGCATCAGCGTGGCCAGCGCGGTGACGGCAGGCAGCAGCTCCTGATCGGAGGCGCCAGTGTCGAGGGCGACGAGAATTTTGCGGTACATGGCGTTAGATTCCGAGGGCGTTGATCCAGGACTGCGGGGCGAAGAAATCGAAGAGCAGTTTGAAATTGAGCACGATGATCACCACGGCGCTGATCCAGGCCAGAACCTTGATCCACACGGGGTTGGCAAAGCGGCCCATCTTGGCCTTTTCATCCGTGAAGCGCAGCAGCGGCACCACGGCAAAGCTCAGCTGCATGGAGAGGATGACCTGGCTCCAGATGAGAAGATTGGTCGTTTCATCCTCGCCAAAAAAGCCAATGACGCACACAGCGGGCACCACGGCGATGAGCCGCGTGATCAAACGCCGCAGCCACGGCTTGAGCCGGATGTTGAGAAAGCCCTCCATCACGATCTGCCCCGCCAGCGTTCCGGTCAGCGTGGAGTTCTGCCCGCTGGCCAGCAGCGCCACCGCAAACAGCGTGCTCGCCACCCCGACTCCGAGCACCGGACTGAGGAGCTGGTAAGCCTCCTGGATTTCCGCCACGTCATGGTGGCCCGTGGAGTGGAAAGCCGCCGCCGCCACGATGAGAATCCCGCCATTGATGAAGAGCGCAAACATCAGCGCAAAGGTGGAGTCGATGGTGGCAAACTTGATCGCCTCCGCCTTGCCTTCGTCATTGCGCTCGAAATTCCGCGTCTGCACGATCGAGCTGTGCAGGTACAGATTGTGCGGCATCACCGTCGCTCCCAGGATGCCGATGGCCACAAAAAGCATCTCCCGGTTCTTCAAAATGGATGCGGAGGGCACAAATCCCGTGGCAATGCCGCCGAGGTCCGGCCGGGCAAAGAACATCTCCGCGGCAAAGCAGCCGCCGATCGTGAGGATGAGCGTGATGACGAGCGCCTCCACATAGCGGAATCCGCGGTTCTGCAGCAGCAGCACGATCATCACATCCAGCGTGGTGATCACGCAGCCCCACACCAGCGGGATGCCAAAAAGAAGCTGCAGCCCGATCGCGGAGCCCACCACCTCGGCCAGATCGCACGCGGCGATGGCCGCCTCGCACAGAAACCACAGCACCCACACGACGGGCTTCGGATAATGATCCCGGCAGGCCTGCGCGAGATCGCGGCCGGTGGCCACGCCCAGCTTCACACACAGGTGTTGCAACAGAATGGCGATGAGGTTTGAAATCAAGATCACCGACAGCAGCGTGTAGCCGTAGCGCGCCCCGCCGGCGAGGTCCGTGGCCCAGTTGCCAGGATCCATGTAGCCCACCGAAACCAGAAAGCCGGGCCCTGCATAAGCCAGCATTTTCCGCCAGAAGGAGCCGCCCTGCGGCACCGCAATGGACCGGAAGACTTCGGGCAGGGATTCAGCTCCGCGCGAGCGCCAGCCGGTGTCAGGAGTGTTTTCCATGGGTATGGGTCAGGAGTTTAAAAGCGGAAAGAGACGCCTACAAAGGGATTCAGAGTTTGGCGACCGTTGAAAAACCAGTTGATCCCGGCGTCAAATTTCAGGTTCGGAGTCACGAGGTATGTCAGACCGCCGTCGAAGGAAGACTGCAGGTAGCGCCGCCCGTCGTCATTGAGCCAGCCCTGGTAGGTCTCCACGTAAAAGGCCAGCTTCTCCGTGAGGTCGCGCCCCACCGCCAATGTAAAGGCCGGCTCAAAGCAGTGTTTACGCTCCTCCGTCGCCGCCATCGCCAGAAAGAGGCTGGAGCCCAGCTCCCACCCGCCGCCGATGTCCAGCTCCTGGTTGATCGTCAGCCCATACTCCCAGCACGCGCACCCAAAGCCGGCGGTGGCCACCGGGGCCTTCACCCAGGGAAGTAAAGCGAGCGCATAGGGCCCGCTGTCATTGCCCACAAGATTCGTTTTCATGCGCAGGGAGAGATCGCCCCGGCCGCTGCTTTTGTCGGTCAGAAACCCATCGGAATCCTTCGCCCGGTGCAGCAGCCGCGGCGCCCAGCCGATCTGCACGTCCGTGTTGTGCGTGATCCCATACTTCAGCAGAAAGTCGCACAGTGAGGTGTCCTGCGTGTGCTCGTCTCCGCCATACGTGCGGCTGAAGGAGACCAGGTTGCTCTCCACCTGAAACCACCCTTTCGGCACGCTGCAGGCGGACTCCGTCTGGTCCGGGCGGTCCGTGCTCAGGGGGCGCACGCTTTTTTTCTCCATCACGATCACGTCATCCGCCGCTCCCAGGGAGCTGGCTGCGGCGGCGATGCACAAGAGGAGTGTGTTTGGCATTCCTAACTGAATTAGCTTGGACTAACATTCTTTGCAAGGGCGAATACGGCTTTCTTCGTTGATCCCCTCCCGCTGCGCTCCATTTTGACCAGCCCATGTCCGCCAAACGCAAGGAACACACCAGCCATCTCGGTTCTCCCGCCATCGAGGATTACCTCGAGCAGATCCACAATCTCATCACCGCCAAGGGCTACGCCCGCGTGGTGGACATCGCCAAAAACCTCGACATCTCCCAGGCCAGCGTGACCAACATGATCCAGAAGCTGGATGCCGAGGGCTTCGTCGTGTACGAGCGCTACCGCGGCGTCATTTTGACCGAGGAAGGCAGCAAGGTCGGCGCTGAAATCGCACGCCGCCACGAGGTCCTCACGCGGCTGCTCGCGGGCTTCGGCCTCGATCCCAAGACCGTCCACGAGGACGTGGAGGGCATGGAGCACCACATCAGCCGCCAGACCCTGGATGTGCTGACTCTCCTGATGGAGGAGCTGGAGGGGAATGCCGTTTTAATGCGCAAACTGAAGCGCAAGCTGGCGAACCTCGCGTGACTAGGCAGGGGCGACTAAAGGACTGACTTGTAACGTTTAAAGAAAGAATTAAAAGCTTGTGATAGTCACCATGACAAGCTTTCGTTAAGTCACGCGTCCGACCCATCCCAACCATGCGCTGGTGCCTGTACATCCCATCCATCCTCATCATGCTCGCGCTCGGCGCGGAGCTGTGCGCGATGTATGATGCTGGCATGGTGAAAGACCCCGCGCGGCTGGTCTGCATCCTGGATGACGATGACACGGAGCTGAAGGAAAGCGTGCTGAAAAAGCACTCCCTCCCGGACTCTGTCCCTTTCACTTTCGCAGACATGCAGCTCATGATCCGCTGGGTGCAGGCGGAGACCGTTTCGCCGCGCCGAGGCGCGGGCGCCTTGGAGTCCCCCCCGGGAATGCGCCGTCACCGGTGGTTGTGCAGGGAATGCTGTTGAAATGGGCATGGGGAATGCTGCTGAGCAGGCAGTGTTCGTTTCCCTCTGCCTTCATTCACAGTCGCGGTTGATCAGGTCCGGTCTCCCTGCCCTCCCGCCTTGGTTTGTTCTTTCCCGAGATCCCCATCCTCCACCCTTGCATCCATCATGAATACTTCCCTCTCCATCCTCTTCAGCCTCCTGTTTGCTAGTGTCGCCTCGGCAGGTTCCATCATGCTTCAGGTCAAAGCCGACAGCGAAAACAAAACCGCCGACAAGAAAAAAGCCGAAGTCACGCAGGCCAAATGGCTCAATGTGCGCGTCACCAATCCCGGCCCCGTCAAACTGGAAGGCGCCATCCTGAAGTGGACCCTGTTCGCCTCCAATCTCCGCCGTGGTTCGGACACCATCGTGGTGGAGAAGTCCGGCGAGATCAAGATCACCGTGGATGGCAATGGCCGGTACGTGGACGTCGCCACTCCCAAGGTCGCCTTCGTCCACACCCCCATGCACACGGAAAGCACCGGCAGCGGCAGAAGGTCGCGGGCAAAGACCGTTGAAGAGTCCGGCCACCGCTACCACGGCTACTACGTGCAGATCATCAGTGGTGACACCGTTCTGGGCGAAGCCATCAGCAACGAAGCACTGCGCAAACAGCTCAGGTAAATAGTCCGTGTGTGTGTTTGGGGGGGGGCGTCCCAGGCCCTTCCAGCCACGCCTTTCTCTTTTCCTAGTCTTTCCGCTGTCAGGACTGCCGCCAGCCATCCGCGCGGCGTTCTGGCGGCTGGCATGTGAGCATCCGGTCACACAGGCCCCCACACACCTGCGCGGTTTAAAAATCCGTCCGCCATTTTTCGGTAATGATCATTTCCAGCCCGTTCCAGTTCTCGATCCAGCAAAACAGGAAAAGCCGTTCGCGCACGCGTCATCTCGTGGCGGCCACGGGTCAATGTGAAGAGTTTGTCAGATGCCGGTATTCACTGGACGGGGGGGCTTTTGTAGCGAACCGCCGACAATCATTGCGCGGGCCGGGGGGGGCATGTATGCTTCTTACTCATTTGTCGTTGAAAACGCTACATTCATGAAAACCTGCTTTTATCTTCTGCCGCTGCTGCTTTTCCTGGCTCATCACGCGGCCGCTGCGGACGCCCCCGCCGTCGCCGTGGCGGAAACCACCGAGGGTCCCTCGGCTGAGCGGCTGGCGGAGCTCACAAAGCTTTCTTCGCGGCGGGTTCCCATCAAGCTGGAGGACTATCTCGCCAAGGTGGCCGCCTCAAACCTCGGCTACGCCGCCCAGCGCTACAATGTGTCCGTGGCAGAGGCTGCGATCATGGCTTCAAAGGTGTTTAAAAATCCCGAGCTGCAGATCGGCAACATGCGGGACATCAGCAACAGCGGCGGTCAGAGACTGCCCGGCTTCTACAACGGTTACATCAATCAGACTTTTGAGCTCGGGGGCAAGCGCCGGGAGCGCCAGCTTGTGGCGCGGAAAAATTACGCGGCCGTCTCCTCCACTCTGCAGAGCTTCCTGCAAAACCTCCGCCTCGATGCCTCCGAGGCTTACGCGGAGGCCATCGCCATGGGGCAGGGCGCCGCACAGCTTCAGCGCACCGCCACCCTCCTGAAGGATCTTCTGCAGGCCCAGCAGGAGCGCCAGAAAGCCGGCGACATCAGCGATGTGGACCTTCTGCAGACCCGCGTCGAAGTCCGGCAGTTCGAGGCCGAGCTGCTCAAGGCCCAGGGACAGGCCACCAATGCCGAGCTCGGCCTCAATGCCTATCTCGGGCCGAAGTTTTCCAGCACCCACTGGCAGCCCGTGGGCACTCTGGATGTCACCCCTCAGAGCACGGACCTTTTCAAGCTCCTCTCCAGCGCCATCCGCAACCGCCCGGATCTCGTGGCCATGCGCCATCGGCGCGATGCCGCCGCGGAAAACATCAAGCTCGAAAAGGCCAACCGCGTTCCCGACCTGACCGTCGGCGTGGGCTGGACAAACAGCACCTACTCCGGCAACACCACCTCCCCTCAGCCAAACTACAACATGGTGGGCATGCAGTTTTCTCTCCCGCTTCCCATCTGGAACCGCAACAAGGCCGGCATCGCCTCCGCTCAGGCCCAGGCCAGCCAGGCGCAGCTCGAGCTGGATGCCGCCGAAGTGCAGGCCGGCGTGGATGTCCGCCAGGCCCTCTCCCTCTATGGCATCGCCCGTCAGCGCGTGGAGCTTTATCAGGCCGGCGCCCTGAAAGACGCGGACGCCGCCCTGGAAAAGCGCGTGCTCAGCTACAAGCGTGGCGGCTCCTCGCTCCTCGAGCTCCTGGATGCCCAGCGCAAGGCCAACGAGGTCTGGGAAAGCTTTTACAGCGCCCAGAGCGACTACGCCCGTGCGGTCATCGAGCTGCATCGCGCCGCCGGCATCTGGATCATCCACTTCTGACCTCTATCATCTCATGCACATCGTCAAACATTCATGGTGCCTGGTCCTGCTGCTGCTCGCCGCTTGCAAGCCCGCTCCCGTCGTGGAGAAGGATCCCTACCCGGTCCGCGTGGAAAAGAACCACCTGATTTTTACCGCCGGCGATCCCGAGCTCAAGGCCGTCCGCGCCCAGCAGGCCCAGGAGAGGGACACCGTCGTCCTGCACCTCACCGGAAAGCTCGTCTGGAATGAGGACGTCACCACCAATGTCTTTTCCCCGCTCGCAGGGCGCGTGGCCAGCATCAAGGGCGCGCGCGGTCAGAAGGTGAAGGTGGGGGACGAGCTCGCCCGCATCACCTCCCCGGATTTCGGGCAGGCCCAGGCAGACGCCGCCAAGTCCGAGGCGGACCTCGCCCTCGCAAAGCGCGTCCTGGAACGCACACGCGACCTGCTCAAGCAGGGCGTGCTCCCGCAAAAGGAGCTCGATGCGGCAGACACCGCCTTCCGTGACGCCCAGTCCGAGCGCGACCGCGCCGTGGAGCGCCTCGCCGTCTGGGGCGGCCGCGGCGGTGGCGATGTGAACGGCGCCTTTGCGCTGAAGGCGCCCATGAGCGGCGTCATTGTGGACCGCAATGTGCAGCCCGGGCAGGAGGTGCGCTCTGACGCCATGCTCGCCGGCATGGCCGTGGTGGCCGCGCCCATGTTCATCATCTCAGACCCTGAGTCCCTCTGGGTCCATCTGGATGTGAGCGAGCAGGATCTCTCCAATCTCCAGGTCGGGCAGAAGCTGGAGATCCGCTCCCGCGCCTATGCCGGTCAGGTTTTCCCCGGCGTGCTCACGGTCATCGGGCAGTCCCTGAATCCGGACACCCGCACCGTGGTCGCCAAAGGCACCGTCTCCAATCCCGACAAGCTTCTGAAGGCGCAGATGTACGTGGATGTGAACGTCATCACCCACGTGCCCAAGATGCCGCAGGTGTCGGTCAAGGCCGTCTTCCTGCGGGAAGGGAAGGCCTGCGTGTTCGTCCGCAAATCAGACAACGACTTTGAAATGCGCCAGATCACCACCGCCGCGGAGGATGCCGGGCATGTCTTCGTCAGCAAAGGCCTCGCCGCGGGTGAGGAGGTGGTCTCGGAAGGCGCCCTGGTTTTGGAGAGCCTGCTTGACGCCAATACCAGCACCGCCAGCGCGGGCGCCGGTGCGGAGAAGGCCGAACACTAACCGCCATGGGCACGCTCACCAAATACGTTCTCAAGCATCGGCCCATCGCCTTTGCGCTGATGATTCTCTTCGTGCTCGCCGGAGCGCTCGCCTTCAACCGTCTGCCAGTGGAGGCCTATCCTGACGTCACCAATGTCTCCGTGCAGATCATCACCCTCCTCCCCGGCCGTGCCGCAGAGGAGGTGGAGCGCCTCGTCACCGTGCCCATCGAGAACTCCATGAACAGCATTCCCAAGCGGTCCTCCATCCGCTCGGTCTCGCTCTTCGGCCTCTCCCAGGTCACCATCGTCTTCGAGGATGATGCGGACCGCGCCTACTGCCGGAACATGGCCTTCCAGCTCCTCTCCAGCGTCAGCCTCCCGCCAGATGCGGAGACCCGCCTCTCCCCGGACACCACGCCCGTCGGGGAGATCTACCGCTACACCCTGGACGCGCCAAAGAGCATGCTCTCCACCGAGCTGCGCGCCGTGCAGGACTGGATCGTCGAGCGCCAGCTCCGCACCGTCTCAGGCGTGGTGGATGTCATCGGCTTTGGCGGTGCCACCAAGCAGTATCAGGTCCTCATCGATCCGATGAAGCTCCTGTCCTATGACATCTCCCTGCGCCAGGTGCTTGATGCCCTCTCCGCCGGCAACAAAAACGCCGGCGGCGCCTACATCGAGCACGGCCCGGAAATGTTCATCGTGCGTGGTCTCGGCTTTGTGCAGTCGCTGGAAGACATCGGCCTCATCGCCGTGGAGACGCGCGGCGGCACGCCCATCCGCGTCAAAGACCTCGGGCGCGTCCTCATCGGAGAGCAGCTCCGCCTTGGCCGCGTCGGCCGCAACATCCCCGCGGAGCACTTCGAGCTCGATGACGCCATCGAGGGCATCGTCATGCTGCGCAAAGGCGAAAACGCCATGGAGGTCCTCGAGCGCGTGCGGGAAAAGATCGAGATCATCAACACCAAGTTCCTGCCCGCCGGAGTGCACATCCGCATGCACTACGACCGCACCAATCTCATCAACCGCACGCTGCACACCGTGCACAAGAACATGGCGGACGGCATCGGCCTCGTGCTGCTGGTGCTCATCATGTTCCTGGGCCTGGGAAACATCCGCTCCGCCCTCGTCGTCGCCGCCGTGGTCCCGCTCTCGCTGCTGGGCGCCTTCTTCATGCTGGATCTCCGCGGCATCCCGGCCAACCTCATCTCCATGGGTGCCATCGACTTCGGCATCATCGTGGACTCCGCCGTCGTGGTCATCGAGGACCTGCTCCGCATGATGCATGAGCGGCGGGAGAAAAAGGAGTCCCTCTTCAAGCTCCTGCCCAAGGCCGTCGGCCAGATGGGCCGCCCCATTCTCTTTTCCAAGGCCATCCTCCTCACCGCCTTCCTGCCGCTCTACACCATGCAGCGCGTGGAGGGGAAGATCTTCAAGCCCATGGCGCTCACCCTCACCTTTGCGCTCATCGCCGGCACCATTCTCGCCCTCACCATCGTGCCGCTGCTGGCCAGCTACGCGCTCAAGAAAGGGCCCGGCCCCCACGAGTCCTGGCTCGTTAAAATTCTTCTGCGCTTCTACCGCCCCTCGCTCACCTGGGCTCTCAATCATGGCCGCATGATCGTCCTCTGCGGTGTCGCCATGCTCGCGGTGGCGGGCGTTGTCTCCACCCATACCGGCACGGAGTTCCTGCCAAAGCTGGATGAGGGCTCTCTCTACATCCGCTCCTTCCTGCCGCAGACCATCTCCCCCTCCGAGTCGGCGAAGATGATGCGGCGCATGCGCGCCGTGCTCGCCTCCTTCCCGGAGTCAAAGTCCATCATCACCCAGAACGGCCGGCCGGACGACGGCACGGACGTCAACGGCTTCGATGTCGCCGAAACCTCCGTGGACCTCATCCCGCGTGAGGAATGGACGACCGCCCACGACCGCGACGGCCTCGTCAAAAAAATGAAGGCCCAGCTCAATGTCGAAGTCCCCGGCGTGCAGTTCCAGTTCAGCCAGATCATCGAGGACAACGTCAATGAGGCCATCTCCGGCGTGAAGTCAGAGCTCAGCGTGAAAATCTTCGGCGATGAACCCGAAAAGCTCCAGCAGCTTGCCGATCAGATCGTGGACATCCTCAACACCGTTCCCGGTGCCGCGGACGTGGGCACGGACCGCCTGATGGGTCAGCCGCAGGTGCAGATCGCCGTGGACCGCACCGCCATCTCCCGCGCCGGCCTTTCCATGGCGGACGTGCAGTCGGTCATCGAGACTTCCATGGGCGGTTCCGTGGCCACGAAGGTGCTCGAAGGCGAGCGTACCTTTGATCTCGTGGTCAAAATGATCCCGCGTTCCGTCGCCAGCATCGATGGCATCCGGCGCATTCCGGTCTCCGGCTCCGATGGCGAGCGACTCACCCTGGGCGCGGTGGCCTCCGTGGATGTGAAGCCCGGCTTCGCCCGCATCTACCGTGAAGAAAACGCCCGCCTCACCGCCGTAAAGCTGGCCGTGCGCGGGCGCGACCTCGGCACTCTGGTCGCTGAGGCGCAGCAGAAGGTGAACGCCCAGGTGGTCCTGCCCAAGGGCTTCCGCCTGGAGTGGACCGGCGCCTTTGAAAACCAGCAGCGCGCCGTGAAGCGCCTCATCCTCGTCGTGCCCATCACCCTCGTCGCCATTTTCTTCCTCCTCTTCACCGCCTTTGATTCCGCCAAGCTCGCCACCCTGATCCTGCTCAACGTTCCCTTTGCCGCCGTCGGCGGCATTCTCGTTCTGCCGCTCGCGGGGCTGGCCATGTCCGTGTCCGCCCTCGTGGGCTTCATCGCCCTTTTCGGCGTGTCGGTGCAGAACGGCGTGCTCCTGGTGGAGCGAATACGCGAGCTGCGCAAGGAGGGCATGCGCATGGCCGAGGCCGTGCGCGAGGGCTCCATCAGCCGTGTGCGCCCGGTGGTGATGACCGCCGCCATGGCCGCGCTGGGCCTCCTGCCCGCCGCCCTGTCCCACGCCGTCGGTGCGGAAACGGCGCGGCCCTTCGCCTGCGTCATCATCGGCGGCCTCGTCACCGCCACCCTGCTCACCCTCTTCATCCTTCCCGTGCTCTATCCCTTGTTTGATGCGGGGGAGGAGAGCCTGCACAGCAAGTATGTGCTCATCGAAGGGCCCCAGCAGCAGCCCTTCCTCTCCTTGCACAAGAAGAAAAGGCCCGCGGACACGGAATCGGACCCGTCAGATGAGCCGCCCGCGGGGCCAGGCCCGGGGCCGGGGTGATTTTTTTCATGCTGGCATGTCCCTGCGGGCCGTGGTAGCCTCCCGGACTTCCGCCATGAACGCCCACCGCCATGAATCCACGCCTCTCGTCAGGCTGGTGCATTTGCTGCTGCTGGCTGGCTGGCTGCTTTCCTCCCATGGGGTCGCGCCGGCTGTCTGCCTGGCGGCTGCGGTGCTGGATGGTGACCATGCGGTCAAGGTGGGGCGCGCCCGTGACGGCTCCCTCACGGTGGTGCTTTCCCATGAGGGAAAGTCCTGCTCCGAACTCATGGCTCATCAGCACGACGCGCTTTGCCGGATGCTGGTGGCTTTTGCCAAAGCTCCCGCCTCCGGCGCTGAGGACCATGTGCTGGCCTTCAAGCCGGTGAATGACGCTTCACGCACCCACCGCCCTCTGCCATCCATGGGAACTGTTGGCAAGGCGTCAGCGCCCTTGCAGGTGCTCGCTTTCAATCCCTTTAAAACGCCCGCTGCCAGCCACGCGGGCGCGCCGGTGCGCAGAGACCCGTGGTCGCGTGAGATCGCGCTGAAGCCGCTCAGGACAGTCATGCGCTGTTGAGAAAGAAAGGTCGGGTTGTTCCCGGGTCGTCTTGGACGGCCGGCGGGCGGTCATGCCGGAGTGAGTCCGTGCTGCCCATCATTCATCATCCTTTCCTTTTCACGTGCCATGAAACCTTCAGCTTTAATTTCCTGTCTTCTTGTCTGCTTCCCGCCCGCCATCAGCCATGCGGTGCCCGTTTCCGTCAATTCTTTGGTGGTCAAAGCCCTCGCCACGCATCCGGAGCTGCTCTTCTACGAAGCCCAGATCGACGTCGCCCAGGGCGGCAAGACCAAGGCCGGCGAAGTCAAAAACCCCGACTTCATGATCGGCGTGGGCAACTGGCGCCTCCGTGATCTCGCCACCAACTACGTCACCGACGGCCCCACCTGGGCCGTGCAGCTCACGCAGACCTTTGAGTGGCCCGGCCGCCTCTCGCTGCGCAAGGCCATCGCGCAGAAGGACATCGAGCTCGCCCAGCTTGGCTTCGCCCAGTTTCGCTCGGCGCTCGCCGGGCGCGTGCGCACCATTGCCTGGAAGCTCCTGGCTGCCCAGGAGCAGACGCGCGCGGCGGACGAGGTGGCAAAACGCTTCCAGGCTCTCGCTGCCGTTCTCCTGCAGCGCGATCCCGCCGGCGCCGCCCCCCGCCTGGAGGCCCGCATCATCCAGGCCAGCGCCCTCACTCTCGGGGCGGAGGCCACCCTGGCGCGCAACGAGCTCGCCGCCGCCCGCTTTGAGCTCAACCAGCTTCTCGGTGAAAAGGCCGAGCATCCGCTGGAGCTGCGCATGGAGGATCTCGTGCTGAGCCCGCCGCCGCCGCTTGAGTTGCTGCTCGCCGAGGCTCGCCGCAACAACTTCGCGCTGCGCTCCCGCTTTGTGGACGTGGAGCAGCAGGGCTACCATGTGGCGCTTGCCAAAAACGAGCGCTGGCCTTCCATCACCGTGCAGACCTACATGCAGAAGCAGACCACGCTCACCCGCGAAACCCAGGTCGGCATCGGCGTTTCCATCCCCCTCCCGCTCTGGAACCGCAACAAGGGCGCCATCGACGCCGCAAAGGCCAAGGAGATCCAGGCCGAGGTCATGCTCACCGCGCAGATGCGCCAGCTCGAGCGCGACGTCGCCGCGCAGGCCAGCCACTACCGCCTCCATGCCGAGGAGCTGGCCAAATGGCCGCCGGATACCCTGGAAAGCTTCCGCAAGGCCGCGGAGGAGGCCGACGAGCACTACCGTCTCGGAGCCCTGCCACTGTCCACTTACACGGAGCTCCAGCGCCAGTACATCTCCGCCGTCAAGGCCGTGCTGACCTCGCAGCTCGGCGCGGTGGATGCGCGTCTGCAGCTCGAACAGCTCACCGGAAGTTCGCTCGCGAAGTAGCCCCTGCCTCATCAGAACCTGCTCCTTGCGGCTATGCTGAACTTCATTCTCGACTTCTCCGTCCGCCAGCGTGCCCTCGTGCTGCTGGGGGCTTTCTGCCTGCTCGGTGCAGGTTTGTATTCTCTCATGCACCTGCCCATCGATGCCGTGCCGGATCTCACCGGCCCGCAGGTGCAGGTAAACGTCGCCGTGCCTGCACTCGCACCCGAGGAGTCAGAGCGCGCCGTCACCCGTCCCATCGAAATGGCGCTCTCCGGCATGCCTGGCGTTCTTGAGTCCCGGTCGCTCACCAAGTTCGGCCTCAGCCAGGTCACCATTCAGTTCGAAGACGACACGGACATCTTCCGTGCCCGCCAGCTCGTCACCGAGCGCCTCACCGCTGTCATGCGTGAGCTGCCGCCGGGCAGCGCCCTCAGCCTTGCCCCCATCAGCACCGGCCTCGGCGAAATCTTCTACTACACCCTTCACTGGAAAAAGGGGGCGAAGGAAAGGCCCGCCGATGAACGCGAAGGCCTCATGCGCCTTTGGGAAACGCACGAGTACGTCGTGAAGCCCCACCTCCGCGTCGTGCAGGGCGTCGCTGAGATCAACAGCAACGGCGGCCACCAGCGCCAGGTCACCGTCGAGCCCATGCTCGACAAATTGAAGGCCGCCAACATGACCTTCGGCGAGCTCGCGGACATCATCCGTGGCAACGTCGAAAACGCCGGTGGCGGCGTCATCAGCCGCGATGGCGCGCAGCTCACCGTCCGCAGCGTGGGCCGCGTCAGCACGGCGGAGGAAATCGCAAAGCTCCCCATCAAATTCGGCGCTGCCATCGCCCCCTTGCGCGTGGAGGACGTCGCTCATGTCCAGTGGGGCTCCGGCTTTCGTGGCGGTGCCGCCACCATGGACGGCGAGGAAGTCGTCCTCGGCACCGTCATGATGCTCATGGGGCAGAATGCCCGTGTCGTCTGCCACCGCGTCGCACCACGCCTCGAAGAATTGCGCGACAAGCTCCCCCCCGGCATGGATCTCACCGTCGTCTATGAGCGTTCCGATCTCGTCGAGGCCACCGTCGGCACGGTGGAAAAAAATCTCGTCGAAGGGGCCGTTCTCGTCATCGTCGTCCTCCTCGTTCTGCTCGGCAACTGGCGCGCCGCCCTCATCGTCGCCCTCGCCATTCCGCTCTCCTTCCTCTTCGCCATCTGCGGCATGGTCCAGGGCGGCTGGTCTGGCAATCTGATGAGCCTCGGTGCCGTTGATTTCGGCCTCATCATTGATGGCGCCGTCGTCATGGTTGAAAACATTGTCCGCCGCATCGGCCTCAGGCAGCATCACCTCGGCCGCGTGCTCACCAGCGAGGAGCGCTCGCGTGAAGTCCTCGCCGGCAGCAGGCAGATGGCCAGCCCCATGTTCTTTGGCGTGCTCATCATCACCATCGTCTATCTTCCCATTCTCACCCTCACCGGCGTTGAGGGGAAGATGTTCCGCCCCATGGCTGTGACCGTCATCCTCGCGCTGGCCGGCGCCCTGCTCCTGGCGCTCACGCTCATGCCCGCCATGTGCTCTTTCTTCCTCGGCGGCAATGTCGCTGAAAAGGAAAACTGGATCATCGCCGCTCTCAATCGCGTGTTCCAGCCCATGCTCCGCGCGGCCATCCGGTTGCGCTGGCTGGTTGTCCTCGCCGCCGTCGGTTTCTTTGCCTTTTGCGGCTGGCGCTTCACCACTCTCGGTGCGGAGTTTGTGCCCAAGCTCGACGAAGGTGCCATCGCCATGATGGCCTACCGCGAGGTCGGCATGAACCTCAATGAATCCCTCAGCCAGGACCTCGCCATCGGCAAATTCCTGCGCGAAAAATTCCCCCAGATCACCCGCTTCTACTCCCGCATCGGCACCAGCGAAGTCGCCACCGATCCCATGCCGCCCAATGAGACCGACATGTACGTCTTCTACAAGCCCGTCGCCGAATGGCCCCAGGGCCCGGGCCTGCCCCGCACCAAGGAGGAGCTCATCAAAGCCATCGATGTCGAGGTCAACAAGGTCTATCCAGATCAGAACTTCAAGTTCGGCCAGCCCATCGAAACCCGCTTCAACGAGATGATGGAAGGCTCCAAGGCGGAGCTCACCCTGCGCATTTACGGCATCGACTTCGATGTGCTCGACCGCCTCGCCACGCAGATCAAGGGCATCCTCGAAACCACGTCCGGCGGCGAGGCCGAACTCGAAACCGACGGCCGCCCCAGCACCGTCATTCTCCAGGTGAAACGTGAGATCCTCACCAAATACGACATCCCTCTCGCCGAAGTGAACCGCGCCGTATCCGCCGGTCTCGGCGGCGAAGTCGTCGGCCAGGTGGTCGAGGGCATTCGCAAGCGCGACATCGTCGTGCGTCTGCCAGAGGCGCAACGCTCCAAAGAGGACATGATCAAAGGCCTGCCGCTGCGTGTCGGCGACTTCGGCATGCTCACCCTGGGCGAAGCGGTGGACATCCGCACCGAGAAAACCGTCGAGCCCATCCGCCACAATCGCACCCAGCGTCGCGCCGCCTTGCTCGTCGGCGTCTCAGGTCGCGACATGGAAGGCTTCGTCAACGAGGCCAGCAAACGCATCAAACAGGAAGTGCAGTTGCCCGAAGGCTACAGCTTCGAATTCGGCGGCACCTTTAAAAATCTCCAGGAGGCACGCGCCCGCCTCCTCATCGTCGTGCCCACCGCCCTCGCGCTGATCTTGATGCTCATCTTCTTCGCCTTCGGCAGCATCCGCCAGACCTTCCTCGTCGCCACCGGCATCCCGCTCGCGCTCACCGGCGGCATCATCGCCCTGTGGCTGCGCGGCATGCCCTTCAGCATCACCGCCGCCGTCGGCTTCATCGCCCTCAGCGGCGTCGCCGTCCTCAATGGCCTCGTGCTCGTGAACTACTTCAACGAATTGCGCGAGGAAGGCATGAGCGTCCGCGATGCCGTCCTCAACGGCGTCGCCACCCGTCTGCGTCCCGTCATGATGACCGCCCTCGTCGCCGCCCTCGGCTTCGTCCCCATGGCCCTCGCCCACGGTGCTGGTGCGGAGGTGCAGCGTCCGCTCGCCACCGTCGTCATCGGCGGCATCATCAGCTCCACCCTCCTCACCCTCCTTCTCCTCCCCATGCTCTACGACTGGATCGAGCGCCGCCCCAAATCCTAGGGGTGTTTGAAACCGGGTGCAAGGCGGCGAACCAAAGCGCCTTTGGAGCGCGGGCCTCCGAGCCCGCAGCACTCCGCTGCATGCAGCAGTTCCGCTTCTCCCTTTCAGTTTCTCACACGCACTCGATTGGCGCTGCTCTGCGTATTCCGTGTGTTCCGTAGGCACTCAAATCCGCGATCTCATGCGGTGTTAAATCAGCGCCGCAATCGGCACACCACGCCGCCCTCCCGTCCCGCCATAGATGTTAAAACTCCCGCCATTCCCGGCGGAGATGACTTCCTGCGGCGACACCCCCAGCAGCGCCCCGATCGTCGCGTGAAAATCAAGCACCGTGACCGGGTTCTCGATCACATGCGTCCCGGTCTCATCCGTCTTCCCATACGCCTGCCCTCCCTTCACCCCACCTCCCGCGATGAACGAGGAAAACGCGATGGGATGATGCCCCCGCCCGGTCTTTTCAATCTTTGGCCCGCGCCCAAATTCCGTCGTCAGCACCACCAGCGTGCTCTCCAGCAGGCCGCGCTCCTCCAGATCCTCCAGCAGCGTTGCCACCGCGTTGTCCACCACGCTGGAGAGATACTCCACCTTCGGAAAATTGTCGTCATGCGTGTCCCACCCGCCCAGCTCCACCTCGACAAATTTCGTCCCCCGCTCGATCAGCCTGCGCGCCAGCAGCAGGCCCTGCCCGAAATAATCACCGCCATAGTCCTCGATCTGCCCGCTCTTTTCCTGCGTGATATCAAACGCCTCCAGATCCTTGCTCGTCATCAGCTTGATCGCGTCCGCATACGCATCCCCGTGGGCTTTGACATCCGCCATCGGGTAGCGGCTCAGGAAGTCGCCATTGAGCTTCTCCGCCAGGCTGTTGCGTTTGCGCAGGTTCGTCATCGAGTCCCCGCTCTGCAGCTTCGTGTGCTCCAGCCCCTTGCTCGCATCCAGCACCGGCACCGGCGCATACCGCGCATCCATGAATCCACTGCCAGGATGTCCCGCCAGCCCCGCCAGACGAATGTACGGCGGCAGCGTCGAGCTCCCCTGCGTCACCTGTCGCGCCACCCACGAGCCCAGCGCGGGATGCCGCACAGATGCCGACACCTCATGCCCCGTCAGCACCTTGTACACTCCCGGCTCATGCGCCCCCTGCGTGTGGTGCAGCGACCTCACCACCGCCAGCTTTTTGGCGTTGTCCGCCAGCCGCGGAAAATACCCGGACAGCATCAGATCGTCCGCCTTGGTCTTGATAGTGCGCACCGGCCCTTGATGCCCCTCCGGCGCATCCGGCTTCGTGTCAAACGTGTCGATGTGGCTCATGCCGCCGCGCATGTACAAATAGATCACGTGGCTCGCGAACTTCGGCGCGCTGCTCTCCAGCGCACGCGCCAGACCCGCCGGTGGGATCAGGCTCACGCCCAGGCAGGTGCGCGCCATGCGTGAAACAAATTCACGGCGGCCAATGTCATCGAGACGGTTCAGGGAGTGCTTCATGGCAGGGAAGGGGAGAGAGTTATTTTTGAAACATGAATTCAGCCGTGGAGAGCAGCGTGCGCGCGAGCGCCTTCGCATTGCGTGTCTCTCCCAGCGTCTGCTGGCAGGCGTCCAGCTCCGCCTGCGTCGGCTCACGGGTCAGCACCGCCAGGAAGCACCCGCGCGCGGATTCCCGGATGTTGTTCAGCCCGCGCAGGCTGTCTGAGAGCGGACTTCCGGAACGCGCCACGTGGTCGAAGAAATCGCTGTTCAGCATCAGCAGCGCCTGCGGCACCGTGGTCGCGCTCCACGCATCGCCGATGTATTCGCGGCTGCCCTGGCCAAACATGCGCAGGAAGTGGCCGTCCGGCGTGGGCTGCGGCAGTTCGGAGGCGCGCTCCAGGCCGCCGCCGGCAAACTCCTGCGCCAGCTCCTTCCTCAGTCGCGCGCGCCGTTCCTCCGCCAGCATCTCGCGCTCCTCCAGATGCGCAATCTTCCGCGCCACCGCCGTGACGTCGGAGGCCTTTTTGGCCGCCACCGCGGCTTCAAACGCGGCCACGCCCGGCGCTTCAAAGTTCAGCTTCGCATCAATGTCCTTCACCGCCAGCGCCATCATGGAGTCCCACACCTGCTCGGCGCTGAGACGCCGCACCACCGGCCCGGGGAAGCGATACACCACCGTGGAGTCCTCCGGCGGCAGCCCGGCTTCGCGCTGGTACGCCTTCGTCAGGCAGAGGATGCGCAGGATCTGCCGCACATCGTACTTCGACTCACGCACCACATTCACCAAATACTGCGCCAGGTCCGGATTCGCGCAGTCCGCAATCTCACGCACCTGATCCACGCGTCCCGCAAACGGCACTCCGAACAATTTCGCCCACAGCCGGTTCGCCAGCGTGAGGCTGAAGCGCGTGTTGCCCGGCGCGGTCACCCACGCGGCCAGAGCATCCGCCGGGCGCGGCCCCGCGGGCGGAGTGTCGCCATACAGCATCGCGGCGGGAATCATGTCGCCGGGTTTGGCGTCCGGGTATTGATAATCGTCCGGCAGCCGCGCCAGCCCCCCCTCGCCATTCACCACGCCGGAGCCACCCGCCGCGCGCTGCAGCGAGAGCAGCGCATCCCGGATGCGTTCGTACTTTTGCTTCCGCTCATAGTCAAAGTTCATCTTGGGGTCCGCCAGCCGCGTGTAGTGCGCCACCGCTTCGCTGATGGCCTTTTCATCCACCGCGCCCACGCCATCATTTTCGGTGGCGGTTTTGATGCCCGAGGTCCACGCGAGGAACTGATGGTACTCCTTCCGCGTCCAGCGGCTGTAGGGGTGGTCATGGCACTGCGCGCAGGAAATCTGCGTGCCGAGAAACAGCGTCGCTGTGCTCTCGATGTTCGCGGCGCGGTTCTCCCCGTCGCGCAGGTAGTACCCCGCCGCCGGCGCGCGCCAGCCATAGCCCTCCGGACTCAGCAGCTCACGCGTCCACTGGTCAAAGGGCTTGTTGTCGCGCACGCTCTGCTTGATCCAGGCCAAATAAAAATCTCCCTGCACGCCCTCCGCCAGCTTGTCTCTCGCGCGCAGCAAATCGCACCAGTAGTTGAACATGTGGCTCACATGCCCGTTCGAGGCCAGCAGTTCGTTGATCAAACGTCCGCGCTTCCCGCTTTCCTTGGAAGCGGTGAAACGCCTCGCTTCCACGCTCGTGGGAATCCTGCCGATGAGATCCAGATACACACGCCGCAGCCACACAAGTTCGCTGGCAAGGGGGCGCGGCTCCTCCTGGTTCTTCGCCAGGTCCTGCTCGATGAGCTGATCAATCCGCGTCGCCACCGC
The DNA here is from genome assembly GCF_044227185.1 of Prosthecobacter sp. GTDB lineage: Bacteria > Verrucomicrobiota > Verrucomicrobiia > Verrucomicrobiales > Verrucomicrobiaceae > Prosthecobacter. Next base: position 267,812 of record NZ_JBGAFO010000007.1, on the reverse strand, counting down.
CTGCAGTTGCGTCATGTCGATGGCCTCGTCCTTGGTCGTGATGGAAACCTCCTTCGCGTGCATGGAGGTCCACTCGCCAAAATTCGCCCCCTCCTCCACCCAGCGGCGGATCAGCTCCACCTCTTCGCGGCTCAGCGGCTTGCCATCATTCGGCGGCGGCATCAGGTCATCGTCCCCAGGTTTGCGGGAGATGGATTTCACCAGCGTGCTTTTCGCCGCCTTGTGCGGCAGCACCAGGTTCTCCGTCTGGCTCTTCTCGCGGATGGCCTCCAGATCATCCAGACGAATGCCCCCTTTCGGCTTCGCCAGCTTGCTGCTGTGGCACTCAAAGCACGAGCGCTCCAGGATCGGCAGAATCTGCCGCTCAAAGTCGATCTTGCCCTTCGCATCCGGAACCTCCACCGGCATCTCGGCGTTGGGCTTGGATGCCAGATTCATCGCGGGCACCATGCCGTTCTCCCTCTTCTCTGGAACCAAAGGCTCAGGAGTGGCGGCCACGGCGGGCTGAGGCATCACCGGCGGTGGCGCAGGTGCCGGAGCCACCGCCTTTTCTACCACGGCCACCTCCGCCTTCACCGGCGTCGGCACCGGCACCACCACGGGCGCCGGAGCAGGCAAGGGGAGAGCAGGCTCCATGACCACCACTTCAGGAGCCGTCCGCGGACTCGCAATGATCCGTCCCTCCCAAATCACGCGCTTGCCCGTGCGCTCCGCCACCACCGGCGCCAGCCCCAGCCCGAGAAACACCTGCGGCCACACCAGCGTACCGCCGATGAATCCGATCAGCACCGCCGCGGCTGCCGTCGTCCAGTGCGGCAGGCGGGTGAACCACCGGCGCCTCCTGCGCCTGATCGTCGCCTCCTCGATCCCGCGCATGAGATCATCGAGCAAGGCCCCGCTGAGGCTCGCCTCCACCGCATCCTGCAGCGCGGCCGGCGTGTCGCTCTTGTCCAGCAGCACGCGCAGCAGGGCGTCCATGCCCAGCTGCTGCTCCAGCTCCTTGAGCGTCTCCGGCTCGCTCATCAGCGGCCGCCACTCTTCATTGGAAAGCACGCCCTCCAGCGCCTTGTCGATGGCTTCGTCGTGGTTCATGCGGGTCGTTGCTCCAGGTGGGATTCAATGCACTTGCGCAGTTGCTGGCGCACCCGCATCAGCAGCGTCCGCACCGCCAGCGTGCTGCGCCCCGTTCGCTGGGCTATCTCCTCGCTGCTCAGTTGCGCCTCATAGCGCAGGTCCAGGATCGTGCGCTGGTGGTGCCGCAGCTTTTCCAGACACGCCGCCAGGTGGTCTGACTCGGCGCTCACCGGTTTGTCTGAAGCCTCCAGGGCCATCTCCCAGCGCACCTGTTCGGAGTAGCGCTCATGTTTGGCGCACTCCCGCGCGTAGGCCTTCAGCCGGTCGCGCAGCAGGTTGTGCGCGATGCTGCGCAGCCACGGCTGCATGGAGCCCTCGAAAAAATCCTCCATGTTTTGATACGCAAACACAAAGGCGTCATGCGCCACTTCATCGATGAGATCAGGCACCGGCGCCCGCAGCGCCAGAAAGCCCCGCAGCGCCTGCAGGTGCCGCTGCATCAGCAGCCGGAACGCGGCGTCGTCTCCCTGCACCACCTGTCGGGCCAGGGCGGTGTCTTGCGGAGCGGAGGAAGGCGTTGGGGAGTCCATGCAGCGTGGTTATGGACGCGCACCACCAAAGTGTGGCAGAAAAAATCAGAGAATGGTGCGAGCGGTCAAATCGCCCCCCCAGCTCGGTCAGCGATACCCAGGCGGAGGCGGCGGAATGCCCGCAGGCATGGAGGAGGTGCCATAGCCCGCAGGCGGCACCGAAGAAGGAGCCCGGTACGTCTTCGGAGCCGCTGGTGCCTTGTAAGTCGGAGCCTTGTAAGTCTTGGCGGGTGCCGTGCTGTAGGAAGGCGGCGGCGTGTTGTTGTAATAAGCCGGAGGCGCTGCGCTGTAGTTCGCGGGAGCCGGCGCGCCATAGCTTCCCTGAGGCGCGGTGCTGCCAGCCACGGTCTTGGCCGTCACCGTCACGTCCCCGAGCTGGTGATACGGTATCTGAATGTACTCGGCGGCGGCACGCGAGAGATTGATCACGCGGTTCGGATAGTACGGAAAGCGGTCGTTCACCGTCACGTTCACCGTGCGGCCGTTGCTGTTGTTCTTCACCTTCACCACCGTGCCAAAAGGCAGCGTGTTATGCGCCGCCGTCCAGCCCTGCGGCTGATAAATGGCCCCCGAGGTGGTGTATTGCCCCGCATACTGGTCGGCAATGTAGGACGCATATCCCCGCGCCTGGTAGGCGGGCTTGGCGCAACTGGCCAGCAGCGCGGTCAGCGCGATGGCAGGGAATCGAAGAAGCACGGAATATTTCATCATCTGCGGCCCCGGAGCATAACAGGATTGGCACGCGGCACAATCCTGCTCATCATCCGCGGGTGAAAAGAAAACGCCTCATGCTCGGCGCGGTCCTTCTGCTGGTGCCACCGCTGGCCGGATGGCTGGCGGCAGATCAGCTCGCGCATCCGTCGCGCAGGCCCCTCCAGGACTATCACCGGGAGTTTCTCGCCGATCCCGCGGCGCATGGCGTGCTGCTGAAATCCTTTACCTGCACAGATGGAACTCCTTGCCTCATGTGCGAGCCGCATCCCCAGGGCGTGCTGGGAAAGCGCGGCCAGGTGATCCGTGACCAGATGACGAAGAAGAGCCTCTCCCTGCCATCCCCTGGAAAAATCGCGGGCACCCTCGTGCTCGTGCATGGCCGCCACGGCCGGAAGGAGGACTACCTCCTCATCGCCGAGCGCTTCTGTGCCGTCGGCTTTCGCTGCATCCTGCTGGATCTCCCCGCTCATGGCGACCACCGCGGAGACACCGCTTGCTTTGGCGGAAAGGAGGGCCATCTCCCCGCGCTCGCGCTGAAGGAGGCCGCGGCAAAGTTCGGCTTTGATCCAAAACCTGCCGGCATCATGGGCATGTCCATGGGCGGCGCGGTCAGCGTGCGTGCGCTCGCGGAAAAAGACGCGCCATGGCGCGCCGCCGTGCTGCTTTCCACGTTCGACACGCTGGAGCATGTGGTCCGCCACCAGGCCGCAGGCTGGGTGGGCACATCACTCGGCTCCCTCTGGACCCGCATCACCGGCTGGTTTTATCAACGTCAGACGCAGATGGAACTCAGCGCGGCCAGTTCCCTTGCCTATGTGCCCGCGATCCAGTGCCCCGTCCTCGTTGCCCACGGCACCTCAGACCGCGTCATCCCCATCCAGTGCGGCCGTCTTCTCTACGCAGCCCTGCCTCCCGCCATCGAAAAGCGCTGGGTCGAAATCCCCGGCGCAGATCACGACAACGCTCTCATCACCGATTTCCCCATCTACGCCGAAATGGCCGAGTGGATGCTCCGCCACGTTCACCCATGACAGCCATGATACCATGATCTGTTCAAGACAGGTCTGTATTCGAATCATGCCGGCTTGTATCCCGAATAACGTGACGATCCGGCCGTAGGTCGGATGTGTTTGGCGTCGAGGGCACTCCAATGCCCGTAGGCACTCCGCCAAACCGTCCGCCCCCCCCCGCGCATCCACGACACCATTGCGCCCACCGCTCCCTCTCACGCGCCAGCGTCCCCGGACTGCGGCGCTTCAGCGCCCCTTTCGAACCACCCCTCGTCTTCCCGCTGCCCACTGCCCACTGCCCACTGCCCACTGCCCACTGCCCACTGCCCACTGCCCACTGCCCACTGCCCACTGCCCACTGCCCACTGCCCACTGCCCACTGCCCACTGCCCACTGCCCACTGCCCACTGCCCGCTGCCCGCTGCCCGCTGCCCGCTGCCCGCTGCCCGCTGCCCGCTGCCCGCTGCCCGCTGCCCGCTGCCCGCTGCCCGCTGCCCGCTGCCCACTGCTCCACTGCCCACTGCTCCACTGCCCACTGCCCACTGCCCACAGCCCACTGCCCACTGCCCACAGCCCACTGCCCACTGCCCACTGCACGAGTGGGCTGTCGCCTCCCATCCTGCGGTCCCGCACACATCGCTTCGTTTAAAGTCTCCGCTCAAGGACAGGTCTGTTCCCTTAGCCCCAAAGGGGCGTCGGACTCAGCCCAGGGCGCCGCGAGGAACGAGCAAGCCCTGGGTTCACCGGCGCAAAAAAGTCCGGGGAAGCAAACCCATCGCTCCGTCACATCACGCCGGGCTCCAGCAGCGTTCGCAACGCGTCCCGCCACGCCTCTGCGCCGCAGGCATCCATCGCTTCCATCTCATGATTCGCTGCCTTAAAACCTCGGCTGACCTCAATAGGCTGCCAGCCACTCAGACTCATTTTCAACTGCGCCTGATGATCACGCCGCAGGCTGCCGCAGCTCCACCCCGCCGCAGTCCGCGCACGCTGTGACACCGCTCTGGTATTCCGCCCCGCACCGCGGGCAGGTCGGCAGCTTCGTCGTTGCGGGAGGCGGGTCATACTCCGCCTCCGCCACGTCCTCGTGCCGGAAAAATCTCTCCAATGCCTCCGCTTCCACCGGCAGCGCCTCGGTTTGCGCCCAGCCCGGCACATAGCGCGTCTCCCGCCAGAATTTCCGCGCCGCCTCCAGCCAGCGCTTTTCATCCATCAGACCGCGCCACGCCAGCGGATGCGGCGGCTCCGCCTCGGTGCTGAGATTCACCCCGTCAAACGCGCGCATCGCCAGTTGCGGCAGAAACGCGATGCCCACCGCGCGCCAGCGTCGGTGGGGAATGGCGGCGGCACTCTTCCGCGTCGCACGCAGAAACAGCCACGACTGGATGAACTGCAGCAGCAGCAGAACCCCCAGGGCGGCGAATACCACGACGCTGTCGCCAAAGCGATGGTACAAAACGCTGATCACTCCAAAGCACCACAGGCAATGCACCGTGGCGAGCGCGCGCAGCGCGCGGGTGCTGCGCGCCGTCTCCAGCGCCATCTTCGTGGCGGCCTTCGTGTCCAGCGTCGCGCGCGCATGCTTCAAAAAGGCGCTGCGACGCTGCTCCGCTGTCAGGCCGCTCCATTCACCGAGCCGCTGCCGCCACAGCTCCGCCAGCGCTTTCGAAGGCAGCCGCACGCGCGTGACCTCATCCAGATGCAGCGTGCTCTCCTCAACACGCAGCGCCAGCGCGTCCCAGGCGATGAAAACCGTCATTTCGTCCGTGAGGCGTACACGCAAAGCTGCTGCCTCAGGCACAAACACCCACGGCAGCGCCAGCGCATGCGCCTGCATCGGCGGCAGCGCGGAGAGCAGCAGCGGCGAGCCGCCCGCGATCTGCAGCCGCGTCCACGGCCGCTGGGCGCTCCAGCCAGTCCGGCTCGTCCCCGCCGCCATCCACGCCGTCGGCGGCACCAGGCGCAGGCATTCATGCAGATAAAGCAGCACGAAGACTGCGAAAAGCATCTGGCCGTCCGTCATGCGCTATTCACCCGGGGGCTGGCGCGAGCCAAAGAGTTTGCCGAAGAGTTTCTTCAAACCGGCGAGCGCTCCGGCGATCACCAGGATGATGCCTTTGCCCAGCTTGGCGACAAACACACCCAGCTTGCTGAACAACCCCATTTTGGCCGCCGCCACAGCGCCCGTGCCGGCCACCAGCGCCGTCAGGCCATATTCGGCCACTTTGTCCCCGGGGCGGAACTCAGCGTAACGCTGACCTTCCACATACGAGTATCCGCTCAGGATCTTCTGAAACTCGGCCAGCAGCGGCTGCAGCTCCTCGGGGGAGCAGACCAGCTGCACCTCCATGACGCCGGTTCGGCCGAGCAGCCGCGTTTCATAGTTGATGGAAATGCCACCGGTCTTCACGTTCTGCACCTGCAGGGCCCACTCCAGCGTGTGGGTGTTCTCATTGTAGCGGGGCGGAATGGCCCAGCCTGCCAGCGCCAGCTCATTGAGCCCGCGTTTTTTGCGCTCTTCATTCGCTGCCTGCACCTCCTCACGTTTGAATTGCAGTAGTTCGTCGGCGTCGATCTTGTCCTTTTCATCGTCCTTCACATGTCCGGACTCGTCATAGCTGAAGATGATCCACGGGCCGAAGCCTTCCGTGGTGAGCATGCCCGAGGCGGACGACATCGGCAGATTGCCAAACAGTTCCAGCACACGGCTCGTACCGCTGCCGTGGGTGAAGCGGTACCCCTTCGGAATCGCCACTGTCGCGACTTTGCCGAGATCACCCGCGCCTTCGCGCACCCAGCCGACTTTCTCGATGTCATCGAGCAGCTTTTTTTCTCTCGCATTCTCTTCCGCATCCGCAGGCTGCTGCGCCTGAGTGATGGAGATCACTGCCAGAAACACCAGCAGTACAGCATGCGGAATGAATGAAAGCTTCATGCGCCGCAGTCTCGGCGGGGTGGCGGCAGATCGTCAAGGCGAGCTTTTTACGAGATTCGTCATTGGCAGGGAAAGTCGGAGGCGGCATGTTGGATTGTAGGAGGAACTTTTTTCATCCCATGTCTGATCCAGATCCTGCTCCACCACCCCCTCCGCGCCGCGGGCCGGGATGCTTCACCACCCTCGGCCTGATCTTTTTGGCCCTGCTTCTCATCGGCGGCGCGGTGATGTGGAAGTTGGTGGACTCGGGCTTTGGCCTCAAGTGGCTCGCAGCGAATTTCCAAAAGCAGACCATCACCGAGAGCTTCCGCGAAAACGTGCGCCGCATCGCCTCCACCCACGGAGACGTCCTGGAGCTTGCCACGCTGGACACCGAGGAGACCGTCACGAAGTTTGACACGAAAACCCTCTTCAATGACGCCCTCTACCTCGGCACCACGACCGCGGAAATCCGCGCCATGGTCGTCTATCGCTACCATTTGAAGCTCTCCGACGAATGGAAGCTCACCCTCGAAAACGGCCGCTGCGTGGTCGTCGCCCCCGCCATCCGCCCCTCGCTGCCGCCGGCCATCCGCACGGAGACCATGGAAAAAAAAGCCGAGGCAGGCTGGCTGCGCTTCAATGCGGCGGAAAACATGGCCGAACTGGAGAAGGGCCTCACCTCCATCCTGGAGCGCCGCGCCGCTGTGCCGGGAAAAATCAAGCACGTGCGCGAAGCCAGCCGCCTCTCCGTGGCGAAATTTGTGCAGAACTGGGTGCTCAAGGAGCAGCGCCAGCATGAGCAGGGCGCCATCCGCGAAATCGTCGTGATCTTCCCTGATGAGCCCGCCGCGACCAATCCCGCCGAGGCCGCAAAACTCCCCGCCACCCTGAATCTGGAAACCGTGGCGGATTGATACCACAAACAGTTAAAAATGGGTTTGATCTGGAATCTCTGTGTTCATCGTGGCTTCTGAATAACTCCATGCGGAAGTTTCGCTGATTCTTCACTTCGAACGCAGACACGCGGGGATGTAGCGCGGAGCCGGAACGAAGTGGAGACAGCCGAAGGCAATTCCGATATCGCGACCGCGCCGCCTCGAATCGTAACTCCGTGCTACAACACCGCGACCAACACGCCTTCACTCTTCCGGAAACGATTGACCGAAAGTTACTCTCCTTTCCACAATCAAGCCGCCTTGAGTTCCGGTGCTCTGTGGTGAATGCATGGTGGAAGTAAAAGACCTGTTTTCAAAGGCTCGTGGTGTGAGCCTCGGCTTGGGGAAACACTGAATAGATACACACCACAGAAAAAGCGAAATCTCAAAGCCTTGGTTCCAAAGCCATTCGCTTCCAGTCTTGAATGGCGCTCAGTGAAGACCATGCATCGCGAGGTTGCATCTTCTTTTGCATTGCGTTTGGAGCCTCGGATTCAGCCCTGAAGGGGCTGCGGATCATAGCCCAGGGTCAGCCGAGCCTAGGCGAGGCGACCCTGGGTTAACGCAAGCCATTCGGGAAGCAAAGCCAGCGCTTCGCCGCAGTCTGCCAGTTGCCAGCAGCGTTGCCCCCCGCCCCGCCGCACGCTTGCGTCCAGCGGCACCGACAACCGCGATTGAGCGTCTGTACCGAGTGCCATTCCCATCGGTCTCCTAATCTCTTGCCGTGTTGAATCCATGTCTCCTCAGAGCTGCTGCCCCGCGGGATCATACAGCAGCAGCCCCCCATCGAACTTCACAAAGGCGAGCGCACCGGGCAGATCCGCTGCCTGCAGATTCGTCAGGCGGAAAATCTTGTCCTTCCACATGCCCTGCTGGCCCGTCACCCCCACGATCAGATTGATGGCCGTTGCCTGCTTGTCCCCCGGCACCACAAAATCCGCCCCGCCCATCGTGGCGCACACCCCCATGGAGACGATCTCCTGCGCATTGCGCTGGGCGATCACCCGCTCAATGGCGGCACGGTTGTTCCCCCCGTACCACCCGAGGGCCACCGTACTGAGGATGACGATCAGGCAAATGACCGTGAGCAGTTCCACCATGGAAAAGCCGGCCACCGTTCTCTTTTTCAAAAGGGCTCGCGGATTGAGGAAAGATGGGCGGGCAGGCAGTGGCACAGCTTTATAATTACCATAAACATCTTTTTCCTGCAATCCCTCGTTTGAAGGGGGGCCAACTGCATTTAGGGCATGCGCATCTCCTCATGAAACCAGACCTCCTGGCACTACTCCCCCGGCCCCAGCGCGAAGCTGTGGAGTCCGCCGGGTATCGCCTCATGCGCTGGGCGGCGGCACGGGCGGTCTTGCAGGCCCGCGTGGGAAAGGGCCGGGTGGCAGGTCCGGCGGGCGAATTTTTAACCTACTGGATGGCGCAGAGCCCTCCCCCGCCTGAGGCTCAGGGAGAGCTCTGGCTCTCCTTCAGTCATGCCAGGGACCAGGCGCAGCTCGCCCTGGCTGGCGGCAGCGTGCCGCTGGCCCACTCCCCGCTGGAGCGCGCCCTGCTGCACCTGCCGCTCCTGCGCTCCTTCTGGCGCCAGGAGCTCCGCCTCCAGCATTTCGCTGCCTTGCGCGAGCTCGTGCCCCAGGCCTGGCTGCTCGACCCCGCTCCCGTTCCGCCCGGAGCGGTCATTCACGGGCTGGGCAGCCCCTCCTGGGAAGATGTGCAGCCCGCAGCCGGACAGAAATGGCAGATTCACAACGCGCAAGGAAGCCCCCGCGCGAGCCTGCCAGCCGCGCTGACAGGAAGAGACGCCATTTTGATCCCGCAACCGGTTTCAAACGTAATCCTCCTTGCACGGTATGAGCGGGAAAGCACAGGCAGGATCGTTTTGCGTATGATTGAAGCAGCGTCACCTTGACGTGCCTCCCGCTTCCGTGCGAGAATTGTCACATCCCCCAAAAAAATCATGGCACGCGGTTCCAACGTTACTCTCTGCTCCTTCTGCGGCAAAAGCCATGCAGAGGTGAAAAAGCTCATTGCAGGCCCCGGGGTGTACATTTGCGACAACTGCATCCACGTCTGTAAAAACATCCTCGACAAGGAGACCTCCATCGACTCGGAGGGCGGCCCCTCCCTCCTGGTGCCCCGTCCGGCAGACATCGCCGCCCTGCTGGACCAGCATGTCATCGGCCAGCCCCAGGCGAAGAAGGTGCTCAGCGTCGCCGTGCACAATCACTACAAGCGCATCCTCCACACCCAGCAGCAGGCCGCGCGTGCCGGCAGCGGCGGCCCGCGCAAGGTGACCACGGCCCTCCCCGATCCGAATGACGTCGAGATCGAAAAGAGCAACGTCCTGCTCATGGGCCCCACCGGCTGCGGCAAGACCCTCCTCGCCAAGACCCTCGCCCGCATTCTGAACGTCCCCTTCAGCATCGCCGATGCCACCACGCTCACCGAAGCCGGCTACGTCGGCGAAGACGTGGAAAACATCGTCCTCCGCCTCCTTCAGGCCGCCGACTACGACGTCGCCCGCGCCGAGATGGGCATCGTGTACATTGATGAGATCGACAAGATCGGCCGCAAAACCGAAAACGTCAGCATCACCCGCGACGTCTCCGGCGAAGGCGTGCAGCAGGCCCTCCTGAAAATCATCGAAGGCACCGTCTGCAACGTGCCCCCCCAGGGCGGCCGCAAGCACCCGCAGCAGGAGTACATCCAGGTGAACACCGAAAACATCCTCTTCATCTGCGGCGGCGCCTTCGTCGGTCTCGACAAGATGATGGAGCGCCGCCGTGGCGGCAAGACCATGGGCTTCGGCAACGCCCACCTCATGGCGCAGGACGTCGTCAAAACCAAGCTGGATGTCGAGCCCGAGGACCTCCTCTCCTTCGGCCTCATCCCCGAATTCATCGGCCGCCTCCCCGTCATGTGCTCCCTCGAGCCCCTCACCGAGCAGGAGCTCATGCGCGTCCTCACCGAGCCCAAAAACGCTCTCATCAAACAGTACGCCAAGCTCATGAACATGGACGGCGTCGAGCTCTCCATCACCCGCGACGCCATGCTCGCCATGTCCAAGGAAGCCGTCACCCGCGGCACCGGCGCCCGCGGCCTCCGCAGCATCTTTGAGCGCATCATGCTCGACGTCATGTACGACGTCCCCAGCCGCATGGACGTCCGCGGCGTCACCATCAACGAAGGCGTCGTCAAAGGCGAACGCGCCGCCATGCTCCGCAAACGCGTCGAACGCAAAGCCGCGTAGCCGCCCGTACAGTACTCATCTCGCTCCGCCGAGATGAGCCCAGCGCCCTCACTGCCCCCCTGATCCCCGGCCCTCGCAAAAACAGCCGCAGGCCGCGCGCAGCGTTACAAACCCGCCCCAAAAATTCCGCTCGAGATCTCGCTCCGCCGAGATGAGCCCAGCGCATTCGCAACAATTCGCGCACCCTCGTTCCCACTCGCATTGGAAACCTGCGCTTGTCGTAACCCCCGAATAACTACGGTGTATAGCGTTTTCCCAAACGGATTTCCGGTCAGCGGCGCTTGGAGACGTTCGGCGGAGGCTGGAGGACTAGCCTTCCCTGCCTCGCTGCAGGCACGCGAGTGCCCAGCGCAGGTAGGGCTGGCTGTCCTCAGCCAGCCGCCGTCGAAGCCCATGATTCGCGATCAAGAAACAGCCCGCTAAACGGAAATGAGTTTTGCGAACCGCTATAAATGAACGGCCACACCTTCAGCCCTCCGGGAAAAATCTTCGTTGCCCACAATCTTTTTGCCCTGACTCCGGACCGCCCAAAAAACAGCGCCCCCTTTCCCCACAGGCATCCCCTCCGGTCCTCCTTCCGTTCATTCCGCGTATTCCGTAGGCCCTCAAATCTCCCGCCTCTCTCGGCCCTCCAATTCTCTGCCACCTCTGCCTCTCCAATAACTTCCACGTCTCAGCAGCTCGTCTGCGTACGTAGTTTGGGGTTCGCTTCGCGGCTGCGCAGCCAGCCCGTTCCGCCTCCCCGTTCGTAGTTCGGGCTTCAGCCCGTTCTGGAAGCCCCGCATCACCCCAAATCCCAAACCAGCCAGCGCAAGTATGGCAGTACCGGCTTTCTCGTCCTCCGTAGCTCGAAGAGCGAAGGAGGAAGCCGGAATCTGGAAACTTTCTTCCTGCAAACTGCGCCCAAATAGACTCCCCCCAAATCTCTGCCCCTCCGCCCCTCTGCGGCAAAACCGAAAGTCCCCACCACTTTCCAATCCCCCAGCGCCGATCGTCCCAAGCCCCCTTCCGTTACAAACCCGGCCCAAAAATTCCGCTGGAGCTCAGGCACCACCCCACATCATAGTGCGCTCATCGCACCCATGACCTCCCGCCGCCACTTTCTCCAGCTCGTCTCCACCGCCCTCGCCGCCGCCGGCTCCCGCCCCCTCATCGCCGCAGACAAGAAGGAGCCCTTCAAAATCTCCCTCGCCGAATGGTCCCTCAACAAAGGCATCTTCGGCAAAGGCAGCGCCGAGCGCCACCAGCACCTCGACTTCTGCAAAATCGCCCGCAGCCTCGGCATCGACGGCGTCGAGTACGTGAACCAGATGTTCTTCGACAAAGCCACCGATGCCGCCTACCTCGCCGAAATGAAAAAGCGCCAGGACGGCGAAGGCGTCCAGGGCCTCCTCATCATGTGCGACCGCGAAGGAAACCTCGGCGACCCCGATGAAGCCAAGCGCGCCAAGACCATCGAAAACCACCTCAAGTGGCTCGATGCCGCCAAAACCCTCGGCTGCCACAGCATCCGCGTCAATGCCGCCAGCGATCCCAAGCTCTCCTGGGACGAGCAGATGAAACTCGCCGCCGATGGCCTCCACCGCCTCTGCGTCGAAGGCGCCAAACGCGAACTCTTCGTCGTCGTCGAAAATCACGGCGGCCTCTCCAGCAACGGCCTCTGGCTCACCGGCGTCATGAAAGCCGCAGACCACCCCCGCGTCGGCATCCTCCCCGACTTCGGAAACTTCTACACCGACCGCGTCAAAGGCGAGCTCTACAATCCCTACAAAGGCCTCCGCGAGTTCATGCCCTGGGTCAAAAAAGGCATGAGCGCCAAAGCCTACGACTGGGACACCGGCGCCGGCAAATTCTACACCGAAGACCGCCGCGAAGGCCGCGAGATCACCCTCGACTTCGAGCGCCTCATCAGCATCGTCGTCAAAGCCGGCTACAACGGCTACATCGGCATCGAATACGAAGGCGACAAGCACACCGAGATCGAAGGCATCAAGCGCACCAAGCAGGCGCTCGATGAGCTCAAGGCCATGCTCTGATTTCCCAACCGCATCCTCATTCAACTCCTACCTCCCGCACATCATGCCCCCTGACGACGTCACCATCCCTTCCGCCGCCACTGCGGAAACCACCCTCTGGTCCGGCCACACCTCGCAGTGGGTGCACTTCTGGTACTACTTTCTCTGCATCCTGCTGGCAGTCGGCATCGCCTTTGCCGCCACCATTCCCGCCATCTTCACCGGTGGCCTCGCCTACCTGGCCCTCATCATCCCGCTCTTCATGTGGCTCATCCGCTGGTGGGTCACCAAATGCACCACCTATGAGCTCACCACCCAGCGCCTCCGCATCCGCACCGGCATCCTGAACAGAAAGGTCGATGAACTCGAGCTCTTCCGCGTCCGCGACTACACCATGGAGCAGCCCCTGCTGCTGCGCATGGTCGGTCTTGGCAATCTCACCATGATCACCACTGACGCCACCACCCCCACCGTCGCCATGCGTGCCATTCCTGACGTCGAGGCCGTGCGCGAGAAACTGCGCAACGCCGTGCAAAATGAGCGCGATCGCAAACGCGTCCGTCAGATGGATGTGGACAGCGTGGACGACGCCGGCGCCGGCGCCCTGCACACATGATTCCTCCGCGCTCTTCAAATCTCGCGCGAAGCAAATCAGCCCCCCCCTCAGAATAATACCACGCCCTCTTAAATACGGGGCCATTCTTCTCGCGCACCAGCCCCAACGGGGCGACGGACTCAGCCCAGGGCGCAGCGAGGCACGAGCAAGCCCTGGGTCACCCACCCAAAAGCCGGGGCGGCAAACCCTCAATTCAAATCGCCCCGTCCTCTCACTGCCTGGGTCACCCACCCAAAAGCCGGGGCGGCAAACCCAGTTGACCCTTCGAAGCTTCAGCGTAGAACGGGCGCCCCGTCACATCACGCCGGGTTCCAGCAGCGATTGCAACGCGCCCCGCCACGCTCCTGCGCCGCGAGCATCCATCGCACTCGTCTCAGTTTTCGCTGCCCCCAAACAACCTCCGCCGCCCTGCACAGAGTGCCAGTCGCTCAGACCGGTTTTCAACTGTCGGTGGTATAATTCCTCCGCGGTCTAAAAATCTCCGCAGCACAAACCTCCGGCCATTCCCTTGCAAAGAATGGAGTCAAATCTCTGCCCCCTCTGCCTCACTGCCCCTCTGCGGCAAACCGAATTGCCTCAGCCTCGCCTTGTCGGAAATGAGTTTTACGAATCAAGATGCCCCCCCCTCACTTCCCCTCCACCTTCTCCGCCTTCACCACGCTCGTCTTCCCATCCTTCACCTCCACCCGCATCTTCCACCGCGCAAACTCCTTCTTGTAGCCCCATCCCACTTCCGCGTCCCACGTCGTCGCGCTCGTCGGCTGCAGCTTGCGCAGTTGCAGAATGAAAGCCGCCAGCCGCGTCTCCGGATCCGCGATCGTATGGTCCGGCTCAATGTCCTTCAGATTCTGCGCATTGATAAACTTCAGCTTCAGGTCCTCAAACCGCTTCGTAAACGCATCACTCGCCGGCGTCATCCCATCCCGGTTGATCTCCCCCAGCACGATCGAATAACTCTTCGGCACCCCCGGATTCAAATCCGGCAGCTTCCCGATCAGCTCCCGCACCGCCGCCTCCCCCGCATCACACTCATACAGATTCAGCGGCAGCGGCGCCGTCTCCGAGGAATCGCAGCCCACCAGCCCCAGGCACAGGCTCAGCAAAGGAAACAGAAAAAGAAAAAAGAAGCGGCGGCGTGTCATGTCAGGCTCTTCATGCCACGGAATACACAGCTTGGCAATGAGGCGTGGTTTGCAGTTGTTTGCGGTGGCTGGCAGTTGTTGGCAATGGTTTGCTGTTGTTGACGCAGCCCAGGAGACTGTAGGATGTTTTGAGGAGAGATAAGCTTGATACCAGAAGCCCTCTAAAACAGGTTTGTCTCAGCCACATCAGATCTCTGCTTGGAGTTATCAACACGGAAGCCCATGCCCATAGTTTGATCTCCATGTTTTGGAAGGCCAAAGGCCTTCCGCATCACAGCGAAGGGTTGCCGAGCCTCAGCGAGGCCACCCTGGTACCGGCGTTCCCCTCAGGAAAGCAAACCCAGCGCTTTCCCCACACACCGCGTCCTCCAGCAGCGTCTCCCCGTCCCGCCGCCACATTCGCACCGCTCTGCCGCACACCCGCGCCGCGAGTGCCGTGCAGACGTCCCTTGGTAAAACACTGAATAAACCAACGCCGCACATCATGGCAAATCGTAGGCCCTTGTTCAAAAAGGCATTCTCTGCGGTCTTCCAATCTCTGCGTTCTCAATATCAGCGTCTCCCCGCTCCCCACCACCCCCTCTCCCGCGCCAGCGTCCCCGGACTGCGGCGCTTCAGCGCCGCTTTCGAACCACCCCACGCCCCCCAGCACCCAAAACCCCGCACCATCCCTCGCCCTCTTCCCACCGCCGCACCGACGCACCGACGCACCGACGCACCGCCGCACTGACCCACCGCCCCACCGCCCCACCGCCGCACCGCCGCACCGCCGCACCGCCCCACCAGTCCCTCAAACCCCCACCAGCCCCAACGGGGCGTCGGACTCAGCCCAGGGCGCCGCGAGGCACGAGCAAGCCCTGGGTTCACCCACGCAAAAATCTGGAAAGCAAACCCATCGCTTTCTTCGCACATCGTGTTTTCCAGCAGCGTCTCCCCGCCGCACCGCCGCACCGCCCCACCGCCCCACCGCCCCACCGCCCCACCGCCCCACCGCCCCACCGCCCCACCGCCCCACCGCCCCCCCGCCCCCCCCCCCCCGCAGAATCCCCAGCTTGGCAATCCCCCACCCCTCTCCATACTCCCCACCCCCATGTTCGACATCCGCGAAAAACCCAATGCCGTCGAGAACGCCTTCCTCATCGCCGCCTACTTCGACCGCCGCGAGAAGCAGCACGCCACCGATCTCCTCGAAGAACTCGCCGAACTCGTCGGCACCCTCGGCATCCACATCATCGGCAAAGAGCTCGTCTTCGCCCGCGAGCACACCGCCCGCTACCTCATCGGCAGCGGCAAATCCGCCGAGCTCATGAAGCAGGCCAAAGACCTCGGCGCCGACTGCATCGTCTGGGACAACGAGCTCAGCCCCGGCCAGCAGCGCGCCTGGGAAAGCGAAGGCGACATCGCCGTCATCGACCGCCACGAAGTCATCCTCGACATCTTCAACATGCGCGCCAAGACCCGCGAAGCACGCCTCCAGGTTGAGCTCGCCCGCCTCGAATACTCCATCCCCCGCCTCACCCGCATGTGGGCCCACCTCGACCGCCAGGGCGGCGGCGCCGGCGGCGGCGTCGGCGGCGCAGGCGCAGCACGTGGCGAAGGCGAAACCCAGCTCGAAGTGGACCGCCGCCTCGCCAGCAAGCGCCTCGACAAACTCCGCGCCGACCTCGAAGAAGTCAAAAAGCAGCGCGACACCATGCGCAAAGAGCGCAGCCGCGTCCCCGTCCCCCACGCCGCCATCGTCGGCTACACAAACGCCGGCAAATCCTCCCTCCTCAACAAGCTCACCGCCGCAGACTCCTACGTCGAAGACAAGCTCTTCGCCACCCTCGACACCACCACCCGCCGCATGGAGCTCCCAGACGGCCAGCCCCTCCTCGTCACAGACACCGTCGGCTTCATCCGCAATCTCCCCCACGACCTCGTCCAGTCCTTCCGCGCCACGTTAGAAGAAGCCATCCAGGCCGACTTCCTCATCCACGTCATCGACTCCAGCTCCCCCCAGGCCCTCGAGTTCTACCACACCACCACCCAGGTCCTCAGCGAGCTCGGCGCCGGCGACAAAAAAGTCCTCCTCGTCCTCAACAAAGCCGACCTCATCGACGACACCCGCCTCCTCGAACTCAAGCGCGAATTCCCCGAAGCCGTCCTCATCTCCGTAAAAACCGGCCACGGCCTCGACGACCTCCTCCACCGCCTGCACGACTTCATGATCGACCGCGTCGTGCGCCTCACCCTCAGCCTCCCCCTCGACCGCATGGACCTCGTCGCCCTCGTCCATCAGGAAGGCAAGATGCTCAGCGAAGACTACGAAACCGGCCGCGCCGAAATCCAATGCGTCATCCCCAAACGCTTCGAATCCCGCTTCACCCCCTTCCTCCCCGCCACCCCCGAATCCGCTAGCCGCAAAAAAGGCAAAAAGTAGAAAAAGCTTATCTCACCCCAGCGCCATTCCCGACAATTCGCAGCTCATTGTGCCCATTCGCGTTGCGACTTTTGATGGCCACACCTTCCCCCTCCGGAAAAATCTTTTTACCCCCAATCTTTTTACCCTTTATCCTGATCGCCTAAAGCCGACGCTCTTCATCACCCCGGCCACAAACTTTCGGCATCCCCGATCATTCGCGTTGGAAGTTTTGACGACCACACCTTCACCCCTCCGGGAAAATTTTTCTGCCCCCAATCTTTCTGCCCTTTCTCCCGACCGCCCAAAACCCAGCGCCCCCTCATCCCCCAGCCACAAATCCGCTCCGGCTTCCGTGTATTCCGTGCCTTCCGTAGGCACTCAAATCCGGCCATCTCTGCGTTCTCCAAATCTCTGCGTGCAAAACTCTGACCATTCCACGTAAAAACACCCCACCAACCAAAGTTCTCTTTCTCTCCACGGCCCACCGCCCCCTCTCCCGCGCCAGCGTCCCCGGACTGCGGCGCTTCAGCGCCGCTTTCGAACCACCCCTCGCCCTCCCAATACCCCCAATCCCCGTCCGCCTTCTCTCCCACCACCCCAGCATCCAGCATCTAGCATCTAGCATCTAGCATCTAGCATCTAGCATCCAGCATCCAGCATCCAGCATCCAGCATCCATGTTCTCCCTCACCAACAAAACCGTCATCATCACCGGAGCCGGCTCCGGCATCGGCCAGGCCATCGCCATCCTCTTCGCCAGGCAGGGCGCCCACGTCGAAGTCCTCGACCTCAAACAAGAAGCCGCCCAATCCACCGTCGATGCCATCACCGCCTCTGGCGCCACCGGCACCGCCCGCGCCTCCGCCTGCGACGTCGGCAACTACACCGAGGTTAAGACCCTCTTCGACCAAGTCGCCACCACCCACGGCAAGATCGACATCCTCGTCAACAACGCCGGCATCGCCCACATCGGCACCGCCCTCACCACCACCGAGGAAGACATGGACCGCCTCCACCGCGTCAATATCAAAGGCGTCCACGCCTGCGCCCAGGCCGCCCTCGCCCACATGACCGAAAAGAAAAACGGCGTCATCCTCAACATGTGCTCCATCGCCGCCCAGATGGGCCTCGCCGACCGCTTCGCCTACTCCATGACCAAAGGCGCCGTCCTCATGATGACCTACTCCATCGCCAAAGACTTCATCAAGCAGGGCATCCGCTGCAACTGCATCGCCCCCGCCCGCGTCCACACCCCCTTTGTCGATGGCTACCTCGCCAAAACCTATCCAGGTCAGGAAGCCGAAATGTTCCAAAAACTCAGCGAAGCCCAGCCCATCGGCCGCATGGCCAAGCCCGAAGAAATCGCCGCCCTCGCCCTCTACCTCTGCAGCGACGAAGCCTCCTTCGTCACCGGCAGCAGCTACCCCATCGACGGCGGCGCCGTCAATCTCCGCTAACCGCGTTCGCAGCTCCATCTTCAGCCCCAAAGGGGCGGCATAATATAGCCCAGGGCAAACGCGCGTCCTCCGTAGCTCATAGAGCGAAGGAGGAAGCCTCGGCGAGTGCCGCCCTGGGTAACCGCAAACAAATCGGGAAGCAAACCCAGCGCCTCCATCACCTCCCGGAGCCCACCAGCAGCGTCTGCAAAAAACTCCGCCGCATGTGGGTGCCTTTCATCCCCGCCCTTTCCCTCCACCTCCGCAGCCACGAAGCCTCCTTCGTCACCGGCTCCTCCTACCCCATCGACGGCGGCGCCGTCAATCTCCGCTAAAGCAAAGCAAAGCAAAGCAGATCATTCTTCGCCAAGCCCACCACAAGCGCATGTGGCCCGCCTGGATGTAGCTCGATATTCCGATATCGAGTTCGCACCGCCGCAGAATCGGCACCCCGCACTACATCCCCGTACTCGCCCTCCACCTCCGCAAAGCCCCCCCCTGGGAACGCGGCACTCCGGTCGTAGGTCGGTCGTGTTTGGCGTCGAAGTCATTGCCATGCTCCACGACATCCTCCGCCAAACCGCCCGACTGCGAGGACATCCATACGCCACAAACCCACCCTCACGCCGACAGCCCCCCGGAGCGCGGGCCTCCGAGCCCGCAGCACTCCGCAAAACACAAACCGCACCGCTGTCACAACAACGTCCCGCTCTCTCCTCAGCCCCAAAGGGGCGCCATAATAGAGCCCAGGGCAAACGCGCGTCCTCCGTAGCTCATAGAGCGAAGGAGGAAGCCTCGGCGAGTGCCGCCCTGGGTAACCGCACCAAACATCCGGGAAGCAAACCCAGCACACCTCAGCACCACGCCGCGTTCCAGCAGCGTCTGCAACGCGTCCCGGCGCAATCCCTGGCCTCCATGAGGGCCAGCATACGATTGGCTGCCTCAGAAAACCATCGCCGCCTCTCTTGCCTCCCTCAGCAGACCATTCATTCAGACCCATTTCCCACTCCCCTCACGGAAGCACCTGCCGCCCCTGATAGCTCAGCCTCCCCAGCCGCCCATCCGCAAACTCCGGCAGCGTCCGCAGCCGTGACCAAATGGATCGAACCCGCTCATCCGCATAAGCCTCATGATACCGAATCTGCGCCCCCTCCGCAGTCACCAGCCCCGCCAGAGCATTGCCCTTGTAATCATCTTCGTAACTCAGCCCATGAGCCTTGCAGTCCCGATGCTGCACCGCCAGCGGAAAGAACACCACCGTCGTATCGCTCAGCAAAAACTTCACACTGGCCCCCTTGCTGGCCAGCGTCTGCCGCAGCAGTTCCGGATGGATGATTTTCATGAGACAGTTGGAAGTCGCTTGAAGCCTACCAAAATCAGCCGAAAACCGGTAGCTAAAATGAGAGCATTTAGCACGGTTGGGATGTAGCTCGATATTCCGATATCGAGTCCGCACCGTCGCGGAATCCAAACACCGCCTCACCTCACCACCTGCCAATCCAGGGACCCTGAAAAGCCGCGGCTAAAGCCCGGAAAGACATAAACGACGCTGAGCGCGCACGTGTTCCAAAAACCCACCGAAGCCCAGCCCATCGGCCACATGGCCAAGCCCGAAGAAATCGCCGCCCTCGCCCTCTACCTCTGCATCGCCGCAGCCTCCTTCGTCACCGGCAGCTCCTACCCCATCGACGGCGGCGCGGTGAATCTGCGGTAGGGGTGGGTGGAAGGGCGAAGTTTGAACCAGTGAATGGCGCAGGGCATGGAGGAAGGGAGGGGTGGTGAGGAATTACCCCTGCAAACGCGTGCCCGCATCTTATGCTGCGTCTATGGGTTGAGGATTTGCATTTGGCTTTTATCTTTTATTTGGCAAGACTATGCTCTTGGGCAATCTCACCTACCAAAAGCATTCAATGGCACTGAGCACTCATACCGGCGGAGCAGCGGACAAAGCAGGCATGATTCATGAGTCACTCTGGGGTGTCCACTGCTTGCTTGAAGTCTTAAAAGGCGAAGCCGAATCCATCTGCATCGAAGAGCCAGGAGAGGACGGAGAGGAGTTTTATCTGGTGAGGAAAGGAAAAAAAGAACACTGGCAGGCGAAACGGCAAGTTACCGGACAGGCAACTTGGACGATCAACAAGCTGGGTGACGTGTTGAAGTACTTTTTCGCGAAATTTCGTCTCGGTGAGACCTCTGTCTTTGCTTCAGTCACAGACGCGCCCGAATTACGCATGCTGACCGAAAACGCTCGAGCCGCACAGGTGTCTGGCGGAGGCCTAGACCAGTTTAAAAAGCACTTTGTGGAAAAAAAACGTGCTGAACAATTTGCCGAAATCAAAAAACTTGTGGGAGCTAGCTCAGAAGAGGAGGCATTTGGCTTTCTATGCTCGGTGACGCTGCATGGCGGACGGGAGATTACCATGGAAGTATTGATTAGTAATATTCTTACCGCTTTATTCCAACCTCCATGGCAGGCTACGATAGCAGTGTTAAACAACCTGTATGTGAGCAAAGTGCACGAAACACTGACGGCTACTGACATTGATCAGCATCTCCAAACATGTCAGATCAGCCGCCGCAGGTCCGCTGTTCCTGATGCCAAAAACCGAGTTCAAGGACTGACCCGCGATTATGTGACGGGACAAAGAGCCAAGCTTATTCGTGGAACGGCTATTCGACGTGCTGCCGCAGCAGAAATGGTTACTCAGATCCAGAGTAGCAGCACCTCACTCGACATCCTTATCACTGCCGCTGCAGGAGGTGGCAAAAGTGCCTGCCTGTGCCAGGTGGTCGAAGGTTTGCTTGAGATCGGATTGCCGGTACTGGCCTTTAGACTGGATCGCCTAGAACCTGTACCCACCGTGACCCAGTTAGGGGAGAGGCTTGGCCTCCAAGAGTCGCCAGCGTTTGTTTTGTCCGAGACTTTTCCTAATCAGCCGGTCGTTCTCGTCGTTGACCAGCTAGATTGTGTGAGCACAACGTCAGGGCGACATCCTGATTTTTTTGATACGGTGGCTTCATTGCATGCTGAAGTGATTGGTCTTCGAGGACAACGTATTTTTCATCTCGTGCTGGCATGCAGAAAATTCGACTTCGAACATGATTACCGGCTTAAAAGGCTCGTTAATGAAAAGAAAAAAACAGTCGAAATCAGTTTACTGTCTTCAGATGAGGTCAGGAATGTATTGCAGAGGGAGGGCGGCGATTTTTCAAGACTGACTTTGCAGCAGCAGGCGATGCTTTGCCTCCCTCAAAATCTATCCTTGTATGTGGAGGCCGGACTTATGCAGTCAGAAAATCATTTTTCGACGGCAAAAGATTTGTGTGATGCATACTGGAACGTCAAGCGCCGAGCCGTGAGCCACGAACGTCCGCAATTTGATCAGCACTGGAATCCTGCTTTGCAGCATCTCACGCAAAGAATGAGTGCAAGACAGGAGCTTTCCGTGCCCGCCGCTGAAATGGATGCCTATCCGCCTGAGTTTTTGGAACGAATGGGGTCAGAAGGAGTGCTTAGCTGGGATGGTAAACGCTATGGCTTTGGCCACGAGACTTTTTTTGATTACTGTTTTGCACGAACGCAGCCGAATGGCGGGCGTGATTTCGTAGTGTATTTGGAGAGTGACAAACAGGATCTATTTCGTCGGGCGCAACTCCGCCAGGTAATAACATTTCTTCGAGATGGAGATTTTTCGGCCTATCTTGCAAGCATGGACCGGCTGCTGAAAAGCACTAAGGTGAGGCCGCATCTGAAGCTGCTGGCCGTTGAGCTCATGGCGGCTCATCCACAGCCACAGGTCCAAGAACTGGAGCTACTGATGCCGACAATAAGGTCTGAAATAAAACGAAAAGAAAATGACAAAAAGGTTTCATCCAGTTTCATCGAAAATGCATCAAAATGGTTTTCCTCCAAGTGTGGCTGGTGGCTCAGAAGACGGGAACGGATAGCAAACGCGCTCATGCTAGCCTCCCGCATTTGGGACTGTTTTTTTACATCGCATACATTGTTCGTGGTCGCAGACCAGAAAGGAATTATCGGTCAGTGGTTGAACTCGCAAAGACCAAGTCTTCAGGATATGGCTGCAAACTATCTTCGATGGCAGACGGAGAAGCATGCAGAACGGGTCGCAGAATTACTTGAACCATTCATTGGAGACGAAACATGGCGTCAGCGTTTTCGTTTTGTGATGGAAGGGAGAAATTTAGATAAGAGCCGACGTTTCTTCGAACTGTTTCTGCAATTGCTGACTGTTGGTGCTGTGGATGAGGCGAAAGACCGGTTTGTATCAAATGGGACTTTCTGGTCCATGCTTCATGGATTGGCAGAACAGCGCCCGGAATGGTGTGCCGAGCTTGCAGCATGCTGGATGGATAGACAAGTGAGGCGAGCAAGCAGCACGAGTTCAGTCTCTGAAAACCTAAGTTCTTACTTCAACGACGGCTTTGGCGTTAATGATCTGTGCCTTAGCGCCCGTGCAGCTCCGCAGACATTTCTGCAACACGTCGTGCCAGCAATACTTAGGTCTGCCGAGATTTTCAAGAACGAGACTAAAACTGGCAGGCTTACGTCTGACAAGCTATGGCCCGGACGATTTCTTAGCCATCACCTTGGTATATTGGAAGCGTATCCCAGCTCCTGCGAAACTGCACTTAGAGAACTTGGGCGGGACAACCCAGACTTATTGCGGCCTTTCATTTGTCAGCTGCGTACGCATCAACTTTACACGGCAAATCATCTTTTGATGAATGCCTATCTAAGCAATCCGAAGTTCTTTGCGGAGGAGGCGCTCAAGTTATTAACGACAGAACCCATGCGGCTGCGTTGCGGATTTGTTGACAGCAGTTACTGGGTCTCATGCCAAGTCATCCAGAATTGTTCCCCTCATTGCACGGAGGACACTTTTCAAGAGCTTGAAATCATGTTGCTGGCCTTTGTGCCCTCTTGGGAGCGTAGCAAGGAGGGATTTCGCCATCGTGGACATGCTGCCTACAACTTTGTTTCCTCTCTTGCTCCAGACCGGCTTAGCAGAAATGCAAAATCTCAATTAGCCGAGTGGGACATCAAGTTCAAGAAGCCTGACAGTGCGCCTTCGAGTATACGTGTGTACACCATCGAATCCCCCATTGGACAAGATGCTGCGCGGCACATGACAGACGAGCAATGGCTTCAAGCAATGAATAAATATGATTCGGAGGAGCGCACTTACAATCACCTTCATCCTGAACATGGAGGTGCTTTTGAACTTGCACGTATGCTTCAAAAATTCACTGAAGAGGAGCCTGAACGTTTCAGCAGCTTGGCGCTCAGGTTTCCAGCGAATGTCCATCCCTATTACTTTTCTCTTGTGCTAAGCGGCATTTTCAAAGCAACGATATCCCCGGAACAGAAGTTGGCGGTTGCAAGACGCGTGTTTGAGATCGATCATCATGACTGTTTCCGCTCTGCGCTAAATATTCTAGGTGCAATGGGAGGCATTGATTTGCCGGAAGACGCTGTTCAATACATTAAACGGGCGGCCTGCCACCGGAGTCCAGAGAGTGGAGCGGACGACTGCTTTGAGGGCGATCTTCTAAACTGTGGAATTAATACAGTGCGGGGCTTCGCGGCGGGAGCGATTCGAGACCTTGTCTGGGACAATCGTCACTATCTTTCAATTTTCCGGTCGACCATCGAACAACTTGTCAAGGACTCAAGTCTTTCAGTGCGGGCGTGCGTCGCATCTACGCTCATGGCGGTGTGGCAGCATGATACCACGCTCGCCTTGCAATGGTTTGAGCAATTGCTAACTGGAGATGATCATCTCCTGGAAACTCACTATGTCGATCAGTTTATTAGTCAAAGACTGAGTGAACACCTTGATGATTTTATTCCGGTCATTAAGCGCATGCTTCAATCGTCACGTGATAAAGTCAGGGAAACTGGAGCATCTTTGGCTTGCCTCGCACGCTTTTATCATGAAAAAAGCGATACTCTTTCCTCTGCTGCATTGAACGGAGATGCGCGCTGTCGTATGGGTGCCTGTGCTGTGGCGAATGATAATCTGTTGAATGTGAGATGCCGCAAATGGTGTGAAACAGCTCTAGCACGCCTTTTTAATGACGAAAACGATGAAGTGCGACGGAAGGCCGCTCACTGTTTCTGGCATCTCTGGCAATCCCCCGATACACCGCTGTCACCTTTCGATGCATTGATTCGGAGCTTTGTCTCAAGTCCTGCTTTTGCTGATGAGCCAACCTTCCTACTCTATGCACTGAAGGAGAATCATCATCTCGTGCCTGAAGTCGTGCTAGACATCTGTGAGTCCTTCATCACACGTTGCGGTGAGAGTGCTAGAGATGTTCGAACTGCTAACGCGGCAAACGAGATCACTATGGGGGAACTTGTCTTCACCGCATATGCGCAATTTGATTCGCCTGCTTTAAGGCAACGCGCCCTTAATGTTATTGATTGTATGATTCTTGAGGGGCTATACAGCGCGAAGACTCATCTTGCTGATTTTGAGAGGTAATTTGGAATTGCTGAACAGTTGGCATGATTTTTGTGGCGTTGTTGTTTTCAACAACTGATGCGTGTCGTTCGCGCAGATTGTCGTCATCACAAAGCGGAGTACCCCAACGGCTTCAGCTTGCTCACTGAAGCTCTTCCCCATCGCCACCAACGCACCTCACACACTCCCCATCCCGATCCGCCCAATCGGCCAGACTTCCGCAACCCCAGAACCCAAACTTTGGCTTTCTCTAAGACGTCTCACCCTCGTCCCTCCATCTGCCCCAACCCAACGCATGGCAGCCCCCCCATACCTAAAGGCAGTGTGGATTCGCCCGCACTCGTGAGTGGCGCTGGAGCTGCCTCTCCCTTTCTCAAAGCTCGTAGATCACCCTCGCGGCACCGCTGGCCCCGGGCGGGATGTCCGCAATGGCCTCGAACCTCAGGCCAGGGATTTCTGCGGCTTCCCCTTGCACAGACTCAGTGACGAGGATTTCCCAGGGCCCGGCGATGTCTTCGCCGAGTTTGCTGGCCGCGTTGACCTCCCGGCCAAAGACATCGTCGTCGCCGATGCGGAGGACCGGGCCGTAGCCCAGGCCGATGCATTGCAAAACATGCTCCTCCTGCGGCTTGCCGACGTTGTAGCGTTTGGCCGTGCGCTGCATGTCGATGGCGCACTGGAGGGCATTGGCCACGGTGCGGAAGATGATGAGCATGCTGTCCCCTTCCACCTTCAACAGGATGCCATCGTTTCTATCCACGCACGGGGTGAAGATCCGCTGGGCCTCATAGATGACCTGCAGAAAGTGCACGATCCCGAATTCAGCCACATGCCGCGAGAACCCGGACAGATCCGTGAACATCACCGCCCAGGTCTCGCCAAACAGATTCCAGATGCGTGCGTCAATGGCAGCACGGTCCGCACCCGGAGTCAGCCTCTCGGCCAGCAATTTTTCCAGCCGTTTCTGGGAAGCGTGGATTGCGACTTCGTGGACAGAGGACATGAGAGGTTCCATGCAGATCAAGGGGGGAGGGGGGCCCTGGACGCTAGCTTTCGAAGTGTGGAAGCCAAGGCATTCTTGGGGTGGGGTGGGGTGGATGGATGATCACCTGCCATCGTCTTCCCGGCTCCCATCCAAGACGCTCGCAAAGAGCCGACCGACACCCCTGTCCGACCTCGCCCCCGTGAGCTCCACTCTAGGATTGACGTCCTCGACGGAATTGTTTTCCATCCCGCAGCCCGGCCTGTTTAATACACCACGAAACATCATGAGTGAATCACCCAAGCCTCCACATCCCCTCGCTTCCATTGGAGGCCTTGCAGGAGCCGCCGCGGGCTGGATGTTTGCTGAATATACAGGTTCATTTGGCTGGATACCCATCGGAGCAGCGATTTTTTTGCTGATCGTTTTCGCCAAGACACCCCTGAAACCCAGGTGGTTTATGGGAGCGATCATCATGACCCTCGCTCACGTCATCTGGTTCACGGTGGGCGGCGTCATCGCAGGCGTGTGGGCCGCTGTTATCGGCGACATTGCGCTCCTGCTCGCT
The DNA here is from genome assembly GCF_044227185.1 of Prosthecobacter sp. GTDB lineage: Bacteria > Verrucomicrobiota > Verrucomicrobiia > Verrucomicrobiales > Verrucomicrobiaceae > Prosthecobacter. The sequence goes on along the minus strand of NZ_JBGAFO010000007.1, from coordinate 241,666 downwards.
CTGACAGTTCTGCTCTGGCTCCGTCCCGGCTGGCTTTCAGCCAGCCTGCTTGGATTGGGGCAGCTCGGCTCCCTGGCCTACAACGTCTATTTGATCATGCAGGTCCCGTTCGGTGATCCGGTTCACAGAGCCCTCACGGCCCATATTGTTCTTCGCTCGCTCGCCATCATTGCGCTCGTGATGGGCTGCATCAAGTATCGCAGGGAGGCAGCCCAGCCGCAGGCAGAGCTCATTTCAGTGCAGACATGACTCCCGAGAATGAGCATGGCGCCGTGGGAGTGGCCAGACATGAGGGATGACAAAACGGCAGCGAGGTGAACGCTGCCGTTGATTTAGAAATCACTGCGAGGTGCCTAACCTTCACACCGTCCTCTGCCCCAACCCAACCATGGCAGACCCCACACCCCGATTCCCCCAGCCCAATCCCCCAGATCCAAAACGCCAGACATCAGCGCCCCACTCGCCCTCTCACACCACCACTCCCACAAGGGCTTTCCAGTCTCAGGTCACCCCTCGATTCCCTCCCCGAACAAAAACCGACAACAACAGCCCCCCAGCAAGAGGTCATCCTGCCGGGGAGGGGGGCTGAACAATTCGTTGAATCAGCGCTAGGCTCGTAAGATAAGAGCAGCGGCCGAACCAGTTCCGACCAAACCAGCCGGCCTTCTGGCTGTTCTTCGGCCTACTTCAGAAACTGCGATTTTGGAAGATGAGGCCAGGGTGCGAAAAATTGACAAAAAGCCCCAACACCGGCCAGAGAAATCCATCGCGTTCGCGCAGCTTGGTCGTCACTCCAAGTAAAAATCCCAACGGTTTCAGCTCACTCCCATCTCATTGCCTCCAAAACGTCCCCTCGTCTCAACCAACCCACCTCACCCGCTCCCCATCCCGCTCCGCCAAAAGCGCCAGATCCCCACACCTCCAAATCCACCATTTTTCTGCCCAAAATCTTTCTGCCCTGGCTTCAGAAGCTTTTCTCTGCGGTCTCCCAATCTCGCGCGGTGTCAAATCCGTGTCTCTCCGGAACGCAGAGGGCAGCCTACGGAGCCGAGCGGAGCGAGACAGACGAACGAAGTGAGTCCGAAGGGTGAGCGCAGCGAATCAACACACGGAACAAACGGAAAATCGGACCAAAGCCCCAGCCTCCATGACCTTACCCACTACGCGGCCGATGGGGAAAATCTCCTTTCCGAGTATTCCGTGTGTTCCGTAGGCCCTCCCTTCCGGTTCTTTACTGTTCGGCTCCATAGCCCATTCATTCTCATTCGCACTCCCAAGACTCCCCACCCTCGTCCCTCCGTCTATCCCCCGCTCAAACCTCACAGAACCCGACACCCCCTAATCCCCAGGCCCAGTCCGGTCCCCCATACTTCAGAACCCAAAATTTTTCTGCCCCTAATTTTTCTGCCCTCATCCCTCCCCATTCAAAGTCCACGCCTCGACCCCATCCAAAACATCCGAATCCCAAAACGGTCCCAAACGCCCCTCATAATCACCTCTCCCACCCCTCTTTTTGCCGAATCCGACACACAAGTGCTCCACAAACCCACCCCAAACCTCCCTCAAAAACGCCTCATTTTCGTTCCATAAACAAGCATTGATACTAGGATAAAATTAACTCATGCATGAAAAGAAACGGCAGCAGGTCACCCTGCTGCCGCTAAAACGCTTTAGGTACTTGACTCGCCTCAAGCCTTCCACCCATCCCGATAAGACGGCCGCGTGATGAACTTGTTCGGAGCCTCCACATTCGTCACCTTCATCGCCCCCTTGTCCCACTGCACCGTCTGCTGCGCCCGGATCGCCAGATTCCCCAGCAGAACGAACTCCGTCAGCGGAGCCGAGTAGTCAAAGTTTGAGCTCGGCAGCCCCCCATTCACAATGTGGTGCGCCCACTCACCCTGCGGATTATCCGGCATCACACTGCGCGTCTCCGTCTGCTTGATCTTCCCAGCCTTCATATCCAGTCGCACCTGAGTGTACTTCTCCAGAGGGTAGATCACCGGGCTCTTGCAATACGCATCTCCTTCAAACACAACGCCATCCGTGCCGATGAACATCATCCCGCTCGTCGCCTTCTTGAACGTCTCCTCCGGAATGTCCGGATGCCTCTCCGGCTTGTTCGGCACCCCATCCTTCTCCCCATCGTGCCACGAAACCGTCAGGGCAGGGTGCTTGCCCGCAGGCATGTGATACACCAGCTTGCTCCACATCGGCGCATTCAGGTCCGTAATCGGACCGCTCTCAGCCTCAATCTTCTCCGGAATCAACTGACCCAGAATGCTGAAGGACGAGTCCATGATATGGCACCCCATGTCCCCCAGCGCCCCCGACCCAAACTGCCACCACCCACGCCAGTTAAACGGAGCCGGTCCAGGCGAGCGCTGCTTCTTCTTCGCCAGCGCGGGGTCCAGGTCGAACTCGAAATAAGGCTCAGACGGCTCACAGGAAAGCCACAGGTCCCAGTCCAGATTGGCCGGGCACTCCACCAGCTTCTTCTTAATAGGCCCCTGCGGCCAGATCGGCCGGTTCGTCCACAGGCGGATTTCCTTCAAAGTACCGATCGCCCCCTGCTCAATCCACTCCTTCGCCATGCGCTGTCCTTCCATCGTACGCCCTTGATTTCCCATCTGCGTCACGATTTTCGCCTCCTTGGCAGCGCGGTGCAGGTCTCTCACTTCTGAGATGTAGTTGCACAGCGGCTTCTGCACACAGACGTGCTTCCCATGCTTGATGGCGTGCATGGCTGCCAGGTAGTGGGTGTGATCCGGCGTGGACACGATCACCCCGTCGATCTGGTTGCTCATCTCATCGAACATCTTGCGGAAGTCCTGATACAGCTTCGGCGCGGGCGGGGCAGTCTGTCCGGACTCCAGATGGTGCTTCTCGCGCTTTTTCGCAGCTTCATCCAGCCGCTTGGTGTCCACATCCACCATGGCCACGATGTTGTGGTTCAGCGTCACCATGCCAGTATCTGCCAGGCCTTTCCCGTTGGCGCCGATCTGGACGAGGTTCAGGCGCTTGGCGGCGGCGTCCTGTCCGCGGAGAAGAAGATTCGGGCCGGCAAAGGCGCCGGCGGCGAGGCCGGCGGAGGTGGAGAGGAAGTGGCGACGGGAGAAGGGGCGGGGATTCATGAGTGCAGTTGGTTCTAAACGAGGGGTGCGGGAAACGTGGGAGAGAAGAGGATATTGCACGGGATGCAACCTGCATTCCGGAGTTGAATGATGGGCGGAACCGGTGAAAAGGACGGGGCGCAGCATTGTCCCCGTAGTTCAATGGATAGAACGAGGGTTTCCTAAACTCTAGATACAGGTTCGATTCCTGTCGGGGATACGCTGGAAGGGGGGCGGAGGGCTTGGCCGGGGCGGGTTGTGGCGGCAGGGGGCATTCGAGAGGGGGCCAGCAGGTGCCTGCGCGGGCTCGGGGCGGGGCTTTAAGGGAAGACGGCGGCTTATTTACCGGCAGGGGTGAAAAAATGAGGTGCCACTAAAGAGGTGACGTGGGGGTGACTGGCCAGAGGAGGCAAAAAAGGGAGGAATCGAGCTTCAAAGCCGCTGGGGAATCATTTATTTCGGGGGTGGAACGGGGCTGAGGGCTCTAAAAAAAGATGGGTTCTCCTTTGCCGCCGGGGTGAAAAAGAAGTGCCGATTTAATGAAAGATTTAGCCGGCAGGGTCAAAACTTTAGTCAAAAAGCGCATATTAAAGGAATGGCTAATATTACGACGTATGTGGCTGTGATTCAGTGAGTTGTGTTTTTTTTGCGAAAGGATAAAAATAGTTGGAAGATAAGGGTTCATTGTGATTTTATACAGTTCTACCTTTAGATGCCACCAACCACATGCTGCACTGAAATAAAGAATGCAGCAGCCGCGACTCTCAGAGAGAGCGTGGGCTGCTGCTTCACTGTTTTGGTGCGGGCAGGTGTGGGGATGGCTTCTTTTTTTTCTTATCCATTATGAAGACATTACGCCAACACCGCCAACTTCTTGGATGGTTCATGATTTGCCTCATGGCCACGTGGCTGATCGGACCGCAGGCCCGAGGTGCGACATTGTTCTATGATGGATTTGATGGTCCATGGGACACCACGACGAGCCAGTGGAACGGTAACTCCGCGACATGGACCAATGGCAGCAACATCGCCAATTTCACGACGGCACCGGCCGGTATTGTGAGCCTGAGCGAAGCGATCACGGCAGGTGGCTTGATCTTTGGCCTGGATGGCTACCGGATCAACGGGGGTGCAGATCCTATTAATAACACGCTGACGCTCATTGCGCCGAGCGGACTGAACTCTCCTGTGATCCAGGTGGGTGCGTTTGAGCGGGCGACGCTGGATGTGCTGCTGGCGGGGACTTCGGGCTTCACGAAGACGGGGAACGGCACGCTGAAGCTGACGAACAGCAGCAACTCCATTTCCGGCGATGTGGTGATCAACGGTGGCAACCTGGTGATCACCGACCAGGCTCAACTGGGCACGGGAACGACGACGATTTCCGTGAACGGTATCGCGCAGACAGGCAATCCTGGATTCAGCGGGTCAAGCCTGGTGCTGCAGGGAAATGTGGCGGGTGCGGGCATGACGCTGAGCCGGGACGTCAGCGTCAGCGGGCGCGGGCCTGGTGCGGCGAATGCGAGCGGGGGCCTGATTAGCGTGGGGAACAACACGATTTCGGGGACGCTGGTGCTGGGCGGGCCGGCCTCCGAAGGGCGCATGGTGGCAACTTCCGGCATCACGAAAATCACCGGAGGGGTGGATCTGGGCAGCAGCGCGGGCGAAATTTTTTATGGGAACGGCAACTTTGTGATTTCAGGCCAGGTGACGGGGTTCGACAACAACGCGCAGGACCGCTTCGTCAAGACGGGAACGGTGCTCTATACAACGATGTGGCTGCAAAATGCCTCGAACAGCTTCGGGCAGACGCTGCGCATTGACACGGGATCTGTGCGAGTTTCTGACAATGCGGCGCTGGGAATGAGCAATTCGCTGCGCTCGGTGGACTTGAACACGAGTTCGTCCACGGCGGGGCTGGAAGTGCGCACAGATGCGCCGAACTTTGACACGCGCAACGTGGTGGTGCGTGGGAACGCCAACAGCATCTTCCTGAGCCGCGCGCTGGACGGCTCCGGCCTGAACAAGCAGGTTAATTTTGGGCTGCTGAGCCTGGATGCGAACGCGAACCTGACGCTGAACGGCCGTGATGGCTACAGCGCCACGTTCCAAGGCCTCAACGGTGTGATGAACATGGCGGCCGGCTCCCTGACGCTGGCGAATTCGAGCAACGGGATTCTGAAACTGAACGCGAGCATCAACCGGGTGAGTGACACAAGCGCACGTACATTTACGTGGCAGGGGAATGGAGAGTCGGTGCTGACCGGGAGCATTTTCCAGGTGGGCACGGGGCCGCTGAATCTGACGAAGGCGGGGCAGAGCCTGCTGACGATCCAGGGGAACGCCTCATCCTACCAGGGCGGCACGTTTGTGAATGCTGGTACGCTGGCGGTAGGTTCGATTGGCGGGGCTTCCGGAGGAGCGCTGGGCGGAGTGGCGGGTGGGGCGCTGAGCCTGGGTGCGACGACGGTGGCGGGCACGCTAAACTATATTGGCAGTGGTGAAACCACGGCTAAACTGGTGAATCTGGCGGGCACGACTGGCTCTGGAATCATCCTGGCCAATCAGCAGGGGGGGACGCCTTCGGCGCTGGTGTTTACGAGCAGCATTGCAGCGGGCGGCGCCGGGGCGAAGAGCCTGGTCCTCGGTGGTGAAAACACGCTGGTGAACGAAATCCAGGGGGTGATCCAGAACAGCAGCAGCGCCACCTCGCTGATGAAGATTGGCGGTGGCACCTGGCGTTATGATCCGACGGCTGCGACCTACAATACGGGCAGTTCGGCGGCAACGACGGCCTCGAGCGGGGCCAACACGATGACCCTGACGGTGGCGAACACAGCGGGGCTGACGGTGGGGCAGACGGTGACGGGGACCAACGTCCCCGCAGGTGCGGTGATCACGGCCATCACCAGCCCCACGACCTTTACAATCAGCAGCGCGATTGGGACCACTGCGGTGGCGAGCGGCGTGACGCTCACGTTTGGGGCGGTGACGAACTTTACGGGCAACGTGACGGTGGCGGGAGGAACCCTGCAGTTCCGCCCGACGGCATCGAGCGGGAACGGCTCGGATTTGATCGCGGCGGCAGGGCAGCTTGTTTTCGGAGCTGACACAGTGACCGGGAACGGATTTGCGGGGGGGATCTTTGAATATCAGGGACTCTCCGGGGTGACGCTGACGGAAAGCCTGGGGGCTCTGACGCCGAGCGCCGGCCTCGGCATTGTGAGGCTCACGGCGAACGGCGGAACGCCGACGCTGAGCTTTGCCTCCTACACGGCGCGCACGGCGGGTGCGGTGGTGAATTTCCAGCCGACAACGGTGGGCGGCATTCAGTTTGCGGCGGTTCCGACGGCGGTGTCGAGCGGCATTCTCAGCGGCACCTACATTACGAATCCCACGACGGGCGCGATTGATTTTGTGGCGACCCCCACGGCCAACACGAACATTGCCGCGCTCAATTCCGCGACGGCGCTTGTCACTGCGACGGGATCCAGCGCGGCCAACTATCTGATGAGCGCGGACACGATCACCTCAAACGGGGTGGCCGCAAACTCGATCCGGATCACTGGGGGAAATCTGACGCTGGGAGGCGCGCTGACCATCACATCGACGGCGGCGGCGACAATGGGCGCCATTTTGCACGACAATGCGGGCGCGGCGTCTTTGATCAGCGGTGCGACCATCACCACGTCAGGGTCCAACCAGGAGCTTCTGATCATCACGGGAGGAAAGGGCACGGCGCTGACACCGCTGACGACGACAAACACGCTGACGATTTCTTCGGTGCTGGCGAACGGATCCGGAGTGGTGACCAAAGCGGGAGACGGCGTTCTGGTTCTGAGCGGGCAGAACACGTTTACGGGCGGGCTGATCATTGATGAAGGTGTCCTGCGTGCCGCTGGCACCAACACGCAGATTCTGGGCAACCCGGGGGCGACCACGGTGAACGTGCTGCGGCAGAACACGATTCTGGATGTGAACGCCGCGGGTGCCAGTGCGGCGCCTTACTCGGGCGCGGGGGCGATTTCGACTTTGATCACAGCTCCTCTCAATGGTGCGGGTGCGATCACCACGACAGCGGCAGGGGCGCAGGCGATTCAGTTTGGTACGAGCAGCAGCTCCAGTTCCGGGGTGTTTTCGGGAATTATTTCTGATGGTGCCGGAACGATGACGGTCATCCGCAATGGTGCCTCCGGCACCCAGGCGCTCACGGGGCTGAACACCTACACGGGCGCGACGATTCTCAGCGGAGGTGCGGTTCTGCAGGCCACGGTTCTCGCCAACGGAGGCGTGGCGAGCTCGATTGGTGCGTCCAGCAACAGCGCGTCGAACCTGGTGTTTAATGGAGGCACGCTGCAGTACCAGGGTGCCAATGCGTCGGTGTTCAGCCTGACGGGGACGCCTTCGGTGAGCATTGACAGGCTCTTCACGCTGGCGGGCAACGGCACGATTGATTCGTCCGGCACCTTTGGCAGCAACATTCTGCAGGCGACCGCGGACAGCGCCACGCTGGTGTTTAACAACACGAGCAAGGTGCAGTTCTCGGGTGCGGGCACGCGCACGCTGACGCTGACGGGAAGCTCGACGGGTGACAACGAGATCGCCCTCTGGCTGACGAACAACTCCAATGCCGGGGAGGCGCTGTCGGTCGTGAAATCGGGCGCAGGCCTGTGGATTTTGAGCAATGCGAACAACAACTACACCGGCACGACGACGATCACGGGCGGTGCATTGCAGGCGGTGGAGGGGGCGGGGCTGCCGAGCACGAGCGCGCTACGCCTGGCGGGAGGTGTGTATCAGACCTCTGGATCGTTTACGAGGAGCATCGGCACAGCGGCGGGCCAGGTGGCATGGACGGACGCAGCCGGGACAGCGGTGAACCAGAACGGTGGTTTTGCGGCGGCATCCAGCAAGCTGACGGTCAACATCGGCGGGGCCGGAGCCACGCTGACGTGGGGAGCCGGGGGCATCGGCAACGGGACGGGCACGCTGATCCTGAGCTCCACCACGGCGCTGGCGGATGTGGAAGTGGTCAATGGCATCGACCTGAACGGAGGCACGCGCACGGTGCAGGTGGATGACAATGGCTTCACGGGGCTTGACTTTGCCACGATTTCTGGAGCGATTGTGAACGGTACGGGCACGGGTTCATTGATCAAATCCGGCGGCGGCACGCTTATTCTGGGAGACGCGAACACCTACAACGGGACGACGCGCCTGGATGGTGGCGCGCTGGTGGTGACCTCGATCGGCGCGGACGGAGTGACGCAGAGCAGCCTGGGCACGAATGTGAGCGGCGGCGCGCTGCTGCTGGGCAACGGCACGACGGGCACGGGAAGCCTGCTGTATGTGGGCGGGGGTGAAGTCACGACGCGCACGATCAACCTCAACACGACGACGGGCAGCCCGACGATCGACTCCAGCGGCGGCGGGGCGCTGGTGTTGCTGAACGTGGCGAACAACCTGGCCGGTGCAAAGACGCTGACCCTGCGCGGTACAAACACGGACAACAACATTCTCATGAATGCGGCGCCCCTGGCGGACAACGGCGGAGCGCTGACGATCACGAAGTCGGACGGCGGTGTGTGGATTCTCAATCCCACCGGCGGGGCCAACACCTTTACAGGAAACATCAATGTCAACGGCGGCATGATGGGGCTGACAGCGGACGGTGTCGGCTCGGCAGGGCTGATCTCGATCAGCAACGCCGGGATCTTTGCGTATGGCGGCGACCTGGCGATCACCAAGACTATCAACCTGGCCAACAACACCACCGCTGTGTTTGCGGGGAGCAACAACATCACCATCACGGGCAACGTGCAAAAGGCGGCGGGCAACAATGATGTGCCGGCCTTCAGCAACAATCTCGAAAACGGGGCGGTGCTGACGATCAACGGCGACTTCCTGAACCTGGACACCACGGCCAGCGTGACGCACGTGCTCAACGTCCGCGGTTATGGATCCACGGTGTGGAACGGGGTGATCAAGGACAGCGCGACGGCGACGGACCTTACGGCGCTGAGCATCGCCATCGCCAACAACGCCTCGTTCACCATGTCTGGCGCGGCCAACACGTACACAGGGAACACCACGCTGAGCCAGGGCAAGCTGATCCTGGACAAGAACACGCCCTTTGGTCCGACGGGGGTTTTCACGCTGGGCGGAGGTGAACTGAGCGCCACATCGAACCTGACAGCGGCCATTGTCAACGCGGTGACACTCAACGGCAATCCGAGTGCGGTCACCGGAAGCCAGTCCATCACCTTCAGCGGGCTGGCGACGGTGGGTGCGGGGAAGCTGCTCGTGAACAACCTCACGTCTGGCTCCACCCTCACCTTCTCCGGCGGGCTGACGGGCACGAGCGGGCTGACCATTGCCGGTGCGGGAACAACGGTGATCAGTGGCGGGGGAACGGCGGCGGTGACGCCGATTGCGTATTCGGGGACCGGCATTCTGAGTGTGACGGCGAACCTGACGACGACCGGGGCGCTGACCGTCAACCGCGGGACCCTTTCCTTCTCGGGGACCAGCGGCGCGGCCACGGGGGCCACCTACACGGCGAACGCCGGTGGTACGCTGCAGCTCGACAATGCGACGAACAACAACAACCGTCTGAATGATGCTGGTGCGTTCACGTTTAATGGCGGCACGCTGCAGCTCATTGGCAACGGCACCTCCGAGACCGCCGGGGCGCTGACGGTGAACAATCTCATGAGCGCAATCACTTTTGGCGGGTCTGGCAGCAATACGCTGACGTTTGCCTCGATCAGCCTCCCGAACACGGGCTCTTCGCTGGATCTCAGCGGCATTTCCGGCCTTGGGACCACGAACAAGGTGATCTTCACCACGAGCTCCGGGCTCAATCTGAGCAACAACATTGCGGCGCGCCTCTTCATTGGCGGCAGCGACTTTGCCACGTACAACGGGACAAACGGGGTGGTGGCCTTCAGCGCCTATAACAACAGCAACAATCTGAACACCGCGGCGGCCACGGACACGATGAACCTGACCGCCACCGCGGCAATCACCAGCAACCGCACGGTGAACGCGATCAAGCTCAACAGCGGCAGCATCACGCTGGGCGCCGCTGACTCACGCACGCTGACGCTGACGAGCGGGGCGCTGCTCAACGCAGCGGGTGACAACACCCTGGCGCAGACGAATCTGGCGCTTGGGGCGACGACCGGCGTGTTTCAGGTGAACACGGGCAGCAGCCTCAATGTGACGGGAGCGATCACGGGAACCGGGAGCTTTACGAAGGCGCTCGGCGGCACCCTGACCTTTTCGGCGGCGCAGTACTACAGCGGGACGACGAACATTTTGGGGGGTGAGCTGAAGCTTGCGGGCGGGCTGAACACGATTTTCCCGAACACTGGGGTGCTGAACATCGGCGTGGGGGGAACGCTGAACCTCAATGGCAACGTGCAGTTTGTGCAGGCGCTGCAAGGATCTGGCACGCTGCCGGGGGAGGCGGGCAATGTGACTGGGGGCACCAGTGGAAGCGGCACCCTGGTGACGAGCATGACGGGCAACCTGACGTTTGCGGGAGTGATCTCCGGCAGCAATGTGAACCTGGTGCGTGTGAACGGCAACACGCTGACTTTGGAAAGCGCGCAGACCTACGGCGGTGCCACGGTGATGATGGGCGGCACGCTGGCGCTGGAAAATGACGCTTCGCTGCTCAACACCTCCGGCATCACGCTGAACTACGCCACGCTGTTCCTCAGCAACAACAGTGGTCTGCAGGTCCAGAACAATGACCGTGTGGGCGACAGCATCGGGCTGACGCTGCGCGGAGGCACCATCACGGTGACTGGCGCCGCGAATGCCGCGGCCACGGAAACATTCGGTGCGCTCAATGTGGGCCAGGGCGCCAGCACGCTCACGCTCAACGCCTCGGTGGGCGCCATTGCCTCTTCGGACATCACCTTTGCGAGTCTGGCGCGCAGCGCGGGGGGGACGATCAACTTTACATCCAACGTGGTGCTCGGTGCACCGGGCAACAATGGGCACATCTACTTCACCAATCCGCTGACGAGTTACGCCTCGGGAGTGCTGGGAGGATGGGCGATCGCCAATTCGACGGATTACGCCGCCTACAACACCGCCAACGGCGTGGGGGTGGTGGGCACGGGCGGCTTCGCGGCCTATGACTCCACGTTTGCCAGCGGGAACGTCACGGACATTGGATCAGTGGCGAGCGCGCCGGTGACCACCACGCTGTCAGGGAACACCACGACGGGGCTGCTGAGGCTGAGCGGCAACTTCACCAACAACGTCATCTTCTCCAACAGCGCCAACACGCTGAATCTGGAGCTGGGCGGCATTCTGCGCAGCAACAACGTGTTTGACACGAGCATCGGCACCGCGGCGGTGCGCGGGGTGCTCACCGCCGGCGGCAGTGAGACCAGCGGGGTGCGGGAGCTGGTGATTTACAACAACGCCACGGGAAATCCGACCTTTACCGGCGGCGCGACCACGAGCGGCTCGAACATCATCACGATGACATCCACGCAGGGGCTGCGGGTGGGGATGACGCTTTCGAACGGCGGCCTGCCGGCGGGGACAACGGTCGTCTCGATCGACAGCGTCAACCAGGTGACGGTGAGCAACAATGCTTCGGCGACGGCGTCGAGCCAGACCTTCACGGCGGGGCAGTATGTGAATGGAACAACGACGGTGGGCTCGGCGGTGGTCACGATGAACTCCACGGTGGGCATCGCCGCGGGAATGACGCTGACAGGAACCAACCTGCCGGTGGGGACCTATGTGGTGTCCGTGGACAGCGCGACGCAGATCACGGTAAGCCAGGCGGCGACGGCGACGGGTTCGGCGATCACATTCACGGCGGGCGTGAGCAACATGATTGTCAATTCGGTGATCGCAGACAATGGAGCAGGCAACTCGGTGATGCTGGTGAAGTCCGGGGCCGGGGTGCTGAACCTGACGGCGAACAACATCTACACAGGCGGGACGGTGATCAACCAGGGCACCCTGAACCTGGTGGGAACCGGCACCGTCCTGCCGAACGGCGGAGTGACGCTGAACGGGGCCACGCTGGTGGTGAACACGGCGGCCAACCAGATCTCGACCAGCAATGTGGTGACCTTGAACGGAAGCTCCACGCTGACTTTCAACACGGGCACGGCGACCAACACGCTGGACAGCCTGGTGTTTAACAACAACGGCGGAACCTCGGCTCCGACGGTGACGATTCTGACGGGCGGAACCCTGGCGCTGACGAACTCGGCGCCGATCACCGTGACGAGCAGCAACGCCTTCACCCTGCCGGTGATCAGCGGCGGCTTCCTGGCGCTCAGCAATGGCACGAACACGATCAGCGTGGGGGCGATCCAGTCCGCGGGGCAGGTTTACACGACCATCAACCCGGCATTGAACATCAGCTCTATCATCACCGGGACGGGCTCGATCAACAAAACTGGCAACGGGGTGCTGCAGCTGAGCGGGCAGAACACCTTTACGGGTGGTGTGAATGTGGCGGCGGGCGGGCTGATGTTCGGCGCGAGCTCGACGACGGGCGCGATGCTTGCTTCCGGGCCGGCAGGCACGGGGGCGCTGAGCATGGCGGACGGCACGTGGATCGTGGCCACGGGCACACAGACCGTGTTTAACAACACCACGTTTGCGGGCAATCCAAATTTCTACAATGCGACCAACGCCGCGGCCACGCTCACGATGAGCGGAATGATCACGCTGCCGAACGGGGCGGTGACGATCGGGGTGAACCACCCGCTGCTGACGGTGAACCTGGGCACCCTGACCAACGCGGCCACGATCACCTCGATCACGAAGAACGGGCTGGGGGCGCTGAACGTCGGGCTGGATGGATTCACGGGTTCGCTCACATTCAATGACAGCGGCACCTTTGGCCTGCTGATGGACGGAGATGGCACGGGCTCGACACAGACACTGGCGACCGGGGCCGTGACTTTTGCCGGATTCCCCGTGATCACGGTGGGACGCGCAGGGACCTCGACACCGTTTATTCTGGCGGCGAACAAGGTGATCGCTCCGACGAGCATCACGGGGTCGCTTGCGGATGGTGTGACGGTGAACAACCTCAACGGGTATGGGCTGAAGGTGAGCGACAACATCACGCTGAACAGCGGAGCGACATTCACGGTGAACAACGCAAGCACCTCGAACGCCGTGCAGGGACTGGAGCTCGCCGGTGTGCTGACGGGCAGCGCAGGGCTGACGAAAGCCGGGTCGGGGGTGATGGTGCTGAGCAACAACAACGCGGCGACACTGACGGGCACGATCACCATCAGTGCAGGGGCGCTCTCCGTGAGCGCGGACAATAATCTGGGCAACGCGGCCAACGCGGTGACGCTGAACGGAACGACGGCCTCGCTGCGCGTGACCGGGACATTCGCCACCGGAGGCCGGGCGATCAACTTTAACAACGGGACGGCGACCAACAACATCGTGGAAGTGACGGCGGGGAACATCTTCACCATCACGGGGACGAACACGATCACCAACGCGACGGGGTTTGTGAAGGCGGACAACGGCACGCTGCTGATCAGCGGCAGCCAGAATTTTGCCGGAACGGTCACGATCAACGCCGGGGCGGTGCGGATTTCCGATGCGAACGCGCTGGGAACCACGGCGGGCGCGACGACGGTGGCGAACGCGGTGGGTGCGGCGCTGCAACTGAGCGGAGCGGGCGTGACCTATGCGGCCGAAACGCTGACGATCAACAACACGGGGATCAACTCGGCCGGTGCGCTGGAAAACGTTTCCGGGAACAACACGTTTGCGGGAGCGATCACGATGGCGACTGCTTCGACGATTGGTTCTGATTCAGGCACGCTGACTTTGAGCGGGGGGATCAGCGGAGCGTTTGGTCTGACGCTGGCAGGTGCGGGCAACGTCTCCCTGACGGGGACGGCGCTGGCTGCAAATGTGACGGCGCTTACAAAAACGGGATCCGGGACGGCGATCATTGGAGTGAGCGACATCGCGTATGTGGGAACCCTCAGCGTCAGCAACGGCACGCTGCTGCTGAACAGCAACGGCGTTCTAGGAGGTACGGGAGCCGTGACAGTGAGCCCTGGCGGCACGCTGACGCTGGACAACAGCGGCACGCTGGTGGCGAACCGCCTGGCGGGACGCGCGGTGACGCTGACGGGAGGCAATCTGAACCTGATCGGCAACTCTGCGGCGACGACGGAAACGGTGGGCGGCCTGACCTTGGGCGCCGGCGCCTCGATTGTAACGGTGACGGCGGGAGCGGGCGGCGCGAACCTGGTGTTTGGCGTGCCGGCGACGAACTTGAGCGGCGCGCAGAACGCGGTGTCCGTGGGGGCGACCGTGCTGTTCCGCGGCACGAGCCTGGGAAGTGCGGCCGGGGCGAACGTGGCCACGATCAAATCCGGGACGACTGGGTTTGCTTTCAACGGGCAGGCGGGCGGGGCGGGCAGCGCGAACAAAGGCATTCTGGCCTGGGCGCTGGTGGACACGACCACGACGGGGCTGGGGACTTCCTTTGCCACGGCTGACTCCGCAACGGGCATTCTGCGGGCGCTGAACACGAGCACCGAAATGACCACGAACACGCTGACGGCGAACAACAACATCCTGCTCAATGCGAGCCCCGCGGCGACGAACACGGTGTCGGTCAACTCGCTGACGTTTGCGGCGAACTCGGGGATCACCATCAACGGACCGGTGAACCAGGTGGTGCAGAACCTGCAGGTTCAGAGCGGGGGCATCCTGGTGCAGAACGGGGTGACGGCCAGCATCAGCGGGGGGCTGCTGCAGGCGCTGCCGAACCTTTCACCGATGATCATCCAGACAGTGGGCAACAGCACTCTGACGATCAGCAGCACGTTGTTTGGGGGCAACAGCCAGCTCAACGGCAACATTGGCTTTGTGAAGAGCGGTGACGGCACGCTCATTTTGAGCAGCCCGAGCTCGGTGCTGGGCGCCGGATTCAGCGCCAACCTTTACACCAGCCAGCTTGTGATCAACCAGGGCACGCTGAAGCTGAACGGGGGCACCAACACCATCTCCTACAACAACTTCCTGCAGATCGGTCCTGGAGGGACGCTGGATCTGAATGGCAACACACAGTCCGTTTACGGCCTGTTCACCACGGGAACCGTCAACGGAGATCCCACGGGAGCGATCACGGCGGGGGGGACGATCACCACCAGCACGGGGTCCGCGAACCTGATCACCAATTCTGATACGAACCGCAACTGGGCGGGCACGATCACCGGCAATGTCAACTTTGCCAGAAGCGGCCAGGGCACGACCACGATCTACACGCCGCAGACGTACACGGGCGTCACACTGATCAATGGCGGTGCGGTCACGCTGCGTGACACAGGCTCACTGAGCGGCACGACGGCGATCGACATCAACTATGCGACGCTTACGGCGGACAGCGCCACGAGCTCCTTTAATTCGAACGACCGCCTGAACGACGCCGCGACGATCACGCTGCGCGGTGGTACCTTGACGATCCAGGGCCGGGCGCAGACTGCGACGACCGAGACGATCGGGAATGTGGTTGTGGCCCAGGGATTTGCGGTGATCAATCCGCTGGTGGGCGGCACGGGGGTCAACTCCGTGGACCTGTTTGCGGGAGATCTCTCGCGCACGGCGGGGTCTGGAGCGACATTGATCGTGCAGGGGACGAACACCGGTACCATCGGCAACAATTCACGGATGTTTGTGACGAGCATCGGTGGAGTTTCGACCAGCACACTGGGTGCGGGCCTGACCAACAACATCGTGGGTGGCTGGGCGGAAAACGGGAACGATTTCCTGACCTACACCCCGGGGATGGGCTTTGCGGCGCTGGGGCAGGCGGGTGCGGCGGCCTATGACCTGATCAACCTGGTGCCCACGGGAGACAACTCCACGAAGAACGTGCGGCTGACCTCCACCACGACCATCGCGGCGGGCGGGGCGAATGTGAACGCCCTGAGCATGACCGGCACAAACATCGCGCTGAACTTCACCAACGCGACGGATGTGCTGAACCTGACGAGCGGTGGTCTGATCGGCCCGAACAACAACCAGTCCATCGGGGCGACTCTGGACAGCGGCCGGCTGACGGCAGGCGGCCTGACGCCGACGGCGAACTCCGACCTGTACATTTTCAACCGCACCAACACCCTCACGCTTAATTCCCGGATCATCGACAATCCGAACGGCGGCACTTCCTCTGTGAGGCTGGTGCTGACGGCGAGCGGCGGCGCCATCACGATGCTGAACGGCAACAACAGCTACACAGGCGGCACGATGCTCAACGGCGGCACGCTGAACTTGAACGCGACGGTGGCAGGCACGGTGGTGCTGCCCGGGGGCGGGCTGACCATCAACGGCGGCACGGTGACGATGAACAACGTGGCGGGCCAGATCGACAGCAGCACCGTGGTGACGCTGAACGGTGCCTCGGCGCTGAACCTGCTGGGCAACAACACGCTGGCGGGGCTGGTGTTTAACAACATCGGGGGCGCGAGCAGTCCCACGGTCAATTCGGGGGCGAATTCGCTGCTGTTCCCGAACAGCAATGTGCTTACGATCGGCGCGGGCGGAATCGTGGCGACCTCGTCCAACATTGGAACGACGAACACGCTGGCGGGCCGGGTGGACTTTGGCTCCAGTGGCAACACGGTGAACGTGGGGCTGATCATGTTTAACGGGCAGAACATCGCGCCGTTGCAGGCGGGTCTGATTCTGCAGGGTGTGGTGGGCAGCAGCGGCGGGTTTACGAAGACGGGAGCGGGAGTGCTGGGACTGCTGGCACCGCAGATCTACACTGGAGCCACGCTGGTGAGCCAGGGCACCCTGATGCTCAGCATCGGGCAGGCGGGATCGCGCTTTTCGGATTACACATTGAATGCAGGCACGAGCCTGAACCTGAACGCGTTCAGCACCACGCTGGGCTCCCTGGCGGGCGCAGGCAAGGTGTTCAATCCTGGGGTTGTTCCTGGCAACAATATTGGCAATGCCGATGTGCAGGCCGCGACACTGACGGTGGGGTTCAACAACAATTCGACGGTGTTCTCCGGTCAGTTCGACCGATATAACGACGCGCTGGCGCCATCGGTGAACCTGACAAAGATCGGCAACGGGACGCTGACGCTCACCGGCACCCCGGATGCGACGTATGCCTCCACCGGGACTCTGACGGTGGCAGGCGGCACGGTGGCCTACAGCGGCAATGGCACGGGAGCGTTCCTGACGAATGTGGTGCAGCGGAACGGTACGCTACTGCTCGACAACTCGGGCACCAATGTCAACAACCGGCTGGGCGGCAACACAACGGGCCCGCTGGTCACCTTCACCGCGAACGGTGGCGGACTGACCATCGTGGGCAATGCGGCTGCGGGCACCACTGAAACGATTGGCACGTTCAATCTCGCCTCGGGGCTCAGCGTGGTGACGTTGTCGCCTTCATCGACGCAAAGCCTGGTGCTCAATGTGGGGTCCATGTCCGCACTGACCAGCGGGGCGTCGCTGATTCTGCGCGGGACGAACATTGGGGGCACGATCGGTGCTGGAACGGCAAATTTTGTGGCGGTGAACACGGTGCCGACGCAGATCGGCGCCGCGGGAGCCGTGGGCAGCACGACGATGTCCATCCGGCCGGACATCCTGATTGATTCCTCGCTGAACGGCAGCGGCACGAGCTTTGCCACCTACATCGGAGCGGGCGGAGCGGCCAACGTGGCGGGGGGCAACGGCTTCCGTGCACTGGCGGCGAACGAGTATGTGAACTTCCTCAGCGCCAGCGGCACGACGAACAATGTGTCGCTCGCGCCATTGGGGGTGGTGGGAACTTCGGTGATCTCAGGCGTGACGAATACGATCAACAGCCTGACACTGGGCGCAGGCACGGGGGTGAATGAGAAGGGACCGCTGGGCATTTCGTCCGTTCTGACGGTCACGAGCGGCGGTGTGCTGGCTCTCGCTGGCAACACCGGCCTGAATGGCGGCCAGATGGCGGCGGGGTCGAACCCGTGGAACATCTGGGCGATGGGAGACCTGTATGCGAACACCGACTTCACCGGCAGCGGCGGCCTGGTGAAAAACGGCGCGGGGAACCTGACGCTGGCGCGGCGGCAGTTGTTCACCGGAACGGTGACGGTGAACCAGGGGACGCTGACGCTGGCAGGCGGGAACAACACGCTGTTCCTGAACGCGATCGGCAACAGCCCGCAGTCTCTGAGTGTGAACAACGGAACGCTGGACCTCAACGGCAACAACCAGGTGGTGAACGCACTCGCCAGCAACAACGCCAACGCGGGGCTGGGCGGCACGGTGCGCAACAATGGTGCGATGAGCACCTTGGTGAGCGTGGGCGGCGGCACCTTTGCGGGCAACATCACGGGCAACATCAACTTCGTCCGCAGCGGCAACAACGCGACGGTGCTGACGAACGTAAGCGATTATTCGGGAACGACAGTGGTGCGCGGTGGCACCCTGACGCTGAAGGACGCCGCGAAGCTGACGAACACCAGCGCGCTGGACGTGAACTTCGGCAGCTTCATCTGGGACGGCACGGGCCTGAACCCGCTGAACGACCTGACGCCGCTGCGCATCGCTGCGACGGTGCCCGTGACGCTGCGCGGCGGCAACTTCCAGGTCAACGGCGCCGGTTCGGTGGACACCAACGTCACCATCAACAGCATGAACGCCGTTCTGGGCGGGAACAGCATCACCGTGCAGCCGATTCCGAACGCCGGTTCCACCGTCACCCTGACGATTGGCAACCTGCAGTATGGCGCAGGCACCTCCATCAACTTCAATGGTTTTGTGGGCACCAATCCGCTGGGGACGGTCGGCAACAACGTCAACACAATGGGCCAGATCAACATGAGCAACTACGGGCAGGTGGTGCTGCAGAACGTGAACGGCTCGGCCTTCAGCAGCGCGAACCTGGTGAACAAGCTCATCGGCGGCTGGGCGGTGGTCAGCGGCGACACCTTTGCGACGTATGTGGACGGGCAGGGCGTGGCCCAGATGGGGACGACGCCGAACGCCGCGGGATTTGACGGCACCGACATCACGGCGGGGACGGCCACGCAGAACATCAACGACGGCACGGCGGCGAGGACGATCGCGGCATCGAGGACGGTGAACTCGCTGCGCATGGCTGGCGGCGCGGCGCAGACCTTCACGCTGGGCGCGCTGGGAACGGCCGCAACGCTGAGCTTCAATGTGGGTGTGATCACCAACGCGAACTTTGCGATGACATTCACCGCGGCTGACCTGAATTCATCAATCGCTGGCACGGGCTCCGACCTGTATTTCTTCATCAACCAGAACACAACCACGCTGAACACGCCGATCACGGGCAATGCGAACCTGATCACGCGCGGCAACATCACGCTGGTGCCTTCCGCGACTTACTCCGCGGCGGGCGCTTCCGGTGTGACTCTCCTGACGGCCGCCAACACGAGCGGCCTCGTGGTGGGACAAGCCGTGACGGGCACGGGCATCCAGGCGGGTACGGTGATCTCCAGCATCGTGGCGAACACGAGCGTCACGCTGTCCAAGGCCACGACTGCGGCGGTGACGGCCGTGCAGATCGGCAAATCGAACAGCTACACGGGCACCACGTATGTGGATGGCGGCACGATGACGCTTGCCGGTGGTCTGAACGTGATCGCGATTCCGGGGGACCTTGTGATCAACAATGCGACAGTGACGATGAGCGGCAACGGCGGGCAGATCGCCGCGAGCTCAAACATCACGCTCAATGGCGGGTCGAACCTCACGTATGTGGGCAGCAACACGGTGAGCGGCAACATCACGTTCAACAACAGCGGTGGCACGGGCAACGCGACCTTCACGGTGGGCAACGGTGTGCTGACGCTGGGCGGGAACATTTCCTCGAACAATGATTCCTACACGACCTTCCCGGTCATCGCGGCGACGGCGCCCGGGCGCATTGATCTGAACGGCGCGGCGCGGACTGTGACCACGACGGGCAGCGCTCCGCTGGCGCTCATCATTTCGGCGCCGCTGCAGGGTACTGGAGCGAGCGGACTGATCAAGCTGGGCAGCAGCGGCCTGCGGCTGGATTCCGCCGGCAACTCCTATTCCGGCGTGACCACGCTGAGCGAGGGCACGATTTTCCTGGGGGCTGCGAATGTAATCCCGGATGCCTCGACCTTCACGATGGCGGCGGGGACCACGCTGGACATGAATGGAGTCTCGGAAGCGCTCAGCCAGCTTGCCGGCGCAGGCACGATCACCAACAACTCCGGAACCGGAGGGACGCTGACGTTTGGCCTGAACAATGCGAACACGAGCTTCGCCGGCCAGTTCATGGCCTACAGCGACACGACGCTGGCGACCCTGAACCTGACGAAGGTGGGCTCCGGATCTTTTGCTTTCACGGGCAGCGGCACCTCCACCGGCACGTTTACCATCAACGGCGGCGTGGTGACCTATTCTGGAAATGCGCAGACGGCGTTTGGCACCTACGCGATCAACAACACGGGAACGCTGGTTCTCGACAACTCCGGCACGGCGGTGAACAACCGCCTGGGCGGTCTGCTCAAGAACCTGTCCCTGACGGGCGGTGAGCTCAAGATCATTGGCGCGGCGAGCGGCACTTATGAGTCTGTGGGCACGCTGAACAACGGCTCTGGCGCGGAGACGCTGACTCTGACGCCGGGCAGCGGCTCGACGGTGCTGAATCTCACGTCCACACCGGCACTGGGGGGCGGCACGAGCTGGCTGATGCGTGGCGACAATCTGGGCTCGGCCCCTGGAGCGGGAGTGGCGAACATCTTCAGCTCGACTCCGACCACGGTGATGAGCGGCAGCGGGGCGGTGATGGGACGGGCGAACGTGAGCCTGCGCATCGACACGATTGGCGACACCTCCTCCACTGGGACTGGACAGGGCTTTGTGACCTATACGCCGGGAGTCGGCTACCGGCTGCTGACCGCGAACGAGACGCTCGGAACGATCACGGGGATGAACGCGACTGGTGTGAACATTGGCAGCAGCGCGGGGCAGACCTTCACCACAAACACGGTCAACACGGTTTCGCTCTTCAGCGGGGGCGGAATGACGGGCTATAACACCGGCAGTATTCTGACGCTGGGGGGCATCGCCCTGCTGGCGAAGACTGGCAATACAGGCTTCAGCGGCGGCCAGATCTCCAGCGGCGGCTCGACATTCTGGCTGCATGCGCTGGGGGATGTGGCGGTGTCGAGCTATCTGATCAACACGGCCAACGGGTTTACCAAAGACGGAACGGGCAATGTGACGTTCTCGACCGGGCTCTTCACCGTGGGCACCGTGACGGTGAACGCGGGTACGCTGACCCTGAACGCCGGGGCGGACAACACCCTGGTGGTGAACCCGACGGCCACGGCTGTCGGAACGCAGCAGATCACCCTGAACAGCGGCACGGTGGACCTCAATGGCCGGAACCAGGCGATCGCGGCGCTGGCCAGCACGAACATCATGCCTGGCACGGGCGGTACGATCACCAGTTCCACGGCGGCGATGCTGACCTCGACAGGCGGGGGCAACTTTGGCGGGGTCATCGGCGGGGCGCTGTCCTTCACCCGGTCTGGCAACAACACCTCGCTGCTGACGACGGCGCAGACCTACACGGGGGCGACGATCATCCGCGGGGGCACGCTGCAACTGCGTGACCAAGGCTCGATCCTGACCAGCTCCGGCATCACCAGCTATTTCGGCGCGCTGAACATCGACAACAGCAACTACACCAACTTTAACTCCACTGACCGCGTGGCGGACGGCAATGCGATCTCCCTGATGGGCGGGACCCTGACACTGACGGGTGCTCCGGGCCTTGCTTCGACTGAATCGGTGGGGACGGTCACCATTCAGCAGGGGGCGAGCACGATCGCCTCCACCGTGGGAAGCACCGGCACGGCGGTGCTCACGCTGGCCAACCTGATCCGCAACGCGGGCTCCACGGTGAACTTCACCGGAACGAATCCAGGAGTGGCGGCTGCCGGCAACAGCCAGATCATCATCACCTCCGCGCCGACGCTGACCAACAGCCTCATCGGCGGCTGGGCGGTGGTGAACGGCGTGGACTTCGCGAGCTACATCACTCCTGGTGGTGGTGCCGGCGGCGTGGGCGCGCTGGGAGCGACGGGCTATGCGGCGTATTCCGCCAATGCGCTGACCGCGGGCACCAGCACGGACAACATCACCGTCGCGGCGAACGTCTCGGGCGTGACGACAAGGACGATCAACTCGCTGCGAGTGAGCGCGGTGGCGACCATCACGGAGACGGCTGCCAACGTGCTGACGATCGGCAGCGGCGGCGTGCTTCTCAACGGTGCGGCAAGCGTCATCACCGGTGGTGACATCACCTCCGGAATTTCGGAACTGTTTGTCTATACCAACAACACCGCGACGATCAGCAGCCGTATCACGGGAAGCGGAGTGGCGCTGGTGAAATCCGGCACCAGCACGCTGACGCTGGCGGGAACAGTGGCCAACACCTACACCGGCGGGACGGTGGTGGACCAGGGCACGCTGACTCTGGGCGGAGCGGCAGGCATTGCTCAGGTGCCGGGAGACCTGACGATCAACAACGCCACGGTGACCATGGCGACGAATGCGGGGCAGATTGCCAGCGCGGGCAACATCACGATCAACGGCGGCGGTGCTCTTAGCTACATTGGCAACAACACACTCACCGGCACCATCACCTTCAACAACAGCGGCGGCACGGCGGCCCCGACCATCAGCGCGACGGGCAACGCTGTCAGTTCGACGACGGTTTTGGGAAGCAACGTCGTCACCGTTGCTGTGACCGGGCTTGCCGTTGGCATGCAGGTCACCGGGCTGGGAATCCCCTCCGGCACCACGATCACAGCCGTGGGCGCCAGCACCGTGACGCTTTCCAACAATGCGGTTGTATCGGGCACCAACACGCTCAATTACGGTGCGCTGACGCTGGGGGCCGGCAACAGCATTACCTCCGTGAATGACAACCTCAGCTTCACACCGACCATCTCTGGCGGCGTTGATCTGGCCGGGGGCTCCCGCACCATCACGACCTCAGGATTGTCGCCGAATGATCTTGTCTTCTCCGGCATCGTCCAGAACGGCTCCCTGGTGAAGGCTGGCAGCGGGTCACTTTCCTTCAGCGGTGGTCTCAACACCTTCTCCGGCGGCATCACGCTGGGCGCGGGCTCTCTGATCGCTGGTGCGAGTGACACTTTGTCCTCAGGCATTGTGATGGGCGGCGCGTTTGGCCTTGGCACCGTGAGCCTCACGGCCGACGGAGTGAAACTGATCGGCACCAACACGACGGTTTACAATCCGATCACGGTTTCCAACGCCAGCAACACGCTGATCTTCGGCGGTGTTTCCTCGAACAGCCTGGCGCTGAACGGGCTGGTGACCTTTGGCGGCGGCACGAAGACGATCACGGTGGAAAGTCCGGCGGTGGTGGGCACGCTGGGCGCGGCCTACACCGGCTCGTTTGCCTTCACCAAGAACGGCGCCGGCATTCTGGCGCTCTCGAACATTGGCAACAACTACTCCGGCATCACGACGGTGAGCAACGGAACGCTGCGTGCCGGTGGAACCAACGGCCTCTCCCGCAACTCCCAGATCAATCTGGCGACGGCGGGAACGCTCGATATCAGCGGTGCGAACGTGAACGTCGGTTCGGTCACGGGAACGGGCCTGGTGACCAACAATTCTGGCACGGGAGCAACGCTCAGCGCCGGTTTTGACGGGTCGAACTTCACATTCTCGGGGATCTTCGGCTCCGCCAATCAGGTGAGCACCTCCTTCAACCTGAACAAGATCGGCGGCGGCACCATGACGATCGACAGCGCGGCCGGAGCGGGCTCGATCAGCATCGGCACGATGACCGTCTCCCAAGGGGGGCTGACACTGAGCGGTGCGGCGGGAAGCACGAAGTTTGGAACCTACACGATCCTGACGGGCGGCACGCTGACGCTGGACAACAGCACGGCCAATCTGAACAACCGCCTGGGCGGCACTGACTTCAATGTGGGTGTGCTGAGCCGGACGCTGAATGTGAGCGGCGGCCGTTTGAACATCATCGGCAGCTCCAGCTCCGCGACGACGGAGAGCATCAACACGGGCACGGTGGGTACGCTGCAGGCGGCCAACGGTTACAGCATCATCACGCTGACACCGGGAGCAGGGCAGTCGCTCAGCCTCACGGCGGGCACCTTTGGCAACATCACCGGGGGCGCGACGATGCTGATCCGGGGCACGGGCCTGGGCAGCACGCCGGGAGCCAATGTGGCGAACCTGTTTGTGAACGCTATTGGCAACAGCTTTGGCGGGGGCACGGGAGACGGCTCCAACACGATCAGCATCCGCGCGGATGTGCTGGTGGACACCAGCGTGAGCGGACTGGGCCAGAGCTTTGCGACGTACTCGGCGGCGGGAGGCTTCCGGGCGCTGACGGCGGCGGAAATGGCGCCGGGCCTGTTCCGTGCGGTGAGCACGACCTCCAACGTTGCGATGAACAGCGTGCAGAAGTTTGGCACGCTGACGGTGAACAGCCTGACCCTGAACTCCGGCGCGGGGCTGACAGGAATCAACAATGCGGCGGTGCTCAACATCGGCAGCGGCGCGGTGCTGGTGTTTGACGCGACGGCGGGCTTCAACGGAGGCATCGTGCAGGCGGGCGGCAACCAGTTGATCGTGCACCAGATGGACACCGGCCATGTGCTGAATTTCAACAGCTACATCATGGGCAGCAACGGCTTCATCAAGAGCGGAGCCGGGACGATGAGCCTCAACAAGCAGCAGTTCTACCTCGGGGGCAGCCAGACGACGATCAATGACGGCACGCTGATCCTGAACAGCGGCGTGGACAACACGCTGACGGTGCTGCCGACGGCAACCACACCGACTCTTCTCTCTGTGCGGGTGAACGGCGGCACGCTGGACCTCAACGGCAAAAACCAGGCGGTGGGCCGCATCGACAGCGTTTCCTCGCTGGCAGGCTCCGCGGGAACGGTGACCAACAGCAGCGGAACCACGGCGACACTCACCGCCACGTATGATGCCAGCACCACCTTTGCAGGGGTGATCTCGGGGAACCTGAACTTCACCCGCGGGGGCAACAACACGACCACGTTTACCAGCACAAGCACCTACACGGGAGCGACCACGGTGCGCAACGGCACGCTGGTGCTGAGGGACATGGGCCGTCTGTCCAGCACGAGCGGAGTGACGGTCAACTTCGGTGGTCTGACGCTGGATGACACCGGGCTTTACACCTCGGCGGATCTTGCCGGGCAGCGAGTGACGGCGGCGATCTCGCTGCAGGGCTCAACGCTGACCTACCTGGGGGCGCAGAGCAGCGCGACGGTGGGAGCGGTCACCCTGCAGTCGGGGGCCAGCACCCTCACGGTGACGCCTGCGAGCAACTCGGTGGCGGTGTCCACCCTGACGCTGGGCAGTCTGGTGCGCAATGCGGGCGCCACGCTGAACTTCACCGGCTCCAACCCCGGCCTGGGCGGAACGAACAACAGCCAGATCATCATCACCTCCGCACCGACGCTGACCAACAGCATTATCGGCGGCTGGGCGGTGGTGAACGGAACGGACTTCGCGAGCTACATCACGCCGAGCTCCGGAGCCGGCGGCGTGGGCGCGCTGGGAACGCTGGGTTATGCGTTGTATTCCGCCAATGCGCTGACGGCGGGAACCAGCACGGACAACATCACCGTGGCGGCGAGCGTGTCCGGGGTCACCTCCCGCACGATCAACTCGCTGCGCATCAGCGCAGTCTCCACCGTCACGCTGACGGGGGCGCTGACAATAAGCAGCGGCGGTCTGCTGCTGAACGGAGCTGCCAGCGTGATCACCGGCAGCACGATCACCGCGGGAGCGGGCAACGAATTGTTTGCCTACACCAACAACACGGCCACGATCACCAGCCAGATCATCGGCGCCAGCACGGCGCTGGTGAAGTCAGGATCCAGCACCCTGACGCTGAACTCCGGTACGGCCAACACCTACGGTGGCGGCACGATTGTGGACCAGGGCACGCTTTCCCTCGGTGGTGCGGCCAGTGTGGCGCAGATTCCCGGAAACCTGACGATCAACAATGCCACGGTGACGATGGTGACCAACGCTGGGCAGATCGCGGCGGCCTCGAATGTGACGATCAATGGCGGCGGCACCCTGACACTGGTGGGGACGAACACGCTGGCGAGCCTCACCTTCAACAACAGCGGCGGCCAGGCGACGCCGACGGTGGCGGCGGGCACCCTCCTGACCCTGTCCGCGGCGAACGCGATCACCTCGGTCAACGATGCGTATGCTTTCACCCCCACGATTTCCGGGACCGCGCTGGCGCTGAGCAATGCGGCGCCGGTGATCAATGTTTCGGGCGCGTCCGTTGACGGGCTGATCATCTCCGCGCCGATCACGAGCGCGGGAGGCGCCATCACCAAGTCCGGCAGCGGCGCGCTGGTGCTGACCGGGGCAAACACCTTCACCAACGGTATCAATCTCACCGCGGGCTCGATTGTCATCGGCAACGCCGCCGCGCTGGGCACAGGCACGCTGACGATCACCGACGGGGCGAAGATTCTTGCCGGCGGGGGAGCGTTTACGATCACCAACGCGATCACGGCGAACACCAAGCTCATCTTTGGCGTGACGGCGCAGAACCTGACGCTCAACGGAGTGGTGACCTTTGCCGCTGGGACTGTGACTCCGACGATCACGGTGGAAAATCCGCTCCAGGGGAACACGGCCGTGGCGGCGACGATCAGTCAGGCGTTTGCCGGAACATCGCTTACGGGATTTGTGAAGGACGGCCCGGGCGTGCTGGTGATCAATGCGAGCACCAATGCAAAGCTGACTGGCAGCATCACCGTGAATGACGGAGCGCTGACGGTGGGGGCGCAGTATGCGCTGGGTGGCTCCCTCTACACCGCCGGACCGACGGTCACGCTCAATGGCGGCGCCTACAACAACGGCACCACCAATGTGTTTGTGCAGAACACCGTGACGATGAATGCGGACGGCGTCCTGGGCGCCACGGCGGCGAACACGGCGATCGGCGCGGTGACGATGAACAGCGGGGCGACCACGCTGGGAGTGCAGGGCGGCAACACGAACACGGTGTTTGGCGGCCTGACGGTGAACGGCTCGTCTGCAACGACAATCTTCACCGCCAACCAGTTGAATGTGCTGGGGGCCTTCAGCGGCACGACGACGTCGATCACCAAGACGGGCACGGCGACCCTGCTGCTGGGCGGCAGCTCCTCCTACACGGGGGCGATCACCGTTGATCAGGGCACCCTGGAGGCGCGCATTGGCACCGGGGCGCTCACGACGGGAGCGGTGGTGGTGAATCCTGGCGCGGTGCTGCGGGTGATCAACCCGGGCAACCTGGCCAGCGCGTCCTCGGTGACGGTGAAGACTGACATCAACGGCCTGGGGATTCTGGGAGTGGGCTACCGCGGAGCGGTGCCGACGGCGACGTTCTCCTCCACCAACGCGAATGCGGACGGGACGGTGGCGATCGATGTGGGCGGCTACAGCACGGCCCTGAGCCAGGCGGGAACGAAGCTCTACCTGGGTTCGAGCTTGAGCGGCACCTACACGGCGGCGACGCTGACGGCGGGCAGCGGCGGCATCTACCGCCTGGGCACGGGCGGCGGCACGCTGAACATCAACAGCGCGGTGCTGACCGGCAGCAATGCGGTGGTGATCGGCGCGGTGACGGGAACGCCGGGAGCGAACCTGATCGGCAACGGCGGCACGGTGGTGCTGAACACGGCGAACAGCTATACTGGTGGCACCACCATCAATGGCAACGCGGTGGTGCAACTGGGTGATGCCGGAGCGCTGGGCACGGGAACGATCACCTTCAATTCCGGCACGCTGCAGCCGAACCAGACGGGCCTGGGAACGACCTCGAACTCCATGCTGCTGACTCCATTCACGGTGACGAACAACATCAATTTTGCGTCTGGCGGAGTGCTGACGGCGCTGGCGGGACCGGGGAACACGGCGGGTGCGTTTGCGGCTGATGCCTTCATCGGCGCCGGACCTCTGGGCCAGACGGACCTGGTTCTGAGCGGAGCGGTGGATCTGAACGGCTCCACCTACAACTACCGCGCGTTGAGCATCGCTGGCACGGACCGCATCGTGACGATGAGCGGCCAGATCACGGGCAGCGCGATGCTGGTGAAGACGGGCGTGGGCATCCTCAAGCTGACCAACTCGGGCAACACCTACAGCGGTGGCACGGCGGTCAGCCAGGGCACGCTGGCGCTGAGCAGCAGCACGGGAGGCGGACTTGCCGCCGGGCTGATCAGCATGAACACCGGAACGCTGGCGAACTGGGACAAGAGCCAGACCCTGAGCAACAACATCCAGTTCATTCAGAGCAGCACGATCGACGTGGGTGCGGGCGTGGTGCTGACGGCGGCAGGCGTGCTGAGCAGCGACTTCACCTACGCGGGTGCGCAGACCGGGTTTACCAAGACGGGCATCGGCACGCTGGTGCTGACCGGCACCAACACCTACCTGGGAACGACCACGCTCACCGCGGGCATTCTGAGCATCAGCAGCGACGCCAATCTCGGCTCTGCCGGCAATGCGACGGTGCTTCCGGGCGGCATCGTGTTCAACGGCGGCTTCCTGCGTGTGACCGACGATGTGACCACGAACCGGGTGATCACGATGACTGCCGCGGGCAGCATCAGTGTGAAGAGCGGCAAGACGTTTACGATCAACGGGCTGACTGCCAACAGCACCGGTCTGCTCACGTTCAACGGTGGCGGCACGGCCATTCTGAACGGCAACATCAATGGCGCGAACGCCAACGACAACATGGCGATCAGCAACGGGGCGACGGTGATGACACAGTCCACCCTCGGCACGCCATTTGGTGACACGGTGGTGACCATCAACGGCGGCACCCTGCGCGTGAACACCAACGGGCCGGGAGCCACGTTTACGATTCCGACGCTGAACTTCAACGGCGCTGCCTACCTGCGTCTGGACGCCCAGATGGGCAACGATATCCAGGTGACGGCGACGACGCTGGCGCGCCAAAATGCAGGCACGCTGGTGCTGATGCCTGGCGACGGCGCCGTGCTGGGGAACACGGCGGGATCTGACATCCGGGTGTTTGGCACCACGATTCTGGGCCAGTCCACGACGACGGTGGCGGGGCTGCAGGCGCTCAACAACATCAACGCGGGATCGAGCGCGGGGATCGTTGCGGCGAGCATTCTGACGGTCACGTCTCCCACGGACCGGACGGCGGACTTTGTGAATTATGATCCGGTGCTGGGCTTCATCAATGCGACCCCGGCATCGCTTCTGACGAACACGTTTGCCGGGGCCACCAGCGCCAGCGTGGTGAACATCACCACCGCGACGAGCATCACGGGAGTGGCGAATGTGTTTGCGGTGAAAACGACCTCCGACATCACAGGGGGAACGCTGAGCATCCGCGCGCTGAACACGACGGACATGGGCGGCCTGCTGATCAACGGTGTGGGCCTGGCGGCGCCGACGATCAGTTCGAACCTGATCTTCAATCCGTTTGGCACGACCGGCGGAGCGAGCGCGGGCGAAGGGCTGATCTACGTCAGCGGCGGCTACGCGGGCGGAGTGAATGCGGCGACGATCACCGGCAACATCACGGCGAAGAACTTGACGGTGTATGGTGCCGGGGACCTGGTGCTCGCCGGCGTGAACAACATCCTGGGGAACATCACGGTGAACGAGGGCTTCCTGAGCATCACCAATGCGAATTCGCTGCCGAGCATGACGGGCGGGCTGGTGCTTAATGACATCGGCAACCTGGATGTGAGCGGGACGCGCGTCACAGCGGCGAGCCTGGCGGGATCCGGCGGCATCGTTGGGAACACCTCGACGACCTCTAACGGCGTGCTGCAGATCATCGGCATCACCAGCACGACGTTCTCCGGGAACATCACGGACGGGCTGGCCGGGGGCACGATGACGACCGCGCTGGTCAAGGGCGGCACAAGCACGCTGACGATCGGCAACATCACCGCGAACAACACCTACGCCGGGCAGAACAGCTTCACGGGCGGGGTGCTGATCAACCGCGGTCAGCTTACGGTGCAGGATCCGTTCGGTCTGGGCGGTGCGGACACGGTCTCCGGCGGGACCAACTACACCACGCCGGGTCTGGTGACGGTGAACGGAGGCATCCTTGCCCTGGCCAGCAACGGCGGCGGCCCCAACGGCACCATCATCTTTGGCAATCCGAACACGCTGGGCCTTGATGTGGCGATCTCGGGCTTTGCGACGATCGACGTGAACCGTGTGAGCGCCAACACCGGCAACCAGATTCAAATCGGCACGCTTTCGGTGGCGAACAGCACGCTGACGCTGACCGGCGGCAACAGCTACTCTCTGAAAGTGGCGGGCACGACGACGCTGGGCGGTGCCTATGCGAACTTCAACACGACCACGGGCACCACGCAGTTCCTGGAACTGGCGGGCCTGATCACGGGTGGTGCCGCGCTGAACAAGTTTGGCGGCGGCGGGACGACGTATGGCACCCTGCGCATCTCCGGCACCGGCAACAACTACAGCGGCGGCACCAACATTGAGGCGGGCACGCTGCAGGTGACGGCCACCACCGGCACGCCGCTGGGCACCGGCCCGGTCAGCGTGCTGCCGGGCGCGTTCCTGCGCATCGCCGGCAACGGCAGCCTTGGGGGAGTCTCGGTGCTGAACCTCAACAGCCAGATCAACAGCCTGTCAGCGCTGGTGCTGGACACCGACTACAACCCGGGGACGGGGCTGAACTCGATCATCAAGCTCAACGGTGGGTATGGAGCGGTGCTGCAGCTTGCGGTGCCCACGTTCACCACGGCGCTGGACATGTCCCAGATCGGTGACGGCCGGTTCTTCCTGGGCGGCTATCTCAACGGTGTGACGGTGGAGTACATGGCGCCAACGCTCGGTGTGGGCCTGGACAACACGTACCGCCTGGGTGCAAACAACGGCAGCACGCTGGCTTTCAGCGGAGCGGACAATGTGCTGACGGGCACGGCGCGGGTGATCATCGGTTCGCAGCTTGCCAACTTCAACACCACGACGAACGGCACCGGCACCGTTTCCATCCGGAACTCCAACAACTACACCGGCGGCACGACGATCAACAAGTCCTCGACTTTGTCGATCGAAGTCGGAGGCCTGGGCGGGACACCGCTGGGCAGCGGTGACGTGGAGGTGTATGGCACCATCCAGGTGGTGGCGCCCACGAACGGCATCAGCAGCTCGTCTTCCTTCTACAACGCGATCGCCGACGCGAACAACAACACCATCATTCTGCGTCCCGGCGGCGCGATCATCATCAATGACCAGGCCGGGCTGGAAGCCGGTGCGCAGGGCCGCTGGAAAGACACGGTGGGCCAGGATCTGAATGGGGGCACATTCCGCTTCAACGGCGCGGCGAGCGTCCAGTCGTATGAGAAGGTGGGAGTGCTGACGGCGAACAAAGGCTCGACCGTGCAGGTGGTGCGCGCCACAGGGGCGGGTTCGGCAACGTTCGAGGCAGCGGATCTCACACGCGGCACCGGTGGCACGCTGAGCCTGGTGCACACGGCGGGCACGCTGGGGGTTCCGACGACAACCCCCACCTCGTATGAGCGTTTCGTTCTGACCAACGGAACCACCTCCATTGGCGCACTGGGAGGCACCACCAGCAACGGGGCAGGCGTGGTCAACGGCGGCATGGTGTTGCCGTGGATCGTGGACGCGACGGAAAACAGCTTCGTGGGCTACGACCCGACGAACATTGGCTCCGGCTTCCAGGCGCTGCTGAGCACCGGCACGGCGGGGGCAGGGCAGATCGAGTACAACAAGCGCATGACGGGCACGGGCACGTTTACGACGGGGCTGAGCGGAAGCGACATCGTGGATGTGAGCGGTGGCGCGCAAACGCTGGGCGACAACCCCACGATGTACGCGCTGCGCACCAACCAGAACATCACCGGCACAGCCTCGAACAACACGATGACGATCAACAGCGGGGGCCTGCTCTTCAACAACACCACTGGCACGGTGGTGGTCAGCGTGCTGCAGACGCAGTCGGCCACGGTGAGCCCGATCAGCCTGACGATGAACCTGGTCTTCCCGGGTGAGGCGGTGATCTTTACGGCATCGGGCGGCACGGCGCAGATCAATGCGCAGATCAGCAGCACGGGTCTGACGAAGTTCGGGGCGGGTGCGCTGACCCTGACGGGCAGCAACAACATCAACGGAACGATCACCCTGAACCAGGGCACGCTGAACCTGATCAATCCGATTTCGAACTCGGGCAGCAGCATCAACTCCGTGACGAACGGCCAGGACCTCATCATCAACGGCGGCACGCTGGTTATTGACAGCCTGATTGCCAATGACGCAGGACGTGACTCCCAGATCGCGAGCGGCTCACGCTTCACGGGAAGCATTGGCAGCGACGTCACAGTCAATGGTGACGCCACGATCACCAACAACAACCAGGGCATCATGCAGCGGATCGGTGCGCTGACGTTTGCGGATCTCGGAGCGGGCTCGCCGGTCTACCTGAACTTCTCGCAGAACGGCATCACCGTGACGGGCACGACGACACTGGGCGCCAACAGCAACGCGATCGGCACGAGCTTCGGGTCGGCGAACCAGGTGATTTTGGAAGGCCAGGTGGTCGGGGGCGGCAGCGGCAAGCTCATCAAGTATGGCAACGGCGGCCTGATGTTTGCGAACGGCAACAACTCCTTTGGCTCGGTGGGGCAGATCGGACTGGAAGTCTGGGCCTCAACGCAGAACACGGCCACCAGCCTCATTGCGAGCACGACCCTGACGGGGACGCCGTTTGGCCTGGGAGACATCAATCTTCTGCCCGGCACGCTCATCCGCCTGGCGGACGCGAGCAACATTTCCGGCCAGAGTGTCACTGCGAACAGCGATGCGATGGGTTTCTCCGGAGTGTCGTTCGGATACAACAGCAACGGCGCGCCTCTGACGCAGGCGGACATCCTGAGCATGCTGACCACCTCCGGCGCAACCAATGGCAAGGTGCAACTGAACACAACGGGGCCGGCGCTCGGCGTGATCTCCCTCGACAACGGTGTGCAGTACGGGGCGCTGGACATCGCCGCAATGGAAGCGGCGCTGGGTGGCGGCGGCAAGCTGTGGCTCGGCACCTCGATGAGCGGCGCGATCAACCAGCTCTACTTTGCCCCGACCCTGGGCGCTTCCAGCGACAACGTCTATCGGTTTGGAGCCGGTGGCAACCAGGGGACGATGCAAGTGGGAGCCGGCGTGTTTGAAAACGTGCTCACCGGCAACAACTCGGTGCAGGTCGGCGCCACCGTGGGCGGCAACGGCTACAACAACCTGGCGGTCATCAATGGCAACTTCAACCTGACGCTCAACACGCGGAACAACTACACGGGAGACACCTATGCCAACCGCGGGTCCACGCTCAACATCGGCAACAACTTCGCGCTGGGCAGCGGCAAACTGATCGTCAACCACACCAGCAGCGCAGGAACCAACATCGGCCAGGCTGCTGAAGGAGCGGTGAGCGGAGGCGGCATCAGCCTTCTCAACGAGGTGGATCTGGTGGGCGACTTCCGCACGACGGGCTCCGCCTTCGTTCTGCGCGGCAATGTGAAGCTGGATCCGACCGGCACCGGCGGCACCCGCACGATTGACAACGTGAACAGCGGCCAGGACATGAGCATCATCGGGGTGATCAGCGGTGTGGGCAGCAATCTGATCAAGACAGGGGCCGCGAACCTGATCCTCGACGGCATGAACACCTACAGCGGCACGACCACGCTCAATGGCGCGGGCGGCCTGTACGTGGGAACCGACGTCCTCTCCAACATGAACGGCGCGCTGGGGAACAGTGACAGCGGCCTGCTCATCTCGACGGCATCCACGCTGGGCCTCAGCGGCCAGGTGGTCTTTGGCCGTGACATCTTTGTCACCGCGGCATCCACGATTCTGGGCAACTCGCCCTACACGGCCCGGGTGACGGGCGGGATCGGCGCGAGCGCCGGGGTGACTCTGCAGTCGCAGACCAACTCACGGATGGAAGTGCTTGGGCCGATCGCGGGAACCAGCACGGTGACGATCGGCAGCACGGCCACCACTCAGAACGGGGTGGTGTACATCGGAGCCGGCCCGAACGGGTATTCGCAGAACACCTACACGGGTGGCACGACGCTGAACAATGCCCGCATCGTGGTGGGCGCTGATTCGTTCTACTCCGGCCCGGCCAGTGCGCTGGCCATCATCAGCGGTCCATTTGGCACCGGCGCCCTGACCTTTGGCGCGGGTGCGTCCAACGGAGGCACGTCGATCGGCTCCAACGGCGCCAACCGTGTCATCGTGAACTCTCTCGCGTCCCTGAGCACGGATGCTAATCTGGCGATCACGTTTGAAGGACGCGGCGGGCTGAGCTTCATCAACATGACCAATGCCGGCACAGGGGGAGCCTGGGATCTGCATTCGGGCGGCACGCTGCGCAGCCGGACCATGCAGGTGAACACCACGCAGGGCGTGATTGAGATTGATGCGAACCTGATCGCCAGCGGTGCGCAGGGGGCCAATCTCATCAAGGCGGGTTCAGGCATCCTGCTGCTCACGGGCAACAACGCGGCCTACAACAAGCTCACGACAGATTCGAACTACGGTGTCTCGCTCTCAATCGACGGTGGTGTGCTGCGTGTGAACACGGACAACAGCCTGGGTGACCTGACCGCGCTGGCCGTGGGCACTGGCAACCACGCGGTGGCCGGACTGGCAACCGACGTGCGCCTGCGCGGCGGCATCCTCTCCGTGGGCGGCAGCTTCACCTCCGCGCACCAGTTCCTCCTGTCGAGCGCGGCCAGCACCATTGAAGTTTCTGGCACCAACACGTTCAGCATTGTGCTTCCGGTGAGCGGGGCGCAGGGCCTGACGAAGATCGGAGCCGGAACGCTGGTGCTCAACTCGACCGCCAACACCAACAGCAGCCTGACCGTGGGCGGCTTCAATGGCAGCAGCGGCCTCGTGCTGACGCAGATGACCAGCGGCACACCGTTTGGAGCGGGCGCGGTCACGCTGAACGGCGGCGGCATCGAGCTGATGGCCATCAACGGCGCGGCGCCAACGGGAATCACGGCCGGGGCCACGCAGGCCGCCGTGGGATACACGCTTACGGTCAGCAGCAGCGCGGGCATTCTTCCTGGCATGACGGTCAGCGGCACCGGCATCGCGGCGGGTTCCGTGGTGACGAATGTGAGCGGCACCGTCATCACGCTGAGCGCGGTGACCAGCTCCGCGGTGACTTCCGGCACGGCCCTGACCTTCGCGGCGCCGAACCAGGCGCTGTCGATTGCATCCATGACTTACAGCGGTGCGGCAGGCGTGCAGTTGCTCAAGGGGGCCGCGACCACCTCCTCGCTGACGCTCACGGGCACGCTTACTCGCAGCACCGCGGGCATGCTGACGATCACCTCGTCGAATCTGACCTCCGACCTGGGGACGACTGAGAAGTTCATCGTGACCACGACGGCACCCGGCAACACGAGCGGCATGCTGACCGCGCCTTCGATCGTGGGTCTCGGCCTCAACGACGGCAACCTGAACTTCCTGCGTTATGTGGACGCGACGACGGGCTTCGCCTTGAACAATGCAAGCACCGTGGGCGTGCTGAGCGCGTCTGCCGCCACCTCGCTGGCAGACATCACCGGCGGCACGCAGGCGGTGGCGAACAGCATTGTCAATGTGCTGGCGTTGCGCACGGACAGCAACATCACCGCGGCGGGGGGCAGCTCGCTGCTGCGTCTCGTCAACGGCGGCCTGATTTTCAACGGCACCAGCACGCCGCCAAACATCAGCGCAAACCTGGAGTTTGACAACGGCACGGCGGGTACGGCGGGTGAGGCGTTCGTGTTCGTGCGTGGCGGCCAGACGGGCAGCTCCACGATCTCGGGCAGCTATGTGGCCACCGATTTCACCAAGGCGGGACTGGGCACGCTTCTGCTGTCCGGCACGGGCAGCGTGATGGCGCCGACGACGACCGCGCTGCGGACGCTGACCATCCAGGAAGGCACACTGATGTTCTCCTCGCAGAGCGCGGTGGCTTCCGGCGGGCTGATCAACCTCGCGGTGAACAATGCGGGTGTGTTTGACCTTAACGGCCAGAACATCACGGTCGCCGGGCTGAGCGGGACGGGAACGGTCACCGGCACCTCGGGCTCTGTGACGGTGAACGCAGGCCAGGGCCAGGCCACCACCTTCACGGGGGTGATCACCGGCAACGTCAGCCTCACCAAGACGGGCAACGGCTCGCTCACTCTGAACCAGCCGCTGGCGAAGGACGGCGCGGCGCTGGCGAGCACCTACACCGGAGGCACCAGCGTGGGCGTGGGCCGCGTGGTGACGGCCTCGGTGGTGAATCCTGCGCTGACGAGCGCCACAGCCAGCTCGTTGATGGTCCGGAACACTCTGGCGCTGGGCACCGGTGGAGTCACCCTGAAGGGCGGCATCCTGGATCTGGCGGCCACGACTGCCAATGGCTATGTGACGGGCGAGCTTATCGACGGCATCGGGGTCATGCAGTTTGGCTCGGGCAGCGGCCTGAACATCACCGTGGACGCCCTCAATAGCTGGGGTCAGGCCAACACGACGTCCGCGCTGTCCACCAGCACGGCTCCGGTGGCCTGGAGCATGGTCAACAACGTGACGCTGAACGCACAGGCCCTGACCTGGACGGGCGGGCAGGACACCAACGTGCTGATCGCCGGCACGCTGGACATGACGGCAAACGCAGCCAGCAATGTGGTGCTGAACACCGTAAACCAGGGGGTGATCTCCGGTCAGATTCTGGCTGGCAACCGCACCATCACCAAACTGGGCGGCAAGACCCTCTACCTCACCAATGGCCGCACCAGCATGCTGCCAGATGGCACGGCGGATCCGCTGGGCCAGGGAGCCAACCAGGTGGGAGCCTGGGTGCTGGCGGCCGGCACGATGGAAGTGCGCACGAGCGGCAATGCGCTGGACATTTTCGGCGGCACGAACGCGGCGAACAACAACGCCTCCATCACGCTCAATGGAGCCACCCTTCTGGTGAAGCACGACGGTGACAACACCTCCAACATGCAGGTGCTCACCACCTTCGCCAACAACAACCTGATCATCGGCTCCACCGCCGCGCTGGGCAGCGGCTACATTGGCAGCACAAACGCCGCGCTCACGCTTGACCACGCCGGCAGCGCCGCGAACAAGACGCTGCAGTTTGGCACGCTGATCTTTGGCGGGCCGCTCGGCGCAGCCTTCCTCACGGTGGCGAACAACCAGGACAATGAGCAGCTTTCCGTCAGCTTCAACGGGCTGACCATGGTTCGTAACGGCTATCTGGCGATCAACAACCGCACCGGCAACAACGGCAACGTGATCATCACTGGAGGGATCAACGGCAACGGCACGCTCTTCAAGCAGGGTAGCGGCAACCTGTTCGTCAACAGCGACAACACCAGCAACTACAAGGGCGGAACGGTGATCACCGGCGGCGTGGTCTTCCTTGGCAACTTTGAAGGCAACGTGACCACCCTGAGCAACACGGCCAACCTGGGCTCGGGCAACATTCTCATCAACCCCGGCGCGGCGATCCAGTTCAACAGCACCGGCAACCTGGTGGCCGGCTGGACTGGCACCACGGACCTGCGCAGCAACGTGATGGGCAGCTATGGCATCATCCGGCTTGCCTCCAACGATGCGCTTTCGGCCTACAACGTCGTGGTCGGCAGCCTTGGCGGCCCGCAGACCACCTCCTACTTTGGTCTTGCCGGCAGCAGCAGCCTGAATGGTACGGGCAAGGCAGGCGGCGGCACCATTGTGGCCCTGGACACCGTGTACACTCAGACGATCAACCTCGCGCAGATCGGCGATGGCACGGCCTTCCTCGGCTCCACCACCAACGGGGTGGGCCAGAACGGCAGCTACAATGCCGCCACGCTGGGCGTGGGTGCTGGAAACACCTTCCGCCTCGGGGCGGGCGGCAGCATCCTGTATGTCTCGAGCGACCTGGCAAACACCAATGTCCTGAGCGACAACGGCGGCCCTGCGACCAGCCTGGTGGTCGGCCTGCCGTTCAGCCCCTATAACGTTGACAGCGTCAACGGCGGCAACGGACGCGGCACCGTGGTGCTCATGACCAACAACAATTATTCCGGAAGCACTCTGGTGAACCGCGCCAGTGTTCTGGAATTCCGCAGCACGCTCAACACGAGCTCCTTTGACACCTGGGGCACCCTCACCGCCGGTGGTCTGGGCGGCACGTTCTTGAACGCTGCCGGCACGGCCAACCTGGCGCCGGTGACGCTGCGCAGCACCTCCGAACTGCGGTTCGACTATTCCACCGGACTGCTGGCCACCGCCAAACTGGAAGGCTACGGCGGTCAGGGGCGCTGGGAAGATGACACGGCCATCGCTCTCAACAACTCCACCATCCGCCTGATCGGAAATCGTGACATTGAAGTGACGGAAACCGTGGGTGATGTCACAGTGAACAAGTTCGGCCAGTTCGCCGTCCAGCGCGATCTCCTGGACCGCACGGTGAATCTTATCATTGGCGGTGGGGCGGGCAACGACCTGACCCGTTTGCTCAACCAGAGCGTCAATGGGATCGTGATTGCGGGCAACAATGCCTCTCTGCAGATCAACCCTGTGGACGGCGGCTACCTTGGCAGCGACGAGCGGATCAAGCTTTTTGGTGGCGTGGGAGCCACGGGAATCGCAGCCCTTGGTGGCATCACCAACGGCATGGTCGCGCCATGGATGATCAATGCCACCGATCTGCAGTTCCTTACTTACACCGCGGACAACGGGTTTGTGAATGCCGGGTTTGACGCCATCCGAACGGGAGCGCTGGGCAACACCGCCGTGGCAACCGAGCGCACCTACATCAACGCAGCGGCCACCATGGTCGGCGGTGGCGGGCTCGCGCTCGACACCTATGCTTTGAGGATTGACGCTGACATCACGTTCGCCTCCGGTACGGCGGCAGCGACGGACCGCATCCAGATTCGCAGCGGTGGCCTGATCACCAACACCAGCGCCCGCACCGTGACTCCGGGCATTTCGTTTGGCACCACAGCCCAGGAAGCGGATATCTACAACGCCAGCACCCTGACGCTGGGTATTCTTGCCAATCCCACGACCACGGGGCAGATCACGAATGCCACCAACGTGGTGAAGCAGGGCGGGGGGACATTGGTGATTGAATCCGCCCAGGCCAGCTTCAACGGCAACTGGATTGTGAACCAGGGCAGCATCGCCTTCCGTTCCGCCACTGTTCAGTCCAACCTCGGCGGCACAGCCACCCTGGCACAGATGAACGCCGGCACCAATGGTGTGGTCGTCCTCAACGGCTTTGGCAGCCAGCTTCAGCTCCGGGCAGACACAGCGAACACGGTGTTCAACCTCGCGCTGTCCATCGGGGAAGGCAATCCCTATGCCGTTCTCAACAACGACCGGGCCGCAGGCAGCGCCAACGTGCTGAGCATTATGACCGGCGGCATCAACTTTGGCGGTTCCCCTGGAGAGCAGGGCCAGACATTGTTCTTAAACAACGCGGGCAACAACGTCTCGCTGCAGGTTAACGGTCCGCTGACGCTCAGCGCCGCCACCTTGGAAGGGGCTCCGGCCTATAACTTTATCCGCACCGATCCGAGCCTGACGATTTACGGGCAGGTCACTGGTGGTGCGACCCTGGTCCATACCGGTGGTGGCACCCTCGAGCTGGGCAACGGCTTCACCGGTTTCTCCAATGGCATCAACACCTTCTCCGGCGGCCTGGTGAATGTGCAGGGCGGGCTCACCATACGTGCTCTCACGACGGGGACGCCGGTGAACTTTGCCACCGTCTTCAGCGGTGTGACCACCGGCGGCATCGGCTCCGGCGATGTCACACTTTATGGTGGCACGCTTAGCCTCAAGCTGGATGGCACGGGCACAACGACCCGCGAGCGTTACGTGATCGGCACCAATGCGGCCGGCAACAACCTCATCATCAACGGCGCCTCGACCATTGACGTGAATCGCAACGTTTCCACCACAGCCACCAGCAAACACATCGTCTTCAACAACTTGACCATCGGCTCCTCGGTGCTGGGCGTCACCGGTGCCAACGCCTATGTGCTGGAAATCAACGGCGGCACCAACCTGGTCGGCACACCGGTGCTGAATGTGAGCTCGGCGGAGCTGCTGCTGAACGGGGCCATCACCGATGGCGGCAGCCAGCAGGCGCTGATCAAGAACGGTGGCAGCAATCTCTGGCTGAACAGCACGGCCAGCAGCTTTGGCGGCCTGTATGCCGGCACGGTGGGTGCCAACGGCCTGGGCATCGTGGTCAATGCCGGTTTGCTGCGCTTTGGAGATGTCAACTCG
Source organism: Prosthecobacter sp. (assembly GCF_044227185.1). Lineage (GTDB taxonomy): Bacteria > Verrucomicrobiota > Verrucomicrobiia > Verrucomicrobiales > Verrucomicrobiaceae > Prosthecobacter. The sequence continues at coordinate 201,125 of NZ_JBGAFO010000007.1, read as the reverse complement.
GGAGACAGCAACGTGGCAACCGTGATGGACCTCTCCGCGATGCTCCGTGGCAGCACGATCCGTGTGAATCCGGGAGCTCAGATCCTGGTGGGCAGCAGCGGCCTTAGCTTCGGCGTGGGCGAGATCGAGCTTCTCAGCTCAGGCTCATCTCTGTCGCTGTTCCGTGTGCGCAGCACCACGCTCAACCAGGGCAAGCTGGCAAGCTGGCTGGCAGCCGACTCGAGCGGTGTCATCGCACTCGACGGAGTGACCGCCACGGCATTGAACCTGGGGGCCATCGGCAATGGCACGTCATTCCTGGGTGCGACGACCAACACCACCTACACCTTCGAATCCCTCGGCATTGGTGCAGGCAACGTTTACCGTGTGGGGGGTGGCGGAACGACGCTGACATTCAATTCGACCGCGGGAGCGCTGGCGGGTGTGCTGGCGGAGACGGCACCGGGAACCCGTGTGCTGATTGGTACGCAGGCCAGCAATGGCGGTGGCGGTGTGGATTCCTTTGACATCAACACTTACACGGGCGGCACCATCATCAGCCGCAGCTCGTCCCTGGTGATCCGTGAAACCTCGACGGCAACCGCCGGCCCGCTGGGCAACGGTGGCACGGTGGACATCTTTGGCACGCTGCAGGTCTATAACAATGCCACGCTGCGCAACGCCGCTGGTACGGCCAATGCCTACAATGTCGTCATTCATCCAGGTGCAGTGCTCTGGCTGGACAACGATGCCGTGGACCTCGCGAACCGCTGGGATGATGCCACGGGCCTCAGCCTGAACGGCGGGCAGCTCTACTTCCGCTCGCGCAATGTGGCGACGGTCACGAGCACGGAAACCATGGGGGTGGTGAGCTACTCGCGCGGCTCTTCGATCCGCGTGGACAAGCGGATTGCCGCCGGTGCGGCGCAATTGACGGTGGCGGACCTGGTGCGTGCCGGCACGGGCAGTACGCTGGTCATCACGGACACGGCGAACAATCTGGGAGTGGCCGGCAATGACGATGCCGAGCGTCTGATCGTGAGCGCCTGGAGCACCACGCTTCCGACCCTTTCTGGAAGCGTCAACTCCGGCGCAGGTGGCCCGACCGGGATCCTGCCTGGGTATTACATTGACGCAGGCACCAATTCGTTTGTGAGCTACAATGCTACGACGGGCTTCCAGCCGCTCCTGAGCACGGCGACGCCCGGTGCGGGCCAGGTGGCCTACAGCAACATCATCTCCGCCGCGACGGTCACCGCCGGGATCAACGCGGGAACGGCGACGGTGGATCTGACGGGAGCCGGAGCCTTCACGCTGCAGGATAATCCGTATCTCTATGCGCTGCGCATCAACGCCTCCGCGATCAACAACTCCTTCGACCAGTATAATACAATCACGTTTGGCGGCAGCGGAGCCAATGTGGGAGGCCTGATCTCGGTGACGACCGCGGTGACGATCAACACCAACCTCAAGTTTGGCGCCACGGGTGGCAACGAGGCGTTGATCTACACCGCCTCCAACATCACGATGAACGGGGACATCAGCGCCGGCAGCATCACGAAATTTGGTGGCAGCGCCCTGATCATCGGCAAGGACCAGACGGCGGCGGCCCGGGGTGACGGCGGCTTCTCCGGGAACTGGGTGGTCAACGGCGGCACCCTGCAGTTCACCACCTTCGGCGGGGCCGGTGACGGCGGCACGATCACGCTCAACAGCAGCAGCACGACCTCCGGGGCGGGGTCCACGCTGACGCTCAACATCAACCCAGGCAGCCCGTTGCTGGCACAGTACACGATGGGCCGCATCATCACGGTGGACAATGCGGTCATCAATGTGGACACACAGACCTCTGACCGCACCATTGGCATCAGCGACCTCGAAGTCTATTCGACGGACACCAGCGGCCTGTCTCCTGCGCGCATGCGCATGCTCATCGGACGTGACCGCACGATGGTGAACGCTGGAACGCTGTACCTCACGGGTACGGGCAGCTCGATCGTGGACATTGCGCAGACGGGAGCGACGAACAACCAGATCACCTCGGGCAACTCCACCGGGCTGACCATCACCGGGCTGAACGGCAGCCGCGACCTCATCAAGTGGGGCAACGGCTACCTGTATGTGGGCGGGGACAACAGCAGCAGCTTCAGCGGGAATGTCTCCATTGAGGACGGAGCCGTGGCGGTGCTCAACGCCAACGCCTTCGGCAACGCCGCCACCAACATCACCGTGCGCCGTTACGGCGTGCTGGACATCATGACCACCGGGTTCACCAAGACCGCCACGTATGAGGCGGGCTCGATCGAGCGCTGGAGCGTGGACAACGCCCGCAGCGGTGCCATCAACCTTCAGGGGGCGACGCTTCAGGTGAATGGAGATCAGTTCAACACGGTCGCCACAGTGACCCTCAACGGCGGCTCCATCGAAGGCTTCCTGCGCAATGACGATCTGCTGAGCGGCAACTCGGGAGCGGTGTTCCGCACCCTGGGCTCCGGAGTCAGCGTCATCCTTGCCGGCAATTCGTTTGTGGGACAAAACGCCCTTACTGACGGGCCAAACGGCACGGACAACGGCCGCGCCGCGGACGCCAACCCTGGATCAACCATCCCAGACGCGAACAACAACAGCGCGCTGACGGACACGGCACGCGGCGTCATCCTGGAGATCAAAGGCAACATTTCCGGAGCAGGCGGCCTGACCAAGCAGAGCGCGGACACGGTGATCCTCTCCGGAACGAACACCTATGCGGGAAGCACGAACGTGACCAACGGCTACCTCCGTCTGGGGTCCGCCACGGCGCTGCCGAACGGCACGGATGTGACCACCGAAGGCCGCGGCGTCCTGGATCTGGGCGGGTACAATGCCTCCATCGGCAACCTGAACACTTCCGTGATCACGGGGGCGGCCTTCAGCAGCGCCGGTGGTTTCATCACGAACAGCGCCACGGTTGTGAAGACGCTCACCGTCACTCCGACTGCGGACAGCTCCTATGGCGGTGTGATCGAGAACAACATCAATCTGGTCAAGAACGGCACGAAGAAGCTCGTCTTCACCAACCAGAACACCTACATCGGTGACACCACGGTGAACGGCGGCGTGCTGGAAGTCAGCCACGTCACGTCTGGCGCCATCGATGGGATTTCTGGAACGTCCTCCCTCACAGTGGCCGGCGGAGCAACCTTCAACCTGCTGACCGGCACCACGGGCGGGGTGCTGACGCTGGCGCCTTACACCGGCACCATCCTCACCCTCGCCAATGGCAGCCGTCTGGGCGTGGAAGTGGGCACCTTCGGCAGCAGCATTCTGCTGAACACCGGAGCCAAGGCTCTCGTCACGGGCACGATCACAGTGGATGGCTACTTCACACCTGGCAGCGCGGAGACGGGGGACCACACCTCCACCATCCTGGCAGCGGCCTCCGGCGGCCTGGTCAGCACGAACGGCAGCTCGGCGACGTATGTGGTCGGCAACCTTTACAATGTCACCAATTTCAGGGTCACCGGCATCACCGCCACGGACACACGCGTGTATTTCAACACGAGCTCGACGACGGCGCTGACCGCGGCCTACTGGAAGGGCGGCTACAGCGGCGGCGCCAATGTGTGGGCGGTCTCGAACGGCTCTACCAGCAGCAACTGGGCGACGGACCTGGGCGGGACGAACACGGGCCTGGTTCCGACCTCGACCACGGACGTCTTCCTCTCTGCGACGAGCAATACGAACCAGAGCAGCATGGTGCTGGGGGCTGACATGAGCATCAAGAGCCTCACGGTGAACGCGCAAAGCGCGGGCAGCGCGGTGGTGCTGAACGATGAAGGCGGCTACACGCTGACGATCGCCAACGGCATCACCACGGACGTGGGCTCCAGCGCCACCACCATCAATCCAGACGTGATCTTCGGCTCCGCCACCACCACCATCGCGGTGAACTCTGCCAATGCGCTGACCATTAATGGTAATGTGAGCGGCCAGGCCATCAGCAAGACCGGCACCGGCACTCTGGTGCTGGGCGGAGCCAACACCTACACAGGAGCCACGACGATCAGCGCTGGCATCCTGAGCGCCGCCAGCAGCCAGGCGCTGGGCACGACGGCCGGAGCGACCACCGTCGCCAGCGGTGCATCTCTGGAACTCCAGGGAGGCATCAACATCGGGGGAGAGGCGCTGACCATCAACGGCGGTGGAGCCTCTGGAAGCGGCGCGCTGCGCAATCTGAGCGGCAGCAACATCTACAGCGGCACCGTCGCACTGGGCAGCAGCTCCACGATTCAGTCTGATGCAGGCACCCTGACCATCGTGGGCGCGATCAGCGGCACCGGTTTTGCCCTCACCGTTCAGGGCGCAGGTGACACGGTGATCAGCAGTGTGGTCGGCACCGGAACCGGTGGAACACTCATCAAGAATGGCGCCGGCACCCTGACTCTGGCCAACGCCAACACCTACACCGGCACCACCACCATCAATGCGGGCACCGTGAGCGTCTCCAACGCCACCGGCCTGGGCACCACGGGAGCGGGAGCGGGAACAACGGTGAACTCCGGCGGCGCTCTGAACATCAATGGAGCGAACGTAGCCGAAAACCTGACGATCGCCGGTTCGGGTGTTTCGGGAACCGGTGCGCTGACGGGCACTGGAGTGGCAGTGGAGAGCGGCACGGTCGCGATGACCGCCAACAGCACGGTGGGAGCCGCCAACGTCTCAGATGTGCTCACGGTGACCGGAGTGATCTCCGGCACCGGGTTTGGCCTGGACAAGGTTGGCGCGGGCACGGTGGTGCTGACTGCTACGGAAACCTACACGGGCACCACCAGCGTTTCGGGTGGCACCCTGCAGCTCGGCAACGGCGGAACGGGCGGTACGCTTTCAAGCAGCAGCAACGTCAGCGTGGGATCGGGCGGTGTGTTTGCGGTGAACCACAGCGACACCGTCACCCAGGGGGCCCAGTTCGGCGCAGGTGCCATCACCGGTGCGGGCGGGTTTGCCCAGACGGGTTCGGGCACGACCACCCTCTCCACGACTGGTAACAGCTACTCCGGCGGCACGACGGTCAGCAATGGCGAGCTGCGTGTCACGGGCAGTCTGACGGGCGCCGGAGCGGTGACCGTGGGCGAGACGGGCGGCACGCTGAGCAATGCGGCAGTGCTTGCCGGTGCTGGCGACGGGACGACCACGGGGGTCATCGCTGGTGCGGTGACTGTGGGAAGTGCGAACAGCGTGGGCATCCTCACGCCAGGCGCCACTTCCCTGGCTGCAGACAAGGGCACCCTGACGATCACCGCAAACAACACGGCCCTGACGGTGGCCACAGGTTCGCAGATTCAACTGGGAATCACGACGCCGACGACGGCTGCGGTGACGAACTATTCTGGCGTCTTCAGCATCGGCGCCACGACCTATACGAACGCCAAGGACTACTTTGACGCCCTGGGGGCAGGCGCGGACGTGTATACGAAGGGTGCTCCGACCACCTCGACCAATGCTGATTTCATCAATCTGAGCGGTACCAACAGCACCCTGGTCATTGGAGACCGTGCGGGCGGGGCGTGGGGCCAGGGCTCCGTGGTGGTGAGCGCGGTTGGCACGGTGTCCGCGGAGCAGGGCCAGGTGTTCAACCTGATCGACTGGAGCGGCCTCGCCATCAGCGGTGGGTTCAATGTGGGTGCCTTCGACAGGTATGATGCGAGCTCCAATGTGATCGCCGGTGACCTTGATCTGGCCGCCCTGGGCGCTGGTCTGGCTTGGGACGTCAGCGCCTTCAACAGCTACGGTGTGCTGGTGGTGGTGCCGGAGCCTTCCCGCATGCTGCTGCTGATGTTTGGCCTGCTGGGCCTGTGCTACCGCCGCCGCCGCCGCAGCTCCATCTGAGGAATTTCAGCCAAAACGCCCGGCGCGCTGACGTGAGCGCGGCCGGGCGTTTTTTTGGGTTTTTTTGATGAGCTGAGGAAGTGAATCCCGAGGAAAGCGGCCTCAGGGGGGCAGCAGAAGGGGCGCGATGCTGCGGGCGGTCTGCATCAGCCGTTCCTTCTCCTCCGGGGTGAAGTCGTAGGGGACCATCTTGCCGATACCCAGAGTGCCGCAGAGACGGCCGCCATCCAGGACCGGGACGGCCAGGGTGCCCTGCACATGGGTCTGTCTGGCACCTATCCTGGCCACGCCGGAGGTGTCTGTCTGCAGGTTGCACATTTCCACGGGCTCCTGGCGTTCGGCGGCGACTCCGGCGATGCCCTTGCCGACAGGGATGGACTGGATGATGGGCATCAGCGCTTCGGGGATGCCCTGGTGGGCGACGAGTTTGAGATGATGATCCGCCGGGTCCAGGCGGTGGAGGGTGCCTGTAGTGCAGCCAAATGCCGCGATGGTCTGCGTAAGAAATTCAGACCAGGTGGGGACGGTGGTGGAAATCATGACGCAGGGGTGAGGTGTGAAGGCAGGATTTGTCGTTGTCTGGACGGAAGGGGGACGCTATTCTGCCGCCATCTTCGTTTCTGTCATGAAATCATGCTCTGCTTTTTTTGTCCTTCTTTGGGTGACCGCTGCCGCCGGGCAGCCGGCTGCGCCCGCCGGCACTTCCATTGTGGCCAAGAGCACCTACCACAAGGACAACTCGCATTCCGAGACGATCCTCGACAAGTCAACGAACGAGCTCATTGAGGCCACGTACAATGCGGCCGGAGTGCTGGTGGCCAAGAAGCACTACCTGCTGAATGAGCGGGGACTTCCCACCCAGGGGCATATTTACGACGGGCGCGGCAATCTTGTGGCGCGCTCCCAGGTGTATTTTGATGCCTACGGGCGCGCCGCGGAGATGCGGTCGTTCAATCTCAACGGCCAGTGCTACCAGCAGGTGATCTATGAATATGATCAAGCCACAGGGGCCGCCAAGAAGCCCAAAGTCATCAATGTCGATCCCCGTGCGGCCCCATCGATCAAGCCTGCCTACATCGATTTCACCCAAAACACGACGGTGCCTGGAATGGTGACGCCACAGCAGCAGCAGGGGGCGGTGGTGCCGCAGCAGCAGGCGGTTCCGGCCCAGCCGCAGGCGCCGCCGAAGAAAAAAGGGTTCTTTGGGCGGCTGTTCGGAAAATGAGGAGGCCTTAGCCCACGGTACGGATGGAAGCCCCCGCACCCGGCCAGCGCTGGATCAGTCAAAGCGAGCCCGAACTGGGCCTTGGCATCGTCAGCAGCCTGGAAGGCAATTTTATCGATCTGCGCTTTCCCGCAGCGGGGGAGAAGCGGCGCTATGCACGCAACGGAGCCCCGCTGCGGCGGGCCAGCTTTCAGGCGGGGGACAAGATATCACTGCGTGAGGGCGGCGAGCACCAGATCGATTCTGTGAGTGTGAGGGACGGGGCCTTGATCTACCACTGCGGTGCGCAGAGCTTTCCGGAGGCGGACCTGGCCGACACGCTGAGCCTGGGCGGGCCGCAGGAGCGGCTGCTGGCGGCGAGCGTGGATGATCTGCAGGCCTTTGCACTGCGGGCGGAGGCGGTGGAATGGCGCTGCCGCATGCAGGCCTCGCCCGTGAGGGGTTTTATTGGCGGGCGGGTGGATCCGATCCCGCATCAGATGTCCATTGCGGCGGATGTCACCGGGCGGCTGCTGCCGAGGGTGCTGCTGGCGGATGAGGTGGGTCTGGGCAAGACGATCGAGGCCGGGCTGATTTTGCATCGGCTGAATCTAACGGGGCGTGCCTCGCGCATTCTGGTGCTGGTGCCCGATGCGCTGCCGCACCAGTGGTTTGTGGAGCTGCTGCGCCGGTTTAACCTGATGTTCAGCCTCTTCGATGAAGAGCGGTGCGCGGCCATTGAAGCGGGAGATCCGGAGGGCAATCCCTTTCACGACAGCCAGCTCGTGCTCTGCCCGCTGTCGCTGCTGAGCGAGTCGCCGAAGCGCGCGCTGCAGGCGGCCGAGGCCGGGTGGGACCTGCTGATCGTGGACGAGGCGCATCATCTGGAGTGGAGCGTCGAGGCGCCGGGAACGGCCTATCAAGTGGTGGAGGCCATCGCGCAGCGGGTGCCGGGGGTGCTGCTGCTGACCGCCACGCCGCAGCAACTCGGGGCCGAGGGGCACTTTGCGCGGCTGCGGCTGCTGGACCCGGACCGCTATGGGGATCTGAATGCGTTTCTGGCGGAATCAACGCGCTATGAACAGGTGGCGCAGGTGGTGGACCGCATTTTGCAGGGCGGCCAAATGAGCGGGGAAGATCGCGCGCTTTTTGCCAGTCATTCTCCGCGGGTGCAGCAGCATGCGGCGCAACTGGCGGAAGGGAATGAGAGCGCACGCCAGCGCCTGGTGGCAGATCTGCTGGACGAGTTTGGGACGGGGCGCGTGATGTTCCGAAACACACGCGCGGTCATTCAGGGATTTCCGCCGCGCCGCTGCCATCTGCAGCCGCTGAGTGTGGAGGAAAACTCGTGCGCGGAAGATACGCTGATCCGCTGGCTGGCGGCGACGCTGCGGGAGCTGGGAGAGGCGAAGGTGCTGCTGATCTGCCGCACACGGAAGCTGGCCGAGGACACTCACGAGCGGCTGCTGCGCGAGATCAATGTGCATGCGGTGCTGTTTCACGAAGGACTGACGCTGATGCAGCGGGACCGGCATGCGGCGGCGTTTGCCGATCCTGAAGGCGCGCGCATTTTGATCTGCTCGGAGATCGGCAGCGAGGGGCGGAACTTCCAGTTTGCGCAGCATCTGGTGCTGTATGACCTGCCGCGTGATCCTGAGCTGCTGGAGCAGCGGATCGGCCGTCTGGACCGCATCGGGCAGAAGGGCACGATCAACATTCATGTACCTTTCGTGGCGGGCAGCGAGGGCGAGGTGCTGGCGCGGTGGTATCACGAGGGGCTGGATGCCTTTGAGCACAGCCTGCAGGGGGCGACGCAGCTTCTGCACAGCTTTGCGGCGGAGATCGCGGTGCTGTGCGCTGAGTTTGATGCCGAGAAGCTGGAGGAGTGCATCAGGCGCTCCAAGGCGCTGCGCCTGGAGGTGCGGCAGAAGCTGGAGCGCGGGCACAACCGTCTGCTGGAGCTGAACTCCTGCAAGCCGCGGCTGGCGGCGCGCATGATCGAGCGCATCCGTGATGTGGATGCCGGGCTGGATTTCGAGCGGTTCTTCATCCACCTGCTGGACCACTTTGGCATGCATGTGGAGGAGATGACGGACCGCACGTGGTACATCCGGCCGGACAATCTGATCACCGATGCTTTGCCCTCGCTGCCGGAGGAGGGGCTGACTTTTTCCTTTGATCGTGAGCGGGCGCTCTCGCGAGACCACGAAGCTTTCATGACATGGGATCATCCGCTGGTGTGCGCGGCGCTGGATGTGCTGCTGGGCTCGCATGCGGGGAACGCGGGGTTTGCGTTTTGGAAGGCCTCCGGTGGTGAAGGGCTGGTGCTGCAAACCTGCTTCATTGCCGAATGCGTGGCGCCGCCGGCGCTGCATGCCGCGCGGTTCATGCCGGCCATGCCGCTGCGGGTGGCGGTGGATCACCAGGGGCGTGATTTGAGCGCTGATCCTGCTTTCACGCGCGCGAAGCTGTCTGCCGGAGACCCGACGCGCACGGTGGAAAACGAGACGGTGCGGCACAAGCTGCTGCCGACGATGCTGGGCAAGGCGCAGCAGCTTGCCGAGGCGCAGCTCAAGACGTTGCAGCAGCGCGCGCTGGCGGCGATGAGGAAGCAGATGGATGAGGAGATCGCCCGGCTGGAGGATTTGCAGGCGCGGAATCCGCACGTGCGGCCGGAGGAAATTGCGGCGCTGAAGGAGCAGCGGGAGGCGCTGGCGGCGGCGATTGGGGCCGCCACGGTGCGGCTGGATGCGGTGCGGCTGGTGCTGCGGCTGAGGTGAGTTTCCTGCTTGGAGGGGGCGGGGGGAGATGCGGGAAAGCAGGGACGCTCGAAAGCGGCGCTCAAGCGCCGCAGTCCGGGGACGCTGACGCGCATGAGCTGACGCCAAATCGATGGGGCATAACAAAAAAGCCGGAGTCTGGCGACTCCGGCTTTGATTGAGACTGCGATGAATGCCTTACGCGGGCACGCCAGTAAGGCCGGGGGCCAGGCCGCCTTCGTCTTCGTCCTCACGTTTGACAGGGCGTGAGTCGGTGGCTTTGGGAAGGGGAGGCGGGGGCGGGGGCTTGCTCTTGTTTTCCGGCGGGTTGATGAGGCGGCCATGCTCCATGATTTCCTTGATGTGGGCGCCATCGAGGGTCTCGTATTCCAGCAGGGCGTGGGCCAGGGCATCGAGCTTGTCCTTGTGCTGAAGGAGGATTTCCTTGGCGCGGGCGTAAGCTTCGTCGATGAGACGCTTCACTTCCTCGTCGATCTTCTGGGCGGTGTCTTCGCTGTAGTTGCTGCTGCCACGGCCCATGAAGGAGGTGCTTTCGTTTTCGCCGTACTCGATCATGCCCAGCTTGGTGCTCATGCCCCAGGAGCAGATCATGCTGCGGGCGATGCGTGAGGCCATGCGGATGTCTCCGCTGGCGCCGCTGGTGACATCGCCAAACTGGATTTCTTCGGCCACACGGCCGCCCATGGTGACGATGAGGTTGTCGATGAGCTCGCTCTTGCGGTGGGTGAACTTGTCCTCCTCCGGAAGCATCATGGTGACGCCGAGAGAGGGGCCGCGGGGAATGATGGTGACCTTGTGGAGAGGATCGGTGTGTTCCAGGACTTCATTGAGGATGGCATGGCCGGCCTCATGGTAGGCGGTGTTTTCCTTCTCCTTCTCGGTGAGGGCCATGCTGCGGCGCTCGCGGCCCCAGCGCACCTTGTCACGGGCTTCTTCGAGCTCGGGATTGGTGATGGACTTCATGTTCTTGCGCGCAGCGAGCAGGGCGGCCTCATTGAGGAGGTTGGCCAGCTCCGCACCGGAGAAGCCGGGGGTGCCACGTGCGATCTTGGAAAGGTCGGCGCTGTCTGCCAGCTTCACTTTCTTGGCGTGAACGCGGAGGATTTCCTCCCGGCCCTTCACATCGGGCAGATTGACGGTGACCTGACGGTCGAAACGGCCGGGGCGAAGCAGAGCAGGGTCGAGAACATCGGCGCGGTTGGTGGCGGCGATGATGATGATGCCTTCCTGGGTGTCGAAGCCGTCCATTTCAACGAGGAGGGCATTGAGGGTCTGCTCGCGCTCGTCGTGACCGCCGCCCATGCCATGGCCACGATGACGGCCGACGGCGTCGATTTCGTCGATGAAGATGAGGCAGGGGGCGTTCTTCTTGCCCTGCTCAAACATGTCGCGCACACGGCTGGCGCCGACGCCGACGAACATTTCGACGAAGTCCGAGCCGCTGATGCTGAAGAAGGGGACGTCAGCTTCGCCTGCGATGGCCTTGGCCAGCAGGGTCTTGCCGGTGCCGGGAGGGCCGGTCATGAGGACGCCTTTGGGGATCTTGCCGCCGAGACGCTGAAATTTCTTGGGGTCCTTGAGGAATTCGACGATTTCCTGCACTTCTTCCTTCGCTTCCTCCACGCCGGCGACGTCCTTGAAGGTGACCTTGTTGCGGTCCTGGGCGAGCATCTTGGCCTTGCTCTTGCCGAAGCTCATGGCGCCGCGCCCGGCACTGCGGAGCTGCTGGCGGACGAGGAAGTAGAAGAAGGCAAGAATGACCAGCAGCGGCAGAAGGAAGCCGACGAGGGAGGACCACATCTCATTTTCATAAACCGGGACGAGCACGAGTTTGTGCGCGTCGAGCAGCTTGTGGAGATCCTCCTTTTGGAACTCGATGTTGACGGGAACGGAGAAAGGCCTGGACTCACCGGTGCTGCTCAGCGCAGGGGCTTTGGGGGGCTCTTCCTTGGGAGATTCGGGGAGAACGGGCTTGCTGAGATCGTTGGAAGGAGCGGCTTCCGGCGTGGCGGGCTTCGCCTGGGGTTTGGCCTGAGTTTTGGAGGCAAAGTACCAGCCGCGGATGGTCTGCTCGGAGGTGGTGTCGAGATTGACGAGCTCGAGTTTTTTGTTGGGGTCAATATTGCCGGCCTCGACCTCGTTTTTGAACTGGGCGTAGTCGAAGACCTTGCGGCCGCCGGCCAGGCCTTTGTTCATCACGAAAGCGGTGATCAGCAGAGTGATCGCGAGCGCGAAGAGCATGAAGCCGCGCCAGTTGAACTGGGGGTCTTGGTTGCGGCGGCTGGGACCGTCGGGGCGGTTGTTGAAGGGATCGTCAGACATGATCGGGGGTGTTACAGCAAAGTAACGCTAGTCCGAGCATACACGCCGGTAATTTTTTTGCAAAATGCGATTCAGCAGGGCTAAAGCCACCCTTATGGAGGGAAAAACGGGGATCAGCGACCAATGGGGACGCGCTTGAACTCCCGTGTGAGGCTGGTGAGAGAGTCCTCCACGCCCATGCGCTCCAGGCTGCTGGCGCCGACGAAGCCGTCCGCGGAGGTTTTGCTGAGGATGAACTCGACATCCTTGGGCGTGTTGATGGGGCCGCCGTGGGTGAGGGTGAAGACGGCCGGATTGACGCTCTTGGCGGCGTCGATGATTTCCTGGGTGACCTTGACGGTGTGGTCCCAGCTTACCACGGCATTGGTCACGCCGATGCTGCCGCCGACGGTGGTGCCGACATGGGCGATGATGGCGTCCGCGCCGTTCTTCGCCATCTTGATGGCTTCCTCGGGGGTGGCGACATAAACGATGCTGAAGAGGTCCATGCGGGTGGCGAGGCCGACCATTTCGAACTCCTTTTCCACGCTCATGCCGGTTTCTTCAAGCACGCCGCGGAAGTGGCCGTCCACGATGGTGTGGGTGGGGAAGTTGTTCACGCCGGAGAAGCCCATCTCTTTGACGCGGCCCAGCCAGTGCCACATGCGGCGGCGGGGGTCGGTGGCATGCACGCCGCAGACGACGGGGATTTCTTTGACGACGGGGAGCACTTCATACTCGCCGATCTCCATGGCGATGGCGTTGGCATCGCCATAGGCCATGAGGCCGCAGGTGCTGCCGTGGCCCATCATGCGGAAGCGGCCGCTGTTGTAGATGATGATGAGGTCTGCGCCGCCTTTTTCGATGAACTTGGCGCTGATGCCCGTTCCTGCACCGGCCGCAATAATTGGCTCGCCTTTGGCGCGGGTGGCTTTGAGGCGGTCCACGACTTCTTGCTTGGTGTAGGGATTTCCGATTCCGGTCCAGGGATTGGGCATAAGGGTGAAGTTTGCGGTTGTTTGCGATGGCTGGCGCTGCGCGCGTTTGCAGTTGTTTTGAGAAACCATTGCAAACCACGGCCAACAACGGCAAACAATCGCAAACTTCCGCTTATGCACGCGCGAAATGCCATCCAAGAGCTATCTGAAACGCACACCCACGGGGCGGAGACGGAGTACCGGACGGTGCGGGGATCGGAGAGGGACACGAGGGCGTGGCTGAGGAGCGCGCCGCTGTGCGGGACGCTGGCGACGCACCGGATTGCGCATGCGGGGGTGATGACGGCCCGGGCGCCCTACCGGATCGTGAGGATGCACCAGGGCGGGCTGTACTTCCTGGCCTGCCTGGAAGGAGAGGGGCGGGTGCTGGTGGACGGGGCGTGGAAAAAGTGCGGCGCGGGCATGGCGGTGGCGCTGCCACCTTTCATGGTGAACGCCTTTCATGCGGTGCCGGGCAAGATCTGGCGCTGCTGCTGGGTGCGCTATGAGCAGCAGCCGGAGCAGACGCCGATCCTGAGCAGCAGCTCGCCGCTGATGGCACCTTTTGCGGGGGAGGCATTGTGGAATGCGATTGAGGGGCTTGTGGAAGAGGCGGGGAATGCCGCCCAGCCCGCGGCGATGTTTCACTGGGTGGAGCTGGTGCAGCATTACATTGAACGGTTTGCGCAGCCCTGGCAGGTGGATGACCGGCTGCACCGCATCTGGGAAAAGGTTTCCGCGAACGTGGGCTATGACTGGACGCTGGATGAGCTGGCGCATCAGGCGCATGTGAGCGCGGAGCACCTGCGCAGGCTGTGCCGCCGCGCGCTGGGGCGCACGCCGATGCACCATGTGACGTGGCTGCGCATGAGGAAAGCGGCGGAGCTGCTCTCGACGACAAATCTGAAAATCGAGACGATCTCGCACGAGGTGGGGTATCAGAACCCTTTTGTTTTCAGCAACACGTTCAAGAAGTGGATCGGCTGGCGGCCAAGCGAGCACCGGAGCCGGATGGGGGGATGAGGGCTGCTTATTGCGGTAGCCAGTCGAGCAGCCAGTCTAGGAAACGGTGAATAAAATAACGCAGCAAGATGGGAGCTAGAAACTTCTTCAACTTTGAGATGAAGCGCTGGGGTTGCGGTTTTCTTCGACAACTCGATTTGATGCGATCCTCGCGTTTTGATTGGATTCCACCAGGCAACGTTGCCGGGTGATTTTTGTGTGTGAGCCTGCCATGGCTTTGTTGAAGTTTGGATGAAGTCGAGGATTTGGTGTGTTTCTTGGCCATGGCCGTGGGGCCATGTCAAAAGCGTGCATTTCTGGTACAGATGTCCGCGGGGTCAGCATTCACCCGACCGACCATAGATTGATTTCGCGGTCACTTTTCGAGCTTCATCTGTTTGCCGTCTTGAGCTTACGACCGACACGTGTCGGTCGAAAAAAGTCTGCTGCCATGCCGTATTCGTAATTGATCAAAGGTGAGCATTGAACCGCAATCGATCACTGATTCCACAGAGGCAGGCCCAATCACATTCACCACCTCTACCTTGTGCGTTGCTTGATGGTTCCTTGAGCTGGCGCAGCTAGGCCTGCAGGTCGGAGTAACTTTCGCACCTCAATCATCCCCGTCGTCGCGGGAGATGCCGGCGTAGAGTTCCGGGAAGCGGCGTTCGAGGGACTTGGGGGTGATGTAGCCGATGAGCTGGGCTTCGTTCCAGTCGGCGAGGCCCCAGAACTCGTGGGGGAAGGCCATGATGACGGCGGTGCAGGTGGGGACCTTGGGGATGTTCGCGCGGGCGAGGATGTGTTCGGCGAAGTCGTGCAGGCCGGGATTGTGGCCGAAGATCATGGCGTGATGCCAGCCTTCCTCGAACCCACGCATGACTTCGAGGATGCGGTCGGAGTCGGCGAGGTAGAGGCGGGATTCCAGAAGGAGGCTTTCCACCGGCATGGCGAAGCTCTCGCGCATGATCTGGGCGGTGCTGAGGGCGCGCAGGGCGGTGCTGGTGACGAGGCGGTCAGGCAGGGGCAGCAGGGGAGGGGAGCCGGCACCGCCGAAATAGGTGCGGTGCAGGAAGGTGGCGACGGCCGGAGCGGCGCGCTGTCCACGCTCATTGAGCGGACGATCATGATCCGCCAGTCCAGGCTGACCCCAGCTGGATTTGGCGTGGCGCACGATGGTCAGATATTTCATGATTTAAGAACTGAGGGCGAGCGGAGAGGGAATGACGAAACCAGAATGAGGAATGACGAATGAATGACGAATGAATGACGAAACTCGAGTGAGGGGACGATGCTGCTACAGGGTGATTGCGGCATTTTGGGAGTTTGTCATTCGGATTTTATTCGTCATTCGTCATTCGGATTTCGGATTTCGTCATTTGTCCGCTCCGCAAACACAGAGATGACACAAGCGGCTCATAGGGCCACTTTTTCGAGTTTGATCGGGTAAGTTTGAAAAGCGTTCCACTGACAGACGATGAGGTCGCCGGTGTCGAGAACGCAGACGTCGTGCCCGTGATCGAAAATGCGCTCGGATTGCATGAGGGGCTTCAGCTTGCCGTCTTCATAGACGGGCTCGGTGCCACCGGGGGCGCTGACGACTTTGCCAGCGGCATCGAGGATGACGGTGAAGCCGCTGGGGTTCTGGGGGAGCTTGTTGATCTCGGGGGTCTTGGACCAGCAGACGCCGGCGTAGAGCTCCTGGCCGGAAATGACGGGGCGGCAGACCATGGCGCCGGGGACGGCGAGGGTTTCGAGGTATTTGCCGTCGAGGGTGAAGCGGCGGAAGCAGTGGTCGGCGCGTGAGGTGACGATGACGGTGGCCTTGTCTGCGCCAGCGCGGGTGTCGATGGCGACGCCGTGCGCGTTATTGAGGCGTTCTTCCGCGGGGACGCCGTCCTTGCCGCCGAAGCGCTGGATGAACTTGCCGCGTGCATCGTAGCGCAGGACGAACTGCGAGCCGTAGCCATCGACGACGTAGATGTCGCCATTGGGAGCGATGGCGGTTTCGGTGGGATTAAACACCATGTCCGGCTCATAAGCGCCGACGCTCATGGGATGGCTGATGGAGAAGATTTCCTTGCCGCTGAGGTCGATCTTGGTGACGCGGCCAGTCTGGCGGTAGCCGCCGCTGCCGGACTTCCACAGGCCGCTGTCGGTGGCGAAGAGGAACTCTTCGCCGTTTTCATTGGAGAGAGTCAGGCCATGACCACCGGGCCAGACGCTGCCCCAGGAGTCGAGGATGGTGCCGTCGGGCTTGAAGACGAGCATCTGATTGTCCCAGTGGTCTCCGATCATGAAGAGACGGCCGTCTTTGACCTGTACCATCTCATGGCAGTTGAGGATGGGGTGGTGGCGGCCCTGGCCGGCGGGGACCCATTCCTTGTTCACCTTGTAGCGATGAGCGCCGTGGCCGATGACGACGTCCTTTTTCGGATCAGGGGCGGCGCGCAGCGTTTCGGTGAAGGTGGCGGCTGCGGCGGTGGCGAGGCCGGAAAGGAAATGGCGGCGTGTTTTCATGCGGAGAGGGAACCTTCACTCAAGCACGCATGGGCTTTCGCTCAATGACGTTTCATCATCGTGGCGATGCGGTGCACCATCTGCGTGAGCTCGCCGGCCTCGTAGGGCTTGGGCAGGACGCCGACGAAGCCGCGCTCGAGGAAGACCATCTGCACCTCCTCTGTCACACTGCCGCTGGTGCAGACGATGCGTGCATCGGGATCAAGGTGGAGGATTTCGGAGGCGGTCTCGGTGCCGTTCATGCCGCCGCGCAAGGTGAGGTCCATGAGGACCACATCTGGCGGGGTGCCGGTGCGGAAGAGGCTCTGGTAAATGCGCACGGCGTCCTGGCCGTTGTCACACTGCACGACTTCGTAGCCGCAGCGGGTGAGGATCATGTGGGCGACTTTGCGGAGGTCATCCTCGTCATCGACGATGAGCACCTTTCCTTTCCCATGCTTCAGCGGAACCGGTGGGGCATTGGCAGGGATCAGGGACCGGGTGTCCGAGCCTTCGGCGGCGGGAAGATAGACGCTGAACTCGGTGCCGATGTTTGGCGTGGAGGTGACACGGATGTCGCCGCCCATTTCATCGATGAAGCGTTTGCAGGTGGTGAGGCCGATGCCGTTGCCGTCCGCCTTGGTGGTGAAGGATTCGCGGAAGAGGCGGTCGAGATTTTCTTTGGCGATGCCGCAGCCGCGGTCCCGCACGAGGATGTGGACGTGGCGTCCGGGCTTGAGCTTGCCGTCGCCCGCGGATCCCACCATAAGATTGGAGGCCTGGACATCCATGTAGCCGCCGCAGGGCATGGCCTGGATGCCGTTCATGACGAGGTTTTGCAGGACCTGGCTGAGTTTGACGGGATCCGCGATGGCCTGGCGCAGATTGTCGTCATTGCGGACGTGGACGTGGACATTGGAGCCGGCGCCGGCGAACTCCACGGTGTCACGAATGAGGGAGATGATGTCGGTGGGCTCCAGCCTGCGGGGGGAGGACTTGGAGGCGGTGACGACCTGGGAGGTGAACTGCTTGGCACGCTTCAGGCCGGCGAAGACGAGCTGCAGCTCATGGGCGAGACCGGGATGCTCCTGCACCTGCTGGATGAGGGCGGAGAGGCGCACGGTGACGGGGCCCAGGAGGTTGTTTACGTCATGCGCGATGCCCTGTGCCAGCGCGGCGAGGTTTTCTTTGCGAAGCTGGGCTGACTGGGCGTCCAAATCGTCCACGGCGGGCCTGGGCTCGGGTTTTGGCGCAGGGGCGGGTGTGGCGGCCTGCGCGGCGGGGCTGATGAGGATGGTGAAATTCAGCAGCTTGCGCATGCTGTTGAAGACCGCCCGGACGCGCCATTTGCTGGGGACGGGAGCGCGAGTACGGAGGCTCTGGAGCTGGCATTCGCACTCGTGGCAGCCGCCCTGCTCCACGGCCAGACGCAGGCTTTGCTGCAGCGTGGCGGAGTCCTTGGCCCCAGCCACGAGATCGTTCAGGCCCAGGCCGCGGAGGCCGGAGTCAGGATCAGCGCCTGCGAGCATGGCTGCGGCGGCATTGCTGAAGAGCACCCTCTGGCCGCTTTTGGTGTCCAGGGACTCGCTGTCCACGATGATCACGCCGTCCGTGACCTGGTCGAGAGCCACACGGAGGTAGTAATTAGCCACCTTCAGGTGCTCCAGGCCCTGTTCCAGCTCGGCGAGGGCTGCTGGAGAAGCGGAGGGAGTGGAGAGGGAGGAAGTCATGAATTATCCGCGAGATTCCAACTCATTTAGCAATCTTAGATAATTAAGACAACTTTAATTTTTGATATTCTGGAGTTTTCTGACTCCCATATTTGAGAGCAGACGTATGAGGCGGGGGCCGAGAGTTCACGAGACTGTGAAAAACACCTTGCTGAAACGGGCTTCTCCACTACCATCGCCGCCCCTATGTCCAAAAACGCCGGTATTGCAAAGACGAGGAAAGCCTACGCCAAGCGGTTCAAAATAACTGCCACGGGTAAGGTGCTGCGCCGTAAACAAGGCAAGCGCCACATCCTGCAGAACAAGAACCGCAAGCGGAAGCGCAACCTCGGTAAAGTCGCCCTCGTGGCGGAAGTGGATGTCAAAGCCATCAAGGCGAACATGCCGTTCTCCCATCGCTAAGACAACCACGGTCTCTCATTAGAGACCACGATGAATCTGCCTGGCTTCCATATAGGAGGCCTTCGACCAGGTGAGGCAGGCCATCGCTACCCTAACAACAGCCTGATCATAGACCCAGATACATGTCCAGAGCCACCAACTCCCCCGCCAGCCGGAAGCGCCGCAAGCGCGTGCTGGCCAAAGCCAAAGGCTACCGCGGCTTCCGTTCCACGCATTTCCGTTATGCGAAGGACGCCGTGCGCAAGGCCGAAACCTACGCAACCCGCGACCGCAAGGCCAAGAAGCGCAGCTTCCGCAACCTGTGGGTGCAGCGCATCAACGCCGCCACCCGCCCGCTGGGCTTGAGCTACTCCCGCTTCATGGAAGGCCTCAAGTTCGCCGGCATCGAGCTGGACCGCAAAGTCCTGGCCGACCTCGCGGTGAAAGACATCGCCGCCATCGAGGCTCTCGTCCAGCAGGCCAAGGCCGCCCTGGGCAAGAAAGCCGAAGAAGCGCCGAAGGCCGCAGCGTAAATCCTGCCGCTCATCTCCATCTCTTCCGACAGCCGGGGCGCGAGCTCCGGCTGTTTTGTTGTCGGGGGCGGTTGTGAAGGCCGCTGGAGGGGCGGAATCGAGGAGGGGTTGAATTTTTGAACTTTTGGGCTAGGTATGGAGTCAGTGATCCATTCACGGCTTTCCCCCAGCTTCAGTGCCTGATGAGCGGCCACGCTGCGAGCGAGGCTGCCTGCTGATTTAATCATCCCTTCATGACCGGACGTTATTCCCGCCGCAACATCCTGCGCCAGCTCACAGTGCTGGCTGCAGCCGCCTCCACCTCACCCGCGCTGGCACGTGAGCGCAAGCCGAAGCTCATGATCGAGCGGGTGGAGATCCAGGTGCCGGGACTGCCGCCGGCGTTGGATGGTTTCCGCCTGGCCCAGCTCAGTGACCTGCACCTGGAGCCGTTTACCACGGAGGAGGACATTTTGCAGAGCGTGCAGATGTGCAATGCGCTGAAGCCGGACATGATCGCGCTGACGGGCGATTTTGTGACACACACGGCACGGCCTGCGCCGAAGGTGGCGGAGCTGCTGGGGCAACTGGAGGCGCCCTATGGCGTGTATGCCAGCCTGGGGAATCATGATTTCCAGAGTGGCGCGCCAGAGGTCATCCATGCGCTGACCGAGCGTGGGATTCCCGTGCTGCGCAATGAGACACGCCGTATCCGCACGGACAAGGGCACGCTGGTTCTCGGGGGTTTTGACTCCCGGTATGTGAGCACGCCGGACGTGCGCAAGACTTTGCAGGAGTGGAAGCAAAGCCAGCCGCTGGTGCTGATGATGCATGAGCCGGATGCGGCTGATGTGATCGCAGAGGCGGGAGTGAAGGCGCTGCAGATCTCCGGGCACACTCACGGGGGGCAGCTCGTGTTTCGCGGGAAGGAGCCCATGGGGCTGCGCCGCGCGAAGTTCGGCAAGAAATACCTGGCCGGCCGTTACCAGGTGGGCGGGCTGCAGATGTATGTGAACCGCGGCATCGGCTGCGTGGGCATTCCGCTGCGCATCGGCTGCCCGCCGGAGGTGACGGAACTGACGCTGCGGAGCCCGGAGCTGGCGCGGGCGTGAGCTGAGGGGGAAGTGTTCCTGCGGTTGCATGAGGGCCGGGTCGCAGCTAAGTGACCGGTTCCATGCTTTCCGAACTCGATTCCCTCAAAACCGCCGCCCTGGCCGCCCTCGAAGCGGCGCAGGATGAACCTGCCCTCGAAGCCGTGCGGGTGAATTTTCTTGGCAAAAAAGGCAGCGTGACCGCACTGAGCCAGGGCATGAAGGATGTGCCGGTGGAGCAGAAGAAGGAAGTGGGCGCGAAGCTCAATGAAGTGCGCACGGCCATCACCGAAGGCATCGACACGAAGAAGCTGGCGCTGCAGGCGGCTCAGGATGCGAAGGCGGTGGAGGGAATCGACATCACGCTGCCGGGACGCCCGGGCGCAGGCGTGGGAGCGCTGCATCCGCTGACACAGATCCGTGATCTGGCCATTCGCACGCTGCGCCGCATGGGCTTTGCGCTGGCGGAGGGGCCGGAGATTGAAACGGAGTGGCACTGCTTTGACGCGCTGAACACGCCGAAGGACCACCCGGCGCGCAATGAGAAGGACACTTTCTATCTGCCCGATGGGCGGCTGCTGCGGACGCACACCTCCAGTGTGCAGATCCGCACGATGGAGGCGGCAAAGGCGCTGCCGATCCGCATCATTGCTCCTGGCGCTGCGTACCGGCGGGATGAGATCGACGCGACGCACCTGAGCGTTTTCAATCAGCTCGAAGGCTTGTATGTGAACCAGGACGTGAGCCTGGGAGACCTGAAGGGCACGCTGGAGTACTTCTTCCGCGAGATCTTTGGCGCTGGTACGGCGGTGCGTTTCCGTCCGCATTTCTTTCCTTTCACGGAGCCGAGCTTTGAGATCGATGTGAAGCTGGAGGCAAAGGGCAAGGATGCGCGGTGGATCGAGATTGCCGGCTGCGGCATGGTGGACCCCGCTGTATTTGCGGAAGTGAACAAGGCGCGTGGCGACACGCTGTTTGATCCTGACACGACGACGGGCTTTGCCTTTGGCCTCGGGCTCGACCGCCTGGCGATGATCATGCACGGCATCACCGACATTCGTCATCTCATTGAAAATGACGTGCGCTTTCTGCAGCAGTTTGCCGCCTAACTTTTTTCAGCATTCTTATGAACGTTCGGTTTAGCCGCAGAGGCGCAAAGAGGCAGAGGACGCAGAGGTTTTAATTCTCCGCCTCCTCTGCTCCTCCGCCCCTTTGCGGCAAATTCGAACATCTCCAACCGCTTTCTTTTTACCGTCATGCAAGTTTCCCTCTCCTGGCTCAGCACCCATCTTGACCTGAGTTCTTACACAGTCCCGCAGCTTTCGGATCTTCTCACCTTTGCGGGTGTGGAAGTGGAAGGCATTGAAGAGCGTGGTCTGTCCACGGACAAAGTCGTGGTGGCGCAGATCCAGTCCTTTGTGCCGCTTCCGAAATCTGACAAACTCAGCATCTGCCAGGTGGATGACGGCAGCGGCACACTGAGACAAATTGTGTGCGGTGCGAAGAATTTCAAAGAAGGTGACAAGGTGCCGCTGGCTCTGCCGGGTGCAGTGCTGCCAGGTGGGTTTGAGATCAAGGAAGGCAAGCTGCGCGGCGTGGACTCCATGGGGATGATGTGCAGCGGCAAGGAATTGGGCCTGGGTGAAGACCACAGCGGCCTGCTGATCCTGGATGCGGAGGCTCCGGTGGGAACGCCATTCAAGAAGCTCTATCCGGTGGAGGCTGATGTGCTCTTCGATTTGGAGATCACGCCGAACCGTCCGGATCTGCTGAGTCATCTGGGGCTGGCGCGGGAGCTGGCGGCGCTGACAGGGCTGCCGCTGAAGGGCGTGCGTGAATACGCCAAGGCGAGCACGAAAACCAAGGCGGCTGGTGAAGAGCAGATCGTGATCAAGGCTGCGGAGGCCTGCCCGCTGTACACTGCGCGCATCATCAAGGGCGTGAAGGTGGGGCCGAGCCCGGAGTGGCTGCGCCGCCGCCTGGAGGGCATCGGGCTGCGTCCGATCAACAGCATCGTGGACATCACGAACTATGTGATGATGGAGATGGGGCAGTCGCTGCACTGCTTTGACCAGGACAAGCTGAAGGGCGGCATCGTGGTGCGGATGGCGGCCGAAGGTGAAAAATTTCTGGCGCTGGACGGGCAGACTTATGAACTGAAAACCGAGGATCTCGTCATCGCAGATGGCGAGCGTCCTGTGGCGATCGCGGGTGTGATGGGTGGGGAGGAGAGCGGCGTGACTGAGAGCACGGTGAACGTGCTGCTGGAGGCGGCCTACTTTGCCCCGAGCGGCATCCGCCGCACTTCGCGCCGTCTTGGACTGAGCAGCGACAGCAGCTACCGCTTTGAGCGTGGCATGGATCCACAGCAGGTGGAGGGCGGGTCGGAGCTGGCGACGAAGCTGATTCTCTCCATCGCAGGCGGCACGGCGGAAGATGTGCTGCTGGTGGCCGGTGAGGCTCCGGCGATGGTGGGAGAAGTCACACTGGACGAAAACCGTGGGCGCAGGCTGCTGGGCACGCCGGACATGAGCAGTGATGAGATGCACGCGATTCTGGAAAAGCTCGGTCTCACCAAGAAGTCCGCGGGCAAGCATGAAAGCCACTGGGGCATTCCCAGCTACCGTCTGGACCTGCAGCGCCCGGTGGATCTGGTGGAGGAAATTGCGCGTGTCATCGGCCTGGACCGTGTGCCGTCGCGCCAGGCGGCAGTGGCTTCCTCTGTGGAAGTGGCGGACCGCACGTATGATTTCGCGATGGGGCTGCGCCAGTCTTTGGCGAGCCGCGGGTTCTTTGAGGCGCAAACGCTGCGCCTGATTGCCGATGCGCAGCTGGCTGATTCTCTCGGCGGCGGGCAGGGCGTGGCGGTGAAAAATCCGCTGAGCGAAGACCACACGACGCTGCGTCCGAGCATTGTGCCGGGGCTGATCGCGACGGCGGGGCTGAACATTCGCCAGGGGCTGCACCGCCTGCGGTTCTTTGAACTGGGGCGTGTCTTTTTATCTCTGCCGAAGGGCGGCAGCCGTGAGGAGGAGCGCCTGGCGGTGCTGCTCAGCGGGCCAGTGGCGCCGACGAGCTGGCATGCGCGTGAGCCGCAGGCCGCGGACATCCACGAGCTTGTGGGACAAATTCAGAACCTGACGCGGACGCCCGTCGAAGTGCGGCCTGCGAAGGAGAATGGCGCGAACTTCCTGCTGACCAGCGAACTGCGCGCGGGGAACCGTGTGCTGGGCTGGATCGCGCAACTGCACCCGGCGCGTGCGCGTGAGATCGATGCACGGCATCCGGTGTATGTGGCCGAGCTGCTGCTCAGCGCGCTGCGCCAGGGCAGCACGGGACCTGCGAAGTTTGAAGAACTGCCGCGCTTCCCGAGCATGACGCGTGATGTGGCCATGGAAGTGCCGGCGGATTTGGCGCATGCCAAGGTGGCGGCGTTCTTTGCCGCGCAGAAGCATCCGCTGTTTGTGGGGGCGGAGGTCTTTGACGTGTTTGCCGATCCCACGGGAACGAAGATCGCGAAGGACCGCAAGTCGATCGCGTGGACGCTGACGTACCGCTCGTCTGACAAGACGCTCGAAACCGCTGAAGTGGATGCCGCGCACGCGGCGATCCTTTCGGCGCTGGAGAAGTCTTTGCCGGCGGTGGTGCGGAGGTAGTGCATTGTGTCTTATCGAGACAAACTGCGCCTTGCGGTTTTGTCATCTTTCCTGCATCTTTAGCGCATGATTGCAGCTGTTGAATCCACGGCTTTGGGGCGCATGTTGCGTCCCATGAGCAAGGTCATGAGCATGGAATTGGCTCGTGAACTTGTTGCTTTGAAGGTCGAGGATGATACGCAGGAACGTTACGATTATCTCGCCGCAGGAAGACGCGAAGGTTCCCTAACTTCCGATGAAGAAGCCGAACTGCAGGACTTGGTGCAGGTGAATTCGATGCTCAGTATGCTCAAGGCCGAGGCAAGGCTGCTGCTGGCGAATGCCGCTTAGGCTTCTTCGCGATGAACCGCGCCATTATTGACCAAGTGCGCCAGCGTGCATCTGAAAGGTGCGAATACTGTGGAATTCCCGAAACGGATTCCGGCCTGCGTTTTCACGTTGAGCACATCATCGCTTGTCAGCATGGGGGCTCTGACGAATTGGGAAACCTGGCGCTGGCGTGTCCCGACTGCAATTGGAACAAAGGAACCAATCTGACCGGGATCGATCCTGATACTGGTGACGTGACTGTTTTGTTCCATCCGCAGCGTGACGCGTGGCGGGAGCATTTTCAAAATGACCCGCCCCGCATCAAAGGTGATACTGGGACAGGGCGCACCACCGTATGGTTGCTCAATATGAATCATCCTCTTCGTCTGCGTCACCGGCTTTGGTTGTGGCAGTTGGGTGAGTGGCCTTGATGATTGTTAAACAGCTTCCCCGATCACCTGTGCCACTCGGTCCATTTCAGCCTCGGTGTTGTAGAAATGCGGGCTGAAGCGGATGAGGGGCTGGCCGGCGCGGTTGTGGCGGAGGGAGGTGAAGATGTTGTTTGAGGCGAGGTTTTTGGAGATGTCTTCCAGCGAACGGCCGGGGTGCTGCACGGTGGTGATGGCGGAGGCGTTGGTGCTGTTGTGCGGATCGGGGCCAAGGAAGGTGAAGCCGAGGGGCTGCAGACCGGCGTGGAGGCGGGCTTTGAGCTTGAGGAGCTGGGCGCTGATGGCGGGGAGGCCGACTTCGAGAATGAGATCGATCCCGGCTTTCATGCCGAGGATGCCGGAGATGTTGAGGGCACCGGGCTCATAACGGCGGCCGCCGCGCTCGAAGGCGATCTCCTCCTGCGCGATGAAGTTGGGGCTGCGCACGTTCCAGGAACCGAGGAGGCTGGGGCGCAGCATTTCCTGCAGCTCTTCGCGAACATAAAAGATGCCGGCGCTCATGGGGCCGAGCATCCACTTGTGAGAGTCGGCGGAGAGGAAGTCGACGTGATCGACGCGGGTGTCGAAGGCGCCGACGGTCTGGATGGCATCGAGGCAGAAGAGGATGCCGCGCTCGCGCAGCATGCGGCCGATGCGGTCGATCTCGATGCGGTAGCCGCTTTGGAAATGGCAGGAGGCGAGGGCGACGAGCTTGGTTTTGGGGGTGAGCGCGGCTTCGACGAGCTCGGGGGTGATTTCGCCTGGCGTGGCGGGTTTCAAGAGTTTGAGGACGACGCCGCGGCGCTCCAGGTCTGTCCAGGGATAGACATTCGCGGGATAGTCGTCGAGATAGCAGACGACCTCGTCACCCGGCTGCCAGGGCAGGCCATTGGCCACGAGGCTGAGGCCGACGGAGGTGGGGCCGATGAGGGCTATCTCGCTGGCCTTGGCACCAATGAGTTTGGCTGCGACGACGCGCGTCTCATTCACGGCGCGCCAGGCCTCCGGATACTCCTGCATGCTCAGGCAGCACTGCTCCAGATAGTCCTGCATGGTGCGCGTGACGCGGCGGGGCAGGATGGTGACGCCGGCGTGGCCGAGAAAGAGGCTGTCCTTGATTACCGGGAACTCCTGCTGGCGCAGGGATTCATCAGACAGAAGGGCGTCGAGGGTGAGCATACGGAAATGACGAAACCAGAATTAAGAATGACGAATGAATAACGAAGTCCGAATGACGAAAGGGGCATTATTTCGTCATTGATTCGACATTCGTCATTCTGGTTTGATTCGCTGCGATCACCCTCCGGGCTCACTTCGTTCGTCTGTCTCGCTTCGCTCGGCTCGTCATTTCGCTACGCGACCTTCAGGGTCTTGGCGCCTTCGTCGATGAGGTGCCAGAAGCTTTTGGACTGGCTGAGGGCCTCGTCTTCGCCGCCGCCGGGGAGATTGCTGCGGAAAAGGAAGTCGGTGAGGGTGTTTTTATGCAGCACGCGGTGGACGCTGATGTTTCCCTCCACCACGGCGAAATAGATGCGGTGGTCGCCGGCGCGGCAGCGGTAGAGTTTTTTGCCGCTGCGCTCGAGCACGCCGTAACGTTTGGCGAGAATGGCGTCGTCAATGTCCGCGGGCTGGATGTTCAGCGCCTCGAGGAGATGAAACTGCACCTGGGTGGGCAGGTGGGAGAGCTCTGCGGCGCTGATGTCATTGAAAACGATCTGGATCATGGAGTGGAAGATGCCGGCGGTTCAGGAGGAGAGGTGAATGGCTGGTAGCGTTTGATGTTGTGTTTTTTGCGCACGGTTTCCATCCACTTGTCGATGTTGCCCTTGGACTTTTCCTGATTGATCATTTTTTCGATCTCGGGGCGGAGCTTTTCAATATCGGGGGCGGCGCCGAGTTTTTTGGCGTCGCAGGAGACAATGATGAAATTGGACTCCAGATCGAGCACCGGGCTGATGCCCCCGGTTTTCAGCTCCATGGCGGCATTGGCGATGGCGGGCATGAGATCGGTTTTGGACATCCAGTCCCAGGAGCCGCCGTTTTCGGCGTGGCTGTCCTGGGACTTGCTTTTTGCAATGGCGGAAAAATCGGCCCCCTGGAGGATTTTCGTCCGCAGCTCCTCGGTGAGCTTCCGCTGCTTTTCCGGCGTGGAGCCCGCCTCGCCGGTGAATTTTGGGATGGTGATGGTGGAGATTTTGATCATGTCCCCCTCGCGCCACTTATCCACGTTTTTGTCGTAGAACTCCTGCACCTCACGGGGGGTGGCCGGCGGGTGCTCGCCGGCATTGCGCGCCCGCATGACGTTCATGATGACCATCTTTTCGCGCAGCTCGCGAAATTTCTTCAGGCTGACGCCGCCCCTGTTCAGTTCATCAATGAAGGCGTCGCGGTCGCCTTTGAAGCTTTCCCGGATGATCTGATTGATGTCTTCATCGACGTACTGAGCCTTGAGAACGCCGCCGATTTTCTTGAACTCGGCGAGCAGGAGCTCACGATCGATGAGGGTTTCAATGGCGCTTTGACGCAGAAGGCCGATCTCCTTGTTGATGCGGGTGGGATCGTTTCGGTACTGAAAGAAGATGACCTGCTCCTGCGCCTTGATGGTTTCCTCCACTTCTGAGGTGGTGATGGGGACGCCATCAACAACGGCCGCGATGCCGATCTTGGAATAAGGCTGGGCCGAGACGCTGAGGCAGGCGGCGATGGCAAGAAATGTGAGCAGGCTGATACGCAGGGGAATCATGACAAATGAAGGGGGCTAGAGTAGGGTCTGGGAGGGCTCTGGGCAAGGCGAAGTTCGTCCGCCAGGGAGGGGGGATGCAGCTTCGCCTTGCGCGGGCGCGGGCTCCGGTTTCTACTCTGCGCCTCGCAATCGCCGACCCCACCCAGCCTATGAGCAAGAAAGCCGCCGCCAAACCCACCCCGAAGAAAGCTGCCAAAACCGCCGCCAAGGCCGGGAGCAGCTCCAAATCTCTGATGACCGAAAGCCGGGTGTTCAAGCCGAGCGCGGAGTTTTCAAAGAAGGCGCGCATCGGCTCGATGGCGCAGTA
Source organism: Prosthecobacter sp. (assembly GCF_044227185.1). Lineage (GTDB taxonomy): Bacteria > Verrucomicrobiota > Verrucomicrobiia > Verrucomicrobiales > Verrucomicrobiaceae > Prosthecobacter. The sequence goes on along the minus strand of NZ_JBGAFO010000007.1, from coordinate 173,361 downwards.
CAAGAAGATGCACGAGGAGTCGATCAAGCACCCGGACAAGTTCTTTGGCCGTGAGGCGAAGGAGCTGCACTGGACGAAGCCCTTCACCAAGGTGCTCGACTGGAAGTGTCCGAACGCGAAGTGGTTCACCGGCGGCAAGATCAATGTAAGTGAGAACTGCCTGGACCGCCACCTGAGCGGCCCGCGCAAGACCAAGGCGGCGCTGATCTGGGAAGGCGAGCCAGGGGAGAAGCGTGTGCTGACCTACCAGCAGCTTCACCGCGAGGTGTGCCGCTTTGCCAATGTGCTGAAGCGCCACAAAGTGAAAAAAGGCGACCGCGTGATCATCTACATGCCCATGGTGCCGGAAGCTGCCGTGGCGATGCTGGCGTGCACCCGAATCGGCGCGATGCACAGCGTGATTTTCGGCGGCTTCAGCGCGGAGTCGATCAAGGACCGCGTGATGGACTGCGGCGCGAAGATTGTGATCACGGCGGACGGCGGCTACCGCCGCGGCGCGGTGGTGCCTTTGAAGAAGAATGTGGACGATGCGCTGAAGGCCAAGGACACGCCGGTGGAGACGGTGATCGTGTACAAGCGCACCGGACAGGACGTGCATATTGAAGAAGGCCGCGACGTGTGGTGGCACCGTGAGCTGGAATACGTGGACGCACGCTGCGCCCCGGTGGCGATGGATTCTGAGTCGCCTCTGTTCATCCTCTACACCAGCGGCAGCACGGGCAAGCCGAAGGGCATTCTGCACACCACCGGCGGCTACCTCCTGCATGCGCAGATGACCTGCAAATACGTCTTCGACCTGCGTGATGATGATGTGTACTGGTGCACGGCCGACATCGGCTGGGTGACGGGCCACACCTACATGGTGTATGGGCCGCTGGCGCTGGGCGCCACTTCGCTGATGTTTGAAGGTGCGCCGAACTGGCCGGAGAACGACCGCTTCTGGAAGATCATTGAGGAGTATTCCGTCACCGTGTTTTACACCGCGCCGACGGCCATCCGCGCCTTCATGAAATGGGGCGACGAATGGCTGAAGAAGCATGACCTGAGCAGCCTGCGCCTGCTGGGCACGGTGGGTGAGCCGATCAATCCTGAAGCCTGGATGTGGTACCACAACAAGGTGGGCGGCGGCAAATGCCCCATCGTGGACACCTGGTGGCAGACGGAGACCGGCGGCCACATGATCACGCCGCTGCCAGGCGCCACGCCGACGACCCCCGGCACGGCCACGCTGCCCTTCTTTGGCGTGGATGCTGCGATCGTAGATGATCTGGGCAAGGAAGTGGGTGTGGATGAGCAGGGCAAGCTGGTGATCCGCAAGCCGTGGCCTTCCATGCTGCGCGGCATCTGGGGCGACAAGAAGCGCTACCAGGACGCCTACTGGAGCGAGTTCAAGGGCTGGTACTTTGCCGGTGACGGAGCGCGCCGCGACAAGCAGGGCAATTTCTGGATCATCGGCCGCATCGACGATGTGCTGAACGTGGCGGGTCACCGCCTGGGCACTGCCGAAGTGGAAAGTGCGCTGGTTTCCCACCCCGCCGTGGCCGAGGCCGCGGTGGTGGGGCGCCCGGATGAGATGAAGGGCCAGGGTGTGGTTTGCTTTGTGACGGTGAAGGAAGGCGTGAAGTCCAGCCGCGAACTGGGCGAAGAGCTCAAGAAGCACGTGCGCAAAGTCATCGGTCCGGTGGCGACGCCGGACGAGGTGCGCTTTGCGGCCGCGCTGCCGAAGACGCGCTCCGGCAAGATCATGCGCCGCCTGCTGAAGCAGATCGCCGCAGGTGAGCTGATCAAAGGCGACACCACGACGCTGGAAGACATCAACGTCATCGCGCAGCTTGCTGCCGGCGGGGAGGATTAATCAGAACTGAGACCGGCTGGCTGCGGCATTTTCGGTTTTGAAAATGCCAGCAGCCAGGCAGTCCAGAGAAGCAGGGTGCCGAGCGCCAGCCATGGCGTCAGCCAGCCCCAGCGGGTGTAGAAGGTGAGGCTCCTGATCGGTGAAACCGTGCCATTGAGCACGCCCTGCTTCATCGCTCCAAGGGAGGCTGTGGCGTGGCCGTATTGATCGATGATCTGTGAGACGCCGGAAGAGGCGGCGACGACCATGCAGCGCCGGTTTTCCGCAGCCCGCACACGCAACAACTGCGCATGCTGGATGTGCTGCCATGCCGACCATGATGCGGCGTCCATGGAGGGAACGGCCAGGAATTCCGCGCCAGCCAGCACCATGCGCCGCACCACGTCGTGGAAATCGCAGTCGAAGCAGATGGGAGTGCCGATCTTTCCACGGAAGGGCGGATCGAGCCGACCCTCCCCGAGGGTGGCTTCGAAGGCGGCAGCCGTGGGGCCGTGCTCCCCGTCATCGAACAAGTGCACGGTGTGGTTTTTGCCGTGTTCGCCGATGATGGCGCCGTCAGCGATTGTGAGCGCGGTGTTCTGCCACTTCGCGCCTTCCAGCCTTGTTTGCGTGCCGAAGACAAGCAATGCTTTGGAACGGGTCGTGAGATCCTGGATGGCGGACAGTTCGCCGACGCCCGAGCGCCGCAGGTCTTTTGACACCGCATATTCCGGCCACACGATCAGCAGGGTTTCGGGGGGAGCCTGGCGGGAGAGTTCAAGGTAGGTATTGAGTGGCGCCGACTCCGCCTGGATGGCGGTCACGGGTATGGACGGGACTTTGAACAATTCCATTTCCAAGAGCCATCCCACTGCGACACCCGCCATCAGCAGCGCGGCAAGCCGGAGATGCCGCATGGCGAGCACTGCAACGATCCACGCTGCCACGAACCCCAGTCCATAAACGCCCACCCATGAGACCAGCGGCCAGGGCTCCAGCGCGAGGCCAAGATGAAGCCATGGAAAGCGCAGCGGCATGAGCTCGCAACGCACAAACTCCGTGCCGGTCCATGCCACGGCGATGAACAGCGCGAGCCGCCGGCCTGTGATGCCGCGCAGCCGGACGATGCAGACCAGCCAGCCAAACAGCGCCGGGAAAAAAGCCAGGATGGCCCAAAGCAGAATGCTAAAGGGGCCGAAGATGTGCCACATCCATGAAAGGCCGGTGCCGAAGGCCAGCATGCCCCAGCCGCAGCCTGCCATGAACCCCTGCACAGGGCGGGATGTGTGAAGAAAGCCCACCAGCACGCCCACGCCGAGAAGGGCCAGCGGCCACCAGCCGAAGGGCGGAAAGGCACAGGCATAGCCGGCTGCGCTGGCGATCAGCAGAAGGATCCGGTTTGCATGCTCCATGACGAGGAGAGGTTACGAGAGGGAGGTTCCCAGGTGCAAGCTTGCAATGGACAGGGCATTAAGAGAGCATGGCAGTCGGAATGACATGAATGCCCGCCGCCTGACGTTTCATCAGCCGTTCATCCAACCATTCACCATGAAACTTGTCTTCCCGCTGATTTTCATTTTTGGCGCAATCGTGCCTCTGCATGCCGACAACTGGCCCATGTGGCGTGGGGCCAATGGGGACGGGACCTGCACGGAGGCAAACCTGCCGGAGAAGTGGAGCCAGACGGAGAATGTGGTGTGGAAGGTGGATCTGCCGGAGCGGGGAAACTCGACGCCGGTGGTGTGGGGCGACAAGGTCTTCGTAACACAGGCGATTGAGAAGGAAGGGAAGCGGCTGCTGCTGTGCTTTGACAAGCAGACGGGCAGGCAACTGTGGGATGCGGGGGTGATTTATCGGGAACCGGAGCTGACGCACAGCACGAACCCGTATTGCTCGGCCTCTCCGGCCACGGATGGGGAGCGGGTGATCGTGTTTTTTGCGTCTGCGGGTGTGTACTGCTATGACATGAACGGAAAGGAGATATGGAAGCGCACGGATCTGGGCAAACAGCACCACATCTGGGGCAACGGCACCTCGCCGGTGCTGGCAGGAGCGCGGGTGTTTCTGAACTTCGGGCCCGGTGAGAACACGGTCTTGTACTGCTTTGACAAAAAGACGGGTAAAACCCTCTGGAAGCACAAGGAGCCTGGCGGCGCCTCCGGAGAGGGGGAAGGGAAGAAATGGCTGGGATCATGGGCAGATCCCCTGCTGCGCGAGGTGGGCGGCCGTGAGGAACTGCTGATGTGCTACCCCACGCGGGCCTGCGCCTTTGACCCGACGACGGGCAAAGAACTGTGGAGCTCCGGCGGGCTGACAAACCTGGTGTACAATTCACCGCTGTATGCGGATGGCGTGATGATCGCGATGAGCGGGTACAACGGTGCGGCGCTGGCGGTGAAGGCCGGCGGGAATGGAGATGTGACGGAGAAGAACCGGGTGTGGCAGATGCCGAAGGTGAGCCAGCGTATCGGCAGCGGTGTGGTGCATGATGGCTACCATTACATTTTGAGTGACGGAGGGATCGCGGAGTGCCGGGATCTGAAAACCGGGGAGATGGTGTTTCAGGAGAGGCTGAAGGGGAACAACTGGTCCTCCCTGGTGCTGAGCGCGGATGGGAAGTGCTATGCGGCGAACCAGATCGGCGACTGTTTTGTTTTCAAGGCGAACCCGAAATTTGAGCTCCTGGCCACGAATTCGCTGGGGGAGAAAATCATTGGCTCGATCGCTGTGAGTGACGGGAGGCTGTTTATCCGCGGACATCAGCACCTGTGGTGCATTGGAAAGCGGTAGGGGAGGGGGGCTGGGCTAGCCTGAACAGGGGAGGGCCGCTCCCTGCATTTCCCTTTGACCCTGGGGGGGCACGACGCTAACAAACGCGCTCCCGCCTATGGCCGCCTCCGACCGTCAGCACACCCTTGCCAAGCCCGTCTCGATGACGGGCACCTCGCTCCATACCGGCGAGCAGGTCACCCTCACCCTGCAGCCTGCGCCGGAGAATTTTGGCTTCAAGTTCCGTCGCATCGACCTGGAGGACAAACCCTTCATCCCGGCGCTGGTGGAGAAGGTGCAGAAGGTGGAGCGCGCCACGACCATTGCCGAGGGCGGCGTAAATGTGCACACGGTGGAGCATGTGATCTCCGCGCTGGCGGGCATGGGGGTGGACAATGCGATCATCGAGATGGACGCCAACGAGCCGCCCATCGCCGATGGCAGCGCGATGCCCTTTGTGGAGCTGGTCAAATCCGCGGGGCTGCAGGAGCAGAAGGACGCGCGCAAGTTTTTCGAGGTGCGCGAACCGATCTACCAGGAGACACGTGACGGCACCATCCTGACGATTGTGCCGGACAAAAAGTTCCGCATCTCCTGCACGAACGTGGGCCCGGGCGGACGCTTCACGCAGTATTACAGCACGGAGATCACCCCGGAGACCTACGAGAAGGAAATCGCAGCGGCGCGGACCTTTGTGTATTACGAGGACATCGCTCCGCTGATGGAGAAGGGGTTGATCAAGGGCGGCACGCTGGAGGCTGCGGTGGTCATCCGCGGTGAGACGCTGCTGTCCAAGCAGCCACTGCGCTTTGCGGATGAGTTTGTGAGGCACAAGATCCTGGACATTGTGGGAGACCTGATGCTCTCGGGGAAGCGCATTCTCGGCCACGTGATCGCCGTGCGCCCCGGCCACGGGCCAAACACGGAGCTGGCGCGCGCTATCGTTGCGCAGTACAACCAGATGCGCAGCATGGTGCCGGTGCCAGTGAACATTCCGAGCGGCGAAGCAGTCCTGGATGTGAACGAGGTGATGAACATCCTGCCGCACCGCTACCCCTTCCTGCTGGTGGACCGCATCATCGGCTTTGAGGGCGAATCCAAGTGCACGGGCATGAAGAATGTGACGATCAACGAGCCGTTCTTCCAGGGGCATTTCCCCGGCCACCCGATCATGCCAGGCGTGCTGCAACTGGAGGCGATGGCGCAGGTGGCGAGCATCGTGCTGCTGCGGATGCCCGGGAACCAGGGCAAGATAGGCTATTTCATGAGCGCGAACAATGTGAAGTGGCGCCGGCCGGTGCTGCCGGGAGACACGCTCGTCATTGAAACCGAAATCCTGAAGACCAAGCGCAGCATCGCCAGCGGCATCGGCCGCTGCAGTGTGAACGGGCAGGTGGTGTCCGAGGCCGAGCTGATGTTCAGCGTGGTGGACCGCTAACAGACAGACTACTCACGCATGCCAGCCTCGATCCACCCGACCGCCATCATTGATCCCTCCGCCAAAATCGGTGCGGACGTCCACATCGGGCCTTACTGCATCATCGGCGCGGGTGTGGAACTGGGGGAAGGCTGCTGGCTGCAGCATCATGTGACCATCATGGGGCCGTCGAGGTTCGGGAAGAACAACCGTTTCTACGCCTACGGGTCCATCGGCCAGCAGACGCAGGACTTGAAATACCGGGCGGAGCCGACCTGGCTGGAAGTGGGGGACAACAACACCTTCCGCGAGTTTTGCTCCGTACACCGCGCCACCTCTCCGGGAGACAGCACGATCATCGGCAGCCATAACAACTTTCTCTCCTACGTGCACATCGCGCATGACTGCGTGGTGGGGAATCACGTGATCTTTTCCAACAACGGCACGCTGGCCGGGCATGTGGTGGTGGAGGATCATGTGATCATCGGCGGCCTCACGGCGGTGCATCAGTTCTGCCGCATCGGCACGCGCTCGATCATCGGTGGCTGCGCCAAGGTGGTGCAGGACATCCCGCCGTACTGCACGGCGGATGGCAACCCGGCGCGTGCGCGCGGACTGAACATTGTGGGGCTGCAGCGGGCGGGATTCACGCGCGAGCAAATGCGCTCCCTGCGGGAGGCCTTCCGCAAAGTGTACCGCAGCGGCCTGAACAATGCGCAGGCGGTGGAGGAGCTGCGTGCGGAAAAACTGACACCGGAGGCCGCGGCCTTTGCGGATTTCGTGGCCAGCACGAAGCGCGGAATCATTTTTGGTGGCAAGGCTGCGGTGGACGACGAAGAGTGCTGAACAGCTTTCTTCGATGCAAATCCTGCTTGTGACCGAACCTGGGGTGGACGGCGTGTTCCGGCACGTCGAGGCTCTGGCGTCGTTTCTGATGGAGCGCGGGCATCGGGTGCATCTGGCGTATTCGGATGTGCGCGGCTCGGACCGGCTGACGCAACTGGTGGCGCGGGTGCAGGCGGCGGGTGGCAGGACGGTGAATCTGGCCGTGAGCAATGCACCGGGCCCGGGGGATGCGGCGGCGCTCATCAAGCTGCGCAGGCTGGTGCGGGAGGCGAAGCCCGATGTGATCCATGCACACAGCTCCAAGGCGGGTGCGCTGGCACGGGCGCTGGTGGGGCTGGGAGTTCGGATTCCGATTTTTTACACGCCGCATGCTTACTACGGGCTGTCTGGCAAGGGCGGGATGAAGGCGCGGGTGTTTAATGCGGTGGAGAGGGTGCTCGGGCGTGTGGGAACGACGATCACTCTTTCAGAGGGAGAGAGGAGTTTTGCGCGCGAGGTGCTGCGGATTCCGCAGAAGCGGCTGAGGTTGATTCCCAATCCGGTGGACTGTGCGCGGTTTCGGCCGGCGGATGTGGCGAAGCGGCGGGATATCCGCGCGGCGGTGGGGGTGCCGCCGGAGGCTGTGCTGCTGGGATCGGTGGGGAGGCTGACGTTTCAAAAGGACCCGCTGACGCTGTATCGTGCGTTTGCCAAAGCGTGTGAGAAGAGGCCGGAGCTGTGGCTGTATCATCTCGGTGATGGTGAGCTTTCGGCGGAGTGTGCGGCACTGGCGGAGGAGCTGGGGATTCGGGCGCGCATTGTGCGGCAGACTTATCTTTCGGAGCCGCTGTCGTTTTATCAGGCGCTGGATGGGATGATTCTCACCTCGCGCTATGAGGGGTTGTCGTTTGCGGTGCTGGAGGCGCTGGCCTGTGATGTGCCGGTGATCCTGAGCCGGGTGCCCGGGAACCAGGATTTTGTGGAGATGGGCCTCTCGCACTGCTGGTCGGCGGCGAAGGAGGATGTGGGCGGGTTTGCTGAGGCGATTGGGAAGTGGGCGGAGGATTGTGGGAAGGCACGGCCTTCGAATCACCGGCAGGTGGCGGAGGAGCGGTTCAGCCAGGAGGCGTGCTTTGGGGCGCTGGTGAAGGAGTATGAGAGTACTCGTGAGCTTTAGCTCACTCTGGATGGCGCGGATCCTCCCGGAGCGGGCTGAAGCTCGCGAGTACTTTGGCGCTGGGTTTTTACTGCGCAGCTTGATCTCGTGAGAGCGGGGGCTTAGCTTTTCCGTGTACATGTCTTTGCGCCGCATTTTTCCAGCCCTTTTCTGCCTTGCCACGGCGGTGTGGACGCATGCCGCCGAGGTGCCGTGGGAGGCGGCGATGAGGGATGATTCGGCGGACTGGGCGAACACGGTGAAGCAGCAGGCGGAGGCGGTGAAACAGGCGCAGGCGAAGGTGCTTTTTATTGGCGATTCACTGACGGAGAGCTGGGATGAGGCGGTGTGGAAGGAACATGTCGCTCCGGTGAAGGCGTTGAATTTTGGCGTGGGGGGAGAGGGGCCGCAGCATGTGCTGTGGCGGCTGGAGCATGGCATTCTGGGTGGGCCGGCACCGGAGACGGTGGTGCTCATGATCGGCATCAACAACTTCTGGCGGGATTTCAGCGCCAGCGACACGGCGCGGGGGATTGAGACGATCGTGGAGCGCGTTCACGCAAAGCACCCGGGCACGCGGATTGTGCTGCTGGGGCTGCTGCCGGTGTATGAGGCGGCATCGCCGATCCGGCCTTGGATTGGTGAGATCAACGGGCGGCTGAAGCAGCTCAAGGGTGTGGAATACCATGATCTGTCACCGGCTTTTCTGGAGGCGGACGGGAACCAGCGGCTGGAGCTTTACAAGGAGGATCACCTGCATCTCAGCAAAGCGGGGTATGGGGTGCTGACGCGTGAGCTGACTCCGATCCTGAAACTGCCATGAACTCGATCAATCCCAGGCTGAGAATCGGAGAGCTGGATGCCCTGCGCGGCATCGCGGCTGTGGCGGTGCTGCTGTTTCATTTCACCAGCGGGATTGCGAAAAACTGGACGTTTCATCTCTACGATCCGCCGTTTCAGTTTCCGTATGGCGGCGCAGGGGTGGATCTGTTTTTCATGATCAGCGGTTTCGTGATTTTCATGACGCTGGATCGCGCGAAGTCGGCGGCCAGCTTTGCGGTGGGGCGTTTTTCACGGTTGTACCCCACGCTCTGGGCCTGTGCGGTGATCACACTGCTGGTGACGGCCAACTTTGGCCTGCCGGGCATGGAGGTGAACTCGGGGGAAGCTCTGTGGAACCTGACCATGCTGCCGCGCTTTGTCCGTGCCCGGATGATTGACGGGGTGTACTGGTCCCTGGAATACGAGCTGCTGTTTTACGTGGCCATGCTCATCCTGCATCTCTTGGGGGCATTTAAAAAGCATACGGTGCCGGTGCTGCTGCTGTGGCTGGCTGCGGCGGCGGCAGCGCATGGGATTCTCACGCATTTGAATGCGGAGTCGCTGGTGTATCGGCTCACGGGGAAGATCAAGGCGGTGACGAGCCTGGACTACATCCACCTGTTTGGCGTGGGCATGATCTTGTATGATTCGCACCGCCGGCGGGCATGGAGCGCGGGGCACTCGCTGGTGCTGCTGGTGTGCGGGGCGATAGCGTGGTGGAAGGCGGAGAGCCAGCTTCATTTTGCGCTGGTGCTGGCGTTTGGGCTGCTGCTGCACCTGGCCACGACGGGGCGGCTGCCGTTTCTCAATGCCAAGGTGCTGGTGTTCCTGGGGGCGATTTCGTATCCGCTGTATCTGATTCATCAGAACATCGGGCTGATTTTGCTGAATGCGCTGGGGGCGGTGACGACGTCGGCCTGGATGCGGCTGGGCGTGACGGTGGTGGCGATGGTGCTGCTGGCGTGGGTGATCTCGGTGTGTATTGAGCGGCCTTCGATGAAGTGGGTGCGGGAGAAGATGAAGAGGTTGACGGAGCGCGGACCTCCGAGTCCGCAGCACTCCGCAGACGCTTGAAGCCCCGCATGGGCTTTTCTTTTGCTGCACGGATGTCGTCGTGTTTGCGACCTTTAGCGTGGAATGCCTCACGCCAAGTGCCTGCGACCTGCTGCGGGCTCGGAGACCCGCGCTCCTTGGCGACTTATGCCTTTTGCGCCTGCAGCCAGGCTTGGAACATGAGGATGTCCCAGAGGTAGAAGTGCCAGTTGCGGGTGCCGCTGAGGTGTTCGCTCCACTTTTGGCGGATGGGGGCGGGGTGGAAGAAGCCTTCGCGTTTGAGGCGTGATTCGCTGAGGAGGTCCTCGGCCCAATCGCGCAGGGGGCCGCGCAGCCAGATTTCCAGGGGGATGCCGAAGCCTTGCTTGGGACGGTCGATCATGGCCTTGGGCACGTGGCGGTAGAGGGTCTCGCGCATGAGCCATTTGCCTTTGCCGTTGCGCACTTTCATGGAATACGGAATGCGCCAGGCGAACTCGATGAGGTGGGTGTCGAGCAGAGGGATGCGGCCTTCGAGGCTGACACCCATGGCGGCGCGGTCCACCTTGGTGAGGATGTCGCCGGGGAGGTAGGTCTCCATGTCGAGGTACATCATGCGGTGGGTGAAATCGCTCACACGCGGCCATGCCTTGGGATTGGTGATGGCGGTGACGGGATCTTTGCCGTTGATCACAATGTCCGTGGGTTTTTTCCAGTAGGACATGATGTTGAGATACAGCGCCTCCATGCCGGGAGTGGCGACGACTTCCGCGAGCTTGTGCAACTTGTCGCCGACGGGGATGTGGCGCTTGCTCTTGGGCAGGACTTTGGCGCCGACGCTGTTGAGGACGCCGGGTGGCATGACGGTGAGCACGCTCGCAGTCAATTTCTTCATTGCGGGTGGCATCCAGGCAAACTTGTTCCAGAGGCTGCGGCCCATGGCGTAGCGTTCGTAGCCGCCGAAAAGTTCATCGCCGGCATCGCCGCTCAGGGCCACGGTCACATGCTGGCGCGCCATTTTGCACACGAGGTGGGTGGGGATCTGCGAGTAGTCGGCGAAGGGCTCGTCGTAGAGTGATGGGAGCTGCGGGATGACATTGAGCGCGTCTTCGCCGGTGACGTACATTTCGGTGTGCTCGGTGCCAAGGTGCTGGGCCACGCTCTTGGCGATCTCGGCCTCGTTGTACTGCTTCTCGTGGAAGCCGATGGTGAAGGTGCGCACGGGGCGGGCGCTTTGCTTCTGCATCATCGCGACGATGAGCGAGGAGTCGATGCCGCCGCTCAAGAAGGCACCGAGTGGCACGTCAGACACCATGCGCATGCCGACGGCTTTTTGGAGCATGGCTTCGAAGGTGTCGATGGCCTCGGCTTCGCTGCCGGTGAAAGGGTTGTCGAGGCCGCGCTCGACGACGTGGGGCAGGCTCCAGTACCAGCCGGGTTGTGGGCGCTCGCCGGGGGTCTTCATGCTCAACATGGCAGCGGGAGGCAGCTTGTGGAAGCCTTGGTAGATGCAGAGCGGGTCGGGGATGTAATTGAAGCGCAGCAGCGAGGTGAGAGCTTCGCGATCTACAGAAGCATTGAAGCCGGGGAAACGTTGCAGCGCTTTGAGCTCGGATGCGAAGACAAAGGTCTCGCCGATCCAGCCGTAATAGAGCGGCTTTTCGCCCATGCGGTCGCGGGCGAGATGGAGCACATGCTCCTGCTTGTCCCACACGGCGTAGGCAAACATGCCGTTGAAGCGCTTGGTGGCTTCGATGACGCCCCACTGGCAGAAGGCGGCGAGCATGATCTCGGTGTCCGAATGGCCACGCCAGGTGTGGCCGTGGGTTTCGATTTCGGTGCGCAGGTCCTGGAAGTTGTAGATCTCCCCATTGAAGACGATGACGAAGCGGCCATCGGCGCTGGTCATGGGCTGATGGCCGAGAGGTGAGAGATCGAGAATGGAGAGGCGGCGATGTCCGAGTGCGATGCCGCTGGAAGACTCGACCCATGCGCCTGCGTCATCGGGACCGCGAAGGATGATGGCATCCGTCATGGCGGTGACGATGGCGTTCATTTCATGCGAAGGGCATGAAGAAGGTGGAGCGAAGAAGCCAGCGATGCCGCACATGGATCAAGGATGGGGAAGGGGTGTGGCGAGGGGGTGCGGCGCGTGGGCCCGCGGTGAGGCGGCGGCTCTTCGTGGGGAGTTGAGCAAAGCGGCGAATTTTTGCAGCACGCTCTTAATGGAGAACTGCTGCTCGATGCGCTCGCGTGCGGCGTGATCGGGCGTGAGACCGGCATCCAGAATCTCAATGCAAGCTGCGGCGAGGGCTGCGGGGTCACGCGGCGGGACGAGGCGGCCGGTTTCGCCCATCACCCAGCGGGTGTCGCCGATGTCTGTGGCGACTACAGGCACTGCACAGGCCATGGCTTCGCCGACCACATTGGGGAAGCCTTCGCCAAAGCCGGAGGAGGACACGGCGATGTGGAGCGAGGCGGTGAGTTCGGGCAGGTCGTGGCGTTCGCCGAGGAGTTGGATGTTTGGCGGCACTTCGAGCTCCTCTGTGCCTGCGCCGACGATGATGAACTGTGTGGCAGGACGCTGCTGCGTGATGAGTTTCGCGGCGGCGATGAAGGTGGCGTAATCCTTCATGGGGGCATTGCGGCCAAAGCGCCCTATGAGGCCGGGCCTCCGCGTGGCAGGCCGCCAGCGGGCGAGGTCAAAGCCGTTGGGGATGAGCTCGGTTTTGACAGCGCGATAGCCGAGGGCTTCGTGCTGCTGGGCGCCTGTCTGCGTGTTGTAGGTGATGCGCTGGGGAAGCCAGGAGAGCCAGGCGAGAGCGCGGATGACGAGGGCGCTGCCGCGCTTCTCGTGCTTCAGATCGTAGAGACTCTGGCGCACGTTCCAAATCATCGGCACGCGTTTGAAACGCATGCAGCGGGCGAGCACGGCGGCAAAGCAGCCGTGATACATCCAGCCCATCATCACATCCGCCTTGGTTTCGCGCACGACTTTGAACAAGCCCCACAGCGAGCTCAGCGTGGGCCTGCCAGCAGGCATGTCGAGGCTGTGAACCGGGATGCCCGCCGCGCGCAAAGCGGTGGCGTGCTTGCCACCGGCGGTGAGGGACACGACGACGTGTTGAAACTGCGGCAGGCCACGGATAAGCTGCACGAGCATCATCTCCGCGCCGCCGCTGCCGAGGCCGGTGGTAAGCCAGAGAACTTTTTTGGAGAGCAGGCGGGTGGTGCGCTCGACAAGCTTGGCGACGCTGAATTCATCGACGATGCGCTGGCGGGGATTGTGCGGCTGGAAGGAAAGCATGCACTGCGCGAGCGCGGTGTGATCGCCCACAGGGAAGATTTGCGCTTTGTCGCCGATGAGCCAGGCGCTGTCGCCCACGTTGCTGGCGATGCAGGGAACGCCGCAGGCCATGGCCTCGCCGATGACATTGGAAAAGCCCTCGCCAAAGGCGCTGGAGTTCACCAGGCAGTCGAACTTTGCATAGACCGAGGGCATGTCGTCCTGCGCGGGCATCCAGGTGAGGCGCTCATCGAGGCCGAGGCGTGTGGCGAGCTCGCGCATCTGCTTTTCGTAACCGGGATCTCCAGAACCGACGATGATGAATTTGGCGTGCGGATCCAGCGCCGCAGCCGCGAGGAAGGTGGCGATGTCCTTCATCGGGTTCATGCGTCCGACAAGGCCGAAGGTGAGCGTCTGCGAAGGGGCGCGAGGCTGCGGTTTGAAACGCCCGGTATCAATGCCGTTGGGAATGACGTGCATCTTGTGCAGCGGGTAGCCACGGGCGGCGTAGTAGGCGCGCCCGGCCTGGGAGTTGCAGATGATGACATCGGCAAAGCGGGCGAGGAGGCAGTTGAGGCGGAAGCTGAGCCTGCCGAGGATGCCCCAGAGGTGGGCGTCTGTCTGAGAGTCGCGCACACCCCAGACGATGCGGGGAAATCCGCAGAAGAGCTTCAAGAACAAAGCCATGAGATTCGATTCCGCGAGGTAGCCGTGGATGACCTCGGCCTGGAGACTGCGTGCGACTTTGACAAGGCGCAGGAAGAAGCCCGCGAGATCCCAGCGGCTCTTTTTGCCGATGCACAGCGTACGCACACCGCTGGCCTCCAGCTCGGCGCGGAAGGGGCCGTCGTAGAAATGCAGCACGCTGACTTCGTGGCCTTCCTTCACCATGCCGGCGGCCAGCAGCACGAGCTGGCGCTGAGCGCCGCCATGGCCGAGGTCGCGGATGATGAAGGCGATCTTCATGACTGAGGCAGCGGCGTGTGAGAAGGCTCCTCCGCCTTGGCGGGTGAGCCAAGCACCAGACGGAAACGGCCGGTGTAAACCAGATTGCAGCAGACGGCGGCAGTGAACCAGTAGTGAGGAGACTCGGTGAGGATCTGGCTGCACGGGATGAACAACCATAGTGGGACGAGGCAGTAGAAGCCCCGCAGCCTGAGGGTAAAAACGCGGAAGGTGAGAAGCAGGAGATTTCCCACATACAAAAGCACGCCGAAGATGCCGATGTCGATCCAGAGCGAGACGACCTGGTTGTGAGGTTTCCACAAGCTGGTGCCCGCACCCGTGCCGTGACCCCACAGCGGCTCCTTGCCGGCGGCCTCCCAGCCATCCTGCAGGTCCTTGCCACGCTCGGGGGATTTGATGCGCTCGAAGTCCAGCTCGTAGATGGCCTTGAGGCGGTCCATTGTGTCCTTGTTGCTGACGATGCCGATTTTCGTGGAAGTCTGGGACAGAATGGCCACGCCACCAATGGCCAGCGGCACGGCAATGGAAAAGATGAGCAGCATGCCCATGAAGTGGTGGCGCAGATTGCCGACGATATAGGCGAGCAGCAGACAGGAATACACAGCCATGCCGCTGCGGCTCAGCGTGAGGGCGATGGCCGGCGTGACCACGGCAATGAGCGCCACATTCCACCAGAAGCGCGGGTTCAGCGTGAAGATGGCGGCGAGCATCAGGCTGATGATGATGGGCGGGTCATTCGGGTCCGTGGGGAAGCCGGCCATTCGGCCGTCGATGCGGGTGAAGGAGCGGAAGCCCAGCCACTCGTAATACACGCAGCCTGCGCAGACCAGCGAGGTGCACACGGCCACCCACATGGCCACGCGACGCCACGGCTCCGCGGAAAGCAGCAGCACGGTGGTGAAGGTCACGAGGAAATTGGAGATCAGCGTCATGACCACGATGCTGTGGTCTCCCAGGGCGGTGACGGTGAAGCGCTGCAGGAAGGCGGCGTCCAGCACGCGGAGGAGCGGGACGATGAGCATGAAAAAGGCGGCCGGGCAGATGCTGGGCTTGTTCAGCATCACCATGACACCCGCAAAGGCGAGCGTGAGCAGGGTGTAGTCACGCGGTTTGATGGGCAGCACCCCGGCATCGTCCGCCCAGGGGAGGTACTTGGTCATGGTGGGGACCAGCAGCGCGAGCGCGGCCAGGATGAGGAGCTGCACCAGACGCTCGCGGCGTTTGGCGGCAGCGCGCATGACTGCCGGCAGCATGGGAGCGGCGGCTGCGGTGCTCATGCGGCCTCCTTTCGGCGGATCACCATAAGGCAGGTGATGCACGTGACGATGGCGCAGATAAAATGCACGATGGTGGTGGAAAGCGCGATGCCCGCTGCGCCGAGGTGGCGCATGAGGAGCCAGTTGAGCGAGGCATTCAGCACCAGGGCGCCAAAGGCGGTGACGAGCATGAAGCGCGAAGCCTGGAGCGAGACAGCCACGCGCGCGGCCACGGTGCCGAGGATGTAGAATGGGATCTGGAAGGCCGCGTAGCGCAGCACCTCCGCCACGCGCTGCGTATCCTGCGGTCCGAAGGCGCCGCGCTCAAACAGGATGCTGACGATCCACGGGGCCAGCAGGCAGAGCAGCAGCGTCATGGGCAGCGCGGCAGACACGATGATCCCCGCGCTGGTGAAGAGGCGGCGGCGCAGCCCATGCCAGTCCCGCCGGGCCACGAGCTCGGCGAAATGAGGAAAAAGCACGTCAGCGGCGGGGCCTGCGGTGACGGACAGGACGATGGCGCAGACTTTGTCTGAATAGCCCAGCACGGCCACGGAGCCAGCGGTGAGCCAGGCGGCCATGGTTTGATCCACCACCACCGCGCTGCTGAAAGCGACCCCGCCGATCAGGAAAGGCATGGCATTGCGCAGCACCAGGCGCAGCAATGGCTCCGCATGGCGCAGCGTGCAGCGCCACCAGCTCAGGCGCCGCGGCAGCCTGCGGGAGACGGCCGCCAGCATCGCTGCGAGGTACGCCGCAGATCCCCAGACGGTGCCTGACACCAGCGTCCAGGCACTGACCTGATCCCCCGCCAGCAGCATGGCCGTGACGATGGCCAGGGGCACGAGCATGGGCGCGGCAGCCGCCAGCAGAAAGGTCTTGCCCGCGCGCAGCCAGGCACCGAGCTGCTGCGCCAGGCCAAAACAGAGCAGGAAGGGGACGAGGCCGCGCAGAAGGCCCACCGCCAGCGTCTGCTTGGCGGGAGTGAAGCCCCGGGTCGTCCACTGGACGACCCACGGCGCCGTCAGGGCCAGCAGGCCACCGCAGGCGAGCAGTACGGTGCAGTGAAAGGCAGCGCACTGCACTCCCAGGCGGGAGGCGCGGCGCAGGCCCCGGCGTTCGCGCAGTTCGGCGTAGGCGGGCACAAAGGACTCCGGCAGCCCTCCGGCCAGCACGCTGCAGGCAAAGGTGAAAAAGCCGAAGACGAGCATGAAGGCGTCCAGCTCATCGGCCGTGCCCAGTTTGTCAGCGACGAGGGCGTCCTTGGCAAAGGCCACGATCTTGCCCACCATGGTGAGCACCGCCACCAGCACAAAGCCGGAGACCATGGCCGATCCCGCCCCTCTGGCGAGCAGAGAGCGAAGCGGTGCGGGCATGGCGAGGCGAATATGAGACATTCGCATAAACTATAAACACCATAATAAAATTAGGCAAACTTGAGGTGCGGGTATTTAGGGGGCGGGGGAGATGAGGTGGGAGACCTCCGGGAGGGGAGAGATGCCGAATGCCGAATGATGAATGAGCGTTCTGAGGGGGCGGTGCTCGCCGCCCGAGGGGCATGCTGCCGCTGCAGCCGTCCACGATAATAGGGGCTTTCCTAGACCTTCGGCTCCAGTGTCTCCGGATCTCCGGCCGCCAATGACAGGCAGACGACGCCCGGGGCTATCAGCGGGTATGATTCCGCGCCGCCGAGGGTGGAGGGCTGGAGCGGGAAGGAGGGACAGAGGGCGGTATCAAAGACGAGGGTCCAGAGCGTGCTTTTGTTTCCCAGCAGGGTGAAGGGCTGGGGCTCGGCGCTGTTGCTGAAGAGCAGCAGCAGGGGGCTGGCGGCTGCGCCTGTGGCGCCTAGCAGGGCGCCGAAGCAGCGGCGGGTGTCCTGGTGCCACTCCTCGTGGTTCAGCAGCGTGCCGTCGTTTTCCAGCCAGATGACGTCGCGCAGGCCGATGGCGGGGTTGAGCTTGCCATCGAAATAGCTGCTGCGGCGGAAGGCTGCGTGGCTGCGGCGGAAAGCCGTCATCTGCCGGGTGAAGGCCAGCATGTCCTCGTCGCAGATGCTCCAGTCCAGCCAGCTGATGGGGCTGTCCTGACAGTAGGCGTTGTTGTTTCCGCCCTGGGTGCGGCCGCGCTCGTCCCCGGCGGTGATGAAGGGGACGCCGAGAGAGCACATCATGGTGGCCATGAGGCCGCGGCGCAGGCGTGCGCGTGCCAGCAGGATCTTCGCATCGGTGGTGGGGCCTTCCACGCCGCAGTTGGTGCTGTGGTTGTTGCTGTCGCCATCGCGGTTGTCCTCGTTGTTGGCTTCGTTGTGCTTGTTTTCGTAGCTCACGAGATCCAGCAGCGTGAAACCATCGTGCGAGGTGAGAAAATTGATGCTGGCCAGGGGCGGGCGCTGATTCCAGCCGAAGACGTCCTGACTGCCGCAGAGGCGCTTGGCGAATTCGGCGGTGCACCCTGCGTCTCCACGCCACCAGCTCCGCACAGTGTCGCGGTATTTACCGTTCAGCTCGCGCCAGGGTTCGGGGAAATTGCCCACCTGGTAGCTGTCCATGCGGGAGATGTCCCAGGCTTCGGCGATGAGCTTGACCCGGGAGAGCACGGGGTCCTGCGCGATGGCGCTGAGGAAGGGGGACTGGCGGTTGAAGCCGTCTTTCTCGTCTCGCGCCACGGTCACGGCCAGGTCAAAGCGGAAGCCGTCCACATGCATCTCTGTGACCCAGTAGCGCAGGCTGTCCAGAATGAGGCGCAGGGCGGGAGCGCTGGCGGAGTCGATGGAATTGCCGCAGCCGGTGACGTTGACGTAGTCCGCGCCGTGCTCGCCGAACTCATGGCGGTAGTAGCTGTGGTCATCCAGCCCACGAAACATGAGCGAAGGGCCGTGCTCATTGCCTTCGGCGGTGTGATTGTAAACGACATCGAGAATCACCTCGATGCCCGCGGCGTGCAGGGCCTTCACCATGGATTTAAACTCGCGCACCTGCTCCTGCGGATCTGTGGCGGCGGCGTAGGTGTTGTGCGGGGCGAAGAAGCCGATGGTGTTGTAGCCCCAGTAGTTGGTGAGATCGCGGCCGAGCAGAAAGCCATCGTCCAGGTGCTGATGCACGGGAAGAAGCTGCACGCTGGTGATGCCGAGCTGCCGCAGATAAGTAGTGACGGACGGATGCGCGAGGCCCGCATAGGTACCGCGCAGCCCGGCGGGCACGGCGGGGTGGGCTTGCGTGAAGCCCTTCACATGCAGCTCGCAGATCACGGTATCCTGCCAGGGCACGCGGGGCCGGGTGTCGCCAGACCAGTCAAAGGATTCATCGATGACCACGCTTTTGAGCGCTTCGGCGCCGTTGTCTATGCGGCCCTGGGCGTGCCGGGGGTCTGGCAGGGTGCGCATGTGCTCGGCCTCGCTGGGTGTGCCATGGATGGCGCGTGCGTAGGGATCGAGCATGAGCTTCTTGGCATTGAAGCGCATGGCGTTTTTTGGCAGCCAGGGCCCCTGGGCGCGGTAGCCGTAGGGCGTGCCCGCTCTGACGCCGAGCACCGTGACGTGCCAAAGGTCGCATTCGGCGCGCTGCATGCGGATGCGGGCGGTCTCGCGCGCAGGGCACGTTGGGTCGTAGAGGCAGAGGTCCAGCGCCACCGCATGGCGGGAGTGTACCACAAACTGAGCTCCTTCGCGAAGGAGGGTGACGCCGGGGCAGAGCGGCTCGCCGCGGGTCTCGAAGGAAACGGGGGTGACAGGAGATGCAGCCACGCGGGGAGGGGCGGGCGAGACGGCCTGCCGGGCAAATTTGCGTTTCAAGCTGGTGAGCAAAGGTTGCATGAGTCCCACAACGCACAACGTTTGCCATGCCGCCATGAATTATCATCGTTTTGTTCTGCTTTTTCTTGTTCTGACCGCGCCCTTCGCTGTCGCGCTCGAGCCGGCGAATCCGGCGCGTTTTGAAAAGGCCATTCAGGCCTTTGAGGCGGAGGATGCCGCCAAGGCGCCCCCGAAGGATGTGACCGTGTTTGTAGGCGCGTCCAACATCCGCCGCTGGCAGTCGCTGCCGGAGCGCTTCAAAAAGACGCCGGTGCTCAACCGCGGATTTGGCGGCTGCCACCTCAGCGATGTGGCGTTCTTTGCCGAGCGCTGTGTCATCAAATACCAGCCGAAGCAGATTTACGTGAATTCTGGGGGCAATGACATCCATGCGGGGCATACGCCAGAGGAGGTGCTGGCGTCTTTTGACGCTTTCGTAACCAAGGTGAGAGCGGCCCTGCCAAAAACTCCTGTTTCCTTCCTTTCGATTCCGCCTTCGCCCTCCCGCTGGAGCGAAGTGGAGCAGGTCAAAAAGGCGAACGCGCTGATCGCCGCCTTCTGTGCGAAGCAGGGCCTGGAATTCATCGACACCTTCACGCTGCTGCTCAGCGCGGACGGTCAGCCAAGGCCTGAGCTGTATGTGAAGGACCAGCTGCACTTCAGCGAGGCGGGTTACGATATCATCACCTCCGCGATCCGCTGGCAGAAGGAGATCATGGCCTTTGGCAAGCAGGATGCCGAGAAGACGCCTCCGGAAAATCCGATCATTTTCACGGGAAGCTCCAGCATCCGCCGCTGGACGAGCCTGGCTGGCGATTTTCCCGGCCTGCCCGTGATGAACCGCGGGTTTGGCGGCTCCGAGGTCTTTGACTCCTTCAACTATGCGCATCTGACGGTGATCAAGTACAAGCCGCGTATGGTGGTCTTTTACGCCGGGGGCAATGACATCGCCGGAGGCAAGACACCGCAGCGGGTGGTTGAAGATTTCAAAGCTTTTGTGACGAAGGTGCACGCGGCGCTGCCGGAGTGCCGCATCTGCTACATCTCCAACGCGCCAAATCCGAAGCGCTGGAGCATGATCGACAAGATGATCGAGACGAACCGGCTGATGGAGGAGTTTGCCAAGACGGACAAGCGGCTGCAGTTCATCAATGTCTATCCGCACATGCTGGGGCCGGATGGGATGCCCAAGCCGGACATCTTTGTGGAAGACCAACTGCACATGAATGCGAAGGGGTACGCGATCTGGAGGGAAGTGCTGGGGCCGTATGTGAAGTAGGGCGGTGGAGCCGGCCGCGCAGACTTGGCAGGGTGTGGCACTTCAAAAATCTGAAATCGATTGTTTATCAATCGTCAACCATGTTTGGCTTCGGCGCTTCTGAACCGAAGGATTGACGATTGTCGAGCAATCGATTTTTGATTTTCGAGGTTCCGAACCTACACGAGCCCCTCCTTCACCGCCTTCGCAATCGCGCTGCCGCGGCTGCGCACCTGGAGCTTTACGTACACGCTGCGGATGTACTCATCCGCGGTGTAGTAGCCGATGCCGAGCTGGGCGGCGGCGTCTTTGATAGTGCTGCCGTTCACCAGGAGCTTGAGAATTTCCAGCTCGCGCGGCGTGAGGCCGTAGTCCTTCTGCGGGGTGTTGGCTTTGGAAAACATCTCCAGCACGCGTCGTGCGATGTGCGGATTGATGGGCGAGCCGCCGGCAGCAGCGCTGCGGATGGCAGCGGCGATGTCTTCCGTGCTTGAGGTTTTCAACAAGTATCCGGCGGCACCGGCGCAGATGGCGCGGAAGATTTTGTCGTCTTCTTCAAACACGGTGAGGATGACGATGGCGGCATCTGGCGCAAGCTGTCGCAGCCGTGCGATGCCTTCGATGCCGTTCATGCCGGGCAGCCCCACGTCCAGGAGCAGCACCTGCGGCGCTGGTTCGGTGGTGAGCGCGGCAAAGGCGTCCTCGCAGGCGGTGAAGCGCTGTGTGCAGGAAATTCCCTCTAGACGGTTTAAGGCGCGGGCGAGACGCTCCCCGTAGGTTTTGTGGTCTTCGATGATCCAGAGGTGGATGGGGTCAGGCATGCAGCGGCAGGGTGAGGGTTAAAACGGTGCCTTCAGGAGAAGAGGTGATTTCCGTGCGCCCCTGGTGCTTGGCGGCGCGGCGGTGGAGATTGGTGAGTCCCATGCCACTGGTGGTGGTGGCGGCGGTGTCGAAGCCGTGGCCGTTGTCGCGGATGGTGAGGACGAGGTTGTTGTGAGCCTGCTTGAGGGTGATGCGCACCTCCGTGGCGGCGGCGTGGCGGGTGATGTTGTGCAGGGCTTCTTTGAACATCAGCATGAGGTCGCGCTGGCGGTCCACGGAGAGGCGGCGGGTTTGGGCGTGCTCGTCCAGATCAAGCGTTTGGGAAATGCCACGCAGCATGCGAGCGGCGGTTTCTCGCAGGAGCGTGGGGAGGTCATCGGTGCCGTAGCGCTCGCTCTGCATGAGGCGGGTGATGTCGCGCATGGCGCCAACGGTTTCGTCGGCGATCTCTTTGATCTCCTGCAAATCTTCGCGCGCTTGGCCGCTTTGCGCCCCCTCGGCCAGGATGTCCTGCGCGATGAGGGCGATGCTGCCGAGGCTGCTGCCGATTTCATCATGCAAATCCTGCGCGATGCGCTCGCGCAGGCGCTCCAGTTCCTGCTGGCGGAGCTGCCGCTGCCGCCGCAGCCACAATAGCAGAACGATGACGACTGCCGCGACGATGCCGACGAGGAAGCCCGCAGCGATGCGCTGCCAGCGCTGGGTGACGTGCTCGCGATTGGTCTCGATCAAGCCAAGCTGGTGCTGCAGCTCCCGTCTTTGAGAAAGAGCGGCAAGCCATTCAGGCCAGTCCACGATGTTCGCACTGCTGGCAAAGCCGTCCACCAATGCGGCGCGGGACCAGCCGTCCCGCTCGGTGGAGTCGGGGGAATTCACGTCGCCGCCGAGAGCGATGTTTTTGCCCTCGGACCAGACCTGCATTTCCGCCATGGCCAGCACGACGGCCCCATTGCTCACGTGCGGGGCCAGCAGCTGCATGCGCACAAAACGCGCGCGATGTGCGCCGACGATGGTGACCACGTTGTCTCCAGGCAGGGCATTGTAGCTGCCTGCCTGAGGTTCAGGGAGAATGCGCGGCTCGTCATTGTCTTCTTCACGAAGTTCAATTTGATAACGCACTGGAAAGCCATAGCCGTGGCTGTGGGCAAAGAGCGGCGGATGAGCGGGGAAAAAGCGGATTTCGTCAATGGGACGCACTGTGCCGAGGTCGATCTCCAGCCAGGGATTGGCGTAGGGGCGGCTTTCGCTGGTGGGCACGCTGCGAAAACCGAGCGTGGGGCTGGGGCTCGTGCCGAGCGGTGGGCCAAGCACGGTGTGGCCATCCACGAGATTGATGCGGCCCCAGTCTGGCCGGGTACCCTGGCTGCTGCTGGCGCGGACGGCATTGGGACCGATGGCCTCCAGGCGCGCGCCGAGGTTTTGCTTTCCCTGAAGCAGCATCACTTCTCCGAGGGCGCAGAAGCAGCTCTCCCCGGTCGCGCAAAGGCGTGTGGCGGTGATGCGCACCTTTTGTGCCATGCGTCCGCCGGCGGGGATGACCACGGGCAGCGAGCCCGGATTCGGGAAATCTTCCGCGGTGTGGTCGGCGATGATGGTGCGCTCATTATCCTCCCCTTCATCCAGCAGTTCGACGTAAAAGCGCAGCGGGAAGCCGTAGCCGGGCGTGACGGAGGCACCGTTTGGCGGAGGTGCGATGAGCACCACGGAGTCGATCTGCTGCGCCTGCCCGAGATTCAGCTCCACCCACTCCGCTTTGTCGCGTGAAGAGGAGTATTCGCTGTGCCAGCCCAGGCGCTGGGTGAACTGCACCTCCGGCGCTGCGGGCATGCTGCTGAGGTTTTGCTGAAGGGCTGTGCGCTCTGCTGCCAGCGCTCGCATTTCAGGAATCCACTCCGCGATCTCGCCACAGGCTGGCTGGTTCCACAGCAGCAGGAGAAACAAGCATGGATGGAGGGTGCGCCGCACGGTGGGTGGAGCTTAGCGAGGAGGTGGCGATAGTGCCACAGCCTTCTGGTGGGACTGCGGCCCCCGAACATTCGGGGGCGCTGCACAAAGCCCTCCCGGGCCCCGTTTTGTCCCCCGACCGACCGATGACTCGCCTTCCCACCTTTGCGCTGACCGCCTCCGCATTTCTGATCTCCCACGCATTGATGGGTGCTGAATCGCGTGAACTGACCAGCCTCGTGCGCCCGTTCTTTGAGCAGCATTGCAACAAGTGCCACGATGCCAAAAAGCAGAAGGGCGATCTGCGCGTGGATAATCTCGTGGTGGACTTGCAGTCGCCCAAGATCATGGGGCACTGGGAGGAAATCATGAGCCGTATCAACTCTGGGGACATGCCGCCGGAGGATGAGACGAGGCCAAAGCCCGAGCAGATCTCCGCCGTGGCAGACTGGATCGTGCAGCAGCTGCGTGAATCTGAAACCGTGCGCCAGTCCTCCGCGGGTGAGCGTGTGGCCTTTCGCAAGCTGACGCGTGACGAGTATGGCAACACGATCCGTGATCTGCTGGGCGTGAACTTTGATGTGAAGGCGCCCACCGGTTTGCCGGAAGATCCGGACTGGAAGGGCTTTGAGCGCATCGGCTCCGTGCTGACGCTCTCGCCTGCGCATGTGGAGAAGTATTTGAGCGCGGCGGATGCCATCCTTGATGAAGCGCTTTCTTTGCGTCCCGAGCCGAAACGCGAGGTGATCCGCTGGGAGGCTTTTGACATGCGCTGGAAGGGCTTCAAGGAGGAGTATCAGGCGCGTGGGATCGCGGACAAGGTGCGCATTGAAATCGTGCCGCGGAACTACACCACGGATTCCTGGAACATCGACATCAAGACCACGGGCGATTACCTTCTGCGTCTCAAGCTCAGCGGGCTGCGTCCCGAAGGCGGACGCCCGCCGCGGCTGAAGGTATACATGTCCAGCATCAACACGACGCTCATCGAGCAGGACGTGGACGCGCCGGAGGACAAGCCCATCACGGTCGAGGCGAAGGTGCATCTCGTCGCGGGCAAGTATCCCGTGCGCATCATCAACTCTGTGCCGGGGCCGAACCCTGAAGGCCGGCGCTCCCGCCACAGCGGCACGCCGAATGCCTTCACCACCACGCGCAGCCGTGTGCCGTGGCAGATGAAGCTGACGGACGATGACTTCAAGCCCATCCAGCCGACGCTGATCATCGACACCGTGGAGTGGGACGGCCCCATCGTGGACTCCTGGCCGACGAAGGCGCATCAGCAGATCTATAGCAGCAAAGATGCGCGCGAAATCCTCACCAACTTCGCCACCCGCGCCTGGCGCAGGCCGGTGCAGGCGAAGGAGATCGAGCGGCTGATGCAGCCGGTGCAGAAGTCGCTGGAACTGGGAGATTCCTTTGAGGTGGCGGTGAAAAACGGGCTCATGGGCGTGCTGTGCGCGAAAAGTTTTCTTTATCTGGAGGAAGGGGATGCTGCGAAGGCCGCGCCCACGCTGAGTGACTACGAGCTCGCCTCCCGCCTCTCGTATTTCCTGTGGAGCTCCATGCCGGATGCACGGCTGCTGGATCTCGCCAAACAGGGCAAACTGCACGAGGCGAAAACGCTGGGAGCGGAGGTGAAGCGCATGCTTGCCGATACCAAAGCGCAGGAGTTTGCCGACAGCTTCCCACGCCAGTGGCTGCAACTGCGCAAGGTGGGCATGTTCCCGCCGGACAAGGAGCTGTATCCTGATTACGACGAAAATCTGGAGCAGAGCATGATGGCGGAAACGCTGGGATTCTTCAATGAGGTGCTCAAGCGCAACGGCAGCCTGCGCGAATTTCTCGACTCCGACTGGACGATGATCAACGAGCGCCTGGCGATGCACTACGGTATCGAAGGAATTCGCGGCGATCAGATGCAGCGCATCGCGCTGAAGCCGGACGATCATCGCGGCGGCTTGCTCACGCAGGCTTCCGTGCTCAGCCTCACCTCCGATGGCACGCGGCATCGTCCGGTGCATCGCGGTGTGTGGATGCTGGAGTCCATTATCGGCAAGCCTCCGCCTCCGCCCCCCGCTAACGTGCCCGCGCTGAGCACGCCGGATGCGAAAGCCAAGAAAACGACGGTGCGTGAAAAGCTGGAGCAGCACCGTGCCGACCCGAACTGCACCGCCTGCCACAACAAGATCGATCCCCTCGGCATCGCCTTTGACAACTACGACGCCATCGGCCGCTGGCGTACCGTGGAGACGATCAAGGACGGCACCGGAGCAGACCCGACACTAGACCCCAGCGGCGTGCTGCCTGATGGACGCAAGTTTGCCGACTCGGTAGCTTTGAAAAAGATCCTGCTGGAGGACGAAGACAAATTCGCCGCTGCGGTGACCGACAAGCTGGCCACGTATGCGCTACGCCGTGGCATGACCTTTTCGGACCGCGAGGAGCTGAAGCGGATCACCGAGGAGTCCAAGGCGAATGATTACAAACTGGCCTCGCTGATTGAGGCGCTTGTCACCAGTCCGCTGTTTTTGAAACGTTAGTCTGAATTCACCATGAGCAACATCCAATCCCAACGCTGGCTTCTCAACCGCCGCCACTTTCTGCGCGGGCTCGGCACCACCATGGCGCTGCCTTTGCTCGATGCGATGACGCCTCTGCGTGCCAGTGCCGCCGCCACGGTCAAGCCAAGACGCAGTGTGTTTGTGTACATTCCCAACGGCGTGAATGGCATGACGTGGCAATGCAAGCAGGCGGGGCGGGGCTATGAGCTGTCTCCTTCGCTGAAGCCGCTGGCGAAGCATCAGGAGGATTTTACCGTCTTCAGCGGGCTGCATCATCCGAACGGCCTCGGGCAGGCGCATGTGTGCGCGGATACGTGGCTCACGGGCGCGAAGATCGATGCGCAGGGCGGGCGCAAATACGAGAACACGATCTCCTGCGACCAGATGATGGCCGAGGTGGTAGGGCAGCAGACACGCTTCAATTCGCTGGAGCTTTCCATATCCTCGGGCACCGGGCATCCCTTTGGTACGAACACGCTGGCCTTCTCCCGGGATGGCGTGCCGCTGCCGGCGGAGGACAATCCGAAGCTGATCTTCAACCGCTTGTTTGGCGAAGAGCCGGGAGGCATTGGTGCACAGCGTGCGCGCCTGACCAAACGCCGCAGTGTGCTGGATGCCGTGCTGGATGATGCGAAGTCCCTGCGTCTCGCGCTCGGCTCCGATGACCGCACCAAGCTGGACGAATACATGCACGCTGTGCGCGATGTGGAGCAGCGCACCGAACGCCTGGAAGCGTGGCTGGATATCCCTAAGCCGGTGGTGGAAAAGAATCTCGCGGCACCCTTTCAGCGTGATGTGCCGAAGGCGCAGGCGGGTGAGTACTGGCGCACGATGTTTGACATCATCGTGCTGGCGCTGCGCACGGACATGACGCGCGTGGTTACTTACATGAACGGCAGCGAGGGCAATGGGCTGGCGATTCCTGAGATCCAGATCACGCAGGCGCGGCATAACCTGTCGCATCACAACGGCGATCCGCTGATTCTTGACCGTCTGGCGAAGAGCGATGCTTTCATCATGCAGCAGTTTGCGCATTTCCTCGATGAACTGCGTGCGGTGAAGGACGGCGATGAGCCGCTGCTGGATCGCACGATGGTGCTCTTTGGCAGCGGCATGAGCTACGGTCACAGCCATTGCAACAGCAACCTGCCAATCCTCCTCGCTGGTGGCAAAGGCCTCGGCCTGAAACACGGCCAGCACCTTGACTACAACAAGCCGCATCTCAAAGAAGACTACACGCTGAGCTACGACGAGTGGCGCATCCTCTGTGGCAAGCCCAAGGATGGCAAGGCCCGCCTGAGCAACGTGCTGGTAACCATGCTGCAAAAGATGGAGGTCAATGCCGAGACCTTCGTGGACAGCCTCGGGCCGGTCAGTGAGATCGTGTGATTGCAGCCCCCGCTTTTACCCAACCTACTCCCATGAAACAGACCCTCTCTCTCATCACCCTGCTGTCGTTTGCCGCAAGCGTTTCCGCTCTTGCTCTGGATCCTCATGTCGAAGCCGTCACCAAGATTGTCGAAGGGGCCAAAGGCAAGGTCGAGAAGACCGAAGATGGTCAGAGCCTGAAGCTGGTGGATCTCGCGGTGCCAAACACCGGGCCGCATGATCACCGCAAAGAGGATCCGTATGATGCCGCCTTCTTTGAGCATCTCGGCCACATCACCACGCTGGAGTCGCTGAATATCATTTCCACCAAGTTCAATGACGAGTGGATGCCAAACATCGCCAAGCTCACCAACCTCAAGACGCTGCGCTTTACCAACAACGGCTCGCTCACCGATGCAGGCATGGCGCAGCTCGCGGGACTGAAGAATCTGGAGACCTTTTCCTTTGTGGGCACCAAGATCACTGGGCGTGCGTATGCGAAGTTTGAAGGCTTCACCAAGCTGATCAAGGTGAGCCATCGCGGCAGCAGCATTGATGACGAGGGTTTGAAGGAACTGTGCGATCATCTGCCGAATCTCGAGAGCATCAGCCTGGCTCATGCGAAGTTCACGGACGCCGGTGCTCCGAATCTGGCCAAGCTTACGAAGCTCAAGGGGCTGGAACTGGGTGCCCACGCCACGCCTGCCGCACTGAAGAACATCACCGCTCTGCCGCTGGAGTATCTGCAACTCGGCGAGGGCTTTGATAAGTCTGAGTCGCTGCCGATCATCAAAGACATCAAGACGCTGAAGCGCCTGACGCTGACGAACTGCAAGACCACCACCGACGATGACCTCAAGGTGCTGGCCACGATGACGCAGCTTGAATCTCTGGAACTGGGCAGCCCGGCCATGCCGGAGGAGCGTCTGGAAGTACTGAAGGGCTTCAGCTTTCTCAAGGAACTCAAAATCATCGACCGTCAGAAAGGCTATCCGGCGGAGACGCAGGCCAAGATCAAGGCTCTGCTGCCGAAGGTGGACGTGAAATTTCAGTGATCCAGCTCATGCGACTCCTTTGCTCCCTGCTTCTTGCTTCCTCTTTGTTCGCTCATGCGATGGAGTTTCCCTCGCTGAATGATGCCAAGCGCATTCGTGGCGAGCTGGTCAGCGTGGACTTCATTTTGCGCAAAGGCGAGTTTCGTGCGGACGACGGCTCGCTGGTGCCGTTCTCCATGCCGCCGTATGCGATCATGAAGTACAAAGGCGTGGAGGCGGATCTGCGGGAGGTGCCGCTGGGGACGAAAATGACCTTCCTCATGCTGCCCGGCTCACAACTCATCACCACCGATGATGGCCAGCCGGCTGATGCAGCGCAGTTGAAGAAGTTCCGTGAGTTTACGGAGAATCGCGGGGTGGCCGGCTGGATCGACAAGACGGAAGGAAACACCGTCACCGTGACCTTTTTCAGCGCGGATCCAACGGCGTTTCAGGCGGCTTATGGCGAGGTGCTTGCCCTGGGCAAAGAAGGCAAGCTCTGCGTGGCCAACGACGAGCTGCGCACGTGGAATCCTGGCGTGGACGGCGAGCGCTGCACCATCACGGAAGTGAACAAGGTGCCCAGCGAATACTTCGGCAGCAGCGGCGTGCAGGTGACGGTGAAGGTGAGCAACATGCTCGAAGGATTTCGCCGTGGTCGTGTCGTGCGCGTTTTTCTTGGCGGCTGGAAGGTGCAGGATCAGTTCTATGGCGAGAGCCTCATGGGCTACGGATTTGGCCGCATGCTCAATCAGGAGCTGGTAGAAAACGTGGCCCGTGATTACCCGGAGCAGTTTCCTTTTCGCACGGATTTCAGCAATGAGAAGCTGCCCTGGTATCAGCTCAAGGATGACTTGAAGCCGCCGCCCTTTGCCGAGCACACGGTATTTGGCCAGCTTCTACAGGTGGATGGCAAGAATGGCACGGGCCAGTTTCTCTTCGAGCTGACGGGCGAGACTGCGAATTTTAGGTTGATCAAGCACCACACGCTCAAGTTTCTCGGAGCGGATCCACAGTTTGCGCAACTGCCCACCGGTCAGCGTTATCGCTTCCATGTTTTCCAGGATGAAAAGGGCGCTTTTACCCGCGTCAGTTTCATCAGCGATGACTTCAGTCACGCCAGCGCCAATGCCATCACGGCGCGTATCACTGCTGTTCACGGAGATCAGATCCGCGTAGCCTGGCAGCTTCCCCTGGTGAAGGACTACAATGGCGACATGCAGCGCCCGCAGGACATCGGTGCCTGCATTCTCTGCGTGAGCGATGCCACCCGCGTATGGAAGGCCGATCAGCAGGTAAAGCTGGCCGACCTGAAGGAAGGTGATGCGCTGCTTTTCAACCGCACTGCCGAACTGCCTGGGAAGCCCTCCGTTTGCACGGATCTGTGGATCGGTGAGGAGACGCACAAGCTCGTGACGGAGAAGCAGCGCAAACCTGCTGTGGCCAGGAAGTAGCTGCTACTTCACGGCCTCGTCCTTCTTCGCGTTTTCATCGCGGCGGTGCAGGGGGCGCACCCAAATGTTGCGGTAGCGGGTGGGGTTGTGATGATCCTGCAGCGCGAAGCCAAACTCCTGGATGGTTGTTTCAAGAGGGACGGCATGCTGCACGATGACGCCGTTGTGCAGCACCGTCATGCGTGCGGGCTGGAGCACTTTGCCTTTGTCGTCGAGTTGGGCGCACTCGCAGATGATGTCGTAGCTCTGCCATTCGCCGGGTTTGCGGCTGGCGTTTACCAGCGGGGGATATTTGCTGTAGATCGCCCCGGCCTGGCCATCTGGGTAGGTGTCGTTTTCATAGGAGTCGAGCACCTGCACCTCGCCCCAGCCGTGGATGAGTACGCCGCTATTTCCGCGGCCCTGGCTGGTGCCCACGACTTCAGAGGGCGTAGCCCATTCGAGGTGGATCTGGCAGGAGCCGAATTTGTCTTTGGTATCGATGTCGCCGCCTTTCGGTTTGATTTCGGCATAGCCGTTTTCGATTTTCCAATTGGGCGCATCGCTCTGGTCCTTGTCGTCTTTGCGCGGTCTGCGGATGAATTTGGAAAGGTCCTTGCCATCAAAAAGCACGATGGCGTCGCTCGGTGCGGTGGCAGCTGTGGGCGGTGTGATCACCGTGGGCCGCGGGCGCTGCATGTCTCCCTGCCGGTAGATGCCACCTGGCGTGAAAGGCTTTTCCTTTTTGGGTTCAGCCGGTTTCGCGGGATCGGCGGCGATGGCGAGGGCAGGGAAAAGCGAGGCGATGATAAGTGTGCGATTCATGGTGGGCTGGCTATCTGGGGTTTGTTGGCTCAATCGGGAAAGCTTTCTTTTGAATCGTCGGGGATTTTTTGATGCCGGAGGATTTGTCCAATACAGCGAGGAGGATTCCGCCAATGAGGCCGGCGATAAAAATCCCCCAAATGATGAGCCTGATCAGGTTCCCGCAGCCAGACCGGCTGGCATTGTGTTCCTCGACCATTCGATCCACCTGGCGGTCCAGTCTGGCCACTTCCGCAAAACGGCCTGGATTCATTGAGCCAGGAGGCGCGGGTGTGCCGGTGGCGATGTGCCAGGGGATCTGGACGATCGCGCCCTGCGGCCCGGGCATGGCGAGAAAGGGGATGAACGGCACGTCCTCGGGAGGCATCCATGACTTGCGCATGAGCACACTCAGCAGGGTGAAGTGATGGCCGTGGGTTTCTTTCAAAGGGAAGGCCTCGCGGTAAAACAGGCGATATTCGTCGTTGGACATGATCCGCGCTGTTCCGGGAAACTTGGTTTTGTCCCCCTCACCGGCATAAAGCTCATAGGCCACCATGGCATACACACCAGCTGCGATGATTTCCGTGCTGGTCTGTTCCGTGGCGACGATGACTCCGCAGGGAAGAAGCGAATGAGCTTCTTTATTAAACGCCGGGTTCGTCATCATCGGCACGGCAAACCAGACCTGTCCATGCGAGGCAAGGTGCTGGTACTGATTCCAGAGCTCCGGAGTCTGCTGTCCCCAGATTTGAACCTTCTTCCAGGTTTCGGCGGCCTCCTTTTTGGACATTTCCTGCGCCAGCGCAAGCTTCAGAGCCATGGGGATGTGCGCCTCATCATAATACACGGTCCGAAAGGAAGGGGAGCGCATCCACTTGACGGCACGCATGCGGATGGCGTCACGGTGCGGCAGCCAGGCCTCCAGCTTCGCAATCACTTCGTCCGCTTCGGTGGCCGGGCTGGTTTCCTCAGACGGCCCGGGCGCCACTGCCATGGGGGCGGCGGAGAGCCGGGGCGGCTCTGGCGGAGAGCCGTCCATGGTCCAGTGCAGAACTTTGCGCGGCGGCATCATGCAGGCTTGTTCGCGTTCCTCCGTACGCCAGCGTCTTTCGTGCGGACCGTCTGTGGTGTGGCCGCTGGCAAACCGTACGGCGTTGTCGGTCTGGTAGTGCAGCAGATTGATCAGGAAGCTGATTTGCTCCGAACGGGTGACTGCGGCATCCACCCAGGCAAATTCGTGGTCCTGCATGCCGAGCTGCTCCATGCCGATGGAATCGACAAACGACCAGCCGTCATCGACCGCGCAGCCGCGCAGGCGGCACACAGCCTCGATGGGATAGGTACTTTGTTCCTGTGCGCCGCTCAAGATTTGCCCCAGAGTCTCCAAGGAGAGGATCAGTTCGCTGCTCGGATTGAAGTATGCGAGTGCGCCCTGCAGGCCAGCGAGAGAGGCGGCCAGGTGCAGCAGCAAACCGAGCTCCTGCGCCGGATGCGCCTTTTCAGGCTGCATGGGTCGTGCTTCCTCCGTACCCTCAGGTGCTGGGAAAAAATGACTGACACGGAGGCGCACGAAGGCGCGGTGGTCGCACGCGGCGGTTCCGTCCGTTTGGCAGGCGGGAGCCTGAAGTGCACGCGCCAAAGCTCCGGGGTGAACAAAGGGGCCAAATGCGCCGAGAGCGTGAGCCGAGGTGAGCAGCGTGGGGTCTCCACTGGCGCCCATTTCGTCAGGCCAGGGAAACTCGCAGATGTCCACCGAGCAGGTCGCGCCGCTTTCAAAATCGGTTTTCAGGGTGAAGCCAGCCCCCTGCATCTCAGGCCAGTCGGCGGCGTCTTCGTCGGCAGCGATGGTGTGCCCGTGGCGTTCAAGGTGATGCCGCAATGAGCCTGAATCAGGGGCTTCAGAAAAGAGAACAGCGATTCCCTGGGAGAAAAAGATCGACATGGGTCCGGCCGTCCGTAGCAGCATTGCTTTTGATTGACCAGAAAAAAGAGGCCGGCGATCCGCCGGCCTTCCGTGGCTGAAGCTGCGGCACACCCGTGCTATTTCTGGAACGCCTTGTCCTTCGCATTACCGCCGCTCATGAGGTAGGCGATGAGATTGAGGAGTTCGTCCTGATTGAGGGTGTTGATGAGGCCGGGGGGCATCATGCTGACCTTGCGGGTGCCTTTTTTGGCGATGTCGCTCTCGTTGATGGCCATCTGGTCATTGGGGGCGAAGGGGTTGGTCATAACGAAGACCTTGCCGTTTTCCTCCACAACGATGCGGCCGATGATGACGCTGCCGTCTTTTTTGGTTATTTCGTGGCTGTCGTACTGGTCGGAGATGACCTTGCTGGGATCAACGATGTTTTCCAGGAGATCACGCATGGTGTAGCGGTTGCCGGAGCCGGTGAGGTCCGGGCCGATGCTGCCGCCCTCGCCATTGAAGCGATGGCAGGTGGCGCACATGATGCTGCGGTACATGGCCTCGCCATTGGCAAAGTCGCGGCCTTTGAGCCCGCCCGCAGTCAGAGCGACGACTTCATCGACGGTCCAGTTTTTGCCGGGGCCTTTGGGGGCGACGTAGTTGGGAATGGAGGTGCTGGCTTCGACCTTGTTGCTGAGCGATTCGAGGGCGGCGACCTCTTCCTTCGGCACAAAGGTGGCCAGGGCGTCCTTGCGGATGTTCTCGATGAAGCCTTTGAAGCTGTTGCCGCCCTTCCAAGTGCGGGCGCGGGGGAACCAGGAGAAGAAGGTCTTGCGGTGCTCTGGCGTCCAGCCGGCAGTGGCATTGCGCAGGGCAAACATGTAGCTGATCTGCTGCGCGTTCGGGCGGCTGCCGGCGGCGGCGCGCGCGGCATTGGCGTAGCCGTCATTGCGGCTCAGCACGGCGTCCGTGGTCACTTCCTGGAAGTCATCTTTGGCGGTGGCCATGAGCGCCAGTGTCTTGGACACGACCGTGGGTGAATCAATGGCGACGAGGATCTGGCAAAGCTCGCGATTCAAATAAGGGTTCTCCACGGGATAGAAAGCGTCGAGCGCCGTGGCGATCTGGGAGCAGATGTCTGCGTCCGGCTTGCCCAGGCGGATCAAGATGAGCTCCAGCGCGCGCAGGGCGGCGAGCTGCTGGTCGATGGTGAGCTGGGCACCCACGAGTTTGCCCAGGGAAAGCAGCATGCGGCCTTCCAGCTCGACGTTTTCGGGAGACACAGGGCTGATGGGTTCCGAGGAGGTGCCGGTAGGCTTCGCCGCGGGCCTGCCCCCTTCGTGGCCGGCTTTGGCTCCTGTGACGCGGGCGAGTGCGATGAGTCCTTCGATCAGCGCGACCGGGTTTGTTTCGGCCAGGACTTTTTCACGCCAGAGATCGACGGGGAGTTTTTCGAGGATCACACGGGCGGCATAGCGCAGGTGGCGGTCGCTGTTGCTGAGGTAGGGCCATGCTTCTGCCAGGGCTTTGCTGGTATCCACTTTGCCGGTGTGGAAGGCCTCCAGCGTGGCGCGGAGCTTGAAGTCCTCGCCGAGAGGCAGCGCTTTGGCGGGGGCGGTGGATTCATCGCCGACGTAAGTCACGCGATAGACGCCGGACTGGGTCTTGCGGCCGCCGACGGCGAAGTACATGGCACCGTCCTGCGGATGGATGACGACGTCGGTGAGCGGCAGGGGCTTGCCGAAGACGAACTCTTCCTTGGTGGCGGCGTAGCTGGCGCCTTTTGCTTCAAGGTTGATGGCCCACATGGTGCCGTAGGTCCAGTCGTTGATGAAGACGGCGTGCTGGTATTTGGCGGGAAACTTTGCGCCAGTGCCAGCGACGACGCCGGTGGGGCTGCCGGGGCCGATGTCGAGCGTGGTGGGCAGGGAGTCGGGGTAATAGTTGGGCCATTTGCCGCTGCCGCTGCGCCAGCCGTAGTCCGCGCCACTCACGCAGTGGTTCACGCGGGTGGGGCGGTACCAGGGGCTGCCGATGTCCCACTCCATGTCGGCGTCATAGGTGAAGAGCTGGCCCTGGTCGTTGAAGCAGATGTCGAACTCATTGCGGAAGCCGTAGCAGAAGAGCTCCAGGCCGCTGCCATCCGGATTCATGCTGCAGATGTAGCCGCCGGGGGCCAGGATGCCGCGCGCGTGGCCGTTCGCGTCCCACATGCGCGGGAGGATGTGGTCTTCACCCCAGATTTTGGCCGGGCGGCTGTCTTCCAGGCCTTCGGGCAGCTTGGTGTGGTTGCCGCAGTTGAAGAAGATGCGCTTGCCATCCGGGCTCACGGTCATGCTGTGCAGGCCGTGTTCGCCACCGCCGGCCATGGTGTGGAGTTTGGTGATCTTGTCATACTGATCGTCACCATCGGAGTCCTGCACGCGGTAGAGACCGTTGTTTTTGCCGTCTTCATTGACCATGACGTAGAGGCTGTCGAAGGCGGCCAGCAGGCCGTGGGCCTTGCCGAGCTGGACGGCGAGTTTTTCCGGGTTGAGGTCTTCGGTTTTGCCCACAGCGGGCACGCTCATGCGGTAAATGCTGCCGTACTGGTCGCAGGCGATGAGGCGGCCCGTTGGGTCCACCGTGAGGGCCACCCAGGAGCCTTCCTGGTCTTTGGGCACGTTGTAAAGCTTCTCCACCTTGAAGCCTTTCGGCACGGTGATCTCGCTGGCGGCGATGCTTTCTGCCGGGCCGCCGCCGCCTCCACCCGCTTTGACATCCAGAGCGAGTCCCCAGGGGCCTTTGCCATAGTCGCTGATCACGAGGGCGGGCTGCCAGGCGGCGGAGCCTGCCTTGGAAGCCTCCCATTTGTCCGTGGTCTCCACAATAATCGGCTTGTCATTGGGCAGGTTGATCGTCAGGCGCGCGATGAGAGCCGCCACTCCGCCCTTGTTGCGGGCATTCACGATGATTTCGTTCTGGGTGCCGGGCTTGAGGTCCTTGCTGACATCGGCCTTCGTGGGCTCCTGCCAGTCCGGGTTGGAGAGCACCTTTTTGCCGTTGAGGAGGGCCTCAGCCCCGTTGTCACAGGTCAGCTCCAGCAGGGCGGACTGCACCTTGGCCGGCACATCAAAGCGGTAGCGGAAGGTGACCTGGGGGTCCTTGTCGCCGTTTTTGGAAAACCAGATCCACTGGGGGGCAGCGGAGACGGTGGTCAGCAGGGAGGCGAAAACGAGCGTGGAGAGGAGGCGAGGCGGCATGGTGGGCGGAAAGTACGCTCCAAACTAGCCGACGTTGCAGTCGAATCGCCAAAGCTTTCTGACCGGCTGCGCGCGGCGCGGAGGGGGAGCGATCAGAGCTGGCGTGCGTTGAGCCCGGCGCCGTTCACGGGCTGGCCGTCATGCAGCTTCTGCACCGAAAGCGCCGCCACACGGGACTTGAGCTCCTTGCTGGGCTTGAACCGGACGACACAGCGGTCCGGAATCATCACCTCCGAGTTTGGCTGCTTGGGGTTGCGGCCGATTTTGCCACGTGCCACACGGAGGTCAAAGGTGCCAAACGTGCGCAGCGTGACCTCGTTTCCTTCGGCCAGATTCTTCGAGACCAGCTCCATAAAGGCTTCCACCATGGCCAGTGTGTCGGCATGCTTGATTCCTGTTGCGTTACTGAGTTCCGCAACCAAATCTTTCTTGGTGATCGTTGTCATAATGCGTGTGACTAGCGAGACGTTTAGCGAGGTGCAACTAATTTCTGCGCCGAATTATCATCTCTACCTACGATTTATCCAGCGGGTTTATTGGAATGATCCGAAACTGACCGGGACAGAACCTCAGAAGAAGTCCGGAAGTGCATCTTGCAGAGGGCGGGCAGGAGGTCGTTTCCATGCTGCTGCGCCAAACTGGCGGCCGCCTGCTTCACCACCGGGGAGACCCCTTTGGGCAGTTCCAGGCTGAACTTCTGGCTCTGGGACTTCAGCCAGCCCACGAAGGCCTCGCGTGCCAGGATGGAGGCGGCGGCCACTGCAGGGTCGCTTTCGGCCTTCGTACGCTGGACGAGTTCGATTTCTCTTCCCCGGGTCTGGAGGGCGCGCTGCAGCACTGCGGGATTGGCGAACTGGTCTGAAATGGCCCGGGGGCAGCCGGGGACGCGTTCCAGAAGATTCTCGATGATCCTGGCATGGCCCCAGGCCAGGAGCCGGTTGAGGTTTCCGAATTTCTCATAGAGCTCGTTGTAGCGGGCGGGATGGATGGAGATGACCTCCCAGGCTAGGCCGGGAACTGCGCGAATGTCCCCCGCAATCTTGAAGATGCGCTCGTCGCTGCTGATGCGTTTGCTGTCCACAGCACCGATGTCGCGCAGGCGGCGTGCCACATTCCCATCCACATAGACACCGGCGATGACCAGCGGGCCGAAGAAGTCGCCCTTGCCACTTTCATCCACGCCGATGTGGGGCTGGAACATTTCCGGATTATGCACCTCTTCATAGCCGAGCTTTGCTTCTCCCAGCACCTCGGGTTCAAGCAGGTGGGTGATGAAATCCTCGGTCTCCTTTCCCTGCACGACGATTTTGGGGCCCTTTTCATACACGCAGACGTTCACCTTTGACCTGGCGGCAGCGTAGAGGCAGTAGGGCTTGGTTTGAAACTCAAATCCGCGCTCCTCCAGCAGCGTGCGCAGCTTCGCCGCCTGAAGGGCGGTCAGCGCATGGGTGTAACTGGTGAGTGCCGGCATGCGAGACTTTAAACGCAAGCCTGGCGAAAGACTCATGAAAAATGCAGCGGATGAGCCATAAATGAGGAGATGCCCCCCACGCCTGCCAGTCTGAATCCCTCAGCCATTGCCACGGAACTCGTGAACTGGTTTGGCAGCCACGCGCGTGACTACCCCTGGCGGCGCACGCGGGATCCCTACGCCATCCTTGTGTCCGAGGTGATGCTGCAGCAGACGCAGATTTCGACGGTGCTGGACCGGGGTTTCTACGCCCGCTGGCTGGAAAAGTTTCCCGATTTTCAGACCCTGGCGGCGGCGCGCGAAGAGGAGGTGCTGAAAACCTGGGAGGGCCTGGGCTACTACCGGCGGGCGCGCAATCTTCAGCGCCTGGCCCAGGAGGTGATGGCGAAACATGGCGGGGTGTTTCCCCGTGATCATGCGACGATACTCGCGCTCCCCGGTGTGGGGCCCTACACGGCGGGGGCCGTGGCCAGTTTTGCCTTTGGCCTGGCGGTGCCCATCGTCGATGGCAACATCGCCCGTGTGCTGGCGCGCCTTTGCAATGATGCGACGCCGGTGGACTCCACCGCAGGAGTGAAGCGTCTGTGGGAGCGCTCCAACGCCATCGTGGAGGCCACGGACGATCCGCGCGCGCTGAACTCGGCGCTCATGGAGCTTGGCCAGACGTACTGCACGCCCACGAAACCTGCCTGTGATCTCTGCCCGGTGCGGGGCCAGTGCCGGGCGCTGGAGCCCGAGACGCTGCCCGTGAAACAGGCGCGCCAGCAGATCACCGCAGTGACGGAGCGGGTCATTTTCCTTCGAAATGAGAAGGGTGTGCTGCTGGAGCTGGAGACCGGAAAGCGCCGCACCGGCCTCTGGAAGCTCCCTGCGCTGGCCGCCGCAAATGCCGATGCACCACCGCCCGTCCTCCTGCGCATGCAATACGGGATCACGCGGTATAAAGTCACGCTCTGGGTGCATGAGCCGGACGGTCAGACAAGTGCGTGGCCTGACACTCATCGGGTGATCCCTTTCGGCGAACTTGAGTCCACGCCGATGCCTGCGCCGTATCGTAAAGCGTTGAATGATCTCCTCCAGCGTGGAGAGTTCCGTCTCGGTGCCTGAATTGTCAGTTTGCCATTGACCGCCGATGCCCTACCAGATGCAATCACCCCTTTTTATGAAAATGCGTTTCTTTCTCTTCTCCTGCCTTGCCATCGCCCTTGCGGGCTGCAAACCCGCGGCGGAAAAAACCGGCGAGCCTGCGGCGGCGGCTCCGACGCCTGCGAAGTCGGGCAAGCCGCAGGTGCTGGTGGCGAACTATCCGCTGCAGTACTTTGCGCAGCGCATCGCCGGTGACGCCGTGGAGGTGCGCTTCCTGGCTCCGAAGGGGGAGGATCCGGCCTTCTGGCAGCCAGACGAGGCCGCCATCACGGCCTTTCAAAACGCCGACCTCATCCTCATGAACGGCGCCAGCTATTCCAAGTGGGCGGACAAGGTCACGCTGCCGGAGTCCAAAGTGGTCGATACCTCGGCTGCCTTTGGCAATAACTTGATCGAAGTGCGCGATGCCACCACACACAGCCACGGCCCTGGTGGTGCGCACAGCCACAATGGCACCGCCTTTACCACCTGGATCGACTTCAACCAGGCCGCTCTGCAGGCGCAGGCGGTGAGCGATGCACTGTCCAAACTCGTGCCCGGGGCCAAAGACAGCATCAGCAAGAACACGGAGGCGCTGAAAGAGGAGCTGGAGTCTCTGGACGAACGCATGAGCGCGCTCAGCCGGCACCTGGTGCAGCATCCGCTGGTGGCTTCGCATCCGGTGTATCACTATCTCGCACGCCGGTACGGGCTGGATTTGAAATCCGTTCTCTGGGAGCCTGACACCGTGCTCGATGACGTTGCGCTCAACGATCTCAAAGGCATCCTGGCCGGACATCGCGCCCGCTGGATGATCTGGGAGGGGCAGCCCAGCAAGGACAGTGTCGAAAAACTCGCGGCGCTGGGGCTTCAAAGCGTGGTGTTTGATCCCTGCGCGAACGTGCCGGACAGCGGTGACTTCATGAGTGTGATGAAAGCGAATGTGGAGGCAATGGAAAAGGCCTTTCGCTGAGATGTTTGGGTTTTAGGGAAGAAATGCGACCCGAAAACTGACGGTATAAGAAAAAAGTGGAATATCGTGTTGACGGCCTAACAAGGCCGTGTCATGATCCGTTACCTTCAACACAAGCCATGAACACCAACCGGACACATCTTAACTCAACCGCGCTGATTCTGCGTCGCGGAGAGTCCGTGTGTGCGAGATTGGGTTATGGCTTTATGCCGGCCGCCAAAGCACAAGAGTGGAGTCTCCCGATAAAGAGACATGACGAGCAGGGCGCTCTGACGCCCCATTAGGCCCCGAAGGCCAGTTTCCGAAGGAAGCCCTGCTCGCCCACTCCAAGGCAGCAGGGCTTTTTCTTTGCCTGCGTGACGAACCCACAACCCATTTTCCTCAATCATTGATTCAACCCGCGGTCGCCTGACCGCCACCCCATAGCATAAAAAACCCCGGCATCCGCGCTAACGGAAACCGGGGCCAGGCCAGCCAAGCTGACTCCGGGAGGAGTCGTTTAGAAGACGCCGAGCAAGACCTGCCAACAGGTTTGCACCCCTCCTACCGAATGTCAACAAAAGCAGCCATTGAATACGCAATATTCCTACGCCGAGGCGAGGAATACGGGGATTTTCTGTCCCTTTTTGACATCACGAAACGGCTTCCCTGGGAGGTGTGCCATAAACACCGAAACATCCGCCGTGAAATACCTGCGGGTGCGACGCCAGCGATGGAGTGACCTTCACTCCATCCCGTGCGTGGCAGCGGTGTTCGTTCTTTATTTGGCAGATCACCTCACAAGCTGAGGCTGATCTGCCATTCAAGGGCACGGAGCACGGCAAAAGTGGTGTGATACTCTGTGGGAGAGAGTGGTGAATGGCCGACTCCGTGTCCTTGAATGGCAGAACATGATGATTCTCCAATAAGATACGGCGGTGGCAGACAAGCAATGCACGGGCCTCCAAAACCCGAAGATGTGGGCGCGATACCCACCCGCCGTGCCATTTATTCCAAATCGAGAACGCGGCGGTAGATCGTTAAAGAGGCGACCCGGGCTGTAAACCCGATGCTCATAGAGACCACACGGCGCAATACCGTGACGCCGCACCATTTTCCAAATGCAGGGAGAGCCAGAGCTCCGTCCGGTCTCATAAGCCGGGCTTGACGGGTGCAACTCCCGGACCTGCATCCAATTTCAAACATGGGCTTGTAGTGTACAAGGCGCACAGCTGGGCGGCACCCAGCAGGAGACGGAGCGTTACCGTCCTCGTCCACCATCTTCATAAGGTTCGTTAGCTCAGTCCAGTAGAGCGCCCGCTTGTCGAGCGGAGGGTCGCGGGAGCAAAGCCCGCACGGACCGCCAAATTTTCATGGGACCGTAGTGTAGAAGAAGCACGGCTGGTTTGCACCCAGCAAGAGACGGAGCGTTACCGTCCGGCTCCACCATTTTAGAATCCCCTGTGAGGTAAAGTAGCCTGTCGGCCTGTTAAGCCGATCGTTATGGTGCAAGTCCATGCCGGGGAGCCAGTTTCATGCCCGCAAGGTGTAACAGACATTGCATACGCCGCTTCTAACGGCCGTGGTTCCAGGTGCGAGTCCTGGTGTGGGCACCATTTATTAAAGGAGCACGTCCGGCACAGACGAGGAAACGGTCTCGAAAACCGCTGCGCCCTCTAAAGGCGTCCAGAGTGCGATTCTCTGGTGCTCCGCCAATTACGATTGTCTGCGATCCGAGCGCAGCAGCGCTTCGTGTATCAGCAGCAGACCGCAGGCCATGGCTACGGTGGCAAGGCTCACGGTTTCCAGACCTCGCGTCTGTGCCAGCCATCCACAGGCGCTCGGAAACAGCGCGGCTCCAACCATGGCCGCGCTGACCTGAAAACCGATGGCGTGGGCTGCACGCGCTTTGCCCAGACGCTGTGGCGTTCGGGTCATGAGGCAGGGATAAATGGAAGCCAGACCCAGACCCACCAAGGCAAGCCCCCCTTCAGAGAAAGGCAGCCTGGCCGCAAACAGGCCCGTGCCGATCATCGCGGCCAGCATGCTCAGACGCAGCAGGCGGTCGATGCCCAGCCGCTCGACGATAAAACCAAAGACCACTCGACCGGTGGCGAGGCTGGCCCAGTAAATCGTGACCCACATTCCGGCGGCTTCCTTGCTCATGCCGCGTGCTTCCGTCATCACGGTGAAGCTCCACTGCCCGACCGTCACTTCGAGGCCGGTGTAGATGAAAAAGAGCGCCACGTGCGTCCACACGCCTGCATGCTGCAGTGCTCCGAGCATGCCCACCGAAGCTTCCTCTTCGTGCGTCGTGCTTGTGGTTTGACCCGGAATGTCCCAAAGCTTTCGGGTGTGGATGAAGAGCCCTGTTAGCAAAAGGAGCAGAGTGCCCACTGCCGCATAACCTGCGCGCCATGAGCCCATGGAAAGCATGAAGGTCATGATCAGCGGCCCGAGGGTGGCGCCGATGCCATAGCAGGCATGGAGCCAGTTCATGTGCCGTGGCGAGAAATGATTCGCCACGTAGTGGTTTAGCCCGGCATCGATGGCCCCGGAACCAAGCCCGTGCAGCAGTGCGCAGGCGGCAAACAAGATCCACACCGGCGCGACGGCATAACCCAGTGCACTCGCCGCCACCAGCAGGCTGCTGCCTGCCAGCAGAGCTCCGATGCCAAACGACTTGAGCAGTTTTCCCGTGAGCAAGCCGGAAACAAAGTAGCTCGCTCCCGCACCGAAGAAGATCCAGGCGATCTCGCTTTGCTGTCGTCCGAAGAAATCCCGCACCGAAGGCCAGGCCACGCCAATCAGAGTGTCCGGCAACCCGAGGCTGATGAAGCCTAGGTAAGCCGTCACCAAAAGAAGGCGGCGGGAAATCGTTGGAGAGTTGGAGTCCTGCATTTGTGACCCAGAAGTCTGATGCAGAACCTACGCATGTCGCCGCCACCTTGCGTGCAGTCTCTGGCTACAGCCATATTCTTTTCATCCCTCTGTAGCTCAACAGCAGAGCAGCCGGTCGATAACCGGCAGACCGTGGAGCGTCACCACGCCGAGGGACCATTCTTTATTTTGTTAACGCTGGATGGCTTAGACAGATGAGCGGCGGACTGAAGCTCCGCACAGGTTGGCGCGCTACCAACTCCAGCGACCATTTTTCAATGCGGCATTGATGTAACAGTAACATGCGAGTCTTCCAAACTCATCACGTCGGGGCAGCACCGACATGCCGCACCAGTTTCAATGTGGTCATCGTCCAGCAGCAGGACGCAGCTATGCCAAGGCTGAAACGCCGGTGCAAGTCCGGCTGACCGCACCATTTCCAAACTCCTCCGTGGCCGACTTAGAAAGGCACCGATCTTGTAAATCGGACTATGTGAGCGCGAATCTCACCGGAGGATCCATTTCAAGACATCCTTCATAGTGTAACTGCAGCATTCTTCGTTGTGAACGAAGCGGTGCCGGGGCGGATCCGGCTGAGGGAACCAATTTCAATATCGGATACGAGAGAGCCAGCAGCACTCGCTTGCCTTGGAAGCAAGAGCAGCCCGGGGCAGCACCGGGGTATCCGACCATTTTCATTCGTGCGCACGGCGAAGTCGTCGAGCCGGTGGTTTGCAAGTCCACATGACCCGGTGCGAGTCCGGGGCGCACGTCCACTTTTTTATCGGATACGAGAGAGCCAGCGAACTCGCTTGGTTTGGGACCAAGACAAGCCCGGGGCGGCACCGGGGTATCCGACCACTTTTGTTTCAATTGGTCTGTAGCTTAACAGTCAGAGCGTCGGGCTCATAACCCGGAAGGTGCTGGTGCAATTCCAGCCGGACCGACCATTTCCATTTTTAAAGCATGGTGAAGTGAGCCCGGCACACGAATTGATTTCGTGACGCCCGCTCCACGCCCATGCCAACACAGCCTTGTAGCTCAATCAGCAGAGCATCCGCCTTTGAAGCGGAGAGTTGGTGGTGCGAATCCACCCGAGGCTTCCAGTTTGAAATGCCCATGTAGTCCAATGCAGAGACAACCGTCTCAGAAGCGGTCCAGTGCAGGTGCGAGTCCTGCCATGGGTGCCATTTTATGCCTGCGTAGTCCAACAGCAGAGACAGCCGTTTCAAAATCGGTCTGGTGCGAGTGCAACTCTCGCCGCAGGCACTTTCATCATGTCTCCGTAGCTCAGCAGATAGAGTGGCTGATTACGAATCAGCAGGCCGCAGGTGCAATCCCTGCCGGAGACACTTTTTTCAATGCTCCCGTAGCTCAATGTATAGAGCGCCGCGCTTCGAACGCGGAGGCTGGAGGCGAAACTCCTTCCGGGAGTGCCATTTCAACAATCATCGATAAATACCCAAACACCACCCATTGAAAACCCAACAAGACATTCAAGAAAAGCATCTGCTGGCACTTGATCGTGAGCGCAGGAAGCTTTGGAGGCGCCTTCCTGAAAAAGTGTCCTTGAAGCGCCCTGTGCAGCGCGGCTGGATGCGCTGCTATTTCCTCACCAACGCAGCCAAGCAACGGTCTGACGCCGCCGTGCTCGAAGCCATTCTCAAGGAGATCAATGTGATCAGATATCACTGGAAGCGTAGTTTTGCGCCTACCAAGCGGCGTCGTCGTCACCAGATGCAGCAGTTGGATCAGCCGCTGCAGCGCATCAAGCCATGGCGCAGGCGGCGAAGCAATTTTCCAGCCGAATGGAAACGTTACTTCATGGTGGAGCGTGTCTTTCGGAAACGTGCCTGGGAGCACACGTGGCGCTTTCGCTGGCCGCAGCTTTTCGAAC
The DNA here is from genome assembly GCF_044227185.1 of Prosthecobacter sp. GTDB lineage: Bacteria > Verrucomicrobiota > Verrucomicrobiia > Verrucomicrobiales > Verrucomicrobiaceae > Prosthecobacter. The sequence continues at coordinate 129,505 of NZ_JBGAFO010000007.1, read as the reverse complement.
TCAAGGTGGTTCCTCGCATGATCCGTGAACTGCCAGTGCTCGATTCAGAGGGCGACTCGAGGCTCAGTGAAATCGAAGGCATTCTGCTCCATCCAAAGCGTGCAGGACGCTTGCACAAGCTGCTCGGGGTTCGCCGCTGGAAGGACTCCGCCACGCGGCGCCGGCTGCTCGAGCGTCTGGCGCAAAAACGCATGCGTGCTGCCATCGCCGGTGATGTGGAGGCAGAGAAGACGGCATATGACAGTGCCGTCTTCTCTGCCTCCGCACCCACGTGGGAAGCCTTTATGCAGCTCTCTTTCAACAAGGAACGTCAACCGGACCAGCGGGCCGGGACTCGGTGCTAACGAGATCGTGCCGCCATCGCGCGGCATGAGGAGCATGTCCTCGGCGTTCCGCCAATTTTTCAAAGCCCACGAATGCAAAGTCGTCGCGCGACAGGTCCTTCAAATCTGTCTTAGCGGGTGCGAGTCCCGCCGTGGGTGCCATTTTCAAAGCTCATGTAGCCCAACAGCAGAGGCGCGACGTCGAGAGCGTCGTCAGTGCGGGTGCGAATCCTGCCATGAGCACCATTTTCTGCATGGACGAGAGAATCACGAAGCAGAGAGCCTCAAAGAAAATGAATCCGGGCTCCATTCTCCTCCTCTCCATGATTTTTCGGTCCAAAGCTTAGACAGCGAAGCAGCCGGCTTTTAACCGGCATAGCAGGGTGCATGTCCCTGTGGACCGACCATTTTTATTCCACGCCTGTTGGTGAAACAGCATCACATCTGGCTTACATCCAGAAATCGAGGGGGCAGCACCTTCACGGGCGATCATGGTCTTTGCGGCAGTGAGAGCGGAGTTCCTTCGTAGCTCATCGGTAGAGCACTTGTTTTACGCAAGTGGCAGCAGGTTCGAGTCCTGCCAAGACCGCCGGGAAACCGGCTGTTCAACGGCTCTGCTCAATTTTCTCCGCATTTCCCCATTTTAAAACCCATCCAATCCTATGAAAACGCATACCAACTAGCCTGCGCATCTTCCCGCCGGTGTCACCTTTGTTTGGAAGATCGCTGCCACATCCGTTCAGCGTGCCCGTTTGCGGGCAGATCGTACGGATGATGATTCGATCCTTCTTTATGAAACTCGAACATCTCGAACGTGCGTTTGAATCCATCGGTGCACGGCTTCGTGTGGAGGCTCCGGTCCGTGGCCGGAATGCCACCTCGGGATATTCGCTCGACATCGGACATGACCGTCACGGACAGTTCTTCGCCCTGCGTGGTGATGAGGCGAGCCTTGCGGAGGTGGAGTTCTCCCTGCTGAACAAGCAGGAGGACAACCGCCACCTGCTGCTCCTTGTGAAAAACGAGGCAAGCAAACGCAAGGACCGCTTTCTGTGCGGTCACGATGAGCGCGAATGGTTTGTCGCCGCCGTTCCAGGCACTGCATCCACCGTGGTGCAGGCCAAGGAGGCGCTCAAGCCAGCGCCCGTGCGCGAGGCGCAGGCTCGCAAGAGCTTGAACTCGCGCCAAGCCAACACCCGTCACAACGCAGCCTTTCGCCGTCAGGGCGAATGGTTCTTTGTGCCGGTGGAAAAACAGATGGTCGTGGACCCCAAGCTTATCCTGCGGCATGAGCCCATCTCACGCGGAGGCGGCAGCAAGCCGCACCTCGTGGAGCAGCTCTACCGCACCGGCGGCGAATTCGTCTATGTGCATCAGCAGTATCCACGCGGACTCACGCAGAAGCAGTATGAAAACCTGCTGCTGCGACACCCGGCGGCCAAAAGCTGGCCGTGGCGGCAGATGCGCCGAAACCCTGGCGTGTATGCCCGTGGTGCCGTGCGTCATCCTGACCACGCCACCATCGTGCTTCACGACTGGTGCCGGGTGCTGATGAACGAGGAGCATCTTGCTCCTTCGCGCAGGAACCTGGTCTTCCTCGACTGATTCAATCCAACACGTTCAAACACTCGCGTGTGCGGCATGCCCATCGGTGTGCCGCGCACGTCCTTTTCTTTTCTCCAATTTCGCGGCAGTGAAGACAGGATTTCTTCGCACGAAAAACGAACTAAAACGCGATTGCCCATGAGTTGGGGGTCGGTGAAAACTGATCACGGGTTCGATTCCCGGCTTTCTTAGTTAGAGCCTGTCTGCTTTTCTCCGTGAACATTTTTTGGGGCAGTGAGACTGAAGTTACTTCGCCGGTTCAACTCCGACTTGTTCCACCAATAGGGGCAAACGCTCTGTGGAAGAGCATTCCAGCCACGTGCAGGCCATGTCCTTGGCTGGATTTCCCTTCGGTCACTTTTCTCCCCAAATCTCCTTTCCGAAATCCAGCACCTTATGCGGCAGCGATGCCGGGGTTACTTCGGGAGCCGGTCTGCTCGCAAGGGCGCCGGCGGCTTATCACGGGCCGTCTCCCTGGCAAACTTCCTCCGCATTCCGCCACCCAGATATCATCATGAAATTCAACTTCCTCAAACAGCGCCCACGTGCCGACACGCTCAACCTCGCGGGTGGCGAGGCGTTCACCGAAACGCCCAAGCTCGAGCTGGCTTCGCTTATGCTCACGTCCATGCTCAAGGATGAGTTCTACCGCAGCGCTGATGCCACGGCAAACCGGCTGCGCGAACTCATCGCTGCGCAGAGCGACAAAGTGTTCGTGGCCAAGGCGGCGCTCTATGCCCGCAAGCAGGCAGGCATGCGCAGTGTGAGCCACCTCACGGCGGCCGAGCTGGCGAAAAGCGTGAAAGGCCATTCGTGGACGGCGCGGTTTTATGACCGCGTGGTGCACCGTCCAGATGACGCCATCGAGATCCTCGCTTGCTATCAGGGTGCGCATGGCAAAACGATTCCGAACTCGCTCAAGAAAGGGCTGGGCCGCGCGCTCTCGCGCTTCGACGAGTATCAGCTCGCGAAATACCGCAAGGACCGCGCCGAGCTCTCTCTGGTCGATGTCGTGAACCTCGTTCACCCACCTGCCACGGAGGCTTTGGGAAAGCTCGTCAAAGGCACGCTGGCCGCCGCTGAAACTTGGGAAACCAAGCTCACGCAGGCCGGTGCTGCGGCGCGGAATGACGACGATCTCGCTTTGCTCAAACGTGAGGCCTGGTCGGAACTCATCCGCACGCGGAAGCTGGGCTACTTTGCCCTGCTGCGAAACCTGCGCAATGTGCTCGAAGCTGCTCCGGAAGCCGTGAATGAGGCCCTGGCGATGCTGCGCGATGAAAAACTCATCCGCAAATCGCTCGTGCTGCCATTCCGTTTCCAGACAGCGCTCGAAGCTGTGCAGGCCAGCAACCTGCCACGTGCCGCCGATGCCCTGGCTGCCCTCAGCGATGCTGTGGACATCTCGCTCGCGAACGTGCCTGCCTTTCCAGGTCGCACGCTCGTCGTGCTGGATGGTTCCGCATCCATGATCGGTCGTCCTCTGCAAATCGGCTCGCTCTTTGCCGCCACGCTGCTTAAGGCCAACGATGCCGACATTGTGCTCTTCAGCGACAGCGCCAAATACGTCACGCTGAACAAGCGCGACAGCACGCTCTCGCTGGCCAAATGGCTGGAAGGCCAGGCACAGTCCGCGGGCACCGACTTTCACTCCATCTTTCAGTGCGCAGACCGGGCGTATGACCGTGTCATCATCCTCTCTGACATGCAGGGCTGGGTGGGACACCACACGCCCGTGGACACGTTCCGCCGCTGGAAGGAGCGCCACCGCTGCGATCCCAAAGTGTTCAGCTTTGACCTGAACGGTTACGGGTCTCTGCAGTTCCCAGAGCGCCAGGTTTGCTGCCTGGCGGGCTTCAGTGACAAAACACTGGAGACTCTGAAGCTGCTGGACTCCGACCCAGGCGCGCTGATCCGCACGATCGAAGCCGTGGAGCTTTAAGAAAGTGTGCGCCCCACACTCGTGCGCCGTCCTTCACGGGGCGGCGCACTTTTCATTTTCACTCATCACTTTTCATAAACACTCATGACTAACAACCCCGTCTCCGAGCGCGTCCGTGGTGCGCTCACCCGTCTCGAAGCCGAGCAAAACGTCCGCGTGCTGTATGCCTGCGAAAGCGGCAGCCGTGCGTGGGGCTTTGCCTCGCACGACAGCGACTACGATGTGCGCTTCCTCTACGTACACCGCCGCGAATGGTACCTCTCCATCGAGAGCCGGCGCGATGTGATCGAAGAGCCTCTTTCCGAAGAGCTCGACGTGAGCGGCTGGGAACTGCGCAAGGCGCTGCGTCTGCTGCGGAAGAGCAATCCGCCGCTCCTCGAATGGATGAAATCCCCGGTCGTGTACCATCACGACCCGGACTTCACCCGCGAGTTCGAGGAGCTGGCTGCGATGTTCTATTCGCCGCTGCGCTGCTTCGCGCACTACCTGCACATGGCCTCCGGCAACTGGAAGGGCTATCTGGAAGGCCGAGATCAGGTGAGCCTGAAGAAATATCTCTACGTCTTCCGGCCTCTGCTCGCCTGCCGCTGGATCGAGCGTTCGCTCGGCCAGGTGCCCATGCTCTTTCAGGAGCTGGTGGATGCCGTGCTCGAAGAGCCCGAAGTCCGCGCCGCCCTGGAGGCGCTGCTCGCCCGCAAACGTGCCGGCGATGAGCTCAGCAAGTCCGCGCCCGATGCCGTGCTCTCGCGCTTCATCGTGACGGAACTGGCGAGGCTCAAAGCGCTGAGCGATCCCGGGGACAGCCTGGGCGACCTGGATGAACTCGACATCTTCTTCCGGCGATACGCGCTGAAGAATTAGCAGACGATCCATGCCTACCGGCAGCCTGGAAAAAGCATCCCTCCTTCCAGGCTGCCATTTTTTCCACAAGAACGAACACCGCTGCCGGGAGGACCGTGCTCATTTGCCGGCTCGAATGACGAAACCAGAATGAGGAATGACGAATCAATGACCAAGTCTGAATGGCGCACACGCTTCGGGCTTCGGCATTGGGGCTTCATTCGTCATTCGAAATTCTGGTTTCGTCATTTCCCGCTTCGCCCAGCTCCTTTCCACCCTATGCAAGACATCCTCAGCAAATCCACCATCCTCGTGCTCAACCGCAGCTGGCAGGCCATCGGCGTGAAAACGCCGCTGGAGGCCTTTGGCATGATCGCCACGGGGGCGGCCACAGCGCTGGACATCGAGACGGGCGGAAACATCCGCCCGGTCACATGGAAGGAATGGCTCACGCTGCCGGTGCGGGACGGGGACAACGCCATCGGCACCGTGAACGGGCTGGTGCGCGTGCCCTCCGTGCTGGTGCTGGCCCGCTATGACAAGGTGCCGAAGAAACGGCCCAAGTTTGGCGTGCGCGGCATCTGGGAGCGCGATGGCGGCCTGTGCCAGTACACCGGCCGCAAGCTGCGCCCACACGAAGGGAACATCGACCACATCGTGCCGCTCTCCCGTGGCGGACCCACCTCCTGGGAAAACTGCGTCCTCGCCGACAAGCGGGTGAACAGCCGCAAAGGCAACAAGCTGCCCGAAGAGGCCGGCCTGAAGCTGCTGCGACGACCAGCCGTGCCGCGGGAACTGCCTGTGACCCAGCTGATCCGCAACACGCACCAGGTGCGCGATTGGGAGATGTTTCTGGCCGAATGAACCGATGCCGCCGGGTTTCCCACCCCGGCGGCATTTGGCCTATTCGGGCGGGGAAACGATCTTGGCACTTGGCAAACGGCCAAGACTCGCCGTGCCGAAATTCCAAATCAGGAGCTGTGCATGAATGAAACGTTGACCAAAACGACCGTACTGGTGCTGAATCGGCACTGGCAGGCCATCGACTCTAAAACGCCCATGGAGTCCTTCAGCATGATGGCAGCGGGCAATGCGACCGCGCTGGACATCCACGCCGCAGGAGACATGAGACCCGTCACATGGGAGGACTGGCTGAAACTCGAAGTCAGGGAAGGGGACAACAGCATCGGCACCGTTCATGGGCCCGTGCGGGTGCCCTCCGTGCTCGTGCTGGCCCGCTTTGACAAAGTTCCCAAGCGCCGCCCGAAATTCTGCGCCAAGGCCATCTGGGAGCGCGACGGTGGCATGTGCCAGTACACCGGCCGCAAGCTGCGCCCGCATGAGGGAAACATCGACCACATCATCCCCGTCTCCCGCGGCGGCCTGAGCAACTGGGAAAACTGCGTGCTGGCCGACCGCAAGATCAACAGCCGCAAGGGCAACAAGCTGCCTGAAGAAGCGGGGCTGAAGCTTCTGCGCCGTCCGTCAGTGCCGCGTGAGATTCCGGTGACCCATCTGATCAAGAACCACCACCGCGTGCGTGACTGGGAGATGTTTCTCTCGGGCGCGACGGGGGTGTTTGAGGTGTAAACAAGGAGAGGGGGACTCTGTCCCCCTCTCGTTAGAATTTTGAATGGGGGTCGGAGACCCCCAATCCTTGGTTCAGTCCAGCTTGGCGCCCACCTTCTTCAGGATGGCTTCCAGCATGCGGCCATACTTGATGTAGCTGTCGTACTGCTCCTTGGCCTTCTGCTCGGGGGAGAGATTGTCCGCGGCACCGGGACCGTGGAAGACGACGGCCACGTGGGGCTCGATGCTGATGTGGCCGTTGTAGCCGGTTTCCACCAGATCCTTCATGATGCGCTCGGTCTGGCCTTCGCCTTCGCCGGGGAAGGTATAGACAGCGTCGTTCTTGGCCTTGTCCCAGATGCCGTCTTTGACGTGCACGTGGGCCATGAAGGGCTTGATGGCCTGGTACATTTCCCAAGCGTCCTGCTTGTGGCCGGGCTTGTCGCGGTCGTCGATGAAGACGGGGTTGCCGGTGTCAAAGACCCACTTCATGCCGGGCACGGCTTCGGCCATGCGCTTCACGTAGCTGGGGCTCATGCCGCCCCAGTTCATGCAGTTTTCATGCAGCACGGTGATGTCGGCGTCGGCAAAGCGCTTGTTGATTTCCGTCATGCGCTTGATGCGCTCCGGGGCAAACTGCTCCTCCAGGTCCTTGCCGCCTTCGTCCTTGCACACGGCGTAGCTCATCACGCGGATCATCTTCGCACCGAGGCGCTGCATGCGCGGGATGGCGCGGCCGATTTCAGCCTCGGTGATGCTGAAGTCGTCGGTGATTTTTTTGGCCCAGTTGCCGATGAGGGAGCCAAAGCCGCTGACCTTCATGTTCTTCTCCGCCAGACGCGCGACCACTTTGTCGAAGGTGGCCTCGGGGATCTCATGGAGATTGCCCTTCACGCCGTCAAATTCGACGATGCGGGACTCGATGCTGTCCCAGCCGAGTTCCTGGTGGGCCTGGATTTGCACATCCAAGGATGCGCCTGCTTCGTCTGCGATGCCGGTGAGTTTGATCATGGTCGGATGGGGGAGGGGATACGGGTGGGCGGAATTGATGGATGCAGAGCGCCGGAGCGCAAGGAGCAGTTCAACGGAGGAAGGACGGTTCTTTTTGACAAAAGGCCCCTGTGGAGCGGACGGTACCGGATGTCTCCAACCGAATCGTCCACCCGGCGCCTCGAACGGCTGCTGTTCTGCGGCACGCTCGTCCTTTACGTCGTGGTCACCTTCCTGGCGCACCGGCCTGATTTGATCTGGGACGAGGGGCGCTACCTGTGGTTTGCGGAGAATCTCACGCAGGGCTTTTACGTACCGCCTGACCAGCCGGACCTGCTCAACGGCCCCGGCTACCCGCTCGTGCTGGCACCCCTGGTAGCTATGAAGGTGCCGCTGCTGGGAATGCGCCTGCTGAATGCGCTCTTCATGGCGCTGGCGGCGTGGTTCAGCTTTCGTGCGGTGCTGCCCTATGCTGGCAGGCGCTGGGCCCTGGGCGTGGCCCTGGTGACGGCGCTGCACCCGAATCTGGTGCGCACAGCCCCCTATCTGATGACAGAAGCGCTGGCCGTGTGCTGCGTGGCGGGTTTTGCCTGGGCATTCACGGCGGCCCTCCGGGCAGAGAAGTGGCGCTGGGGACCGGTGCTGGGCGCGGCGCTGGCCTTTGGCTGGCTCATTCTGGCGCGGGTGTTCTTTGGGAATGTGCTCATGGCCGCCACGGCCTTCCTGCTGGTGGGAGTGGCGCTCTGGAAAAGCCTGCGCGGAAAACTACTGCGGGCGCTGGGAGTGATGGCGCTGACCTTTGTCGTGTGCATCCCCTGGCTGGCCTACACCAAGTCAAAAACCGGGGACACACTGTGCTGGTCCACCAATGGCGGGGAGCTGCTGTACTGGGCCACCAGCACGCGCGAGGGCGAAAACGGGCACTGGTTTTCCGAAGAGGATGTGGAGGTCATGCCTCAGCTCATTGCCAGTGGGCACCGCGATTTTTACAGGGCGAATTTCCACCTGCCGGTGAAGGAGCGTGAGGCTGCGCTGAAGAAGAAGGCCATGGAAAATCTCAGGGCGAATCCCAAAGGGGTGGTGAAAAACTGGATCAGCAACTGGTGCCGCCTCCTGTTCGGTTTTCCACGCTCCTACCTGCCGGAAGAGCTGGTCACCATCGTGCTGGTGTTGGTGAACGGGCCGATTTTGCTGCTGGTTTTAGCCGCCATCGCCCTCAGTGTGAAGTACTGGCGGGTCATTCCCTTGGAAATCGGCCTGCTCGCAGGGCTGACGTTCATCTATCTGGGAGGAACCAGCTTACTGCCCGGCCTGCCCCGTTATACCGTGGTGGTGTGGCCATGGATTGGCCTTGGATTGGCGGCGGTGATCCCTCGGCATCTACGTCTAAGGGTTGAATAAGAGTTGAGAGTTTTCTCTGCCAGTTTCTTAAAATTGAGCAGTTTAACAGAATGAAAACGCAAAAAGGATAATTTCCATAAAATAAGCTTGCCTATCATAAAGCGTGGTTTATCATGGTAATTATGAAATTGGCAAACAGTTCCGGTCTCACGCCCTCTAAAGTTCTCATCTGCCTCGGCACACGTCCTGAACTGATCAAATTTGCGCCGATGATCAAAGCACTGGAAAACCGGGGTGCCAGCTTGGTGACGGTCAACACCGGGCAGCATACGGATCTGTTGCAGCCCCTTTTTGAGCTGTTCGGCATTCGGGCTCATCACAATCTGGAGGCCATGCGGCCTGGACAGAGCTTGAACGCTCTCGGCGGTCGTTTGCTGGACCGCCTGGACCCGGTGCTGGAGGCTGAAAAGCCTGACCTGGTGCTGGTGCAGGGAGACACCGCATCCGCCGTGATGGGGTCCCTGTCTGCTTTCAACCGTGGCATCCCTGTCGGGCATCTGGAGGCCGGGCTGCGTTCCGGCAATCCACTGAGCCCGTTCCCGGAGGAAATGTACCGCCGCCTGGTGGGGCAGATCGCGGGCTATCACTTTGCCGCGACCGAGCGCAACCGCCGCACGCTGCTGGCGGAAGGTGTGGCCGCCGATTCGATCCATCTGGTGGGAAACACCGTGGTGGACGCCCTGCGCCAGACCCTCGCGCAGCGCCGGCCGAGCAAGACGGTGGAGCTGATGCAGCAGTGGGCCGCCGGAAAGCGCCTGGTGCTGGTGACGACGCACCGGCGCGAAAACTTTGGCGAAACCATGAGCCAGCACCTGCGGGCGCTGCGTGAGTTCATCGAGAGCCAGCCTGATCTTTGCATGATCTTCCCGGTGCACCCCAATCCGAACGTGCGCGCCGCCGTCGCCGAGCAACTGGACCACCATCCGCGCATCCGCCTGACGGACCCGATGGGGTACTGCGACTTCGTTCACCTGCTCTCGGGAGCCTGGCTGATTGTGTCTGACTCCGGCGGCATTCAGGAAGAAGCCACCGCGCTGGGAAAGCCGATGATCGTGCTGCGCGAGAACACCGAACGCCCCGAAGCTGTGGAATGCGGCGTGGCGCGTCTGGTGGGGGAATCTCCCGAACGTCTGCGCGACATGCTGCGCACCGCCTTGATGGACGAAGTCTGGCATGCGAACGCGAGCCGCTCCCGCGATGTCTTCGGCGACGGCCGCACCGCCGAGCGCATTTGTGATCTGCTGCTCGGAGTTCCGGATCAACGCGCCGCCTCCCAGCCGCTGCGCATGGCCGCCTGAATTTCATCCATTCTCGCACCATGAAGCCTGCCGCCAGCATCTCGCTCGATCTCGACAATCTCTGGAGCTACCTGAAGACTCAGGGTGCGCCAGGGTGGGAGAGCTTTCCGAGCTATCTGGACCGGGTGGTGCCGCGCATTCTGGAATCACTGGACCGCTGTGGTCAGCGCATCACGTTCTTCATTGTCGGCCAGGATGCGACGATGGAGTCCAACCGCGCCGCCCTGAAAAGCATCGCTGATGCGGGGCATGAAGTCGCCAATCACTCCTTCATGCACGAGCCCTGGCTGCACCTTTACAGCCGGGAGCAGCTTCATCAGGAAATCCGCGATGCCGAAAACGCCATCGCCGCCGTCACCGGGAAAACGACGCAGGGCTTTCGCGGGCCTGGCTTCAGCACTTCGCCGCTGGTGCGTGATGTGCTCGCCGAGCGTGGCTATGCCTACGATGCCTCCATTTTCCCGAGCGCCCTCGGCCCGGTGGCGCGGCTGTTTTTCTTCTTGAACTCAAAGCTCTCCGCTGAGGAGAAAGCGCAGCGCAAAGGCCTCTACGGCAAGTTCAGCGACGCCTTTGGCACGCTGCGTCCCTTTGCATGGGAAAACGGCCTTATGGAAGTGCCGGTGACCACGATGCCGCTGCTGCGCCTGCCCATGCACACGACCTATCTGATGTTCCTGGCGCAGAAGTCGGAATGGCTCGCAAAATTTTACTGGAACAGCGCCGTCACGCTCTGCCGTGTTCGCGGTGTGGCGCCTTCACTGCTGTTGCATCCCACGGATTTTTTGGATGAGCGGGATGTGCCTCAGATGGGTTTCTTTCCGGGAATGAAACTGGCGGCGGAGAAAAAAATCGCGCTCGTCGAGCACACGATCCGCAGCCTGCAGCAGCACTGGCAGGCCGGCACCATGGATGAGCACGCCGCCTCCGCCGCCGGCCGCGCTCCCCTTCCACGTCTTTTCACACAAACAGCCTGATTCCACCCACATCATGAAAACACCGACCCAAGTCAACGACATCGCCATCGTCCTTCCCGCCTATAACGAGGAGAAAGATCTGCCTGTGCTGCTGGAGAACATCCGCACCAAGCTGGCGGACATGCCTTTCAAATACACCGTGGTGGTGGTGGACGACGGCTCCAAGGACCGCACGGCGGAGATCGCCCGTGAGGCGGCGAAGATCATGCCGCTGCAGCTCATCCAGCACGAGGTGAACAAAGGCCTGGGCGAAGGCATTCAGACCGGACTGCGCGCGGGGTGGCACATCGGTGATGTGGTGGTCGTCATGGATTCCGACAACACGCACGATCCCATCTACATCCAGGACATGGTGAAGGTGATCCAGGAAGGGGACGCCGATGTGGTCATCGCCTCCCGCTTCCAGGCGGCCAGCGTGGTGCAGGGGGTGCCCTTTTTCCGCCAGGTGCTGAGCTGGGGCTGCTTCCTCATGATGAAGACGCTGCTGCCCTACCGCAATGTGCGCGACTACTCCACCGGCTTCCGCGCCTACCGCAGTCTGACGCTGGGCCGTCTCATCAAGAACTCCGGCAGCCGCTTCATCGAGGAGTCCAGCTTCGCCTGCATGCTGGAACTCCTTCTCAGCCTGCGCTGGGTGGGCGCCCGTGCGGTCGAGATTCCCTACACGCTGCGCTATGACCTCAAGGTGGGCATCAGCAAGATGCGCATCCTGCGCACCATCCGCCGCTACTTCAATGTCATCGGCAAACACTGGGCCAAGGACGTGCTGCCGCAGGCTGAAGAACCTTCGCTCAGCGAACTGCGCGCTCAGCTCCGTGCCTGATCCAATCAACGGCTGCTTTTGTGTTCACCTCCATGAATTCGCACCCCAAATCAATCGCCGTTCTCGGCGGCGGCATCTCCGGTCTCACCTGCGCGTTGCGTCTCGCACGGGAGGGGCATCGGGTCACCTTGATTGAGGGTTCGGAGCAGCTTGGCGGTCTGGGCACGTTTTTCGAGCATGAGGGCCGCACGTTTGAAAAATTCTACCATTGCATGCTGCCTAGCGACGGTCCGCTGCTCCGGGTGCTCGAGGACCTCGGCATCCGGGAAGAGGTGTACTGGAAGCCCACCACTTTCGCCTATGCGCATCAGGGGCGGTTCTTCCCGCTCAATACCGCGCTGGACCTGCTGAAGTTTGTCCCGCTGCGTTTCATCGACCGCATTCGTGTGGGCATCACCGGCCTGTATGGGCGCCTCGTTTCAGACAGGGGCCTAGACAGCGTCACCACAGTGAAATGGCTCACCCGCCTCTCGGGCGCGCGCGCCTTTGCCAAGTTCTGGCAGCCCATGCTGGAGGCGAAATTTGGAGATCGCTATCACGATGTGCCCGCACTCTGGTTCTGGACCCGTTTCAATCGTGAAAAGGGGGAGTCCAAGGGGGAGTGCAAAGGCTACATCAAAGGCGGCTACAAGCGCATCACTGATGCCTTCGCGCGTGTGCTGAATTCGTTGGGCGGTGAAATCCGGCTCAACACGGCTGTGCAGGCCGTGGATCTGGATGCGGAGGGACGAACCTCCGTGACCACCGCTGCCGGCACCGAATCCTTTGATCAGCTTGTCATCACTCTGCCCACGCCTCAGGTGGAAAAACTCATCGGCCCGGCCATGCGCCAGGAGATGCCGCAGCTCGACACGACAACCGACTATCAGGGCGTGATCAACTGCCTGCTGTTCCTCAAGAGGCCGCTCACGCCGCATTACTGGGTGGCCACCCCTGAGAGCGAGCACCCGTTTGATGGCGTGGTGGAGACGTCCACGCTGACCGACCCCGCAGACCGAGGGCCGCGCCATGTGGTGTACCTCACCAAATACATGCACCGCAGCGATGAGCGCTTCACAGCGAGCGACGAATGCATCCGCGCCTACTGGATTCCCGCGCTGCAAAAACTCTTTCCGCAGCTTCAAGACACCGACATCGAAGCCGCGCAGGTCTTTCGCGCGCCTTTTGTCGAGCCGATCTACAAGCTCGGCCAGATGCAGCTTCGGCCGCCGGAAGAGCTGGTGCATGGCAAGGTCTATCTGGCCAACACCGCCCAGGTCTATCCGGTCGTCACCTCCTGGAATGGCAGCGTCACCCAGGCGGAGCGCACCCTGGCCGCCATGGGCGTGGGCCCTTCCGTGCGCACCCATGGGGAGGCAACCACGATCAGCGCCCGCACCACGGAACTGAAGCTCGCCAGGCCTCTGGCCAGTGCACAGCCACTGCGCCCGGCCGTGGCCAAAACCTGACCACGGCTCAGGCGAGCACGCTGGTGGCGTTCTGCGACAGAATCGCCGAGGACTGCGCGGCACTGAGCGCTGACTCCTGCATTTTCAGGCGGGCGGACTCCCAGTAGAACACCGGAGCGAACGAGCCAAAGACGACGCGCTCCAGCGGCCAGGTTTTGAGCAGGATTTCGACACCGCCCACACCTTCGATCATGGCAAAATCCAGCCATACGTTCGGGCAGTCCTGCAGGTGGCGCAGCAGCATGGCCGCATTGGCATTGAGCAGCATGAACCGCGCTTCGGGCATCTCTTTGAGAATGCCGGAGAGCGGCTTGAGATCGACGGGCGCCACGCGCACCTGCGGGTTCTGGGTACGTTCGTCCTCCATCTGCACTACGAGCTGGACGAGCAGGCGATGCTTCACAGCCAGAGCGATGAGATCGCGGAAAGCGGGTGTTTTGAGATCGTAGCCATGATAATTCGGGTGCAGGCGGATCGCGCGCATGCCATGGTCTTCAGCGCAGCGTTTCACATCATCCTGCCAGTCAGGCAGGGAGAGATTGACCGTGCCGCAGGGGCGAAGGATGGACCCTGCGCATGCCTGGGCCAGCCCTCGGTTCACATTCGCTACGTCGCGGCGCAGGAGGCCTTCAAACGCGCCGGTCCATGCTTCCGTCACGCCGCGCTTGGTCAGACCCTCGATGAACGACTGGGGATTTTCAGCGCCGAGCTGGCGGAAGGGATGCGACCCCAGATACACATGGCAGTCGGTCAGTCTGGCCTCTTCGGCGGCCCGCAGGGAAGACGCCGCGAGCGCGGCGCTGGTGCTCAGCATGAAATTCCGGCGATTCATGCCGCCAGTGTGAACGATTCGGTGGCGGTGAAAAGCATTTCCTCCTGCCTTGCGCTGTTTTGATGCATGGGTAGCCTTGCGGCAGAACCCCGATGAACTGGTATTATAACAACGCTGGCGCGGCCGAAGGTCCCATGGATGACCAGGCGATGGGCGAGCTCGTGCGTGCCAACAAACTGGTTTCGGACTCCCTCGTGTGGCACGCCGGTCTGGAGACCTGGCAGACGGTGGCTGCACTGGCGCCTTCCTGGTGGGCGGCATCTCTGCCAACCCCCGCAGGCAGACCTGCGCCGGTGGCGGCCAAAAAGCCGGCTCAGGAAAAGGCGGATTCAGGTGCCCGGCGCCTGGCGGGCCCGAACGCGCCCACTTCGGAAGCCGCCGAGACGAAGGAAAAAGGCGGTTTCCTGAAGCGGCTCTTCGGCTTCGGCAAAAAGAAGGGCTGAAGGCTGCGGTCAGGCCTGAATGCCCTTGGCCTTCAGGATGGGCAGCATGAGGCCGCGCAGATTGTCACAGAAGATTTTTTGCTTGTCCGCTTCGCTGATCTGCGCGCCGTGGACCTTTGCTAGCTGGCTGGCAAAGCTGCGGCCGCCGCAGTCGCTGCCGTAAATGACGCGATCCACGCCGAGCTCGCGCACCGCCATCTCGGTGTAGCCGGCGGTGGGATCCGAGCCGGCGAGATCGGCGTACAAATTCGTCTGGGCGCGGATGGCGCGAATGCCCAGCTCCCAGGTTCCGCCGGTATGGCCGCAGATGATGGGGACGTCAGGAAAACGTTTCGCCAGGGCCACGAGGTCATCGGGGGTCGATTCACCGACATAGTTGCCGTTGGTTTTGAACCAGGTGTGCTGGAAGATCACCGCCTTCAATTCAGCGGCGCGGCGTATGATGGCATCAATGGCGGGCACGCTGCATTTTTCCGCCACCCACAGCTTCACGCCCACCATCGGGCCATTGGCCACGCAGCGCTCCAGTTCGGCCAGGCTCTCCTCCGGGTGCTTGGCGCTGAGATAAACAAACCCGAAGGCACGATCTGGATACTTCGCGATGGCGCGCAGGGCTTCATTGTTTTGCAGCACCAGATCCGCCGGAGAGGGATCCTGCGACCACTTCATGCCCATGTAAACACAGAGCCGTTCGATGCCCATGCGGTCGGCATAGACAAGGAGGGCTTTGAGGCGTTCTTCCGGCGTGAGGCCGGGGACGCCGGAAAGATGACAGTGCAGATCCCAGATGCGCATGGGGAGATTGAAGCGGAGGCATTGCATCGCGGCAATGTTTTCTTTGCGGGCGTGCGGAGGCGCTTCACTTTGAGCCCATGTCCACCACCAAGCCCACCGACGTCCGAGTCACCGCCGCCGAAGTTTTCTTCCTTCCCATCACCCTGCGGGTGCCGCTGAAGTTCGGGCCGGAAACGGTGACCAACGCCGTGTGCCTGCGGGTGCGTGTGACGGTGGCGGACCGCAGCGGCAGGACAGCCCAGGGCTGGGGGGAGACCCCGCTGAGTGTCTCATGGGTCTGGCCCAGCACCCTCAGCGTGGCGGTGCGCGCGCAGCGCATGCGGGATTTTTCCACGCTGCTGGCACAGCGGATTGTGGAAAGCGGCTTCATCGGGCATCCGATGGAGGTGGGGGCGGACTTCATGCACGGCCCGCTGGCGGCGACCTTGAAGGAGTCCAACGCAGCGGCCGGCGGGGATGAGATGCCCTACCTGGGCTCGCTGGTGGCCTTCAGCGCCTTCGACATCGCGGTGCATGACGCCTATGGCGTGCTGCACAACCGTGACATCTACTCCACGTACAACGCCGAGTTCATGAACCGTGATCTCTCCGCCTTCATCACCCCGGAGGAAGGCAGCGGCATTGACTTCAAAGGACGTTATCCGCAGGACTACCTCGTGATGGATGCACCGAAACAACTGCCGGTGTGGCATCTGGTGGGCGGAGTGGATGCCCTGGAGGCTGCGGATTTGAACGGCAGCGAGCCGAAGGACGGGCATCCGCTGCTGCTGGCGGACTGGATTCAGAAAGACGGGCTGAAGTGCCTCAAGGTCAAGCTGCGCGGAACAGATGCAGCCTGGGACTATGAGCGCATGCAGCGCATCGGCCGCATTGGCTTTACCAATGGCGTCCAGTGGCTCAGCGCTGACTTTAACTGCACGGTGAAGGAGCCGGGCTATGTGAATGACATTCTCGACCGGCTGCTGCGCGAAGAGCCGGAGATTTATGCCCGCACCCTGTATGTGGAGCAGCCGTTCCCGTATGATCTGGAGGCGCACCAGATCGATGTGCGCAGTGTTTCGGCGCGCAAGCCGCTGTTTCTGGATGAAAGCGCGCACGACTGGGAGTTTGTGCGACTGGGCCGCCGTCTCGGCTGGTCCGGCGTGGCCTTGAAGACCTGCAAGACTCAGACTGGGGCGCTGCTGAGCCTCTGCTGGGCCAAAGCGCATGGCATGCCGCTCATGGTGCAGGATCTGACGAATCCGATGCTCGCCATGATCCCGCATGTCCGCCTGGCCGCCCATGCCGGAACGATCCAGGGCGTGGAATGCAATGCGATGCAGTTCTATCCTGACGCTTCGCTGCCCGAGCAGGAGATTCACCCCGGGCTGTTCCAGCGCCGCAACGGTGTCGTGGATCTCGGCACCATCCGCGGTCCCGGCTTCGGTTATCGTGCGGATGAAGTGAAGCGCACCCTGTAAACTGACGTCGCTTACGCCAGCTCCTCGATCATGATCGTGTAGCGGTGCGGGCTGTCGGCGTTGCCGAAGACGATTTTGTTTTCACCCGTTTTCAGCGGGGTGCTGATGCAGCCCGCATCAACGCTGACGTGTTCGCCATTCACCCACGAGCCCAGCTTGCTGCCGCGGTCGCGAAGGATGAAATGACCGTGCTCGAAGTCGATCTCGCAATGATTGCGCGAGAGATGGTAAGGGTGCTGCTCCTCAATGGAAAGATCGTTGCGTGCCAGCGATGACACCGCCGTGTCAAAGTAGGTGCGGCCGATGCGGAAGGGCAGCTTGGTGATCGTTTTTTCCACCGGCGGATGATTGAAGCCGGTTTCGTCGTAGTTCGAGCGCAGCTTCACCCGGAACACGGGTTCTTTGGCCGGTTTGGGCTTGGACACCAGCGGCACGGTCGCGTTGGTGGTCGTGCTCAGCAGCAGGTCGGTCCTGCGTATGCGCTCAAACAGTGTGGCGAGATACACATGCAGGCGTTCGGGACGCTGGATGATCTGCTGTTCAAACTCGTCTTCGGCCACAGTTTCCAGCGTCGTGTTCTCCAGCGCGGTGGCGGTGGCCGAGCGCGGGCGGTCCATGATCATGCCCATCTCCCCGAAGATTTCTCCGGGGCCAATTTTGGCGAGCGATTGAACTCCGTGGGAGGTGTTGATGGAGATTTCGACCAGTCCGCTGACGATGAAATAAGCCTCCCGAGACTTGTCGCCTTCACGGAAAATCACCTGACCTCGTTGGATATGCTCGGTTGCCATGGGTGCGGAGAATATGGGGTGGCCCTGCAAGGTCAAGCCTCACCTCGGGCAGATTAGAGACGCCGCACCAGCACGTGCCGGATGCGCGACTGTGTGGCATAGCTGGCGAATCCGAAAGGGATGCATTTTTCAATGTCGCCGGGCCGCAGGCCGAGCTTCCGGCCCTTGGTGCTGGTGTTCACAAAGAGTTTGTCATTGATCCAGGCGCGCAGTTCGTCATCGCGCACCTCGATGCGGACCTTGTGCCAGCGGTTGTTTTCAAAGTAGGCGTTTCCGGCGGTGGAATTGTCACTCGCGTCCATGTCGTCGATGCTGGAGATGCCCACAAGGGTGCCGCCCCAGCCTCCCACCACGAGGGACACATGGGTGTCATTCACCGGAAAGGTCACGGTGCCGAAGAAGTCATTTCCCGCCACACGCATGGCTTCGTACTCGATGGCGTAGCGGGTCAGCGGCAGCCCGGCGGACTTCCAGGCGTCAAATCGTGCGCCGGTCATCGGCTGGCCGGGCTGCAGGGTGATCTCGCCATCACGGACCACCACCCGGCCCTCTTCTGGAATGCCGGAGGCTTTCCAGTCAGAGGCAAACTCCGGCGAGAGCAGCTTCCACTCCATGCGAGGCGCGGGGCCGCAGTGGGTGAGCACAAAAAAGAGGCAGAGCCACGCGGCCCTGCCCCTGAAAAGCTTGAGGGTGCTGCTCATCAGCCTTTCACATCGTAGCAGGAGATGAACTCCTGGTCACGCAGGTAAAGCTTGCCGTTGCTGATGACGGGATGAGTCCAGATGCGGCCGTCTGGCGCCCGCTGGGAGGTTTGTGCCTGGAGCTTGAAGCTGCTGACCATCTCCCAGCCCTTTTCAGAAACTTTGACCAGCGCGATGGTGCCATCCTTTTCTGCCTGGCAGTACAGCATGCCATCAGCAAAGGCCACGGCACCTTTGCCGATGCCCTTGTCCTGCCACACGATATCGCCCGTCTTGAAATCCTGGCAGGTCCAGCCTCCCTTGTCGCTGAAGCCGTAAAGCTTCCCATCCACGAGAATGACGCCGCCATGATGATTCTGCATGTCTTTGTTGGAGTAAACTTCCGTGACATTGCTGCCGTCAACCTTCACGGATTTGCTGCCCACCTTGTAGCCTGCGGTCACATAGATCTGGCCGTCCTTGTGAATGGGGGTTGGAATGACGGCCACATCGCCGGGGAAATCCGTTTTCCACAGAACCTTGCCGGATTTAGACACACCAAAGATGGTCTTTTTGAGCAGCTGCACATACTGGCGCTGTCCGCCGATCTCCGCCGGAATGATGGATGAATACTGCGCCTCTTCAGGCACATCCGAGGTCTGCCACTCCACCTTGCCCGTCTTGGCATTGATGCCCGCCATGGCGCCTTTGGAGCCGCCGGGCGTCACGAGAACAAGATCGCCATCGACGAGAGGAGACTCGGTGTATCCCCAGTTCTGCAGCTTGCCGCCGAGATCTTTCACCAGACTCACGGACCATTCTTTTTTGCCAGACTCGGCGTCGGCGCAGACGAGATCTCCCTGGCCTCCCAGGGCGTAAACCTTGCCTCCTGCCACGGTGGGCGTGCTGCGTGGTCCGTTGCCCCATTTGTTGTTGTAAATGGCTCCGACCACGGTCTCCCACACCTTCTTGCCTGTGGCGGTGTCGATGCAGATGAGCTTCTCCTCGGCATCGTACAGTCCCATGGTGTAAAGCTTGCCGCCTGTAACGGCAAAACCCGAGTAGCCGAGTCCGGCATCTTCGTTCACCCAAACACGCTTGGGTCCGTCTTCAGGCCATTTTTTGAGAAGACCTGTCTCCTTGGAGACGTCGTCACGGTTCGGGCCGCGCCACTGCGGCCAGTCCCCCGGCGCGCCACCGCCTGCACTGCCGGAGCCTCCGCTGAGCAGCGCCTGGTCCGCCTTGCTGAGAGAACTGACCGGCAGGGTGACCAACGTGCCGTTTTCACGCTTCAGGGTGACTTTGCCTCCCGCCACGCCGACGAGTTCGGCTTTGATTTCGTGGGCGCCGGAGGCGTCTTTCCAGATGCGGATTTCAGCGCTGGCCGTGAGGGCCAGGCAAAGGGACAGCAGAACGGTGGTGGTGATCTTCATGGATGGATGGGAATGAGCAGCGGGGATCAAACGGGCGATGCAGGCCGGGTTTTAGCACAGACTGCCACTTTCCCAGCATTCTACCGCATGGAGTTTTCAGCCGCCCATGTCCTTGAGCAGGGATTCCGCGGCAGCGCGGGCGGACTGCTCTTTGAAACGCTCATCCTGGAGGAGCTCACGCAGCAGCGTGCGCGCGGCAGAGGCCTTTTCGCTGCGGCGCAGCATTTCCGCACGGTACAGCTTCAGGCGCAGGAGTGCGGCGGCATCTTGTGTGACGGATTCGGCATGTTCCAGCAGGTCAAGCGACTGGGGAAGCTTGGACTGAAGCGCGGAGAGCAGGGCGGTGAGCTCGAGGAAGAGCGACGGTTCACGTTTTTCGGCGAATTCGGTGAGGGCCGCCTTGATGTGGCTGTCTGGCTCGCCCGCCAGACGCAGGATCATGCCTTGATAGAGCGCATAGCCGCGGTCGGAGCCTTCACCGAGCTTGGCGCCGATGCCCTTCCCAAACGGACGGTACAGCGGGTCTCCCAGCACGACGTTCATCCACGACAGCGCCGGCGTGGCATTCCACGCGGCCTCGCCGACGGTGAAACCTTCCAGGAGGCGCCTGTTGAACACATCAAAGTGCATCGTCAGCGCGAGGTAGGGCTCAAAGACGTTGCCAAAAGTCGCGGCGGCTCCGTGCGAGAGCAGCGGACCGGCCCAGGCCTTTTCATGGGAGCGAATGATGCCGGCGCTGAAGGAATGCAGATGGCAGGCAATGGCACCGCGTTTGAACCGAAACGAGGGCGACGCGAGCGCGCCGGAGATGTGGTCTGTGTACCAGCCGAAATAGAGAATGGTGTCTGGCAGCGGCCAGCTTTCACGCAGCACGGTTTCGGACCGGTCAATAAACACGGGGATGCCCGCGCGGCGGAAGGACTCGGCGCTGTTTTTGAGCCAGTCTTCACCTTCCTGATACGCGCCGGATTTTTGGGCGAGATCAATGACGGCGCGCCCCAGCAGGCCGGTTTGCTCCGCATGCAGCGCATCGTCGATCATGCGTTTCACCGTGGCATCATCAGGTCCGTCCAGCCTGCCGACGATCAGCAGGCCGGCGGAGTTTGCAGCCTGGGGGAAACGCGACTGCTGATCGAAATAAGGATTGCGCAGGCCTCCCTGCACCGGCGGTTTGGTAAGGCCCAGCACGGTGAGCTCGGAGTCAACGCTGGCCTCGTCCTCCTGCGATTGCTTGGGGTTTTGCGCAGCCCGGCGGATCTGAAAAGGCAGGCCACGGATGAGCACCAGCACGCGCGCCTTGTTTGACGGAGCCATGGGAGAGGGAACTCCATCGCCCGTGAGCGGCCTGCCTGGGGCGGGAGGTTCGGCATTCCACCAGTGCCTTGAGGCAAAGAGCTGCAGCAGCGGACCGCGCAACTGGGCCTCAAATTCACCGCGGGAAATGGAGTCCTCCTGCGAGCAGCGCAGCCCAATGAGGCGCTCCTTGGGGATTTGGCGTTTTTCGGCGTAATAGGCGGCGAGCTCCGCGGATCCGGGAAAGTCCGGGTTAAACACGACGACGGTTTCTGCGGCGGCATCCCAGTCCGCCACGAGCTGGGCGCGGGCTGGAAGCGCGAGCGCCAGGACCAGGCAAAAATGACGGATGATGAATGCGGACTGACGAATGAATGACGAGGTGTAAAGCTTATGAGAGCGGCGCAAAACGGACGGCGCCAGGGCGGCTGGCGGTCCGCTTTTCGTCATTGAAGCTTCATTCGTCATTCCATCAGGCCCACTCCAGCTTGAGCCCGTCATAGGCGATGTTCACTCCCGGCGGCAGCTTGGGGTCTTCCACGGCGTGCATGATCTCGCACTGGATGTGGGTGAACCACGTCTGGCACGGCCGGAGCTCCCGCTGCACGGCCAGGCTCTCCTCAAAGCTCATGTGAGTGGAGTGCGGGGTGTGGCGAAGGGCATCGATGATGAGAGTGTCAACACCGCGCAGCAGCTCGAAGGCCTCCGGCAGCAGGGTTTTGCAGTCGGGAATATAGCCGCACAGCTTTTTTCCATCGCGTGAGAAAAGATAGCCGATGGTGTGCACCTTGCCATGCTGGACGGGCAGCGGGGTGACCGTCGTCTCGCCCAGATGAAAGGGGCCGTGGACCAGTTTCGGGAAGGGCTTCAGGTAGCCGCGGTAGCGGTTTTCGCCATTGAAGGCGTAGATGAACATGCGCTCCAGTGAGGCGAGGCATTCTGCCGTGCCGTAGATCGGCAGAAAATGATCCGCCTCGGTGGTGAAACGGCGCAGATCATCGAAGCCCGTGAGGTGGTCCATGTGCGGATGCGTGTAGATGGCGGCGTCCAGGCTGCGGATGTTTTCACGCAGGCACTGCGTGCGGAAGTCCGGCCCCGTGTCCACCACCCAGGCCGCCTCCGGTGTGCGGATGTAAACGGAACTGCGCAGCCGCTTGTCCTTTGGGTCCGGGCTGCGGCAGACCGCACAGTCGCAGCCGATCACGGGAATGCCCACGGAGGTGCCGGTGCCGAGGAAGGTGAGCTGCATTTCCATGGCGCGCTTTATTCGACCTCCGGCACTGGGCGGTCCACCGATCCCTTGTTCCAGCGGCCGTCCAGGGTGAAGGAAAGATGCGGGGTGTAGAGCTGGGGCTCGAGCAGGAAGGAGTCATGGCCTTTGTCGGAGTGCACGGTGATGTGCATGTTGGACACCTCGGCTTTTTCCAGATGGCTGACCAGCTCAGCCTGCTCCTCGGGATAGAAGCAGAAGTCGCTGTCGATGCTGAAGACGAGGTAGTGCTGCCCGGCGGCGGCGCTGCGTGCGAAAAGCTGGGCGTAGGTTTTCACGCCGGCATCTCTGAGCGGATCGTAGCGCAGCCACATGTCGGCGATGCGCAGATAGGTGTTGGCATCAAAGCGCTTCACGAATTTTTTGCCCTGGTGCAGCATGTAGCTCTCCACATTGTGCTGCACGCGGTACCACGAGAGGGACGCGCCGCCGTTTTTCACGTCCTGGCGCGCGCGGCGCTCGATGGCGTCCAGATGGACAAAAGTCTTGTGGCTGATCATGCGGGCGAGCGCCAGACCGTACTCGGGGGCTTTGTCTTCATAATAATCGCCGCCCTGGAAGTGGGGATCATTTTCAATGGCAAGCACCTGCTCAAACAGCGTGAGGCGTGTGAGCACTGTGGTGCGGCAGCCGCTGGCAATGGGGACCACGAGCCTGGCGCGCTCGGGGTAAAGGGTGGCGAGATTGATGGCCAGCAGGCCGCCGACGGACGCGCCCATGACGGCGTGGAGCTGCTGGATGCCGAGGCTGTCGAGCAGGGCGAGCTGGGACCGGACCACATCGCTGGTGCGCACCTCGGGAAAGCTGCTGCCGTAGGGCTTGCCGGTTGCGGGGTTCACCGAGGCCGGACCACTGCTGCCGTAGCAGCCGCCGAGGTAGTTGGCGCAGATGATGAAGTAGCGCCTGGTGTCCAGCGCCTTGTCCGGGCCGATGAACAGATCCCACCAGCCATTGTGGATGTCCTCGGTCCAGCGCTCATCGGTGCCCGGCACTTCACGGGTGATGCCCGCGGCGTGCTGGCTGCCGGAAAGGGCATGAAACAGCAGGATGGCGTTCGATTTGTCGGCATTGAGCCTGCCGTAGGTTTCGTAGGCGACCGTGATTTCGGGCAGCTGGGCGCCGGAGGCGAACGTGAACGGTTCCCTGGCGCTGCCGGTCTGGAAAAACTTGGTTTCTGCTGTTTTGACGGTCTTGGACATGTGGCGCGGAAGAAACAGGGTTTTGGAGATGCGGCAAGGCGGAGATGTGGATTGATGGATCATGGGATTGATGGATGTTTCCGCGTTCCCCCCTTTCTCCCTTCATGCTCGATCCGTTTGTCACTCTCGAAGAAGCAGGTTTCTCCCTGCGGCGGACTGGTGGGGCGGACCGGCTGGCCGGGTGGTCGCCGGAGCTGATCTCCGCTCTGGACTGGGCGCGCTTGTCGGAGCTGGCGCGCGCGATCGCGGCGGAGGCGGGCTGCGAGCTGGCGGGGTCCCGCATCATGCCGGACGGGGCGGTGCATTTTGGCATGATCGAGGAGCCAAAGTCAGCCAAGGCCCGGCGGGCGATGGTGAAGATCGCCCCGTGGAATGAATGGGGCGCCACGCCGGAGACGGTGCAGCGTTTTGCGCAGGAAGTGCGCACCGCCCACAACACCCGCGGCATCTTGATCGCCCCCGCGGGCTTCAGCCCGGCGGCCTTGAGCACGGCACAGGAGCTGCGCATCGAAGCCGTGGATGCCGTGGCGCTGGATGCCGCCGTGCGGGCGCTGCCGGGAGACAAGAGCGATTTTCTTTTCGTGGTCACAACGGCGGGCGATTTTTCCACACCCACCTGCCCGATCTGCATGAAAAAGCTGCAGCGCATCGAGCAGGAAACCCTGGCGCTGCCTTCTCGCACGATCGACATGAACGGCCTCATCGCGGACAGCGTGGTCTGTGACCGCCTCGAAGTGAGCGCCGGCTGCGAAGTCACGTTTTTGCAGGAGGTGCGGGCGCGCTCCGTCATCATCGCGGGCCATGCTTCGGGGGATTTTGTGTGCGAGGGGCCCATCACCTTGGAAAAAGGCGGCACTTTGTCAGGCACGGTGGCCGCGCGCTCCCTGGTGGTCAGAGACGGCGGCGAGCTGCTGGGGCAGTTCCGCATTCTGGAGGGAGAGCTGGGTTCGTTTGTAAAGCCCGCCGTGCGCTGGCACTGGCGCTGCGCGGGTGCTGATGGACAGCGCCAGTGCGGCACGGTGGTCTTTGAGCCGCACCAGTAAGGCGCGAGGCGCGAGATCGTTCTTGGCACGCGGGGGCCGTCTGTGGCATGTAACGCTCATGTCTTCCCACTCCTCCGGCCCCGGCGCTCTGCTTCGACTGGTGTTTTATGCCGCCGCCATTGCCATGGCGCTGCTGCATGTGTTTGTGACGTTTCGCGGCCTTAGCAGCGCGGAAGGCATGAACCAGGCGCAGCTCGCGCGGCAGATCGCCCGTACCGGATCCTATCAGACGCGGGTGATCGAGCCCTACGCCTGGGCGCAGATGGAGGCGGCGCAGAAGCAGCCCACGCCGCTGGCCATGCCGGAGACCGTACAGCCGCCGCTCCAGCCGCTGCTGTGGTCGGCCGCCTTTCGGTTCATGAAGTCCTGGGAGGTGTATGATCCTGTCACGGGCAGTGCGGTTTTTATGCTGGATCGCGTCATCGCATGCTTTGGTGTGACGTGGTATCTGCTCACCATCTTTTTCACCCACGGGGCCGCGCGGCGCTTGTTTGATGAGCAGGTCGCCGCCATCGCCGCCATCGCTCTGCTGGTGTGCGAGCCGGCGTGGGAAATGATGGTCAGCGGCGCGCCGCGCGCGCTGCTGGTGCTGCTGTTCGCGCTGGCGTTCCGCCTGCATGCCTCGGCGGTGGTTCGTGCGGTGGAAAACCGGGGCATGCTCGTGCCGCTGGCGCTGCTGGGAATCGTGTGCTCTCTCATGGTGCTCACTCAATGGATGGCGCTGTGGATCGTGCTGGGGGTCATCATCGGCGTGGCGGTGTTTTTGCCGCGCGGCAGGGCGGGTGTCCTGGTGGTGGCCCTGTTTCCAGTGCTGACTCTTGTTGCCTGGGGCTGGTGGAACACACAGCTTTGCGGTGATCCGCTGGGCGGCATCAAGGCGTTGTTTCAGGCGCAGTCCTCCGCGGTTTCGCATGATTCGCTGCTGCGGGATTTCTCCCCCAGCGTGCCGCTGCTGCAGGTGGATGATCTTTTGCGGCGCATTGGCCTCAACTGGCAGGAGCAGATGGGGCTGCTCATCGCGCATCTGGGCTATGGGATCCCCGCGCTGCTTTTCTTCCTGGCCCTCATGCATCGCTTTCGCAAGGCGGACGCGGCCTCCGCGCGCTGGACGCTGGCGGTTGTTTTTGCGTGCGTGACCGTCGGCATGGGGCTTCTGGGGCTGCCTGGAAGGGACAAGGATGACAATGCGCTCTACGTCGTGCTCATGCCGGCCATGGGCACCTTTGGTGCGGCCATGCTGGTGGTGCTGTGGTCACGTTTTCAAATGTCGGGTGACTTCATGTCGCGCTGGGGCGCGCCGCTGGCGGCCCTGATCATCACCGCCCTGCCCATGGCGGTGAATCTTCCTGTGCTGATCAAATTCGGTCTCACCATGGGAGGCAAAATCCCGCCGCACTGGCCGCCCTACCGGCCGGAGCGCATGCCCATTCTGGGGCTGCTGATGGAGAAGAATGAGTTTGTCATTTCAGACGCGCCCGGGTTCGTTGCCTGGTATGGCGACGTGCCGTGCGTGAACCTCTGCACCCAGCGTGCCGACTATGAACTCATGAAATCAAAGGCCGAGGCGCGTGGCGTGAAGCTGGCGGGTTTTGTGATGACGCCCGTGTCTGCGAAAGTCGAGCATATCACCGACCTCTACACCGGCCCCTATGCTGAATGGCGTGACCTCGTGATCCGCGGGCCCATGCTCGCTTTTGACCGTGACTTTTCCCCCAGCCCCGAGTTTCCCTTCAAGAATCCTGTCCCGCTTGTCGGCCAGACCGTGGGCGACAAGGAGCATCTCAGCCTGCCGATGGTGTTCTACACGGACAAGGCGAGGACGATCAAGAAGTAGCGGGATTGAATGCCCTGGTCCAAGTCTGGAGATGTCATCGTTGTGGAGAAGAAAAAGGCCGCCTTTTAACCGTGACCGAGACAAGTGTTAAAAAAACGCAGCGTGTCCGCCAGATGTTCCTGCCAGTAATCCCAGCTATGGCCGCCGGGAAATTCTTCGTACACATGGGGAATGCCCGCTGCCTCCAGATCGCGGTGAAGGGTGCGGTTGTGCTCGATCAGAATGTCTTCCGTCCCGCAGTCAAAGCGCAGATGTGGCAGCCGGGTGCTTAGTCTGGCACAATCGCTCACAGACAAGGGCTCGGTGCCGGTGAGATCAAATTCCGCGAGCAATTCCTCTACAAAGCCCTGCATCTGCACCACATCCGTGATGCTGCTGTGCGCGCTGATGGCCGTGAATTTCTTTGGATTCAGCAGCCCCAGCCGCAGCGCGCCATAGCCGCCCATGGAAAGTCCGCCGATGAAACGTGGCGCTCCCAGGCAGCGAGCGTCGATCTCGGCGGCGGCGTCGGGAATTTCATCCACGATCCAGCTCGCGTAATCGGCGGCGCGGTGCGGCACATAGCCGGAGCCGTCTCCCCAGAGGCCGTCTGAGGGCATGGCCAGCATCATGGGCGGCAGGTTTTCCTCTTGGACCAGCCTGTCCAGCACCTCATGGGCGCGACCTTTATACAACCAGGCCCAGTGGCTGCCGTAAACGCCGTGCAGCAGGATGACGAGCGGAAGCTTTTCGACATCAGCCGCAGGCGGTATGTAGAAGCTGATGTCCGCGCGCCGATGGAGGGCTGCGGATTTGACCGTGGCATGATGGATGCCACCGCCGGCGTGAACCGATTCAAAGGTGCGGAAACTCATTTCACGCGAGGATGTCTTTGATCACCTTCGCGCCTTCCACGCCGCTGAGGCGCGCATCCAGTCCCTGGAACTTGAAGCTGAAGGCATCGTGCTGAATGCCGAGCTGGTGCAGCATGGTGGCGTGCAGATCGTGCACGGTGGTGATTTTGTCGATGGCGGCGTAGCCGAGATCATCCGTAGCACCGTGAACCATGCCACCCTTGATGCCGGCACCCGCGAGCCAGACGGACATGGCCTTGTTGTGGTGGTCGCGGCCGCTGCCGCCCTGGGACATGGGGGTGCGGCCAAACTCGCCGGCCCACACGATGAGGGTCTCGTCCAGCATGCCGCGCTGCTTGAGATCGGTGATCAGTGCCATGCAGGCGCGGTCGATTTCCTGCGCCTTGAGCGCCACGCCTTCCTTCACGCCGCCGTGGTGGTCCCAGTCCTTGTGATAGAGCTGGATGAAGCGCGTGCCGCGTTCGGCAAGACGGCGTGCGAGAAGGCAGTTGGAGGCAAAGGAGCCATCGCCCGGTGTGCAGCCATACAGTTCGAGTGCTTTCGCGCCTTCCTTGCTCACATCCATCAAATCAGGAACGCTGGCCTGCATTTGAAAGGCCATTTCGTACTGAGCAATGCGAGTGGCGATTTCGGGGTCGTCCACCAGCGCGTTGTGCTGCTTGTTGAGAGCATTGATCGCAGCCACATCGCGGCCCTGCTGATCGCGTGAGATGCCGCCTGGATTGCTCAGATAAAGAACGGGGTCACCCTGGGCGCGAAGCTGCACGCCCTGGTATTTGGAGGGAAGGAAGCCGCTGCTCCACTGCCGTGCAGCGATGGGCTGATTCTGCCCGCCTTTGCCGAGGGAGGTCAGTACGACGAAGCCAGGGAGATCGGAGGCATCCGTGCCCAGACCATAGGTGATCCACGAGCCCATGCTGGGCCGGCCGGCGATTTGGGAGCCGGTGTTCATGAACATGTGCGCCGGATCGTGATTGATGGCGTCCGTGGTCATGGAGCGGATCAGGCAGATGTCGTCGATGACGCTGCCGATCTGCGGAAAGAGGGAGCAGATCTCGATCTGATTTTTGCCAAATTTGGCAAAGGGATGCTGCGGGCCGAAGCAGTTCAGCGGCTTACCCTGGAGCTGCGCGAGCTGCTGCCCCTTGGTGAAGGACTCCGGCATGGGCTTGCCATCCATTTCGGCAAGCTTCGGCTTGGGATCGAACGTCTCCAGATGCGAAGGACCGCCAGCCATGGTGAGCCAGATGACGCGCTTGGCCTTCTGCGGCAGGGGCAGGGTGCCCAGCACGCCGCGCACGGGTGCAGCGTGCGCGGGGCGCAGCAGGGAGGCCAGCGCCACCGCTCCGAGGCCCTGGGAGGTCCTGCCGAGAAAAGCGCGACGATGGAGCGGTGTGGGCGTGTGCATGGTGTTACTTGGTACTGGGCTTTTTGCCCAAATTTTTCAGCTCTTCCTCGGTCCACATGGCCATGTGGCTTTTGCTCTGCGCACGGATGCCGGTGACGGTTTTGGCGTCCACAGGGGAGGCCGTGTGCTCCCACTCACGGCGGATGTAAGTGAGCACGCCGGCGATGTCTTCATCGCTAAGCTGGGGCAGGGGAGGCATGGCCAGGTTGAAGCTGCGGCCGCCCACTTTCACCGGGCCGGCGAGGCCCTGCATCACGATGCGGGCGGTGATCTCCGGCTTGCCCAGCACCCATTCGCTGTCCACCAGCGGCGGGGCGAGTCCGTCGAGCCCAAAGCCGTGGGGCTGATGGCAGGCGGCGCAGAGGGTGGCGTAGATGGTTTTGCCTTTTTCAAACAGCGCTGTCTGCGCCTCGTTCAGCGGCACGATTTTCGGCGGGGGCGGTGCGCCGGGCTTGCCGGGCCAGGCGATGCGGGCTTCCACGCTGGTGAAGAGCTTTGCACTCGTTTTGTCCGTCATGGCGGCTTTCAGCTTCTTGAGCGAGGCAGGCTCGGCGTCGAGCCAGAGAAGTTTGGCGGGAACTTTGGATTTGGGATCTCCGCCAGCGGTGGCGAGGCCTTTGATGGCTGCCACCTGAACGGTGCCGCCCTGCGGCTGTGCAGCGGCGAGCTCCAGCATGTCTTCAAACGGCCCTGCCTTGTTGGCGGCTGCAAGCAGGGCACCGAGCGCCTCGATCACCGGGGTGATCTGAGCGGTGTTGTTTTTGGAAAGCTGGGCGGCCAGCAGTTTGGCAAAGGCGGCCTCTCTGCCGCGCAGGCCGGTGAGGGCGCCTTCGCGCACGAGGGCGATCTTGCCATGGCTGGCGAGCAGTTTGGCCAGGGCAGTGTCAGCGTCCGGAAGATTGAGGGAGCTGAGCTTGATGGAGAGGTGGGCGAGCACGAGGGCGTCTTTTTCTGCCGTCAGCGCAATGAGGTCCGGGGCGAGATCGCGTCCGGAAATGCGCACGGCCGCCGCGCGCACCTGAGCGTCTTTGTCAGCGAGAGCGCTGCGCAGGAGGTCAGGCGTGGCGGACGCAAGGCCATCGAGAGTCCAAAGGGCATGCAGGCGGGCAAGCGGTGTACCTGTGGCAAGGAGTTCCTTCAGCGCAGGAACGGTGGAGGCGTCTCCGGATTCCACGATGAGGCGCTGCGTGGTGTCCCGCACCCACCCATTGGCGTGGCTGAGAAGTTTCACATCCTTCGCGGCTTTCACTGGCTGCAGACGCTCCTTGGAGTCCGGCACAATGCGCCAGATGCGGCCCTGGTTGAAAGGCGTCTCCAGCTTGCGGTCCTTGATGTTGGCAATGAGGTAATGGGTGAGGAAGCTCTGGTGCTGAATGATGCCGCGGTACATGTCCACGAGGTACAGCGCGCCATCGGGGCCGTTGGTGGCCTCGACCGGGCGGAAGCGCTCATCGGTGGAGGTGAGGAACTCGGCGCTCCTGGCGGTGTTTGTTGCCTTCACGACGCCGTCCGCTTCGCTCATGGTGAAGCGCTTCACCAGGTTTGCGCAGGGTTCGGGCACAAAGGCGTTGCCACGGTAGGCAGCGGGGAAGGCATCGCCGCGGTAGATCAGCGCGCCGCAGGTGCCGGTGGGCTTGCTCAGTGTGCCGTCTGCACGCAGAGATTTCGGATCGTAGCCACGGTTCACGCCCGGCGTGGGGTGAGACGGATAGAGAGTTTGATCCGCGGCCACCTTGGCGTTGATGCTCGTCGCATTGCGCAGGAGCGGATTGCGCGTGAAGGCCTCCGTGGGCAGGAGGTCCGCGCGGAGCATGTCGGAGTTGTAGTTGAAGTAGAGCCTGCCGTAGTTGTCCTGGCACAGGCCCCACTGGCCGCGGCCAAGACCGCTGTCCTTCTGCCACATGCCGCCGCGCAGTTTAAAGCGGGTGGCGTAGCCGGCGCTCCAGATCGCATTATCCATGGCCCAGACGGGCGTGTTGGCCATGTGCTCCGGCTGGCCGCCGAGAGTGCCGTAGTCGCTCGCGACGACGTCTTTTACATCCGCCTTGCCATCGCCGTCCGTGTCTTTGCAAAAATACAGGTTGGGCGGCACGGCGACCAAGGCCCCGCCGTTCACGGCCAGCACGGCGCGGGGCATGACGAGATTGTCCAGAAACGGAGTGGCCTTGTCCATGCGGCCGTCGCCGTCTGTGTCTTCCAGAAGCGAGACGCGGCCGGTGGCCTCCTTTTCGCCCCCGCCTTCGAGGTCGTGCATGTAGCCGCGCATTTCCACCACGTAGAGGCGGCCCTGGTCATCGAAGCTCATCGCCACCGGAGACTCGATCATCGGCTCGCTGGCCACGAGCTCGACATGGAAACCCTTTTCGACCTTGAAGGTCTTCATTTCATCTTCCGGAGACAGCGGTGCCGGCGGCGGCAGCTTGAACTTCAGCTCGACCTTTTCCGGGCCGGCATTCTTCTGATGAACGGCGAACGCAACGGGCAGAAATGACGAGGCGAGAAGGACCAGCGAAGAACGCCGTAGGAGGGAGGGGAACCTTTGAGGAGGAGGCATGGGGACGGTTTTTTGATTTGAGCGGGGGAGGGGCAACTAACCAAAATCCGGGTGAAATCCTAGTCGCTCAATGACCAATTTTGATATTTCTGGTGTCGTACTGCGCACTTCATTTTTCCTTCTTCGGTTTCGGCTGGTCCGAGGCCTTGATGGTCAGGGCGGGCACGGGATCGTTCCTTCCAGCGAAGGCATTCCAGGCCTGCTGGAAGACGGCGGCATCGCGCACTTCGCCCTCGGACACGAGCCACTGGTAATGCAGCTTGAAGGGAGCCTCCGCTGTCGCCTTGCCTTTGGGGAACATGCCAAAGCGGCCGTAGTCACGGTAGGCAGAGGTGGCGCTGTCCTTCGGATTGTCCGGATGATTGAGAATGACAACTGTGAAGGTCTTGCCCTCCACCGTGAAGATCTCCGCGGCCCAGGGCAGGTCTTTGACCTTGTGCGCATCGATGTTCTCGCCGGGGAAAAGGTAGGTGGTGGTTTTGGTGTCCACCTTCTCAGACGGGCGGAATTGCGCGCCCGCATGTTCGGGGTCGCCGTTCATTTCAGCCTCACCGCTGACAGGCTTGATGGCGCTGGTCATGTCGATGCCGAGATAGAAGGGCTTGGCCGGAGTGGAGAAGGTGAAATGGCGTTCCTCCGTCAAAATCGGATCTTTGGTATTTCCCTGCCAGTCGATGAAAGCGGTGAAAGCAGAGTCCCCGGACGTCACTTTGGTCACCACCTGATCGCCGCCCTTCATGTGCCAGCGGTCATAGGGCTTGCCGTCGTAGCTGATCTTGCTAAAGCCGAGGAAGATGCCGCGATGGTGCGTGAAGTTGAAGCCAGGGCCTTTCGTCAGCTTCGTGGCTCCGCTGGGGTCAAAC
The DNA here is from genome assembly GCF_044227185.1 of Prosthecobacter sp. GTDB lineage: Bacteria > Verrucomicrobiota > Verrucomicrobiia > Verrucomicrobiales > Verrucomicrobiaceae > Prosthecobacter. Next base: position 97,540 of record NZ_JBGAFO010000007.1, on the reverse strand, counting down.
ACGTGCAGGTAAGGCTTGTAGGTGTCGTGGTGCTTTTCCGGCGTGCTTAGATCATTTGCCGTCATGAGACGGGCGACGACCTTGCCACCGGCGGAAACATCGACGTGGTCTTTTTCCACGACGGCGATGTCGAAGGCGGCGGCTTTGAGCGAAAGGGCGAGGAGGATGAGGGCGGTGGGTTTCATGCGAGAATCTTCTTGATGACCTTCGCACCTTCGACGCCGGAGAGCTTTGCGTCCAGCCCTTGGAATTTGAAGGTGAAGGCATCGTGCTGGATGCCGAGCTGATGGAGCATGGTGGCGTGGAGGTCGTGCACGGTGGTGACGTTTTCCTGCGCGGCGTAGCCGAGGTCATCGGTGCTGCCGAAGGTGACACCGCGCTGAACTCCGGCCCCGGCCAGCCACATGGACATGGCCTTGTTGTGGTGGTCGCGGCCCACTGGACCTTTGTTTCCCTGGGCCATCGGCGTGCGGCCGAATTCACCGCTGAAGACAATGAGCGTGTCGTCAAACATACCGCGCTCCTTCAGATCTTTGATCAAGGCTGCGCAGGCCTGGTCCACTTCCTTGGCACGCAGTGGAAGCTCTTCCCGCAGAAGGCTGTGGTGGTCCCAGTCGCGATGATAGAGCTGGATGAAGCGCGTGCCGCGCTCCGCGAGACGACGGGCGAGCAGGCAGTTGGACGCGAAGGAGCCGTCGCCCGGCTGGCAGCCGTAAAGCTCCAGCGTCTTGGCGCCTTCCCCGCGGATGTCCATCAGCTCCGGCACGCTGGCCTGCATCTGAAAGGCCATCTCATACTGGGCGATGCGTGTGGCGATTTCAGGATCGTCGCAGATGGCTGCGTGCTGCTTGTTGAGCTTGTTGATCGCTGCAAAATCGCGGCCCTGCTGCTCGCGCGTCACGCCTTTGGGGTTGGTGAGATACAAAACGGGATCACCAAGCGAGCGAAGTTGCACGCCTTGATATTTGGAAGGCAGGAAGCCGCTGCTCCACTGCCGTGCGGCGATGGGCTGGGGGTTGCGCCCTTTGCCGGTGGACATCATGACGACGAAGCCGGGAAGGTCATCGGCCTCACTGCCGAGACCGTAGGTGACCCACGAGCCCATGCTGGGACGCCCGGCAATCTGCGCGCCCGTGTTCATGAACATGTGTGCGGGATCATGATTGATGGCGTCCGTGGTCATGGAGCGCACGAGGCAGATGTCGTCCGCCACGCCGCCGATGTGGGGCAGCAGCTCGGACATTTCCATCTGGCACTCGCCGTACTTCTGAAAGCGGAACATCGGTCCTTTGCACACAAGCTTCTGCCCCTGGAGCTGCGCAAGCTGCTGCCCTTTGGTGAAGGACTCGGGCATGGGCTTGCCATCCATCTCCGCGAGCTTCGGCTTGTGATCAAACAGCTCAAGCTGGGAAGGGCCGCCCGCCATGGTCAGCCAGATGACGCGTTTCGCTTTTTGCGGGAAAGGCAGGCTGCCCAGGACTCCGCGGGAGGCGGCCTGCAGCAGGTTGGGCTGCAGCAGCGAGGCCAGGGCCACGCTGCCGAGCCCCTGCGCGGTATGGCCGAGAAGAGCGCGGCGGGTCAGCGGAGAAAAGGTGTTCATGGTCTAGCTTCGCGTGATCGTTTCGTGAAGGTTCAGCAGCACGCGCGAGACGTGAGTCCACGCGGCGAGCTCGCTCTTGTTCAGATTGGCGGGCACGGAGGACGCGCCGGTTTTGAGCAGCGCCTCGGCTGCGGCGGGGTCTTTCTGATAGTCGGCCATCTGCTGGTCGAGAAGAGAGGACAAGGTCCTGAGTTCCTCGGCAGTTGGCTTGCGCTGCAAGGCCTGCTGAAAGGCCCACGTGATGCGCTGACCGGCATCGCCACTGCATTCGGTGAGAATACGTGCGGCGAAGGCGCGGGCGGCTTCGACATACGTCGGGTCATTGAGCAGGACGAGCGCCTGCTGCGGGATGTTGGAGCGGTTGCGCTCGGCCACGCATTCTTCACGGCTGGGCGCGTCAAAGGCGAGCAGGGAAGGATGGGTGAAGGTGCGCTGCCACCAGGTGTAGAGGCCGCGGCGATACAGGCCTTCGCCGCTGTCGTTCTGCCATTCGCGCTGCGGGAAGTTCAGGTTTTCCCAGTATTTGGCGGGCTGGTAGGGCTTCACGCTGGGGCCGCCGATTTTGGGAACGAGCAGGCCGGAGATGACGAGCGCATTGTCGCGCACGAGTTCGGCATCCAGGCGGAAGGGGCTCTGGCGCGCGCATTCGCGGTTGTAGGGATCGGCGGCAGTTAGCGCCTTCGTGGAGGTGGAGACCTGCTTGTAAGTTTCACTGCCCACGATGACGCGGATCATGTGCTGCATGTCCCAGCCGCTGTCCATGAACTCACAGGCCAGCCAGTCGAGCAGCGCCGGATTCACCGGCGGCTCGCCTTGCGCGCCCAGATCATCCAGCACCTTGCTCAGGCCGGTGCCAAAGAACTGCTTCCACAGGCGGTTCATCACCGTGCGGGCGGTGAGCGGGTTGTCCCTGGAGACAAGCCACTGCGCCAGATCCAGACGCGTGAGGTCGCGGCCTTCGATCTTGGGTTTTGGCAGGTAGCCTGGCAGCGCGGCCTTCACGACCTCGCCACTCTCATCCATCCAGTTGCCACGGGGCAGGATGCGCACGGTGCGCTTGGTGGCATCACTGACGGAGACGATGCACTTGGGCGCGCTGTTTTCAAAGTCGGCCTTCTCCTTCTCCACGGTGGCGATCTTGGAGCGCAGCTCTCTGAGTTCCGGGGCGATCTGCTTGTAAGCGGTGGTGAGCTGCTGCTTTTGAGCGGCGCTGCGTTTGTCGGGTGCGGCTTTGAGGATGGCTGCGATCTCAGCGGCGGGAAGCCCTGTGCCGGGCGCGCGGATAGGCTTGGGTGCGCTGGTGGTGCTGAGGCGGAGGTTGGCCATTTCATGATTCTCTCCCCAGGCAAACGTGAGGGTGAGAACCACGCTGGCATTGCCATCGGTGATGGGCTCGGCCAGCTCAAGGTAGAGCGACTGATCTGCTTTCGTGCCACCCAGTACTCCCCAGCCGTTGTTTTTCTGGTCGGCGATGCCATCGATGGCGGCTGCGGCGGCGAAACTCTTCTGCTCATACGTGGCGCTGGCATGCGCGAGCGCGATCTTTGCTTTCTGCTTTTTGTCGCCGCTGGTGAGCGTGACTTCGCTGAGCACGAAGTTGCCATTGGATGACAGGCCAATGCCGGGAAGCTTTTCCTTGAGAGCATCGATGCGGATGCCGGTGGTGCCTGCGGGCAGCCTGGTGGTGAGGGTGTAGGTCTCGGTGCCGTCGTTCTGTTTCCGCTCGTTGCGCTTGGCATCGATGACGCCGCGCACGATGCCTTCTTTGTCGGCCTTCAGGGTGATGTTCTTCTTGGTCGCAGCCGCAGTGACTTGCTTCACGGGCTGCCACTGGCTGTTTGTATTCACTGCTTCCAATGCCTGCTTTTCCCATGCTGCTTGAGCTGGTGCGAGATCGGGACGTGGCTTGGCAAACTCGGCCTGAAGGGCGGCAAGGCGCTGCGCGATATCCGCCTGCTTCTTCTGCCCCGCCTCGTCGAGCACCGTCATGCCGGGTTCGCGGCGGCCAAGGATCGGCTCTTTGATGTCGGCAAAGAATGCACCCAACGAATAGAAATCGCGCTGGGTCCAGGGGTCGAACTTATGATCATGGCACTGGCAGCAGCCGGTGGTCTGGCCCATCCAGGCATTGCCCACGGCGCGCACGCGGTCGGTGAGCATGCGCTGCTCGTAGTCCTTTGCCTGTGCGCCGCCTTCTTCAGTGGTGAGCAGCAGGCGGTTGAAGGCGGAGCCGACTTTGCTTTCCTGATTCGCATCCGGCAGGAGATCACCAGCGATCTGCTCCAGTGTGAAGCGGTCGAAGCGCTTGTTGCTGTTGAAAGCCTGAATGACGTAGTCGCGGTAAGGCCACACGTTGTGCGGGTTGTCGCTGTGGTAGCCGATCGTGTCGGCAAAGCGCACCACATCCAGCCAGCCGATGGCCATGCGCTCGCCATAGTGCGGGTTTTTGAAGAGGCTGTCCACGAGCCTGGCATAGGCGGCGGGTGAGGAGTCTTTTTCAAACGCGGCCACTTCCTCCGGTTTGGGCGGCATGCCGAGGAGGTCCAGGTAAAGCCGGCGGGCCAGTGTCCGCGCATCTGCCCGGGGCGAGGGCTTGAGGCCGATCTCCGAAAGGCGCTGCCGAACCAGTACATCCACTCCGTTTTTCCCTGCGGGAATGGCGGCCTTCACCGGTTTTTCATAAGACCAGTGCAACTGATACGCGGCGCCTTGGTCGATCCATTTTCTGAGGATTTCTTTCTGCCGCGGGGTGAGCTTTTTGTGTGAATCCGGCGGCGGCATGAGGTCGTCCTCATCCTGGGTGAGAATGCGGGATACGAGCTCGCTTTCCGCGCCTTTGCCGGGGATGAAAGCCTTCGCCTTCAGCGCCTCGTCTCGAATGTCCAGCCGCAGGTCGGCCTCGCGGTGCTTGGGGTCGTTGCCATGGCAGTAGAAGCAGTTGTCAGACAAGATCGGCTGCACATCACGGTTAAACACGATCTTTGCCGGCACCGGCGGTTCGGCGGCGTGAAGGCCGAGAGCGGCTAGCAGAAGGAGGCTGGTGGGTTTGAGCAGGGACATACGGGGAAAGAGAACGTGCAGAGAGAACGCGATATTGACCCCTGATTTGCCGCCGGGCCGGCGATCTCACAAAAAATGTTTTTGTGTGAGATTTTCCAATTCGCGGCAAACTCACGGCGATGACCGATCCGTCACAACTGGATGCCGTGCTCAGCGCCGTGGCGCGGGGAGACTCCGCCGCCTTCATGCAGGTGGTGCAGGCGCATGGGCTGATGCTGCGCAGCTACATCAGCGCGCAGGTGTTTAACAGCGGAGATGTGGATGATCTGGCGCAGGAGACCTTCATCGCGGCGTATCGATCGCTGAGCAGCTTCAGGCGTGGAGATGATCTGGGTGCGTGGCTGCGGGGCATCGCGCGCAACAAGGTGATGATGTACTTCCGCAGCAGCCAGCGCCGTGCGAGTGCGCTGGACCGCTTCCGCGCCGAGGTGGCGGAGATTGTGGGTGGCGAGCTGGATGCGGCCGCGGGAGATGAGAAGCCTGCACACATTGAAGCCCTGCTGCGCTGCATTGCCAAACTGCCGGACAAGCTGCGGCGCGTGGTGCACGCGGGGCTGGAGGGCATGAAGGTCCAGACGCTGGCGGAGGCACTGCAAACGTCCGCCGGGGCGGTCTATCAACTGCACTACCGTGCCAACCAGCTCCTGCGGGAGTGCGTGCTGAAGGAGGTGCAAAATGTCTGAGGAACTGCATGAAATCATCGCTGCGTGGTTTGGCGAGGAGATGCCTGAGGCGCGCCGTGCCGAACTGCTGAAGCGGCTGCGTGAAGACGGCGAACTGCGAAAAGAACTGGCGACGGAACTGCGCACCTTTGGAAGTCTGCAGGCGGTGCAGGCGCCGGAGCCGCGCTGGCTGGAGTTGCAGGATGAGCTGGGGCTGGCAGCTGCGAAGAACGATTTCTCCGACGAGCGCCTGCGTGAGGCGCTACGCAAACAACCGCGCCCGTTTGTGGCCTCCTGGTGGCGGCCTGTGGCAGCACTGGCCGCCTGCCTGGCGGCGGTGTTTGCTGTGCTACTGCTGATGAAGCCGAATCAATCAACAGTGGCGGCTGCTGGCCGTGAAAACCTGGCGCTGGTAGTGAAGGCGGATGAGGTGAAATGGAACGCGGCGCAGGCCGACGTGCCGAAGGTCGGAGACTTGGTAGGTGTGGGGAATCTGCGTTTTGACAGCGGGCGGCTCACGCTTGCCTTTCTGAGCGGCGTCAGCGTCCACATTGAAGGTCCGGCCGATCTCACGCTGCAGGATTCCGAGCGCATCACCTGCAGGCGCGGCAACGTGCGCACGCATGTAAACAAAGGTGCCGAGGGGTTCACCATCGAAACACCTGGCGGTGCCGTGGTGGATCTGGGCACGGAGTTTGGCGTGAATGTGGAAGGAGAGGGCAAAACGCAGGTCATGGTCTATCAGGGTCAGGCCGAGCTGGCGATGCTCTCGAAAGACGGCAGCCCGCTGCGGACGCGCCTGCTGAGCGCCCAGCAGTCGTCAGAGCTGGACCCGCGGACAAACACGCTGCGTGGCATTGATCCACGTGAGATGCTCACCGCGCCTGATCTACGCATTCCACCCCTGGTGCTGAGCGCGGACTATTCTCAGCGGATTCTCAAATCCAAACCGCTGCACTACTGGCATGGGCCTGCGGCGCAGGGCGGGCACATTGAGGATGCGGCGCCCGGTGGCGCGAAAGCGCTTAACATCCACGGGCCGATTGCGCCGCAGTCGGATGGGAGCCTGGCCTTCTCTGCCGACAGCGAGCCGCAGTTCCTTCAGGCGGATGGCGAGTGGACGCCTCCCGATGAGTTTGCCGTGGAGCTCTGGTTTGCCAGCGATGCCTTTCACAGCAGTGCTCTGGCGGTGCTGCATGCGCTGGATGATGAGAATGACACCCTCTCCCTGCTGCAACTGACGCGGCGGGATGCACGCAATGCCCTGCGTCCGGGGCGCGTGCGCTTCCTTTTCCGCTGGCCGCCCGGCAGCCGGGACGGCATGAATGTTTACAGCGCTCCGCTCTACACGCCGTATCGCTGGCAGCATCTCGTCTGCCAGCGGCGCGGAGATAAGCTGGAGATGTATCTGGACGGCAGGCTGGTGGGAGATGCCGCTCTGCCGGGTGCGGAAAAGACCACCGCTTGTGCCCTGAGCTTTGGCCGCTTGTTTAAAGCAGCCGGGCATCGGGAAGGCCGCCAGTTTGTGGGTCGGATGGCCCAGATGGCGGTGTATGAGCATGTGCTCAGTGCGCAAGAAATCCGCGAGCACGCGGCGCGTTGACGGCATCAAATCGGCCGCGCCACCACGTCGGAGACAGGATGCAGAATCGTGTCGCCAGAGATGCGGGATGGCAGCGAGGTCAGGATGACGCACGTGGTGTCCGTGGTCGGATCTGCCCACGCGAGTGTGCCGGTGGACCCGGAATGGCCAAAGCTCTGTTCTGAGCAGTCTTTGCCAAAGCCGTCCGGGCCAAGCGCAAAGCCAATGCCGCGCCGTGCGGCGAGGCCCTGCGTGTGGTTTTGCAGCATGAGCTTCATTGTCTCCGGGCGCAGCACCTTGCCGGACAGATGCAGGAACGAATCCAGAAAGCGCGCCACATCGCCTGCGGAGCCATGGGCGCCGCCCCAGGGCGCGGCGAGATTTCGCCAGTAGGGGCTGTTCCAGTCCCAGGAGGCTGCCTTGGGATCGCCCGCGCCTGATTCCGGAGCAGCGTGCTCAGTCTGGCAGCGGATGGTGTCTTCAATTTTGAAGCGGCCGAGGCCAAGCGCGCTGCGGCTCATGCCGAGCGGCGCGAAAACTTCCTTCGCTAGAAACTCCGGCAGCGGAGTTTGGGTGATGCGCTCCACGATCTCCGCCGCCAGCAGGATGCCCATGCTTTGATAGTGATACTTCATGCCAGGGGCAAACAGCAGCGGCGTGCGGAGGGCTCCTTGCACGAACTCCGTCAGCGGTGCGTGTCGTGCGCGCAACGCCGCATTGTTCTCCAACTGGTCAGGCAGCCCGGAGGTGTGGGCGAGCAAATGCTCAAGGGTGATCTCCTTTCGCGCGCCCTCGTTGAATTCCGGGAGAAATTTCACTGCGGGATCGCTGATCCGCAGCTCTCCCCGGTCTGCCAGCACCATTGCTGCCGTGGCGGTCATGGTCTTGGTGATGGACGCGAGCAGGAAGACGGCATCCGCATTCGCGGCTTTGCCAAAGGCCTGCTCAAAGGTGTCCTTTCCCCGGCGCACGTGCAGCACAGCGGACTCCAGCGTGCCGGTGTCGATTTGTTTCTGGATGATCTCAACGGCGGCATTCATGGGGGAGGGAGTGATGGCGCGGCCGGTGGTGGCCGCCAGTCCGGCGAGGGAGGTCAGGAAGGTTCGGCGGTTCGTCATGGGGCAGGGGTTTTTGCTTCAGGTTCCCGGGCCTGAAGGATGAAATCAAAAAGCTGGCCGTAGTGCCGGCCATCCAGAGTGATGTCCATGGGCACGATCTGCACGCCCGCGGCCACCTGGGCGGGGTCGGCGGTGAGCTTCACCTTGAAACTCTGGCGCGACTTCGGCGGCACGCTTCCTTCAAGCGTGGACGGCTCCGCACGAACCCCCGGCGGAAGCTGGAGCACGACGCGGTGCTTTTGCTCCGTGGCGCGGAAGTTGCGCACGGTGATGCTGACCTCCTGCGTGGGCTGCTGTGTCAGGTCCACACGATACGGATAGGAGCTGACCCAGTAGGGGTCGAAGAGGTATTCATAATCCGTGTCGGGCAGCAGCTCCTTGTATTCGGCAATGATGCGGCGGGCCCAGTCGTGGTAGCGTTCGATGAAAGCCTTCGGCTCCGTCATCAGCACGCCATGCGCGCCCATGATGATGTCGGGCTGCAGCTTTTGCAGATACTGCGCGGCGACGAGATAGCCTTCCTCAACGATGGCGCTGTTTCGGGCATTCACGCACTCGTGGCCGTTCTGCGCGGGATCAGCGGGATCGCCAAAGAGGTTGTCTCCGGTGAAGACGATCTTCTTGCCGTCCAGTTCGAGCCAGAGCGCGTTGCCAAACTCCGTCTGCCCGGGCATCCAGTCGATGTGCAGCTTGTAGCCTTCCCAGTCGATGACGTCACCCGCTTTGAGAATGCGGTCGATCTTGGCCTGCTCAAACCCGGCGTTGTAGGCGCCGATCATCGCCGGGTAGTCGTAGTAGCGCGGGTTTTCGCATTTGTCGGCGATGCTGTCCATCGTCCAGAACTTTACGCCATGTTCCTTCAGCGCGGGGAAGAGCGTGAAATGGTCGCCATGCGAGTGGGAGATCCAGCAGGCGTCGATCTGCTTGAGCCCGAGAAACTCCTTCATGTCGCTGATGATGCGCTCGAGCACGAGCTTTGGAAAGAGGCCGCAGTCCAGCAGCAGCGCATGGCCGCTGTCGGCAATGATGATGGCAAAGTTCTTGCCCGCCATCTCCGGGCCGAACATGTAGAGGTGCGGTGTCACCTGCACGATGTAGTGAGCCTGCGTTTGCTTGGTGGCGGGATGTTGCGGGCGCTTCCCGAAGGACTCCACGGGATAGCCGCGCACATAATCTGGGCGAAATTGAGTCAGCCGCTTCTTGTAGGTCTCGAGCTGTGCCGTCGCATTCGCGATGACTGGCCCCTGTGATGCAAAGGCAGTGTCCGGCTTGATCGCGATCAATTTGTCCACCGTGGCGGTGAGCGCATCCAGTCCCTTGGCGAAGCCATAGTCCCACTCCGTGTCGAACCAGTTCGTCATCTTTGCGCCGTCATGCATGACGCCGCCGGTGAACACAAGCGTGTGGCCGTCCTGCTTCATCACGAAGCTCATGCCGCCCGGTGAGTGCCCCGGCGTGCTGACGCAACTGAGCGTGAAACCATTCCACGTGAAGCTGTCTCCATCGCTCGGCGCCTTGTCGATCTTCACCGCCCGGCCCAAAGGGCGGAGGTAGCTGGAGCCGTGGACAGTGAATTTGTCACTGAGGCGCGGGTTCCAGTGGCGAAACTCATTCGGTGTTTCAAAGAAGGCCTGTTCTTCCTTTGGTGCGGCCACCAGGGTTGCCGGGCGTGTCAGGTTGGGCGCTCCCTGGCACAGTTCGCGATGATGATCGGTGAAGAGCACCCAGTCGACCTGCTTCACTCCGATCTCGTGCAGGTGCTTCAGCACCTCGCCGTCGCCAAGATTGATCAGAAGGGCGTGGTCATCGTGCTTCAGCACGTAAACATTGCAGGTGTCCTGCCACACATGCACGCCCGGCGCCGGCTCTTGGAACGCGGCCTGCGCGAGGCTTTGGAGAAGCAAAAATGCAGCGAGGAGACGAATCATGAAACTACCAACGGAGCGGACAGGCGATTCGCTCACTGCCGCCTGAGTTCGCTCAGCACGGCGAGCGTCATCGCTTTGACGCCAAAGGTGATCGAGGGCACGGGCTCGGGGCGGTAAAACGGCGAGTGCAGGCTGGGCAAGGCTTCCCCCGTGGCTTTCGCCTGCTCAAACTTCTCGGGTGCCACGGTGCCCAGCCAGGCGAGGAAGATGGGGATCTTGTCAGAGGTCATCGTGTAGCGGGAGAAATCCTCGCCGGCCATCGTGGGCTTGCGTTCCACGAGGCTCGCCTTGCCAAAGGCATCCGCCCACACCTGGGTCACACGCGTGGTGAGCGCCGGATCATTGTAAACGGAGGGGGTGCCGGGCCCGATCAAGGTGATTTCCGGCAGCAGATTTTCAGGCAGCCCGGCGGCGATGGCCAGGCCGTGGCAGATGCGCTTGATCGCGTCCAGCACCTGTTTGCGTGTCTCCGGGCTGGTGGTGCGCACGGTGAGGCCCAGCTCCACCTTGTCGGGGATGATGTTGCTCTTGGTGCCGCCGTTGAACTTGCCCACGGTGATCACCACCGGCTCCACGGGATGCAGTTCACGGCTGTCGATGGTTTGCAGCGCCAGCACAATCTGCGACGCGAGCACGATGGGATCTTTCGTCAGATTCGGCATGGCACCGTGTCCGCCGATGCCTTTGACGACAATCTCCACCGTGTCCGTGCTCGCGGTGGCCGGACCACTGGTGAAGCCGAAGGTGCCCGCTGCGAGGCTGGAGTCGCAATGCAGCGCCAGGCAGACATCCGGCTTGGGGAAGCGCTGGTACAAGCCGTCTTCGATCATGGCCAGCGCACCCAGGCCGCGCTCCTCGGCCGGTTGTGCGATGAAGACGAGCGTCCCTTTCCATTGATCCTTCGCGGCCGTGAGCGCCCGTGCTGCACCCAGCCAGCACGTCATGTGCATGTCGTGTCCGCAGGCATGCATGACGGAGACTTCATTGCCCGCATCGTCCTTGGTGGTCACCTTGCTAACGTAGGGCACCGAGCCGATTTCGCGCACTGGAAGTCCGTCGAGATCGGTGCGGACGAGCACCGTCCGCCCCGGCCCGTTCTTCAAAACGGCCACCACGCCAAAACCACCGACCTTTTCCGTCACTTCAAAGCCCGCCTTGCGTATTTCCTCCGCCATGCGGGCGCTGGTCTTCTCCTCATGCAGCGAAAGCTCAGGATGCGCATGCAGATGCTCGTAGAGCTGGATCAGCGAGGGCCGTTGTTCTTCGATGAAGGTGTCGAGCGGCTCCGCGGCGTGCAGGCTGAGGGTGAGGAGGAGGGCGAATACAAACAGCTTCATGCGGGAAAATTTAGGGTGTCAGTTCCTTGATGAAAAGGTGGCGGAATTCCACGGCGTCTTTGTGGTTTTGCAGGGTGATGGGGCCTTCGGCGGGGATGCCTTTTACGCGTGCGCCTTGGATCACTTGAGTGCCATTGAGTGACACATCCACGCGGTTGCCGCGCAGCGTGATGATGAAGCGGTTCCACTCTCCTGGGCCTTTGTCGGCGCGGGCGCTGGGCATGGTCTTCATGCGCTCTTCCTGGGTGGCCTCGGTGTCCTTGAATTTGGTGCCCACCTCGCCGCTGCCGCAGGGCTGGCACCAGATGTTGATCTGGGCTGCACGGACGCCGCGCAGATAGATGCCGCTGTCGCCCCAGGTAAGATTGTCCTTCATGATCACCTTGCCGGCCGCATCGGTGTGAAACTGCCCGTCCTCCATGAGCCACTGGTGAGGCTTCACCACCGGTTTGCCGGTGAGGCGCCAGTCGAGCATCAGCGTGAAGTTTTTGTACTTCTTTGTGGTGGAGAGATTGTAGTCCTTTCCGGCTGCGCGGGGCGGTTCGTCGGTGCGCAGACGGATCACACCATCGGCGATCTCCCACACACCGTCGAGGTGCGCGTCGTGCTGCCAGTTGGCCCACGTCCGGCCGTCAAAGAGGGGGACGAAATTCACGGGCGGGAGGCCATCACCAAAACTCTGCACCTCTTCGAGCGTCGGCGGTGTCTTGCGTTCGGATGTGGCGGCGCGCACGCGTGCCGTGTCGGCGGCGGTGAGAAACGGTGCGCGGTTGCCGAAGCTGTTGCGGATGTAGTTGGAGACATTGGCCACCCAGCTGTCAGAGTTCGCCCCCATGGGCACCATCTCGGTGGGATATTTGTGTCCGTTTTGGTGGGGGCCGGTGAGGCCGTGCAGCAGCACCATCAGCACTCGTTCCGGCGGCCCCTGCACCAGTGGCGAACCTGCCAGCGCTGGCGCGAGTGTGGCTCCTTTCTGAGGGCCTTCAAACGGTGCGCCTGCACCGGAGAGGCCGTGGCAGGCAAAACAGAGCGCGCGGTAGGCCACCTCTCCGGAGCTCATGGAGTTCTTCTGCACCTGCGTGAGGCTGTCATCCGTCAGGAAGGGGCTCACAGGAGTGAGAAGCTGCTGGGCGATCTCGCGGACACCCCGCACGGAGTGTTGAGTGGAGAGACGCTGCAGGCTGGCGGCGGCCTCCGGCCAGTTGAGAAGCTTGGCCGTCATCAGCCCCTGCATCACCACGCCGGCATCGGCATCATCGGTCAGGCGCTGCACCTGCCGCTGCAGGGAGGCATCGCCTTTTTTAAACAAGGTCTCGCTCACGCGGATCGCCGCGCTGCGCATCTGCGGCTGCGCGTCCTTGAGCAGATCGCTCACCAGAGCTGCGTCGAGCGCACCTGTTCCCTCCAGCGTCCACAGCGCGTGCAGCCGTGCCACAGGGCTGCCATGGCTGCGCGCCATTTCCACGAGGGCGGGCGCCACGCTCTTGTCCTGCTTCATCACCAGCAGCTTCTGCGCGGTATCGCGCCACCAGCCGTTTGGATGTGCGAGCTGCGTTACGAGTTCCGCGGGCGTGGACTCCAGCAGGCGTGGCTGCGGTCCCGGCTTTGCCCCCTCATGCACCAGCCGCCAGATGCGGCCACGGCCGATGTTCTTTTCCAGGCCCAGATTTTCGACGACGCCACGCAGATAACTGCCACGACGAATCGCGACCGCCTCCTGCACCACACCCCGGTACATGTCCACGATGTACACGCAGCCGTCCGGCGCGGTGGCGAGATTCACGGGGCGGAAGTTGGGATCGGTGGAGCGGATGAATTCGGATTTTTCATGCGGATTGCGCAGCATGGTCACGCCGTCGTTCAGCGTCACCTTGGCGCGACGCACCAGACGGCCCACGGGCTCGCACATGAGGAAGTCGCCGCGCAGATCGGCGGGCATGCGGTCGCCGCGCACGATGTCGCTGCCGCAGGGGGAGGAGAAGTGGTTGAGGGTTTTGTCCTCGGGGCGGAAGCGCATGGGGCCACCCTGAACGTCGGCAAGGCCCACGAGGGGCCATACGGCGGAAAAATCGGGATCGGTCTGGCCGTCGATGTTGAAGGCGCCGTAGAGGATGGGCTGCTGGAAGTTGAGGGGGCCACGTTCGGCGCCGCCAATGAACCAGGGCTTTCCATAATCATCCTGGGAGAGGCCCCACTGGCCACCGTTGGGTGCTGTAGGTTCCTTTAAGGGGGCGCGGCTGGGGCCGTTCCAGCGCAGGCGGTGGGCGTTGTAGCTGGAGTAAATCCAGTTGTCCATGCACCACACGAGGCCGCTGGGCTGGTGCTCCAGATTGCCGCCACGGGGGCCGCCGGTATACCAAAGTTCCTTTTTGTCGGCCACTCCGTCGTTGTCGGAATCGCGGTACAAATACAGGTCATCTGTGTCGGATTCGGCAATAATCACGCCGCCGGCGAGCGGCAGAATCATGCGGGGGAGGATGAGGTTGTCGGCAAAAACGCTGTGGCGGTCAAAGTGGCCGTCGCCTTTGCTGGACCAGTGCATGGAGACGCGGCCGTTTTTGGCGCGCTGGTCGGTGCCTTCGAGGTCCTGCATGAAGGCGCGCATTTCGGCGACGAACATGCGGCCATTGCCATCGAAGGCGATGGCGACGGGTTCTTTAATCACCGGATCGCTGACGACGAGTTCGAGGCGGTAGCCGGGCTGGAGGTGGAAGGTGGCAAGTTCCTGCTCGGGGGTGAGATAGGGCACCTGCTCTGCTGCGCAGGTGGTGATGGCGAGCAGAAGGGCGAGGAGGTTTTTCATCCGAAGTAGGCGCTGAAGGGGGCATTCATATCGTCAGCAACGTGGATCCAGATATGGACGTGGGGGGCGCCGCGGAAGTACCAGACGAAGGAGGGGCCTTCGATGCGCCAGATGTCCCACTCTTGATCGGCACCCATGTCGAACTGTTCGTAAAAGGCCATGCTGCAGGCGTCGATGCCGCCTTGTTTTTTGAGGCAGCGGAGGACCTGATCGCGGTATTCGGGCTGGTAGGGTTCGAGGAGGGCTTCGAGGGTTTTGAGGACGGCGTCTTGTTGATCGCGGCCCATGGATGAGATGGGGAGGCCGGGGAAGCCGCCTTTGGGGCCGCGAAAACGGATTTCGGATTCGCGCCGGTCATCGCGCTCCACGCCGGGACGGATGACGGTGCGGTCGATGTGCTGGGTGAGTTCCTTGTGAAGCTGGGTGAAGTTGACGCCTTCGGGATGGCGCATGGCCTGATCCACGTGCGCGACGGCACCGGGGTCTGAGGAGACAAACGGCGCGTTCCCTTTGATCAAAGCCTTGGCACGCTGCTTTTCATCCAGCAGCGCATACACCTTGTTCGCCAGCAGGGACTGGTACCACCAGATGTTCCGCGGGTGCCCGGTCTTTTCGTAGAAGCCGGTGGGCTGATGGCCCTGGGAGATGCCGCCGCCAAAGGCGGAGGAGGTGTTGTGGCCGCTGCCGGCGCGGAGGGTGAGATGGAAGCCGGTGACGACGCATTCGAAGTTTTCGCTGTCGGGCGTGCCGAAGAAGGCGAGGGCCTGGTCGGCGCCCCACGGCCCATAGTCATCCTGCGCCTGCTGCTGAAATTTCTCCGTCCATCCCGGCGCGAGGACGGTCTTCATGACGTCCAGCACCAGGCCACGTTGCTTGTCCGTGTAAAACTCGCTGCCAAGAAGCTGCGGCGTGATGAGCCAGGCATTCGCCATGTGCGCCCGCAGCAGCACGCCTTTGGGATCCGGCGTGTGCAGCGGCTTGCGGCCATATTGGATGTCCACGCGGTGGTCCCAGTCAAAGCACATGGCCGCGCGCTGCACCGCGCTCAGGCTGGCATGCAGCTCCCGCATCGGCTCGTGGGAGGCGCTCAGGGCCTTGGTTGCCCCCACCGCCGGAGCCGTGCGGGAGGCGATGATGCCTCCCAGCGCGCCCCAGGAGGCGGTTTTGATGAAATCACGTCGGGAGGCCTGGGAATGGATCAGTGCGTTCATGGTGCGGATGCCGGAGGTTCAATGCACGCACACAAAACGCACGACGGGCGCAAATCATGCGCTTCCTCATGAGGTCAGGGGAACTCTTTAGAAATGCCGCCGGGACGCCTGGCGTTTAATCGCGCGACCGCCATGAAACGTCTTTTCCTTCTTCTGCTGTGTCTGCCGTGCCTCACTCTGTCCGCCGCTGACACCGGCCGTCCGAACATCGTGGTCATCCTGCTCGACAATGTCGGCAAGGAGTGGTTCGGCTGCTATGGCAGCGAGGAGAAGTGCACGCCCAACATCGACCGCCTCGCCGCTGGGGGAGTCCGTTTCGCGAACTGCTACACCACCACCGTCTGCGGCCCCAGCCGTGTCGAGATGCTCACGGGACGCTATCCTTTCCACACCGGCTGGTATTTGCATCATGATGCGGCGCTCTACAGCGGCGGCGGTTTCGATCCCCGGCGGGAGACCACCTATGCGCGTCTGCTCCGGGATTCCGGCTACGCCACGGGGATGGCGGGGAAATGGCAGGTGAACAATCTCTACGATGAGCCGGACGCCATCACCAAGCACGGTTTTGACGAGCAGCTCGTGTGGCCGGGCAGCATCGACCGCGACAAAGTGGGGCCCGATTTCAACGCCGCGTTCCAAAAAGCGATCGCTGGCAACGACGCGGATTTTCTCTCCAAAGCCACGCAGCACATTGAAAGCCGCTACTGGGACCCCGTGCTGCTGCGCAATGGCAGGCGTGAGATTGCCAGTGGTCGCTTTGGGCCGGATGTGTTTCAGGAGTTCGCGTTCGACTTTTACCGGCGGAATCGTGAAAAGCCGTTCCTGTTTTATCACGCCATGGTGCTCACCCATGGGCAGAATGTGCAGCAGCATGTGGTGTCCACTCCCGACAATCGCGACAACCCGCCGAAGGAGGAGCACGAGATGTTTGCGGACATGCTGCGCTACGCAGACAAGCAGGTCGGCGCCATCGTCGCCGAACTGGAGCGGCTCGATCTCTTGAAGCGCACCATCGTCATCATCGCCTCCGACAACGGCACGGAAAAATCTCTCTCCGCCCGTGCCAACGGCCGCGAGGTGCAGGGCAGCCTGTATCAGATCAATGAGGCCGGAGGCAACGTGCCTCTCATCATCCACAGCCCGCAGCTGGTGCGCGGCGGACGCACCGCGCCGCTGGCGGATTTCACCGACATTCTCCCCACCATCTGCGATCTCGCCGGTGCGAAGCCTCCCGCATCGCTCGTGCTCGATGGAAAATCCTTCGCGCCCTTCCTGCGCGGGGAAGGGGCCGCGCCGCGCAAGTGGATCTTCAACCACTACGCGGATGAGCGCGTCGCCCGCGACGGGCGCTTCAAGCTCACCAACAGCGGCAGCCTGTATGATCTCGAGGCGGATCCTGCGGAACAAAAGCCGCTGCCTCCAGACGCTTCCGGCCCTGCCGCCGCGGCCCGCACCAAGCTGCAGGCCGTGCTGGATCAAATGCCGCCTTCCACGCCGCTGCCCTTTCCGCATCGCAGCCTCTCCGCCTTCAAAAAGCGCGCCGAGGCTGCCCAGGCCGGGGCGAAGTGATCACGCCGGCTTCACGGAGAAATCGCTGTCATCCAGCGAGCGCAGCACCAGCTCGCGCGGCACGCAGAAGTCATCCATCTCAAGGCAGCGCACAATGCCGTCGGCAATGTGCTCCGGCTTGAGGAAGAGCTGCTTCGGCGCCTGACGCTGCGAGGCATCGTCCCAGAAAGCGGTGTCCACGCCGCCGGGAAGAATCGCGGTGACGCGGATGCGGTGTGGCGCAGCCTCCTCCGCCAGCCCCTGCGTAAAGCCCCGCACGCCCCACTTCGCGGCGCAGTACACCGTTTCGCTCGGAATGCCGCGCAGGCTGGCGGTGGAGATCACATTGATGATGTGCCCCCGCTTGTGCGGCATCATGGCCTTCAGCGCCGCCTGGGAGCCAAGGATCGTGCCTTTGAGATTCACATCCAGCATCAGGTCGATCTCACTCTCCGTGTAGTCCGGAATCCAGCGATGGCGCGCCAGGCCCGCGTTGTTCACCCAGACAGAGATGGGCCCGAGGCGCTCCGTGACCTGATCCACCGCGGCCTGCACCTCCGCAGCGCGTGAGACATCACAGCGGACAGAGAGCGCGTCGGGATGATCGAGCGCCACGTTTTCGAGATCGAGCAAGGCCACGCGCGCGCCGCGTGCCAGAAGGGCCTGGGCGGTGGCGAGGCCGATTCCTTTGGCACCGCCAGTGATGACGCAGACTTGGTTGGTGAGATTCATGGTTTTTGAGAAGGGGGTGTGGTTGTGGCGAAAGGCTGGGTCATGGCCAGAAGGTCGCCCTCCTTGCCATAGGCGGTCAGGATGTCGCCTGCTTTGATCAGGTCATCCCGGGCGGGAATGCCGGACTGGGTGTGGCCTTCGCGCTTGATGGAAAGGATCACCACCCCGCGATCCCACGGGCGCGATTCACGCAGCGTGCGCTCAGCCAGGAAAGTGCCTGCCAGCACTTCGATCTCTGACACCACATACCCGTGCTGAATGCGCAGCAGGAGCTCGTAGTCCAGCGCGCGCACCATGCCCGTGCGCTCCAGCGTGCGCTGGATGAGGTGATCGAGCACCTTTTGAAACCAGGCGAGGCGGGAGATGAGATGCATGACCACGAGGCCGCCCACGAGCCATGCCAGCATCAGCATTGTATCCCCGCCAGAGCCGCTTTGCAGCAGCGTCACGATGAGAGTCGCCAGCGCGGAGGTCAGCCCGACATTGCCTGCCAAAATCAGATCGCGGATGATGCGCCGGCGCACCGGATGATTCACCACCAGCTCCGCCTCCTTGGTGGTGAAGCCCACGCCGAAGAACGCTGAGTACGCCTGAAAGCTGGCCGTGTCCCAGCTGATGCCCGTCATCATGAGCGCCGTCGATCCCACGCGCACCACCAGCAGGGAGAGCAGGGCGATGACGAGGAGCGCAATGACTGGAGCGGCCATGAGGAAAAATGACGAATGACGAAGTCAGAATGACGAAAGCCCTGGTCAGAGATGCTTCTCGCTGATGGACTTGTCGTGATCGTAGATTTGTTCCTTGGTCTGTTTGCCCTTCATGTCCCAGTAGCGGTTGAGGCCGTGGCGCTGGCCGTGGTCAAAGTTGGTCTCGGCAGACTGCTGGCCGTTGTCGTACCACTCTTTCATGACTCCATGCATCTTGCCGTCGATGTAGGGATACTCGCCAGCGGTTTTGCCGTTGGAGTGTTTGTTGCGGAGAAGGCCGGTGTAGGGTTTGCCCTTGTAGTTCGCCTCCTTGCCGTCATTCAGGAGCTCGATGTCCTTGTCCGCAAAATCCACCACCGGGGGCTGCTTTTCTCCGCAGGAGGTCAGGCAGAGCGCGCAGAGAAGAAGGAGGGCGAGGAGTTGTTTCATGCGTTCAGGTTGGAGATGGCGCGCCGGTTTTCAACTCGCAGCACGCCTCACTTTGCCGCCAGCGCCTTCTTCCACTCCGCCGGTGCTCCCGGCAGGGTCTCCGCCAGGATGCGGCGGATGTGGCCGCGTTCGGTGCTCGTCAGGTAGGTGAAATGGCCGCTGGTGTCCCGGCCCTCCAGGATGGTCCACAGCCGGTTCAGCACCGTCTGCTTCAGTGGCGCGGTGAGGTGCTGGAAGGTCAGGGAATAGACCATGTAGCTGCAGCGGTACTTGAAGAGGCGGTGCAGGAGCTGGAAGTCCTTCAGGCTGCGGCCGTCGCTGCTCTGCGGTGCATTTTTGGCAAAGGCTGTCTGGAAGGCAGGGTCGCCCTCAATGCCGCCTTCAGGCAAAGCGGCCTCGTCTTTGAAGAGCAGGGCTTCCACCACGTCCTCCGCACTGTGGTCGATGATCCGCCGGGCGGTGCCAGTGGGTTCGCTCTGCACAGGTTCCCCCAGTTCTTTCTGCAGGCTCGTCTGCATGTGCATGGCCCGCAGGGCGGAGTGATTGGCCTTGGTGAGGATGTTTTGCACGCTGGTCTGGTGCTCCAGCACCATGAGGGCCACGATGTCGCTCTGCTTGCGCGGGTAGGGAGTGACATCGAAAAACTTCGCGAGGTTGGTGACGTTCGCGCCCGCCTTGAAATCAATGCTGATAGTCTGGTCGTTTTTCTCCGTGGCGGTCACGTTGCCGCGGTGCAGTACACTGCCGTGTTTGCCCGTGACGTACCAGCCGCCCCAGCGGTCGCTGAAGGGCGTCGTGGTATCCACCACCGTGCTCCCCTGGCTCATGATGGGATGGCCTTCGGGGCCGGGATACACGGAGCGTACGATGACCCCCGGCACTTCCGGGGTGAAGGGGCCGCCGTGGCAGCTCAGGCAACTGTTGTCCCGCTGGAAGCGCAGCGGCCTGGCAGGCTCCTCATAGGGATCCAGCAGGTAAAAAATGGGCCCCAGCTTCGGATCGATGGTGGAGACCTCGATCGATCCGCCCAGGCAGTAGCCCACGTAGGCGTTGTCACCGAAATATACCACCCGCGGCGTCTGCGGGCTGATGCGGTCATTCTGCTTGCTGGTCTTGGAAAAGACCATGACCTGGGATTCTTGCGGAATGTCGAACTGCTTCATCACATCGCGCAGCACCGTCCATGCGTCAGTGCGGTCGATTTTGACCTTGCCCGCCGCCATGAGGTTTTCCAGCCGTTGCACGGCATCGTTCGGGGTGGTCTCCGAGTAGCGGATGGGAGCGTTTTCATACTCGTCTTCAGCGTGGAGCGTGAAGAACGAGGGCGCCAGCATGGCGAGGCTCAGCCACCACGACGAAGCGCGGAGCGTGCAGAGGTTGAAAAGAGGGCTGGCCATGGCTGTAAAATTTGGCGTTTGTGGTGAGTGGGGGCCCGTCATTGCCGCGGCATCAGTTTCTCCCTCATGCCTTTGCCCGCGGAGCCGCTGACGAGGTCGCGCAGCGTGTGGCGGTCGAGCGTTTCATAAAAGGCGTTTACAGCCTGGGCCAGCGCGCCTTTGAGCCGGCAGGACCCGTCGATGGGGCAGGTGTTGCGGTGTTTGTCGAAGCACTCCACGATGAAAGGCGTGTCCTCCGTGCGGCGCACGACCATGCCGATGCGGATCGCTTCCGGCGGCATGCCCAGGGAGATGCCGCCACCTCTGCCGCGGCGGGTTTCCAGGTAGCCCAGCTTGGCCAGGTAGTTCACCACCTTCACCAGATGGTGGCGCGAGATGCTGTAGGCCTCCGCGACTTCGCTGAGGGAAAAGGCGTCCCCTTTCAGCGCGGCAAACATGAGCACGCGCAGGGCATAGTCTGAAAAAAGGCTGAGTCGCATGCCTCGATTTACGAGGGCAGATGGTTAAACTTGCATTTCCAATGCAAGTTTAACCATCTGCGCCAAGAAGGGCGCAATGGAGGGCAGGATAGGCGCAATGCGCGGGTCAAAGCTTGCCCGCCAGTTTGACGAACTCCCGACGATAGCCATCCGGGTCGGAACCGACTGAACTGGAGGCCCAGGAGCGGATCTGGCGGGAGGAAATGGCTTTGGCGTGGGGGGAGCCGCGGAGCTTCATGCCGAAGGCGGTGACGGCGGTGGCGAAACGGAAGTCGGAGTCGGCGTGGTCGAAGGTTTGACCGGAGTTTTGCACGACCTGCTGCAGGAGCTGGCTGCTGGACTGGCCGGGGCGTTTGTAGCGGAGCTTCACGGTGAGGAGTTCGCCGGAGGCTGCGGCGGCGGTCGGAGCCGCAGTGGCGGTGTATTTGAGCGGGATGTCCTTGGCGCCGGGCACGGGCTGTCCGGCGGGGATGATTTCATAGAGGGCGGTGACGGTGTGGCCGGAGCCGATTTCTCCCGCGTCCTTGGTGTCGTCATCGAAGTCCTGGTGCTCCAGCTTGCGGTTTTCATAACCGAGCAGGCGGTAGGCGGCGACGTTGGAAGGGTTGAACTCGACCTGGATTTTGACGTCTTTGGCGATGGTGATGAGGGAGGCGCCGGCCTGCTTGACGAGGACTTTGCGGGCTTCGTTGAGGGTATCGATGTAGGCATAGTTGCCGTTGCCTTTGTCAGCCAGTTTCTCGAGGGTGGAGTCTTTGTAGTTGCCGATGCCGTACCCAAGCACGCTGAGGTAGATGCCGGATTTGGCCTTCTGCTGGATGAGTTTGACGAGGGAGCTTTCATCGGTGGTGCCGACATTGAAGTCGCCATCAGTCGCGATGATGACGCGATTGATGCCGCCGGAAATGAAGTGTTGCTTTGCGGTGGCGTAGGCGAGTTCGATGCCTTCGCCGCCATTGGTGGAGCCACCGGCTTCGAGTTTGTCAATGGCCTTCAAAATGCGCTCTTTTTCGGAGCAGGGTGTGGAGGGGAGGACGAGGCCGGAGGCTCCGGCATAGACGGTGATGGCGATGCGATCCTGCGGATTCAGCTCATTGACGAGAAGGCGGAGGCTGCTTTGCACCAGCGGCAGCTTGGCGGGATCTCCCATGGAGCCGGAGACATCAATGAGGAACACGAGATTGGCGGCGGGGCGGCTGGTTTTGGCGATCTCGCGGCCATGCAGGCCGATGCGGACGAGCTTGTGGCCAGGGGCCCAAGGGCAGGAGGCGACCTCGGTATTTACGGAAAAGGGGGCGGTGCCGTTGGGCTGGGGATAGCTGTAGGTGAAGTAGTTGACCATTTCCTCGATGCGCACAGCACCGGATGGCACGCGCTCGCCACTGGTGAGGAGGCGGCGGACATTGGTGTAGGAGGCGGTGTCCACATCAATGGAGAAGGTGGAGAGGGAGTCCTGCTTGGTGGGGCGGAAGGGGATTTCTTCGACCGTGTCGTAGGACTCGGTATTGGCCGGGGCGCTGGGGCGGCGGAAGGAGAACCCTCCGGAGCGGGTGGCGGCCGCGTGGACCGGGGGAGGAGGGGGCGCGGGAGCAGGCAGGCTACCGTAGTCGCTCAGAGAGTCGGGCTTGGGCGGCAGCTTTCTCTTTCTCAGGGGAGCGCCGGATTCCGTTTCCCCGCCGCCGTAGAACATTGCGACTGGCGGCGGAGGTGGTGCGTATTGTGGAGACGAACAACTGGTGAGGGGCTGAAGGATGCCTGCGGTGATGGAGAGGCAGGCGAGCGTGGAGAGACGGCCGGTGGGGGGCTTCATGGGCTGCATGTTGCATGGGACTGCCGCCGGATGGCAAGAAAAATGATCTAGGTAAAAGTTGGCTGAAGGTCGCGCACATGCACTGACTTTCTCAAGCAGGTACAAAAAAGCCCGGAGGCATCGCCTCCGGGCTTCATCAGATTGGATCGCCTGGGAGTTACTTCTTCTTGGCAGGGGTGGCCGTGCCGTGGCTGTGGCCGGTGGAGCAGCAGGAGGCACCGGAGCTGGCGGAGCCGCTGGCGCAGCAGGAAGAGCCGGCTTTCTTCTTCGCGAAGATGCAGTGGCCGTTGGCGCAGCTGCTCAGCAGAAGGCTGGTGGAGGCGAGGGCGAGGGTGAGAAGCAATTTCATGGGTATGTGGTGTGGTGTGTCTTGATGCGGGGCAGGGGTGTGCGCCGCTGCCAGACATTAAGAGGATCAATCAGACAAATTATTTCATGTGACTGCAAGAATAAATGCAAAATTCCCAGGGGGCTCCCCGGATGCGGGCATGAAAAAGCCCGGAAGGGACGCTTCCGGGCTTTCAGGGCGGAGATTACCGCGAAATGGATCAGCCTTCCTTGAGGGACTCCACTTTCTTGTGGGAGCTGACGGCGGTCACCTTCTTGCCGACGAGCTTGTCAGCGCCGGTGACGGAGGCGGTGAGGGTCAGCTTGACGTCCTTGCCGCCGGATTCGATCACGATGGACTTGGAGTCAGCGTCAACGGACTTGAGCTTGCCGCTGGTGGTTTCGGTTTTGCCGCAGCCGGCGAAAGCGGACACGGAGAGGCCAAGAACGGCGAGGGTGGTGAGGATGGATTTCATTGGATTGGAGTGTGGTTAGCTTTCCGTCAGGGAAGTGACCGAGCGGATTTGCACGCATTCAAAACGAGCCTTGCCCCCCATGACAATCAAAAAATGTGGGGTTTTTGAAAAAAGCTCGTCACAGGGGCCCGGCCTGTGCCACGCTGGCTGGATGAAGAACCCGCTCCTCAGCCTCTCCCTGCTAGCCCTGGCGGTGTGCGCCACCCCCTGCGTGGCGCATCCGCTGCCAGACGTGGCGGTGCGGGCCAATTTTGAGCAAAACGGCGAATGGACGCTCCAGGTGGAGATCGACCCACGCAGCTTCCAGCCCGACCCCAATGTGGCCCCCTACCTCACGAATGCCGATCTGGGCGTCACCCCGGCGGAGCAGCAGGAAAAGCTCAAGGCCACCGCCCGGGACTACTTCCAGCGGGTGGTGGAGGTCGTTCTCGATCCCCCCGTGCCGGTGAAGCCCGAGCTTGCCTGGGAGTTTACCGCTGTGGAAAACGCCCCCCTGAAGCTGCCGGAGGACCCGGTGATGCTCACGGGCACCTGGCGCACCAAGCTTCCCGCCGGCAGCACCGGCTACTCCATCAAGGCGCTCCCCGCGGGAACGCTCAGCGTGCTGTATCACAACACCGCCCTGGGGAAGAAAGTGGAGCGCTTCCAGATCCTCTTTCCGGGTGAAACCAGCTATGTGCTGGATCTGAAAACCTTCACCCCCCGCACCAAGGCGCCGCCGCCCATCACGGCGGAGTCCGTGGAGGCTGTGGATGCGGCGGCCGGCGGCTCTGATGCCATGTGCGCCCTGTGCGGCACCTCCGCGGATGGCGGATACCTGCTGCCCACGGCGGCCGCCGTCGCGGTCATTGTCATCCTGGTGGTGATGATGCGAAAGAAGCGGGCGGCCTGAGCCTCCTGGGGAGAACTTCCGTTTGCGCCGCCATCGCGTCCGCGTAAATGCCGCGCGTGAAACAGGCATTTGTATTGGGCGCAGGCATTGGCGAAAGGTTGAAACCGTTGACGGAGCAGCTTCCGAAGCCGCTGGTGCCCGTGTTTCACCGGCCGCTGATCACCTATGCGTTTGACCACCTGAAGGCGGCCGGGGTTTCGCGCTTCGTGGTAAACACCCACCACATCCCGCAGGCCTATGCCCAGGCCTTTCCGGATCAAAGCTACCAGGGCACGCCGATCCAGTTCCGCAACGAAAGCCCCGTCCGCCTCGAAACCGCCGGCGGCATCGCCAACGTGCGCGACCTCCTCGGCAGTGAGCCCTTCCTCGTCTATAATGGGGACATCCTGACCGACCTGCCGCTTCAGCCCCTCCTCACCACCCATCGGGAGCAGGGCCATCTCGTCACCCTCGTCCTGCGCAGCCATGGGCCTTCCCTTCACATCGCCTTTGACCCCGCCAGCGGCCTCGTCACGGACATTCGCAACAAGCTCGGCACCGGAGACGAAGGCAAATACCTCTTCACCGGCATCTATGCCTGCGACCCCGCCGTTCATGACTGGATCACCCCTGGCAAGGTGGAGTCCGTCATCCCCATCTTCCTCAACATGATCCGGGCCGGGGCCAGGCTCGGGGCCGTGGTGATCGACGAGGGGAGCTGGTGGGACCTCGGCAGCCGCACGGCCTATTTGTCCGCCCATTCGGCCCTGAACGGCATGTATGCCCCGGCCATCGACCCCGCGGCGCAGATCGAGCCCGGGGCCGTCCTGCGGGGCATCAATGTCGTGGGTGCGGGGGCTGTGATCGAAGCCGGGGTGCAGTTGGAAGACAGCATCGTCTGGCCCGGCGGCCGGGTTCAGGCTGGCGCGGAGCTGAAGCGCTGCATCGTCCGCAGCGGCATCGTGGCATCCGGAAGGGCCGAAGATGTCGATTTTTAACCCGGCATTGCTTTGCGGTGGACATTCGCCATTCCGCAATCGTCATTCCGCCTTCCCACCCATGCTCCCCGAACACGAGGCTCTTCTCATTTTCACGCGCGAACAGTTCCCAGAACTGGACGGCACCCCGTGCGATGTGGAGGTGATTCTCAAAGGGGCTTCAGACCGCCATTTCTACCGCCTCAACTGGCAGGTGGGCCGCGAGCCCATGATCCTCATGGTTTACACCCTGGCGCGCCGGGACAACCCCAAGTTCGTCCCGGCCACCCACCGGCTGCGGAAGATCGGCGCCCATGTGCCGCAGGTGTACGCCTTTGATGAGCAGCGCCTCTGCGTCTGGCTGGAGGACCTGGGGCGCATTGACCTGCAGTCCTTCAACGAGCACCCCTGGGACCGGCGTTTCCCGCTGTATCAGGCCACCCTGCGGGAGGCCGCCAAATTTCACGGAGTGCAAGAGAGCACGCTCACTCCTGCGGATGTCGAGGAACTCGAGCCCGGCTTTGATGAAGCCCTCTACGAGTGGGAGCAGAACTACTTCCTCGAACACTTTGTGGGCGGCTACCTGGGGCGGGACTGCTCCGGTCCGGAGTTCGCCACCGCGCGTGAAACCCTCCGGCAGCTCCGCCGCCGGCTGGCCCGGCTGCCGCGATGTCTCGTGCACCGGGACTTCCAAAGCCAGAACGTTCTCATCCGTGGGGAGGATGCCTGGCTGGTGGATTACCAGGGGCTCCGCCTCGGCCGCGCCGAATACGATCTCGCCTCGCTGCTTTACGATCCCTATGTGAATCTCAGCATGGAGGAGCGCGCCAGCCTGCTGAGCTACTACGCGGACCACCGTGCACTGGGGCTGCAGGACCTGCGGGAGGTCTTCTATCTCTGCGCCGCGCAGCGCCTCATGCAGGCCCTCGGCGCCTACGCCAATCTAAGCCGCAATCTCGGCAAGCCCCACTACGAGCAGCACATCCCCGCAGCGGTGTTCAATCTCGCCGAAGTTTGCGAGGAAGGGCAGGGGCTGCACGAACTGCGCGCGTTCTTTGCCGGAGGGCTGTGATCACACCGGAGGGCAGGTCCGTGAAGTGAACCCGGAAGCCCGGATCGCGCAGGTTCGGCGCACAAAAGCAGCACACCAGCGCCGGGCTGGATGGCGCAGGCTGCCATGCGAACTAAAATTAACGGGGCGGGAAGGAATGCCAAATGCGAAATAGCATTGCTCTCCCCTGCGGGATGGGCTCTAAATGGCGCACCCCCAACCTGCCGCATGTCTGAAACCGCCGCCGTCACGCCGCCTCCCGCGCCCAGCAAGCGTCGTGTTTTCGCTTCGCGTCTGTTCAGCACGCTGCTGCTGTGGTCGCTGCTCGCCGTGGCATTCGTCCAGTGGCAGCACACCTGGCTGATCATCGCCATCACCGGCTTCTTCGGTGTCGCGGGCGCTGTGGAATACTTCCGCCTTTTGCGCAATGACCCGCATGCGCGCTCCTTCAATGCGCTCGGCTTCGTCATCTGCATCACCTACTGGGCGGGGGTGCTGTGGTACACGATGACGCACCACAAGGCACCGCCCATGGAGTTTGATCTGGCGGCGCTGACCGCCAGCGTGCACGGCTCCTTCATCCTCTGCTACCGCCACCAGCTCGAAGGTGCCGCGACTCTGCAGCGGATTTTTAACACGGTGTTTGGCACGGTTTACACGGTGATCTTTTTCGGGTTCATGATACGGCTGATGTATTTCCATCCGGACGGCAAGGGCATCACGGACATCCTTCTCGTGCTCTTCCTCATCGCCGTCACGAAGTTCAGCGACATGGGCGCCTACATTGTCGGCGTGCTGTTTGGGAAGCACAAAATGATCCCGCACATCAGCCCCGCCAAATCCTGGGAGGGCTTTGTCGGGGCTTTCATCGGTTCGTTTGCCGCCGCTGCCGTGGTGCTTTGGGCCGTTCCCCTTGAAAGGCTGGCCCCTCTCACCTGGATGCACGGCATGATCCTTGCCCCGGTGCTTTGCGCCACGGCCATCACTGGAGATCTCGCCGAGTCCGTGCTCAAGCGCTGTGTCGCCATCAAGGACAGCGGCCACGCCCTCCCCGGCATCGGCGGCATCCTGGATCTCACCGACAGTCTGCTCTTCACCGCGCCGGTGTTTTACTTTTACCTGTCCGCGATTGCGCGTTGAGGAATGACGAAACCAGAATGAGGAATGATGAATCAATGACGAAGCTCGAAGCACGACCCCGCTTGGTTCATTGGGACTTCATTCGTCATTCCTCATTCTGATTTCGTCATTTTTTGTCTCGCATGTCCGCCTCCTCTCCCGCCTCCGTCCGTCGCGTGCTGCTTCTCGGCTCCACCGGCTCCATCGGCACCAGCGCCCTCAAGGTCGCGCGCGACATTCCTGAGCGGATGCAGATCGTCGGCCTGGCCGCCAACTGCAGCGTTGAGGCGCTCGTGGAGCAGGTGCGCGAAACCGGCGTGAAGCAGGTTGCCCTCACCGATGCCGCTGCCGCGGAAAAAGCCCGCGCGCTGCTGCCGGCGGACGTCGTGCTGCACACCGGCGCGCAGGGCCTCGTCGATCTGGTGAACGAGTCTGACGCCGACATGGTGCTCGTCGCCATCGTGGGCACCGCCGGTCTTGCCCCGGCGCTCGCCGCCATCGAGCGCGGCATGCACCTCGCTGTCGCCAGCAAGGAAATCCTCGTCATGGCCGGCGAGGCTGTGACCGAGGCTGCCAAGCGCAAGGGCGTGAACATTCTGCCCGTGGACAGCGAGCACAACGCCATCTTCCAGTGCCTGGAAGGCCACCGCCACAGCAGCGTGCAGCGCATCCTTCTCACCGCCAGCGGCGGCCCCTTCCGCACCCTGCCTGCCGCTCAGTTGCCCTCCGTCACCATCGCGCAGGCCCTGAAGCACCCCACCTGGACCATGGGCCGCAAGATCACCATCGACAGCGCCACCCTCTTCAACAAGGGCCTGGAAATGATCGAGGCCAGATGGCTCTTCGACGTGCCGATGGACAAGATCGAAGTCGTCGTGCATCCCCAGAGCATCGTGCATAGCATGGTGGAGTTTGCCGACAACAGCGTCATCGCCCAGCTCAGCCACAGCGACATGTGCTTTCCCATCCAGTACGCCGTCACCTGGCCCGACCGCGTGCCGAACAACCTCAAGCCGCTCGACTTTGCCAAGGTGGGGGCGCTGCATTTTGAAGCTCCGCGGGTGGACGATTTTCCCGCCATCAACCTCGCCCGCCACGCCGGCACCGTCGGCGGCACCCTGCCAGCCGTCCTCAACGCCGCCAATGAGGTGGCGGTGGATGCATTTCTGAATGGCCGCAGCACCTTCCCCGGCATCTGGCAGGCGGTGGAGCGCGTCATGGCCGCGCATCAGGTGGTT
Organism: Prosthecobacter sp.; assembly: GCF_044227185.1. Classification (GTDB taxonomy): domain Bacteria; phylum Verrucomicrobiota; class Verrucomicrobiia; order Verrucomicrobiales; family Verrucomicrobiaceae; genus Prosthecobacter. The sequence goes on along the minus strand of NZ_JBGAFO010000007.1, from coordinate 69,078 downwards.
GAACATCCTGTGCTCGATGCACTCATCGAAGCGGATGCCTGGGCGCGCCGCAAAGCAAAGGAGTCGCTCTAAACGCGGCGCAATTTCGCAGGCGTTCCGGCGTTTCACCGCGCATGATTCACGCCCGCGTCTTCCTCTTCTTCGCCCTCTCCAGCTTCGCCACCGCTGCTGACCTGACCCCGCAACTCGGCGCCCTGGGAGACAAGCTCCTAGACGAATCCTTCTCCGGCTCCGAAGTGCCCAAGGGCTGGAATGGGAACACCGGCACCCTGCGCGTGGCGGACGGCATGCTGCTCGCCGCCGAAAAATCCAGTGACGGCCACATCGGCGCCTTCCGCTTTCGCCTGCCAGTGCAGGACTGCGCCGTGCAGATCGACTTTAAACTCGGTGCTGCGCGAATCATCAATCTCGGTTTTGACCCCGCCCCGGGCGAACTGAAAAAGAAAGGCCACCTCCTCTCCGTCACCGTCAGCAAAACCGGCTGGAGCATCATCGAGCACAACGACAAGGCCAACCCAGAGAGCAAGACCAAGGTGCATGCCAAGGCCGAGACAGCGTTTGACTCCGCCGCCACCTATACCCTCCTGCTGGAGTGCAAGGGCGACAACGTCGTCGCTCAGATCACCGGCAAAGAACCGCTCAAGGCCACGTCCCCCGATTTTCACGTCAAAAAACCCGGCCTCGTCTTCCGCATGGGCGGGAAGGACGGCCAGGAGGTCGCCTTTGATAATGTGAAGGTGTGGGCGTTGAAGTGAAGTGATTTCTCGTGCGGCTAGGAGGCCAGGTCAGCTTGAGGTGTCGTTTGCCGGCGGCGGGAGAATGTTTTCGCGAGAAATCCAAGCAATCCTCCGACGCAGGCACCATTGGCGCTCCCTGCAGCCAGGGGCATGTTCCAGTCTTCGACGTTCTCAGAGGCGGGTGTTGCACGCTCTTGGATGGCCACGTCTTTTCGTGGGTCCAGCCCCGCCTCCTCGGCCTGACGCGTGCGCAAAATCATGAACTCATCCAGAAGGGCATTGAGGAAGATTCGGGTGTATCCAGGTTCGCCGCCCGTTGCGAGAACATTGAAAATGGCGCTGCCTTTCGTTTGGGCGACGCGCACATCCACGTCAAGGTCCCTGACTTCCGGGTTTGAGGCTTTCACACGCTTCATGGCCGCCGCTAACATCTGCGGGGATTCCAGAGTTTCGATGATCGTTCCGTCATAGTCGTCGCTGACCCGGTGGCCTGCCATTTTCTCCGGGTTCAATCCCTGCACACGCACCACCTTCGCCAGCGAGCGGAATTCCTGAGGCCTGCTCGTCAGCCGGACGATCTGAATCAGCAGGCCTGAAACGGCACCCATGGCGACACCGAAGATCAGCAGCCGGCTGGCCGCGAGAAGTGAAGGCGCCTTTTCTTCCGCTGGGACGGCGGGAATTTCGTCAGCGGGTCTCACAAAAGCAAATGCCAGCAGCAGTCCTGCCATGAGCCCCGCCAGCCCGCCGGTCAGTGCTCCGCTGAAAGCTGCCTCCCGCCATTCTCCCAGCACCTTCTTTGCAGGCGATGCGTGCTGCTGAATGGTGATCGTGTCCAACTTTTCTGATTTCTCATCCCCGGCCGCCTCTCGGTAGTCAATGAACTCTTCCAGCAGTGAATCGAGAAAAATGGAGACGGCACGCGGATCTTCGCTTGTGGTGATCACCTTGATAACATCGCTGTTTCTGAGCAGGCTGACCTCCACACGAACCTCGCAGGAGGCCAGATCAGGAGCCGAGGCGAACAGTTTGGTCATCGCCCGTCGTTTCATCTCGCCAGATTCCAGTGTCTCGATGATTGCACCGTGGAAGTCCCTGGTCTGTTTTTGCCATTGGGAGCCGGAACCTTGCTGTAAGGAAGGACTCTTTGCGGCCAGTCTGCCGACAGACTGATACAATGGCACTTCGTCCTGCAGCACAAAGACTTGCAGCAGCGTGCTTAGAGTGGCGCCCAGGAGAACGGTCACAAGCACGATGACAGGGCGGCGAAGGCTTTTGGCTCGGGGCATAAGTCGGGGTCGAATCGGCAGATCACTGGGCGGGGGCGGCTCAAAAACAAGCGTGAACGCCTCCGCCTAAGCGGTCGGCTTAATATCAAACATGGGTCATGGCAGAGGGCTCTGGCGAGATTTGTCAATGGCGGCGCGTGGGCCTGGATTGCCTTTTGACTTCCAAAAACTTCCCAAAAATATCCTCGCCCTTGCGGGCGGCGTGCTAATCTCCGGCGAACCCACTGTTCGCCATGAAAACCTCTTTCAGCCTCGCGCTGCTGCCAGCCATGACGCTGGCTTTTGTTTCCGCCGTTGCCCTCTCCCAGGCGGCTCCGCCCAAGGGCCGTTCCGAAACCAAAACCCCGCCTCCGCAGGAGCTCCATGCAGAGATCACCATCAATCCCGAGGAACTGGCGCCGGATTCCACCATCGAGGTCGTGTTCCCCACGCCGATGGTGGCCAAGGATCAAATCGGCAGGAACGCGGCCGCCTCGCCCCTGGTCATCACGCCCGAGCTGACCGGCACTTTTGAATGGACCAGCACCCGCAGCGGTCAGTTCCACCTCACGCAGGCGCCGAAATTTGCCGAGGGCTACGATTTCAAGCTGCGCGCCGGTTTGACCGATCTCGCGGGGAAACCGCTTTCCACCGAAAAACTCGACTCCGTGCAAAGCGCGCAGTTTCGCATCATCGACCAGCATCCGCGCTGGTTTGATGACGACGCCCAGAATCGTACGCCGCGGTTTCTCTTCGAGTTCAATGACAGCATCACGCCTGCGGAGGCCGTCAAACACATCAAGTTTGTCTCGGAGTCCTCTCCCCAGCCGGTCGCCGCCAAAATCCGTCATGCCACGGGCAAGGACTTCAAACGCATGGGCACCGAACCGCAGGCCACCTGGGCGGAGCAGATCTCCAAAGTAACACCTGCCGTGGGAGATGATGCAGCGCGGCTCAGCGCCATCATCATCGAGCCTGAATCCCAGCTCGCCATCGGCAAATGGCGTCTCACCATCGCCCAGACCCTCAGCAATGCCTCCGGTGCCAATCAGATCGCCACTGGCGATGACATCCAGCTCGGTGAGATCAAACCGTTTGAGGTGCGCGAGGTCGAGGCGCACACGCCCTTTGACAGCAACTACTACATTGATGTCGATTTCAACAAGCGCCTCCTGCCACCGACGGATGATGAAATGACCCAGGAGATGGCGGACGCCTTCGCGCAAAAGCTTGCGCCGTTTGTCACCATCCGCCGTACCTCGCTCGGCCAGAAGCTGGCGGCTGTGGTGAACAAGGATGAAGGCCCCGTGCCCGGCCTCAAGGTCGAAATTCTTGGCCGCACCCTGCGCTTCACCGGTCCCTTTGAAGTGAACAAGAAGTACACCGTCACCGTGGACAAGGCCATGACGTCGGGAGACAACCTGCCTCTGCAGGCGAACTACAAGAACGACGTCACCTTCGTCCCCAATCCTCCCTATCTCGCCGCGCCCACCTTCATCAATGCCCAGCTCGCCAAAGGGGCGGCGGATTATGAGTTCAGCGCCGCAAACGTGAGCCAGGTGCGCGTGCGTGCGAAGCGCCTCAACGGGCCCGAACTGCTCAAGGCGCTGGATCAATACCGCGCCTACCGCACCGCCTACTATGGCAACGACAAGCAAAAGGCCGCCTACAAAACGCAGTCCATCGACACCTATCCCGGCACCCAGGTGTACGACCGCACCTTCCCGGTGAACAAGCCGCTGGACCACAGCGAGATCCTGAAGCTGAACCTGCGCGAAGTGCTCGGCGATTTCCCCGCCGCGCCCCTGTTCATCGAGCTCGAAGGCACCGCCGCCGCGGGGCTGGAGCAGAAAGGCGTCCTCACCCAGACGCTCGTGCAGTTCACCGACCTCGGCATCATGCAGAAGAGCAACGGCCGCGAGTCGATGGTCTTCGTGACTTCACTCGAAACCGCCAAGGCCGTGCCCGGTGTGCGCCTGACCTTTGTCGATTCCGATCTGAAGCTCATCGGCTATGGCGACACGGACGCCAGCGGCATCGCCACCGTGCCGGGTGCCACGCCCGCCTTTGTGCTCGCTGAAAAGAACGGCGACTGCGCCGTCATCGAGGGCAGCGACAGTGCCGTGGGCGTGCCCTACGACATCTCGCAGGCTTATGAAAACGTCTGGCAGCCGCAGCGGCGCACCTTCGTCTTCTCCGACCGCCCGCTCTACAAGCCCGGCGACACCGCCCACTTCAAGGCGCACACCCGCCTGCTCACCGGCGACGACTTGAGCCTCGACTCTGCACCCGCGCAGGGCCGCCTGGTGGTTCGTGATCCACGTTATCGCATCGTGGTGGACAAGCCGGTGACCTTCACCGCCAATGGCGCCTGGGCGGATGATCTTGTGCTGCCGACCGGGCCCGCCGGATGGTACGATCTCTCAATCAATCTCAAGTCGGCCAATCCCAACAGCCAGAGCAATGACGGCGGCGGCATGAGCTTCCGTATCGACGACTACAAGCCCAACACCTTCGAGGTGAAGCTGGACACCAAGGCCCTCAAGTTCCAGCCCGACCGCATCCATCTGCCCCTCAGCGCGAACTATTACATGGGCAAGGCGCTCTCCGTCGCCAAGGTGCAGTGGAGCGCGAACTCCCAGCGCAACTATGAGGCGCCGGAGGCTTACAGCCGCTACCACTTCGGCGAGGCGGATGCGTGGTCGCACTACGGGCAGGACCGCGATGCCGATGGCGACTATGAGGGCAATGCCAATGACGAAACGGAAAACGAGTGGTTCGTGAACGGCAATCTCTTCCTGGCTGAAGACGGCACCGCCACCCTGGAAATGCCGCAGCCCCCGCCTGACCGCGCCGCACTGCCGCAGCGTGTGCGTGTGAATGCCGAAGTCACTGACATCAATGAGCAGACCATCAGCGCCTCCACCGAGTTTGAGGTGCCTGGAGCAAATTTCCTGCTCGGTCTCAAAGGTCCCGAGTATTTCGGCACCGCGGGCAAGCCGCTTCAGCTTGAAGTGGTCGCGATCGATTCCAAAGGAGCACCCGCCGCCGGCAGCGTGCATGTCGATGTCAAGGTCGAGCGCCAGGAATACCACACGCTCAAAATCGCCACCGCCGGTGGTGGTTCCACCACGAAGGACCAGGTCGTCCTGCGTGAGGAGCTGAAGCAGAGCTATGATTTGAAAGCCCCCACCGCAGGTTCGGCTCCTTCCGCCACCATTCCTTTCACGCCAGCCGCCGGCGGCGTGTATTTCGTCACCGCCGAGGCCGTGGATGCCAAGGGCACCAAAGTGCTCTCCCGCATGCCCTTCTATGCTGTCGGCGGCAAGGAGTTCCCCTGGGCCATGGAAGATGGGAACCGCATGAACCTCCAGCCGGAGAAAACCACGCTCAAGCCCGGCGAAGACGCCGTGATCGTGGTGAAAACTCCCATTGCCGGCACCGCGCTCGTGACCGTGGAGCGCAACAAGCTGCACCGCCAGTTTGTCACCGAACTCACGCTCGAAAACCCCATCATCCGCGTGCCGCTGGGTGAGGATGAATTCCCCAATGTCTTCGTCTCCGTCATCGTCATTCGCGGCTCCGCTGCCAGCACCAAGCAGCACAAAATGCCGGAGTATCGCATCGGCTACTGCGCGCTGACCGTTGAATCTGACGCCAAGGAGCTGAAGCTCGCCGTGAAGCCGGACCGCGATGAAGTGCGCCCTGCCGAGGCCGTGAACATCTCCACCACCATCACCGACGCCAAAGGCGTGGCGGTGCCGGGAGCGGATGTCACGCTCTATGCCGTCGATGAAGGCGTGCTCAGCCTCATGAAGCACGAGACGCCGGACCCCTCCGCGTTTTTCCACGCCGAGATGCCCCTGGCCATCGACAACTTCACCTCCTTTGACAACCTGCTCCCCGAGGAGGTCTCCGCGCGCGACCGTGGCAACAAAGGCTTCGTCGTCGGTGGTGGTGACGGCGATGGCAACGGGCCGGAGGTGAACATCCGCAAAAACTTCATCGTCACCCCGCTGTGGCTCGCCTCCGGCACCACGGATGCCCAGGGAAAACTCACCGCCAGCGTCACAGCGCCGGACAATCTCACGCGCTACCGCATCATGGCCGTCGCCGCCAGTGGCGTGGATCGCTTCGGCAGCGGCGAGTCCGCCTTCAAGATCAACAAGCCTCTGATGATCGACCCCGCCGTGCCCCGCTTCGCCCGTCTGGGAGATGAGTTCCTCGTGAAAGCCATCGTTCATAACACCACGCCAAACGCCGGCGCGGTGGAGGTCACTCTGGAGCTCGATGACACCGCCAGCTTCATTCAGGAAAAGCGCGATTTCATTCCCGCCTCCCTCAAGGCCGACACGGGCGGCAGCGCCAAACAGCAGAAGGTCATCCTGCAGATCAAGGCCGGTGAAACCGCCGCCACCGCCTTCCCGGTGCAGTTTGTCCAGCTCGGCACCGCGAAATGGAAATGGACCGCGCGCGGCGTGAACTGGCCTGAGGCCGTCAGCGATGGCACGGAGTCCAGCTTTGATGTGAATCATCCCGTGCCCGAGCTGCGTCACGTCAGCTACCCGCTGCTCAAGGCGGACCAGCCGGATGAAAACCTCATCAAGGATGTGAACCCCGCGCTGCTGGAAGGCGAAGGCTCGCTCTCGCTCGGCATCAGCAACAGCCGCCTCTACGAAGCTCGGGATGCGATCGACTACGTGCTGCACTATCCTTATGGCTGTGTGGAGCAGACCACCTCCGCCACGCTGCCCTGGCTCGCCCTTGGCAAATACGAGCCGCTTTTCCCTGACCAGCTCGGAAACGGCAAGGCGCAGAAGGCCATCCAGGCCGGTGTGGAAAAGCTGCTGCAGATGACCACGGACGAGGGCGGTCTGGCCTACTGGCCCGGCGGCAGCGAGTCCAGCTTCTGGGGCAGCGCCTATGGCGGCATGATGCTGCTTCGCGCACGAGATCAGGGCGCCAACGTTCCCGACGACGTCATCAACAAGCTCGTCGAATACCTCTCCAAAAAACTGCGCGGCCTCGATGAGGAGAAAGACCTCTACAACATCACCGACTCCGCACTGGCGCTCTACACCCTCGCGAAAGCCGGCAAGCCCGAGCCGGCCTATCAGAGCCTGCTGTTTGCCAAACGCGATCGCCTGCCGGAAATCGCCAGGCTCTACCTCGCGCTTTCCATGTGCCTGACCAATGCGCCCGAGCAGCAGATCAAGGACACCCTCGGCTGGAAGCCCGCCGAGCATCCCGCGCCCGCCAAGGCCGACAGCAAGACCAAGGTCGCCGCTGGTAAATCCAAATCCAAAACAGAGAGCAAGGCGAAGACAACCCAAACGCCAGCTCCGGCTCCGCGACCGGTCGTCTGGAGTCACTGGGCGGGCAACGGAGCCAACAAAGCCCTGCGCCTGATCTGCTACACCCACCTCGGCCTCACGGAAGACGCGGAGCACCTCGCCGTCTCGATCCTGCAGTCCCGCAACGGTCACGGCGAATGGGGCAACACCTTCACCAATGCATGGACGCTCACCGCTCTGGCCGCCTATGAGCGCAGCCTGAAGAAAAACGGCGAGCCCCTCACCGCCACCGCGCATTGGGACGCCCAGGCCGTGCCGCTCAATCTCGCCGCCGGATTCTCCAGCACGCACGTGAACTTCGCCCTCAATCAGGCGCTCAGTGCCAAACCTCTCAGCGTGGAGCTTCCCGCCGGCCGCGAAATTTACGGCCGCGTGGAGGCCCGCAGCTTCCCGCCGCAGCGCGCCTTCGCCGGTGAAAACAAAGGCTACGCCATCGAGCGCAGCTACGAGGAGCTGAACATGGACGGCTCCACCTCCGGCACCGAGGACCTCCGCGTGGGAGACATGGTGGTGGTCACGCTCAAGATCGAAATCGGCGGCGGTGACCGCTACCTCGCCATTGATGACGCCCTCCCCGCCGTCTTCGAAGCCATCAATCCCGAGTTCGGCACCCAGAGCGAGCGCGAAGGCGACCAGCTCCCCGACGGCACCCAGCAGTGGTTCTGCGACCACCGCGAGATCCGCACCGACCGCGCCCTCTTCTTCACCGACTACGCACCCGCCAAGGGCAAGTTCAGTCTCCAATACCTCGCCCGCGTCATCGCCGAAGGCGACACCACCGCTCCGCCTGCGCGCATCGAAGCCATGTACCAGCCCGACAAATACGGCCTCAGCCCCACCCAGCGCATTCGCACTCTGCCTTCCGCGGGTGCAAAAGTGGCGGACAAGTAGAATGACATCCACTCTTCATGAATCATGGTCGCCGTACTTCAACCCGTTTCCTGGCAGCGCATGAGTGACGCCGTAGCCAAAGTTCGCGAGCGCCTTCTGCGTGCGGCGCATGTGCTCGATGAAGCGGGTGTGCCGTACGCTGTCGTCGGCGGCAACGCCGTGGCTGCATGGGTCTCTCGTGTCGATGAAAGTGCCGTGCGCAACACGCGCGATGTGGATGTGCTGCTGCGACGCGAGGATCTCGCGGCGGCGGCGGCGGCTCTTGAGAAAGCTGGGTTCGTGCATCGCCAGGTGGCTTCCATCGGAAAATCCGGCCACATGGATGTCTTTCTCGACGGTGCCGACGCCAAGGTGCGCGACGCTTTGCATATCGTCTTCGCCTCGGAAAAGATCCTGCCTGACAGCATTGCGGCGAATGCGGACGTGAGCGAAAGCGAAGAGTCCGGCGAATTCCGTCTGATTCAGTTGGAGGCGCTCGTGCGCATGAAGCTCACCGCCTGGCGTGACAAGGACCGCATGCACCTGCGCGACCTGGCGGATGTGGGATTGATCGATGAGTCGTGGCCTGCCCGTTATTCAGGAGAACTAGCGAAACGCTTGCAAGCGCTCCTGGATTCTCCCGAGGGATGAAACGACAGCACTCGCGGGCTTCTCTGTTGCACTGGCGTTCATGATCATCATTGTCTCCTCTACGAGAATTCAGTCGTAGATAATTGATTGCCCGCCGCATCTGCCATCTCCCACATCCGCGCCTCCTTTCCGGAGCAGGGCTTCTTCGCGGAGAAGGAGTGGGTGCTGTCTCCAGAAGCATTTGCTCTGGATGAGAAGACAGTGGCGCTGATCCAGTCCCTCGGTCCGGCATTGCGTGCCTTTCAGCGTGCCTGCAATCGCTTATACTTCGATGAATCTTACCCCTGGGTGGCAAAACTGCTGGATCAGGGCAAGCCGCAGCGTGTGCTCGATCTCGGCCGCAATCCGCGCTGGCACGAGGACCTCCCGCGCGTGCTGCGCCCGGACCTGGTGCTGACGGAAACCGGCGTGACCATCTCTGAGCTGGACTCGCTGCCCGGTGGCATCGGTCTCACGGCGTGGCTGAACGAGACCTATGCCGCACTGGGGCAGGACGTGATCGGCGGTGCCGCCGGCATGCTGGAATCCTTTGCCGCCGCATTTCCGAGCGAGGACATCCTCGTCTCACGCGAATCAGGCGACTACCTTCCGGAAATGAGCTGGCTGGCGGAACGCCTGGGCCGGCGCGTGCTGCGCCCTTGGGAGGTGGAGCCCTACGAGCTCAATGGTTCTGCCATCTACCGCTTTTTCGAGTTGTTCGATCTCGCGAATGTGGAGAATGCCGATGTCATGCTGCGCATGGCCGAGCGCGGCGAGCTCACTTTCACCCCGCCGATCAAGGCCTTCCTTGAAGAGAAGCTGTGGCTCGCATTGTTTTGGTCGCCCGCATTGGCAGACTTCTGGAACCGTGAACTGAGAACCGAGCACCGTGAACTTTTACAGCAGTGCATTCCCATGGGCTGGGTGGTCGATCCCGTGCCGCTGCCTCCCTTCGCCGTGTGGCCAAAGCTCGACATCCAGAGCTGGCACGAGATGAAATCCTTCGGCGGCAGGCTGCGGCAGCTCGTGCTGAAAATCAGCGGTTTCTCCGAGCGCGGCTGGGGCTCACGTGGCGTGTTCATCGGCCATGATCTTTCGCAGGAGCAGTGGGGCGCGGCCATCGATGAAGCCCTGGCCAGCTTCCCGAGCAATCCCTTCGTCCTGCAGGAGTTCCATCGCGCCCGGGTGGTCACGCATCCGGCCTGGGATGAGGAGAAGCAGGCCACTCGGGCGATGCAGAGCCGTGTGCGGCTGTGCCCCTATTATTTCGCCACATCGGAGGCGGATGATGATCCAGCCCTCGGCGGCGTCCTGGCCACTGTCTGCCCGGCGGACAAGAAAATCCTCCATGGCATGCGGGATGCGATGATGCTGCCTTGCGTTGCGCGGTGATTTCCGCTCCATTGGCGGCACCATGAAGCTCCTTCCCGCCCTTCTGCTGTTCGCCTCCTCGGTTTTCGCCGCCGACCCCATCGTCGTGAAACTCTGGCCCGGTGGTGCGCCGGAAAAGCCCGGCGTGAAAATCGAGGCCGAGAAGGAGGTGCCGAAAAAATCGGCGGATGACGTGCTGCGCATCACGAATGTGACCGACCCAATGATCACCGTCTTCAAGCCTGAAAACCCGAACGGCACCGCCGTCATGGTCTGCCCTGGCGGCGGCTACGGCATCCTGGCCTATGAGCATGAAGGCTCGATGGTGTGTGACTTCCTCAACAAGCACGGTGTCACCGGCATCCTGCTCAAATACCGCGTGCCCAAGCGCGATCCGAAAGACCCGGGCCGCGAAGCACTTCAGGACGCCCAGCGCGCCATGGGCATCATCCGCCATCATGCCGCCGAGTGGGGGCTCAAGCCCGACCGCATCGGCATCCTCGGTTTCTCTGCTGGCGGCCATCTCACGGTGATGACAACCCTGCACGCCAATGAACGCACCTACACCACCGATCCTGCGCTGGATGTGGAGGACGCGACCCCCAGCTTCGCCATCCCGGTTTATCCCGCCTATCTCGTCAGCAAGGAGGACATCACTCACCTGCTCCCTGGCTTCGAAGTCACTGCCAAAGCTCCGCCGATGTGCCTGATCCATGCGGGTGATGATCCCTGGCCCGCCAGCGCCAGCGCCCTGCTGTACCTGGAGTACAAGAAGCTGAACATCCCCTGCGAGCTTCACATTTACGCCAAAGGCGGCCACGGTTTTGGCATGCGCAAAGGCGGCGGTCCGGTGAATGCCTGGCCTGACCGTGTGGCGGAGTGGATGAAATCCATGGGCTACATCCCGCAATAAAGCATCCCTCAGAAGTGCATCTATGCGGTGACTTATGCGTCCCCCCGGGGTAAGCTCTCGCTGTGCCTGCATGAAGACACGCAAGACCCGACCCGCTGAGCCGCCTGCAGCCTCGCATGCGCATCTGACATCAGACCCCTACCGCACGGTGGTGGAGGATCTGACGGAGACGATCTGCCGCTTTCTCCCGGACGGCACCTTCACCTATGTGAACGAGGTCTTCTGCCGCCTCTTCGGCAAGACGCGCGAGGAGGTGGTGGGCCGCTCCTCCTGGCGGCCGGTGGTGGTGGAGGAGGATTTGCCCCTCATCGAGGCCGGGCTGAAGCTCATCACTCCGCCACACCCCGTGGCGGTGATTGAGAACCGTGTCTATGATGCCAAAGGGCAGATGCGTTGGATGCAGTTTGTGAACCGCGGCTTCTTTGATGCCCGCGGTGTCTTGGTGGAGATGCAGTCCGTCGGGCGCGACATCACCGAGCGCGTGCTCGCCGAGCAGCGCCTGCAGGAGGGCGAGCAGCGCTGGAAGTTCGCGCTGGAGAGCTCCGGTTTCGGCGTGTGGGACTGGGAGCTCGCGCGCAACAGGATCTTCCGCTCCAGCCAGTACAGGATGATGCTCGGCTATGGCCCCAATGAGCCGATGGATGACACCACGGAAGGCTGGCGCGCGATGGTTTGCCCCGAGGATCTGCCGGGAGTGGAGCTGGCGATGAAAGAACACCAGATGCAGCGGTCAGACGCCTTCGCCCACGAGTTCCGTCTGCGCTGCAAAGACGGATCATGGAAATGGGTGATGGGTCGCGGCAAGGCCATCAGGCGTGACGAGCAGGAGCGCTTCGTGCGCATGACGGGCACGATCGAGGACATCTCCCGGCGCAAGGCGGCCGAGGATCGCGAGGCGCACAATCTGCAGCTCATCGTGGAGGGCGCTCCCTGCGCCGCTGTGCTGGAGGCCATCGTGCGCAGCGTGGAGGCCGGCCACCCGGGCATGCGCTGCAGCATCATGGTGGCGGATGAAACCGGCGCCCGGCTGCGCATGGCCGCCGCGCCCAGCCTGCCCGAGTATGTGCGGAAGGCCTTGGATGGCTTGCCCATCGCCCCGGACGTGGGCATTTGCGGTGTGGCCACCTGCACCGGGCGCAGGGTGATCTGCCCGGACGTGCTCGCAGATCCACGCCTGGAGCCCTTTCACAAGCTGGCGGAGAAGGCCAGGCTGCTTGCCTGCTGGTCGGAGCCCGTGGAGAGCGGTTCCGGCCAGGTGCTGGGCGCGTTTGCCTGCTACCGGCGCGAGCCTTTTTCACCGGACCAGGGAGAGCTGCAGATGATCACCGCGGCAGCCCGGCTGGCGGCCCTGGCCATTGAAGGGGAAAAGCGCCGGCAGGAGCTGCAGGTCAGCGAGGAGCGCTACGCGCGCGCCATGCGTGCCACCACCGACGGCCTCTGGGAGTGGAACATTGTGACAGGGGAGACCTACCTCTCGCCGCGCTGGAAGGAAATGCTGGGTTTCGCCGAGGGAGACCATCTGGGCAGGGATCAGGAGTCCTTCCTTTCCCGCCTGCACCCGGATGACTGGCCGAGAGTAAAGACCGCGCGTGCGGCGCATTTCGAGAAGCGTGTCCCATATCAGGTGGAGCTCCGTCTCCGCACCAAGAGCGGCGAATACCGCTGGTTCCTCACCCGCGGCGAGGCCGACTGGAATGAATCCGGAGAGCCGGTGCGCATGACCGGCACCATCTCTGACATTTCCGACCGCAAGCAGGCGGAGCAGGCGCTGCAGGCCAGCGAGCAGCGCTTCCGCGCGGTGTTTGAGCAGGCCGCCGTCGGCGTGGCGGAGATGGAGACGTCCACGGGGCGTTTCCTCAGCGTGAATCAGCGCATCTGCGAGATCAACCAGCGCTCCCGTCAGGAGATGCTGCGGATGACCTTTAAGGACGTGACGCTTCCGGAGGACCTGCCGAATTCCCTGCGCCTCATGGAAGAGCTGAAGGCCGGCAAAATCCGCAGCTACAATCTGGAAAAACGCAACGTGCTCCATGACGGCTCCTTGAAGTGGGTCAACCTGACCGTCGCACCCATGTGGCTGCCCGGTGAGCCGCCCCTGCGCCATGTCGCCGTGGTCGAGGACATCACGGAGCGCAAACGCGTGGAGCAGGCCCTGCAGGAAAGCGAGCAGCGCTTCCGCGCCATCTTCGAACAGGCCGCCGTGGGTGTCGCGGTGATCGACACCCCCACCGGCCGCTATCTCAGCGTCAACCAGCGCATGTGCGAGATCAACCGGCGCAGCCGTGAGGAAATGCTGCGCCTCACCTTCATCGATGTGACCTGTCCTGACGATCTCCAGGATGAGTTGAATCAAATGGAGGAGCTCAAAGCCGGGCGCATCTCCAGTTTCAGGAGAGAAATGCGCAACATGGATCCTGCCGGGGAGCTGACCTGGATCAATCTGACCGTTTCACCCATGTGGCGGCCCGGCGAGCCGCCGCTGCGTCACATCGCGGTGGTGGAGGACATCACCGAACGCAAGCAGGCCGAGCTCAACTATCTCCGCGAGCTGGCCTACAATGAAGCTCTGGTGAGCCACACCTCCGCGTTCATTGTGGTGCTGGATTTGAACGGCCGTTTCGTCCATGCCAATGCCTCGTTCAACACCACCATGGGCTACACCAAAAAGCAGGTGATCGGCAAGACCCCCTGGGAGATCGGCCTCATGGATGCGGCGGAGACCGCGCGCTCCAGGGAGCGCTTCGCCCGCCTGCTGCGTGGAGAGACAAACCCACCCTCCGACTCGCGCCTCCGCACGAAAAGCGGCGAGTGGCGCAGCGTCGAGCTCCGCAGCACCGTCACCCGCAAGCCGGACGGCAGCCTCGACCGCATCGTGGTCACCGGGACAGACATGACCGAGCGCAACCGTCTCCAGCAGGAGGTGCTCCGTGTGGTCGAGCAGGAGCAGGCGCGCGTGGGGCATGACCTGCACGATGGCGTGGGCCAGACCATGACCGGCATTGTGTCGCTTCTGGAAGCCCTGGAGGGGGATCTGACGGGTGAGCCCAGGCAGCAGGCCCAGCGCATTCATGAGCTGCTGCGTCAGTCCGTCTCCGAGGTGCGCCGCATGTCCCATGGGCTTTCCCCCACCGGCGTGAAATACCGCGGCCTCGTCGGCGCCCTGCAGCTTCTGGCCGAAACGGTGCGCACCAATTTTCGCACCCCATGCCTCTGCGAGGTGGATCCCGCCATCGTCATTCATAGCAACGACATCGAGGCCCACCTCTTCCGCATCGCCCAGGAGGCGGTGAACAACGCCCTGCGCCACGGCAAGCCGTCCCAGGTGAAGCTCTCCCTGCAGCAGGTCAGCCCGAATGAATGCGAGCTGGTCATCGAGGACGACGGCGCAGGCCTGAAAAAATCCAAAGGCAGCCTGCACAACGGCATCGGCGTGCGAGTGATGGATTACCGCGCCAATCTCATCGGCGCGCGCCTGTCCATCAAGCCCAAGCCCCGTCGCGGTGTCATTGTCACCTGCCGCTTCCCCTACGATCCGGCCACGAAGAAGCGCAAGCGCTGAGGCTTATTCACGCGTGATGAATTCATCCATGTTCAGGATGATCCGCGTCGTGGCCGTCCACGCCGCAGTTTCGAGCTCGGGCGCACCAGGGGCGGCAGTGCTGCCAGCCGCGGCCTTCACGTCTTCGGCCGGGCCGTTTTGGTATGCATAGCGTGCTTCTTCGAGCAGCTTGCGCAGCGCCGCGAGTTCATCGGCTGCCGGCTCCCGTGAAACGCAGAGGCGGAATGCGCGGATGAGGCGTGCCGTGTCATCGTGGAGTGCGGCGTCGCTCAAAACACGTCTGGCCAGCGCCTGCGCGGCTTCGGCAAAGGCCTCGGCATTCAGGGTCGTCAGCGCCTGCAGCGGTGTGTTGGACACCGTGCGTTTGACGTTGGTCAGATTCGCATCGGGGCAGTCAAAGGTGGTCAGGTCGGGATGCGGGGCCGTGCGCTTGAAGAAGGTGTACATGCCGCGGCGGTAGCGCTCCTCTCCCTTGCTGGTGGCCCATTTGAAATTCCCTGCGTAGCTCAGCGCATCGATGCCGTCGGGAATCGGCGGAAAGGCGCTCGGCCCGCCGACTTTCGCGGAGAGCAGGCCACCGGCGGCTAGGTAGAGGTCACGCACGATCTCGCCATCCACGCGCAGCCGGTTTTGCCGCCACAGCAGGGTGTTCTTGGGGTCCAGCTCCATCACGTGCGCCGGCAGGTCGGCGGGAATCGCGCTGCTCTGGCGGTAGGTGGCGGACATCATGATCGTCTTGAGCATCTTCTTCCGGCTCCAGCCTCGTTTCATGAATTCATCGGCCAGCCAGTCCAGCAGTTCGGGGTGCGTAGGCGGCTCTCCCCGCACGCCAAAGTCCGCCACCGTGCGCACCAGCCCCGCGCCAAACAAACGGTCCCACAGGTGGTTCACGCTGACGCGTGGCGTGAGCGGATTGTTTTTGCTGACCAGCCAGCGCGCCAGATCGAGCCGCGTGCCGCCCTTCAGCGGTGGCAGTGTCGCCAGTGCCGCGGGCATCACTTCATCCGCGGGCTGGAGGAAGTCGCCACGATGCAGAAGATGCGTCTTGCGTGGGTTGTGCACGCGCTGGCCGATCACCCGCACATCCATCAGCGGCGGCTTGGGCAGCTTGGCCTCGGCATCACGCAGGGCGCGGTCGGCTGCCACGACCTCGGCATCCACCTTGGACATCCAGTCCCACAAGGGCTGGATCACCACGGGGTTGCGCCGCTTGGGTTCCTCACTCAGGATTTTGCGCACCGCTTCGGGCGCGATGCTTTCCAGCGTCTCCTCACCCGCCGCCAGCACGCGGAAGCAGCCGATGGTATGTCCCGGCTGCTTGTAGTTCTGGTCGAGCTGCAGGACCAGCGACTCCCCCGGCTTCAGCTCCACGGGGGCGCTGAGCTGCACGGTGAGCGTGTGTTTCTTGCCCGTGGCGCCAGAAACGGCCCAGCCGGTTTGCTCATCGGCATCCAGGGTCTTGTCGGCGGTGAAGGTCTTCTGTTCAAAGTCCGCCTGCGCGGAGTGCAGAAGGAGTTCATGCGAAATCTTGCCGTGTTTCAGCGTGGCGCTGAGGTGGGTGAGCACAAAGTTTCCGCCCTGATTGAAGCCCGGGCCCTTGCCCGGCAGTGAATCATCCGGCAGCACCTCAATCTGCAGCGCGGTGATGGGTCCGGCATGGTTGCTGATCTCCAGTGTGTAGCTGTCCGTTTTGGGAGCCTTGTTTTGCGCCAGGAATGCACCGTCCGCCCTGGGCTGCAGCTTGGCTGAAACGGCCTTCGCATTCATGTCGGCCAGCGGCTCAAACTTCTGCACCGCCTTTGCGGCGGCCGCTTTTGCGAGCCGCTGCTGCACGCCTTTCTCCCATTCAGGCAGTTTCTCCGGCAGCTCGGCTTTGGCGGCGTCCAGAGCCTTGCGCAGCGGCAGCAGCTTCTCCACCGCGCGGCCGTTTTTCTTCTCATACTCCTCCCACGCGGTCGGAGAGGTGGCCACCTGGCGGTTCACCTCGTCACCGTTGTTGAAGAAGGCAAAGAGCTGGTAGTACTCCTTCTGCGTGATCTGGTCGTACTTGTGCGTGTGGCAGCGCGCGCAGCCCACCGTCAGCCCCAGCCACACGGTGCCCAGCGTCTCGGTGCGGTCCATGCAGGCCTCGATGCGGAACTGCTCCTGGTCCGTGCCGCCTTCCGTGTTGGTCAGCGTCTGGCGGTTGAAGGCCGTGGCCACGATCTGCTCCGGTGTGGCATCCGGCAGCAGGTCGCCGGCCAGTTGCTGGATCGTGAACTGGTCAAACGGCATGTCATCGTTGATGGCACGGATCACCCAGTCGCGGAAGCGCCAGGCGTCGGGGCGCGGCCGGTCTTTTTCATAGCCGTCGCTGTCCGCATAGCGCGCCATGTCCAGCCAGTGGCGGCCCCAGCGCTCACCAAAGCGCTCGGAGGCCAGCGCGCGGTCCAGCATGGCTTCATAGGCTTTCGGTGATGCATCTTTCACAAACGCATCCACCTCCTCCAGCGTGGGCGGCAGGCCCAGCAGGTCATAGTGCACCCGGCGGATCAGCGTCACGCGGTCCGCCTCCGGCGAGAACGGCAGCCCCTTGGCCGTGAGCTTGGCGCGGATGAATTCATCGATGCCGCCGCCCTTCGGGCGCACCACTGGCTTGTAGGCCCAGTGCGCTTCAAACTTGGCCCCCTCCGCGATCCACTGCCGCAGCACTTCGATGTCATGGGATTTCAGCGGATGCTTCGCCCGGTGCTTCGGCGGCGGCATCTGCTCCTCGGGATCGTTCGAGGTGAGGCGGGCGATCAGTTCGCTCTCCTCCGGCTTCCCAGGGATGATGCCATGCGCCCCGCTTTTCAGCGTCTTGAGCGCCAGTTCACGGCTGGTCAGCACCAGCCCGCCCTTGGAGTCGTCGGGGCCGTGGCATTCCAGACAGTGCTCCGCAAAGAGGGGCTGCACGTCGCGGATGAAATCAGCAGGCGCGGCATGCAGGGACGCCGCGGTGAACAGGATGAGGCTGGTACGCAAAACAGGCACGCAGTCTAAACGCCGCGTGCCTGCCGGGTGTTGCTTGGGAGAGTTCGTCGGGATCAGTGCTTCAGCAGCCACTCCGTCGTGCGCGGGTTGAAGTCGCCCAGGCATTCCCAGTGGAAGGCATGGCCCGCATTGTCATACAGGTGCAGGTCCGCTCCGGGAATGGCGGCCGCCACCTCCTTGCTCATCCACTGCGGGGTGAAGGTGTCGTCCTTGCCGCCGATCACCAGCGTGGGGCACTTCACATTCTTGAGTTCGTTCAGCGTGTTGTGGGTCATGGCCGCGGCGCTCTGTGCTTCCGTGGCATGCACCGGCTGCGGGGCCGGATTCACGGCGGCGTCCTTGAGACCCTGCTGCATGTTGTTCCAGCAGTCATCGTTGTCGAACCACGGCTTGGTGAAGATCAGCATCTGGATCCACTGCATGAAGTCCTCCGGACGCATGCAGGCCTTCGCCTTGATCAGGTGCTGCCAGGTGTAGAGGCCGAAGCGGTCCTGCCGCGCCCAGGTGCACATCAGGATCATGCTTTTCACCTTCTCCGGGTGCCTCAGCGCCAGTTGCTGCGCAATCACGGAGCCCAGCGAGCAGCCCACCACGCGCGCCTGCTTGATGCCCAGCTTGTCCATCAGCCCGGCGTAGTCGTCCGCCATCATCGCCGTGGTGTAGGGTCCGGCGGGCTTGTCCGTCTCGCCCACGCCGCGGTTGTCTCCCAGGATGCAGCGGAAATGCTTTTCCCAGGCCTGCGCATGCGCGTCCCACACGCCGCCGGGTGCCGTCACACCCATGATGCAGACCAGCGGTTCGCCGCTGCCGCGTTCTTGGTAAAACATCTTGATTCCGTTGGTTTCGACGTGGGGCATAGGAGTGAGGTTCTCGGTTGGGTGGTTCGCTGTTCGCAGGCCGGGCCGCGAATCGCAGACTGTGAACAGAGATCGCTGAAAGCAACAAGCAAAAATCACCTGCCTCCGCGCGAACTTTGCGCGTAGTTTAGTCAAGCCATGCCTGATGCTTCAGCCGACACCCCTCAAACCGCCGCTCCTCCCTGGGAAGCAAAGGCCCCCGTCACGCGCCGCGGTTTGGTGCGAAAGGCGCTCTTCTGGGCGGTGGCTGCCGCACTGGTGCTCGCCGTCGTTTATGCCATGCAGCCGCGACCGGTGGAGGTCGAGACCGGCGCGGTGCATCAGGGCCCCCTGACCGTGTATGTGTCCGAGGAGGGCAAGACCCGCATCCGCAACCGCTACATGGTCGCCGCTCCAGTGGCGGGCAGCATGCAGCGCGTGGTTTTGAAACCGGGAGACGAAGTGAAGGCCGGCGAGACCGTGCTCACCCGCATCGAGCCCGCGCTCTCCCCCCTGCTGGACGCACGCGCGCGCTCCGAGGCCCAGGCTCGTGTCGATGCGGCCCTGGCCGCCCGCAGCCGCGCCAGTGAAAACATCGAGATGGCCCGCACCAGCCTCAAGTACGCCCAGGCCAACTGGGACCGGATCAAAAACAACACCGAGAAAGGCGTCATCAGCGACACCGACCGCGACACCTTTCAGCGCGAGGCCGAGATGAAAACACGCGAGGTGAAGTCCGCCGAGTTTGCGCTGCAGGTGGCGGATTTCGAACTCGCCCAGGCCCGCGCCGCATTGCAGCAGATCGACAAGCCCGCTCCTGGCGGAGCCTCCATCGAAGTCCGCGCCCCGGTCAGCGGCGTGGTGCTGCGGGTCCAGCAGGAGAGCTCCACCATTGTCACCCCGGGCACAGCCATTGTGGAGATCGGAGACCCCTCGGATCTCGAGATCGAGGCGGAAATCCTCTCCCGCGATGCCGTGACCATCAAGCCCGGGGACGCGGTCACCGTGGAGCAGTGGGGTGGCGACGCGCCCGCGAAAGCCCGCGTCCGCCGCGTGGAGCCCGCGGCGTTTACCAAAGTGTCCGCGCTCGGCGTCGAAGAACAGCGCGTGCTGGTGCTGAGCGACCTCGTGGACCAGACGCCCGCTCTCAAGGCCCTGGGAGACCGCTACCGCGTGGAGGTGCGCGTGGCCATTTGGCACAGCGATGACACGCTGCTCGTCCCGGCCGGCGCCTTGTTCCGCGAAGGCAGCGAGTGGAAGACCTTCCTCTACGACTCAGGAAAAGCCAGGTCCGTGGTGGTCAAAGCCGGACGTACCGACGGCAAGTTCACCCAGGTCCTGAGCGGCCTGAAAAACGGCGACGAGGTCCTGATGCATCCCCCCGACACCGTACGAGACGGCAGCCAGGTGGTGAAGCGCGCTGAGGCGAAACAATAAAAAAGGCGGCCTCTTCCGAGGCCGCCGCAACTCCATCATCAAGATGGAAACTTACACCACCCAGCCCGCACGGTAGTCGCGGGTCAGCCACTTGGCGTCGCCACCGCTGGTGTACTCGTGCTTCTCGGGGTTCCACTTCATCGAGCCGCCGTGGTAGTAGGCCTGGCTCATCAGGTGGCAGGAGATCGCCGTGCTCGCGCCGATGGCCACGTCGCAGATCGGCTTCTCGCGGGTCTTGATGGAGTTGAGCCAGTCTTCGTGGTGGTTCTTGGAGTTGTACAGCTTCACCTTGGCATCAGCCAGATATTCGCGCTCGGTCAGCACCACTTCACGGTCCAGGGAGGTGCCCTTGTCCGCCTCCTTGTCCCAGAACTTGTGAATCGTCTTGCCGCCGAGCACCAGCTCAAACTTGCCGCGGTTCACATGCACCTCGCCGTTGGAGCCGTAGAAGGAGACACCGCGGCCCTTGCCGTTGTGCAGCAGCGGAATGCCGCTGGCGTAGATGAGCTTGGCGCCGTCGGTGGCGTCCGCGTAGTTCGCCGGTGCAATGATCTCCACCGGGCCGTGCTCGTCTTCACCCAGGCCCCACTGCGCGATGTCGATGTGGTGTGCGCCCCAGTCGGTGATCATGCCGCCGCCAAATTCGCGCGTCATGCGCCATGCGGGGAAGTGGTTGTGCACACCGCGCGGGCTCAGCACGCTGCTGTAGGGCACCAGCGGCGCCGGGCCGCACCACATATCCCAGTCCAGGCCTGGCTCCATGGGCTCTTCCGGATTGGCATTGGGCTTGGCAGGAGCGCCGAAGGCCGTTTCCACGTGGTCGATCTTGCCGATGATGCCGTTGCGCACCAGTTCGCAGGCCACGCGGAATTCCTTGCTGGAGCGCTGCTGGGAGCCGGTCTGCAGGATGCGCTTGTTGCTGCGCACCGCGTCGATCAGCGTGAGGGCTTCGTGGATGTTGTGCGTGAGCGGCTTCTCACAATAGACGTCCTTGCCCGCCTTCAGTGCGGCGATGGCGATGAAGGCATGCCAGTGGTCAGGCGTGGCGATCACCACGGCGTCAATGTCTTTGCGCTCCAGCAGCTTGCGGAAGTCGCCGTAGGCTTCGCAGCCCTTGAAGCCGGCGTCCTTGTCCTTGGCATACCGTTCCTCCACGGTCTTCTTCGCGTTTTCGCGGCGGTTGGTGTCCACGTCGCACACGGCCACCACCTGCACCTCTTTCCGGCCCAGGAAGCTGTTAAGATGGCCGCTGTTCATTTTGCCCACGCCGATAAAGCCCAGCGTCAGGCGCTCGCTCGGGGCGGTGTCCGCGCTCCAGACGCGTGAGGGGAGGATGAAGGGCGCGGCCACCGAGGCGGCGGCCACTGTGACGAACTGACGGCGTGAAGATGCGGTTTGCATGGTTGATATGGGGTGGAAATTGGAGGGTGGAACAGTACTGCCGGTTTGCCAAGTCTCTTGCACTCCGTATCGCCATGGGTATTCGGCAGCATGGAATTCTCAAAACAGCGCCTCGGCCAGCTCATCGTCGTTTCCGGGCCCTCCGGCACCGGCAAGACCACGCTGGCACGGAAAGTGTGCGACCGGGGCGAGGCGGTCTTCTCCGTCTCCTGCACCACCCGCGCTCCCCGTCCCGGCGAGGTGGACGGCAAAGACTACTTTTTCCTGACCGAGGAGGACTTCCTGGCCCGCGTGGAGCGTGGGGAGCTCTTTGAGCACGCCCGCGTGCACGGCCGCCTCTACGGCACGCTGAAACACTACGTCTATGAAAACCTCGAACGCGGCATGGATGTCATCATGGACATTGACGTCCAGGGCGCCATGCAGGTCCGCGCCTGTGAGGACGAACTGGTGAAGCGCTGCCTCCTGGAAATCTTCGTCCTGCCGCCCAGCCTCGAGGAACTCCGCCGCCGCCTCTCCGGCCGCGCTACGGAGGACGCCGCCGCCTTTGAGCTCCGCATGCAAAACGCCGCCGCCGAGATGGAGCACTGGCGCAGGTACGACTACGTCCTCGTCAGCGGCGCCCGTGAGGACGACGCCCGCCGCTTCGACGCCATCCTGGCAGCCGGACGCATGCGCACCAGTCTGATGTGATCAGGAGGCCATGCCCGCGTCGCGGAGGGCAGGAAACTGGGCCCGCCAACCGCGCACCACGGCCGGGTCGATCTGAGCGCTCACCACTCGCTCCTGTTCCGCCGCGTCCGCGATCACGACGCCATGCGGGTCCACCACCAGGCTGCGCCCGGTGTATGTAAATTCAGGATCGCTCCCGCAGCGGTTCACCCCGATGGCATACGCCAGGTTTTCAATCGCCCGCGCCTGCAGCAGCGTGATCCAGTGCTGTATCCGTTTCGCCGGCCATGCGGCGATGTAGATCAGCACTTCAGCGCCGGCGCTCACCGCCCTGCGCGTCAGCTCGGGAAAACGCAGGTCGTAGCAGATCAGTGGAGCGATGCGCAGCCCCTGCCATTCAAACAGGCTCACCTCCGTGCCCGCCCGGTGTACCTCGCACTCTCCCCCCATGCTGAAGGGATGGTTCTTCGTGTAGCGTGCCAGGACGGTGCCGTCTGGCGCCAGTGCCAGCGCCTGGTTCATCCCACGGCCATCGGCTCCTTTCGTCACCACACCACCAATGACGCAGCTTTGGTGCTGCGCGGCCATCTCGCGCAGAAACTCCTCGGTGGCTCCCTGCTCAGGCTCGGCGGTCACGGCCAGATTCATGCTGAAGCCGGTGGAAAAAGTCTCCGGCAGAATGATGAGCGATCCCGGCTGCGGCTTCGCGTTCGCGATCAATTGCCGTGCCTTCGCATGATTCGCGGGCCGGTCTTCCCAGATCGAGTCTATTTGTACAAGGTGGATGTTCATAAATGTTCGCGGCGCGCACCCGGGCGCAGGCGGTCGGTGGATTCAGAATTGCTCCGTGCGCGGACGCCGATGAAGCAGCTCGCGGAAAGGATGGTTACGCCGCAGACAATGGCAAAGGTGTCGAACGACATCACCTTGATCATCGCAAACGCCAGGGAAGGGGCGATCAGGCCGCGCACCCCGGTGAGAAAGGTGTGCACGCTCATGTACTCGGCCACGGCGTGCTTGTCCGCCAGCTTGGTGACCCACAGCGCCCACGTCACGTTCCCCCCCGCGTTGGCCATGCCCCACAAGGCCATGCCAAAGGTCCACCAGAAAAGATTGTGACCCAGGAAAAAACACAGGATGCCCGCTGCAAAAAAAACATTCAGCACCGCCCGCACCGTGAAGAGATGAAAACGGTCATACACCAGCCCCCACGGATAGGAAAACACCACGCGCGCCAGCACCGGCACCACTCCCGTGATCCAGGCCACATTGAACTCGCTCAGGTTGATGCCGTGGCTCGGGTTGGCCAGATACTCCACGAACAGGCAGGCCGCCGCCAGGTTGCCAATGCCCATCATCATCCAGGAGATGAGCAGCGTGCGGAAATCACGGTCCTCCCGCACCCAGCGCATGGAGCTCCACAGGCTCGTGCTGGAATTTTCAGGCGCCTCCCACGCGGTCACCGGCAGACCATAGGTCCAGAAGCCTGAAATGAAGCCGCTGGCGGCAAAGGCCCACAGCAGCCACACATAGTTTCCGATGTCCCATCCGAGCAGCTTCCCGCCCAAAAAACCAAAGCACACCGCCGCGGCCGCCCGCGTGACTCCCGTGAACGCATAGAGCTTGCCGCGCTTGTCAGCGGGGTAGTTGATGCGGTAGATCTGCGTCATCAGCGGGATCTGCATCGTCAGGCAGAACAGGCCCAGGCTCAGTCCTCCGATGTAAAGCACCGCGCTGCCGGGAAACGCCGCTGACACCGCCATGCAGCCGCCGCCAAGAAGCTGCACCTTGGCCGCCGTGCGTGCGATGGTGCTTTTCGCCCGCAGCAGCAGCGGCACCACAAACAGGCTCGCGACCATGCCCCCGCTCGTCGCGCTCAGAAAGACGGACTTCGCCACGTCTCCCAGGTGAAACACCCGCACCGCGATGAGCATGCCAAAGGTCGCGGTCAGGTTGTCGATGACGCCGGACGGAATCGAGCGCCACAGTTCGTTGCGCAGGGTCCGGGAGGTGATGGCATCGGCTTCGTCCACCCGCGCTATTCGCATGAACAAAGATGCGCGTCCAGCACGGAGGCGGGACGCGCATCAAACGCGGAATCAATTCAGCGGGAGCCGGAAAATTCCGTTCCCGTGGATCAGGCGACTTTCTTCGCCTTCTTCGTTGCAGGAGCTTTGGCGGCAGGAGCGGCCTTGGCGGCAGGCTCCTTCACAGCCGGCTTCTTCACCAGCTTGGGTTCGGGCATCGGGACGACGGTCAGCCATTCCTGGTAGTGGACCCAGTTGTCGCTCCCTTCATCACGCAGGTAGTCGGCGGTGGAGAGGAGTCCACGCTTCTGGAAATCGATGATTTCCTTTTTGGCAAAGGGGCCAAATTCAACGTAGGAGCGGCTGAGATAGACGAGGTCTTTCATGGGGTAGGTTTGTATTGGGTTGTAGGTTTTAGGGGAGAGTGGCCGTAGCATCACATTGGCTGTGGAACAAGCAGCAATCTTGCCACAGTTCCACAATAAGTGGCCGCGCTTCGGAAAGAGGGAGATTTTTGTCTTTATGAAGGCATGTCCGCTTGCGGCCCTCCACAGAGGCCTCTAGTTTATATGACAATTAATGATTATTTGTCTCGAATCGTCCATCCTCGGCGGCTACCTCTCCAATGAAGTTCCTGGTTTGGTGACTGGCGTGCTGCATCTCGCTGGGCAAAACCAGCCCGTGCGCGTGGAACTGGTGGGCAATTTCCTGCGCGACATCGCCGGCTGCCGCGTGGATTTTCACAATCCGCTTCCAGACGCCAATGAACGCCATGTGGAGGCCATCGCCCCCATGCAGCACGGCTACAGCGGTCTCATGACCGCCTCCTCGCGCGTGGCCAAGCTCCCGCGCCGCAGATCGCAGTCGGGCGCCGTCATCACTTTGCCTGAACCTCCCGGCCTGAAAAACCTCCTGTTCTTCGAATGGTTCAATCAGGACCACCAGCGCATCCTCATCCAGTCCTGGCACCTGCAGCTCCGTGTGTCGCCACCACGCTGGCAGTTGACCAAGGATGAGGAGGCCGCCCTGCTGCGGCAAAACCGCGCCCGGCGCAAACACTTCCTCCTGGGGGCCAGCCGCAACGCCAGGTCCGCCGACGCTTTGCACAGCCCCGGCTTTGATGACCCCTTCCAGCCCGCCAGGCCGGGCGGCGATCCCTTCGGTGCGGTCAAACATGACTCCGCTCCCCGCCCGCCTCATAAATCACCGGCCAAGGCGCAGGAAAGCGCCAGCCTGGACCCCGTCGCGCGTTCCGCGGCGCTGGCAAAGGAACTGCGGCGCTTTCAGAGCCTCCTTGTCTTTAATGAGGAGGTCCGTACCCGTCCCGCCGTCCTGCGCCTGCTTTCCACAGTGGCGGACCTGGCCGCGCATCTCATCCACGTGCTCCGTCAGTTTGCCGGCGCGGAGAAAGACCAGTGGCAGTTTCTGGTGGTCGATCTCGAACAGAGCCTGCCTCTCTTTGCCGCCGCACTCAATGCCACGGACAAGCTCGTGCAGCAGCACCCCAGCGGCGCGGACATGGAGTGGCTCGCGGGTGTACAGGCCAGCCTTTTGAATATCGAGCTGCGCATGCGGGAGCTCCTGGGACTGCTGCGCTGACCTGTGACAGGAGGGTTGATCCCCGCGTGGCTTCGGTTTAGCATGCGGGATGCGTCTTTCCCACTATGCCCTGGCACTCACCATCATTCTCCTAGCCATCACCGGTTATCTGGCGTGGGAGGCCCAGGAGGAGGCCAAGGGCGCGCGCAAGGAACTGGAGCTCGTGCGCAAGCAGCAGGCGGCCCACGAAGCCGCCATGCCGCTGAAGCCCAGCACCGTGGCGGAGCTGCCGCCCCCGCCTGTCTCAGCCCTCCCTGCTGTGCCGCCCATGTCTGGCAGCGGCCTCATGCCCGGCGCCCCCGCCATGCCCTCGCCGCCCGCCGCCGCAGCCCCCCTGACCGAATTGCAAAAGCAGATCATTGGCATGCCGGCCATTGCCAAGGTGATCGAGTCGCACAACGACCAGGGTTTTGCCGTGATCGATGCCGGCAAAAACAAGGGCCTCACCCCCGGCACGAAATTTGACGTGCGTCGTGGCAACGGCCTGGTGGGCCGCGTCACCGTGGGGGAGACCATCGAGGCGGCGGAAGCGGTGGTGGACATCGACACCACCGTCGTGCTGCCTGGCGTCCGCATCGAAGCGGGAGACGAGCTCATCACCCAGGTGCGGAAATAACGTCCCCCCCCCAATGCCGCGTGAACGTCTTGATCTCGCCTTGGTGAAGCTCGGCATCGTGCCTTCGCGGGAGCAGGCCAAACGGCTCATCATGGCGGGAGAGGTCAGCATTCTGGGCAGGCGCATCACCCAGCCCGGCTGGCTCGTCACAGAGCGCGAGCAGATCGTCGTGCGCGAGCGCCCCAGGTTCGTCAGCCGGGGTGGCTTGAAACTCGAAGGCGCCCTGAAGCACTTTAGCCTCGATGTGACGGGCATGACCGCGCTGGATGTGGGAGCCTCCACCGGCGGCTTCACCGACTGCCTCCTGCAGCACGGCGCCGCCAAAGTCTTCGCCTTCGATGTGGGCACCAATCAGCTCGCCTGGAAAATCCGCAGCGATCCCCGCGTCGTCTCCCGCGAGCAGTTCAATCTCCGCCACATGCGCCCGGAAGATGTGGGGCAGGAGGTGGACATTCTGGTGGCGGACCTTTCCTTCATTTCACTCACGCTCGTGCTGCCTGCGGTGCTGCAGGTGCTGCGGCCGGGCGGTCAGGCCCTCGTCCTCATCAAACCCCAGTTTGAGCTCTCCCGCGAAGAGGTGGGGAAGGGGGGCATTGTGCGTGAGCCAGAGCTTCACGCCAAGGCCTGTACGCGCATCGAGGAGTTTGTACGCTCGCAGCCCAGTCTCGAATGGCGGGGGCTTACCGAGTCCCCCATTCAGGGGACGGATGGGAATCGCGAGTTTCTCGCTTGGTTTGGCCGGACGGCTTAAATGAGCTCAGGAATTGAAAATGAGTGGCTCACGGGCCCTAAATTCTCAATAATGACACTCTTCTTCGAACGATTTACGGAAATTTGACAAAATGTAGTTGCAGCTTTGCAATAATTATCATAAAATACCATTATTGATACAAGCAGCCATGAAAACTCTTGCTCATTTCCCCACACAACGTCGCTCCGGGTTCAGCCTCTTTGAGGTTTTGATGTTCATCGCCATTCTCGGCGTGATGGTCGGCATCGCAGTGCCGATGATGAGCCAGGACGATGCGGTCTATGCCGCTCGCGACCGCCGCAATGCCCAGGAGCTCTGCTCCACCTGCATGATGGCGCAGGCCGCTGATGTGAATTTTGTGCAGGACGACAGCGTGATCGACACAGTGCGTGCCATCGTGCGCGGCGGCATGTCGGTTCGCGGTGCCATGCGCGGCCGCGTCTTTGTGGTGCCCGGCCTCAGTGAAGAGGACATCCAGGGCGCCTCGAAGTACCTTCGTGTGCAGGACGGCCAGCTCACCTACACCTCCACCGCGGATTCCCCTCCCGGAGACCAGCGGTTGTAATCCATCAGCGCGAAGCCGTCCGGCCTGAAGCCGGCAAGGGGCCGCCCCGGGCAGGCGGCAGGGTGCCCTGGATTTACCGCGCGTTTTACCTTGCCTGAGGGCGGCGTTTCCACCAGCATGCGGCCGCATGAATTCTGCTTTCTTCAAAAAGAACTGGTACTTTTTCACCCCGGCGGTCATCCTCATCATCCCGGCGCTGATGGTGATGTATTGCACCCTCAACTACGGCTACTCCATTCCTGACTCGATCAATGCGGTCTTTCATGTGGGCTCCACCGGCACCCGGTACTCCATCGGGTTCTCAGAACGCAAGTTCAAGGCCGTGCAGATCGGCATGGATGGCCGGACCGTCTTCAACACGATCAAAAACCCCATGGAAGGCAACGACCCCGGCGCCGATGTGGCCAACTGGCGCTACAGCCTTCCCACCAGCGGCGCGGGCTACTATCACGAGCGCACCATCGTTCTGGCAAAGGACAAAAATGGCATCCCCCGGGTCAAACAGCTCATCAGCCGTTTTCATGCGGTGAATTGATTCGCCCGCGAAAGTGGTGCATCTTTCCGCATGAATCATTTCACGTCATTTCTGTCCAGGGCATGGCTGCTTGCTCCGCTGCTGCTGCTGGCTGCGTGTGAAACCTCCTCGCACATCAAGGGCCTGCCCAAAGACCTGCCCGTCATCAATCTGCGCGGCTCGCCTGAAACGCCCGCCCACAGCATGGGGCATGCGGACTACCCCTTCGCGGACAATGGCGACTACAAAAGCGACTGGGCGGCCGAAGGCGGCCAGAGCCCCGGCATGGACTATTCCTCCTGGCGCTCCTCCCATGGCGGCTCCTCCTCTCGCGGCTCTTCCAAGAAAAAATCGTCCTCCAAGTCCTCCAAGACTTCGTCCAAATCCGGCAAGACCTCCCGCAAAGGAGGGTCTTACACCATCAAAAGCGGGGACAGCCTCGGGGCCATTGCACGCAGGAACGGCACCACGGTGGCGAAGCTCAAGGCCGCAAACGGCCTTTCTTCTGATTTCATCCGCGCAGGGAAAACGCTCAAAATTCCCTAGCCTGCGTGCCTCTCCGCTTTTCACGCATCGCGGCTCTCTGCCTGGCGCTGGTCGTGGGCGGCGTCGCGGGGGCGGCCTGGGCGGAACCCCTGCGGTTTTCCACCGTGGTGATCGATGCGGGGCACGGCGGCAGGGACGGCGGCTCCGTCTGGAACGGCTTGATCGAGAAAAAGCTCTGCCTGGACGTCGCCAAACGTGTTGAGGCGGGGCTGAAATCCAAAGGCGTCAAAACCGTCATGACCCGCCGCACCGACACCTTTGTGGAGCTCGCGCAGCGCGCGCGCATGGCCAACCGGGCGCCCTCGTCAGTCTTCGTCAGCATTCATTTCAATGGCAGCCGCCAGACCGCCCTCGCCGGCAGGGAGGTGTACTATCGCAGCCCGCGGGGCCAGTCCCTCGCCGCGGCCATCTCCCGCTTCTTCAAGAGCCGGGTCCCGGGCGGCACGCGCGGCATTTTCCGCGGCAACTACAAGGTGCTCCGCGAAACCCGCATGCCTGCCGTGCTCGTCGAATGCGGTTATCTCAGCAACAAGCGCGAAGCCTCCCGCTGCGCGGATGCCGCCCACCGCCAGAAGATCGCAGACGCCATCGTCAGCGGCCTGCTGGCCGCCCGGGCGAAGTGACCGGCGCGCAGCTTTCATTTCTTTTGAAAGTTTGCATGTGCGAGGCTTCCGCGTGCCATTTGACGAAGCCCCCGCCGTGGTGGATGGAATAAGACAGCTTTCCATGTCAGCCCCCGCCCTCAGCGCCAGCAATCCTGTTTTTCCGTTTCATCTCGTTCGGACCGACCTGGAGCGCGTGGAAGCCGCCATCCTCGATCAGGCGCGTGCCTTTGACCCCGGCGTGGAAGGCTACGTCAGCTACGTCTGCAAAACCTCGGGCAAGCGCATCCGTCCCGCCCTCGCCGTGCTCGCCGGCGGCGCCACCGGCGGCACCAATGACGGCCACACCCGCCTCTCCGTCATTCTTGAGCTCGTCCACATCGCCTCCCTGGTGCACGATGACATCATGGACGGCGCGGACATCCGCCGCGCGCAGCCCACGGCCGTCGCCAAATGGGGCAGCAGTCTCAGCGTGCTTCTTGGCGACAGCCTCTTCGCCTACGCGCTTGAGCTCGCCACGGAGTTTGAAGACACCCATGTCTGCCGCACCATCGCCCGTGCCTCGCGCGATGTCTGCACCGGCGAGATCCTCCAAACCCAGCGCCGCTTCGACTTTAATCTCTCCATCGCCGATTATCTCAAGATGATCGAGATGAAGACCGCCGCGCTTTTTGCCGCCGCCAGCGAGCTCGGCGCCCGTCTCAATCAGCAGCCCGACTCCGTGCAGGCCGCCTTGAAGGACTACGGCCTCAAGCTCGGCACCGCCTACCAGATCTACGACGACTGCCTCGACATTGTCGGCGACGAAAAAACCGTCGGCAAGACCCTCCGCACCGATCTCGCCCGCGGCAAGCTCACGCTCCCCGTCCTCTACCTCCTCGAAGGAGCCACCGACGCTCAGAAGCAGAAGCTCAACCGCATGCTGCTCAAAGGCGAGCCCATGGACACCACCATCCTCGCCGGCATCGCCGACTACGAGGGCGCCGTGGATCGCGCCGTCAAATTCGCGCAAAACATGCTGCTCGAAGCCCGCGCGGATCTGGTCTGCCTGAAGGACTCTTCCCACAAGCAGGCTCTCGAAGACATCGTCGGCTATCTCCACAGCCTGCTGGACCAGTGCCGGGCCATCCATTGATGCCTCAGCATCAATAATCGTCCTCGTCCTCGTTCTCCTACTCGTCCTCGATTCTTCAGCTCCGTTACGACCAGTAGCATTCGAGCCTCCTGACGGTCCCGCTCAGACGAAACCCGATTGCCCTGTTTTCATTACCGCGCTTTGATCAACCGCGAACCGAGAACCGAGAACCGCGAACAGAGAACCGAGAACAGCGAACCGAGAACAGCCTCATGAGCCGCATCCACGACATCCCGGAAAACGACCGCCCGCGTGAGCGCCTCCTCCGCCTCGGCCCGCAGGCGCTTTCAGATGCCGAGCTCCTCGCCCTCTTCATCAACACCGGAACCAAAGGCGAAAACGCCCTGCAGATCGGCCAGCGCATCCTGCGCGACTACAAATCCCTTCGTGACCTCTCCCGTCTCGAACCCGCCATTCTTCGCAAGATCAAAGCCCTCGGCCCCGCGAAAACGGCCCTGCTCGCCGCCGCCTTTGAACTCGGCCGCCGCTCCGCGCAGGAGCCCTCGCATGCCGAAGTCATCCTGGACCGCCCGCAGCGCATCTACGACTACATCGGTGCGGAGATGCAGGCCCTCGGCCACGAATCCGTCCGCATCATCCTGGTGAACACCAAGTTCGCCGTCATCCGCAGCGAGGAAGTTTTCCGCGGCAGCCTCAACCAGTGCGTCGCCGAACCGCGCGACCTCCTGCGGAAGGTCATCATCCACAACGCCTTCGGCTACATCCTCGTCCACAACCATCCCTCCGGTGATCCCGCCTCCAGCGAAGCCGACCGCAGCCTCACCCGTCGTCTCCGCGATGCCTCCTCCGCCATCGGCAGTCCCCTCCTGGACCACGTCATCATCGGCACCCCCTCACCCTCCCGCGAGCAGCCCTACTTCAGCTTCAAGGAGCACGGGATGCTGTAGCACAGTGGATGGATCCGCCTTGCACGGTTGATTTGATGTAACCTGCCGCCCGTACTCTCCAAGGAACAGGCATGACCCCCATCCCATCGCACCTCTGCCCGCAGTGCGGCACGTCCATCCCTGAGGAGTCCGCCCACGGACTGTGCCCGCGCTGCGTCTATGCCAGGGCGCTGGCTCCCACGGTTGAGGGGGCTTTCGTTTCCTATGTGCCGCCGGCTTTGGATTCCGTGCGTGCCGCCTTTCCCCACCTTGAGATCATTGCCCTCATTGGAAGTGGCGGCATGGGCGCCGTCTTCAAGGCCCGTCAGCCACAGCTCGACCGCTTTGTGGCGCTGAAAATTCTTCCCTCTGAGCTTGCCGGCCGGCCTGGTTTCTCCGAGCGGTTTCAGCGGGAGGCGCAGGCGCTCGCCCGCCTCAGCCATCCGCACATCGTCACCGTGCATGACTTTGGCCTGGCCGGAGATTTCTATTTCCTGCTCATGGAGTTCATCGATGGCGTGAACCTCCGCCAGCTCCTGCAGGCAAAGCGCCTCACGCCCCAGGAAGCGCTCAGCATCGTGCCGCCCGTCTGCGAGGCCCTGCAATGCGCGCACGATCACGGCATCGTCCATCGTGACATCAAGCCCGAGAACCTGCTCATCGACAAGGCGGGCACCGTGAAGATCGCCGACTTTGGCATCGCGAAGATCGTCAATGATGGCGCGGAGCTGTGCCGCGACTCTGATGCGGAAGCTTCTGAATCCACACACGGGAAGCACGCCGCAGCCAGCATGCCCTTGGGCACTCCTGACTATGCCGCCCCAGAGCAGGCCAGCGGAGCCGCCGATCACCGTGCGGACATCTACTCCCTCGGCGTCGTTCTCTACGAAATGCTCACCGGCGAGCGACCCACCGCCAGACTTGAAGCACCCTCGAAACGCGTGCAGGTGGACATCCGCATCGACGAGATCGTGCTGCGCGCCCTGGAAAAATCTCCCGAGCTGCGCTTCGCCACGGCTGCGGAGTTTCGCACGCAGGTGGAGAATCTGAATCATCAACCCGTGCGTGCCAGATACAGTTCTCGCCGCAGGGGCAGCCTGTGGCTGCTGAGCGGCGGCGTCTTCTTGGCGCTGCTCGCTTTACTGTTGTTCGTGCTCGCGTCTCTTGACCACAAGTCACCGCTCGGAACCAACGAACTCCTGATCCTTTTCGGTCTGAGCCTGGGAATTGCCTGGTGGATGCATCATCATCGAAACAAAGACATTTCGCCACCTCTTGAACCGCTCAATCACCCTCCAGTCACAGCAGCCTGGCCGCTGCCGGTGGCTGTCCTTGTTCTGCTGGGCGCTGGCGGAATTCTGATGGGTCTCGGAGTGTACGGTTCACAATATTGGGGCTGGACCGGTAAAAGTGGAGCCATGATCGCGGGGGCGGTCCTGCCGCTGGTGGCGGGAGGCATTTCCGGATGGCGCCTTCTCCGCGAAAGATCTTCCGGCGTTCTCGGTCCTGTTCCGAGAGCGGTATTCACCGTCGTAGCCAGCCTCGGGATCATTGCGCTCATGCGGCTTCCGATGACCTTTTGGCTCTATGTCGCCCAAAGAAAACTGGGCTCGTCCTTCACCACCGTCATGGCCATGCACGGGGCTTTTGCACAAGTCGCCTGGGTCTTGCAGGTGGGCGCGGCCTTCAGCCTCTACCTGTGGACGCAACGGCGCATGCACGGGGCCTCAACGAAGATGGCGGCGCGGGCTGCCATAGCATGCTTCATGCTCCTTCTCCTTCACGGCATCGCTCCCTGGATCGTGGTGGCCGCGGGGAAGATGACAGAGCTGCAAAAAGCGCCGATCCACCGCGCAACGACGCAGGCTGAAAAGAATAGCGGCGGCTCCTCCGGGGCAGCAAACGTCAAATCTTCGACTGCGGGCAATGACGCACCGCGTGACACTCCCCAGGAAAGCCGCGTGGCCCTCAAATACCTCGAAGCCACCGCCGCACTTGACCGGGTCAAAGCAGAACATCCCGAACTGGTGGCCGCTTTCAGGTACGTGGAGACGGGAAGCAATTCAATGGTGCTCGATGCCACCAAGCCCTCTGTCGAGCCTCTCCAGAAGTTCCTGGCAAAGATCGATCAGCGTCCCGAGGCGGTCGTGCTGTCAGGAATCATGACCGAGTCTCCGCCCCATTCACCCCCCGGCTCCGGCAAGGTCATTTCCACGCCCGTGGTTTATACACACCTGGGTAAGGCCGCGAGTTTCCGCACGCTGGCTAAAGACGGTCTGCAGATCGAGTTTTCCATCAAGGCAGGCAGGCAGACGAAAGTCGCGACGGAAGCCGGTGGTGCCTCCAAATTTAACCCGGCAGCGGAACGCGAAATGTTTGTGCTGGAAGGAACAGTCATGGAGTCGGCACGCGCTGCGTCTGAGGATGCCAGGAAGGTTTTTCTGCTGCCCACCCTGCACGTGCAGCAGGGTGGTCTGGCAACGTTCACCCATCGCCTGCAGGACGGTCGGGACGTGGAGCTGTCCCTCAGACTCTCTTATCAATCTCAGCCTCCGCTTTCGAAGGGGGCAAATGCTCCAGCTCCGCCACCTGTCAAACCACCAGCTGCACCACCGCCCAATGAGATCCCATTCAAAGGCGAACCCAAACTGCGCTACATCGCCTGGATGCCCGAGACTGAGGATGGCTGGCAGCTCTGCACGCCGGGCGGAGAGACGGTGAAGGTGCCGGGCGACATCCCGGTGGAAGACTGGGAGTGGTGGAAAGGTGGCCTGTTGAAAAACGGTGCGGCGGCCAAGATCAACGCCACGTCAGGCTGGCTGATGATGTTCTATTCGCATCCGGCCATTGATGAACGCAGCGAAATTCATTTGAGCCTCTTCACTCCGACGGGCGAGGAGATCAAAGTAAACCAACGCACTGCCTGCCCTCGGGAGCCGAAGGTGCTTCAAGCCGATGGATGGCTTGTCACAGGCTGCCGGGTGCCTTATGCCTCTGTGAAAGGACAGGTGAAGGCCCGCCTCACGCTCACGGCCGGTGCCTGGTGGAACGATGACATTGTGCCGGCTGGCAGGACCAACAACTCTGGCGGTGGCGAGTTCCTGACCAACTCTGGCGAAGACGCCAATCGTCAGGCCTTTGTGACCGTGATTACGCAGGATGAAGACAAATTTCCCCACAATCAATGGGAGGTGCTGGGCCGTCTGCATGATGGCTCGGATGTGCGCAACCAGGGCAGCACGGCGATGAATGTGCAGGACCAGTATGTGCATACCATCTTCTTCGCGCAGCCGCTCTCATCGTTTGCGGGATTCATCATGCGCAGCCGCGAAAGGAAAAAATTCACCAGCGACGGTGTACGGGTTCCCCCGGCTCTCGTGGCGGCTTCAGAGGCTGCTTCCAAGGCTGCTTTGCAGATGCGCTGGGTGCATGAAACTCCTTCAGCGGAGACGGAGCCCATGCTGTTCGCCGGAGGGGAGAAGAGCGAGACGCTCAACGTCGGGAAGGCTGTATTGCTTGATGAGTCCGCCCTGACGTTTGTGGAAGCCGCTCACTGGTCCGGGTGTCAGCGCATTGCTCTGCGGTTCACCGAGAGCGGCAGGCAGAGCTTTGCCCAGATGACGCGAGAAGGGAATGGGCGCAGGCTGGCAATTGTCATCGATGGCAAGGTTCGCGCGGCACCCATGATCTCGGCGGAAATCGGCGAGGATCTGGTGGAGATCGACAGCAATTTGACCTATGAGGAGGGCGATGATCTGGCCGCCAGGCTGAACACCGCCATGCCGAATCACGGTGCGCCGGCCGATGAGTCATCCAAGACGCTTTCCAGATCCCGGCTGCCGGCGCCACAGGTGGAGATCATCCAGCTCGAAGCGACCGCGGAGGAAATCGCCAGCGCCTTGCCCGCGACCCCGAAGCGGCCGGCGATCAAAGCGGGCGAGAAAAGTGTGGAGGCCATCAAGGAGGGGCGTGCACTTTTCACCGACGCGCTGAGGCAGGACGATGCGAACACCCTTCTGGCGGCGCTCAGAAACAAAGCTCGCTTCCATGTGGCGCTCTCCGACAGCCCGCTTTCTAACATCACAGTGCGAAATCCGGCCGACAGCCACATTCATCTGGGTTACGCCTTCAAGGGCGTGCCGACCAGGCTGACCGTGAGGGAGCATCAGGCCGCGATCATCGCGGTGCCTGATGCCTCCAGTCCGGCACAGGTGTGCTTTTACTTGCTGCGGCTTGAGTAACTCTGAGAAAAAGCAAGGCTTGTGGCAGCATCGGGCGCGAGTGCGCTCACCACTTGTTCGCCTGAATCACATCCTTCTCTCCTTTGAGATAGTTCACCAGATTCAACGTCGCCCGCATCGCCTGCCTCGGCACGCTCTCATACGTGCGGGAGCCGATGTGCGGCGTGATCAGCGCCTTGGGGTGCTTGAGCAGCGGATGGTCGGCGGGCGGCGGTTCTTCATCCAGCACATCCGTGGCGTAGCCACCCACCGTGCCGGCATCCAGAGCGGCGATGATGTCAGCCATGTGCACCAGCTCGGCACGCGAGGTGTTCACCACCAGCAGCTCAGGCTTTGCCAGCTTCAGCCGCTCGGCGTTGATCAGGTGCCGGGTGCTTTCGCTCAGGTTCGCGTGCAGGCTCAGCACATCCAGATGCGGCAGCATGGTTTCGATCTTCTCGTGCTGGGTGATGCTGAACTCATCCGCGAAGGCCTTGGGCCAGTACTGCGGCAGGTCCATGGCGTGGATCTTCATGCCAAAGGCCGCGGCCCGGCGCGCCACCTCCTGGCCGATGCGGCCCAGGCCCACGATACCGATGGTCTTGTTCCAGATTTCATGCCCCGTCACCCGCTTCCACTGGCCGTTGCGCACGGAATTGGCGGAATCCACCAGATTGCGCACCAGCGCCAGCAGCAGGCAGAAGGTATGCTCGGCCACGGTGGTGTGATTGACGCCAGGGGTGAAGAGGACAGGGAGCTTCTTCTCGGTGCAGGCCGCCACGTCGATCTTGTCCAGCCCGATGCCGTATTTGGAGATCACGCGCAGGCGGGGCAGGGACTTGTCCAAAACCGCACGGGTGATCTCGTCGTCGCCGCAGAGAAAGGCGTCAAAGTCACCGGCCAGCTCCAGCATGCGGCTTTCAGGCAGCGGCCCGCGCTCGCGGTGTACATCGTAGCCCTGGGCGGCGAGCAGTGCATGGTGGTCGCCGGGGGTGTCCTGATAGCTGGTGGTGGTGAGGAGAATGCGCATGGCTGGAATTCAGATTGCAGAGGTCGGTTTGCGGAATGAGAAGGTGACCATGGGACAAGACGAAATCGAGCGCAACATGGGCGTGCAGCCTCTGGACGGCATCATGGCCGGGCATGAACTGGGAAATCACGACCTGGTCACGGCCAGCACCGAGCCCATGACCCACAAAGCCGTCCAGCGCGCCCGCAAAGGCCGCCGCCTCACCAAGCACATGAAGCAGCGCATGGCCGACGCCCTGAATCTGCTCCTGAAACAGAAAGGCGTGGAACTGGAGCGCCCGTTTGGGGTCAAGGATCTGTTCACCTACTGAGGAAATGGAGCAAAACGGATAGCCGCAGGTGCATCGCCCGGCTTGCCGGGGAAATTCAGGTGCGCTAGCATCCCCCACCATGTCCGACGCCATCGCCAGCCGCCGCTTCGTCACCGCCGCCGAAAAAATCGACTTCCTCTCCCCCTGGACGCTGGAGGAATGGATCTGCCGCGGCGACATCGTGAACAACGAGCACCTCATGATGGTCCGCGCCAATATGGAACCCGGGCGCAGCCATCCCTTCCATTCGCACCCCACGCGGGAGGAGCTCATCTACGTCATCTCCGGCAAGGCCGAGCAGTGGGTGGGCCGGCAGAAAAAAATCCTCGGTCCTGGAGACACGGCGTTCATCCCCATGGGCGAGGTTCACGGCACCTGGAATGTGGGGGATGAAAAGCTCGTGTTCCTCGCCATCCTTTCCCCGGCCCAGGCGGACGAGCCCGGTCTGGTGGACCACAGCCAGGAAGAGCCCTGGAAATCTCTGCGGCAGTAGCGGCCTACTTCGCCCGCAGCTCCTTGCGCAGATCAGTGATGCCATCCCGGATGGCAAAAAGCTCGGCACGGAAGCTGTCCAGCACTTCCTGGCGGTCCCGCCACTCGGGCGCTTCCGTCAGCTCGTTCAAGGCGGCCAGCGCCTCGTTGGCCCAGTTCAGGCAGCGGCGCAAAATGGCGAGCGTGTGGCCCGTGTGGGATGAGCCGGCAAAGTCATGCGTGCCTAGCGCCCCCGCCAGCTTGCCGCTGATGTTCATTGAGTTTCGGATGAACCGGTCCAGCGCGGTGTTGCCATCACTCTCCTCGGCATTCTCGCACCGCTCGTCCTGGATCTCGGTCAGCAGCCGCAGCACGAAGTCATGCGCCAGGGTTTGCAGCGGATGGGCTTCACGCTCCTCCCGGAAGTCGTCGAACTCGCCTTCATCCGGTTCGTTCTCCACCTCCACCCATTCTGGCAGCACCTCCTCGCCCTCCTTCCATGCCTCACCCTCGGCATCGCCGCCATCATCGGGGGCGCCTTCGGGGCCGCCGCGCAGCATGTGGTCCCAGCCCATCACAAAGGCGATGCGGTCATCATGCAGGCCGTCCGCACCGTATTTTTCGATCGCCTCCATGTGCGCGTCGCTGAGCCGGTCGGACTGCTTCAGCGAGTCTTCCCACGCCTCCTCGCTGTCATCGAATTCTTCTTCTTCCTCCTCCTCTTCCTCATCCTCGGCGCCCGCCTTCGGCTCTGGCCGCTGGATGATGCCCGCCAGCCACTCGCGCATGGCATTGAGGTTGGCCATCTTTTGCGCCTCCTCCTGCGCCTCGTCCATTTCCCAAACCCACGCCGAGATGCTCACTTCAAAATCCGTGCCCTCGATGAACACACGCCCGCTCTCCTCGGAGAACCACTCAATGTAGAGCCCATGAGGCCGTCCCGCGGAGGCCTCATCTCCCTCGCCTTCTTCGCCTGCTTCGCGCTCCGCCTCCGCAGCATCATCCAGCACCTTGCGGGAGGCGGTGATGTCGCCCACATGGCCCCGCTGCTTTGCCTGCAAGGGCGCGGCGGGCCGGGGCGAAGGCTTGGGATTGGTGAAGGTCACTTTGCAGCCCGCGACATCACGCCATGCATTGCCTCTCAAATCCAGCATGACCGGCTCATCACGGCCCACCAGCCACAGTTTGCCACGAACGTTGTCGCGGGTGGTGTTGTCGATTTCGCCACGGAGGACGGCGGGGTCGAGACGCAGGGCCATGCCTGCATCAGAGCGTGTGCATGGCGGAAGTGTCAAGCAAGATGCGCCGGACCTTCCGGGACTCTAACTGCGTTCCCCGGCTTGACTCTCCCCTCGGGCTCGCTTGAGATTGCCCGTCCGCCCCATGGAACTGATCTCGATCGTCGAAGCCCTTCTTTTTGCCTCCCAGGAGCCCCTGGGGGTGCCGCAGATGTGTGCCGCCGTCAAAGAGACGGCCAAAGACATTCTGGACGCTGCTGCCGAGCCCCTGGCTGAGAGCAGCCCCCCGCAAATCCCCGAGTGGGTCGCCCCGCTGGCGGAAACCACCGAGGAGCAGGTGCGTGCCATTTTGGATGAACTCATCGCCCGCTATGCCGCGGAAAAGCACGCCTTCACCCTGGTGGAGCGCGCCAATGGCTGGCGCATCGCCGCCCGCGGCGAGTACGCCGAGTGGTGCCGCGCGCTCTACCCCGGTAAAAAAGTCCAGCGCCTCAGCCAGCCCGCGCTGGAGACCCTCGCCATCGTCGCCTACCGCCAGCCGATCACCAAGGCCGGCATCGAAGCCGTGCGCGGCGTTTCGGTCGATGCCATGGTGCAGCAGCTCATCGACCGCGGCCTGATGAAAATCGAAGGCCGTGCAGATCTCCCAGGCCGCCCGCTCCTCTACGGCACCACCGAAGCCTTCCTCGATCATTTCGGTGTGCGCAGCCTCGACGACATGCCCAACGCCTCCGAACTGCGCCGCGTGAAACTGCCCACCGCTGAAGAGAGCACCTCTGGCTCCGAGCAGCCCCAGGAGCACCAGCTCTCCCTCGCTCCCGTCACACCCGCGGCGGCCGGGGAGTCTTAACCCTTTCTCCTGCGGCCAATGTCCCTCGAAGAAGTCCGCAACAAGATCGACAGCATCGATCAGCAGCTCCTCCGCCTGCTCAATGAACGCGCGGAGCTCGTGCATGCCGTCGGTGAGATCAAGCGCAAGGACGACCTGGACATCTATGTCCCCGGCCGCGAAGACAAGCTCCTGCGCAAGCTGGCGGAGATCAACCGTGTGCAAAACGGCCGCCTCACCGAGCGCGCCATCCGCGCCATCTACCGCGAGATCATGAGCGCCGCGCTCGCCCTGGAGGACAGCCTCAAAATCGCCTATCTCGGCCCCACGGGATCATGGACGCATCAGGCGGCCGTGAACAAATTCGGCCACTGCGTCGAATACCTCGCCGAGGCCAGCACGGAAGGCGTCTTTGGCCGCGTGGCCGCGCAGACTGCAGACTACGGCGTGCTCCCCATCGAGCACTCCACCGAGGGCGCGGTGCATCACACCCTGGATCATCTGGCAGACAGCACCCTCCAAATCTACGCCGAGATTCTCTGGAAGGCGGACGCCGCCGTCATGGCCCAGGGTCCGAACAGCACCATCACCGAGATCCATGGCCGGGCGCAGATGCTCGCTCACTGCCGTCCCTGGCTCATGCAGAGCTTCCCCGGCGCGAAACTTGTGGAATCCGCCAGCTCCAGCGCGGCGGCCACGCTCGCCGCGCAGAACCCCGCCGTGGCCGCTCTGGGCACCCCCCTGAGCGCCGAACTGCACGACCTCCGCGTCATCGCCACCTCTCCGCGCGAGTACGCCACGCAGACCCGCTTCATCATTCTCGGCCGGCGCTCCGGCCCGCCTTCAGGCAATGACAACACCATGCTCATGATCCACTCCAAGGATCGCGTGGGCGCGCTGATGGAAGTCCTGCAGGTCTTCGCCGCCCGCAATGTCAACGTCCGCCAGATCGAGAACCGCCCCACCACCAGCGGCAGCGAGGCGCGCTTCTTCCTCGAAATCAGCGGCCACCATTCCGATGACACCCTCAAGCAGGCCATCGCCGCCCTCGAAATCGAAGGCATCGCCGTTCAGGTGAAAATCCTCGGCAGCTACCCCGCGCCCGGCTG
Organism: Prosthecobacter sp.; assembly: GCF_044227185.1. GTDB lineage: Bacteria > Verrucomicrobiota > Verrucomicrobiia > Verrucomicrobiales > Verrucomicrobiaceae > Prosthecobacter. The sequence goes on along the minus strand of NZ_JBGAFO010000007.1, from coordinate 28,569 downwards.
GGTGGAGGAGCGGTAACCCCTTTTCCGCCATGCTGCGCCTGCTCTTGCTGCTGCTGCTCTTTCTCGCAGGGCCGTTGGGCGCTGAGGAGCCGGCAAAAAAGCCTGTGGCACAGGAGCCCTGGACCACCGCGGACTACGAGCTCCACACCCTCGCGACCTTTCGCGCCTATCCCCCCGCGCTTCGGGTGCTGGACCGCGCCACGCTGGACACCGGCCTGCTCAGCGCGGCGATTTTCTTCGCCACCAATGCCGAGCGCGAGAAGCACAAGCTCCCGCTGTTTCGCACCTCGCGCGCCTTGATGGCCTGCGCCTACGAGCACTCACGGGACATGGCCACGGAGAACTTCTTCTCCCACGAGAACCCGCATGATCCCGCGAAACGCACCGCCTGGCAGCGCCTGGAGGCCAAGGGCCTGAAAAGCGGCGAGCTCGCTGAAAACATCGCCATGCGCACCTCAAACGGCCTCACCTACCTCGCCTTTGCGGATGAGATGGTGAAGCTCTGGATGAACTCCCCAGGCCACCGCGCAAACATTCTCAATCCCCGGCTCCTCTTCCTGGGCTGCGGCACGCATGCCTGCAACTGCGCAAAGTTTCACATCTACGCCACGCAGAACTTCGCCTCCGTGGCGCCTTGAAGCCCCGCATCACTTGCCCAGGGCAGCCAGCACCTTCGCCACCGTGTTCTCCACGCTCAGGCCGTGCTTCTTGCGCAGAATCGACGGCGTGCCATGCTCCACAAACTGATCCGGCCAGCCAATGCGGACCACCGGGGTGTGAATGCCCAGATCGCTGAGCTCTTCGATCACACCGGCGCCGAAGCCATTCCTCAGCACATGGTCTTCCAGCGTGCAGACCACCTTCACCTTTTTGGCGAAGGAGGAGATGCAGTCCATGTCGAGCGGCTTGATCCAGCGCGGATTGATCAGCGCCACGGAGAGCCCCTTGGCTTCCAGCTCTTTCTTCGCCGCTTCAGCGATGGGGAACATGTCTCCCAGGCCGATGAGGGCCACATCGTTGCCGTCGTCGATGACTTCAGCCTTGCCGATTTCAAGACGAACGGGCTTGCCCTTCGGCAGGATGCCGGGGCCGTTGCCACGCGGGTAGCGGATGGCGATCGGGCCGCCCTCGTAGTGGGCCATCGTCCACAGCATGTCCACAAACTCATCCTCATTGCGCGGCTGCATGTGCACGATGCCCGGAATGCCGCGCAGGTACGCGATGTCAAACAGGCCGTGGTGCGTGGGGCCGTCATCTCCGCTGAGGCCGCCGCGGTCCATGCACAGGCGCACCGGCAGATTCTGGATCGCCATGTCATGCACGATCATGTCAAACGCCCGCTGCATGAAGGTGGAGTAAATCGTCAGGAAGGGCTTCAGCCCACGCGTGGCCAGACCACAGGCAAACAGCGCGGCGTGCTCCTCGGCGATCCCCACGTCAAAGTAACGCTCAGGGATCTCCTTCTTGAAGACGCTCAGGCCGGTGCCCCCGGGCATGGCGCCCGTGATGGCCACAATCTTCGGGTCTGTCTTGGCAAAGTCAGTCACGCTCCGGGCAAACACCTGCGAGTAGGTCGGCTTGTCGCTCGCGGCGGTTTCCCCGGTTTCGACGGTGTACTTGCCCAGGCCGTGAAATTTGCCCGGGTCGTTCAGGGCAGGGGTGTAGCCGCGGCCCTTTTCGGTGATGATGTGCAGGATCACCGGCTCGTCCTGGGTCTTGAGGAACTCAAACGTCTGAATCAGCAGCGGGATGTTGTGGCCGTCGATGGGGCCGTAGTAGCGGATGCCGAACTCGTCGAAAAGCGAGCTGCGGTTGGACGGCGTCTGGCTCTGCGGAAGGAGGATGTTTTTGGCGTGATCCTCCACTTTCTTGGCAATCCGGCGGGCGTCCTCGCCCAGCATGAATTCGAGCAGCTTGGCCGCCTTCTGGTGCAGGTTCGCGTAGGCCGGGTGGGTGGCGATGGTGTTGAAGTACTTGGCGATGGCGCCCACGTTGCGGTCGATGGACCACTCATTGTCGTTGAGCACACAGATGAGGCGCTTGGTGTGGGAGGCGACGTTGTTCATCGCTTCAAACACCGGGCCGCAGGTGAAGGCGGCGTCACCGGCGACGCAGATCACGTTTTCATCCGTACCGCAGAGATCGCGACCGGTGGCCATGCCCAGGGCGGCGGAGAGGGCGGTGCCCGCGTGGCCCGCGCCGTAGCAGTCGTGCTCGCTTTCCGTGCGCAGCAGGAAGCCGTTCAGTCCGTCATGCTGGCGGATGGTGTGGATCTTGTCCCAGCGGCCGGTGAGCATTTTGTGCACGTAGCCCTGATGCGCCACGTCGAAGACAAAGCGGTCCTTCGGCGTGTCAAAGACGCGGTGCAGGGCGATGGTGAGCTCCACCACGCCCAGATTCGGGCCCAGGTGTCCCCCCGTCTGGCTGAGGGTCTCGATGAGCGTCCGGCGGATTTTCTCCGCGAGTTCGGGCAGTTTCTCCAGCGGCAGGGCTTTGAGGTCGGCGGGGGAGTTGATGGCAGGCAGTTGGTTGTCCACAGGTAGTCTAAAAAAGTCGAATTTCCCCGCCTTCAGGCTCGGCGGGTTTGCGGCGGCGGGCCGGAGTACGGGGCTTTTCGGTGTCTTCGGCGCTCTCGTCGTTATCAGCCGCATCGTCAAATGAAGTGAGCGAGGCTTTGCCGCCCTCCAGGTCCGCGCTGATGAGGTCCACGCGCCGGCGGGCCCCTTCAATGCGCTGCCGGCAGAGCTTCAGCAGGCGCACGCCGTCTTCATAGCTGGAGATCATTTCCTCCAGCGAAAGCTGGCCGTCCTCCATCCCCGCCACGATCTCATCCAGGCGCTGCATCGCGTCTTCAAAGCTGGGTTCGTCGGGCTGTGGGCTGGGCTGGCTCATGGGGGTAAAAACGTGCCCGGGAAGGCACGAAGGGGCGGCCATTATCCGGGCTTCACCGGGAGCCGCAAGCACGAAAAGGCGGCTGTGAACTGCCTCAGAAAACTGGAATCTCTCCTCTATGGTATAATTCAATAATTATTGAATTTATATTCAGGCGGTCTAAGCTTAGCTTTACCCCGTGAAAAGCAGCGCCGCCAGATTTTGCCTCCAGGCCTGTGTGTGGGGAGCCGTCCTGTGCTCCCCACCCGCACAGGCCTACCTGGGCGGTTTTGAGGAGCAGGACGGCTACCGCGTTCCCCTCAATGGCGACATTTTGTCCGCGGGCTACGCTGGAGACGCCCAGTTTTACCTCAACAACAACCCCGCCAATGGCTACACCGGCGTTGTCCCCTGGTCGGCCTACCCCAACAACTTCAGCGACGGCACCAACGGCCCGGACGTCACGCGCTACAATGCCGGCCAGTTTGGCACCAGCAGTGGCGGCCCCGGCGGATCGCCCGTGGACATCCCTGACAACTCCGGCCTCTGGAAGGTGCTCGCCGGCGGCAGGCTGAACGAAGACGCCGACGCCCCCTACTACTACGGCAGCCAGTGGGCGCGGGATTCGATCGTGGCATACCGCAACACCATGCCGCACGCGGGATCCCAGACGCTGAATCTGATGGCGATGGATCAAAGCCTGAGCTACCGGTACAGTCTGGACTCCCGCGATTTGGGCGGGATCGACCCCGCCATCACGCTGGGAGCGCAGATTCAAATGTCTTTCTGGGTGAAGCCCACGGACTGGGATGATCCGGACACCGGGGGCAACATCCTGGGCCTTTCGCTGCTGGATGCGGCGAACCAGCCCATGTTCGAGATCGGATACACCGCGGACAACCTGCTGCAGTACAGGCTGACGGGCGGCGCCTGGCAGACGACGGCGTACCAAATGGGCAGCGCGGGGTATTCTGAAATCAGCGTGACGCTGGACACTCTGGCCAACACCGCGAGCCTGAACATCAACGCCTACAATGACAACAGCTCCCTTCTGGGAGGCGACACCAGCGTGCTGAGCCATCAGGCCCTGGGGGTGGTGAGCGGCGCGCTGACGGGGCTGCAGTGGGATCTGCGGGGCGGCTCGCTGGACAATGGCGCGGTGAGCTACATTCACAGCTTTGACGACTTTAGTTTTAATGTCAGCAACCTCACCCCCGTGCCCGAGCCGGGGAGCGCGGTACTGCTGGTGATGGCCGTGGCGTTGATGCACGTTTCACGGCACCGGAAGAGAGCATAAAAAAACACCCGGTCTCGCGACCGGGTGCTCTCGATGCTCGAAGGAACGAATCCCGCGGCAGTTTACGCGAAGATGTCCAGGACTGGCACGCCCTTGTCGCCGACCGTGAACGGACGGTTGGAGGGGGACATCACCACTTCGTCCACAGGCAGGCCCATGGCGTGGCCGATGGTGGCCTGGAAGTCCTGCGGTGTGCACTGCTTGTCCGTCACGCGCTTGCCATCCTTGTCGGTGGAGCCATAGACGAAGCCGCCCTTGACGCCGCCGCCCGCGAAGACGGTGGAGTAGGCCAGCGGGTAGTGGTCGCGGCCGTCGTTTTCGTTGATGTCCGGCGTGCGGCCGAACTCGGAACCCATGACGATCAGCGTGGAAGACAGCAGCCCGTGGGACTCAAGGTCTTCGATCAGAGTGGCGAAGACATTGTCCATCGTGGCGCCGGTGTTGCTCAACGCAGTGTCGATGGTGTTGTGCATGTCCCAGCCGCCCGACTGCACTTCCACGAAGCGCACGCCGGCCTGGACCAGGCGGCGGGCAAGCAGCGCGCCCTGGCCGAAGTTGTTGCGGCCATACTTCGCGCGAAGATCCGCCGGCTCCTGGGAGAGGTCGAAGGCCTTGAGGTCTTCGCTCTTCATGAGCTTCACGGTTTCGTCGTAGAATTCGGAGTAGGACTTCACATCGTCCGACTGGAACTTCTTGCGGAAGGACATGTCGAACTCGTCGGTCAGCGAGAGGCGCTTCTTGAACTGGTCGTCAGAAGTCGTCGGCTTGATGTTCTGCAGGCCGGACTCCGGATTGGAGATCGGGATGGGGCTCATCGTGGTGGGGAAGAAGCCCGCGCCCGGGAAGGCGTTGCCGCTGTTGACGACCACGCTGTCCGGAAGGGTGGGTCCCTTGATGCGGCCCAGGAAGTGGGAGGCCCAGGCGCCGATGCAAGGATGCACAATCGTGCCGCGGGGCTCATAGCCGGTCTTCATGACGTACGTGCCCTGATCATGCACGCCAGTCTTGGAGCTCATGGAGCGGATGATGGAGAACTTGTTCGCCACCTTGGCCATCTTCACCATCGTGCCGCCCAGGCGGTCCAGGTTGCCGGAACCGGAGTTCGCCTTGATGGGGTCAGTCGGGCCCTTGGTGGCGCCGTCCTTGGGATCCCAGGTGTCGATGTGGGTCATGCCGCCACCCATCCACAGGAAGATGACGTTTTTGGCCTTGCCGAAGCCGGGCGTGCCTGCGCCGCTCGTGCCGGCGGCCGCCAGGTTCAGGGCAGGCATGACGGTCACGCCGAGGGCTGCCTGGGCGGTGCGCATCATGAAGTCACGACGGGCGATGGGATTGAGCTTGTTGAGTTCTGATTTCATAAGTGAGATTAGCGCGTTTTGGTTAAGTGAGTTGTGTCGTGATTTCGTGATTATTGGATGAAGATGAACTCGCGGGTGTTGATGAGAGCCCAGATCATGTTGGCATAGCCTTCATCGCCGCCGGAAAGCGCGCGCTTGGCGATGTCCTTTTCAGCCAGCGTCGGGCGGCGGTTGAGCACCGAGATGAAGAGCGCCTCCACCTTCTCAGGCGGCGACTTCACCTTCTCCATGGTGCGGAAGATCAGCGAATCCGGGCTGGTCAGCATCTGCTGCGCCTTGCCGTTCATCATCATCAGCACCTGCGGCACCGAGCCCGTCTTCACGCTGCCGTCGATCAGGGCGCGCGGGGACTGGCCGAAGTCGATCAGGAAGTGGCCGTTCGGGGCGGGCTGCTCCAGGGTGGAGGCACGGCGCAGGATCATGCCATTGTACGTCAGGGTGGCGTTCTCCATCATGTCCCCGGCGGGTTTGGCCTCGGCCTTGCCTTTGCCCTTGCCCTTGGTTTCCATCATCATGTCGTCACCACCGGCGTCGGCCAGGGTGCCGCCGTTCAGGGCGCGCTCTTTCTCGGCCATCTTGCGGAAAGCGTCATACTTGATGAGCACGGTCTGGGCGTCCAGCTTGGGATTGCTCAGGTCCAGGTCGATCGAGCGGCTGTAGAGGTCTTCCAGCGGCTTCGCATACTTGTCCGGGTCGCCCAGCACCAGGGTCATGTAGGAGTCCCAGGCCTGTTCGGCGGTCATGCGGCGAAGCAGCGGGCCCTGGAAGTAGTAGGGCTCGCCCATCGCGATCTTTTCAGAGGTCGCTTCAGACTGGTAGGCGCGGGTGTTGTAGATGATGCGCATGAAGGCCTTGATGTCGAACTTCACACGTTTCATTTCCTCGGCCAGGTGGATCAGCAGCTCCGGATTCACGGACTGCTTCGGATCGTCGATGTTGGTCACCGGCTCGGAGACGCCCTGGCCAAAGGCGCGCTTCCACATGCGGTTGGCGATGGCCATGGCGAAGCGGGGATTGGAAGGATCGGTGGCCCAGTGGGCGAAGGCGGGACGAAGCTCTTCAGCGGACTTCATCTTCTGCTTGTAGGCTGGAAGATTCTTGTCGTTTTTGGTCCAGGTGATGAACTTGGGCTCCACCATGTCGCCAGGCTTGGCATCCGGATACTTGTAGTCATGCGGCAGCTTCATGCTGTTGGTTTCCGTGTCACCCACGATGAAACGGTTGGCGCCCATGTAGTTGCGGATGCCGTTGCGCAGGCGCTTGATGTCGCCGCCGCTCTTGGTCACCATTTCCTCGATCTTGGGCATCAGGTCATTCATGGCGTTCATCGCCGTCATGCCGGATTCCTTGCTCTTGCGGTTTTCCTTGGCGCGCATGTTCGTGGTGGTGGCGCCGAAGAACGAGGCCATCTCATAGAACTGGTGCTGGGTCCAGTCGGAGAAGGGGTGGTCATGGCACTGGGCGCAGGCCACGTCCGTGCCGAGGAAGACGGCAAGGGTGTTGGCCAGGTTGTCCAGCGGCATGCCGGCGTCACGCAGCAGGTAGCCGGCGGCGCCGTCCTGCCACATCTTGCCCTTCGCCGTCAGCATTTCATACACCATCTTGTCCCACGTCACGTTCTTCTCGATCTGGTGCTGCATCCAGTTGATGTAGGGGACGCCGCGCAGGTTGTCCTGCTCCAGCCGGTCCTTCACACGCAGCATCTCGGCGAAGTAGTTGAACGTCGCGCTGTTGTAGCCCGGGCTGTCCAGCAGCATGTCGATCAGCTTGGCGCGCTTGTTCGGATTGGAGTCCTGGATGAACTGCGTCGTCTCCGCGTAGTTCGGGATGCGGCCCACGATGTCCAGGTAAACACGGCGCACGAACTGCTCGTCGTTCGCCATCGGGTTGAACCCCGTGATCGGCTTCTTGCCACCCTTCGCACGCTCCGGGTTCGCACGCACCAGGCCGTTGGCCACGAGGCGGTCAATGGCCGCGGAGGCCTGCGCCACCGTCGCGTTTGCCAGCATCACCGGCTGGTCAGAAGGCTTCATGTTCTTGGCCAGCGCCTGATCTTCCGCCGACAGCCTGGTCAGCGGGAACTTGTGCGTGGCGCCGTCTGCGGTTTGCAGGATGATGTTCTCACCATCGAGGCCGATGAATGAGGCGGTGACTTGGCGGCCGGAGGTGTCCGTCCAGGTGCGAACTTCCGCGATGGCGGAGGACGCAACAAGTGCGGAAACAAGCAGGCTGCTGAGCAGTTTCGTGGTTTGTTTCATGGTGGAGTGTGGAATAAACGGAAAAGACTTCCAGGGGCACGAACGTGCCGGGAGGCCCTTCAATTAGAATAATTTGCCGTTTTTTTCCGATTTCAGCAAGCCCCTGGAAGGGAAATACCCTATTTGGGGGCCCCAAAACGGGCTTTTTGCAGCGCCTCCGCCATGCTCTGGGCCCGGTCTGCCTGCGTTTTGGCGAGGTTTTGCTTCTCCCCGAGGTCGCTGGAGAGGTCATAGAGCTGGGGACCGGGGGCATTGCCGGTTTCACTGTTGGTGTTCTTGCTTTTGGCCGGACCGGCGGCGGAGGGAATGAACTTCCACGCCCCCTGCCGCAGGCTCACTGGGCCGCCCTGCTCCACCAGTTCCGCCCGGCCGCTGGCGTCCTCGCCCAGCAGGGCAGGCAGCACATTCTGGCTGTCCACCGCGCTGGCGGGCGTCGGCTGGCCGGTCAAAGCGGCGAAGCTGGCGGGGAAATCCACCTGGCAGACGAGGGCCGCGCTCACCCCGGGCTTCACCTTCCCGGGCCAGCGCACGATGAACGGCACGCGCGTGCCGCCCTCAAACGCGCTGTATTTGCCACCCCGCAGCGGGCCGGCGGGCTTGTGCTCGCCCAGCTTCGCCACCGCCTCGTCCTGATAACCATCATCCACCACGGGCCCGTTGTCGCTGCTGAGCACGACCAGGGTGTTCTCCCGCAGGCCCAGCCGGTCCAGCGCCGCCAGGATCGTGCCCACGCAGTCGTCGAACTGCAAAATGGCATCTCCACGGGGCCCCATCCCGCTTTTGCCGACAAAGCGCGGGTGCGGCACCCGCGGCACATGGGGGTCGTGCCCGGCAAAGTAGAGAAAGAAGGGCCCGCCCTTGTTCTCCTCGATGAATTTCACCGCCTGGCCGGTGAAGGTGTCCGCCATGTCCTCGTCCTTCCACAGGGCGGCTTTGCCTCCCTTCATATAACCAATGCGGCTGATGCCGTTGATCAGCGCCATGTCATGCCCATGGCTGGGGTGCATCTTGAGCTGTTCGGGATTGCCCTTCCCGGTGGGCTCGCCGGGGAAGGGCTGCTTGTAGCTGACCTGGATGGGGTCCGCCGGGTCCAGCCCCACGATGCGGTGATCCTTCACATAGACGCAGGGCACGCGGTCGCCGGTGGCGGCCATGATGAAGCAGTGGTCAAAGCCGATCTCCTGCGGCCCGGGCTTGATCTCACCATTCCAGTCCAGCCCCTCATTGCCCAGGCCCAGATGCCATTTCCCCACCACGCCGGTCTGGTAGCCCGCTCCTTTAAAGACGGAGGCCAGCGTGGCCCTGCCTGGAGGAATGATCATCTTCGCATCGCCCGGCAGCACGCCCGTGCCCTTCTGCCGGAAGGCGTACTCGCCCGTGAGCATGGCAAAGCGGGAGGGCGTGCACGTTGCGGCCGCGCTGTGGCCGTCGGTAAACCGCAGCCCCTCGGCGGCCAGCTTGTCGATGTTCGGGGTGGCGATGGTCTTTGCGCCGTAGCAGGACACATCCCCGTAGCCTAGGTCGTCCGCATACAAGATCACCACATTGGGCTTCTCCGTGGCGAAGGCTGCGGAGACGGCCAGACTGAGAAAGAGCGCTGTTTTCATGCCGGGTGGTTATTTCAGGGCCTTGGCGATGAATGCGGCGATGTCCGCGTGCATTTTCTCCATGTCCGGGCGGTTCGTGTACATCATGTGGCCGGCCTCGTATTCGGCAAATTCGATGTTCCCGCGCAGCTCCTCCGGCAGGCTCATCTGCCGCACGCTCAGCAGCATGTTGTCCGGCGGCGTCACCAGATCCCGCCAGCCCACCAGCGCCAGCACCCGGAGATGGGGGTTTTGCAGGATCGCACTGGCAAGCTGCCCGCTCACGCTGGTGTAGCTGTTGCCCTTGCCATGGTTCCAGTTGTGCAGCGGCGCCAGCACTTCATACGGCAGGTCCTTTTCATAATGCAGCTCTTCGCGCAGGTACGCGTTCATGGACGCCGCGGCGATGCTGCCCACCACGCGCATGAACGGCTCGATCTGCGGATGATTCTGGGACTCGTCGCCGTCCCGCCCCGTCACGCGCGCATCGTAGGCGCCGAGCACCAGCTTCTCCTTGCGCAGCAGCATTTCACGGAACAGCCCGCTGTCGATGCGCAGCTCATGCTCGTCGATGAGCTTGGCCTCCAGTCCGGTGAGCCGTGCCAGCTTCTTCGCCACCACCTCGCGTTCCGCCGGCGTCAGATCGTTCCCTTTCAGCAGCGCCACCGAGTAGTCGCCAAAGGCAAACGCGCGCGCCTCCGCCACCGCCTTCTTGAAGTCCGCCTGCAAGTCCGGCGGCAGTTTCTTGTGATAATGCGCCGTCGCCGTCATCGCGGGCAGTCCCACCAGATACGGGATTTCATTGAGCGGGCCCGGGATCAGCGTGGCGTAGTCCAGCAGGCCGGACACAATGATGACGCCGTTCAGGTACATGCGGTGCCGCTCCTGCAGATGCTGCGCCAGACCGCCGCCGCGAATACCGCCGTAGCTTTCCCCCGCGACAAACTTCGGCGAGCGCCAGCGCTCTTCCCGCGTGACCCACAGCCGCATGAACTCCCCCACGCTCGCGATGTCCTCCTGCACGCCCAGGAATTCGCCCACGTTCTTCGGATCTTCCGCGCGGCTGAAGCCCGTGCTCACAGGATCGATGAAAACCAGATCCGTCACGTCCAGCAGGGAGAATTCGTTGTTCACCAGCCCGCCAGGCGGCGTCGGCGGTGTCAGGCCGTCCGCAGGCAGGTTCACACGCTTCGGGCCAAAGGCGCCCAGGTGCAGCCACACCGAGCTGCTGCCGGGGCCGCCATTGAAGCAGAAGGTCACCGGGCGCGTGGCCGCGTCCTTCACATCCTTCAGCGTGTAGGAGGTGTAAAACACCTGCGCCGACACCTTGCCGTCCGGCTTCAAGATCGGCAGCGTGCCCGCCTTCGCCTCATACGCGATCTCTTTTCCGCCGATGGTCGCCTTGCCTTGCGTCACCACCGGCTTGTCGCCGTCCGGCTTCTTGTCCTCTTTCTTCTCATCCTTCTTGCCCTCCTTTTTCTCCGCCGGCGGTGCGTCAGGCTTGGCGGGTTTTTCTTCTTCAGCGGTCAGATAAACCGGCAGCGCCAGGGCCAGCACGGAGGTGAAAAGGGTGGGTCGGATACGCATGGTGCGGGACGTTGGTGGGTGTGGCTCTCATTGCAAGGCTCAAGGCAGCGCCTTGATACGAATGTTCCGAAATTCGGCCCTGCCTTTGGAGTAGTCGTCGCCGCCACGGAACTGCAGCACATCCACCGCTCCCTCGATCTTCGGTCCGTCGCAGACATGCGCGCCGTCCACCAGCAGCTCGGTCTTGTCCGCCAGCGCCTTCACCGTGATGTGGTAAAGCTTGTTCCTCTCGTAGCTGAAGAGCGCCGCGCCCTTGGCCTGCGGGTACAGGCCAAAGGTGGTCTTGTAGCCCTCATTGGCAAACTTCACCTTGCCCAGCACCAGGCGCGGGCGCATCCCATCCCGCACGGTGATGTCAAAGTCGATCTGGAAGGGCGGCGCGCGGTTGAAGTCGTAGCACATCGTGCTCTCGCCGCCGCCCGTGAGCACTCCTTCCTGAAGCTTCCAGTCCCCGCTCATCCTCTCCCATTTCACCAGGTTTCCCGCCGCCAGCGGTTCCTCCTCAGGTGCGGGGGCCACCGGCTGCCCCGCCCGCGCGAGCCGCGCATAAACGCTCTGCCGGTACCCGCGCAGCAGGCTGTGCAGAATGCGCTCGTCCAAAGTCACGGGCGGCAGCGGCACGGGCGTGGCGCCAGCGGCCTGCACCGCTTGGCCAAACGCCGCGATCTTTTCGGCCTCCGCCGTTTGGTTTTCGCGCCGGGCTTCAGCCAGCCGGTCGGCGATCTCCCATGACATCAGTTGATGGAGGCCCGCGACATCCGTGCCCGGCGCCTTTTCTTCAGCCTGCAGCCGGCGGATCTCCAGGCCGCGGATGCTCGTCGTGGTACCGAGCGCAAGGAAGTGCGAGCAGAAGCCGATGAGCCCGCTTTCCGGCATTTCAAACACTTCCCCCTCCTTGTTTTTGTCCAGGTAATCCATCAGCACATCGTGATGATTGAGCCGGAAGGTGACGCGCCCGTCTTTGCAAAAAATGTGAAAGCGCCAGGTGCGGTCATCGCCCCGCATGATGAGCCGCGGCGCGCGCGTCTGCGCAAAGTCACGCAGCAGGGTCACGATGCTGCCGTCGTTCCCATGGTCCCACTGCGAGCACGCGATGAAGCTCTCCCTTCCATCGCGGTGGTAGCCCAGCATGAGGCTGAGCCCCTGATACGGTTCGCGGCCTTCCACCGTGTAGCTGCCGCGCAGCTCAAAGTCCTTCCCCACCCGGCCGTTGTGCAGCACGTAGGCCTGCGCATCCTGCCCGGCGATCTGCAAAGCGCCCTCCTTCGTCCCCGCCCACGGTCCGCTGAGGTGGTGCCACTCCGCCATGTCAGGCAGGGCCTGGATTTTCGTCCATTCACCTTTCGCAAAGGCGGTTTCAAATTGGCACGCCGCCATCCGCTCCAGCAGCATGCCGGGCGGCTGCTCCTGAAAACGTGCCGCGATGTCCTGGCAGGTCTGCAGCGCCTGCGAGATCTTCCCCTCCGCATACGCAGTTTCCACCGCCTCCCACTCCGGCTCCATGCCGATGGCAAAGATGGCTGCCTGCCCGCGCACGTCCATCTCATTGACGCCGGATTTGATCTTCCTCCGCGTCTGGCGCGGGAAGGGCACCGGCACCTGGCGCAGAATGTCATCCGCCTGCGCATACTCGCCCGCCTTCCACAAAAACACACCCAGGTCAGCGAAGCGCCACGGACGCTCCCAGATGCGTGAAGGCTCCTCCGCCATGCGGCGCGCCGTGTGCAGCACGGCCTGTTTGAGGGACGGCGTTTGCAGCACGTCGCGCTCGTCTGCAGCATTGCTGTCGCTTCGGATGAAGCCCACCAGATTGAGCACCACCTGGGAGATCTCCGTGTCGGGCCGGTCCACCAGTGCGCAGGCCAGCAGCATGCAGCGCAGCGCAGTCACGCTGCCTCCCCAGCGCGGGCGCAGCGCCCACACGTAGTCAAAGTACGCGGAGGTTATGTCAAACTGCGCCGCCACCGCCCGGTCAAACCACTCGCGGAGGGATTCCCCCTTTTCGCCGAAACCGGTTTTGAGAATGTCGATCATCTGCTCCGCTGCATCGGCGCGCTCCGGGTGCAGCTCCCACGCCTTGCGGAAGTGCACCGCCGCCAGCGGCAGTTGCCTGGCAAATTCCCTGAACCCTTCGTTCGTCACGGTGTTGGCATAGCCGGTGCCGCGGCTGTGCCAGCCCAGGGCGCTGTGCAGCCTGCCCTGCATCATTTCCTGCACCCACGGTGTGAAGCCCGGCGCCTGCGCCAGCGCTTCCATGTCGCCCTTGTGCTTCCCCACATCTCGCGAGTAGAACAAATGGCGGATGTCATGCCAGAGAATTTCATCATCCGCGGCGGCATAGCTGGCGGCATCTTTGGCGGCCCGCAGTCCCGCCTTGTAATACTCCTCCAAATGCGCCGGCTCGTCATCGTTGCGGTCCTGCATGATGTCGTAAACCAGCTTGCGCATCATGAGCGGAACCGCCGCCGGGTAGTCCTTCAGCGCTTTGTGCCGCAGCGCCTGGTGCAGTTTCGCCAGCGCATCCCCATAGCCTTCACGCCATTCCCATGCCGCCCACGCCGTGGCCCAGAGCACCAGCGGCTCGTCCGCCCCTGCCTTGTACAGGTCCAGTCCTTCCTGCTCCAGCTTCTCAGGCGTGCGCGTGCGGTCCACATCCGGGTGCTTGATCGCCGCCTGCAGCACCTGCTTCACATAGCTGCGCACCTGCTCTGCTTTGGCGGGCCACTTTTCCACATGCTTTTCCAGCACCGGCAGCATCACGCGCTCCTGCCACTGAAACCGCTCCCGGCTCAGGTCGGCCTGAAATCGCGTGCCGGGCTTGATCTCGATCGGCGCAAAATCATGCTCTTTCAGATACTGCCGCGCCGCCGGCCGCCAGTCGTCTTCCGCCGCGGCCGGCAGAACCCCCAGCACCAGCAGCCATGACCAAAAAATCTTTTTCATGGCCGAAAATCACAGCAGGAACTCGCCCGCGAGTCCAGACCGATCTTTCGGTCACTCGGCCTGCTTGCAGGCCTTGATCGTATTCGCCATCAGCATCGCGATCGTCATCGGGCCAACACCTCCAGGCACGGGCGTAATCGCGCGACATCTCGGGGCGACTTCATCGTAGGCCACGTCCCCCACGAGCTTGTAGCCTTTTTCGCTGGTGGCATCATCCACGCGGTTGATCCCCACATCGATCACCACCGCGCCTTCCTTCACGTGCTCCGCCTTGATGAAGTGCGGGCGGCCAATCGCCGCGATGATGATGTCCGCCGTGCGCGTGATCGCGGCGAGATCCTTCGTGCGCGAATGCGTCACCGTCACCGTGGCGTCCCCGCCTTGGCCTTTCGCCATAAGTAGCAGCGCCATCGGCTTGCCCACGATCATGCTGCGGCCCACCACCACCGCATGCGCGCCGCTGGTTTCAATGCCCGCATCAATCAGCAGGCGCTGGCAGCCCAGCGGCGTGCAGGGCACAAACCCCGTGGGATCTTCCAGCGCCAGCTTCGCCACATTCACAGGATGGAATCCATCCACGTCCTTCGCCGGATCAATCGCGCGCACGATGGCGGCTTCGTCGATGTGCTTCGGCGGCGGGCTTTGCACCAGAATGCCATGAATGGCGGGGTCGTTGTTCAGCGCCTGCACATGCGCCAGAAGTTCCTCCTGCGTGGTCGTGGCCGGAAGTTCCAGCTTCACCGAGTGCAGTCCCAGGTCGCGGCACTTTTTATCCTTGGAGCGCACGTAGGCGCGGGACGCGGGGTCATCACCCACCAGCACCACGGCGAGTCCGGGCTTGCGCCCTTGCGCCGCCAGCGTGGCGATGTCGCGGCGGCATTCTTCGAGGACTTTTTCAGCGACGGCGGTTCCGGAGATGATCTGCATCTTTTCTGGTGCTGCAGGCGCGGCAGGGAGTCAACCGCCGAGGGCAAAAAGCGCGCCCCGATTTTTTTTATGTAACCGCCCCCCGGGTGCCCGGCATTCGGATCAGTGTGCGGCGCATCTGCCGCCACGGATTCATATGCAAGCTCAAAACACATCATGATGAAGGATGGAGGACGCTCACAACGGGATCGAAGCCCTGGTGCAGCGCGCCCTCGCCTCCGCGCTGCGCTGACGGCTCCTCTCCCACCGCAGCGGGGCGCGCTCCGCCTCGTTGCCATTCTCCGTTTTGCCATTACCTGCGTCATCCCGCTGTGACCACCGCCGCCGCTCAACCCGAACGCCCCGTGGACGATGATCTCGCCCTGGTGCTGGCGGCGCAGGCGGGAGACTTGGACGCCTTTGACCAGATCATCACCCGCCATCAGTCCACCATGACCGCCATGCTGCATCGCTTTGCCACCAGTCGCGCCGATTTGGAGGACATGGTGCAGGAGACGTTTGTCCGCGCCTGGCGCGCGCTGCCCCGGTGGCGGCCGGACAGGCCCTTTCTGCACTGGCTCAAGCGCATCGCGGCAAACATCGGCCTGGAGTTCTGCCGCCGCCATCAGCGCTCGCCCTTTTCACGCCTCGTGCAGCCCTCGGAGGATTCCCATCCGCTGGATCTCATCGCCGGCGAGGAGCACGCCAGTGCCGGCGACTCCCTCGCCGGTGCGCAGTTCATTCTCTCCCACCTTCCGCCGGATGACCGCGCGCTCCTCACCCTGCTGCATCTCGAGCAGATGCCGCTGGATGAAATCGCCGCGCATTTTGGCTGGAGCAAAGTCAAGGCGAAGGTGAAAGCCTTCCGCGCACGGCAGCGACTTAAAACCATCCTTACACGCCATGGATACACCCTCTCATAAATCCACATCCTGGGACCAGCTCGTCCGCAGCGCGCGCTCGGCGCCCGCCCCGGCAGAGATCGACATGCGCTCCGCCATCCGCGCTGAGATCAGCGCGCTTCCTCAGCCGCGCCCGGTCTCGTTGCTGGAGGATGTGCTCAGCCTCTGGCGCTCGCGCTGGCTGCGCACCGGCTTTGCCGCCGTCGCCCTCGCCGCGGTGCTGGCCTGCCGCGAAAGTGCGGATGTGCTGAACGAACTCGCCTGGATCTGGCAGCTGCAGGGGCCGGTGGTCGCGGGCATTTGATATTTCCATGAACCCTTCACCCACCTCCACTTCTTCATCCCGCTGGAAGGCCGTTCTCCTGCTGCTGCTGGTCTTTGCCCTGGGCGCAGGCTGCGGCATCGGCGGCGGGCTGCTGCTGCTGCGCCGTGCCGTTCAGCATGCCATCGCTCATCCAGACGGTGCCCACGCGCCCGTGGATCGCCTGATGGCAAAGGTGGAGTCTCTCATGGTGACCGATCTAAACCTCACCGAGGCGGAGCGCAGCGCCGTGCATGCGGAACTCGCGCAGACGGCGGCGGACTTCAAGGCCCTGCGTCGCGAAGTCTGGCAAAAGGCGGAGGCCACCGTGACAGGCTCGCTCGACCGCATCTGCAAACATCTGCCAGCAGAAAAGCAGGCCGCCCTCCGCAAAAAAGCCGCCGAGCGCCTCGGCCCCTGGGGCCTGCTGAGTGGCCCGCCATGATTTACTTTTTGCCCGCCACTCCCTTGGCAAAGAGCCACGTGTGCATCTCCTCCTCCTCAAACACCTTGCCCACGATGCCATGGCCGCCGGTGGGGTACTCCGTGTACTTGCAGTCCTTGTCCCGCTTCAGCGCCTCCGCCAGCGCGCGTGAGTAATCCACCTTCACATTCGCGTCGTCCGCCGCGTGAAACAGCCACAGCGGCACCTTTTTAAAAGTGTCCGCCGTTTCGGGCCCGCTGCACCCGGCCACCGCCACACCGGCGGCGAACAGCCGCGGCTCGGCATTGATGAGATGGCACGTGCCGAAGCCGCCCATCGAGTAACCCACGCAATACACGCGGTCCTTGTCGATCGGCAGCGCCTTGAGCAGTTCCTTCACCAGGGCCACGGCCTCCACGCCTGGTTTGTCGCCCCATCCCGAGCCAGTGATGCCGAAGGGCTGATAGCACAGCGGGGCGACCACGATGCAGGGGTTTTTGGCGTAGCGGCCCTGCGTGGTGAAGCTCTTGGTCCAGCCGCCGATCTGCTTGCCGTTCTCATCGTTCGGGCTCTTCCCATGCAGCACGAGGACGAGCGGGTATTTCTTGGCCGCATCCAGCTCCGTCGCGCCATACAGCGCGAAAGGCAGGTCCTTGAATTTCGACAAAGCCCAGTCGCCCGTGATCAGCGACCCATAGGCGCCTTCGATGGGTTTGCCCGCGCCGGCGGCAGGTTTGCCCGCCTGCTCCTTCACCCACGCCTGATCTCCCGCCGAGAGGCGTGAGAGCGGAATGCGCACGTCTTTGCCCGCCATTTTCACGGTCACGTCCGTCGCGGAGGCGGACACAAAGTCCCCCTGAATCTTCCGCCCGTCGCTGGAGGTCCATTCACGGGCCTGGCAGGGCAGGGTGGCAGTCAGCAGAAGGGAGAGGCAGAAAAAGAGCGGGCGGTGCATGGTTGGGCAGGATTCGGAATGATCAACGTCGCATGACGTAGATACCTTGGACTTCTCACCTAACAAGTTACACCAAACCTTTCCCGCCTCAGACCGCGATCAGTTGAAAAGATGTCCTTTTCTTCATCCCCCGAAGGTATGGCCCAGGAGTATCGCGTGTCCTCCGTAGCTGCGCAGAGCGAGGGAGGAGCCTAAGCGAGCTCCCTCTTTGTAGCCCTCATCTCGCCACATGGCAGTGCATGCGTCAAAGCGAATCCCCTCTCCCCCTCGAAGCCATCCTGCATCGCTCAAAACATACTTGGGGGAGAGGCTGGGGTGAGGGGGGGAGCCCAGGTTGCCGAAGACAGCGCTTTCTTCGCGCACCGCGTTCCCCTCGCCACTCCGTCCGCTCTTTGCTCAGTCAGGCGTGAAATAATACCACCCCCCGTTACATACAGGTCCATTCTCCTCGCACAAGCCGCCTCAAACCCACACCAGCCCCACACCAGCCCCAAAGGGGCGGCGGACTCAGCCCCGGGCGCCGCGAGGCACGAGCAAGCCCTGGGTCCACCCACGCAAAAAACAAAATTCGGTAAAGCAAACCCACCACTCCGCCACGTCACGCCGGGTACCAGCAGCGTCCGGCACGCGTCCCGCCACGCCTCCGCCTCTCAAGCATCCACCGCCCTCATCTCAGAGTTCGTTGTCCCAAAAAGCTCCGTCACCCATGCCCGACCCCCGCTAACCTTCTTCGCCCACCGCGTTTACCAGCGGCGTTACCTCACCATCCCGTTCGCTCTTCGCTCAGTGGCTCACGCCGCCGCCAGCAGCTTCCGCTTCCCGCCTTCCGCCAGCAGCGCGGCCAGCTCCGGCATGTAACGCGTGATCTCATGCGAGAGCATGGAAAGCCGTGTCTCGGACTTCCAGCTTCCCTTTTTGCCGCGGTCCATGTCGGTCATGGTCACTTCCACGAGAGCGGAGAAGACGGCGGAATCAGCCTGAAGATCGTGTTGCAGTGTCATGAGGAGAGGGAAGGTTGATCCGGCGTCAGAAGGACGAGTTGTCCGTCCTTGAGAGTCCATTTGCGTCTGTCCAAAGCTCCCGAGTTCAACATGGCATCGATCCCATTGCTCAGAAGCATCCTCGCCGCTTCGGCGGGGCTGCTCCCAAACGTCCCCTTCAAGGTCATGTCCTCAAGGTACTGCTTGATCTGCGGGGTGATCGCGATCGTCAGTGACAATGAGTCGAAGGTGTTAGAAGGGCGGGCCATCCAATAAAAACCGGGTAATAACCCCATTTTAATTCCAACCTGACTCAATGGTCAAGGTTGGCTTCGATTTATTTGGGGTTTTTACCCCATAAAAACCCTGGAATTATTTAAGGTTTCTTAAACATCTGGTGGTTTCCGATGGAAACCGCCGACGAAATGCGTTCAAAGCCGCCCCAATCACTTATGAAACGCTACCTTACCGTTACACTTCCCGTCGTCCTTCTGACCGCTGCCTTGCTCAATCTCCATGCCGCCCCCGAGGGTGAAGGCTGGCAGAACTGGTTTGCCGATGGCTCCCTGCAAGGCGGCCAGATCATCAGCGGCAAAGCCACCTACAAGGTGGAAAACGGCGTGCTCACCGGCACCACCACCGAAGGCAGCCCCAACACCTTCCTCGCCATCGGCCCCTTCAAGGACTTCGAGCTCGAGTTTGAAGTGAACGTGGACGACGCCCTCAATTCCGGCGTCCAGGTGCGCAGCCACATCGCCAAGGAGGGCGACCCGGTGCCGGAGGGCGCCAAAGGCAAGCTGCCTGCGGGACGCCTTTACGGGCCGCAGTGCGAGATCGCCATCAACGGCACGGCAGGGGATTTCTATGACGAAGCCCGCCGCGGCACCTGGTGGAGCATCCTCACGAAGACCGAAGCTGTGCGCACGGACGCCGCCAAGGCCGCCTTCAAAAAGGGAGAATGGAACCACTACCGCATCGTGGTGAAGGGAGATCACTACCAGAGCTTCGTCAACGGCGTGCCCGCCGCTGATTTCACCCAGCCCAATGACCCCGAAGGCTACATCGGCTTCCAGGTCCACGGCATCAAAGCCGGCACCGGCCCCTACAGCGTCCGCTGGCGCAACGTGAAGTTCCGCGAGACGAAGTAACGCCGTGTTTCCTTGAAAACAGGTCTCCACTTCGTCCACTCACGAGACTTTGCCCGCGCGAGCAGCTTGCGAACATTCCAAGGCGGCGAACGCATCTCTCCCTCTCCCCGCCCCTGAAAAACGCAAAAAACCAATCGATGCTTCGGGGAGAGGGCCGGGGTGAGGGGACACTATTCCCGCCTGCGCCGGCCAGTCGGATCAATCGCACCGCGCGGCCCCTGCACCCATACAACGGGCCCGTTTTCGACGCCTCGCCGCATAACCTCCAATCAACACCACCCCGCCCGCTCCCGCAGCCCCCACCCTCCAATCCCGCCACCACGGTGGCAGTTGGATGGGTATGGCGCGGGACCGGTCTCCCGCCTGCAGGATCATCCACTTCGGCTCTGCGTTGGGATGCTCCGCGTCCAGAGTCCACAGCAGCACATTGTGGATTTTGTCCTGCGGCATCTCAAACACCACCTCAGGCTCCGTGCTGCGCCAGCGCCAGGCGGCCGTGAGCAGCGAATGCCCCCCGTCGTCACCCTCGTCCGAAGTCGGGTAAACGGAAGGCGCATTCTCGTCCCACTTCTGCCGCCGTGAGATGCTGGCAGTGCCGAGTGGCACCAGCACATTCTTCTGCCGCACCCGCACCGGATCTGCCAGCGCCTCACGCGCGGCCGCCTCATCCGAAATCATCGGGTTGCTGCCATAGTCGGCCGTCACTTCCAGCAGCACCTCGGCATCCGGCAGCAGCGTGAGCTTCGCGCTCAGAAACTCGCTGCCATGCCCCAAAGCACACAGGGGGGCCAGAACGGCTCCCCCTGCGGCGAGAATGAGGATGATGGATCGCGCCAGGCGCATCATTCGTTGCTTGCTTACTTCTTCACGTTCCACTTCAGCACACGGCCCCACTTGTTCCACTCCGCTTCCAGGATGTTGCCGTCGTTGTCAAAGGTGATCCCGTGCGGGCTGGTCACCACGCCCTGCTGCCAGTCCTTGGGCTCGATGCCGGGCGTGTTGGTGAAGTTCGGATTCACACCGAGTTCCGCCACCAGCTTGTTGTCCTTGTCCCACACGCTCACACGTCCGGCGATCTCCGCCACGCACATCAGATCACCGTGGAAGCTCGCGCTGCTGGGATTGCGCACGGCGTGCGGAGGTGGCGGCGCCCCCTTGGCCAGCCCCGGGCTGCTGGCGATGGTGCCGATGATCGTGCCGTCCAGTCCCAGGTGCAGCATGCGGTTGTTGCCGCGGTCCAGCGCCACGATGCGCTCGGGCGTGTAGCGATGATCAATGAAGATCTTGTGCGTGTTCTTGAAGTTCCAGGGGGCTTCAGGACCGCCAAACACCGTCTTGAACTTGCCCGCGCGGTCAAACACGAAGATCCAGCTCTTGCCGTAGCCATCCACGATGTAGATGTCGCCGTTGCTCGCCACGTCGCAGTTCGTCAGCTTGAGCGCGCCTTTGTCCGCGGGGAAGGCCGTCTTGGGGATCTCCAGCACCACCTTGCCGTCCAGGTCGCATTTGATGAAGCGGTTTTCGCCCAGCACCGCCGCGAAGATGTACTCCTTGCCTTCGTCCTTGCGGATCACAAAGCCGTGCAGGGAAGGGGGAAGCGGCAGGGTTTTGATGAACTTGCCGTCCTTGCCATACACCTGGATGCCAGCGTTGGCGTCCTGGACGCTCACATAGACGTTGCCGGCGGAGTCCACGGCGATCTCGCCATGGCAGTTGCCGATGTTTTCCTTGCCGGTGGGCGCGGTGATGAAGTTCGGGGCGAATTCATAGGCGACGTCGGCGGCGGCGGCGCTGCCGGCGAGGGCCATGACGGACAGGAGGGAGAGGATGCGGTTGCTCATCAGGCGGATTCAAACGGAGCGGGGTGGGGGCGTCAATCGTACAACGGTGATTTTGCTGGATGATCCTGTCATACGGCAGGAAACTTCAGGTCACACAGCGTGTTCCCATGCAACTTCCCATGAAAAAGGCTCTCTCCATCCTTCTCGGCAGCGCCGCCCTCGCCGGTTCCGTCGTCGCTCTGCGGGCGCAGTCACAGCAGGCTGAATTCGATGAAAAATTCAAGGCCTTCGACCAAAACAGCGACGGCATCATCAGCGGTGAGGAAATGAGCGCCGCGAACTACCTGCCCCGCCTGGACCTGAACAAAGATGGCAAACTGACGCGCGAGGAGGCTCTCGAAGCCGTGCAGAAGATGCGCAAGCTCGCGGGCAATGTGTCCGCCGCAGCCGACGCCCTCTCCGAAGGCGTCTTCCGCCGCATGGACAAGAACAGCGACGGCAAACTGACGCCGGACGAACTGCCCAATAAGAAGTGGTTCAACAACCTCGACACCAACAAAGACGGCTCCGTGACTCTCGATGAGGCCGAAAAAGCGATCGCCAGCCTGCGCAAAAACGGCGGCATCGGCTCTCCCGCCACCCAGAGCCCCGTCAAGCCCGCCTCCGAAGATCCCTCCTTCAAGGAAGCGCCGGAGTTCCTCAAAGGCTCTGACCATGGCGTGGGCCGCATGGTGGCGGACACCGCGCTGAAAACCCTGAAAGGCGGTGAAATCAAGCTCAGCAGCGCCATGGGCAAAAACGGCCTCGTCATCGTCCTGTTCAGCGCGAGCTGCCCCATCAGCGGCAAGCTCGCCCCCGAGATCGCCCGCCTGGAGCAGGACATGAAAGAGCTGGGCGTCGGCATTCTGCTGGTGAATGCGCCGCCCGGGCAGAAAGCCGAGGAAGCCGCCAGGTTCATCGCAGAACACAAGCTCGTCTCCCCCGTCGCCAGCGACGCCGCTGCCACTCTCTCGCAGCAGCTTGCCGCCACCACCACCACCGAAGTCTTCCTGCTCGATGCCGCCCGCACCCTGGTCTATCGCGGCGCTCTGAATGACCAGTACGGACTCGGCTACACCAAGGACAAGCCGCAGCACCATTACCTGCGCGATGCCGTCGCCTCCATGATGAAAGGCGAGCCGCCCGAAGTCGTGGCCACCAGCGCCCCCGGCTGCGCCCTCGATCTCCCCAAGGAAAAAGCCGTGGCCGCCACCGCCGCGACCTATCACCGCGACATCGCCCGCATCCTCCAGGCGAACTGCGTGGAGTGTCATCACAAAGGCGGCGTCGGCCCCTTCGCCCTCGACACTTATGAAGACGTGATCGAGCACGCCGGCATGATCCGCAAGCAGGTGGAGCGCGGCGCCATGCCCCCGTGGTTTGCCGCACCGCTGGAGGGCCTCTCCCACTCGCCCTGGCTGAATGACCGCTCACTCTCCGGGCGTGATCGCGCCGAACTCCTGGCCTGGCTCAATTCCGACCGCGCCAAAGGCGACCTGGCCGATGCGCCCAGGCCCCGCGTCTTCCCCGGCGAGTGGAGCATTGGCAAACCGGACGCCATCATCGCCGCCGCGCGGCCCGTCTCCGTCAAGGCCGAAGGCACCATGCCCTACCAGCACGTCACCGTCACCACGGACTTCCCGGAAGACCGCTGGGTACGCGGCTATGAGATCCTCCCCAGCGCCCGCGAGGTGGTGCATCATGTCATCGTCAGCGTGCATGAAAAAGGCAGCAAGGTGCGCGGCGGCGGGGATGAAGGCTCGCAGGGCTACTGGGCCGCCTACGTCCCCGGCAACACCAGCCAGGTCTATCCCGAAGGCTTCGCCCGCAAACTGCCCGCCGGCGCCACCGTGAGCTTCCAGATTCACTACACGCCAAACGGCAAGGCCGTGGAGGACACCATGCGCATGGGCCTGCTGTTTTCCAAAACGCCCCCGAAGTACGTCATCCACACCACCGGCCTTGCCAACCACCGCATCAGCATCCCTCCGGGCAAGGCCGACCACGTCGAGGTGGCCCAGCGCACCCTCCCCGTGGACGTGAACGTCATGGCCTGGATGGCCCACATGCACGTGCGCGGCAAGGCCTTCAAATTTGAAGTCACCCTCCCCGGCGGCAAGACCGAGACCCTTCTAGACATCCCCAAATACGACTTCAACTGGCAGCTCCGCTACGACTACGCCATGCCCCGCTTCCTGCCCCGCGGCAGCACCATCAAGATCACCGCCATCTACGACAACAGCAGCGCCAACCCCGCCAACCCCGACCCCGCCAAAACCGTCCGCTGGGGCCAGCAGACCTTCGACGAAATGATGATCGGCTACATGGAACACTACACCCCCCTCACCCCCGAAGTAGCCACCAAATAATCCCCTCTTACCACTTGCCCGGGGATTCCAGGGACACACACAGCGCATTCATGCCCCCCCCTCGCGAGCGTGCCGCCGGGCTGGTAGGGAACCGCTGCGTCGGGTCCGTAGTTATGGGTCAATGACGCCGCAGGCCTTCAAAAAGGTGCGCCGTCCTTAAGGTCTGGAAAGCCGGGCGCTGCAACGCACCTGCGCGATGCCACCATCAAGACTTCTTTTCAACCACACCAGGTCCCACCGACCCATCGACCCACTGGCTCACTGACTCGCCGACTCACTGACCCACTGACCCACTGACCCACTGACCCACTGACGCCCCGTCGTCCCTCATTCGCCATTCAGGCTTCGTCATTCCGTCCGCTTCACCCCCCCGCCGTGATCTGCACCACCTCGATCACATCCCCCTCGCTCACGCTCGCCCCCTCAATCTCCCTCGGCAGCAGCGCCACCTGGTTCTGCTCCACCACCACCGGCTTGCCACCCAGCCCGATGCTCTCCAGCAGCGCCTTCACCGTCAGCGGCCCCGCCACCTCACGCTTCTCTCCATTCAAAGTAATCTTCATGGCCGCTTGATTCATCATTCGTCATTCTGGTTTCGTCATTCAACTCTTACGCGCCCATCGTCGCCGCCAAAATCGCCGCATCCCAGTCCTTCCACACCGGGTCCAGCCCCTGCTTCCTCAGCATCTCCGCCACACTCTGTGGCGACCTCTGATCCGCGATTCCAAACTGCCCCTCGGCACGGTTCGTCTCCGCCTTCTCCGCCACCTCCACGCGCTTGCCTTTCACCGTCAGGTGCAGGTCCTCATTCCCCGCGCCCGTGTAGCCGCCCGGCTCCGTGTGGCTCCCCGCGCTCATCACCGTCACCCCCAGCGGTGCCAGCGCATCCCGCAGCGGCGCCGGCTCACGCGTGCTCAAAATGATGCCCACTTCCGGAAACGTAATCCGAAACGCGCAGATCGTCTGCACCAGCGCCCAGTCCGGAAAATCCGTCATCGGCGTAAACCCTCCAGCCGCCGGCCGCAGCCGCGGAAACGCCACCGTGAAGGTCGATTTCCAGCAGTGCTTGTACAAATGCTCCAGGTGCGCCGCCAGCCGCAGCGCCTCCAGCCTCCAGTCGCTCAGGCCAAACAGCGCCCCGACTCCGATGCGCCGAAACCCGCCCGCATACCCGCGCTCCGGGCACGCCAGCCGCCAGTCAAAATCCTTCTTCGGCCCCGCCGTGTGCATGTCCTTGTAGATCTCGCGGTCATACGTCTCCTGGTACACCACCAGTCCCTCCGCGCCCGCCTTCACCATCCGCTCATACTCCGGCGCCTCCATCGGCCCCACCTCGATCCCGATCGTCGGCACAAAATCCCGGATCGCCCGGATGCACTCCTCCAGATACCCCTCGCTCACAAAGCGCGGATGCTCCCCCGCCACCAGCAGGATGTTTCGAAACCCCTGCGCCACCAGATGCCTCGCCTCCCTCACCACCTGCTCCACCGTCAGCGTCACCCGCAAAATCGAGTTATTGTCCCGTGAAAATCCGCAGTAGCTGCAGTTGTTCACGCATTCGTTCGAGACATACAGCGGCGCAAACAGCCTCATCGTCCTCCCAAAATTCCGCCGCGTCATCATCCGCGACTCCCGCGCCATCGCCTCGATCTGCCCCGGCCCCTTCGCCTCCAGCAGTCCCGCAAACCTCTCCATCAGCGCCGTCTTGCGGGCGGGAAGAGCATCAAGCGTGGGAATGAAGGAAGTAAGCATCTGGGGGCAGTCCATATAATACGTCACTCGCGAGATGCAACGGCCAGGGAATGACGAAACCAGAATGGCGAGCCGAGGGAAACGAGACAGACGACCATCGGGAGCCCGAAGGGTGAGCGCAGCGAATCAATGACGAATGAATAACGAAGTTCGAAGCTCCAAGGTGTTCCTTTGAAGCATTGGGGCTTCATTCGTCATTCCTCATTCTGGTTTCGTCATTTTATCCGACGTACTGCGTCATAAACACCTCGTTCCCTTCCGCATCCCGGTACACCCCCAGCAAAATCGGCTCCCCCTCCCGCTGCTGGGGCGACTGCAAAATCTTCGCTCCCCCCGCCGCGATCTTCTCCGCCATCACCAGCACATCCTCATACTGAAACGTCAGCCCCGTCGGATTGCGCGACCCATCATGCCCCCCGTGCAACGCCACGATCGCATCCCCAAACCGCAGCTCCGTCCAAAAATCACTCACAAACACCTCCTCCAGCCCGATCACATCCCGGTAAAATCTCACCGCCCGCTTCATATCCACCGCCATCAGCATAAACTTCACTTTCTCCAGTTTCATCCCCCCAACCTGCCCATCTCCCCCCAAACCGCAAGCAGCACCCACGCCCCTCTCATGTGGCTCCGCACCACCGCCTCCGGCTCTCCCTCTCCCCGCCCCCTCACACACGCCAGCCCACCCATGCCCTTGACGGGAAATGAGTGACCCATCGCGGCTCCGCTTCGTTTCAAAGAGACCCAGCGCGAATCCCCTCTCCCCGCCCCCTCACACACGCCAGCCCACTCATGCCCTTGACGGGAAATGAGTGACGCGTTGCGACTCCGCTTCGTCTCAAAGAGACCCAGCGCGAATCCCCTCTCCCCGCCCCAGTCACCGCAGCTCTGAGCGCACTTCGGGGAGAGGCCGGGTGAGGGGCCACCCCACACCGCCAACCGCGCCCATCACTCCGTCATCCCCGCAGCTCCATCACCAGCCACCGTAAACTCTCCCCATCCCCTCCATTTCCTTCCCCGCCCGCTCCAAAACCACGCTAAACTCCCTCCCATGTGGAAAAACCTCCTCATCCTCCTGCTCGCCTCCGCACTCACCGGCCTGCTCCTCCTCCGCCATCACGCAGCGCCGCAGCCTTCCCCCGCGCCCATCGCCCAGGTCCCCCCCACCATTCCCGCTCCAGTCCCTCCCACACCTCCAGCCATCGTCGCCCCCGCTCCTCCCCAGGCACCCACGCCGACGCCATCACCATCACCGCCTCCTGCGCCGCCTCCCGCACCTCCCCCAAACCCCATCACCACCCTCCTCCACGAAGCCCGCTCCAACCCCGCACTCGCCGGCACCGCCATCGGCTTCTCCCTCCTCGATGCCAAAGGCGAGGTCGTCCTCGATGAAAACGCCACCACCGCCTTCATCCCCGCCTCCAGCTTCAAGACCCTCACCACCGCCACCGCCCTCGAAATCCTCGGCCCCGACTTCCTCTTCTCCACCGAGCTCCGCTCCACCGCCCCCATCCAAAGTGGCATCCTCAGAGGCGACCTCCTCATCCTCGGCGGCGGCGATCCCATGCTCAAGCTCGACGACCTCAAAGCCTGGGCCGCCGAACTCAAAAAACGCGGCCTCATCCGCGTCACCGGTGGCATCCGCACAGACTCCAGCCTCTTCACCGGCAGCCTCTACGGCGACTTCTGGAACTGGGGAGACATCGGCAATGGCTACGGCAGCGGCGTCGCCGGCCTGAATCTCAATCACAACCGCTACATCCTCCTCTTCCGCGCCGGCCCCATGGAAGGCACCCCCGCGGAGCTCCTCGGCATCAATCTCGAAATCCCCGGCGCCATCTGGAAAAACGAAGTCACCACCGGCCCCGCAGACTCCGGAGACAATGTCGTCATCCACGGCGGTGAGCACACCCACGCCATCCACCTCCGCGGCACCATCCCCCTCGGCGCCGAGAAGTTCCAGGTCAAAGGCGCCGTGCCAGACCCCGCCCGCTTCACCGCCCATCACTTCCGCGCCGCCCTCATCGCCGCAGGCATTCACGTCGGCGAAAAAGCAGGCGCCGCCCTCGCCACCCATTCTCTCCTCAAGCACCACTCCCCCCCGCTCCTCGCCATCGTCAAAAGCATCCACGCCACTTCCGACAATCACGAGACCGAATGCCTCTTCCGCATGCTCGGCGTCAAGGCCGCCAAACCTCCCGTCGATGTCGTCCGCGAGCACTGGCACACCCGCGGCCTCGACTTCATCGGCCTCCGCATGGAAGACGGCAGCGGCCTCTCCCGTGCAGACTTCATCCGCCCGCTCGATCTCGCCCGCCTCCAGCACTACGCCGCCACCGGCCCCCAGGGCCCCGCCTACAAAGCCTCCCTCCTCTCCAAAGACGGCCTCTTTTGGAAAGGCGGCGCCATGTCCGGCATCCGCTCCTACACCGGCTGCGTCAAAGCCAGGTCCGGCGCCGAATTCTCCTACGCCCTCATGATCAATCACTTCACCGACCCCACCCCCGTCTCCACCCTCAGCCACTCCATCATGGACGCCATGCAGGACCTGTAGCCCCCTCAAACGCCCAGCCCCCCCAGGAGCGCGGGCCTCCGAGCCCGCAGCACCCCGCAAACACCACCCGCCCCGCGACACCCGCCCCCCAGGAGCGCGGGCCTCCGAGCCCGCAGCCCCCCGCAAACACCACCCGCCCCGCGTCACCCTCTCCCCAGGAGCGCGGGCCCTCCGAGCCCGCAGCACCCCGCAAACACCACCGCCCCGCGACACCCGCTCCCCAGGAGCGCGGGCCCTCCGAGCCCGCAGCACCCCGCAAACACCACCGCCCCGCGACACCCGCCCCCCAAGGAGCGCGGGCCTCCGAGCCCGCAGCACCCCGCAAACACCACCGCCCCGCGACACCCGCCCCCAGGAGCGCGGGCCTCCGAGCCCGCAGCACCCCGCAAACACCACCCGCCCCGCGTCACCCTCTCCCCAGGAGCGCGGGCCTCCGAGCTGATCTTTACCCATAAGTTTGCCGGGGCCGAAGCCTGCGCCAGACATCGGTGATCATGTCGAGCTTGTTGAGTCCCTGCCATAGCACCTGAGCTCCTGGGTGGCCGTCGCCCTTGCGTC
>NZ_JBGAFO010000006.1:0-505529 GCF_044227185.1 Prosthecobacter sp. | reverse complement strand
GGTGTAGCGTTTTGCTTCTGACTTCCTTCGGACCCAGCCTCGCGGCTGACGCCCCTGTCTTTCGGCTAGCACTTCCCCTTGCCGGGTGTGCGGCGGACTTGAACCGCCAAGTGAGTGCGCCCTGCCGGGCGCACAAACAAGAGCCCTGGCCGACGAGCGCCGGCCAGGGCTGGGAACAGACAGAGTGGGGGTTGCAATGGAGGGAATGAGAAGTCTTCCACTCCTTCACTGCCTGTTCGCGGGAGGGATCGGATGCGAGCCCGCGAATGGATGCCTCGATTTCCGTCAATCTCCAGGATGCGCCACAAAGGGCGGCGACCTCAGAGATTGGCTTCCCGATTGACCCATTCCACCGCGGCACGCACCAGCTCAGGGGCGGTTTTCAACTGAAGCTTTTCCTTGATGTGAGCACGGTGGGTTTCCACAGTTTTCACGCTGAGGAAGAGCGTGCGTGCGATCTCGCGTGTGCCACGCCCCTCGCCCACGGCACGGAAAACTTCGATCTCACGGTCGCTGAGCTGCTCAATGGTGGAAGTGCCGACGTTGTTGGTCCGCCCATTGAGGAAGGTGTCGAGCAGCCGGCCGCCGATGGCTTCACTGAGATAGAGGCCGCCGCTGAGAACACGACGGATGGCTTCGATGACTTTTTCAGAGGGCGCAGCCTTCATCACATAACCGCGGGCTCCGGCACGCAGCGCGCGCTCGGCGTAAATGCTTTCGTCATGCATGGAGACCATGAGTGCGGGAAGCTGGGGGTGCAGGGCTCGGACGGACTTCATCAGTTCGATGCCGTTGGTGCCCTGAATGGAAATGTCCAGCACGATGATGTCCGGCTTCAGCTCCTCCACGGAAGTGAGCGCCTGGGCGGCGGAGCAGATCTCCCCGCAGACCTGAAGATCCGGCTCGTGATTGATGAGCTGGGTGATGCCATTGCGGAAGATCGGGTGGTCATCCACAATGAGGACCCTCCGCTTCGCAGTCGTCGCAGCCATGGGCGGCGGTTGTGATGCAGCACCATTAGTGGGGGATTTGGAAGCAGTCTTCGCCATAAGATGCAGGAGTGGAGTTCAGAAGCAGGAGTTGATGCAAATCAAGAATGGTCAAGTCGGAGAAGCAAGTCTGCACCGCACCACGGTGCCCCCGCCCGTGCGGGCTGCAAGCGAGAGTACGGCTCCAATCGAGCTGGCGCGGTAACGCATCAGCTTCAATCCGAGGCCGGTGGACTGGTCGTGGTTTTCCGGCAGGCCCACGCCGTCATCCGTGATGGAAAGGGTGATGTCCTGCTGCCGGATCCCTAGATGGACGCTGATGTTGCGGGCATGCGCATGGCGGGAGGCATTGACCACCGCCTCCTGCACGATACGGTAAAGGTGCATGGCGACATCATTGTCATGCACGGGAACGGGCTCGTGGCAATGCAGCACGCAGCGGGTCTGCCCGGGCACATCATAGCGGGCGGTCAGATCCCGCAGGGCGGCCACCAGCCCGTCGGCATCCACATCCACGGGGTGCAGCCCCTTGGCCACGTCCCTGGCGTCGTTGGCCGCGCTGCGAATGAGACTGGCGATCTCCTTGAGCCGCCGCGCCATCTCAGGGTCGGACTTCTGCTCGCACACGTCGCTCAGGGTGGTGGCGATCATGACCACGCCGGCAAGGTGCTGGCAGACGCCCTCGTGCAAAACCTGGCCCAGGCTGCGGCGCTCCTGCTCGCTGATCTCGGTGATTTCATGCTCAAGACGCTGCCGTTCCTTGAACTCATGGCGGAGTTCCTTGTTCGCCGCCGCGAGCTGGGCGGTGCGCTCGATCACGCGCTCCTCCAGCCGTTCATTGACTGCAGCCAGGTCCGCCTGCACACGCATGAGATCATCGATGTCCGCACAGGAGCCAAACCATTTGGTCACATTTCCCTGCTCATCCCGCACGGGCTGGGTGTCGCCGCGGAACCAGCGGTAGCTGCCGTTCACCGCGCGGAAGCGGAATGCCATTTCGAAGGGTTTCTGCTCAACGATGGCCTTCTGCCAGTTGGCGATGACAGAAGCATGATCCTCGGGGTGAATGGCTTTCATCCACCCGACTCCCGACGCCGCAGCGAGGGTGAGACCGGTGTAATCAAGAAAGTGCTGGTTCACATAGTCGCTCTGCCCGACCGCATTGGTGGTGTACATGAAGACCGGAATCCGCTCGGTCATGGTGCGGAAGCGCTCCGCGCTCTCGCGCAGTTCCGCACTCTGCGCTTTGAGGCGCTCCTGGGCCTCCTCCAGCGCCAGTCTCTTTGCGTTCAGCTCGTCATGCATCACCTTCTGGCGCGCCATCGGGGCGGCATGGCCGTCCAGTGATCTCGCCCCTTCTTTCGCAGGTCCGGCCTTCTTCGTGCGCACGGCATCCCGTGGCGGCGATGAAGATGTTTCCTTGGCCTGCCGCTGGGGTTTCATGATTTGGATTTTGCAAAGAAGAAACAGACAGAGTGCGTGATCATGAAGTTAAAGAGTGACGCCGCAAAACAGGTTCAACCTCTGATCCGCCGGCCGTTCACGCAGGGCAGCGGATCCTTCCGTATTCTCAGGCCATCACTGCCGTGAGATTGACGGCCTCGCGCGGGCCGGACCAGTCAATCTTGTTGCCAACAATGCACGGCGGCAAATCGTGGGCGTGATACAGGGACTTCAGCCCATACAAGACGCCGAGGCTCACGCGCCGGTCTGCCAGAGACTGGGAGTTGAGCAAACACTGGGCGCACATTTTAGTTCCCTTCCACGGGCATGGCCAGGCGCAGGGCTGAAGTGAGTGACTGGTGGACATGGTCGCTTTTTGTTCAGGTTTACCGAGACTAGGGAACCAAAACGCCGGAGCCCTCACGGAGAATTTCCTGTTCGGCCTGACGCCAGTGCTGCTCGTCACAGCCCTCCGGACAGCCCTGCTGCTGCCAGATTTTGTAGGCGCGGGCGGCGATCTCGTCCGCATGCGCATGAGAGCTCGTTGCAGCTCTCTTTTGATCCGTTGGCAGGGCGTTCTGGCCGGGAGATTTTCCGGCTCCTGACTTGGCGTCGGCGGTGGTGTTCAGCGAGACTTTCTGCGCCGGGGATTTTTTGCTGGGAGAAGTCGTTTTTTTGGCCGTGGCGGTCTTTGAAGTGGCGGAGGTTTTCATGGTGTGGATTAGCACCGATGATGAACGCGATCTTCAGTTCCGACAATCGGGCGGCTGCCTGCTTCTCCGATCAGGCAAACCCCTATATGCGGACGGCGCCCTTGACACCGTTTTTCGGCCGGATCTAGGCGCTCCCCCGGATGGGAAAGCATTTGCTTTCCCATCCGGGGAAGACGCTCCCGCTCATGACTCGGCCGGGGTCAGTTCCGCAGCCTCCACGTTGATCGTGGTTTCCGCCAGTTCGGTCAGCTTTTCATCAGTCGCTTTCTCCTCATCCAGCGTCTCATTGAGAAGCTTCACCGCATCCCCGTAGCCGAGGCATTCTGCGAGGGTGCGGGCAGTGCCGTATGCGGCGATCTCGTAGTGCTCCACCCGCTGGGCGGCACCGATGAGGCCGGCATCACGCACGGCGTCCTCGGCGTCCTCGCTGATGAGTTCGCTGCCCTCTTCGATCAATCCCTCCATGGCCTTGCAGCGATGACCGCCAAGCTTGCAGTCCAGGGATTTGGCGATTTCTTCGAGGCGGGCCACATGATTGCGGGTCTGTTCCAGATGTTCTTCGAACCCGGCCCGGAGGGCTTCACTGGTGGCGGCCCGGGCCATTTTTGGAAGGGCCTTCACCAGCTGGTTTTCAGCGCTGTAGAGGTCTTTGAGTTCATGGACGAGCAGATCCTGGAGAGTTTGGAGTTTCATGATGGTCTGGGTTGTGTTTAGGGTTGCGTTAGCGCCCAGACTTCGGCAGGCCGGAACCTGCCGGACGTGCGTTCACTGGATGATTTTTGTCATGATGCCAGCCTCAGGCGCATGCCTGAAGATCGTGTTCATGTTCATTTTTCCGCAGTCAGGAGCCCCTTGAATACCGCGCCAGCGTCTGCAGCAGAGTCTCAGCGGTGACGGGCTTGACCAGGTGCTGGTTAAAACCCGCCGCCCGCGTACGCTCGATGTCGGCGGCCATGCCATAGCCGCTCATGGCCACTGCTGGGATCTGGGAAGATTCACGCAGCTTCGCCACCACATCCAGACCAGACCCGTCCGGGAGGCCCACATCACTCAAAAGCAGGTCAAACGTCTCTTCTGCCAGCGCCTGCCGGGCCTGCGCCGCCGTGCTCGCGGTGACGACCGTATGCCCCCAGCGGGACATCAGCCGGTGGAGCACCCGCCGGGTGTCAGCGTGATCTTCGACCAGCAGGATGCGAAGGGCCTTTTCGTGACTGTCCACAGGCGGTGCTTCGGCCGAAGGGGCGTCCCGCTCCTTGAGCGCGGGCAGTTCCACCCTGAAAATCGCGCCCTGATTGTGCCCCCCGCTGGCTACAGAAATGGTGCCGCCATGTGCCTCCACCAGTCCTTTTGCCACGCTCAAGCCCAGGCCCAGGCCACCGAAGCGCTGAGTGGTGCCCACATGCCCCTGACGGAAGGGGTCGAAGATCTGCGGCTGCATTTCCGGTGCAATGCCAATGCCATTGTCCTCTACTTCCACACGTATGGCGGCGTCGGTGAGAATGCTGCGAATGGTGACCTGCCCTCCCTGCGGGGTAAATTTCACGGCATTGGCCAGAAGATTGGAAAACACCTGGGCGAGACGTGCGGCGTCTCCGCGAACCAGCGGCTGACCGGAGGCGAGCTCCATGACCACGGCGATCTCCTTTTCCCGGAGTTTCGCCTGCGTCATGGCCAGGGCGTCCCGCAGCACGATGTGGACGTCCACGGGTGTGGAATGGATGCGCAGCTTGCCACGCGTGATGCGGGTGACATCGAGCAGATCATCCACCAGCCGGGCCTCCAGCTCGATGTTGCGGCAGATCAGTTCGAGAGATTCACGCAGTTCCACAGGGTTTTCCGCTGGCGTGCCAAGGAGAGCGGACACGGCGGCCAGAGCCGGAGTGAGAGGCGTCCGCAACTCATGGCTGAGCACCGCGAGGAAATCGTCCTTCGCGGCATTGGCTGTTTCCGCCGCGGACTTTGCCGCCGCCAGCTCCTCCACCATCACCTCCAGATCCTCTGAGCGGCTGTCCAGGGCGCGGCGCAGGGCATCCCGTGTGAGCTTGGTCTGCAACTGGTTGCGAACACGTGCGCGAAGCTCATCAATTCCGAAGGGCTTCATCACATAGTCCTGCGCGCCTTCGACGAGGAGATTCAGCTTCATCTCATCGTCGGCCTTGGCGGTGAGCAGAATCACGGGCACGTCACGCAGGCGGTCATCCTCACGCAGTTTGGCCAGAAGCTCATCCCCCGTCATGCGTGGCATCATCATGTCCGTGAGGATGAGGTCGGGAACGCGCTCCCGGATCGCCTCCAACGCGGCCAGACCATCCTCTGCGACACGGGTTTGCGCGTCGGGCTTGAGCACACGGCAGATGAAATCCCGCATGTCACGGTTGTCCTCCACGACGAGGATCTCCGGCCGCGGCGTCTTCTCGGGCTGCGCGGGCATCAGCCCCTCTTCAGCGCGTTCATGGGCGGGCGCGTTTGCCAGCCGCTCCAGTGTTTCGTCGGTGCCGGTCCAGAGAGAACTGCCGACCTCCATCCCGCCAGGGGCACGGCGCGGCAGGCGGACCCGGAACTGGGCGCCACCTGAGGGGCTTTCTCCCACTGTGATGCTACCACCATGCATCTCCACGAATTCCTTCACGATGGACAAACCGAGGCCAGTACCGCCATAACGCCGCTGCGTCTCCTTGTCCCCCTGCTGAAAGCGCTCGAAGATCCCTGCCCGCAGCTCCGGCGGGATGCCCGGCCCGGCGTCCTCCACGGTGAGCGTGAGGTGATCTCCTTCCTCGGCCAGCGCCAGCCGCACCACACTGTCATTGGGGGCGTATTTGAAGGCATTTGAAAGCAGGTTCATAAAGACACGCTGCACCTTGTCGCCATCCACCTCGGCCAGGGTTTCCTGCGGTGTCTGCAGCTCCACACGAATGCCGCGTTCACCGACCACAGATTCAAAAATGTTTGCCATGGCGCGCGCCATGGCGGCCAGATCCAGCCGTGAATAATGCAGCTCCAGCCTGCCGGCCTCCAGCTTGGACACATCCAGCAGATCGTTGACGTACTTGTACAGGAGCAGCGTATTGCGCCGGACCACCGTCAGCTCCCGCCGGGTCGCGGGGTCCGGCTTTGCCTGGAGCAGCCGCTCCACGGGTGAGAAAATCAGGGCCAGCGGCGTGCGCAGTTCATGGCTGACATTGGCAAAAAAGTTCGTCTTGATCTGATCCACCTGCTTCACCTTGGAATAAAGCTCGTTGAGCTCGCGATAGGCGATTTCCAGCTTCTCACGGTGCTCCGCGGAAGTGCGCGCGGCCTCCATCAGTCTGAGAACGTGGGGAACCAGCGGTGGCAGAACCAGCGCCGTCGTGACGGAGGCGATGGCGGTGACAAGTTTCACCCATCCGGACAGCCAATAGTGAGGATTTGCCGCCGTGAGCGTCCATACCTCCATGAAATGAGTCGCTCCGCACGCGACGATGAAGGTGGCAAAGGAGAGCATCATCCAATGAAAAGGCAGGTCGCGCCGTGCACGATAGACGAGCCAGACGAGCGTGGCGGAAATCGCCACATAGGCCAGGCCGATGAGGAGGTCCGAGCCGCCATGCAGCGTCATGAGCTGCCTGTTGAACAGATAGCAATGCGAGTGCGGCATGAAAAAGTCCGCGGCACTGATTCCAAGGGAGAGATAAACCCCGACGGCTAGCAGCGCGAGGCTCGTCAGAAGGATGATGTAATGAAAAAGCGACCGGTTCATGGTATTGAAAGGAATCGGGGCCGCAGTGGCGCGGCGGCACTGAAATACACAAAGACAGACTAACATGCAGCACGACGCAGTAAAGCCGCGCCATGGAATGTGGCTGGATGCATTGCCACGAGTTCGTCGGGTCTCTTACAACTTGCTCTCCAGTTATCACCAGATCGGGCGCTTCCCTGAGGGCTGGCTCAGGCACTTGCAGGAGCCCTTCGTGCACCGACCGGCATGGGGGCACCCGTTCGCCGCAGGCAAGCTGGCGCAGCCAGGGTTGTTCACACCACCGGGAGCGCGAGCCGTGTGAGCAGACAAGCTTCATCCGCAAGATAGCTCTGCCGGAAGGACACACCGGAGGCCTGCATCAGCCGCCGGGCGTTCCAGAGGCCCAGGCCGTAGTGGTCGCGCCGGGTGGAGGAAAACGGCTGGCCCCAGGCGCTCGGGTCCACCGCAGCCTTCTTGGGTTCACGAAGTTCGAAGGTTACCTCATTCCCTTCGCACCGTGCGGAGATCATCAGAGGAGCGCCCGGAGAGTGCAGGGTGGCGTTGGTCAGCAGCTCGCGAAACACCGTGGCCATCATCTCGACGTCCACGCTCACCTGTTCCTCTCCCAGTTCGTCCGTCCACCTTACCTCAGGGGCGGCCGTTAGCGCCGCATGCTTTTCACGCCAGATCTTCAGCAACACGCGGGCAGGAAGCTTCGCTGCGACCGCCGAAGGCTCCTGAAACAGCGTGGAAAGAGTCCGCAACTGCTGCGTGACCGCGCGCACCTGCCTGCGCACCCGCTTCACGCTGTCCGCAGCTTCGCCTTCCGCGGGCACCAGTTCGCTCAGATATTCCATCTCCAAATCCAGGCTGTTCAATCCATTGCGCACGTCGTGCGTGTGCTGGCGTACAAAGGCCGCCGCACGTGACCAGGGTATGGTGGTTTCATCCATGCGGACATTTACGCCAGCATCATTGATGTTGGCGACACTTAAATCATGGCCTGAAGCACAATTACGCCAGGCCCCTCATTTCGTCCCGAATACGCGGACGAGGCAAAAAAATGGAGTGTGGGAACGGGCTTCAGGCCCGGCCCCGAAGCCCAATCGTTGCTTAGCTGTTGTCGTGCTTCTCTTCTTTGCTGAGCCTGAGCAGAACATCGGCCTCGTCGTTGGCCTGAGTGACGGCCGCCTCGAGTGACGAAACGCACTTGTCAAAGACGTACCGCGGCCCCGACATGCGGGTCTTGATCGTCTCGCTGTCCAATGCGTCCAGTTTGGCCGCGAGGAAGGCCCGCTGCTCTTTCAATGCCTGCAGGCGCAGTTGAAAATACCCGGGAGTTGTCGCGTTGGTTTTGGCAGCCACTGCATCGATCTGTTTGCTCAGATCACTCAGGGTCAGGCGGGCGCCCTCCTTGAAAGTGCCCCAGTCATCGCTCAGGTAGGCTTTGCTTTTGACCCAGAAATCGCGCATTTCCTGAATCACGGATTCTTCTTTGCCCGGAGCATCCCCGGCAAGGCTGGAGGTCAGGCTCATCAGCAGCGCCGCCAGAATGGTCATTGATATGGTTTTCATGATGTGTCGTGGGTGGAATTTTGAAGGCAGACCTCTCCTTCGGCCCCAGTGCCAAAAAAGAGAGGTCTGCACGAGCTTTGACGATGAATACGCAGTTCGGTTCCTCTCCGGGCGCAGGGAAGCCGCCCCTTCCGTCAGGGCATGCCCCGGTTCCCCTGTCAGCCCCCGCTTCACGGGCAAAATATGCCGATCCACAAAGCCATTTCCGGCTCGACGGACGATACCCTGCTTCGGGGAGCCCCGGTGCGGAACGCTGCGTTTAAGACCCCTGAATTCTTATGGAGCAAAGAACTTTACTGATCGTTGACGAAAACGCTGAAGAGCGCGCAAACGCCATCAGTCAAATCCGGCGCGATGCAAACTTCGACTATCAGGTGACCGAGGCGGCGACGATCGCGGAAGCGCGGAAGGCGGTCTCCGAAACGCGGCCCGACTGCATGGTGCTGGCCCAGCGGCTGCCCGATGGCACCGCGCTCGATTTCTTGCTGGGCGCCGACACCTGGCACGGACACCAGCCCTTCCCGGTCGTCATCCTGGCGGACACCGGCGACCTGGAGTTTGCGGTGGCTTTGATGAAAGCGGGCGCGCAGGACTATCTCGTGAAGGCCAACACCCGCCCCGACACGATCCGCCTCGCGATAAACCACGCCATCTGCAAGGATCACCTGGAACTTCGGTTCGAAGAGCAGCAGACGGAGCTGAAGCTGCTTTACACCAAAGCGAGCGTCAACAATGCCGCCCTGCGCGCGGCCAATGCGGCGAAGGATGATTTCCTGGCAATGCTCAGCCATGAGCTGCGCACTCCGCTGACACCGGTGCTCTCGCTGGTGTCCTCGAGCATTCATGACAAGGCGCTGCCCCCGGAGCTGCGCGAAACCTTTTCGATGATCCAGCGCAATGTGGAGCTGGAAGCACGCCTGATCGATGACCTGCTGGACCTGACACAGATCGCCAGCGGCCGGCTCAAGATAGAAAAATCGCCGGTGGACATTCACCGCTGCATCGAGGCTGCACTGGGGGTCTGCCACGAGGGCTTTGCCGAAAAGCGGCTCGTCGTCCGCACCGACCTCGCCGCCACAAAATCCATGGTGCTGGGTGAGTTTGCCCGCCTCAACCAGGTGTTTTGGAACCTGCTCAAAAATGCCATCAAGTTCACCAAGCCTCACGGTCACATCACAATCGTCACATCCAATGACGAAGACAACATCGCCATCGAAATTCGTGACGACGGCCAGGGGATAGAGCCCGAACGGCTGGCCTCCGTTTTTGGCACCTTTCATCCGATCAAGCCGCGTCCCACCGGCACAGGCGTCGGCCTGGGCCTGGCCATCACCCGCGCGATTGTGGAAGGACATGAAGGTGAAATCCGCGCCGAAAGCAAAGGCAAAAACTGCGGGACGATCTTCCGCATCCGGCTGCCGCTCTCTGCCCCTGGGGCGGTCATGGATGAACTGTCCGCGGCTCCGGCCTTCGGCACCGCCCACCGGGGCAGAAGCATCCTCGTAGTGGAAGACCACGATGACACGCGGCGCGCCCTTTCCTCCGTGCTGCGACGCAGGGGCTACGATGTGACCGCCGCCGGAAGCGTGGCCACCGCCGTCAGACAGTTTGCCCTCACCGCCCCCGACCTCGTCATCTGTGACATCGGCCTGTCTGATGGCACGGGCTGGGATCTGATGAAAAAACTGCACGAGCACGGGCCGGTGCGCGCCATCGCAGTGAGCGGCTATGGCATGGAGCATGATGTGAGGAGAAGTCGCGAGGCCGGATTCATCGACCACCTCACCAAACCCATCAACATTTCCAATCTCGAGGCAATGATCACAGCAACCCTTTCGGACGTGCCCGCGCCGGCAGGCTCATCCGACTTACGGAGAAACCAGGCCGCTCATGAAAACAATCAGCCGCATTGAACTGGAACAGTGGCAGGACAACAACCGCAGTTTTGCACTGATCGACGTGCAGCCCAGCAGTCTGCATCCGGACCGGCATCGCCTGGAAAAGCGGACACACGAGTTTTTGGAAAAAATCTTCCGGCTGGGGATTCGCAGCGAAGAGCCGATCGTGCTGTATGAAGGAGGCTCGGCTGATATTGATGCGGATGCGGCGGCCGACATCCTGATGCAGGAGGGCTTTCACGAGGTTTATTGCTTCGCTGGCCCACAGTGCGCCTTTTATGGCACGCAGCACGACACCTTGGGGTGAGCCTCCCCGCACGGCGCCCCCCCGTTTCCGTACATCCTTTTTCCTCCTCCTGACGTTCCGTCATTAACCCATGCCTCCCATGAAAACCATTGTCGCCCTCGTGGACTTTAGTGATGCGTCGTCCAAGGTTTTGAATTATGCGCAGACACTTGCTTCCTCTCTCGGCAGCCAGGTGATTTTGCTGCATGTTGTCCCTCCTGAGATTCCAGTTGCTCTTTATGGCGCTGAAGTCCCGCCCGTTCCGATCGAGCCCTCGCCGGCCACCCTGCAGGCCAACCAGGCAAAGCTTGACGAGTTTCTGCATTCCCTCACCCAGGCCGGTGTAGGGGCGAGGGCCCTGCAAATCAAAGGGCCGGTGGCTGAGACCGTCCAAAACGAGGTCGCGCGCCTAAATGCCGATCTCGTCGTCATGGCGTCCCATCATCACAGTGCGCTTTATAATCTGTTCATCGGCAGCACCACAGCCGATGTGCTGAAACGCGCGTCTTTTCCCGTGCTTGTGGTGCCCTGTGATGTCTCTGAGGTGGAGGCTAAGTAAGGCGGGCCCATTCTCCGGAGCAGCCTCAAGGCACGCAGGAGACTCCTTGCGCATCCGTCGCCTGGACAAAGGACCGTGATGCACGTTCATGCAGATGCCTGACATCCATGTCCCCCGGGTGTCCCCTGGTCACAAGGGCAGCCTTGGAGATGGCCGCATTCTCCGCCTCGTGCAGGTCGTGGGCCTCGACATCGCAGCGCAGCAGAAAACGTCCGGTGGTAAGATCATGAATAACGGCGCGATAGCTCATGTTAAGGTTTGGATGAAGTTCGTTCCCGTGGGTAATCACGGTGTCAGTAACATCGCATCCCACCGCTCGGACGGATGCACAGATCGAAGTCTCTTCACGCAGCGGAAGGATGCCTCCACCCGTAGGTCCTTGGGGGGCCACCCTGGCCTCCGGCCCGGAGAAGCCACGTCGCCGTATGTTTTCAGGGGCAGATTGTGAAATCAGGACGTCCAGAAGCCGTGCCAGGTGCGATTTGTGAGGAAACAAGCCTGACCTCCTGGGACCCTGCATTCAAACATGGATGCTGCTTCCCGTGTGAGCACCCCCTGAACTTTAAAATGAACATGCAAGCAACCGCCGTTCCCAGCGCACCGGCAGTGGCCGAAGCTGGCAAACGCCTGCTTGTCGTGGATGATCATCCGGTCTTCCGGCACGGCATTTGCCAGTATCTCAGCCAGGTTTCGGATGTAACGATCTGCGCCGAAGCGGCCAATGCGCAACACGCTCTCGAAGCCATGCGTCAGCATCAGCCTGACATGGTGCTGCTGGATGTGTCCCTTCCCGGGACGAACGGCATTGAACTCGTCAAACACATGCTCGCGGAGCGGCCGACGCTCCTCATTCTCATGCTCTCCATGCATGATGAATCCCTCTACGCCCTCCGTGCCCTGCGGGCGGGAGCCAGGGGCTATGTGATGAAGCAGCAGACTATGGAAAACATCCTGGATGCGCTGCGCAAGGTCAGCAGCGGCGGCATTTACGTCAGCCCGCGGTTCAGTGAGAAACTGATTTTCAAGACCATTGCGGGCAGCACCGGAGACCTGGGCTCCCCCGTTGAAAAGCTTTCGGATCGTCAGCTCGAAGTCCTGCAGTTGTTCGGACGCAACAAGAGCACGCGTGAGATCAGCGAAACACTGCACCTCAGCGTGAAAACCATCGAGACCCACCGCACCCACATCAAGGAAAAACTGGGGTTTAAGGATGCCGATGAGCTGATGAATTTTGCCATGGAGTGGATTGCCGCCCAGGAAGGCTGAGCGGCGGCTTGGATCTCCCCGGGGCGACCCGGCCACTTTACAACACCATGCGAATAAAACGCCATGACCTTGTCCACCGACACCACCGCCCTGCAAATCATACGGATGATCAATGCTCCGTGTGAACGTGTGTACGCCGCATGGACGGACCCTGATCTGGCCAGGCTATGGTGGGGAGCGGACGGCTGCTCCACGGACGAGCTGGTTCTTGATGTATGGCGCGGCGGCAGGTTCCGCTGGGTGGCCCGCCCGGCCGATGGTGAGAAGCTGACGATCGAGGGGAAGTTCCGCGTAGTTCGTCCTTACGAAAAGATCGTTCACACCTGGCAATGGGTCGAAAACGCCGCCTGGAAGGACGCCTTGAGCCTCGTCACAGTCGAGTTTCTCGAGAAGGAAGATAACACGGTCACCGAAGTGCGCCTGACCCACGACAAGCTCCCAGACGAGCAGTCGCGCGACAACCGCATCAATGAGTGGAACAACGCTTTGGACAGGCTCGAGCACCTCCTGGCGGTCCCTGCATGATGCACCCCTGAAGCGTGGGCGGTGACAGGGCTTGTCGGGGTTTCCCCGAAGTCGCTCCCATCTTCTGCCTGAAACGCGGACATGTGACGGAATGCGAAAAGATGTGCAACCCGGAGCACGCCGTCGCAAGCGGCAAACCGCTAACCATCCCACCCCATCTCATGAACACCCAAGCAGACCTCATCGAATGGCTTCGCAACGCCTATGCCATGGAAAAAGCCCAGGAAACCGCCCTTCACAAACTGGCGGTTTATCCTCACACGCACCCGGCCTTGCGCCATCAGGCAGCGCTGCACTGCAATGTGACCCGGCAGCACGCCGCGGCCCTTGCCCACTGCCTGAAGCGTCTGGGATCGGAAACCTCTTCTTTGAGAACGGTGCTGGCCCAGGGGATGGACCTCACGCGGGGTGTCGGTGCCGCTTTTGCGCGCGACGAACGCATCAAGGAGGTGCTCACGGTTTTCGTCACCGAGCATTTTGAAATTTCCTGCCACACCATTCTGCGCACAGGAGCGGCGCGGCTGGGGCTCACGGACATTGTGCGCACCTGCGACAAAATCTTGACCGAGGAAAAACGCATGGTGGAATGGCTGGAGCTTCATCTGCCCCAGATCATCGCCAGCTACCTGTCCCCGGTGGAAGAGACCAGGGAAGACGAAGAACTGAAGGAGGACGTCTTTGATCTGGCCGAAAGCACCTCCGGCTGGCGTATTGCCCAGTGGGAGTTTGCTCAACTGGCGCAAAACACGCCGCTGTTTGGCGGGTCGGCTCCGCGCCCCGTGTTTGCCAGCATGTTGAGCTAGAAGGAGCTCAGAGCACGCCGGGAGCAGGAGTCTGAGCGCTGATTCTCACTTCGTCACAGTCTGAAAGGGCTGTTGAAAGGGCGTGCGGTCTTTGCAGACGCACGCCTGCATTCATTCACCCTTCGGTGAGGCGGCAGGTGCAAAACGCCGCCCGCAGCCATCACTTCATTCCTCCGCCCGGTGGGGCTTGATGTTGAAGGTCTCTTCAGCGAGGTGATGCAGCCAGCATGGAACCGGGGGCCGAATCATGCGGTGCATGAACGATGTCCCGACTGCCACCTACCGTCTTCAATTTCACCGAGGTTTCACCTTCTCCCAGGCACGCGAGGTAGTGCCTTATCTGGCAGAGCTGGGCATCAGCCATGTTTATGCCTCTCCCATTTTCCGCGCTTCGCCGGGCAGCACGCACGGCTACGATGTCTGTGATCACAATGAGCTGAACCCCGAGATCGGCACACGGGAGGAGTTTGAGTCCTTGTCAGAAGATCTGAAAAAAAATGGGCTCGGTTTGATTGTCGATTTCGTGCCCAATCACATGGGGATCGAGCACGCGGTGAACCCCTGGTGGCGGGATGTCCTGGAAAATGGACAGGCCTCAATGTATGCGCGTTTTTTCGACATCGACTGGCGGCCGCTGAAACGCGAACTGGCCGGCAAGGTGCTGCTGCCGGTGCTGGGGGAGCAATACGGACGGACACTGGAGGGCGGTGGCTTCCGGCTCGAATATGCGGCCGGCCGCTTTAACGTGCGCCATGGCGAGCTCTCCCTGCCTCTGGCACCACAGACCACCCGCCCGCTGCTGAGGCAGGCGGTGACGCTGCTCACGCCTGCGCCGCCGGAGCTGGAAAGCATTCTC
The DNA here is from genome assembly GCF_044227185.1 of Prosthecobacter sp. Classification (GTDB taxonomy): domain Bacteria; phylum Verrucomicrobiota; class Verrucomicrobiia; order Verrucomicrobiales; family Verrucomicrobiaceae; genus Prosthecobacter. The sequence continues at coordinate 490,901 of NZ_JBGAFO010000006.1, read as the reverse complement.
ACCGCCATCGAACACCTGCCGCCGCGTACCGAGACGGCGCCGGAGCGCCTCGCTGAACGCGTGCGTGAGTGCCAGATCATCCATCAACGCCTGACACGCCTTTGCGCCGCCATTCCAGCCGTGGAAGAGGCCATTCAAGACGTGGTCAAGGCATGGAACGATCCTTCTGACACCGAACACTTTGACCGGCTGGACCAACTGCTCAGCCTGCAGTCCTACCGGCTGAGCTCCTGGCGGGTGGCGGCGGAGGAAATCAACTACCGCCGCTTCTTTGATGTCAATACGCTGGCCGCCATCCGCATGGAGCTGCCGGAGGTGTTTGCCGCCACGCACCGGCTGCTGTTTGAACTGATCGATGCCGGCCATCTCGCCGGCGTGCGCATCGATCACATCGACGGCCTCGCCTATCCGCGCCAGTACCTCGACCGCCTGCGTGAACGCGGAGGGGATGGCTTGTATCTCATGGTGGAAAAGATTCTGGGGCCTGACGAAAAACTGGTCGCGGACTGGCCCGTGCAGGGCACCACGGGTTATGAGTTTGCCAATCAACTTGTGCAGGTGCTTGTCTCGTCACAAAACGCCCCTTCTCTGGCTGCCGCCTACGAGCGCTTTCTCGGCCACCGCCCCAACTACCGTGAGATCGTCTATCGCAGCAAAAAGCTGGTGATGGAGTCCTCCATCGCAAGCGAGGTAAACGTGCTCGGCATGCTGCTCAACCGCATTTCAGAAAGTCACCGCTGGTACCGTGATTTCACCGTCAATGCGCTGACCACGGCCGTGCGGGAGGTCATCGCCTGCTTCTCGGTGTACCGTACCTACCTGGATCCAGCGCAGCCGGCGGACGAAGCAGACAGACGCGTCATCAACCGCGCGCTGGCCCTCGCGCGGCGGCGCAATCAGGCGCTGGAGCACACCGTCTTTGAGTTTCTGCGGGATGTGCTGCTTCCACCCAAGGACAACCCGCATCCTGTGGATGAAGAGCTGCGGCGCACCTTTGTGCTCAAGTTCCAGCAATGCACCGGGCCCATCACAGCCAAAGGCGTGGAGGACACGGCCTTTTATGTCTTTAACCGGCTGACCGCCCTGAACGAAGTCGGGGGTGATCCAATGTCTCCGGGCGCTGCCGTGGAAACGTTTCACCGCCAAAACACGCTGAGGCAGGCGGCGCTGCCGCACTGTCTTCTCACCACCTCCACGCATGACACCAAACGCAGCGAGGACACCCGTGCACGTCTTGCCGCCATTTCGGAGTGGCCGGAGGAGTGGGGCCGCGCAGTACGGCGCTGGCATATCATGAACCGCAAGCATTCACGCGAGATCGACGGTGAGACGGCTCCTGACGCGAATGAGGAATACCTGCTGTACCAGACCCTGCTCGGAGTGTGGCCGTCCGAAGGACTGCATGAAGGCAGCCGGGCGGACTTTGTGCAGCGCATTCAGGACTACATGCTGAAGGCAGGTCACGAGGCCAAGGTCAACAGCAGCTGGCTGGAGCCCAACGTCGCATGGGATGAAGCAGTGGGCCAGTTCGTGGCGGCCATCCTTGCTCCAGGCAGGCGCAACCGCTTTCCGCAAAGCCTGCAACTGCTGGCGGAGCGCACCGCCCAGCAGGGCGCGATCAACTCCCTGACCCAGACGGTGCTCAAGCTCACCTGCCCCGGCGTGCCGGATCTCTACCAGGGCAGCGAGCTGTGGGATTTCAGCCTCGTGGATCCTGACAACCGCCGGCCGGTGGACTTTTCTTTGAGGCAGCAGCGGCTGGGGGGCATCAATAAGGCGGAACCTCGTGTACTGCTGGAGCACTGGCGCGACGGGAGGATCAAAATGTTCGCCATCCACAGGCTGCTCGAGCTGCGGAGAAGCCATCCTGGACTTTTCTCCGAAGGGGGCTACACCGCGCTTCCTGTCCAGGGCACGCACGCGGACAAGGTCATCGCGTTTGAACGACGCGCGGGAGATGAAGCGCTTCTTGTCATCGTGCCGCGCCATACGGCGGCGCTGGGCTTTCCACCGGTCGGCGCCCCATGGGAGGACACGGCGGTGCTCGCTCCCATCACGGCTCAGACCGGCCGCGATGTTTTCACCGGACGAGAACATTTGGGCCCGCACCTTCCTCTGAGTGAGCTCCTGGCGGAGCTTCCTTTTGCCGCGCTGACCCTGCGATATGAAAAGGGTGCAGTTTGACGCCTCCGCGGCTCATCTGCGGTGCTCTTTGACCACCCGGCGGATGGCGGCAATGAGCTCCCGCAGGTCGATGGGCTTCACCAGATGTTCGGAAAAGCCCGCCTCCCGGCTGCGGCGCATGTCCTCCTCCATCCCATAGCCGCTCATCGCAATGCCCGGCATGCCCCGCGCCGCGCGCACCCGGCGCATCACATCGTAGCCACTGCCATCCGGCAGCCCCAGATCGCTCACCAGCAGGTCAAATGACTCGTGCTCCGCCAGCTTGATGGCGCTGTTCACATCCGCAGCCTGCAGCACCGTCACTCCCGCCTTGCACAGTTGACGGCTCAGGATGCGCGCCGTGTCCGCATGGTCTTCCACCAGCAGCAGCCGCAACTGCGGCAGCACCGCATTCACAGGCGGCGCCGCCAGCCGTATCTTCGCCGTGGTGGTCATCGTTTTGGACGGCAGCTCGATGATGAACGTCGCCCCCTGCCCCACTCCGGCGCTCTCCGCCCGTATGCTCCCATGATGCAGCTCCATGAGGGCCTTGCAGATCGCCAGTCCCAGCCCCAGCCCGCCAAACTGGCGCGTGATGTTGCTCCCGCCCTGCTCAAACGCGTTGAACACATGCGGCAGCCTGTCCGCCGGAATACCGATGCCCGGATCAATCACCCGCACTTCGCAGTAGCCGTCGTCCCGCCGTGCCGTGCTCACCTGGATCACTCCTTTTTCCGGGGTGAACTTGATGGCGTTCTTCAACACATTCCAAAGCACCTGCTGCAGACGCGCCGAGTCTGCCGCCACCATTCCCGCCTCGTCATCGAGCTCGACTTCCAGAAACACCGCCCGCTCACGCAGTTGCGGAGCGCAGATGCTGCACACCTGGCGCACGGTGTCATTGAGGTCCACAGCTTCAATGTCCAGGGCCAGCTTGCCGCTGGTGATGCGGCTGAGATCGAGCAGGTCATCAATCAGCTTGGTCTCCAGCTCGATGTTGCGCTTGATCATCATCAGCTCCTCGCGCATCTCGGGCTGCAGCGCGGCATCGTGCTCCATGGCCGCAACGGCCAGCAGCACCGGAGTCAGCGGCGTGCGCAGCTCATGGCTGAGCACCGCCAGAAAGCGGTCCTTGCTTTTGCTGGCCAGCTCCGCCGCGTCCTTCGCATCCCGCAGCAGCATCTCGGTGCGTTTGCGCTCGGTGACATCCAGCAGCATGTTCACCGCGCCTGTCATGCGGCCCTCGTCGTCGAAGATGGGGTCAGGATAAGGCAGCACATGGCGCCGCGTGCCGTCAGCACGCTCCACGATGATTTCCTCGCCCCGCACCGCCCTGCCCTCCTGCAGTGTGCGTGCCATCGGACAGTGTATCAGTTCCAGCGGCGAGCCGTCCGCCCTGTAAAGCTGGTATGAGCCGCACCACAGGTCTTTGCCGATCTCGGGCTCGCGCCCCCAGAGCTCCACAGCCGCCGCATTGTAGAGCTGGATGTACCCCTCCCGGTCACAGGTGTAAACAGCCGCGGGGAGTGACTGAATCAAACTTCGGTATTTTTCCTCGCTCGCTCTCAGGGCGCCCTCCGCCCGGCGGCGCTCCGTCACATCCGTGTTTGTTTCGAGAATGGATGCCGGACGTCCCTGGGCATCACGATCAAGAACCCAGCGTGTGTTGTCCATGATGACCGCCCCGTCCTTCCGTATGTGCTTCACCTCCCCGACCCAGCGGCCGTCGCGGTTCAACTGTTCCATGATCCGTTCCAGCGGCTCTGGAAACTCGGTGCGCAGCAGGTCTTCCTTCACCCTCCCCAGGGCCTCCTCCCGGCTGAATCCATAGGCATCCTCCGCCCCTTTGCTCCAGTAGGTGATGCGGTTTTCCGCGTCGCGCACAAAGATGGCGTCAAAGCTCAGGTCCAGCAGCCGCGACTGCTCCACCAGCCGGTCTTCCGCCCGCCTGCGGTCCGTGATGTCGATGATGGCGGCCACCAGGCCGATCACCTCTCCAGCCGCATTCCGTTCCGGCGCGTAGGCGCAGCGCATGTAGTACGGCTCCCCCTCCTGGCGAGGATGTACGGTGTCAAACTCCACGGTCTCACCAGCCAGGACGGAGTCGATGTAAGGCTGCAGGCTCTCACAGGCCGCCGCTCCGATGACATCCGCGATCTGCCGCCCGATGATTTCCTCACGCCGCAGGCCAAACTGGCGGGCGTAAGGCTCGTTCACAAACTTATAGCGGCTGTCACGGTCGCAATGCGCGATCAGCACTGGCGCAGTGTCAGCGATGAGGCGAAGCTGCTGTGCAATGTTCTGAACCCTCTCTTCGGTGCGTTTGCGATCCGTGACGTCGCGAATCGTTGCCAGCAAACCGATGATATTGCCATGGACATCATGCAGCCGGATGACGGCGGATTCGACGTAGATCTTCTCACCGCTGTGTTTGATGTGAATGCTCTCGCCACGCCAGCGCCCGATGTCGCGGAGGGCGGCGGCGGCAGCCTCCTCAGCCTCGGAATTGAGCCACTGCACGGTCCAAAGCTCGCTCAACCTGCGCCCCAGCGCCTCAGAAGCGGTGATGCCGTACTGCTTCTCAGCAGCGGCATTGAGATAGGTGACGTGTTGATCCAGATCCACCGCGACGACAGAATCACTGATCTGGGAAAGAATGTCTCCGCGGAACTGGTTGTACTCGGCCTCGGCGCCCCGCAGCGTGAAAATCTGCGTCCCCGTCTGCCCCTGTACCACGAGAGCATCCACCTCCCCGCTGCGGATGGCCCGCAGGGTCTCCTCCGCCACCTCCAGGCGGGCGCCTATTTCGGCGTTGGACACCTGCAGCCGGTCCACCTCATCCTGCAGCGGATTCAAAGCGGGGCTGGAAGCGGGACTCATGGCTGCGGCGTTTGTGTTTCAACCGTTTTACGCAGCCCCAGCCCTGTTAGGATGCGCTCGGTTTGAGACATGTCGCCTATGAAACGGCGCGGCGGCAGCGGCCCCTTCTTGATCAAAGTGGGCGAGGCTATCACCTGATCGCTCGCGGCGAGCAGCGGGTTTTTCACGATGTCCACGATTTCCAGGTCATAGCGTCCAGCCAGATGCTGCTCGCAGATCCTGCGGGTGTTCACAATAGCCCGGTTGGAAAGCGGCGTATGGGCTGTGACAAAAAGCCGCAGTACATAACGAGTTTGGGATCTGACGGCGGCGGCCTCCTCCAAAAAGGTGAGGGTGCTGTCTGCCAGTGGTGGAGGCGTCAGGTTCATTCAGCAGCCGGCTTCAAAGGTTTCACCGGCTGCACGTCCAGCCCCACCAAAACGCGTTCTTCATTGGACAAGTCCCCGATGATTTTTTTGATAGGCTCGGGGAGACGACGCACCAGCGTGGGCACGGCCAGGATCTGGTCTCCCGCCGCGAGCTGCGGAGTCTTTAAAAGGTCGATGACCTCGATGCAATACTGCCCGGCCAGGTGGGTTTCGCACAGCCGTTGGAGGTTGTTGAATGCGGCCTGGGACTTGGCGGTCTGTCCGGCAACATACAATCGCAGCTCAAACTGAGCGGCCTTCTTTTGGGTGGTGTTGCTGGTGCGCGTCATTGCCGTGGCCGGGGGTGTGATTTGCCGTTGGGACCGCCCCGCAGAGCCGCCATGCTGGCTGAGTTTTTCTGTGCATTCCTGTCCTGAAGAAGCTCATGCTGAATGGCGAGTTTTGTTTCCTCTTCCTCGACATCCACCTCCGCCTGCAGCCGCGCGATCTCGGCCTCCACCGCCCTCCGTTTGCTGGCAAGCTGGCGCAGCCTGCGCTGGTGGTTCTGTGCACGCAGGTCCCTGGAGGCGGCGGAATGCGCCTCCTGGGCCGCACGCGCGCTGCCTGTGAGAACCCGGTCCTCCAGCAGGCAGACGTCCAGCAGATCGATGCCTTTGTCACTAAGCACAAACTCCCGCACCTGGTTGGAATGGCTCATGCCGCGTGCCTTCAGCACGTAAAGGGTGCGGTTGTGCTCGCCGTTGATCTCGTTGTTGCGAAGAAGCAGCCATACATCCATGAGAGAGGAGACGCCCACCTGCGAGTCTTCCCGGGCAGTGGCCCCCTCGCTGGTCAGACTGGTGAAAATAGCGGTGACCTGGCGCTGCTTTAAAAAGTCGATCAACCGCATGAGCGTGGACTTCACCTCCGCCTCCTCCACTTCAAAGGTCAGGTTGCTGATCGGATCCACCGCGACAAAAGCCGGCCGGAACGTGGACACGAGGTCATGCATCGTCACCAGGTGCTGCTCCAGCCCCTGCAGCGTTGGCCGTGCCGAGTGGATCTGCAGAAGCCCCTTCTTCACCCATGTTTCCAGATCAATGCCAATAGACCGCATGTTTCTCATGATCTGCGGAGCGGACTCCTCGTACGCAAAGAGCAGGGCCCGCTCCCCACGCTGGCAGGCTGCTTCCGCAAACCTCGCGGCGATGCTGCTCTTGCCCGTGCCCGGGGAGCCGGAAACCAGCACGCTGCTGCCGCGGTACACCCCTTTGCCGCCCAGCATCTCATCCAGCCGTGCTATTCCGGTGGAGATGCGCTGGGTGGAGACCTCATGGTCCAGCCGCAGGGAGGTGATGGGCAGCACTGAAAGGCCGTGAGCGGCGATGATGAAGGGATATTCGTTCATCCCATGGGTCGTGCCGCGATACTTCAGCACACGCAGGCGCCGCGTCGAGATCTGCGCCTCCACCCGATGATCCAGAACGATCACACAGTCCGCCACATACTCCTCCAGTCCATAGCGCGTCAGAGTGGAATCTCCGCGTTCCCCGGTCACCACCGCCGTGACGCCCCGGTCTTTCAACCAGCGGAAGAGACGGCGGAGCTCGGCGCGCAGCACGGCGTGGTTGGGCAGCCCCGCGAAAAGCGCCTCAATGGTGTCCAGCACCACGCGTTTTGCCCCCAGGGCGTCGATCGCATGCTGAAGACGGATGAAAAGTCCGTCCAGATTGTACTCCCCCGTCTCCTCGAACTCGCTGCGCTCCAGATAAACATAGTCGAGCACGATCTTTTTCTGCTTCACCAGCTTGTCCAGGTCAAACCCCAGGGAGCGGAGATTGGCCGTCAGCTCCGCGGCGCTCTCCTCGAACATCATGCAGACACCGGGTTCACGAAACTCGATGGCGCCACGCGCCAAAAACTCCAGCGCCAGCAGCGTCTTGCCGCACCCCGCGCCGCCGCAGATCAACGTGGGTCGTCCGGACGGAAGGCCGCCCTCGGTGATTTCATCCAGTCCCTGGATACCGGTGGGAGTTTTGGCAAGAGTGGCAGGTGGCGGTGGTTCTTTTTTTCGTTTCATTCGTATTCGAAAATGCTCAGGGGCTTTCTTTTAGCCTCCCAGCCTAGACGGACAAGGTGATGCGTGCAATCGCCTGCTGGAGGGCGGGAAATTCAATGGGCTTGGTCAGATGCTCCGCGAAACCCACATGCCGGCTGCGCTCAATGTCCTCGTCCATGCCAAAACCGCTCATCGCTATGGCCCGCGGCACCTGGCCGAGCTTCTTCCGCAGCTGCTCCAGCAGTTCGGTGCCACGCCCGTCGGGCAGCCCTATGTCCGAAATGAGGATGTCGAAGTCATACTCATGCGCCACTTCCATGCACTCCGCGATGCTTGAGGCGGTGCGCACCACATACCCGCGGCGCAGAAGCAGCCGCTCCAGGGTGGCGAGCGTGTCGTGGTGGTCCTCCACCACCAGCAACCGGAGATCCGGGGAGGGCGCCACATCCTGGCTGTGCGTACCATTGGATTGGGAAGTCACCACCGTACCCGGCAGATGGATGGTGAACCTGGCCCCGCAATCAGGGCCTTCACTGTAGGCAACAATGTCGCCGCTGTGCATCTGCACCAGCGCCTTGCAAATGGCCAGCCCCAGACCGAGCCCAGTGTGCGAGTGCCGCGCCCCCTGCTCAAAGGCGTCAAAGATCCGGTCCAGCTTCTCGCTCGCTATGCCCACGCCGTGATCCGAAATCTCGATTCCGATCATTCCGCCCGTCGGAGCGGCAAAGGTGCGCACTTCAACGATTCCCTCCTCCGGACTGAACTTGGCCGCATTGGTCAGGAGATTCCAAAACACCTGCTGCAGACGTGCGAAGTCGCCCCGCACATGCGCGTCCGGCGCCTCCAGCTTCTCCACCACCCTGATCCGTCGCGCGGCGAGATCCGCATGGCAGATGTCCAGCGCATGCCGCAAAACCTCGTGCACGTCGACCGGCTGAAATTCGAGCCGCAGCTTGCCATTGCGAATGCGCGCCAGATCCAGAAGGTCGTCGATCAGCCGTGCCTCGAGGCGGACATTCCGCCGAATGGTGGCGATGTGCTCACGGATCGACGGCGGACACTCGATTTCCTCAATCAAAGTCACGGCATGCACAATGGGGGACAGCGGAGTGCGCAGCTCATGGGATAGCATCGCGAGAAAGCGGTCTTTGGCCGCATTGGCCTCCTCCGCCTCGGCCTGCGCCGACTCTGCGCGAATGCGGCGCTCGCGCTCCTCCGCCTCGCGCTCCAGCGCCTCATTGCGTGCCGCCAGTTCTTCATTGGCCACACGCAGCGCCTCCTCCGCAGCCTGGGCGGTCCGGTTCATCTCCGCCAGGTCCCGGGTCTTGGCGAACAAATCCACGAAGACATTGACCTTCGAGCGCAGCACCGCGGGGCTGATGGGCTTGGTGAGGTAATCGACCGCGCCTACATCGTAGCCCAGCACCGCGTGCTCATCCTCACGGTAGTGGGCCGTGAGGAAAATGATCGGGATGTGCTGCGTGCGCTTGCGTTCCTTGATCATCCGCGCCAGCTCAATCCCGCTCATGTCGGGCATCTGGATGTCGAGCACGATGGCGGCAAAATCCCCGTCCATCAGCGCCAGCAGGGCCTCGGCGCCTGTCTGGGCCTTGATCAGTTTGTAGCTGGTGCCATCGAGCACGCTCTCGATGGCCATGAGGTTTTTGGAATCATCGTCCACCACCAGCACAGCCGGCTGGTTTGCACGTGATGGCGTGGGGTGGACGATGAAATTGACACTCATGTAGGTGGTGATCAGCGATGCAGCCAGACTCGAAGCAGGGAGAGAAGCTGGTCGGTGTTCACGGGTTTGGCAATATAATCGCTCGCCCCTGCCTCCAGGCATTTCTCCCGGTCACCCTTCATCGCCTTGGCGGTCAGCGCAAGAATCGGCAGGTGCCGAAATTCAGGCTGCTTGCGAATTTCGCGCATGGTTTCATAGCCGTCCATTTCCGGCATCATGATGTCCATCAGCACCATCGCCAGGTCGGGGCTGGATCGAATCAGCTCGATGGCCTGACGTCCGTTGGTGGCGCTGAGAATCTCCATCTCCTGGTTCTCCAGTACGGTGGAGAGGGCGAAGATGTTGCGCGCATCATCGTCCACGATCAACACCTTCCGGCCGCGCAGCACCTCATTGGTGCTGTGCAGGCGCTGCAGCATCTGCTGCTTGCCTTCAGGCAGGTCCGACATCACACGGTGGAGGAAGAGCGCCGTCTCATCCAGCAGCCGTTCGGGCGACTGCACATCCTTGAGCACAATGCTTTTCGCCATGGTGCGCAGCCGCGTCTCTTCCTCGGCGGACAGGTCCTTGCCGGTAAACACCACCACCGGAATGTCGCGAAGGCTGGACTCCTCATGGATGCGCTGCAGAAGGTCAAAGCCGCTCATGTCCGGCAGACGGAGATCGAGCACGCAGCAGTCGAAGTGACGGTCGAGCAGGGACTGGTAGGCCTCCTCCCCGCTGGCCACCGTGGTGATCTCAATGTCGTCATGGCCCAGCAGCTCCACGATGCTCATGCGCTCGGTGTCATTGTCTTCGACGACGAGCAGATGCTTCGTCCGCGGGGCGACGAAGGTCTTGATGCGGTCAAAGGCGCTCTCCAGATCCTCCGTTGTCGCCGGTTTTACCAGATAGGAGAAGGCGCCGCGGGAAAGACCATGGCTGCGCTCCTCTTCCAGCGTGATGATTTGCACCGGAATGTGTCGTGTCTCAGGCGCGAGCTTGAGGTTGTTCAGCACCGTCCAGCCCAGCATGTCCGGGAGGAAGATGTCCAAAGTGATCGCCGTGGGGTGATACTGCCGCGCGAGCGAAAGCGCCTCATGGCCGCGTGTCGCCACCAGGCCTTTGAAACCTTTGTCGCGAGCCAGGCCGAGCAGCACCCTCGCATAATGAGGATCGTCTTCGACGATGAGGGCCGCCAGATCTCCGGGCATCACGGTCGCGCGGTCATCTTCGATATGCTCATCACGCGCCGCGGCCACCGGCAGTGCAATGGAGGGAGTCCGGGAGCTGCGGCTCATGCCGACCGGACTGGTCGTCGCAGATGCCGGGCCGAAGTAAACCAGCGGCAGGTAGAGCGTGAAGGTGCTGCCTTCATTCGGCGTGCTGGCCAGCCTGATTTCACCGCCGAGCAGCGAGGCCAGCTCACGCGAAATGGCTAGCCCCAGACCAGTGCCGCCGTATTTGCGCGAGGTGCCGGCATCCGCCTGCTGGAAGGCTTCGAAGATCAGACGCTGCTTTTCGGGAGCAATGCCGATGCCCGTGTCCGTGATGGCGATGGCGATCACCGCGTTTGCGCGGTTCAGGCTCGGATGGTCCGGGCTCCAGCCGTCGTAGGCGATCTTTACATTCATTTTCACCTGGCCTGCCGCGGTGAACTTGAACGCGTTGGACAGCAGGTTCTTGATGATCTGCTGCAGACGCTTGGAGTCACTGGTGAAAGCGGGGGGAAGGCCGTTGTCAAAGTCCAGAATGAAGGGCAGGTTCTTGCTTTCCGCAATGTGGCGGAAGCTGCGCTCCACGGAGTCTCGCAGAGAAAGGAAGCTGATCTCCTCGGCATCCACCGACACCGTGCCGGACTCGATCTTGGACAGGTCGAGAATGTCATTGATGAGGTTGAGCAGGTCGGAACCGGCGGAGTGAATGTTGCGGGCAAACTCCACCTGCTTGGGATTGAGGTTGCCGCCGGAGTTTTCGCCAAGCTGCTGCCCCAGAATGAGAATGGAGTTGAGCGGCGTGCGCAGCTCGTGCGACATGTTTGCCAGGAACTCGGACTTGTATTTCGAGGTGAGCGCGAGTTCGGCCGCCTTTTCCTCCAGCGCGCGGCGCGCCTGCTCGATCTCCTTGTTCTTGCGCTCCACTTCGGCGTTCTGATCTGCAAGCTCCTGCGCTTTCTGCTCCAGCTCCTCGTTGGTCTGCTGGAGTTCCTTTTGCCCGGCCTGCAGCTCTGCGGTGAGCTGCTGGCTCTGCTGCAGAAGACCTTCCGTACGCATCGTCGCCTCGATCGTGTTCAGCACCACGCCGATGGACTGGGTGAGCTGTTCGAGGAAGTTGAGGTGACCGTCTGTGAAGGGGTGCATGGCCGCCAGTTCGATGACCGCCTTGGTCTGGCCTTCGTAGAGCACGGGCAGCACCACCACATTGGCAGGACGTGTGCTGCCGAGAGAGGAGTGAATGGGCGTGTAATCCTCCGGCACATCCACCAGCAGCACGCGCTGTTTTTCCCGGGCGCACTGGCCCACGAGACCGTCTCCCAGGGCGATGTGCTCGGGCAGCTCCTTTTCATTGGCGTATGCGGCAAGGCGCTGCAGGCGCGGATTTTCTTCGTCGCCTGAGGTGAGCTGATACACAGTCCCCTGCTGCGAGTCCACCAGCGGAGCGAGTTCGGAGAGAAGCATCTGGCCCACCGTGTAGAGGTCGCGCTGGCCCTGCAGCATTCGGGTGAACTTGGCCAGGTTCGTCTTCAGCCAGTCCTGCTCCTTGTTTCGCTCCGTGGTCACACGGAGGTTGTCGATCATCGTGTTGATGTTGTCTTTAAGTTCGGCCACCTCACCACGCGTCTCCACCTGAATGGAACGTGTGAGGTCCCCTTTTGTCACAGCGGTGGCCACCTCGGCGATGGCGCGCACCTGCGTGGTCAGATTCGCGGCGAGAAGGTTCACGTTCCCCGTAAGGTCCTTCCAGGTACCGGCCGCACCGGGCACGTTGGCCTGGCCGCCGAGGCGGCCTTCCACGCCCACTTCGCGTGCCACGTTCGTCACCTGGTCGGCGAAGGTGGCCAGCGTATCCGTCATGTTGTTGATGGTTTCCGCAAGAGCGGCCACCTCACCCTTCGCCTGCACCGTGAGGCGCTGGCGGAGGTTGCCGTTCGCCACGGCCGTCACCACTTTCACGATGCCGCGCACCTGGTCAGTCAGGTTGGCGGCCATCACGTTCACGGAGTCGGTGAGGTCTTTCCAGGTTCCGGCCACACCAGACACCTGGGCCTGTCCGCCGAGCTTCCCTTCCGTACCCACTTCACGCGCCACGCGCGTCACTTCCGCGGCGAAGGCGTTGAGCTGGTCCACCATCGTGTTAATGGTATTTTTCAGCTCCAGAATTTCCCCCTTCACGTCCACCGTGATTTTACGGGAAAGGTCACCGCGGGCCACGGCCGTGGTCACTTCCGCGATGTTTCGCACCTGGTCCGTGAGGTTGGTACCCATGGCGTTCACGGAGTCGGTCAGGTCCTTCCACGTTCCGGCCACACCAGGCACCACGGCCTGCACGCCGAGACGGCCTTCCGTACCCACTTCGCGCGCCACGCGCGTCACTTCAGAAGCGAAGGAGCGGAGCTGCTCCACCATCGTGTTGATGGTTTCCTTGAGCTGCAAAATTTCACCGCGCACGTCCACCGTGATCTTGCGTGACAAGTCTCCATTGGCCACGGCAATGGTCACTTCCGCGATATTTCGCACCTGGCCGGTGAGGTTGGAGGCCATCGAGTTCACATTGTCGGTCAGGTCTTTCCATGTGCCGGCCACACCGGACACCTGGGCCTGACCGCCAAGCTTACCTTCCGTACCCACCTCGCGCGCCACGCGGCTCACTTCAGAGGCGAAACCATTGAGCTGGTCCACCATGGTGTTGACGGTGTTTTTCAGCTCCAGAATTTCCCCCTTCACGTCCACCGTGATCTTACGGGACAAGTCGCCTTTCGCAATGGCCGTGGCCACGTCGGCAATGTTTCGCACCTGTCCCGTAAGGTTGGAGGCCATGGAGTTCACGTTGTCCGTGAGGCCTTTCCACGTGCCGGCCACACCCGGCACCTGCGCCTGGCCACCGAGCTTTCCTTCCGTACCCACCTCGCGCGCCACGCGTGTCACTTCAGAGGCAAAGGAGCGGAGCTGCTCCACCATCGTGTTGATGGTTTCCTTGAGTTCGAGAATTTCACCGCGCACGTCCACCGTGATCTGCTTGGACAAGTCTCCATTGGCCACGGCAATCGTCACTTCCGCGATGTTGCGCACCTGGGAGGTGAGGTTCGAGGCCATCGAGTTCACGTTGTCAGTCAGGTCCTTCCACGTTCCGGCCACACCGGACACCTGGGCCTGACCTCCGAGCTTGCCTTCCGTGCCCACCTCACGTGCCACGCGGCTCACTTCCGAGGCAAAGGCGTTGAGCTGGTCCACCAGGGTGTTGATGGTGTCTTTGAGTTCGAGAATTTCCCCCTGCACGTCCACCGTGATCTTGCGGGACAAGTCACCGCGGGCCACGGCGGTGGTCACTTCCGCGATGTTTCGCACCTGCGCCGTGAGGCTGTTTGCCATCGAGTTCACGTTGTCCGTGAGGTCCTTCCACGTGCCGGCCACACCGGGCACCTGCGCCTGACCGCCGAGCTTCCCTTCCGTGCCCACTTCGCGCGCCACGCGGCTCACTTCAGAGGCGAAGGCGTTGAGCTGGTCCACCATCGTGTTCATGGTTTCCTTGAGCTGCAAGATTTCCCCCTTCACGTCCACCGTGATCTTGCGGGAAAGGTCTCCTTTCGCGATGGCCGTGGCCACGTCAGCGATGTTTCGCACCTGGCCGGTGAGGTTGGAGGCCATCGAGTTCACGTTATCAGTAAGGTCCTTCCACGTACCGGCCACACCACGCACCTGGGCCTGACCACCGAGCTTGCCTTCCGTACCCACCTCGCGCGCCACGCGGCTCACTTCCGAGGCGAAGCCGTTGAGCTGGTCCACCATCGTATTGAGCGTGTTTTTGAGCTCCAAGATTTCTCCCTTCACGTCCACCGTGATCTTCTTGGACAAGTCGCCATTCGCCACGGCCGTGGCCACTTCCGCGATGTTTCGCACCTGGCCGGTGAGGTTGGAGGCCATGGAGTTCACGTTGTTGGTCAAGTCCTTCCACGTACCCGCGACGCCACCCACTTCCGCCTGGCCGCCGAGCTTGCCTTCGGTCCCCACCTCGCGCGCCACGCGGCTCACTTCAGAGGCGAAGGCGTTGAGGCGGTCCACCATCGTGTTGAGAGTGTTTTTGAGCTCCAAAATTTCTCCCTTCACGTCCACCGTGATCTTACGGGACAAGTCACCGCTGGCGATGGCCGTCGCCACGTCGGCGATGTTTCGCACCTGGTCGGTGAGGTTGTTCGCCATGAAGTTCACGTTGTCAGTCAGGTCCTTCCACGTTCCCGCCACCCCCTGCACCTGCGCCTGACCGCCGAGCTTCCCTTCCGTTCCCACCTCGCGCGCCACGCGGCTCACTTCAGAGGCGAAGGCGTTGAGCTGGTCCACCATCGTGTTCATGGTTTCCTTGAGCTGCAAAATTTCCCCTTTCACGTCCACCGTGATCTTGCGGGAAAGGTCTCCTTTCGCGATGGCCGTGGCCACATCGGCAATGTTTCGCACCTGGCCCGTGAGGTTGGAGGCCATGGAGTTCACGTTGTCGGTCAAGTCCTTCCACGTACCGGCGACGCCGCCCACTTCCGCCTGACCACCGAGCTTCCCTTCGGTACCCACTTCGCGCGCCACGCGGCTCACTTCAGAGGCGAAGGAGTTGAGGCGGTCCACCATGGTGTTGATGGTGTTTTTCAGCTCCAGAATTTCCCCCTTCACGTCCACCGTGATCTTGCGGGAAAGGTCACCGCGCGCCACCGCCGTCGTCACGTCCGCGATGTTTCGCACCTGGCCGGTGAGGTTGGAGGCCATCGAGTTCACGGAGTCGGTGAGGTCCTTCCACGTTCCCGCCACACCAGACACTTCCGCCTGGCCGCCGAGCTTGCCTTCCGTCCCCACTTCACGCGCCACGCGCGTCACTTCGGAGGAGAAGGCATTGAGCTGGTCCACCATCGTGTTGATGGTTTCCTTGAGTTCGAGAATTTCACCCTTCACGTCCACCGTGATCTTGCGGGAAAGGTCGCCGCGCGCCACGGCCGTCGTCACGGCAGCGATGTTGCGCACCTGCGCCGTGAGGTTGGAGGCCATCGCGTTCACCGAGTCGGTCAAGTCCTTCCACGTCCCCGCCACACCAGGCACCACGGCCTGACCACCGAGACGGCCTTCCGTTCCCACTTCGCGCGCCACGCGCGTCACTTCAGAGGCGAAGGAGCGGAGCTGATCCACCATGGTGTTGATGGCTTCTTTGAGCTGCAAGATTTCACCGCGCACGTCCACCGTGATCTTCTTGGACAAGTCGCCCGCAGCCACCGCAATGGTCACGTCCACGATGTTTCGCACCTGTGCCGTGAGGTTGCCCGCCATCTGGTTCACGGATTCGGTCAGGTCCTTCCACACACCGGACACTCCCTTCACCTGGGCCTGGCCGCCCAGCTTGCCTTCCGTGCCCACTTCACGCGCCACGCGCGTCACTTCGGAGGTGAACACGGAGAGCTGGTCGATCATGCGGTTCACCAGCTTGGCGGAGTGGAGGAATTCGCCCTCCAGAGGCCGGCCGTCCACTTCGATGGCCATCGCCTGGCCCAGGTCGCCTTTCGCCACAGCACCGATCGCGCGCGTCACCTCCGTGGTGGGTCGCACCAGGTCATCCATCAGCGTGTTGAGCGCCTGCACCTCATCCGCCCAGCCGCCGATCATGCCGGTGACGGCCATGCGCTGGCGGAGGCGCCCCTCCTTGCCCACCACGCGCGAGACCCACGCGGCCTCATGCGCGCGGCGCTCGCTCATGCTCAGCACGTCGTTGAACGCATCGGCAATCTTGCCGCGCACACCGGTCCAGCCCTCAGGAAGCCGCATCGTGAAGTCGCCTTTTCGGAATGCGAGCATCGCGGCCAGGAATTCCAGCTCCCAGGATTCACCATTCGCACCCGTCCCGTTGGATGAAGGCGGCATCCGTTTGGGAGTGGCAACTGATACCCGAGAGGCGGAGGCGGAAAGAGTCTTCGTTTTGGCCATGGCGGTGAGAGTTTAAATGGATGGCTGTCCCAGGCTACTATCAGGCCGTATTAGGCTTCGACTGTCAGTCATAATTTGATCAGGGTATCCCTGATTTATTCTCAATCAGTTGGCTGATGAGAACCAATGTCCTATGCTGAATCCGTGCCGCCTCCGGAATTTTCATCTTCCATACGAGACTTTCTCTCCCGCCACGTTCGTTCAATCGAACAGTTGGAGATTCTGCTGCTCCTCAGTCGGAAGCCCGGCACGCTGTGGTCCGCCAGGGAGGTCTATGATGCTATTCTGAGCACCCCCTCCTCCGTGGAGCGCTGGCTGAATGAACTGGCAGGCCAGGGACTCCTGGAAAAGGCCACCGATCCTGTCGGCTACCGCTGCTGCTCGGATGCAGGCCTGCGGTCCCAAATCGATATGCTGGCGGAAATCTACCGTATTTCTCCGGTCCGTGTCATCGAAGCCATTTACCGGCGCGACACTCATGCGGCGCAAAGTTTTGCTGACGCATTCAAAATCAAAAACCCCGAATCACACTCGTAATGGGCCCGATCATCTATCTTCTCTGCGCCCTCACCTGCCTCGGAGCAGCGGTCCTGCTGTGGCGTGGTTATCGGCGCAGTCGTCAGCGCCTCTTGTACTGGAGCGCTCTGTGTTTTGCCATCATGGCGGTCTCAAACGGACTGCTCATCCTCGACCTCGTGCTTCTCCCGGAAGTTTACATTCTCCCCTGGCGCAGCGGCGTCTCCCAGATCGCCCTGCTGGTGCTCATCTACGGCCTTATCTTTGAATCCGACTAGCCATGCTCAACCAATTCCTTGCTGGCGCCGCCACCATCAGCCTGATTGTCATCTCCCTCTTCTTCCTGCGTTTTTGGAAGCGCACCGGCGACCGTCTCTTTCTGTTTTTTGCAGGCGCCTTTGTGTTTCTGATGATCGAGCGCGTCGTCCGCGCCGTCATGGCGGTGGAAACCGCGGAGACTGAATGGACCCCCTATGTTTACATGATCCGTCTGGTCGCCTTTGTCCTCATTATCATCGCCATCGTGGACAAAAACCGGCGTTCATAAAAGAAAATCCGTGCGTACTGTCATAGGAAGACGAAAAGATCCTGCCCGTTTCCCAGGCAGGATCCATCGGGGATGAATGAGGTTTGTCGAAGGCCGCTAGCGCTTGGATGAATGACCAAACAGGCTGGAGAGAGCCATGCCGATCACCAGGGCGATACCGACCGACTTCAGAGGATGAGTCACCACCCAGCGGGCCGTCTGGTCATATTGAGCCGCTGCATAGCGCTCCGCCTGCGTGACCTGCTTTGCCAGACGCTGCCGGGTTTCCTGCACGGCATCGCGGGCATAGGCGCTGGCGCGGCGGGCGGCTTCCAGCGTGGGTTCCACCACCTGCTGGCGGGCCACCTTCATTGTGTCGTCAGCCAGGGTGCGGACATCTTTCTTGAGTGTTTCCGCAGTGAGGGTTGCGGGGGCAAAAAATGAAGTTCTCATGGGATTTGGAATAGGTGTGTGTTACACCCATGAATCGTCCCGCAGTGGCGTGCTGGTCTTGCCAAATGACGCAGGATGCCGGGCCTGTCAGCGGGCCCGACTCAAGCTCCATTCACTCACAAGCGCAGGGCCGGAGGGGTGGTTTCCACGCGGACGAGCATCTGGTGCAGCTGCTCCGGAGCAAAGGGCTTCTCCCAAAAGTCCAGCGCACCGCGCCGGATGGCCTCCTCCTCGATCGGCAGGGTCGCAGCGGAGGTAAAAATAACCACCGGTATTTTCGGATGCGACTGCTGAATCTTCCCCAGGAGATCAAATCCGCTCTCACGGCCCAGATTGATGTCCAGCAGGACGAGGTCAAAGGGGGTTCGCTTCATGGCTATGAGCGCGGCTGCGCCCCGGCCTGCGCTGACCGCGCCATGGCCTGCGTCTTCCACCAGCTGGCTGACAGCTTCGCGGATGATTTTTTCATCGTCGATGATTAGAATGTTCATGTCTTTGCAGCCTCCTCTCAGTCGGATGAGGGTTTGGAATTGGGCACGGGCAGGGCAATGATGAATTCAGCGCCTGCAGCGGTGCCTTCCGCGAGCGTGATGCTGCCACCCATGGCATCGATCAAACGCTTCACAATGGACAGGCCCAGCCCCGTGGAGGGTTCATCGCCTGTCGGCTGGGCGCTCAGACGCCCGTAGCGCCGGAATAGTTTTGTCCGGTCTTCCGCGGTGAAGCCGGGGCCTGTGTCGCTCACATGGCATTTCGCCATTCCCCCCATGGGCCGGTGCACGGTGACGGTCACCTCACCGCCTTCAGAGGAAAATTTGATTGCATTGGACACCAGGTTTTCCAGAGCCTGCATCACCCCTTCGGGATCCGCCTCCACCAGCACCGGCACCTTGGGAATGTGCGTGGTCAGAGTGATCGTCTTGGCATGCGCCGCCGGCTGATGACTGGCGGCCACCTGCGCCGCCACATTGGCCAGGTCCACCGTCACATGCTTGATTTGAATCTGCTCGGCACGTTGGTTCGCCAGGAACTCCTGCATGAAGGCCAGCATGCGCTCGGTGGCGCTCATGATGTTCTCCACCAGGGGCACGCAGCGCGGCGGCATCTCCGTCTTGCGGCTCTGCAGCAGCCCGGCGCTGAGCTTCATCCCGGCCAGGCTGTTTTTGAGGTCGTGCGCCAGAATGCCCAGAATCTCATCCTTGTCTTCCGCCAGCGCGTGCAGGCGGTCCCGGGCCTGCTTGAGCGCGAGCTGGGTGCGCACGCGGGAGACCAGCTCCGCGCGGTTGAAAGGCTTGGTCACATAGTCCACCCCGCCTGTTTCGAGGGCCTGTACAACGATGTTCTTGTCATCGTCAGCCGAAAGGAAAATCACCGGAATGTCCGCCCATTGGATGTTGGTTTTGATACGACGGCAGACCGCCAGCCCGTCGGTTTCCGGCATCATCACATCCAGCAGAATGAGATCCGGGGTTCGCTTGAAGAGCTGCTGGAAGGCTTCCTCCGCATTGCTGGCCAGCATGACCTCGTAGCGCATCATGGTCAGCACATTGCCCACACTGCGTAGATTCTCCTCCTGGTCGTCCACAATGAGGATGGTTTCGGTGGGCGGGGTGGTCATGTGATGCGGTACTGAGGAAACAAAAGCAGGCTCGGATTTTTTCACTTTTGAAGGCAGCTCCTTTAACTATGAACAAAGATGAAACCGAGGCTACTTTGAATACAAGAACGAAATGTACAGGGTTTCCCTGATTGCGGCATGCAGGAAGGACCCCGCACCTCCATTGCCCATCCTAAGCTAGGAAGATGGCTCATGCGGAAAAATGCATCAAATCCTCGACTCCCTGCCGCAGCCTGCTTCATACTCGCCGCCGCACCCCGCCTCCCACCATGAACCGTCTCTGCCTCCTCGCCTTCCTGTCCTTCCATGCCCTGTCTGCCACATCGTCATGGGCCGATGCCGACCTGAAGAAAACCGCCGCCGCCATCGACGGCTACCGCTATGAGTTTCCCTGCAAGGACCCCATGCCGGAAAATCCGAAACCCGGCGCGGACGGCATCTCCGCGCGCATGACCAGCGACCCCGCCACCAATGACAAGTTCACCGACGTGAAGAAATTCGGCGGCGATCCCGGCAAGCGCTACCGGGTCACGCTGCGCGTTCGCGGCGTGGTGGAGCCGATGATGTACAAGGACGGCCGGCAGGTGGGTGAACGCTTCTACGTCGGCGGGACACCCAACAACGCCACCTACAACATCTACCAGCTCAGCATTTCCTCCCCTTCCTCCCACTTCTTCTTCAATCGGGACGACAAGGTCGGCCACCGCATCTTCACGATCGACTACACCGCCACGGTTGAGATCGACGGCGGCGCCACCCTTTCCTTCCACGGCGACGGCCAGAACGGCCACATGATCACCAACTTCGCCAAGCTCGTGGTGCCAGACGTCCCCCCTGCCCCGCAGCCGTACAACGGCCAGTTCATCCAGCTCAATGTGGTGGACGTGGTGGAGATGAAGAAGCCCGAGCGTGCCCAGCCGCCCACGCGTCCGCTCGATGCACCGGGCGCGCCGAAATTCACGCGGCTGGATGGCAAACCTGGCGCAGTGCCGCCCGTCGCAGCCGAAGGTGACTTCGTTGTCGGCCCCGACTACACGCCCGCTCCAGAGACCAAAGTCGTGGCGGGTGTCCCGCAAGGAAAGGTTCAGCAGTTCCAGATCGACTCCAAAGACTGCAAGCTCTTCAATCCCGGCATCGCGCGCGACGTGTTTGGCATCGTCGATCCCAAGAATCCCAAAACGCTGATCGTCGAAACCCACCCCGTTGACTACAAACGCACGGTCACTGTCTATCTCCCCGCGCAGTATGTGGCGGGAAGCGCAGCCCCCTTCATCGTTACTCATGACGGGCCCGGAATGGGCAGGCCAGACATGAACCTGGCGCACATCCTCGACAACCTCATCGCCCAGAAGCGTGTGCCCGCCATGATCGCCATCATGATTTCCAGCGGCGGCGGCGACGCGCAGGGCCACGAACGCGGCCGCGAATACGACACGATGTCAGGGCTCTACGCCGAGTTCATCGAAAACGAAGTCCTGCCCCTGGTCGAAAAGAACTGCGGGGTGAAACTCACCAAGGACCCGAAAGGCCGCGCCACCATGGGCAACAGCTCCGGAGGCTCCGCCGCCCTGGCCATGGCCTGGTACCATCCGGACCTGTATCACCGCGTGCTCACCTTCTCCGGAACCTTTGTGAATCAGCAGTGGCCCTTCAATCCAGAAACTCCGGACGGCGCCTGGGGCTTCCACAGCAAGATCATACCTGAAAGCCCTGTGAAGCCCCTGCGCATCTGGATGGCCGTGGGCGACCGCGATCTCCTCAATCCCAATGTGATGCGCGACGGCATGCACGACTGGGTGGAGGCGAACAATCGCATGGCCAGAGTCCTCAAGGAAAAAGGCTACCACTACCAGTATGTCTATTGCCTCAATACCGGCCACGGCGTCGGGCCTGCGAAGCCGCAGCTCCTTCCAGAGGCGCTGGAGTGGCTTTGGCAGGGCTATCCCGCGGGAAAATAATCCTCACGCGACGCGGCGCAGCAGTACGAAACAGCGCTCCGGCAGCGGCAGCACGGTTCCGGCATCGTGTTCGACAGGCGTGTCCAGGAAGCCTTTTTCCGACACCGTGTCCAGCACCACCGCCCAGCGCTGTACCGCGTAGTTCGGCAGCGTGAAGTCCACCTGCTGATGGGAGGCGTTCAGCAGCATGAGGAAAGTGTCATCGTGCACAGGCATGCCGTGCCAGTCCCTCACGTCATGCACATCACCATACAGCAGCACGCCCAGGGTCTTCACAAAGTGCGTGTTCCATTCATCATCGTTCATCTCCTGCCCCAGCGGGTTCAGCCACATGATGTCCTTCACGTCCACGCCGCGCACCTTGCGCCCGTAGAAAAACTTCGGCCTGCGAAAGATGGGGTGCTGGCGACGGAAGGCGATGAGCTTTGCGGTGAACTCCATCTGCGCATCCTCCTCCGCGGTCCGTTTCCAGCTCAGCCAGCTAATTTCATTGTCTTGACAGTATGCATTGTTGTTCCCCTGCTGCGTGCGTCCGTATTCATCCCCGCCGCAGATCATGGGCACTCCCAGTGAAAGCATGAGCGTGGTCAGGAAATTTCGCTTCTGCCGGCGGCGCAACGCATTCACGCCTGCATCCTCGGTGGGGCCCTCCGCACCACAGTTCCACGAGTGGTTGAGGTTGTCCCCGTCGTTGCCGTTCTCACCGTTGGCCTCGTTGTGCTTGTCATTGTAGCTCACCAGGTCATGCAGTGTGTAACCGTCGTGAGCAGTCACGTAGTTGATGCTCGCGTAAGGCCTCCGGCCGTCGTCCTGATAGAGGTCGCTGGATCCCGTCAGACGCGCGGCGAGTTCTGCGACCTGGGAGTCGTCGCCTTTCCAGTAGGCACGCACACAGTCCCGGTACTTGCCGTTCCATTCGGCCCACCCCACCGGGAAGTTTCCCACCTGGTATCCGCCTTCTCCCACATCCCAGGGTTCAGCGATGAGTTTCACCCGCTGCAGCACCGGATCCTGGTGAATGATGTCAAAAAAGCCGCCCAGCTTGTCCACTTCATGCAGGCCGCGCGCGAGTGTGGAGGCAAGGTCAAAGCGAAAGCCGTCCACCCGGCACTCCGTGGCAAAGTAGCGCAGTGAATCCATCACCAACTGCAGCACACGCGGGTGCTGCATGTTGAGGGTGTTGCCCGTTCCTGTGTAATCCATGTAGTGCCGGGGCGAATCCGCCACGCAGCGGTAATAACTGCGGTTGTCGATGCCCTTGAACGACAGTGTCGGGCCCAGGTGGTTGCCTTCCGCCGTGTGGTTGTACACCACGTCCAGGATCACCTCGATTCCCGCCGCGTGCAGGTTCTTCACCATCTGCTTGAATTCCACCACCTGCTCCCCGGCCGTTCCACTGGAGGAGTAGCGTGACTCAGGCGCGAAGTAGCCTATCGAGGAGTAGCCCCAGTAGTTCGTCAGCCCGCGTGACTCCAGGAAATGGTCGTTCACAAAATGGTGCACCGGCTGAAGTTCGACCGCGGTCACGCCGAGCTGTTTGAAATACGCAATCGCCATGCGCGAGCCGAGGCCCGCGTAGGTGCCCCGCAGCTTCTTCGGCATCGATGCCCATAGCTTTGAAAAGCCCTTCACATGAACTTCATAGATGACCGTTTCCGCCATCGGCCGGTCGATGCGCTGGTCTCCCGTCCAGTCAAACTTGTCATCGACCACCACGCAGCGCGGCGTCAGCCCGGCATTATCCCGTGTGTCCAGATCAAAGTCCTCATTGCCACCGATCCGGTAGCCGTACATCTCGTCCTTCCACTTGAAGCCTCCCGTGATCGCTTTGGCATACGGATCCAGCAGCAGCTTGCGCGGATTGAAACGATGGCCCTCCTCTGGTTTCCAAGGGCCATGCACCCGGTATCCATACGGCGTCCCGGGCTTTGCTCCGAGCAGGTAGCCATGAAAGACGTGATCCGTCTTTTCCGCCAGCCTCCGCCGCGCGATTTCTCTCTCAGGCTGCTGCGGATCAAAGAGGCAGAGCTCCACCTTCTCGGCATGCTCGCTGAAAAGTGCAAAATTGGTGCCCTTGCCATCCCAAGTTGCCCCGAGGGGATAAGAATGGCCCTGCCTAAGTCGAAACGAATTCATGTGGTCGGATGCGAAAAACTCGCCTCAGGATCGCAGACCAGCCGCGGAGCGGATGTAAGCACCGTCCCAATCATTTCCCCGGCTCCTCCGTCTTGGCCCAGCAGCGCAGCACCTCCGCAACACTCCACGCCTGGGCGATGCAGGCGCGCTGCGTGTAAGGCTCTTCGGCATCAAAGACTTCGCTGATCGAGCCGACACAGCCTTCGTCGAGGTGCTTGATGAGCCCGCCGAGAAGCCGCCGCGCCCCAGCCTTGTCCTCCGGATGCACTTTGAGCCAGGCATCGATGAAGGGTCCGATGAGCCATGCCCATACGGTACCCTGGTGGTAGGCTGCGTCGCGTGCGCGCAGATCGCCGAAATAACGCGCCTTGTAATCGGGATGACCCCGCGAAAGGGAGCGCAGCCCGACAGGCGTGAGGAGTTCGGACCGCACTTTTTCCAAAACCGCCGGCCATCGGGCCTCATCAAGCACCGGATTCCGCAGAGAGAAGCTGAAGATCTGATTCGGACGGATCGCGGGATCATCTCCGTGCTCTCCATCCACCACATCGAAAAGACACCCGCGCTCTTCACACCAGAACCTGCGGTTGAAGGACTCACGGGCCCGCCGTGCGTGCTCCTCATAGGGCGCGGCTGTTTCCTGGTTCTTCTCCGTGCGCAGCCACTCCGCCAGGAGGCACAGTGCATTGTACCACAGGGCGTTGATCTCCACTGCTTTGCCACGGCGCGGCGTCACGACCCAGCCGTCCACCTTCGCATCCATCCACGTGAGCTGATAGCCCTCCGCGCCCTGACGCAGCAGACCATCAGCGTTATCCACGCCGATGCCGAAACGCGTACCCCGCAGGTGGTGATCAATGATGTCCACCAGCTTCGGCAGCAGCAGTTGCAGCGTGCCGCGGTCCTTCGTCACGCTCACATAACGGTCCAGCGCATGGAAGAACCACAGCGTGGCATCCGCCGTATGATAGACGCCCTCCCGCTCGCCGTCGGGAAAGTAGTTTGGGATCAGCCCGTCGCGGATGTAATACGCGAAGGTGCGCAGAATCCACGCCGCCTCGTGATGACGGCCCGTCGTGAGGGTCAGGCCTTCGAGACTGATCATTGTATCCCGGCCCCAGTCGGTAAACCAATGGTAGCCGGCGATGACCGTGCGCACTTCGTCGCCCGCGGCCTTCGCACGCGCGGCGTCCTCGATACGGCCCGCCGGAGTGATGATGAACTGGTCGGCAGCCAGCACCAGCTCTGAAGCTGGCGCGCTTTGTAGATCGGGTGTGGTGGCCGTCACCAAACGTTGACGCCGAGCCAGATCTGCAGACAGAGCAGACTGGGGCTCGATCGCCAGGATGGACGCCCACTCCTCCGTGGAGGCCACCAGAGTCACAGGACGGTCCGGACGCAGATCAATCACAAACGCCCCCGGCGTCCACAAGACGCCCCGCGAATGGTAGCCGCGGTCGGCCTCGGTCTGGTAGCCGATTTCGCGCACCTGGCCGCCTTCGTGCCTGAAGCAGGCCTTGTCGTCGCTGACATACAGACGCAGCGAATACGGCAGTCCGGCGGTGGCCAGTTCATAGCGGCGCTCATGAATGAGCAGCGAATAACCGGAGGTGAAAGGCTCCGCCACATCATGCTCGTAACGGCGGAAATGTACCGAGGGGCGCAGCTCCAGCTTGGCACTCTCCTGTCCGGACAACAGCCGGTAGGTGACGTGCACGGTGTTCTGCCCGTGAATGAGAAGCAGCCGTTTTTCGATCGTGTATCCCCAGGCTTCAAACACCCACACCGGCAGGCCGTGCTCGAGGCGGAACTCGCGCACATAGTGCTCCCGCTCGCCGTTTTCACCCGCCTGATGAGATTCCTCCCCGCCGATCTGCACACAGCGGTTTTCATTCAAACGCAGATGCTCGGACAGATGATTGAGCATGACCACGCGGCCAAAGGGCGCGGGCAGCGCCGCCACCAGCAGGCCATGGTACCGGCGCGTCACCATGCCAGAAATGGTGCCGGAGCCGTAGCCGCCAAGGCCGTTTGTGATGAGCCATTCACGGCGCAGGATTTCACGGGCGTTGTCAGCCTGCGCCTGGGCAACGTCGATACGGCGGATGAGTTCGGAGTTCATGATGCTGAGATGGGGGTGAGCAGTGCGGCGGATTCGGCGGGAAGATTCCAGTTGTCGTCGGTGTCGATGGCCGGCGTGCCTCCGCCGCCATAACGCGGATCCTCACTGGACCAGGCGGTCTCCCACACACAGCCCAGAGGCGGAGCGAGCAGCGGCTCCGGTGCGGGATCCAGATGAAGGTGCGCGCCCAGGTTTACCAGAAGCAGGCGGTCGTTTTGATCACGCCCGAAAAAGCGCAGCACAAAAGCTGAAGCGCCCAGCACCGCGCCATCATAGGTGCCTCTCTGCGCATTTCCCAGCAGCGGGTCTTCCTTGCGCAGTCGCAGCAGGTCTCGGTGCAGCAGCAGCACCTCCGCGTTCTTTTCCCGGTCAGCAAAGTCGAGCTTGCAGCGGCGGAAGGTCTCTTCGCGCTCAGGATTCGGAATGAGCGCCGCGACATCTTCGGAAGCGATGCTGGGAAACTGCGCCAGGAACTCTTCACGCCCTTTGGCCACCAGGGTCGCCAGCTCCGGCTTGTGATCGGCAAAATAGAGGAAGGGAGTCGATGCGGCAAACTCCTCCCCTTGAAACAGCATCGGTGTGTTCGGTCCCAGCAGCAGGAGGGCGGTCAGCGCCCGCAGCTTTGCCGCGCTGGTCAGCGTATGCGCCCGCCGTCCCCACAGCGAATTGGCAATCTGGTCATGGTTCTGCAGGAAGTTGACAAAATTGCCCGGCGTCAGATCAAAGCCGGGCGTCCCGCGGCGCGCCTTCTGCCATTTGTAGCGCTGCCCCTGAAACAGGAAGCCCCATTTGGCCGATGAAATGAATTCCTGGGGCGAGCCCTTGTAATCGGTGTAATAGGCTTCATTGCGCCCCGTCATCGCCACGATGGCGGTGTGATGAAAGTCGTCATTCCAGAGCGCGTCCAGACCATAGCCCCCCTGCGCGCGCGGGCGGATCAGACGTGCCTCCTGGGGCTCGTTTTCACCCACGATGTAGATGCCCCGCCCCCGTGCCGAGGCATGCGCACAGCGCGTGATCGCGGCAAGCACGTGCTCCTTGGAGGCATCGTAAATGTTCTGCGTTGCGTCGAGGCGCAGACCATCGCAGTGGAATTCGTCAATCCAATAGCCACCGTTTGCCGTGATGAACTCTCTCACAGGAGCACTGGCTTCGTCATCGAAGTTCGGCGGCTCGCCCCAGTCTGTGGAATAACGTGAGGTGAAATAGTGCGGGGAGAACTCCTTGAGAAAGTTGCCGTCCGGTCCGAAATGATTGTACACCACGTCCAGGATCACACCGAGCCCGAGCTCATGGGCACGATCGACAAAACGGCGGAAGTCGTCGGGACGCCCGTACAGCCGTGTGGGCGCATACAGGTTCACTCCGTCATAGCCCCAGCCAAAACGACCCGGAAAATCCGCCACGGGCATGACCTCCAGCAACGTCACTCCCAGGTCCGCAAGATGGGGCAGTTTCTCCGTGGCGGCCTCCCATGTGCCTTCCTGAGTGAAGGTGCCGATGTGCATCTCATAGAGCACCTGCCCCTCCCGGGAGACTCCCTGCCATGGGTCGTCCGTCCACGCAAACGTGCCGGGATCGACAATTTGAGATGGGCCATGCGGACCTTGCGGTTGGAAACGTGAAGCCGGGTCAGGAAACTCGCCGCTGTCCAGCCTGTAACGGTAATGCATGCCGCTCTTTGCAGCCGCATGCCAGCCCGACCAGTAACCGCCGGCCTCGGGGCTCAGCGCGATCTCTGCCACGCCGCTCATGTCCTCCTTTTCGGCCAGAAGCACCGTGACCTGCCGCGATGACGGAGCCCAGGTCCGGAAATGTACGCCGCCTCCGGGCTGCACTTCAGCTCCCACTGGCAGACGGCGTGATGGATCGGGGGTCTCAGTCATGATCAGGCGGGGAAGAGAGGGAAAAAGATCCAGGGCGGCTGGCATTGGCTGGCACCTGAAAATCTATCGCGCCGGACAAAACGAGTGAGCGTAGCCATCATGCTTTTTGTGCGGGCAGGCCCTCGGTTGCCGGGCCTTCTCCCAGGTCCAGCAGCCTGAAACATGGCTGGGCGGGATTTGCCTTTTTGAGCAGGGGCAGCGAGACATTATACACGGGCACTCCGGCGCTCGTGTGGCCTGCGGCTGTCCCATGATGCGCATGACCATGAAACGCGGCGGTGACTTGGTGCCGGTTCAGCGGCCCTTCGAGCCGGGTGGATCCCATGAAGGGAAAGATTTCCGGATTCTCCCCGACCACGGTTTCACGAAGGGGTGAGTAGTGCAGAAGCACGACCCGCTGCTCCGTCTCCAGCCGCGCGAGAGCCCGCTCCAGCCGCATCGCATGATTCACAGCCTCCTGCACAAACGATTTGATCAGCGGCTCTCCCCAGGCGCTGAGCATGCTGGAGCCAAAGCCCCCGCCAAAGCCGCAGACCCCCGCAAATCCCACCCCGTTGATCTCCACGCTTTCCCCGTCGAGCATGGTCACTCCAGCCTCCGCCAGAATTTTTGTCACCTTGTCCGCATGGCCGGACTCGAAATCATGATTCCCCAGCACGGCGAGCGCGGGGATGGTGAGGTGCGCCTTGATGTCATGAGCCAGGATGCGCGCCTCCTCCACTTCGCCGTAGTCGGTCAGATCACCGCAGAGCAGAAGCACGTCTGCCGCGGCCGAGGCGTCGGCGAAGAGCGCCTGAAGAGTGCCCTGGGACGATTTGGCGTAGTGAAGGTCTGCAGTGGCGGCGATCCGCATAGAAAAGGAGGTGGTGGTTTATGATGCAATCGTTCCAGGCTCCGCTTCTGCCTTGTCAAAAAGCCGTTTAAACAGGACGCGCACCATCCGTCCGGCAGCCGATAGCCCATGAATGCAACCTCTCGCTCCATCGTCCGGCAGCGGACATGAATTCTACCGTTCCGCCATCGCGGCGATGCGTGCCGCATCGCTGAATTTTCTCGTCGGCGGGGCGTTTGCACTGCGTGTGCACACCGGCATCCGGCGCGACACAAAGGACTTCGATCTCCTCATACGTCCGCGGGATGTGGAGGTCACTCTGGATGTCCTGCGCAAGGCGGGGTTCCGCGTGGAGCTGACCTTCTCCCACTGGCTGGCCAAGGTATGGCAGGAGGATCATTTCATCGACCTCATCTTCCGCTCCGGCAACGGCCTCTGCGATGTGGATGACGAATGGTTCGAATTCGCCCGTGAAGAGGAAATCCTCGGCTCGCCGCTGCTCGTCTGCCCGGCCGAGGAGATGATCTGGCAGAAGGCCTACATCATGGAGCGCGAACGTTTCGACGGCGCGGACGTGCAGCACCTGCTGCGGAGCTGCGGCAAAGAAATGAACTGGGAGCGCCTGCTGCGCAGGTTCGGCCCGGACTGGCCGGTGCTGCTGAGTCATCTGGTGCTCTTCACCTATGTCTTTCCTGGAGAGCGGGCATCCGTGCCGCAGTGGGTCCTGGAGCGCCTGGTCTCCCAGCTCAGGTCCGTGAATGTGTTTGAGGCGGGCCGGCTCTGCCGCGGCACGCTGCTCTCGCGTCTTCAGTATCTGGACGATGTGGAGCTCGGCGGCTACACCGATGCGCGGCTCGGGCCAGGCGTGGAGATGAAACCGCAGGAAATTCTGCAATGGACCGCGGCGGCCAGAGAGCAGGAAAACGCCGGAGACAAACGTGGCGCTCACGGAACAGAGGTGCCGGAACCCTGAGCCCCGCTGGCCCGTGCATCGAAATCTTCGTGCCGCGCCCCACAGGCTGACACGCATCCAGCCTGCCTCAAACGATTCCCTGGCATTCCAGCCGGGCGGTGCGCCGGCTTTACACTTCAATGAATGCTTCCTCAGCCACAGCGGCAAAACCGCACAGGCGTCACGTCCTGGTGATCGATGCGCATCCCCGTGCGGACAGCTTCTGCAGCGGACTCGTCGCGGCCGCCGCCAATGGCGCTTCCGCCGCACTGCATGAGGTGCGCTGGCTCGCGCTGCGTGAGCTGAGTTTTGATTTCAACCACACCGGCCAGGCCCTGGAACCCTGCCTTGAGAGATCCAGACAGGAACTGCTCTGGGCGGAGCACCTCATGATTGTGTACCCGGTCTGGTGGGGAACCATGCCCGCTCTGCTGAAAGGCTGGCTGGACCGCGTGCTGCAGCCCGGCTTTGCCTTCGTGGAACGGGAGGACGGCGGATGGGAGGGACTGCTGGGCGGGAGGTCCGCGACTCTGATCGCCACCATGGACACTCCACGCTGGATCTTTGGCAGCATCCTGCACTCCTGCAGCATCCGTGCCCTGCGGGATGCCACGCTGAGATTCTGCGGCATCGGTCCGGTCCGTGTGCTGCTTTTCTCACCGGTCCGGACCTCCACTCCCGAACAGCGGCAGTCCTGGCTGCAGCGGGCACGGCAGGAGGGCCATCAGTTGGAGAGGATTTTGCGCACTGGCGCCAGGGCGCGGATCAAAGCCTGGCTTCAGGCCCTGCGTCCACAGTTTTACTTTTTCCCCTGGCTGGCCCTGACTGCGGGGGCCGTCAGCGCCTCGGATGCCAAGGGCGCTGCTTTCCGGTGGCAGCCGTATCTGCTTTGCTGGGCCGCCGCCTGGCTGCTGGAAGCCATGGCGGTGCTCACGAACGAAATCCACGACGTGCAGACTGACACTCTGAACCGCAACAGCGGCCCGTTCACGGGAGGTTCACGGGTCATCATTCAGGGGGTGCTGAGCAGCAAACAGCTTCACAAAGGGAGAAATGTAGCCGCCGGTGGTCTCGCGTGCGTCATTCTTTGCCTCACCATTCTGCCGGAGACATCCCTGGCCGCCGTCTCCACACTCATAGGCGCAGGGCTGGTGCTGGGTATTGGCTACACAGCGCCCCCGCTGAAGCTGGCGTATCGCACCTGGGGAGAGTTGGCCGTGGCACTGACCCACAGCGCCCTGGTGGTTTTGCTGGGGCATGTTTCGCAGGGCGGAGGAGACTGGCAGGGCGCAGGACTTCTGGCCCTGCCCATGTTTTTCGCGGTGCTTCCGGCCATCATTCTCGCAGGCTTTCCAGACAGGGAGGCAGACGCTGCCGCAGGCAAAAAAACACTCGCGGTGCGCTGGGGTCCTAGAACGGCGGCGGGCCTGGCGCTGGCATCCGCCTTTCTCGCGGTGGCCTGGTATGCGGTTCTTTTTAGCAGCCCGTGGTGGTTTTTTCTGGCACTGCTCGTCCACGGCGGTGTCCTCATGCTGGGCCTGGCAGGCTGCGTCCGGCAGCCGCCTGCCGGACGCATCAATGGTCTGCTCGCACTCGCCCTCTCTTACATGCTCTGGTTTGTGTGGGTACCCTGGCTGAAGCACTGAGGGAAAGGCGTGAACTCCTACCTCGTCCGCACCACCAGCACCCGGCGGTCCAGTTGCAGTTGCGGTTCCGTACCATTCGGAAACATCGCATAGCTGGAGCCGTAGCCATGGGCGCTCAGCACGGTGGCAGGAACGCCGTAGCGCAGCGTCAGCTCGTCATACACCCGCTGAGCCCGGGCCACGGAGAGAGCGGTGTTGAAATCCGGCAGTCCATCGGTGCTGGTGTGGCCTTCGATGTCAAACATCGCCGTCGGTTCCGCCGCGATCACGGTTTTGATCACGTTGGCAATCTGTTCCAAAGCAGAACGCGATTCAGCATCGAGCAGGTCCGCGGTGCCTTGAACGAACAACACCGGCAGAGTCACATACGGCAGCTCCCGCGTTTGATTTTGATCTCCCACCACGACCACACTCCGCTCAGATTGATAAACACGGGGCGGCAGACCCGGCGTCTCCACGGTCGTGGTGGTTTTCGTGGTCTTCACCACCGGCTGCGGTGGTGCCGTGACCGGCGGCACGGCTGACGCCGGCAGAGGCACCGACTTCGGAGTGATGAGCAGTTGACGTTGCGCAGCCAGGGGATCCAGCGTGCGGACAGTAACGGCAGGGACTGCCGTCGTCGGCGCCGCAACAGCCTGGGCACGCAACTGCACCTGGGCGAAACCGAGCGAGAAAAGCAAAAGCAGGGATGTTTTCATAAATTGGCGAAGATTGAAGGTGAATGTGAAAAGAATCTGGAATCCTGAAGCAGTGCGCCTCAACTCCCGCTGCCAGCGGCCCCGCCACCACCGCCGCTGGTTCCGCCCGAGGTACCACCACCGGAGCTGCCGCCCGAAGTTCCGCCGCCCGAGCTGCCACCCGAAGTCCCGCCGCCCGAGCTGCCACCCGAAGTCCCGCCGCCCGAGCTGCCACCCGAAGTCCCGCCTCCGGTGCTGCCACCCGAGGCACCACCGCTCGTGGTCCCGCCTGAAGTTCCGCCGCTGGATGTGCCTCCGCTCGTCGCTGGGACACCGCCGGCCGTTGTGGCCTGAGTTCCTCCGGCCGTGGTCGCAGGGGCTCCGCCGGCTGTCGTGGCTGGCACACCTCCAGCGGTGGTCGCAGGAGCACCGCCGGCTGTCGTGGCGGGAGTTCCACCTGCCGTTGTGGCCTGTGTTCCCCCAGCCGTCGTTGCAGGGACTCCTCCAGCGGTGGTCGCCGGAACCCCGCCAGCCGTCGCAGCGGTGGCACCGCCAGCCGTGGTCGCGGGCACTCCGCCTGCGCTGTTTGCCGTTGTGCCATTGGTTGTGGTTCCATTCGTCGTCGTCCCATTGGTGGCGGCGCCGTTGCTAGTCGTTCCATTGGTGGTTGTTCCGTTGGTGGTCATCCCGTTCGTCGTCGCCCCATTGACGGCGGTTCCGTTGACACCGACGCTGGCTGCAGTCGTTCCATTGACTGCTCCGTTCACCGTTGCGCCATTCGCGGCGGTGCCTCCAGGCAGCGTGGTGCCTGCCCCGGCCGTACTCACTGCAGGAACGCCCCCGCCGGTGTTCACGCCCGACCCCACACCCAGTGTCGTGGAGGGCGTCCCCGCGAGCTGCGCCCGGGTGCCATTGTCTCTGGGGCCGCTGCCCACGGTTCTCGCAGCGGTGCTCCCCGGCGGTCCGTTGACAAACGGTCGCGTGGCCCCGTTGGTGATGTGTGCTGCGGAGTTTCCCGGAAAGGTTTGTACTCCCGAAGCAGGAGAGACACCACCAACCGGGCGCACGCCTCCCCCGTCGCCTATAAAGACGGTGTCAGCTCCGCTGAAAACATTCGCCCCCCCGCCGGATGCGCCTGAGGCAGCTCCGGCCGCCGGGAGATTGCCGGCTCCGTTCGCGCCTGGGCTCCCTGCATTCGCGCCTCCTCCGGCAGGTGCACCGCCCGGACTTCCGGGCGAGGCAGCGCCTCCGGTCTGGATGGTGCGCGGCGCTGGCGCTGGTGATGCGCCCAATTCCGTACTGATGGGCTGCGCGGCACCGCCTGCATCTGGGACAAAACCGCTGAAGTCAGGCGGCAGTGGCACCAGTTGTCCACGCGCGGTGAGAACCTGCCCCTGTGGCACGACTGTGTTGTTGATCAGCGAGGCACGTCCCTGATGAATCCAATAAGGAGTTCCTCCAAACATCATGATGCCGTCAGGCTGAGTAGCCGCCTGGTCGTAAATTCTGAACCCTGTAGGCAGCGGCACCAGCCGCCCTTCCCAGGTCAGCACCTGCCCGTCTGGAATGAGCGCCCTGCTGATCCGGGCGGCACGGCCATTGCGCATCAGATAGGCCTGACCTCGGTCCACCACCAGCCCGTCGCCGGGCGCCGCGGCAGGAGTGTTGGCAGGTTCCACAAAAGAAGACGGAGACGCTGCCGGCCGACCCGCCACCTGCGCGGCCACCGGCCACGAAAGTGCCGCCAACGAAAAAACAGTGAGTAAGTGTGATGAAGTTTTCATGATAATGGTACATCGCGCATGCAAAACCGGGAGCTCTAGGGGACTGGGCTGCTCGCCCGGTCAGGTGGCAGTTTTAAATCAAGATGGCATGGGGCAGATCACCCCTCCGGCCACGCTGCTGAGGGATGCCTCATGCCGGCGCCTGACCTCCTGGGGGCCGAGTCCGCCTTCAGGGGGCGCTGCTTCACATCCACCCTCTGCAGACACCCCGATCTTTACCAGCCATCCATCAGGATGGTTCAAAACCTAAACTCACAAAAACAACCTCTATGAAATCCTTGTCTCTTGTTCTCGCCTGCACGTTCCTGGGCGCGGCTGCCCTCAATGCGCAGGACCAGCAGCAAACCACGACGACCACCACCCAAACCACCACCTATGGAAACGGCACGATCACCGAATACACCCCGGGCTCCAGCTTCATCGTGAAGGAATCCAGCGGTCCGGTGACCTACCGCTACGGAAAGAAGGTCGTCTATGAAACCAAAAACGGCAAAGTGATCTCCGAAACAGATCTGCCGGCCCGTGTCAAAGTCGGCACCCCCGTGCATGTGTACTACGACATGGACGGCAACGCCCGCGTGATCAGCCGCGTGGTCGTTGACGATGACTGATGGCATTCAATGAAACCGCTGCGCAGTTGCGACGAGATGTTCCAAGAAAACGTGCGGACGCAATACGTCCGCCCTCAACCGCAGCGGCGATTTTTAAAGGATCACGGGTCAAGTCTCGAATCACAGCAGAGATGAATCTCTGATCAAGGGCGTGGGTCTTCACGGACCGCACGCCCGCATTTTTCCACACCATGGCTTCCGGGCCAATACCATGAGAGAGCGCTCTGACGCGTGCATCAGCACCAGAATTACCGCCGATTCATGAAGCCGTGAAACGCCCTGCGGGCGAAACACCCATGGCCTCAAAAAACAAAACCAAACAAACAAACGGCCTTCATCTATGAAACGTTCCCTCCACCCCTCCTGCTTGTTTCTCATTGCTGCGCCAATGCTGGCACTACCCCTGCTGAGTTCGGCCCAGACACTCGCCCCCACCACCGTTACGCAGACCACTTCGGTGACGCTGCCGCAGGATCTGCATGCCTCTGGAACCATCTCCTCGTTCAATGCCAAAGGCATGATGATGCTCGACCCCATCACCGGCAGCATGACCGAGTACATGACCAATGCGGACACCATGTTTGTGGACACCCACGGCCGGGCGATCCCGCCCGACCGCATCACCCAGGACACTCCTGTGACGGTCCACTACACTCCTGTGGGCAACATGATCGTCGCCACCAAAGTCGTGGCAAACACCGCCCTCACTTCGGACGGCACCCTTGTTGAAGTGAGCCCCGGCGTGCTGGTCATCCAGATGCCAGGGGCCTCCACCACCCCCGCGCGATATGTAAACAACACCACCACCAATTACGTGGATCAGAACGGCAAACCGGTGCCGCCGGCGTCCGTCAAAGCCGGCGCGCCTGTACGCGTCTTCTACACCAAAGTGGGAGACACGCTCATCGCCAGCAAGGTGGAGGTTCTCGGCGCGGGCCCCACGGGCCTGCCCAAGCCACCCGTTAAAACTGAAACCACGCGCACGACCGTCACCCGTGAGGTCAGGCGCTGACCGCACGCCTGCGGGTCCTTCTCTCTGGCCACGAGTCCCGCGGCTCAAAATCATCCGCTGGCTCCGCTTTCCCTGGAGCCGGCGGTTCTTTGCACATCCCGAGCCGGTGCGCCAGACATTGCGCGTCATAGGGCGCGCGCACCTTCACGTCGTTGTCGAAATACACAAAGACATCGCGCCCCTTTGCCGCCGGCATGGCGCGGGGTGCCGTCAGTTTAGAGCCGGAGGGCGAGCGCCCCGCGGCCCACACGCGAAGCTTCCGCGCCCACTCCTTCAGCGCGGCAGGAGTGTATCCGCTCACGTAAAGCTTCTCGTCACCATGCAGACGGACGTAGATAAAGTCTGAGGTGACATCTTCCATGAAAGGCCATTTCCCAGCGGTATCTGCCACCACCAGGGCAATGCCATGCGCCCGCAGCAGCTCCACAAACTCCCGGCATTGAAAGGAAGGGTGCCGCACTTCCAGCGCATGTCGCAAAGGCCGGTCCACAGCCGCCTTCATGGATGCCTTGCCGGACACCTTCGCATCGTGCTGGCGGGCCAGCCGCGCGGCTGCACGCGTGTCCCGCGGCAGCAGATCGAAAAACGTTTCCAGGCGGTCCCGTTCAAAGGGCAGGCTTGGCGGAAGTTGCCACAGGAAGGGACCCAGCTTTTCCTTCAGGCACAGAACGCCGGAAGCGAAAAAGTTGGCCAGCGGCACCTTTACATCCTGCAGCCGCCGGAGATGGGTGATGAAGCGTCCCCCCTTCACGGAAAACATGAAGTTCTCCGGTGTGGATTCATACCACAGACGAAAACTCTGCGGCCGCTGGAGCGCATAAAAAGAGCCATTGATCTCGATCGAATTCACCTGGCTCGCCGCATACTCCAGCTCCCGCCGCTGCGGCAGTTCACGGGGGTAGAAGGTGCCGCGCCACGGGGGATACCGCCAGCCGGAAATACCGATGCGAAACTGGCCGGAGGCGGGCATGGCGTGCGGAGATGGATTACAGCGGCATCTGGCCGCCCGTGGCTCCATAGACCTCGCCAGTGACATAGCTCGCCTGGGCGCTGGCCAGAAACACAAAGATCGGCGCCAGTTCCGCAGGCTGGGCCGCGCGGCCAAAAGCCGTGTGTGCGCCAAACGTCCTCACCTTTTCCTTCTCCATGGTGGATGGGATCAAGGGCGTCCACACGGGGCCTGGGGCCACCGCATTGACCCGTACGCCTTGCTCGATGGCAATATGGGCCAGCGAGCGCGTGAAACTCGCGATCGCCGCCTTGCTGGATGCATACGCCAGAAGATTGGGACTGGGATCAAACGATTGAATGGAGGCCGTGTTGATGATGGAGGACCCCGCCTGCATCTGCGGCAGCAGGGCACGGCACATCCTGAACATCGCAAGAACGTTGATCTCGTAGGTCTTCACAAAATCTTCATCCGCCGTCTCGTCCAGCGACGAAAAGGTGCGCTGGAATGCCGCATTGTTGACCAGAATGTCAATCCCTCCGAGCTTGCTGACGGCCGCATGGGCCACCTCCTCGCAGGTCTGCTTTGCCTCCAGATTTCCAGGCAGCAGCACGGCCTTTCTGCCCGCCTCCGCCACCAGTTTTTCGGTGACGCGCGCGTCGTCATGTTCGGAAAGATAAGAAATGCCCACGTCCGCGCCTTCACGTGCAAACGCCAGCGCCACCGCCCGTCCGATGCCGCTGTCAGCTCCCGTGATCAGTGCGCGGCGCCCCTGCAGGAGCTGGTTTCCCGCATAGCTGGCCTCACCATGATCAGCGGCAGGATGCATGTCTGCCTCGCAGCCCGGGGGTGCCTGCGGTTCATTGCCATAAGGCGGTCGGGGATACAGGTGCCGGGGATCAGCCAAGGGTTTCATGTCATTCATTCAGGCGTTTGAGGATTAAGATCGAAGACCCCGCTCTCTCCGGTTGTGTGGTGGGTTTCAGGCCTCGTGCTGGAGCCGCCATCAGGATGGCTGTCATCAGGCGTTAAAAAAGTCCGTCCACATCCGGAGCCCGCCATGGAAGCGATAAACAGGTGTCAGTGCTTCAATCTCGATTTCAATGAACAGAGAGGAATCAATGACCAAGGGCGTGGGTTGTCACAGACCGCACGCCCGCTTTTTTGCACCACCTCGGCCAGTTGCGGCACGCCTTTGAATCAGCCCCAGCCACTGCAAGGATATGAGATCCAAGAAAAACCTCGCTCAACGCATCCGCAAACCAGGTTCTCCAAAGGACGAGCCGCCGCCGCGCCGCTTTCTCAAGCTCCTGGGCCCGGGCCTGGTCACGGGTGCCTCTGACGATGACCCCAGCGGCATCGCCACCTATTCGCAGGCCGGTGCGCAGCACGGTTACGGCATGCTGTGGACGATGCTCTTTGTCTATCCGCTGATGGTGAGCATCCAGGAGATCAGCGCGCGCATTGGCCGCGTCACCGGAAACGGCATCGCAGGCAACATGCGCCGCTACTATTCCCGCTGGCTGCTCTATCCGGTGGTCTTCATGCTGCTGATCGCCAACACGATCAATCTCGCCGCCGATCTCAGCGCCATGGGCGCAGCCGTGAAGCTGCTCATCGGCGGACCGGTGCATCTGTACCTCGTGCTCCTTGCCGGAATCTCGGTGGTGATGCAGATCCGCATCCCCTACTCGCGGTATGCAAAGATCCTGCGCTGGCTCTGCCTCGCCCTCTTCACCTATGTCGCCACCGTCTTCACCGTGCGCATTGACTGGAGCGCGGCATTGAAAGGCACCTTTCTCCCAAATCTGAAGTTCGACGGCAGGACTCTCACCATGTTCATCGCGGTTTTGGGCACCACCATCAGCCCTTATCTCTTCTTCTGGCAGGCGGCCGGTGAAGTGGAGGAGGTCAATAAGCATGAGGCGGCCAAGCCCCTCAAACATGCGCCGGAGCAGGCGCCCAAAGAGACGCAGCGCATCGCCTGGGACACCTATGTGGGCATGGCCTTTTCGAACCTCGTGGCGTTCTTCATCATGCTCACCGTGGCCGCCACCTTGCATCAGAAAGGAACGACGGAGATCGAAACCGCTGCACAGGCGGCCGAAGCCCTGCGCCCTGTGGCAGGTCCTTTCGCCTTCTTCTTGTTTGCCGTGGGCATCGTGGGCACCGGCATGCTGGCCCTTCCCGTTCTCGCGGGCTCCGCCGCCTACGCCGTGGGGGAGGCCCTGCGCTGGCCCACCGGCCTTGAGCGCAAGGCGCGCGAAGCGAAGGGTTTCTACGCCGTCATCACCGTGGCGACGGTTATTGGCATCATTCTGAATTTCACCCCCATGGATCCGATCAAGGCGCTGATCTGGACAGCCGTCATCAATGGCGTGACCGCCGCGCCTTTGATGGTGCTGATGATGCTCATGACCACCAACCGCAGGGTCATGGGCCAGTTTACTCTGTCCCCGTACCTGCGCATCACCGGCTGGCTTGCCACGCTGCTGATGATCGCGGCCACCGTCGGGCTGTTCGCGACGTGGGGGCGCTGATTTCCGTAGCTTACTTGGCCGTGGCGCCCTCGGCTCCATTGGCCCGCTGCGCGGCAGGGCCGTGGTGCTTGCTGAGATTTGCGGCTGAATTGACCAGCGCCACGTGCGAAAAGGCCTGGGGGAAGTTTCCAGTCAGGCGGCGCGCTCTGGGATCATACTCCTCGGAGAGCAGCCCCAGATCATTGCGCAATGAAATCAGGTGCTCAAACAGCTCGCGGGCTTCATCGTAGCGCCCAGTCAGGTTCATGCAGTCAGCCAGCCAGAAGGAGCAGGGCAGAAAGGCGCCCTCCCCTTGGGGCAGCCCATCGACATCCGTGTCGGTATGGTACCGCAGCACAAAACCGTTCCACATCAGATTTTTTTCAACGGCGGCGATGGTGGAGCGCACCCGGGGATCGCTGGGAGGAAGAAAGCCCACCAGCGGAATCATCAGGAGGCTGGCGTCGAGCTTGTCGCTGTCCAATGACTGCACAAAGGCGCCGCGCTTTTGATTGTATCCGCGTGCGCAAACCTCGGCATGAATGCGGTCTCTCACAGCGCGCCATTCAGGCGCGTGCCCTTCAAGCCCGAATTTTTCGCAGGCCTTCACCGCGCGGTCCATGGCCACCCAGGCCAGCATCTTGGAATGCGTGAAATGCCGGGCCGGACCGCGCACCTCCCAGATGCCCATGTCCGGCTCCTGCCAGTGCTCGGCCACGAATTTGACCAGACAGCGCTCGAGCTGCCAGGCGGCACAATCCACTTCCAGCCCGAGCTTCCGCGTCTGGTGCATCACATCGATCACCTCGCCATACACATCGAGCTGAAACTGCAAAGACGCTGCATTGCCCACGCGCACCGGCTTGGATGCCTCATACCCCGCGAGATACGGCAGCTCATATTCCAGGCACGGCCTCTCCCCGCCCACGCCATACAGCGTCTGCATTTGGGATGGGCTGCCCGCCACCGCCCGCAGCAGCCAGTTTCGCCAGGCCTCGGCATCCTGTTTGTAACCCGCCCCCAGCAGCGCATAGAGGGTGAACGTCGCATCCCGCAGCCAGCAAAACCGGTAGTCCCAGTTTCGCTCGCCCCCGATCTGCTCCGGCAGTGACGTGGTGGCCGCGGCCACGATTCCCCCCGTCGGCGCGTAGGTCAGCCCCTTCAGCACCAGAAGCGAGCGCACCACGGCCTCCCTCCACTCTCCGGGCGGGCGGGTTTCTGCCGACCACTTCGTCCAGTACTCATCGGTGCGTCGCAGGCTTTCCTCGGAGTTTTCGGCGTCTGGTGGCGGCTTGTGGGAGGGGTACCACGTCAGCACAAAAGCCTTGGACTCCCCTGCCTCGATGGAAAAATCGCCCACGGTGGAAAGGTCCTGCCCGCGCAGTTCCACATCACTGCGCAGAATGATCGCATCCGGCCCGGCCATGGCGGTGATGCCTCCATCCACGCGTCGCACCCAGGGAACGAGGCGGCCGTAGTCAAAACGCAGCACCACACGTGTCGTCATTTCCACCTTGCCGCTCAGTCCCTCCACTTTGCGCACAATGTCGGGAAACTCATCCCGCAGCGGCATGCAGTCCGTCAGTCTCACCCGGCCCTGCGCCGTCTCAAACTCCGTTTCAAGGATCAGTGTGTCACCTCGATAGCGGCGGCTCGTCCGCATCACCTTCCCTTTCGGGCAGATTTGCCAGCACCCGTTTTCCTCCGTGCCCAGCAGGCGTGCAAAGCAGGCCCCGGAGTCAAATCGCGGCATGCAGAGCCAGTCAATCGACCCGTCGCGGCTGACCAGCGCGGCAGTTTCCGTGTCACTGAGAAATCCATAATCCTCGATCTGCATTCCTATCCCATTTCGCGGCATGCCCCGCATGCGGCGGTACGTTTCGCTCGTCTCCCACAGATGCCGGGGTCATGGCTTTTTTACCAAAGCAGACAGCCGCAGTTTCCGCAGCGGGCGATTAAGAAATATGAGCCAGCATCCTGATCCCGCCAAAATCCGCCAGGTTGATCATGCGATCGAGCCGCTGATCTATCGTCGCTGGTCGCCACGCGCCATGACAGGAGAGCCCATCTCTGAAGAAGAAATGCTGACCTTGTTTGAGGCGGCCCGCTGGGCGCCCTCGACCTACAATGAGCAGGAGTGGCGTTTCTTGTACGCCCGGCGTGACACGCCTCACTGGCCCGCTCTCTTTGGCCTGCTGGTGAAGGACAACCAGGTCTGGTGCCAGAACGCGGCGATGCTGGTGGTCATCCTGGCCCGCAAGGTCTTCGCCAAGACCGGCAAGCCCAATCCGGTGCATCTTTTTGACTGCGGCAACGCCTTTGAAAACCTGGCGCTGCAAGGCACGGCGATGGGCCTCGTGGTCCATGG
This sequence comes from Prosthecobacter sp., assembly GCF_044227185.1. Classification (GTDB taxonomy): domain Bacteria; phylum Verrucomicrobiota; class Verrucomicrobiia; order Verrucomicrobiales; family Verrucomicrobiaceae; genus Prosthecobacter. Next base: position 449,992 of record NZ_JBGAFO010000006.1, on the reverse strand, counting down.
CATGTCAGGCTTCGATTTCGAGCGTGCGCACCGCGAACTGAAAGTGCCCGAAGATCATGACGTCGTGGCCATGTTTGCCGTTGGGCGTCCGGGAGACCCGGAACAACTCCCCGAAAAACTTCGGCAGATGGAATCCCCCTCCGGGCGGAGACCCGTCAAGGAAAGCATTCAAGAGGGCCCCTATGTGACCCTTTGAAACAATCCACAACCTGCTGAATCCATATGAAAATCTCCATCATGATCTTACTCCCTCCTGCGGGGCAGCAGGCTAAGGAGACCAGCACGTCACTCGCCGCCGCATCCCGCTGGAAATACACCAGGGGAAATGAGCCCCCCACCAAACGCCGCAAATCTGCGGACCCCAGGAGCCGTCTTTCGCCGCCGCCTGACAGCCGGTGGCAATGAAGCCGTAACACGACGGGGCCCCGAAGTTCTTTTGCCGGACTCCGCGTGCGCGAAACGAAGCCAGTGAACGACCATGTGGCCCCTTTTCACAGATTTGTTTGGCCTGGACCGCACGGCGGAGACCTTGGAGTTTCATCAAATGATTGCGCGCGCCGTGGTCGTTTTCATCTCCGGCATCGTCCTGGTGAGAATCGCCGACAAACGCTCCTTCGCCAAAAAGTCAGCCTTTGACGTGCTGCTCATTTTGATCCTGGGATCCATCATGGGAAGAAGCATCACCGGCACCGAGCGCTTGTTTCCCACCGTCGGGGCCTGCTTCTTTTTGATCCTGCTGCACCGCCTCATGGGCAGCCTCGCCTGCCGCTGGCCGCGGCTTGAGACCTGGGTCAAAGGCCACACCGACGTGCTCGCCGAAGACGGCCGGCTGCACGAGCAGACCCTGCGCAGGCACCACATCAGCGGCGACGACTTTGCGGAGCAGCTGCGGTTGAAGGCCATGACATCAGAACTGCCGGACATCCGGCTCGCCTGCCTGGAGCGCAGCGGTGAAATCAGCTTTATCAAAAGGCGTGAATGAAGTCCAGCGCACGCCATCGGAAGGACGACGCCCCTGTGGGAAAATCTCACGGTCTTCTGCCGTTCGCTGTCACAGCGGCCGGCAGTGTGCTGGCGGGAGTCTTCATCGCGCGGAACTTTTTTGAGACGGACAAAAAGATCCAGCACCGGGTGCATACTTCGTATGCCGTGGGCGAGCCGCCCTTCTGCCGGACGATGAGCCATCTTCTCGGGCCGCCGCTGGTCGATGGAAACACCGTGGAGGTTTTGGAAAATGGCCGGCAGATCTTTCCGGCCATGCTCGCGGCCATCGCCTCTGCGCAGCGCTCCATCACCTTTGAAAATTTTGTCCTCTCCGAGGGCGGCGTCTGCCGTCAGTTCGCCCGCGCCCTGGCGGAGCGCGCCCGCGCCGGAGTCAGGGTGCACTTCCTGCAGGATGCCATGGGCAGCAACTGCCTGTACGGGCCGGACATGCAGTTGCTGAAGCGTGCAGGGGTGGAGGTGGAGATCTACCGCTACATGAAACTCACCCGCTTCAACCAGCGCACCCACCGGAAGATCCTGGTCATCGATGGCCGCATAGGTTTCACCGGGGGCGTCGGCATTTCGGATGACTGGGACGGAGATGCGGATCTGCCGGAACGCTGGCGGGACACCCACTACCGCCTGGAGGGCCCCGTCGTAGCCCAGCTTCAGCAGGCCTTCATGGACAACTGGATGGAGACCCGGACCGTCGTCCTCCATGGGGACGATTACTTCCCCCCGCTGCAGCCAGCGGGTGATGTGACCTGCCAGGTTTTCAAAAGCTCCGCCAGTGACGGCGGTGAAAATGCGCGGCTGATGGTTCTCCTTTCCATCGCCGCCTCCCGTCAGTCGGTCCGCATCGGAAACGCCTATTTCATTCCAGACAACCTCACCATCCGGACTCTGGTGGAGGCCTGCCAGCGTGGTGTGGATGTCGAGATCATTGTCCCGGGGCCGTTGATCGATGAGAGGATGGCGCGTTTGGTGGGGCGTTCGCTCTGGGGGCCGCTGCTGAAGGCGGGAGCGCGCATCTATGAGTACCTTCCCGCCCTCTACCACTGCAAATACATGGTGGTGGACGGCTGCTGGGCGTCGGTCGGCTCGGCCAATCTCGACAACCGCTCTCTGCGCCTCAATGCGGAGGCCAATTTGAACGTCCACGACGCCAGGTTTGCCGCTCTGCATGAGCAGCTCTTTGCAAAGGACCGCGCAGTCTCGCGCGAGATCACTCTGGCGGAGTGGCGGCGGCGGCCCATGCGCGAAAGGGTCTGGGGGGCGCTGGGCTCCGTGCTGCGCTCGCAGATGTGATCTCATGTGATCTCCAGATCTGCGATCACCGGCAGATGGTCCGAAGCCTGCCGGGAAAGCGGCGTGCTGGCGGCGTGCACGGCCAGCACCTTGACGTCGGCGCTCACGAAGATGTAGTCGAGCCGGAGAAGCGGAAAGCGTGAAGGAAAGGTGGCCCCGCCTGAGGGTTTCACGTTTTTCGCTGCGTCCCGCAGCACGCTGCGAAAGGAACGGTGCACCGCTGAGCAGGGCAGCGCATTCAGATCCCCGCAAAAGATCACCCGCTGGGCGCATTCCGGGTTCCCCAGCCAGTTTGATCCCAGGAGCGCCTGTACCTGGGCTTCGCGCTCCCGCCGGCTCAGCCCCAGATGGGTGTTGATTACCTGCACCTCATGATCGCCGCATTTCGCCGTGACCCACAGGGCGCCGCGGGGCTCAAAGGCCAGCCATGCCTTCGCCGTCGGCAGCTCTCCCGCATGGCGCAGGCGCAGCGGCCATTTGCTCAAAATCGCGTCTCCATACATTTCCTCCTGCACCCGCAGAGCCGGGTGAAAGTGGAATCGCATTTTCAGATGTCCTGCAATGAGTGCCGCCTGGTCCATCCGCCCGCTGCGCGGCCTCGCCAGATCCAGCTCCTGAATCGCGACAATGTCCGGATCATGCATGGCGATCACCTCCGCGATTCGCCCATGATCAAGCTGACCGTCCGTCCCCACGCAGCTATGCGCATTGTAGGTCATCACTCGCAGCCGTTGGTTCATGCTCAAAAATCGGTCTGCAGCCCCTGGATGGATGCCGTCAAGGGAGTGGCGTCAAAAAACAAGGGCGTGCAGTCCTGGCAGACGCACGCCCTTCATTCAGATTCTCTTTTGGATCACGCCGCTTCCAGCGTGTGGATGGCGCTGCGAGTGCGGAAGGTCTGCCGCAGCTTTTTCAGCCCCAGCTCCATCCGTGTCTTCACCGTGCCTAGCGGCGTGTGGGTGGCCTCCGCCACCTCCCGCTGGCTCATCCCCTGCAGAAACGCCAGCTCGATCACCTGCTTCTGCGCCTCGGGCAGCAGCGTCAGGTGCTCGCCCAGCACACGTCCGATGTCCGCCTGCTCGCAGTCCGCTGCGGAGTCCTGCGTCATCGTCTGCGTCTGGTGCAGGGCATCCTCCATGCGGTCCTTGGCACGGCAGTAGGCCATTGAGCGGCGCAGGTGGTCGATGGCGCGGCGCTTGCCCAGCGTCATCAGCCAGGCCAGCGGCCGCCCCTTGGAGGGGGAATAGTGGTCCGCCTGCCGCCACAGCTCAAAGAAGCACTCCTGCAGCACGTCTTCGGCGGCGGCATCATCATTGACGGTGCGCATGATGGCGCTTTTGAGCAGCCGGCGGTAGCGCTGCATGAGAGTTTCCAGCGCGGCGGCATCCCGCTGCTGGATGGCGGCCATGAGGTCTTCATCCGCGGGGAGCTGGGTGTCGGTCTCGTGGTGGTGGGGGTGAGACGGCGACTCGGCAAAGGAGGTGGTGGTGAACGTTTTCATGAGGAACCAGATACAGAACCTCCCCCTCTCCCACAACCCGACCCCACCCCGTACCTCTGCTCAGGGTATGCCTGATCCCCTTAAAAAACCCTCAGGGTGCCCAAAACGCCGCTCCAAAGGCCGGGAAATCCACTGATCGCCCGCTAAGGAAAAGGGCAGCCCGCGAATGTGATACAACCAGCCGCACGTCTGTGTCGATCCCATGGGCAGGAACAAAACAGTTCTTGTCCTTCCCCATGGCCGCCAAATCAAAAACACGTCCGGCCAAAGCCGGCTCCCCTCCTCTGAAAACACTGGCTCAAGAAAATGCCGGTGCCCTGCATCCGGATGACAGTGTGCAGACCGCCGGCACCCGCATGCGTGAGCACGACACCAGCAAGTGGCCCGTGGCACGTGACCGCAAGCTGGTCGGAATGATCGACCAAAAAGATCCCGACTGGAAACTGGGCGGCCGGGGCCACGACCCTAAAACAGGAAAAGTGGGCCAGATCATGAGCAAGGATGTCATTTTCTGCTATGAAGATGAAGACTGCGCAAGCGCCCAACGCGTGATGGACGAGCGCGGCCTGAGCTACCTCCCCGTGGTGGACCGCGAGATGCATGTCGTTGGCATCTTCAGTCGCGAGGAGATCCAGGCCAAGACTCAGGCCCCGGTCGAAAACAGCGCAGCACCAACCGCTTCCTGATCATGAGCGCCAGCACCCTGCTTCCCACCCGTCTCCGCGCCACCGCTCCCGGCCTCGGCCAGGCCAGCCAGCTTGAGGTGGAGGAGCGCGCCGCAGAGCTGGCCCTGAGCGATGGCCGCGAAAAAGTCTCCGATGCCGACCTCGCCCAGGCTGCGGCGGAACTCGCCGGGGGCGGCACCACCGTGGAAGCACCTGAAGAAGATGCAGCCTTCACCCCTCTGACCCTGCGCGATCACCCCTCGGTGCAAACCGGCCACCTCGTCATCACCGCCTCTTCGGAGGACGAGGAGCACGTCATCGCCGAACAATTGATCGGCAACGGCCTCGAAGAAGCAGATCACGACCTCCGCGTGGCTGCTGAGAAAGAATTGAAGAGAAAACAGTGAGAGGCTCCGCGCAAAGCCATCCCGCGGAGAGAAACCAGCACGGCACCGTCCGGCAGTACCGGACAATGCCGCCCTGAACCATCAGCGTGTGGTGCGCGTCGTGGTGGTTTTCGTGGTTTGCGCAAACTCCGGGTTGGTGATGGGCTGCGGCGTAACCGTCTCTTCAGTGACGGTCGTGGTCGTCACCGGCTGGGTGACAACATCAGGCGTGTCGCAGGAAGAGAAGAGGATCGAGGCGAGTGCGGAGGCACCCAGGATGAGATAAGTTTTCATAGCATGAAGTTTTCGCGTGCCTGCCGAAGCCTGCGTGTATCAAAGCCCATGGCAACTGGACGCGGACCGGATTCTCCTCTCCCGCTGAGGGGTCAATCCGGCGCCGCCCCTAACCTTCAGACGGGATTGCATACGCACATAAGCGCAGGGACGCACGGAAACATGGCAGAGCCATGACAACTGCAACGGCTCCCCCTCCCCATGAAACCCATCTGGAAAGGCGCGATCAGCTTCGGCCTCGTCAATATTCCCATCACGCTCTATCCCGCCACCCGCCGCGAGGAGCTGCGTTTCCACTTCCTGCGCAAACGTGACCTGAGCCCCATCAACAACAAGCGCGTGGCCGAGGCCGACGGAAAGGAAGTACCGTGGAAAGACATTGTGCGGGGTTACGAGCATGAGAAGGGCAAGTTTGTCATTCTCAGCGATGAGGACTTCTCCCGTGTGGATGTGGAGGCCACGCAGACCGTGGACATTCAGGAGTTCGTCGAGGCGGACCAGATCAACCCGATGATGTTCTCCAAGCCCTATTACATGGAGCCGGTCAAGAGCGGTGCCAAAGCCTACGCGCTGCTGCGCGAAGTGCTGCGCAGCACAAAGAAGCTCGGCATTGCAAAAGTGGTCATCAAGACACGCGAGCACCTGGCGGCGGTGAAAGCGCAGGGAGACGCCCTGGTGCTTGAGCTCATGCACTTTGCCGATGAAATCATTCCCGCCGATGAGCTGCACGTCCCGGGCGAGGCAAGAATCGGCAAAAAGGAGGCTGACATGGCAAAGCAGCTCGTGGCCAGCATGAGCGGCACATGGGAGCCAAAGAAATACAAGGACGACTACAAGGAGGCGCTGATGGACGTGATCGAGAAAAAAGCGGCCTCTGGCGGCAAAGCCATCAAAACCAAGAAGGGCCGGAGCGCGCGGCCCACCAATGTCATCGACCTCGTCTCCGTGTTGAAAAAGAGCCTCCAGCAGCACGGGGACAGCGGCGGCTCCAAAAAGAAGAGCCACACCAAAAGCCGGCGAAAAGCCGCGTGACCGCCCCTGCGCAAAAGCGGGACAAACTCAGGTGCCCGGACAAGGCCGAAACCCTCCCAGCCGCCGATGAAACTGGCAACAAACCACGCATCCGTTTTCATCCCATGATTCACTTTGCCTGCACCTGCGGAAACACTCTCTTCTTTGAAAACACGCTCTGTCTGAAATGCGGCAGCACGGTGGGCTATGACGTGACCGACAACCGCATGAAGCCCGTCGCCGCCCCGTATGTCCAGTGTCGCAATGGCACCGAGTTTGGAGTGTGCAACTGGCTGGTCCACGCGAAAGGCCCCGAGTACTGCAGCGCCTGCACCCTGAACCACATGGTGCCGGATCTCAGCGTTCCTGGAAATCAGGACGCCTGGCACAAGATGGAGATCGCCAAGCGGCGGGCCCTTTACACTCTCGCACGGCTGCGCATCACCCCTGCGGACCGGAAGAAGCAGCCCGATGGCCTGGCCTTTGATTTTCTCAGCCCCATTCCCAACCTCTGTGTGATGACGGGCCATGACAACGGCGTGATCACGCTCAATCTCAACGAGGCGGATGATCTCTATCGTGAACGGCAGCGCCACCATCTGGGCGAGCCCTACCGCACCCTCGTGGGCCATTTCAGGCATGAGCTCGGGCATTATTACTGGGACAGGTTCTTTGCCCAGCGCAAGGAGGACGACCCGCTGCGCGCCGAGTTCCGCGCCTTGTTTGGAGACGAGCGTGAAGACTACTCCGCCGCCCTGGCAAACTACTATGCAAACGGCCCCGTGGGCACCTGGTCCGCCACCCACATCACCGGTTATGCCACGGCCCATCCCTGGGAGGACTGGGCGGAAACCTGGGCCCAGTATCTCCACATTCTCGATGGTGTGGAAACGGCCGGAGCATTCGGCTGGGCAGGCAAAAGTGTGCCCATCCCCTTCACCCCCTTCAAGCCGGAGGAGGTGCTCGCGGGCGCTCCAGGCATGGACGCCAGCTTTTTAAACACCCTCAATGACTGGGCCAGGCTCTCGCCCGCGCTCAATGAGATGGCTGCAAGCCTGGGTCACACGACTCTGTATCCCTTCGTCTTCTCCTCCCAAACAGCTCGGAAGATCCTGTTCGTCCACAAGATGGTGGGCGTCGCGGCCAAGTCCTGGAGAAAGCCGGCGATGCCCGCCCCCGCCGCGAAGACGCCGCCAGCCAGCGCCGCCGCCGCGTGATGAAGCACGCTGACTGGCTCACATCAGCACTGCCTGCGGCGGGAGGGCCTACGTACGGCGGCAGGCACAGGCGCGGTGCTTGACGCACGTTCGCGCAGGAGCAGCAGCACCTCCGCCTCTTCGGACCGCAGTCTCCCCAGCGAAGAACCACGCAGCGCCCGTAAACCAGATGAGCGGCGCGGGCAAAGCTCCTCCCCGGCAAGGTAGCTGTCGAGAATGACCGGATGGATGTAGGAGCGCCGGCAAACCGCGGGCGTATTGCCCAGCATTTTCGCCACCGCCGCAACAGCGCTCCCCACATTTCGTTTCGCTTCCCGGAGCGAATGAAACGGCCCGAAACTTCGCAGCGCCACTGCGGCAAGAACCGTCCCCGCCCACGTGCGGAAGTCTTTCGCGGAAAACTCCTCGCCGGCGATCTCGCGCAGATAAGCGTTCACGTCCTCGGAAGCCACCTGATGTACCACCCCCTCTTCATCCAGATACCCGAAGAGATTTTGTCCTGGCAGTTCCTGACATCGGCGCACAAGCTTGGCCAGCCGGGGATCCCGCATGTCGATCTGGTGATGCTTCCCGCTTTTGCCTTTGAAGGAAAAGGTGATCTGAGCGCCGCGCACCTTCGCGTGGCGGTTGTGCATCGTGGTCAGGCCGTAGCTGCCGTTTTGCTGCGCATATTCGTCATTGCCCACACGGATCAGCGTCGTCTCCAGCAGGCGCACGATCGTGGCCATCACCTTCTCCCTGCTGAGCCCGTGCCGGCGCAGATCGGCATCCACACGCCGCCGGATGCGCGAGAGCACCGCTCCGAAGGCCTGCACCCGCTCGTATTTCGTGGCGTCTCGTGCTTCGAGCCAGCGCGGATGGTAGCGGTATTGCTTGCGCCTGCGCGCATCCCGGCCCGTGGCCTGAATGTGCCCGTTCTCGATCGGGCAGATCCACACCTCCGTCCATGCAGGCGGAATGGCAAGGCTGCGGATGCGGCGAAGTGCGTCTTGATCACGCAGCAGCTTCCCACCGGGAAGATGGTACACAAACGCCCTGCCCCGGCGGCGGCGGGTGATCCCAGGTCCTTCATCCAGCACATATCTCAGCCCCGCCTGCCGGGCGGTCTTGTCAGGGGGAACGCTCACGGGCGGAGCGGTGCCGGCTTTCATGAGGCTCCGGGTCGTGGCACTGCCCTCAAAGTCTTCCTGTGACCATTAGAATCAGCAGGATGATAAGGATGAGGCCGAAACCACCGCTCGGCCCATAGCCCCATCCGCTGCTATACGGCCATGTGGGCAGTGCTCCGAGCAAGAGCAGGACTAGAAGAATCAGTAGGAGGTTGTTCATACCGCCATTTCGCCGTGGCAGTTCGTTCTGGCCGTAGAAAAACGAAAAACCGTGGCGTCAGCTCATCACCGCCCGCATTCCGCCTCACACTCACCATGCGCCTGTCACGGCAAGTGCGGAAGCTCAATGGGCCCGATCACCACGCGCCGGTTGAGCGCGCGACTGGACTCGGAGGTATTGGGCACTTCGCACTGGCTTTCTCCCTGCCCCACCGCGAGCAGCCGCTCCGCCGGAATGCCCATGTCCCCCAGCAGGGTGCGCACCTGCAGCGCGCGCATCTCGGACAGGCGCAGATTATACCCGCTCTCTCCCAGGTCACAGGTATGCCCTTCCAGCAGGAAATGGGCGTCCGGCATTTTCTTCATCGCCTGGGCAATGGTGGCCACCAGCATCCGGCTTTCCGCGTCGGCCAGCTCGGTGGAGTCCTTCTTGAAGCGCAGACGAAAGGCGATCTGCTTTTCCTGCACCACCGGAACCTCGACATAAACAGGCGGCGGTGGCGGCGGAGCCTCCGCACGCGGCGTTTCCGGAGCCGCGGCACCAGCCGCAGCCTGATCCTGCGCGGCCTGGGCGGCGGCGGCCTCTGAACCTTTGAGAATCTTCATGCCGCGGTTCCGCAGGATCTCCAGCACACCCGTGTTCGCCTCCAGCGCCTTCTGGCTCAGTCCTGCTCCACGTGTGCGCAGCGTTGGCTGCACGGCCCCATTGCCTCCGCCACGCGTGAGGCCGCGCGTGCGCAGGACCGGCCCCGCGGGCACGGTCTTCTGCCATTGTTTGGCAATGTCATCCGCCTTCATGGCGGAGCCGTCCGTGGTCGCAGGCGCCTGCTGGGCCGGCGAACTTCCCGTGAGACACCACACGGCGCCAAGAATGAGGACGAATGTTTTCATGACAAGCGTGGGACGTAAATCAGGGGGAGATGGCAAAGGAAAGAGTGCGTTCAGCATGCATGGCCTCCATCTGAGCCTGCGCCGCGCTGGCGCTGTGCCCCTGCAGCCGGACCATGCCCCGCATGCGCGCCTCCGCCAGCGTGAGGCCCTGGTAAGTGCGGTAAGGCGAGTCAGCCGTGCGGGTGGCCCCTTCCCCCGTGAAGGCTTCGTCCGCGGTCTGGATCAGGATCTGCTCCTGAATCGGCGGTCCGCGCCCCGTGTCGTGGTAAAGCTGAAAGGCGGTCGCATCCGGCGCCTTGGCCCTGAGCTTTTCGGGGTCCGGGATCAGCACCTCCCTGCCGCCCGAGACAGCATCACTCCCCGTGCTTGACTCTGGGTACATCCACACCGGGTCTCCCTGGGCAGGCTGGTACAAAACGCGCACATGACAGGCGCGGCTGACTTTCAGGCGCAGCGTCAGAAGCTCCCCGGATTTGAACGATGTGCGCGGTGTGAACCGCCCGTCCGCCACCACACCCACTTCCGCCAGCACGATCTCCGGCAGGCTGACAGTGGCAGGGCCAGGCACCTGAGTGACCTCTCCGGTGCGGGGTGCCTGCGGCACCATCGCACTGTCCACCTGCACCACAGGCTTGTTTTCAATCACGATGGCCGGCACACTCTGCGGCTGCCCTCCGCCCGCGCCCGCAGGCGCAGACCGCAGCGCCAGGATCGTCAGAAGAAAGCCCGCAATGATCACGCAGGTGATCGCAAACAACACCATCGGCGACAGTCCCGCGTGATGGATGGTCGTCTGCTGATTGACGCTTTGGTCAATGTGCTGGCTTTTGTCGTCGTGATGCGTGTGGGAGATCGTGGAGGAATCATGCGTCACATGATGAGTCGTATGCTGGGACGCATCATGCCTCACCTCCACATTCCCCATCGCGCCAAACCCGACCTTGCTGAAGTCAGGACTGGCGGCGGAGGAGGAAGGGTCTGGCACGGGGTTCACGGGAAGGAATGATGAAATCAAAAGAGCTGTTGGGCCATCTTTTCCGGCGAAAACTCAAAGCGGGGGGCGTTTGCCCGCACGAATGCGGTAGGATGCATTGCTCACCACCACCTGGCGTGCCGTGGAGCCGCTCCCCGCTGTCATGTCCTTCCAGGATTGGGAAACATCCGCGGTGTCGCTGCCAGGAATGTCGAGCTGCCCGTCCCTGCCGATCAGCACGCAGATTTCCTCCAGGCTCTCGCTGGCGTCCGCGGTGGCTGGAGTGAAGACCAGCCGCACTGCCGGAATGGAGATCATCTGCCCCTTCTGCACCGGCTGCGTGCTGCCTTTGAAAGCCGGGTGCGCCAGCAGCCGCATGCGGCCGTCCGCCCAATGAGAGGCCACATAGAGAAAGCCCGTCTCAGGAGCCGTGATCCGCAGCGACTGCACCTCGCCGCCGTAATAGATGCGGTCCTGACGGTCAAACTCCACAACCGCCGGCTGCTGAGCCTCCGCCACGACTGCTGGCCGGGCAGGCAGACTCCCCTGCGGAGCAACTTGCTTGTCGGGTGCACCAGGGGCGGCCGCCGTCTCCGAATGAATATGGATCACCGGCGCAGCACGATTCAAAACCACCAGCACGATCGCGCCGCTCACCACCACGAGTCCTATCATCCACATCCATCGGGGCACAGACACCGCCGCGGGATGCTGGTGATAATGCGTCTCCTGGTGCAGCACGCCCACCGGCTTATGCTCCACATGCACGCTGCCCAGCGCCCCCATGCCGACCTTCGTGTAGTCCGGCGCGCCGCCCGCCGCTCCCGCTCCGCAATGCTGGCAGGCCGGAGCCCCCGCGGGGATCTCCGCATGGCAGGTCGGACAGGCGGACGCGTTCATGCAGAGAGGGCGGATGAGATCAACGGTCCACCAGTTGCAGTGCGATCTCCGCTGAAAGCGTGGACTGCCAGAAGCACAGCAGTGCCGTCAGCTTGTCATGCTCCTGCGCACCATCGCGGTAGGCCTTTCCATGCTGGTAGTTCATCAGCACGTTCCACGGCACAAAACCGAGGCGCTTCTTGCACAGGCTCGCCGCCTCCAGCGCATGCAGACGCGCCAGGTCCAGTTGACTGGAAAGCGCCTTCCTCCGCCGGATCACAAGGTCACCGTCGTCGTCCGTGCGGCAATCCAGCGAATAGTGCCGGTTGATCAGGGCCGCCGACTCCAAAAACGAAATCGACGAATAGGCGATTTGATGGTTGTTCTTCTCCTTCAGCCGGGAGGGAAAATTCGGCGCCAGATGCTCCGCGAAATTGCTCGTCGATTTGGCCAGAATGTAGCCCAGCTCCGTCTCCCCGATCGGTGCGGCCGCAGACCCGCTTGAATTCGCCATCATCGGCGTCAGCACCACCTCCCGGAAATAAGACGCCATGGCCCCCGCCACCGAAGTCATTGATTTGGAAAAACGTCCCAGCCGTTCCTCCTGGCTCGATTTTAGAGAAGACTGGTCCACCCCCACATTCAGCCAGTCCTGCGCCACCATCGCGCAGGTCTGCGCCATGGCATGCATGAAGGAGGCCAGCACCGCCTTCTGGTACGTGTCCTGCCAGTCGATGGGCGGCGTCTTCACATCCCGCCGGCCGGCGCCCTCCAGCCTCGGCTTCAGCTCATTGGCGATGCTCGTCACCGTCTGGTGCAGCGTCTTTGCAATGGAGTACTGCGTCAGCGCCTCGATGGCGGTCAGGCGTCCCGCCAGGTTGTCATCCAGCGCCAGGGAGGATGCCTCCAGCGTCAGGCTGTTGAGGTTGTCCTCCAGGATGTTGAAGGACGCCAGCAGATCCAGCACCGCCGCCGCGTTTTTTTGATCGGTCAGCTCCTTGAGCTTCAGCGTGTGGATCGACTGCTGGTACAACGTATGCAGCATCACCAGCTCGATGTAGGAGGCTTCTTCGAGCCCGCTGGAGCGGTAGTTCGCGAACCGCCGGTCCGTCTGGTTCAGCGTCTCGATCAGCATCTCCTGCTCCTTCTTGCTGCTGTCATTGCTGTTGCGGATGCGCTCCTTCAGCTCCGCAAGCTGCGGCTTCAGCCGGCTCATCGTGACCTCAATCTTCGCCCTCAGCTTTTTGCGGATGGCCAGGGGCAGCTCCATCTCCGACTCCGTGAGCGCCTCGGGCTTCGGCAGCGGCTTGCCCGTGAAAAACTCGTACGCCTCGTAGATGTCCGCGATCTCCCGCACCTCCGTGTAGCCCAGGTCCTTCCCCCACTCATGCAGGTCCACAAAATCATCCGTGTTCATGTTGTGGGACATGCGGGAGCCGATGGGATATCCAAAGCGCCGGAATATGATCGGGTGGCCGTTCGCATCGGCAAAATTCTTCTCCATCGCCTTGAGCCCCTCCATCTTGTGCGGGATGCCTCCCACCGGCCCGCACGTGCCGTCTGGATTGATGGTGCCCGTCATCGTCGTGCCCGGGATGATGTCGTCCCCTCTTAGCAGCGCCAGCATTCCCACCGCCAGCAGCATGCTCGCCGAAGGTCCGTCGATCCGGCCGCTGCCCACCTTGATGCTGAACTCATAGTCCGCCAGCACGTGGTCCGTCATCCGCGCCGCATTGTACGCCGACATCCAGAAGCTCGACTTCCACTGGTTGCCCAGCCCGCCCGGCGTTCCCTCCGTAGCGCCCACCGCCGGCTCGCCGGAGTAGTTCGGCTCCACCCGGATCGTGATCGGCGTCCCCCCGCCCGAGGCCTGGCCCGCTTTTCCCGTCAGCCAGACTGCATAGACCACGCTTTCCTTCCGTCCTGCCAGCGTCGGCGTCGCCAGGCGCGCACCGCCAGCCGGTGCCGTTCCAGGCTGCGCCAGTGGATCCAGTTGAATCGCGCCCGATTCCAGAAAGCCTCCGGCCCTGGCTCCGCCCCCCGGTGGCGCGTCGGTCAGTTGGCCGCTCGCCGGCAGGCACAGCAGCATCACACTGGCGGGCAGGCTAAGCAGCAGTCTGCAGGCCGCGTGCGGAGGAACAAGGCGCGTTTTCATGGGCGTTAGGCTTGGGACACGGGAAACCCTGACGAGTGGCTTACCTCTTTTTTTGCAAGATGAAACATGAAAATCTCGGGATGTCGTACAAAACAGGCAGCCCGCCCCCCGGTCTCCACCTTGTGGCAATACCCCGGTTGACAAGCTGCGCACTGGAATAATAACTGCGCCCATGAAGCCCGGACTTCTCTTCATGATCTGTTGCGTCTGCGCTGTCTTCCTGACCGGCTGCTGCACGGTTTACAGCCTCAGCCAGCTCTCGCCACAGCAGATCGCCACGCGAAACTCCGCACTCCGTCGCGGCCAGCTCCCGCCGCAAAACCTCTGGCTCAAGTATGAATACGACGCCTACTGGGACGGCCACGAGTACGGCGGCGAAGACTTCTGGGAGCCCCTCCCCTACTCTCCCGCCAGACACCAGCACGAATTTTCCACCGCGGCCCAGACGTTTTACCGCAACGGCTACTCCAAAGGCTGGGCCGAGGCCAAGGCCGAAGCCATCGCCGACGGCAATGATCCGCACTCCAGCGGCGGCAGCAGCAGCAGCGGAAGCTCCCGCCCTCGCTCCTCGTCCTCCTCCCGCAATACCCGCCCTGCCGACTCCCCCCCGCCCTCCAGCCCCACCTCTCCAGGAGACGGCGGCAGCAGCAGCGGCGGCAATTCCGGCGGCCGCCTGATCATCCCGCGGCGGTTTTGATTTTGCTTCGATTTGGCGGTGCTTGGTCATGTGACGACGAGGACAGAAAAGGAGTGAATGCCACGGAGCCTCCATCCGGAGGCTTTCTGCAGAGGTGATGTGGAAAAGGGTTCGGCTTTTTTCGCGCAAACGAGCTGCCAGAGCTCACTCCATTCAAGGCGTGAGCCCCAGCGTCATGTTCGGCACCATTTTGGGAATGTTGATGACGGGCACCTGCTGCCCGTTGCTGAGCTTGCGCACCGCATCGTCCACGTAGGTCTGCAGGCCGCTCAGGGTGATCTTGCCGTTGCGCAGCACGTCGGCCTTGCCTTCCAAGCCGGTCTTGATGCAGTGGGTAAAGATGCCCTGCTTCAGCGCGTCTGACTCAAACGAGGCGCTGTGCCCGTCGCTGCCGGCAAAGACCACGATGTTGCTCTCGCTGTCGCTAAGCTGATTGACCAGGCCGGTGACATCCACCTTCGAGCCCGCGCCCAGGCTGTTGCCGGCGGAGCAGGCGTCCAGAAACAGCACCACCTCCCCCTTCGTCGCGCCCAGCGCCAGCTTGATGTCTTCAAACCCCACGCCGGTGCGCAGCCGGCGCGCGCGGTCGTAGTCATGCGCGCAGAAAGTGTAGCGTCCCTGCTCATCGCTCTCGCCATGCCCCGCCAGCAGGATCATCGTGGTATCTTCTGGTTTCGTGCTGCTCTTCAGCCAGTCCAGCGCATCCAGGATGTCTCCCGCCGTGGCGGCCTCGTTGGTCAGCAGTCGTTTTTCAATTCTGCGGTAGAGCTGCGTCTGCTTCGCCAAAGTGGTGGTGAAAACGGTGGCGTCATCATCAGCATACTCCAGTTGATCCAGCCCCGTCAGCGCCGCCTGGTTTTTCAGCATGCTCACGCCGATGCCCAGGATGAAGAGCCGCCCCTTCTTCTCCACCGCAGGGCGCGCGCTCGGTGCGGCGGCTACCGTCTGCCGGCGCACGCGCAGCAGCGCGGGCTCACTCACCGCGTAGCGGTTCTCCGCCAGCACCGCCACCACGCAGTCTTTCAGCGGCAGCGGCACTTTCGCCTCCACAAACGAGTCCTCATCCCCCGGCACCGGCGCGCTGGCCTGCACCGGGCGGCCATCCACCCGCACGGAGACCAGCTTCACCGGCTCCGTGCGCCCGCCGCGCACGCGGTAGCGCAGCGTGGCGCTCTCCGCCTCCGCGGGGATCTCGATCTCCGCCGCCGCCCCGCCCGTGCCCAGCTCCACCACCGGCGGCGCCATCCGCGTGATCACCTCCGCCGCATTCAGCGGCGCCGCCTGCGCCGCCGGCCGGTTCGCATTCGCCAGCTTCACCGCCTCCCCCACATCCAGCGTACGCAGCACTTCGGAAACAACGTCCGGCCGGTAAAAAGCATCATGAAACTTCGCCGCCGGAAAGAAATCCGCCTCCCGGTCCTTCCCCCGGTTCACATGCCAGCCGATGAGCTCCTCCCCACCCGCAGAGCAGTCATAATACCCCTCCGGCGTCCACAGCACCCAGCGCTTCCGGTCCACATGCGGAAAGAAAGCCAGCAACTCCTTCCCACTGTCCGCCCGATGCCAGCGTATGGTGCCATCCCCATACGCTGTTACTGCGATGCGGCCATCAGCCGAGAGATTCACCGCCCAGGCTGTGCCCGGCACCGACTGCTGCCAGCGTTCCTTGCCATCCGCCGCATAGCAGCGCAGGTAGAAGCCGGTTCCAAGCACAAAGAAGCTGGCATCTGGGGCGATGGCAAAAGAACGCGACCTTTCAAAGTTCTCCAGTTTGAGGGGCTGGCCGCTCAGCGTGGGGGCCGTCTTATCTTCCCAGTTCGAAACCGGAAGCCCTTCCTGGCGTGGAGCACGTAGGGTGGCCTGCGGAGTTCCGGGCGTTAGTCGACGTTCGCTGAGGGAGAATGTGGCCGGAATCTTGCCAAAAGATTGATAGCTGAAAGCCACCACCGAAGCATCTGCGGACAGATGAATCACTGCGCCCGTCGTTCGATGGTCGGCGATGGGAGGCTGGCCCATGAGCACGCCTTTCCAGCCACTTTCCTGGGTGCCTGCACCAGGTGTCGTAGTCTGGCTTTTTTGAACCACTCCCCACGCGGGATCGGCGGCGGCAAAAAGCAAGCCGCCGCCGGGCAGGGGGCGTAAAGCCATGAGGGTGCTGGTAGCCCCCACCTGCAAGTCTTGAGGCTTGCCGCGTCCTGCCTGCGGCCAAATGCGGATGGGGTTCGGTCCGCCAATATCCCACAGTCCCCCGGCGAAAAGACTGCGTCCATCAGCGCTCCAGGCCACCCTGCCAAGGTTGCCATTGGTCACTCCCGTGGCGTCCGGCTGGTAGAGATGGCGCAGATCTTCGGTCGCTAGAACAGCCACGGCCCTGCTGTCATAGAAACCGACCGCCACTGACTGGCCATCTGGGGAGAAGCGTATGGTATAGGGCTGCTGGCCCAGCGTGCTGCGGGCCTTACGCAAAGGAGTGAGGCCGGCAGGTTGGAGGGAGGGGGAGGCTCCGGCCAGTTTTGTCATACTGTAAAGACGCAAGTAGCCATCATCACAAGTGCTGGCCAGGGTGCCGTCTCCCTGCCAGTCCAGACCGTAGCAACTGTCACCGTAGTCGCTGTCCTGGCCGACAAGCTGGCCACTGGCCACCTCCCAGACGCGGATGCCATTTTTTCCTCCCAGGCCCGCTGCAATAGCGCGGCCACTGGCAGAGAACGAGAGATCGTGCACCACATTGAGCAAACCCGTCAGCCGGCGCAGCAAGTGGCCCGAGGCGGTGTCGAAAAGGTAAACGCATCTTGACTGGTCCCATTCCCTGCCAGTCCATCCTCCCAGAGCGGCGGTGCTGCCATCCGGGCTCAGGGCACAGGCATAGAGCTTGCCTTCATCCCCCGCACCGAGGGGAATGCGGAAGGTGCGCAGCAACGTGGCAGGTGGGCGGGTGCCGTCCGCCGTGGCTGCAGGCAGGGACCACAGCCGCGCTGTCTTGTCATCACTGCAGGTCAGCACCACCCGCCCAGCGGCATCCGTGGCGATGCGATTGATCATGGCCGTATGCATCCCCGCCTCAATGCGCAGCATGGGTGCGATGGGCGGCTCCGCGGCGAATGACGGGCGCAGGAGGCACAAGAAGACCGAAAGGAGCAGGAGCGGGCGCATGGTGGCTGGATAAGGCGGGTTCACTTCCCCACCGCCTTCTTCACCGCGGGCTGGCTTTCCAGCCAGGTCACGAGTTCGGGGAAGAAGTCTTCGGTGAGCTGCACGGCCACGGCGGAGTTTCTGGGAGAGGTGTTGCCGCGGGTGGCGGCGCGGTCCTGCAGGTAGGTGGCGCTGCTCAGCGCGGCCAGAGGGGTGCCTCTTTTGTCGCGCACTTCCAGGAAGAGGCAGAAGGCGGCGCACTCGCGTTTGTCCTCCAGCACCACGCCTTTTTTCATCACCGGGGCGCGGCGGGTGGCGGTGCCGGTTTTGGCCAGGGCAAAGAGCTGCAGCCCCTTCGCCTCAAATTTTTTCCGCGCAGCCTTCACGCTGTCGCTGATGCGTTCCGCCGTGCTGCCCTCCACGCCCTCCGCGCACTCCTGCATGCCCGCATGCACCAGCGCCAGCGTCTCACGCTTCAGCGGCAGCTCGGGAAATTCGGCGGGCTTGCCCTCGCTGCCGGCGTCCGCAGCCAGGCGCACCTGCACCTTGCGCCCCGTGCCCAGCCGCGCATAGGCCTCCGCCAGCTTCACATTGCTCCAGTAGTTCGTGCCTGAGCCCAGCAGCATGGAGGTGAATTTGCCGCGCACGCTGCTCACCGTGTCCAGTTGCAGGTTCGCGCGCTCCGGTAGCACGCTGGAGAAGCTGTTGTAAACGATCTCGCGCATTTCCGCGGTCGTCTTGTCCGGCCCGGCGTTTTCAGCCGCCGCCTGCATCGCCCCATCCTTCACGCCGAGCTGGCGCAGCATCGGCTGCAGCAGGCCCACATCCCACATGCCGGAGGAGCCGTCGGTGAGGCGCTGCACCAGGCCCACATCATAGCAGTCAGCCATCTTCGGAAAGGCGGGCACGTCCGGGCGGTCCAGCCCGCCGGGAATGGTGTCGCCACGAAAGAAGGCCGAGAGATCCGCCTTGCCCGCGGGAAAAATCGGCGTGCCGTTGGCGCTGAAGGTCACCCCCTTCGTCAGCATCAGCAGCCCCAGGTGCAGCGTGTAATCATTTGAGGACATCCGCAGAAAGCCCTTCGAATCCACATGGCGTGGCCCCAAGGTGCCGTACGGCGCCGTCAGCTTGTAGCCCAGCACCTCGCTGCGCCCCCCCGCAGGCTCGTCGATCTGGAGCTTGCTCAGCTCCGGCCGCGTGTCCCACACCGCGCTGGCAAACAGCGGCTTCGTCGTCGAGCCGATGGGGATCAGCGTCAGGTTTTGATTCAGCCCCAGCCGCCTCAGCTTCGCCTCCGTCACTCCCGGCAGCGATCCATTCTGCGCCCGCTGCCGCAGCGACTGCACATCCGCCGGCGCGGGATAGGAGGGCATCGCCAGCACATCCCCGTTGAGCGCATTCACAATGCAGATGCACGCCGGTTCGAGCTGGATGTTTGACACCGCCGAGCGCCGCGCATCAAAGCCCCGCACCGCATCCAGAAAGATGCGGTTCACACTGCTGTGCAGCCCGCGGTCAATGGTGAGATGGATGTTCGGCTGGCCGATCTGGTCCGGATGCGGATGCTGCTGCACAAAGCGGTTCAGCGCGTCCTGCAGTTGCTGAAAATACGGCAGCTCAGCGGCCAGCTCGGGGTCCACCAGGTTCACCTCGCGCCCGTCCTCCAGCCAGCGGCGGCTCACCATGCCGCCCGCGTAGCGGCCATAGCGCAGCGAGATCTCCCGCCCCGTGCGCAGGTGGCGCAGGCGCAGGCGGTCGCCATCCCGCAGCGGCGCCGCATTGTTCGGCAGCTTCGCCTCCGGCAGATCTGAGCGGCGCTCCATAAAGCGGCCCACCGCCTCCGACCCCGCGCGGTTGATGATGTCACCGTTCAGCTTCACTTCGCAGTCCGCCGTGTTCGTCAGTTGCAGCACCACGCGCTCCCCCATCAGAGACAGCCGCACCAGAGGCGACTCATCGCCCAGCAGCTCAAACGCCCGTGCCCGGTAGTGGGTCTGCTTCTTCCTCGGCTGCGACCACGCATCCAGCCTCAGCACTTTGTAGTCCTCCGCCGTGGGGGAGCCATCCTCATCCGTCGCGGAAAATCCCAGATACAAATCCTCGCTCACCAGCGAGGGCAGCTTCTCACCCGCCAGCGAAAAGCTCCCGCGCCACGCCGGGCGCTTCGGGTACGGCAGCGCAAAATTGTGAAACTGCTGCGCGATGTAGATCTTCCCGTCCAGCCGCACCTCAAAGAAGCCGCCGCCCGTTTCATTGAAATCGCGCAGGTCCGACTGCAGGCGTTTGCTCTCCTGGAAAAACTGCTCCTGCCGCGGGTTCGCGTTCGCATCATCAAAGATCATCTTGCCCCACGGCGGCAGCGCCTGGCGCGGATCCGCCGGCGCCGTCTTGTCATGCCGGATCGCCCCCGCCTTCGCCATCGCCGTCACATTCTTCCGATACCCCTCCGGAATGTAATAGTTCGTCCCCTCATCATCCACATGCGCCCCCGCCACAAATAAAACAGCAGCAATGACGCCAAGCGCCACCGCACACCCCGCCACCCACAGGAGCAGCGGCCGTTGATGAATTTTGGGAAGAGGGAGCGTGTTCATGAGGGGGAATGGCTTTTAAAGTGGCCCGCACAGTCCCCTGTGCGGAACGAGCGGAGATAGGGCGGGCAAGTTAAGAAAGAAGGTGATTCGGACTCTGAGCGTCTGGCTTTGCATTCGGAAGCCTTGCGGCCTGCGGTTCCGCTCAGAGGACTGAGCGGGCCACTTTTTACGGAGCGGGCGAGTGGGTGGATGGAGAGAGAAAGGAACGAGATGTCGATATTTCCGGGTCTATTTTGAGAATTTGTAAGGGTTAAAAAATTCGCCTTTTGCGCGGCAAAGGTAAAAATGAAAAAAGTAAAAGCCTAATCACCAGCCCCCGTTGCCAACACCAGCCGAAACCCGTAGAAACCGCTGCGAAAACCGGGATGAATGCTGAGGCGACAGGAGGAGATCAGACGAATGGAGGAAGAGTCCTTCCACGAAGCCCCGCGCAACACATGATTACCATTTTGTTCCCAAACTGAACTGGTCCATTCCCACAGGTTCCCTCCCAGATCATAGATTCCCAGACCATTTGGCTCAAACCTGCCCACTGGAGAAGTGGTTGCATAGCCGTCACTGTAGCCCTCAATGCTACCGTTGATATCGATTCTCTTCACTTTGGAGGCGGTGTCTGCGTAATTTCCGCTGCCAGTCGGTGGTGGATAGCGCACGCCCCAGGGATAGGTATCCGTGAGCTCCCCATGCTTGTCTTTTGGGCTCGCGCTCGCATCCTCTTTCTCCCCAATACCCACTGCATGGCTCCATTCCACATCCGTCGGCAACCGGTATTCATCTTGTGCACCGATCAGGCCTGCCTCACGGTCTCGCTTCGTCAGCCAGTCGCAAAAGGCCGCTGCGTCTTCATAGCTTACATCAGCCACCGGGTGACTGCTCTCTTCAGCACTTTCTCCCTCGCCGCGGCCCACCGGCACGGTCAGAAAAGCGTCTGTCTTCCAGTCCTCTCCAGCATCATGACCCGTGGCTTTGACAAAGGCGGCGTAGTCCTTGCTTCGCGTCTCCCAGATGCTGAAGAGCAACTTCCTGCCGTCCTTATAGCCTAACACTGGCACAAACCTCATCCCCAGGCTGTTCACAAAAGGAGCATCCTTGCTCGCCGTGCGCAGCAGTTCTGCCGCCGCGCGAGGCGTTGGAAGTACAGGCATCGCAGGCGGCAGAGCAGACTGACTCGCCCCAGCACTCGCCACCACCAGCGCATGCTCATAAAAAAAGTCCCCCGCCCCATCCAGCTTCAGCCAGGGCCTCTGGGCCTGATTCGTCGCTGTTAGCACCTCGTTGCGCACCGTGCGGAAAGTTTGAAACAACGCCGTGCCAGCCGTGGGCAGATGCTTGATCAGCGCCGCCGTGAACGGCCCATGCCCCGACTCGCCATCACTCGCCGTGCGCGCAGGTGCGGCCGCGAGCATGATCAGCGTGTCCTGCGGCAGGTCCGCATCCTGCGGCATCACAAAACCGCCGCCATCACGCGTGCGGATCGCCCGGTCCGCAGGCCGCTCGCGGCAGCAGTCCAGCAGAATGATTTTCGCGCCCTTCGTCGCCTCCTTCATCGCCCTGAGCACCTGCTCCAGCGCAATGCCCTGGGCCTGCAATCCCGCATTGTCCTTCGCCGCCTCCACCAGATTCGCATCCACCGGGATGAGGTAGTTGTCGCGCCCATCGAAGTCCTCCATGCCATGCCCCGCATAATAAAACAGCGCCACCGCCGCGCCGCTGGCCTCCTTTTGAAAAGCCTGCAGCCGCCGCGCAAAGCTCAGCCGGTCCAAGTTCTCCGAATCCTTGTCCGCCAGCACCACGTCAAACTTCAACTGCTCACGCAGCACCTTCGCAATCGCCGCCGCATCGCTCACACAATTCTCCAGCGGACTGCCCGCGTAGCGGTTGTTCCCGATGACCAAGGCCACGCGTTTTCCCGTGACCGGTTGCTGCGCCTCGGCCGTCGTGATCAAAAGAAACACAAACAGCAAACACCCCATGAGTATTGTAGTACCGGCTTTAGCCGGTCCGGTTCTGGGACGCAGAAGAGTGGAGAATGAAAAGAGCTTCATATCATTGCGATGCACTTCAGTGTTTTTTCACGCCTCATTCCCCTCAATAATATCCCCCAGCGCGCTCTCCGGCTTGTTCAGTTCCCGCGTGCGGAAATCCGCGCGCGCCATCCCCAGGATGATGAGGAAGATCAGCGCAAAGCTCTCCGCCACGTCGCTCCAACTGTTCAGGCCCAGCAGGTACATGTTTCTCCCCGTGAAGGGCAGCAGGCCGTAGTTTGCCGCCATCATGTACAGGCTCACCAGCGCGAATGACATGCCCGCCATCAGGCTCAGCCAGCTCGTCAGTGAGTTGATGCTTTCCCGCGCGCCCAGGGAACTGACCATCACCGCCAGATACGCCAGCATCACCGCCAGCGCCCCCACCACGCCGAACTGCGCGAAGATGAACACCGCGGACACATTGTCATTCAGCGCCGTCACCGCCTTGGCCGCCAGCACGTCCACCTGCAGGTAGCCTTCTCCAAAGAGCCCCCGGTGCGCGTAGTTGGCCATGATCGCATGGTCCTGCGCAATGCGCTCCGCCGTGTCCGTGCCCAGGTTGATCAGGTAGTCCTCATGCGCAAACTGCAGCACGCGCAGCATCGTGCTGTCCGTCACCAGCTCCTCGTCGCTGGTCAGTTCCTGCGCCACATGCGGCCACAGGTTGAGGAGCGCCTTGGGCGCGGTGAAGACCAGCGTCATCATCAGCAGCGGCAGCACCAGCCCCAGGCCCGCCACGCTTGCCAGCCAGGGTTTCTGCGCCTTCAGCTCCTCCTTGGACACCCGCAGGCTGCGCACCACGCCCTCCCACAGCGCGCACACCCCCACCGTGGCCAGCACCAGGGCCATCGGCACAAAGTAGAGGAACATGCCCAGGTCGCTCACCACCCCGGCCGTGAAGGCCTGGCAGCCAAACAGCCACAGCGTCACCAGCGCAAAGCGCCCCACCACGCGCGCCGCCAGCCCGCCCGTGCCTTCCTTCTCACGCCACAGCAGCAGGCAGGCCTGTGCAAACAGCAGCAGGTAGGCCGGCACAAAAAACACCGACAGCGCCACGCGCAGCCCGCCAAAGGACAGCGCCTCCTTCGCCCCCAGCCCGGCCAGCAGCAGCAGCCGCACCACCACCAGCAGCGCCGCCAGCGCGCACAGCCACGGGTACGTCAGGCGGGACTCCACGCCCCGCAGCCGTTGCTCGATCCGCCCCGGCAGCAGCTCCCGCGCCATGAACATCCCCAGCCCCAGCAGCACCGGCGCCGCCACCAGCGTCTTCATCGCCACGCTGATGATGTCTGGATTGAACGGCGGATTCACCAGCACCGCCTGGCCGAAGATCACCCGGTTGCAGGTCAGGAAGGCCACCCCAAACTGCAGCGCCATCCACCAGAACGACGTGCCGTTTTTCCACGCCACCACCATGGCGATGAAACCCGCCACTAGCACCCAGAAGATGCGCCACGGCGGAATGGTCTCCTTCGTGATGGAGAGCAGCAGGCGGTGCCCGCCGCCGATCTTGAACGGGTCGCCATAGTCCAGCGTCTGCCGTTTGAAATCATCCTGCACGTTGAAGCTGGACCACTGCATCTCCACATCCGCGTTGGCCTCGTCAAAGGCGCGCGTCAGCAGCGGAAAGGTGATCTGGTGCGGCAGGTCGCTGAAGCCGCTGCGGTCGTTCAAGCCGAAGCGCACCCCCTGCAGCCCGGCATCCTCGCGCGCCGCCAGCTCCTCCTTCACCTCAGACATCGAGACCGAGCGGATCATCGGCCGCTCAAACTCCACCCGCAGCACCGGCACCTCTTTCTTGCCGCGCTCCTCCATCACCACGCTCAGGCTCGCAAAGCGCCGGCTCAGGGCCACGCGCTGCGCATCATAGGCCGTGGCCGGGTGCAGCACGCTGCCCAGGCTGCTGGCGATGCGGTCCCCCTGCTTCTCCGCCGAAATCTGCAGGATTTCCAGCATCGCGTCCTTCTGCAGCAGCCCGGTCTCCGCAAAGGCGGTGGCCACCGGCCGCCCCCCGCGCGCCAGCGTCAGCGCGGGGTCCAGTTGCAGCAGGCTCGCGCCATTCACCCAGGCCGCATGGTCCGGCGTGTAGGCGATCACAGACCTCAGCGCGCCCTCCCGTGCGGACATCTCGTTCAGCGGAAACACCCGCTGCGTCCACAGCCGGCGCGTGAAAAGATTCACCGGCACATCGATCAGCGGCAGGCTGATGGTGCGGTTCGGCAGTTGCCAGCGGGTCTGGATCATCGGCTGCCACGCGCAGCGCCAGCGGTTGACGGGCTCGGCGGCAGGAGCGCCGGCCACTGCGCCATCCGCATCATCGTCGGGCGTCTCCGGCGGAGTGGTGCCATCCGCAGGGGGCGGCGTTTCCGGCACCGCCGTTCCCAGAAGGTGAAACGTGCCCGCATACGGCACGCTCGCATCTCCCACCGCCAGCGCCTTGCCCGTCTCCACCGTCTGCGGATACACCCCGCTGATGCGCCCATCCTTCTGCGCATCCAGTCCATCCTTGGTCAGTTCCAGCGTCAGCTTGCCATCCGCGGAGACATGCAGCGTCATCGCCCCGGCGGGCAGCCCTTTGATAAAGACATGGTCTTCCAGCGAGCCCCCCACGCGGTACGCGCGCCCCGTCTCCACCTCAAAGGGAAAGGCCGCCGGCTGCTCCAGCACGGACTTCCACGTCATCTCGGCGGTGATCCGCAGCGGTGCGGACGACTCTGCAAAGGTGATCGTTCCCGCCAGCGGCTCCGGCTTCACCAGCGCCACCGTCGTCAGCCCCTCGCGGTAGGGCGCACGCAGTTCCATCTGGTCGCCAAAGTTCACGCGCCGGCCGTTGATCAGCACGCCCAGCTCGTTCGTCCAGCCGCCGCCCTTCACCACCCCCAGCGTGTCCCCCATCACCTTCAGGCCCATCACCTGCGGCGCCAGTCCCGGCAGCCTCGCCATGCCCTTGCTGTCACCGCCGATCCAGCGCACCGCGCCGCTCACATCCAGTTCCATGCGCTGCGTCCCCAGACGCCATTGGGCGATCACCTCGCCCCCTTCGTCCGCCGGCACGTTGATCTGGTCTCCGTTCGCCAGCGGCACCAGCCGCGGTACTCCGCCATCCTCCAGCGGCACCAGCCTGCCGCCGCTGCGCACCAGAATGCCGCGCTGGTAGCCCGGCCCGGGCAGAATCTTCAGCTTGTCTCCTTCCAGCCGCACCACCAGCGCCTCCGGCGGCAGGCCCGGCACCTCAATCCCATCCTCAGCGCGCCCTCCGCTCACCGTGCCGCCCAGCGGAATGGACTGCTCTTTGCCGCTGCGGTCCACCAGATCCATCTCCAGCCCGCTGAGCTTTACATGCGCCACGCGGTGGCACATCCCTCCACAGAACAGCAGCACCGCCGTCACCGCATAGCAGGACACCACCGGCAGCACCGCAAACAGGCGCGGCAGCCTCCCGCTGACATACCACAGAAAAGCCATGGCTAGAAACACCCCGGCAGGCACAAGGTAGAAGATCGTAAAGGTGGGCATGGAAGAAGTCTCAGGTTAAGGAAATCCACAGGCAAAGACCAGAAGTTTCCTGCGAAGCATTCACCCAGGTCTGTGTGCTGATGAAGAGGAAAAGAGAAGCCGGTCAAGATTTTCCGGCGCGTTTTACACATTCGCCCTGCCACGCCGCCACCCCATTCACGGCCTCCTTCAGTTCCAGAAAGCGCTTTGTTTTCAGCTTTAGCACCGGAAAAAACATGAGTTCTTGTCTTTTCGAAGGAAATCTTCACCATGCACGTCGAATCCACCTCTCCCATGCCCGACGCGCCTCTCTCCTCCGCTTCCTCTCAGCGGAAAGTCATCGCGATGGCCGCCCTCGCCTTCTTCGCGGTCACCCTCGGCCTCGCGTTTGTCCTCACCGGAAAAAAAGCGCACGTGGCCAGCCCTGCTGACAGCAGCGACACCCAGATCGGCACCCTCATCAATCTGGCCGCCGTCGATCTCAACTCCCAGGCCACCCCCGAGGACTGGTTTGACGGCATGCCCGATGGTGCCGAGGCACGCAGGAGGCCGACTGTCGAGCCCTCCTCCACCGGCAAAGCCCCCTCCAGCATCGTCACGGGAGACAACAACGCTCCCGCCGCTCCGCCCGTGACCGCCCCACCAGCGGCCCCGCCCACGCACAGCGGCCCGCAGCAAGGAAAGCCCGCGACGCCCGCCGTCGCCGTCGTGACTCCTCCCTCTCATGGCACGGAACGTCCCGCGGCAGCCACCTCCGGTCCCGCGCACGCTTCCGCTTCGCCCGCAGCAGCCACCGCGCCCTCCAGCACCGCCACAAAACCAGCCGGGCATTCCTCAGCGCCCGCCGTGGCCAGGGCGGACAAGGCCTCCAAGCCACGGGAGGAGGAGTCCAGGCCCGTTTTTGTCCCCGCTGCCCGCAAACTGCCGGGGCTCATCGCACAGACGCTCACCCTCATCACCGAAGGCCAGTTCCACCCCGGCGCAAAGACCACCCCGCCCCCTTCGCCCGCCCCCCCTTCATCGCAGGACAGCCCGCAGGCAGCGGTGCCCCTGGCCATCGCCGCCTCTGAGGAGCCCGTGCCGAAGGCCATTCCCGTTCACGTCCTGCATGAGGAAGCCCGCGTCTATGCGGCGGAGACCACCCAGCAGTTGCAGCAGAAAGGCACCTTGAGCCTCTCCGAGCACATCCGCCTCCCCAAGCGCACCGAAGCCGCCAATGCCTCCATCTGGCACGACGAGGACAAGCCCCTGACCGCCGGCGAGCGCCGCCCCTTTGGCCTGGTCCTCTCCAACGAAAAATCCGCCTTCACTCCCGAAGGCATCCCCCTCCGCACCGACATTCCCGCCGGCACCTCGCCGCTGGAAAAAACCGGCGCCGACAAGCCCCTGTGGAAGCGCCCTCAATAACCGCGCGCATTTCAGCCCCTCCTCCCGCCAGACCGGCTCATACCAGCTTGTGCCATCCAGACACACGCGGTCCCGGCCCGGAATGAGGCTCACTTCTCAAAACGCTTCATGTCGATGAGCTCCAGGGCGCGCATTTTCTGAAACGCAGGCTGATACACCTCCCAAAGCTCCTTGCGCGTGCCGGAGACCATCACCACCGCCATGTCCAGCCCGTCGCTGCCCCAGAAAAGCGAATAAAGCACGTGAAACGGGCCTTCCTCCACTTCGAGACAACTGCGGGTGAAAAGCCCCTGGTCTTCGGCACCGCAGCTTTTGATGACCTTCACACCTTCGGCCTTCTTCTTCCCGTCCATAAAGTCCTGAAGGAACTGGCGGGCGTTTTTGCCTGTCCCTTCCTGGATGCCGGTGAAGAGCTGGATGCGCACCCCGGTGACGTAGGGCTTCTTGCCAGAGTCCGTGTCCTCGCGTGTCAGCGTCCACTCATACTTCGGCCCGCCGTGGTTTTCCTCATAGAACCAGCCGGCGGGTTTGGCGATTTTCCCACCCATGGGTTCGAGCACCTGGGTCTCGAAGCTCTTCGGCGTGGCCTCAAAGTGAAACTCCTGCGCCGAGACGCTGGAAACGGGCTGCCCTTTCAAGCTGGCGGGCTGAAAGCGCCATTCGTGGATCGCTTTCAGCGCCGCCGCATTGAGGCGCTCATCGTCGGTCTTGAGGATCGCCGGCGCGGCGGCCTGCCCTTCCGCCGTGACCACATAGGAGGCGAGCACGTAGCCGCCGAGGTACTCCCCCTCGGGCGTGCGGGCGAAGTGCGGAAGACTCCCAGCGGTGGGCTTCGGCGGGGCGTAGTCGGGAGAATCCTGGAGCCTCACGATGGTATAGGCGGACTTCAACACCGCCTCCGCGAGAGTGTCGATTTCCGTGACGGGGCCGGAGATGGCGTTGTACACCGTGGGCTTGTCCGCGGCGGTGGCGGTGGCGATGCCGGCGGCGAGAAAAGTGAAGCGCAGCCAGGCGCCAAAGCATGGTTGGGATCTCATCGTTCAGTGCAGGGTTCGGGCGTGGATGGCGCGCGGGCGTGAAAACCAGCGCCTGTGCCGCAGCATGCCCTGGCAGTGGCGGACAGGGCAAGCACAAAACCTGAGCGCGGTGTGAGACTGGAAAAAACAAAGGCGCGGCATGCCCTCGTTCGAGGCATGCCGCGCCGCATTCAGCCCTCCCCTTCCCCCATCACCGCGCTGCCAGGGTCACACTCCGCGCGTGCACCGGCAGGCTGGAGGGCTTCAGCCCGTGCATCTGCAGCCGTGGCAGCACCACTGGCAGAGCCTGCAGAATGCGCGGATGAATATCGTGCGCCAGAATGATGCCCCCCGGCTTCAGCGTGCGCTCGATGCGCTGGGTGATGGCCTCCGCGCTGCTCAGCTTCCAGTCCTCGGTGTCCACATCCCACAGCACCGTCTCATAATGAAACACCCTGGCCACCCACTGCCGCTGCGCCGGCTTGATGGCCCCATAGGGCGGACGGAACACCGTCGGCGCGCGCCCTGTGATCTGCACGATCACATCATGCGTGCGCTGGATTTCACTCCGCACCTTCGCATCTGAAAGCTTCGTCAGGTTCGCATGCGACCAGGTGTGATTGCCGATCTGATGCCCCTCCGCCGCGATGCGCCGCACCAGCTCCGGGTATCGCACGGCATTTTCTCCCACCAGGAAAAAGGTCGCGCGAATCTTGTTCGCCTTCAGCCAGTCCAGCAGGGCGGGTGTGTACAGCGGGTGCGGCCCGTCGTCAAAGGTCAGGTGAAAGCCGCTGTCCCCCGCGCCCTGTTTCATCGCCAGGCCCTTCGCCGTAAACGTGTCCGCCGGCATCAGCGTTCCCAGCTTCACCTCGCTGGCCGCGGCCTGGTGCGCGGCAGCCTGCGGTTTCGCCGTCCAGTGTTTCACCAGTGCGGCCGCGCCCACGATGACCGCCAGCCCCGCCCCTGCGCCGGCAAGCAGCAGGCGCCTCCACCAGCGCCGCGTGGGAGCGGAATTGTTTTCGGGAGAAGCAATCAGGTCTGTGTCAGAGTTCATGGCAGTAAGGAGTCAGTTCGGGTTCGACGTACCAAAGAACACCCGTCTTCAATTTTCCGGCGCGCCTGCAGCCCTTCCTCGAAGCCGCGCGATTTTTGTCACCGCCGGCAAAGCTCAGCGCCCCGTGAAACCGAAAGCACCCCAGAAAAACGGATGCGCCGCCCCCGCCGTCTGCCTGCGGGAGGCGATGATCTGCCGCTGTGCTTCGCGCAAAGCCGCGGAGGGCGGCAGCTTCCGCGCCAGCCCCTGGAAGAATTGCTGCATGAGCTGCGTCGTCTCGTCGTCCGGAATGGCCCACAGCGTGTCCATCACGCCCCGCGCTCCGGCCAGTTGAAACGCCTGCCGCAGCCCCGCCACCCCTTCCCCGGCCTCCGTCTTCCCCAGCCCCGTTTCACAGGCGCTCAGCACCACCAGCTCGCAGCCCTCCAGATCCACCCCCAGGATTTCCAGGCCGGAGAGCACGCCGTCATCCAGCACAGACCATGAGGAGGCGGCACCTTTGCCCCGCAAATTGCACCCGGCCAGCAGCAGCCCGCAGCGCAGCAGCGGATTGTCCGCCTCGCCGCTGCCCTTGGTGGCGGTGGCTGGCCCGCCGAGATCCAGTATCACGTTCGCCTGCGCTGTCTGCGACGCTGGAAAATAAAATCCGTGCGTGCTCATCATCAGCACCCGCGGATGCTGGATCGTTTTGAAGATGTCCTCCAGCGCCTTGTCTCCCGTGAGCAGCCCCGCCTCCGCGCCGGCATAAGCCCCCAGCGCGGGTGCGATGGCCTTCGCCTCCGCCGCAGTGCCTGGCAGCCGCTCCACTTTCGGCAGGGCTGGCAATGTTCCGCGCATGCCGCTGCGCGCCGCGGCGGGCGCCTTCACACCGCGCTGCCCGCCCCGCAGCGCCTCCAGAGACTTCTGCGCCGTCCTCGGAGACAGGTCAAAGTCAGGATCTGCCATGATGAGCGGCGCTGTCCCGGAGACTGCATTCGCGGGCCGCGTCAGCTCCCGCCCGGAGGCCACCTGGCAGATCTCCAGCTTCTCCACAAGGTAGGCCCCCTCCGCCGTGGGCAAAGACGCCCAGGGCACCAGCCACAGCGCCGCGTCTGGCGCCATGTAGCAGCGCTCCACCTCCTTCAGCGCCGGAAGCAGCGGATCCAGCACGAGCTGCGCCACGCCGCGCGCCGCCGCCTGCAGGCGCTTTTCCGCCGCCGCCTCTCCCTCTTTGACAATGTGCTCCGGCGCCTCGCTGATCTCCTGATGCAGGGCCGCCACCGCCTGCTCGATCTTCCCTGCGTCCCCCAGATTCACCACGGTCGTCACCCCCTGGCGCGGAGGCGGAATGAGCCACGCCACATAAATCTCTCTTCCGGCAGACAGTCGCAGCTTCATCATCTCGATGAGACAGCTTCGCGCCGGCAGGGCCTGCCGGATCATATCGAGTTCGCTCCAGGCCCCGCCCACGGTTTCAGGCGTCCCCAGCGCCCGGATCTCGCGCACCAGCCGGTCCTGCTCCGCGGCAAGGCGGGTCATCTCCGCGGTCACATGCGCGGCAGGTCCATCACTCCAGGTCATTTCCGCCATCAGGCTGCGCACCGTTTCCAGCTCGGCCAGCATTGCCTGCACACGCTCATTTTCCGCATGGCGCGAGATCTTCGCCAGATTCGCCTGCAGCTCATTGGCCAGGTTCTTGGCATTGAGCACCCATTCCGCCGTCGCATGGATCACACCCTGGTCCGCCTGCGGCTCCAGCGCCCAGGCCAGGTGCCTGTGGAGATCCGCCGCATACGGCCCCTGCAAAAACTGCAGCCGCTCGCTCTCAGAGCGCACCAGCAGCATCTTGTTCAAGCGCTCGCGCATCAGCCGCCGCAGGCTCTGCGCCGCCTGCAGCGCCTCATACGCGTGGCCTTCCTCACGGCCGGAATCGGCTTCGATCAGCAGGGCCAGCGCCCGCGCCTGGTCAAAATCTCCCGGGCACTGCTCCAGCACGCCACGCGCCTCCGCCGCCAGCCGCCGTGCTTCAGCAGCATGCCCCAGCCGCTGCTCCTGCAGCGCCAGGTTGATCCTCACAAAGGCCGTCCGGTGATTCCGCGCACCCAGCGTTTGCTGAAACAGCTCCAGGCTCCGGCGGTACGCATCCCCGGCCTCCTGAAACTTCTTCTGCACCGCGTAGATCGCCCCCAGGTTGTTCCACGCCGCCGCGCCGTAGGCCTTGCTTTCAGGATACCGCCCCACGATTTCCAGCGCCCGCTTCTCCAGAGCCTCCGCCTCGCCCAGCCGGCCCTTGATGCGCTGGACGGTGGCCAGATCCTCGATGCTGTCCACCAGTTGCAGCGCCTCTTTGCCATGCGCCGCCTCCAGCAGGCGCAGGCGCCTCTGCAGCACCGGCGCCGCCGCGTCATAGCGCTCCGTCAGAAGATAAAGCCGCGACAGCCCTCCCAGCGTGTGCGCGATGTCCGACTCTCCCTTCCCGCCCTTTTCCAAAATCGCCAGCGAACGCTGGTACATCTCCTCCGCCTGATCATAGCGCCCCTGCTGCTTGCGCAGATTGCCAAAGCCCTCCAGCACATTCGCCAGCTCCACCGAGTTCTTGCCAATGCTTTCCGCGATGAACTTGGCGCGCCCCAGATATTCCTCCGCCTCCACAAAGCGGCCTGAGGCGGAGCACAAGTCCGCGAGATCCCGCTGGCTCACGATCAAATGAGGATGCGCGGCTCCCAGCCGTATCTCACGAATCCGCAGGCTGCGCAGCAGCAGGCTCTCCACCTCGGCATCCTTTCCCAGCGTTGTGCACACTCCCGCCAGAAGCTGGCAGGTGCCCGCCACGCTCAGGTCCTCCGGTCCCACCGTCGCCTCGCGCGCCGCCAGCACCTGCCGGTACAGCGCCTCCGCCTCGCGCGCCCGGCCCAGTTCCGAATAAACCTCCGCCAGCTCCTGCGCGGCTTTCAGCGTGTACGCATCATTCGCTCCGGATGTCCTCAGCAGCACCGCATGCGCCTGCACCAGATGCGCCTCCGCCTCCCCCAACTGCCGCAGCTCAGAGTGGATCAGGCAGCCGACCTCCAGCCGCTCCCTGGCCGTCTCCCCATGCTCAGGCCCAAACTTGTTTTCAAAAACCTCCAGCGCGCGCCCATGCCACTCCAGCGCCTCCTTCGGGTGCTTCCAGCGCTGGTAAAAGAAAGCCAGGTTCCGCGCGTCCGTGCCCAGTTGCACCTGCCCCGCGCCCATCATCGCTTCATGCGTGCGGTAGGTCAGCAGGTATGGCGCCTCCGCCTTCGAGTACTGCTGGCTTTCGTCATAGCTGATCGCCAGATTCGTCGCGGCAGAGGCCACATAGCGCCCGTTGTTCTCCCTCTGCGCAAGGTCCACCGCATTGCGCAGCAGCGGGATGGCCGCGCCAAACTCCTTCCGCGCCACCTCCTTCCCGCCCTGCTGCGCCGCCTGCCGCGCCAGATTGAAATGATTCGTGCCCTGAAAATACGCGATCGAAAGCGGCCGCGCCGGCACCAGATTTTTCGACGACACCCACCCCGACACCCCGCCCACCGTCACCAGCCCCCACGCCCCGTTTTCAGCCAGCGCCTGGATGCTCACCACCTGCCCCATCGCCAGCCGCCCGATGACCTGCCCATTCTCCACCATGTCCGCCACCGGATCCGCCACAATGTAGCGGCTCGGCGCATTCTGCCCCAGCACGCCCACAGTCCCGGCCATGAGCACCGCAGCGAGCAGCGCGAAAAATCGACAGCTTCCACTCATGGACGGCGACTGTGAAGGAGCATCAAGGTTTTGGCAAGCGGCGCCCTGCACACTTCCATCGTTTCCGTCTTTTTATCCGGTTATTCAACTTCATGTTCCTCGGCTGGAACCCTGTCTTAACCTCAACGGTGTGATGTTGATGATTTCGAACGCTTCCAAAGGAGCTGAACAATGCTTGCACCAAGAAGTATCCATACAATCCAATTTAGGGAGAACAGATCAGCGAGCTGGGCCTTGAGATGAGCAGCACCCCACTGCTCAAACTGGTAAGGTTCTATCTTGGCCCGATACGTGCAAATACACTGGAACGCTACAGCACTTGACGCGATCGCAAGCAGCGTCAGCACAGGGAGGGCGAATAGTGGCTTGTTTCTCCGAAGACCTGCGGCATGAGCCGTGGTACTCACCAGGAGAAGCATGGCGGAAAGAATGGAAAAAGTCAAAAAAACCTGCTGGCTGTTTGATATATGCCACCAGTTCTCGTCCTGCCCAAATTGAAAAAATTCAAGATAGTTTGTCTTTTCGCGCAGCTCACCGAAATAGACCAAAGCAGGGGTTCCTAACGCGATACAAAAGGTGATGCAAACCCAAAAAATCGCGCCATTGGAGGAGCCTTCCTGAAAATCACGCGGCTTGTCAGTGGATTCAGGCTTCGCCTGGATTGGCAAAGCCGGTAACGTCAGACGGCGTTGCTGATCACCAAACACTTCACTCTCTTGAAGGTTCGGTTTTTTTTCAGCCGCCGGTTGTCTATCGCTTTTTGGGAGAGCGGCGGTCGCCGTTTTCGGCACAGGCGCGGCAGTGGCTTGCAGAATGGCTGCGGCATTCTTCGGACGTTTCTCGCGCTCCTTTTCCATGCACGCCATCACTACGGCCTCCCACGCCGCCGGCACCGGCTTGCCGGTGGAGGCATTCACCTCGGCTCTCCGTTGTAAAATGGAAGGAGGCACCTTGTCACGCACCTGCGTCTCCAGCGCACCGCCGATGAAGGGCGGGCTGCCGCTGAGCAGATCGTAAAGCGTGGCTCCCAGCCCGTAGATGTCATCACTGGCACTCGGCGGGTCGCCCATGACCTGCTGCGGGCTCATGTAGGGCAGAGTGCCGCTGCTGTCCTTGCCCGTGAGCTGGCTGAAGCTGTCTCCAATGCGGCGGCTGATGCCGAAGTCCATGATCTTCAGCCTCTGGCTGGCCGTTTCAATCATGAGGTTCTGCGGCTTCAGGTCCCGATGCACCCGGCTTTCTCCATGCGCATAGTCCAGCGCCATGCAGGCCTCCCGCACCCAGCCTTCGATCTCCGCCGGTTCGAAAAAGCCGTCCCCCGCTTCCTCGATGCGTTTCGCTTGCAGCTCCGCCAGGCTCCTGCCCTCCACCACCTCCATGATCACCGCGCTTTCCATTTCCGCCGGGTCGTGGGCAAAGTCGAAAATGCGCACGATGTTCGGATGCGCCAGGCTCGTGCCGGCAATCGCCTCCCGCTTCAGCATCGCCACAGAGCGCGCATCCGCCGCCACCTCCGGCGGTGCAAACTTCAGCGCGCGGTGCACGCCCAGTTCATTGTCCTGCGCCAGCCACACCTCCCCCATCCCGCCACGCCCCAGCGGCCGCAGCAGCGTTTACCGCCCGCCAAACAACTTCCGCCCCTGATGATAGCGCGGAGCATGAGACGGGATCGTCGGTTGATCAAAGGGATCAAGGGACATGAGGAGAAATGATGAAACCAGAATGGCGAAGGAAACTTCCCCACCACTACCACCCCATCCACCCCAGCAGCACATCGATGCGCTGCGCGAAGTTCAGCACCACCCCGTTGGGCGTGCGGCGCATCCGTTTGGACTGCGGATCGTACATCTGCTCCATATTGCCCGCGGAGATGATGCCGACGACGTCCCCTTCTTCATCAAACATCGGGCTGCCGCTGGCACCGCCGGCCACGCCGAGGTCATGCTTGATCAGCATGCGCTGCGCGGGGTCGTCGCTGTGCCGCATGTGCCAGTCTTCCAGAGAGGAGATCACCCCTTTTTTGGCGATCGCCTTCGGCCGTTCCAGATTCGTGCCGCCACCGGCCAGGTGCTCCATGGGGAAACCCAGATAGGCCACCGCCTGAAGTTCGCGCAGGGCAAAGAGCTTGCTGCGCCCCGCGATCGGCAGCCCCGCGTGCGGCGGCGGCGTCTCCAGCTCCAGCACCGCCACATCGTAGGACGGCAGCGGGTATCCCTTCGCCTCGCTCTGCGCGTACTCGGGGTGCATCAGCACGCGCCGCACCTTGCAGGGCTCCGTCTGGCCGGAAAAAATCACCCAGGCGCTCATCCCCGCCTCTGTCTGCGCCTCATTCACCCCTTCCGCCACGTGCGCATTGGTCACCACCACGCCGCGCCCGGCGGCGATCCACGCCGTGCCCATCGGCACCGGGTTCCCCGTCTCCACCCCTGCCACCACCACGCCCACACCCGGCAGGTACCGCTGTGCCAGCATCTCCAGGCTTCGGCCGCCAGAGTTCATGCCAGAATACCCCGGCGCCGGGCTCGGCTGCGGCATGTAGGAGGGCATGTAAGACGGCGGCGGCGGCTGCGGCATGCCATACCCCGGGCCATAGCTGTGCGTGGAGGAAGAAATGACCACCACGTCTGGCAGCGGCCGCAGCATTTCCAGCGCCCGGATCACCTGGTTCCCCTGCGTCGGCGGCAGCACCCCGGCGGCTATCGGAGACGGCACATCCTTGAGCCCCTGGCCCAGGTCCACCATGTTCCTCATTTCCGCGGAAAGGCGCTCCAGCTTGAGCTTTTGCATCTTCTCCATCGCCTCAAACTGTCGCTTGCGCATCTCATCCAGCATGACCAGGTCGCGCTTGTCCTCCTCATCCTCCCAGTCGCGGTCCTTGCGCTTGATGTCGATCTCGTAGTCCTTCTCGATCCCGCGCACGCGGCCTTCCGCGTGCATGGCGGCGGTCCGCTCCGCCTCGCCCAGCTGGATGCGGCGCATGCCGATGATGTGCTCCCGCTCCATGGAGGTGAGCGTGTACTCGTGCGTCCAGCGGTCCAGTTGCTCCTTGAAGGCAAACTCGTCCTTGATCTCCCCCAGCTTGTGCTCCGTCTCCAGCTCGCGCTTTTTCTTGCTCCAGTCGAGCTCCCGCTTGGTCTGGGTCAGCCCGCCCTCCGCCTCCCGCACACGGCTGATCTCCGGCGAGTCCACACGCACATCCTCCACACCGCGGAAGCGCAGGCCGTAGTCTTCCAGCAGCCCGGGCAGCTCCGCGCCCAGCGCGGCCTCGATTTCATGCCGCAGCTCCGTGGAGCGCGCGACCTCCGCCACGCCGAGCTTTGACAAATGACGGCGCAGGATCTCCGCCACGCGCGCGCTGTGCGGCAGCATCAGATCATCATCCCGCACCAGATCGCTCCCGGCCGGCAGCATGCGGCGGGTGAAGAGCCCCAGGTCCGCCATCTGCACCGTCACCAGCACCGCGGCCTCCACGGCGGCGAAGTCCTTGGTAAACAGCGCCGCGGTCCCCCCCAGGCTCACAAAGCTGCTCACTGGGTCCGCCACGGCGATGATGGCCTCCACAAATCCCCCGCTCTTCCCGCCGTCCAGCAGCCGGTCCCAGAAACTGGTCTGCGGGTGGTATCCCGCGTCCAGTTTGCTTTTCATCACCCCATTGCTGTACAGCGCCCCCAGCGTGCCTTCATCCACCTGGATGCCGTTGCGCAGCCGGTCCTGCGGAGTCTCGATGGTCACACGCATGGCAAAGACGCCCGGCGTGCGCCGCCAGCGGTCGCTGTAGATTTCATCCCGCGGCTGCGCGGCCACGTTCGCCTTGCAGCTCCAGCAGAACTGCGAGTCCGCCGCCACACTGACGCCGCAGGTGTTGCACTTGCGCCAGGAGTTGGCGCGGCCCGCCCCGCAGTGGCGGCAGAACTGCGCCGCTTTTTCAATGCGTTCGCCGCAGTTGCTGCATTTCTCAGTAAAAAAGAATTTGAGAAGGGACATAGGATTAGAATGATGAATGAGATAGGACGGGAAAATGCCCGAGGCAACCGGCGGGCTATTCCACCACATTGAAGGCGCTATGCAAGAACCACCGCACGCTGCCTGCGGCCGCCGCCGACACCCGGGCCACGGGATTGTTCGGACCGTATTCGACGTAGAGAAACTGGCTGAGCATGAGAGTTCCGAGAAAGATGAGCAGTGTTTTCATGGGTGTTGGAAGGGCTGTTCATCCACTTTAAGAAGCCCCGCCGCGCGTTTTCCGGCTCTTTGCACCATCCGGCCGGTAAAAAATCTGCCTCATGTACCCTCCCTCCCACTGCGGGACCATCGCCATTCGAGCGGTTTGCCTTCTTCGCCAGCACCGCTAGGCTCCGTCCCGTTCGTCTTCCCATGACCTCGTTCATTCAATCAGAGCGACTCGATCTGGTGCCCCTCTCGCCGGAGTTCATGCGCGCCTCACTCCGTCAGGATCTGGCCGCGGCGCAGCAGCAGCTCCCGGCGCGGCTTCCGGCGGAGTGGCCCGGAGATGCCGGCGGGCTGCTCGCGCTTCGGCTCGGCCAGCTTGAGGCGGATCCATCTTATCAGCCCTGGTGCCTGCGTGGCATGTGCCTGCGGGAGGCCGGCCTCATGGTCGGCTACATCGGCTTTCACACCGCTCCGGGGGCCGCATACCTGCAGCCCTATTCACCCAGGGCGGTGGAGTTTGGCTTCACGGTGTTTCCTTCATTCCGCCGCCATGGCTATGCGCGCGAGGCCTCCCAGGCGCTCATGAACTGGGCGCATCACTGCCACGGCGTGAGCGAATTCATCCTCACCATCAGTCCGCAAAACACCGCCTCCTACGCCCTTGCCGCCCAGCTTGGATTTGTCCGCATCGCTTCCCATATCGATGAGGTGGACGGTCTGGAGGACATCCTGGAGCGCTGCATTTGACCCCGCAAAACCCGCATTGACGTGCTCAGGCGCTCTCTCCACACTCGGGGGCGGTTAAGGATTTATGTGCATGTTTTTTTCGGAATATCCGCTGCCGGTCTTCTTTTCGTCACGAACCCACTCAACATTCCATCCATGAAATCACACCTCAGCGCGCTCCTTTTCCTCCTGCCGGCCCTTCCCTTCACCACCGCCTCCGCCCAGCGGGAGTCGTTTGATGCCACCACCACCCGCAAGGCGGAGATCACCATCATTGAGGTCCTCGCGCCGCCGCCCTCCGGCTCCGCGCTCCGCGAAGGCCGCATCCCCGGCGGCGGCACCGCCCGCCTGACGACCTCCAAAAAATCCGTCACCTTTGACAACATCTTCTTCAAGTTTGATTCCGCGGAGCTGCGCGACCGCGCCTCCGAGCTGCTGATCGACGACATCGCCGCCGCGCTGAAGTCGCCCAAGCTCAAGGACGCCCGCTTTCTCATCGAAGGCCACACCTGCGACCTGGGAGAGGACGCCTATAACCTGGACCTCTCCGCCCAGCGCGCGGACACCATCCGCCGCCTGCTGATCAAGCGTGGCATCAGCGCGCAGCGTCTCGTGGCGCTGGGTTTTGGCGAAACTGAAATCGTTGACCCCGTGAAATCCGGCGACACCGCCGCCGAGGCCGAGACCCGGCGCATGAAAAGCCGCCGCGTGGTGCTGCGCCGCATCCTGCCGGAGAAGGCCGCTGGAAAAAAATAGCGCCCGCCCCGGAAAAAGCTCAGCCCTCACTCTTACCCCATCATCATGAAGACTCACACCTCACGCCTCGCCTGTTCCTTCCTGCTGGCACTGTCCGGACTTGTTTCCACCCAGCCATGCCGCGCCGATGTGCCGCCCTCCCGCTTCGAGAAAAACTCCGGCAACGCCACGATCCAAAAACCCGCGGATGACAAGGCCGCGGGCGAAGCCCGCGCCGAGGCTGACTTCCTCAAGGAAGTGAAGGCGGGCGTGCAGATCACCGAACTCGGCTGCATGCGCGCCACGTTTGTGTTTGATGAAAACGCCGAGGCCTTTGAAACACGCGTCACCGAAGCCTTCAGCGACGCCGACTTCCGGGTCTTCTCCAAGGGCAGCGTCATCGATGGCCGCGTGGAGCCCAAGGCGCTGCAGGACATCGGCAACGACCGTCTGGCCGACCTCGTGGTCTATACCAAAGTCTCCGGCCGTGAGAAGCCCAAGCTCGGCAAGCTCAGCCTCTACGAGGCCGAGGCCACCGTGCAGGTGTACAACCCCATGTCTGAGGAGCTTCTGGTCAGCCAGACCGTGCGCAAGGACGGCGAGCGCCACATCGACCCCGAAGTGGCGCTGCGCTCCGCCTTTGAATCGGCCGTGGACGCCGCCGTGAAGGAAGTGATCGTGAAGACCCTGGAAAAGGCGCACAAGATCCTCGTGCATGAGGCGCAGCTCAAAGGCGTGCAGGACCACCAGCACCTGCTGCAGATCATGGAGTACACCGCCAAGCTCAAAGGCGTGTACCACGTGCGCCAGCTCACCTATGACAAGGCCACCAAGCTCGCCGTCATTGAAATCATCGGCGCGCCGCAGACCGAGAGCTTCTGGCGCGCCTACATGGAAAACCTGCCCAAGCACGAGAAGTGGATCATCAACGTGAAGCACATCCGCATCGTCCAGAACGAAAAGCTCCGCCAGAAAAACAAAGACTGGATGAAATGAACCGCGGTCACACCACGCCTCCGCCTTGAAACTTTAAACCTTAAACTTTGAACTTTTCCCGTCCATGAAACTCCTGCACCTCACCGCCACTCTTCTTCTCGCGGCTGCGACCTTGCACGCCCAGGGCATCCCCCAGCCCCGCCCCCTCACCCTCCCGGCGGACACCGACATCGCCGTCATCAAGGACGCCGGACGGCTCGCCATCGCGGACGTGCTGGCGGCCTTCACCGCCAATGAAGCGGCCAGCGGAGGCAAAAGCTACATCATCCTCCCGCTGGGCCGGGACATCGACCAGGGCTACTTCACCCTCCAGTTTGAAAACGCCTTCACCCAGAAGGCCAAGTCCGCCGGCTACAAGCTCTACACCCGCGCCGACAGCACCCTGGAAAAAGTCCTCACCGAAATCGGCTTCCAGCAGAACTACGGTGACTCGCTGGAGAAAAGCACCGTGCAAAAACTCGCGCTCGTGGGCGCGCAGGCCGTGGTGCTGCCCCGCATCGACATCGACCGCAGTGTCAATGGCGCCCTCACCCTCCGCGCCAGCATCAGCGTTCACAACGTCGCCAGCGGGGAGAAAACCTGGGGCGATGAAGCCAGCCAGATCATCCCCGGAAAATACACCACCGCCGACTGGGTCCGCATTGGCGCCATCGCCCTCGCCATTCTCGGCGGCCTCGTCATCCTCCTCTGGTTCATCCGCTCCGTCCGCGCCGCCGCACGGCCTCGCTGAGAGCAGCACCGGAGCAAAGCCCGGAAAGCAGCGCCTGCGGAGCCCGGCGGAACACCCGGAATCTCATCCCCGCAGAATCCATCAGACTTTCGTCCTCCTCCCCTTTCCGTGTATTCTGTGTGTTCCGTAGGCCCTCAAAAAATCAGCCAGCTCATGAAGTGCCTCCTTCTCACCTTCTGCATACTGTCTTTCACCCTCAGCTCCCTGGCCGCGGAGCGCCACGCGCTCGTCATCGGAAACACCCACTACCCTGAAGGGGGCGTGCTCGTCACCCCGCTGGACAACTGCATCACAGACGCCCGCCTCGTCGCCTCCACACTCCAGGGCATCGGCTTCAAAGTCGTCATCGTGGAGGACGCCACCCGTGGCGCCATGGATGACGCCCTCCTCGCCTGGGAGGAAAAACTGCCCAAAGACTGCGAAGCCGTCGTGTACTTCGCCGGTCACGGCATCGAGCACAATGGCAAGAACTACCTCCTCGGCACCAATGCCCGCCTCAAAGCCCAGAGCCGCATCGGCGAAGAAGCGCTCGAGGCCGAAACGGTGGCCAAGGCCATGCTGGAGGCTGGCGCCAGGTCCAGCTTCCTCTTCCTCGACTGCTGCCGTGAAGCCCCCCCTGCGGACTGGGTCACCCGCGGCATCAAAAAACGCGGCCTCGCCGAGGTGAAGGTCGATGGCGACATCATCATCGCCTACGCCGCCAAGCCCGGCGCCAGCGCCATGGATCTCCCCACCATCACCGGGGCCGACGTCAAAACCACCAACGGCCCTTACGCGCAGGCCCTGGCCCGCTTTCTTCGCTCCGGCCTGAAGCATACCGATGTCTTCCAGCAGGTGCGCATGGAGGTCTCCCGCCTCACCGGCGGCCAGCAGCGCACCTGGGAAAGCGGCAGCTTCATCGAGGAGTATTACTTCTCCACCCCTTCACGCAGCACGCCCTCTTCCTCTTCAGCGTCCGTCATGCCCGTGACGCCCGTGCCCGTGACGCCCGTGCCCGTGACGCCCCCGCCCGCCGCGGCGGAGGTCTCCTTTGCAGGCACCACCCCCGGGCAGAGCTGGAAAAACTCCCACGGCACCCCCTTCCGCTGGTGCCCGCCCGGCGAGTTCTGGATGGGCAGCACTCCGGAGGACAAAGCCACCTTCAACCGCGACGCCTGCGTCACCAGTGACGAACCCCGCCACAAGGTGAAGCTCAGCCTCGGCTTCTGGCTCAGCCAGCACGAGGCCACCCAGATTGACTGGGAGACCGTCATGGGCGCGACCGTGAAGGACCAGGCCAAAAAGGCCCTGCGTGACGACACCCTCTACGCCCTGGGTGGTGGGAGGACCACCCTGCGGGAGTTCTGGCGCGTGAAGAAAGACGCCCGCCCGGAAGACCTCTCCTTCACCCCCTCCTCCGGCGCCTGCATCTACATGGTCAGCTGGGAGGAGGCCATGGAGTACTGCCGCAAGCTCACAGACGCCGAGCACGCCTCCGGCAAAATCCCCGCCAACTGGCGCTACACCCTGCCCACCGAGGCACAGTGGGAGCACGCCTGCCGCGCCGGCACCGAGACCCCCGTTTACAGCGGCCGCATGATCATTTTTGGCAGCAACAACTCCGCCACCCTCGATGCCATCTCCTGGTATGGCGGCAACAGCAGCCAGGGCTTCATCGGCCCCGGCTTCAACACCGCCGGATGGCCCCAGAAGCAGTACCCCGGCGGCCTCGCCGGCCCGCGCCAGGTCGGCCTGAAGCAGCCCAACGCCTGGGGCCTGCACGACATGATCGGCAATGTCTGGGAGTGGTGCACGGACTGGTATTTCCCGGACATCTCCAGCGGCGTGGAAAACCCCATCGGCCCCGCCTACGGCACCGGCCGCGTCGTGCGCGGCGGCTCGTGGGACAGCGGCGCCGCCTACTGCCGCGCCGCCAAGCGCCGCTCCCTGGAGCCCGGCCTCCGCCTCAATTTCCTCGGCTTCCGCCCCGCCCTCGTCCGCTCCAGGTAGGCTCCCCGCCCTGGTTGCCTACAATTAAAAGCTCATGCATCGCAGACACTCTCTTTCTCATCTTCGGCACGCTGAGAATCCGGAAGGGAGTGCCTACGGAACACACGGAATAC
Organism: Prosthecobacter sp.; assembly: GCF_044227185.1. GTDB lineage: Bacteria > Verrucomicrobiota > Verrucomicrobiia > Verrucomicrobiales > Verrucomicrobiaceae > Prosthecobacter. The sequence continues at coordinate 407,775 of NZ_JBGAFO010000006.1, read as the reverse complement.
TCGGAATGTCAGAAGTGGAGAATCCGGAAAGCGGACTCAGCTTTTCCATTTCCGTGTATTCCGTGTGTTCCGTAGGCCACCCAAAAATGATCAGCAAACTCATGAAGCACCTCCTGCTCATCCTCACCACGCTGTTCTTCACGCTCAGCGCCTTGGCCGCAGAGCGCCACGCGCTCGTCATCGGAAACACCCACTACCCCGAGAACGGCCTCCTCGTCACCCCCCTGGACAACTGCATCCCCGACGCCCGCCTCATCGCCTCCACCCTCCAGAGCCTCGGCTTCAAAGTCACCCTCGTGGAAGATGCCACCAAGAGCGCCATGGACGACGCCCTCCTCGCCTGGGAGGAAAAACTGCCGAAAGGCTGCGACGCCCTCGTGTACTTCGCCGGTCACGGCATCGAGCACAACGGCAGGAACTACCTCCTCGGCACCAATGCCCGCCTCAAGGCCCAGAGCCGCATCGGCGAAGAAGCGCTGGAGGCAGAGACCGTGGCGCAGGCCATGCTCCTCTCCGGAGCCAAGTCCAGCCTCCTCTTCCTGGACTGCTGCCGCGAAGCCCCGCCTGCGGAGTGGGTCACACGCGGCATCAAAAAACGCGGCCTCGCCGATGTGAAGATCAACGGCGACATCATCATCGCCTACGCCGCCAAGCCCGGAGACAGCGCCCTGGACACCCCCACCATCAGCGGCACGGACGTCACCCTCGCCCACGGCCCCTACGCGCAGGCGGTGGACCGCTTCCTCCGCTCCGGCCTCAAGCACACCGATTTCTTCCAGCAGGTGCGCCGGGAAGTGGCCCGCCTCACCGGCGGCCAGCAGCGCACCTGGGAAAACGGCAGCTTCCTCGACGAGTTTTACTTCTCTCCCCCCACCAGCAGCCCCGTGGCCCCCGCCCCCATGCCCGCACCAGCGCCAGCAGTGGTAACAGCCGACCCCTTCGCCGGCACCTTCGCCGGCCAAGCCTGGGAAAACTCCAAAGGCACCCCCTTCCGCTGGTGCCCGCCCGGAGAATTCTGGATGGGCAGCAGCGAAGAAGACAAGAAAACCTTCGCCCGGGATGATGTCACCACCGACGACGAAACCCGGCACAAGGTCAAACTCACCCGCGGCTTCTGGCTCAGCCAAAACGAAGTCACCCAGGGCGAGTGGGAGACCGTGATGGGCACCACCCTCAAAGACCAGGCCCGCAAGATGCTCCAGGATGACACGCTTTATGACATCGATGGCAAAATAACAACCCTCCGCGACTTGAAGGGAGCCAAGCGCGATGACGATCCGGCCAACCAAATCGCCATCGAATCCCCCAGCCTGCCGATCTACTTTGTGAGCTGGGACGAGGCCGTGGAGTACTGCCGGAAGCTCACCGACAAGGAAAGGTCCGCCGGAAAAATCCCCGCTGGCTGGCGCTACAGCCTGCCCACGGAGGCACAGTGGGAGTATGCCTGCCGCGCGGACACGGAAACCACTCTGTACAGTGGCGGCATGACCATCAAAGGTAAAACGAATGCGCCCGCACTCGACGCCATCGCCTGGTATGGAGGGAACAGCAGCGAAGGCTACAGTGGGCGTGGCTGGGATACCAAAGTCTGGCCGGAAAAGCAGTATCCAGGCGGCGTTGCCGGACCACGGCGAGTGGGGCAGAAGAAAGCCAATGCCTGGGGTTTGCACGACATGATCGGCAACCTTTATGAATGGTGTGCGGATTGGTATGCTGCCGACATCTTTAGCAGCGTGGCAGATCCCAAGGGGCCTTCTTCGGGCATCGTCCGCGTGATTCGTGGCGGCTCGTGGGACTGCCTCGCCGCCTACTGCCGCGCGGCCCACCGGTGCAGCCATGAGCCGGGCGACCGTAGCAACAGCGGTCTGGGCTTCCGCCCCGCCCTAGTTCCATCCACCCCGTAACAAGCGCAGGCATCCCCTCCCTTTCCGTGTATTCCGTGTGTTCCGTAGGCCATCAAAACCGCCAGCACCCGTGAAGCACCTCCTGTTCTTCCTCACCGCGCTGCTCTTGCCCCTCCCTCCACCCCTTCCGTGCATTCCGTGTGTTCCGTAGGCCCTCAAAAAATCCGCCAGCTCATGAAGCGCCTCCTTCTCACCTTCTGCACACTGTCCTTCACCCTCAGCACCTTCGCCGCGGAGCGCCAGGGCATCGTCATTGGCAATCGTGACTACTCAGACACCGGCCGCTTTCCCGACCTGTCCACCACGCTCAATGACGCCGCGCTCATGCACCGGCTCATGACGCAGGCAGGTTTCAAGATGGCGCCCGAGGTGAAAAACGCCACGCGCCTCGGCATGGAGGAGGCGCTCATCAAATTCTGCGAAGGCCAGTGCCTCCATAAACGGGAGTGACGAAGCCATGACTCCCAAAGGTCATTGGGGCGCTATTTGTAGTAAATAAGAACCGCCTCAGTTTGAGGATTTGGCGGAGCATCTTTTGAAAGAAACAACTGTGCAGTGGCCGATACTGTAAAAATCGGCTGTTCTTTAGAAACGCTTACCCCCGGATCTAGGAGCATCAGCCAGGCATCCTCTTTCATCATGGTCCAGGCGGTTAAATCACCTGCAAGCAAAGGATACCCATTCTTTCCTCCATTGAAACGACGTCGGCCAGCTATATACTCCAGGGGATATGCCAGCATGTCTTTAATGTTGCCGGACTGGCGCCAGATGGATGGCTTTGAAACTTTTGCAAATTCTACAGTTCCCTCAGAGCCGTCATAAAAAACTGCAGGGACTCCGAAGTCGTTCCGGGCCTCAAATGAGAACCCTTGAATGTGCTTGCCAATATCCTTCGATGTGAGATCCAGTCTGAAGGCCCGGTTCACTGCTTTGAGGTCTGGATTGGAAATGCGCAGCCTCGCTAGTTCTTCAGCAGGAATGAGAGAAATCTTCCTTGGCTTGTCACCCACTTCGATGAGCATGAAGTCTCGCTGTGGGGAAGCGTTTTGCGCCTTATTTGAACTTGGTGTATTTGAGGGCGCGCTGAAATAAAACTCCTCCAAAAAACTGCCGTTCTCCCAAGTGCGCTGTTTGCCCCCGGTCAGACGGGCTACCTCCTTGCGCACCTGCTGGAAAAAATCCGTATGCTTCAGTCCTCCGGACAGGAACTTTACCAATGCCTGCGCATAAGGACCGTTGCCAGACAGCACGTTGTCACCGCTTACAACCGGCTGATCCAGAGCGCCTTCCCCAGGCTTCGCGGCGTATGCGATGATGATGTCGCCATCCACCTTCACATCCGCCAAGCCGCGCTTCTTCAGGCCGCGTGTCACCCACTCCGCAGGCGGGGCTTCTCGGCAGCAGTCCAGGAAGAGGAAGCTGGACTTCGCACCAGCAAGCAGCATGGCCACCGCCAGCGTCTCGGCTTCCAGCGCCTCTTCACCTATACGGCTCTGCGCCTTGAGCTTTGAATTGGTGCCGAGAAGGTAGTTCTTCCCATTGTGCTCGATGCCGTGTCCGGCGAAGTACACGAGGGCATCGCAGCCTTTGGGCAGCTTTTCCTCCCAGGCGAGGAGGGCGTCGTCCATGGCGCTTTTGGAGGCATCTTCCACGAGGGTGACTTTGAAGCCGATGCTCCGGAGCGTGGAGGTGATGAGGCGGGCGTCGGGGATGCAGTTGTCCAGCGGGGTCACGAGCAGTCCGTCGGCGGGGTAGTGCGAGTTTCCGATAACGAGGGCATGGCGCTCCCCTGCGGAAGCAACGATACAGTACAGACAGGCGAGGAAGGCAGTCCAGAGTTTCATGGCGGGTACGGTGGGCGGTGCGACGTGGGCGCAGTGTATCCAAGGAAAAGAGGGGGGGGGAATCGAATTTTCAGGCGGCAAATCCTTCCGGAAAATCTCCCGCCCCCTTTCTTTCGGAGGGCATGAAAACGCTGCCTCCCGCCACGGCTCTTCGCCTCTCTCTCCTCCTCGTCTCCGCCGCGCTGCTCAGCCAGTGCAGTTCCTTCCAGCCCCGCCTCCACACCACAGCCGCTCCTCTGCACCCCGACGAAGTCATCGTCAGCGTGAAGGATCAGAAGCTCGGCCTGTATGAACACGGCGTGCTGAAGAAGAAGTACACCATCTCCACCTCGAAGTTCGGGCTGGGCAGCGCACCCGGAAGCTGCAAGACGCCGCTCGGCCACCTGGAGATCGCCGACAAAATCGGCGCAGGTCTCCCCGCCGGCGCCGTGCTGAAGGCCCGCGCCTGGAACGGCGAGGTGCTGACACCGAATGCACCGGGCCGCGATCCCGTCGTCTCCCGCATCCTCTGGCTGCGCGGCCTCGAATCCAGCAACCGCAACACCGAGCAGCGCCTCATCTACATCCACGGCACCCCGGAGGAGCGCAATCTCGGCCGCCCCGCCAGCTACGGCTGCGTCCGCATGGGCATGAAGGACGTCATCACCGTCTTCGAAGAGCTCGCCGTCGGCACCACCGTCATGATCACCGAAAACCGCCTCTGCCGCCGCCTCGCCGCCGAGCATGAGGAGGCGCAGTGAAATCTTGGTGGCCCGTCCGGCCACTTCAAGGCCGGGCGGGAGCCGGAGAGATGGCGCTTGTTGTTTGCATGTCTGCCAATGGCAGCCAGAATAAACCGGAGCTCTCCCTGACGCACACACTTATGAAAAAGTCTTCTCAAAAGACCTGCCTGCATCTGCTAAGCCTGCTCGTCCTCTCCGGCATGTTCAGTTGCACGCACATCGACATGGAGTACGCACGAAGGCTGCCGAATGCCCGGACCGACTGCACTGGAAACGAAATCGTCGGCGTCTGGGTCTCACAACCAAGCTATGCCCGCAAGTCCAGGCGATACACCCTCCTCCTCCGTCCGGACGGGACCGGCATCGGCAGGGACACTTCAGATGTCTTCCGGGAACGCAGAATCACCTGGCAGTACACAGGCCGCGGAGTCTGGCAGCATCAGCAGGGGCCACGGTCCGGCCCCATTCATTACGATGGCCAATGCCTGCTGCTGGAGAGCCGCGCATTGGATGCGACCCATGATGTGTACGTGCGTGCCGATGACGAGGCCGCTGTGGAGAAGCATCTGAACCGCCGTTGAACTTTTTCCCATCATGAAAACACCGGTCCGCTCAGCATCATTGAATAATTGCATGGCCCCGGCCTTTCTCCGCATGCTGGGTCTGGCTGCCCTGTGCCTGCTCTCCTCCTGCGTCGCCCATCCCGAATTCAATGCGCTTAGCGCCAAAGTCCTGACAAACTGCCAGGGAAACGAGGTGGTGGGCATCTGGGTGTCACAGCTCGATTTCCTCAAGGGAGCAAAAGTCACCATGCAGCTCCGCCCGGATGGAACCGGCCGCTGGCGCTATGGGGCCAAAGACCAGTCTTCGGAACGGGATCTTAACTGGAGTTACGCCGGCGGCGGCATCTGGCGTGCGCAGGTCATCGGCAAAGGTTCTCCCTTCGCGCTGAAGACCACGGGGCGTGAGCTGCTCATGTTCAATGTCTACCGGCTGGTTTTTGTAAATGCTGCAGATGAGGCGGCCGTGGACGATTTTCTGTCCCGCCGCAGCTCGCATTCGTCATACAAGCGCCCCCAGCGGGAGCAGGCCGCCCAGCAGACCTCGCCGCCATCTGCGTCGGCTCCAGGCAAAGTGACAGCCCGGCCATGAAGATGAATACCGCCCCACCCCGCAAAATCCCCGCAACTTCCACCGCACATCTTCTTAATTGCCTGACTGCCATTTCCGATAAATTCTCTCTTCTGCCCACGTGCCTCCACTCCGCATGAAAACGCTCCGCTTCATCCTCCCGGTTCTGCTGACGTTCACTCTCCATGCGGCAGACCGCGTGGCCCTCGTCATCGGCAATGACGCCTACCAGCACGCACGCCCGCTGGAGACGGCGGTGAACGATGCCTCGGCGGTGGCCGGAGCCTTGCAGAAACTCGGCTTTGAGACCCTCACCGCCTCAAACGCCGGACTGGAAAGCATGATCGAGGCGCTCGACACCCTCCGCGTCAAAGCGGCCGGCGCCCGCGCTGTGCTGGTCTATTACGCAGGCCACGGCATCGAGAGCAATGGCACCAACTACCTCGTCCCCGTCGATGCCAAACTCGAGCGCGAGCTGCAGCTCCGCACCCAGGCCCTGAGCATGGACAGCCTGCTCGAAGAACTCAAACGCATGAACGTTCCCGCCCGCATGGTCATCCTCGACTGCTGCCGCGACAATCCTCTCGAAGGCCGCTCCTGGCTGGCCACCCGCGGCAGCAGCGGCGGCCTCGCCACCCTGGACCAGGATACCCTCAACGAAGCCACGCTCGTCGTTTACTCCGCCAGCCCCGGAAAGCCCGCACTGGACCGCATGCAGGACCGGGATGCACACAGCCCCTTCACCCAGGCCCTGCTCGATGAACTGCCCCAGCCCGGCATCCACTCCTTTGAAGTCTTCGGCCGCGTGGAGGAAAGCGTGATCAAAACCACCGCAGGCAAACAGAAGCCGCGCCTCTTTTACAACGGCAGCACCCTGCCCTTCCGCGAATTCCGCTTCGCCCAGGGTGCCACGGCACCGCAGGCGCCCGCACCCTCACCCGCAGTCGTGCAGTCAGCACCGCCTGCTCCTGCTCCCGCAGAAGCGGTGGCTGCGGAAGCCGGCCCCGCGCTGCCAGCCCGCGGTTACTTTGACCTCCAGGCGCTCTACGAAGGCGGCCCCTACTCCGGCTACAACAGCTACTCGCGCACCCGCATCCTCACCCAGGTGCAGGAGGTGCTGAAAAAACAGGGCCTCTACACCAGCAGCGCGGACGGCACCCCCGGTCCCGGCACCCAGCGCGCCCTCATCGCCTGGCAGCGCGCCCATGCCGTCCCCGTCTCCGGCAGGCTCGACACCACCACCTTGAAGGCTCTGAATCTCGATGCCGTGCGTGAGCAGCAGGCCCCCGCTCCCAAACCCGTCGCCGCCAGGCCAGCAACGCCACGCCCGCAGCCCGCCGCCTCACGCCAGCCCACGAATCCAGCAGTCTATCTCATCGGCCCGCCCGCCTCCTCGGAAAGCCTCGACGAGCAGTTCCGCCGCGCCGCCACGAAGTTTGAGCAGAAACGCTGAGACAAGACCACACACATCCCCTGCGTGATGAAACTAACATTACGGCGTTTCTATTTCTCGCGGTTTCACCTTCTTGCACTGGTCCTCGGTATCTGCCTGTCCGGATGCACCATCACCGATCTCGAATACACCCGTCGCCTTCAGAACGCACGCCACGACTGCGCTGGAAATGAAATTGTCGGCACATGGGTGTCTCACGCTAAGTTGCCGAGGAACAATCCCAGAATTAGCCTCTTGATCCGGCCTGACGGCACCGGCATCTGGCGGAAGAGCCGCCCCATACGAGAGACCAGGTTAACCTGGCGGTATGAAGGCGGCGGCATCTGGCAGCACTCTATAGTCTGGCAGGACTGTATAGACTCCAGCAAAGGCCCCATTCGCTTCGATGGCCAGTGCCTGCTCTTAGAGCAACGCAGCGCGTTGGGCACACAGCAGCTCGTTTATGTGCGTGCCAGCGATGACGCCGCCGTCGAAGAACATCTGGACAGGCGGCGGTAGCCGTACCACCCAGCGCATTCACCACCGCCACACTGGCACCACTGTGGATGAAAAATCAGTAGTGCTTGCTCAGCACATGCTCCACACCAGCCTCGTCCTCAGAACGCGCAAAAATCTGATGCCCGTGAATGACGCCAAACCGCGCCGGCACCCCGCCATTGAACCGTCCATCCAGCAGCCCATACCTCCCATTGCAGCGCAGCGTCGCGGGCAGCCACTTTTGCCCCAGCGACTTGTTGGCCACCGCATTCGTGTATTCCACAGGCGTCACCGTCCAGGTACCATGCCCGTCGTAGGTCCACCTTCCCCACCCGCCATATTTCCCGTCCACCCGGATCATCGCCGTGTGGTCCGCCTTCACCAGCGCCGTCCATCGCCGGGAGGGCAGTCCTATCCGTGGCTGCGTCTGCGTCACCCAGATGCCCACGATCTTGTTCTCCGGCCAGTCCTTTCCCGTGTAGGGCAGCAGTGCGTCATACTCCGGATCAAACATGTCCCACGTCCTTGCTGAGCAGCTCGTCAGCAGCCAGGCCGCGGTCATCACCAGCAGTTCCCTGAACCACCGCCAGGAATTCTTTTCCTCTGGGCTTGAACGTGCGGAGGCTGGTTTCATAAGCGGACAAGACGCATCTGCGCCGGTAATCACCTCCTGTAACGCACGACAGATGAAGAACATTTGTAGAATCATCTGCGCCCCTGCCGCCAGGGCCCCGCTGAAATTCAGCCGCCGCCGGAAAACTCAAATCCGCCTCTCTTTTCGGAGGCATGAAAACACGCTCTCCCTCCCGCCCGCTGCTTAAAATCGTCCGCACCCTCACCCTCCTCGCCATCGGCTGCACCTGCCTCGCCCAGGCCTGGAAGCGCAAGGACCGCCTCAGCCGCCTCGTTCTCGAGGCCACCCGCCAGCTCACCCGCACTGACATCTTTTCCGAGCAGCAGGTCCCCGCCGCCCAGCAGGTGGCCCTGGTGCCCGGCACTTCCATCCGTGGCAGCCTGCTGCGGGAGCGTGTGGAGGCCGCCGCCCGCCTGTATCATGCGGGCCTGGTTTCCCACCTCATCCTCAGCGGTGACGGCCGCTGCCCCAGCTACCATGAGCCCCATGCCATGCGCCGCATGCTCCAGGGCCTGGGCGTTCCAGATTACGCCATGGTCGAAGACCCCGCCGGCCTCTCCACCTACGACTCCATCCACCGCGCCGGCCAGATCGCCGCCGGCCGCCGCCTCGTCATCGTCACCCAGGAGCTCTACTGCCCGCGCTCCCTCCTCCTCGCCCGCGGCCTGGGCGTCCCGGCCATCGCCTGCTCCATCCCGAACCAGCCCCGCGAAACCAGCCTGGCACGTGAAGAAGCGGCCTGCGTCCGCGCGGTGCTGGATCTCGCCGGCCTGCGCGACTGGACGGAAGCCTGGGAGCAGCATGGCTCAAAGCATCTGACCCTCCTTCCCAAAGCCTCCACACAGAGCTGAGGCGGTGGCGGCAGGGGTTTCACACCGCGCCGCATGCACACTGGAAAACGCAGAGACTCAGATGAGCCCGAGTTCTTTGCCGATCTTCTCAAATTTCTCCAGGGCGCGGTCGATCTGGGCAAAGGTATGGGTCGCCATGAGGCTCACGCGCAGCAGCTCTTCCCCGGGAGGCACCCCCGGTGGGATCACAGGATTCACAAAGACGCCTTCATCCTGCAGGCGTTTGCAGAAGAGGAAGGTCTTCATCGTGTCATGCACATACACCGGCAGGATGGGCGTTTCAGTGGCGCCCAGCTTGTAGCCCAGCCCCAGCAGGCCCTGCTTCATCCGCTCCGTATTGGCCCAGAGCTGCGTCATGCGCTCGGGCTCGGCGATCATGATGCGCAGCGCGGCCAGCGCGGCGGCCACATTGGCCGGACTCATGCTCGCGCTGAAAACCAGCGGGCGGGAGTGGTGCTTGAGGTAGTCGATGGTGTCCGCGTCTCCGGCGATGAAGCCGCCAAGGCTGGCGAGCGACTTGCTGAAGGTGCCCATGACCAGGTTCACGTCATCCACGAGGCCAAAGTGGGAGGCGGTGCCGGAGCCGTGCTCGCCGAGAACGCCGATGCTGTGGGCGTCATCCACCATCACGGCGGCGTGGTACTGTTTGGCGAGTTTGACCAGCTCGGGAAGCTTGATGATGTCCCCCTCCATGCTGAAGACACCGTCCACCACGATGATCTTGGGGGCCTCCGGCGGCAGATGCGCCAGACGCCGCGCCAGAGAGGTCATGTCATTGTGGGAAAAAAGAAAGGTCTTCCCCGGAGCCATCTGGCAGCCGGCGGCCAGGCTGGCGTGGTTCGCCCGGTCCGCTAAAATGCAGTCCTCACGCCCGACAATGGCGCTGATGACGCCCAGGTTCACCTGGAAGCCGGTGCTGTACAGCAGCACCGCCTGCTTCTTCATCAGCTGCGCCAGCTCCTCTTCGAGCTGCACATGGATGTCCAGCGTGCCATTCAGAAAGCGGGAGCCCGCGCAGCCTGCGCCGTATTTCTGCACCGCCTGGCAGATGGCCTCCTTGATGCGCGGATCATTGGTCAGGCCGAGGTAGCTGTTGGACCCCAGCATGAGCACCTGCTGGCCATTGATGATGACCTCGGTGTCCTGGGCGGAGGCAATCTCCCGGAAGTAGGGGTAGATGCCCGCTGCCCGGACGCCCTCCAGCTCCCCCGCCGCACGAAATTTGCGCACCTTGTCAAACAATGGGAGGGGGCTGGTCGGAGAAATAGAGGACATCGGGGCGCAAATGAGCCGCGACAGTGGCACCGGAAAACGTGCTGTCCATGAACTCCTTACATTATGATAAGCCTTTCAGAATGCCTGAAAGAACATGGGTAAGGAGCCTATCCTAATCCAAGGACCGCTTAGGCGGCGCGATGATGACGCCCGTACCGGTGGTGGCGGGGCGGGGCGGCGTGGGGGCCAGGCGCTGGACTTCGTAGCCGGTGAGGTTCACGATGAGGTCCAGCTTGGCCAGGAACTCCCAGGTGGCGGGAACGCCCACTTCATCCGCGAGCTTGCGGGCTTCGAGGTACGTCTCAAAGGCGTCCGGCATGACCTGGAAGATGGCCACGCCATGGGAGTCCGCCTTGATGTCGCGCATGAGGCGGATGTAGGCGGAGTTGGGCTGCTTCATGGCCTCGATGGTCTCTCCGCCGCCGCCTTTGGGCGTGAGCGCAAGCTGAACGTAAGGCAGGGTGGGAACGATCTTGGCCTCGAAGGCGTAGGAGCCGGAGAGCAGCGGATTGGCGGCGGCGCGCTGCACCATCGCCTGAATGCGCGTGGCATCGTAGATGGTGCGGCTCTTGCTGAGGTTTTCGATGCCTTTGACCTTCGCCAGGTCATGGAAATAGTCCGCCACGTCCTTGGGGTTGACCTTGACGTCCCGCGTGTTGGCCCCCCAGGCAAAGCTGATCTTGCCGCCCGCGACGGTCGCCTTGATGACGGGAGGCGCGGGGGCCTTGGCAGGGTCCAGCTTGAGCCAGGGCGCCACGTCTCCTTTGGTGGCGGCGACGATGGCCTCGGCGACCACAGGCATGGTCTGGCGCGTGGCGACGCCCAGATCCGCGACGGCGGCCAGCATCTGCTTGGTCGCGGGGATGCCCCCCGCCGTCAGCGCCTTGTAGGCCTGCGCCACGTATTCAAGCTGCACACGGTCCACCAGCGGGGCCACGTCCGGCCAGGCCTTCTGGGCATTGGCCGCGGAGCCCAGGATGGCTTCGAGGAGCTTGGCAAAGGTGGCAAATTCCACCTTCTGAAATTCGAGCTGGGATTTCACCTTCTCCATGCCATCGAGGATCGGCTGCATGAACTTGGTCTGGTTGAAGGTCAGGACGCCCTGCTTCGCCACCAGGATGCGGGTCTCATTGGGCTTCTCGGGATACACGCGCGGATTGGGCAGGCGCACGTAGGTGGGCGGCGGCGGAGTGAAGACGGGGGTCTGATCCAGCAGCGCCTTGAGGCGGTCCACCTCGGTGAGCATCTTGTCGGTCTCGACCTTGCTTTTGTCCCTCTCCTTTTTCCGCTCGTCCAGCTGCTTCTGGAAGGCCTCCAGATCCATGAACTTCATTTTGGACTGCAGGTCGGACGTATCGACGGTCTTGAGCTCTTCGGTGACGCGCTTGAGCTCCGCCTCTGACTGCTTCTTCTGCTCCTCCACCTTCTGAGGGTCGATCTTTTCGGGCAGCTTCTTCACCTCCTCCTGGATCTGCTGCAGCTCCTCCTTGGTCACGGGCGGAAGGTCTGACAGCACCTTCTTCACCGCGCTGGCCACGCTAAGCCCCACCATGACGAGCACGATGATGAGCACCCCGACCACATTGGTCATGGTGTCCATCAGGGCGACGAACGGCAGTTCCTGCTCTTCTGCGTGTTTGCGTTTTGCCATGGTGCGTTGTCAGGCGGATTTCTTGGGTGGCACGGGAGGAGGGGCGGGCGGGGCCGCGGGGATGGCGCCCGGCGGGGGCGGCGGGATCTTGCCGCGGTACTTGGCAAAGAGGTTGAGGTCCAGGTTCCCGCGGCCGGGGATGGGCAGCTTGCCCACGCGCACCTTGTAGTCGTTTTCCGCGCGTCCCGCGCCGTTGTTGAAGGCGGACTGGCCGTCATCGCGAATGAGGAAGAGAATGAGAGATTTCGGGTCCTTGGCCACCTCGGTGAGGAAGTAATTGTAGGCCACGTCCGCCACCACCACGGCCGCGGAGGCGCTGAGGCGGTAGTCCTCCCCCCAGGCGCCGAGGATTTTCAGCGAGCCGTTCGAGGCTTCGACAAAGTAAACCTTGGTGTCCGCGGCCATGCCGCCGCCGGAGGGCTGCACAACGACCGGCGGCACCTTCTTGTCCGGCGGCACCTCGCGCTTCTTCAGCTCCGCCATGAGCGCGGCGATCTCCTTTTTGCTCTCCGCCTGCTGCTGCTTCATGCCCTCGATTTCGAGCATCAGGTCATCCAGCTCCTTCTGCATCTTCTGGCTGATCTTCTGGTTCTGCTCCTGCAGTTCCTTGGAGGTGCTGAGCAGCTTGCGCAGCTTCACAAAGCGCTGCTCCTTTTCCTCGATCTGCTTTTTCAGCTCCTCCAGCGTCTGCAGCTTCTCCTTGAGCACGACGTCCAGCGCCTTGCGTTCCACGATCTCCTTGCGCATGCGCTTCGCATCCTGCGCCATCTGCACCTCCTCCTGCGTGCGCCCCTCGGTCTGCTGGGTCTGCGACACGCACAGCACCACGATGATGAGGATGAGCACCCCGATCAGCGAGCAGAGAATATCCAGAAACGGGACCAGGAGGATCTCGTCTTTGGCGGCATGTCGGCGCTTTGCCATGAGGGATGAGCAGTGGTGAAACTGAAGGGGCTACTTGCTGCTGAACCAGCCTTTTTTCTTCACCTGATGGATGAGTACCTGCTTGCCGCCGAGTTCGGTGAGCACGTTGTTCAGGCCCTGGATGCCGGTGGCCAGCGCACGCGTGTACTCCGTGGTGGTCTTGACGCTGTCCTTCACTGCATTGGTGAGATCCTCGCGCATGCGGTTCATCGCCATGCCAAACTCCGCATCCACGCGCTGCTGATGCGCCGCGGCCCGCTTGTCCAGATTGTCCGCCTGCTCCTTGATCTGCTTGGAGAGGGCGTTCAGGTCCACCAGGAAGTCCTTCTGCGCATTGGCCACGGCCTTCACCAGCGTGTCCATGACGCCGGCGGTGTCTCCACCCGCGATGCTGCCGCCGTCATTGAGGCGTGGCAGCAGCACTTCATTGCAGAAGGCGTCGATGTCATTGAGGCAGTCGTCCTCCGCCTTCATCATGCCGTTGAGCGGGAAGTTCAGCGTCATGGCCAGCACCAGGCCGAGCAGGGTGGCGTCAAACGCCGTTCCCAGGCCGCCCGTCACCGTGCCCAGTGTCGAGGTCACCTGCTTGAGGTCGGTCATGTTGCTGAAGTTCATCCCGCCGATCGCGTGCGAAAGACCGATAACCGTGCCGATGAACCCCAGGATGGGGATGGCCCAGAGGAAGGCTTTGAGGAGCGAATAACTGCCGCCGATGCGCATGCCGTCGATGTCAGACTGGCTGGAGAGCATGTTGGAAACATCACCCGTGTTTTGCTTCACCTCGAAAAGCTCCAGCGCCTTGCGGATGCGGTTCACCATCATGCTGTCGCGCAGGCGGTGCGGGAGTTTGTAGAGGTTGTCGATGAACTGGCCCACGTTGTCGCGGTTGATCTCCGCACCCAGCTCCCAGGGAAGCACATCCAGGAGGAGGGCCTTGCGCTGATGGTTGAGCTTCTGCAGCTTCAGGTAGAGGATGGACATGGCCCACGTGAAGAACAGCGTGTTCATGAAGCTCACCAGCATGTGCTTGAAGAACAGCGAGGCCACAAACTGCATGCCGGTGTATTCCGCGGCCGGGACGCTGTCCGGCGCCTTGAAGGGATAGAGAATGCCGATCCAGGTGAGGAACAGCACAAAGCCGATGCCGAAGCTCAGGAATCCGTTGGGATTGGTGGGGTCGATTTCCTCCCACCCGCCGCGCTCACCGCGCTCCGGAGTACCGGTGGCCGGGGGCTGGTCCGGAGCGGAGGCGCCGTGCTCATACTCGGCGCCGAAGGCGTCATTCTCAGCGGGAGCCGGGCCCGTGGAGGCCGGCGGTGTCACGCCGCTGGGAGGTGGCAGGCCGGAAGGCGGCGGCAGTGCGGCGGGATTGAGGGCGGGAATGCTCAGCTTGGTATTGCAGCCGGGGCAGCGGACAATTTTACCGGCCATTTCCGGCTCCGCTTTGAGCTGCATGTCACATGAGGGGCATTTGAACGTCACAGGTGATTTCCTCCGAGGTATGAATTGAAAAGGGTGCTCTGCTATTTAGCGAAAGCCATACACCTTCCACAAGGCATTTCTTGGGATGAAGTTCACATGGGCGACAAAGATACCAAAGAATCAGTCAAAGGTATCGATTTTGACCATGCGGCCCCGCTCAGAGCAGCTCTTCAACGAAGCGCTTCGAATCAAACGGCTGGAAGTCCTCCACGCGCTCTCCCAGCCCGATGAAACGGGTGGGCACGCCGAGCTCCTGCTGGATCGCCACAAGCACGCCGCCCTTGCCGCTACCATCCAGCTTGGTGACGATGACACCGGTCAAAGGAATCGCTTTATGAAATTCCCGCGCCTGCTGCAAAGCATTGGAGCCGGTGGTGGCATCGCAGACGAGCAGCACCTCATGCGGTGAGGTGGGATCTTTGCGCCCGAGAATGCGGTGAATCTTCTTCAGCTCCTCCATCAGGTTGTGCTTCGTGTGCAGACGGCCGGCGGTGTCGCAGATCAGGAAGTCCGCCTGCGTTTTCAGCGCCGTTTCGTAGCCGTCAAAACAGACGGAGGCCGGATCGCCATTCGGCGGACCTTTGACCAGGGGAATCTTCAGACGCTCCGCCCAGACGGTGAGCTGCTCCACGGCGGCGGCACGGAAGGTGTCTGCCGCGGCGAGCACCACCTTGTGGCCCCGCTTGTGCAGCAGGCTGGCCAGCTTCGCGGTGCTCGTGGTCTTGCCGGTGCCGTTCACACCCACGATGAGCAGCACCTTCGGCTTCCCGGCCGCGGGCTCCAGCGGCGGCACGGACTCCGGCAAAATTTTACGCACATGCTCGCGCGCCACCTGCACGATGTCCGCGCCGTGCAGCGTGCGCTGGCGGGACTTCAGGTCTGTGACGATCTGCAGCGCCAGCCGCGGCCCCAGATCTCCGGAGATGAGCATGGCTTCGAGTTCATCCCAGTCGATGTCGGGCTTGGTGAAACGCTGGATGAGAGATTTGAAAAAGCCGGCCATCTTGAAAATTTATGGGAATCAGGGTTGTTGAAGGGCGGAAAGAATGACGAAACCATAATGAGGAATGACGAATGAATGTCCAAGCCTGAAGCGGCCTTGGGTCATTCGGACTTCATTCGTCATTCGCCATTCTGGTTTCGTCATTCGAATCGGCGGAGGCTCCGCCGCAATCAGCGTTTTCTAAGAAGCTTGAGCTGTGGGCGCAGGCGCCCCCGGTTTCCGCAGGGACTTCGCCAGCTTGTCGAGCACGCCATTCACGAACGAACCCGACTCCCCGGCGCTGAGCGCCTTGGCGATGTCGATGGCCTCGTTCAAAATCACCGGCGTGGGCACTTCCGGGCAGTACAGCAGCTCATAGGACGCCACGCGCAGCACATTGCGGTCCACCGCGGCCAGACGCTCAAAACTGAAGTTTTCAAGCAGCCCGGTGATGCCGGTGTCGATCTGCTCCTGATGATTGAGCACGCCTTTGATGAGGCTTTCGGCAAAGGCTCGGGTGGAGGTCTTCGCGCTGTGCAGCGTCCAGAACACCTCCGCATCCTCGGGCTTGGCCTCCCCCTGAAGGTCACGGGCAAAGAGAAACTGAATGGCGGCCTCGCGGCCTTCGCGGCGTCTTCCCATGATGTTACGCGTGGTCGATGGGTTCGCCGGCAAAGGTGGCCTTCATTTTGCCAAACAGGTTGATCATTTTGACGCAGGTCTGCGCGGCTTCCGTGCCGCGGTTGATGGTGGCGCCCAGGCAGCGCTCCTCCGCCTGCTCCTCCGTGCTCACCAGCAGCACTTCATGGATGACCGGGATGCAGTGGCGCACGGCCATCTGCTGCAGGGCATCGGTCACAGATGCACCCACCAGATCGGCATGCTCCGTGGAACCGCGGATGATGACGCCGAGCGTGATCACCGCGTCCGGAGAACTGCCGCGCAGCACATGCTCCACGCAGACCGGAATCTCGAAGGCGCCGGGCACGCGATAGACGTCAATGGAGGCGTTCGGGGCGATGATTTCGATCTCCTCTTTGGCCGCATTGAGCAGGCCTTGGACGAACTGGTTGTTGTACATCGAAGCAACGATCGCGATGCTGATCGGCTCCTGGGTGGGACGTGGACGGCTGGAGGCGTAATTGGACATATGACAAAATGACGAAATCAAAGAGGAATGACGAATGCTCAGAGGGGAAGGGGTGAAAAGTAAGGTTGTGGAGTTTCAGAGGGAAAGCGATTGGCTCATTCGGCATTCATTCGTCATTCCTCATTCTGGTTTCGTCATTCAAAGCTTATGCCCCATCTTCTTCTTCTTGGTCTCAAGGTAGCGGGCGTTCTCGGGCTTGGGCGGAGATTTGACGGGGACCTGCTCGACGATTTCGAGCTTGTGACCTTCCAGTCCCACGACCTTGCGCGGGTTGTTGGTCATGAGCAGGATCTTGCGCACGCCCAGGTCGGAGATGATCTGCGCGCCAATGCCGTAGTCGCGCAGGTCCATGGGAAAGCCGAGCTTTAGATTCGCCTCCACCGTGTCAAAGCCCTGCTCCTGGAGCTTGTAGGCCATGATCTTTCCGTGCAGGCCGATGCCGCGCCCCTCATGGCCGCGCATGTAAACAATGATCCCCTTCCCCGCCGCCGCGATGTGGCGCATGGCGGCGTGGAGCTGGCTGCCGCAGTCGCAGCGGCGTGAGGAAAACACATCTCCCGTGAGGCACTCGCTGTGCACGCGCACCAGCACCGGCTCGTCCGGGGTGATGTCCCCCATCGCAAGCGCCACGTGGTGCACGCCATCCAGGCTGCTCTTGTAGAGGTGCAGCTTGAAGGTGCCGAAGTCCGTGGGCATGTCCACCACCTCGATCTTTTCCACCAGCTTCTCGCTCAGCCGGCGGTGGGCGATGAGATCCGCGATGCTGCACATCTTGAGCCCGTGCTTCCTGGCAAATTTCTTCAGGTGCGGCAGCCGTGCCATGGTGCCGTCCGCATTCATGATCTCGATGAGCACGCCGGCCTCACGCAGTCCGGCCAGGCGGGCCAGATCCACGGCCGCCTCGGTATGTCCGGCACGCCGCAGCACGCCGCCCGGCTTCGCCACCAGGGGGTTGATGTGCCCGGGCTGCACCAGATCCTCCGGCTTCGTCTCGGCATCCGCCAGCAGGCGGATGGTACGTGTGCGGTCGGCGGCGCTGATGCCGGTGCTGATTCCTTTGGCCGCGTCCACCGTCACGGTGAAGTCGGTGCGGAAGGCCTCGCGGTTCTCCGGCACCATGCTGGCCAGATTGAGCTTTTCCGCGATCTCCAGCGAGACGGGCACGCACAGCATTCCTCCGCCCTGCCGAACCATGAAGTTCACCATCTCGGCGGTGATCTTTTCCGCCGCGCAGATCAGATCCCCCTCGTTTTCACGGTCTTCGTCATCGGTGACGATGACCATGCGGCCAGCGCGAATGTCTGCGAGCACAGACTCCACGGAGTCGAAAGCGGATTCCTTTTTGCGGGGCATGGGAGAGGTGGAAAAGAGCCGGTGCCGCAGGGTGCGGCGTCAGGGGCGGATGATGTAACCGGGGTGTGCACTGTTTTCCAGTGCGAGTTGGTTTTTCGTTGCCGCGAGAGACAAGCTTCGCGTAATGTCCGGCATGCCTCCTCCAACCAAAGTCAAGCGCCCGTCTTCCGTGACGGTGGGGGAGTTTTTCAGCCTCAATGAAAAATCGCTCAAGCTCAAGCTGATCGGCAGCGATGCGGGCTACAGCCGCAAGATCAACGAGCCCTCCGTGAACCGGCCCGGGCTCGCGCTTTCGGGGTTTTTCACCTACTTTGCCTACAAGCGGGTGCAGGTGATCGGCAACTCCGAGCACTCCTTCCTCGAGGGGCTGGACCCCCGGCTGCGCGCCGCCCGCTTCAGCCAGCTCTGCTCCTGGGACATTCCCTGCATTGTGGTGGCACGCGGACACCGCATTGACGACGAATTAATCCAGATCGCCAACAGCGCGGGCATCTCCGTGTTTCAGACCAGCATGATGACCATGAAGTTCCTCAATGCCGCCACCATCAAGCTGGAGTGGGCCTTTGCCCCCACCCTGTTGGTGCACGGCTGCCTGGTGGACGTGCAGGGCCTGGGCGTGCTGATCCAGGGTGAAAGCGGCTGCGGCAAGAGCGAAAGCGTGATCGGCCTGCTGCAGCGCGGCGCCAGCCTGGTGGCGGATGATGCCGTGCGCCTGCGCCTGATCGAGGACCGCGAAGTCGTGGGCTCCGCGCCGGACATCACCCGCGGGATGATCGAAATCCGCGGGCTGGGCATCCTCAACGTGGCCGCGCTCTTTGGCGTCAGCGCCGTGCGTCTGAGCAAGCGGCTGGACCTGATCGTGGAGCTCGTGCGTGGCACCAAGACCGAGGACCTGGAGCGCGTCGGGGTCAATGCCGACACCCGGGAGATCATGGGGTTGAAGATCGGCCGTGTGGCCCTGCCGGTGGAGCCGGGGCGGGACGTGGCCGGCCTGATCGAACTGGCTGCAATCAACTTCAAGCTGCGCACGTTTGGCTATAACAGCGCGGTAGAGTTTGACCAAAGGTTGTTGAAAAAGATGACGGATGATCAATTAGGTTAAGCGTAGCTCCTCACCCACCCACCATGAGCATCCAAAAAGAACTCACGATCCGCAACAAAATGGGCATGCACGCACGCCCGGCGGCGCAGTTCGTCAAGCGTGCCAGCAAGTATCAGTGCGATGTCTGGGTGGAGAAGGACGACGAACCCGTGAACGGCAAGAGCATCATGGGCCTCATGATGCTGGCCGCCGGACGTGGCGAAAAGATCAAGATCATCGCCGACGGCAACGACGCCGAAGCCGCCGTGGCCGACCTCGAAGAACTCGTCACCTCCGGCTTCGGCGATGCGGAGTGAAAAGGAATTGATGATTTGGGAAACCCAGGTCCGAGATGCGGCTGGGCCGTCCGGGAAATCATAAATCATAAATCATAAATAGCCCGCGCCCTCACTTCTTCCCCGGCTCCACCACACGTGGAGACACGCGGATTTCAGTCTCATCCCGTTCTTCCACAGGGGCCTGCGGCGGCTCCTTCAGCAGCTGCAGCATCATCACGCCGATGAGGTAGATCAGCCCCCCGCCGATGCCGGCACCGATGGCGATGAACCGCCGCTGCCAGGTATGCTCCCGGTCAATGGCCCACCAGAAACGCATGCAGAACAGGATCCAGATGATGCTGGCGCCTAAGACAAGGAAGTGGCCGGAAGTCATGGGGAGGAATCTGGAGGCGGAATGGACCGCCAGCGACTGAAAAAACAAAACCCCGCACACGGCGGGGCTTTGCACACATCGAGCTGTAACAATCTGGAAGCGATTAACGCTTGGAGAACTGGAAGCGCTTGCGGGCGCCTGGGCGGCCGGGCTTCTTACGTTCCTTGGCGCGGGAGTCACGGGTGAGCAGGCCGTTCTGCTTCAGCACGCCGCGGAGCTCAGGATTCACGCCGATCAGCGCACGGGCGATGCCGAGGCGGACTGCGCCGACCTGGCCGGTGCTGCCACCGCCGCTGGCGTTCACTTTGAAATCATAGGTCTGGCGGGAGTTCGTCAGCGCCAGAGGGAAAAGGATCTGGTTCTGCAGGGCGACGGTCGGGAAATACTCCTCGAAGTCGCGGCCGTTGACGGTGATGCTTCCGGCTCCTTCAGTGATGAAGACGCGGGCGATGGCGGTCTTGCGGCGGCCTGTGGCGGTTTTGAGAGGCTTGCTCATGCGATGGGGTGACAGTAAAAATTAGGCGATGGCGAAGGGCTTCGGATTCTGCGCCTCATGCGGATGCTCGGCGCCTTCGTAGATCTTCAGCTTGCCCAGCACGGAACGGCCCAGGCGGTTGTGCGGGACCATGCCCTTCACGGCGCGCTCCACAAGAAGCTGCGGACGGCGGGCGCGCACGCGCTCGACGTTTTCAATCTTCTGATTGCCGACGTAGCCGGCCTTGGAGGTGTAAATCTTCTGCTGCTCCTTCTTGCCGGTCACACGGACTTCAGCGGCATTGAGAACGACCACGAAGTCACCGGTGTCCACGTGGGGGGTGAAGGTGGGCTTGGTTTTGCCGCGCAGGAGGTTGGCGGCTGCGACTGCGACATCTCCAAGAACCTGGTTCTTGGCGTCGATGACCCACCATGTGGGGGTATGCTCCTGGGCTTTGGCTGAAAACGTCTTCATTGAATGCTGTGTACGAGAAATCTTCCGAGTGGGAAAGAAGGGGGCCGCGATGGTAAGGGGATTGGCCGGGGTGTCAAGGTCGAAACCAAGTTATTCACAATGAAAAAAGCCCCCGCCACCGCCTTTTTGCCGAATCCGACACATAACTCTCACTTCCGCCACAGCCATTTCATCGCCTCCGGGAAGAGACTCGCCCCCTGTTTGCTGTTATGCGCCCCGTCGCCAAAGGTGAAAGTGAAGTCATACTTCTGGTAAGCCAGCGCCGCAGCCATCTGCTTGTTGGCCAGCGGCCAGTTGCCAAAGGGATTGTCCAGATCGCTGCTGCCATCCTGAAGATACACGCGCAGCGGCTTGCGCTCCGTCAGCCGGATGATGGAGGGATACACATGCCCGCCCGCCAGATCCACATAGCTGCCGATCGTGGAGAACACCTTGCGAAACTTGTCCGACCGCTCCCACGCCACCGTGAAGGCGCAGATCGCACCGCTGCTGGCTCCCGCAATGGCCCAGCCTTCCGGGTTGTCCGTCAGCTTGTAGTCCTTCTGCACCTGCGGAATGATTTCCTCCAGCAGGAAGCGCGCATAGGTGTCTCCCAGCGTGTTGTACTCCTTGCCACGGTTGTTGTTCTTCCACGCACTCCTGCGGCTTCGTCTCGCCACTGTGCCCCGGGTTGATGAAGATGGCGATCGTTGGCTGCATATCGCCGCTGGCGATGAGGTTATCAAACACCACCGGCACCCGCCACGCGCCCTTCACTCCCACGTAATCATGGCCGTCCTGAAACACCATCAGATTCGCCGGCTGCTCCGCCTTGTACTGCGCCGGCACATAGATCCACCAGTCCCGCTTCGTGCCCGCATAGATCTTCGACTCATGCACCGGCATGGCAATCACCTTCCCTTTGGGCACTTCCGCTTTCTCTTGCGAAAGAGGGCCAAGCTGGTAGTCATCGACGGCTAGAACCGGGATAACAATGGAAAGAAAAAGGGGCAGCAGGAGCAGGAGACGTGAAGCCATGGCGCGCCACTTTGAGGATGAGCCATACAGGAGTCAAGAAGGGAGCTCCCATGATGATGAGGGCTCCAGCTTTCTCGACCGTCCGTGGCGCTTTTTGGACTTCCGCAGGAACAAGGGAGCATTACGGCCCACGTGAGGACGCGAATCCGGCGGCTATTCCAGCCAGTTCTCCAACTTCAGACCGGGAACCTTGGCGAAGTCGCCAGTGTTCCGCGTCAGGAGCGTGGCGTCATGAGCCAGCGTGATAGAGGCGATCTTGAGGTCGTTTGAACCGATGCGGACGCGCTGCTTCTTCAGGCTTTCGAAGGCGGCGGATGATTCTTCATCCAGTGAGAGGATCGTCCACCGCGCGAGACTTTCGATGGTACGAATCAGGCGGGCATAGGCGCTGATCTGATCGCGAGGACGCGTTTGACGGTGAATCTCTGCCAGCCAGCCACGCACTTGCTCCTCGCACGTCACAGCGGTGATCACCGCATCCTCGTGGCTTTGTTCCAGACGACGCAGCAGGCGCAGGCCGGACGGCGAGCGAACCTCCAGTTCGCTGGGGTGATCTGTATCGAGCACCAGCATGAGGAGAGGACTAAAGGATCAAGCCCCTCTCGCGGCCTTGCTCCACCGGGCGCCTAGCTTGAATGCACGGCGGGTCATGGCATCGTCCGGCAACGAACCCACGGTGCTCTTCCAGTCTTTTTTCACAGGAGGGTGTCCCAGCACCTGCTCCCGCAGCGCCGCGAACTCCAGCTCCAGCGTGGCGAGACGCTTGCTAACTGTTGGGCGTTTGGTTGAGGCTTTGCTCATGCGGTGATATTAACAGCCGAAAAGGAACTGTTCCACAGGTATTCGAGATCGGAAACACTGCTGTTCCCGGTGATCAAATCACGCAATCCGCCCGCAGCACTGCTTGTACTTCTTCCCGCTGCCGCAGGGGCAGGGGTCGTTGCGGCCGATGTTGGTGAGTTTCGGCCTTGGCTTGGCGCCGCCGGCGGCGGCGCTGGGAAGGATGAGGCGGGGGCCGTCGCGGCCGGGATTGGGGGCGGCTTCCTCCCTCTCCTCCTCTTCCTCGCGTTGCTGCGCGGTGGACTCCCCGCTCTGCTGTAGGACCATCTGGGCCAGGAACTGCTCAAAGGCGGCGAGCTGCTGCGTGCTGCGGAAGAGATTGCCCAGGACCTCGCCGTTGATGTTGTTCATCAGCTCCGCGAAGATGGTGAAGGCCTCCTGCTTGAACTCGATGAGCGGGTCTTTCTGGCCGTAGGTGCGCAGGTTCACGCCTTCCTTCAGGGCGTCCAGGGCGAAGAGGTGCTCCTGCCAGAGGCGGTCGATGGCATTGAGAAGAATCATCTTCTCGATCTCCTGCAAGGCCGTGGGATTCGCGTTGCTGACTTTGACGTCGTAGGCGCCAAGGATCTTGTCTTTGAGATACGCTGCCTTGGCATCGAAATCGAGGGCCTTGAACTCCTCGTCAAACACACGCAGGCCGATGGGGAAGGTCGTGTTCACCCAGGAAAGCAGGCCGTCATAATCCACGTCGTCCGCATCCTTCACGTCCTTCGGCACAAAGGCGCCAAGGCGTTCGGTGATGCCCTTTTCCACCGCCTCATTGATGAGGATGCGGGTGTCGTTGCTGTTGAGCACGTCGTTGCGCCACTCATAGACGACTTCGCGCTGCTGGTTCATCACGTCATCGTATTCCAGCACGCGCTTGCGCCAGACGTAGTTGCGCTGCTCCACGCGCTTCTGCGCGGTCTCCACGCTGCGGTTCAGCCAGGGGTGCTGCAGCTCCTCGCCCTCCTTCATGCCAAAGCGCTCCATCATCTTCGTCATGCGCTCGGCGGCGCCGAAGTTGCGCATGAGGTCGTCTTCAAAGCTGAGGAAGAACTTGCTCTCGCCGGGGTCTCCCTGACGGGCCGAACGCCCGCGAAGCTGGCGGTCCACACGGCGGCTTTCGTGACGCTCCGTGGCCAGCACGTAGAGGCCGCCGAGTTCGGCCACGCCTTCGCCCAGCTTGATGTCGGTACCGCGACCGGCCATGTTGGTGGAGATCGTCACGGCGGCGCGGTGTCCGGCGCGTGCCACGATCTCCGCCTCCTGGCGGTGATACTTCGCATTCAGCACGTTGTGGGTGATCTTCTGCAGCTTCAGCAGGCGGGAGACCATTTCAGAGGCCTCCACGCTGGCGGTGCCCACCAGCACGGGCTGGCCCTTGGCATTCAGCTCGCGGATGAGCTCCACCACGGCGGTGAATTTCTCACGGCGGGTCTTGTAGATGCTGTCGTTGTGGTCCTTGCGCTTCACCGGCCGGTTGGTCGGAATGGTGAGCACGTCCAGGTTGTAGATGTCGTGGAATTCGGCGGCGTCCGTTTCGGCGGTGCCGGTCATGCCGCCCAGCTTTTGGTACAGGCGGAAGTAGTTCTGAATGGTGATGGTGGCCAGCGTCTGCGTCTCGGCGTCGATCTGCACGCCTTCCTTCGCTTCCACCGCCTGGTGCAGGCCGTCGCTCCAGCGGCGTCCGGCCATCTTGCGGCCCGTTTGCGCATCGACGATGATCACCTTGTTCTCTTCGACGACGTATTCCACGTCCTTCTCATAAAGGCAGTAGGCGCGCAGAAGCTGGCTGATCTGGTGGATGCGCTGGCCCTGGTGGGAGAGGCGGTCCTGCATCTCGCTCTTCTTGCGGCTGCGGGCTTCTTCAGAGAGCGTCGCATCGCCGTCGATCTCCGAATAAATGGTGGCGATATCCGGCAGCACGAAGGCGTCCGGCTCGTCGGGGTTGAGGAAGTTGCGCCCCATTTCGGTGAGGTCGGCGTCGTGGGATTTTTCCTCGATGAAGTAGTACAGCTCCTCCTTGAGCTTGAAGAACTCCACCTTCTGCGTGTCCGCATAGAGGGAGAGCTCGGACTTTTCCATGGCGCGGCGCAGCTCGGGCTCCTCCATGGCGCGCATGAGGGCGCGGTTCTTCGGCTGGCCCATGTGCACCTGGAAGAGCTTCTTCCCGGCCAGCTCCATGTCGCCCGCGGCGGCGTTTTCCTTCGCCTCGGTGATCAGGCGGTTGCACAGCGTGTTCTGACGGCGCACGAGCTGCTCCACCAGGGGCTTGTAGCGCTCGTACTGGTGGTTGCTCTCGGCCGCCATGACGGGGCCGCTGATGATGAGCGGCGTGCGCGCCTCATCGATGAGCACGGAGTCCACTTCGTCCACGATGGCAAAGTAGTGCCCGCGCTGCACCTGCTGCTCCTTGCTGGAGGCCATGCCGTTGTCTCGCAGGTAGTCAAAGCCGAACTCGCTGTTCGTGCCGTAGGTGATGTCGCAGACGTACTGCTCCCGGCGGAGGTGGCTGGGCTGGTCGTTCTGAATGCAGCCCACGGTGAGGCCCAGGAATTTGTACAGGCTGCCCATCCACTCGCTGTCGCGTCGGGCCAGGTAGTCGTTCACGGTGATCACGTGCACGCCGCGGCCGGTGAGCGCATTCAAATACACGGGCAGGGTGCCCACGAGCGTCTTCCCTTCCCCGGTCGCCATTTCGGCGATCATCCCGCGGTGCAGCGCCACCCCGCCGATGAGCTGCACGTCGAAGTGCACCATGTTCCAGCCCAGCGGCTGGTCGCAGACGACAATCTCGCGTCCGCACATGCGGCGGGCGCCGTTTTTCACCACGGCGTAGGCTTCGGGCAGGATGTCATTGAGCATCTTCTGCTCGATGGCGGCAAAGTCGGGCTGGATGGCGTTCCAGGCTTCGCGGGCGCGGTCAATGCGTGCCTTCTTGTCGTCTAGAGCGGCGCTGCGCCAGGCGGCGGAGGCAAGGTAATCACTCTCCAGCGCGGGAAAGTGCGGCTTCAGCGCGGTGAAGTATTTCTCCACCGCTTCCAGGCAGGCGTCCACCGCAGCTTCATCGGCGATGCGCAGGCCCACACCACCGAGAAACGGCGGGGTGTGGAAGGCCTGGAACTGCTGCTGCCATTTCTGCGTGCGCTCCCGCAGCGCCTCCTCCGGCTCGTTTTGAAGCTGCGCTTCGATGCGGTTGATCTCGAGCACCACAGGTTGAAGCTTGCGCACGGTGCGCTGGTTCTTGGTGCCGATGATTTTTTTGATGATCCAGTTGAACATGGGAAATGGGAATACGCCTCCCGGCGCACAATGGCCGGGTCGGGGGGAGGCCGAATGTGGCGGATGTCAGCCAGTGCGCAAGGACTCAAACAGCCTGTCTCGTCGAGGCGGGGCGGAACACCAGCTCCTTCACGCGGCGCGGAATCATGGCGCTTTTCACCACTTCCGGCTTCACGCTGCGCAGGAAATCGAGCAAAATCACCGGCGATTCCACGATCATCCGCTCGATCTGGTCGCGCCGGTGCGTCCAGCGTGAATTGCGGTGCAGGTAGTCCAGATCGGCCAGGATTTCATCGACATCTCCCTCGCTGAAGCCGGCGAGCTGGAACGCATAGGGGTCGTAGAGAGGCATGGCGGCGGGCGGTGAGGACGCGCTGATCAAAACGAGGATGCGTGATCCCACAAGCGCTTCCACATTCATTTTTCTGGCAACAAAAAAGATTGCGGCAGGTTGTGATGTAGCTTTTCGGCCCGCTTCACGTTTACTGGCAGCTCATGCCCCGCATTCTCTGGCAAAACACCGACATCACCTGGCTCGCCGTCCTGGTGGTTGTGGCTGTCTTCGGGCTGCTCTGGCTGGGC
This sequence comes from Prosthecobacter sp., assembly GCF_044227185.1. GTDB lineage: Bacteria > Verrucomicrobiota > Verrucomicrobiia > Verrucomicrobiales > Verrucomicrobiaceae > Prosthecobacter. The sequence goes on along the minus strand of NZ_JBGAFO010000006.1, from coordinate 381,537 downwards.
TACCGCCGTTCCCCCCTGCGCGGCTGGCGCAAACTGGCGGCCGTCGCCTGCAAGCTGGCCGCCCTGGCCCTGCTGGCGCTCTGCCTGCTGGACCCGCTGTGGACGAAGCAGCAGCCAAAGAAGGGGGAAAACGAAGTCATCGTCCTGGTGGACAACAGCGCCTCCCTGGAAACCGCGGAGAAAGCCGGCGCGCCCACCCGCGCCGCCCAGGTCACCGCTGCACTCAATGCCGGCGCTGAAGACGCGGTGTGGATCAAGTCCCTCAGTGAAGACTTCCGGCTGCGCCTCATGACCGCCGGCTCGCAGACGCAGAGCGTGCCGCACTTCCGCGCGCTGAAGTTTGACGGCTCCCGCTCGGACCTCTGCCGCACCCTCATGTCTCTGCGCAATGGCGGCACCAACCTCGCCGCCGTGGTGCTCATCAGCGATGGCAATGCCACCGATGCCTCCATCTGGAAGACGGAGGCCAAAGGCGCGCCCGTCTTCACCGTGCTGGCAGGGAAAAACACTCCCACGCCCGATCTGGCGATCCTGGATGCCACCGTGGCCACCAGCCCCTTTGAAGACGCACCCATCACCATCACCTCCCGCGTGTCCGCCCACGGATTGAACGGCAGGCAGGCCACCCTGGCCGCGCTGGATGAGCAGGGCAAAGCCATCGTGAGCGAAAAAGTCACCTTCAGTGGCGACTCGCCTCAGACGGTGCGCCTGCGCATCCCGGTGGCGAAGCCCGGCATGTCGTTTCACAAGCTCGAGCTCAAGACCGAAGGCGTGCAGGAGGCCACCCTGGCCAACAACACCCGCCTCCTCGCGGCGGACCGCGGCTCCGGCCCCTACCGCGTGCTCTACATCGCCGGACGGCCCAACTGGGAGTACAAATTCCTGCGCCGCGCCATTGCGGGTGATGACGACATCCAGATGCCCAGCCTCGTGCGCATCGCCAAACGAGAGCCGAAGTTTGAATGGCGCGGCCATGCCGGAGAAAGTGCCAATCCCCTTTTCCGCGGCTTTGGTGCGAAGGAAGGCGAGGAGGCGCAGCGCTACGACCAGCCCGTGCTCATCCGCCTTGGCACCCGCGATGCCAAGGAACTCAGCGACGGCTTTCCCAAGGCCGCCGAGGATCTCTTCAGCGAGTACCGCGCCATCATCATCGACGACCTCGAAGCCGGTTTCTTCACCCAGGAGCAGATGCACCTGATCCAGCGCTTCGTCAGCGAGCGCGGCGGCGCGCTGCTCATGCTCGGCGGGCAGGAGTGCTACCAGGCGGGCGGCTATGACCACACGCCGATTGGAAGCATGCTGCCGGTCTATATTGACCGCACCACCACCACCGGCCCCATGCTGGATGCGCGCTTCAATCTCACCCGCGAAGGCTGGCTGGAGTCCTGGATGCGTCTGCGCACGGACCGCGCCGAGGACGAAAAACGCCTGGCCGCCATGCCCGCTTTCTACGCCATCAATCAAACCTTCGCCATCAAGCCCGGCGCCAGCATTCTGGCCACCGTCTCGGATTCCACGCAGACCACCCTGCCCGCCATCGTCTCCCAGCGTTTCGGCGAAGGCCGCGTGGGCAGCGTGATGGTGGCGGACCTGTGGCGCTGGGGCATGAACGACGCGGACTCGCGCAAGGACATGGAGCGCGCCTGGCGTCAGCTCATGCGCTGGCTCGTGGTGGACGTGGCGGACAGCATCACCTTCTCCGCCGAAACCGACGCCGCCGACCGCGAGCGCGTGAAGCTCTCCGTGCGTGTGCGGGACCGCGCCTTCAAGGCCCACGGCGATGCGATGGTGAAGATCGAAGTCACCCAGCCCGACGGCAAAAAGTCCCAGCTCTTCGCCGAGCCCAGCCTCAAGGAGGCCGGACTGTTTGAAACCGAATTTTTCTCCGCGAACTCTGGCAACTACCGCGCCACCGCCAGTGTGGAGGACATGGAGAAGCACACACAGCTCGGCACCAAACTCACCGGCTGGACCTACGGCCCGCAGGCGGAGGAGTTCAGCCGTCTCGCTCCAGACAAAGCCTTTCTGCAGCGCATCGCGGCAGACACCGGCGGCCAGATGCTCGCGCTGGAGGATATCGGCAAAATACCGGAGCTGCTGAAAAACATCCGCGTTCCCGTGGAGGTCACGCTTTCCACACCGCTGTGGCATTCGCCCTGGATCTTCCTCGCGCTCCTGCTGCTCATCGGCGCGGAGTGGGTCTTGCGTAGAAAAGGAGGCATGGCATGACGAAGAAAGTACTCGCGGGCTTCAGCCCGCTCCGGCGTGTTATGACGACAACCCCACGCAATCCCCTGCGGCGCTTCCAGAGCGAGCTCAAGCTCGCGAGTACTTTGCTGGCGCTGCTCCTGCTCTCCCCCCTGCTCCACGCCGCGCCGCGTGCGCTGGATGTCGTCATCGTCCTCGGCGCACCCGGCACGGAGGAATACGGCAAGAAATTCCAAACCCAGGTCGAGGCCTGGACCACCGCCTGCAAGAAGGCGGGCGTCTCTCCTGCCATCGTGCATGGCGAGAAGACCACCGAAGAACTCGAAAAACGCCTCACCACTTCCGACCCATCCCATTCGCTCTGGCTCGTGCTCATCGGCCACGGCACCTTTGACGGGCGCGAGGCCAAGTTCAGCGCCGAAGGACCAGACTTCGATGTGAAGCAGCTCGCCGGCTGGATCAAACCGCTGAAGCAGGAAGTGGCGGTGATTCACACCGCCTCCGCCAGCGGCGGCTTCTTGAAGGCGCTGTCTGGAAAAAACCGCATCATCATCACCTCCACCAAAAGCCCGGATGAAGTCTTCTACGCCCGCTTTGGCGAATACTTCGCCCAGGCCATCGGCGGACTGGCCGAAGCCGACGCCGATCAGGACAAGCAGGTCTCCCTCCTCGAAGCCTTTCGCCACGCCAGCAAGGCCGCCGCCATGTTCTATGAAAACGACGGCCGCCTGGCCACCGAGCACGCCCTTATTGAAGACAACGGCGACGGCATCGGCACCCGCAGTGAAGTTCTGAACGTGGACGCCCCCGTGGCCGCCGGCGCCGTGCTGGATGGCGAACGCGCCGCCCAGATGGTGCTCGTGCTCAGCGAAGAAGAACAAAAACTCACCGATGCCCAGCGCAGCACCCGTGATGCTCTGGAGCGCGAATTGAAGGCGCTGAAGGAACAACGCGCCAAGATGAAAGAAGACGACTACTACACCAAGCTCGAAGCCCTGCTGCGCAAGCTGGGAGAGGTGTATGAGACGAAGTCATGATCGCTTTCAATTCGCGTCATAAATCGACGCAAATTGTCAACGTCCACCCCATGGAAATTCATATCGAAGGTAAAAAAATATCAACAGAGGGTGAATTGCACACGTCGTTGGCAAACCTTCTGGATTTCGGTCCTTATTACGGGAGAAATCTCGCGGCTTTACGGGACCGCCTCCTGACAGATGTTGAGCGTCCTATCACGCTGATTTGGGACGATTCTGCAATCAGCAAACGGTTCATGGGAAGTACTCTGTTTGGCAAGATCACGGCCATATTCAATGAAGCAGTGAAGCAGGATTTAGACTTCAAAATGGACGAGCGATTCGTTTACGAGCTTAGGTGAGAATGAAAACACAGCGACTCGGCATCCATGCGGAGATTTCCGTTCAGACTCGTTTTTGAAAAAGCTGCATCACCTCACGGATCATCCCGCCCCGCCGCAAAATCCTGAAACAAACGGCGTTCGCCTCTCATCAGAAGTGGAGCACGGACGCCAGGGCCATCACCAGCATGAGACCGTCCTCGATGATGGTGACGGTGGACATGGGCAGGTTGAACACGGTGCCGAGGCAGGCGCAGCGGATGGTTTTCCTGCTCGTCACCGCCTTGAGCACGCCCAGCAGGCTCACGCCCATGACAAGCGCCGTGGCTGCATTGACCCACGCGGGCTCCCAGCCGGCCAGGTAGGCGAGGCCGAGTAGCAGCTCGATGAAGGGATACACAAAACCATAGGCAGGCAGCGCCCTGGCCACGAGATCGTAGCTGCGGTAGGCGTCGCTGAATCCGCGCAGGTCGAGCATTTTGAAGAAGGAAAAGGCGATGAAGAAGCCGCCCATGAAAAGCCGCATGGAAAGCGCCGGATCAAAGCCGCCCTGCATGATATTTGCCGCCGTGATGACCAGCAGCAGATAGCTCAGAAGGATGATGAGCGGGCGGTAGGTGCGGGCGCTTTTGGCGGGCAGCACCGGCTCTGCCGGAGATGCCTCAGCGGCCACTTGATATTTCCCCAGAGGACGCAGCCACTCGTTCATTTCCTCGTCGCTGAAGACTTGGTGGGTTCTGATGTCGGCCTGAGGTGGATGCAGGGTGACGACGGCCTCGGTGATGGCAGGATGATCCAGCAGCCGGGCGCGGATTTTTTCCACGCAGGAGGGGCAGGACAAACCGGTGAGTTCAAATGTCTGAGGAAGGTTCATGGAGTGCAGGGGTTGAGTTGAGGGTTGGTCGAAGGGATGTCCCCTTCCCTCCTGCTCACGCAGCCGATAAAAAATGTTACGGTCTTTCTTACGCCTCGTATGTTCAGGTGATGATCCCGGACGCGCTTCTTCAGCATCTCGATGCCTTTGTGGGATTTGCGCGCTCCCGCACGGGCGATCCCGAGCTGGCGGCCGATCTGGTGCAGGAATGCCTGCTGAAGGCGCTGCGCTCCGGGCAGGCGCCTGCGGACAGCGAGGGCGTGGTCACGTGGTTTTACCGTGTGCTGCGTCATGCCATCATCGATGCGCACCGGCGCAGGACGACGCAGGAAAAAGCCATGACCCGGCTCAAGGTGGAGCTGCCCGAATCCGTTTCCCCGGAGGATGAAAAAACACTGTGCCAGTGTGTGATGAAGATGCTGCCGCTGCTGCCGGAGGCGGATGCGGAGCTGCTGAGACGCATTGATCTCGGCGGAGAATCGCCCACAGAAATGGCCAGGGCCACCCAGCAGCGCGTCAACACCGTCAATGTCCGGCTCTTGCGCGCGCGGCAGAGACTGCGTGCGCAGGTGGAAAGAATCTGCCGCAGCTGCGCCACGCATGGCTGCCTGGACTGCGACTGCCAGTGATGCAGACCGCCTGCGGCGCGTTCGCAGACGGCGTTTACCCTGAGCGCGGCTCAATGGCCGGTGCAGTGGTGCAAAGTGCCTCCGCAGGTCTTGCATGTATGCGTGGTCAGGCTGCCGGTCTTCAGCATGGCCACGACCTTGTTTTCACAGTCGGGGCAGCTCATGCTGTCAGAGTGCTTCAGAGTCACGAGTCCCTTGGGGCCGGTGCCGGTCATGGAGGGAGACATGAAGTGAACGGTGTGGCACTTGCTGCATGTCACTGCGCTATGGGGTGCCGAGGCGGGAGCCTGGCAGGAGGCCAGCAGCAGGGCGCTGAACGCGCTGATGCCGAGGAGGGTGGTGCGGATGAGTTTCGTTTTCATGGTGTGTTTGCGTTTGTGTTGTGTGTTTGTTTTCAGTCCCAGGCGGCGGGGAGCCGCCTGGGAAAGGGTTTGCCGCCGCTTAGAGCTTCGAGAGATACTTGGCGGGATTGGCCTCGAACTTCTTGAGGCAGGGCTTGCAGCAGAACTTGATCTCCTGGCCGTTGTACACGGTGCTGACGGGGCCGCCCATGCTGTCGAGGGCGTTGCCCGTGACGAGGCAGACCTTCAGCGGATAGGGTTTGACGCCGCCGGCAGTGGATGTGCCGGCACAGGAGACGAGCCCGAGGCTGAGCAGCAGGGTGGCGAGGAGGATGAGTGTGTTTGTTTTCATGGTGATGTGTTTTTTGGGGTGTGTTGTTTTTGGGTGCGGAGTTGATGGGTTGAGTTCCATCAAAAGCGGATGATGAGGCCCACTCCGGGGCCGTAGTCGCTGTGGTAGCTGGCGGAGAGGGAGACATTTCGCGCCAGCGTGTAGTCGGCGGCGGCGCTCCATTCCCAGCGGCTGCCGGTGTCATAAAAGGCATAGCCAGACACACCGAGACGCGGCGTGAGCTGAAAGCGCTTGGAGAGCTGGAAGCGGCCGTTGCCATGGCTGTCCACGGTGAAGTCCGCCAGGAACATGAGCGGCAGCCGGTAGTTGAACCCGGCGATGATGCGGTTTCCGCCGCCATGGTTGGCAAAGCGGAAGCCCGCGTAGGCCTGGAAGTTCATGTTGAAGTAGCGCTGGTAGATGGCGTCCACTTCATGCTCGGTGATGGGCTTGCGCCGCCAGCCGAGCTCCCAGGAGAGGAGCAGGTTGTTTTTCGGATTCATCCAGGAAAGCAGCCCGTTGCTCATCTGCGTCTGGAGCGATGCCGCGCCCCAGAAGTAGCTCATGTCATGGGCATGCTCGCCGAGTCCGGCGGCGGCGTGATCATGACGGAAGAATGAGAAGGGGCTCGGGCGGTGTGCGGCGTGAGGAGCGGCGGTCATGCCGGTGAGCCCGGCGGCATTGGCGAGTGTGTCGGCAGGAGTCTCGCTCATGGCATCGCCATGATGAGGCGCAGCCGCAGTGCCCTGCTCATAGCGAAACACCCGGGCCATGCCGCTCATCATGTGATAGAGGATGTGGCAGTGAAACATCCAGTCCTTGTCCTCATTGGCTTCAAATTCTACCAGCCGCCGGCCCATGGGCGGGACATCGACGGTGTGCTTCAGAGGGGAGCGTGAGCCGCCGCCCAGCAGCAGGCGGAAGAAATGACCGTGCAGGTGGATGGGGTGGTGCATCATGCTGTCGTTCACCAGTTCCAGCTCGATGATCTCGCCCTTCCTGATCTTGATATAAGGCTCCTGAGCGATGGTCTTGCCATCGAAGCTCCAGACATAGCGCACCATGTCTCCGGTGAGGTGCAGGGTGATCCTGCGGCGCGGAAGTTTTGACGGAAGCGTCGTGTCATGCGTGGCTTTCAGCAGCTTGTAGGGCGAGCCCGGGCGGGGTAGCCGGAGCGGTGCGCGGGGGTCTGCCTCCTGCTCTTCCAGCGAGAGGGAGAGCATTTGATCCATCTGATACAGATTGGGGCGCGGGGGGCTTTCGGCAGCGTGACGCTCGCCCTCGCCAAAGTAGGCGGAGGCATGTCCGCTGCCATCCTGCGCGGTGGCGCGCAGCTCATACTCGCCACTGGCGGGGATGGTGATGATGAGATCGTAGGTCTCTGCGATGGCCATGAGAAAGCTGCCCACCTGCACGGGCTGCACCGGCGGACCGTCTGCGGCCACGATCGTCATGGGCCCTGCGCTGGAGCTGAGGTGGAAGTAGGTGGCGGCGGAGGCATTGATGACCCGCAGGCGCACGCGCTCGCCTGGGCGGCCTGAGATGCGGGTCTGCCGCTGGCCGTTGATGAGGAAGGCGTTGTAGCCCACATCGGAGACGTCCATGGGCACCATGCGGCTCCATTCCCTGCGGAAGTAGTCTTTGAGATTGCCGCGCTGCCATGCGCCGAGAATGGTCTGCGAGTTCCTCCGCATGATGCCGAAGTAGTCGCTGCCGCGCATGAGCATGCGCATCACTTCCATGGGGTCCGTGTTGGTCCAGTCGGAGAGGATGAGCACCTGCTCGCGGTCCGCCTTCACCGGCTCGCCGCCGCGTGGCTCCACGACGATGCCGCCATACACGCCGCTCTGCTCCTGCAGGTGCGTGTGGGAATGAAACCAGTAGGTGCCGCTCTGCCGCAGCGGAAACTCAAAGGTGTGGGTGGTGCCGGGCAGGATCGGCGGTGTGGTGACGTACGGCACGCCATCCTGCTCATTCGGGAGCAGCAGGCCGTGCCAGTGCGTGGAGGTCTCCTCATTCCTCAGGTCATTGTGGACGCGAATGCGGGCGTAGTCGCCCTCACGAAAACGCAGCACCGGGCCGGGGATGCTGCCATTGATGGTGAGGGCACGCACCTTCCTGCCCGCCGGGGCCAGATGCTGCTCGGAGATGTGCAGGTCGTACTCGACGACGCGCTGGCCGGGGGCCGGCGGCGTTTTCTTGCAGGTGTCGCAGGCAAGAGCTGCGCCGGGTGCCAGGAGCATGGCACTCGCCAGAACATGAAGTGTTTTCACGGAGAAGCTGAATCGGGGCGTTGATACGAAAAGCCACGCCTGCAAAGCATGAGGATCCCGGTGGGACCGCGTGATGCAGGCACAGTGCGTCTGTGCTCGGCCGGATTCAGGTCAGCAGGGAGCAGTGCAGCACGCTGAGCCTCACATGGGGCCAGGTGCTGGCACGCTCCTCAGCAGCGGGCCGGATCGTGCAGCCCGTCTGTTTTGCCTGGAAAAGGTAGAACTGAAAATCCTGGGAAAGCTCCGTCCACACCACCTGGGGCGTAAAGCCGCGGCCTTCAGAGGCGGGCGGCAGCGGTGCGGGGAGGTTCTGGTTTGGGAGAGATGGCTCGGCGCATGTGCAGTCTGACATGCCCGCCTGCTCCAGCCACGCGCAGCATGCCATCTGGCATTTCTTCTCCTGCGGAGAGGCGGCGATGAGCAGCGGTGCCGTCTGCATCAGCAGCACCAGCATCATCAGACACATCTGGAGGGCACGTTTCATCTCTCTATTTTAGAGTGCGCCTCCGCGGTTTTATTTCAAGCTTTTTGAATCGCTCTCCCCCCCCGCGCCCGGCGTGAGTGACAAGATCGACGCAACGCTACGAGAGTGAGGCTCCGCTCCACGATCAGTGCGTCACAAAAAGGCGCGTCTCACGGATCATCCCGCCCCGCCACAAAATCCTGAAACGCCCGCGCCACGCGCTGGGTGATGGCTCCTGACACCCCGGGCATCGGGCGCTGGTCGATCTTCGCGAGGGGATGCACATCCCGCGTGCTGGAGGTGAGGAAAGCTTCGTCGCAGGTGTGCAGCATGGCGATGGGGATCGCGGTCTCATCCACGGCGATGCCGGCGGCGGCGCAGGCCTCCAGCACCAGCGCGCGGGTCACGCCGGCCAGGCAGCCGGAGCTCAGCGGCGGTGTGTGCACCTTGCCCGCAGCGACGATGAAGATGTTCGTCCCCGTTCCTTCGCAGAGTTCATCGCGTGTGTTCGCAAAGATCGCCTCCCCTGCCCCTTCTCCATGAGCCAGCGCCAGGGCGCGCACGTTGTCCCCATAGGAGATGGACTTGATGCCCGCCAGCGCGCCGCGTTCGTTGCGTGTCCATGGCACGGTCATCACGGTATCCGTGGGAGGCCAGGGCTTGAGAGGTGTGGCCGCCACGGTCATCGTCGGAGGAGACTCGCCACGGTCGGAGCCCAGCGGCCCGTCACCGCTGGTCAGCGTGACACGGACGCGCGCCTCCGTGAGATCATTCGCCTGCATGGTGGCCAGCATCGCGCTCAAGTAAGCGTCAAACTCCGGAGGCGTGATGTTCATGGCCTGCGCGGAGGCCACCAGCCGCCGCCAGTGGCGCGTGGGTGTGAAGGGCCTGCCACGGCGTGCCACAAGCGTTTCAAAAACACCATCTCCCACCAGAATGCCGTGGTCGAAAGGTGAGATGCGCGCTTCGGCGGTGCTGACGATGCGGCCGTTGATCCAGGTGTATGCGGGAAGATTCACAGCCGCAGCATGGCCCGGATAAAAACATTCTCAACCCATGCACTTTGCACTTGCGCGATCTTCGGCATGCGCCACAATCCCCGTCCCAAAGCAAAAGCGGGTGTAGCTCAGTGGTAGAGCACTTCCTTGCCAAGGAAGATGTCGCGCGTTCGAATCGCGTCACCCGCTCCATCTCTCTCAGAGAGATGCTCCTCCTCCAAGATTGTTCATGTTTGTCTGGACCAAACTCACAGCTTCACGTTCGGCTGACACCTGGGAAGAACGTTTTGAAGGAACCCCGGACGCCACGCTCGTCACCACCAGCTTTCCCGGCCGGAAGATGGTCCGCCTGGAGCTTTACAGCGAAGTGCAGGCCCCGGTGAAAGCCGCGCAGAAAAAATACGGCGGCACGGTGAAGAAGCTCAAAACACAGAACTGGGCCGCCCATGCCTCGCAGACACCGCCGCCGGTGAAGGTGCGGGACCGCTTCGTCATCTGCGCGGCCAAGACAGACGCCGACCTCGCCAAAGCCCGCGCCAAATTTCCCGGTCGTGAAATCATCGCCGTGCCGGCAGACATGGCCTTTGGCACCGGCCACCACGCCACCACCGCCACCGTGCTGCGGCTGCTGGTGGACGCCGCTGCTGAACGGCAGAAGGCCGGTCAGAAATGGAGCATGGCAGACCTCGGCTGCGGCAGCGGCATCCTCGCCATCGCCGCCGAGAAACTGGGCGCCACCCGCATCTGGGGCTGCGACTACGACCCCGCCGCCGTCAAAATCTCCAAGGAAAACGCAGAGCGCAACGACACGCCCAGAACGCGCTTCACCCAGGTGGACGTGCTGAAGTGGGAGCCCACGCAGAAGTGGGACATCGTGGCTGCAAACATCTTTTTTGATGTGCTGGAGGCGGCCTTTCCGCAGCTCGTGCGCTCCGTGGCCCCGGGCGGCCTCCTCATGCTCTCCGGCATTCTGAAATCCCAGGCGAAGGCCTGCCTGGCTGCTGGAAAGCGCGCGGGGTTTGTCCTGCAGAAAGTGGTGACCAAAGGCAAATGGGTCACCGCTCTGGGAACCGTGAAAGCGTAGAGCTTCCCCGCTGCGCCCCATGCACCAGCGAATCCCGGGGGTGCGCCATCGGCAAAACCCCCAGGCACCTCTCCGGTGTGCCCTGTGAACTTAAGTCTTGAGTTTGAAAACGTTGGGTTCTACCATTGTCACCGAATTCAGCAGAATCCCATGCTCTTCGATCCCGCTTCCCCACTGGGCGGGCCTGGTTCCACCAGTCCGCAGAAAAAGCGCGGTCTGCTCCACAAAGCGCAGACCGAAGGGAACCGCATCGGCCTGCTGCCCACGGAAGGCTGGCGCAAGCGCAACCTCCAGTTCCTCAATGAGGTGCTCATTCCCACCCTCTTCTCTCCGCGTCAGCCAGGCCAGGATTTCGGCCGCCTGCCCGTCGCCACCCGGGACGAGATCGCCGTCACCTGGCTGGGTCACGCCGGCTTCTTCTGCCAGATCGGCGGGGTCAATATCGCCATCGACCCCAACTGGGCTCTCTGGCACGGCCCGGTGAAGCGCGTGCGCCACCCCAGCGTCTGGGCGCATGATCTGCCCCACATCGATCTCGTGCTGGTCACGCACGCCCACTACGACCACCTGCACCTGCCCAGCCTGCGCAAGCTGGCCGCCGCCCAGCCCATCATCGTGCCCCAGGGCGTGGGCCGGGTGGTGAAAAATTGCGGATTTGGGCACATCGTGGAGCTGAAGACCTGGCAGAGCGCCACCTTCAAGGACCTGCGCATCACCCTCACCCCCGCACGCCACTGGGGTGCGCGCAACATCCACGACACCCACCGGCAGTTCGGCGGCTTCCTGGTAAAATCCCCCAACCGCTGCCTCTTCCACTGTGGCGACAGCGCCATGTTTGACGGCTTTCAGGAGATCGGCAAACGCGCCAGCATCGACCTCGCGCTCATGCCCATCGGCGCCTACGATGCGCCCAGCGGCCGCCAGGTGCACATGAATCCCGAGGAGGCGCTGGACGCCTTTGAAATGATGGGGGCCCAGTCCATGGTGCCCATGCACCACGACACCTTCCCCCTCGGCGGTGAGCCCCTGCGCGAGCCCGCCGAACGCCTGATGAAAGCCGCGCTGGCCCGCGGGCTGGAGCACCGCGTGCGCCTCCTTAGTGAAGGTGAATCCGCCATTTACTGAGCGAGGTCTCCGCTCCCCGCCCCCCAGTGAGTGCACGCCCAGTCCTGACCCTAATCGCCGCCGTCTCGGCAGACGGCTTCATTTCCACCGGCAGAGGCGTGCCGTGGAACCTCCCCCGGGACAAGGAGCACTTCCGCCGCACCACGCGCGGCCAGTGGCTGCTGCTGGGCCGCATCACCTACGAGGAGATGATCGGCTGGTTTGACGACCGCCACCCTCTCGTGCTGACGCGGGATCCGTCCTTCATTCCCCCCGTGGGCGAAAAAGTCGCCACCGTGGAGGAAGCACTCCACAAAGCGGGGAGCCACGGAGCCCGCGAGTTGTTTAACCTCGGCGGCAGTGGCGCCTTCGCGGCCGCCATGCCCCTCGCTGACCGGCTGATTTTGACCCATGTGGACTCCACGCTGGGCGCTGGCGTCCCCTTCCCGCCTGTGGACCCCGCCGAGTGGCAGGCCACCTCGCAGCAGGACTTCCCCGCCGATGCCGCCAACCCCCAGAGCATGAGGTTTGTCACCTACGAGCGCGTCAGGCCCCCCGCCGGGCCGTGAATAACGCTTTATAATAATTTCAAGATGAGCAAAATCGCCTTTGGGTGTATCTAAGACTCGCTGATGACCTTCTCTTCCAAGATTAAACCCGGCTCGGCAGCCACTTTGCTGATGGCGGTCGTGTTGTGTGCCGGCTGCGCCAGCATGAACACCGCCTCCACCAAGTCTGCGACGGCGTCCGACAAAACCCAGACCGGCGCCAAAGACATCTCGCTGGTGAAATCGCCCGCAGATCTGAGCTTCCTGCTCAGCATGAGCTTTATGGAGGCCAAGAGCATCTCCACGCAGCAGCTCGAGTTTCCGCCCTACCTGAAGATCGCCGCGGATTCCATCCAGGTCTTCAAGTACTCGCCCGATGGCAAGCCCCTCAAGGCGCGCGCGCGTGGCAAGGTCTTCATTGAAATGAATTTCAATGAGCCTGCCAAGGCCCTCTGCCAGGAAGCCTTCATCACCGAAGACGAAATCATCCTGCGTGGCAGCCCCATCCTGCAGCGCGGCGGCAGCATGGTGGAAGGTCTGGATGAAAGCACCATCTTCTACCTCTTCGGCACTTCGCTGCGCGTGATCGGCCTGCACAAGGTGAACAATCAGAATGAAATCGCCTCCATGATGCCGACCCTCGGCACCTGGGCCGCCGGCCCCAATCCCCTGCTGCCTCCGCTGACGGAGAGCGCCGTGCCCAGCAGCATCCGCGACTCCATGCAGCGCGCCGCCGAGGCCGAGATGCTGCACCAGAAAACCCGCGAGCTCTACGGCCCCGCACAGCAGGACACACCGCCCGCGACACCATCCCCTGCGAAGCCCGAAAAGGAATCCGAGAAACAGAAGCCAGCCCCCGCGGCGAACAAAAAGCATCCCACCGTGGAAATCCGCCGCGCCACTCCCAGCAAGCCCTCCTTCTGGAGCCGCTTCCGCACGGACAAGTCCCGCGCATAGCGCCCGCACGCCGCAGCCGCCGTACAGTACTCATCTCGCTCCGCCGAGATGAGCCCAGCGCTCGCGCCACCTCCCACGTCCCCACCCCTCCCCAAACTCCCCTCCCTGCGAAAGCCCTCGCCCCTCTCGCGAAGCGCGAGAGGAAAGAGCGAGAGTACCACACCACTCACCCCACGATCGCCTGCGGCACGCGGCCGTGTACATCCGTCAGGCGGTAGTCCCGCCCGGCGTAGCGGTAGGTCAGTCTTTCGTGATCCATCCCCAGCAGGTGCAGGATTGTGGCGTGGATGTCATGCACGTGCATTTTGTCCACCGCCGCTTTGAAGCCAAACTCATCGCTCTGCCCATAGGCCTGCCCGCCACGTGCGCCACCGCCGGCGAAGAACATGCAGAAGCCGTGCGGATTGTGGTCGCGCCCGTTGCCGTTCTCGCTCACGGGCGTGCGGCCAAACTCACCGCCCCAGATGATGAGGGTGTCCTCCAGCATCCCGCGTTGTTTGAGGTCGCCGATCAGCGCGGCGATGGGCCGGTCGATGTCCGCCGCGAGCTTGCGCGTCTGCTCGTCGTGCTTGGAGTGCGTGTCCCAGGGCTGGCCGTTGCCGTAGTAGAGCTGCACGTAGCGCACGCCGCGCTCCACCAGGCGGCGGGCCATGAGGCAGCCGTTGGAGAAGTGGCTCTTGCCATACAGCTCGCGCACCTTTTCCGGCTCCAGATTCACATCAAAGGCATCCGTGGCGGCGGACTGCATGCGGAAGGCGGTCTCCATGGCCTGAATGCGCCCATTGAGCGCCACATCCGCGCCGCCGCGTGCGGCCAGGTGCTCGGCGTTCAGCGCCTGCATGAGATCGAGCTGTTTGCGCTGGTCTGCGCGCGCCAGCTTCTCATTCGTCAGCCAGGGGATCATCTGCTTCGGATCCAGATTGGAATGGTTGATGTACACGCCCTGATGCTGCGCAGGAAGAAAGGCGCTGGTCCACAACACCGAAAACCGCACCGGCTTGCCCGGGCAGAGCACCACAAAGGAGGGCAGGTTCGCATTCTCATTGCCCAGCCCGTAGCTCAGCCACGAGCCCATGCTCGGCACACGCTCGGTCATGGTGCCGTTGTTGATCAGCAGCAGCGCCGGGCCGTGGTTCGGATTGTCCGTGTGGCAGGAGCGCAGCACGCACAGGTCGTCCGCATGCTGCGCCAGATTCGGCAGCAGCTCGCTGATCTCCAGCCCGCTCTGCCCGTGCTTTGAATACTGGTAAGGAGAAGCCAGCAGCCCGCCCGTGGGCCGCTCCGTCCGCAGGTCCGCACCCGCAGGCTTCTGCCCGGCATACTTGAGCAGACCCGGCTTTGGATCAAAGAAGTCCGCCCCAAACGGCCCGCCGTTCATGAAAAGCTGGATCACCCGCTTCGCCTTCGGCACAAAGTTCGTGCGCGGCACCAGCCCGCCTGCGCCCGCTCCCTGCAGCGTGGACGCCAGCCCCAGCGCCCCCAGCCCGCCCCCCATGCGGGAGAGCAGTTCACGGCGCGAGAGTGCGGAGAGATCAGACATGCGGAGTGTACGCACTCCGGAGGCAGACGCTTGCGGGCTCCGGGCAGATTCAGGCAGGGATTCGCCAGGAAGAAAGGGCCAGACTTCCCCAATTTCCCCAATTTCCCCAATTTCCACGGCAGGGGGTACGCACGCGCAGTTCCAGCCAACGGCGCTGCGTCCTGGTATTACCCCCAATCTGGGACCTCCCCGTCAGGCAGTGATGGAAACAAGACGCAAAACAAGGCAAAAGGAAGCACTCGGCCTGACCCCCACGCCTCTCCCTCGTGAAGAGCGCCTGCCAGGGGCAATGATCAAACCAGCAGCCAGCTTGGGTAACTGATTGCGGCGGGTGAGGGGTGTTACAAAGCGCCTGTGATCTTTCGCATCCTTATTCCCAGAGACCTGAACAGTGCTGTACCAAGGTGGTATGAGATAGCATTAGAACGCATGAGAAAGCATCTCATTGTCAATCCTGGCAAACCGGCCTGGAAGGCATCCCCTGGCTGACCCGCCTGCGTGTATCCCCTGGCGTGGAAATTGGGGAAATTGGGGAAGTCTGGCCGCTGGCTGACCCGCCTGCGTGTACCCCCTGGCGTGGAAATTGGGGAAGTCTGGCCGCTGGCTCAGGCAGCCTGGCGCTCCGCTGCGTCCACCTGGATCTGAAACGGCGTCAGCATGAAAAGCGGCGCGTCTCCCTCGCATTCAAAGGGGTACACCATCAGGTTCGGCACCACGCAGCGGAGGTGGAAATCGAAGAAGCCGCGCATGTACGCCGCCGTCACCGGCGCGCCCGGATTCATCTGCCGCCACAGGATCGCCTTGATCACATACCCGTGGCAGACCACCACGATGCGGCTCTCCGCCCGCTCCCGTAGCGCCGCCAGGGAGTCATCGATCCGCGCGCAGAATTCGCGAAAACTCTCCGCGCCCTCGCCATCGCAGTAGTCGGGGTCGCAGCGCTCCCAGTACTGCCGGGCCGGCTCCCGCCGCAGCGTCTCCGTGGTGCCAATATAGCGCGCCGGCGCCAGAAAGGTCAGCTCATGCAGCGGCAGCGTGATCACCGGCACCGCCGGCAGCCGCCTGCGCAGCGGCTCCGCCGTGAACCCCGTGCGCGCATAGCGCGACACCACCATCACCTCCGGCTCCGCCTCCGCCCGCCACTGCTCCCCCAGCGCCTCCGCCTGCCGCAGCCCCTTCTCACTCAGCCCGATCTCATGCGGCGTGTCCGTGGGAAACCCCGCATTGCTCAGACTTTCAGCATGTCGGATGAACCAGATCGTTTTCATATTTCACCTCCGCCATAGGCGCGCGCGGGCCCAATGGCAAATGCAGGTGCGTTTAGAATGGAAATGGCACAGGCGATACTGCTGTCACATCCTCACACAGTCTTGCCACAAGCTCCCGGAGGGAGCAGAGAAATTAGATATGGTGAAGCGAAACCGCGAAGCGGTGCAGCGGAACCACCGGATCTTGCCTGCGATCACCTTTCTGCCCAAGGCCGCATGCCGGAGGCATGCGAGAACCATTCGCGAATCCCTCGCCAACGCCGGAAGGCCAAAAGCTTCTCGCATACCTCCGGCATGCGGCTCTGATCCCGGGCGTGGATTTACAGGGGGCGGTGGCTCCCGCTCGCCAAGCCTCGCTTCACCACCGGCTGCCTTCCGCGATCTTCCAGGATCAATGGATACAAACGGCCTCCGTCCAAGGTGGCGTTGTTCACAAGGCATCCCATCACCCCAATGGCACGAGTCTCTACAATCCAGCCCCCCCTTCTCCGCGCTGGATTGCATCCTCATGCATCCCAGGCAAATTTCCAAAACGTTTCTGCACACAATCTTTCTGCCACCATCCCTTCCGCCAGATCATTCTCATACCACGTCCTACCGATAACCACCAGCCACTCACCCACCCGGCCCTCCATCCCCCAAAACCAAGGCGGGATGGCCTTCCGACCATCCCGCCTCGTGGGTGATTGATTAACTGAGATCAGAGTCTCGTGTTATGCCGGATCCTTCGGCTTGTCAGGCGTGGGAGAGGGAGCCGGGACGGGAGCCGCGGGGGCCTTCGGGGCATCGCCTTCCACCGGAGGACGGCGGAAGCCACCCTGGCCTTCTCCAGGAGGGCCGCCGGCACCGCCTTCACCGGGGCGGTTCATGCCCGGGCCGCCCTGGCCACCACGACTGCGGAACATCTCGCGCATTTTTTCCATCGCCTTGATGTATTCATCTTCGGACACGCTGCCGTTGCCATCAGCGTCCATGCGCTTGAAGTTTTCCTTGGGATCTCCAAACATGCCGCCGCCGCGCGGGCCGCCTTCACCACCGGGGCGCATGCCCTGCCCCTGACCGCCACCTGGAGGGCCGCCGGGGGAGCCACCTTCGCCGCCTGGCGGACGACGGAAGCCGCCGCCTTCGCCACCACCGCCCGGGGGGCCGCCTTCCGGCCGGCGCATGCCCTGGCCGTTCTGCCCCTGGCGCATCATCTGCGCCATCTTGCCGATCTCGTCCTGGTCCACAAAGCCGTCGCTGTTGGCGTCCATGCGGCCAAAGCGCTCCTCGCTCTCCTTCTTGCCCAGGTTGGCAAATTCTTCCTTGCTGATCTTGCCGTCATTGTCAGCGTCCGCACGCTTGATGAATTCCGCCAGACGCGCGCTGGGGTCGCCACCGCCAGGAGGGCCGCCCTGCGGACCGCCAGGAGGTCTGCCGGGCTGGCCACCCTCAGGAGGAGGTCCTTTGGGTGCGTCCTGAGCGCTGGTGAGGCAGGTCAGGCTCAAAATGCTGAACCCGTAAAGAAGTGATTTTTTAAGTTTCATGTCGTGCGTGTGCGTTGGTTAGTAAAAGCAACACGGGTTCAAACAGAACCCCGCAAGATTGGTTGCGAAGTTTGCGGAAAAAAAGTTTGGCCCGCATCTCGGAACGAATTCGCGTTTGATCCGACAGACGGACGGATTGTTTCGAGAATCCGCTACGCCAGCTCCGCCAGCAGCGCCTGGTTCAGCTTCACCCCGGCCACAAAATTCTCGATGGGAAAGTTCTCGTTCGGCGCATGCGCCTGGCAGTCTGGCAGTGCCAGCCCCAGCAGCAGAGTGTCCGCATTCAGCACATCTTTAAACGCCTGCACTATGGGGATGCTGCCGCCTTCACGGATGAGCGCGGTCTTGTCTCCAAACACCTGCTTCAGCGCGCGCTGCGCGGCCGCGCCCAGCGGTGAGTGCGGATCCATGAGGTAGGGCATGCCGGTGTGCCCCGGCTTGATCTCCAGCCTCACACCCTTCGGCAGGTGCGCCTGCAGATGCTCGGCGGCACGCTTCAAGACAATCTCCGGCTGCTGATCCGGCACCAGGCGAAAGGACAGCTTCACAAACGCCTCGCGCCCGATCACAGTCTTCGATCCCTCCCCCTGGTACCCGCCGCCGATGCCGTTCACCTCCGCCGTGGGCCGCGCCCAGCGGCGCTCGCGCTCGGTGTAGCCCGGCTCGCCAAACAGCGCGGGAGATCCGGTGAGCTCCAGCATCTCGGCATCGCCGTCTCCCAGGGCGGCCCAGGCCTTGCGCTCCCAGTCTTCCACCGGCCGCACGCCGTCGTAAAAACCGTCGATCATCACACGCCCTTCAGCATCATGCAGCGTCGCCGTCAGCCGCGCGATGGCCGTCACCGGATTGGCGATGGTGCCGCCAAAGATGCCGCTGTGCAGATCGATCGACGGTCCGTAAATCTTGGCCTCCATGCACGCGATGCCACGCAGTCCGTACGTGAACGTGCCCACGCCCGGCGCCACCATGCCCGTGTCTGAAATCGCCACCACATCGCACTTCAGCAGCTCCCGATTTTGCTGTAAAAAGGGCTTCAAATTTGGACTGCCGATCTCCTCCTCCCCTTCAAACAGCAGCGTCAGGTTCACCGGCAGGTCCGCGTGCTTCGCCAGCGTCTCCGCCAGCCCCTGCACATGCGCCATGAGCTGCCCTTTATTGTCCGTGGCCCCGCGGCAGAAGATGCGCCCGTCCCGGATCGTCGGCTCAAACGCCGGCGACTTCCACTCCCCCAGCGGCTCCGCCGGCTGCACATCGTAGTGCCCATACAGCAGCACCGTGCGCCGTCCGGCGGTGTGCTTGTTCTTCGCCACCAGCACCGGGTGCCCCGGCGTCTCATGCAGCTCCCCCGTCAGCCCCATCTCCCGCACCTTCCCCAGCAGCCACTCCGCGCAGGCCCGTGTATCGCCACGTCGCGTGGAGTCGGTGGAAACAGAAGGAAAACGCAGGCAGGTGAGGAGATTGTCGAGGCCGGGAGGGTTCATAGGTGGAAATGACTAAACCAGAATGACGAATGAGGAATGAGGAATGAATGTCGAAGACCAAATGACAGAAGCCCGAACCCCATCAAGCACTGAAATCAGACACTCTGGCATTCGTCATTCCTCATTCTGGTTTCGTCATTTCAACCGCTTCACCTCAATCTCAGCCACATTCCCCTTCCCTCCATAGAGATTGAGCAAAATCCCCGCCTTCGGACCCACAGTCAGCTCCGTCTTGATCTCCAGCACCTGCTGGTCATTCACCTGCACGGTGATCTTGTCCCCCTTGGATTCAAATGTCACCCGCTCCCACTCAGAGGCAGGGATGCGCGTCGCGGCGGACTTCAGCACCTTCACGCCATCGACATCCCGAACCACCACCGCGCCGTTTTGAGTCACGGCGATGTTCACCTTCCGCTGCGCCCCCGGCCGGTCTCCCGGAGTGTAAAACCCAAAGGCGATCCACATGCAGGCCCAGGGCTTCACCAGCAGTTGAATCGACGCATCCTGCACCGGCGCATCAAACGCACGCCAGAGCACCGCGCCCTTGGACCCCGCCTGATCCATCAGCAGCGTGCCGTCCACGATCTCGTATTTCGCCGCCTCCTCGCCTTTGGCATAAACCCACTTCTCGTCCAGCTTCTCGCTCTTAAAATCGTCCGTCAGGATGACATCCCCCTTCAGTCGCATGGCCTTGGGTTTCTTGTCTGCCGCGTGCGTGGCGGTGGTGGCGGCAAGCAGAAGGCAGAGAAGCAGGACCGTTTTCATGGCGAGGGGAGGTTCGGAGGGGATCAATGCTTCACTTCTCCCACCGGCCCGCGTGTGGGCGGGCGGAAGAAGAAGGCCAGCAGCACAATGCCCACCAGCGCCATTCCGGTCGGCACCAGGAAAAGCTGCTGCCAGTTGGACACAGCCCATGCCTTGGTCACCACTTCTTTGAGCGAATCCACCTGGCTGATCTTCGCCAGCAGCTCGCCGCCCTGAAGCGCCGCAAACTTCGGGTCCCCACTCATCACGGTCTGCACCGCCGGCTGGCTCAGCAGGTTTTGCAGCACCGGCTCGCTCACAAACTGCCACTGCAGCTTGGGAAACACATAGCTCGCCACCACCATGCCGACGCCGAGAATCAGCAGATTGAAAAGCCCCTGGGCGCTGGAGCGGATGTCCTTCGGAAACACCGCATCCACAAATATGTAAACCGTGGCAAAGAAGAACGCATAGCAGATGCCGTGCAGGATCTGCACCACGATGATCAGCCCCATCATGTTCGGACAGAAGGCAAACACCGCAAAGCGCGCCGCATGGCCCAGGATGCCCAGGATCATCGTCGTGCGCCATCCGCAGCGGATCAGCACCGCGCCCAGCACCAGCATCGTCAGAATCTCCGCCACCTGCCCGATGCTCATCACCACCATGCTCAGATTTCCCGCGATCCCCACACGGTTGGTCAGAAAGGCGTCGCTCACCACAAAGTACCCGTTGTGAATGACCGAGTCGATCAGCGTCACAATGAACAGCACCAGCACAAACGGCGTGCCCAGCAGTTTCACCGCCTTGAGCCAGGCCAGCTTGTCCAGCCCTTCGGCCCCCTTGCGCGGAGGCGTGTGCGGCAGCGTCAGGCTGTAGCCAGCCATGATGAAGGACAGCACCGCAGCCACCAGGAAGATGCTCTTCACCTGCTCCGCCCCGGCCTTCTCCCCCACCAGAAAGATGAACGGCCAGGAGACCACGATCCACCCGATCGTCCCGCCCATTCGCACAAAACCAAAGTCCCGCGCAGGCTCCTTCAGATTGGCAAAGGCCAGTGAATTCGTCACCGAAATCGTCGGCACATAGACGATGCCATAAAGGCAGAACAGGAGGAAGAAGGGCCAGAAGTCCGTCGCAAACGCCGCGCCCACGAGAGCCACCCCGCCGATCACATGGGAAGCCGCCAGAAATTTCTCCGCCGCAAAGTGACGGTCCGCGAACTGATTGCTGAAAAAGATGCCCAAAATCGACGCGATGCCAAACACGCTTCCCACCAGGAACTGCTGCCAGTCCACAAATCCGAGCATGCCCATGTAGCTGAAGATCTTCGGCTGCCATGCCCCCCAGATCGCGATCTCGAGGATCATCATGAGGAAAAGTTTGAACTTGATGGACGATTGCGCGGGAGTGGCGGTCATAAGGTGGCCGCGAGGCTAGGGAGAGCGCCACATCTTGGCAAGGACAAAACCACTCCGGGGCTTGAGCCGGGGAAAAGCCGGTGATATTGAAGAAGGATATGGTCCGTAAAATCGTCCGCTATCCAGATCCTGTCCTCCGTGCCAAATGCCGCCCCGTGACCGAGGTCACGCCCGAAATCCGCACCCTGGCGGCAGACATGCTGGAAACCATGCGCGAGGCCAATGGTGTGGGTCTGGCCGCCCCCCAGGTCGCCGTGGACCTCCAGCTCGCCGTCATTGACGTCTCCCACAATCCCGACTGCATCACCTTCATGAAGGTGAATGGCGAGACGGTGGACATGGTGAAGCACATGCCCATCGTTTTCATGAATCCTCAGCTCGATCTCGGCAATGCCAAGGAGATCGGCGAAGAAGGCTGCCTCAGCTTCCCCCGCCTGCGTGGCGACATCCGCCGCTCCAGCACCATGAAGGTCACCTACACCGACCTCGACGGCAAAACCGTCACCGTGGAAAGCGACGGCCTCCTCGCCCGCGCCTTCCAGCATGAGATCGACCATCTCAACGGCATCCTCTTCATCGACCGCCTGAACGCCGTGGCCAAGGTGGGCATCAAGCGCAAGCTCGCCCGCCTCATGCAGGAGTGGGAGGAGGACGACGAATAGCCGGGCGACGGGCGGCAGGCGGCAAGATGCGGGGTGCCCGGGCAGTATATGAGGCTGCCATGAACATCCCATCCACCCCTTCCTCGTCCGATCTCGATCAAACGGCCTGCCCCGAGTGCGCCGCGCACGCCATGCCTCCCTCGCAGATGGGGCGCCGGGACTTCATGCGGGTGCTCTCCGGCAGCGCCCTGGGCGTCATGGGTGCCTCCACGCTGAGCTCCGGCTTTGCGGCCCCGGCCGAAACTCCGCGCAAGGCGAAGCCGGCCGAAGAGCTCATCCGCGAGCTCTTTGCCACGCTCACCGCCGACCAGAAAAAAGACATGGTGCGCCCCTGGGACCACGGCGCTGAGGCAGGCGGCATCCCCACGCGTCTGAAGACGCACAACGCCGCCCCGCTGGGCAAAAAGCTCGGCGAGCAGTTCACCAAACCGCAGCAGGACCTCATCCAGCAGACCTTCAAGTCCATCCTCTCCGGTGACGAGGCCTATGACCGCATCAGCCGCCACGGCAAGTGGGACAGCAGCGGCTCCTTTGAGGGCAATGGCATCGCCATCTTCGGCGATCCCTCCGGCAAAGATCCCTTCTCCTGGGTCTTCGCGGGTCATCACCTCACCCTGCGCTGCGATGGCAACTCCCAGCCCAACACCGCCTTCGGCGGCCCCATGTACTACGGCCATTCCGCCAACGGCCACAGCGATGTGAACGTTTACAACGACCAGACGCGTGAGGTGATGAGCGTCTTTGACATGCTCAATGAACCCCAGCGCAAGCAGGCCATCATCGTCGGCTCCCCGGGCGATGGCGTCGGCGCGCTGCAGGCCAAGCTGGTGGCCAGCTCCCCCACCGGCGTCGGCTACAGCGACCTCGATGAATCCCAGCGCAAACTGGTGGCCGATGTGATGCGCAAGCTCCTGAACCCCTTCCGCCAGGAAGACGGCGACGAGGTGATGCAGCTCATCAAGACCAACGGCGGCATGGAAAAGCTGCGACTCGCCTTCTACAAGGACAACGCGGAGAAAGGCAACGACCGCTGGGACGCCTGGCGCATCGAAGGCCCCGGCTTCGTCTGGAACTACCGCGTCCTCCCGCACGTGCACTGCTTCGTGAACGTGGTCGGCCAGGCCTGAGATCACCCCTCTCTGCGCTGATGCGGGCTTTCCCTCCACTCCTCTTCAGCGGACTGCTGCTCCTCGGCAGCCTTGCTGAAGCGGCCGACCCGGCGCCGCCCGATTTCAAAAAAGACGTCCTGCCCGTCTTTGAAGAAAAGTGCATCCGCTGCCACGGCGCGAAACGCAAAGGCGGCAAGCTGGACATGCGCACCCTGGAGGCCATGCTCGAAGGCGGCGACACCGGCCCCGCCCTCAAACCCGGCAACGCCAAAAAAAGCCTCCTCATCGAGCTCATTCACTACAAGGAGATGCCGCCCAAAAAAGACGCCAGCTACGTCACTCCCGCAGAACTCGAAATGCTGCGCCTGTGGATTAATTCCATGCCAGGCAAGGCTTGATCAATGTCTGATCGTAATGGAACCAGCGGCGGCAGAAAAAATCCGGCAGTGGTTTCGTTGGTTTCAGCCATGAAACGAAGGCGCCTACTCTCCACCATGGCCAGCTTGTATGGCGCCCAGGCGCTGCTGCGTCATGACGCCCAGGCGGCAAAGCAGAGGAGCGAAGGCGGTTTGCATGACCCCTATGCGGACGTGGACTGGGAAAAGTGCGATTATCTGCACTCGATGTCACATCAGCATGGGGGGCAGACGGAGGCATCCTGTGCCGAGTTTTATGCCATGGGCTATCGCCACTTTGCCTTCAGCAATTATTATCCTTCCGCGCCGACGTATCCGCTCCCTCAGGCCTTTCTGGCGAAGCACGCGGACGTCATAGCTGCGCCGAATGCTGAGCAGCACTCCATGCCAGACGCGGGGCTTCATTTCAACTCACTCGGCAGCTTGCTCGCCACCGGGTATGGCAGCAGCCTCAGTGCGGCGCAGCGCAGCGCATCTCCGCTGGTTCATCGGTTTGACGGCTTGCAGGTCTTCAATGAGGCCCGCCCATGGGCCGGCGTGTACCGGCTGGACCTGGTGTTAACGGCCGTCGCCGGAGGCGGACTGGCCAAACTGACGGTCGAAGGCGCCGACGAATGCGAGTTCACCGGTAAATTTGCCGCCAAAGCGCCAGTGCGTGACGTGCCACTGAAGGCAGGCAGTCATACGTTCTATTTCAGAACGACAGAACCGCATCTGCACACGCAGCTGATCTACGACAAGAGGCAGCTCATGGTGACTCAGCACCGCCTGATGCAGGGTGCCAACCGCCCCTGGCGCGAGGTTTTCGGCGCGGCGCTGGATGGAGAAACCATCGACGGGCGCCGCACTGGCGGGCTGCTGCACGCGGATGGGGGCGGCATCACGCTCAACCACCCCACGCAGGATCGTAAACTCTATGAGATGTTTCTGGACTTTGACCCCCGCGTGCTGGGCATTGAGATATGGAATCAGCTGACGTCGGGCTTCGGATCCAGCAAAGGATTCTACGATGACAGCGCCGGGCCGCATTTGCACTTCTACGAGCTGTGGGACGACCTGCTGAAAACTGGCAGGCGCTGCTGGGGGTTCTTTGTCAAAGATCACAACACCTTTGGGCGCGGTCGCAATGTGCTGCTCGTCCCAAACCCTGCAGGGCACGCGGCCGGCGCGGAAGTGGAGGCACTGCGAGCTTATAGAAAGGGAGCCTTTTTCGGGTCGGTGTCCGCATTGGCGGTAAACGACGCGGGGGAAGTGGTGCCACCTTATGATTACAGCGCTTTTCGCTTCACGCGCATCGTCGTCCGGCGCGATGCCGATGGCAATCCGGCGGCCGTGGAGGTTGCAGTCACAGGCAACGACAGCCTCAGGCGCCCCAACGTACAAATCCGTTTTGTGACCGACCAGGGAGTGGTTCTGGCGGTTGATGCATCGCAGGCGGAATTTCCTTTGCAGCGAAATGCAGCCGGCCAATGGATGGCGGCGTTTGTGCGGGTGGAGGCCTTCGCCTATCCGGACACGCACCTTGGCGGAGAGCCTCTGACGGCTGAGAAAATGCGTAACCTGAATGTCCATGACATCTCCCTTCTGCATGACCGCCGCTCCACGGGCGGCAAGGCCCATTTTTCCAGTTCAGGCGGCGCGGAACTTCGCTCCCGCATCCCGATCGTTGACATGATCTTTTCTCAACCTTTGCGAAGAGTGTGATCTCGCGCATCGCAAATTGCGACAACATGTCTTATTTCACCACGGCAGGTGATGGAAACAGGGCCTGCATGGCACGCACGGTTTGATCGACGAGGATTTGCCCGGCTTCAGGACCGACCTTGTTCACGTGCGGCAGACCGCTGTAGCTGCCGCCTTCGATGGCGAGCGCGGTTGGCAGATACATGCCGCAGCCATTCGTAAGCTGGAGCACAAAGGTCTGCTGAGCGGGGCTGCGAGCCTTCATCTGGATGCCCCAGTCGAGATACAGCTCAAACGTGTTCGTGGTGATGGCGATGTCGCCGAGACGCAGCACATGAAGCTCCATGCCATAAGGCGGCAGCTTGTCCGCCTCTTCGAACCGCTTCACGATGCCTTTTTCGAGCGCCAGCATCGTGATGACGCGGTTGTCCGGCTTCTCGACGACGCTGTATTGCGCGATGTTCTTCTTCGCGTCCACATACTCACGTTCGAGGATCTTGCGCGGCGGCAGTGGCAGGTCTTCAACGATGTGGCCGAAGGACGTATCAGTGCGGATGTCGGCCTTTGCAGCATCGACCGTGTCGTAAACGGCATTGCTGATGCGGCGGCCGAGTTCCTGCTGCCGCGTGAGACCACGCAGGGCGATCATGCGTGCCTCGGCGTCCTTGCGATACTGTGGATGTGGCGATTGATCACCGGCCGCGCTGCACCAGCCGAGCACCGTGAGGTCAGGCATGTTCAATCTGGCCTTCAACCGCTCCCGTGCGTCATGCCAGAAGTCGGCGTTGAGCGCGCTGCGGCTCTCCACTTCTTGCGATGGGCAGGCGATGTTGATCGCGACGGCTTGAAGCTGCTTCTCCGCATTCCAGAAGAAGAGCGTCTCGACACCCGAATCGGAGCCGGCCTCCATGTGACGGAAACGCGCGTCATTCGTCTTCGCATACATTTGTGCGTGACCATCGGCAAAGACCGAGCGGCGGTTTTCGCCGACCTGGGCAAACCCGAGCGTCCAGCTCACACCACCCCGCTTGCGGCCCTTCCAGGCCTGTACAGCGGCTTGCGAGAGCCGCTCGACGAGAAACGCGGTGTATTCCACCGGCTGCATGACGCCTTCCTTGGGGATCGCGTAGGTGATCAGCGTCTCCTCAGGAATCTCGGACGTCACCGGCGCGGTGTGAGTGTGCGTAGCGGACACGATGACCTTCCGCACATCGAAATCGGGCAGCAGCGGCTTCAAATGCTGCCGAAACTGGGCGAGCACGGAGTGATGGATCGCCACGAGGTCGCAGGAAATGAGAATGCTCTGATCGACCACCTTGCCGCTTTCCACCGACTCAATCGCCACGGCGGCGGCGATAATCGGAGCTTCCACGCTTTGCGAAATGCGCGTGCCAAACTGTCCAGCCAGAGCCACCGGCTTGTCCGGCGTGATGCTGACTGTGGCTGAGCCGATGCGGAGTTCGGCGGCGCACAGCGAATTCGTGACAAGAAGAACCAGAAGAAGTCTCATGAGCGACAAACGGGCCGCAACAGCCCTTTCTTCGAGTCTCAAGACAAAGCTCGTGGACCGGTCGGGGTCAGGAGAACGTTGATTTCCTCTGCGTTCGCTTCGCCCCGCGCTCCGCACCACACTATCCAAACAGACCCATGACGGGCTTGCCTGTGGAGAAGGGCGGACGGGACAGGCCCGTGTTCATGGTGAGATCGTTCAAGGGCACCCCCAAGGCATGCAGCACGGTGGCGTGGAGATCCTGGACGGTGACGGGGTCGCTCACCGGAGCGGAGGCTGTCTTGTCGGACTCGCCGTAGACCGCACCGCCGCGAATACCGCAACCGGCGACGATGGCGGAGAAACACTTGGGCCAGTGCTGGCGTCCCGGAGGCCCCTGCGTCAGGATGATGGGCGTGCGTCCGAATTCGCCCACGGCAACGACCAGCGTGTCTTCCAGCAGGCCGCGCTGCTTGAGGTCGGTGAGGAGCGCGGAGAGCGCCTGATCGAGGCGCGGCAGGCAGAAGTTCATGCCATAGGAACCACCGCCGAAGGCGTTGCCCATGCCCATGTTGCCACCATGCATGTCCCAGCTGGAGCTGGGCGGGCCGCCACCTTTTTCATCCGGCGCGGCACCGACCCAGCCATTGACGGTGATGAAGCGTACGCCTGCCTCCACCATACGCCGGGCGAGCAGGAGATTCTGGCCGAGCGGGTGCATGCCATAGCGTTCGCGCACGGCCAGCGGCTCACTCTTCAAATCAAACGCCTGCCGGCCTTCCGGGCGGGTCATGGAGTCGTAGGCTTTCTCTCGGAGTTCGTTCCAGTCCTTGCCCTGCGGATTGTCCGCGAGGAGCTTGGATTCCAGATCGGCCAGCAGCTTGCGCCGTTCCCACAGACGCTCGGGATCGCCCATGTCATAGATCTCCGGCGGCCTGAAATTCGGCATCGCGGGATGGTTGCTCTCGGAGCCGACGAACACCGGCGCATGCGCGGACCCAAGGTAGCCTCCGGAGCCGATATTCGGCGCGCAGAAGACCGGCTGCCCCACGCATTTGATCAGCCAGGCGTTGGAGACGAGGTTGTGCTCGCTCGGCAGATGCTTGGCCACCACGGAGCCGAGATAGGGCAGGCCGTCGGGCTCGCCCTGCTTCACGCGCTCGATCAACTGCCCGCTGAGCAGGTTGTGCATCGCGTCGAAGTGGTTGTTGATCGGCCCCGGATGCGTCATCGAGCGGATCAGGCAAAACTGATCGGTCACCTTCGCCAGCATCGGGTGCAGCTCGCTCAGGTGCATGCCCGGCACCTTGGTGCGGATGGGTTTATAAGGGCCCCGGATCTCGGACGGTGCGTCCGGCTTGAGGTCCCAGGTGTCGAGCTGGCTCGGGCCGCCGCAGAGCAGCAGAAAGATGCAGCGCTTCTTCGAAGCCACCGCTTTGCCTGAGGCGTCCAGCTTGTCCTTCCCCACGACCAGTCCCGGGATGGCGAGGTTCAGAGCGCCGATGCCACCGGCTTGAAGAAACCGGCGGCGCGAGGTCGGGAGGACGTTCATAAACAGTGGCTGTTCGTGACAAATGGAATGCAGCTGCGTGCCACATGCCCCGTGCAGACCCCGGGACTGGAGAATTACGGCACCACTCGCCGAGATTTCTCATCACCGGCATGAAAGGCCTAAGATGAGAGAATTCGTCGGTCTCTGGCAGTCATTGCCGCTGGAAAATGGCACACCCGACGCATTCTGACCTGGAATGCCGGGACTTTTGCCCGCTTGAGAGAGGTCGTTTGGCCCCTCCTTGCCCATCAAACCATTGACACCAGACACTTTGGAAAGTTTTCAAATGGAGCCAGCAGTCGGGGTCGAACCGACGACCTGCGGTTTACAAAACCGCTGCTCTACCACTGAGCTATGCAGGCATTCGTGAGGGTCAGGATAATAAACGCCGGAGATGATTCGGCAAATGGATTTACAAGCGGAATAGACGGTAGATGATCAGCCCCGCATGCTCATCACCAGCTCTTCCAACGAACGCATCAAACACGCCCGCCGCGTGCGCGAAGGCCGTGAGCGAGAGCTCATCTTCATCGAAGGCGAGCGTCTCGTGGGCGAGTGCGTGTCTTCTGGACTGAAACTGCACGCCTGCTTCACCGCCGAGGTCCCCTCCCCTGTCCAGCAAGCGCTGCTGGAGCGCATCTCCTGCCCGGTGCATCAGCTCTCCGAATCCGTCCTCGAATCCCTCAGCGACACCACCTCCACGCAGGGCATCATCGTCATCGCCGAGCGCCCCTTCCCGGCACTGGACCGCCTTTTCGAAGGCAAAGCCCCGCTCATCCTCGGCCTCGACCGCATTCAGGACCCCGGCAATCTCGGCACCCTCGTCCGCACCGCCGAATCCGCCGGCGTCAGCGGCCTCTTCTCCTTCGCTGGCTCGGCCGATGCCTTCTCTCCCAAGACCCTGCGCAGCTCCATGGGCTCCGCCTTCCGCCTGCCCATCCTGCCGGATGTTTCCGGCCTCGGCACCCTCGAAACCTGCCGCGCTCGTGGCCTCAAGGCCGTCGTCGCCACCGGCGAAGCCGACCTCCTCCACTACGACTACGACTGGCGCCAGCCCACCCTCCTCATCCTCGGCAACGAAGGCCGCGGCGCCAGCCCCGAAATCATGCAGTCCTGCGACACCCGCGTGCGCATCCCGCTGCATACGCCCGTGGAATCTCTCAACGTCGCCGCCGCCGGCGCAGCGATCCTCTTCGAAGCGGTAAGGCAGCGCCGCTAGTCATTCAGTCAATCGTCCTCGTCCTCCTACTCGAACTCGTCCTCGATCCTAACGCACCGCCCGCGCCCTAGCCTCCGCGACACATCTCGCCTTTCGTATTATAGTACCGGCTTCAGCGGTCCCGCTTCAGACCACTTGAATCATTTCAAACAATGACCGGCCGCTGATCCTCTCTCCAGCCGATTTTGCCCGTCAGTGCAAACCACATGCCGGGAAAGGTCAGCAGAAACACACCCTTCGAGGCGCGCAGGATCTCATACACCCCATGCCAGCCGCCAAACCCAGGCACCTGGGCCCGTCTCTCCCAGGTATCCATGAAAGAAAAGACCATCACCACAGAGATCATCCCGCCGAGCACACGCAGCGGCCACACCGCCAGGCGGGATGGCAGCCACAGGCCTAGCACCACGCACAGACACCCCGCCACGAAAAGGGCGCCAAAACGCCAGTCTTTAAGACCATCCTGAACCATGTTGCTAAAAATCCAAACCGCCGCCCACAGACACACCGGAGCCCCGATCCAGCGATAGGACCAAGTGCGCTTGAAGACAAATTGAGAACTCTCGGCGGCATCAGACATGCAGAAAATGACCGCCACGCACTGCAGTTTGTCAATTAACACGACTCCACCTGACGCGGGCTGACGGCCCGCAGGAGTCAGCCCAGGGCGCAGCGGAGCAAGCCCTGGGTATCGCATGACAAGGCCTCTCCCAGTTCAAGGTAGCGCTCTGAAGGAGCGCGGGAAATGAAGCGCCGGCATCCAAGTCCCCAGTTATCCCACCGCCGCCTCGTTGCCCCCCTTGACCTCCGCCTACCCAATCCCCGGCAGCTTCCACTCCCCACGGAACGGCCGCGCATTCATGAGCGCATTCGCCGCCCCGTCATTCGTAAACGTCTCCGTCTGCGGATCCCACAGCAGCTTCCTCTTCGCCTTCAGCGCCATCGCCGTGAGCTGCGGCAGCGTGTCAGACCTCACCGCCGTTTCAATATCACAAATCGCCCGCTGCTTGTTCTTGATCGCATCCACAAAATTGCGCGTGTGTTCGATGCTTTCGATCAGCTTCACCGGCATCGTCCCCGCCTTGTTCGCCGGATCGCGCAGAATGGCATCATCGCCCGCCTTGATGTTTCCACGCAGCACATGCACCCATCCGTTTTCGCCGATGAAGCGCGTGCCATGGCCGATGTCCATGTTCTTCTCATTCACAAAGGTGATCGGCGCCGCGTTCGCATACTCAAAGCGCACCTTCCACGTCAGCACCGCATCGCACCCTCCCTTGTCAGGATACGTCGCCTCCCCCTCCACGCTGATCGGCCCCGTTTCATCCGTGCCATTCCCCCACTGCGCGATGTCCAGATGATGAATGCCCCAGCACGAGATCATGCCGAGCGAGAAATTCGTGATGTTCTCGTGGTTGTCCCGCTTGAGCTTCTCCACATTGAAAGCCGTCATCGGCGCGGGTCCCACCCAGCGCTCCCAGTCCACATGCTCCGGCACGGGCTGCTCAGGAAAATCAGGTCCGATCTTGCCGCCCGGCACGCCCACCTGGATCTCCTTCAGCTTCCCCAGCCGCCCATTGCGCGCCAGCTCGCAGGCCCAGCGAAACTTCAGATCGCTCCGCTGCTGCGTGCCAAACTGAAACACCACGCCGGTCTTCTTCACCGCCGCCCGCACATGCTTCGACTCCTGCATGGACATCCCCATCGGCTTCTCATGGTAAATGTGCTTCCCATTCAAAATCGCATCCGTCGCCGGAATGCTGTGCCAGTGTACCGGCAGCGCCATCAGCACCGCATCGACGCCCTTGTCCCGGTTCAGCTCACGGAAATCGCTCACCACCTTCACATCCGCACTCCCATAACGTTCCGCCACCGCCTGCTGCGCACGCTCGATGTTCTTCTTGTTCACATCGCACACCGCCGTCACCCGAACATCGTCATGATTCAAAAACGCCTTCATGTCATGCGTCCCCTGCGAGCCCACGCCAATCACTCCCAGCGTGATCTTGTTCGACGGCGCCGTCTGCGCCCTCAGCACATGCGCAGGCACAAACACCGGAGCGACACCAGTTGCAATGATCTGGGAAAGGAAGGAGCGGCGTGTCTTCATGGCTGGTTGGGTGATGGCTGGATTCATGAATGCTACGAAACCCACCCCTGTGTTTTGAAGGACAAAGTTTGGGCGAAATCAGACAACCCCAGACCCCTTCTGGACTCTGAAATTTTTCTACCCCTAATCTTTCTACCAAAAAAATCTTCTCTCAACCTCCCAGCCTTGCGTATCCCCTCATCTCTCTCCACACCTCTTCCCATGTCAGACACATCTTTCGATTTCATCGTCATCGGCGGCGGCAGCGGTGGCTACGCAGCAGCCCGCACCGCCCACAGCGCCGGCCTCCGCGTCGCAGTCATCGACGGTGCCTCAGAGCTCGGCGGCCTTTGCATCCTGCGCGGCTGCATGCCCAGCAAGACCCTCATCGAATCCGCCAACCGCCAGCTCCACATCCGCCACGCGGAGGAGTTCGGCCTCAAGGCCACCTCCCACGGCGTCAACGTCCGCACCATCCGCGACCGCAAACGCGCCCTCATCGCCGACTTCGCAGGCTATCGCCAGGGCCAGCTCGAAGACGGCCGCTTCACGCTCCATCGCGGTTATGCGCGCTTTGTGGATGCGCACACTCTCGAAGTACAGCCCCGCGATAGTTCTGCCTCCTTCCGCGTTACAGCGCGCAGCTTCTGCATCGCCACCGGCTCAGAAGTCATGGTCCCAGATGTCCCCGGCCTCGCTGAGACTGGTTACTGGACCAGCAATGATGTGCTGGATGCGGACATCCTGCCAAAAACCATCGCCGTCCTCGGCGGTGGTGCCATCGCTCTCGAAATGGCCCACTACCTCGAAGCCATGGGCTGCGGCATCACGCTCCTGCAGCGGAACACCCAGCTCCTCACCGGCCAGGACCGCGAATGCAGCGACGTCCTGGTGAAAGCCTACTCCGAGCGCGGCATGAAAATGCACCTGGGCACGCACCTGAGCAGCGTCTCCAAACACGAAGGCCGCAAACGCATCTCCTTCACACAGGATGGCCACACGCACTCCATCCTCGTCGATGAAATCCTCCTCGCCATGGGCCGCATCCCCGCCACGCGCGGCCTCGATCTCGAAGCCGCAAAGGTGTCGCTGCACAAATCCAAAGTCATCGTCAATGACCGCATGCAGACCTCCCAGCCGCACATCTTCGCCGCCGGAGATGTCTGCAGCCCGCTCGATGTCGTTCACATCGCCATCCAGCAGGGAGAAATCTCCGCGCGCAATGCCGCCAAGCTCCTTGCGGGCAAACCCGCTGATGAAACCATCGACTACCGCCTCACCCTCTTCGGCGTCTTTTCCCACCCCCAGATGGCCGTGGTCGGTGCCACCACCGAGCAGCTCAAAGCACAAAATATCCCCTTCCTCGAAGCCAGCTATCCCTTCAACGACCACGGCAAATCCATGGTCATGGGCGAAACCGCCGGCTTCGTAAAGATGCTCGCCCACCAGGAAACCGGCGAGATCCTCGGTGCCTGCGTCGTCGGCCCTGAGGCCACCGAACTCATCCACGAAGTCGTCATCGCCATGAACTTCAACGCCACCGTGCAGCAGTTCATGGCCATCCCGCATTATCATCCGACCTTGAGCGAAATCTGGACCTACCCCGCGGAGGAAATCGCCGACCAGATGGCGGGCTGAGCAGCATAGGACATCACAATCCCAAGAAAAGGCAGGTGTCGGCGGACGTTAGCATCTTACTACGTCCCCACCATGCGCCGAGCTCTTTGCATCCTCCTGGCCCTCCCCGCCCTGCTCACAGCGGGGCCTGCCAAACTGAAATACAACCGCGATGTGCGGCCCATCCTCAATGAGAAGTGTTTTCATTGCCACGGCACCGATGCCAGCCATCGCAAAGGCGACCTGCGCCTCGATCTCCGCGAAAGCGCCATCAAGCCCGCGAAGTCCGGAGACATCGCTCTCGTCCCCGGCAAGCCCGAGCTGAGCCAGCTCATCGCCCGCGTCGAACTGCCGCATGACGATGACGACGTCATGCCGCCGGACAAAGACGGCAAGCCCCTCACCGCCGAAGAAAAAGCCATCCTCCGCCAGTGGATCACCGAAGGCGCGGAGTATCAGGGCCACTGGGCCTTCATCAAACCCGAGCGCGCCCCCGTTCCGCAGATCAAGGATGCTGCCTTCACCATCCGCAATCCCATCGACTCCTTCATCGCCGAGCGCCTGCAGGAGGAGAAGCTTCACACCGCACCCGAAGCCGACCGCGCCACCCTCCTCCGCCGCGTCACGCTGGATCTCACCGGCCTGCCACCCACGCTGGAAGAAATCGCCGCCTTTGAAAAAGACACATCTCCGCAGGCCTACGAGAAGGTGGTGGACCGCCTCCTCAAATCCGAGCACTACGGCGAGCGCATGGCCATGCAGTGGCTCGACTTCGCCCGCTTCGCCGACAGCCACGGCTTCCAGACCGACAGCAGCCGCGCCATGTGGCCCTGGCGTGATTGGGTGATCAAGGCCTTCAATGACAACAAGCCTTTCGACCAGTTCACGTTGGAGCAGATCGGCGGCGATCTCCTGCCCAATGCCACGCGTCCGCAGATCGTGGCCACCGGTTTCAATCGCAATCACCGCATCAATGGCGAGGGCGGCATCATCGCCGAGGAGTGGCGTATCGAAAACATCATCGACCGCGTGGAGACCACCAGCTTCACCTGGCTGGGCCTCACGCTGAACTGCTGCCGCTGCCACGACCACAAGTATGATCCCTTCACGCAAAAGGACTTCTATTCTTTCTTCGCCTTCTTCAACAACATCGCCGAAAGCGGCACCATCCAGGGCTCGTCCAATCGCAGCGGCGGCAACTCCGACCCCGTGATCACCGTGCCCAATGCCGCTGAGGAGCAGCAGCTTGCGGCTCTGCGCAAAAAGATCGAGGACGCGCAGGAGCAGGTGACGGAAGTGCAGCTCCAGCTTCCCAACCTCGTGGCCAGTTGGGAAGCCGAGATGGACAACCCCGAAGCCCTGAAAAAGCCCATGTGGAATGTGCTGCCGGTGATCGAGGCAAAGTCTCAGGGCGGCGCCACATTGACGAAACAGGCCGACGCCTCCTGGCTCGCCAGCGGTACCAATCCAGCCTCCGATAGCTACACCGTCACCACACCGCTCGCGGAGGGCAGCTTCAGCGGCCTGCTGCTGGAGGCGCTGCCAGATCCTTCATTGCCCAATCAAAGCCTCGGCCGCGCGTCCAATGGCAACTTCGTGCTCACCGGCATCGAAGGCACCATCACCGCCCCCACCTTGAGAAGGCCGGTCAAAATCGCCTTCACCCGCGCCGAGGCCGACTACGCGCAGAAGGGTTACGATGTGAAGCTGCTGCTCGACAAAGACCCGAAGAACGGCTGGGCCATCGATGGCAACGACCCGACGAAGCGCGTGGAGCGCAATGCCATGTTCATCATGGAAAAATCCATGCGCGTGCCCGCAGGCGCCACGCTGACCGTGAGCCTGCTGCACCAGTCCAAGTTTGGCGGGCACAACATGGGCCGCTTCCGCCTTTCCAGCACCGATGCCGAGCCCGCGCTGGCCAGCATCGACGGCACCGGCGGACCGCCCGCCACCGTGCTGGCGGTGCTGAAGACACCCACTGAAAACCGCACGCCCAAACAGCGCACGGAGCTGGAAAAGTACTATCGCACCAGCGTGGACAGCCCCCTGCGCGATGCCGACTACGCGCTCGCCGCCGCAAAGGCCGAGCTCGACAAATACGAGCGCAACGTCCCCTCCGTGATGGTCATGAAAGAAGGCCCTGTGCGCGATGCCTTCATCCTCAAACGCGGCGAGTATGACAAGCCCGGCGACAAAGTCACCATGGCCACGCCCGCCGTGCTGCCGCCCATGCCGAAGAATGCGCCGCAAAACCGCCTCGGCCTCGCGCAGTGGATCGTGTCTCCAGAAAATCCGCTCACCGCCCGCGTGTGGGTGAACCGCGCGTGGGAGAAATTCTTTGGCGTCGGCCTTTCCAAATCCACCGAGAACCTCGGCACGCAGTCCGAGTATCCCGTGCATCCTGAACTGCTCGACTGGCTCGCCACCGAATTCATCCGCTGCGGTTGGGACATGAAGGCCCTGCAAAAGCTCATCGTCATGAGCGCCACATATCGCCAGTCGTCCAAGCTCACGCCCGCCCTGCTCGAAAAAGATCCCGAGAATCGCCTGCTCGCCCGCGGCCCACGCTTCCGCCTGCCCGGTGAGGTGGTGCGCGATCAGGCGCTGTCCATCGCCGGACTGCTGGTGCCCAAGATCGGCGGCCCCAGCGTGAAGCCCTACATGCCCGAAGGCGTGTGGGACGAAACCAGCAAGTACGGCGACCTCCGCGGCTACAAGGCCGACACCGGCGAAGGCTTGTACCGCCGCAGCTTCTACACTATCTGGAAACGCACCGCCGCACCGCCCACCATGCTCCTCTTTGATGCGCCCACACGCGAGATCTGCACCGTGAAACGCAGCCGCACCAACACGCCCCTGCAGGCGCTCTCCCTCCTCAATGAAGTCACCTTCGTGGAAGCCGCACGCGGCCTGGCCCAGCAGATGATGCAGCACGGCGGCACCACGCCTGAGCAGCGCATCGCCTACGGCTACCAGCGCGCCACGGGCAAGGCCATCGAGCCCGCAGCGCTCAAGCAACTGGCCGCTGGCGTGAAGCAGCGCCTCGCTGAATTCCAGGCCAAACCCACCGAGGCCACCGCCCTCATCGCTCAGGGCGCCACGAAGCCGGATGCTTCGCTGAACGCTGCCGAACTGGCAGCTTATACCACCACCGCCTCCGTGATTCTGAATCTCGACCGCGTCATCACCCGTGATTGACAGGACAGATCATTTCAAAATTCAGAAGTCTGGAAAATTTTTCTACCCCTAATTTTTCTACCTTCA
Source organism: Prosthecobacter sp. (assembly GCF_044227185.1). Taxonomy (GTDB): domain Bacteria; phylum Verrucomicrobiota; class Verrucomicrobiia; order Verrucomicrobiales; family Verrucomicrobiaceae; genus Prosthecobacter. The sequence continues at coordinate 345,287 of NZ_JBGAFO010000006.1, read as the reverse complement.
ATTCCCCTCCGCCATGCATCCGCAGCTCACTCCTTCATTGCTCCAAGCTCAGGACCGGCTCAACCGCCGCATCTTCCTCAAGAACTCCTCCGCCGCCATCGGAGCGGCCGCGCTCGGAGGACTTTTGCAGCAAGAAGCCGCCGCCGCGTCCCCCACGCGTTACTTCCCCAACTTCGCGCCGAAGGCCAAGCGCATCATCTACCTCTTCCAGTCCGGCGCGCCCTCGCAGCTCGATCTCTTCGATCCCAAGCCGCAGATGGAAAAGCACCGCGCCGAGGATCTGCCCGCCAGCATCCGCCAGGGCCAGCGCCTCACCACCATGACCTCCGGCCAGAAGGCTTTTCCTGTCGCTCCATCGCTCTTCAAATTCGCACAGCATGGCCAGGGCGGCATCTGGCTCAGCGAGCTCTGGCCTCATCTCTCCACCGTGGCGGACGAGATGTGTGTCATCCGCTCCATGTTCACGGAGGCGATCAATCACGATCCCGCCATCACCTTTTGCCAGACCGGCTCCCAGCTCGCCGGTCGCCCCAGCATCGGCTCCTGGCTCAGCTACGGCCTCGGCAGCGCCAATCGCGATCTGCCAGCCTATGTGGTGATGACTTCCTTCGGCACCGGTCGCCGCGATGATCAGCCGCTCTATGACCGCCTCTGGGGCAGCGGCTTCCTGCCCACGCAGCACCAGGGCGTGCGCTTCCGCAATTCCGGCGACCCCGTGCTCTACCTCTCCAATCCCGCTGGTGTGGACCGCCCCATGCGCCGCCAGATGCTGGATGAACTCGCCGCGCTCAATCAGCGCGACTTCGAAGCCTTCGGCGACCCCGAAACCGCCACCCGTATCTCCCAGTATGAAATGGCATTTCGTATGCAGATGAGCGTCCCCGATCTGGTGGACATCTCCAAGGAGCCGCAGCACATCATCGACAGCTACGGCCCCGAAGTGAAAAAGCCCGGCACCTATGCCGCGAACTGCCTGCTCGCCCGCCGCCTCGCCGAGCGCGATGTGCGCTGCATCCAACTCTTCCACATGGGCTGGGACCACCACGGCGGCCTGCCCAATGCCATCCGCGGCCAGTGCTACGACACCGATCAGCCCACCACCGCCCTCATCAAAGACCTCAAGCAGCGCGGCCTGCTGGATGACACTCTTATTGTGTGGGGCGGCGAATTCGGCCGCACCATCTACTCCCAGGGCACGCTCACCCCCACGAACTACGGCCGCGACCACCACCCCCGCTGCTACTCCCTCTTCATGGCCGGTGCCGGTGTCAAAAAAGGCACCACCTACGGCGAAACGGACGACTACAGCTACAACATCGTCCGCGACCCCGTCCACGTGCACGACCTCAACGCGACGATCATGCAGCTCCTCGGCATCAACCACGAACGCCTCAACTACAAGTTCCAGGGCCTCGACATGCGCCTGACCGGCATTGCGGGGAATGTGGTGAAGGGAGTCTTGGCGTAGCCCAATCCTCCTCTTCCTCCTACTCATACTCCTCCTCCCTAAAGTGTGGAGCGCGATCAAACGTCCAAGCCCACACTTTCTCGTCCTCGTCCTCGTCCTCGTCCTCGTCCTCGTCCTCCTACTCGAACTCAGCCTGCCCTTCATAGCTTTAGCGGAGAATGGGTCCTCGATCATCTCGCGCCGCCGCTAACTCCCGCCCGCCCACCGTCACGAAGCTCGATCCTCCGAGTTCATTCGTCATTCCTCATTCTGATTTCGTCATTCCCGCAGACTTCCGCTCTCGCTGCCGCGCGCGAAACTCTCCCGGTCCGCACCCCACCTGCCGGGCAAACATGCGGCTGAAGTAGTGCCGGTTTGGAAACCCAAACTCCACGGCGATCTGCTCGATCGTCTTGTCCGTCAGCGCCAGCGCCTCTCCCGCCAGCCGCAACCGCGTTCCGAGCACATACGCGGCCGGTGTCTGCCCGGTGTGCTCACGAAAGGCGCGAATAAACCTCTCCACACTCATGCCCGCACGCTCCGCTAAAAACGGATTCGTCAGCCGGCTGTGCGGCGCACGTGCAATGAGAGCCAGCACCGCTGCCAGACGTTCCGGCAGCGCAGGTGGCGAACTGGTTTCCAGCGCCGCAAACACCGTGTGCAGCAGCGCCGCGCTGAGGTGGTGCAGGCGGTGGTCCCGCAGCTCCGTCTGCTCCTCGCGGTGGGTGGAGATCAGCCGCGTCAGCATGGGCCTCAGTGCATCATCCACGTCAATGACGATGGGTTCCGCCGTCATCGTCACACCCGGCCTCGCGGTGGTGAAGTGCAGCCAGAAGTGACTCGCCCTTACCGGCCCGCAGCAGTCAAAGACGGTGTCGGCAGGGATCAGCACCGCGCACTGCGGCCCCAGCGGGATCTTGCGCCCCTGAAACAGCAGATGACAGCCAGGCTTCGGGTTGTGGTAAAAGCGCCAGAAGGGCGAGTCCACGCCCTGATGGTTCCAGTTTTCCAGCGCGGGCTGGTAGCCGCTCTCATGGATCAAAAACGGCGTCCAGCCCGCCTGCGCCACACGCGCCAGATCCACGCCCCACGGCGTGGTGTAGTTCAGGTATTTGCGACGAATCGGCATGCGTATCTTGAAAATCAGATACGCCAAACTGCCCCGCATCTACCAGCTATTCCAGACCACCTTAGCAGAATAAGACATAAATCATCCACAAAGAGGCACAGGCAGTCTTCGTTTATTCTGGAGTCCACCACGGCCCGCCCTTAAAACGCCACCCCTTGCCGCCGTCCTGCTGCCATCCGAAATCATAAATCGTAAATCATAAATCGTAAATTGCCCCCCTTCTCCCCGCATGCGCCGCCTTCTCTACACCCTCCTCACCTTCCCCGCCCTGCTCTCCGCAGCCGCGCCTGCCAAGAAGGTGAAGTTCAACCGTGATGTGCGCCCCATCCTCTCGGACAAATGCTTCTTCTGCCACGGCCCCGACCCCAAGAAGCGCGAGGCGGATCTGCGCCTGGACGTGCGCGAGGCCGCCGTGGAGGCCAAGGCCTTCGTCCCCGGCAAGGCGGACATGAGCGAGCTCATCCAGCGCATCCTCACCACCGATGCCGATGACCACATGCCCCCCGCCAAGTCCAAGCTCGGCGATCTCACCGCCGAAGAGACGGCCATCCTCAAGCAATGGATCAATGAAGGCGCGGAGTATGAAGCGCACTGGTCCTTCATCCCGCTCAAAGCCGATGCCTCCAATCAGCGCAGCATCGACGACATCGTCAGCGCGGAGCTCGCTGAACGAAACCTCAAGCTCCAACCCGAAGCCACCCCCGAAACCCTCATCCGCCGCCTCAGCTTCGACCTCACCGGCCTGCCGCCCACGCCTGAAGAAATCAGCGCCTTCGTCACCGAGCACCAGTTCGATCCAGCATCCAGCATCCAGCATCTAGTGACGCGCCTGCTTGCGTCTCCCCATTACGGCGAGCGCATGGCCGTGGACTGGCTGGACGTGGCCCGCTACGCTGACAGCTACGGCTTCCAGGTGGACCGCGAGCGCGACGTCTGGCCCTGGCGCGACTGGGTCATCAAAGCCTACAACGAGAACCTGCCCTTCAACCAGTTCATCACCTGGCAGCTTGCGGGTGATCTCCTGCCCAAGGCCACCGACGAGCAGATCCTCGCCACCGCCTTCAACCGCCTGCACCAGCAGGAAAGCGAAGGCGGTAGCGTCGAAGAAGAATACCGCGTGGAATACGTCGCCGACCGCGTGCAGACCGTCGCCACCGCCTTCCTCGGCCTCACCTTCGAGTGCTCCCGCTGCCATGATCACAAGTACGATCCCGTGACGCAGAAGGACTATTACGGCCTCTTCTCCATGCTGCAAAACATCGATGAAGCAGGACTGTATTCCTTCTTCACCCCTTCCCCGCCCACTCCCGCGCTGATGATGATGGACGCGCCCGCCAAGGAAAAACTCGCCGCGCTGAATGCCAAAGTCGCCGCCCTCGAAAAGCAGCTCCAAAGTAGTCGGGGCATTCCTGCCCCAAGTAATGGGGACATTCCTGTCCCCAGTTTGGAGACCCTCGAAAACCAGCTCGCCCACTTCTCCTTCGACGAACTCAAAGGCAACAAGCTCGCCGACACCCTCCATCCAGCCCCACCGCCTGCACCTCCGCAGCCAAAGACCGTCGCCGACGCCAAGGACAAAACACCGGCGCAGAAAAAGAAAGAAGCCAAAGCCCCGCCTCCCGGCCCTGAAGCCGTTCTCAAAGGCGAAAACAAACTCGCCCCCGGCAAGCTCGGCAACGCCATCCAGTTCACCGGCGACGACGCCGTGGACACTCCGCTCGGCAATTTCAACCGTCACGATCCCTTCAGCATCTCCCTCTGGCTGCAGACGCCGGATGAAAAACAGCGCGCTGTCGTCCTCCACCGCTCCCAGGCCTGGACAGACGCCGCCAGCCGCGGCTACGAACTGCTCATCGAAGAAGGCCGCATCAAGTGGTCCCTCATTCACTTCTGGCCCGGCAATGCCATCTCCATCCGCACCCAGGTCAAAGTGCCGCTCAACGAGTGGACCCACGTCATCGTCACCAATGATGGCAGCAGCCGCGCCAATGGCCTCAAGATTTATATCAATGGCAAGCTCGCTGCCGTGGACGTCATCAAAGACCATCTCACCAAAAACATCACCGGCGGTGGCCACGACCACATCAGCCTCGGCGAGCGCATGCGCGATCGCGGATTCAAAAACGGACTCGTGGATGATCTCCGCATCTTCAGCCGCGACCTCTCCCTGCCCTACGATGCCAAGTTGCAGCCTCTGCTCGCCGAGTTGCAGGCCGCACGCGCTGAGGTCACCGCCTTTGTGGATGCGCAGAAGGAGATCATGGTCATGCAGGAGCTGCCGCAGCCGAAGAAGGCCTACATCCTCACCCGTGGCGAGTATGACAAGCGCGCCGAAGAGGTCGGCCCCGTCACGCCCGCCTTCCTCTCTCCCTTTCCCAAGGACGCGCCGAAGAACCGCCTCGGCTACGCGCAGTGGCTCACCGCGCCGGATCATCCGCTGACCGCACGCGTCACGGTGAACCGCATCTGGCTCAGCCTCTTCGGCCGTGGCCTGGTGAAGACCACCGAGGACTTCGGCAGCCAGGGCGAGCGGCCTCTGTATCCTGAGCTGCTCGATCACCTCGCGCTGAAGTTCATCCAGAGCGGCTGGAATGTGAAGGCGCTGATTCAGGAGATCGTCACCAGCCGCGTGTACCTCCAGCAAAGCATCGCCGATGCGAAGACGATGGCCGACGATCCCGACAATCAATGGCTGGCCCGCGGCCCGCACTTCCGCCTGCCTGCGGAGATGATCCGCGACAACGCCCTCGCCGCCTCCGGCCTCCTCAAGCTCACCATGGGCGGCGCACCCGTGTATCCCTATGAAATGACGGAAGCCTTCAAGCCTGTGGGCCCCAGCGCAGGCGATGCCGTCTATCGCCGCAGCCTCTACACCAACTGGCGCCGCACCAGCCCCCCGCCCGCCATGGTCGCCTTCGATGCCCCACGCCGCGCCGTCTGCATCTCCAAACGCGAACGCACCGACTCCCCATTGCAGGCCCTCATCCTCCTCAACGGCGTGCAGTACGTGGAAGCCGCCCGCGTCCTCGGTGAAAAGCTCCACCTCGAAACCAAGGGCGATGTGCCCAAGATGATCGAACTCGGCTTCCTCCGCTGCCTCAGCCGCAAGCCGGACGCGAAGGAGGCAAGCATCTGCACCCAGCTTTATCAGGAGCAACTTGCCCACTTCAAAGCGCACCCCAAGGAAGCCGAAGAACTCATGAAGACAGGCAACGCAAAGCGTGATGCCTCCATTCCTCTGCCAGATGCCGCCGCTGCAGCCGTGCTCGCGCAGGCGTTGCTGAACCATGATGCGTGTGTGGTAAAACGCTGAGACCTTTAAAACACTCCGATGCAACCTGCTTCAAACACCGGAAAGAAGGTAGAAAGATTAGGGGTAGAAAAATTTCCCCAAGCTCCTGATTCTGAAATGTTTCTACCCCTAATCTTTCTACCTTTCCTCCAGAACGCTGAAACAAAAACACTCCCACCTAACCGGGCGACCTTCAGCCCCGGCATTTGAACCGCTCATCTCCGTCCCCCATGAATCCTATCAGCTGCCTCAACCGCCGCACCCTCCTCAATCGCTTTGGCATGGGCCTCGGCGGCATCGCGCTCAATGAATTGCTCGCCCAAGGCTCCGAGCCTCCCGATCACGGCGTGCTTGGTGGCACGCACTTTGCGCCGAAGGCGAAGCGGATCATCTACCTCTTCATGTCAGGTGGCCCCTCGCACCTCGACCTCTTTGATTACAAGCCGCTGCTCAATAAGCGCAATGGCGAGCAGCTTCCCGACTCCGTGCGCGGCACTCAGCGCCTCACCGGCATGTCGGGAAATCAATCCTCCATTCCCATGGTGGGATCTCCGTTCAAATTCACGCAGCATGGGCAGGCGGGTGGATGGTTTAGTGAATTGCTGCCGCACACGGCCAGCATCGCGGACGACATTTGCGTGGCGCGGTCGATGTACACGGAGTCGATCAACCACGGCCCCGGCGTGACGTTTTTCCAGACGGGCTCGCAGATCGCGGGGCGTCCCAGCTTTGGTTCGTGGCTCAGCTATGGCCTTGGCGCAGAAAACTCCAATCTGCCTTCGTTCACCGTCCTCATCACCAAAGGCAAAGGCGGCCAGCCCCTCGGCTCGCACCTTTGGGGCAGCGGTTTCCTGCCCACGAAGCACCAGGGCGTGCTCTTCCGTGCGGCGAAGGATCCCGTGCTCTACCTTGGCAATCCCGCGGGCGTCAGCGCGGACAGCCGCAGGCTCATGCTGGACCGTCTCAAAGAACTGCACGAGCACCAGTATGCCGGCACGCCGGATGCGGAAATCCAGAACCGCATCGACCACTACGAAATGGCCTTCCGCATGCAGACCAGCATCCCGGAAGTGACCGACCTCAGCGCCGAGCCGCAGCACATCCTCGACAGCTACGGGCCCGATGTGAAGACCCCCGGCACCTTTGCCGCGAACTGCCTCCAGGCGCGTCGTCTTGCCGAGAAAGGCGTGCGCTTCATCCAGCTCTACCACCAGGACTGGGACCACCACGGCGGCCTGCCCGGCGCCCTGCCAAAACTCTGCAAAGAAACCGACCAGCCCGCAGCCGCGCTCATCAAAGACCTCAAGCAGCGCGGCATGCTCGATGACACCCTCGTCGTCTGGGGCGGCGAATTCGGCCGCACCGCGTACTGCCAGGGCAAGATCAGCACCAACTTTGGCCGCGACCACCACCCGCGCTGCTTCAGCGCCTGGTTCGCAGGCGGCGGCATCAAAGCCGGTTCCGTGTATGGAGAGACCGACGACTTCGGCTACAACACCGTCAAAGACGGCCTCCACATCCACGACTTCCACGCCACGCTCATGTACCTCCTCGGCATCGACCACGAGCGGCTCACCTATAAGTTCCAGGGGCGGAGGTATCGCCTCACGGATGTGCATGGAAAGCTGGTGAAGGGGCTGATTGCCTGAAGAATGACGAAACCAGAATGAGGAATGACAAATGAAGCCCGAATGACCCAATGATATTGCCGCTTCGGGCTTGGTCATTCATTCGTCATTCGCCATTCTGGTTTCGTCATTTTCCCCTCCACCCTCCCGCTTGCTCTACGGCAAATCCCGTGTTCATTGCCCATCCCCTTTCATGAGCCAAGCCAGAACCGCCAAGCAGCACCGCAAAACCGCCGAGACGGACATTGAGATCGAGCTCAATGTCGACGGGTCCGGCAAATCGCAGATCGACACCGGCGTGCCGTTCTTTGACCACATGCTGACGCTGTTCACCAAGCACGGCCTGTTTGATCTCAAGGTCAAGGTCGTAGGCGACATCGAGGTGGACTATCACCACACCGTCGAAGACACCGGCATCGTCCTGGGCAGTTGCTTCCGCGAAGCCCTGGGCAGCAAGGCCGGCATCACGCGCTACGGCTTCTTCCTCCTGCCCATGGATGAAACGCTGGCCGAAGTGGCCATGGACCTGAGCGGCCGCGCCTTCCTCAGCTACCACGCGCCGGAGAATGTCGAGGCCATCGGCGGGGTGAACCGCTTCAGCTATCAGCTCGTGGAGGAGTTCCTCCGCGCCTTCTCCTCCAGCCTGCTGGCGACTCTTCACGTCGAGATCCGCCGTGGGCGCGATGCGCACCACATGGCGGAGGCCATCTTCAAAGGTCTTGCCCGCGCGCTCGATGCCGCCACCAAGCTGGATCCCCGCGTCACTGGCATCCCTAGCACGAAAGACGTTCTGTAATGAAACTTGGAGTGCTGGATTACGGCGCAGGGAATCTGCGCAGCGTGTTGAATGCCTTTGATGCCATCGGAGCGCATGCGAACCTCGTCACGAAGCCGGAAGACTTCGCGGACATCGATGTGCTGGTGTTTCCCGGTCAGGGTGCCTTCGGAGACTCCGTGCGCATCCTGAAGGAAAACCATCTCTGGGAGCCGCTGCGTGCCTGGCTCAAGGCCGAAAAGCCCTACCTCGGCATCTGCCTGGGCTACCAGCTCCTGTTTGAAAGCAGCGAGGAATGCCCCGGCGTGGAAGGCCTCTGCGCCGTCGCCGGCAAGGTGCGCAAATTCGACTCCGCCAGCGGCCTCAAAATTCCGCACATGGGCTGGAATGTGGCGCAGTGGAATCCCGAAAAAGCCGCTGTGTGGCAAAACTTGCCGAATCCGACACACATCTACTTCGTCCACTCCTACTATCCGGACGTGCAGGATGAGTCCCTCGCCCTCTGCCGCACCGACTACGGCGTCAGCTTCATCAGTGGCATCGCCAGGAAGAACCTCGTCGCCGTCCAGTTCCACCCGGAGAAGAGCCAGGAGGCCGGCCTCACCCTGCTGCGCAATGCGCTGAAGGTGCTGGAGCAGTAAAAGTACTCGCGAGCTTTAGCTCGCTCTGGAAGGCGCGGACATTTTTCCCAGAGTGAGCTAAAGCTCACAACTACTTTTCAGAGCCAGGAGGCCCGCCTCACCCTGCTGCGCAATGCGCTGAAGGTGCTGGAGCAGTGAAAGTACTCGCGAGCTTTAGCTCGCTCTGGAAGGCGCGGACGTTTTTCCCAGAGTGAGCTAAATCTCCCAAGTACCTTGGCCGGCTCTACGGCGCTGCCAGTCCTTTGATGTAGGCCTGATCCTCCGCCGAGAGTCGTGCGAAGGGCACCTCGAAGACCTGGCCGTCTGCGCGCTTGAAGCGGCCTGCATCCTTCGCTAGCGTGGTGAAGCTCTCCAGCGAGGCCTGCATCACGCGGCCCGTGGCGTCTTTCCAGTCGCGGACCGCCGTGGGCAGCACGCGGGCTGGAGCCGGTGCGGCGGCTGTGGTCGGCACGGGAGGAGCGGAGGACACCTGCGATTTGACCGGCCGCAGGGCCAGGTTCGGTTTCACAGTGATTAGCGGCTTGGAGAACGCGGCCAAAAAGGGCGGCAGCACCTCCCTGCCCTGCTCGCCCGCAAGTTCCTGCTCAATGCGCCATTGAGTGCCCTTCGGATCCTGCGGGGAGCCGATGCGGGTCATATCCATCTCGCCATCTTTGAAAGTGGTCACGACAATGCGCGCCGGCACGGGCGACATCTGGGCGGAGGCCATCGCCGCCACCATCCATGCTGTGTCTTGGATGGATTTGAAGGCCGCCGGGCTCAGGTCCAGGTTTGATCCGGAAGGCACCCCCAGGAAGAAGGCCGCCGTGTCATCACGCAGGTGTACGTAGGCGGAGAAAAAGGGGCTCGGCAAGGCCAGTCCGCCCAGGGCTGGATTCACAGCCACTCTCCCGTGCACCAGTCCGGCATACTGCAGCGCCAGCCGGTTCACCGGGTCGGCATTGCCCGCCACATCGCCCGCTTTGACGGTGGGAAACCACTTGAGCAGCACCGCCAGCTTCTCATTCGGAGTCGTCGCGGACTGGCTGATCGCGGGAGCTGCCGCCGCGGAGGGAGTAGAAGGCGTCCCGCCTGCCGGTGCAGCCGCCATGGGTGAGACAGGGCTGTCGTTCTTCTTTTCCGGCTCTTCCGCCGGACCCGCGCCCAGGCTGGGCAGCAGCGCTCCCGCCGCATGCGGTTCAAAGTAGAGCTCCAGGCGGTCCGTCGCATTGCTGGTGGAAAAGCGCCGCTCGATGCCCGCCTGCCAGTCCTCGTCATCGGCACGTTCGGTCCGGGCTTTGGCCACAGGGCCCTCCACCACTTCATCGTACAAAAAGGCTCCGCGCACTCCCACCACCAGCGTTTTCGGCTGCGGGCGCAGCTCAGCCACCTGCTCCCGCGCCACCGTCCACGCCATGCCCACCATGAATTTTTTCGCGTCGTCGGTGAATTTGCGCAGGTCCGGCACATGCACCATGAAGACGCACGAGTCTGGATTGAGGCGGCAGTAGCTCAGAAACTTGCCGTGGGAGAGGCTGATGGTCGATTTCCTGCCCTTCTCCACGCCCAGTTCGCGTCCCTTCATGACGACCGCGGAAAAGCCCGCCGCCAGCTTTTCAGCATCCGGCGTGTTGCCATAGGCCGTCTTTCCTTGGTCCATGTCGATCAGCCGGTTGGCCTCTTTAAAGGCCGCCTTCGCCGGTGCTGCGGCCGCCAGTTGGGAGTCGCTCATGAAATCCACCGCCGGTGCGGTGAAGGATCTCACCGTGCTCACGCTGGCCATCACCGCCACCAGCACGGCCCAGGGGATCGCCGGAATGAAAAAGAAGCTGTGGGAAGTCTTGATGTCCACATACAGGCGGGTGGCGGGATCCAGGTAGGTCTTCGAGATGGTTTTGCCGATGGTCCGGCCATACAGCGCGATGGCCATGGAGGCCCCCCACAGGTTGGCAGGTCCCACCATTCGCAGCATCCACTCCCAGTGCGTAGCCGCATAAGCAGCCGCAGCACCCGCTCCCCCCAGCAGTCCTCCCAGGATGCCAAACACCAAGATCAAAATTCCATGGCCTTTCCAGATAAGCATGCGCCGGGTTAACACGCCCTCTGCACTGTGGAAAAGCTTTTTTTGTAACAAAATCCATGAGCAGGCCGTGCCAGGCCCGCTCCGTCCAGGAAGTTCAGCCGCCCTTCGTCAGCGCCCCGCGCAGAATGGCTTCCTGCCGCCGCGCCATCTCACGCGCTTCTTCGGGCTCATGGTCGTCCCACCCGGCCAGGTGCATGAGGCCGTGGACGAGGTAGAGGGCCACTTCATGGTCCAGCGGCTGGCCGTGCTCCGCGCCCTGCCTCAGAGCGGTGTCGGCGCTGATGAGAATCTCGCCGTGGTGGAAGGTGATGACATCGGTCGGCGTGGGATCGTCCAGGAAATCCCCATGCACACGCGCAATGTCCCCGTCATCGACAATGGTGATCTCGATCTCCTCCAGCGCGGCCAGCGGTGCTTCGGGAGATTTCTGCGCGGCCAGGCAGCCGGGCAGCGCGGCTTTGCCGATGCGCCGCAGCCAGGGCAGCGGGATGGCGTGGGCCTTCTGCCGGTTGTAAATGCGAAGCTTCGGCAGCGGCATCAGGATCAGGCGGCGGAGGCCGGGGGCGACTTGCGGCTGCGGGTCTTCTTGATCACGACCTCCGTGGCGGGCGCCGGCGCGGAGAAGGAAGCCGAAGCCTCCACGATCTTTTCCGAGGCGGAGGCAGAGGCGATGGTTTCCTCATCACCCGCCAGCAGCGGCCGGGTTTCATCCCGCACAACCACAGGCACAGGCTGGGGCGCAGGCTTGGACTCCACGGCCTTCTGGTATTTGATGCGTCCATGCATCATGCTCAGGAGGGTTTTGCCAAAGCTGGCCTTCACCCGCGCGAGCTCGGCGATGGTGAGGTCACACTCATCGAGCTGGCCGTCCATCATGCGCGCCTGCACGATGTCATCGATCATCGTTTCAATGCGCGAGGCATTGGGCTTCTCCAGCGTGCGGGAGGCGCTCTCCACCGCGTCTGCCAGGGAGATGATGGCGGCCTCCTTGAACTGCGGGCGCGGGCCGGGATAGCGGAAGGTTTCCTCGCTCACCTGGGGCACGTCGTCCTCCTTGGCCTTGCCGAGTTTCACCAGGCGCTCCACCTCGGCCTTCTGATCCAGGGCCTGGCGGTAGAAAAAGTAGGCCAGGGAGTTGCCGTGATGCTGCTCAATGACGTCAATGATGCGTGTGTTGAGGTTGTGCTTGATGGCGAGGTCCACGCCGTCCTTGACGTGGGCGATGATGACCAGCGCGCTCATGCGCGGCGTCAGGTCCTCGTGCGGATTGGCCGCAGGGTCCATGTTTTCGATGAAGTACTCCGGCTTGCTGAGCTTGCCGATGTCATGGAAATACGCGCACACGCGGCACATGCTGGCGCTGGCATTGATGGTCTCCGCGGCGGCTTCAGCGAGGTTTGCCACGACGAGGCTGTGGTGGTAGGTGCCGGGCGCCTCGATGCTGAGGCGCCGCATCAGCGGGTGGTTCAGGTCTCCCAGCTCCAGCCAGGACACATCCGTGGTGACGCCGAAAATGCTTTCCAGCACGGGCAGCAGCCCGCCCACCGCCATGCCGGTGACAATGCCAATGAGCAGCGGCAGGCCCACCATGCGCCCCACTTTCTCCTCCATGATGACGCCCGCTGCCTCATGCAGCAGCAGCGAGTAGGCCATCGCCACCAGACCCACATAGAGGCCCGCCATGAAAAGGCGGTTGCGGCGGCGCACCCGCTTCGTCAGCAGCACGCCGGTGAAGCCCAGCAGCGCGGAAGTGGCCATGTAGGTGGGCGCGGAGATGGAAATGCACACCAGCACGCCGAGAAGAGTGGCGTAGATGGCCCCGAAGAGGCCGATGCGCCGGCCCAGAATCACGGACAGCACCACCGGCCCAAAGGCATGCGGCAGCACGATGGCCTTCAGCGTCTTGCCCCAGCTCTGGCTGATGGACAGGTCCAGCATCAGAATGACGAGGGCGAGGTGGGTGAAAATGGTGCCCAGCACGAGGAGCAGCACGCCGTTGTCACAGATTTCCTGCCGCAGCACCACGCGCTCATGCACCACCATGGCAAAGCCGATGGCCCCGGCATACAGCATGTGCAGCCAGGTCACCGCGGGCAGGCCTTCCTCCACCTGCGTGCCCAGGCGCATCAGGATGCCGATGCCGATGAAAAACACCACGTAGGCGCAGATGGCCCCCGCCGGGTGCGTGCGCATCTCATCAATGAAATCCCCTTCCTGGTGCTTTCGGCGGGTTTTGCCGCAGGAAAGCCCTTCGCGTTGCAGGCGGGCACGACGAATGGACTCGAACATGGGTTAAGGGTAGGAGGAAGTGACTAGCAGGGTATCATACATCGGGGTTCGGACAAGAATCTTTCCCCTCGCCTTCATCCTGTTTGTGCCGTTGTGTCTCATTTCCACGGCTTCTCCCGGATTGATAGGCTTCAATGATACGCTGCACGACCGGCAGGCGGACAATGTCTTTGGGCGCAAATCCCACGAAACGCACCCCCTCCACATCCTGCAGCAGGTTCACGGCCTCCTTCAGGCCGGACTTCACATGGCGGCGCAGGTCGATCTGGGAAGGATCTCCCGTGACCACGCAGCGCGCCCCCTCCCCGAGACGGGTCAGGAACATGAGCATCTGCTCCGTGGTGGTGTTCTGCGCTTCGTCCAGAATGATGAATGCATTTTTCAGCGTGCGCCCGCGCATGTAGGCCAGCGGGGCGATCTCGATGCTGCCACGCTCGATGAGGCGCTCCGCCTCCTCCGGCTCCAGCATGTCATAGAGGGCGTCGTAAAGCGGGCGCAGGTAGGGAAAAATCTTCTCCTTCAGGTCCCCAGGCAGGAAGCCCAGCGCCTCCCCCGCCTCCACGGCGGGACGGGTCAGCACCAGGCGCTGCACCAGCTTTTCTTTGAGGTAATGCAGGCCCTGGGCCATGGCGAGATAGGTCTTGCCGGTGCCGGCAGGACCCACGCCAAAGACGACCTCGCACTCCCGCATGGCCTGCACATAGGCGATCTGCCCGCGCGTCTTGGCCAGCACGGCGGGACGCTTGCCGGAGCCGAGCAGCCGGAGCTGCATGATGGCATCCGCCGGAGCGTCTCCGGCTTCGCGCTGCACGCTTTCCACCACCAGGCGCACCATGGCCGGGGAGATCTCACCGCCCGCGCGGCGTACTTTTTCGAGCTGCACAAACACTTCACGCGCCGCGGCGGTCTTGTCAGCATCTCCTTCCAGGCGCACCCAGCCTTCACGGCTGGTCACGCCCACGCCAAAGGCCTCCCCGATCAGCCGCAGAGAGCTGAGGTCATTGCCGATCAGCTTTTGCAGGAACTGCGGCGTCTCGTACGTGAGCGTTTCGACGGGCATCAGCGGTAGCCATAGGCCAGCGCCCAGAGGACGCCTGGCTCCGTCTTTGATTTCAGCTCAAAGACGATCCGGTAGGTGCCTGTCTTCGGCGGGTTGACGCGCACGCTCATGAAGTACTTGTCCACCTTCGTGTCGATCTGGACGGGCTGGTTCTTGTCGTCAAAGACCTTCATGTCCAGCGTCACGCCCTCCTGGCTCGTGCCCAGCCAGAAGGCGTACTCGTTGCCCTTGAAGAGCTGGTGGGTGATCATGAGCTTCTGCCCGCTCTTCACCTCGCCGTTCCAGTAGTCCTCACGCACGATGAAGCCCTTCTCCACAAAGGGGGTGGCGGCCTGCATGGCGTAGTCATGCGGCTCGTCCACCGTCGCGTGCACAAATGTGGCGCCGAGCAGCAGCACACAGGCGGCGGCGAGGGCGGGCCAGCGGGACCCGGGTCGGTTCATTGTTGGGTTTCTTTCCATGGATGAGGTCATGCGCCGCAGGTTCACCGGTGAGTTACTTTTTCGCGAGGATTTCGGCCAGCAGGCCGTCGCAGGTCTTGCCAATGTCAGACACGGCGTCTTTTGAGAAGCCGTCCACCGCGCCTTCCATCTGCTGCAGCACGGAGCCCAGGCCCTTCTGGATGGATTTCACCACGTCGTGGTTGCGCGTGCCGGCCGGCATTTTGTTGATGCTGCTCACGAAGTGCTCCACCAGCATCGGCTGGTTCAGCAGCTCCGCGCGGTCGGCGGAGAAGCTCTTTTTCACCACGGAGGTCACGGAGGCGGTGCCGCGCAGCCAGCCGCCGAGGCTGACGCACTGGGAGAGGTCCGTGTCCTTCATCTGCTCCATGGTGTCCTTCACGGTCTTCTGCGTCTGGTCAAACTCCTTGCGGATGGCGCTCCAGTTCCCCTTGTCCGCGGCATCCAGAATGGCCTGGGCATGCGGCAGCACGGACTTGCTCAGGCCGAGGCTCTTCGCCAGGGAGATGACATCATGGCCGATGTCCTTCACGGCCTCCTTGTCCTCCGCCTGCACGGCCACAAAGCCTTCCGCCACGGTGTAGCCAAAGAGCAGCGAGAGCTTGGTGCGGTCGCTGGTGATGGGGATGTCCTGCTTGCGCAGTTCGGCGCGCCAGTTCGGCTCTCCCAGCTTGTCCAGCACGGAGAAGACCTCGCTCGGCACCGGCACGACCACGTCATCCACGACCTTGCCGGGGAAGGCGAGAGGATCAAACTCCTCCACCCCCTTGGTGCCCTTGGGGGCAGCGGTGAGAGGAAGGCTGAGAGCCAGCAGAGAGGCGGCCACCAAAGCGGGGCGGGTGAACAGGGAGCGTTTCATGACAAAAAACCAGGAGGGGGTGAGAGCGCAGATTGAGTCCGGCCAACTCAAACCCATTACCCCCAAATCGCAACTGGTTTGACCGCGAGCTCTAACGAAGTGCATGAATGGCACCAAAAATTGCTGCATCCCGTGCAGCACGCGGCGGCTTATTTCACTTTCTGACCAGCACCAAAACCGTGGCGGCCCGCACCTCCGCGGCCAGGGCCTCCATTTCCGTGCTGGCAGGGCGCGTCAGCGGAGAGACGGTCTGGTAGGCGGGCAGAGTTTTGAGAAGGTCCGCCGCCACCCGCGTCTTGATGGCGTAGGTCACGTTCTCCCGCCCGCGCAGCACCGCAGCCACGATGCCGACGACCGCGCCGGATTTGACGTCCACAAGAGGGCCGCCGGAGTTCCCCGGCTGCGCAGGCACGGTGATCTGGTAATGGTCGCGGTCATCGCGAATGCCGCTGAGGCTGCTGATGCGCCCGTCGGTAAATTTCGGCTCCACGCCCTGAAGATCGGCATTGGGAAAGCCGATGGTGAAAACGGCCGCACCCATGGTCCCCTCCTGCGTGGTCAGCGGCAGCCATTTCGAGGCGGGCTCCCGGGTTCTCAGCACGGCCACGTCTCCCTCAAAGTCTGTCTTCACCACCTGGGCGTGGCGGATGACGCCGTCCGCGCCCCGCACATCCACTTCGGCGGCGTCGTGCACCACATGCTCATTGGTCAGCAGCCAGCCGTCTCTGGAAACATAAAAGCCGGTGCCCGTGGCGGCGTAGTTTCCGGCCACGAGGAACTCCGCCACCTTGCCGCGCTCCGGCTTCGCCTCCACCTCCTGGCCAAACAGCATCGCGCAAAAAGCTTTGGGCGAAACCCTCCCTCCCAGCCAGTTGAAGATGACGGCGTTGGAGCGCAGGCGCGGCTCCATGCGCTGGGCCAGAAACGCGCGCATGTCGGAGGGGTCGTTGCTCACATCGGCATCCGCAAAAAGCTTGTCCGCCTCTCCGCTGATCGCCTCCACTTCACGCATGATCTCGCCGGCCACTTTTTCATTGCCTTCGCAAAGATGTTCCGTGAGCAGCTTGCGCAGCGCGGTCATCATCTCGGTTCTCTCCTGCTCCTCCTCCTGCTTCGCCTTGGCCGCTGCGGTCCGCTTCGCCTCAAGCTGGCTGTTGATCTCGCTGCCCAGTCCTTTTTCGGCCATCTGGCGTTTCTTCAGCACGCCGTTCAGGAAATAGAAGCCGCCAAACACAAGGCCGACCCCGAGCACCACCAGACCGATGATCAGGGCCGTGGCCATGCCGTCTCCTCCCTGGGGTGGCTTCGCCGCACTGCTGGCCGCAGGGCGCGGGCCTGGAGCACGAGAGCCAGGAGACTGCGGGCGGGATGGATTCTGCGGGCTTCTCGGCCCGGGCGCAGGCGCAGTCTGGGCGGGCGAGGGCACCTGGCGCGCCTGCACCACAGGCACGACCGGCGGCGGGGCGACCATGAAGATCTGCTGGCAAAAGGGACACTGCATCTGCCCTCCCATGAAGCGCTGCTCGATCGACAGAGGACTTTGGCAGTTGGGGCAGTTGATTTGCAGGTTCATCGCTATTTTGAAAGTAAGCAAATTCAGCGGTGTCAGGCAATACCATTTCATTAAATAGAACGCAGCACCCCCTGGCCCCCGCCAGCTCCATGGGCCGGGCCAAACTCTCAGGTATTCCCTGAGGGTGCTGACAGGGTCTGGTCAGGTTGTGGGGGGTGGGTGGTCTCGTATTGGGTTCCGTCTTTACCCCTCTGGCCAGCCCCATGATGACGCCCCACTTCGATGCTCTGAAATCGGGCAGCCGCTCCTCCGTCTCCGCCCGGCTGCTGCCCACGGCGGGACTGCTGGCCGCCCTGGCCTTTTTCATCGGCACGGCGGCGATCACCTCCCTCAATATCCGCACCCTGCGTTCTCTCACGGGAAAGGTCTCCCACACGCATGAGGTCATCATCGGCCTGGAGGACATCCTTTCCACCCTCAAAGACGCGGAAACCGGGCAGCGCGGCTTTTTGCTGACCGGGGACGAGCGCTACCTGGCTCCGTATGAAACCGCGCTGGCACGCATCGACGAGCGTCTGGCCAGCATGCACTCCCTGACGGCTGACAATCCGCTGCACCAGGAGCTGATGCCCATGATCAAAAACCAGATGGACCTGAAGCTTCAGGAGCTGGCGGAGACCATCGAGGTCCGGCGGAGGCAGGGGTTTGACGCGGCGCTGGCCATCGTCATCAGCGACCGCGGCAAGGCCGCCATGGATCTGCTGCGGAAAAACATCACCACCATGCAGCAGGAGGAGCGCAGCCTGCGGCGGCAGCTTTTTGCCGAAACGGACGCGGCTTTCCAAACGGCGCTGAAGAGCACCATCGCCGCCGGGGTGCTGGGCGTGGTCATGGCCCTGCTGGTGTCCTGGCTGCTGCAGCGCAATGAGCGCGCGCGCCAGCAGCAGCAGTGGCTGCAGAGCGGCCAGGCGCAGCTCGCGCAGAAGCTCATCGACGAGCACCGGCTGGAGCGCCTGGGAGAGAACGCCCTCTCCTTCCTCTGCGAATATCTGGGGGCGCACGTGGGCGCGATCTTCATCGAGGAGTCCGGCAGCTTCCGCCGCTGCGCCACGTATGCCCTGCCTCCGGGCGATGGCCTGCCCGCGATCCTGAAGCCAGGCGAGGGCCTGCTGGGCCAGGCCGTCAAAGACCGCCGTCCCCTCATCCTCCATGAAGTGCCGGAGAACTACTTTGCCGTCGGCTCCGCGCTGGGCACAGCACGCCCGCGCCACCTCATCATCGTTCCTGCGATGAACGACACCACCATCACCGCCGTGATTGAGCTGGCCTTTTTCCACCCCGTTTCAGATGCCGCGCTGGAGCTGCTGAAGCGCGTCTCCGGTCCCGTAGGCACCGCGGTGCAGGCGGCGAAAACCCGCGCGCTCATTGAGGAGCTGCTGGAGGAAACCCAGCGCCAGGCGGAGGAAATGCAGGCGCAGACGGAGGAGCTGCGCGTCTCCAATGAGGAGCTGGAGGAGCAGAGCCGCGTACTGAAACTGACGCAGACGCAACTGGAGCAGCAGCAGGCGGAGCTGGAGCAGAACAACCTGCAGCTCGAAGCCCAGACGCGGCAGCTTGAACTGCAGAAGAACAATCTCCTCCAGGCCAAGCTGGGGCTGGAGGCGCAGGCGCGCATGGTGGAGCAGGCCAGCCACTACAAGTCCGCCTTCCTGGCCAACATGTCCCACGAGCTGCGCACGCCGCTGAACTCGGTGCTCATCCTGGCCCAGCTCCTGGCGGAAAACCGCGACGGCAACCTCAACGAGCAGCAGATCAAATACGCGCGCACCATCCAGGGCTCCGGCAATGACCTGCTGGGCCTGATCAATGACGTGCTGGACCTGGCAAAGATCGAGGCCGGGCGCATGGACATCAAGCCGCAGCCGGTCGTCATCCGCAGCCTGCTGGAAGGACTGCGCAGCCAGTTTGGCCCGGTGGCGGATGAGCGCGGACTGAAGCTGGACCTGCAGGCGCTGCCCGGCGCGCCCGCCAGCATCGAGACCGATCCGCAGCGGCTGGACCAGATCCTGCGCAATCTGCTTTCCAACGCGCTGAAGTTCACGGAAAAAGGCACCGTGACGGTGGAGGTGGCCGGCAGCAGCGAAGGCACCGTGGCCTTCCGCGTGCGGGACACGGGCATCGGCATCGCGCCGGAGCAGCAGGGCATGATCTTTGAGCCCTTCTGCCAGGGGGATGACACCACCAGCCGCAAGTACGGCGGCACCGGCCTGGGGCTCTCCATTTCCCGCGAGCTGGCGCGCCTGCTGGGCGGGGAGATCCGGCTGAGCAGCGAGCCGGGCAAAGGCAGCACCTTCACCCTCATGCTTCCCGCGAAGGCTGGCGCACCCATGGCAGCGGACGCGGCCAACGCAGCGCCCGCCGCAGCGGCCGCATCAACGCCCCCCGCCGCCAGGCCGGCCGCACCGGTGGTGGCGGATGACCGTGACCGACTGACGCCCGATGTGAAGCGGATCATCCTCGTGGTGGAGGATGATCATGCCTTTGCCGAGGTGCTGGCGGAGATGGCGCGTGAGCAGGATTTCCAGTGCCTCGTCACTCCGAGCGCGCAGGAGGGGCTGGAGCTGGCGCGCCAGCACCTGCCCGCCGCCGTCGTTTTGGACATCGGCCTGCCGGACCGCTCCGGCCTGCTGGTGCTGGAGGAGCTGAAGAGTGATGCACGCACGCGCCACATCCCGGTGCATGTGGTGTCCGCCAGCGACTACTCGGAGAAGGCGCTGGCCATGGGCGCGGTAAGCTTCCACGTGAAACCCCTGACGCGGGAAAAGCTGATGGAGGCCTTCCAGGATCTGGAAAAGCACCTGACCCACCGCCTGCGCCGCGTGCTGGTGGTGGAGGACGACCCCGTGCAGCTCAAGTCCCTGTGCGAGCTGCTCTCCTCCCGCGATGTAGAGGTCGTGGGCGCGGAGAATGCCACCACCTGCCTGGAGCAGCTCCACTCCGGCACCTTTGACTGCATGGTGCTGGATCTCAGCCTGCCGGAGACCAGCGGCTTTGCCCTGCTGGAAAAGATCAGCCTGGACGAGTCCTGCCCCTTCCCGCCGGTCATCGTCTATACCGGACGGGAACTCGCGGCGGATGAGGAGCAGCAGCTCCGCCGCTACTCGCGGGCCATCATTGTCAAAGGCGTGAAGTCTCCCGAGCGCCTGCTGGATGAAGTGGCGCTCTTCCTGCACCAGGTGGTGCGCGATCTGCCGCCCGAGCAGCAGCGCATGATCGAGAAAGCCCGCAGCCGCGAGGCCGCGCTGGAAGGCCGCCGCGTGCTGCTGGCGGAGGATGACGTGCGCAACATCTTTGCCCTGACCAGCATGCTGGAGCCCATGGGAATCCAGGTGGTGGTGGCGAGAAACGGCCGCGAGGCCCTGGAGATGCTGGAGAGCAGGCAGGGCACGGACAAGCCCATCGACCTCGTGCTGATGGATGTGATGATGCCGGAGATGGACGGGCTGGCGGCCATGCGCGCCATCCGCCAGCGCCCTGAATGGCGGAAGCTGCCCATCATCGCCCTCACGGCCAAGGCCATGCCCTCAGACCAGCAGCAGTGCCTGGCCGCAGGCGCCAGCGACTACCTGGCCAAGCCGCTCAACGTGGAGAAGCTGCTCTCCCTCATTCGCGTGTGGATGCCCCGATGAAGACGCTCCACACCGACACCGAAAGCATCGAGCTGGAACTCCTGGTGGAGGCCATCTTCCGGAAGTACCACTATGACTTCCGCAACTACTCGCCGGCCTCGCTGAAGCGCCGCCTCATCCAGGCGCGCGAGCACTTCGGCTGCCAGACCTTCTCCGCCCTGCAGGAGCGCGTGATGCATGATGCGGCCCTGCTGCCGCGGCTGGTGGGCTACATGACCATCCAGGTCAGCGAGATGTTTCGGGATCCCTCCTTCTTCCGCGCGCTGCGGGAGGAGGTGCTGCCGCACCTGCGCACCTACCCTTCCCTGAAGGTGTGGGTGGCGGGCTGCAGCGCCGGCGAGGAGCTGTACTCCCTGGCCATCCTTTTCCGCGAGGAGGGGCTGGAGGAGCGCACCATGTTTTACGCCACGGACATCAACACCCACGCGCTGCGCAAGGCGGAGGCCGGCATGTATGATCTGGAGCGCATCTCCCTCTTCACGGCCAATCATCAGCGCTCCGGCGGGAAGTCCTCCCTCTCCGACTACTACACCGCCGCGTACGGGGCCGCCGTCTTCGACAAGTCCCTGCGCAAACGCACCGTCTTCTCCGACCACACCCTGGCCTCGGACGCCGTCTTTGCGGAGGTGCACCTGGTGTGCTGCCGGAACGTGCTCATCTATTTCAACCGGGAGCTGCAGGACCGCGCGGTGGGTTTGTTCAAGGACTCGCTGGTGCGCCGCGGCTTTCTCGGCCTGGGGTCCAAGGAAAGCCTGCACTTCTCCGCGCACGCGGCGGCATTCTCCGAGTTTGACCGTGAACAACGTCTCTACCAGAAGCGCGCATGAACTCTCCCGCCTCCCAGCTTCAAATTCACCTTCAGACCGAACCTGAGGCCCAGACGCAGACGCAGACTCAAACTCAGACGCAGGCCCTCGTGATCGGCGGCTCCGCCGGCTCCGTGGGCGCGCTGCTCCAGCTCCTCCCTTCTCTGCCGGGCGGCTGCCCGCTGCCGGTGCTCATCGTCGTCCACCTGCCGCCGGAGGACAACGGAGGGCTGGCCGGACTGCTGGACAGCCAGTGCCAGATCACCGTGAAGGAGGCGGAGGACAAGGAGCCCGTCCGCCCCGGCGTGGCCTGCCTGGCCCCGGCGGACTACCATTTGCTGGTAGAACCTGATCTCAGCCTCTCCCTCTCCCAGGATGACCCGGTGTATTTTTCGCGCCCGTCCATCGACGTGCTGTTCGAGTCCGCGGCGGACGCCTATGGCGGCGGCGTGGCAGGGGTGATTCTCACCGGTGCCAGCGCGGACGGCGCGCGCGGGCTGCGGGCCATCCACCGCGCCGGGGGCCGGACCTTTGTGCAGGACCCCGCCACGGCGGAAGCCCCCATCATGCCGCAGGCCGCGCTGCAGGCCTGCCCGGAGGCATGCGCCCTGCCGCTGGAGCAGCTCGCCCAGGAGCTGCGCGCCCTGGTGCGGCCCGCCGAACTTCACGCCCAGCCTTCATGACCGCGCCCTCCCTCAAATTTCTGCTGGTGGATGACCTGGAGGCCAATCTGGACGCTCTGGAGGGCCTGCTGCAGCGGGACGGCCTGGAGCTGCTGAAGGCGCGCTCCGGCCCCGAGGCGCTGGAACTGCTGCTGGTGCATGACGTGGCGCTGGCGCTGCTGGATGTGAACATGGCCGGCATGGACGGCTTTGAGCTGGCGGAGCTGATGCGCGGCACCGAGCGCACGCGGCGCGTGCCCATCATCTTTCTCACCGCCGGGGCCATCGACCAGCAGCGGCGCTTCCGCGGCTACGACGCCGGCGCGGTGGACTTCATCTTCAAGCCCATCGAGCCGCACATCCTGCAGAGCAAGGCGGGCATCTTTTTTGAGCTGGCCATGCAGCGGGAGGTCCTGCGCCGGAAAGCCGAGGAAGCCCAGGCCGCCAGCCGCGCCAAGGATCACTTCATGGCTGCTCTCAGCCATGAGCTGCGCACGCCGCTGACGCCCGTGCTCATGGCCGTGGCCGCCCTGCAAAACGACCACGGGCTGGCCTCCGAAGCCCGGGAACTGCTGGACATGATGCGCCGGAACATCGAGCTGGAGGCCCGCCTCATCGACGACCTGCTGGACGCCACCCGCATTCACAACGACAAGCTCACCATCAAGCCCGCGAATGTGGACGTGCATGAGCTCCTGCGCCACTGCCAGGGAACCATCGCCTGGGACGTGCAGGAAAAGCAGGTGAGCATGATCTCCGACCTCGGCGCCGACCACCACCACGTGTGGGCGGACCCCGTGCGCCTGCAGCAGGTCTTTGGCAATCTGCTCAACAACGCCGTCAAATTCACCCCCGCCCTGGGCAACATCACGCTCCGCACCTTCAACCCGGATGAAACCCACATCGCCGTGCAGGTGGAGGACACCGGCATCGGCATCACCCCGCAGGCCAGGCCGCGCATCTTTGACGCCTTTGAGCAGGGAGACGCCAGCGGCCAGCCACGCTATGGCGGCCTGGGCCTGGGCCTCTCCATTTCCAAGGCCATCGTGGAAGCCCACGCCGGCACCATCACCGCGGACAGCGCGGGCCCCGACTGCGGCTCCATCTTCACCGTCACCCTCTCCGCCAGCGAAGCCGCCGCGCAGCCCGCCACCCCCGCCACGCCGCCCGCCGCCACCCGGCAGCCCCTGCGCCTGCTCATGGTGGAAGACCACGCCCCCACCCGCGCGATCCTGGGCCGCCTGCTCGCGCGCCATGGGCATGAAGTCGTCAGCACCAGCACCATGGCGGAGGCACTGGCCGCCTTCCACCCCGAGGCCTTCGACGCCGTGATCACCGACCTCGGCCTGCCCGACGGCAGCGGCCTCGAGCTCATGCGCGAACTGCGCAAGCACAGCACCATCCCCAGCATCGCCCTCAGCGGCTACGGCATGGAAGCCGACCTCCAGCAAACCAAAGAAGCCGGCTTCACCGCCCACCTCACCAAACCCATCCAGGTGGAGGAGCTCCTCAGCATCCTCGCCAAAGTGGAACGGTGATCGCGCACACGCTCACCCAGCGCGGGTAGGGCGGCTTGTCCTCAAGCCGCCGGGGTCGATGACGCTGAGCACTTCCTGGTAGGACCTAGCACTCACCGCATGCCGTCAGCCCAGGGCTCCGCTACCACCCCCTGCCACTCGCACCTTTCTCCTGCTCACGCGGAGGGCTGGGGACAGCCCTCCCTACCTCGCGCTGGGCACGCGTACGCCCAGCGCTGGTAGGGCTGCTTGTCCTCAAGCAGCCGCGGTCTATCGCGCTAAGCCGGCGCAGGCGCAGTGCAAGCGCACCAGCGTCCTGGAGTGCGGTCGCGCAGATGCAAGGCGCAAGCCTGCATCGGAGCTACCGCTTTCGCGGGGTGAAGTGGGTGCTGCCGCCTCAGTTCCCCGTCCGGCATGCGGATGGGCTCTTTCGCCAGCGTGCTGGTCCTCGTATACCGTCCGGCATGCAGATGGGCGCTTTCGCCAGCCTCCAGGTTCCCGCCTGCCGTCCGGCCTGCGAAAGCGGTCGCTGCGCTCGTTCCTCGCTCCGCGACCGCACTCCAAATTCACGCTCCGCGCTCGCGCATGCGTGGCAGCTTTGCAGCCCTCGAGTTCGCCATCACATCTTCCTCCTCCTCTTACTCCCGGAAAGGGAGGAGGAGTTCAAGCCAGCCTCCTACGCCATCCGCGGCAGCACCTCGACCACGTCCGCGAGCACGCGGCCGCTGCCGTGGCGCAGTTCATTGCAGCGGCCGAAGAGGATCTGGCCGCTCGTCGCGCCGAGGAGATCGGCGAGGCGCTGGTCCACGGAGATGCGGAAGTAGCCGCGCGGGTGGCTGGAGTGCGGCACCTGGTAGCGCTCCAAAATGGCCCCGAAGGGCACCAGGCCCTCCAGCACGAGCTTCTGCGCCTCCTCGGGCAGAATGTCGAGATGAATGCCGATGGCCCCAAACTCCACGGGCATGCCATCGCTGTGGCGATGCAGCACGGAGGCACGCACGAGGTAGTTGCCGATGCGCGCGCGGGCGGCGACATCGAGGTCGATTTCGCTGCCGTGAAATTCGCGCAGGTGGGGCGTCATGTCCTTGTCATGCACCAGGAGAAAGCGCTCCTGCTCGGCCAGGTCCTGCGGATCCACAAACGTCACGCGCGGGCGTACGCTGCCGATGCCATAGAAAAAGATCAGCGGCGCGAGGATGTCCTCGTCCTGCCTGGGCCCCTTCATGGCACTGCGATGTTCGGGCTCAAGTGTAGCGGGCATATTGGCGATGCTGGGGGAGGAAGAACTCATGCAGCAGGCGGTCCACCTGCAGCAGACCATCGCGGGTGAGGGTGATGCCCTTGTCATCCAGCGTGGCAAAGCCTTCCTTGGCCAGGTAGTCGAGCTGCGGCGCAAAGTGCTGGCGCGGATCTTCACCGAATTTTTTGACGTAGTAGTCGAACTCGCTGCGGCCCAGCTTGAGCTTCAAAATGAACTCGCGCACAAAGCGGTCCTCCGCCGTGGTCTGGTAGGCGCGGAAGATGGGCAGCTTCCCCGCATCCACCGCCTGCATGTAGGGGCCCACATCGGCTTGGTTTTGATAATGCACGCCGCCGAGATGGCCGAAGGAGGCCACGCCGCAGCTCAGCAAATCGGCCCCTTCCCACAGGGAGTCGCGATACACAAACTTGATGCGCTGCGGATCCTTCACCACGGTGTAGGCGCTGGTCACGGTGTAGCCGTCCTTCTGGAATTCATCGAAGGCGTAGCTGACCCAGTCGCGCTTCGTCTGCCAGTCGGCCACGGGAGCGGTGACTTTTCCTTCGGCCTTCATCTGCTGGTACATGGTGGTGTTGTAGGGCACCTCCATCTGGTAGATCGTCACCGCATCCGGCTGCATGGCGATGGCCTTGGCCACGGTCACTTTCCAGTTTTCCCAGGTCTCGTTCATCATCCCGGCAATGAGATCGATATTGATATGCTCAAAGCCCAGCGTGCGGGCAAAGCGGTAGGCCTTTTCGATTTCGCCACTGCGATGCGCGCGGCCGTTCGTTTCGAGGATGTGGTCGTCGAAATTCTCCACCCCGAGGCTCAGGCGCGTGACGCCGATCTCGCGGATGCCGGTGAGCTTCACTTCATTGAGCGTGCCCGGCTCCGCCTCAAAGGCCACCTCTGCCGCCTCGTCCCAGGGGATCATGGCCTTCATGCGGTCCGTCAGGTTCTTGAGCTGCGGCACGGAAAGGTAGCTGGGGGTGCCGCCGCCGAAGTACACGAAGTGCGCCTTGCGCCCCTTCAGATACGGCTGGCTGGTGAGGTGCTCCATCTCGCGCATGCCGGCGTCGATGTAGGCCTTCACCTCCTGCGCGTTCTTGTCGGTATAGACCTTGAAGTAGCAGAAGTGGCAGCGCTTGCGGCAGAAGGGGATGTGGAAGTACACGCCCAGCGGGATGTTGGCGGGAGCCGGCTGCTGCAGCACGGCCTCCACCGCGGGCACCTGGTCCGGCTTCCAGAAGGAAAACGGCGGGTAGTTGGAGACAAAGTAGTTTCCAGCCTCGGTCTGTTCGACCTTCTTTTCGTGGGCGGGCGTTTCGAGCGCGGTTTGCATGAGTGGGGGTTCCTTAAGTTACGACCGCCGGGGCGGGTTCTACAATCAAACTTACCCCGAAGCGCCGCAAATGGGAATTATTTCCCTGTCGTGCGAAAAGCGACAGGCGCGGTGGGGATGCCTTCCGCTGGGAGCGCCGATGTTTCATCCGCTCTGGGCGAACGTCCTCGGCGCTCTCGCGTGGAATGAAGCGCTTGAACTAGCTTGTGCATCGCGGGCGCATCGCCAGAGCCGGTTAAAAACCGGCGCTCCCAGTAGCTGCCAGTACACAGTCTGCCTCGTGGCCTCGATGCAGGGGCTGCAGGAAGCGTGCACACGCTGGGGAGTTATGGAAGGGGGATGAGGGCAAAAAGATGAGGGGCAAAAAAGTCAGAATCTGAAAGATCGGAAAAATCTTTTTGCCCGCAATCTTTTTGCCCTTCTCAGAGGCGAAATCGGCCAACCGCCACAAAACCAGACCTCACTTCCCATGCGCCAGCACCACGCGGAAGCCGATGGTGTTTCGCCTCGTCTCCGGCGGCACGGGCATGCGGGCGGAGGCGAGGAGCTCGTCCTGGGACGAGGAGCGCCAGTTGCCGCCGCGGGTGGTGCCTAGGGCGGGTTTCGCGGGCTCGTCCGGTTTGGCAGGCGGGGCGGGGCTGTAGTCTGTGTCCACCCATTCAGACACGTTGCCGGCCAGTCCGGTGATGCCGCGGTCGTTTGGCGGCAGGGCCGTCACCGGAGCCAGGAAGGGGAATTTGTCATCGTAGCCTGGAATGGCGCTGTCCAGGCTGGCTTTGCGCGCGCCGCTGATGTCCGCCAGATTGTCCGCATTCTCCGGCGGCGGCCAGTCAAAGCCCCAGGGGTAGATGCCGCGGATGCGGCCATTGCGCTCTTCGGGCGTTGAGCCGCGCTCCAGCGGCAGGCCCACGGCGCGGCTCCATTCTTCATCCGTGGGCAGGCGGTACACATCCTTCGGGCCGATGAGCCCGGCGTTGCGCTCCCGCTCCGTCAGCCAGGCGCAGAAGGCACGGGCCTCGTTGCGGTCCACGCCCACCACCGGCATGGTGCCACCGCCTTTGTTCATGCCGTCCACCCGTCCGGGGCGGCGCGCCTGGGTGGCCTTGCAGTATTCCATGTAGTCGCGGTGGCGCGTCTCCCAGGCGGAAAACATCACCTCTCCCAGCGGCACCAGGTTCATGCCCAGGCTGTTCGCCTTCCACTGGCGGCCAAAGGTCACCGCCTTGCGCGTCTGCATGTCGGTGAAGAGCTCAGACTGCTCCCCTTCCCGCACCTCTCCTTCGAGCACCACATCCGCAAAGCCCTCCTCGCGCAGTTCAAACTCCACCGGGCCGGTGCGCACGCGCGGCAGCTCCAGCGGCGTCTCCCCCAGAAACTCGTCATGCTGAAACACGCGCACCTTTTCCGGCTGGCTGTTGATGATCACGCTGCCGTAGGTCTGCCGCTCCACGCGCAGGTGAAAGGCGCGCCAGTTCTTCTCCTCCCCCTGCTCCCCTTTGTCGGCCTCCCGTCCGTCCGGCATCTCCTCGGAGGCGGCCTGGCCGCTCTCCACAAAGTAAAACGGCTCCACCTCATAGCGGTGCTCCTGGCTGAGAAAGGCCTCGCTGCGGTCACGGTCCGTGAGCCAGTAGCGGAAGGCCTCCGCATCGCCGTCCGGCACCACCACGAGGTAGGCCGGGTCATGGTCCTTGCCGCGCTGAAACCGCACCACCTTGCCCTCGAAGGAGCGGCCGGTGGCCTCCAGAAAGCGTTTGAAAAACTTCATCTCCACCGGCTCCGCCGAGATGTGGCCTCCCGCCCCCGGCTTGAAGACCATGCCCAGGCTGTTCACCCAGCGCTCCCCCTTCTGCGGCAGCTTGGAAGGCTCCAGCTTCAGCTCAAACACCGCCGGCTTGTCATCCTGAGCGATGTGGTCGATCTCCACCTGCTTGTAACCCGGCAGCCGCAGTTGATAAATGACCGGCACGCCTTCCGCGGGGTTGAGCTCCAGCGGTGTCACGCCGAGCTGGTCTTCTCCGGCAAACACCACCGCTCCCGGCGGTGTCGTCACGATCTTCAGCCGCGGCACCGTGTTGTTCATCGCCATCACCGTGCGGGTGCGGTGGTTCTGCGCCAGCCACATGCCAAAGCCCACCGCCAGCAGCAGCGCCGCGGAGCCGGCGGCGATCCACGTCCACATCAGCCGCCGGGAGGAAGGCAGCGGCTCCCCGCGCAGCGCCAGAGCCATCTCCCGCGCATTGATGAAGCGCCCCTTTGCCTTCGGCGCGCAGGCCGTGCACACCACGTCCTGCAGGCGGCGCCAGATTTCCAGATTGGCCCCCGTCTCCGTGCAGGAGGGCAGGTCCGGGAAGTCCAGCCGGTCCTTCCCCGTGCTGGCTTCATACAGCACCATGCCCAGGGAAAAGATGTCAGACGCCGCAGTGCCCGGCCCCTCCGGAGCCACAAAGCCCTCCGTGCCCACAAAGCTGCGCTGCCCCAGCAGCGCCACCAGCCCGATGTCCGCCAGACGGCAGATGCCATCGATGAAGATGAGGTTTGAGGGCTTCACATCGCGGTGGATGAGCTGGTTCCGGTGCAGGTAGTCCAGCCCTTCCGCGATGGTGATGCCCAGCTTCACGCACTGGTCCGCGGGCACGCACTTGTCCCGCTTCATCTGCAGGCCCAGCGTGTGCGGCTTGTAAGTGTCCGGGTGGATGTCGCGTCCGCACTCCAGGTCATCCGCCAGCTCCATCACGTAATAATAAAAACCTTCCTGGTCATTGCGCCCCACCTGCAGGATGGGCACCAGCGCCTCATGCCGGCGGGAGATGGGCTCGAAGCGCTTGATGGCTTCAAACTCGCGCTCAAACGAATCCGGCCGGTCGTAGTCCTCCCGCCACACCACCTTCACCGCCCGCAGCACGCCCGTGACGCTGCGCGCCAGCCACACCTCCCCAAACGCCCCGTGGCCGATGAGACGGAGCGTCTCGTGATCACGGATATCAGGCGCTGTACGTGACTTGGTCTGCATGCGGGCGGTTGGAACAGCGGATTACACTGCAACCGAAGGAGGAGGTCAAGCAGTCAAGCGGGCAAGACAGCAGCAAATCGTCCTCGTCCTCGTTCTCGTTCTCCTACTCGTCCTCGATCATGGCGCTCCGCAGACACACGCCCTCCCAAAGTGAGCAACACGCCCCGTCTCAAACCGTCAGGTGTCATCGACGCCCCCTGATCGAGGACGAGTACGAGCAGGAGGACGAGGACGATTATTGCCGGAGCCTCACGGCGTCCCCTTGATCCGCAGCAGCACCCGGTCACCGATCGTCGCCAGCTTCTCCAGCCGACCCTTCAGCGGCGAGGCGTCGGCTTCGCAGTGGGCCACGTCGTGCTTCAGAAAGATGCACAGCACGCTGGGGTAGTGGCTGGCAAACTCCTTCGCGCCGATGGCATTGCGCAGCATGTTCAGCGGCGGATGCGGGGTGAAGTAGGGCTGCACCTGCTCGGCGTTGGAGGGGAAGAAGATCACCCCCTCGGGCATGCTGCCGGTGTAGTATGTCACCGCACGGGCGATGAAGCTGGAGGTGATGATCGGCTCCCCGGGCTGGCGCACCTTCTTCGCTTCCTCGGCGATGCCCTGGGTGGAGGTGTACTCCCTCACCTTTTCATCCACGCCGTACTGCATGTACATCACGATGAACGCCGTCACAAAAACCGTCGTGCCCGCCCACGCCGCCGTGCGCCGCATCAGCAGCAGCACCATCGGCACGCTGATGATCCCCGCCAGCACGTACACCACCGGCGTGAGATCCTTGACAAAGCTGTTGCTGTCCTTCGGCAGGATGATCGTGATGGCCCCTGCCGCCCCCAGCACCAGCACCGTCTGCAAGATGGCGAGCGCGGAGGCGACGATGCGCTCCCCTTTGCCGCGGAAGCCCCTGCCGATCCACTCATCCAGCGTATGGCCCATGATGAGCGCCAGCGTCACAAACAGGAAGAAGGTGTAGGTGGGCAGCTTGCTGTTGCAGATGGTGAAGAAGATCAGATTGGGCACAAACCAGCACACCAGGAAGAGCAGACGCTTGTCTGTCTTCAGCCCCGTGACCGTGCGCACCACACCGGCGATGAGCAGCGGGATCCACGGCAGATTGCCCGCCACGAGGATCATGATGTAGTACCACCAGTGGTTGCTGTGCTTGTGCTCCGCGCTGGTCAGGCGCTCCCAGTTTTCATGCACAAAGAAGCGGTGCCAGTACTCCATGCCATACTTCGCAAACATGGTGGCATACCACGGCACGGCGATGACCGCCCAGGCCAGCAGGCCCAGCCACAGCCCCTTCCCACGCCAGGGCGAGCGCGTGCCCGTGAGCCAGAGATAGCAGATGGAGCCCAGCGTGGGCACCAGGATGCCCACCGGCCCCTTCGTCAGCATGGCGAAGGCCGAGGCCACGAAGTGCAGGATCATCCACTTGTCCCGTTTGTCCTCCTCCTGCGTGGCCAGCCAGAAGAAGAACACCGAGGCGCTGATGCACAGCGCCAGGCAGATGTCCGTGAGCATGAGGCGGGACATGATGGCATACTCCACCCCCGAGGCCAGCACCACCGCGGCGCAGAAGCCCGCGCGCGGGGAGAACATGCGCCGCCCAAACCACCAGGTCAGGAAAACCAGCAGCGTGGCCGCCGCGGCGGAGGGCGCGCGGCAGGCAAAGGCATTGTCGCCAAAAAGCTTCATCGCCGTCATGGACTGCCAGTAGAAGAAGATCGGCTTTTCAAACTGCCGCTCGCCGAAGATCGTCGGCGTCAGCCACTCATTGCGCTGCACCATCTCCCGCGTGGTCTCCGCATAGAAAGGCTCGTCGGGGTCGATCAGCGGCAGGTGTCCGAGACGCCACCAGAACATGACGGTGCAGATGGCGAGGAGGGTGAGGAACTGGGAGCGTAGGGACATCAGCTTGGGTTGGATGGAATGAAGACTTCCTGGTCGCGTGCATAGCTGCAAAAGCGGCTGCTGCTAAGGAAAAGTTGCGTCTCGTGGCACTCGATGGCCGCCAGCTTGCGCGCCTTCTGCGCCAGTGTGAGCTGCAGCGTGAGCCCCGAGGCCTCCGGGCAGAACCAGCGGCGGTGGATCAGGTAGGCCCACTCCGGCAGGTTCATCCCGGCACATTTCATGGCCTCGTGAATCAGGGCATGGGAGCCCACATGGTCCGGGTGGTTGTCATCCTCCGAAGGCACCACCAGCAGCGTGGGGCGGAAAGTTTGCAGCTCGGCCACATGCAGCGCCAGCGCCTGCTCGTCCTTCTCCTGCCACAGCCGCGTCAGCCCCTGGTCCGGGAGCCCGAAGAAAACCGCCGCCTCCGCCTGCAGGCCCAGTGTCTCCACCGAGCGCACCGCCTCAAGCCGGCGCCGCGCGCCCCAGCGCCGGCGGCAGTCCTCATCGATGACCCAGCGCTGCTCCACGTAGCGCTGCGGCCAGGGATTGTTGTCGCCGCTCGTTTGAAACACCACCCGCACCTGCGCGCCCAGGGCCACCGCATGCTGGATGAGCCCGCCGCAGCCGAGAGCCTCATCATCCGGGTGGGGGGCAAAGACCAGCACGCGATCGTGGGGTGAAAGCGTGTGGAAAAGAGGCATCGTGGGTGGGTGGTCGGGGAGGGCTGGAAAGGGGGCGCTTTCCATACCCGGCTTATTCCGGCACGCTAGGTGAATTCTTTGCCCCTTGATATTCTGGTTGGACAGGCTCCCCGAAACCGTGGAAGATTGCCCACCCCTTCCCTCATGCAGGACGCCAGCCAGACCATTCCCAGTTCGTGCAAAATCGCCGCCCTCATTCCTGCGTACCGGGAGGCCATGGCCATCGCGGATGTGGTCGGCCGCACCCGCCCCCAGGTGGATCTCGTGCTGGTGGTGGACGACGGCTCGCCTGACGACACGGCGGCGCTCGCCCGGGCAGCCGGGGCCGAGGTGATCGTCCACGCCGTCAATCAGGGCAAAGGCGCGGCCATGAAGACCGGCATGAAGACCCTGGCCGAACGTGGCTACGACTACATCATGCTGCTGGACGGAGACGGCCAGCATGCGCCGGAGGAAGTCTCACGCTTCACCGCCGTCGCGCGCTCAGGCTCGGCCTACGTGGTGGTGGGCAACCGCTTTGAAAACATCAAGGGCATGCCGCTGGTGCGCCGCTGTGTGAACAGCCTCATGTCCCGCATCATCAGCAACGCCTGCGGCATGCGCATCCCGGACACGCAGTGCGGCTTCCGCCTCATCCGCTCCAGCCTGGTCACCTACATCATGGGCAGCAGCGACCACTTTGATTTCGAGACCGAGATGCTCCTGCTGGCCAGCCGCGCCGGATTCACCATCCAGAGCGTCCCCGTCAGCACCATCTACGGCGCGGAGAAGACCAAGATCCGCCCCGTGCGCGACACCATCAAGTTCATCAAGCTCATGCTGCGCTGGCGGAGGCAGTCCGCCGCCATGCCCGCAGCGGCCCCGCTGAACCCCTCCGAAGCCCCCGAGCTTTGATCTGAAGCCCCTACCTGCGGGTCTTTCCACTCATGATGCCGGGCATTGATTTCTCCAAGCTTCATGAGAGCGAACAGGTGGAGCTGCATCTCCCTCAGCCCATGCCTGTAAGAACCGCCGCGCGCACCCTGCGGGCGCTCGGCTTCAGGCTGAGCGAAGATGTGTGCGACCTCCCGCGTCAGGATGCCCACCAGCACCACCAGCCCGGCTCGATCACCACCGTCAGCTTCATGTCCGCAGGCGTCCGGACCACCACCTATCTGGAAGACGACGATGAGGATGAAGACGAGCCAGAAACTGAATGCGACGCACTCAGTTTTGACTACCTCTTCGCCTTCCTGCCCAAGACGCTCATCCCCGAATTCTTGTCGATGCTTCAGCGCGTGCAGCCAGCCTTCGGTGGCACCTTGAAACATCGCGGCGTGCCCGTGGAGATCGCAGAGCTTGAGACCTTGTTCGCCCGCTACGTCTCCGACATCTGGGAGGAACTCGCCGAAGAACCCGGCGGCGATCTGCTCCGCCGCATCATCCATGAGTCGTATCCGCGCAGGACACCGGCCGTTTAGTCATCCTTCAGCCCGCCCTCTGAGTGAGCGCTCGCGTGGCGGTTTTCCCCGCCGGGCCTGTCACGAAACTCAGACATCTGCATGGCAGCAGCGGCCTAGGCACCGTGGTTTCAGCAGCGCGGCAGCACAGCATTTGCGCATTTTGGCAAATATCATTCTGCGCACCGGCAGGAGTTTGCAGGCGTAGGTGTGCAAGATGCCTCCCGGCTGCTCCGTTCGCCTCTCCCCCCTCGATTGCTGCACGCATCGCCTCCCTTGCGAAAGGTATGAAAATCGCATTGAAGCGCGGCGCGTGCTCACGATGTTTCGTTCCCATCCATTCTCACTCCATGCATCACCGTCCCCTTCCCTCCCTCGGCTGCTTGTTGGCCGCCACCCTGGCCCTGACCGGAATCACCCAAGCCAACGACTGGACGAACTGGCGCGGGCCGCTGCAGAACGGCGTCAGCCTGGAGCACTACACCGGCGCTGGAAAGCTGGACGAGAAGCCCACGTGGATGGCGGACATCCGCGGCCGTGGCACCTCCGTGGTCTTCGATGGCAAAGTCATCCTGTGGGGCTACAAGGGCGAGACGACGGATCTCGTCGAACTGCTCACCTGCATGGATGCCAAGACAGGCAAGAAGCTCTGGGAGCATGAGTTCACCGACTACCTCAGCGACTCCATCTACAACCGCTACTCCATCGGCGCCCCTACGGTCGATCCTGAGACCAAGCGCGTTTACGTGGTCAGCAATGCCGGCCGTTTCCTGTGCTATGAAATCGACGGCACGAAGGTCTTCGAGATCCCGCTGATGGAGGACTTTGGCCGCATGACCTTCCCCAATGCGCGCGTGGGCAGCCCCGTGATCGAAGGCGAATTCGTCATCACCCACTTCATCTTCTCCAACTGGGGCGCCGACGGCCCTGCGGCGGACCGCGTGTACGGCTTTGACAAAAAGACCGGCGAGCTTGCCTGGTGGTCCCTGCCGGGCGTCAGCCCGCCCGTGGACAGCTCCTTCTCCACCCCCGTGCTGGAAACCCGTGACGGCAAGCGCGTGATGTACTTCACCACCGGCTGCGGCCACATCGTCTGCCTCAACGCCCGCAGCGGCAAGCCCTACTGGAAGATGCACACCTGCAAAAACGGCATCAACTCCTCCGTCGTCATCCACAAGGGCAACAAGCTCATCTCCGTCCACGGCGATGAAAACGTGGACACCACCGAGAAGGGCCGCATGACCTGCATCAAGCTGCCGGAGAAGCTCACCGCCCCCGTGCCGCCCGCCACCGAATCCACCACGCTGGAACCCGGCGTGGAGCTGTGGCGCGCCCCCATCAGCGCCACCAGCAGCTCGCCTGTGGTCGTCGGTGATGTGATCTACCAGCTCGATGACGGCGCGACGCTCTATGCCATCAATGCCGAAACCGGCGCCGAGATGTGGAAGAAGAAGCTCAGCAACGCCAACCTGCACTCCTCCCCGCTGTATGTGGACGGCCTGCTCTACTGCCCCATGATGGAAGGCAAGCTCGTCGTGGTGAAGCCCGGCGAGAAGGATGGCGAAATCGTCCAGGAAATCACGCTCGACGGCAACTGCCTGGGCGCCCCCAGCGTCTGCAACGGCATGCTCTACGTCACGACCACCAAACACTTTTATGCCTTCACCATTCCACACAAAGGCGTGAAGGTGGATGCGGCGCCCGTGGCTGAAATCCCCAAGCCCGGCAAGGCCGTGACGCTGCAGATCATCCCTGCTGAGACGGTCATCATGACCGGGGAGAAGCAGAAGTTCCGCGTCCGCAGCCTCGATGCCAACGGCATGCTCGTCAGCCCGAAGGTCAAAGGCGTGAAATGGGAGACCTTCATTCCTCCGACCGCGAAGGTGAAGGCCACGATGGACGCCAAGTTCAACGATGCAGGCGAACTCGTGGTGGCATCGGATGCCAAGTCCAGCGCCGGCGCCTTCAAGGCCACCTCTTCAGACGGCCTCTTTGGCACCATCCGCGGCCGCGCCCTGCGCAACCTGCCGCTGATCGAGGACTTCGAGCACTACGAACTCACCGACGAGCAGCCCACCGAGCACATCAAATTCTCCTACCCGCCGCTGCCGTGGATCGGCGCGCGCTTCAAGTTTGACGTGCGCGAAGTCGCCGGGGCTCCCGGCAACAAGGTCTTCGCCAAGACCTTTGACCGCCTGCTCTTCCAGCGCGCCACGGTCTTCGTGGCTCCGTCCCACCTCTCCAACTACACCATGCAGGCAGACGTGATGACGGACGGCAGCGCCCGTGCGAAGTCCGACATCGGTCTCATCAACCAGCGCTACCTCATCTGCCTGCGCGGCAATGCCGGCAAGCTGGAGGTCAGCTCCAACCCGGAACGCCTGAAGCAGGAAGTCCCCTTCAAGATCATCGCCAACACCTGGTACACCCTCAAGACGCGGGTGGACGCGGCCAAGGACGGCAGCGGTGTCATCCGCGCCAAGGCCTGGGAGAAGTCGAAGCCGGAGCCCGAGGCCTGGACCCTCGAAGTCAAGGTGCCCAAGAACATCCAGACCAACGGCTCCCCCGGTATCTTTGGCTTTACCGCGCTCAATCAGAAGCGTGTCTATCTCGACAACCTGAGCGTCACTCCCAACAAGTAATCATCGAGACCCGCTCCCCGAAACGTTTGTTTTAAACCACATGACCACGAAACTGTCTCCCATCCTCGCCGCAGCCCTGGTGGCCTCGGCTTCGCTCCATGCCGCCGACTACACCCAGTGGGGCGGTGGCAACACCCGCAACATGGTGTCTGACGAAAAAGGTCTGCCCATCGATTTCAACCCCGGCAAAAAGTACGGCCCCAAGGCCGCGCCGAAGGAAGCCGGACGCCTCCGCCCGAACGCCCAGGACGCCAACAAGGCCCAGGGCGCCGAGGACATCGACATGAGCACCACCAAGAACTGCCTTTGGGTGGCCAAGCTCGGCTCCCAGACCTACGGCACGCCGATGGTCGCCAACGGCCAGGTCTATGTGGGCACCAACAACGAGTCTCCCCGCGATCCAAAGAGCATCGGCGACCGCGGCATCATGATGGTGTTTGACGAGTACACCGGCCAGTTCAAATGGCAGCTCGTCTCCCCGAAGATGGGCAGCGGCAAGGTCAATGACTGGGAATACCTCGGCATCTGCGCCAGCCCCACCATCGTCGGCGACAAGGCCTACGTGCCCAGCAACCGCTGCCAGATCGTCTGCCTGGACGTCAAAGGCATGTCCAACGGCAACCAGGGCATGCAGGACGAAGGCGCCTTCATGGCCCCGCTGGACAAAGACGGCAAGCCCACCGCCCCCCTCACCCCTGGCGACACCGATGCCGACATCCTCTGGGTCTATGATATGTACAAAGAACTCGGCGTGTTCCAGCACAACGCCACCGCCGGCTACCCGCTGGTGATCGACGGCAAGGTCTTCGTCCCCACCTGCAACGGCGTGGACTGGACCCACACCAACATCCCTGCGCCGAACTCCCCCAGCTTCATCATGCTGGACGCCGAAAACGGCACGCTGCTGGGTGAA
Organism: Prosthecobacter sp.; assembly: GCF_044227185.1. Lineage (GTDB taxonomy): Bacteria > Verrucomicrobiota > Verrucomicrobiia > Verrucomicrobiales > Verrucomicrobiaceae > Prosthecobacter. Next base: position 308,271 of record NZ_JBGAFO010000006.1, on the reverse strand, counting down.
ATGGATCACGTGGCCTCCGAGCGCGTGCTGCACTGCTCCTGGTCCTCCCCGAACTCCCTCGATGTGAACGGCAAGAAGCAGATCGTCTTCGCCGCTGGCGACGGCTGGGTGTACTCCATGGCCCCGGAAACCCACAAGGACGCCGAAGGCCTGGACATCCTGAACGAAAACTGGCGCTATGACGCCAACCCGCCCGAGTATCGCAAGAACTCCGCCGGTGAGCCCATCAAGTATGTGGAGTACGACGGCCCCAGCGAAATCATCGCCACCCCCTCCATCGCCGACGGCCTCATCTACGTGAACATCGGCCAGGACCCTGAGCACGGTGAAGGCGTGGGCTGCCTGAGCTGCATCGACCCCAAGGGCAAAGGCGATCTCTCCGGCAAGGCCGTGTGGACCTTCAAAGGCATCGAGCGCACCATCTCCACGCCCGCCATCAAGGACGGTCTCGTCTATGCCGCCGACTACACCGGCCGCGTCTTCTGCCTCGACGCCAAGACCGGCAAGGAATACTGGAAGTTCGACACCAAGGGCCACATCTGGGCCAGCCCGCTCGTGGCCGACGGCAAAGTCTGGATCGGCAACGAAGAAGGCGAACTCTTCGTCCTCGCCGAAGGCAAGGAGCTCAAGGAAATCACCACCATCGAGTTCCCCTCCCCTCTGCTGAGCAGCGTCGTCGCCGCCAACGGCGCCCTCTACGTGACCACCCACACCCACCTCTACTGCTTCAAGGAAGGCGCCAAGACGCCCGAAGCTGCCGCGAAGTAAGAGCACAGGCTAAAATCCAAGCGAAAGGCGGACCGGCAACGGTCCGCCTTTTTCATGCGCATGCCGGGGTTCGTAAGAGCATTTGAATGATTTCGTGCCCTCATCGAACTGCGACGGCTTCGCGAGCCGGACATGAAATAATTTAAATGCTCCAGGCATTGTTTGGGAGCCAGCTGAACGACCGCTGCGAATGCAGTCCGCGGAGAGCGGGCCTCCGAGCCCGCAGCACTCCGCTGCATCCAGCCGTTCCGCCTCTCCCTTTCACGTTGCCGCCGCTGCCCAGGATGCTCGTGCTTGCCACCGGCCTGGACCGACGCTCCGGCCCACAGGTGCATGCCACCTGCTGCGGGCTCTGAGGCCCGCGCGCCAAAGGCGCTTTGGCTCACCTCCTTTCACCCGATTTTGAACACGGCCTAAGATTGAGATTCCAGGCACGTAGTTTCTAAATGCTGCTCCATCCTTCCTGCTTGCAGTTCATGAAACTCCGCCACGCATTCCTGGCGCTGTGCTTGATGATGTTTGCCAGCGCGCGTGCTGACATCCCCAGGCCCCAGGATGCACCGCAGCCGCTCTCTCCGGCGGAAAGCGCGAAGCTCTTCCAGGTCCCTGCGGGTTACCAAATCCGCCTGCTGGCCAGCGAGCCGCTAATCCGCGAGCCGTCCGGCATCTGCTGGGATGACAAGGGACGCTGCTTTGTCTGCGAGCTGCACGGCTACAATGTGGAAGGGCAGTATGACATCGACGAGCTCAACAAGTCGGGGCAGCTCGATCTCGAAGTGCGCCGCATCCAGGCCAGCGAAGCCGCCAAAAAGAAGGCCGAGGCGGAGACCTACGGCACCGTGAAACTGCTGCGCGACACCGATGGCGACGGCGTGATGGACCAGGCCACCGTGTGGGCGGACCGCCTGCCACCATGTTATGGTATCGCTGCCGCGAATGGCGGCCTCATCGTGGCCTGCGCGCCGCACATCGTTTTCTTGAAGGACAGCGATGGCGATGACCGCGCTGACGTGAATGAAAAACTCTTCACCGGCTTTGGCACCGGCAATCTGGAACGCGGCATCAATGCGCCCACCCTCGGGCCCGATGGCTGGTACTACTTTGGGCGCGGCTGGGCTGGCGGCCAGATCACCGGGCCGCATCTGGCACGGCCGGTGACGCTGCCCGCCACCGACTTCCGCATCCGTGCGGATGGCAGCGCCATCGAACCCGTGAGCGGCAGCACCAAGACCATGGGCATGGCCTTCACGCCCGGCGGCGAGCGCTTTGTCTGCACCACCACGCATCCCGGCCTCTACGTCACGCCCATTCCATGGCGCTACCTCATGCGCAATCCAGACGCCGCCGCACCGCTGCTGGATGCCCCCGCCAGCGATGACACGCGCGTCTATCCCATCTCCCGGCCCCATCCCTGGCGCACCAAGCGCGAGCAGCATGCGGAGTACTTCGCCTTCTACCGCAAGATCAGCCTCAGCGATGCCGCTGCCTCCGGTTACTTCACCTCCGCCTGCGGCCCGCTGATCTGGCGCGGCCAGTACTTCGTGTGCGAGCCCGCGCAGAATCTCGTGCACCGCGCCGACATTGTGCGCGATGGCACGCGGCTGCGCCTGCAGCGCGTCAAGGGGGAGGAGCAGCGCGAATTTCTCTCCTCCCGCGACTCATGGTTTCACCCCATGAGCCTCGCGCACACACCGCAGGGCGGCATGGCCATCTGCGACTTCTACCGCGAAATCATTGAGGACTACTCTGCCATCCCACGCCACCTGCAGCAGCAGTACGGCGTGATCAACGGCCATGACCACGGCCGCATCTGGATCCTCGAAGCAACGCAGCCCTACGCGAACCCAAAACTCAGCCCCGGCGAGGCGCTGGTTCTCAAGCTGCGGCAGGAGGACGACAAACCGCTCGACGCCGCCACGCGTGCCCTCAGTCTTCAGAAAGACCTGGAGCCCGGCCTCGCGCTGCAGCTCGCCCTCAGTGTCGGCGCAGACAAAGAGGCGCTCCTCGCGCTGGCGCGGAATCACGGACAGCTCAAGTGGATGGATGCGGCCATCGCCAGCTCCGCTCATCATTTGGAAAAGGAGCTGCTGCTCGCGCTGGCCGCAGATACCGGTCAAAGCCAGCCGGTGATGCACAACCTCGCCGGCATCATCGCCAGCCGTGGAGATGCGCAGGAAATCTCCGCCTGCCTCGCCGTGGTCACCTCCGGCAAAGCAGGCGAAATCCTGCGGCTTGGCCTGGAGGAAACCAAGCCGCTGCCGCAGCAGGCCGAGCCCCCCGTGCCCGCCGCCCCCAGCGCCGAGCAGAATGCCGCCTGGGAAAAGCGCGTGCCCGCCGTGCTGGCCGCGCTGAAGGAGAAGCCGGACCTCGCGGAGGGACGCCTGCTGTTTCAGGCCATCTGCGGCGCCTGCCACAGATCCCACGGCCTCGGCGTCAGCGTGGGGCCGGATCTGGATGCAGAGTTTCAGCGCGCGCCGGAGGTCATCCTGCGCGACGTGCTTTTCCCCAGCGAGGCCGCACGCCCGGGCTACGACACCCTGCGCGTGAAAACGCAGCGCGGCGAAACCCTCCTCGGCATCGCCGCCTCCGACTCCCCCACCAGCGTCACCTTAAAACTCCCCGGCGGCACCGAGCGCACCATCCTGCGCAAGCGCGCCGACATCCGCACCCTGCGCAACATCTCCCTCATGCCCGCCGGCCTCGGCGACGCCCTGAAGCCCGAGCAGATCGCCAGCATCATCGCCTTTCTCCGCTCAGCGCCGTGATCCCTACCCCGCCAGTGTCTTCCGTGCGATGCTCTTCCAGCCGGAATTTAGCAACTCGAAGGGGCATGGTCTTCGAAATCAACTGACGTTCCATGGAACACCTGCACGAGATGTTGAGGCAATATTGAGAACTAGAGGATTTGCGTCGATCGATCTAACAAGCTGACGCAACTGTTGCAGCACATTGGCGGCAAATGCCGTTGGAAACAATGCAGTATGAGGACCCGTATGCGGTTCCAGGTGCAGAACGACACGTTTCACACCAGAGGCAAGAGCACTTGCTGCAATCGCCTTTTCGCCTGGCTCAGAGGCGTGGCTGGTGGCATCAGCGAGCCCCGCCAGAGTGTCATTGACTTTGTCAGTCACGAGCTGAGCCAGCCTCCCGATGTTGCAAGGTCTGGGCGGATTGGTGATAACCCGAAAATCCTTGGCTTCGATCAGCCAAGTCGTGCTTGGAGGAGGCATACTCTGCACAGCCACGACATCCACGGCCTTTTTTCCACCCGGAGATGCATTCCAAACAGTGGTATAATGCTGCGACCGGTCATAGAGCTGCGCATTGACGCCAGCGCCAAAGTCAAAGCTCAGGGTATCCACTTGAAGCCGAGGCATCGTTGTACGTTTGCTTGTACTTTGTTCGTTTCTATTCGGCAGGCACTCCCATTTCGGTGTCAATGTAGCGCTGCGACTGCTGCACATCTTCATCCAGGGCGGTGATGCTTCCGACTTCGTCCATGGTTCTGCCTTGCTCCACACTGACCGCTCCATCTGACGCGATGTGCAAGCCGAAGCAACGTGTATCCAGCTTCTGAAACTCACGTTTCTGCAGGACGTGCAGCTCCCGCATCAAGAAAAGGCTATGAGTGGCAATGAAGACCTGAATGCCGCTGGCAGCGATCTGCAGAATCGTCCTGGCCACGGTCTTGATGATCCGCGGATTGAGATTGGATTCCGGCTCATCCCAGAAGAGACAGCCTTTATCGAGCAACGAACCCGTGGCAATGAGCCTCGCCACTGTGGCAAGCTTGCGCAGCCCCTCGGCGACAAGATGCATCTCCATGCTGCCTGTGGCGACCTTCAGGTAGAAGCGGCCTGATTTATCGAGCTCCACACTCCCACCCATTGCTTCCTCCAGCGGGACAAGGAGCTCTTTAATCCTGTGCTCCCTTGGACCTCTTGCAAGAGGAGCCCCCAGGAGAATGCAGGTGTCACGCCAGGTCTCTTCAAAAGGCAGATGTGTGGTCTCGTAGAGGGAGACAAATCCCGGCGATATGGTCAGCAGCTCACGCGTGGGAAGGAACACAGGAAGCTTTTCACCCCATGCTTCCGGCACCCTGCCAATGACGACTTCCTTCTTGCTGGGTGTTTTGAAAGACAATTCCAAGTCCAGCTTTGACGGCGCGAATTCGTACTTCAGACTGCATGTTGTGTGCCCCTGTCGGCGGCGCGCCAGCCTGCCCAGTTCATCCGGCTTGAAAACGTTACGCAGCTTGTCCGCCAATGCCGTGGCCAAATACCCTTTCGTCGGCGCATCGGAAGCAGAATCCTTCGCCCCTCTGGCGCTGACTGCGATGGCACAGTAGGCAGCCTTCAGGACATGTGATTTGCCCGAACCATTCTCACCAATGATGATGTTCAGGTTCTTGCCGAATTTGAATTCTGCCTGCGGAAAAACCGTGAAGTTTTCAATGCGGAGTGATTTGAGCATAGGGATGATGCCTGATGATTTGAAGCCGAGCAAGTTTTGCTCATCAGGTTTTAAGCCTCAGCAGGGCTTGCCACGCATCAACCCGCCAGCGTCTTGTACAGCGCCAGGGTCTTCCGTGCGATGCTCTTCCAGCTAAAGTGATCTTCGGCGCGCTGACGTCCCGCCTGCGCCATGCGGTGGCGCAAGGCCGGATCACCCATGAGCTTGTTGACGCCGGCGGCGAGATCACGCGCGAACTTCTCCGGATGCAGCGCTTCAAAGGGGCTCTCCGTCTGCTGCTCCAGCGGCACGAGGATGCCCGTTTCGCCATCGACCACGACTTCCTTGATGCCGCCCACGGCACTGGCCACAACGGCGGTTTCGCAGGCCATCGCCTCGAGATTGATGATGCCGAAGGGCTCGTAAATGGACGGGCAGCAGAAGACATCCGCATGCGAATACAGGGCGATCTTTTCCTGCAGCGGCACCATGGCCTGCACCCAGATGACGCCGGGCCGCACCTTGCTGGCCTCCGCCACGGCGGCCTCCATCTCCTCCTTGATCTCCACAGTGTCAGGTGCTCCCGCGCACAGCACGACCTGGAACCCCGGATCGAGATGCTGGATGGCGCGCACCAGATGAACGATGCCCTTCTGCCGGGCGATGCGGCCCACGAAGAGCACGTAAGGCTTCTCAGGATCGATGCCATGCTTGCGCAGCACCTCCGGGGCTTCGATGCGGCGGTACTCGCTGAGGTCGATGCCGTTGTAGATCACGTGGATCTTGTGCGGATCGAGATCAAAGTGCTGCAGCAGATCCGCCTTCGTGCCTTCAGAGACAGCGATGATGGCGTCCGCCATTTTCAGCGCGGTGCTTTCCAGCCACACGGTGAAGTCATAGCCATGGCCGAGCTGCTCACGTTTCCACGGGCGCAGGGGTTCCAGCGAGTGCACGGTGAGCACCATCGGCACGCCGTAGTTCAGCTTGGCCAGGATGCCGCCGAAGTGCGCATACCACGTGTGCAGGTGCACCAGGCTGGCGTCGATGCCGCTGGTGTTGAAATTGAGGCAGCGCTGCAGCGCGCCAAAGACGGACTTCAGATTCAGAGGGCTGTCCCAGCCGGTGGTGTCCAGGCCGTAGCCCTTGACCTTGAGATTCCCGTCGTCGCTGTCCTGGTCGCCAAAGCAGCGCACATCCACCTCCATCAGTTTCGCCAGCTCCCGGGTGAGGTATTCGACATGTACGCCGGCCCCGCCGTAGATGTGCGGAGGATATTCATTGGTGAGGAAGAGAGCTTTCATGTGGGCTGCGGGTGCACGCAATGCGTGCGGGAAAGAGAAAAGGTCAACGGCCAAACGTTCGCAGGATCACTTCTCCGGCGATTTGAACCATTCCTCGATAGCGGGGATGTCAAAGATGCGGAAACGTTTTTTGATGCGTTGCTCCAGGGCGAGCTGGGCGTGCTTGGCCACATCGAGCGAGGGGTCCTCCTTGATGGCCTTGATGAGCGCGGCGTTCGTTTCCGGCAGCGGGCTGCCCAGCAGCAGGAAGCAGACGCGCACCCGCACCTCCGCCGGCTGCTTGGAGTCAGCCAGCAGCTTGAGGAGCTGCTCCGGCGGCACGTCCGCCTCGTCGCGGATGTTGGTGTCTTTGAAGAGCTCGGCCACGGGCAGATGGTAGCCGGGGTCTTCGCGCTGAAGGATCTGGATGGCGCGCACGGCGCGCAGGTACTCGGCCTGCGCCGCATAATGCAGGTGCTCCATCTGCGGATCACGCATGTTCTGCACCAGCAGCTCAAGCGGGGCCCGCATGCCGGTGGCGATGGCCTCGTCCGCGTATTGCGTCAGGCGGTTGCGCTCCTTGAGCTGGATAAACTCCTGCTGCGTCGGGGAGACCTCCGCCTTCATTTCGGCCATGCGCGCCACGCCGGGCTGGCTTGCGGTGGCGGTGACGGCCGGAGGCACAAGCTGCGGATTTTTCAGCGTGGCGGAGATGTTCTCCAGCGACTCGCGGGTGTTCTGCTGCGTGAGCAGTTGCTCACGGCGCATCACATCCACCTGCTTTTGCAGCGCGGCAATCTGCTCCGCCGACTGCGCGAGCTCCGCCTTCAGGGCCTCGTCCGTGGCGGCCGCGGGGGCCGCAGCAGAGGCTGAGGCGGAGGCCGCCACAGGAGCGCCGGAGCCGGAAAGCCGGGGCTCGATCTTGTTGGTGTAGAACCACCAGCCGCCCCCCAGCACCAGCGCGCCGATGCCGAGCGAAATGACGAACGAAACGGCCAGATGCCGATAGGTCAGGTGTGACCGCCGCAGATTTGGCAGCGTGGAGGCATGGTCCCGGTGCATCGCCAGATCCTCATTCAACGCGTCTGCGGCCGCGGATTTTGTTTTTTTATCCGCCTTTTTACGGTCCTCCGTCTCTGCAGAATTCTGGCTGCAGCGCGCAAACTGCAGCGCCCCCTCCTCGGCGTCTTCGTCGATGGTTTTGGGCGAATCAGGGGAGAACAAGTCGGACATGAGAGAAAGTGCGGCGGTGACGTTACGCGATGAAGGTTGCCAGAATCAACAAACAAGGCCAGCCTTTGTCCGTCAATACAAGTCATGGCAACAGAATCCACCCAGAGCCCGCATTTGTCCACCCTCGCGCCTTCAGGCCCGCCGCCGCCGCTGCTGCAGCCTGCCATGCTGCGGCAGGCGGCCCTGTGGGGGGTGCCGGTGGTGCTGGCCCTGCTTTTCCTGGTCTGGCCCTACCAGCAGTGGGACTTTGGCAAACGCGAGAGCATCCTGGTCGGCTGGGCGCGCTGGGTGAGCCTGAAGGGAGACTGGCAGTTCTGCCTGCTGGTGCCACCGCTGGTCGCCGGGCTGGTCTGGCTGCGGCTGGGAGAGCTGCGCAAGCTGCCCTGGAGCGGCACCTGGCTGGGCGCGCTGCCCCTGGCGCTGGGCCTGTTCTTCTTCTGGATCGGCTACAAGGCAAACACCGGCTATCCCGGCTTCCTGGCCGTGCAGTTCGTGCTGGCGGGCGTCATTCTGCTCGTGGCGGGCATGGCCTGGATGCGCACGCTGTTTTTTGCCTGGCTGTTTCTGTTCTTCGCCTGGCCCATGCAGCCGCTGGAGGACTCCGTCTCCTCCCCTCTCCGCCCGAAAACTGCGGCGATGGCGGCCGCCGTCCTGAACGCCGTGGGCGTGCCCGCGGTGAACGAGGGCTCGGCACTCCAGTCAGCCCCGGATCCCGCGCACGGCCGGCAGATTGGTGAATCCTTCAGCCTCGACATCAATAAGGCGTGCAGCGGGATCAATTCGCTCTTCGCCCTGATGATGATCTCCGCCCTGCTGGGCTATGTGGCGCTGCGGCGTCCGCGCTGGCGGCTGCTTTTGTTTGCCTGCTCCGTCCCGCTGGCGGTGGCTGGAAACATCGTGCGCCTGCTGCTGCTGGTGGTGGGCACGCTGCACATGGGCGCGGATGTGGCCGTGGGCAGGCACATCGGAGACCATCAGGAAATGTCGCCCTACCACAGCATGGCCGGTTTCGCGGTTTTTGGCGTGGCGCTGGCCGGCATGTTTGCCCTGTGCTGGCTGTTCGAAGGGCGTGAGATGAAATCCAACCTGCAGCGCCACGTCCGGCCCTCTGCCGCGGGCAGCATCTGCGCCATTTCCCAGCCGCGCCGCACGCTGGGCCAGCTTGCCGCCACCCTGCTGCTCATGCTGGCCGCCCTGGGCGTCTGCATGGGCACGGACATCCGTTTCCAGGTGGCGGCGCCCGGGGTGAAAATGGTGGCTGACGACTCACGGCAGCCGTTCCTCCCGCTCACCCTCGGCGATTATCAGGCCACCAGGAGCGACATGACCACCGAGGAGAAAAGCCTCCTGGACGAGGGCGTCAAACTCACCCGCCACACCTACATGTCCCCTCAAGGCCGCGTCATCATGACCACCGTGATCCTGAGCGGCTTCGAAAAACGCAGCCTCCACCGCCCGGAGGTCTGCCTGCCAAACCAGGGCTGGACCGTCACCGACCGCATGCCCGTCTCCATCCGCCTGGACGATGGCCGTGAGATCACCGTCATGATGATGCGCATCTTCCGCGATGTGGAGCCCCAGCCCGGAATGCGCATCCGCACTCGCGCCATCAATTTCTACTGGTACATCGGCTCAGACGGCACCACCTGCGCGGACCACTACGAGCACGTCTTCCTCTCCTACTACGACTCGGTGTTCCGCAACGTCCAGCACCGCTGGGCCATGGCCTCCCTCTACGTCCCCCTGCCGGAGCAGCGCGTGGGCTCTGAGAACCCCTTGCTCGAGCTCGGCGCGGTGGAGGACACGCGCGAATTCATCGCCAAACTGGTCCCGCAGATCATGCCCCTGCACCAGGTGGCTAGCGGCTCAAATCCTCCTGCGTCAGCACCTTGAAGCCGGCGCTGGAGAGCACCTCGGAGCCCACCTCCGGGGAGTCCAGGTGCAGCACCACCACCGGATTTCGCGCCGGACGCACGAAGAGCGCATAGGTGAAGTCGATGTTGACCTCGGCGGACAGCAGGGCCGAGAGCGCATGCACCAGGGTGTGGTCCGTCTCCCGCAGCTCCACCACCGTCACGGGAAAAACCACATGCGGAATGCCTTTCTCAATGAACAGCATCTCCGTGGTTTCCGGATCGCTGGGGATGAGGCGCACCAGCGCCAGCTCCGTGGTGTCCTGCAATGAGAGGCCCAGAACTTCAATGCGGTGCTCCGTGAGCAGCTTGACCAGGGACATCAGCGCTCCCACGCGGTTGTGCAGGAAGACAGAGAGCTGCCGCACCGGAGTGCCCGCCGGGGTGGTGGTCTCGGATTGGGTCTTGGGCTTGGAGGTGGTCATGGGTGGCTAGCCTGCGGGGCCGGTGGCGGAGCGGCGTTCGTCAAACAGCGTCACTCGTAGCGGAATGCTTGCCAATGTCTCATCCTCCTGCTGCACCAGCCAGCGGTAGATGCCCTGCCGCTTGAACTTCAGCCCGTGAAGAGGAAACACGATGTTCCTCGAGACAAACGGGATGAAGGCCGAAGGAAAGGTCACCTCCATCTGCGCCCTCACGGGCGGCAGGAACTCCTTGCCCTCCGGATCCACGCAGCGGATGAGGAACTCATGCTTGCCGGCGTCCTCCGTCTGGAAAATGATGCGGACGGCGATGAAGCACTGCGGATGCATCACCGGAAAGGTCTGGGCGCAGAGCGTGTCAAAGGCGCCCTGAATGCAGAGCTTGCCCTGGTAGTCGGCGGCAAAGTCACAGACAATGGCGAGCTGGATGTTCATCGCGTGCGGATGATTAGCGGCCAAAGAGGCGTTTGAAAAAACCGCCGATGCCCTTCTTCTCCGGCGGCGGGGGCGCGGCCTGGGCCGGGCGCGCCGTCTGCACCGCCACCGCCTTCTCGGTGGTCTCCTCCTGCACCAGCGTGGCCTTGGGCACTTCCTTCATGGCCAGCAGCATGGGATCGTCCGCCGGGGCTTTTTCGAAGATGTTGGTGAAGACCTCATGCACGATCGGCGCGGCCTTTTTGCCACCGCTGATGTCTTCTCCGGGCTCGCCCTCATACACCACGGCAAAGGCAAACATGGGCTTGCCCGCGGGCAGGAAGCCGGTGAACCAGGCCAGGTTTTGATCCTTGTTGATGCGCCACTGCGCGGTGCCCGTTTTGCCCGCGATCTCCGCCTGCTTGATGGCGGCCGCGTGCCCGGTGCCCCCGCCGCCATTCACCACGGCCACCATGCCGCTGATGACCGTCTGCCGCTGGTCGGGATTGAGATCGATGCGCCTGCGGTCCTTCGGCTCGTAGGCCTGCACCACCCGGTCTCCCAGATCCTGGATCTGCAGCACCAGCCGCGGCTGCGGGATGCGCTTGCCATCTCCCAGCCCGGCCATGCACTGGCACACCTGCAGCGGCGTGGCCAGCACCATGCCCTGGCCGATGGCGATGTTCGCCAGGTCTCCCGGCAGCATCTTATGCCCGCGGTGCTGCAGCAGGTAGCTGTTCGTGGGCACAAAGCCCTCCCCTTCCGCCTTCAGCGGAATGCCCGTGCGCTCTCCAAAGCCCAGCCGCAGCGCCATGTTGGTGATGAAGTCGGCGCCAGACTCCAGCGCGGCCCGGTAGAACCAGGTGTTGCAGGAACGCTTGATCGCGCTCACTACGTTCATGCTGCCCTCGCCTTCCTTGTTCCAGTTCTTGAACACACGGTTGCCGATCTCCATCGCGTTCGGGCAGTCAAACTGCGTCTTGGCATCCACCTTGCCGCTGTCCAGCGCGCCCAGGGCGGTGACGATCTTGAAGGTGGAGGCCGGGGGATATTCGCCGCGGAAGGAGCGCGGGTAGAGCGGCAGGTGCGGGTCCTTCGTGAGTTCATCGTAACGCTTCTGCCGGATGCCGGGCACGAATTCATTGAGGTCGAAGCCCGGATTGGAGGCCATGGCCAGGATGTCGCCATTGGTCACGTCCATGATCACCATCGCACCGCCGGTGGTGTGCTTTTTCAGGGCGTTCTCGGCGTACTTCTGGAAGTTGTAGTCGATGGAGAGCACCACGTTGCGCCCCGGGCTCGGCGCCCGCCGCACATCCTCGGAGAGGCGTTTGCCATCCGGGCTGAAGAGCACGTTCACAATGCCGGCCTGGCCTTTGAGATCGCTGTCAAAGGCGCTTTCAATGCCCTCGCGGCCTTCCATTTCCTCAAAGACGGGGTCGCCGTCCACGATGGGGCCGGTGGGCAGCGGCCGTGTCTTGCCCGTGTAGCCGATGATGTGGCAGGCGGTGGCCCCCTGCGGGTAGTGGCGCAGGTAGGCGGGCTGCAGCACCAGCGTGCTGCCGAGGAGGGGCTTGAGCTTTTCCTCCATGTCCGGGGTGATCTCCACGTTCAGCCCCTCCTCCACGGAAAAGACCAGCGGCAGCCAGCGGCGGTGCTTGTAGTGCAGCAGCACCTTCTCGTCTGAGAGAGACCAGGTCTTGCCCAGCACCTGGTTCGCCTTGTCGATGGTGGAGCGCGCAAAGGCCGTCACCTGCGCATCGCTCGCGCTCTCCATGTAGGGCATCACCAGCGCGAGATAATTCGCGGCGCGGTTTTGCGCAAAGGGGATGCCGTGGCGGTCCACGATCTGCCCGCGCGGCGCCGGCACGCTCAGGGTCATGGCGCGCGCCTCCTTCTGCGTGGCCCACGAGGCGTTCAGGTCCTGCTTTTCCGGCGCGGCAGGCTTCGCCTTTTTAGCCTCGTCTTCCACGGCCTCCACCGGCTGTGCCTTCAGCACCACCTGGGCCTGCAGTTGCGGCGCCAGCAGGGACAGCAGCGAAATACCCGCCGCCAGAGACCGGCTGAGCGTGCGCGACGAGGTCAGTTCATACGAGAAAAGCATGGGAATGATTGGGCTGCCGCCAGACCCTCCATACGACAATCCGGCAGACCCCGGAACATGCGGCTACGCGGGCATGGCGTCAAGCCGTAGGTCGGGGTCGGGGCGGCTTCCTTAAAGAGACGACAGCCCCCGGTCATGCCCCGCCTGCCGCGCCTTTTTTGCTACTTTCCCAGCCCGCTCACCAGCACGTCCACCCGGCGCAGGGACAGTGAAGCGAGGACGTGCGGATTGCGCGTGGCGCACTGGATCGTGAGGGCATTCCCGCCTTTGCGCATGAGCTTGGAGACCTCAAAGTCCAGCCAGCAGTCGTTGTAGTTCAGGCGCTTTTTCGCCGCGCTGACGTCCAGAGCGGCCCCATTCAGACGGATGTCGATCTTATCCAGCATGGTGAGCTGCTCGATCATGAGCCGCAGCGTGACCTGCGCCGATGAGGCGGCGGGATCGTCTGCGATTTCCACGTTGATCTCCGCCTTGTCTCCGGCTTGCGCGAGCGCCAGCGGTAGCGGGCCGCCGCGCCCCTGGGGGCCCACGATGTAGTGCTTGTCCTTGTGCGCGAGCACGGCGGGGTCGCCAATCTCCTTCCACGACTGGCGGTCAAAGGCGGCGTCCCGATAATGTTTGATCCAATGCTGATTCCACAGGTACATGCCGTCCGCACCAGCCTGCCAGTGCAGCGCAGCCGTGGCGCGGAACTGCGCGGTGCTGTAATAGTCGCGCTCCCCAAACAGCACGCTGGTGGAGCGGCCGCGGTCCTCTTTAAAGGCACAGAGGTTTTGCGCCAGCACCTTGCAGCCGGTGCCCTTTGCCAGCTCTTTGAACTGCTCGATGGGCAGGCGGTAGTTCCAGCCGGAGGGATCGCCGACGATGAGGATGTCCACCAGCCCGGCCTTTACCCAGGCAGCCACGTCCATGCCCCCGTGGCGCATCTTGTCCATGTCCGGACGCACGCGCATCGACAGGAGAAGCTTGCGGCCCAGAGCCTTGCCGCGCGCATCCAGCGCAGTGCGGACGGCGCGCACCATCTCCGTGACGAGAGCAGTGTTTTTCTCCCCTTCCCCTCTTTTGAACAGCTTGGGCTCGCGGCAGAAGTCCAGGTCGAAGCCGTCGAGATCATACTGGGCGATGGCTTCCTGAAGAAGGGCGAGAACGTAGGTGCGCACTTCCGGCACGGCGAAATTGTACGCGAATTTGGAAAAGGCGTCTTCGCCGATCAACCACTCCGGGTGATCCCGCCGCATGGGCACGAGGTTGGTGTCTTTGGCGCCGTCCCTCAGGCGCGAGTCATGGCCGTCATTGATGCGAAAGGACACAAACACATCCAGCCCGGCCTTGTGTCCCTGCTCGATCACGACGGCCACGGGATCAGTCCCCTGCTCCATCATCTGGTGCGCGTTTTCATAGATGCGCCATTCGGAGGCGGTCTTGAATTTGTCGCGGTCAGAGCCCCAGAGGGTGCCGACTTTGGTTTTGTGCAGGTACCAGTCGCTCAGGCGGTGGGTGTCCGTGCCCATCCAGGGGTCCACGCCGATCTGCCAGTACAGCGTGTCCACCATGGTATCACGCAGCGGATCGATGGCCTCCTTCACCAGCCCCTCGATGCCGATGGGTGCCTCCATGTCCGGCGCGCCGAGGGAGCCGCCGTCATCGCAGAGCACCAGCCGCCGCTTGGGTTTGCCCTCGGCCGCGTGGGCAGGCGTGAGGCTGAGCAGCAGGAGGAAGGAAAGAAGCAGGCGCATGGTGGTCTCATTACAACACAGCGACAGCGGCAGCTTCCAGACGACTTTGCACAATTTTTCTGTGATTTTGCGTCAGCCTGCGCAGGTTGTTCCATGGCCGTGAAACGCAAACGCGCCCCCCAGCCGCAACTCCCCGCAGTGGCGCTGCTGATCGAAACCTCCAACGCCTACTGCCGTGAACTGCTGCAGGGCATCCGCGACTACCTGCGCGCCCATGGCGAGTGGGCCGTGCACCTTACGGAACTGGGCCGCAGCGGCGAGGCGCCCTGGTTCGCGAGCTGGCAGGGCGATGGCGTGATCGCCCGTGTGGACAATGCGGTGATCGAAAAAGCCGTGCGCTCCAAGGGAGTTCCTGTGGTGAATGTCAGCGGCGCGGAACTGGCGCCCGAGTTTCCCGCAGTGATCGCCGATGGCGCGGGGCTGGCGCGTCTTGCGGCGGAACATCTGCTGCAGCGCGGCTTCCACCATTTCGGCTTTTGCGGAGACTGCCGCTTTGCCTGGGCGCGCGACTACTCCCGGCATTTCGTGGCCGCGGTTCAGCGTGCGGGGCATCAGTGCGCTGTGTTTGACTCCCAGCCCGCGGACGCGCTGAACTGGAACCGCGAGCGGCGCAAGCTGGCACGCTGGCTCACCGCGCTGCCCAAGCCCGTGGGCATCATGGCGAGCTACGACATCCGCGGCCAGCATGTGCTGGAGGTCTGCCGGGAGCTGGGCCTGCAGGTGCCGGATGAGGTGGCCGTCATCGGCCAGCACAATGACGAGCTCCTCTGCGCCTTCTGCCAGCCGCCGCTGAGCAGCGTGATGCCCAATGCGCGGCAGGCGGGCTACGAAGCCGCGCGCCTGCTGGACCGCATGATGCGCGGCCAGCGCGTGAGCCCAAAACCGCTGAAGATCCCGCCGCTGGGCGTGATCGCACGCCAGTCCACCGATGCCATCGCGGTGCCCGATCCGCAGCTCGCGGCGGCCGTGCGTTACATCCGCGAACATGCGAGCGAGGGCATCGGCGTGCAGGAGGTGCTCAAAGCCGTGCCCATGTCCCGCACTGCCTTTGAGCGCAAGTTTCGCGACCATTTCGGCGGCTCGCCTTACAGTGAAATTTTGAAGACGCGCCTGCACCACGCCCGCCAGCTTCTCAGCACCACTCGGCTGTCCATTGCAGAAGTGGCGGAACGCGTCGGCTTCTCCTCCGGCGAATATCTGTGTGTCGCTTTCAAAAAGCAGGGCTGGCCGAGTCCGAAGACGTTTCGCACGGTTCGCACCCGGCAGGAGACGAGCCGCCTTACTTTTTTTCCGCCACCTGAGCGCGCAGCGTGTTCACCGCGGAGGCGGCGGTGAGCCAGTCGGCGTAGCGGGAGAACAGCAGCGTAAACTCGCCCTGCAAGGCATCGATGGAATGCTTGATGATCTTGTCCAGCGCCTGGGCCTCGTGGCCGCTGATGGGCCGGCCAGGCACGGCGGGACCGCTCATGATGGCGTCCAGGTCCTGCTTCAGCGCGCCGCGCAGCTCGTCGTTTTTGCGCTGCTCATCTCCATACACTTCGCGCAGCTCGGGATTGGAGGCGTTGCCGCTGAGGCCCGCGAGGGTGCTGCTTTCCCGGTCCAGTTGGTCGATGCTGGCCTGCATGTCTTTGACGAGCTTTTTGCGCATGGTGTCGGCCTGGCTGGTGAGGCGGAGGTTTTCGCGGTAGTCCTCGCTGTCCACATAGCGCACGCCGCCGAGCCAGTTGTGCCCCACGGCCTTGTAACGCTCGAAATCCTCGTGCTTGGGGAAGGTCTTGTACAGTTCCACGATCTGCTTCACCCGCTTCTCGATGCGCTCCTCGAAATCATTGCTGATGCTCTGCTTCTGCGTCTGCGTCAGATTGAAGGTGGGGCGCACCATCTGCTCCTGCAGCCACGCGCGCTTCTGCTGATAGTAGGTGATGGCCTGCTGCAGGCTGGCGATGGTCTCCTCCTTCATCCGCGTGACTTTCGTCTGCGAGTTCTTGGAGTCGCTCACCGTTTGCAGTGTGGTGATCAGATCGCCGAAACGGCTTTCAATGCGCTGGTCGGCATTGTGAATTTCAACCCCCAGCAGCGCGGCCCGCTGCGACTGGCCGGCCAGCCGTGCTCTAAGAATGGCCTGGGCCTGAGTGGGTGCCGGCGTGGGCGCTGCGGCAGGCGTCGGCGTGGGCGTAGGAGCAGCCGCAGGGGCTGGCGTGGGAGTGGAAGTGGGAGCGGGGGCAGGATTTGTTTGTGCGAAGGCGGTCAGGCCGGTCAGCACCACCAGCAGGGACGCCGCATAACGGCAGAGAGAGCGAAGTTTCATGGTCAGTGCAGCCGTTGACTCGGCTGTACTTCGTTAAACAGCGGCACCCCGGTGAAGTTTTCATGCAGACAAGGGAGTGCCGGGAATGCGCAAGTGGCGGCCAGATCGGAACGCGGACTCACACATAGGCCCATGTCCTATCTCCGGAGCAAGCCCGCTGCCCGGTTCACGCCCCGCGCAGCTTGCTCACGTCATACAGCGTCAGCATTGCGGCCAGCACTTCGTCCTTCTTCCCCTGCTTGAGCTGGTCAAAGGTCACATGCTTGCCGGGCTGCAGCGTGAAGTGGCCGGAGCGGGTGCGGCGCAGGGCGCTGAGGTGCGCGCCGCAGCCAAGCTTCTGCCCCACATCATGCGCGTAGGTGCGCACATAGAAGCCCTTGCTGCACACCACGCGGAAGTCCACATACGGCGGCTCAAAGCGCGTGATCTCGTAATCATACACGCGCACAAACCGCGGCTCCCGCTCCACTTCCTGGCCCTTGCGCGCCAGCTTGTACAGCGGCACGCCGTCCACCTTGATGGCGGAGACCATCGGCGGCATCTGGTAGAAATCTCCGCGCATGGTGTCAAAGGCGGCCTTCACCTGGTCCAGCGTGAGGTCGGCAGGCACGGGCTTTTCTTCGGTGACTTCGCCTTCAGCGTCCTGGCTGTTCGTGGTCTGGCCCAGCTTCAGCGTGCCCACGTATTCCTTGTCTTCGGACATGAGAAGATCAGAGAGGCGCGTGCCATTTCCCAGCACCAGGATGAGCATGCCCGTGGCCATGGGATCGAGCGTGCCGCAGTGGCCGATCTTCTTCATGTTCAGGCAGCGCCGGGCGACGGCCACCACATCGTGCGAGGTCATGTCCTGGCCTTTGTCCACCAGGAGCACGCCGCTAATCAATTCGTCTGACTTCATGTTCGAGTACTTGCAAAAATTTCTCCGCTGCTTCGCCAATGGGCCCCTTCATTCGTGCGCCTGAGGCCATGCGATGACCACCGCCGCCAAACTGTCCGCAGATGGCGGACATATCCAAGCGGCTGTCCTTCGACCGCGCGCTGATGCGCACCTTGCCGCCGGGGATGTCTTCAAAAATCACGCAGCTCACCACGGAGTCGATCATGCGCAGCGTGTCGATCAGCCCCTCCGTGTCTCCCGGTTCCATGGAGATGGCGTCCATCAGCTCCTGCTTGAGCTGCCAGCTCACGATGCGGCCCTCCGCGCGGAACTGCATGTGGTTCAGCATGTCCCGCATCAGCTCCAGCCGCCGCACCGGATAGGACTGGTAAACGAGCTGCGCCAGACGCGCCGTGTCCAGCCCCGCCTCCATCATTTCCGCGGCGATCCGGTGGGAGCGCGCATTCGTGCAGGAAAACTGGAAGGAGCCGGTGTCCGTGGAAATGGCGATGAAGAGGTTCTGCCGCACCACATCGTCGATCGGCAGCCCGTGCTCGCTGAGCAGATTGTAAATGATCTGCCCCGTGGCAGGCTCGGTGGGAACGATGAGGTTCAGCGTGCCGTAGCCGGGATTGGTCGGGTGGTGGTCGATGTTCACCAGCACGGGCGCGGCATCCAGCAGCGCCTTGGTCTTCTCCCCCACGCGCTCATGCGTGGCGGTGTCCAGCGCGATGGCGAGGTCGAGCTCCAGCGGCTCCGTCCCGGGCTGAATGACCGTGTCCGTCCCAGGTAGAAACGCGAGGTTTCCCGGGACGCCGTCCTCCAGCATGGCGATGACTTCCTTCCCCAGCGCCCGCAGGCTCAGCGCCAGGCCCAGCACGGAGCCCACCGCATCTCCATCCGGCCGCACGTGGGCCACGACGGCAATGCGCTGCGCAGAGCGCATGGCGGCGACGATTTCAGCGGTGGTGGAGTTGGCAGGCATCCGGGGGGTGCGCACAAAGCACCACGGGCGGAAAGCTGCAAGGTGAAGATGCAGGCGGGAGCGGAAGTTTGGGGCGATTTGCGCGCCCCCCTCTTCCTCCCTGCCCCCCGGAGTTCCGGTCAGGCTCTGCCCCTCTTTCAGGGAGGAAGAGTAAGAGGAGAGCAGCAGGAAGATTTGCGGCGGCGTGGCATGCAGGTGGCGCCATGCGCTACTTCCACAAGGCCGCCGCACCCCGGCGCTGCGAACGAAGGGTGACAACACTGCATGAACGAGCCCATCACGCCGGCCAGCCGGATCGCCGCCAAAGAACAGTTCCGCAAGACCGTGCGGCAGTTTGTGGCCATCACCCGGGCGTTTTTCAAGTCGGAGCGGCGCGTGAAAGCGCGCGGCATGCTCATCCTGCTCATCGTGCTTTCGGTGGCCTACACCGGCGTCATCGTCCTCACCAGCTATGCGGGGCGGGACCTCATGACGGCCATCGAAAGCAAGAACTGGCACGCCTACTGGGAGGCCATGGGCCGCTACGCCCTCACCTTTGTGGTGGCCGTCCTCATCAATGTTTACTACCGCTGGACGCAGGAGACGCTGGCCCTCCTCTGGCGTGAATGGCTCACGCAGCACCTCATCAAGCGCTACTTCAACAACCGCGCCTACTACCGCCTGCGCGGCTCCGAGAGCATCGACAACCCCGACCAGCGCATCAGCGAAGACGTGCGGAACTTCACCTCGGACACCCTCACCTACGCCCTCATGGTGGTGCAGTCTGTGATGACACTCATCGGTTTCTTCGGCGTGCTCTGGGGCATCTCCGGTACGCTGGTGGGCGTGGCCCTGGTCTATGCCGCCTTCGGCACCTTCATGTGCTTTGTCATCGGCCGCCGCCTCGTCTCCCTGCAATACGACAAGTACCAGAAGGAGGCGGACATGCGCTACGGCCTCGTGCGCATCCGCGACAACGCCGAATCCATCGCCTTTTACCGCGGCGAGAAGCGCGAGCACCGCGACCTCATCCACCGCCTCTCCGCCATCGTGGGAAACATGCGCACCATCATCTTCTGGAACCGCAACCTCGGCTTCTTCCGCAACAGCTACAACTACCTCGCCCTCATCCTGCCCATCCTCATTGTGGCCCCCATGTTCATGAACGGCTCCAAGCCCTTCGGCGTGGTGACGCAGACCATCGAATCCTTCGCCCAGGTGCTCGGCGCGGTGTCCATCGTGGCAAACAACTTCGAGGACCTCAGCACCTACCTCGCCGGCGTGCAGCGCCTCGGCATCCTCTGGGATGACCTGGACGAGTTCGACGCCGAAGAAGAGCGCAGCGCGCGCGAAAGCCAGCAGCAGATCGATGAAGCCGGCAACACCGTGAAGCTCTGCAAGCTCACCGTCCTCACGCCTGACAAGGCCAAGGTCCTCGCCAAGGAGCTCACCTTTGAGCTCAGCCCCAATCAGAGCCTCATGATCATGGGCCCCAGCGGCAGCGGCAAGAGCTCCGTGCTGCGCACCATCGCCGGGCTCTGGACCGGCGGCGTGGGCGCGCTGGAGCGCCCCGCCCTGCAGCACCTCATGTTCCTTCCCCAGCGCCCCTACATGGTGCCCGGCAGCCTGCGCGATCAACTGCGCTACCCCGACCACGACTGCAACGCCGACGACGACACCATCCGCCGCGTCGTCGAACAAGTAAACCTCACCGACGTGCTCGACCGCGTGGAGGGCGACCTCGAGCGCGTCATCGACTGGACCAACGTCCTCTCCCTCGGCGAGCAGCAGCGCGTGGCCTTCGCCCGCCTCTTCCTCCGCCGCCCCAAATTCGCCTTCCTCGACGAAGCCACCAGCGCCCTGGACGAAGACAATCAAAACCGCCTCTACCAGATGGTCCGCGAATCCGGCATCGGCTTCATCAGCGTCGGCCACCGCGAGACCCTCGTGCAGTTTCACGAGCATATCCTCCGCCTCGAAAGCGTGGGGGAATGGGTGCTGAAGAGGCGCACCTAGCGGTCAGGGAACAAAGGCGCGAAGCCGGGCGGTCTTTTCACCGGCGGGATCGAACTGCGGTCTTGAGCGGAGAGGCATTGACATGCTTTCGCACGAGCTGCATTGGGACAATCCAGCGCCCCGGGCACTGTCCGGGTGCGAGGGGCTGAGGTAATAGATTCGTGCCGAGGCTTTGCCGCCGCTCGTCCCTCGGCATCGAGTAGTCATATGCTACGCCAGCAGCTTGGGGGGGGCCGGGACGACGCCCACGGCACATCCCCAGAAGAACGCCGCAAGGGCTTATTTTTATGATTCGAACCAGTCCGTCACCTAGCTGCCGGCCGAACCCTGGGGGTCATGTCATTTAATTTCGAGAGTTCCACGGCGGCCCAGCCCCGCAATCCCCCCCAAATAAGCGCTTGCATCGGGGTAAGTGATCTTATACGCATGCTTTTTGCGCGATCTTGCCAGAAGTACCTTCTGAGTTTATCCTAGTCACAGCCAGCGAATGAACCCTGCGTCACTCATGCCCGTTTCTGTTTGGAAGCTCCTCAACGCGGTCCCCAATGTGGCCAACTGGCGGCGCAACCGGATCAATGAGATCGAAGGCTTTGAGAATGACCTGCGGACTTTGCGCGATGAACTGGGGCACGCGCCAGGCTTTGTTTTGTGGGTCAAGGCATGCGAGCGCACGAGGTTCTACTGGAGCCGCTTTCATGCCGTGGGCATGATCGGCAGTCTGCCCGCCAAGCTGGCGCGGTCGGGCTATGAGTTTTTGGAGATCGTGGAGGATATTCTCGCGTTCAAGCACGAGGTCATCGCCTCGTTCCCTGAAGCGGAGGATCTCTGCAACGGCTATGAGCAAAGCATGCGCCTGCGCCTTCTGCTGGTGAAGACCCTGCTGGATTCCACCCCGGTAGAAGTACGGGATGTCATGTGGAGCAAATTTCCCGGGCATCAGGGCTACCGCCTCAGTGCCCTGGACGGGCAGAAGCCGCAACCGGAAGCCTCCGAAGTTAAAAACCACCAGAGCACCATCCTCTGCGGGGCTTTCTGGATCCTCGCCCACAAGCTTGATTCCTGGCGTCTGGAACTCGAGAACGAGGCAGGTCCCTTTGCCCACAGCGTCCGCAATCATCACGAACTGGTGCTTGGCAGCCTGCAGTTGTTTGGCCTGATTTTGAAAACGGCCGAACTGCTCGGCGACACACCGGCCATGCGGGAGGCCTACAAGTTCAAAGACGAGGTGAGAGACAATTTGGTGGAGCCTCTTGCAACGCTTTGGACCAGGATCAATGAGGCCCAGTCTATTCCAGAGGATGACCTGCTGGACGCGGAAGATCTGGTTCCCAATCATCCGCTGGAGCAGGAGGCCAGCGCCATGGTGGCCGGTCTGCGGCAGAAAATCATTCCCTTTGCTGATAAGGCCGAGGCTCGGTTCAAGGTGGCCCGCCAGCAAATCTCCATGCAGGACTGGGACATGTGGATGACCATGGCCTTTGAAGAGCGCTATGAGTTTGACCTGCCAGACAGCGAGCCTCGGCACGATCCGGCGCCTTGGCGGCACCTGATCCACCAAGTGATCGGACGGCTGGGAGAAGTGACCTGCAAGAACCGTTTACGGCAGCTTCTCGCGGCCTTTCCGCAGGTGGAGCCCGCGTCAGACCAACGCGCTGCAGGCATGGTCCTGCTCACCAGCCGTTTGCTGGAACTCGACTTTGCCGGCTCCCTCGCGCACGTCCGCAAGGCGTTGCTGGAAGATCAGTCCGGCACACCAGCCGCATTTTATGAACTGCAGTTGATCGGCCATCTGCTGCGGACGGTGCGCCAGGCGGCCAACCGGTCACAATCAGAAATCGCCCTGCATGCCCTGCTGGCTGACTTTCTCCAGGCTGATCCCGCCCGATGGGGAGGGCAGCCCGCACGCAATGCCATGATGGCTCGGCTGCTGGCCGCTTACTTTGTTCTCGTCTCAGAACAGAATACAGACTCTGTGGCCCGGCTCTGGGCGGTGGGGCAGAAGTGCGTCGCGGCCGCAGGGGATGACCCTCACTTTTTCCAAACGCTGGCCCGGGACACCACGAGGCTGCTGGGGCGCAACGAGGGCACGCTCGGCAAGATGCTCTTTCTCGCCCGGCTGGTGCCTCCAAATGCTGTGCGCTGGCCGGATAGACTGCACAAACTGAGCACTTACTGGCAGGCCATGGTGGTGCCTCCGCAGCGGAATGGAATCAACAAAACTTTTTTGCCATAACCCTTGGCATCAGGCTTGCTTTCTAGCCCCATTCGGGTCAGAAGATTAGGAATGTTGCCATGCATTGCCGCTCCGCGGCCCAACAAACCCGATGAACACCCGCCTCTTCCCGGAGATGTGCTTTTTCACAGCACGGACACCGAGAGTGGCATGGCGGAGCACACCGCATTGGTCTACCAGACTGATGGAGAGACCTACTATTGCATCGCTCTACCAGAGTCGCAGAGCGCCACCGGCACCAGTTTAACGCCCCAAAGGCGTCCCTCTGCAGAGTGGCTCATGCGCGCCCGCGCCCTTAACAAGCGGGACGCACAGGCCTGCGTCTTTGACCTCGCCGCTGCTTCAGGCGAATTTCATGGCACACCGGCGAGCTGGTTCTATGGAGAGCGTTTTCACCTCTATCATCAGCCTGAAGCAGGCATGAAGACCAACTGTGTTGGCTTCGTTGCCAGTGCGCTGGCCTTTTCCGGCCTGCACGCCCTCCTCACTGAGTATTCTTTTCCCTACCACACCCCCCTGGCTCCGCCGGTGCGAACCAAGCCCACCGTGGGCCATCTGGCCCGTGCGTTGTCTGGCTGCGAAATCCTGCCTTTCAGGCCGACGCAGGAAACTGCCGAAACTTATGCGTCCTGCCGTAAAACCCACTGGGACGCCCTGTCTGGACATCTTCCGTAAGCCTCACCGGGCGAGTGCCAGGGAAGCATGCCGCCCAGTTGTTGAAACTTTGCACGAGGGGGAGGGGCCGGTTTCCCCTCAGCGGCACCAGCACTTCCGACGTGTTTGACGCGAAGCAACAACAGGTATGCGGCCGCAAACCTCGTTCTTTCGACAAGGGCAGAATTGCCCATGCTGCCACAGCCTCAGGCCTGCTTCCCTTTGCCGGCCTTATCGTCCGTATCCTTTCCCCCCTCCGTCTCCGCCGGCAGATCCGGCAGCGGCGGGGGCAGGTTGTCGATGATGTTGAGCAGCGGCACGCCGCGCTCCACGGACTTGTCCAGGCGGAAGAAGAGCTGCGGGCTGCTGCGCAGCTTCACGCGCTTGTAGAGATCCCGTTGGATAAACCCGCGCGCCTTGGTCAGCTTCTCGATGGCGGCGTCCTGCTGGTGCGGCTTGCCGATCACACCCACATACACAAAGCACTGCCGCATGTCCGGCGTGAGGCTCACATCGTGAATGGTCACCAGGCAGTCCTCGATGCGGAAATCCTTCTCAAGAATCATGCTCAGCTCACGCCGCATGAGCTCGCGTACTTTATCAACTCGTAATGACATGATCAGTTTAAAGTTTCAGGTTTAAAGTTTCAAGTTACGAGCCAGTCCCTGCACGGGTGAACTTTAAACTTGTAACTTTAAACTTGTAACCCGTTTCGATTAGAGAGTTTGGGCAATTTTCTCCAGCTCGTAGCACTCGATGACGTCGTTTTCTTCGTAGTCGCTGAAGCCGGAGAGCTTGATGCCGCACTCCAGGCCGTTGCGCACCTCGTTCACTTCGTCCTGGAAGCGCCGCAGGGTTTCGAAACCGCCGTCGTACACGGCCTGGCCGTCGCGCAGCACGCGGGCGCGCTGCTTGCGGTTCATGATGCCGTCGGTGACGACGGAGCCGCCCACAAAGCCCTTGTTCACCTTGAAGACCTGCTTCACGCGGGCGTGGCCGATGACCTTCTCGCGTGTGACCGGGTCCAGCAGGCCCGCCATGGACTCCTTCACCTGGTCGATGAGTTCGTAGATGATGGAGTAGAGCTTGATCTGCACCGTCTCGCGCTTCGCCACGGTGAGCGCCTTGTTCTCCACCTTGACGTTGAAGCCGATGATGATGGCGTCCGAGGCGCTGGCCAGCAGCACGTCCGACTCGTTGATGGCGCCCACTTCCTTGTGCAGGATGTCCAGGTTGCACTTGTCGCTCTGGATGTCGGTGAGGCACTTGGAGACAGCCTCCACGGAGCCCTGCACGTCGCACTTGAGCACGATTTTGAGGGCCTTCTTGTTGCTGTCCTCGATGCTGGCAAACAGGTGCTCCAGCGTGGAGCGGCGCGGCACGCTGAGCTTCTTCTGGCGGATCTCCTCCAGACGCTCTTCGCTCAGGCGCTTCACGTCGCGCTCGCTCTTCATCACCACGACTTCGTCGCCCACATGAGGCATGTCGCTGAAGCCGATGACTTCGCAGGGCATGCCAGGAAGCACTTCCTTGATGGATTCGCCGCGGTCGTTGATCAGCGCCTTCACCTTGCCCCACAGCGGGCCGCAGATGAAGGGCTGGCCCACTGAGAGCGTGCCCTGGCCGATGATGACCGTGGCCACAGGCCCCTTGCCCGCCACCATGGAGGATTCGATGACCGTGGCACGCGGCGAGGCCTTCGGGTCCGCCTTGAGCTCCAACACTTCCGCCTGGAGGCTCATGGTTTCCAGCAGGTTGTCCAGCCCCATGCCAGATTTGGCGGAGACTTCCATGACTTCGATCTCGCCACCCCAGTCCACCGGCGCCAGGCCGATGTCTTGAAGCTGGCTCTTCACGCGCATGACGTTCGCCGTGGGCAGGTCGCACTTGTTCAGCGCCACCATGAGCTGCACGCCGGCCGCCTTCGCATGGCTCAGCGCCTCCTTCGTCTGCGGCATGATGCCGTCGTCCGCCGCGATGACGAGCACCACAATGTCGGTCACATTCGCACCACGCGCGCGCATCGCGGAGAAAGCCGCATGGCCGGGCGTGTCGATGAAAGTGATGGGCTTGCCGTTGTGGAAAATGCAGTACGCACCGATGTGCTGCGTGATGCCTCCCGCTTCTCCAGCGGTGACCTGCGTCTTGCGCAGCGCGTCCAGCAGCGAGGTCTTGCCATGGTCCACGTGGCCCATGAAGGTGATGATGGGAGCACGCAGTTGCAGCTTCTCCTCCTCCACCTCTTCAACGACCTGCGCCACAGGCTCCACAATGACTTCTTCCACCTTGTGCACGCCGCCGCCTTTTTCACGCTTGTCGCGCTCCAGCTTGAAGCCGTGCTTCTCGCAAATTTTCTCCGCGATCTCGATGTCGATGGCCTTGTCCGCGCTCGCAAACACCTTGAAGGCGATGAGCTCGGAAATGATCTTGAAGGGCTTCAGCCCCATCTTGTCCGCCAGGTCCTTCACCACGATCGGCGGCTTCAGGTGGATGATCTTCTCACCGTTTTCACCCAGCTCAAATTCCGGCGCCGGCACCTCAGGCGGCGGGGCGTGAACGATCGGCACGATCGGCTTCGGCGTGGTGTCTTCCTTCAGCAGGGAGATGGGCGGCAGCGCGCTCTGCACCGCGTTTTCATCCACCGGGCGGCGGCGCACCTTGGGCTTCTCATCGTCTTCAAACAGGTTCAGCGCGGCGGCTTTGCGCTCGTCCAGCGTCGGCTTGGCCGGGGCGGCCGGCGCCGTGGGCTCCGGCTCGGGCTCCGCCACTTTTTTGGCTCCCAGCGGCGGCAGCGCCGTGCCTTCTTTCGCTGGTCCTCGTACCCTGGGCTTCTTCTCCTCGATCAACGACAGCACCTTCCCTTTCGTTTCTTTTTTGGGCTTGGCGCTGTCTGCAGGCAGGCTCTCCTCAACGACTTCGTCGCCGGGGGACTTGCTTTTTTTGGAGGATGAAGGCTTGCTGGGCATGAGAGAATGGGAAGATCTGGCGAGCGGCGTGTGGGGCTGGCTGGTCGGAAGTTGGGGGTTGTTTGGAAGTCGTGGTCATAACGGCACAGGGGCTACTCCTTTGCAGGAGTGGAAGCATGTGCCTTGTCGTAAATCTGCTGCGCCAGGTCGGTGTCTCCACCCAGCACCTCGGCGATGTCAGAGACATCCACGCCGGTGGCCAGGGTCTTGAGATCACCCAGGCCGCCCATCGTGAGCTGGCGGGCCACATCCTCGGAGACGCCCAGGGCGTCCACAAGATGATGCACCGCGCTGCCCATCTGGCCTTCGAAGACCTCGGCGGCGTGTTCATCCTTCTCGATGATCAGATCCATGCCCACCAGACGGGAGGTCAGGCGTGCATTCTGCCCGCGGCGGCCGATGGCCTTGGAAAGGTCCTCGTCGCTCACGGTCAGGCGCGCCTCCTTCTTGTCCGTGTTCACGGAAATGGAGATCACCTTGATCGGCTTGAGCGCTTCACGAACGAACTCGGCGGGATCAGCCTTCCAGCGGATGATGTCCACCTTCTCGTTGTTCAGCTCACGTACGATGTTCTTCACGCGCGCGCCGCGCAGGCCCACGCATGCACCCACGGGGTCCACCTTTTCGTCCGCGCTGTGCACGGCCACCTTGGTGCGGTAGCCCGCCTCACGGGCGATGCTGGCAATCTCCACGGTGCGGTCGCCGATTTCGCTGACTTCAAATTCAAACAGGCGGCGCACAAAGTTCGGATGCGCGCGGGAGAGGATGATCTCAGGGCCGCGGCCGCTGTCCTTTTCCACCGCCTTCACGTAGAAGCGCATGCGGTCGCCAGGGGTGTAGTCCTCGGTGGACACGCGCTCCTTGGAGGTCATCACGCCTTCAAATTTGCCCAGGTCCACGATCACGTCGGACTTTTCAAAACGGCGCACCACGCCGCTGACCACGTCACCCGTGCGGTCCTTGAACTCCTCGTAGAGGTTTTCCTTCTCGGCCATGCGCAGGCGCTGCAGCATCGTCTGCTTGGCCGTCTGCGCGGCGATGCGGCCCATGTTGTTCGGCGTCACTTCGACTTCGATCTCGTCGCCCACCACGGCGTCCTTCTTGAAGCGTTTGGCCGTGGCCAGCGGGAGCTCCTCCCAGCGGTTCGCCACCGTTTCCACCGCGATCAGCTTGGCGAAAGCCTTGATCGTTCCCTTGTCAGGGTCAATGTCGATACGGAGTTCGCGGGCCGGGCCGATGCTTTTCTTGGAAGCGGCGAGCAATGCCTGCGACAGGGCCTCGACCATCTTGGTGCGGTCGATTCCTTTCTCTTTCTCGTAGTAGTCGAAGAGGGCTTTGAGTTCGCTGATCATATGAAATTCTTGATTTCACCAGACAAAAAAGAGCGGGGAGGGCCCCACTCTCGCCGTGAAAACGCTAATTCTGTCCGGGAAGGAACGCCGATCATAAAGGAGGGCTAGGAATCAGCAACCGAAAAATTACCTGGAATTCCGCAGTTTTCTCAGGCGTTTTCACCATGCTCCAGAATTTCCTCCGCTTCACTCATTCTGAGAGCCCTTCACGGCCTTGAAAGCGCTCCCCGACCATTCCTGAACGTGATGAGACCGCTTCATCCGTTGTTTGACGCCCCCGGACTTTAGGCCCAGACATCCGAGATTTTAACTCATACCGCTTAGGATTACCCACCTATCGTGAAAGGCAGGCTGCAGAGCTTCAGTGTGCCGCAAAAGCATTGAGAAGCCTCAGCATCGCCTCCCCGGTCCCGGCGCCCATCTCGTAGTGCGTGTAGCCGTTATGGTTCCAGTGGAAGTCGAAATTTGAGGGAGATACGCTCTTTTCCCGCCACATGGGCCGCGTATCCACCACAGCCACATTCCCCTTGAGCTCCGGATGTCTGGCACTGTCCGCCATGGCGTTCTGCGCTTTCAGCACCTCCAGCCGGATGCCGCTGAGCTTGTCACCGAAAAAGCCGCTGTTGGCTATGACAAACGCCATCCCCGAGCCGAACTCCTTGCGCACGTCTTGAATGAAATCGGCCATGTTCGCCTCATACTCGTCTGCCATCAGCTTCTCCCCGCCGTCCTGCCAGCCCTGGTGCCAGCCAAATCCGGCCACTTCATAGCCCCGCCCTGCAAATTCGGGAAACTCCCTGCTCAGATCCGTCAGGGTCTCTCTCACCAGGCTGACCATGTGCGTGTAGCGCGGGCCAGCCACCCCACCCCGTTTGACCACAGCCGTGGGCGGGCGCCAGTCCTTCGCCAGGCTGGTTCCGCCAGCAGCCACCTTGAGAATGAGAACATCTTCCTCCAGTGCCCGACCCACCACATGCCCAAAGCCAAACTCCGGCCCAAACCAAGTCACAGCACCCGGCGCCGCATACCCAAGCCCCAGGCCGCCTTTCCGGGTCTTGCCATCGCAATAAGCAAGGATCTTGACGTCCCCGCGCACCAGCCACCGGCCGTTTGCATCCACCAGCGGAGTGGTGCCCCCCGGGCCGAACTTTGCAGGACTTTCATTCACCATCGCACGCAGGCACCCCAGACCACCTGACACTTCGCGGGGGTTGTCCTTGCCCTGCGGCACGGCGAAATCAAAGCGAGGATTCCCACCTTCCTCCGCCTTGCCGTGCCCCACCATGTTTGACTGCCCGCAGAGGATAAAAACCTTCACCTTCGCAGCCTGCGTAGAGCAGCAGAGAGACACAAAAAGAACCAACACTCGGTGGATAAGCTTCATGGGAGCAGGGAGGCGTGGATAGCTCCTTAAACGTGGCAGTGCTGGCCCTGCCTTTCGGGTTCCACTCGTGGTGAAGACCATATATAAAAAATCATTTGTGCTCAACGGTTCCGCATCAGCTCGCCGGTGATGATCGTGAGCAGCATCTCCTGAAGGCGGAAGTCATTGGCGGCGGCGCGGTCGAGCACGGCTTCGATGGCGGGGTAGTCGGCGGGGACAAGCCTGCGGCCCTTGGCGTATTCGGCCATTAGGATGGCGAGATGCCGGGCAAAGGGGCGCAGATCACTGCCGAGGATTTTTTTGAGATCGGTGACGTTGGCAAAGGCTCTGCCTTTGTAGCTGCCGTCGGTGCTGACGGTCTGCGTTTTGGAATAACGGGTGCGCAGGCCGCCGATGGGGTCAAAGCTCTCCAGCGCAAAACCGAGCGGGTCCATCTGGCGGTGGCAGGCGGCGCAGTTGGCGTCCGTGCGGTGCTTTTCGAGCTGCTGGCGGACGGTGAGCGCTCCATTGATGTCCGGCGCGATGGCGGGAACTTCCTTGGGCGGCGGTGGCGGCGGGGTGCCGAGCAGTTCCTTGAGAATCCAGTGCCCGCGAAGGATGGGGGAGGTCTCCACGCCGTTGGCGGTGAGCGTGAGGATGCTGCCTTGCCCAAGCAGTCCGCCACGCATGGAGCCGGGCGGGAGACTCACGCGAATCATTTCTGTAGCGGGATGGGAGACTTTGCCGAGCCTAGTCTTGGTTCCCTCAAAGGGCATGTCGTAGTGGCTGGCTAGAGCTTCATTGACGAAGGTGTAGTCGGAATCAATGAAGTCACGGATGCTGCGGTTCTCCTGCAGCACATAGCGGAAGAAGCGCCGCGTCTCCTCCAGCATGGCGGGCTCCAGTTTCAGGTCGGTGTATTTGCGATACTCGCCGCGGAGGTCCGGCGGCATGGTGCCGAGCTTGCCGAGCGAGAGCCATTGGTCGGCAAAGCTGTCGGCGAAGGACTGGCTGCGCGGGTCTTGCAGCATGCGCCGGGCTTCGGCGAGGAGCACGGCGGGCTCCTTGAGTTTGCCAGAATTCGCGAGCGCAAAGAGTCCCGTGTCCGGCATGCTGCTCCAGAGGAAATAGGAGAGCCGGTGGGCGAGCGGGAAAGGCGGAAGCTCGCCCTGGCCTTCACCGCGGTAGAGAAAGTCCACCGAGGTCATCATGGCGGCGAAGGTCTTGATGAGGGACTCATGCCACCACCGCAGCGCAGAGCTGGAGAACAGCCAGTGTTTGCATGAGCCGGGTCATGATGCTCAGGCTTGAAAGGCGGTGAAGGTTCCCGTGGCGCCGTTGAAGCGGTCGATCTCGACACCGAAGTTTTGCAGCATGGTGGTGAAGAGATTGTTCAGCGGCGTCTGGGAGCCGGTCTTGCGCATCGCATCCACATGCACGCCGTGCTTGAAGCCACCGCCAGCGAGGATGATCGGCAGGTCGCGATTCGAGTGAACAGAGGCATCGCTCAGTCCGCTGCCGAAAAAGACCATCGTGTCGGAGAGCAGTGTGCCATGCTCCGTGCGCGCGCTTTTCAGTTTCTCCACGAAGCGCGCCATCTGGGCGACGTAAAAGGTCTCAATGATCTGTAGCTGCCTGACCCTTTCCGGCAACTGCCCGTGATGGCTCAGCGTGTGGTAGCCGGTGCTCACACCGTCCAGCTCGATGACATGATTGTGCGCGCCCCAGCCGGCGGTGAAGACACGGCTGGTGTCGGTCTGGATGGCAAGGAAGAGCAGGTCAAACATCAGCGGCGAAAGCGTGGCGTAGTCAAAGCCGCTGTGCGCGTGCACGTCGTCATCGAAATCGACCTTGGGCCTGGGCGCGTCCTCCCAGCGCCTGATGCCCTGGATGCGCTCCTCGGCCTCGCGGATGGCGGTGAGATATTCCTCCAACTTCTGCCGGTCCGGCGCGTTGATGTTCTGCCCCAGCCGTTTCGCCTGCTCGCGCACCAAATCAAGCACGCTGCGCTCCTGATCGAGCTTTGCCTTGATGGCTTTTTTCTCCGCAGCGGAGCCATCCACAAAGAGCTTTTCAAACAGATCAAATGGCGATGTTTCCTCGCGCACCTTGATGCCGGAAGGTGTCCACGAAGGGCTCTCCGCGCTACCGAGAGAGATGTGGACGGAGGGAAACCGCGTCTGATAGCCGACATGCCGCGCCGCGACCTGATCCACGGAGGTGTTTTGACCCGCTGCGGAATGAGTGGGATCGACGCCGCTGAGGATGGATTTGGTGCCGCCGTGCTTGGTGTAGATCCCGGGATGATCCATGTGCGAGATGACGGTGAAATCATCCCGCAGCGCCGCCAGCGGCTGGAGCACTGGCGAGAGCGCGCAGCCGGCCCCGAAGTCCTTGGGGAAAAAGCTCTGCGGATGCATGCCTAGCCCGGTGCAAATGGCCACCATGCGCTTTGGCGAGGCCGTGGCGGCCTTGGCACCGGCCAAGGATTCGAAAAACGGCAGCGCGATGGAGACTCCCGCAGCGCGCAGGAAAGTGCGCCGCGACACACCGCTGGCCATTGGGGAAGACGAGGTTGGTTTCATGCGGTTGTTCATTCGGCTTTGGCCTTGTTGCGTCTGACTTTGGTCTTCGTCGCGGCGGGATGGGATGTGATCGAGAGCGTGGCGTGCACGCCGTCGATGTAGTGGGCGGTCTTCCGGTCCGGGTTTTGAGAAAGACCGCCAGCCAGGGAGATCACCAGACTGCGCGCCTCACGCGGCACCTCCACGATCGCCGTGAGCGTCTGCCAGCCCTCCGCCTCCGGTGTCGTGCTGAGGCCGCGTTTCGAAGCCGCCAGCGCACCGTCCATTTCCCGCCATTCTCTCCCCACCCACTGCGTCTGCACAATGTCCGGAGCCTCTGCAAAAGCCGCCACCCGCAGCGTGTAGCGGTCCCGCAGGCCACGCTCCGCCGCATGAAACGAAGCCGTCACCATAACCTGCCGTACTTCATTCCCCTGCGGAAGGGGCAGCGATCTCACATCCACAATCCGTTCCAGATAGCTCAGCGTCGTCGTAGGAGAAGGATCGATCCGCAGCATGCGCTGCCCGTCCACAGGCTGAATCTCGCTGCTGGCAGACACCACCTCCGCCGCATCGCCGCCCCAAACCCCAGTCTGTTCAGGAAACCCCTTCGAGAACTGCTGCCCGCTGTCTTCAAAGTCATCGCCGAAAAGCGTGATCACCTTTTCCGATGATGGGGCCATGTAAGCCATGACCACGGACGTGCAAAACATCCCCAAGACCAGCCCCGCCGCCAGCGGTCGCCAGGACCATCCGCGCGTGCGCCGCTCCCCTGCCGCTGCAAGGGTCCGCACCGCAGGCGGCACCGGCAGGCTGAGCACAGCCTCGGCGGATTGCGCCGTCATCTCCAGCGCAGTGTCCAGATTCAGCGCCTCCAGGTAGCTGTCTCTCAGCATGGGGTCTGTCACCAGTTCCCGCTCCAGAGCCTGCGCATCCGCAGTGCTGATGGTTCCGGAAATGTATTCTTGAATGAGATCGTGCCAGCGTGAGTTCATGCCAGTTCCTCCTGTGCCAGGGTTTTGCGCACGCACTCCAGCAGCGCCTGCCGGATGCGGTGAAGTTTTTTGTAAAGCGCCATGGCCGTCTCGCCCCGTTGTGCCGCCAGGCTCTCGATGCGCGTGCCCTTGGTGTAGGCGCGCAGCACCAGCTCGCGCTGCGGCTCCGCCAGCTTTTGCAGGCAGTGCTCCAGCGCCTCGCGCTGTGCAGCGTGGCCCTGCTCCAGCTCGGCCTGTCTTTCTGCCAGCTTATTCACCAGCTCCTCTCCAAACACATGACGGTCACGCTGACGCCGCTGCAAATGCTGCAGCACCTTGAGCCGCGCCACACCGAAGGCCCAGTTTTTGAAATCCTCGGCTCCGTCAAATTTCTGCCACAGCGTCACAATGACCTCCTGCATCACCTCAGATGCCTCGTGTCTGTCCGGCAGCATCGCGCGCACATACCCGCGCAGCGACAGCTCAGCCTCCGCATAGAGGCGGAGAAATGACTCATTTTGGGGGGAAGGTGTCTCTGACATGCTTCGTCGGTTTGCTGTAAAGTCCCAGCACACCGCCACTTTTGCCGCAAAAAATAATTCTGCCGGTCATTCCCCCCGTCAGGACGTCCGCTTGCCGCATCCATTCGGCACCACCTTCCCTGAAGGTTTCCGCCTCGTGCCGCGTTCACCCCAGATGCGCCAGCCACTCGCCGCCCTGCTCTCGTCCTTCGCCCTTTCTCTCTCCTCCCTCGCCTTCGCCGCACCGGCCCAGCCGAACATCGTCGTCATCTTCATGGACGACATGGGCTATGCGGACGTGAGCTGCTTCGGCGCGCAGGGTTACCAGACACCCAACATCGACCGGCTGGCCGCGCAGGGCCGCAAGTTCACCAACTTCCACGTCGCCCAGCCCGTCTGCAGCGCCTCCCGCACCGCCCTGCTCACCGGCTGCTACCCCAACCGCGTGGGCATCCACGGCGCTCTCGGGCCCACGGCCAGGCACGGCATCAACTCCACCGAAATGACCCTGGCCGAGCTGGTGAAACAAAAGGGCTATGCCACCGCCGCCGTGGGCAAATGGCACCTCGGCTCCCTGCCCCAGTTCCTCCCCACCAAGCACGGTTTCGACCAGTACTACGGCCTGCCCTATTCCAACGACATGTGGCCTTACCACCCCCAGGCCAAAAAGGCGTTTCCCAAGCTGCCCATGATCGAAAATGACCAGGTCGTGGATCCCGAAGTCACCCCCGAGGAGCAGACCCACCTCACCACCGACTACACCACCCGCGGCGTGCAGTTCATTGAAAAAAACAAGGACAAGCCCTTCTTCCTCTACCTCGCCCACAGCATGGTGCATGTGCCCCTGTTTGTGAGCGACAAGTTCAAAGGCAAATCCGGCAAAGGCCTCTTCGCAGACGTCATGATGGAGGTGGACTGGTCCGTCGGCCAGATCATGGAGTCGCTGAAGGAAAACGGCCTGGAGGACAACACCTGGGTCATCTTCACTTCCGACAACGGCCCCTGGCTCAGCTACGGCGAGCACGCCGGCAGCGCCGGCCCGCTGCGCGAAGGCAAAGGCACCTGCTGGGAGGGCGGCACCCGTGTCACCGGCATCATGAAATGGCCCGGCAAAATCCCCGCCGGCACCACCACTGACACCATGATGATGACCATCGACGTCCTCCCCACCATCGCCCACGTCATCGACGCCAGGCTGCCGGATCATCCCATCGACGGCCTCAACTGCTGGCCTATCGTCTCCGGTGCTGCCGACGCCAAAAATCCCCACGACTTCTACGCCTTCTACTACGAGCAAAACCAGCTCCAGGCCATCACCAGCGGAGACGGCCGCTGGAAGCTCCAGCTTCCCCACACCTATCGCAGCCTGCCTTCTGACCAGCCCAAAGCCAAGGATGGCATCCCCGTCAATTACAAGCCTGTGAAGATCGACCAGCCCGAACTCTACGACCTCTACACCGATCTCAGCGAATCCAAAAACCTCGCCGCCCAAAACCCCGACGTCGTCGCCCAGCTCCAAAAACACGCCGAAACCATCCGCGCCGAACTCGGCGACAGCCTCACCAAACTCCCCAAAGGCACCGGCACCCGCGAAGCCGGCAAGTAGAGGACTTGATGTTTTTTTGCAATCGATCGCAACGAGATGCCGACACGCCATTTCAGTAATCCCAGATCGCCATAGCAAAGCGAACACAGTCGAAGGCAAATCACACTCAGTCACCCTTCATGGTAACGGGTCGCAATCGGACGGCGCACCGCATTTCCATGACCCCGTAGGGGTCACAGCGGGTAGCCAGGGGTCAGCTCGCGTAGCGAGCGCCACCCCTGGAAAGCACGCCTCCAAATCCGGAAGCAAACCCATCGCCCTCTCCCCCACACCGCGCCCTCCAGCAGCGTCCCACCGTCCCACCGCCGCGGTGGCACGCTTCGCCATACGTGGCCTCACCCACATCCCCGCTACTTCCGCGTCGCACTCTGGTCCCCGTTCAGCCAGTCATCCTCCGGCTTCAAAACCAGCCGCCCCGCCTTCGCCCCCTCAGTCGGCCCCTTCCACAAAAGCGACCGCGTCCATGCCCCATCCGCCGCGGACACCACGCCCACATTTACCGCGAGCGGATGATTCTGCAGCAGGCCGCGCATCATCTGCCAGCGCCGGTCCATGACTTCATTCACGATCTTCGGATCAGGCTTCGCCCCGCTGTCCGCCGCATCAGCCAGACGATGCGCCTCCCAGCTCGCCGCCGTAAACTCCAAACCCGCGCGCAAAAACGCCACCCGGCGGTGGGATGCGGCATCGCTCTCCGTGGCCTTGGCCGCGGCGACGAGATGCGCACGCAGCGCGTCCATCGTCTCGGGTGAAATCTTGGGAAACACCCGCTTCCCAGGCGTGAGCACGATGCCCTTTTCCGCCAGCAGGAAGTACTGCCGCACATGCTCGGCACCCGCGCCAAAGCCGGTTTTGCAGTAGTCATCCAGCACGGCATCGAAGTCCTGCTTCGGATCCCAGCTCAGCTTCGCCATCATGTAGTAGTGCAGGCCCTGCGTGGCCCAGTGGTGATAGAGGCTGTCCATGTCCGTGGCCAGCATGCCGCCCTGCGCCAGTTCGCGCAGCGTCGCCGAGTTTTCTCTTGCTCGCGGGCTCAGCGCCGCGTCGTAATGGCCGCTGTGCAGATTGTTCGGCCGCCAATACACCCGCTTTGCGCCAGCGGCCTGCCAGCCCTTCCAGCCGTCCGCTGTATTTGGCACGTACCGCAGCACCAGGTTCGGATGCAGCTTCTCCCGCATCGGCGGGTCCGAGTAGTAGCTGTAGGCTTCGATGAGGAAGAGCTGGCCCGGCACCACCTTCGTCACACGCTCCACCACGGCGTTCCAGTAATGTACAAAGCGGTCCGTGAGCGCCACATGCTCCACCTCGTCGCGCGCCGGCTCACCCACCTTCTTAAAGATCAGCATCCGCACCTTCGGCCCGTTCGGTGCGTCGAGTTTGTTGCAGGCATCGCAGAGACAGAAGCTCGAGTAGCCGCCATCGTTCGGACACAGCGAGATCGCCGCCTGCGCCTGACCATTGAGCCGCCCCAGGATGTCGTTCGCCACCTGCTCGACCAGCCCCGGGTTGGAAATGCACAGCCGCCAGCGCTCCTTGGCCTTGCTCTGGTCGCGCGTGCCGTCGGCCTGCAGGGCGAACCAGTCCGGATGCGCCGCGCCATGCTCCTCCCAGCCACCGCGCAGTCCATAACCCGCCGCCCCGCCCACGATGCCGATGTTTCCACCCAGCCTGTGCCACTCCGCCCAGCCTCCCGCCGACTCCGTCACCGACGCCGCATCCCGCGCTGTCTTATAGTCATCCAGCGTCAATCCCAGCGCCGCCAGCCCCTGCGCCGCACCGCGCACATCGAGCCCCGCAAAACGAATCCTCCGCTGCCCGATCTGAGGCGTGAAACGCACATCGAGCGCGGAAATAGAGATCGTGGGCTTCTTCGGTATCACCTTCCCGGATTCACCCGGCCACAGAAACCGGCACCCGAGCTCTTCAAGAAACGTGAACACCGCGTTCACATTCAGATCACGCGCCTTCGCTGCGATGTTGTCATTCGTACCCGCGACCACGACATAATTGCCCCCGCTCCTCAGCAGGACTCCACCGAGTCCGATGCCTTCGAGGGAAAGCCCCAGCCGCTTTGTCAGCTCCCCTTCTCCCAGCAGGATGAAATTCGGCGGAAACTTGCCGCCCTCAGCAGGAATGATCCGCCCCGCTTCGACACGCGCGCCGCTCAGCTCCTTCTCGTGCATGACCGCCAGCGTGGCGCCGGACATCTGTTTCACATGCCCCACCAGCGCCTTCGTCGAAAGATCACCCGCTGATCCGCTTCCCGACAGGACGATCACCGCCTGCGGCTGGCCCTCTCGGGTGATCTCCACCTCCGCCAGGAGCGCCTGGGAGACAGACACAAGGGACACAAGACATGCGAAAATGGGCCGGGCGTGCATGGCCCAAAATACGCGCATTTTCCCCCGACATTGCGCCTCATGCATCACCACCCCGGCACCCAGGCACGACAAAAGCCGCCAGACGGCCAAAACCGGGCGGAAGCAGCCAAATGGAGCAGTTTTCGTGCCTAAATTACAAAAAAGGTTGTCACATTCTCGGGCCGTGCCTAGCATCGCAACGGCTCCAACCAAGCCACGGCTCCAACCAGGCCGTTTTCCCAACCAGCCGCCCAACCAACCATGACCCATCCCCTGCTGAAAAGCACCGGGAGCGGGGCCGCACGGATTTTATCCGCGCCGGCCGCGCTCGTACTTGCCACCACCTCCGCCTCCGCCGCGGACGGTTCCACCACCATCAGCAGCGGGGACACCGCCTGGCTGCTGGTCTCCACCGCCCTCGTTCTGTTCATGATGATTCCGGGGCTCGCCCTGTTCTACGCCGGACTTGTCCGCGCCAAGAACATCCTCTCCATCCTCATGCAGTGCTTTGCGCTCACCGCCGTGCTCAGCCTCGTCTGGCTGGTCTGCGGCTACTCCCTGAGCTTCTCGGATGGCGGCTCATTCATCGGCGGCCTCAGCAAAACCTTCCTCAGCGGTGTCACCCCCGCCTCCGTGCGCGCGGACTGCCCCACCATTCCCGAGCTCCTTCACTTCGCCTACCAGATGATGTTCTTCCTCATCACCCCGGGCCTCTTCATCGGCGCCTTTGCCGAGCGCATGAAGTTCAAGGCCATCCTCATCTTCAGCATCGTGTGGAGCCTGGTGGTGTATGCGCCCTGCTGCTATGGCGTCTGGCACAAGGCCGGCGCCTTCTTCGGTCTCACCGGCGTCATTGATCTCGCCGGTGGAATC
Source organism: Prosthecobacter sp. (assembly GCF_044227185.1). Classification (GTDB taxonomy): domain Bacteria; phylum Verrucomicrobiota; class Verrucomicrobiia; order Verrucomicrobiales; family Verrucomicrobiaceae; genus Prosthecobacter. Next base: position 270,318 of record NZ_JBGAFO010000006.1, on the reverse strand, counting down.
GTCGTGCACATCACCGCCGGCGTGGCCGCCCTGGTGGCCTGCATCATGGTCGGCCCGCGCAAAGGCTTCCCCAGCGCCCAGCTCATGCCGCACAATCTCCCGCTCACCATCGTCGGCGCGGGAATGCTCTGGGTGGGCTGGTTCGGCTTCAATGCCGGCAGCCAGCTCGCGGCCAATGGCGCCGCCGCCATGACCCTCATCGTCACCCACCTTTCCGCCTGCTCCGCCTCCATCGTGTGGATGCTCATCGAGTGGATTCGCAATGGCAAGCCCAGCGCCCTCGGCATCGCCACCGGTTCCATCGCCGGCCTCGCCGCCATCACCCCGGCCTCCGGCAAGGTGGGCCCCATCGGCGCGCTCTGCATCGGTGCCGTCTCCGCCTGGGTCTGCTGGCTTGCCTGTTCCAAGCTCAAGCACAAGTTCCGCTATGACGACTCCCTCGACGTCTTCGGCGTCCATGGCGTCGGCGGCTTCATCGGCACCCTGCTCGTCGCCGTCTTTGGCTCCACCTCCTTCGCCGGCGGCCTGGGAGATTTCAAAATCGGCAGCCAGCTCGCCACCCAGGCCCTCGCCTCGCTCTACACCATCCTGCTCTCCGGTATTCTGAGCTTCGTCATCCTCAAGATCCTCGACCTCACCATCGGCCTGCGCGTCACGCCAGAAGACGAAAACCAGGGACTCGATCTCGCCGAGCACGGCGAGGCCGCCTACAACGACTGAGTTCATTTCCCGAACCGTGATGGCGGAGAGGTCCTGCGGGCCTCTCCGCCATCATTTTTGCGAATGCCTGATTGCGAATTGTCATTCAGCCGCGCATAGGCTTAAATTAATCTCTTTACCCCACCTCCCTTCTCCCCAGTCATGATCGATGTTCAGGACCTCACCAAGCAGTATGCCGGACGCACTGCGGTGAACAACATCTCCTTCCAGGTGGAGCCCGGGGAGATTGTGGGCTTCCTGGGGCCCAATGGTGCGGGCAAGTCCACCACCATGCGCATCCTCAGCGGCTACATGCCCGCCACCTCCGGCCGCGCCACCGTCGCGGGGTTTGACGTCTTCCACCAGTCCATCCAGGTCCGCCAGTCCGTGGGCTACATGCCCGAAATGGCCCCCCTCTACACCGACATGAAGGTGAAGGAGTACCTCCGCTTCCGCGCCGAGATCAAAGGCCTTTCCGGCATGGCCATGCGCCGCCGCATTGGCGAGGTCATGGAGCTCACCGGCGTCACCGACATGCGCAAGCGCCTCATCGGCAACCTCTCCAAAGGCTACCGCCAGCGCGTCGCCCTCGCGGACGCCCTCGTCCACAAGCCGAAGCTCCTCATCCTCGACGAGCCCACCAACGGCCTCGACCCCGTGCAGATCCGCCATGTGCGCGATCTCCTCCGCAGCCTCAAGTCCAAGCACACCGTCCTGCTCTCCACCCACATCCTGCATGAGGTCGAGCAGACCTGTGACCGCGTGGTCATGATCCACCAGGGCCGCATCCGTGCCAATGACACCCCGGCCAGCCTCACACGCCAGCTCCGCTCCACCACCCTGCTCCACCTGGAGATCGAGGGCACCGGCAATCTGGCGGAAAAACTCTCCGCCATCCCCGCCGTGCGAAAGGTCGCGGAGGAGCCCCTTCTCGTCCACCCCTGGCGGCGCTTCACTCTGCGGGTCGAACCCGATCACGACGTGCGTGACGAGGTGCTGGCGCTCGCCACCGCACACAAGTGGCGCATCCGTGAGATGCACCGCCAGCTCCCCACCCTGGAGGACGTCTTCGTCGAGCTTTCCATGAACGCGGGCACCCCCACCGACATTCCCACCCACGTCCTATGAGGATATTCTGGATCCTGCTCAAAAAAGAACTGCACGCCTTCTTTGTCTCCCCCGTGGCCTACGTGGTGCTGGCCCTCGTCATGGTGCTCAATGGCTTCGCCTTCCGCGCCGCCCTCTCCGTGCTGGAAAATGCCCCCAGCGAAGGCTCCATCGTGAGCTGGACCTTCCACGCCATGTGGTTCTGGCTCTCCTACTTCTTCATCTTCCCCCTGCTGACCATGCGCCTCTTTGCCGAGGAAAAAAAGATGGGCACGCTGGAGACCCTCTTCACCGCCCCGGTGCGCGCCTGGCAGGTGGTCGGCTCCAAATACCTCGCCGCCGTCATCGTGTACTGCGTCCTCTGGCTGCCCAGCCTCATCAATTTCAAGTTTGCCCACTGGATCACCGCCGGCCAGGTGGAGCTGCCGGACGGCGCCATGCGCGGTGCCTACCTCATCCTCGTCGTCATGGGCATGTTCAATCTCGCCGTCGGCTGCTTCGCCTCCTCCCTCACCGCGAACCAGATCGTGGCCGCCATCATCTCCTTCACCCTCAGCCTCCTGCATTTCCTCCTCGGCATCTTCATCATGGTCGTCGGTCGCAAGATCTCCGACACCATCGTGGACGTCGTCAACTACTTCGCTGCCACCGAGCACATCCGCATCTTCACCGCCGGTCTCATCGACAGCCGCCCCATCATTTACTACCTCAGCATGTCGCTGCTGTTCCTTTCCTTCACCCACCACGTGGTCGAGTTCCGCCGCTGGCGCCCGTGAGCCGACCGCCCCACTCCCATGACGGATTCCGCACAGAAATCTCCGCCCGCCAGCCCTGAGCCCAAGGCCAGGCCCATGCCCAGGCGCTACGGCATCGGCGTCAATGTGGCCCTGCAGGTCATCCTCGCCCTGGCGCTCTTTGCCGGCGTGAACCGCCTCAACTACTACCACTACTGGCGCTGGGACCTCAGCCCCAGCCACGACTACACCCTCAGCCCCGCCACCCTCAAATACCTCGACAGCCTCTCGCGCGATGTGCAGATCTACATCGTCTTCAGCCGCGACTCCAAGGTGTACGAAGACGTGCAGCCCCTCCTGGAGGAGTACAACCAGCACGGCAGGCAGCGCATCAAGGTCCGCTCCATCGACCCCGTGCGCGACATCGAGCGCGCCGAGCAGCTCAAGGCGGACACCGGCCTCTCCCTCGCTCAAAACGGCGTGCTCGTCCGCTGCGGCTCCAACAAGCGCTTCATCACCGAGGAGGAGCTCGTCGTCCGTGAAAAGGGCACCAGCACCACCAAGAAGGTCATCGAGTTCCGCGGGGAGGACGCCATCACCTCCGCGCTCATCTCCGTCGTGGAGGGCCGCGTCCGCCGCTTCTACTACGTCGTCGGCAAAGGCAGCCGCTCCGACGCCGCCCAGAGCGACGCCTACAACGCCACCATGGAGCTCGGCAGGCAGCAGAACTTTGAAGTCGTGCAGGTGAACCTCTCCGAAATCAGCCACATCCCCACGGATTCAGACGGCCTCTTCATCCTCGGCGCGCGCTACGACCTCTCCGAACGCGAGGTCTCCATGCTCAATGACTACTGGCAGGTGAAGCGCGCGGGCATCTTCATCATGCTGGATCCCGGCGGCGAAACCTCCCGCCTCAATGCCTTTCTCAGCGCCAACGGCGTGCGCCCCCGCGGTGACCGTGTGCTCATGGCGGAAAGCACCAGCACCGGCCCCAAGAAGGAGTTCACCGTGCTGGGCGAGTTCCTCAAGGACGTGTCCTTCATCCGCCACCTCGCCTCCTCCGCCATCACCCTGGCCGGCCAGACGGAGTCGCTTGAGCTCATGGAGGAAAACACCGCGCTCAAAGAGCAGTCCATCCACATCCATCCCCTCATCCTCGCCGCCCCACGCTACTGGGGCGAGAAGCAGTTCCTGGAGGAGCTGCCCATCGTCGATGAAGAAGACACCGTCCCGCCCATCTACGTCGCCGCCAGCATCGAGCGCGGCGCAGTCAATGACGAAACCCAGCGTGCGGACACCTCACGCATGGTCGTCGTTTCCAACTCCACCCTGCTCGACAAGCAGACCATGCTCGCCGTCAGCCACGACTTCGTGGCCGCCAGCCTGAACTGGCTCATGAACCGCGAAAGCTTCATCGGTATTCCGGCCAAGTCCAAGCACTCCTACCGCATTCAGCTCACCCGCAGGCAGCATGAGCTGATCTTCTGGGTCACCTCCATCACTCTGCCCGGCATCGTCCTCGCCTTCGGGTTCATGGTTTGGGCCAGCCGCCGCGCCGCATGAGAACCGCCTTTGACGCATGAGCGCACGCACCACCCTTCTCCTCTTCCTGCTGGTCGCCGCCCTGGGTGCGGTCATCCTCGGCATCGAGCGCTACCTCCCCTCCGCCGTTGACACCCGCGAGGTCAGGCGCGGCCCCACCCGCTTTGAAAAAGAAAAGGTCACCCGCATCGAGGTCCTCACCGCTGAAAACGTCCCCCTCACCCTCGTGCGCGAGGGCAGCGCCTGGCGCATCGAAAAACCCTACGACGACCTGGCGGACCCGCAAAAAGTCGCAGCTCTCGTTCTCACCCTCCATGGCGTCGAGTGGATCGAGCGCATTCACAAGGAGGAGTTCGACTCCGCCGAGTGGCAGAAGACCGGGCTCGACAATCCACGCTTCAAGGTGCGCCTCTTCGCCGGAGACGCCCCCGTCTATGAATGCTGGTTCGGTCTGCCCGCCGCCGTGGAAAACAGCCTCTACATCGGCATCCCGGACCACGGCGGCGAGCCCGCCTGGTACCTCGCCAAGAGCGACGCGCCCGCTGTCTTGCAGATTCCCGCCGCCTCCTGGCGTGACCCCAAGCTCCTCCGCCTCCCTGCGGAAGTCATCACCAGCATCACCCTCAGCCAGCCCTCCGGTCAGATCGTGCTCGCCCGCGAAAATGAGCACTCGCCATGGCTGCTCGAAAAGCCGCTCAAGACACGCGGCAGCAAGGAGCGCATCACCGAGCTGCTCTCCGCCATCCTCAACATCGAAATCACCGAGGCCAAGGACGTCGCCACCACCGCGAAGGAAGATGCGCAGACCGCTCATGCCGACGAAATCAAGGTCACCATCGAGTCCAAAACCCGAGGCAAGTCCTACGAGTTCATCGTCAAGAAACCCGCCGATGACAAGCAGGCCGTCACCACCGCCACCACCGCCTATCGCAAGCCCGTCTTCACCGTCGTCGCCAAAAACCTTCTCTCCCTCTGGGTCAACCCCAATGCCCTGCGCGACCACCTCCTCGCGCAGATCGATGGCGAGCGCCTCGAGTTCATCACCATCAGCAGCAAGACCCATCCCGAGATCAACCTGCGCAATGAAGAGGGCTCCTGGTACCTCCAGCGCCACGGAAAATGGGACCCCGCCAACGGCGAGCGCGTGGCCCGCTGCCTCAATGCTCTCAACACGTTTGAAATCCTCCAGTTCGCCGCGGATTCCGCCGCGGACCTGACTCCTTATGGCCTGGATGATCCCTTCCAGACCATCGCCTGGACTCCCCACCGTGAAAAACCGGTGAAGCTCATGTTTGGCCACAATGCGGAAAGCACTCAGTTCTTCGCCAAATACGAAAACGAGCCCTTCGTTTACCGCATCGATGCCTCCCTCCTCCCCTCCCTTCCCACCGATGGCATCAAGTGGAAAGGTCTCGGCGCCCTCCGCTTCACCACCTTTGCCCTGCGCCGCATCACCCTGGCCCACGGTGCCTTCACCCCCGTCATTCTCGACTACAACCCCGTCACCGCCGAATGGAAGGCCACCCGCGGCGGCCGTGACGTCACCGCCGAGCTCGACCGCGTGAAGGCCGACCAGCTCGCCTCCAATCTCGCGCGCTTCACCGTCCAGGACTGGGCCTCCGACCGCAGCGATGCCCTGCAGGCCCTCAAAACACCCTTCTTCACCATCCAGATCGTTCTCGGCGAACCCGGGCGCCTGGACGGCCCCGTGCATGAGATCGAAATCCTCCTCTCCCCCACGCAGCCCAACGCTGAAACAGCCTTCTATTTCGGCCAGATCAAAGACGATCCCGATGTCTTCTACATGACTCACAACGCCCTGCTCCAGATCGTCGGCATCAACGTATTCAAGCCGAGCCCTGCGAAGTAAACCACTGCCCGCCCCGCTTCCCACTCCCTGCTTTCAGCCCCTCGGTGCGATGGACGTTAGGCGTCCATCGCACGTCACGGGAGCAACAACAAGGGGCAAAAAAAGCAGAGGCTCAATGGCCGCCGCCCAGAAGGTAGAAGATCAGCAGGACGGGAAGTGGAATGCCGAGAAGCCACAGGAGCACCCAGCCGATTTTGCCTTCGTTGCAATACTGTTTGATTTTCGTTTTCATAGTTGATGGGGTTGCAAATAAATCGTGCCTTCATCCTATGTCGGATGGGTGCGCATGCCCGCCTCTCGCAGGCGCTGCGCTCAGTGTCGCTTGCCCTGCCCATGAGGATGCCCCGGCGGTGCGCTCTGGGGTGCCACGGGCACGGTGTGCGGAGGATTGCCACCCTGCGGGGGCAGTGGGTGAATGGGGGCGGGCTGCTGCGGCTGCACCGGGGGCAGCGGCGCCGGATTCGCATGCGGCGGAGCCACGGGCGCGGCCGGGGGCGGCTGCGGCACGGCCTCCGGACCCCGCCCCGGATGGCCCGGATGCCCGGGTACTCCTCGCGGTGGCGTGGGCGCATTCGGCATGTCTGAAGCGGGCGGCGTCGGCACGTGCGGCGACACGCGATTCGCAGGCGTCCCCGGCGGCGGCCCGTGCGGGACCTGCGGCTGGCCAGACGTCTGTGGCGGCGGCACCACAGCAGGCGGCGCTTGGTTTTCCCCTGGTCGCGGCCCAGGCTGCCGGCCCTCCGCCCCCCGTTCGCGATGAGGCAGCCCAGGCTCTTCGGCCTTCTTGGGCGGAATGCCAGGAGGCGTGGGGGCGGACAGCGGCATCGCGGGGCGGACTTCCTCGGTCACGTGCCGCGGCTCACCACGCAGGGTGCCGCCGGCTCCGCTGCGCTCCTCAGGCTGCAGCACCCGGCCAAAGGCTGGCGGTGGGGTGGTGCTGGTGGCAGGCCGCAGATTCTTCTCCGGCAGGTTCGGCGGGCGCGTGCGTGCCATCTCCTCGCGTTGCTGCTGGCGCAGGCGCTCCAGGCTCTGGGCGTCTCCCGCTCCGCGCCAGCCGCGGTCAGCCTCCGCCTGGTGGAAAGGCTCGCGCACCTTCGCGGGCAGCGCATGGGAGGGCGCCCTGCTGATCGCCGGCGCGGCCACCACGAGATGGTCCTGCTCAATGCGTGAAAAACCGCCGCCGCCGTGGTGTGGGCCGCCTCCACGGCGGTCGCGCTCCAGCCACTCGCGGCGGAACCCCTCATCATCCCGCCGCAGCGTCAGCCGCCGGACTTGATTGCTGCCCAGGCCGTCGATGCGCTGCGGATCCGGGCCGCCCACAAAAATGTGGTTCATCACATTCGGCTGGTAGGTCGTGTGGGTGATGTTTGCAGACTGCCCGTAGTACGTGAAGTTGCGGTTGTGATCCAGGATGAACGGCCGCAGTGACCCTCGGCTGGCAAACATGCCGATGGGCACAAAATTGTAGTACGCCGGCCCCACATCGTAATAGCTGTCTGTCCACCCTCCAAAGCCCACTCCCGGCACCCACGCCGCCTCCGGTGGCAGCGGTGCCCAGCCGATCTGCCCCTGCGTCTGGCGCCAGGACACCCACGCCGGCGCCCATTCATAGCCTGGCACCCAAACCCAGCCTTGGAGCAGGCGAATCCACCGGCCGTAGTGGTAGGTCAGCCAGCCAAAGTCCTCATTCGAAACCCACGTCCAGCCTGCATCGGTGTAGGCCCAGCTACCGTCCGTGTACGGCAGCCATCCCTGCTGCTGCTGGGCTTCCAGCGGCTGCCACACATAGCCGTAGTTCGGCGTGTAGATCCAGTCCCCGTAGGGACTCAGCGCATCGTAAAAAAAATCGACCGGCACCGCATCATTGGTCTGGGCCGGAGCCAGCGGGGCCGTCGCCGCGAGCAGTGCGGCGCACAAAAGAAGCAAAGAACGTTTCATGGCGGAGAAAGGGAGAAGGTTGGGCAGGCACGCGGCCTATGCTTCAGGATCGCATCGGCACACCGCGCGGATGTCTGCTTTGCCTGCGCCAGCCCGTCCGCCCATGCGGGAAGACCCCGCCCCGTGCATCAGGGCCGCTCCCCGCCCCGCCCGCCCCTCTCCGCCGCCCGCCTCTCTCTCGGGTCAAACCGCAGGCCTCCTCTCCCGCACCATCATGCGGAAATCAACTTGCCCCACCACGGCAATGCCCCATAATGGGCGCTCTCGGAGAGCTGGCTTTGCCAGCAAATCCGCTTTTGGGGCTATAGCTCAGTTGGTAGAGCGTCTCGTTCGCAATGAGAAGGTCAGGGGTTCGAATCCCCTTAGCTCCACCAGTCTCTCTCACAGAAGACTGGTGGATCTGCGGAAGTCTCGGTCACTTCTACTTCTTCTTCGCAGGCTTGGCTTTCGGCGCGCTCTCATTGTTCTGATCCTGCTCCACCTGCCGTGCCACGGCGCGCTCGACATAGTTCGCAAAGCTGCGCCCGTCGAGCGCCGCATACTTCTTCGCCAGTTTGGCAATCTTGGGATCAATCGTGATGCTGGTATTGATTTTCATAAGCTGACAGAGTGTGGTATCTTTTACCACACCGCAACAGGCAAATCACCTGTTCATCTGCTCAGCATGCGGCATCCTCGGGCTCAAAAAACAAGCCTTCTCAGCCCGGGCGGCGTGCCGCTCGTAGCCGGGGAGAAAACGGTCGTCCGTCCCAAAGCCGTCAAGTGAGTGATCACTGCTCCATCTCCTGTCGTCGGCGAAGAGCGGTGAGGGAGGGATTCGAACCCTCGGTAGCTGTTAAGGCTACGCATCTTTAGCAAAGATGTGCTTTCGACCACTCAGCCACCTCACCAATAATTTTCTCTTCCCGCAGCCGGGGGGCCAGCGGAGCGCTTATTTAGCGTGCAGCGCGGCGGATCGTCAACCGAAATGTCATATCAGTCACGCGCGTCGCCCAGCAAATCCGGCCGGTTCACCCGCGTCCGCTCCCGCGCCTGCTCCTCACGCCACGCCGCGATCCTCGCGTGGTTCCCGCTCAGCAGCATCTCCGGCACCTTCAACCCCCGGTATTCCGCCGGCTTCGTGTACTGCGGGGCCTCCAGCAGCCCGCTTTCTCCAAAGCTCTCCTCCACCGCGCTCATCTCGTCTCCCAGCACGCCCGGCAGCAGCCGCACAATGGCATCCATCACCACGACGGCGGCGATCGCCCCATTCGTCAGCACGTAGTCCCCCAGGCTGATCTCCTCATCCACCCAGTGCTCGATGATCCGGTGGTCGATCCCCTCGTAGTGCCCGGAGATAAAAATCAGGTGCGGCTCGGCCGAAAGCCGCCTCGCCGTGGCCTGATCAAACCGCTTCCCGGCGGGCGACAGGTAGATGATGCGCGCCTCCGGCGTGTCGATCCGGTCCAGCGATTCAAACACCGGCTCCGGGCGGATCACCATCCCCTGCCCGCCGCCGTAGGGCGTGTCATCCACATGGCGGTGCTTGCCCAGCCCCTGCTCACGCAGGTCGTGCACCCGCAGATCCAGAAGGCCCTTTTCCTGCGCACGGCCCATCATGCTCAGGCCCATCGGCACCGAGACCAGCTCTGGAAACAGCGTCACCACATCAATTCGCATGGCGCGCTATGCCGCAGCCTTTCCAGCAGGGCAAGCCCGGCATTCTCACCTTCTCCGGGAATGCGCCTTGACGCTTGGGGTCGCACTTCTACTATCGGGCTCCCCCATTTTCTCTCCATGAACATCCACGAGTACCAAGCCAAGCAGCTCTTTGACAAATTCGGCGTCGCCAGCCCCAAAGGAATCGTCGCCAGCACGGCGGCAGAAGCAGGAGCCGCCGCACGCGAAATCGGTGGCACCGGCCTCGTGGTCAAAGCCCAGGTGCATGCCGGCGGCCGTGGCAAAGGCACCTTCAAGAACGGTTTCAAAGGCGGCGTGCACGTCATCAACACCCCCGAGGAAGCCCAGGACATCGCCGGCAAGATGCTCGGCCAGACCCTCGTCACCCACCAGACCGGCCCGGAAGGCAAGCTGGTGAGCAAGGTCCTCATCGCCAAAGCCGTCAACATCACCAAGGAATACTACTTCGCCATCCTCTTTGACCGCGGCTCCAGCAGCCACGCCATCATCGCCTCCACCGAAGGCGGCATGAACATCGAGGAAGTGGCCGAAAAGACTCCCGAAAAGATCACCAAGGAGTTCATCCACCCCACCCTCGGCCTCCAGGCCTACCAGTGCCGCAAGATCGCCGCCTCCCTCAATCTGCGCGGCGCGCTGATGAACCAGGCCGTGAAGCTCTTCTCCGCCCTCTGGAATCTCTACCTCAAGAGCGACTGCTCCCTCGTCGAAATCAACCCCCTCGCCATCACCGACGACAACCAGGTCGTGGCGCTCGATGCCAAGTTCAACTTCGACGACAACGCCCTCTACCGCCAGAAGGACGTCACCGCCATGCGCGACACCACCGAGGAAGACCCGCGTGAAGTCGCCGCCAGCGAATTCGGTCTCAATTACATCGGCCTTGATGGCAACATCGCCTGCCTCGTCAATGGCGCCGGCCTCGCCATGTCCACCATGGACATCATCAAATTCCACGGCGGCGAGCCTGCCAACTTCCTCGACGTCGGCGGCGGCGCCACCAAGGAGCAGGTCACCGCGGCCTTCAAGATCATCCTCGGCGACCCCAATGTGAAGGGCATCCTGGTGAACATCTTCGGCGGCATCATGGACTGCAACATCATCGCCACCGGCATCATCGCCGCCGCGCAGGAAGTCTCCCTGAACATCCCCCTCGTCGTCCGCCTCGAAGGCAACAACGTCGAGGCCGGCAAGGCCACCCTCGCCGCCAGCGGCCTCAAGATCACCAGCGCCGACGGCCTCACCGACGCCGCCCAGAAAATCGTCGCCGCCGTCAACGGCTGATCCTTTGCAGAGTTTACAGTCGTTGACAGTTGTTTACAATTGTTGACGATGGAGCGTGCTCGGGAGGCTCGGACCTGAACCACCGTCAACAACCGTAAACCATCGTCAACAACCGTAAACTCCCCCTGCCATGGCCAGCATCACCACCGAAGAACTCCTCGCACACACCCAATGGCTCGAAAGCGGCGGCAAAAGCGGACGCAAGATCGACGAGACTGGCATGAACCTCGCCAGCGCCACGCTCAATGACCTGAATCTGGCCAAAGGCCAGTTTGTCGGCACCACCTTCACCAAGGCCAACCTCGCCGGCACCAATCTCTCCGGCGGCGACTTCAGCGGTGCCAATCTCGACAGCGCCAATCTCAGCGGAGCCGATCTCAGCGGCGCGGATCTCGGCGGCGTCTCCCTGCGCCACGCCAATCTCAGCAACGCCAACGTCCGCGGCGCCGATCTCTCCGGCGCAAACCTTGAAGGTGCCAACCTCACCAACGCCGATTTCACCGACGCCGACCTCATCGCCGCCAATCTCACCGGCAGCATCCAGACCGGCATGCTCTACACCGGCGCCAAGCTCGCGGACACCCAGGGCCTGAAGTCCGTACAGTAGCCATCTCGCTCCGCCGAGATGAGCCCAGCGTGCCCATGCCCGCACATCTCGCTCATACCACGGATCGACGATCGAGAGGACTGCCTGGCTCCGCGTCAAGCCGGGAGCAACATCCCCCGCCGCACGGCGTAATGGTTTCATGACCTCACGCCGCACTTTCCTGTCTGCTGGACTCGCCACCCTCGCCTCGCGCTCCTGGGCCCAGACGCCCGCCGCCCCCGAGCCGATCATCGACATCCATCAGCACATGCACTACCACAAGCGTGAGGACGAGCATCTCCTCGCGCACCAGCAGGCCATGGGGATCACCACCACCATCATCCTGCCCGCCGGCACCTATGTGGACCGCCCCTCCACCCACAACGGCAAGTCCAACGGCCTCGCCGCCCAGTGCGCCACCACCGAGGCGGCGCGCGACTTCGCCAAAGCCCACGCCGACGCCTATCTCTGGGCCGCCAATGAAGTCACCGATCTTGACACCGCGCCCGCCGAAATCGAAAAGTGGCTCAAGCAGGGCGCCTGCATGATCGGCGAGCAAAAATTCATGGTGCAGTGCGACTCCCCCGAAAGCCAGAAGCTCTACGCTCTCGCCGCGGAGTACAACGTGCCCATCCTCCTCCACTTCCAGCACCTGACCTACAACCTCGGCTACGACCGCCTTCACACCATGCTGGAGAAGTTCCCCAAAACAAACTTCATCGGCCATGCCCAGGCCTTCTGGGGCAACATCGACAAAAATCACGATCAAAAGGTGAACTACCCCAAGGGCAAGATCACTCCCGGCGGCATCACCGACCGCTACCTCGCAGACTACCCCAACATGTTTGCAGACATGTCCGCCGGCAGCGGCCTCGTCGCCCTCACTCGCGACGAGGAGCACACCACGAAATTCTTCGACCGCCATCAGGACAAAATCCTTTATGGCAGCGACTGCGCCGACCACCTCGGCCGCGGCCCCGGCTGCCAGGGCGCGCAAACCATCGCCGCCATCCGCAAGCTTTCCCCAAACAAGACCGTGGAGCGCAAGATCCTCTTCGAAAACTCCCGCAAGCTCTTCCGCCTGGCGTGACGCTCGCCAAAATTTGTCTTGTCGGGAAACGCCGTTTTTGAGACGATCCGTCTGTCTTGATCGACCACGGATCGTTAGTCATTCATAAACAGCATCCATCATTCAAGGGTCCGGGGCCGGTTTCATCCTCAACTCAAATCCGATCCTATGAGCACTTCACTCGAAACACTCCAGGCATCCCCCGCCCGAAAATCATGGCTCACCACGGCGCTCCTCTTTGGCCTGCCCATGGGTCTCCTTTTTTCCTTCCAGTCCGGCCAATACCTCTCCGGCATGGCCGTGGGCCTGATCGCAGGCGCCCTCTTCGCCAGCGTTATCACCCGCTTTGTGAGCAGGCAGACTCAGAAGTTCCAGGCCGCGAGCCCCGACTTCGGTACCGAGACCGCCCTGCACTCCGGCCCCGCCAATCACTTCAAAGGCCTCGAAAGTGTCGGCGGTCACCTTTGGCTCACGGACGGGCGCCTGCATTTCCGCTCCCACAAGATGAACCTGCAAAACCACGAGTGGACCGCCCCGCTGGCAGACATCGCCTCAGTGCGGGCCACCCGGACGCTCGGCCTCATTCGCAACGGCCTCCTCATTCGTCTTTCCTCCGGCGCGGAGCATCGCTTCGTCGTGAATGACAATGAACGCTGGGCTCAGGCCATCGCGCAGGCAGGACAGCAGGCGTGCACGCGATAGGCCAGCAACCCATTCAGAGATTCTTTTTCGCCTTCTCTGGCAAAATCCGCCCCCGCTTCAGCCTCACACGCGGGCGCTCCACCCGTATTTCTTACGCCCCGGCGGGCTTTGCGAACGAACGTTTTAAAAGTTTGGATGTCTGTGATTGCACGTCAGCGCCAGCCCGCTGTCACCGCATTTCACTCCCGTTCGTTTTAAAGCAATGTCCATCGATCCCTGCCAGGTGGCTTTCAGTATCGTCAACCAGATGCACGCCATGATGGCGTATTGGGACACTCGCGAAAGGTGCCTTTTTTCCAATCGTGCCTACCAGCAGTGGTTTGGCAAAACTCCGGAGGAAATAGCCTCCATCTCCATGCACGATCTGCTGGGCCCGGAGCTCTACACCCTCAACCGGCCATACCTCCAGGGCGTGATGCGTGGCGAAAAACAAATCTTCGAGCGCACCCTCCGCCAGGCCTCCGGTGTGTCCCGGCGGTTTCTCGCCACCTACCTCCCCGACATGGAGGAAGGAGTCGTCTGCGGGTTCTCCGTCCATGCCACGGAGCTGCCCACGCTGCCGGCCCCCCAGGAGTGGCTGCCCATTTGCTCAAACTGCAAGGACATCCGTTCTCCCAGCGGCGTGTGGTATCCCGTCGAAGAGCATCTTTTCACTCATTCAAAGATCAATTTCACCCACGGCCTGTGTCCCAAATGCCTGCCCCGGTACTTTCCCGCCTGCGCCATGGAGTGATCGCGGCCCGAAACCGGATCACACCTCGCAAAGCGGCCCTTGCATCTTTGGTTCTGCGATACCCGTTATGATCCCATGCCCGACACCGCCCCTGTCAAAAACACCGCCCCTCGGCCGAATGTGAAAGTCGAAGCCTGGACCTTCGATGTCGGTGACGCAGGCAAAACCATCGACGCCTTTGCCGAGGAGGTCATTCATCGCGTCGAAATCGCTTGGGCCGGCGGCGTGGACATCGTCCTCCTTCCCGAATACCTCTGGGCCGCCCTGGAGCCTCTGCTCCCTGATAAGGACGCGGACATGGAGGACATCGCCAAAGTCGTCTGGGTGGACCTCATGCCCAGGCTCAGGCAGCGCCTCTCCCGCAAGGGCAAGCACGCCATTCTCGGCACCGCCCCCTTCCTCGATCCCACGAACCGGCACCTCTACAACCGCGCCATCATCTTCAGCGACGGCCGCCTCCTCCATCAGGACAAACTCTTCCTCACCCCCTGGGAGCACGAGTTCAGGCCCGGCCGCGAGCTCTACGTCTTCGAAATGTCCGGCCTCCGCGTCGCCATCATCATCTGCCTCGACATCGAGGTGCCGGAACTCAGCGCCCGGCTGCGCGGCCTCAACATCGACCTCCTCCTCGTCCCCAGCGCCACCGAAACCCTCTATGGCAGCGAGCGCGTCACCCGCTGCGCCTCCGCCCGCGCCATTGAGCTCGGCTGCGCCGTCGTGGTCTGCCCGCTCGTCGGCAAATGCGACTCCAGCATGGTCAATGTGAACCTCGGCAAGATCGGCCTCTACCTCCCCGCGTTAAAAGCCTTTGAAGCCTACGACCGCACCGAAGACACCCGCCTCGTCCACCAGGGCTGGCACGCCCTTCGCGTCGAAGTCCCCGAGGCCGTCATCCAGGAAGCCCACCGCCGCCGCAAGGAAACCAACCCCTCCCAGCTCACCGTCAACCTCACCCCCGACGAAGTCCACATCGACGAAAGCGCCCGCACTCCGCCCAAGAAAGTCACCCGCCGCGAGCGTCAGTAATGCCCCCAATCTATTGAAAACAGGTCTGTATCTCAGCCGGGCAAAGCACTCTGCTTGATCGTATCGATGGTATCTTGTGCCATCGACTGCCGTCCTTGTCTTGAAGGCCAACGGCCTTCCGCATCATAGCGAAGGGTTGCCGAGCCTCAGCGAGGCTACCCTGGTACAAGCAGCCCCCCCAGGAAAGCAAACCCATCGCCTTCTTCACACATCGCGCCCACCAGCAGCGTCTCCCCGTCGCTCCGAATCATTGATGCGCGCTCTAGCACCCACACTTCACCCAATGACCTTATGCCATCCCCGGCCCTGCGCTTTCAAATGGCGTGAAGGCAGCGTAGATCTCTGGCTCTATGGGTTCACCCAAATAACGCACTGGCAGTTTCAAAAAATGGAGGGCCTGTGCTGACTACCCCGGGCTGCCCCAAAGCGTCATCACAAACCATCCAGCGATCAGTCCTCCAGTTACCCATCTAAACCTCTTACGCCGAAGATCCCGAACACCGACTGCGATGCATACGCACCACAGCAGCCCCAGCACCACCGCCGCAAAATAACGCTGTTGAGTCACGAAGTCCGCGACCAGCCAAATCGGCCCACCGACAAGCATTGCCGCTGCAAGCAAGCCGCAGACGACTAGTTCGATGGCATCCAGTCCATCGAACAGTCTCCACAGCCATTTCATCACTGGGTGACTTTAGGAATTCACTTCCTCCCCCGCACCTCGTTCACAAACTCCTCCATCAGATCCATCGCCTTCGCGATGAGCTCCGGAGCAGTCGCATAGCAGCAGCGCACAAAGCCCTCGCCCGCACTGGAGAAGGCACTGCCCGGCACCACGGCCACGCTCTTCTTCTCCAGCAGTTGAATGGCAAATTCCTTGCTCGTCAGCCCCGTGCTGCGGATCTCAGGGAACACATAAAACGCCCCGCCTGGATTGAAGCAGTGCAGCCCCATCCCATTGAGACGGCTCACGATCAGGTTGCGCCGCTGCTCATAGCTCTGCCGCATGTCCTCATACGCCGCCTCGCCCATCTTCAGCGCCTCAATGCCCGCCATCTGGCTCATGATCGGCGCGCACAGCATGCAGTACTGATGAATCTTCATCATCGCCTCGCGCAGCGGAGCGGGCGCGCACGCATACCCAAGCCTCCAGCCCGTCATCGCAAAGGCCTTGCTGAAGCCATGCAGCAGCACCGTGCGCTCCCGCATCCCTGGAAATTCCACGATGCTCTTGTGCTTCCGTCCGTCATACAGCAGCTCGCTGTAGATCTCGTCCGTAAACACCAGCAGGTCATGCTTCACCGCCAGCGCCGCGATCTTCGCCAGCTCCGCCTCCGGCATGATGCCGCCCGTCGGATTCGTCGGGAAGTTCAGCGCGATCACCTTCGTCTTCGGCGTGATGGCCTTCTCGACATCCTCCGCCATCAGCGCAAATTCATTCTCCTCACGCGTCTGCACCACCACCGGCACGCCGTAGGCCATCTTGATGCTCGGGCTGTAGCTCACATAGCACGGCTCATGATAGATCACCTCGTCCCCCGGATTCAGCACCGCGCGGAAGGCGATGTCCAGCGCCTCGGACACCCCCACCGTCACCAGAATCTCCGTCTTCGGATCATACGTGGTGCGGAAATGCTTCGTCACATACTCGCTGATGCCAATGCGCAGCGACTCAAGCCCCAGGTTCGAAGTGTAGCTCGTCTGACCTTTCTCCAGCGAGCGGATCACCGCCTCGCGGATCGGCCACGGCGTCGGCTTGTCCGGTTCGCCCACGCCCAGTGAAATCACATCGGTGCGGCCAATGACCAGCTCAAAGAAATCGCGGATGCCGGAGCGCGGCAGATCGCGAATGATGGTTGAAATTTTGTTGTCGTAATCCATGACCTCAGGTTCCTCTTCAAATCATGGACTCACCGGCAGGCGCTCTTCGTCGCCGCTCGAATTCGCGAGAAACCCGCCCTGTTTGTACGCTTTCAGCTGAAAGCGCGTCGCCGTGGAAAGCACACCACCCAGGGTGCTGAGCTTCTCAGCCACAAACGTCGCCACATCCAGCAGGTCCTTGCCCTCCACAATGACAGCCAGGTCATACCCGCCGCTCATCAGGAAACACTCGCGCACCTGGTCAAACTTCGAAATACGCCGCGCCAGCCGGTCAAACCCGCCGTCGCGCTCGGGTGCGATCCGCACCTCGATCAACGCCGTCACCCCGCGATGCCCCGCCTTCAAACGGTCCACCACCGCACTGTACCCCAGAATCGTGCCATCAGCCTCGGCGGCGGCAATCCGTGAAGCAACTTCGGATTCCGTGATGCCCAGGGCCGCGGCCATCTCATGACGGGAGCGGTTGGAGTTGTTGTGCAGTAGTTCAATGAGCGGGTCCATAATAGGGGGCGCGACTGTAACGCGCCTTGCCCGTTTGAACAGCGGAAACCCGCAAGAATCCTCAGCCTCAGCCTCAGCCTCAGCCTCAGCCTCAGCCTCAGCCTCAGCCTCAGCCTCAGCCTCCTCTTCCTCCCCGCTCAATCTCCACCAGCTCCCACGCACCCCCACAAACCCTCCTCAAAAAAACCTCTGTGCATCTCCGTGCCCTCTGTGGTTAAAAAATCGTCCCGTCACCACTCCACCACTCCACTCCCACGCATTCCATAAGCCACAAAAACCTCCGCCCCCTCTGCCCCTTTGCCTCTCTGCGGCAAAACCAAACGTCCCACTCGCCCCGCCCCATCATCATTCCATCACTCCATCACTCACCTCCCGCCACTCCACCACCTCTGAAATCATAAATCGTAAATCATAAATCATAAATTTTCGCCGCCCTGCTCGGCCTCCCGTTCAGGTTGACCCTACCCCCCGCCACGCCAAATCTCCTCGCATGCGCAACACCGCCATCAAAGTCATCCAAAAGCTCACCCACGCAGGCCACACCGCCCTCCTCGCCGGCGGCTGCGTGCGCGACATGCTCCTCGGCCGCGAGGCCAAAGACTTCGACGTCGCCACCAGCGCCACGCCAGAGCAGGTCGTCGCCCTCTTCCCCGGTGCCCAGACCGTGGGCGCCCATTTCGGCGTCGTCATCGTCCGCATGGACCACCACCACATCGAAGTCGCCACCTTCCGCAGCGACGGCAGCTACAGCGACGGCCGCCGCCCCGACAGCGTCACCTATTCCACGCCAGAGCTCGACGCCCAGCGCCGCGACTTCACCATCAACGGCCTCTTCTTCGATCCCCTCACCGACAAGGTCATCGACTACGTCGGCGGCCAGGCCGACCTCCGCATGGGCCTCCTCCGCGCCATCGGCGTCGCCAAAGACCGCTTCGAGGAGGACCACCTCCGCATGCTCCGCGCCGTGCGCTTCGCCACCGTGCTCGGCTTCGATATCGAGCACGCCACCTGGGAATCCATCTGCGGCCTCGCCCCCAAAATCAAGGGCGTCAGCATCGAGCGCATCCGCGAGGAGTTCGTCAAAATCATGCTCCATCCCAATCGCGTGCGCGGCTTCGATCTCCTCGTCAACAGCGGCCTCATGGAGCAGTTCCTCCCCGAAATCCTCGCCCTCCAAGGCTGCGAGCAGCCACCCCAGTTCCACCCCGAGGGCGATGTTTTCGTCCACACCCGCCTCATGCTCAGCCTCCTGCCCGCCGAAGTTTCGCTGCCTTTGGTCATGAGCGTCCTCCTCCACGACATCTGCAAACCAGCCACACAAACCCGCGACGCCGACACCGGCCGCATCCGCTTCAATGGCCACGACAAACTCGGCGCTGAAAAAACCGGCGAGATCATGCGCCGCATGAAATTCCCCAACGACGTCATCGAACCCACCGTCATCGCCGTCGAAAACCACATGGTCTTCAAGGACGTCAAAAAGATGCGCACCGCCAAGCTGCGCCGCTTCATGGCCCGCCCCTCCTTCGATGACGAGCTCGCCCTCCACCGCGTCGATTGCCTCGGCTCCAACGGCTGGCTGGACAACTACGACTTCCTCCTCGCCAAGCGCCAGGAACTCGCCAGCGAGCCCATGCTCCCCCCGCGCCTCATCACCGGCGCCGACCTCATCGCCCACGGCTGGCACGCCGGGAAAGCCCTCGGCAAACTCCTCACCACCCTCCAAACCCTCCAGCTCGAAGGCACCCTCACCACCAAAGAAGAAGCCCTCGCCTGGGTCTCCCAACACGCCCCCGTCCCCGACGTCTTCGACGCCGTGGAGGAATAGAAACCACTGTGTGAAATGAATGCTTCACAGCGCAGCCGCGAAGCTTCAGAAAAAAGTACTCGTGAGCTTTAGCTCACTCCGGAAAGCGCCGTATCTCCCAGAACGAACCGAAGTTCACCACCACTTGCTTCGTCCCAAAGCCTTCCCCAAAAACAATCTCTGCGGCGTTCCAGTCTCTGCGGTGAAATAATCCGACTCAGCACATCCTCACACCACCAGCCCCGGCAAACTCGTCCCCGAGCTCGACCCAAACTCATCCGCCTCGATCCCCATGCGCTGCAGCATCTGCACAAACAGATTGCACATCGGCTGATTGTTCTTCGCATCAAACGCCAGGTGCTGCCCATGCTTAAATCCACCGCCCGCAAACACCAGCGGCAGGTTGTGCCAGTCATGGCTGTTCGCGTTCCCCAGATTGCTGCCGAAGAGCACCATCGTGTTGTCCAGCAGGCTGCCATTCGTCTCCTTCTTCGCCTTCAGCGAAGTCAGCAGCCCGTTGAACGCCTCAAACTCCGCGCTCTCAATCCGCTGAAGCTGCGCGATCTTCTCCGGATCCTGTCCGTGATGTGAAAGGTTGTGGTGCGCCATCGTCACGCCTTTCACCAGCGGCACGTCTCCGCGCCCCTGCACCAGCACCGTGATCGCCCGCGTGCTGTCCGTCTGCAGCGCCAGCGGGATCAGCTCAAACAGCAGCTTCATCCGCGCGATGAGATCCGCCTCGTTCTCCACATCCGTCGGCGGCTTCGCATCCACCTTCGGCTTCGGCTTCTGCACCCACGCCTCAGACTTCAGCATCCGCTCCTCCATCTCCCGCACAGACGTGTAGTACTCGTCCAGCTTCTCCTTGTCCGCCGCGCCCACACGTTTCTCAAACCGCTTCGCCTCCGCCATCACCGTGTCCATGATGCTCCGGCCCTCCTTCAGCTTGCGCATCTGGTTCTGAATCTCCCCCGGCGTGCCATCCAGAAACAGCTTCGCAAACACCTGCGAAGGCTTCGACTGCGCCTGCACCATCACACCGCTGCGCGTGTAGCTCTGGCTGCCCTGCCCCGCCGTGCTCAGCGCCAGCGAAGGATAGCGCGTCTCATGCCCGATCTTCTCCGCCACAAACTGGTCGATCGACACCGTGTTGCGAAATCCCCCCAGCCCCGGCCCCCGCGCCGAAGTCAGCCACGTCATCTCCGAAGTATGCCCATCCGCCCCCGCCTGGTCCGGATGGCACACCCCCGAAAGCACCGTGAAATCCTCCCGATGCTCCTTCAGCGCCTCCAGATACGGCGTCAGCGTATAGCCCCGCCCCGTCTCCTTCGGAAACAAAGACGGCCCATAAATCCCCAGCGACGCACACGCAAACACCATCCGCTTCGGCGGCGTGGCGGCCGCGGCACTGGAAAGCCGCGGCATCATCGCCTCCAGAAACGGCAGTGCCAGCGAGACACCGGAACCTTGCAGAAAAGACCGTCGGGAAAGAGCGGGGCGTGTGATCATGAGGGATGGAAGTCGGGTTAAAAATTCGGTTACTTGCTCAAAAACAGCGGACTCTGCACCACAGCATGCACCAGCGTGCGCAGCCCGGCCCCGTCGGCCTCGGCCTGTTTCGCAATCGCTTCGATGCCGTCGCGATCCGCAAACTGGATGCCCGCTCCCGTGCCATACACCACCAGGTTGCAGGCCAGCGCACGCATCACCTGCTCCTGCTGCGTCAGCAGCAGCTTCTTGAATTCCATGATGCCCTGAAACTTGCGCCCGTCCGCCAGTTCACCGCTCGCATCCACCGGCAGGCCTTCTTTATACTGCCAGATGTTCTGGCCGTTCAGCTTGCGCTTCACATTCGCGCCCTTCTCGTTGGACCGGTAGTTCTCGCGGAAGCCGCCGATCACATCAAAGCTCTCCAGCGCAAATCCCGGCGGGTCGATGCTCTTGTGGCAGGACGCGCACGACTCGCTGTCCCGGTGCTTCGCCAGTTGCTCGCGGATCGTCGTCGTCCCCCGCGTATCCGGCTCGATCGCCCCCACGCTCGCCGGCGGCGGCGGTGGCGGCTCTCCCAGCAGGTGCTTCATCACCCACGCTCCGCGCACCACGGGAGAGGTCACCGTCCCATTCGCCGTCACCTTCAGCACCCCCGCCTGCGTCAGCACTCCGCCACGCGGACTTTCCGCCGGCAATGACACGCGGCGGAACTGCTCGCCGGACACCCCTGGCAGTTCGTAGTGCTCCGCCAGCCGGCGGTTCACCATCACAAAATCACTCTGGATCAAATTCGACACCGGCAGGTTCTGCTTCAGCAGCTCGCTGAAAAACGCCTCCGTCTCCGTCACCATTCCCAGCTTCAGCAGCATGTCATACTCAGGGTAGAGCTTCGTGTCCGGCGTCGTCGCGTCGATGTTGCGCAGCTCCAGCCACTGCCCCACAAAATTCGTCACAAAAGCCGCCGCCCTCGGCCCCTTCAGCAGCCGCTCCGTCTGCGCCTTCAGCACCGCGGGCTCTTTCAGTTTCCCCGCCGCCGCCATCTTCATGAGCTCCTCATCCGGCATCGAGCTCGTCAGGAAATACGAAAGTCGCGAGGCCAGCGCGAAATCACTCAGCTTGCCCGGATGCTCCTCCAGCAGCAGAAACGCCGGCGAAGTCAGAATCGCGCGCAGCCCCACCCGCATCGCATCTTCAAAGCTCCCGCCAGCATCCAGCGACGCCTGCGCCAGCGCGATGTACGGCGCTGCCTCATCCGCCTCCAGCGGGCGGCGGAAGGCCCGCCCTGCAAAGCTCGTCAGGCCGCTGCTCACCGCCTGCTTCACATCCGTCGGCGCCAGCTCATAGCCCTGCGGCTTGCCATTGCGGAATTTTTTCTGCTTCTCGCCCAGCTCCGTCAGCGGCACATCCCCCAGCGCCTTCTTCAGGCTCACCGGCGGCCACTCACTGGAAAGCGGCCCCTCCACCTCGATCCACTGCATCGCGAGCCCCGTGCCTGTGAACTCCGCGGAGCCCACGTTGTAAATGCTCTGCCCCTTCTTGTCCCGCCCCACGCGGTCACAGTTGATCACGATATGCTCGCTCCCGTCCAGCATCGTGGTGAACTCATACTCCCGCGGCTTGTCCGCCGGCAGTTCGCAGTAGCTCAGCAGCCGCTTGTTCTTGTAGTTGTTGCTGTAAATCATCACCGTCAGCGGCTCGCCTTCGCTCTGAAAGGCGTTGCCGGAGAGCCGGATGCGGTACATCCCCGGCCCAGGCAGCCGACACTGCTTCAGCCCCACCAGGTAGTCCCCCGTGGTGAACATGATCACCTCCTTCTCATTCTCCCGAAACATCACCCGGTGCCCGCTCTTCGGGTTCGTCTTGTCACTCAGCGTCCCCGGCGGCGTATCCAGGTTTTTGCGGATGCCCTGCTCGTTCTTGTAGCTGTACCGCTGGTTGATCCCCGCCGGCTTCTTCCCCAGCACAATCGCTGCATCCAGCGCCGCATCCGCAGCCTCCAGATACTTCTCGATCTGCAGTTGTGAAAAGCGCAGCCCCTCCGCCACCGTGTCAAACCCATGCAGCGGCGTGTCCTCTGGCAGGATATGCTTCAGCGGCAGGTCCACCCCCAGCAGGTCATGCACCGTGTTTTCATACTCCGTGCGGTTCAGCCGCCGCAGCACCGTGCGTCCGTTCGCCTTCTGCTGCGCCACTTCATGGTCTCGCAGCGGCTTCTTCAGCGCATCCGCAAAAGCCTTCACCTCACCCGCCTCCGGCTGCTTCTTCTTCGCCGGCGGCATCTCCCCCTTGCTCACCCGGTCATACACCTTCACCCACGCATCGAAATTCTTCCGGTCCTCCGGCTTGAAGGACAGCGCCGTCAGATCCAGCCCGCCCTTCTTCATCTCGCCGTCATGGCACTCCGTGCAGTGCTGCTCCAGAAAAGGAGTCACCGGCGGCAGCGGCGCGGCGCGGAGCGAAACCGAGAAAGAAAGACCGAGGAAGACGAAAAGGCGTGTCATGGATGGAACGACAGGGAGCACCAAAGAGTGCTGCCATATTCCCACGTACGCAAGCTTTCCGCCCCACCTTGCCGATCGCGCCAAAAGGCGGGGGCCCCCACGATTGCGTGGCGCAATGAGGCCTGGGGGAAACCTGGAATTATTTCTTCGTCTCAGACGAGGCAGCTTTCTTTTCTCCGGCCTCGGCTTTCACACATCCTGCCGCGACCGGGTCGAAGCCATCCGGAAATGCTGTGTCATCGTCGTAGATGGCCTTTTTCAGCTTTGCCGTGGGTGATATGGCTCCGCCGCGCAGGTTGGCTCCGCGCAGATCCGCGCCGCTCAGGTCACAGTCGTAGCCCACGGGAGCGATGATGCACTTCTTCAGATTAGCACCGCGAAGATTCACCGCGTTGAGGCTCAGCGTGAGCTTGCTCGTGTCCGTGCCTTCGAGGTTCGCCTGGGACAGGTTGGTGTAGGAGAGCACCAGCGTGCCGCTCGCGCCTGAGAGATCAGCTCCGGACAAGTCGGCCATGTAGAAGCTCACGAAGTTCAGGCTCGCGTCCTTGAAGACGGCTTTTTTAAGGCTCGCATTAGCCATGTTGGCATTGTCCAGCACCGCATCGGTAAAGTTCGCTCCATTCAGCACGGCTTTGCTGAAGTCTTTATGTTTCAAATCCTGATCATGGAAGTCCTTTTCTTCCGCGCGGCAGAAGGTCGCACCACACAGCAGCAGTGTGAGGACGATCATGTTTGCCAGTCCACGCAGGACGTGCTGACGGTCAGTGACGGGAGCGGTGTTCGTTTTCATATGAGGCAGTGTGATTTCTTTTCTTCAGGCTTTGCCTGTGTGGCAGGTGGCTGCCTCATGGGTTTCAGGCACTCATTCCGAGATTGACTTGACGGCGTTAATCCACCGCAGGCGGCAGATGATTCGGCATTGTGCAAAAAAAGCTGCCAACGACAACCTGAAATCAGGTCTTCAACGGCATTTCCAGCATCCAAAAAAAGGCTTTGCTCCCTCTCGCGCCAGCCTCCTCCTGCCACTCCCGGCACAGCGCTTGCAGCACGCCCTAAAGCGTCCACTGAAGCCGCCCTCACTTCCCCTTCTGCTGCTTCTCCAGCTCCTTCCGGAAAGCCCCCTCCCGCTCCTCCACATACCGCAGATACCCCGCCGGATCCACAAACGGATTCCCCGCCTCCTTCCCCACCCGCGCATATTTCGCCTCCATGTCATAGTACCCGCCGTGCGCCCCCAGAAACAAATCCACCGGCAGAGCCTTCAGCGTCTGAAACGTCTTCTCATAATCCGTCGCGATGCCCGGGTAGTTTTTGTTCCCCACCAGCACATACCCAGGGTTCACATTCGGGCTGCCGATGATCACCGCATTCAGCACCTTCCCCTGGTCCTCCACCTTCATCGTCCACGTCGTGCAGCCCGGCGTGTGCCCCGCCGTCAGCCGCGCCACCAGCACTGAGCCGCCCAGCTTCACCTCCTCACCGTCCTTCAGCCTCCGGTCCACCTTCGCCGGAGGAAATTGCGTGTAGTCCCCCTTCCCCACCCGCGCCTTTCTGGCTCCGCCGTTCTCCACCGCATCCGCATCCTGCTCCATCACATAATACTTCGCCCCCGTCTGCTTCAGGATCTCCGCGCTCCCCGCGCAGTGGTCGGAGTGCGCATGGCTGATCAGCAGAATGCGAATGTCCGCAAATTTAAATCCCAGCTTCTCCACGCTCGCGCGGATCAGCGGCACCGACTCCTCCAGGCTGCTGTTGATCAAAATGTGCCCTTCCGGCGTCGCGATCAAATACGAGGCCAGGTCCGCCGATCCCACATAATACAAATTCCCCGCGATCCTGTGCGGCGGAAACGGCTCCGTCCATTTCACCGGCTGCTGGGCCGATGCCAGGCCGCAGCAGCCCAGCAGGAAAACAAACAACAGCGTGCGGATGGAAGGTGAGTCAGTCATGGCTGGCGGCAGGTGCGAGGATCTTCACCCGCTCTTCATTGGTCAGCTTTCGCATCGACGCAACCTTGTGGTGGAAGGCCTCCAGGTCCCCTCCCTCCGCCTTCAGCAGCCGCTCAAACCCCGGCACCATCGTGTAATAAGTCGCCACCGTGTTGATGCGGGCATTGTTCCATGACTTCGGCGAGCGCCGGATGTTGATCCGTGCATTCGGGCTCACGACCTGCGCATCCTTCAGCATTCCATCAAAGACACGTTGCTTCGCCTGCCTTTCCTCCTCCACGCTCGGGTGGCTTGCGGCATACACCGCCTTCAGCTTTTCACGCGTGCGCAGCATGAGTTCCACGGCCTTCCGGTTCCTTTTCAGGCTGGCCTCATACTCCCTCAGCCCTTTCACGTCCTTTTTGGACCGCAGCCACCGGCGCACCCCGTCCTCCGCATTCGCGGTGGCAAAGGCCTCGTTGAAATCCGTGTCGCCTGGAATGAACACCTTCGCATGCGTCAGCTCATGGAAGATCAGCTCCGCCAGCTCCGCGTCACTCCGGTGCAGAAAGGTGTTCAAAATCGGGTCCGCCAGATACCCCAGCGTCGAGTACGCCTCCACCCCGCCGATGAACACGTCATACCCCTTCCTCTTCAGCCGGTCCGCCTCCTGTTTCGCATCCTTCTCATTGAAGAATCCGCGGTACTTCAGGCTCCCCACCAGCGGGTACCACCACTTCTTGCTCTCCGTGGAAAACTCCGGCGCCGCATACACCACCCACACCACATAGGGCCGCTTCAGGTCGCAGTACTTGCCAAAGCTCTTCGTCGGCAGGTGCAGGTCGCTCGCCGCAAAGGCCCGCAGCTCCTCGATCAGCCTCAGCCGCTGCTTCACCTTTTCGGCCACGCTCGGGTCCGCCAGCGCCTCCGCATTCGGCCGCGATTTGCGCCAGATCTCCGTCTGTCCGCTCACCGCCTGCGTGTAAAACTGCACCGTACTGCATGCGCACAACGCGAGAAGTGGCAGGAGTGCGAACCAGTTGCGTGTTTTCATCATCCTGCCAGTGTAGGCCGTCACTCACCAACCGACAAACAGCAATGTCCTTCATCCACGACGATTTTCTGCTCTCCACCAAGGCCGCCAGCCGCCTCTACCACACCTTTGCCAAGGACGAGCCCATCCTCGACTACCACAATCACCTCCCTCCCAAGGACATCGCCCAGAACCGCCAGTTCAAAAACCTCTTCGAAATCTGGCTCGAAGGCGACCACTACAAATGGCGCGCCATGCGCTGCAACGGCGTCCCCGAAGAGTTCATCACCGGCAAGGCCACCCCTCGCGACAAATTCCTCGCCTGGGCCAGGACCGTCCCCCACACCCTGCGCAATCCCCTCTACCACTGGACCCACCTCGAGCTGAAGCGCTACTTCGGCATCGACACCCTCCTCGATGAAAAGACCGCCCCCGCCATCTGGGAGCAGACCGAAGCCGCCCTCGCCAGGCCCGAGAACAGCGCCCGCGGCATCCTCAAAACGCAGAAAGTGAAGGCCCTCTGCACCACCGACGATCCCATCGACGACCTCGCCCACCACCAGAAGTGCGCCGCAGACGGTTTCGAAGTCGGCGTCTATCCCACCTTCCGCCCCGACAAAGCCCTCGCCGTTCACCTTCCCGAAGCCTGGAACGCCTGGTGCGACAAACTCGGCGCCGCCAGCGGCATCGAAGTCAAAAGCTACGCCTCCCTCCTCGACGCCCTCAAACAGCGCCACGACTTCTTCCACAGCGTCGGCGGCCGCCTCAGCGACCACGGCCTGAACTTCTGCCATTCAAACTTCGTCAGCGATTCCGAAGCCGAGCGCATCTTCCAGAAAGCCCGCTCCGGCACCGCCGCCAGCGCCCAGGAGCAGGATCAGTTCGCCAGCAACATCATGCTCCACGTCGGTCGCCTCAATGCCGCCCGCGGCTGGACCATGCAGCTCCACCTCGGCCCCGTGCGTAACAACAACAGCCGCCTCGCCCGCGAGATCGGCGCAGACGTCGGCTGCGACAGCATCGGCGACTGGCCCCAGGCAGAAACCCTCTCCCGTTTCCTCGACCGTCTCGATACCGAAAACGCCCTGCCCAAGACCGTCCTGTACAACGTCAACCCCAACGCCAACTACGTCTTCGGCACCATGGCCGGCAATTTCGCCGACGGCACCACCCCCGGCAAAGTCCAGTTCGGCTCCGCCTGGTGGTTCGTCGATCAAAAGGAAGGCATGGAATGGCAGATCAATGCCCTCAGCAATCTCGGCCTCCTCAGCCGCTTCATCGGCATGCTCACAGACAGCCGCAGCTTCATGAGCTTCCCCCGCCACGAATACTTCCGCCGCACCCTCTGCAACCTCCTCGGCACCGACATCGAATCCGGCCTCATCCCCAACGACGACACCCTCGTCGGCACCATGGTCAAGAACATCTGCTACGCCAATGCGAAGGCGTATCTGGGTCTGAAAATACAGTAGCCATCTCGCTCCGCCGAGATGCGTCGGCACCGAATCGGTATCGGAATACCGATCCAAATCGAGCTCCATCTCTCCAGCGCCGAGTATTCCGGAAATGAGTTTTGCGATTTGCTATAGTGCATGCCAAGAAGACTTCAGCCAAGCACCGTTGTGCCATTTCATGCTTTGCGTGTCTTGGCCATTGGGCGTGAGTCTTCTGGGAGGCGACCATCTGGGCAGAATGTGCTGAATCGGCTTCCTCCACGTTTTGCAGTCTTATTTTCGTTTTGCGACCTCAGCCAAATAGGCCTCTACCAAGGCCAATCGCTCTGGCGCAAGCGTTGCCCTCAGGGTTTCGTCTTTGCGGAGGCGGATGGCATTGAGAGGAATATCTAGAGCTTCGGCAAATGCTCCATGTTCGATCATTTTTTGAATTTGATCGTCGTCATTTACCGCCATAGAAGTCTTGATAAGTTCGAGTACAATGGATTGGTTAAAACTTGTGCCTATGTATTTATTTTTCTCTGTGATACCAAGAGAATCAAAATAGGCTTTCAGAATTTCCCCGCAAAGCTCAGGATGCCATTCGAAAATCTTCGGAATGAGCTCCAATATATTTTCTTTGTGTGGGTATTTATTTATCAATTGAACTGCGCATGCCATTGCTTCTTTCTGCTTCGCTGGCAACTCGATCTTGGCAGCAAAAGCTAAAAATAATGCAAGTGGTTTTAGGCCCTCCCCACTTCTTGTCAATTCGAGCAAATTCTCACTTGCTTCGATAGCTTCAACATATCGTTGACTTGTAAACAGCCAAAAGCACAGGTACACCCAGGCAGATTCATTTGTTGAATCAAGAGCAATGGCCTTTCTCGCACATTTTTCCAAAAAAGGTGAATCATCTAAACCCATCAAATAATTTGCTATGCCACACCACCAATTTGATGACTTAGGATCATAACCCAATTCTTTCCTTTGCTCCATAGGAAGCTGCGACAGCCATTGAGCAACATCATAGTCTCCAGCCAGCACTTCTCTTGTGGCCGGTTCGGCAAGCAACTCCTTTAATGCCTTGCCCTGTTCCGCATTTAAAAGGTGTTTCACACTCTTGTGCCCCTCATCCAGCCGTCGATCTCCGTCTTCGATGCCAAGAATGGCGTTCGCCAGTAGATGCACCTGTAGTTTCAAGTCTCCTACGTCAGCGCAATCAGCGGACAGCTTCCGCATTCTCTCCAACTGATCGGCATACTGATCCGGGGTTAAAATGATCTTCATCGTCCGAATGAACCATTCGAAGCGTGAGCGGCCGGCGCGGCTGAAACGCATGAAGTAGTAGATGTTGGAGAAGCGGTCGGCCACATGGTAGAGCTTGCGCTTGGTCGAGCCGCCTCTGACCGCGATCAACTGCGCATCCACCAATGCCTTGATCTGCGCGCTGATCTGGTTGGACTCCATGCGCAGACCGGGAGAGATGTCGGAGATCTGCACAGAATCCCATGCCAGGGCGATGGCATCGAAAACACGGCGCTGCTGCGGAGACATGGCCTCGATGCGATGTTTGAAATAGGGCGTGTAGGCATCCAGCAGGCCCTCGAGCTGCGCCTGGAAGTCGGCGGTGACACCGCGCTCCATGAGTTGGTAGATGATTTTAACAAGCCGTGGATTGCCACCCGTGAGGATGTGAAGCCCCACCCAGTAGCCCTCCTGCGTGGGCCAGTGGATGTGCTTGGATGTTTCCTCCCGTGCAGCCGCCATGGCGCGCAGCGCGGCTTTCATTTCCTCCACGGTGAAGCTGTCCAGCCGAAAGGTGCGGAACAGATTGTAAAACGGGCGGTCTGAAAGGCTGACGTCCTCAAAGAAGCTGGTGGCAGTGCCCACCAGGCAGACCTGGCTCTCTTCCAGCAGGAAGGCCCGCAGGCGATGCTGCGCCTCATCGTCATTCACCGCAGCCAGCACATCATTCAAATTGTCCACCAGGAGCAGCGCACGTCGCCGGGCCTTGCTAAGCAGGGCCAAGAAGGCCTCGCGTGCTTGATCTTCCAGCTTCGGGTCGCGGCTGGTGTGCAGGCTGGCATACGTGACGCTGCCCTTTTGCTCCAGGGCGATCTCTGCCAGCCTAAGGCATTCCAGCCAGAAACCCGCGAGATCGGCGATGTGGTAGTTTTCTTCATCAAATAACAGAGGTATCCAGGTCTTGATCAGCTTCGGATCATCCTCCAGGCGGTACTTCAGCGCATACAGCGAGGTCGTCTTGCCATAGCCTCGCGGGCCGATGAGAAGGGAGTGCTGACAGGGGTGGCCCGAAGCATTGCCGCGCATGATGGAGAGCAGGTCGTCCATCATGCCGCGCCGTGCGGTGAACTCGGCCAGCAGCACGGGTTTGGGAACCTGGGAGGGATTGTAAGCGCCGAGGGCTATGGGGGAGATGGAAGAGTGTGAGGACATGGCAATCAGGCATGCTGGCGGAACCAGTAGTCCCGCAGGAGGTTGGAGGTGAAATGGGTGCGCTGCTCTCCAATGGTGCTCTGGATGAGGTAGCCATCGTGCCGGAGCACGCGCAGCACGTAATCTAGCTGGGCGGTCTCGGCGCTGCCGCCCGGTGGGAAGACCTGAAGATGCACGTTTTCCATCTCTGCAAGGGACATGCCATGGGCGGTGCGACTCATGTGACGCAGCAGTTCGCGGGCAAGCCGTTGCTCCGCCGGGAGGAAGATTTCATCCAGCTTGTCCCACATGTGCTTCACATTCTCATTGCCAGGTCCGACAAGGCGGTCCTGGTAGATGGTGGCCAGATCCTGAGCATTGGGCTCACGCCCTTCGCGACGCGTCCATGTCTTGATCTCAGCCAGGAAAATATTGAGGAAGTAAAACCAGGGCTGCCCGATCAGTTCGATGATTTTGGCGGAATGTCCCGGCTTCAAGGGAATGTCATTTTCCTTCGCCCGCTGTGAGAGGAATTTTTTGGCCTCGGCGTCCGAGGGCACGCACATCTCGATAGAGCGGAAGTCATTGATGGTGTCGCCAAGTTGCAGCTTGCGCAGCACGGAGTCGATGCCGATCGAACCCGTCAGCAGGAAGCGTACTGGGGTGTCCACCAGACGCTGCCGCCATTCCCGGAACCAGCGCAGAAGCTGCTCCGCCTGGGTCTTGTCCTTGCGGGCCATGAGTTCCACGAAGACCGAAAACTCATCCAACATGATAAGTGTGCGGCTGGTCTGCTCCATGAGCGTGGTGAGCAGGGCATCTGCCGCCGCCTGCCAGTCGGCCTCTGCCGCCGTGTCAAAATCCAGGCCAAACATCGGGACCTTGATGCCCTTGATCCGTTTCACCTGGCTGCCGACGGATTTGGCAAGGGTCTTGAGCTTGCCTGCGGGAGCGACGGCTTTGGCGATGGTCTGAATGAGTGCGGCGGGAGAGGCGAGCTTTTCGGTATTGATCAAGACGACCTTCTCTCCGGCGGCAGCGCGAGACTCCAGATCCTTCAGCACGCTGGTTTTTCCCGTGCGCCGTGGTCCAGGGAAGATCACATGATCATTTTCCAAGGCGCTGAGGAGGTCTGCTGTGAGGCCGGGGCGTGGCCAGTATTTGTCTCCGGTGGCGGGAGCGCCAATCACAAGGGTGGAAGAATGAGGTTTCATGACAATGAAATCGTTGCGCAATAGAATCATTGCGCACATCTTTTAATTGTGCAATGAAATCATTGCGCAAATTAACCTCATCAAGTTGAGAGCCTCTCTCGGCCTGAAGGCATCATAGCCGGCCGCCCTAGTTTACGGCCGTTATCGGGCGCGCGGTGTCCGGTGATCCTCAAAAAGCGCCTGCTTCAACATCTCCGAATACTTCCAATGCTGCGTCGAATCAAACGCCACAAACTGGTGGAGGCAGATGATCAGCCAGAACTCAAACTGATAAAATCCCTTCGAGCACTTGTGCCGCAGCCGCCGCTGCGCCACCCACGCCCCCGGCCAGCCGCCCACGAGCTCCAGCAGATGCAGACACCATTCCGGTGTGCGCCACGCTTCCCTTCGCGCCTTCCGTTTGTCGCTTCGATACGCCGCATAAGTCATCACTGACACCCCGCCCACGTAGGCCGCCAGCTTCCAGATCTCCCAGCCCGTCTGCCGCCACGCATGCACGGGCGCCACCAGCAGCGCTGCCAGCCCCAGCAGCGCCCAAACGCCCACCGCGGCCACTTCACGCACCTGCACCGCATTTTGGGCGCACGCACGCTGCTTGGCATCCAGCCCCCAGTTAAATCGTATCTCCTCCCCCACCCTCGGCGTTTGGTGCCACCTCGCAAAATCACGGCGGTGCAGAAACAACCGTTTGTCGCCAAACTGCAGCCAGCCAAACCCCTTGTCCGCATGCCATTCGATGACCCGGGCGGTGTGTTCAGCTCTGCGCATTTCAGAAGGCATCATTCGTTATGACAAAACAGTCCAGCCGCCTGCGCAACTGGACTGTTTGTTTCAAACCCGACAACCCCTACAAAAATTCTTTCCCTTCTCAGCAGGACTTCGCGTGGAACGAAAACACGTGCAGAAACGTCCGCGCAATGATCTCCAGATCCAGGTAAAGCGACCAGTTCTGGCAGTACTCGATGTCCGAAGTCACGCGGTGCTTGATCTCGCTGGCGTCGTCCACCGGGCCGCGGTGTCCACGCACCTGGGCAAGGCCGGTCACGCCGGGCTTGACGGTATGGCGCATGGCATACTGGCTGCACTCCATGGCAAAGAGCACATCATGCTCCGCCATGTGAGGCCGCGGCCCGACGACGGACATGTCGCCGAAAAGCACATTCAAAAACTGCGGCATTTCATCGATGCTCAGCTTCCGCATCAGCCCGCCGCCCGTGAAGATGCGCGAGTCATTCGCACGCGCCTGCACGCTCTCCCGCCCGTGGTTCACCGTCATCGTGCGGAACTTGTAGATCTTGAACATCTGCCCGTCGGCACCTGAGCGCGACTGCTTGAAGAACAGCGGCCCCGGGGAGAAAATGCGGTGCACGATCCACACCCCCAGGCACAGGAAGGGCAGCACCAGCACCACCACCGGCAGGCTGATGGAGATGTCCAGCAGCCGCTTCAGGAAACGGTGCGCCGGGCTCACCAGCGGGTGCTTGTGCAGGCTGATCAGCTTCATCTGCGAGTACTCCATGAGCTGCAGCGCCCCCATGTTCCCCACGATCGGCTGCAAATCCACCGCCAGGTGCGTGCCATACGACTCCGCCATCTGCCGGATCTTCTCCGTGCGCGCCGCATCCGTCGGCAGGCGCCAGATCAGCAGGTTCGGCCGCCCGCGCTTCAGCGCCTCTTCGAGCTGGTGCTCCACAAACGCCTCCTGCCCGGCGTTCGCCTCGATCGCCAGCACCTCGCAGAGGTTGATGCCCAGCATCGTCTTGTTGGAAAACCACTCCCTCGTTGACGCCTCGCCCGCCTCGTCACACACCGCCAGAATGCGCAGCCTCGGCTGGATCTTGGCCCCCAAAACCTGCAGCATCTTCATAAACAGGATCTTCCCCGCCATCAGGCACGGCCCCAGCGTGATCAAAAACATCAGCAGCAGCTTGCGCGAGATGTCGTAGTTCCGCCACAGCCCCAGGTAGATGAAAATCGTCAGCGCCAGAAACAGCACCTGCGCCGCGCAGATCCGCAGCTTCCGCCCGTTCAGCAGTTGAAACATGTAGTGCCCTTCCCGCGACCAGATCAGCGTGTGCAGCAGCAGCCCGATGATCCCCAGTGCCAGCAGCACCCCCTCCTTCGCCGGCGGCGCCAGCACCAGGTTCACCGTGTCAGGCGGCAGCAATTGGGACAGCACAAAAGCTGAGTAGTAGGCGCAGGCGACGGACAGGCCGTCCACCAGCACGAAAAAGGGTGTCCATCCGCGAACTCTTTGGTTAAGGGCGTCTTGCATGACCGAATATTCGGCCTCACAAACTATAAATTCCAGAATCCGAGGACTTACATTCCAATCAGCAATCCTTTAGACGCCCCTCAGACAAGTGGAAGCTCCCTTCCTCTTATCTCCATCCCTCCTCACGTCCCCCCCTTTTTTCCCGTCTTCCTGCGCTGCTCCCGGAGGAGTGGGTCATTCCCAGCACCGCTCCCAGCATCACCGCAAACAGGTGCCGGCTCGCATCGATCTGCAGCGGAAAATCCACCACCGCATGAATCAGCGCGGAAAGGATCGCCACCGAAAAGCAGACCAGCCCCGTCCTTCGCTGGAAAGACATCCCCGCCCGCCGGTCATCCACCAATGCCTGCTTCACCGCATTGAGAAGGCGGCGCCCCGGCAAAGCCAGCAGAAGCAGGAAGAAAACGGTCCCCGGCCAGCCCCACTCGGCGAAAAACTCCGCATAATCATTATGCGCGTGCCGCCAGCGCCCCTCCTGCAGCACCGGATCCAGCGCCGCATAGTGCGGGGACACCCACTCAAACGTCCCCGGTCCCGTCCCCGTCCATCCATGCTCCCACCCGATCTGCAGCGCCATCAGCGCCGCATGCCTTCGCGCGGGATCATCAAAGTGCCGCGCCGCAAAAATATTCCACCGCCCCATCCCCGTCGCCGCACCGCTCAGCCACGCGCCCAGCACCAGCAGCCCCACCCCGATGAAGACAAACAGCGCCAGCCTCTTGTAGCTGAAAGGCAGCGCCGCCAGCCGCGGCCTCCACACCACCAGCCCCGCTCCTGCTAGCACCAGCATCTCCACAATCAGCAGCAGATGCCCCATCTTGGACACATTCACAAACACCGCCACGATCTCCATCATCACCGCCACCACCAGCAGAGACAGCGCCATCTGCTGCGGAAAGGTCCGCTGCGCCTGGCTCAGCAGCAGCACGCACAGCCACACCCCCGCCGGCCACGCCAGATTCAGAAACGCCGCCGTGTTCCCATGATACCAGAACAGCCCGAAAACCGAGTCCGGCACATTCTTCACCTGCCACAGCTCCTTCAAATCCGCCGGCGTTTGCAGCCACAGCCCCGCAATTGCGGTGACAAATCCCGCCGCCGTCACCGCCAGCGCCAGAACATACCTCGTCCGCCGCTCCGCCCCAAAATCCAGCGCCATCACCACCAGCATCAGCGCCACTGAGATCGAAATCATCGCCTGCTCAGACAATCCCTGGTCGATCGTCCCAAACGCCACCCACGGGTTCTTGTCCAGCTCCAGAATCGCGCCGCTCACACGCTCCACCATCGCGCTCGGAAAGCACGTCACCACCCAGCCATACGTGCCGATCAGCGCCGCCAGCCCCCACACCACGGCTTCAGGGGCGCGCGGCGCCTTCCACTCCAAGATCCGTGCGACCAGCCAGCAGCCAAAAGCCGCGCCCGCGATCCACGGGATATACGGCAGCGTGGACCACGGCAGTTTCGCGTTCGCCCCTGGCAATGCACACACACACCCCGCCACCGCAGCGAGAGAAATGCAACGAAGAATGGTCGTGAGATTGGCGATGGCCCCAGTGTGTCCCACGCATGCCCTTCTAGTCAAGATTTGGAGAGGTTAACCAAACTAAGACATGCCTTACTGACATCTGAACCGTCAGTGAGTGGAGTTCTTCTAATATCAGCGGAATCTTATGGAAGTTCAAAAGCAGCCCGGGGAGAGCTCAGCCTCAACCAATGGCGGCAGCTTGTCTAAATTGGCTTACAGTTGGCTACAACACACCGGCATTGATTATGAAGTTGTCTTTTGTCTCTGGTATCTCCAGTCCCGCCCGTCCATAATCCGCCGCCGCCACCCCCTGGAAGCCCTTGTTTCATTTACCCCCTTCCTAAACACCTAAATACTCGCATCCATCCCATGAAAAAACGCATCCTCATCACCGGCGGCGCCGGCTTCCTCGGTTCCCACCTCTGCGAACGTCTGCTGGAGCAGGAAAACGAAGTCATCTGCGCGGACAATCTCTTCACCGGGCGCAAGCAGAACATCGCCCACCTCATCAACCACCCCAATTTCGAGTTCATCCGCCACGACATCACCGACCCCATCCGCGTGGAGGTGGACCAGATCTACAATCTCGCCTGCCCCGCCTCCCCTCCCCACTATCAATACAACGCCATCAAGACCATCAAGACCTCCGTCCTCGGCGCCATCAATGTCCTCGGCCTCGCCCGCCGCCTCCAGGCCCGCGTCTTCCAGGCCTCCACCTCGGAAATCTACGGCGACCCCGAAGTCCACCCCCAGCCCGAAAGCTACTGGGGCCACGTCAATACCATCGGCCCCCGCTCCTGCTATGACGAGGGCAAGCGCGTCGCCGAGACCCTCTTCTTCGACTACCACCGTCAAAACGGCGTGGACATCCGCGTCGTCCGCATCTTCAACACCTACGGCCCCCGCATGCTCCCGGATGACGGCCGCGTCGTCTCCAACTTCATCGTCCAGGCCCTCAAAGGCAACGACATCACCATCTACGGCGACGGCCAGCAGACCCGCAGCTTCTGCTATGTGGACGATCTCATCAGCGGCTTCGTCAAGCTCATGGAGACCGACGACTTCACCGGCCCCGTCAATATCGGCAATCCCGGTGAGTTCACCATGCTCGAGCTCGCCGAGCTCGTGCTCTCCAAAGTCGGTGGCAAGTCCAAGATCGTCTTCCGTCCCCTCCCTGCCGACGATCCCAAGCAGCGCCAGCCGGACATCTCCCTGGCCAAAAAGCGCCTCGGCTGGGAGCCCAAAATCCCGTTGTCCGAAGGTCTCGACCGCACCATTGCTTATTTCGCCCAGCTCCTCGCAGGCCCGGCGGCAAAACAACCCCGGCCCATGAAAGCCCCTCTCAAAAAACTCACCCTTAACTAACTAATTTACCCATTCTAAACCCCTTATGAGAATTTGTTGCATCGGCGCCGGCTATGTCGGCGGCCCCACCATGGCGATGATCGCCGCCAAATGCCCCCACATCCGTGTCGATGTCGTGGACCTCAATGCCGAGCGTATCGCCGCCTGGAACTCCGACGACCTCCCCGTCTATGAGCCCGGCCTCGATGATCTCGTGCGTGGCTCCCGTGGGAAAAACCTCTTCTTCTCCACCGAAGTCAAAGCCGGCATCCGCGATGCCGACATCATCTTCGTCAGTGTGAACACCCCCACCAAGACCTTTGGCGTCGGCGCTCACAGAGCCGCAGACCTTCGCTACATCGAGTCCGTCGCCCGCACCATCGCCGAAGTGGCGGACACCCCCAAGATCATCGTCGAAAAGAGCACCATCCCCGTCCGCACCGCCGAGGCCATCAAGACCATCCTCGCCTCCAGTGAGAAAGGCCTCCAGCACCAGGTCCTCTCCAATCCCGAGTTCCTCGCCGAAGGCACCGCCGTCGCAGATCTCACCAGCCCCGACCGCATCCTCATCGGTGGCGAGCAGACCGAAGGCGGCCTCGCTGCCATCGAGACCCTCGTCAGCGTCTATGCCAACTGGGTTCCTCGCCAGCGCATCCTCACCACCAATCTCTGGTCCTCAGAGCTCTCCAAGCTCGTCGCCAATGCCTTCCTCGCCCAGCGCATCTCCTCCATCAACAGCATCTCCGCCCTCTGCGAAAAGACCGGCGCGGATGTGGATGAAGTCGCGCGCGCCATCGGCACGGACTCCCGCATCGGGCCCAAGTTCCTCAAATCCTCCGTCGGCTTCGGCGGCTCCTGCTTCCAGAAGGACGTGCTCAATCTCGTCTATCTCTGCGGTCACTTCGGCCTCCCTGAAGTCGCCGCCTACTGGGACCAGGTCATCATCATGAACGACTGGCAGAAGCACCGCTTCGCAGAGCGCGTCCTCCGCACCCTCTTCAACACCGTCACCGGCAAGCGCATCGGCATCCTCGGTTTCGCCTTCAAAAAGGACACCAACGACACCCGCGAGTCCGCCGCCATCTACGTCTGCAAGGACCTCCTCGAAGAGCGCGCCAGCCTCTCCATCTACGATCCCAAGGTCGGCTCCGCGCAGATCTGCAAGGACCTCGAGATCGAAAGCAGCAGTCCCAGCGTCGAGTTCGCCGCCAGCGCCGAACAGGCCGCCGCCGGCGCTCACGCCCTCCTCGTCCTCACCGAGTGGGATGAATTCCGCAAGCTCGACTTCGAGGCCATCTACAAGTCCATGGTCAAGCCCGCCTGGATCTTCGACGGCCGCAGCCTCCTGGACCACGCGAAGCTCCGCCAGATCGGCTTCAAAGTCTACAGCATCGGCAAGCCCCTGCCCCACGAAGCGATCTCGTAAAGAGAGCGCTCTGAATCGTCCTCGTCCTCGTCCTCGTCCTCCTACTCGAACTCGTCCTCGATCCTTCTACTCCGCTCACGCGCTGCTGAACCAAAGGACCCAGAGAACTCGTTCGCAGTCCCGAAGTAGTGCGGGCAATCCCGCCCGCACTACTTCCGCCCTCCGCCTCTTCGCATTGCAGTACCGGCTTCAGCCGGCTCCGGCCCGCCTCCTCTCTCGCGGCCAGTGACGAATGCCCCCCCGCCTCGTAGAAGGCCGCCTTCGTCATTCCTCCTTCTGGTTTCATCATTCCCTCCGGCATGAACCAAGTCCTCTCCAAGATCGGCCAGGTTAAGGCCAACATCGACATCTCCGGCGCCTCCACCGCCCGCTCCGCCAGCCTGCTCTCGGAACTGCTCGAGCTCCAGCTCCTGCAAAACCCAAAGTACCAGCTTCCCCAGGCCCTGATGCCCTTCCGCCAGAAAATCTTCTCGCACGACGGCCAGGACGGCATCCTCGCCGAGATCTTCCGCCGCATCGGCGCTGGCGGCGGCCGCTTCGTCGAGATCGGCACCGCCCCCGCGCAGAACAACAGCAATCTCCTCCTCCTCAAAGGCTGGCGCGGCCTCTGGCTCGATGCCGCCCTGCCCAAGGACGAACTGCTCTCCGCAAACCTTCAGGTCCTCGTTCGCGAGGGCAAGCTCAAGATCAGCCGCAAGCTGGTGGGCCGTGACAATGCCCGCACCCTGCTCTCCACCCGCGGCTTCGCCGAAGATCTCGATCTCATCAGCATCAGCATCGACTACAACACTCACCACGTCTTCACCGAGCTCCTGGCCTTCCGCCCCCGCGTGTTCTGCGTCGCCTACAATGGCATGCTTCCCGCCGATCTCGACTGGGCCGCTCCTTATGACGCCAAGGCCGTCTGGGACGGCTCCACCCTCTTTGGCGCCACGCTCGGCACCATCAGCGCCGCTGCCGAGACTGGCGGCTACTCCCTCGTCGGCTGCGAGCTCTCCGGCACTGATGCCTTCTTCGTCCGCCACGATCTTCTCAAAGGCCGCTTCCTCCGCCCCGGAGACGCCATGTTCCACTGGGAGCCCCTCCGCATGCACCTCGGCCAGATCCAGCGCCTCCGCACCGCCATGCCGCTGCCCGCCTGAGACGATTGGAGCTTGGCTGGCCCGTTTCACAGAAAAGCATGTCCTTCGTATCGGCGAGCGCAGCAGCCCCAGTGGCACGGAAGATGCGCTGCAGACTGCCTGAAAGTAAAACGCAAGCGCCCGCTACAGCCAGTCCGGTCACTGCTCCACCACGGGATCAGACTGAATTCTCGACATCCGCTCGAAGCACCTTGATCACGCTTTCACCATTCCATTTGCATCGCGTGGTAAACCCTTCGCTCTCCTTCGCGACCGCCGCTCTCGCTCCCACACCAGCCCCAACGGGGCTGCGTAATATAGCCCAGGGTCAGCCGAGCCTAAGCGAGGCGACCCTGGGTTGCCGCATCCAAATCCGGAAGCAAACCGGGCACCCCGCCACACCCAGCATCCACCAGCAGCGTCCCCCTTACGCTCCGCCACACGCCTGCCGCCCAGCCCAGGCATTGCTCCCCGCTTCACCATTCCCGTCACATCGCGTCGCGAACCCTTCGGTCCCCTTCGCGCACCACACCGCTCTCGCTCCCGCACCAGCCCTGAAGGGGCTGCGTAATACAGCCCAGGGTCAGCCGAGCCTAAGCGAGGCGACCCTGGGTTGCTGCATCCAAATCCGGAAGCAAACCGAGCACCCCGCCACACCCAGCATCCACCAGCAGCGTCCCCCTTACGCTCCGCCACACGCCTGCCGCCCAGCCCGCCCTTCACGCACGATGCCCGCCCTTCACCTGGCGGCGTGATTCGCCCCAGCCCCTCTCCCCCGGCACCGACATGAAAGTCGTCATCGCCTCCCCCATTCACTCCGCCGTCATCGGCGGCCTCGCCGCCTACCAGCGCGAGCTCACCTCCGGCCTCAAAAGCTTCAGCCGCATCCACGGTCAGTCCCTCACCGTCCAAAACCTGCCGATGCGTCCCAATGACCGCGCCAGCGGCTTGCAGCATCACCGTCCCTCCGGCCAGCGTCCGGCCAGCGGCCCCCTCCTGCGCTTTGCAGACACTCTCAGCCGCGTCATGAATCCCCAGCATTCCTGGAAATCGTCTCTCGATTCCGTGGATGTTCTCCACTTCGTCGGCTCTGGCAAAGACATCACCGCTCATCCGCTCTGGCGCGAATCTCGCGAGGCCGATGTGCCCTTCACCGTCTGGCCCTCCCTCCCCCCGCAGGACAGCGAGGATGAAACTCTCGAAGCACGCTTCTGTCAGCAGGCCTCGGCGGTCTTCTGCCAGTCAGATCACGAGCGCGACCTCCTCATCTCTCAAGGAGTCGACGCGGAAAAGCTCATCCGCTGCGGCCTCCCGCCCATGTGCCCCGCCAATGGCAACGGCGCCCGTCTCCGCTCCAAGCTCGAGATCGGCATGCGCCCTTCCGTCCTCTTCGTCGGCCGTCGGGATGCCGACAAGGGTTACCCGGTCCTGCTGGATGCCTGGCCGCTCGTCATGCGCCAGTGCCCGGACGCCGTCCTCCTCCTCGCCGGTCCCGGAGATCCCGACGAAGCCCGCATCGCCAAAATTTCACCTGAGAGCGTTCGCGATCTTGGCTGCCCCTCGGAACAGGAAAAGGCCGACGCCTATGCCGCGTGTGATGTCTTCTGCCTGCCTTCAGCCCGCGAGTCCTTCGGGATCGTTTACGTGGAGGCCTGGTCCTACGGCAAACCAGTCATTTGTGGCCCCGCCCCCGCCAGCCGCGAGCTCGTGGATCACGGCGTCACAGGTGTGTGGGCTGATCAGCAGCCGCAGCCTCTCGCCCATGGCCTGCTGCGGCTGTTGATGTTCCCGGAGGACCGCCATCGCATCGGCCTCGCAGGCCTCCGCCATCAGCTCGTAAATTTCACCACCGACCACATGGTCGGCGCTCACCTGAAGGCATGGGAGATGACCACCCCGGCTTCCACTCATGTCTGAAAAACTCCATCACCTCCACGCCTCACAGCACCCCGGAGCGCGGGCCTCCGAGCCCGCAGCAGGTCGCAAACACACCACGGTTCTCACCTTGCCTGGCATGCCGCAAACACACCCGCTGAGGAACGCAAAAGAGCCGTCAGCACAGCGCGCAGTTCAATACCCGCAGCTCATCGCAAAAGTTGGGGAGATGCCCCTCCCAGCTTCCACTCATGTCTGAAAACCCCCATCACCTCCGCGCCTCACAGCACCCCGGAGCGCGGGCCTCCGAGCCCGCAGCAGGTCGCAAACACACCACCGTTCTCACCTTGCCTGGCATGCCGCAAACACAGCCGCTGCGGAACGCAAAAGAGCCGTCAGCACAGCGCGCAGTTCAATACCCGCAGCTCATCGCAAAAGCTGGGAGATGACCCTCCCAACCTCCACTCATGTCTGAAAACCCCCATCACCCCCGCGCCTCACAGCACCCCGGAGCGCGGGCCTCCGAGCCCGCAGCAGGTCGCAAACACACCACCGTTCTCACCTTGCCTGGCATGCCGCAAACACACCCGCTGCGGAACGCAAAAGAGCCGTCAGCACAGCGCGCAGTTCAATACCCGCAGCTCATCGCAAAAGTTGGGGAGATGCCCCTCCCGGCTTCCACTCATGTCTGAAAACCCCCATCCCCCCCGCGCCTCACAGCACCCCGGAGCGCGGGCCTCCGAGCCCGCAGCAGGTCGCAAACACACCCCCGTTCTCACCTCGCCTGGCATGCCGCAAACACACCCGCTGCGGAACGCAAAAGAGCCGTCAGCACAGCGCGCAGTTCAATACCCGCAGCTCATCACAAAAGCTGGGGGATGCCCCTCCCGGCTTCCACTCATGTCTGAAAACCCCCATCACCTCCACGCCTCACAGCACCCCGGAGCGCGGGCCTCCGAGCCCGCAGCAGGTCGCAAACACACCCCCGTTCTCACCTTGCCTGGCATGCCGCAAACACACCCGCTGCGGAACGCAAAAGAGCCGTCAGCACAGCGCGCAGTTCCATGCCCGCAGCTCATCGCAAAAACAGCGGCACAAAATAATTTTACCGCTTGAGTCATGGAAGCCTCCCCTGAAATACCCGCCGCCCCGCGCCTGCCTTTCCTCAAAGGCCTGTGCATGCAGCAGGTCCGCCGCATCGTCGGCACCATCGCCTCCTACGCCTCGCTCAGCATTCTGGGCCGTGTGGTGCAGATGCTCACCGCCTTCCTCGTCGTGCGCTCCCTCGGCAAGACCGAGTACGCCTGGTACTCCCTGGCAAACAACCTCGTCGGCGCCCTGGTCATCTTCACCGTCACCGGCGTCAGCACCGGCCTCATGCCGCTCGCCGGTGAAGTGGCCCGGGACCGCGACAAGCTGGGCGCCGTGCTGGCCTCCGCCAGCCGCTTCCGCACCGGCCTTCTCTTCTTCGGCTCCCTCGTCGGCCTGCCCTTGTTCATTCACCTCCTCCTGCGCAGCGGCTGCCCCGCCCTCAGCATCGTCCTGCTCGTTGGCGCCGCCGTCGTCTCCCTCATGGTGAGCATCAGCACCCAGATGATCGCCACGCCGCTGAGCCTGGCACGCCGCTACAACATCCCTCAGTGGGAGAACATCCTCAGCTCCCTCCTGCGGATGCTCTGCATCGTCACTCTCGTTTTCTCGGGTTTTGCAGACGCCGTCACGGTGATGATCGTCACCGTGCTGGCTCCGCTGCCCACCGTGTGTGGCTGGATGCTGCCCAAGGCGCGTGAACACGCCGCCTTCGGGCAGCAGGCCGACCCTGCCGCCACTCAGAGCCTCAAAAAATACTTCCTCATTGGTCTTCCCGCCAACATCACGCATCTCTTCGAAGCCCAGGTCGCCTTGTTCATCGTCGGCTGGCTTGGCAACATCGACAAGGTGGCTGACCTCGGCGCCATCTGCCGTGTCGCCTTGATCCTGCAGATCCCCCTCGCCATCGCTTCCGGCATCATGCTGCCGCGCATGGCCACGGAGCAGAACCTGCAGCGTCTCTGGCGCATGTGGACGGGCAGCACCGCTCTCTCCGTCCTGATCGGCGCGGGCATCGTGGCCTGCGGCTGGCTCCTCCGCCATCAGCTCCTCTTCCTCCTCGGCCCCGCCTATGCAGGCCTTGAGTACGAACTCGTGCTCTATCTCGGTCTGCAGGCCTTCTCCTTCTTCGCCACTGTGGCCACCATCCCCATTCAGGCCAAGGGCTGGGTCCGCCATTCCTGGCTGCGTCCCTTCGCCGTGTTTGGCTCCCAGGCTCTGGCCGCCTGTGTGCTGGACCTCTCCACCGTCAGCGGCGCCATCGGCCTCATGTGGGCCGGCTCCGTGGGCAACTTGCTCCTGGACTCCTTTCTCCTCTTCAACGGCTGGCGCGGTCGCGCCGGCATCTGACGAAGCACTGATTAGAGCATTTTAGACAATGTCGTGTCCGACCAGTCCAGCGCAGCAAGGCGTCGTTCTCCCTCTCCCCGCCCCTGACACCCATAAGAAGGCATTCATTGCCTTCGGGGAGAGGGTCGGGGTGAGGGGGCCACGAACAGCCTTCGCAAGACGGGCGGCCTCACCCCGCGGAATGTTCTCGAACATTTGATCTTATCATGGGCAGGAGAGAAGAAACCGTTTCGCGTCCTCGCGGCATCACAAAACATTAAGGCGATAAAATAATATAAAATGCTCTAAAGCAGACCGCCTTTCCCCCCGCCAGTCTCCCCTCCTCCGTGCTGGTCGTGTCATCCGTGGTTGAAAATAACATAGCCTGTCAAAATGCGGAAAACCTCAAACGCTCCGCACATGCGCCAGCAAAGTGGTCCGCACAGTCCCCTGTGCGGCGCTCCGCAACCACCCTCAGCTCCGCTTCCACCAACCATGCTGCTGCCCCGGCAAGCCCATAAATTTTCAGGATGCTCTAAAAAGCTCTGACCGCCCGCCACCGAAAATTTCATCCCCGCTTCACTCATGCGCATTGGCTTCAACGCTTCTCTCTTCGGCTCCCCCGAAATCCGTGGCTGGACCCGCTACGGCCTCAACCTCATCAACGCTCTCGATCGCGGCGGCCACGACATCACGCTCTTCACGCCTTACGCGGTCAGCCGCGAGCTCACTTCCCGCCTTTCTCCCGGCGTGAAGGTCATCCACACCCAGACGCCCCGCTACTGGCGCTGGCTCTCCATCGATCTGCCGAAGCTGTTGAAGACGGAGCGCATCGAGCTCTTTCACACGCCGCATCACTTCGGCCTCCCTCCGCGCTCCCCCTGCCCCACCGTCGTCACCATCCATGACGCCATCGAAATGCAGGACCGCAAAATGCGCCTCTCCGACCTGCGCCGGCCCAGGGAGCTGCCCAACAAATTGGACCACTGGCTCACCGAACGCCTGGCCCGTCAGGTCATCACCGTCAGCCAGTACAGCCACGACCGCATCGTGGAGCAGCGCCCCCATCTTCGCGGCCGCGTGCAGGTCATTCCCAATGCGGCCGATCCTCTTTTCAGCCCCTCCTTCTCTCCGCTTCCGCTTCAGGTCCAGGAGCAGCTCGATGCCGCGCCCTACTTCTTCTATATCGGCGGTTTTGAGCCGCGCAAAAACGTGCCCTTCCTCCTCCGGGCCTTCGCTCAAGCAAAGCTGCACAACGCCCGCCTCGTCATGGCTGGCGGCGCCGCCTCCAACGCTCCCGCCCTCAAGGCCTTGATCAAGGAGCTTGGCATCGAATCACGCTGCCTGCTGCTCGGCCGTGTGGATGACTCCTGGCTCCCCGCCCTCTACGCGGGCGCTCTGTCCTTCGTTTACCCCAGCCTCTATGAGGGCTTCGGTCTGCAGATTTGTGAGGCCTTTGCCATGGGCTGCCCGGTGCTCGCCGCGGACGCCACCAGCCTCCCCGAAGTGCTCGGCTCCGGCGGCGAATTGTTCTCTCTCGATTCCCCTGCCCAGCTCGCCGCCCTCCTCACCCGCATCGCTGCTGACCCCGCCTGTCATGAGC
This sequence comes from Prosthecobacter sp., assembly GCF_044227185.1. Lineage (GTDB taxonomy): Bacteria > Verrucomicrobiota > Verrucomicrobiia > Verrucomicrobiales > Verrucomicrobiaceae > Prosthecobacter. Next base: position 225,533 of record NZ_JBGAFO010000006.1, on the reverse strand, counting down.
AGCTCAAGCAGCGTGCCGTGCAGCGCTCCACCGCCTTCAGTTGGGACGAAACCGCCCGCCTCACCGCCCGCGTCTATTCCAAAGTCCTCTCCCGCCCCGAGGTCCCAAAGCTTGCTCAGGAAGGCCGCAATGCCCTCTCAAACACGAACGCCACCGAGCTGCCCAACGCTGTTTTGTAGTACCGGCTTTCGTGTCCTCCGAAGCTCGAAGAGCGAAGGAGGAAGCCGGAATCCAGCATCCAGCATCCAGCATCCAGCATCCAGGATCTAGCATCCAGCATCGAGTCCCCAGCCCCATGAAGCTCATTTACGTCTTCCCAGAGCCTCCCTTGCCCTTCCTTGGCGCAGCCGCGCGCCTCTCCCACCTCCTTCTTTCCGAAGCCGTCCGCCGTGGCGTCGATGTCGAGGCCTTCATCGAATACTTCGACGAAAAAGACGCCGCCGCCCTGCGCGAGATGTTCAACGCGCCCAACTGCAGGCTGCGCCTCTTCTGCGCCAAAGCAGTCCCCAAGAACTTCATCCGCACCACCCGCAGCATGCTCTGGCAGGGTGCCTTCCTCTACGACGGCGCCTTCGTCGCCGCGCTGGAGGAATCCATGCGGGATCCCGAGGCCGTGCTCCATCTGGAAACTCACTCCGCCTGCTGGCCTGGTCTCCGCTACCTGGACCGCACCGTCATCAATCTCCACTACCTCCTCAATGCTGACATGCGTTCGGAGAAGTCCCACGGCCTGCGCGTGAAGTGGAATCTCTATCGCGAGCGCCAGATGCTCAAGACTTTCAAATACATGGCCGCCGTCACCCCGGCCCTGGCGGAGGATGTGTCCCTGATCAATCCCGCCGCCACCATCCGCCCGGTGCAGTTCGGCCTCGATCTCGCGGGCTATCCTTATTCAGAACTGGCGGCCACACCGGATCGCGCTCCGAACGTCGGCATGATCGGCAGCTACGGCTGGGCTCCCACCCGTGCCGCCGCGCGCCATCTCTTCCACCTCTGGCCCCTCATGAAGCAGAGCGTGAAAAACGCCCGGCTCTATCTCGTCGGTCGTGGTGCCAACCGCATCCTCGGAGACGAGGCCCGGGCCGCCGACCCCGCCGCGCGCGTGGTGGAGAACGTCCCCGACATCATCCCTTATTTCCACGACCTCGACTGCATGGTCTATGCACCTGAGCACGCCTCCGGCATCAAGGTCAAAATCCTCGAAGCCTTCGCCCTTGGCGTCCCGGTCGTCACCAATCAGCACGGCATCGACGGCATTCCCGCCGTTCATCGCGAGCACTGCATCGTTGCCCACACCAATGCGGAGCTCGTCGCCGGCGTGCAGTTCCTTCTGGAAAACCCGCAGGCGAAAACACGCATGATCCAGGCCGCCAGAAAGCTCGCCGAGGAGATCTGCGCTCCCTCCCATGTCTTCGACCAGTGGCTGGCCTTCTACTCCCAGATGCAGCCCAGCAAGGCCGCCAAGCCACGCATGCTGGCACCCGTCCCACTGGCTGCCGCCTGAGCCTTCGTTTCACCCTGCACTTCCTCCATCATGAGTTCCATCGCCACCTTCCCGACCGCTGCTGAAACCTGCACGCCGGACACAGTCGATGTCCCGGTTAAAGCGGCGCTCACCTCGCGTCTGCCCTCCCTGGATGGCTGGCGCGCCATCAGCATCCTCGCCGTTCTCGGCTCTCATACCAAGGATGTCGCCGGCTTTCCGATGGAGAACATGACCTTCTTCCAGCATGCCTTCGATGGTCATCTCGGCGTCCGCTTCTTCTTCGTCATCTCCGGCTTTCTCATCACTTGGCTCATGCTGATGGAGGAGAAGAAGGATGGATCGGTCAGTTTGAAACGCTTCTACCTCCGCCGCGCCGTGCGCATCCTGCCGGTGTATCTGGTGTTCCTGGCCGTGCTCGCCGCCCTCCAGTTCTTCACTCCTTTTCATCAGAGCCTCGCGGGCTGGCTTGGCAATCTCACCTTCACCACGAACTACCTCCACACCACCCATGCCAGCGACCACCTCTGGTCCCTCGCCGTGGAGGAGCAGTTCTACCTCCTGTGGCCCGTCGCGTTCGTCTTCTTCAAGCCGCAGCTCAACCTCAAAAAATGCTTCACCATCGTCGCGGTGATGCTCATCGCCGCGATCTCCGGCCGCTTCATTCTCGCACACACCCCCGACTCCTCCCGTCTGCTGCAGCGCGTGTTTCATCAGTGGTCCTTCTTCAACAACGCCGACTCGCTCGCCCTCGGCTGCCTCTCCGCCATCCTTCTCGCCCGCGGGCCGCGGCGCTTCATCGCCACCCTGCAAAACGCCGTGGCGCCCGTCATGCTCACCGGCGCCGGTCTCATCGCGCTCCCCATCGCCCTCCACTACCTGCCGCTCCCGGGTGCTCTGCAGTCCGCCTCATGGTTCGTTGAAGTCTGCTGCGGACGCAGCATCCAGTCCGCCGGCTTCGCGCTGCTGATGCTCCAGAGCGTGCTGCTCTCCAACACCGGCTTCTACAAGCTCCTCAACTTCCGCCCCCTCGCCCAGATCGGCGTCCTCTCCTACTCCCTCTATATCTGGCAGCAGCTTTTCTGCACGCATCCGGACGCCTTCGGCCTCCAGCACGTCTGGTGGATGAGCCACACCTTCTGGCTCCTCCCTGTCATCGCCGCGGCCTGCCTCTCCTACTACGGACTCGAACGCCCCCTGCTCCAGCTCCGCCACCGCTTTCGCTGATTCAACACTCAACCCGCTCCGACCATGGCACGTGAAATATCCGCCCTCATCATCTGCGGCGACCGCCTCGACGAAGTCACCCGCTGCCTTCAAAGCCTCGCCAAGCTCGGCGATCTCCTGCACGAGGTCCTCCTGCTCAAAAACGCCCCGAAGATCTTCTGGCGGGACAACTGCTTCGACTCCGTCCCCTCCTCCGTCCGCACCCGCCTGCGCATCATCTCCTCGGACAGGCAGCTCTTTCCCACCACCGGCCGCAATCTCCTCGCCGCCCAGGCCACCGGCTCCATGTACCTCTTCCTCGATGACGACTCCCTCGTCCTCGAACGCGCTGGCATCGAGCAGGGCCTGCACATTCTGAAGAGCAATTCGACCATCGGCTCCATCGCCTACCCGCAGTCCGCCGAAGACGGCAAACTGGCGCCCTACATGCAGCCCGCCCCCGTGGAGCACCCCTGCTTCACCTGCGGCTTCATGACCTGCGCCGCGCTCGTCCGCTCGGATGTGTATCACCAGATCGGCGGCTTCCAGGAGCTCATTCAGATGGCCCACGAGGAAAACGAATTCTGCAAACGTCAGTGGGATGCCGGCTTCTCCGTCCTCTACCTCCCGGAGCGCTGCATCTGCCACAATCCCAGCCCCACCGCCCGCAACAGCCGCCAGCGCGCCAAGCTCAACGCCCGCAACATCTGGTACCAGGCCGTCCTGCACGAGCCCCTCTGGCTGCTTGCCCTCACCTTCGGCCCGCGCCTCCTTCAGGGCGCGCGCTACCTCCGCCAGGCCAATGACTGGACCGATGGCGACTGGCAGCCCCTCCTCCGGGAAGCCCTCTCAGACCTCTGCCGCGACCTGCCCGCCCTCTGGAAGGCCCGCCGTCCGCTCAAGCTGCGCACCATCCGCCGCTGGCAGCAGCTCAAAAAGCACTTCCCGCCCTTTCAAGTCAACGCGCCTGCTCCTGAGGCCCCCTCTTACAACACCACACCCATCGCTGAATATGCCCACTGCTGAAACCGTCGTCATCGGAGCCATCAACCACCATGAATGGCCCGTCGTTGCGCCCTGGATCAAATCCCTGCGCAAAACCTCCTTCACCGGCCGCGTCATCCTCGTCACCTATGAGGACGTCGCGGAGGACGTGAAGGCCCGCATGCGCCATCACGGCGTCGAGATCATCGAGGCCAGGATGGAGATCTCCGTGAACCGCGGCCGCTTCAAGGACTTCGCCGCCATCCTCGCATCCTTCTCCCCCGAAACCTGCGTCGTCGCCACCGACGTGCGCGATGTCGTCTTCCAGGAGAACCCCTCCGTCCTCGCCTCCCTCCTCGATGTCTCCAAGAACAAGGAGCTCGTCGTCAGCTCCGAAGGCTGGCGCTACCACGACTCCGAATGGAACCTCGCCACCCTGCGCAAGGTCTTCCCCGACCACGAAGCCCGCATGCTCTACGAGGAAGTCTACTGCTCCGGCGTCATCGTCGGCACCGCCGGCGCACTGAAGCAGCTCTCCGAGCGCATCTGGGACATCTCCAAAACCGCCCCCAGCTTCAACGGCGACCAGGTCGCCATGAACATCGCCCTGCGCGAGCCTGAGTTCTTCGGCCAGACCCGCTTTCTCACCGTCCAGGACGGCCGCATCTTCCACGCCCGCGCCACCTGGCTGCGCCACAAGATGGGCCAGTCCACCCTCGGTGAGCCCACCTTCTCCATGCTCCGCGGCATCGCCCTGAAGGTGGACGAAAAACCCGTCTCCATCCTCCATCAATACACCGAAAGCACCGCCGAGCGCACCCGCGTCCTCCTCCGCTACGGCAGCCTCTGGCTCGGCCTCTGGTACCGCATCATGCAGCGCTTCCGCCCGGCACAGAACGACAACGTGTACTGGAAAACCAAGCCCGCCGCCCACTCCCCCACATGACAGCCGGTTAAACGACCTCATCCAACCACCAACCAACCAACCATGAACATCCCACTGCTCACGTTTCTGCGCCAAGGCGGCATCGGCAAAACTCTCGCCAAAATCCTCCCCGACACTCCCTGGGCCACTTACATCCTCTCCTCCCGCGTTTTCAAACGCACCTACGGCTTCCGCCCGCGCCTCAACAACCCCCGCACCTTCCACGAATGGCTCTTCGCACGCAAGGTCTCCCTCCCCAAGTCCATCTCCTTCGCCCCCTGGGTGGACAAGCACCTCGCCAAGGAATCCGTGCAGCAGGCCCTCCACGGCTCTGACATTCAGTGCCACCAGGCCGAGACCATCCACTACACCACCTCCGCCGATGATCCCTTCTTCGACAAAGTCATCCCCCGCTGCGTCATCAAAGGCACCCACGGCTCCGGCATGACCATCCTCGTCAAAGAACCACGCCGCCTCACCGCGGAGGAAAAGGCCTCCATCCGCCAGTGGCTCGCCACGGAGTACTTCTGGGGCTCCCGCGAGCCCAGCTACCGCCACCTCGTCCCCGGCGTCATCGCCGAGGAGTTCCTCCCCTGCAATGATCTCGTCCCCGAGGACTTCAAGTTCTTCTGCTTCCGCGGCAAGGTCGCCTTCATCCAGCACGACACCGGCCGTTACATCGATCATCAGCGCTGCCTCTATTCCACCACCTGGGAGCGCCTGCCCGTCAGCTTCCAGCACGATCAGTACCCCCAGCAGGTTCCCGCACCCCAGGGCCTCGCCACCATGATCGCCGCCGCCGAGCGCCTCTCCAAGGAGCAGAACTTCGTCCGCGTCGATTTCTACCAGACCGACAAGGGCGTTTACTTCGGCGAGATGACCTTCTTCCCCGGCAGCGGCCTCGAACTCTTCGAGCCCATGAGCTTCGACGAGGAAATCTGCCAGCGCTGGCTCCAGAAGCCCGCCGCAGATCAGAACCTCGTCGCCCTCACCCTCAGCACCAGCCCCCTCACATGAAACTCGCAGTCAGCGGTTACGTCTCAGCTCAGGAGGGCAGCGTCGCTTCGGCCAATGCCCTCCTCCTGCGCTCCTTGCTCGCAGACGGTCACGAGGTGGACTTCTTTTCGAAGCCCTCCTTCGTCGATCCCCGCCCCGCCGTCGGCGAGCACCACCGCTTTCGCTTCATCAGCACGGACAATGTCGGCCCCGACCGCTTCCGTGCACGCGTGCAAAAAATCCCCCTCCTCGGCTTCCTCGCCTCCCGCGTGGACTGCGCCACCTACGAGCGCCTGCTCATAAAAAAGATGCGCCAGGAGCACTCCTCCCGCCGCTACGATCTCTGCCTCTGGCTCGGCGACTACGCTCCCGGCCGTGTGCGGAATCTCCCCATGATCAGCTTCGCACAGGGCCCGCCCGGCACCGATGCGCGCTCCATCGTTTCTCGCTTCGCTGAAATCAGCCGCCTCGCCGGCCTGCGCAGGGCCGCCCAGTGGCTCCTCCTCGCACAGCTCCGCCTCTCCCGCCTCGGCCTTCCTCCCCTGCGTCACTCAGACCACATCATCGTCGGCAGCAGGCAGTCAAAGCAGACGCTGCAGGATCTCTACGGCGTCCCGTCCTCCCGCGTCTCCGCGCTTCCCTATCCCATCGATCTCCAGATGTTCCAGCCCGCCGCTGAAACTCCGGCCGCCCAGGGCGAGCTCCGCGTCCTCTGGCTCGGCCGCATCATCCCCCGTAAGCGCCTCGATCTCTTCCTCTCCGGCATCGAGCTCGCCATCCGCCAGGGCCTTCGCGTCAAGGCCACCATCGTCGGCGGTGTCGGCTTCGTGCCCGGCTACGAAAAACTCATCGATGCCTTCCCCTTCCCGGATCGCCTCCGCTGGATCAAAGGCATGCCCCGCCAGCAGGTCCCCGCGCTCCTGCACGGGCACGATGTCCTCATCCAGCCCAGCGAAGAGGAAAACTTCGGCTCCTCCGTCTCCGAGGCCCAGGCCTGCGGCCTTCCCGTCATCGTCGGCCACACCAATGGCAACGCCGACTACCTCTGCCCGCGCGACATCCACCTCGCCGACGATCGCGCCGAGACTCTCGCCGCCGCCCTCGCCCGCATGGTATCAAATACCACGCCGGATGTCTCCCCCTCCCGCGCCATCGCGGAGGAATCCTTCGATCTCGATCGCGTCACCACCCGCCTCGGCGAAATCCTCCGCCTCGCCGTGGAAAAATTCTCCGCCTCACATCGCGGTGCCGTCACCAGCACCGCGCCCGTTGCTCCCGCCTTCCCTCACACCGCCGCGGCCACTCCCTCCAAACCATGAACATCGCCCTCGTCAGCGCAGCCTATCCGCCAGACCTCGATGGCATTGGCGACCACACCTGGTGGCTCGCCCGCAGCCTCGCCGGCCAGGCCTCTGTGGAGGTCCTCACCCGCGGTGGCCGTCCCATTGCGGAAGATAAAGAGGTGAAGGTCACTCAGTTCCTCGAGCCCTCCGTCCCCTCCTCCTTCGAGGCCCTTGAGGACGCCATCGCTCACTGGCAGCAGCCCGCCCGCGGCCCCCACTGGCTCCTGCTCCAGTACAATCCCTTCGGCTTCGGCAGGCGCGGCTGGTGCCCCTGGGTGCCGCAAACCCTGCGCAAGATCCGCCGTCATTATCCCCACGTGCGCATCGCTACCATGTTCCATGAGACCATGGTGCCCGCCTGGCCCTGGAAGTTTGCCGTCATGCATCTCTGGCAGTCTCATTTCTTCCGCCAGGTCTGCCATGTCTCGGAAAAGGCCTTCGTCTCCTCCACCCGTTATCAGCAGCAGGTCGCCCGCGTGCGCCCGGATCTCCCCTGCCTTCATCTCCCCGTCGGCTCAAACGTCCCGCTCGATGAGACACCGCGCGGCCTCGCACGCCAGAAGATCGGCCTTCCGGAAAACGCCCTCGTCCTCGGCGTCTTCGGCTCCGCTCACATCAGCCGTCAGCTCGACTGGATCGCCGCCGCCGCCAGGCAGGTCGGCACAACCGGCCGCGACGTCATCGTCGCCCACGTCGGTCCGGATTCGGCCAAAATCTCCCAGGCCATGCCCGGCGTCCAGGTCCGCAGTTTTGGCGAGCAGCCCGCGGGCCAGGTGGGCCTGCATCTCCGCGCCATGGATGTCATCCTCGCTCCTTTCTCAGACGGCGTCTCCACCCGCCGCGGCTCCGTCATGGCCGGCCTCCAGCACGGCATCCCCGTCATCACCAATGCCAGCCCCTGGACGGACAGCCTGCTTCTCACAGCGGCTGTCGATGGCCTCCTCGCCTTGGACTGCAATGATGCCGCCACCTTCGCCGCCATGACCGCCGCCCATCTGCCGGATCTCCTCCGCGCGAGAGACACCGGCCAGCGCGCCGCCGCCTTCTACCAGAGTCACTTCGCCTGGAGCACCCTCGCCGAAAATCTCACCCGTCATCTCACCGGCGCCTCCCAGTCCGGTTCCGCGCCCGCTCATGCTCATTCTCACGGCAGCACCTTCGGCCTCGCGCCGGGGCGCGCTTAGAACGCTTTAAATTGTTATCATGGCAGCAGATCCAATGTTCCAAAACACACCACGCGGTTACCATCAGGTAAAACAGTTGCACGTGCCCTTCTACCGTCGCCAGGCCTTGAACACCCTCCGGGTTTCATCCCACGGCCGCCCCGGCCTGGGCAGGCCCGCCCTTCGTGCCATCACTGAAGAAAGGGCCGCTGTGGGTCCGTCCGCACTCCAGCCGCCAGCCCATACATGAAGACTCAGTCAGATTCCATCGGCATCATCATCCCCACGCTGAAGCGCCCCGCTCACCTCCGCAAATGCCTTGATTCCCTGAAGCTGCAGCAAACTCAGGCAGACCAGATCCTGGTAGGCGTGCGCGCGGATGATGATCTGACCCCCGCCGTCATCCGCGAATACGCGGCCCTCCTGCCCGTGCGTGCCGTGGAGGCCCGCGGCGTCGGTGTCGTCGGCTCCATGAATTCCTGCCTCAAGGAATGCCTCTCGCAGTGGATCGTTCTGCTGGACGATGATGTGGAGATCCCCGCGCACTGGCTCGGCGCCATGCTCGCTCACGTAAAGTCCCGCGCTGACGTCGTGGCCGCAGGTGGCCGCGACATCCTCATGGACTACCCCGAGATGCGCAGGACCGAACCCCTCGTGGAAGATGTCGGCAATGTTCACTGGTTTGGCCGCGTCACCGGCGGTCACCATCGCGGCGGCGGCTCCGCCCGCCTCGTGCAGGTCCTCCGCGGGTCCAACTGCTTTTTCCGCGGCGGCTTCCTCCGCGCCTGCGGCTTTGAGAGCGGCCTGCGCGGCCGCGGCGCCCAGGTAAACTGGGAGCTCGCCCTCGGCCTCCAGGCCCGGGCGCAAAATTTGAAAATGATCTTCGATCCCGCCGTCCGGATCATTCACAATGTCGCCCCCCGTCATGATGGCGACACCGTCCACCGCGGCGCCTTCAGCTTTGAAGGCACCAGTGACATCGCCTACAATGAAACCTTCGTCGCCTTGAGGCATGGCTCCGGCCTCGTGCGCTGGACCATCACCCTCTGGCAGGTCCTGGTAGGCAGCGCTGTCTGCCCCGGCCTCGCCCGCGCGGTGGATTTCATCCTCCGCCCGCGGTCCATGCCACACCAGCGTTTCGCCGCCACCCTTACCGGACGCCTAGCCGCCTTTAAGGCATGCCTTAGCCGCACTCAGACAAATGAAAGCTTATTGTCTGGGCAGGCAGCCGCTCCAGCCCCTTAGACCGGGCCGTTCAGGATGTCTGGCAAAGCCCGCCCTTTCTCACATCCCCATGATCGCCTACCTTTTTCAAAACCGGCTCAAGGCCCCGCTCTTCTCCCCCGCCTGGGTGAAGCACTGGCTGAAGCGCCTGTGGACTCTCCCCAGCCTCCTCGGCTACTGCTGGCAGTCCCTGCGCTGGCGCATGAAGGGCGCCCGCATCGCCCCCTCCGCCGTCATCTCCAGGCTCACCGTGCAGGGAGACGCCTCCCACCTCAGCATCGGCCCCGGCTGCTGCCTCGGCATCACCACCATGCAGACCCACGCGCAGGTCAAAATCGGCGCCTGCGTCGTCATCAATGACGGCGTCCGCCTCATCACCGGTTCGCACGACATCACCTCGCCCACCTACGAGCACGTCTTCGCCCCCATCGTCATCGAAGACTACGCCTGGATCGCCACGGACGCCATGGTGCTCAAAGGCGTCACCATCGGCCGCGGCGCCGTCGTGGCCGCCGGCGCCGTCGTCGTCAAAGATGTGCGCCCCTTCGCCGTCGTCGGCGGAAATCCCGCCAAAGAGATCGGCACCCGCGGCATCGAGCGCTTCGAGTATCTGCCCTCCTCCTGGTTCGGTCCCGTCATGGCCTGGACCGGTCGCAATCCGGTGAAGTCCTCCACGCCTGCAAAACCCGCCGCCGGCCCCGCATGCCCCGTCGCGGAACCTCTGCTCCAGTAGCATGGAATACTTCATCACGCTTTTGATCGTGCTTCCAGCCTTCCTGCTGGCCGCGCAGCGTTCCACCTGGCTGATGGATTACGTGTTCTTCGTGTTCGCGTTGAACCGCGGCATCCGGCGCGTGGTGGACTACTACATCAATGGCGCTTTCAATCCCCTCTCCACCATCAGCCTCACCCCTCTGATCGTCAGCGCCGTCCTGCTGCTGCCCGCCTTGTCCCGCTTCGGCCAGCTCACGCCCCGCTCCCGCAATGTGGCCACCCTCATCATGGTCGCCCTGGCCCACGGTCTGGTCATCGGTTTTGTCAGCGTGGGCTTCGGTGCTTTTTATTCGCTCGGCGAGTGGATGGCCGGCTTCGGCGCCTTCCTCTATGCGGCCACCGCTCCCGTCTCCACTCAGACGGCGGACCGCTGGCTGCGCTCCTGCGGTTACGCAGCCCTCATCGTGGCCGTTTACGGCTGGTATCAATACTACACCATCCCGGAATGGGATGCCTTCTGGGTCACCGCCGTGAAGTTTGTCGGCTACCTCGGCCAGCTCAGGCCCACCGAGATGACCGTCTTCTCCACCCTGCATGAGCGCGGTCCCTGCGCCAGCTTCCTGGCCTGGGCCGCCATTCCCATGATTCTGAACCCCCGCTGGCGCATCCTCGGAAGCTGGCTCACCATCGTGCTGCTGCTCTCCGTGGTCGTCCTCACCCTCACCCGCAGCATGTTCATCATCGTGGCCCTCGTCGCCATGCTCCAGCCCGCTCTCTCCAAAGGAAAAGGCGTCGGCCGTGTCATTGTTCTCGCCGTGGTGCTCGGTCTCGGCGCCAGCATCGGTCTCCAGTACATGCCCGGCTCCGAGCGCATCACCAAGCGCTACGACACCATGAAGGACATGCAGAATGACGGCTCCTTCAAAGGCCGCATGGGCATTCTCACCACCGGCCTTCCCTGGATCCTGCAGCATCCCATCGGCATGGGCCTCGGCAGCTCCGGCTTTGGTGGCAGCCGCCTCGCCTCCTCCGGCGGTTCCGGAGACAGCAGCCCCCAGGAAGGCTTCTGTGACAGCGGCTATGTCGAAGTCTTCAGCCAGTTCGGCTGGATCGGCGGTCTCGCCTTCTTTGCCGCCATGGCTCAGATCTGGGCGGAGCTCACCCGCCGCATCCGCCTCGGCGGCACCAATCCATTCTTGACCACCGGCCGCGTGGTGCTGCTCGGCTGCATGGTCTTCCTCGCCGTCGGAAACATCTTCGGCAGCTTCTCCCTCTTCTGGGTCTTCCTCGGCATCTCTCTCAACCGCGTCACCCTGCCCTTCCCCTCGGCGCTTCCACAGGCCTTCACCGCGCCATACCAGCCCCCTTCCTTCGATCCCATTTCACAGCCCGCGCCTCCTTCGCCTCCTCCTTTCGCCGCCCCCTTTCAGGCGCTCACCGCCTCCGGCCCCGGCGCGGATCTTCACTCGCAGCCCCCGCGCTTCACCGTCTCCTGAAAATCCGCTCCCCGGCGGGCCCGCGGGTCCGGCCTGCCCGCCCTCCCTCGCTTCCGCTTCTCATCGCATGAACAAATTCCTTCCAGGCCCCGGTCTCCTGCGCTTCGCGCTGGCTCTCATCGTGGTGGTTCATCACTCCTTCCCTCTGCGCATGGGAAGCTGGGCCGTGTACGCTTTCTTCATCCTCAGCGGCTACTGGATCGCCCGCATGTGGGCGGAAAAATACGTCCAGACCCGCTCCGCCTGCCTTACCTTCATCTGCAGCCGCTGGTGCCGTCTGGCGCCCGTCTTCTTCGTCTCTCTCGCCCTGGCATTCGTCTCCTCTTCCGTGGTTCCCGGCGCGCCTCCATTGCCGCAAAATCTCTTGGAGTGGGCTCTGCGGCAGCTCCCCATCCTCGGCTCAAAGTCCGCCGGCAGCATCCTTCCTCCCGCCTGGTCGCTCGATGTGGAGATGCAGTTCTACCTCGCCTTCGCGCTGCTCATGTTCATCGGCGGTTTCCTCCGGCCTCGCGTCGTGAACTGGCTCGTGGCTGTTCTCGCGGTCGCATCCTTTGCGTTCCTTCTGCTGGAGGCCGGCGTCCGCGTGGTGGAAAACACTTCTTCCCTGCCTCTCTACTTCTGGCTCTTCGCCATCGGCATGGCGTTTTACCATCTCCGCTGGGCTCCCTCCCGCCGCACCGCCCTGGTTTCGGCGTCCCTCTTCATCGCCGTCACCGCGGGCTTCCTCCTCTGGCCCGCCACCCGCGGCGCCATCTGGTTTCGTGGTGCTGCCGGGGCTGCACAGGCCCACGCCGCCGCCTGGGATCCACGCCTCCTCGTTCACCTCTGGTGGGCCCTCGGCGCCCTGGTCTTCGCCCCCTTCATCGCCTGGAACGTCCTGCAGAAGTCAGACGCGCGCGACCGCATGCTGGGGAACTGGGCCTACCCTCTCTACCTCTTCCACTGGATCCCGCGGGATGCCTATTACTCCGTGGTGAACTGGTCCTCCTTCGCCTGGCAGAATGCCTTCCTGCTGCTCGCCAATTTCGCCGCCGCTCTCTCTGGAAGCTGGCTCATTTGGAAATGGATCGACCAGCCCCTCGACCGCTGGCGCAGCCGCTGGGTCCATTCCCGCCTCCTTCCCGCTCAGCCGGATCTTTCCCAGCCTCTCCTCATCCCTCACCCATCGTCATAACATGAAAATCGCTTACGCCATGATCAACTGCAACCGCCGCGACGGCAGCGCGCGCGCGGTCAATGAAGTCGCCGAACGCCTCGCCAAAAAGCACGAGGTCCACCTCTACGCACGCAAGGCGGAGGACCTCGACCTTTCCAACATCGCCTGGCATCGCGTCCCCGGTGTCAACTGGGCGGAGGTCATCGACTTCGGCAGCTACTACCTCGAGGTGAACCGCCGCGTCCGCCCCGGCCAGTTTGAAATCGTCCACACCATCGGCTGCAACACCCAGCGCGGCAATGTGGTCACCATTCAAAACATCCAGCCCGCCAAGAAGATCATTCTCGACCGCCTCGGCCGCTCGGAAAAAGTCTCCCCCGCGCGCCGCCTCACCCGCTGGATGTATCTGAACGCCACCTGCGCTGCGGAGAAGCGCCTCTATCAGCACCGCCCCGGGCACAAGGCCCCCATGTTCCTCCCTGTCTCACGCGGTGTCGCCGCGGAGCTGACCCGTCACTACGACATCGGCCAGGCGAAGGTGCGCATCATTCCAAACGCCGCTGACACCGTGCGCTTCAAGCCTCTCAGCGCCGAGGCCCGCAATGCCTGGCGTGCCACGCACAACGTGCCGCAGGACCGCATCATGGCCATCTTTGCCGGTGGCGAGTGGGCCCGCAAAGGTCTCGACTTCGCCATCAAGGCCATGGGTCATCTCAAAGATGTGCCGCTCACCCTCTTCGTCGCGGGGGATGATCCCGATCGCGCCCGCTTCACCCAGATGGCGCGCGAGGCCGGCGCTGCAGACCACATCGTCTTCGGCGGCTTCCGCAAGGACATCCCCGAAGCCCTCGGCGCTGCGGATCTCTTCCTCTTCCCGAGCTGGTATGAGGCCTTCAGCCTCGCCACCATCGAGGCCGCCGCCTGCGGCCTGCCCGTCGTCGCCACCCGCATCAATGGCACCGAGGACTTCATCACCCCCGGCGAAAACGGTGACTTCATCGAGCACGATCCCGTCCAGGTCGCCTCCGTCCTCCGCCGTCTCTGCGCAGATCCTCAGCACCTCAAGACCATGGGCGTCAATGCCCGCAAAAACGTCGAGATGAACTACACCTGGGACCGCATCGCGCAGATGACGGAAGACGCCTACCTCGCCCACCTCAACAGCTCCAACTGATCTCTCCCGCCATGCACATTCTCATCGTCAGCCATTCCTCCGCCACCGCCCTGAATCAGGAGGTCTATGCCCGTGTCCAGCGTGAGACGGGCTGGAAGATCACCCTCGTGGTGCCAGACCGCTGGAAGGACGAGTTTGGCAATGCCCTCCGTCAGGAGCCCTGCAAAGGCCTGGAGGATTCCGTGATCCGCTGCGCCGTGTGGAAAAACGGCAGCATCATCTTCCACGTCTATCGCATGCGCTGGCAGCGCTTCCTCCGCGAGCTCAAGCCGGACGTCATCTACATGAACCACGAGCCCTACGCTCTGGCCACCGCGCAGGTCTGCCACGCCAACAACCGCTCCATCCGCGTCCCCTTCGGCTTCTACTCCTGCCAGAACATCAACAAGAAGTACCCCGCCCCCTTCTCCTGGCTGGAGTCCATGGTCTATCGCTCCTCCAGCTTCGCCCTGCCCATCACGGACCGTGTGGCGGACGTCCTCACCGCCAAAGGCTTCCGTGGCCGCCAGACCGTCTGCGCACTTCCCCTCGATCCCGAGCGCTATCACCCGCGTCTCAAGGCCACGCCGCCGGAGCGCTTCCCTCAGACCAATGTTCCCGTCATCGGTTATGTCGGTCGTCTCATCGAGCCCAAAGGCCTCCGTACTCTCGCCACCTCCCTCGGCAAAGTGCGTGATCTCGACTGGCGCATGGTCCTCGTCGGCACCGGCGAGTTTCAGGCCGAGTTCGAGCAGCTCCTCACCGCCCAGGGCGTGCGCGATCGCATCTTCTTCGCCGGCTACGTTCCGCACACCGAAACGCCGCGCTGGCTCGCCTCCATGGACATGCTCGTCCTCCCTTCCGAAACCCAGCCCAACTGGGAGGAGCAGTTCGGCCGCGTCATTCCCGAGGCCATGGCCTGCGGCGCCGCCGTCATCGGCTCCAGCTCCGGCGAGATCCCCCACCTCATTCGTCAGAGTGAAGGCGGCCTCGTCTTCACCCAGCGCAGCTCGGACGAGCTCGCCGTCGCCCTCCGCCAGCTCATCAGCGGTCCCAAGCTCCGCCGCCAGCTCGCCGAAAACGGCCGCCATTGGGTCGAGCGTGACATCTCCATTCCTGCCGTCGCCCTCAAGATGATCGACGCCTTCACCGCCGCCGCCAAAAACCAGCAGGCCGGCCGTGCGGAAAATCGTCAGCCATTCTCCTCCACCCATGCGCTTGCACAGTCCTGAGCTGCTTTGGAAGTGGAGCCGCGATCTCCTGCATCGTGGCTGGAAGCTTCCGGCACGCATCGTGAAGACCCTCAACTTCACGCTGCACAAATGCCTCCTGCCCGCCGAGGCGCAGGTGGGCGAGGGCGTCATTCTGGAGCACTACGCCCTGGGCATCGTCATGCACCCGCAGGTGCGCATCGGCAGGCGCTGCCGCATCTACCACCATGTCACGCTCGCCGCGGAGACATGGATCGGCTCCCCCCACTTCATCACTCTCGAGGATGACGTCACCATCGGTGCTCACAGCATCGTCGTCGCCCGTCCGAACACGCCTCTCACCATCGGTCAGAAGTCGGTGCTCGGCGCGGGCTCCGTCCTCACCAAAAGCATTCCTCCCTTTGAAATCTGGGCCGGCAATCCGGCACGCAAAATCAGCGACGTCCCCCAGTCCTCATGATTGCACAACTCGGCATGAATCTGAAAGCCTCCGCCGGCGGCGTGGACCGTTACTTCAGCGGCCTGCACAACGCCCTCCTGCGCCAGGGCGTGCGCGTCACTGCCTACGGCTTTGGCGACTCCGAAAAGGCCGCCTGCCTCGGCCCCGCGAACAAGCCCCTCATGCAGCGCTGGAAGGCCGTGCGTGAGGCCGTCGTTCCCCGCCGCGGCCGCCTCCTCGCCTCTCACTTCGCCCTCTACGCCCTGCCCGCACTGCTCGGTCGCCGCTGGGACGGCCATGTCGTCCACTTCCACGGCCCCTGGGCCAGCGAATCCCAGCGCGAAGGCGCCAAAATGCACTCGGTCATGTGCAAGCGCATGCTGGAGCGCGCCGTGTATCACCGTGCGGATCGCTTCATCGTTCTCTCCAAGGCCTTCCGCGACCAGCTCTGCCAGGGCTACGGCGCGCCTGCGGACCGCGTGCACGTCATTCCCGGCGGCGTGGAAACAGACACCTTCCGTCCCATGGATGTCGTCGAGGCACGCCAGCGCCTCGTCTGGCCGCAGAAGCAAAAGATCATCGTCTGCGTGCGCAGGCTCGCCCGTCGCATGGGATTGGAGACACTCATCGAGGCCTTCGGCCAGGTCACGCTTCAGCATCCCGATGCAAAGCTCATGATCGGCGGCCAGGGTCCTCTCCGTGCGGAGCTTGAGCAGCAGGTTCTCCGCGCAGGCCTGTCAAAGAACATCGAGTTTCTCGGCTTCATCCCCGATGCCACCCTGCCCACGGTTTATGCCGCGGCGGATCTCTCCATCGTCCCCAGCTCCGCCTTGGAAGGCTTCGGCCTCATCTCCCTCGAATCCCTCGCCTGCGGCACTCCCGTTCTCGTCACCCCCGTGGGTGGCCTGCCAGACACCGTCGAAGGACTCGGCGAAGACCTCGTTTTGAACGGAACCAGCGTGGATCACATCGCGGATGGCCTGCACCGCTGGCTCGATGGCACGCTCCGCCTCCCCTCCCGCGAAGCCTGCCGTGAACATGTCATGCGCAGCTTCACCTGGGACCACATCGCCACCCAGGTCTGCGAAGTCTATCGCCAGGCCGGATGGCGCTCATGATGACCATGAAACGATTCGCACGCATCCTCCTGCTTGTCCTCCTCGTCGGCGGCCTCTGGCTCGCCCTCAAGCCGACCCTGGGCAAACATCGCTTCACCTTCCTCCCCTTCCGCTGGTCCGAATACATCGACCTCATGGACTTCTGGCTCAACTTCGGCGCTTTCGGCATTCTCGGCGCCACCGCCTGGCTCGCCTTTGGCAGCTTCGCAAAAGCCTTCCGCCTCATCCTTCTGATGACCGGCTTCATCACCCTGCTGAACGTCATTCTCGAACTGGCGCAGTCCTCCATTCCCGGCCGCGCCGTGGACATCGCCGATGTCTGGGCGGGTCTGCTCGGGTGCGTCCTCGGCATCTTCAGCAGCATGGCGCTCCAATTGTGGAGCATCCGTAAAAAAGCAGACGTCACTGCGCCACAGGTGCTCTTCCTCGATCAAACCGGCCGCCTCGGCGGTGCGGAGCTGATGCTGCTCGACATCGCCGCCGCACGCGCGGCTGACAGCGAGGTCCTTCTCTTCCAGGACGGCGAGTTCCGCACCGCTCTGGAAAACGTGGGTGTCAAAACCCGTGTCTGCACCCTGGGAGAGGAAGCCTCCGTCGTGGACAAGCAGGCCGGCCTCAAACGCATCCTCCGCTCCATCCCCTCCATCCTGGAGCTGATGCTCCAAATCGTTCAGGCCGCCCGTTCCTTCGATCTGGTGTACGCCAACACCGCCAAGTCCCTCGTCATCGGCGGCCCCGCCGCGCGTCTCGCCGGTCGTCCCCTGGTGTTCCATCTCCACGACATCATCGCAGACGGCCATTTCAGCACCCTCAATCAGCAGGCCCTCGTTCTCTGCGCCAACTTCTGCGCCAGCAGCGTCATCGCCAATTCCGAAGCCACCAAGGAAGCCTTCATTGCCTGCGGTGGCCGCGCCGAGCTCTGCACCGTCGTCCCCAATGGCTTCCACATCCCCGCGCAACGCACCTCCGCGGAAACGATGAAGTCTCTGCGCGCCAGCCTCGGCATTCCATCCGCTGCCTGGACCGTGCTGATGGCCGGACGCCTCGCCCACTGGAAAGGCCAGCACGTCCTTCTCGAAGCTCTCAAATCCGTGCCCGCCGCGCATGCCGTCCTTCTCGGAGACGCCCTCTTCACCGACGAAGACCGCCAGTACGCACGCCAGCTTCACGCCCAGGCAGAAGAACTGGGCGGCCGCGTCCACTTCGCCGGATTCCAAAAGGAAACCATGCCGTATTTCGACATGGCCGACGCCGTCGTTCATGCCTCTGTGTATCCCGAGCCCTTCGGCCGCGTCATCGTTGAAGGCATGCTCGCCGGCAAACCCGTCATCGCCTCCCGCGCCGGCGGCGCTGCAGAAATCATCCAGCACGAACATACCGGACTCCTGGTATCTCCTGGCAATGCCACGGAGCTCGCGGACGCCCTCCTCCGCCTCCAAAACAATTCCGCTTTCGCTTCCTCCATCGCTCATCAGGCGCAGCAGACCGCCCAGGACGTTTACGCCATCAGCGCGGTGCAGGAAAAAATCGAGTCCGTCATCCGCCAGGTCTCCGGCCGGCACCAGCCCGAATCAACTTCTTCAATCATCCCATCCCCATGTGCAGCATGAAATCCAAACGCCGTATCGCCATTGTCCACGACTGGCTTCCTGTTTATGGAGGCGCCGAGCGCGTGCTTGAGCAGATGCTCATGGTCTATCCCGAAGCCGACGTCTTCAGCCTCATCGACGCCCTCAGCGAGGAGAACCGCAAGTTCCTCAAGGGCCGGCCCGTCAAAACCTCCTTCGTCCAAAAACTTCCCGGCGGCAAAAAATACTACCGTCATTGCTTCCCCCTCATGCCGCTCGCCATCGAGCAGTTTGACTTCAGCGGCTATGACCTCGTCATCACCAGCAGCTACGCCTTTGCCAAGGGCATCATCACCGGCCCCCGCCAGCTCCACCTCTGCTACTGCCACTCCCCCATCCGCTACGCCTGGGATCTGCAAAATCAGTACCTCAAGGAATCCAAACTCGATCGCGGCATCAAGGGCTGGTTCGTGCGCACCATGCTCCACTTCATCCGCATGTGGGACACCCGCACCTCCGCCGGCGTGGACGCCTTCATGGCCAACTCCCGCTTCATCGCCCGCCGCATCGAAAAAGTTTACCGCCGCGACGCCACCGTCGTCTATCCCCCGGTCAACGTCGAGCGCTTCGATGTCTGCTCCGAAAAAGAAGACTACTTCGTCACCGCCTCCCGTCTTGTTCCCTACAAGCGCATGGACCTCATCATCGAAGCCTTCAACGGCATGCCCAGCCGCCGTCTCGTCGTCATCGGCGACGGCCCCGAACTCCCCAAGCTCCGCCGCATGGCCGGCCCGAATGTGGAAGTTCTCGGCTGGCAGCCCCAGGCCGTGCTGAAGCAGCACCTCGAAAAAGCCCGCGCCTTCGTCTTCGGCGGCGAGGAAGATTTCGGCATCATCCTTCTCGAAGCCCAGGCCTGCGGTACTCCCGTCATCGCCTATGGCCGCGGCGGTGCTCTCGAAACCGTCGTCGAAAACAAAACCGGCCTCTTTTTCGGCGAGCAAAGCGTGCCCTCTTTGCAGGCCGCCATTGCCGAATTCGACACACAAGTGTGGAATTCAAACGTCTGCCGCGCCAACGCCGAACGCTTCAGCGCCGCCCTCTTCCGCGACCGCTTCCAGCAGTTTGTGGAGTCCGAATGGCAGCGTTTTACAGCCCCCGCCCCCGTCGCAGACGAGTGCAACTGGCTGCAGGAAGAAGCACCCCGTGGAAAGAGGCTGCAGCCCGTGCTGCAAGAAGCCTGAACGGAACGAAGGGGAGCAAACCGGAGCTGCCCACCGGTTTCGCAGCGCTGTCCACTCTGAGACAGCGTCTGAAAAAACAGCGCGACTGATGGCGGAGCCATGTCGCAAACAGAGGCAAGATAAAGCGCTCAGAGGAATGAGGAGGCAGCGAATGCTGTTTTCCTAAACGGAATAGGAGAGCGTCCCCACCCTGCCCCCACAGGTTGCCAGTGCATGGCAGCCCCTGTTTGGGCAGCCCAACTGATGGCGGAGCTATGCCCGTATCGCAGGGAAAACGTGATTTGTTATTGGAATTATTGCCAATAAGGATTTTCCTCCAGGAGTCGCTGTCAATAAGGCTTGCCTTAACCAGATTTAAGCCACGTAAGCGTCTCTATGGAGAATACTGTGCCTTATAGTTCATGATGATTCTAAACAATCGAGTTTTCATGGCAAATGACAAGGACAAGGCCCCGCGCCCTTCTTTCTTGCGCTTTCCTTCTCTTTCTCTGTGCGCGCTTGTGGCACTTCTGGCTGGAACTCCTCTCCATGCGCAGCAAGGCAACAACGTCTCAGCCCGGTTTGCCGCAATCAAAGGCATCGTGATGGTTTCCACCAGTGGCCTCGGTGAAAAACGTGTACATAAAGGCGACACCGTCCGCTCGGGAACCGTGATCACCTGCGGAGCTGAATCCGGTGCCTCGCTGAAACCGCTGGCGACACTTCATGTGATCGTCTATCCCGACACGAAAATACGCTTCGATGGCGCAGATGCTAACTCCGATGGCGGTGGCAGCGTGATGTGCACCATCCTTTCTGGCAAGGCGCTTTTCCATCTCGACCAGGCGCCCCAGGGTCCGCAAGGAACCTCGGCAACCAAAGAAACCCAGCCCGCCGTGAAAGTCACCGTCGTCACTGACGAAGGAACGATCGTCAACAAAATGGGCGGCCCGCCGCAGGCGGAGGACAGCACGAAGCCTGGAGACAAAACCACCACGCACATCACCACCGCGACCTGGACGGTGCAGCATGATGAAGGCAGAACCGTGGTGGCCGTGGGCGAAGGTCTGAGCCACGTCAGCATTGGCAAGGGAGCCGCCGCAGGCGGTGGCGATGTGGGCGGCCAGGTCAAGGTGCCGCAGGGCTCCGTCATCTGGCTGTTCAACCGCGGCGGCAAGATTGGGGCCGAACTGGTGGATACCAACACCGGCAAGGTGACCAATCTCACCGGCGGCTCGTCAGGCACCAGCAGCACCGACCTTGTGACGCAGTCAAAGCAGCAGCTCGTCACTCCTTCGTCCAGCGGCACGACTTCCACGCTTGGCACGCCCACCACGACGCCGGCCACCCTGCCTACCAACACTTCGTCGAATCCCGATCTGTCCACCCCGCAGAAACCCCTCCCAGTTGTTTCATCTGACACCCCCTAACTCAGCCCGATGAACTTCAAAAAAAACCCACAGTTCCGACTTCCCGCCGCACTGTTCGTGTGCTGCATGATGCTGCACGCAGCCGTGGCGGAAGGCCAGGAGACGCTGCGTGACGCCGCTGCCGGCACCCAGGCGTCCCTTGCCTCCCCCGCAGGTGAGAAGGTGCTCGACACGCTGGACAAGAACGACACCGAGGATGTCTTCCTCGACGAGTTCATGAACTACCAGATGAAGCTTCTGAAGAACTGGAAGCTGCGCGTCTTCACCTCCGGCACCTGGCGCTACGACTCCAACGTGTTCCTGCGCAACTCCAATGTGCAGAGCGACACCATGTGGAGCGTGAGCCCGGGGTTTCAATACTCCTACGGAGACGACCAGGCGAAGCTGCAGGTGCTCGCGGACTACAACGCTCAGTTCAACTTCTACGACAAGTTCAGCCAGCAGAACTCGCTCAACCACTTCCTGCGCACGTCGCTGAACTACCGGATGCAGAAAACTTCGTTCAAGTTTTCAGGGCTCTTCCATCAGGTGACCGGTGGTGACCTGGATGTGGGCGGGCAGGCCTCGCGCGTTCAGTTCTCCCCGCAGCTCCAGATCATGTATGAGCTGTCTGAAAAAGTACGCGTGGGCCTCAGCGGGCAGCTTCAGCGCACCCACTATGACGCGCTGATCTCCTCCACCATCTACCGGTTCGGCCTGTTCGCGGACTACTCCTTTTCCCCCCGCTTCCGCCTCGGGCTTCAGTTCAACGAAATGATTCAGGAAGTGGATCGAAGCGGCGGTCAGAGCGGCCAGGACTACCTGGTGCGGCTGGAGTATGAGGCGTCCAAAAAACTCTCTCTCAACGGCTCCGCGGGGATTCACATCCTCCACACCGCTTCCGCCGGAGACGCCACGCTGCCTCTGGGCACCCTCGGCTTCAAGTACGCACCCGGGCCGAAGACCACCCTGTATGCAAACATGTACGCACGGGCGCAGAACTCCCCCTCCCTCGGCGGCCAGTATTATCAGTCTCAGGGCGTGCTCATCGGCGCCCAGCAGCAGCTCGGCAGCAAGCTCACTGTCGGCGCGGACTTCGGCTATGACTTCTCCGCCTATCATTCCTATCTCGCCGGCGTTTCCGGCACGCGCCGAGATCACGTCCGCTTCATGCGCCCCTGGGTGAAGTATGCGCTGCAGCGCCACCTCTCGCTGGAGATTTTCTACCAGCACACCACGAACGACTCCACCGGCACCGGCGCGCAGCCCTTTGCGCGTGACCTCGTCGGGGCTGGCATCACCGGCTCCTGGTAGGAGACCGCCCACCTTCTGAATTTATGAACATCCACAAACATCTCACCTTCATCCCCGGCAGAGGCTGCCTGCGCGGCGTCTTTGTGGCGCTGTGCTGCGCCGGATTGAATTCGACGCTGCAGGCCCAGCAGCCGGCGGCTTTCCCCGCCGGTTCGTCCTCCCCCCAGGCTTCCCAAAAGGGCACGATGCCGGCCGACTACCAGATCCGCGAAGGAGACATGGTTCAAGTCTCTGTCTTCGACGAGCCCGAGCTGGCGGCAGGCGGCCGGGTGCGGAAAGACGGCACCATCCAATGCCCGCTGATCGGCTCCATCAAAATTCAAGGGCTCAGCCAGACCGCGGCGGCCAGAGCCATCGAAGAGGCCTACCGCAAGGACTACCTGGTGCACCCTGAGGTCAATCTCTTCGTGTCCCAGTTCTCCGTGCAGCGCATCACCATCCTCGGCCAGGTGCAGCGTCCCGGCGCGCACGAGCTCCCGGCGGAAAAAGACCTCACGATTTTGCAGGTCCTGGGGCTGGCCGGCGGCCCGACCCGCATCGCCAACCTCAAAAAGGTGCTGGTGAAGCGCATCGTGGAGGGCCGCGAAAAAATCTTCCGAGTGGACGTCAACAGCATGGCGTCCGGAAACCAAACCATGATGTTCTACGTCCGTGAAGATGACGTCATCACCGTCCCTGAAAGCTTCTTTTAATACCATGCAAACCGCCTCACTTTCCCTGATTCAATCACCGCATGAGGGGCCGCACCGTCTGGAAGCGGACGCGGGATCATCTTCATCACTCCTGAGTCCGGCACAGCTGGTGGACGGCGTGCGCCGCCATAGCTGGATTCCCATCACACTCGCTCTCTTTGGGCTGATCCTGGGCTACGCCTATTTCAAGCGCCAGAAGCCGGTGTATGAAGCCGTCAGCGTGGCTCAGTTTGGTTCTGAGCAGAACTCCCTGCTGGGACTCAACAGCGTGAGCACCCCCGGCCTTGGGGACGAAAAATCCGTCAACACCCTCATCCAGGCCGCCAAGAGCCGTGAAGTGGTCGGGCGTGTCGTCTCCGAACTGAACCTGACCCAGCTCGCCGGCTTTTCAGGGGGGCATCCCGCCAATTCCAAGGAAGCCCGCGAAAATGCGATCTCCACCGTGAGCTCCATGGTCCGCATCAGCCTGCGCAAAGACACGCGTCTGATCGACTTCACCGTGACCGGAGCCAATCCGGAGCAGGTGGCCTCGGTGTCCAACCAGGCGGTGCTCAGCCTGGTGGCTGAACTGGAAAGCCAGAAAAGCAAGACCTTGCAGGGAGCCATCCAGGCCCTGGTGGCGGAAGGACAGCGCCTGCAGGAAAAGCTGAAGAAGTCGGAGATCGCCATGCATGACTACAAGCGCAACAACCAGGCCATCTCGCTCGACGAGCGCAAGGACCTCGTGCTCGCGAAGCTGAAGGAGCTCGGCTCTGAGCTGAACCAGCAGTCCAAAGAACGCCTGACGCTCGAAACCCAGCTGCAGGCCTGCAAGGAGGAAAAGCTGCCGCGGGATGAACTGCTGAGCCTGCCCACGATCGCCAGCCATCCCAAGGTCTCGGGCATTCTCTCCCAGATCAGCAATCAGAAGTCCACGCTGGCCCTCCTGGCGGAGCGCTACAAGCCCAAGCATCCGAAATACGAGGCCGTGCAGGCGGTCATCACCAACCAGGAGCAGCAGCTCACCACCATCCTTGCAGACGCCGTGCATCTGCTGGAGTCAAGCTGCGACCACGCCCGCGAACTGGAGCGCAAGCTGCAGGAGCAGCTCAAAAAGCAGGAGTCCGAAGCGCTCGATCTGGAGCAGCTCGCGGTGCAGTACAATGTGCTCAAGCGCGAAATGGAGTCAGACCAGGCCGTCTATGAGTCGGTGCTCACCCGCATCAAGCAGGTGGACGTGTCCAAGGGCATGGAGACCCCTCCCATCTGGGTGCATCAGCTCGCCATGGTTCCCGGGGAGCCTGTGTCGCCGAACGCCAAGAAAGTGGTGGGCAGCTCCACGGCCGGCGGCTTCATGCTCGGCCTTGCCATCATCGGTCTCATCGTCATGCAGGACCGCTCCATCCGGTCCGTGGACGATGCGCGCCAGAAGCTGCGCGTGCCGGTGCTTGGCATGATCGCCAATCTTCCGCACCATCCTGACACCAAGGACCAGCGTCCCCGTGGCGGTCATGACTATTCCCAGGGTCTGACTCCGGCGCTCATCGCGCACAAGGCCGTGGCGGAAAGCTTCCGTGAGTTTCGCGCCATCATCGCGCGGATGGCCAAAAGCCCGCAGACCTGCCACATGGTGGTCAGCGCCATTCCTGACGAGGGGAAGACCTTTGTTTCCACCCATCTGGCCGTCAGCCTGGCCAGCCAGGGCTACCGCACGCTGCTCATCGACATGGATCTGCGGCGCTCCCAGCTTGCCCAGGTCTTCGGCATTCCCAGCAGCCGCAAAGGCGTGATCGATCTTCTCCTGGAGGAAGCCTCCTTCGCCGAAGTGTGCCTCAGCGGCGGCATCGCCCATCTGGCCATCATGCCCGCTGGAAAACGCGTGGCCAATCCCGCCGAACTGCTTTCCACCTGCGGTGTTGAACGTCTCAAGGAGATGGCGTTTGCCGCTGGCTTTGACCGCATCGTGATCGACACCGCTCCGCTGATCCCGGTGAACGACACCCTGGAACTCGGCGGCCTGGCAGACAGCACCTTCCTGGTGGTCCGCTGCAATCGTACTCCCGCCGACATCATCCAGGAGGCGATCCGCAAGCTGCAGCAGACCAACATCCCGCTGACCGGCCTGGTCCTGAACCGTCTGGCCCAGCGCACGCGCAGCTACGACTACTACTACCACCGCTCCTACTACAAGGCGGGTGAGAACGAGGAGTCCGCCCCCCTCCGTCCCGCTTCCCGCACCCTCAACCCACCTCACGGGATGAGTTGAGAAGCCCCCCCAGGGCAAACATTGCAGCCGTGTGCGCATCCCAATGAGCACACGGCTTTTTTGTGCCTTGAACACACGCACTGGGAAGGATGTGCGGGTGTCGCGCGCCCAAGACATTCGTGGGAGAACCGCGGCGCGACAGAGCTCGACGAAATCAAAGGCTGGAGCGGGAGGGGGCATCCCCCCATGCTCGCGAAGCGGGAGCGGCATTTGCCGCCTTGGTTTTCTATAGCGTCTTCCAAAACGGATTTCCGGTCAGCGGCGCTTGGGGACGTTCGGCGGAGGCTGGAGGACCAGCCTCCCTACCTCGCTGCAGGCATGCGGGTGCCCGGCGCAGGCAGGGCTGGCTGTCCTCAGCCAGCCGCCGTCGAAGCCCATGATCCGCGACCAAGAAACAGCCCGCTCAACGGAAATGAGTTTTGCGAACCGCTATACCGGACACGTGGTGCTTTTAAACGCTCCAGGGCAGCGCTGGCCGTTCTCCCCTTCCCGCTCGATAAAAAAGAGGCCGTGCTCAGCATCGGGTACAAAAAAACCCAGGCTTTGCGCGCCTGGGTTTTTTGGAGCTTTTGAGGGCCCTGCCGGAGTTTTGCCACCCCGAATCAGGCTGCCTGGAAGGCCTGATTGCCGCCTGCCAGCAGTCCGTGCTCCACGCAGTAGCGGGCAATCTTGGCGCCGGAATCAATGCCGGTCTTCTTCCAGATGTTGTGCTTGTGCACGGACACGGTCTTGGCGGAGAGGCTCAGGTCCAGGGAGATGGCTTTCAGGCTTTTCCCATGGGCGAGCTGGAGGAAGATTTCAAATTCGCGGCTGCTCAGCACCTTGTGCAGTTCCTTGCCGCCGGCGGGGAGACGCACGGCATTCTCGGCAAAGGACTGCGCCACACTGCGGGAGAGGTATTTCTTCCCACGGAGAGCATAGTTGATGGCGGTGACGATTTCGGCCGGAGGAGAATCCTTGGCCACGTAGCCGCAGGCGCCGGCTTTCAGGGCGCGTTCGATCCACAGGGCCTGAATATGCATGCTGACCACGATGCAGGCTGGAGAAGGCATGGCCGCCGCGAAGTCGGCCAGGAGGGTCAGACCGGAGCAGTCGGCCATTTCCAGGTCGATGAGAACGACGTCAATGGCGTGTTTGGAGGCCTGCTCGCGGGCCTTTTCGGCGCTCGTAACCACCATAATTTCAAAATCTTTAAACATCAGCCGCAGATATTGCCCCAGTGTCTCTGCGAACATGGCATGATCATCAACGAGCATGATTTTTTTAGAAGAAGGAGTCATGATTTTGGAGTGGGTGAGAACGGTGAAGGCACTTTGATTTCTGGAGAAAGAGCAACCTGTCTGGCTGCTATGACAATATATATTTATATGGAAAATCTTATAATGCCGCTAAATTAAGTTTTATTTATTTAGTGCTCTGCGCAAGCAGTTCTAAGTGGAAATTCACCCCCTGGGTCTCTTTGCCTGAGAAACCGCTCCTGAAGGGACAAAAAAGCCGCTGGAAAAGCCTGGATACTCAAGCCAGCCAAAATATTCCAACTCCATCAATTTCCATAGAGCGGCGGCATGTAACTCCCTGGCTGGCTGTGTCTTAAGCCTCTGTTTAGGCCATTCCAAGAGCTCGGTTTAATGACTAGTCACCGACGACGCTGATACTATCCGGTTGATCTGCCAGCTCAGTTTCCCTGACGGGGCTGACGCAGACCCTCAACTGTGACCTGCCAGCCTCCCATCCCCGCCTCCCAAGACTTTCATCCCTCGCTTCCCGCCATGTCTCTTTCACCCTCCCACGAACGCCCCACGATTTTATGAACATTCCCAACTGTGTTCTATTTCATCCAAGCGAGTTCACCCGCTCGAGCTGGAAGTTATTGCTCAAGAAGATCCTGCCCGAATGCAAAACGACTGAGGCCGCCACCGTCGAAGAAGTCAGAGAAGCGGCCAATCTTGGACTGGTCAGCCTCTTGATGATGGAATTCCACCCCCGCGACACGAATCATGGACTCGAGGCCTTGAAGTCCGTCATTGCGCTCACCGGTGGCAAGCACCTGATGCTCATCTGCGGCCCGCCCGCTCCGGTAACGACGCGGACCGCCATGCAGGCAGGCGCCACCGTGTGCCTGGGCTGCAATGAATCCGTGGAAGAATTGAAGCGGGCGCTGCACGCGGCGCTGGAAGGCGTGCCCTACATGTCGAGCGAGCTCGCCTCTGTCCTCGCCAGATCTGTGACTCCCTCCGGCGGTCTTGATGACGAAGATGACGCCTCGCAGTATGCCCTCTCTCTCAGGGAGGAGGAGGTTCTTGATCTGCTGGTTTCAGGGCTGCGTCCCAGCCAGGTGGCCAGCCGCCTGGGTCTGAGCATGAAAACGATCTCCAGCCACAAACGCAACGCGCTGGGCAAACTCGGCGTGTCGAGCATTCTGGAAGCGGTGCGGATCTGGATCTGAAACAAAGACGTTCCCTGCATCCAGAAAACTCTGGAAGACACTCCGCGGGGCTTCATTTCAAACACACCTGCCAGGGGCGCATGCACCCGCGCCCCGGCAGGGAGTCCTCCAGGAACCTTTCCTGGCCACACGGACGTCCGCTGCTGGGGTTGGCAAAACTTAGGGCAGCGGAAATGGTTTTTAATGTGGAGAGAAAGCTTTTCTGGCAAAACTCCGAAACCAATAAATGCCAGAGTCGAATGGCACTCGGTTAAGGGCAGTCATCGCTCTTTCTGATGTGTCAAGCGAGAGTCCTGGATGGTGCTCTTGCGGAAGAAAGCACCCCCAGGAGCGCGGACTTCCAGTCCGCGCATGACGGGTGTTTGCGCATAGTGCGCGTAGCAAGCACGCGGCGCATCGAGTACGCCGCATTCTCCCAGAGTGTGCAGGCAAAAGCGGAGCTCCGGGTGTTTGCGGCGTGCTGCGGACTGGAAGTCCGCGCTCCTGGCCGCTTTGCGCTGTGCGGGGCGAAAGGCACGAAGGGGCCGCCTTAACCGAGTGCCATTCATGCCGGAGTCTTTGTTTTGAATGAAGGTGAAAAATGGAATCGCAGGCCGCGATTTATCGCGCCGCCAGCATGGTAACATGCATTTGATTCCAGCGGGAGGCGCAGCCAGCCCGAAAAACCATTTCACCAGGGAAAAGGGGTGTTTTTAAGCCCTCGGAACAAGTGTCCTGGCATGGCATGAAATGATGCTGTGGAAACATTTCATTCCATAAAGCATCACTTACTTTTCGTGATTTGTTTCTTTTCCTTTTTTGTCGATTGTATGGCTGTTATGAAAAAAATCTTTGCTCTAGTCACATTCCTCTCAGCCAGCGCTCTTAGCAGCCACGCCGACATCATCACCCAAACCGTTAATTTCGGAACCATTACTGGCGGCAGCCAGTTTTACTTCAACCAGTTCAACACCGCCCTCGGTACACTGACCGGGGTGGAACTGGACTGGACGGTCAACTCCAGCATCTCCTCGGCCTCAATCACCAACGAGAACACTGGCAGCGTCACCATCAGCCGGATCACCTTCACCAACACGGTCGAAGGCTATGTGCCTTCCATCGGCGACAGCGGTGATCTGGTTGCCGAAGTGGCGAAATCCAAATCCATCACTCCAGCCGGTGGAACAGTAACTCTGAGCAACGGCCAGACCTATAACTACGGAAGCGTGTCATTCAGTGGTTTCACCCAGACTGACAACTACACTTCGGCAGACGCCAACTTCAGCTCGTTCCAGGGAACCGGCAGCGTGCCGCTCTATCTGGCCAATACGTTTGGCGCCACACCGACCGCGTCCGGATCCGGAAGCACGACGTCATGGCTGACCAGCATCACGGGCAGCACGACGGGAAATCTCGTGGTCACCTACACCTATGACGCAGCGCCCCCGCCGGTCTCGCCCGTGCCGGAACCTCCTTCGGTCATTCTCGGCTTCGGCGGCATTCTCGGCATGGCGGCCTTTGCCTTCAAACGCCGCCCGAAGGCCCCTGCAGCCGCGGAAGCAGCCTGACCTGATTCTTCAACAACCGCTCACCGTTTGCGCCCTTGAACACCCGGACTTCAGCAAAAACCAGCTCAGTGCTGTGGCTCTCAGCTTCATCCATTGTCTGCCTCTGTTTTGCACTTCAAGAGATCTGGGTTCGACATCCGGCCTGCCATTTCTTTCCGCTTCCTCTGCTCACCTGGGTGTGGCTGGCGGGACGGGATGGCATGGCCCGGGTGGTCTGGGCGCCGAAGAACGCGTCTGCATTCAAATGGCTTGTCACGGGCCATCTGCTGCTGGCGCTCGCTTCGTTTCTGTTGATCTCCCCCTTCATGGCGGGACTGTCGTTTTTCGTGATGTCCGTGGCGCTGGCGGTGGCCAAGGGGAGCCCCGCGGAGAATGAAGCCCCTGCGTGGTCGCTCCCGGTGCTTTCCTTGTTTTTCATCCCGCCGCCGCTGATGATGGACCAGCAGATTCACCAGGTGCTTGCGGGACTGGCCGCGCGGCTGAGCCAAGGCTGGCTGGATGCCATGCAAGTCCTGCATGTGGTGCAGGGGACGATCGTCGCGACGCCGGGCAAACGCTTTTTCGTGGATGACGCCTGCAGCGGCACCAACACCCTGCTGGTGGCTGTGTGCGTGGCTTTGATCGTGAGCAGCCTCAACAAAAGATCCCTGGTCCATGCGGCCGTGCTCCTTGTCTCCGCCGGCCTGCTCTCGGTGGCGTCCAACGTGCTGCGCATCTGTGTGGTGATCGGCAGCGCGCATTTCTGGGGATGGGAGCTTGATCATGGCTGGGCTCATGATGCGGTGGGCATCGTTTTCTTTGTGCTGGATCTGCTGCTGATCTGGAGCGCTGACCACGGCCTGCATTTCCTTCTCAACAGTTCGTATGACAGCGGAATCTCTTCTGACTCCTGGTCCACGCCGCCCGCCACGGCGACCGGCTCCCGTCTGTTTGGCCGCCTGAGCGTTTGTGTGGCGGTCATCGGCGTCACCATCCTCGCCGGCCCTGAGGTGATTTCACTGGCCCGCCCCGCCGCCCAGGCCGCCAGGACGGAGAACCCTCCGCTGGAAGAATTTCAGATGCCCGCGGCGCTGTCTGGCTGGGTGCGTGAAAGCGACAAGCCCGTGGAAGATTCGATGGTGGGCAATGTGGGCGTGCGCAATCAGGTGTGGCTCTACCGCAAAGGAGGCCTGCAGGCCTATGTGGCGGTCAACTTCCCCTTCCAGGGCTTTCACGACACACGCCTCTGCTACACCGGCCAGG
This sequence comes from Prosthecobacter sp., assembly GCF_044227185.1. Lineage (GTDB taxonomy): Bacteria > Verrucomicrobiota > Verrucomicrobiia > Verrucomicrobiales > Verrucomicrobiaceae > Prosthecobacter. Next base: position 195,239 of record NZ_JBGAFO010000006.1, on the reverse strand, counting down.
GCTGGAAATTTCAACAGCAGGTGGACGCCGCGCTTCCCGGAGAGAAGGCGAAAACCGTGCGCTTTCTGGAGATGAACCAGCCCACGGAGATGACCCGTGCCAATCTCTGGCTGGTGGTGCTGGATGAGCACGGCTCCGCCCAGGCGTTCTCGGACAAGCCCCGGGAGCGCATGACTGAACGCCTGCTCTCGCGCTGGACCAGGCCTGAGCCGGTGACGACGACGACGTATGTCCTCCAGATCATGACCTTGGAGCCGGAGAATGACGCGCGTGCGCAGAGTGCGCTGACGGAACTGCTCACCGGAGCGCGCAACTGCGTGGCCGCAGCCATTTCAAACCACAGCCCACTAGCAGGAAAGGAAAGTGAATGATCGAAGACTTCATCCATGAAACACGTTTCCGCATCGCCTCGATGCTGGACAGGCGCAAACCCCTGGACGGACTGCTGGGACTGCCGGCTTTCTTTACGCTGGTGGTGCTGGCTTTCATGGTCATCAGCTCACGCACGGACATCAGCAGCGAGTCGCTGGGGGAACTGGAGCGGGAGGCGCAGGGCCACCTCGACAAAGGTCATTTTGTGGAGGCCCGCATCGCGGCCATGCGGCTGATGCAGGAAGGCATGCAGAATTCAAAGGCCCTTCTCATCGAAGCCAAGGCCCTGTGCGGCATGGGCCGGGAAAACGATGCGCTGCGGCTGCTTTCGCGCATGGCGCCGGTTGACCGCCCTGGCCATGCGCCCGCGCACGTGATCCAGGCCACGATTCTTCTGGCGCAAAAAAATGGAGACGTGCAGGCGGCTTCGCAGCACATCAACAACGCGCTCCTCAGCGATCCATCCAATCAGGATGCGACGGAGCTTGCCGCACGTTTTGCCGCCGGACGGCGCGACTGGAAAACCGCCCTCTCCCATCTGAATCAAATGAGCCTGAACAAGCGGGCGGACCTGATGCTGATGAAGGCCACCGCCCTGCAGTTCACCGGTCAGGAGAATGACGCGGTGAAATTTGCCGCGCAGGCGGAAGAGGCCCTGCGTCTGCTGCAGAAGTCAGTCCCCTCACATGGCAACGAGGTGCGCTTTTCCATCGCCGCCAGCCTCAGTCTCCAGCGCAAATTTGAGGAGGCCGTGCAATGGATCCTCAGCGGCGTCAGCGGCAAGCCCACCAAGGAGGAGCGCCAGATCATCGGCGGCATCTATCTCTCCTGGAGCAGGTATCTTAAAGAGCAGCCGGCCGCAGACCGGATGGAGGTGCTGCATCTGCTGGAGCAGGGCATCCAGGTCAGCCCGGAGAGCCAGGATCTCATCATGGCCTTCCTGGGTGACTGTGAAGAGCTCACCAGCACGCCGGCCGACCGCCAGCGCTACATGGAGCGAATCCTGGGCAATGGCGGCATCGCCACGTCCTTTCTCCATTACCACATGGGCGTGCAGGAGTGGAAGAAGGGCAACCGGGATGCCGCGAAGTCGCACTTTGAACTCGCCAGCTCGCTCAACCCAGGATTCAAGGCGATCGGAAACAATCTGGCCATGGCGATCGCTTCTGTTTCTTCGGACCGTGCGGACCTGGAAAAAGCCCTGGCGATCATCAATGAACTGATCCAGCAGGAGCCGGAAAACCCGTTCTTCCTCGACACCCGCGGCCATGTGCTTGCCAAAATGGGGCAGTTTAAAGAAGCCGTGAGTGACTTTGAGCGGTCTCTGCCGCATGCCCGTGACAAAAACTCGTCCCATGTCAAACTCGCCGACCTCTATGAGCGGCTGGGGATGACGGATCTCGCCTCCGAGCATCGTTCGGCCTCTCTCGCGCACATGGCTTCGGCCGGTGGGGCGAATCCGGTGGTGCGGTGAGCAAGCCCGCCTGCGAGCTCCCGGACGGCGGGGCCGGGCCGCGAAAGTAAGGCGGTGTGGAGGCGGTCGGGCAGCCTGGTTTTTTGCCAGCCAGCGGCAGTCTGGGAGGCACTGAACGGCGTAACCCATTTGCGGTCTAAAATGCGCACATCTTGACATCCGGGGTGAAAGCATGCCCTAAGTAGGCCCTTTTTCCCGCCCCAACCTGTTCACACGCACATGCCCAAAGCCCTGATCATTGCCGAAAAGCCCAGCGTCGCAGCCGATCTTGCCCGCGCCCTTGCGAAAGCTCCCGGCATGAAGCCCTTCGCCAAAGAAAAGGACTGGTACGAAAATGAAACGCACGTGATCTCCTCCGCCGTGGGCCACCTGCTGGAACTCGGCATGCCGATGGTGAACGGCAAGAAAATCGGCTGGGGCTTCACCAGCCTGCCGATCATGCCGGACCAGTTTGAGCTCAACCCCATCGAAAGCAGCGCGGACCGGTACAAGCTGCTGACGAAGCTGCTCAAGCGCAAAGACATCGACACCGTGATCAATGCCTGTGACGCCGGGCGTGAGGGGGAGCTGATTTTCCGCTACATCATGGATGCCAGCGGCTGCAAGAAGCCCGTGCAGCGCCTGTGGATGCAGTCCATGACCCAGGGAGCCATTCTGGATGCCTACAAGCACCTGCGCAGCAATGAGCAGATGCTGCCTCTGGCAGACGCCGCCAAATGCCGCAGCGAGAGCGACTGGCTGGTGGGCATCAACGGCACCCGCGCCCTGACCGCGCTGAATTCACGCCATGGCGGCTTCCGCCTCACCCCTGTGGGCCGTGTGCAGACGCCCACCCTTTCCGTGCTGGCGCAGCGTGAGCGTGACATCGCCGCCTTTGTGCCGCGCACGTATTTTGAGGCCATCGCGTTGTTTGAAGTACCCGCCGGCCAGTATGCCGGCCGCTGGATCGACGAGAACTTTAAAAAGGACGAAAACGACGAGCACAAGAAGGCGGAGCGTCTCTGGGACCAGGGCACCGCCCAAGCCATCGCGGACCGCTGCAAGGGCAAGCCGGGCGTCATCGAGCAGTTCATCAAGCCCACGCGTGAGGCTCCTCCCCTGCTCTACGACCTGACCAGTCTGCAGCGTGAAGCCAGCAACCGCTTCGGCTTCTCGGCACGGCGCACTCTGCAGATCGCCCAGGCGCTGTATGAAAAGTTCAAGGTGCTGACCTATCCCCGTACCGATTCCCGCCATCTGCCGGAAGACTACCTCGGCACGGTGACGGACACTCTGAAGACCTTTGCCAGCCATGACAGCCGCAAGCAGGACGCGCTGCCGCATGAGCTGGGCACGCATGCCGCCACGGCGCTGGACAACAAGTGGGTGCGGCCGAACAAGCGCATTTTTGACAGCAGCAAGGTCAGCGACCACTTCGCCATCATCCCCACCGGCCAGATTCCCCCGAAGGAGCTGCCCGAGGCGGAGCAAAAGCTCTTCGACATGGTGGCACGTCGTTTCGTGGCCGTGTTTTTCCCGGCGGCGGAGTGGGAGGTGACCACCCGTATCACGCGTGTGGGGCAGGATGCCTTTCAAAGCAACGGCAAGGTGCTCAAGGTGCCAGGCTGGCGTGGTGTGTATGGCAAAAAAGCGGTGGAGGATGATGCCGAAGGCGATTCCGGCAAGATCCTGGTGGCTGCCGAAACTGGCGGCAAAGCGAACACGCTGGACGTCGAAGTGAACGAGCACCAGACCAAGCCCCCGCCCCGCTATACGGAAGCCACTATTCTTTCCATGATGGAAGGTGCCGGCAAACTGGTGGAGGACGAAGAGCTGGCCGAAGCGATGAGCGAGCGCGGCCTCGGCACGCCTGCCACGCGCGCCGCGATCATCGAAGGTCTCATCATGGACCGCTACATCGAACGCGTGCAGCGTGATTTCCATGTCACGGCCAAGGGACTGGCGCTCATTGAGCAGATCGGCGCCATCGGCATCGATGCGCTGAGTTCTCCGGAAATGACCGGCCAGTGGGAGTACAAGCTGCGCCAGATGGAGCACCGTGAGCTGGACCGTGAGAGCTTCATGCGGGACATCCGGCACCTCACCAAGCAGGTGGTGGAAAAGACCAAGGCCTACTCCAAGGCCGCGAAGGAAAAGGTCTTTCCCGACTTCCCCGCCACCTGCGGCGTGTGCGGCAGCACGGAAGGCTACAAGCAGACAGAAGAGTTTTACGGCTGCAAAAACCCGAAGTGCAAGGTGCGCGTCTTCAAGACCGTGGCCAGCCGTGCCCTCAGTGACGAAGATATCCGCACACTGATCGAAAAACGCTTCGTCGGCCCGCTCGACGGCTTCCGCAGCAAGAAGGGCAAGGAATTCAGCGCCGCGCTGCAGATCAAGGACGACATGAAGGTGGCCTTTGTGTTCGGCGATGGCAGCGATCCCGACAGCATCAACTGGGATGAATGCCCGGTGATCGCCGACTGCCCGGTGTGCGCCAAGAAAGGCCGCAAGGGAGAAAAGATCTACGAGACCGCGGACGCCTACCAGTGCAAGATCAACGCCACCGAGACCTCCAAGTGCAACGCGCGCCTGCCGAAGAAGCTGTGCCAGAAGGACATCACGCCGGAGAACGCGCGCGAGTTCTTTGAGAACGGCAAGACCTCACTCATCACCGGGATGATCTCCAAACGCGGCCGCCCCTTCAGCACCTTCCTCGTCTGCACCCCCGGCGAAAAACGCATCATGAGCTGGGAGTTCCCGCCCCGAGAGCCGAAGCCGAAGGCCGAGAAAAAACCCAAGAAGCCTGCGGGTGTGAGCGGGCGGTGAGGGTGAGTCTTGTCACTCCGGCGACGGCGGGCCTGTGGCTCTGCCAGCGCTGATGCGCTTGCGGCGCAGCACCTGTCAGCAAAAGACTGAGCTTGCTCAAGGCTTGTTGCCAATTGGCACCCGGAGGCTGGAGACCGTTGGTGAAAGGCAGCGCCGTCTGCCTTTTCACCGCCTCTGCTGGCGGGATAACGGCAGAGGGTGCTTTCAACCCTCTTGTCTTCCAAACCCCATGACCATCCCCCAAGCACACGCCGGGACCCATGCGCCGATGAGCGCGAAGGACGCCATTTACGGGCGCCGCTCCATTCGTCACTTCAGTGGGGCAACAGTGGGCCGGGATGCGATTTGCATGTTGCTCGATGCGGCCGTCCACGCTCCCACCGCCATGCATCAGGAGCCGTGGGGGTTTGCGGTGATTGAGGACAGGGCGCTCCTGAACCGCCTGTCTCAGAGCACGAAGGAAATGGTGCGCCATGAGGCCCTGCGTGCCGGATCACCCCACGCAACCCAGGTGCTGGAGCTGGTGAACAAACCCGATTTTCATGTCTTCTACGATGCACCGGCGCTGATTGTCATCTACGGCAAAGCTGAAGGGCCGTTCACCGTCGCGGATTGCTGGCTGGCGGCGCAGAACCTGATGCTGGCCGCCTGTGCCAGAGGGCTGGGCACCTGCGTCATCGGGTTCGCGGTCGAGACATTGAACCTTCCAGAGTGGAAGGCAGAACTGAGCATTCCCGATGGCTGGACCGCGATCGCTCCCATGATCGTGGGAGTACCTGCTGGTGATGCACCGCCAGTTCCGCGCAAGCCGCCGGAAATCCTCACTTGGAGATGAGGCAAAGTTCGCCGCTCTCGGCATCGTCTGCGGCTTCTCCCGGCATGGGAAAGGCTCGCGCTTCGGTCTCATCGGCGCTCTTCGTTACGAACGAGGTCCCGCCTGACTGGAATGATCCCGCGCATGGTCTTTCGCGCATGCCAGCGCCTGCCGGGCGGACCAAAGCCAGGCATACATCACCGCGAAACCGATTCGCTGCCAGAGTCCATGATGTCGCGCGACATGATCCCCGGTCCAGAAGCACACGGCCATCACCAGCACTGCCCCGATGCTTCCCCAGCCGAAAAGACGCCACCGCAGGGATGCAGCCATGCCGGCGGCAATGCAGAGGATGCCTGTCAGGCCGAGGCTGACGACGAGCCGGATGGCGCGGTAGTGGACATCTGAATAGGCGTCCGCCAGGCCATGCTCATAGGGCGTGTGAGACGTGTGGGAGGTGAACCACCATGTCGGCGTCCACCATTCATGCGCCGGCGGTGGCGGCTGCTCGACCCGCCGCATCGGCCCATAAGCCACGAAGAAGTTGGCCATTGCAGTGGTGGCGAGAAGAAGACTGCCGACAAGAATCAGGACGTTTCCTTCGCTCTGGCGCAGAAAGGCGAGCGCAAGCAGGAACAGCAGCGAGGCGAAGGCAAAGCTCGCGACGATGAGCCAGGGCCAGTGCGGCGCCTTCCTCATGTACTCGCTGACATAGCTGTCCGTCAGGCTCAAGCCGCCCGCCTCACCACCGGCATGACCATAAACCAAAGCTCCAAGCGTGACGAACAGGGAGATGATGATGCCCGCATCGATAAGTCGTGAAAGCAAAGGGCGGTCATGCATGAGGCGCGGATAACAGGATAATATGATAGCTTCGTCCGCAGACAACGCAGCATGTCAGCATGTTGTTCAGGCTGCCGTGACCAGCTTCCGAAATCTTTTCGCGCTGGGGCTGGCGCCAGGGGCTTCGTGGGTGGGGAAAATGCCGGGGGCTCAATTTGCAGGCAGGAATGCCTGGATCGCTTGGAGGAAGTTCCAGTTGCGGCGCAACAACCGGACTACTTTTCCTTCGCCAGGTGCGCGTACTTCACCTTCCAGTCGTCGGGCAGCCGCACGGGCCGGCCTTCGGGCATCTGCACCAGCGCCAGCGACTGGCGGCAGGTGATGAGAAGTGCGTTGTCCTCGGCGCGGCGCATTTCAAAGGCGCACCAGAAGCGCACGCGTTCCACGGTTTCGAGCCGGCCGTGGATGACGAGTTCATCGCCGAGCTTGGCCGGTTTTTTGTAATCGATCTCAGTGCGCACCACCACGGGGAAAAGATGGGTGTGGGCCATTTCGCGCAGCTTCATGCCCATGAGGCCCGCGAGCCGTGTGCGCGCCGTTTCGATCATGCGCAGGTAGGCGATGTTATGCACGACGCCGCCGCAGTCCGTGTCGAAGAACATGACCTCTTCGCGGGTTTCGATGGTCGGGGTGAGCTGCATGTCAGTTCAAAGCGGCGCGCACGGCAGGCTCATCAATCCCACGCAGTCCAAACACACGCAGCACCGTGTCTTCAATGAGGTTGTTCGGGCAGGAAGCGCCGGCGGTGATGCCGACGGTCACCGGGTCGTCACTGGCCAGCTTGGTGGAGTAGCTCTCCTTCTCCGCTTTGAGGTGGAGATCAAAATGCACGATCTGCTCCAGCGACTTGAGACAGTCCGCCGTGCGGATGAAGAAGGTGGGAAGCTGCTGCTCGCCGATTTCCACCAAGTGCGTCGTGTTGGAGCTGTTGTAGCCGCCGACCACCAGCAGGATGTCCAGGGGCTGCCGCAGGAGACCAAAAAGCGAATCCTGCCGCTCCTGGGTGGCGCCGCAGATGGTGTCGAAAACCTGGAAGTTCTTGGCGCCGCTCTCCGCGCCATCCCGGTCCAGCACCGCCTGTCGAAGCCGGCGCTGCACTTCCTCCGTCTCGGATTTGAGCATCGTCGTCTGGTTTGCCACGCCGATTCGAGTGAGGTGCAGATCCGGGTCAAATCCTTCGGAATGCGAACCCGGCGGAAAGCGCTTCAGGAAGGCCTCCTTGTCTCCGCCGTGGCGGACGTAGTCGCAGACGTAATCGACATCGGCCAGGGTGAGCACCACCAGGTAGTTGCCCATGCCGTCATCCCCCATGGCACGGGAGGAGGTGGCGCGGGTTTCCTCGTGGCTGGCCTTGCCGTGAATGATGGAGGTGAAGCCCGTCTTGGCATACTGCCGCACGCGTTTCCAGACGCTCATCACGTCGCCGCAGGTGGTGTCCACCACCATGCAGCCGCGCTCGGCGATCAGCTTCATGAGGCGCGTCTCCGCGCCGAAAGCCGGCACGATCACCACATCCTCCGGAGTCAGCGTGGCCACGGTCGCCTCGTGCTCGCTGGTCGGGATGCTCACCACGCCCATTTCGGTGAGCTGGCGGTTCACCTCCTGATTGTGAATGATCTCGCCCAGCAGGAAGACACGGCGGTCGGCAAAGACCTTCCGTGCGGCATAGGCGAGATCGATGGCGCGTTCCACGCCGTAGCAAAAGCCAAAATCGCGGGCCAGCCGCACCGTGGTGTTGCCGATCTGGATCACGCTGCCTTTGGCACGGAGCTGCTCGACGATGTGACTGCGGTAGTGCGTCTCCACCTCGGCCTGCACACGCTCCATGACCTCAGGGGTGCGAACATTCACCCGACGGGCGGCTGGAGCGGATGCAGACATGATAAGAAAATGGGGGAGGCTCAGTCTCAGTAGTACATTTTGCCTTTGGCGGCGTCTTCAAAGACCTTGTTGCTCATCATATACGAATCAGGCGGGTCGGCGAGCTTGCTGTCATCGAGAACCGGGAGAGTTTTTCCGACGGTGGCGTCTTCAGGCTGGGAGACGGCGATGTTGAGCGGGGTGCCGGTGCGCACCATGCTGAAGATCTTCTGGGCGGACTTGATGGGCAGGCGCACACAGCCGTGGGTGCAGGGATAGGGCTTCACCCAGCCCCAGTGCATGCCGTAGGCGGACTGGAACTCCATCCAGTAAGTCATCGGGTAACCAGCCCCGGGACTGCTGGCACGGCGGCGGTTGGCCACCTTGCTGTAAATGGTGAAGTTGCCCTTCGGTGTGGGGCTGCTGGCGGTGCCGACGGAACATGGGGTCGCGAGGAGCACCTCGTTGCCTTCCATCACATACACCCGCTGGGCTCCGGTGCTGAGTTTCACCCGCACGTTGGAAGGGTTCTTCACCGGCTTGGTGGCCGGATCATAGCTCAGGGAGGAATGGCCGCCCGTTTTCACGGCGGTGCAGTTGCTGAGAGCGAGGGCGAGCCCGGCAAAGGCAAGGGCCTTGAGGGAACCGCGGAGGATGGAGAATGGCGAATTCATAGAGGCTGGGCATTTAGCACACGATTTAGCCTCCTCCAGCCTTTTTCTTCACCGCCTGCTCTCCGCTTGCAGACGGTGAGAAACTTTGCCCTCGTGGCGGCGTTCTATCGCCCACATGCCCTCCCCTTCCCTGATCGACGTCCTCGTACGCACCGCGGCCAGCGCCGGCTGCGAGGAGCCCACGCGTCTGCGCCACACCCTCGAACTCGCGTCTGACAACCGCCAGCCCCTGATGGATGCCGTGGTGGACAGCAGCATGGTGGATGAGGACCGTTTCTTTGCCCAGCTCGCCACCGGCCTGGGCATGCCCTATGCCGAGGAAGGCGCCGGCGATGGGGCGGAGGGACTGCGCACTAATTTCCCGGCCAAACTCGCGCTGCGCCACCGCATCTGCCCCCTGCATGTGGCCGGCGGAGAGGCCACCATCCTGACCTACAACCCCTTCGATCTCAGCGCCCGCCAGGCCGTGGGCCAGGAGCTGCGCAAGCGCGTGCACTGGCAGATCGCCCCGCGCCACCGCATCCTCGAAGCCCTGCACCAGGGCTACGGCGTCGGCGCGGAGAATTTCGAGGAGCTGCTGGAAGGCCGCGAAAACGGTGACGAACACGACGACCTCAAGCAGGAGACCACCGTCCTTGATGAAGCGGACGAAGAAGCCACCGTGCTCAACTTCGTGAACCAGATCTTCCGCGAAGCCCTCAAGGAGCGCGCCACGGACATCCACGTGGAGCCACTGGAGCGCGACCTGCGCATCCGCTACCGCGTGGACGGCAAGCTGCTCGAAGTCCCCGTGCCGCCCAACATGCGTCTGCTTCAGGCTTCGCTCATCTCCCGCCTCAAGATCATGGCGCATCTGGACATCGCCGAGCGCCGCCTGCCGCAGGACGGCCGCATCAATCTGGAGCTGGATGGCGAGCCCATCGACGTGCGCGTGGCCACCATTCCGAGCGTGAATGGCGAGTCCGTGGCGCTCCGCCTTCTCACCCGCAAGAAATTCGACCTCCAGGCCATCGGGCTGGACCCGGCCACCGAGGCCACCATCCGCAAGCTGCTCGCCGCGCCGAACGGCATCATCCTCGTCACCGGCCCCACCGGCTCCGGCAAATCCTCCACGCTGTACACCTTCCTCAAGGAGCTGAACACCAAGGAGCGCCGCATTGTGACCATCGAAGACCCGGTGGAAAACAAGCTGGATGGCATCATCCAGATCGCGGTGAAGCCGGAGATCGACCTCACCTTTGCCGCCGGCCTGCGCAGCATTCTGCGCGGCGACCCCAACGTGATCATGGTGGGGGAAATGCGCGACCAGGAGACGGTGGAAATCGCCATCCGCGGTGCGCTCACGGGCCACCTGGTCTTCTCCACGCTGCATACCAATGACGCCGTGAGCGGCATCTCCCGCTTGATCGACATGGGCATCGAGCCCTTCATGATTTCCTCCTCCGTGCGTGCCTTCCAGGCCCAGCGCCTCGTGCGTACGCTCTGCGGCCTGTGCAAGCAGCCTGCGCATTACGAAGACAGCCACCTGCGCACCATCGGCTTCCCGCTGGAGTGGAAGAGCAAGCTCTTCAAGCCCGCCGGCTGCCGCGCCTGCCGCAACACCGGCTTCACCGGACGGCTGGCCATCATGGAAATCTGTCTGATGACGGAGGCGCTGCAGGAGAAGATCAATGTCCGCGCCAACACCATCGAGCTCAAGGCCCAGGCCATCAAGGACGGCATGGTGCCCATGCGCCAGTACGGCTTCCGCAAGGCCGCCGAAGGCGTGACCACCATCGAGGAAGTGATGACGGTGACAGCGGCGACGGAGTAGTGTTGCGAACCCACGATTGATTCAGTATTCTCACACCATGATTCTTGACGACAATCCGCCTATTGAATCGATTCTCCAGCAGCTCACGGCTGATCAGAAATGGCAAGCCTTCCAGTTTCTTTGGAAAGAAGTTGTCGAAGATCATCAGGAGGAGATCGAACCCCCGGCGTGGCATGAGAAAATCCTCCGTGAACGTCTCGAAAAAATCAACAGCGGCAAAGCAGTCTGGCATGATCTGGATCAAGCTTTCGATGACCTCCGGAAAGAGCTGGCATGAACGTCGTTCTTGAAGATGATGCCAAACAAGACCTGCGCGACAGCTTTCACTTTTACGAGGCCGACGAGCCTGGGGCAGGCAGGTATTTCCTCGATAAGATCCAGGAAGAGCTGCAAACACTCGGCGGCTTTGGTGGCGTTCATCGTCAGCGCTTCGGCTTCCACTTCTACGCTTCCAAACATTTTCCCCATGGGGTCTATTATCGGACCAAGAACGATACAGTCCAAATAGTCGCCATCATCGACAGCCGCCGCGATCCCAAATTGATCCGCAAAATTCTTCGTCAGCGCTGATACCCATGCCCGCCTTCACCTACACCGCCCTCACCGCCACCGGGCAGACCGTCACCGGCTCTGTCTCGGTCAGTTCACGCGCGGAGGCCTTTCGGAAAATCGAGGCGCAGTCCCTCACCCCCGTCAAGGTCACACAGGATGAGAAAGCCGGCGCGGCCAAGGCCAAGACGGTGGTCAATGAAGGCCCGGTGAAGCTGAAGCGGGCCCAGCTCATTCTCTTCACCGAAGAACTCGCAGACCTGCTGGATGGCGGCCTGCAGATCGACCAGGCGTTCCGTGTGATGCAGGAGCGGCAGGAGGCCGGCGCTTTGCGCCAGATCGCCACCACCATGCGCAATGAACTGCGGGAGGGCTCCTCCGTGGCGAAGGCACTCCGCAAGGCCTCCCCCAGCTTTGATGATCTTTACTGCAATCTCGCCGCCGCGGGCGAGGTCAGCGGCTCCCTGCCCAGCATTCTGCGCCGGCTGGCCAGCAATCTCGCCGTCATGGCAGACCTGCAGGCGAAGGTGACGCAGGCGATGATTTATCCGGCCTTCCTCATCGGCGCCTGTGTGGTGCTCATGGTTGTGTTCATGACCTTCATGGTGCCGCAGATCATGGACTTGATGGGCAAAAACGGCCAGAAGCTTCCCGCCGCCACCCAACTCCTCATCAGTTTCAATCATTTCATGGGCCAGTGGTGGTGGGTCATCGGCATCATCCTCACCGCCATCGTGCTGACATTCCGGGGCTACATCTCCAGCCCGGCAGGCCGCCTGTGGTGGGACGGCACCAAGCTCAATCTCCCGCTCTTCGGCCCCATCATGAGCATGCGCTTCTACGCCCAGTTTGCGCATTCGCTGGGAAATCTCATCACCAACGGCGTGCCGCTGCTCAACAGCATCCGTCTCGTCTCCAAAATCTCGGCCAATGTCTTCATCCAGGAGCTCCTGGCCAGGGTCACCACCCTCGTCTCCGAGGGGGCCTCCCTATCCAACGCCCTGCGCAAGGTCGGCAGCTTCCCCCTCCTGCTGGCGGACATGATCGCCGTGGGGGAGCAGACAGGCCAGCTCGGCAAATCCATGGAAAAATGCGCTCTTCGTTATGACAAGGAGCTCGACAAGCGTATCAAACGCATGACGGCGATGATCACCCCGATCATCCTCGTCGTCATGGCCGTCATGGTCGGCACCGTGGCCTACTCCATCGTCGCCGCCATCGCCCAGAGCGTCACCGGCATCCGCAGCAGTGCCTAGACCGCGCAACCAACCGTATTTCTTCCTGTTCAAATCCTCATACATCCTGTTCAATCATCCACGCTATGAAGCTCCCTACTCAGTCCTCCCCATCGCGCTCCGCCGCCGCGTTCACCCTCATCGAAATCGTCATCACGCTCACCATCATCGCCATTCTCGCCGGTGGCTCGATGATGATGTACTCCAGCCTGATCGACACCGCCAAGGATTCACGGGTGAGCGCGGACATGGACAAGATCGCCCTCGCCCTCCAGTCCTATGAAGGCCGGGCCCTTCGCGTGCCCACCACGGAGCAGGGGCTGGAGGCTCTGGTGGAAAAGCCCACGCTCGAGCCGATCCCCGACAACTACCGCCCCTTCATGGAGGAGCTGCCCAAAGACCCCTGGGGCCAGCCATACAAGTACCGTTTCCCCGCGCAGAAATCCAAGAAGTCCTATGACCTCTGGACGGTCGGTCCGGATGGCGCTGACGGCACGGATGACGACATCGGCAATTGGAAAAAGGCTGCCGCCGCCAAGTAACCCATGAGATGCGCATGCCGGAGCACGAAGACCTGCCGTGACGAGAGTGGCCCCCTCCCTCCTCGTCATGCCTTCTTCATTCGGCATTGCCCCCCTGCCGCCGCCCGGGCTTTCACGCTGGTCGAAATCGTGATCGCGTTGACCATCGTCGCCGTGCTCGCGGCGGCGACGATGCCCATGCTCAAAGGTTTTCAGGAGGAGCGCATCGCCCGGGAGCCCGTGACCGCCCTGCTCAAGCTGGCGCGGGAGGCCCGCATGCGCGCCATGCAGGAGAAGCGCCCCTACCAGGTGGCCTTCCACGCCACCGGCTTCACCGCCTCCCGCTATTTCAATCCCTACCTGCAGCTCGCGGAGCTGAATGAATTCCTGCAGTCAGCGGAGGAGCAGCCCGCCGTGGAGAGCACTCTTGAGGAGGGGGAAAAAACGGACCTGGACAACGGCGCCGGTTCCAACAAGACCACCGAGCTGCCCCTGGCCCCGCCCGCGCCGAAGTTCGACGAGCACTGGTCCGAGAAATACGACCTGCCCAAAGAGGTGAAGTACCAGATTCAGCATTGGTATGACGCCGAGCCCACCACCATCGAGGGAGAGGTGGTGAAACTCTGGGTCTTCCAGCCCAGCGGCGTCTGCCAGCCGCTGAAAATTCATGTCGAGGGCCCCTCCTCCACCTTTGATGTCGAGTTCGGAGCTCTCACCGCGGACATCGTCAAAGAAAGCGTCGATCTGCGATGAGACCCGCCGTCCATTCTCTCAAACGGCCAAGGACGCGCGGCTACATTCTTTTTGAACTCGTGCTCGCGCTGACGATTTTCGCCATCGCCGTGCTCGGCCTGGCAAAGGCTCTCAATCAGGCGCTGGAGACGGCCAATCTGTTCAGACGGGACCAGATCATCCGCATCGGCATGCGCAATTTTTTCGAAGAGCTCCGCAACAAGCCGCTCGCGAAGATGAGCACCACCTACACGGACCCCACCTACGGCATCACCTACACCAGCACCACGGAGGCCCTGTCGCTGAAAACCACCAGCGGCAGCGTGCTGAGCGACATGTACAAACTCTCCATCCACGCCACCTCGTCGTTCGACGGCGTGGAGCAGGATGACACCCTCGACGTCTATGTTTACAAGCCCGCCCAGCCATAGACGGCGCAGCGCCTTCACGCTGATCGAGGTGGTCATTGGCATCACGATCCTCTCGATGATCACCGCCGCCCTCTTCGCCATCATCCGCGGCTCGGTGCGCGGCGCGGCGGAGATCGAACACACCCAGCGGGAGAGCGACTCGATGAACCGTTTCATCGAGCTCTGCCGCCGCACCTTCGCCACCCTGCCCAGCACCGCCACCCTTTCCCTGAAGATCGTGCAGGGCACCGAGCCGGTGATTCAGGAGCTGACCATCTCCGGCTCCCCGGACTGCTTCCCTTTCGGCGCCAATCCCATCACGCTGAAGGACACCATCCTGAGCCTGCGCCCCTACCCGGACCTGGTCGTCGATGACAACCAGAAGGCGCTGAACTACATCAGCCTCTCGCGGGAGGATCTCATCCCGCAGACCAACGACATGAAGTCCGGCATTCAGCAGTCCACCACCGGCATCTATGCCCCGGACAGCGAAGGCCGCCACTGGATGCCCCTGCTGCCGGATGTCATCTCCTTCAAATGGCGCTTCTACGTCGAGAAGGAGGAGACCTGGTACGAGGAATGGAGCAAGTCCAAGTGGCCGGACCTCATCGAAGCGCAGCTCATCATGAAAAACCGCACCCGCCCGGTGCGCATGGTCTTCAGCCTGCCCGTGCTCACCATCGTCGCAGGGCGGGCCCCGGCGAACAACGGAAACAACAGCAACAATAACAACAACAACAATCAGGCCGTCGGCGCGAACAACAACGGTCAGGGTGGCGGCGGGCGCGGCGGCCCGGGTGGCCCCGGCGGCGGTGGTCGCGGCGGTCCTGGTGGCCCCGGTGGAGGGCCAGGAGGCGGCGGTCCTGGAGGTCCGGGCGGCCCCGGAGGCCCAGGCGGTGGAGCACCCGGTGGTGGCGGGGGTGGCGGAGGAGGAGGCCAACCTGGCCCATGAAAATCTGCGTTCCAGCCGCTTTACGGAGCGTCCCGGGGCCCTCGTCCCGGGGCTCCGCCCTCATGCTCATGATCTGGGCCATCCTCCTCATGTCCATCACGGTCATGGGGGTGGTCGAGTACATCACCTACAGTGCGGAGGAGTCCAAACAGTCCGCCTATGAATTCCGCGCCCTGCATCTCGCGGAGAGCGGCATCGCCGTCGGCCTGCATCCCAGCACCCGGCGGGGAGACATTGTCATGAAGCAGAAGGTCGGGCCGGACAGCGGCTTTGACGTCGTCATGAATTACGAGGGCGCCCGCATCCCGATCAACTACATCACGGACGAGCGCCTGCGCGAGGCCATCTACAATCTCTTCATCTACTGGCAGCTCAATGCGGAGGATGCAGGCATCGCCGCGGACTCCCTGGCAGACTGGGTGGACAATGACAGCACCCAGCGCGCCAATGGCGCCGAGGCCGAGTACTACAAGAGCCTGGGAATCTTCGACGCCCCGCGCAACCAGGGATTCATCCGCGTGGAGGAAATGATCCTCGTCCGCGGCATGGACGCCGTGGACCGCAAAAAGCCGGACTGGCGCAACTACTTCAGCATTTACGGAGAGGGCCAGATCGACCTCCGCACCGTGTTCAAGGACGTGCTCCTGGCCATCACCGGCGCCTCGGAAAACGACGTGCAGCGCTTCATCAGTGAACGCGACGGCGGCGATGGCATTCCGGGCACGGAGGACGACCGCCGCATCCGCGCCAACGAGGCCTACCAGATCCTGGGCCTCACCGGCGACCGCCTCAATGCCGTCAGCGGCATCGTCAATGACAGCGACACCACGCTGCGCCGCATCACCAGCATCGGCTGGGTCGGCACCAAGCGCTCCAAAATCATCCTGATCACCCGGCGCGATCTGACCACCGGAGCGGTGACCTACCTCGGGCGGATTGAAGAGTAAAAACGCCTCGACAACCGCCCCGTCAGCCCGCATTCCACATTCCTCATTCACTGCCGCAACTTCCCCCGCCTTCGCACGTTCTAACAGGCCCTTCACGCATGTCCCTCGCCGCCACCACCCTGCTTCTTCCCGCCCCTGATGCCTCCTGGCGCGTGTGGAAACCCCGGGCCACCTCCAGTGCTGAGACGGTTGAGAGCCCGGCGGAAGCCCGGCATGTGAGCAAGCCCCTGCTCATCGGCCTGCCCGCCTCCGCCTGCCGCACCATCGGCCTCATCCTGCCACAAACGGACACCGAGCTGCTGGAGCAGATCATCGTCACCCAGCTCGAGCGCCGCGGCTTCAAGCTGGAGCAGGACGCCGTGGGCAGAAACTACCGCTGGCACCTCCTGGGCCAGAATGGCGGCCTGGCCATCATCAGCGTGGACATCCTGGCAGAGCCGTTTCCCGAGGCCCTCGCGGCCTCCCATGCCAGCGACTACACGGCCGCCCTCCGGCTGGCCCAGCTCCCCGCCGGCCACCTCGTCATCACCGAGGAGCAGGGAGACCTCGTTCTCGCCGCCAGTCATCAGGGCAGGCTCTACCACAGCCATATCTTTGCCAAGGCGCCCGCCTCCGAAGAAGCCCTCACGCTGGAAATTACCCTGGCACGCCTGACTCTGGAATCCGAGCTCGGCAGCGACACCATTGAAGGGGTGGCCCTCGTCGGCGCCAACTTTGACCGCGGCCTCGTCACCCGTCTCAGCTCCATTCTCGACCTGCCCGTGCGCGTCCTCGCCGACCTGCCTCCCAATGGAGCGCTCGACACCCGCACCTGGACGCATCTGCTGCCTGAAGGCGTCCGCACTGCCATCAGCGCCAGCAGGCGGCGCTCCAAAATCATCCGCGCCCTGGTCATGGGCGGCCTGCTCTACGCCTCCCTGGCCTTCCTCGCTTTCGCCTACCTGCACATGCAGGAGCGGCGGGCCCAGGAACTGGCCGCGGAAGTGGAGCTCACCAGCGAGCCTGCGGCGGCCGTCCGCAAGGTCAACGAGCGCTGGAAGGTTCTCACACCTGCCATCGAGCCGCAGCGCTACCCGCTGTTCCTGCTCGGCGAGATCAACCGCATCATGCCCGCCAGCGGCATCGTCATCCGCAAGTTTGAAGTGAAGGGCAAGGAGATCGACATCCGTGGTGAAGCACGGGACGCCCAGCTCGCCTTCCAGTTCATCGAAGATTTCAAGAAGAACCGCGTCCTCAGCCGCTACGAGTGGACGAATCCGCGGCCGGAGGTCAAGGGCACCACGGCCTCCTTCCGCGCCCAGGGCAAGCTGCCATAACTTTTCCTCACTCATGAACACCCGAATCCCCAGCTCATTCGCCCCGCTGCTCAAAACAGTGCTGTCTGCCCTGGTCTTTGCCTGCGGCTGCGCGTCGGGCCAGGTGCTCGGCGGCAACCGGCAGGCCACCAGCAGTGACTATGTGGACAAGCTGCCCGCTGAGAAAAAGAGCGCCATGGTCGTCATCACCGGAGACAAGGGCAGCGGCACGGGCTTCTTTGCCAAGCTCAAGGACAATGTGTTCCTGGTCACCAACATGCACGTCATCAGCGGGCAGACCTCCATCAAGGCCAGGGCCATGGATGGTACCGACGTCCAGATCGCGGGAATTTTTGGCGCGCATGATGCAGACATCGCCCTGCTGAAGCTGACCACGACGCCCACGTCCTATTTCGAAACCGAGGAAAGCGTGAACACCGCCCACAAAACCGGCGACGTCATCCTGATCCCCGGCAACAGCCTCGGCGGGGGCACCATCCTGCAGACTGAAGGAAAAATCGTCGGTGTCGGACCCGCCAAAATCGAGCATGACGCCCCCACCTTTCATGGCAACAGCGGCAGCCCCATCCTGAGCACCCGGAGCTGGAAGGTTCTGGGCGTGGACACCGAAAGCATCACCGTCAGCCTCTCAGACAAGTCGGACTCCGCTTCAGCGCGCAAATCCGGGTCCCAGATCAAGTCCACAGTGCGGCTGTTCGGCTACCGCCTGGACAACGTGGCTCAGTGGGAGGCCATCGAATGGGCACGCTTTGCCCAGCAGTCCAAAAGGCTGGAAGATGCCGACGCGCTGGTGACCGCCATTCACGCGGTGCTCAACCGTGACGCCAGCAAATGGAAAAAACACCCGTCCACCAATGCCGCCATGACCGGCCTGGGCGAGCTGATCAACAAACCCCGCGTCTCCCCGGCGGAGATCACCGCCAAGGTGGAGACCATCGTGCTCAATTTCCGCAACGCCCTGAAAAAGGTCGAAATGGACGCCCTGGACAGCAAACGGACCTGCTACGGCTACATCAGCCTGCGCTACCAGGATCTGGGAGACTACGCCAGGGCTTTGCGCGAATTCATTGATGCCGACAAAATCCGCTGACCAACCGCCCCATGGCCCTCGCCCTGACTCAACGTGAAAAGAAACTGCTCGGCGCCTGCATCGGCGCCCTGCTGCTGATGTCCACGTTTGTCCTGCTCAAGCAGTTCCTGGACCGCCGCACCGCCGTGCTGGCCCGCATCACCTCCCTGCAAAACGAAAAAGAGGAGAACAAGCACTGGATGGAGGACCGCGTCTTCTGGGACAAGCGCGCCGCCTGGATGGAGCAGAACATGCCCACCACCGAGAGCCTGGGCACCGCCCAGGCCAGGCTGCTCGAAGAGATCCAAAACGTCGCCCTCGACTACCAGCTCCAGGTGCAGAAGCAGCAGCTCCTGCCGGACTCCGCCGATGCCAAGGCAAACGCCGCCGTTTACCGCGAGGTGGCCGTGGAGGTGCGGCTGCGCGGAGATCAGACCACCCTCCTCGGCTGGCTGGCCACGCTGCAGTCCCCGGAAAAGTTTCAAGCCATCAAGCAGCTTGAGCTCGAGATCGACCCCAAGGCCAAGGAAAAGACCCCGCAGGCTTTGTGCAACCTCGTACTGGCGCGCTGGTTCAAACCTGAAAACGGATTCCAGCCATGAAAACCTCCCTCACCGCCCTGCTGCTGCTAAGCTCCGCTCTTTGGCTGCCCGCCCAGTCCATCGTGCCTGCGGCCCCGGCAGAACCGCCGCTCACCACCTCCGATCTCCTGCCTCTGCCGGGGGATGAGCTCGACCCCACGCTGGCGCCCGCCCCCGCGCCTGCGGCGGCGCCCGCCGCTCCCGCGGCCCCCACCGGACCGGTGGACCCCGACCTGCCCCAGCCCTTTGACGCAGCGTCCCTGAGCCCCATCATTCAAAACTCCCCCTTTACCCGCATCGTCAGCATCTCGGACTCCCTGGTGCTCACCGGCATGGCCTACGTCAATGGCAAGCCCGTCGTGACCATCTTCGACAGAAACGAAAAGCAGTCCCTCGTCGTCACTGAAGAACCCAATCTGAAGGGGTGGAAGCTCATGGAGGCCCTGCCCACCACCAACATCGACCGCGCCCAGGCCAAAATCGCCATCGGAGGGGAGACCTTCAGCATCCGCCACAGCACCCTGGACAAGAACGACCTGACCAAAGGCAAAAGCGACAAGGGGGACCGCGGGCCGCGGCCTGACTCCAACGGAGATCGCTTCAACCGCAGCAACCGCGGCCCGAGCGAAGAGGACCGGAAAAAATACGAAAGCCTGTCGGACAAGGCCAAGGAAAAATTCCGCGA
Organism: Prosthecobacter sp.; assembly: GCF_044227185.1. Classification (GTDB taxonomy): domain Bacteria; phylum Verrucomicrobiota; class Verrucomicrobiia; order Verrucomicrobiales; family Verrucomicrobiaceae; genus Prosthecobacter. Next base: position 175,587 of record NZ_JBGAFO010000006.1, on the reverse strand, counting down.
CGCCATGCGTGAGAAGTTCAGCGACGAGAAATTCCGCAGCGCTCCTGAAGAAGAGCGGCGCAATGCCATCCGCGCCATGTTTGATAAAATTCAGAAAGATGACAAGGGCGGCAAATGACCTGCCGCACCCAGTCTCATCCCCGTCCATTCACGCCCTCCCCATTTCGCATGCATCGTTGTCTTCCTGTCCTCACCACGCTCTTCTTTGCCACCTCCGCCTTGGTCTGCGGTCAGAGCATTGTCCCGCCCGCCCCTCCCCCCACCCCGGCTCCCGCCCCTGCGGCGCCGGCAGCCCCGGATGCCACGACTCCCGCAGCAGCCACGGTGCCTGACAGAGCCGTCACGGCTCCGGCAGCGACCACCACGACCACCACCACCACGGCTCCGACCACTACTCCACCCACCACACCGGCTCCGGGCGCAGCTCCCGCCGCGGCGGCGCCGGATGGCGCCCGCCCGCCCGGCGGTGGTTTCCCGGGTGGCAGCCGGGGCGGCTTTGGCCGCCGCGGCTTCGGCGGCCCTGGCGGTTTCGGGCCCGGAGGCATGGGCGGCGACGGAGCCGGGGCGACCGGGGAGGAGTCCTTCCTGATCACGGGTGACAACGTGATGATGCAGTTTGCCAACAATCCCGTGGCCGACCTGCTCGCCATCTATGAAAAACTGACCGGCTACACACTGGTCAAGGACACCAACATCTTTGAAGGCGCCACGATCAGCCTCGTCACCCCGAAACAGGTGCCCAAGGCCGAAGCCATCAAGCTCATCGAAGCCTCCCTGCTCGCCAACGGCTACGCCATCGTGACCGAACCGGGCGGTCAGAGCGCCAAGATCCTCCCCTCGCGCAATCAAAGCGCCAATGCGGTGCAGTTTTCCCACGGCGTGCAGTTTTACACCAGCGCCAAGGACATCCCGGCCAATGAGAGCATCGTCTCCTACTTCATGAAGCTGGACTTCCTGGACCCCGAGGATGCAGCCACCATGTTCTCCGGCCATGTGGGTCTGGGTGCCTATGGCCGCATCACCCCGGTCTCCGCCCCTCCCGGCCTGCTCATCACGGAAAGCGCCACCGTCGTCAAACAGCTCATCAGCATTCGCGAGGCGGTGGATCTCGGGGACACCGGCTCCTCCCTCGTCACCAAGTTCATTCCCATCAAATACGCGGACGCCGCCGTCATCGCCCAGATCATCCAGGCCACGCTGAATGCGCAGGCCCAGGAAAAGGAAACCAAGGGGGTGAAGACCATCCGCGGCACCGCCGCCAGCGACGGCCGCGACAAGGGCGGCAATGACAAGGAGCCGCCCAAGCCCTCCTCCGCCCAGCAGAACCAGGGAGGGCAGGCCAGCGCGCCCCAGCCCAGCACCCAGGTCGTCGCGGACACACGCCTGAACCAGATTCTCGTCGTCGCCTCACCCCTGGATTACACCTATGTCGCCAGCCTCATTGCTGAATTCGACAAGCCTCTGGAAAGCACCGAGCCCTACGAGCGCAAGCTCAGGTATGCCGCCGCGCTGGACGTCCTCAGCGCGCTGGTGGACCGCCTGCAGGAGGTGAATGCCGGCACCACCCAGCTCCCCGGCGGTGGCTCCCTCCAGCAGCAGCGCCAGCAGGTGTTGGCCACCAACAGCACCCAGCTCCTCGGCGGCCGGACCACCCAGGGCACCCGTGGCGGGGTCATTGGCAACACCGGCGCCACCGCCTCGGGCTCGGATACCGCCAGCGCGGCCACCGGCACCACTGGCACCACCACTACCGCGACCAGCGCCACCGGCGGCTCGCGTGCAGACGTCGTCTCCGGCCCCACGGAAAACAACGCACCGGTCTCCGTGCTCGTCGGCAAATCACGCATCGTCGCGGATCCCATGGCCAACACCATCATCGTGATGGGCCGCCAGGAGGAGATCGAAAAGGTGGATGCCCTTCTCGACAAGCTCGACCGCAAGCCCTCCCAGGTTTACCTGGCCACCGTCATTGGCGAGCTCACCCTCACGGACACGATGCTCACGGGCGTCGATTACATCTCCTCCCTGACCAACAAGAACTTCACCGCCAGCAGCATCACCAACCGCACCGACATCCTCGGCGGAACAGGCGGCGCGGGCCGCGCCATCAATGACCTGCGCACCAATGCCATCACCGCCCCCTTCGGCCCCGCCTCCGGCCTGAACTTGTACGGCGCCGCGGGCAGCGGGCTGGGCGTCTTCCTCAATGCGCTCCAGACCAACACCAATTTCAAAGTGCTCTCCCGGCCCTCCATCTTCGCGCTGAACAACAAGAAGGCGGTCATCTCCTCCGGCCGCAAGGTGCCCTACCCTGCCAGCACCGTGACGAATGCCGCCAACCTCAACGGCACCGTCACCTCCACCACCAGCTATCTGGATGTGGTGCTCAAGCTTGAAGTCGTTCCCCTCATCAACACCGACGGCGAGGTCACGCTCACCATTTCCCAGATCAACGACACGCTGATCGGCACCCAGCTCATCACGCCGAACCTGGTGCCCATCATCGGCACGGAGCAGCTCGTGACCTCCGTCACCATTCCCGACCGCAACACCATCGTGCTCGGCGGTCTCATCTCCGAGGAAAAAAATCTGTCGCAGAACGGCATTCCCCTGCTGGGCAAGATTCCCGGCCTCGGCAAGCTCTTCCGCACGGACAACAACAGCGTCACCCGCAAGGAGCTCATCGTCTTCATTCAGCCCCAGGTCGTGACGGACACCGAGAGCGTCCGCGCCACCTCCTTCAGCGAAGACATCCGCACCACCTCCGGCGCGCAGGCCGCGCAGCGTTTCCCCCAGGTGCCGCCGCCTCCGCTGCCAGAGCCCGTCGAAGTGCCGCCGAAGAAGAAAAACTTCTTCCAGCGCATGTTCAGCCGCGAGCCGAAGCAGCAGTAGGCAGGCGCTCGACAAATCAGGCGGGCGGCGAAGCACCCAGCCTTGACCACAGGCGGTCTTGACCGTTGACTGTGCGCATTGCACTTCGAGATCAAAACCCTCCATCTGGTGGAGCCCTTCCGCATTGCCCATGGCACCTCCGCCACGCGTCAGGTGCTGCGTGTGTCCAACACGGAGCTGATGACGGAGGCGCCCTTTGTCCCCTATTACGGCGAAGATCCGGCGCAGACGCTCGCTGTGGTGAATCAAGCCGTTCTGCCGCAGCAGCTCCCGCGCACCGCCGCCCTCGCGCTGAACCTCCTGCGCCATGACATCATTGGCCACCAGACGGGCAGGCCGCTGTCCGCCTTCGCACGCTCCCGCCTGGGGCCGCCCGCGGATGCCACTCCTGCCGGCTGCCGCTCCTTCAGCATTCCCACCGACCTCGATGTCTTCGCGGACAAGGTGCGCGAAATCTCCCGGCAGTTTTCCGTCCTCAAGCTGAAGCTCGGCTCCGGGGACCTGGGGCTGGACATTGCCACCGTTTCCGTCGCACGCATGGCCGCGCCGGACGCACAGCTCCTGCTGGATGTGAACGGCGGCTGGGACATGGCGGAAGCGCCGCTCATGATCGAAAAAGTCGCTGAGTACAGCCCCGCCCTCATCGAGCAGCCCATCCACCATCGCCTCGGAGTCGAAGGCTGGGAGGAACTGCGGGCCCTGCTGCCTGGGAACGCCCCGCCCATCTTCGCCGATGAAAGCGTCCACACGCCGGAGGATGTCGCCGCACTCGCCGATTTCGTCGATGGAGTGAACATCAAGCTGCTCAAGTGCGGCAGTCTGGATGCTGCCGTGGCCATGATCACAGCCGCACGCGAAAACAGGCTGCAAACCCTGCTCGGCTGCATGATCGAAACCAGCCTCGGCACCACGGCGGCGGCGCATCTCGCCCCCTGGGTGGACTGGATCGACCTCGACGGGCACTTCTACGTCGCCAATGACGACTTCACCGGCATCGCGTATGATGAGGCCGGCCAGCTCACGATGCCAGACCGCCCTGGCATCGGTGCCATACCCCGATGAATGCTTCTCTTTTCCAATCTGCCGCGGAGCAGCACCTCCCGGCCGCACTCGGCCTTCTGCGCCGCCTCGTCGCCATCAACAGCTTCACCGCCAACGCCGCCGGCGTGGATGAAGTCGCACGAGTCACCGCGGCCGCATTCGAGCCCCTGGGCTTTGAAGCGGAGCTGGTTCCCTGCGTCACGCCCGGCACAGGCCATCACCTCTTTCTCACGCGTCGAGGCCAGGGTGGCGATCCCATCGTGCTCGTCACGCATTCAGACACCGTGTTTCCCCCCGAGGAGGAGAAGCAGAACAACTTCAAGTGGGACGAACGCCCCGAGGAAGGTCGCATCTATGGCCCCGGCACGGTGGACAACAAAGGCGGCACCGCCTTGATCTGGCTCATCCTGCACATGCTGCGCGATGTGGCGCCTGACGTCTTCGAACGCACACACTGGATCGTGGCCGCCAACGCCGCCGAGGAAATCACCGGCGACGACTTCGGCCGCGTGACCTCCAGCCGCTGCGGTGGCAAAGCGCGCGCCGTGCTCGTCTTTGAAGGCGGCCCCGTCGATGCCCAGGGCTGGCACATCGTCACCTCACGCAAAGGCCGCAGCACCTGGCGCCTCAGCGCTGAGGGCAGGGCCGCGCACGCCGGAAGCAAGCATCATGAAGGCATCAATGCCATCGATGCCCTCGCCCGCGTGCTGCCAGACATCGCCGCACTCACCAACGCTGCTCTGGACCGCACCGTCAACATCGGCCTCGTTCAAGGCGGCACCGTCGTCAATCGCGTCCCCCATGAAGCGCTGGCCGAGTGGGAATGCCGCGCCAGCGATCCCGCTCCGCTGCAGCAGGCCGATGACTTCTTTGCCTCGCTCAGCGGCACCGCCGCCAACGGCGCGAAGCTCAGGGCTGAATGCACCGGCCACACCGATGCCTGGCCCGGTGGGGCGAATTCTGCCTCCCTCTTCCACCTCTGGCGCGAAGCCGCCGCCATGATGAATCTCACCGCCCTCTCCGTGCCACGCGGTGGTCTGAGCGATGCCAACCACCTCTGGCGTCTCGCCCCCACGCTGGACGGCCTCGGCCCCTACGGCAACAACGCCCACTGCTCCGAACGCACCGCTGACGGCAGCAAGCTCCCCGAATACGTGGAGCCGGCCTCGTTCGTCCCAAAAGCCGTCATGAACGCCCTCGCGTTAGTAAAGCTGGCCCAAGGCGACGGGGGCTCCTGACCCCGTCTCAAGAACGGGAGGTCACTGCCCCTTCACCAGCGTCTTCACCCGCAGCAAAAACATGTCCGCGGTGATGTACAAAGTGCTGCGGTCGGCCCCGCCAAACGCGCAGTTCGCCGTCGCCTGCCCCGTGAGGATGCTGCCCAGATGCTTGCCCTCCTTGCTGAGGATCAGCACGCCCCCCGGGCCGGTGGTCCACACGTTCCCCTGCGAGTCCACCTTCATCCCATCGCATCCGCCTTTGCGCTCGGCGCTCTTCAGAGGCTGGGCATTGAAGAAGACACGGCCGTTTTTGGCGGTGCCGTCGTCCTGCAAGTCATAGGCCATCACGCGGGTGTCCTTCGGATCTGACACCGCGATGTAGAGCGTCTTTTGGTCCGGGCTCAAAGCAATGCCATTCGGAAAACGCAGGTCTGCAATCACCAGCGAGACCTTGCCATCAGGCGCCACCGAATACACCCCGTGCTGCGGCAGTTCCGGCGTCTCACCTTTCTTCAGTCCATAAGGTGGATCCGTGAAGAAGATCGTGCCGCTCTTTGCGATCACCAGATCGTTCGGGCTGTTGAAGCGCTTGCCTTCATACTTGTCCGCCAGCGAAGTGAAGCTGCCGTCCTTCTCCAGCCGCGCGATGCGGCGCTCCCCATGCTGGCACAGGATCAGATTCCCCTTCGCATCCACCTGCAGGCCGTTGGAACCCTGGCCGTCGCCGCTGAGGCTGCCGCTGGGTTTGAGCACCACCTTCGCGGCGGTGTCTCCTTCCTTCCAGCCAAACACCGTGTTCTCCGGCACATCGGAAAACACGATCCCCCCATCCTTCCACACCGGCCCCTCGGACCAGTTGAAACCCGACGCAAGCTTTTCAATTTTGGCATCCGGCGCAATCAAGGCGTCCAGCGCCGGATCGAGCCGCTCAATGGAGCCGTGGAATTCAGGAACGGGCTCGGCGGCAGACGCAGCAAAGGACGTGGCGAGCAGAAGAAAAAGGGAGCGATGAATCATGGCTGGGTGGGGATGAAGTGTCATCTAAACGAAGTTGCACCCCGGAAACATTTCTGACTTTCATCCACCACGGCGAAGAAAGGAAGCACCTTCACCGATCAGGCTTCGTGGCAAACAGCGTGGGGCCTGCTTTTTTCCACCACGCTTCCCAGACCGCCCGCTGGGGTGGCGGGCAGTCGGTCTGTAAAAAGATCAAAATCCACCAGGCCTTGTTATTGACTCCCTCGGCATCATCGATGGCTGAAATCAGAGCAGGAATCGCTTTGCTGAGAACCTCATTGCGATCCGGCTTCGGTGTCAAGGTCCTCGTGCCGTCAACATTCTGGGTCACATCGTAACCGAAATACAAAACGGCATCCGCCTCCCCCGGTTCCTTTGACTTCTCTATGTCATAAAGGTCGGAGATGGCTTGTTTCCTAGCCTCACCGCTGAGCCTCGGCAGCGACCTCATCAGACGATCCACTCTCTCAATCACCTGCTTCCCCGGCAGAGGCTCCGCAGCCCACGCGCTGTGTGCAAGCGCTGCGAGGAAAAGCACGATGAAAAATTTCATGCCGCAAGCAAAGTTACCTTGCCGCCGTCTTCGCGCTGCGCTTGCCGAGGCAGATGAGGCTTTTGTTACCGCGGATGAAGATCTGCCCTTCGCTGAGCGCAGGCGTGGCGAAGACCTTTTCCTTCAGCTCGCTCTCAGCCAGCAGCTTGTAGCTCTTCTCCGGCTGCACCACGCGGACGACCCCGAAGTCGTTGATGAAATACACACGCCCCTCCGCGCTGCTCAGGGAGGCATGGTGCTCGCGCATGCGCTCCTCCCATTCGATCTCGCCGGACTTCGCATCAAAGCAGTGCGCCACGCCCGAGTCCGACACATTCAGCAGATGGCTGCCCTCGATGATCGGGGACGGCACATAAGACACCCCCTTGTTCGTGCGCCACACAATGTGCGTGTTCGTCACGTTGCCGCTGCCGTCCGGCTTGATCGCCAGCAGGTGGTGCTCAGGAAACCCGCCCGTCATGTACAGCAGGCCGCTCTGCTCGCTGTACACAATCGACGCCACAAACTGCTCTGTCGGCCCGTCCATGATCCAGAGCTGCTTGCCCGTGCGCGGGTCATAGCTGGCCACACACATCGTACCGGAGAGCACCATCTGCGTGCGTCCGCCGATGTCTCGGATCAGCGGCACGCAGTAGCTGCGGGTGTTGTTGGGGCGTGCGATCCGCCACAGCTCCCTGCCATCCGTCCGCGCCAGCGCCACGATGTATCCGTCACCATCGTGGTCACAGTTCACGATCACCTTGTCCTCAAACAAAATTGGGCTGGAGCAGAACCCATGCTTGCTGGAAAAAAGCCCCGGCCGCACCTGCCACACCTGCTTGCCGCTGAAATCATGCGCGGACACCACCACCGTCCCCTTCGGCACCTCGCCCTTGGGGATCTCACGCCCTGCATTCGCCGCACGCGTGGCCTCCGTCTCCGTGTTGTCGAGGAAAGCCGTAAACACCCGCTCGCCATCCGTCGCCGGTGTGCTGGAAGCCAGCGAGTTCAGCTTGTGCGTCCCCTCCGTCGGCGCCTTCAGCACCGTGGACTGCCAGAGCTGCTTCCCAGAATTTCGGTCCAGGCACAGCAGCACCCGCGCCTCATTCTCCGGCAGCGCCGCCACCACAAACACCCGGTCCTGCCATACGATAGGGGACGCATGTCCGCTCCCCGGCAGTTCCACCTTCCACGTCACGCTGCCGTCCGCGGAAATCGGAAACCCCGTGTCCTTCGAAGTCCCGTCCAGCCTCGGCCCACGCCACTGCGGCCAGTCTTCAGCCAGCATGAGAGAGGGAGCAATAACCAGGGAAAAAGCAGCAAGCGCGCGGAGGGAAATCATACGCAGACCCAAACGCCACCAATCGAGCCGAGCTTGCGCCAATGCCCCATGAAGTGATGCAGGCACTCCTGCCTGCAAATCGAACGTCCATCGCCCCCCACACGCTCAGCCGCCCATTTGGAGTGCGGTCGCGCTGATGCAAGGCGCAGGCCTGCATCGCAGCTACCGCCTTCCGAAAGCACCATGGCTCACAAACACCACCGCCCCTCCGGCGCCCCCCAATGCCCCCACCTGTAAAACAAACATTCACGTTAGCCTTCCCCGCCCTCCCATCCTCACCAAAACCACTTCCACACCACCTGTTCACTTCCGCCTGCTGGCACGATGCAGAAAATAATCACGAAGAGCGACAAACGGAATAAGCGCGATCCAGCAGAGAATCCCAATGGCCAGATACCTGCGCCATTCCGCCGGGATGCTCCATTCCACCACGCGTGAAATCAGCATCAACCCCAAAAGCATGCACGTCAGCGTACCATACAAGACACCGACTCGACTGGCAGGAAAACCAAAAGAGCCCCTGCCCCAGCGCGACAGCGACGGGTGCCGTCTCCGAAACCTTTCCCACTGGGTGAAAACCGAGTACAAAACCCACCCTCCATACACCAGCACCCCCGCACCCAGCAAAGCACTGAGCGGCACGGGCAAAGGTGTTTTGGCGATCAGCCCATTCATGCGTCACATCATTCCTCAGCTCTGCCTCGCCCGGATATCCAGCAGTTTCCTCACCACCGGCAGCGCACGCTCAAAGGCATCACGCAGCTCCTGAATATCCGGCATCCTCACATCACGAAAAGCAGGCTCCATCTGCTCTCGCGTGATGTCATCGTGACGGATCAGAAACTCCACATCCTGCATGTCCTGCGGATCATTGCCCCGCATCATCTTGGTCAGAATCAGATCGATGGTGTGCGGACGAAACAGCTTCAAGAATCGCGTCGCTGGCCTCAGCACCGGAACAATAAAACTCTCCCAGTCCGGCCGGAGAAAGACCTGATCCTCTTGAAAGAGGTGTGTCATGTAAAGACCCTGCTTTTCCAGAATGGCATTCACCTGAGCTTGGGCCTCCCAAAACTGGTCATCTGCATCAAGCTCAGCGGACTTGGAAAAGCGTAGAATCACATCCATATCCAATGAATGCCCTATGGCTTCTGGCACACCTTCGAAACCAAGCGCAATGGAAGCACGTCCATAAGCAACCAAGGAAACCTCATGGTCGAGCAAACCATCCAGCGTGGAGGCGATGATCTCGGCATTGGTCATGCAGCAAAACGCCGTGGCCTCTGCCATTCGAAAGTGGTTTTCCGCCCCACATGCCGCTCATAGCCATTCATCGCCACGAAGCGGGTAGGATGAGGCATCACGCCATCTTTTGGCTCGGGCGTCGCCGGCAGCAGCGCCAGCAGCTCAGTCCAGAATGAATTGTCCGGCTCGTATTTCTGTCCGCATGCAGCCACATAGGCGACGACCATCTCGCTGCGTTCCCAAACGGCAAGCCGCGCCAGCACCTTCGGATCATTACCATCCGCTCCGAGCATGGCAGCTCCGCAGCGAATTGAATAAGGGTCATAAACTTGCGCGACCGAAAGCAACGCCACAGCAAGCTCTTCATTTGAAAATGCCTCAAGCGGAATGAGCTCACCTGCAGGCTCATTTCCCTGCCAGTAATGACGGCACCCCCTCTGCACAGCCAGCGTGCGCAGATCCTCCGGCACACGCAGCCCCAGCCTCCGCGCCTTCATCAGCAGCGGGGAAAGGTGTGTCGTGGTGCCGAGTTTGCGGGCCAGGGTTTCCGTTTCCACAGAGGAAGAGTAGCCTGGTCCGGTTCAAAAACAAGCCCCCCCTTCAGCTCTGCCTCGCCCGGATATCCAGCAGCTCCTTCATCACATGCCCCAGCTTCCCGCTCCACTCCGCCGTGCCAAAGGCATCGTGCAGCGTGCGGTACAGCGCATACAGCTCGGCATACACCGCCTGGTTTTCCGGGATGGGGTAATACACCTTCTCACGCGTGGCCGTCACCTTCGCCTGCAGCGCGCCCACTTCGTCCACGCCAGCGGCGGCGGCGCCGAAGATCGCCGCGCCCAGCGCGCAGGTCTGCTCGCTCTGGCTCACCTTCATCGGCTTCCCGATGATGTCCGCGTAGCACTGCATCAGCGTCGCGTTCTTGATGGACAGGCCGCCCGTGTTGATCACCTCCTCCACCTTCACGCCGTATTCCTCCACGCGCTTGATGATCGTCAGCGCGCCAAAGGCCGTCGCCTCAATGTACGCGCGGTAGATCTCATGCGCCTCCGTGTGCAGCGTCTGGCCCAGCAGCAGGCCCGTCAGACGCACATCCACCAGGATCGTGCGGTTGCCGTTGTTCCAGTCCAGCGCCAGCAGGCCCGTAGCCCCGGGCTTCCTGCCCGCCATGGCCTTCTCCATGTTCACAAACTTTTCTCCCACCGTCGCGCCATAGCTGTCTGGCACCAGGTGATTCACAAACCACAGGAAGATGTCCCCCACCGCGCTCTGCCCCGCCTCGATCCCGTAATAGCCCGGCAGCACCGATCCATTCACAATGCCGCACACGCCGGGCACATCCGCCAGCGGCTTGCTCGTCGGCGCGATCATGAGGTCGCACGTACTCGTGCCGAGAATCTTCACCAGCGTCCCCTCCTTGATCCCCGCGCCCACCGCACCCATGTGCGCGTCAAAAGCGCCCACACTCACGGCGATGCCTTCCTTCAGCCCCAGCCTCTTGGCCCACTCCGCACACAGATCTCCCGCCTTTACATCCGCCGAGTGCGCCGTGGAGTACAGCCGGTCGCGCAGGTCCGCCAGCGCCGGGTCCAGCTTCGCCAGAAATTCCTTGTCCGGCAGCCCGCCCCACTCGGCGCTGTACATCGCCTTGTGCCCCGCGCTGCACACCCCGCGCTTCAGCGTCAGCGGGTCCGTGTTCCCCGTCAGCACCGCAGGGATCCAGTCGCAGTGCTCCACAAAACTGTACGCCGCCGCAAACACCGCCGGGTCCGCACGGCGCAGGCGCAGGATCTTGCTCCACCACCACTCGCTGGAGTAGATGCCCCCGCATTTGGCAATGATGTTGGGCCGCATCTCATGCGCCAGCTTGGTAATCTCTGCCGCCTCCGCGTAGCCCGTGTGGTCCTTCCACAGCCACACCATCGCGTTCAGGTTGTTCTTAAACTCCGGCAGCAGCCCCAGTGGCGTGCCTTCCTTGTTCACCGGGATCGGCGTGCTCCCCGTCGTGTCGATGCCGATGCCCACCACCTGCGCCGCATCAAAGCCCGCCACCTTCTCCCGCGCCTGCTGCAAAGCACCCCGCGTCACCGTCTCCAGCCCGTCCAGATAGTCCTGCGGATTCTGCCGCGCCACATGCGGGTTCTTCGCATCCAGCAGGATGCCCATTTCCCCGCTCGGATAATTGAAAACCATGGAGCCCACCTCCGCACCGTTGTCGAGGTCGATGAGCAAAGAGCGGCAGGAGTTCGTGCCGTAGTCGATTCCGAGGGAGTAGCGCTTCATGGGTTGGGGAAAATAGGGGGCTGGTTGCCGATCTTGTAGCGGGTTCATCCCGCAGTGCGAGCCAAAACCGGACAAGCTTTGTGACCGCCACGTGCCTTTTCTTGATCCCGCCGAGCCCCCCCTTCGTCTCCTACGCAGCCGGGTGCAGCACTCCGTGAATCGTGCGCAGCAGCGTCGCGGCATTGTACGGCTTGAGCAGCACATGCTCCACGCCCAGCGCGCTCAACTGCTCCAGATGCTCCTTCTCCGCCACGCCGGTCGATCCGATCACCAGCACCTTCGTGCTCAGCTTCCGCAGTGTTCTCACAAACAGCACGCCATCCATCACCGGCATCATCACATCCGTGAGCACCACCGCGATTTCCTTCATGTTGTTGGAGAAGATCTCGATCGCCTCGATTCCATCGCCGGCCAGCAGCACGTGGTAGCCGTTGGCCTCCAGCACCGAGCGTGCCGCACTCGTGATCGCGGGCTCATCATCCACCACCAGCACCAGCTCTCCCTGGCCGGCTGGCGGCGCCGCGGCACCTTCTGCATCCGCGCCCCCCTCCTGCTCCACGGCAGCCGGGAGATAGACGTGGAAGGTTGTCCCCGCTCCGGGCTTGCTCTCCACCTTCAGAATGCCGCCGTGGCTTTTGACGATGCCGTGCACGGTCGAGAGGCCAAGGCCTGTCCCCTTGCCCACTCCTTTGGTGGTGAAAAACGGGTCAAAGATCCGCTCCAGAATTTCCGGGGGAATGCCGGTGCCGGTATCGGCCACCTTGATCAGGACATAGGCTCCGGGGGAGACCTCCGGCACCATGCTCGCGTAGCTGACGTCGATGTCGAGATTGGCCGCGCTCAGCATCAGCCTGCCACCATTCGGCATGGCGTCGCGTGCATTCACGCACAGATTCAGCAGCACCTGGTGCATTTGAGTCGCGTCTCCCAGCACCAGCCGCAGGGTGGGCTCCATCTCGGTTTCGACCCGGATGTTTTTGGGAAAGGTGCTGCGGATCATCTGTTCGATCTCGTGGATCAGCTGCCCCACCATCAGCGGCTGCTTTTCCCCTTCGTATCCACGCCCAAAGGTGAGCACCTGCTTGATGATCTGCGCGCCGCGCTGCGCGCTCATTTCAATGGTGTCGCACAGGCTCGCACGCTTGTCTTCAGGCAGCCCCATGCGCAGGACCGCCACGGACATCATGATGGGGGTGAGGATGTTGTTCAGATCATGCGCCACGCCGCTGGCGAGAGTGCCGATGCTCTCCATGCGCTGCGCCCGGAGGAACTGTTTCTCCAGCTTCTTGCGTGCGGTGATGTCATGAAATGTCCACACACGTCCGTAGTACGTGCCGTCCCGCCCCCGCACCGGCGCTGAGTACCGCTCCAGGATGGTGCCGTCCACCAGTTCGATCACATCGCTGCTGGACTCGTCAGGGTTGGCGTTCAGGTGCGCCGTTTTCTGCACAAAGTACTCCGGCTCCTTCACCCGCCCCAGCACATATTGAAACTGCGGCGCGTCATCAGGATCATCGGCGATGTACGGCGGAATTTTCCACAGCTCGTTCATCCGCCGGTTCTGCAGCAGCTTTCTGCCCGTGCTGTCCAGCACCAGAATGCCGTCGATGGCGGAATGCACCTGCGCCTCAAAGAAGGCCGTGCGCCAGCGCAGCTCCTGCTCCGCCTGCCGTCGCCGGACCTCGCTCTCCCCCACCTCGAGGGCAAAACTGATGTCCATGGCCAGCTCGTCCAGCAGCAGCATTTCTTCCTCGTTGAAAAACGCGGCCACATCTGAGCAGAGCGTGAAGACTCCCTGCACCTTCCCGCCGGTCTTCAGCGGAAAGCTGGCAGACGAGCGGTAGCCGCGCTTCAGCATCTCGTCACGCCACGGCCCCACGCAGGCATCCCGGTCGATGTCATTGCAGACCGAATGCTCCCCGGAGGTGAAACACCTCCCCGTGGGCCCGCTGCTTCGTTCCTGGTCACTCAGGTCGATGTTGATCCGGTCCAGACACCCATCCACGGCGCCGGCCGCGGCCACAGGTTTCACCGTGTTCGCGGCGCTGTCGTGCAGGCCCACCCACGCCATGCGGAAGCCCCCCGTCTCCACCGCGATCTGGCAGGCCTTGGTCAGCATCACCTGCGGGTCCTTCTCATGCACGATGGCTTTGTTGATCGCGCTCAGCACTGCGTAGATCCGGTTCAACTGCCGGATCCTCAGCTCCGCCTGCTTCTGCTCGGTGATGTCCTGCGTCGTCCCGAGGATTTTACCAGTCCTCCCGCCTTCGTCCATGAGGATCCGGCAGCGCACCAGCATGGCACGCTCCACGCCGTCCGGGCGGATGATCCGGTGCTCAAACTGCCGTGCAAAATCCGGGTCGGTGGCCGCGACTCCGCCCGCCACCTCGCCCGCGACGATCCCGGCATCCTCAGGATGCACAAACCGGCGGATGTACTCCTCCGGCGGCAGGGAGCGGCTGCCCTCCTTCTCGGAAGACGTTCCCATCATCTGGAAGAGATATTCCTCCGCGGTCACGATGTTTTTCACCACGTCAAACTCCCAGTGCGCCAGCTTCGCCACCTCCATCGCCTGCATCAGCTGCACCTGCTTGTGCCGCAGGATCTCCTCCGCCTCCTTCTGGGCCGTGATGTCCAGCTCGATCCCGTCCCACAGCACATGCCCGTTGGCCGCGCGGCGTGGGGCGGAGCTGAAGAGCCTCCAGCGCACCGCCCCGGAGGGCAGGCGCATCCGCACCTCCGCCATGAAAGGCTGCATGCCGGCCAGCGCGGCGGCCTCCCGCGCCACCACCAGCGCCCGGTCCTCCCCGGCCACCTGCTGGTAAACCAGCTGCGCATCCTTCAGCACCTCCCCGGCCTTCACTTCATGCAGCTTTTCCACCCCGGCGCTGACGTAGGTAAAGCGCCTCTCCTGCCCCTCTCTCCCCATGTCCAGCTGGTACATCATGCCTCCCGGCAGGTTGTCTCCCAGGCTGCGGATGCGCGTCTCACTCTCCCGCAGCGCCTCGTCCGCCTGCTTCTGCGCCGTGATGTCCCGCGCGATCTTTGACGCCCCCGTCACCTTCCCCTCGCCATCCCTCAGCGGCGAAATCGTCGCCGAGATAAAAATCCTCCGTCCGTCTTTGCAGACGCGCACAGTTTCAAAATGCTTCACCGTCTCACCACCCAAGATCCTGGTCAGAATCTCCTCCTCTTCCTGCCGCAGCTCAGGCGGGAAAAGGATCAGCAGCGTCTGCCCGATCGCCTCCTCCGCCGTGTAGCCAAAAATCTGCTCTGCGCCATGGTTCCAGCTCGTGATCATTCCATCCAGCGTCTTGCCAATGATCGCGTCCTCGGAGCATTCCACAATGGCCGCCAGCTCCGCCTGCTTGCGCTGCAGCTCCTTGCGCTCAGTCACATCCACCACCGATGAGATCACGCATTTCTTCCCCTCTAGCTCGATGGGTTCCGCGTTCACATTCACCGCCTTGCGGCTGCCATCCCGCATGATGGCATTCATCTCCATGTCACGCAGGGAGCCGCCGGCATACAGCGGCCTGAACTTCTGGCTGCGTTCAGCCGGGTTCTCCCAGATGCCCAGCTCAAGCGAGCTATGACCAATCACCTCCTGCGGGGGGAAGCCGATGATCCGGCAGTAGCTGTCATTGACTTCAATGAACCGCCCCGTCTCGAGTTCCGTGATGGCGACTCCGCTCGGATTGGATTTGAATGCCTTGGAAAACTTCTCCGCATTCTCCTGCATTTGCTTCAGCTCCCGACGCCGGACGGACATGTTGACGCCCAGCATCGTCGCAAACGAAACCGCCAGGACCATCACCACTGCCACAGTCCAGTACAAATGGCTGATGCTGCGGCGGATTGAATTAGAGAAACGGATGCTGTTGGCGTGGTTGTATTTGATCAGGTCCTCGGCCGCCTCCACCGCCGGCAGAAAGGCCGGAAGCAGCTCGCTCCCGAGAAAAGCGGCGCTCCCCGCCCGGTCGCCGGCTGAAATCAGCTTCTCATAAGCTTGCCGCTTCGCGAAAAAAAACTCGGCCCGCACTCTCACCTGCTCCACCAGCGCCCGGTCTTCATTTGGATTCAGCTTGATGGTGGCTTGATAGTTCTTGAGTTCTTCCGCAAAGGCGAGGTCCGCCTCATTCACATTTTTCAGGTTTCTTTCGCGGGCCTCGCCTGTCTGCGCCGAGGCCGCCACCAGCACCTGTCTCATGCTGCGGGAGATGGCCATCCGCATGGCATGCGCGTGGATGGTGCCGGGCACCGCATCCTGGGAGATGAGGTTGCTGTCGTTCTCCACCTGCCGGCCGCTGAAGTAGGCCATCGCTGACAGACCCGCCAGAAGCCCCAGGATCGCGATGCTCGCCAGCCGTATCTGCAGGGAGGCGTTGAGGGGTCGGTTCCTGGGGGGGCGTTTCATCAGTGTGCGGTGGCAGCTGATGGCCTGAGCTGCATCTCACCGCCACCGTCCACCATGGGTTGGTATATATGATTAGTTCCTATAAATATCCGGCCGTCCCCACTCCATCATCAAATAAATGCGAGCTTAAATTGTTCTCCGTTAATCCTCTGCCTGTTCTTCGGAAAGAACGGCACGTGGTATTGCACATGGGCGGAAAGACCCCGCCCCACCCCTCGTTTACCACCCCACTTATGACCAACCGCCTGCTTTCCCTCGTCACTTTCGTTTCTCTCACCGCCGCCCTCCATGCAGAGGACGCCTTCGTCCCCCTCTTTGACGGCAAAACCCTCGCCGGCTGGGAGCAGCACAGCGGCAAGGCCGAGTACCGCGTGGAAAATGGAGCGATCATCGGCAAGACGGTGCCAGACACCGGCAACTCCTTCCTCTGCACGGCCAAAAAATACTCCAATTTCATCCTGGAGGTGGAGTTCAAGGTCGATCCTTCCATGAACTCCGGCATCCAGTTCCGCAGCAACTACTACACCGCGGAGACCGAGGTGGAGATCGCTGGAAAGAAGAGGAAATTCCCCGCTGACCGCGTCTTCGGCTACCAGTTCGAGATCGACCCCAGCGCCCGCGCCTTCAGCGGCGGCGTCTATGACGAAGGCCGCCGCGGCTGGCTCTTTGACCTGAAGAACAACGAGGCCGCCCGCAAAGCCTTCAAGCAGGGCGAGTGGAACACGGCCCGCATCGAGTGCCGCGGCAGCAGCATCAAGACCTTCCTCAATGGCGTCCCGGCCGCGGACTTCACGGATGACATGACCGCGGAGGGAGTCATCGCCCTGCAGGTGCACGGCATCGGCAAAAAGAAGGAGGCCGTGGGCAAAGAGGTGATGTGGAGAAACATCCGCATCCAGGAACTCAAGTAGAATCATCTTTCGAGTTCGTCTGGGAAACGAGTTGGAAAATTCGCTTCCCTCCGCCACACTGACCCCATCTTCATGAAAACCAACCCTACTCTGCTTTTCATCTCCTCCCTTCTCCTTTCCACAAGCCTGCTGCGGGCCGAGATCAAGGAAACCCCTGTCGAATACAAGTCCGGCGGCGTGGTCTGCGAAGGACTCCATGTCGTCGATACCGCCAAAACCGGCAGGCTCCCGTCCATCCTGATCGTCCACCAGTGGACCGGCCTCAGCGACAACGAGAAGATGCGCGCGCACATGCTCGCGGAGCTCGGCTACAACGTCTTCGCCGCCGACATCTACGGCAAAGGCATCCGCCCGCAGCCTCCCGAGGCAGGCAAGGAGGCCGGCAAATACAAGGCGAACCGCAAGCTGTACCGCGAGCGCCTGCTCTCCGCGCTTGAGGTGCTGAACAAGGACCCGCACACAGATGTCTCCAAGGTGGCCGCCATCGGCTACTGCTTTGGCGGCACCGGCGTCATCGAGCTGGCCCGCAGCGGCGCGCTGATCAAGGGCGTGGTCAGCTTCCATGGCGGCCTGGACTCTCCCACCCCCGCCGACGGCAAAAACATCAAGGGCAAGATCCTCATTCTCCACGGTGCTGACGACCCCTTCGTTCCGGCCAAGGACATCGCCGCCTTTGAGCAGGAAATGAAGGACGCCAAGGTGGACTACAAGCTGGTGAGCTACCCCGGCGCGGTGCACAGCTTCACCCAGAAGGCCGCGGGCAATGACAACAGCAAGGGCGCCGCCTACAACGAAGCCGCTGACAAGGCCTCCTGGGAGGAGATGAAGGCGTTCTTCAACCGCATTTTCAAAACGGAGGGCTGAGCAGCGCGCGCGCCTCCATCCCCGAACACCTCCCCATGAAGCGATTTCTGCTGCTGCAAGCCACACTGGCCTTCGCCGTGCTTTCGGCAGCGGAGGAGCCCACCAATTTCATCCGCTTTGTGGAGGAGGATGATGGCGACAGCCTCCAGACCGCCGTGGTCAGCTACGAATCTCCGCAGAAGGTCAAAGTGGACCTCGTGGGCGCCATCCACATCGCCGACAAGGCGTATTTTGACGCCCTGAACCTGCGCTTCAAAGGCTATGACGCCGTGCTCTATGAGCTCGTCGGCCCTTCCTTTGAGGATCGGGACAAGCCCGAGGTCAAGAAGGAGGCGGAGAAGCTGCAGTGGGTGGGCCAGCTCCAGACCATGATGCGTGACACGCTCAAGCTGCACGGCCAGCTCGAAGGCATCGACTACAAGGCAAAGAACTTCGTGCATGCGGACATGGACATGTCGCAGTTCACCCAGACTCAGACGAAGAAGCAGGAGAGCTTTCTCACCCTCTACCTGAAGGCCGCCCAGGCGCAGAAGGAGGCCAATGAAAAGAACGGCGTCAATTCCGATGCCGCCGGCCTCGTCATGCTGCTCAAGATTCTGACCATGAAGGACAACAGCACGGAGCTCAAGCGCATGATCGCCCAGGAGTTCGACGCCGTGGAGGACATCATGGCCGGCATGGAATCCGGCGACGGCACCGTCCTCGTGGGCGAGCGCAACAAAGTCGCGCTGCAGGTGATGGACAAAGAGATCGCCGCCGGCAAAAAGCACCTGGCCATCTTCTACGGCGCCGCCCACCTCGGAGACATGGAGTCCCGCCTTCTCAAAAAAGGCTTCAAGCGCACGAAAGTGGAATGGCTGAAAGCCTGGGACCTTCCGCATCCGAAGAAGTAATGCCAAGCGCAGCGGCGAAGCCGCCTCCAAAGTACTCATCTCGCTCCGCCGAGATGAGCCCAGCGCCCCCGCCAGTACGCACCCCCTCCCGCAGTCCTCAAACCTCTTCAGGCTGCGCAAGCCCATCTTTCCCGCGAAGCGAGAGGACGACTTTCCCTTGCCCTCCAACTCGCGCTCGCGCTGCGGATACCGAGGTCGCATCGCGGAGCGATGACAGCCTCTGCGGAGCCGTGTCGCAGGCGTGCTGGCATCACTCCGTGATGCGCCCCTCGCTGGCTTAGACGTGGGTTCGTATCTCGAGGGGTGTCGCTTCGCTCAACCCCTCGCTACATGCTGGCATCGCTCCGCGATAGCTTGATAGCTTTTGTCACCTGACATCCAGATCCGTATTAGATGGCGCGTGGCAGGCCTTACTTCTTCGCGCCAGCCGCTTCCTGACGGAGCTGCTCCAGACGGGAGAGAACCTTCGGCGCAGGCGCGGCGGCCGGCTTCGGCGCCTCCTTCGGCTTGTTGGCGGCCACCACCGGAGTCGTCGGCGGCGTCACCACCTTGCGCGGTGCGTCGATGCGCAGGATGGAACCCAGGGCGACGCGGTGGATCGTGGTGGCATTCGTGCCCTTCACAGGCACATCCACGCGCACAAACAGATTCGCCTGCTTGCCGATGGGCGACTTGTCATTCGTCTTCACCTTGAAGGCCACTTCCTTCGTGTCCTTGGTGATCTTGGCCGGCTCGATCGGAATGGTGTCAGGCACGCCAAGCACCTGCGCAGTGGCCTCGCCTTCAAACGGCTGCAACTGCTCCAGCTTGGCCACCATCACAGCTTCCTTCCCCTGCTCCACCGCCACCAGGGGAATGGCCGGCGCAGTGATGTAGGCGGGGGCCGTGACCACCGCCGTGAAGGGAGAAGCATTGTAGATGCGGCCGCCGCCGGCATCGGCCTCGCCCATGACCGTGAAGTTCCAGGAGCCGGCAGGCGTGCCCGCGTTGGCATCCAGTTGGAAGACGCACTCGTTCTGGCCTTCAGGAATGGTCTGCTCACCGAGGGAGCTGACACCGTTCGGCTTCCAGATCATGAACACGCGGATCGGAGCCTTGAAGCCCTCCTTGCGCTTCGAGACCACCTTCAGCTCCAGAATGCCGTTGTTCACCAGCGGCACGGCGGGCTTGACGATCTCCAGCGAGTAGGGCGCCTCCTCCACGACGGCCACCGGCAGGCGGTCTTCGATCTGGGTGTAATAGACCACGTTGCCGTTGCGCACGATGTCGAATTCCTGGCGCAGCTTGCCGCGGGTCTTGATGCTGGCATCCACCGACTCGAGATTGATCGGCACCACCTGGTGGCCCAGAGGCGCATTCGGGGCGGCTTCAAACAACAGCGGCACGCTGCCGAGGTCCTTCGGCGCCAGCTCGGTGAGCAGCTTCACTCCCTGCGGCATGTTCTGCACCGCAAATTTGAAATCGCCGGAGACGTTGTTGCGGGAGATGTTCACCAGCGTGGCGTAACGCCCGCCTTTCGGCACGGCAATGAACTGGCGGTAGTTGTTGTCGTTCACCGTGTACTGCGGCGAGGCAAAGTAGAGATCCGGCTCCGCGGCGATGAGTTCCAGACGATACACAAAGTTCGGGCCGCCGCGTTCCAGGTGGTCCGCCACACGCACGAAGTAGTCGCCGTCGGCGGGAATGTTGACCTTGAACTTGCTGTCGAGACGACGGCGGCCGCCGCCGTCATCGTTGCCGCCCATGCCGCCGCCCTTGGCATTGTAGATGTTCACCACGCTGTCCAGCGGCGAGCCGATGCTCTGCGCAAAGCCCTGCACCTCCAGCGTCATGCCCTTTTTCAGCGGCACCTTGAAGTAGTCCACGTCTCCGGGTTTTTCGATGATGCCGTTCAGCGCGATCGGCGCGCCAGCGGCCGCGGTGGCCGTGGCCTGGTCTTCATTGGGCTCCACTTCCAGTGCATTGTCATAATTCACCAGGCGGAAAGGATTGCCGGAGGGCGCGGGCTCCTGGGACTTCGAGAAGAGCATGAAGTCGGGGTCGATTTCCGCGGGGAGCTGCACCTCTTCTTCAAAGGAGCCGTCACGTTCGATCAGACGCACCTTGGTCTTGGAGCCGATCTTGCCACCGGCGGGGAACACCACGTCCGGACGGCGGAAGCTGCCCACGTGCAGGCGGTAATAGGAATTCCCACCGCCGCGGTAGGAGGATTCGCGGATCATGACCGTGTAGTCGCCGTCTTCTTCCGCCACGTAGGAGCAGTAGCCGTCCTGACGGTGCAGGATGGTGTCGTCTGAGATCACCTTTTCAAAGCGGTCCTTGTCGATGATCGCCAGGAAGGGGTCAAACACGGTGTAGCCCAGACGCAGGCCGTCCACTTCCACAGACAGGCGCTGGCCTTTTTTCAGGCTGACGCGGTAGTAGTCCACGTCCTCATTTTGCACCACGCCTTCGATGGTTTGATTGAGCTGGATGACCTGCGGGGTCTCGAAGTCGCTGTTCGGCTCCTTCTCCTCCACATTCGGGAAGATGCCCACAAAGAACTGCCGGGCGTGGGAGACACCGGTCTTCGTACGGATGCGCATCAGGTGGTTCCCCGGTGGCACATCCGGAGCGATGCCGATGGTGAGCTGCACCTTGTTTGGCTCCACCTTGTCCACGCTCTTCTGCGTGAAGCCGGGGGAGAAGAAGATGAGGCTTTCAAAGTCGGCAAGCTGTGTCCCCGTGACGGTGAGCTTCACCTCGGTCCCACGCTGGGCGCCGTTTGGCACGGTCGTGGTAAAGGTGGGGTACGCTGCAAACGCATGGGTGGCACACGCCGCGGTAATGAGGAGCAAATGACGGAGGTAGGACATGACAATGTTTAGGGGTCGGTAGGCATACGCCCCAGAAAGTCAAAAAATTACGAACTCTGTGAAGTTCCTGGCTCCATCCGCCTCGCCAGCCTCAGGCAGTACAGCAGCGGCAGCGCCCCGAAAAGCCCGAACGAGCAGTCGATCAGCCGCCAGTACAGCGGGATGCCGCGCACCTCCCCGCAGATCAGCGCCAGGGGAAAAATCGCCGCGCAGGCCAGCAGCCCCACCTTCAGCACCCAGGCGTTTCCCACCGGCTCCCGCCACGGTCCCGCAATGAAAAACACCGCGATGGTGAGATGCCCAAACGCCAGCCAGTCCGTGCCATAGGCCACAAAGGGAAACTGCGCCTGCGTCACCTCCAGCCCATGCCACACATAGCCCAGCCAGTACTTCAGCCCGGCCTGCTGCGCGTAGGCCGCATGGTCCTCGATCCCAAACCACGCCGCCATCAGCCGCAGCTCATGCAGCAGCGGAAACGCCGTGAGCCCGCTCAGGATCAGGCAGATGATGAAAAAACCCAGGACAAGACGGTAGCGGCGTTGGAGGGAGCTCATGTGGGGTGGGTGCTTCTTCGGCCTGCTCGTTTAGGGCTCACGCAGGGGCTGTTTTTTCGCAAAGGCCTCGTGGTGCTTTCGCAATGATTCACGGCCGTTGTCACCGCTCAGCTCCACGGCTTTGGCCGACCATTTCAGGGCGGCGTCAAAGTCACCTTTTTCCGCGTAAGCCGCCGCCAGGGTGTCAATGATCGCCGCATCCTCCCAGTTGGTAAATTCACAGGCCTGGGTTGCGATCTCCACCGCCCGAACTCCATTGCGCACCCGGTCTTCCGGACAGGTCGCCAGCAGCCAGGCCAGGCTGTTGGCCACCGCGGCATCATCCGTCCATTTCATGTTGGTTGTCAGAATCTGCGTGGCCGTCTCATAATCCTTCTGCTGGATTCTGAGACCCGCCGCCGCCAGGGCCGTCCATGCGTGCCGCGGCTGGCGCTGGTGATAATACTCCAGAGAAGCCTGGGCCCTGGAATGATCGTTTTATGTGCATCTTCAGCGCATCCAAGGCCTGCACATAATGCCAGTTGTCATGCCAGGGCGCCCAAAACAAGGGCGCCACGCAGCCAAGAAGCATTCCGCACAGCCCTGCCAGCGCCACCTTCCTAAATTTCCGTCCGCTCGCGGCGAAACCGCACAGCATTCCTGCCACCAAACCGCCCACATGCGCGAAGTTGGCCACGGGCATGCTGCGCCTGTGCGTCAGCCAAAAACACAGCACCAGCCATCCCAGCAAAAGCGCGATCGTGTTTGAGTCGAGGACACGGCGAAAAACAGGACGGCGGCCGCGCTCCACCAGCATGTAGCCAAACAAACCATAAAGCATGCCGGACATCCCGGCTCCTGTCTGCGCCGAGACAGCAAATTCAGCAAGGCTGCCGAACAACGTCGTCACAAGAATCAGAGCGGCATATTGGGGCCGGGACACCTCCTGTTCCAGCACCCGCCCCAGGCGCCACACCCAGTAGCAGTTGAACGCCAGATGCAGGAAATCCACATGCAGAAACAACGAGGTGAACAGGCTCCAGAGCTTCTCGCCATGCCAGAATTCGAAATCTGTCGCATACAACCAGCGGCTGACCTCCCCGGGAAAGGCTTTCCACAGCCACGTGCAGGCCACGCTGAGCACCAGCAAGGCCAGGGTGATCGACGGAAACACCTTCGCCTGAACAACCGTTTCCTGGCTTCCTGGTTGTTCAATGGCCTCCATGTCTCAGACCTGGGTGAGGGTGCAGATTACTCCACTGGCAGCCAGCGCGCGCCATCCACCACCACGTAGCCATCCGCGCCTTCGTTGGAGATGGTGATGGCGGTGTCGTTGTCGCATTCGTATTCGCCGAGATCGATCCAAAACACGCCTTCGCCGGCCTTGGGTGCTTTCAGGTTCACCTTCAGCTTCTTCACCCCGCCGGCGTACTGCACCTCCACCGGCGCGTTGCTGGCGCGGTTGTTGTTCGGCGGGGAGGCCAGCATGACGCGGTATTTGCCCGGCTTCGTGAGCTTGGGCTCAAAGCGCAGGCTGCACTTGCCGTTCTTCGTGTTGCTGTCGTGGCGGTAGCCGTCGCCGATGAAGGCCTTCGCCGAACTGCTTTCATGCCAGTCGCCCGTCACCTTCGCGTCCATGTCATCCATTACGATGCCCTTGATGGTTTTCGGGTCCACGCCGCGCATCGTCGTCGGTCCGTCATAGTGCAGGATCTGGCCGTCTTTGAGGATCTGCTCCTTCAGCTTCTCATACGGCACGCTCTGCACCGGAATGCCGGCATCAATCGCCAGCACCGCGGCCGTCGCCGCGCTCTGCCCCAGGATCATGAACACCGGCTCCATGCGGATGCTTCCATACGCAATATGGCTGGCGGACATCGCCACCGGCACCAGCAGGTTGCTCCCCTGCCCTTTCTTGGGAATCAGAGAGCCGTAGGCGATCTCATACGGCCCCTTCGTGCTCACGCCGATGTCCCCTTCATTCTGCACATACCCTTCGGGCGTGATGTACCGCTGCACGTTGTGCGAGTCGATGCCGTAGCTCCCCATGCCCACGCTGTCCGGCGTGGCGCGCTTTTTCAGCAGCTCGTTTTCGGTCATCACATAGCTCCCGATCATGCGGCGCGCCTCGCGGATGTAGAGCTGGTGGCTCCAGTTGCCGTTGTCGGTGAATTCATCCTTCGGCAGGCCCCAGGTCTGCAGTTCCTCCTGCACCTTCTTCGGCACGCGCGGATCATTTGCCACGAACCACATCAGCCCCTGCTGGTACAGGCGGTGCTCGGCGATGATCTCCTTCCGCTTCTCATAGCTGGCCTCGGGGTAGTCGTAATTGTAGCCGATGTTGTCAAAGCTGAACGGTCCGTGGTTGTTCGTGTCCGTCTTGTGGTTCGGGATCGGGTCAAACTTTTCAAAGAACTCGCCCCAGCCCGTGTTCAGCACGCGCAGCAAAATTTCATACTGGTTCGCGTCATACCCCTCCGGCTTTGGAAACGGAATGCGGTTGCTCGGGTCGTTCGTGTAGCAGGAGCGGAAGCAGTAGGCCTGCACCCGCTTGTCTCCAGCGCCGTACTCGCCCGGAGACTCCGTGCTCACGCGCGGCAGCACGCCGCTCTTCGGATCTCCCGGCACTTTGTAGGGGCTGATCTTTTCCTTCACCGCGCCAAAGTGATGGCGGTGATGCAGCACGCCCACCTGGACACCGTTCCACTTTTCGTCATAAACGCTCTGCGCCTCGCGGCCCACGTGGTAGTCCACGCCCGCCGCCGCCATCAGATCGCCCTCATAGGTGGCGTCGATGAACATCTTCCCCGCATACGTCTTGCCGCTCAGCGTGGTGATGGAGGTGATCTTGTCGCCGCTCTTCTTCACGCCCTTGGCGCGGTCCAGCCACTCATCGCGCACCACTTCCAGGCCGAACTCCTTCACATAATCTTCAAACACCTGCTCCGCCACATGCGGCTCAAAGATCCACATCGTGCGGTTCTCGCCATCCACCGCGGGCGTGCCCTGCCCCTTGCCGCCGTATTCAGACTTCTTCTGCTGCACCCACGCAGACTCCTTCTCGTAGTGCTGCCACACACGATGGTAAAAATCACGGGACAGCCCGCCGATCACCGCCTTGTTGCCCGTGTCCGTGAAACCCAGCCCGCCGCTGCTCAGGCCGCCGAGGTGCTTGTCGGGCGAGACAACGATGACGGACTTGCCCATCTTCTTCGCCTGCACGGCGGCGATGACAGCGGAGCAGGTGCCGCCATAAACGACGACATCGTGGTCCGCCGCGCGAAGGGCCGGGCTGGACACAAGGAGGGTGGCAATGAGAGCGCGCAGTTTCATGGCTGGATTCTTTGGGGAGGGAGCTGGTTGAGCCGGGGCGCTTCCATCGCTGCATGAAAGGAATCGGCAAACGGAATGTTTAAACGCCATGCTCCGACCCACCTCTCTCGCCCTCCTTTTTTCGGTTTCGGCTTTTGCGCAAAACCTGCTGCCGCAGACCTACGCCCTCCGACAGGAGGGCCGCCAGTCAGACTTTCCTTCCATGTGTGTGGATGCCGGCGGGACACCGCATGTGGCGTACATTCAGTGGGATGCGGCACAGGACACCCTGCACGTCGCGAAGCTCAATGACGGCGCCCTGAGCGATGTTCTCACCATCGGCCAGCCCGGCATCATCCACCAGCCCGCCCTCGCGGCAGATGGCACCGGCACCCTCCACGTGGTGTGGTCGCAGGTGAATGACAAGGACGTCATGGAGCTTCGCGGCGCACGCCTGCGCGATGGCAAAGTACAGGGAGACATCGCCACCCTTGCCACTTCAACCAACGGCGGCAATGCCTTCGCCAAATCCGCCACGGATTCCGCGGGCAATGTGTGGCTCGTCTGGCAAAGCATGCGCGGCACCTTGGGAGACATCTTCTGCCGTGTGTTCGATGCCAAAAAAGGCGCGTGGTCCGATGAAATCCAGGTCACCCAAGAACCCAGCGGCGAGTGGGAACCCTGCATCGCATTCGATCCCAAAGGCGGCGCCTGGATCTGCCACGACTCCTCACGCGGCAATGAATTCAACATCTACGCCACGCACCTGGATGCAGACCTCAAGGTGGGGGAAACCAAGCAGCTCATCGCCACCAGCCGCTATGAGGGCCGCGTGAACGCCGTCACGGCGCAGGATGGCAAGGGCGTCTGGCTCGCCTGCGAGCGTGGCAATGAGCAGTGGGGCCTGGACATGCGCGCCCACGGCGGCCAGGTGGGGCTGAATGGCCGCCGCGATCTCGTCATCGCCTACTGGGACCTCGCTTCTGGCAAAGTGGAGGAACTTCCCGGCCCCGATGCCCTGCTGAAGGAGCTCCCCGCCCCCAAAGGTGCTGCCGCAGCCAATGCCCCGCGCGCCAACAACCCCAAAGCCAGGGCCAAGGCCGAACAACGCGCCAAGGCCCAGGCCGCGCAGGCAAAGGCCAAGGGCAAGCCCGCCCCGAATGAAATCGGCGCGGTGAATCTGCCCCACCTCATGCTGGATGCCGCGGGCCGCCCCTGGCTCACCGTGCGCTACTTCAAAAACTTCTGCTGGCAGATCGCGCTCACACGCTATGACGCCGCCACGAAGCAGTGGACCCGGCCCTTCCTCGTCCCCGACAGTGTCTATACCCAGGACCGCCAGAGCACGCACGCGCTCGGCAAAGACGGCAGCCTCTGGCTCGCCTGGTCCACCGACCTGCGCACCACCAAGCTGCAACTGACCACCGGCGTACACCTCGCGAAAATCGACACCACCGCAGAGCTGCCGCTCGTCACCGCACCCGTGGTGAAACCGCGCGAGCCCTTTGCCGAGTACATCAATGCTCCCACGCCCGAGCGCGACCGCAACGAACGCCACACCTGGACGCACAACGGCGTCACCTACAAGCTCTTCTGGGGCGATTACCACCGGCACACCGACATCTCCAACTGCGTCACCGCCAACGACGGCTGCGTGCTGGAGCAGTACCGCTACGCCTGGGACATGGGCAAGCTCGACACCCTGGGCCTCAGCGACCACACGGACATCGCCAAGATTTATCATCCCTATGAGTGGTGGCTGAACCAGAAGATGACCGAGATCTTCTACTCCCCCGGGTTCTTCATGAGCATGTACGCCTACGAGCGCGAGCAGAAGTGGCCGCTGGGCCACCGCAATGTCATCTTCGCCCAGCGCGGCGGCCCCATCGTGTACATCGAGCGCAAGAACTACCTCGCCTCCCCCTGGCAGAAGACCTTCCCCGTGAAAACCGAAGGCCCCGCCGAGCTGCACCCCACCGAGCTGTGGGACGTCCTCGTGCGCTACGGCAAGCCCGTCACCGCCATCAGCCACACCGGCGCCACCAGCATGGGCACCGACTGGGACCAGATGCCGCCCGTGGACCACCGCATCGAAAACGTCATCGAGATTTATCAGGGCGCGCGCGTCAGCTACGAAGGCCTCAATGCTCCCCAGCCCACCGTTGGCATGCGCAAAGGCCAGCCCTACAATCACGCTTCGACCGTGGTTGGCACCCCCGTCGTCGGCGAGCCCATCCGCAGCTTCACCGAGAAAAACAACGGCCTGTATCAGCACGCTTTGGAGCTGGGCCACAAGCTGGGCGTCTGGGCGGACAGCGACCACATCTCCACCCACACTAGCTACGGCGGCGTCTATGTGAAGGACTTCACCCGCGAAGGCATCATCGAAGGCATCCAGGCCCGCCGTACCATCGCTGCCACGGATAAAATCTTTGTGGAGTTCTCCTGCAACGACCACCTCCTCGGCACCGAGATCGCCCTGAGCGGCAAGCCCGTCCTCAAGTTCAGCGTCAATGGCACCGCCCAGATCACCCGCGTCACTCTCGTTCGCAATGAGAAGAACTACCAGCAGTGGGAGGTCGAAGCCAAAACCTTCGAGCAGACCTACACCGACGACGCCCCGCTCTCCGGCGAAAACCGCTACTACCTCCGCGTTGAGCAAAACGACGGCAACATGGCCTGGTCCTCCCCCGTGTGGGTGCAGGTGAAGTAGCCACCGGATCGGCACCTCTAAACTTAACAATCGATGGCTCTTCAATCCTCCGGGCCAGCAGCACCGTGGGCATCAATGATTGACGATCGATGAATCATCGATTGTGGTGTGTCGAAGTCCCAGCCCACTGGCTACTGGCCACCGGCTACTGCCACCCACCGCCCAGCGCCTTCAGCATCGCCACGGTGGTAAACAGCCTCTGCCCTTCCACCTGCGCGGCCAGAAGCTTTGCATTGAGCACTGTGCGGTTGGCATCCACCACTTCAAAATAGCTCGCCAGGCCCTTTTGGTAGCGCAGTTCCGCCAGCCGCTGGGTTTCCTGCGCCGCGGAGATCGCCGCATCCAGTGACGCCGCCTGCTTTGCATAGGCCTTCGCATCGATCATGCTGTCCTCCACTTCCTGCAGCGCCACCAGAATTGCCTGCCTGTAGCTGGCCAGCGTGTCATCGTAGCTCGCCCTCGCCGCCTTCAGGTTGGCCTTCAGCCTTCCGCCCTGGAAAAAGGGCAGCGTCATGCTCGGCCCGATGGTCATCACCCGGCTGCGTTGATCATAAAAATGCATGGTCCCAATGCTCTCCAGCCCCCCGGTCCCGTTGATGGCAAACGCCGGATAAAACGATGCCTGAGAAGCTCCGATCTTCGCATTGGCCTCGCGCATCTTCTGCTCCGCCGCGCGGATGTCAGGCCTGCGCTGCAGCAGTGTGGACGGCATGCCGCCCGGCACTTTCGGCGGCCGCGGCAGCGCGGAAGATTTGGCAACGTGGAAATTGGAGGGGATCTCTCCGCAGATCACCGCCAGCGCATTTTCAGCATTGCCGCGCTGGCGCTCCAGGGCGGCCAGGTCATTGCGTGCCAGCTCCAGCTCCGTCTTTGCGCGCGCCACATCCATCTCATTGGCCAGGCCGCCTTTGAACCGGGACTCCTGCAGCTTCAGCGCCTCCTCACGCCACGTCTGCGTGCTCATCACCACGTCCATCTGCCGGTCCAGCGAATGGGTCAGGAAATACAGCCGCGCCACTTCCGCCGCCAGCGTCAGCCGCCGCGCGGAGAGCGTTTCCATCGTGGCAAACTGCGAGGCCTTGGACGCCTCCACATTGCGCCTCACCCGTCCCCAGAAGTCGATCTCCCAGCCCAGCTCCAGCAGGTTCTGGTAGCGCCGGCGCTGCAGTTTCGGCAGCGTGACACCGGCAGGCAGGTTTGCACCGAAGGCGCTCTGAGAAAGGCGCTCATACTGCATCGCATCCCGCATGTCGAGCTGCGGGAACCAGTCCGCCTGCTGCACCCCCACCAGCGCGCGCGCCGTCTCCACGCGCGCCAGAGCGCCGCGCAGCTCCTGGTTGTTCGCCATCGCCCGCTCCTCCAGGCGGTTCAGCTCCGCGGAGCCAAACAGCTTCCACCATTCGCCCGGCACAGGAATGTCCGCCGTGCTCGCGCTGCCGCCGTTCTTCCACTTGGAGGGCATCAGCACCTCCGGCAGTTTGAAGTTGGGCCCGACGCTGCAGGAGGCACACATCAGTGTGGTCGTGAGGCAGAGAAGTCTGAAGTCGTTCATGCGCGCGCATTCATGCGGCGGAACCATTGTTGTGCAACCAACAACACGCCCTCCCGCGTAATGTTCGTCACCACCCCGCCGGGTGGTTTTTGTGCGTGCCGTGCCGCCGCCTTTTTGGCGAAGGTTTCCACGCCGCGCCGACGTTGAAGTGCGCACCATGCGCCTCCTCCTGCTCTGCTGCCTCGCCCTGACCTCCCTCGCCTCCGCCGCTGACAAGCCGCTGAACATCCTCTTTCTCTTTGCCGACGACTGGGGCCGCTATGCCAGCATCTATGCGGAGCACGAGAAATTCCCCTCGCCAAACCAGGTCGTCAAAACGCCGAACATCGACCGCATCGCCCGCGAAGGCGCGCTCTTCAGCCGCGCGTATGTGAATGCGCCGAGCTGCACGCCCTGCCGCAGCGCGCTGCTCTCCGGGCGCTACTTTTTTAACTGCGGACGCGCCGCCATCCTCAATGGCGCGGTGTGGGATCCGGCCATCCCCAGCTATCCCCTCCTGCTCAAAGACCAGGGCTACCAGCTCGGAAAATCTTTCAAGGTCTGGGGCCCGGGGGAGCCGGCAGACGCTCCCTATGGCGGTCAGCAGTTCGCGTACCAGAAAAGCGGCGGGCGCTGCAATCAGTTCTCCGAGGAAGTCACCAAGATGGTCGCCAATGGCGTGCCGCTCGAAGCTGCGAAGCAGCAGATCTACGATGAGGTCCGCGGCAATTTTGACAGCTTCCTCGCCGCACGCCCGAAAGGAAAACCCTTCGCCTTCTGGCATGGCCCCACGAATGTACACCGCAAATGGATCAAAGGCAGCGGCCAGGCCCTCTGGGGCATCAACCCGGAGGACCTCCAAGGCAAACTGCCCAAGCACCTGCCGGACGTGCCTGAATTTCACGAGGACTTCGCCAGCTACCTCGGCGAGATCCAGGCCTTCGATGCCCAGGTCGGCGTCATCATCAAACGCCTCGAGGAAGAGGGCGAGTACGACAACACCGTCATCGTCATCAGCGGTGACCACGGTGCCCCCGGCTTCCCCGGCGGCAAGTGCAATCTCTACGACTTCGGCGTGAACGTCACCCTCGCCATCCGCTGGCCCGGACAGCCCGGCGAGCGCTACATCGAGGACTTCGTCAATCTCATGGACCTCGCCCCCACCTTCATGGAAATCGGCGGAGCCAAAATCCCAGAAGGCGTGAACGGCAAAAGCCTCGTCAGCCTCCTGAAGTCCGGCAAGTCCGGCCGCATCGAAAAAGACCGCGACTACGTCATCACCGGTCGCGAGCGCCACGTCTCCATCGCCCGCGAAGGCAATCTGCCCTACCCCCAGCGCGCCCTGCGCAAGGAGGGCTTCCTCTACATCCGCAACTTCAAGCCCGACCGCATGCCCATGGGCGACTACAAAACCCTCACCGACACCTTCACGCCCTCGGAGAGCGACATGGAAAATGAAACCTACGTCGCCTTCCCGGACATGGACGCCTCCCCCGCCAAAGCCTGGCTCATCCAGCACCGCAATGACTCCCAGTACAAATGGTACTTCGACTACGCCTTCGCCAAGCGTCCCGAAGAAGAACTCTACGACATCACCAAAGACCCCAACTCCACGATCAACGTCGCCAGCGAACCCGCCTACGCCGAAATCAAAAACAAAATGGCCGCCGAGCTCATGGAAAAACTCAAAGCCGTAGGCGACCCCCGCGTCACCGCCGACCCCGTCCCCTTCGAAAACCCACCCTTCACCCAGGACACCAAATCCGGCCAGCAAGGCAAAGGCAAGAAGGGCAAAGGCAAGGCGAAGTGAGGGAGTGCGACAGCTCTTTCTTCTTCGCTTCCAGTTTCCCCTCCCATGCGCTCTCGGAATGGAAACGAAGGTGGAAACTGACATGCTTACGCGAACGCGGAGCGTCTTGGAGTTCGGTGGGAAGCGTCGCCACACCGCTTTGGCAGGCCCGCTGGCCATGCAAAACACACGGCTGCTCGACAGCCCTCCGCCGGCCGGACGGCGGACTGACGACGGAGTCCACGCGATACCCAGCGAAAGACGGCACGCTTGTGCGTTTCAAGGATGAGGGTGACGTTGGTCAGGAAGCATCCCTGCATCGG
Source organism: Prosthecobacter sp. (assembly GCF_044227185.1). Classification (GTDB taxonomy): domain Bacteria; phylum Verrucomicrobiota; class Verrucomicrobiia; order Verrucomicrobiales; family Verrucomicrobiaceae; genus Prosthecobacter. Next base: position 143,877 of record NZ_JBGAFO010000006.1, on the reverse strand, counting down.
CCGCAATTACCTTGATTTGCGCACGTCATGCTTGATCCTCAGACGGCAAAACGCAGATTCTCCTTGGATCAAATGACCCGCAAGTCTCACAAGACACCGGCCCCAACCACTGTTGGAGATACGCTTGCAAGTCCTGCCAAAGGCCAGCAGTGCGCCAGTTCCTTGCCAGGTTAATTACAAAACATCGTGACGAAGCTCTATTTCATGGATCGGGAGTTCAGCGGCCATTGCTGGGCTGTGAGTGACATGCTCGAGGACGCTGAGTTCTGTAAATCGCTCATCTTTGAGGACTCATGGTATTTTCTTCATTATCGCTTCTTCGGAAGGGACTGCGTGTGCAGCGAGACATCTGCGGCACTGCAAACGCATCTCTACAACCTGGCTGCGGTACTCTACCGAGACTTTGAGAAGCTGGCAGGAGACGATCATTCACGTGCCGAAAAAATTCAGACCATCGTGACTGAGCTGGTGGAAATCGCCGAGTACAGCTCCTTATTCCCAGTCTGCTTGTGGGCTTACGGCGATGAAACGACGCGTGAATTTCTGACCGAGTGGCTGGCCCCACTGCCGAGTCCTGAGCAGATGGCTCACGTCCTCAAGCTGCCTCACATGACTCAGCATGAGCTGGAGCGGATCCCTTATCGTTACAGCCAGCCCAAGGCCTCATTGAAACGTTACAGAAACGAGTTGGCAGATTTCAACCGTCGTCGCAAGCTGGCCGCCAAGAACGATCAAAGAACAAAACCCACGGCATGACTCAGGCGCGGCAACAACCATCCAAGCCGAATAAGTGATCCAGGCACTCATGCCTGCATTATTCCCCTTCCTGCTGCTCCTCCCAAAACCTCCTCAGCTCCCTTAGCTGCTTCTTGTCCGGCTTCGCCACCATCTCGTGCTCCCGCGGCTGGATCAGCTCCCGCTCCCGCCGCAGTTCACTCGCCTTCTGAATCCACTCCAGCGGCGTCAGATTCTCACAAAACTCCGCCACCTTCGGCGGCCCCAGCCGTTGCGCAGAAAAGCCGGTCACACGCACGCGCAGCCGCAGGTCCCCGCGCACCACCTCCAGCGTGTCCCCCGCCTTCAGATCTCGCGACGCCTTCACCGGCTGCCCGTCGATCGTCACATTCCCCTTCGCGCAGGCCTGCGTCGCCAGCGACCGCGTCTTGAACACCCGCACATGATGCAGCCATTTGTCAGCACGCTGGCTCATGCGGCAGGCTTGCTGTAAGTGCGCTCGCCAAAGATCGCACTCCCCACGCGCACCATCGTCGCGCCTTCTTCAACGGCGATCTCAAAGTCGTGGCTCATGCCCATGCTCAGCAGCGGCAGCGGCGCACCGCCGCGCTGCTCCAGTTCTTCGCGCAGCTCACGCAGTTGCACAAAATACGGCCGGCTCTTCTCCGCCTCCTCATCAAACGGCGGAATGCACATCAGCCCCTGAATCTCCAGCCGCTTCAGCGCACGCAGCGCCTCCAGATTCGCGCGCACCTCCTCCACACCAAAGCCGTGCTTGCTGCCCTCCTCCGCCAGGTTCACCTCCAGATACACCTTCGCCATCAGCCCCAGCTCCCCCGCGATGCGGTCCACATCCCGCGCCAGATCCAGCGAGTCCACGCTGTGGATCGCCCGCACATGCGGCAGCACCTTGCGCACCTTGTTGGACTGCAGATGCCCGATGAGATGCCACTGCACCTCCGCCGGTAGCTGCGGAGCCTTCAGCAAAATCTCCTGCACCTTGTTCTCACCAAAAAGCAGCTGCCCCGCATCCATCGCCTCACGGATCGCCTCCACCGGAAACGTCTTGGACACCGCCAGCAGCTCCACCGAGGCGGGATCACGACCACAGCGCTGGGCTGCGGCGGCAATGCGGTCGCGGATGGCTTGCAGGCGGTCGGAGAGGCGGTTCATGTCTTGGCAAAGAGAAACGGAAGATGCGCTGCGCGCGCAACGTATTTTCGCGCTCCACCATCCAATCTCCATGCAATCCCGCCGCCACTTCATCCGCCAGTCCGCCGCCACGCTCTTCGCCGCCCCCTGGGTCACCACCGGCATCCGCGCCGCGTCTCCGAACGGCAAGCTGCGCCACGCCGCCTTTGGCGCCTCCGGCATGAGCATGGCGGACATGAGCGCCATGTCCAACCACCCCATGTGGGAGCTCGTCGCCGTGTGCGATGTGGACACCCGCAATTTCCCCAGGGCCCAGGCCAAGTGGCCCAACATCAAGGTCTATCAGGACTGGCGCGATCTTCTCGAAAAAGAGGCTGACAACATCGACAGCGTCAACGTCTCCACCCCCGACCACATGCACGGCAGCATCGGCCTCGCCGCCATCGCCAAGGGCAAGCACATCTACGGCCAGAAGCCCCTCGCCCACAATCTCTGGGAATGCCGCCAGATGGTGGAGCGCGCCCGCGCCAAGGGCGTGATGTCGCAGATGGGCATCCAGATTTCCTCCGCCTTCACCGAGCGCCATGCCGTGGCCCTCATCCAGATGGGCGCCATCGGCAAAGTGAAAGAAGCCCACACCTTCTCCAACAAGAAGTGGGGGGATCTGGAACCCCGCCCTGCCAAAAGCGACCCCATCCCTGAAGGCTTCAACTGGGACAAATGGCTCGGCGTGGCCTCCGAGCGCAGCTACATCCAGGGCTACGATCATCCCGGCAACTGGCGCAGACGCCGCGACTTCGGCACCGGCACTCTCGGAGACATGGGCTGCCACATGTTCAGCGGCTGGTTCCGTTCCCTCGATCTCGCCGCGCCCATCTCCGTGAAGTCCAGCGGCCCCGTGCCAAACAAGGACAACTGGGCCATCAATGCCGTGGTCGAGTACACCTTCAAGGGCACCCAGTACACCGCTGGAGACACCATCAAAGTCACCTGGACCGATGGCGATGCCCGCCCGCCAGCGGAGGTCATGGCGCTCGCCGGAGACGTCGCCAAATTCCCCGGCCAGGGCACCATCTATCTCGGCACTGAAGGCGTCCTTCTCTCCCCGCACGGCTCCACGCCGCTGCTGTATCCCCGCGAGAAGTTTGCCAAATTCGGCGCCTACCCCAAGCTCGAACCCCGCGACCACTGGGCCGACTTCATCGACTGCTGCCTCAAGGGAGATAAAAAGCCCTCCGCCAACTTCGACTACGCCGGCCCGCTCACGGAAGCCGTTCTCCTCGGCTGCCTCGCCAGCGCCTTCCCCAATGAGAACCTCACCTGGGACGCCCCCGGGCTGAAGATCCCGAACAACGCGGAAGCCGACAAAATGGTGCGGCGCGACTACCGCAAAGGCTGGGAGCTCGTCTAAAGCACCGCGCTACGTTGCAGCCCTCACATGGCAGGGCGGGTGTGGCGACAGCCCGCCCGCCCACGAGCGTGTGCCAGGCGCAATGGCGTACAAATGCGCTCAATGTCGGGCGGTTTGGCGAAGACGACCATGAAGCATCAAAAAGTTCGCGGCGCGGCGCAACTGGGCAGCTTCAGGGCTGCGTCTCCTTCAGCCCGCGCGCCTTGTCGATGAGCTGCAGGAACTCGCCGCGATAGCCCAGCTTGTCGGTTCCTTTTCCATCGATGGCCAGTCGGCGCACGGTTTCCCAGCCCAGCGTGCCTTTGTAGGCGGAGTCACGCAGCAGCAGGCCGAAGCCCGCCACGGCGGCGCTGAATTTGAATTCGTCGCTGCTCGCGGTCAGCGTCTTGCCTTCGTCCTTGATCGGCACGGCGATGAGCTTGCTCAGGTCGCTGTCCGGCTCCTTGTAGCGCAGCTTCACGGTCATCGTCTCCCCGCTCTTCGCCGCCTCCGCGAGCTGCGCGGGCGTGATGGCCGGGGCCTGGTACTTCAACTGATCCACCGCCGGGCGCGGCTCGCTGCCCGGGGGCAGGCTGGCGGGCACGATCTCATACAGCGCCACCACGCTGTGCCCCGCGCCGATCTCCCCGGCATCCTTCGTGTCATCATTGAAGTCCTCCTTCGCCAGCAGGCGGTTTTCATAGCCGATCAGCCGGTAGCTGCGCACCGCAGCAGGATTGAACTCCACCTGGATCTTCACGTCTTTGGCGATGGTGTCCAGCGTGCCGCTCATCTGCTCCACCAGCACCTTGCGCGCCTCGCTCAGGCTGTCGATGTAGGCGTAGTTTCCGTTCCCCTTGTCCGCCAGGGTTTCCATCGTGCGGTCCTTCAGGTTCCCGCTGCCAAAGCCCAGCACGCTGAGAAACACGCCCGTCTTCGCCTTGTGCTTGATCAGCTTTTCCAGCTCCTCCGGCGAGCTCACGCCCACATTGAAGTCGCCGTCCGTGCACAGGATCACGCGGTTCACGCCGCCTTTGATGAAGCCCGCCACCGCCTGCTCATAGGCCAGCTTGATCCCCGCGCTGCCGTGCGTGCTGCCGCCCGCCTGCAGCCGGTTGATCGCCGCCAGAATCTCCCCCTTCTTCTCGCCGCTGGTGGGCGGCAGCACCACGCCGCTGCTTCCGGCGTACACCACCATCGTCACATGGTCCCCTTCCCCGAGCTGCTCCGTGAGCATGCGCAGGGACTGCTGCACCAGCGGCAGCTTTGCCGGTTCATTCATCGAGCCGGACACATCCACCAGGAAGACGAGGTTGCTCGCCTTGCGGTTCTTGTCCATCTCACGTCCTTTGATCGCGATGCGCGCCAGGCGGTGCACCGGCTGCCACGGGCACGGCGCCATTTCGATCCGCACCGCAAACGGCTCCTTCGCCTCATGCGCCGGTCCTTCCTCCGCCGTGGGGAAGTAATTGATCAGCTCCTCAATTCGCACCGCATCCGGCGGCGGGATCATGTTCTGGTTCAAAAAGCGCCGCACATTCGCATACGAGGCCGTGTCCACATCGATCGACAGCGTGGACAGCGGCTCCCGCATCACCTCCTTCATCTCGTTTTCAATGATGCGCGTGTAGGACTCCCCGCCCACCGCAGCGGCTTTGCGAACGTCCTTGCTCTCATCCACAACCACAGCCCTTGAGGCTCCCATGTAACCCCGCACGCCGTTCGAAGCATCTCCAAAGTAATAGGCATCTGCCTTCCCGTCCTTCACTATAAGGGTAGAGTCGTAGCTGTTGAACTCCGCAGGCGTGCCCGCCGGTGCCGCAGCAGCAGCCGGCACGGGATTCATCACCGGCGGCGTGGCGGGTGCCGCTGGCACGGCGGCGATCGTGTTTGCAGTCACCGAGCCACGGGGGGGCGTCGTCGCGGCGGCCTCCGTTTTGATCGCGGACGCTGTGGTGCCAAAGGTTAATCCCGTTGAGGACTGCGGGGGGGCCACTGGTGCTGCGGTGGTAAGCGTCCCCGCGAAAGTCGTCGTAGCGGGCGCGGCAGGGGTGAAGGCGGTGGTCGTACCGCTCACGTCCAGCGCCCTCCCTCCAGCGATAACCAATGCCGCAGGCTTCCCCGTCGAAGGTGCTGGGTTGAGGGTCGCGGTGCTCACAACGACCGTACCCGCACCTGCAGTGACCGTAGTGCTCGCGATATAACCCCCGGTGCCCTCGATATACGCACCGGCACTTCCCGCCAAGGGGGAGGACGGGCCGTTGGTCTTCCGAAGAGACTCGATTTCTTGGATCTCCTTGCCTCCAAGACTGCCCATGTTGCGGTAGAAAGAACTGCCAAAACTCGTGGTGTCCGCCGTCAAATTCGTCTGCGCCGCATCCGCCGGCACCGTGGCGCTCAGAATCCCGCCCGCTGCCACAAGACCGGGGGTTTGATCTGAGCGCAGCACGGACGTCCGGGCTTCATTCATGGTCCGCCCGCCATTGACGACCACCCCGCCCGAGTAAGTGTTGGTGAAGGTGCCTGTGGTAGTGGGGCCCGTGGCTGTGGAGGATGATGCCGTGGAACTCGTGGCCGCCAGACTGTCCATTGGCACAGGCTCGCGTAAGCCAGCGCCCCGCCAGACATAATTGGAGTCGTAGCCGACGGAGGCCGTGATTCCGAGATCATCAAAGCTCGAAGAGGAGGTCCCGCCTGCCGCAGCGGACGCGGGCGCGCCAGATCCCGCGCTTACCTTGCCCCCCAGAACCAGAAAGCCATCAAACTCCGTCACCTCCGGGGACAAGCCTGAGGCCGCAGTGGCCCAGCCGCCCAAAATCCCGGGGCTGACCGTCTGCCCCACGCTGGACGCCGCCAGAACCGCAGGCGAACTCACCTTCACATCCGCCACGTTCCCCAGCAGAAACTCCCGCGTCACCGGCACCACCGCCTTCGTCCCGGACTTCGTTGTCACCGCCAGCCCTTGCGTGGAGTTCACCGGCCGCCCGGCCTGCGCCAGCGCCCCTTTCACGAGCGTCCCCTCCCACGGCAGTTCCTCTGCGGACATGCCGCCGATCTTGGACTCACCCACAAAATAGAAGCTCGGCACCGTGGCGAAGGAAAGGGTGCCTGGAGAGGTTTCTCCTGCAAAAGGCGAGCATCGTGAGATGCCCCCCCTATATCCAACGGGCTCATAGAGGGCGTCCCAAGCGAACACCATGCCTCCGCGACCCAACAACACACCGTATAGCAGATGCGTCCGCAGCAGTAAGATCAGATTCACAGACGCGCCTTTCTGAAGAACGACGCTTCCAGTGCTGCTCTCAGCGACTTTGCGAACCAAGTTCAGCGAGACGCTACCATCGGCCCACCCGGCATCAGAATACGATCTCCCCGCTAAAGGCTGCGGGTCGCCGATGTCCAGCCCCTGCTGATAATCCGCCAGCGCGTTTTCCTTGATGATCTCTCCGGAGGTGAGGGTCAGATTGGAAAACGCGGGATACCTCGGAGGCAAGGCATAGCTGCTTCCGTTCCCAACCGCCAGCATCCCAGAAAAGTCGCCGCCAGCCATTCCGGCCGCTGGTGGTGAAACAAGCCCCCATACGATGCCGGAAGGACCGCTATTGAAATGGGTCACCGTTGCCCACGCTCTCAACCTGTCCACCACAATCTCGATCCGCACCGGGGGATTGATGAAGCCATCAATCCGCGCCAGTTGGCGAGCTGCGCGGGCGTCATCGTCCAGGTTGATCGGAATGTCCTGGTCCCAGGGTTGCGGAACTGGCATCAGTGTCGAGATCGCGGCCACGGTGCCCGCGTTGTTGACGACGTAGCCATTGGGTCGATCCCAGCCCCCAGCAAAAAGGATGCCGGGCGCAGTCGTTCCCAGGGTCGGAAGCGGGGCCGCAGCCACCCCCTGCGGCACGGGTGCCGAGGCAGGAGCCGGAACCGGAGTCAGAGCACCAGTGGCCACCGCCACAGACACCGGTGCGGCAGGGGCAGCAGGCTTGGTCGCTGGCACGGGCGCGGCAGCCGCAGCGGGCACGGGCGCAGCCGCAGCCGGGGGCACAGCCACCTGTTCCATCTTGCTGCCGGAGTTCAGTGCATAGGTGTTTTGGTCCTGCATCCGCTTCAGCTTCTCCACATCGCCAGGCGTCATGGGGTTCTGGCCTTTCTTCAAAGCCAGCGCGGGTGGGGCGCTCGCCGGGCTGGGCGCGGGCGCGGCTGCAGGTGCCGGGGCGGGCACCCCGGTCCTCGGTTTGGTGGCCTGGGACTCCATTTTATCCAGCGTCTTCTTGGTGGCCTCCGCCATCAGCCGCGCCTCCGGCCCCTGCCCCGGCTTCTTCTTCGGCTCCGGCTTCGGAGCCAGGCGCACCTTGATCCCCGGCTTCTCCTGCACCGCCGCCACGGCAGTCTCCGTTTTCTTCCCGGAGAAGGCGTGCCACGTCCAAAACCCGCCCAGCACCGCGCACGCCGCCAGGGAAAGACGCACGATGACGCCAAAGCGCCACCGCGTTTCCCGTGGTGCAGGCGTCCCGCCTGCACGAGACGAAGAAGCCGGAGGCTGCTGCTGCTTCGCCGCTGCTGCCGCCGCCGGCCCGCCGGCCGCATGCTCCACCAGCCGCGCGCGCTGCTTGTCCGTCAGCGCCAGGGAGTCATCTCGCAGCTCGCTCAGCAGAAAGTCGCAGAAGGCTTTGGTTTCATCCGCCTTCTGTTTGTCCTGGGGATTCTCCAGCAGCGCCGCCTCCATCTGCTGGCGTTCTTCGGCGCTGGCTTCATCCAGAGCCCAGGCGGTGATATGTTCCGGTTTCATGATCTCAGAAAAAGGGTTGGGGGGGTGGGGTCGTTCGGGTCGGGTGGGTTTCAGGCCAGCGCGTGTTTCAGTTTCACCGTCGCGGGCGGCTGCTCATGGGCCTGCCATTTCGTTTTCAGGGCTGCCACGCCGTGGTGGATCAGGTAGCCCACGTTGCCGATGCTCGTCTGCATCGCCGCGCTGATCTGCTGGTAGTCCAGCCCCGCGATGAACTTCAGCCGCACGGCCTCGCGCTGCCTCACCGGCAGCGTTTCTATCAGCTCGCGCAGCGCGGTGGCGGTCTCGCGTTTTTCCATCGCCTCATTTGGCGCGGGGTCCGCGGAGGTTTCCTGATCAAGAGTTTCGGTTTCCATAACGACGAGGCGTTGATGTTTGCGTTGATGGTCCAGGGCACGGTTTCGGCACACGGTGAAGAGCCACGGGGCCAGCCTCTCCTGATCCAGGGTGGGCAGGTGCTGGCTGAGCTTCACAAACACGTCCTGCACGATGTCCCGCGCGTCTTCCAGGTCGCCCGTGTAACCGTGCGCGTAGCGGATGAGGGGCCGCTCGTAGCGCTGCAGAGTTTCGAGGAAGAGATCGTGCGAATCGCTCATGTGGGTGTGTTCGGCGGGCATCACGCCTCAGCCGCCCCCATCTTGGGAGAAATTTTCACCGATGGCGAGAATGATCGTAAAAAGCCCCCGCAGAGCGCCAGAGATAGGCCCAATAGGTCCTATACAACGTATTATAAGACCTATCCGAGCCGCCCCAAAGCCAAAATCCGGGCCCCGCCCCCGGCCCTACCTCACCTTCCCGGCGATCTCCCGAAACACCTTCGAAGACGCGGATTTCTCCGGTGCCTCCAGCGCGATCGGGTGCCCCTCGTCGCCGCATTCGCGCACATGCATCTCGATGGGGATCTGCCCCAGCAGCGGCACGCCCAGGCGTTTCGCCTCATGCTCCCCGCCGCCTTTGCCAAAGATGTGGTACACCTGCCCGTCGCTGGGGCAGAGGAAGTAGCTCATATTTTCAATGATGCCCAGGATCGGCACATTCACCTTCTGAAACATGCCCACCGCCTTGCGCGCGTCGATCAGCGCCACCTCCTGCGGCGTGGTGACGATCACCGCGCCATCCAGCGAGACGGTCTGCACGATCGTGAGCTGGATGTCCCCCGTACCCGGCGGCAGGTCCAGCACCAGCACGTCCAGATCATCCCACGCCACCTGCCGCAGAAACTGCTGGGTGTATCGTGTTGCAATGGGTCCGCGCACGATCACCGGCGAGTTGTCATCCAGCAGGAAGCCCATGGAGATGAGCTGAATCCCATACTTCTCAATCGGCACGATCTGCTGCTCATCATTCTGGTACGGCCGCTCGTCCGTGCCAAACATGTGCGCGATGCTGGGGCCGTACAAATCGCAGTCGCACAGGCCCACGCGCAGGCCGCTCTGCCCCAGCGCCACCGCCAGGTTGGAGGCCACCGTGCTCTTCCCCACGCCCCCTTTGCCAGAGGCCACCGCGATGATTTTCTTCACGCCGGGGATGCTGCTCTTCCCCAGCTTGTCAGACGCCGTCGCCCCGGCGCCAGGCGGGTCCTTGATGTCAAAGTTCAGCTTCACCTCGCCGATGCCCGCCACCTTCTTCAGCACCTCCGTCGCCTGCTCATGGATCAGCCGCGGAATGTTCGGATCCCGCGTGGCCACCGAGATGTCGATGGTTACATTCTTCCCCTCAATAAAAATCCCCTTCACCAGCCCAAACGACAGAATGTCACGGCTGAAACCAGGGTAGCGGACGTTGCCAAGGGCGTTGCGGATGTCTTGTTCGGTAAGCATGGGGTTGGGGGATACGCCTGACGTAGCGCGATGAGCCAGCTTTGCAAACAATCGGGCATCCCAAAAATCGCGCCCGCCTCCTTATCCTCCTCTTCCTCCTCCTCTTACTCTTCCTCTCTGAATGCGCCTCTTCGTTTGTAGTTCGGGCTTCAGCCCGTTCCGGAAGCCCCGCACCGCCCACCGCCCACCGCCAACTCCATCACTCCCCACCCCAAAAAAAAGAACGCCGCCTGTCTCCAGGCGGCGTCCGTGGGATTCAATGCTCAGCAGCCGGATCAGGGCTTCGGCACTTCCGAGATCGTCTTCAGAATACGGGAGGCGATCTGGTAAGGATTGCCCTGGCTGTTCGGACGGCGGTCTTCCAGGTAGCCCTTCCAGCCGTTCTTCTTGAAGCTGTGCGGCACGCGGATGGACGCACCACGGTCGGCGATGCCCCAGGAGAACTTGTCGATGCTCTGCGTTTCGTGCAGGCCGGTAAGGCGCATGTGATTGTCCGGACCATACACCGCGATGTGCTCGGCGCAGTTCTTGTCAAACTGGGCCATGAGGGCGAGGAAGTAGGGCTCGCCGCCGGTTTCACGCATGTACTTCGTGGAGAAGTTGGCGTGCATGCCGGAGCCGTTCCAGTCCGTGGCGCCCAGCGGCTTGCAGTGGTACTCCACGTCCACGCAGTACTTTTCGCACAGGCGGTTCAGGATGTAGCGGGCCACCCACACCTGGTCGGCGCAGGTCTTGGAGCCCTTGCCGAAGATCTGGAACTCCCACTGGCCTTTCGCCACTTCGGCGTTGATGCCTTCGTGGTTGATGCCGGCGTCAAGGCACAGGTCCAGGTGCTCTTCCACGATCTGGCGGGCGATGTCGCCCACGTTCTTGTAGCCCACGCCCGTGTAGTAGGGGCCCTGCGGCGCAGGGTAGCCGTTTTCGGGGAAGCCCAGCGGGCGCCCGTCCTGATAGAGGAAATACTCCTGCTCAAAGCCAAACCAGGCGTCGGAGTCGTCCAGGATCGTCGCACGGTCGTTGGAGGCATGCGGGGTGCCGTCAGCGTTGTAAACTTCGCACATGACCAGCACGCCGTTCTTGCGGCTGCTGTCTGGATACACGGCCACAGGCTTCAGCACGCAGTCAGAGCTGCCGCCGGGGGCCTGTTGCGTGGAAGAACCGTCAAAGCCCCAGTCGGGCAGCTCTTCCAGCTTGGGGAAGCTGGCGAAGTCCTTGAGCTGGGTCTTGCTGCGGAGGTTGCGGACCGGCTGATAACCGTCCAGCCAGATGTATTCGAGTTTGTATTTGGCCATGGTTGAATGTGTGGATTGAGTCTTGCCTGAGCCTTCGGAAACCTTTCCTCCAGCCGCAGCACGCGTCGAAAGGAGCACGTCCCATGCCACGCGCGAGGTCTTTTTTCAGTTTTTTACTCCCTCCCAGCCCGGCCACCCCTCCCATCCCCTCCGCAAACCCATCCCCCCCCGCCGGAAAACAACCCGTAAACCACCGTCCACAACCGTAAACCATCGTAAACTCCCCCCCTCCCCCCTTGCGCATCCGCCCTCCCCCACGGATGTTTCCCACCCCTCCAAAAACCCCGCCATGAACGAAGCCAAAAACACCGCCCGCGCCATCGTGCACATCGGCTATGACGGCAAGGTGTACAAACAGTTCAAGGGGCACAACGCCCAGGAGCGCTTCGCCAACGAGGTCCACGTCCTCAAGGTTCTCGAGGAGCGCGGCTGCGGCTACGTCCCCCGCCTGCTGGAGTCCGACCCCGCCGCCCTCAAGATCGTCACCACCAACTGCGGCTCCATCGTCACCCACATCAGCGAAAAACGCGTCAAGGAGCTCTTCGACGAGCTCGAGCGCGACTACGGCGTCCGCCATGAGGACGCCTTCGCCCGCAACATCACCTACCGTGCGACCGACGGCAGGTTCTGCCTCATCGATTTCGAGCTCGCAACCATCCTAGACGAGCCGCCGAAGCCTGCTGCATGAGCGACATCCACCCCTCCCAACCACCGCCACCCGCCCACATCCGCTGGTCCGGCATGACCCACCCCGGCCGCGTGCGGCAGAACAACGAGGACACCTTCCTCTGCCTCACCTTTAACGCCCATGAGGTCCGCTATCTGGGCAAACTCGGAGACGCCACCCTCGACGCCGGCGACTTCGTCTTTGCCGTGAGCGATGGCATGGGCGGCGCGAAGTCCGGCGAGTTCGCCAGCAAGATCGCCGCTGAAAAAATCACCCAGCTCCTGCCCAAAAGCTTCAAGCAGTCCGCCCAGCACATCGCCATCGGTCATGAGGACATCCTCCAGGAGCTCTTCAGCCGGATCCACGCGGAGCTCCTCAAGCTGGGCCGCTACTATGACGAATGCCGCGGCATGGGCGCCACCCTCAGCCTCGGCTGGTTCACCCCCGGCTGGCTCCACTTTGCCCACATCGGAGACAGCCGCATCTACTACCTGCCCAAAGGCGGCTCCATGAAGCAGCTCACCCATGACCACAGCTACGTCGGCTGGCTCCAGCGCAAAGGGGAGATCAATGAGCGCCAGGCCCGCACCCACCCGCGCAAAAGCGTCCTCATGCAGGTCCTCGGCGCCGGACGCCAGTTCCTGGAGCCCCACGTCGGCTCCGTCGGCTGCGAGCCCGGCGACCGCTTCCTCTTCTGCACCGACGGCGTCATCGACGGCATCTGGGACCACCGCCTCGCCGACATGCTCGCCAAAGACGATGCCAAGACCATCGTCGAACACGCCGTCACCGAATCCGGCCGCGACAACGCCAGCGCCGTCGTCGTCGAAGTCACCTGATCCTGCCCCCCTCCCCACCCTCCTTTCGACCACCATCTAATACCACCTAATGGTATAATAATCTCCCACCCCCATCCCCTCAAAAACCGAGAACCGAGAACCGAGAACCGAGAACCGAGAACCGAGAACCGAGAACCGGGAACCGGGAACCGAGAACCGCCCACCGCCAAATCCACCCACCCATCCCCAACCCACGCACAGCATCCCGTGGAAGACAGCGCCATGTTTCATCACCATCCAACCATGAAACACCACGATCCCGTCTCCCGCCTCATGTCCCGTCAGGTCATCACCGCCCACCACGGCGACCCCATCTCCAAAGTGCGCGGCCTGATGCGTGAGCACGGCGTCCATCACATCCCCGTGGTCAATGGCGACCAGCTCATCGGCATCGTTTCCTGGAGCGACATCCTCCGCGTCAGCTTCGGCGATGCCTTCCACACCGACGAGCGCACCGTGGACGCCACCCTCGACCACACCCTCACCCTGGAAGAGGTCATGCAGCGTGATCCCGTCACCCTCCCGGAAACCGCCACCGTCCGTGACGCCGCCGAACTCCTCGCCACGGGCCGCTTCCACGCCGTCCCTGTCGTCTCCGGCACCAAGCTCGTCGGCATGGTCACCTCCACCGACATCAGCAAATACCTCCTCGCCCAATTCTAACTGACCACACGCGCCGGTGCCCCCTTCTCACGCGCCAGCGTCTCCGGACTGCGGCGCGTCAGCGCCGCTCTCGCACGTCTCTCAGCCCCCACACCACCCCTCGCCCTCTCCCACCGCCAACCGAGAACAGCCAACCGAGAACTGAGAACAGCCACCCCAGAACTCCTTTGCCCCCCACCAAATGCTGCGATACTCTCGCCGCAGCATGCCCACGCTCCGGAGTTTCTCATTCGCCGCCACCCTTCTCCTCCTTCCCGCCGCCCTCCCCGCAGCCGGCCTGGAAGACTCGGCTGAGTACACCTCCGCGCGCCAGGCCCTCGCAGACGGCATCCCCGGCGTCGCCGCGGTAAAGGCCGAGCGCCTGCTCAAGCGCAAGGGCTGGACCCGTGTGGAGACGCGCACCCTCGCCACCTTTGCCGCAGAAGCCTGGACCCGCGCCGCCGAAGGCCCCCGCGTCCTCGCCCTCGCGGACACTTACGATCTCGATGACGAAACCTTCTGGCGGGGCCAGGCGCTCGCCCTCACCGGAGACCTCGCAGGCGCGCGCCGCGTGCTCGAGCACGAGCCCCCCGCGCAGGAGCACCCGCGCTGCCGCCTCCTCCTTGCACAGGTCCTCTCCTCCCTCGGCGAAAATGCCGGGGCCCGCCGCGTCCTTTCTCCCCTGCTCCAGGGGGGTGATGCCACCCTGCAAACCCACGCCCGCCTCCTCCAGAGCGAGATCGACATCAATGAGCACAAGCCCGCCACCGGCCTCTCCACCACAGCCCAGGATGTCGCCACCCTCTTCCTTCGCGCCCGCGCCCTGCTCCACAGCGGGCAGCTCCAGCCCGCTCAGCAGTTGCTTCAGTCCGTCCTCTCCTCTCCCCAGGGTGGCGAGCGCATGCACCATGCCGCGCAGCTCCTCCAGGTGGAGGCCCTGCTTCTAGGTCATCAGCCCGTCCAGGCGCAGGAGCAGCTCCTGCAGTTTCTAGACACCACTCCAGACAGCCGCCTCTGGCCGGAGGCCTTTGACCTCCTCAACCGCGTGCACCAGGAAATCCCCGCCCCCGCCTCCCTCTCAGAAGGCGTGCTGCGCTGGATCTCCGTGGGCAATACCGCCCAGCAGCAGCCAGATCCCCCGCCCGCCCTCGCCGCCGCCACCGCGGAGTTTCGCGGCCATGCCATCTACCTCACCGCCCAGTGGCTCGCCGCGCAGAAGCGCGGGGAGGAGGCCGTCAGCCTCCTGGAGGTCCTCATTCAGCTCTACCCTTCCCACTCCCGCCGCAGCGATGCCATGCAGCTCGCCATGGAGCTCCACGCCTCCCTCCACCATGACGAGCGCGTGCTCACTCTCGCAGACGCCTGGCGCCAGCAGTTTCAGGGCTCCTCCGTCCCCCTGGACTTCGCCGTCGGCGGCATCCTCTTCCGCCGTGGGGAGGCGCGGCAGTCCCTGCAGATGTTTCAAAACGCCGCCAGCATCGCCACCACCCTCACAGACCGCCGCCGCGCCCTCTTCAATGCCGCCGTGGCCGCCATCTCCGCCAGCGACTTCTCCCTCTACCACACCCTCCTCGGCCAGCTCGAGCTCATCACCAATGCCGCCGCCACCGGCCCGGAGGCCGCCGACTCCGCCGCCACGCTGGAGCTCGAAAAAGCCCTCTTCCTAGCCGCCGGTCGCAAGCCGGAGGCAGAGGCCGCCCTCCGCGCCTTCATCCGCACCTATCCCTCCCACCCCCGCTTTGCAGATGCCTGCATCGCCCTCACAGAGTGGTTCCTCCTCGCCACCCCGCCCCGCATCCAGGACGCCCGCACCGCCCTGGACAATGCCACCACCACTGCCAGGCCTCCCACCACCGCGCAGCAGCAGCGCATCCAGTACACCCGCCTCTGGCTCGCAGATGCCGCCGGCGATCTCAAGTCCCTCCTCGCCACCGGCGCGGACTTCATCAAGACCTGGCCCAAAAGCCCCCTCCTGCCGGATGTCCACATGAAGATCGCCAGCGCCTACTACCGCACCGAGGACTTCGCCAATGCCCGCACCGAATTCGAGATCATCGCCCGCGACTACCCCGACACCGAGAACGCAGACACCGCCCTCTACTTCGCCGCCATGTCCGCCACCTCCGTCATGAGCCCCGAAGGCCGCGCCCGCGCCGTGGAAATCTGGGAGGAGCTCGCGCAAAAGAAAAGCCCCCTCGCCGTCGCCGCACGCCGCCAGCAGGCCCTCTCAGAGCGCCTCCAGGGCAACCACGCCGCCGCCCTCGCCGTGCTCGACAAAGTCCTCGCCATGAAGTCGCTCGACCCCGAGCAGCGCCTCAGCACCCTGTGCGACAAAGCCGAAATCCTCCTCCTCCTCGGCAAAACCGAGCCCGCGCGCCTCGACGCCGCCGCGGATCTCCTCGACGAACTCCTCAAGGACCGCTCCCTCCCCTTCATGTGGAAAGCCCGCGCCGGCTTCACCCTCGCCTCCGTCCATCACGACGCCAAACGCGACACCGAAGCCCTCGAAGCCTGCTACAACGTCCTCCGCGCCGCGGACATGACCCCGCCCGCCAGCCCCGCCGACTACATCTGGTTTTCCAAGGCCGGCTTCTTTGGCGTCGATCTCCTCGAAGCCTCCCGCCAGTGGGAGGCCGCCGCCCGGCTCGCCGAGCAGATCGCCCAGCGCCCCGGCGACCGCGCCACCGAAGCCCGCGACCGCGCCACCAAGATCCGCCTCGAACACTTCCTCTGGGACGGCCCCGCCCCCACCCCGCCCAAAGTCCTCAAACTCGACGACACCCCCGAGCCCAAGTCCTCCCCCAAGAGTACGAAAAAGAAGGCGAAGTAAGGCTCTGATTTCAGGCACGGCATTGAGCGTGCGGAACCTTTCGGCAGGAATAGGGCCAGCTTGCACCAGGCCGTCCATGGCAATCCATGCACATATTTAATACTTTATATTAGTCGGTCACACGCACCGCATCGAATAAAAGATTGTCTTTTCGCCATGAAATCACTAAAACGAAAATTATATCCCTCTAATTCTTTTCCCTCAGCGCATGCACCTCATCTTCCGCACTTCTTTCCTCTTCATTGCAGCCGCGGCAGCCCTGCTTCTTTCTTCCTGCGCCAAAGTCACCTTCCACACGGACTCCACGCTCAAGAAGAAGACGGGACTCAAATTTTACACGTCCAAGCCTTACCTCCTGGTCTCCTACACTGGCAGCAAGGACAACCCCATCAAGATCGAAACCATCAATCTCCCCGATCTGAAACACCCCACTTATGCCGTGTATCACACCGGCTGGGGCAGCCACGTTTTCAATGTCGGCGTGAACCCCAACGGCACCCTCAGCACCTACGGCCAGACCGCTGACTCCAAGGGCCCTGAAACCCTCACCGCACTGGGCAATCTCCTCAGCTCCGCCGGCAGCGGCTTCAGCAACTTCGCCACCGGCCTCGGCACGCTGAACAAACAATCCGCCGCCCACGATGCCGCGACCCAGGCCGTGCGTGATGCCAACGCCATTCTCTCGGGCATCGCCAATAAATCTTCTGCCGATATTCAGCCCTTCACATCCCTGCAGGCCGTGGCCGCCACCACAGTCCAGACCCTCGGCAAGGTGGCCGCCGCCATCCCCTCCAACCCCAAAGGCCAGATAGCCCCCCTGGAGGGTGCCAAGGCCGCCCTCGCCGCGGCGCAGGTCCCCGACTCCGCGACTTCCGACAAAGCAAACTCCCTCAAGTCGGACGTGGCACGCGCCATGGCCCTTATCGGCAGCGCGATCGACACCTTGAAGA
Organism: Prosthecobacter sp.; assembly: GCF_044227185.1. Lineage (GTDB taxonomy): Bacteria > Verrucomicrobiota > Verrucomicrobiia > Verrucomicrobiales > Verrucomicrobiaceae > Prosthecobacter. The sequence continues at coordinate 126,771 of NZ_JBGAFO010000006.1, read as the reverse complement.
AGGCGGATGCCGAGCCGCCCGCCAAGCCTGACTTCAAACTCTACGAGTTCATCATCGAAAATGACACCACCGTGCTGCGTGAGGTCAGCACGGCGGCTGCGCTGAAAATTCTCCCTCCGCCCTTCAATGGCAAATAGCAAAAAATCCGGACCTCCGCGCCGCACCACGCCAGCGCCACCCCCGCCCTCCAGGAGCGGGGCGCGCGGGCGCCGAGGTCGTACCGCCGCCACACCGCGCCGGGTGAAGCCGAAGTCAAAACCCCTGCCGCCGGCAAAACGTGGCCCCCGTGCAAAACCAGCCTCAAAGCATGAGCCAAAGGCAAAACGATCTTCAAAAACCAGGCAGGCGCCGGTGGCGAAATCAAAGCGCCGCATGACGAAACCTGCACCGCGGCACGCCGCCCAGTCCCGCAGCCGGGCGGTCACACGCGCCCGGCGTCATCAGGCTGCGCGCAAAAGTGCCGACCGCCGCCTTCATCGCCTGCCCAACGTGGTCGGCTCCTGCTTCGGCATCAAGCACACCGCCGGCGTCAGCACCGGGCGGCTCAGTTACACGCTCCTCGTCAGCCAGAAGGTGCCCGATCACGGTCTGGCTCCCGCACACCGCATCCCCGCCACCGTCACACGCCTCGGCAGGCGCATGCCCACGGATGTGCGCGTCATCGGCACCCTGCGCCGTGAATCCGGCTTTGCCATCGATGATGGCACTCAGCTCGGCACCATCGGCGCCTTCGCGCGTCGTGCGGACGGCTCGCTCTTCGCCCTCACCTGCGCCCATTGCATTCCCGGTGGCGATGGCGACATCCACACCCCCGCCAGTCTTCGCGTCGAATTCCCCGACCGCTTCGGCGCCATCGTGCCGCTGGGCATCAGTGCCGACGCCGAAATCTCCGATGGCACCGGCCTCCAGCCCGAGTTTGGCGAATTTGACGCCGCCATCGCCGAACTCACCGGAAGCCCCGACATCACCGCACCCGCCCTCCTCGACCACGTCCGCAACTGCGCCGATCTCCCCGTCTATGAGCCCCCGCCCGGACGCACCCCAGAGGAACTGGCTGACCTCCTCAACTTCACCACCGTCCAGGGCTGGGGTGCCGCCTCCAACAGAGTGCTCCTTGGCCAGATCATCGGCGTCATGGTCACTTTCGAAGGCCACTTTTTTGATCTCATGATCAGCGCCCTCGACGGCCAGGGTCTCACCACCGTGGGCGACTCCGGCCTCGTCTGGACCGGCCCGCTCGGCAAGGCCTACGGCATTCACATGGCCGGAGACGGCCCCATTGACTCCCCCAGCCCCAACACCTTCGCCTGCTTCGCCCACCGCGCCACCACCCGCTTTGGCGTCACCCTCCTTGCTCCTTGAACCGGGAGAACTGGTGCCCCCACTCAAAGACACCAAGAAAAAAGCCCGCTGAGCCCTCCCCAATTTTCAGTTCTCAGTTTTCAGTTCCCAGTTTTCAGTCCGTCCGCGCCTCCTTCTTTCACGGCCGCACGCGAAACTCCACCGGCGGCTCCTTTTATAAGGTCCGCCAAACTCTTGTTGTAGGCCTCCACATATCTCGCGACGAGGCCGTTCACCTGCGACTGCCCGAAATTTCGGACATAGTCAGTGCCGAGCGGCACCACTTTAAATTCCTCCTCAGCACCGCGGTCCCGACCCCACATCCCCGTGCTGCTCGCCTTTCTAAAATCCTTCGCCAGAAACGAGACCAGGGCATCCTCGGAAGGCTCGGCATAGATCAGCGCCAGCACCTGCTCCTCCGCCGAAGCCACGGCCAGGCCCTCATCCCCCATGTAGAGCACCGGCAGACGCGCCATCTTCCGCCCCTCCCGAAACTTATAACCAGCCACGAAAGCCAGCGCCAGACCAAGAACAAAAAACAGCGGCATCAACTTTTTCATACTCCACCGCCACCCTATCAGAAACCACCTTCACCGCACAAGAACTTACCCACCGCCCATCGCCTCCGGCTCCCCAAAGCAACTGTAAACCACCGTCAACTCATCAGCCCCCTCTTCACCTCCCCAAACACATCCGTCAGCCGGAAATCCCTCCCCGCATACCGATACGTCAGCCTTTCGTGATCCATCCCCAGCAGGTGCAGCATCGTCGCATGCAGATCATGCAGATGCACCTTGTCCTGCTCCGCCTTGAAGCCCGTCTCATCCGTGCTGCCATACCGGATCCCCGGCTTCGCACCACCGCCCGCCATCCACATCGTGAAGCCCAGGTGATCATGATCGCGGCCGTTGTTCTTGTTCAGCATCGGCGGCCGGCCAAACTCGCCGCCCCACAGCACCAGTGTGTCCTCCAGCAGCCCGCGCTGTTTCAGGTCCGTCAGCAGCGCCGCCACTGGCTGGTCCGTCTCCCGCGCATGCTGCGCATGCCCTTTGAAAATGTCCGTGTGATCATCCCAGAACTCATGGTTCACCTGGATGAAGCGCACCCCCGCCTCCGCAAACCGCCGCGCCATCAGGCACGCCCGGCCGATCTGGTCCGTCACCTTCCCGTCGCCGATCCCATACATCTCCTGCGTCGCCAGGCTTTCTTTGTTCAAATTCATCACCTCCGGCATCTCCCGCTGCATGTTGAAGGCCAGCTCCGCAGACGTGATCAGCCCCTCCAGCGCCTCATTGCTCCCGTCCTGCGCCAGCTTCTGCCGGTTCAGCCCCTGCACCAGATCGAGCTGCCGCCGCTGCGCCTTCACATCCAGCCGCGCATTCTTCATAAACGGAAGCTGAATGTCCTTCAGCGGCGTCGCCGGAAACTCCGGGCTCGCGCCATTCCCGCTGTCCTGGCCGATTGGCGTCCCCCCGCACACCGCCGGCAGAAACGCGCAGCCATGCTTCAGCGGCCCGCCGCCTGAAAACGACGGATTGATCGTCACAAACCCCGGCAGGTTCTGGTTCTCCGTCCCCAGCCCATACACGCACCATGAGCCCACGCTCGGCCGCGTGAAGGCAAAGCTCCCCGTGTTCATCTGCAAAATCGCCTGCGGATGCGCATTGTGGTCCGTGTGCATCGAATTGATCACGCAAAGATCATCCGCATGCCGCGCGATGTTCGGCAGCAGATCCGAAATCAGCATCCCGCTCTGCCCCCGCGCCCGGAACTCCCATGGCGACTGGTAATACACCGTCGTGCTCCCCTTCGCCGTCGGCACCCCGTGCTGCTTTGTCAGCGCCGGCTTGAAATCAAACGTGTCCACCTGGGAGGGCCCGCCCTGCATAAACAGAAAGATCACCCGCTTCGCCCGCGCCGGAAAATGCGTCCCCCTTGGCACCAGCGCATTCGCCACGCCCGCATCCGCCCCCGGCGCATTCGCACCAAACAAACCGCGCAGCGCCAGCATGCCAAACCCCGCGCTCGAAGCGCTGAGCACCTGACGGCGCGTGGAGACCAGACTCATGCCACACACATACGCACCCATCCCCTCAATCCTGTCTCCCCATTCCCCACCATCCGTCATTCGTCATTCTCCCGCGCGCCAGCGGCATCCCCCGGCGGTGTTTTCAGGCGTGGCATTCGGTGCGTCCGGCGGGCTTGTCACCGCCGATCCACCAGCGTCGTCATTCACGCCACGCGCGCTCGGTCACTTTGTGCCGCGGAGCGCATTTCACCCAAACCGCCTCCGCGCATCGCGCTGTCCTTTCCCACGCCTGATGAGATTCCCATCCGCCTGAAGTGAAGAAGACGTGCGCCGCCCTGCGCGGGCCACGGCCGCTCCTGCCCAAAACCTTATGAAACCCAAAGCAGTCATCCACCGCATGGTCACCCCGAAGCACCTGTGCCCCTGGGGGGTGAAGGCGCTCGATCTCTTGAAGCGGAACGGCTACGAGGTGGAAGACCACCACCTCACCAGCGAAGACGAAAACGAGCGCTACAAAAAGGAGCAGCACGTGGATGAAACGCCGCAGATCTCCATCGGGTCAGAATTCACCGGCGGCTATGATGCGCTGCGCAAGCACCTCGGACTCCCGCCCGACCCCAAGGAAGGGAAGACCTACCAGCCGGTCATCGCGGTTTTTTCCATCACCCTGCTCATGGCCCTGGCGGAGAGCTGGGCGGCCCACAGCCCGCTCATCTCCCTGCGCGTGGCAGGGCAGTTCGTGGCCTTCAGCATGTGCGTCCTCGGCATTTTGAAGCTGCGGGATCTCCAGTCCTTCGCCACCGGCTTTGTGCAGTATGACCTCCTGGCCCGCCGCTACGTGCCCTATGCCTCCGTCTATGCCTTCATCGAGACCCTCGGCGGCGTCTTCATGCTGGCCCACGCGCTCACCTGGCTCGTGGCCCCCACCGTGCTGCTGGCCAGCACCATCGGAGCCATCTCCGTCTTCAAGGCCGTGTACCTCGAAAAGCGCGATCTCAACTGCGCCTGCGTCGGCGGTGGCAGCAAGGTCCCCCTGGGCTTCATCTCCCTCACCGAAAACCTCATGATGATGGCCATGGCCCTCTGGATGCTTTTCAGGTAGCGTTGGTGGAGTGCCGGTAGCGGTCCCGCTCCAGCGCGGCTTAGTCCAGGATTGGCATTGACTCCCCCGGCGGGATTGTTTTTCATCAGGAGAGTCCGCCTGACTGCCTGACATGCCTCGCTTCATCCGCCTGCTTCTCCACTGGCTTGGCCTTGCCGACCACCCCGAACCGTGGGGCGGCCCCGCGGGAGACTGCTTCATTTCAGACAAGGAGGCAACATGCGCCTATTTGCAGAAACGGTTCCCTCCTTACGCCGTCGAGATTCTCAGCAAGGCTTTGGGATTCACGATGGTGGCCACCCTTCGGGGACGCATCTTCATGGTTTCACAAAACTATGTCGAGGAAATTACGGGCAGCCAGGTCGTCAGGCGGGGGAAGGACTTCATCACCTCGGTCTTCCATTCGGCCGTCTGGCAGCGCAAGAAGCGCACCACCATCATCCGCGATCATTCAGACCGCGGTTACTGGATCGCCTCTGACGATCCTCTTCGTGGCTACCGGGAGTATTTCCGCCGCATCACTCCCGAGGAGTTCGCAGCTATGACCTCCCACCTGCCGCGAGATCCCGACGGCTTTCCGATTGCCACTCCTCCTGATGACGACACCCTCCAGAAAGCACGCGGTCTACCACGCATGTGAGGTGCCACTCTCATCTCTCAACGTCCGCATGCGAGATGCAGCAGGGAAACTCTTCCAGTCATGACAAAGCACCCCATCACCACGAGACAGTTCGCGATCTGGTCGGCGTTGATCTCCCTCGCGTTCGCGTTGCTCCTGGTCGTTCCGCCTCTGTTCATCCTTCCGATCTATGCAGCCAACTTCGTCATCATGCCGCGCCCGATCCCCAGGCAGCCTGTCACGCTCAGGCACCTGCTCGTTGCGCTGGCCCTTCTGGGCCTTGCTGCGGCATTGATCGCGTGGCTTGTCACGCATCCCAGCCCGGAGAGAGAAGCATGGGAGCGTTCATTCTCCGCTGTCTTCAGAAGCCCGGCGTTCGCTGCCCCGTTATGGCTTTGTTTCTTGTATCTTGGCTATCGACGCTGGCGGGGGAAGACGCCTGAGCAAAGAGAACTCCGCCAGGAACCTGACCCGCCATGAAGACGCTCCTCATCCTGTGTTTCCTCACAGTCGCCTCAGCCATCTCCGCCTTTGCGGGAGAGCTCGATTTCTCCAGCATGGAAAATGGCGACCGGGTGGAAATCACTCTTCATTCAACGGGCTGCTTTCACAACATCACCTTATGGTATGAAATCAAAAAAAGTGAGGACACCTGCTTTTTCACCCAATATGCCATCACCTGGGACCACAGTGTGCCGGCAAAGATGGTCGAAAAAAAGGCCATCGGAAAACTGAATCTCACTCAAAGTGACATTACCGGTCTCGATGAGCTTCTCAGGTATTATCGCGGCAAGAAATCGATAGGCTCCACCACCTACGATTTGCTGCGGGTGGAATATTATGAAGGCGGCAGGCTCATCAAAGTCGAACACTTGGATGATGCATCGGGAGGCGCTGCTCTGCGGGAGAAGCCGGATGCCCTCAGCTTTGACACGTTAACCGCACGGTTCAAGCCGTGAACGCTCCCCTCGTTGCATCCGGCTCCAGCCCAGGAGCGGTCGTGCTGGCACTGCTCGCCCTTCTTTTCATCGGCTTCGTTCATCTTCTTCACCAGCGGCTCAGCCCGCTCCGCAGGCTCGCACGCTTTCGCGTGCCGGCAGCACCCGGCATCCGCTTCCACCGCCTCCCCTACGCCGCTCTGGGAGACAGCCCTTCCACCAGGACGTGGTATCGCTACACCCTCTCCTTCGCCATCGACTCCGGCTCCGACTGGATATACCTGCGTCAGTCCCTCCTCCCCTTTGTGCCTACCTTCTGGCGCCTGCCGCGAAAACAAATCCACCTCTGCCAGCACCCCGTCTGGACCCTCCGCATTTCCGCCGCCGACCCGCCGCTCCACGCTGATTTTGGCCCGTCCTTCGTTGCCGCGCTGATGCAATCCAAAAGATAAATCTGCAAGCCCTATTCTCCGCCCTCGATCCTCGACGGGACGCAGGAATAGAGCGTGTCATGCGGTTCAATCTCTTTGAGCACCAGCCGCATGCAATCTTCCACGGACCGGTGTGTGGTGTTCAGCAGCAGGTCAGGTGCCGGGGGTTCTTCAAAGGCTAGATCCCGGCCGGCAAAATGTGTGATCTCCCCCGACGCAGCCCGTGCATACAATCCCTTCGGGTCTCGGGACGCGCAGGTGGTGAAGTCGCATTGGACGTAGATCTCCTTGAAACCGCGCCCTCCTGCGATCTCGCGCGCCAGACGGCGCATGTTGTCATGGGGAGTCATCAGGGCCACGAGAACGACAAGATCTTCGCCCCCCCTTTCGCAAAGCCATTTTGCGAATTCCGCGGCACGACGAACGTTTTCGATCCTGTCTGCCGCTGAAAAGCCCAGATCGCGGCACAGCCCCCGTCGAAGATCGTCGCCATCGATCACGAAAGCCGCGCGGCCTTCGTCTTTCAAAGCTTTCGCAGTTGCTTCGGCGATGGTTGACTTGCCTGCACCGGAGAGTCCGTAAAGCCAGAATACCTGCGCGGTACGCCTGCGCCTGCCATTAACCGCCAGAAGTTGCGTTTGCATAGACTTTGATGAGGGAGCTTACCAGCGGATCCATACCGCCTGGCAACCGGAAAACAAGACCCGCCAGCCACGCTTATGTGAGCGCTTGGGACGCACGGTGTGCTGCACTGGATGAGAATCCGCGACCACCCAGCTCTCCCCGAAGAGTTCCAGCATGGCTCCGAAGCCGCGGGCAACCGACTGTGGAACAGCCCGTGGCCTGCACCCAGATCAGAGATCATGCGGCGCGGCTGAAAAACAGATGGTGCGTAAGTGACGTGAGGATTCTGGCCGGAGGCAGCCTTTCATGCTCCTCCACCTGATCTTCCGGACTGGCAAGCACGAGCCGCTCCCGCCGGGGCGCGCCAGCCGGAGCCGCGGCGGGCGCGGGCGGTGCAGCGGGAAGCAGCAGCGCACCCCCTTCCTTTAGCAGCGGAGACTGGTGGCGCACGAGGCTGGCGATCTGGGTGGAGACGGCGCCCAGGGTGTGCGGCTGGCCGTACACTTCGTGCTTGAGAAGCGTGGTTTGCAAACGGTGGAGGTGCGGCTTCACCAGCTCAGGCCACAGGACGTGCCCAGGACGCAGGAGAGGCATCATGGGAGTGGCAAATGTGCTCGTGATGAGCAGCGCCACCGCGGAAGCGCCGCTCTCTGAACCCCGCGCGGCATAGATGACGGCGGCGAAGCGCTGCCTGCCACCGTCCGAAGAAGGCAGAAGGAGATTTTGACCCAGAAAAACGATTCCACCCCGCACAGGTGCGGGCTCGACGAGTGTGTGTAGTGAAGCAATCATGGCGCAAAGAGAAGAAGACGCCGGCGTGTTTTTCCGGTGTGAAAAGGAAATGGACGCATTTGCCCCCTGCCCCCCCGGCGCGCTGTACTCCCGGGAGCCGCGCCAGCTCTTTTGCGAATGACGGCAGTACGGTGACCGGCCTTTTGACTTCGCGATTTCTCCAGAAAATTCCGTGGCCGTTTTCTTTAATCAGCATCTCCCCACGAGCAGGCCCCATCATGCTTGATTCCCGGGCATCTCCTTCCATCATGACCTTTCGATCACAATGTCCCTGCTACGCCCCCTCCCTATAAACCCCTGTGCCGATCGCGGCAAAGAAGCCGATCTGGCGGCGGGCTTGCAGGATTTTCAGTGACCGCATCCCCATGACACACAATCTTTTTGACGAACACTCCCGCGATCATGGACAGTCTCAGTCCCGGGCGCTTCAAGCAGAGCAGAAGGTGTTTGGCGGACGCTTTGTGCTGCAGCGGCATCTGGGCCAGGGCGGCATGGGCCAGGTGTGGCTGGCGCATGACACGGCGCTGGAACAGCCACGGGCGCTGAAGTTTGTGCTCCCCGCCCTGCTCACGGACGCCAGCGCGCGCAAGCGCCTGCGCAATGAGGCCCGGCTGGGCACGGAGCTGGCGCACCCGCGCATCGTGCGCGTGTTTGACTTTGTGGAGGAGGCAGGCGGCGAGCCGCTGGCCGCAGTGGTGATGGAGTGCGTGGAGGGGCGCACGCTCTCCGACCTGCTGGCGGAAAAAGAGTCGGGTTTTTTCGAGCCGGAGGAGATCGAATCCTGGGTGCGCGATGTGGTGGAAGGCCTGCGCTACGCGCATGAGGAGAAGCAGCGCTTTCACCTGGACCTCAAGCCAGGAAACATCATCGTGGAGACTGCCACCGGCCGCGCGAAGCTGCTGGACTTCGGCATCTCCCGCTCCGCGAAGGACACCATCACGCGGCTGACAGGCCAGGTGAGCAGCGGCACCCTGCCCTACATGAGCCCGCAGCAGCTCGACGGTGAAGCCCCCGCCGCCGCGGACGATGTGTACGGCCTGGGCGCCACCGTCTATGAACTCCTCACCGGCACCCCGCCCTTTTTCCGCGGCAAGCTGGACGACCAGATCCGCACCAAGGTGCCGGAGTCCATCATGGAACGGCGCCGGCAGAATGCGAAGGAGGGGCTGAATGCAGGGATTGGGGAGGAAGTCTCTGCCGCCGTTTGCAGCTATGTATCCTTACTTTTGGAGAAATTGCCCTGCCATAGAAAAGAATTGGCAGCAATGAAGGATTGGACGGGTTCAAACTGCGCTCCTCACCAAGCAGGTACATTGAACCATTCTACAACCATCAGCTTGCCTGATCAGAATACCCCAAACTCTTCCCCATCTTCGATCTCGAAGAGATCACCGTCTTTTTTCAAAAGAATCTCACCGCTCCCTGCAGCACTCATAACAGGTGCGAACGCGGTGGCAGTCATTTCATTAAATTCAAATCCAAAAGCAGGAGCGGATGTTGTAGCCGTTTCGTTGATTACATGCGCATGGATCAGTGCAGGCTTAACATTGGGATATATGACCGTTTCTCGTTGCAAGCAATGGGGCGGGCGCTGGCGCTACGCGACACGTGCAATTTATGCGACTGCCGCAACGGGCTTTTTGGTGACACTCGTTTTCGCTCTGCAAAATTTGGAAACGCCTTCGGCTGCATTGGCAGGTCCAATTTGTTTTTCAAGCATCGGCGCTGGTGTCGCCAGCCTTGCAGTTTGGATCGTGCGCTATTTCTCACGCACCAAGGATTAAACTCCTCCCTTCAGGAAACTGAGTATTGTTCCGTGATCCAATCAAGACATAGCGTTCGAATGCCAGATTGATTTCAATCGAGCAAAAGGAACAAGTGTACCTTAGTTCAGCTCAGAGGACTGATCTGGGTACTTTGCTCGCCCACCCCATGCACCCGCAAAAAAAGCGGCCTTTTCAGGCCGCTTTTTCATGATGCGTGAGGGCTGGCTTTTCCGCGGAGGTCAGCGGCAGGTGCCCCAGGTGAAGGTGGGGCGGTAGGTGGTGTGCGGAAACTCCAGCTCCACCTTCCAGCCGTCGGGAATGATGTGGTCAAAGCCGGTGTCGGTGAAGTTTTTGGAGCCGCCTGAGTTCCAGCCGGAGCCTTCCCAGCGGATGGCCTTGGTGAGCTCGCGGCGGTAGGTGCTGCCGCTCTGGTGCAGGGTGACGATGACCCGGCTGGGGCTGATGTGGTTGACTCCGCCGAGGGTGAGGCGCACGCCGCGGTGATCGTCCCAGAGGATGCCTTTCACGTAGTCTTTCTCGGAGAGGGAAAGGGTGGCCTTGCCGAGGTTGGCCGCGTAGTCGGCGGCGCGGATGGTGGCGCTGTAGTCGATGGTGGCGTCGTCGCGCATCTGCTCGCTGATGAGGGAGACCTGGATGGTTTCGATGTCGTCAAAGTTTTCGCCAGGCTGGTAGTCGCTCTGCGGCCGGTAGCCGAAGTGGAGGGTGGCTCCCGGAGCCCAGGAGGCGCAGTAGTGCACGCGGGTGATGTGCTTGCGCTCGGCATCCAGGCGGCTGACGCGAAGGAGGCAGTTGGTGAGGGTGGTCGTAGTGTCGTTGGTCAGGGTGAGGTGGTCGCCAAAGAAGGTGCCGTTCATGGAGCAGTGGTAGTTGTGCCCCAGAAAGGAATATTCCTTGCTGCGGCGGCGCTCCAGCTCCTTGAGCCCGCCCCGGGCCAGGGAGACGCGGGCACGCGTGCCGGCGTCTCCGGTGAGCAGGGCGCGCACCTGCTCCGTCTTCATGCCGGCGACGCTGCGGCCGTTGACTTCGAGGATGGTGTCTCCCGCGCTGATGCCGGCGGCCTGCGCCGGGGAGCCGGGGACGATCTGTTTGATCGTGGTATTTTCCAGCACCATGCCCACAAAGCCGCGATGGCTGACGCTGCCGGCCATGCTTTGATCATAGGCGGTGTGCAGGTGCACGGCCGCCTGGCGGAGCTGCCCCTGGGCTGCCCGGTATTCACGGCGCAGGCCGGAGAGGTCTGACTCCGCGGCGATGCGGTCCCAGAGTCCCTTGGCGGCGGTGATGGTGTTGAGGGCATTGTCCAGATTCTGGGCGCTGGTGGAATGCTCGGAGTCGTGATTGAGCCCCTGCACCAGCCCCACGCCGTCTGAGAAGGTCTTGAGGTTGCCGGGCTTCGACTGCTCGATCTGCATCATGCGCTGCAGCAGGTGGCCGCATTTTTCAGCAGCGGGCTGCACCTCCCGCCAGGCGGCGGCGACTGCGGGCTGGGAGGGTGGCTGCTGCAGGGCATCCAGAAGATGACGAATGCGGGTGACCTCGCTGTCGAGATCGCGCGAGTCGCCGAGCATGGAGTCGCTGGTGGCGTAGGCGGGCTCGGCCGCGCGGCGCACCATTTGCAGGAGCGCGGTGGGCATGGCCGCGGCGGTGTCTGCGGCGGCGCATGGGAGAAGTGAGGCGCCCGCGAGCACCCCGGCCAGGAGGAGGGGACGAATGAGTGTGGAGTGGAACATAGGAGTGGTGTGTTGTGTCTCTGTTTGTTGATGTGTGTGCGTCAGTTTGTTTTTGCGTCTCGGCGGGAATGGCAGGCCGCCAGCCCGCGCCGCTGCTGGAAAGAAATGCGGCGCGCCGTTTTCCGGGATCTGCCCGGTTTTTTTGGAGTTCCGGCTCCCGCCTGCCCCACCTCCCCCGCCGGCGAGGCATGCGCCATGCGTTTGAGTCTGTGAATTTTTTGAAGGATTCCGCGCCGGAAAAACTTCCCGCTGGCCTCTTTAAAGGCAGACGCTAAACATTCCGCCGCTCTGCCCGCGCCACTTTTTCCTAGTCATGTCTCACGACCCATTCCTCCAGCATTCCCAGGACCGCGGAGGTCCGCAGATGCCGCAGTTGCAGACAGGGCAGCGTTTATTCAACGGCCGCTACGAGCTGCTGCGCATGCTGGGCGCCGGCGGCATGGGCGTGGTGTGGCTGGCGCGGGACCGTACGGAGGAACTGGATGTGGCGCTGAAGTTTCTCCCGTCCGTGCTGGTGCTGCAGGAGGGTGAGATGAAACGCCTGCGCGAGGAAGTGCGCGCGGGCAAAGAACTGCGCCACCCACGGCTGGTGGCCACCTATGGCATGGAGGTGGAAAACGGCATCGCCGCCATCATCATGGAGTTTGTGCCGGGGCAGACGCTGAAGGAGAAGCTGGAGACGCAGGAGCGCGGCTTCTTTGAGCCCGCTGAAATTGCTTCCTGGGTGAAGGATGCGGGCAGCGCCATCGAGTACCTGCACGGTGAGGCAAAGCGCATCCACCGCGATCTGAAGCCCGCCAACATCATCGTGGATGCTCAAGGCCGCGCGCGCCTCATGGACTTCGGCATCAGCCGCCGCATCGAGGAAAGCGTGACGCGCCACAGCAAGACGGGCCATGGGCAGGCCGCCGCCAGCAGCGCCACGCTGGCCTACGCCAGCCCGCAGCAACTGGCGGGAAAATCGGCCGCGCCTGCGGATGATCTCTACAGCCTGGGCGCCGTGCTCTACGAGCTGCTCACGGGCACACCGCCGTTTTACCGGGGCGATGCTGATTTGGTGCGCGGGCAGATCAAGCATGAGCCGGTGACGCCCATGATGGAGCGCCGGCACGAGCTGATGAATGAGGGCATCAATGCGGACACCGGCCAGCGCGTGCCTGCAGCGGTGGAAAGCACCGTGCTCAGTTGCCTGGCGAAGGAACGCGAGGCGCGGCCTGCGGATGCTGGCAGAGTCGTGGAGGGCTTTTCTTCTTTGCCATCCGGCCAGGAAGAACGCGGCGGCCCCTCTGCCTCTGCGCAGGCACAAGCGCAGGCGGAGTCCGCGCCCGCCCGCGCGGCGGCGGCCGGGAGCGGCGCGTTGGCGGACTTCCTTTTCGAAACGCCGGAGCCCCCTGAGCCCGCGCCTCCGCCCATCGCGGACCCCGTGGAGTCAAACTACGGCGTGTGGCTGGGGCCTGCAGCCGCGCCGCAGAGCCCGCCGGACGATAAACCTGCGCCAACGAAGGCGGCGCCTCTGCCCGAAGCAGCCGTGCCGCAGGCGGATTCTCCCCTGGCTAAAATCCGCCGCGGCAAGGCCGCCACGGCCGAGGAGCGCCGGTGGGGGCCGCCCCCCACGCGGCAGGAGGAAGAGCACCCGCAGCGCTCTCCCTGGCTGCGGGTGGTCACTGCGCTGACGGTCATGACGCTGGCCTCCGCGGCTGTGGCCGGCATCTGGACCCTGTTTGCGAAACACAGGCAGCCGCAGGATACCTCCGCTCTGCTGCATCAGCTCGCAAATGGCAGCGTGGGAAAAACCGCCGAGGTCTCCCTGCCAGGTGGTGTAAAGATCCAGCTCTGCTTCTGCCCGCATGGCAGTTTTACAATGGGCAGCCCTGCGGCGGAAGCCGAACGGACCAACGTCGAAAATCAGGTGAAGGTGAATCTGACACAGGCATTCTGGCTGGCGCGCACAGAGTTCACGCAGGCCCAGTGGCGGGCGATCCTGGGGGCCAATGGAAGTCACTTTAAAGGAGATAACATGCCAGCGGATACCATCAGCTGGGAAGCTGCGCAGGCATGCATCGCCGAGCTTAATGCCAAAGTGCCGCTAAAAGACTGGGTGTGGGCTCTGCCTACTGAGGCGCAATGGGAGTACGGCTGCCGCGCAGGCACGAGCACGCCCTTCAGCTTTGGCGCTGTGCTCAATGGCGAAGAGGCCAACTGCGATGGCACGGTTCCATATGGCACCACCAGCAAGGGGCCATCCCTGCAAAAGACAGCCCCGGTGGGCAGCTACGCCCCAAATGCCTGGGGCCTGCACGACATGCATGGAAACGTGAGCGAATGGTGCGCCGATGCCTACTCGGACGAACTTCTTGGCGGCACGAATCCCACCGGGCCTGACACATCGAGCGCGCGCGTGCATCGTGGTGGATCCTGGGGCAGCAGTGCCTCTCGCTCCCGCTCAGCCAGCCGCTACTGGGCTGTGCCAGAGCACGGCAATAGCCAGGTGGGGTTCCGTCCCGCCCTCGTGCGAAAAGCACAGATCTATACGGAAGATGGCATCACTGTCGAGGTGCGCAAATTCGAGCCGCTGACGCCACGGACTGAGCCCACGGTGCCAAAACCGCCGCCGCCAGCGGTCAACGCCATGTATGAGGTGACGAGCAATGTGGCCGGCGCCGAAGTCTGGGCTGACAAGCAGAAGATCGGCATCACGCCGCTGAAGTTTACGCTGACGCCGGGTGTTCACGATCTCATCGTGCGCTCCCCGGATGGCACCCCGCAGCGTTTCACCGTGAGGGTGAGCAATCAAGGAGTCGCCACGCCTTCGAGCTACCGGGCCGTGTTCCAGGGCGGCGCGGTACAGGTGCAAAGCACGCCGCCCGGGGCGGAGTGCCGCCTCTCGCACCAGCAGGTGTCCCACACGCTGACCACACCGGCCACTTCACCCTCGCTGGCCGCAGGCAGGTGGAGGGCCACCTTCACCCTGCCGGGCTACATCCCCGTGGAAAAAGAGGTGGAGGTCGCCGAAGGAGTGACCGCAGGGATGAGCGTGAGCCTGAATCCCGTCTCTGGCTCCCCGCTGTGGAATTTGACCAAGGATGCACCCTTCATCAACAGCCTGGGCATGAAGTTCGTGCCGGGCGTCCTCTACAAAAGGAAGGACGGCACTGTCTCCCGCAAGGTACACTTCTGCATCTGGGAGACGCGCAGCAAAGACTTCGCCGCCTTTGTGAAAGCCACCGGCCACAATGCGGGCGAAGACTGGCGCACCTATGAGACCCATGGCTGGCCTGTGGGACGTGCCACAGGCGAGGCCGTGGACGTCAGCAACCACCCCGTGGCGAATGTGCGGTATGAAGACGCCACGGCCTTCTGCAAGTGGCTCACGCAGAAAGAGCGCGCCTCGGGCAGCATCGGTCCGGAGGACGAGTATCTCCTGCCCTCAGATGATGACTGGAGCATTGTCGCCGGCCTTGGCGAAAGGGAGGATCCCACCGCCGCCCCCAGGCTCAAGGACGTGAAGGTGAAAGGCATCTACCCATGGGGTCAGAATTTTCCGCCATCCGAACGCGGCGGCAACTATGCCGATGCCTCGTTCAAATCCCGAGTGGGCGGCAATGAAGAAATCGAAAACTACATGGACGGCTACCCCACCACCGCGCCGGTGGGCACCTTCGAGGCCAACTTCCTCGGCCTCTACGACATCGGCGGCAATCTCTGGGAGTGGACCAGCACGCCCTGGGAGCCTGGCAGCCGCAACCACGTGCTGCGCGGCGCCTCGTGGATGAATGCCTCCCCGACCATGCTGCTCTCCTCGTACCGCAGGGCCGATGAGAACACCCTTCACGCCAGCGGCTTCCGCTGCACGCTGAAGGTGGACGCTCCACCGCAGCCGTCGGTGCCAGTGCTTGAAATCACCCTTAGGACAAGTGCAACCAGTTCCCTGGCCTACGACACCAAGACGATCAGCGCCCAGGTGGGCCAGAAGGTGAGGCTGACCTTCGAAAACTCCACCACCCAGGCGCTCTCGCACAATGTCGTGATCGGCAAACTTGGCACCAGGGACAAGATGATGGACATTGCCATGAGCGGCATGACGCTGGTGGACAAAGGCTTCATCCCTGAATCAACCGACATCCTGGCTCACACATCTTTGGTCCAGCCGGGCAAAAGTGAGACTATTGAATTCATCCTGCCCGCCGCGGGCGAGTATCCCTACTTCTGCACCTTTCCCGGCCACGTGGCCATCATGAATGGCGTCATCACTGTGAAATGATCAAGATTTTCCCCGCATGTCCCGCGATCCCTTTTTGAATCAGTCGATGGATGCCGGCGATGGCCTGCAGATGCCGTCTTTGAAAACGGGGCAGCGCCTTTTCAACGGGCGCTACGAGCTGCTGCGCATGCTGGGCGCCGGCGGCATGGGCGTGGTGTGGCTGGCGCGGGACCACACGGAGGAGCTGGATGTGGCGCTGAAGTTTCTGCCCTCCGTGCTGGTGCTGCAGGAGGTTGAGATGAAGCGCCTGCGCGAGGAGGTGCGCGCGGGCAAGGAACTGCGCCACCCACGGCTGGTGGCCACGTATGGCATGGAGGTGGAAAACGGCATCGCCGCCATTGTGATGGAGTTTGTGCCGGGGCAGACGCTGAAGGAGAAGCTGGAGACGCAGGAGCGCGGCTTCTTTGAGCCGGAGGAGATCAGCGCGTGGGTGAAGGACATGACCGATGGCCTTGGCTATCTGCATGAAGAGGCCAGGCGCATTCACCGTGACCTGAAACCTGCCAATGTGATGATCGGCGCGGACGCGCGTGCGAAGCTGATGGACTTTGGCATCAGCCACCGCATCAAGGAAGGTGTCTCGAAGCACAGCAAGACGAACGAGGGCACGGCGGGCTCCAGCAGCAGCACGCTGGCCTATGCCAGCCCGCAGCAGATCACCGGCAAACCCAGCCACAAGGCCGATGACATCTACAGCCTAGGGGCGACGCTGTACGAACTGCTGACGGGCACGCCGCCGTTTTTTCGGGGTGGAGTGGATGCGGTGCGCGGACAGATCAAAGATGAGCCGGTGACGCCGATTCAGGAGCGGCGGCAGGAGCTGGTGGATGAGGGGCTGAATGTGGGCGTGGGTGCGCAGGCGTCGGCACGCATTGAACAGATTGTCGCGAGTTGCCTGAGCAAGGAGCGTGAGAAGCGGCCCGGGGCCGGGAAGATCGAACAGAGCTTTCATCCCACGCCGGAGTCCGCTCATTCGTTTTCCCCTTCCCCTCTAGCGGGCAGTTCAAAGGTTCTGGCTGCGCTGGTGCTGCCCGCTCTGCTAGGCGTCGGAGCATGGCTGTTTTTTCTTCCGCCGAAAAAGAACTCTCCGGCTGGGTCTGAAACAAAGGCAGCACCCCAGGCGCATGCGCAGCCAAAACCTGCGGCGCCCGCTCCCGCACCTGCGCCCGTCACGGCGACGCTGGAACAGCGCATCACCTCCGCGGAGACAATCTGCAAACAGCGGTTCTCCTTGTTCAAGCCCGCCGTGGCGGGAGACACTCTCGACCAGCGCGTCCACGCGATGGAGACGGAACTGTGGACGCTCGATTTGATCAAGGTCGGACCCGGTAAGACACCGACACTTGAAGAGCGTTTTGCTGCCATCGAAAAAGTCTTGTATCCCTCAGGGCCTTCCGCCGCGAAAACCACCCCGGCCGCTGCGCAGAAAGAGCGCCCCTTCATCAACAGCCTGGGGATGCCGTTTGTGCCCGTGTCCATCGGTGCGGGGCCGTCGAAAGGACAGAGCGTGCTCTTCAGCATTTGGGAGACGCGAAGCAAGGACTATGCGGAGTTTGTCAAAGCCACGGGCTACGATGCTGGCGAAGGGTGGAAGAAAGGCAGCACTCTCGGCATACGGCTCAGATTGGAGGATAGCATACGCCTGCGGGTCGGATGTGGCATTGGAGAACGTATGGAAGACAGCATCTACCCGGTAGCAAATGTGAACTACTACGACGCCGTGGCCTTCTGCATCTGGCTCACGCAGAAAGACCGAGCGGCAGGGTTCATTGGCCCCTATGACGAATATCGCCTTCCCACCGATCTTGAATGGAGCTACGCCATCGGCATTGGAGACCAAGAAGATAGCCTCGCCAGCCCGAAGGAGAGAGACCAAAATTGGAAGACTCGGACATACCCGTGGGGAACAGAATCCGCCCCCCCTGAGGGCAGCGGAAACTACGCAGATCTCACTTACGGCACTGCAACAGGACTGCCCAATGCTGTGCGCCCCCCTGCTTTTGCTCCGATCATTGTAGGCGATGATGACGAAGTCAAAGAGCTTAAAGAGCTTTTGAAACGTGCCCCCCCCGAAGATTTTTCCATCCAATTACTTTCAGGTAAGGTGGCAAATTATTACGGTGATTACACCGATGGTTACGCGTTGACCGCGCCAGTGGGCAGCTTCAAAGCAAACACACTGGGCATCTTCGACCTCAGTGGCAATGTTGGAGAGTGGACAAGTTCTCTTTATGAATTCAAGAAGGATGATCGGGTACAGCGCGGAGGCTCCTGGCTTTCTTGTAAAGAAGGCCTTCTTTTACCTTCCCGCTTCTGCGGTTCTCCGGATTTTCGTTTTTGCACCAACGGCTTCCGCTGCGTGCTTACGGCGGGTGAATCCCAACACAAAGCCCCACCATCAGCACCATCGACTAAAAACTACAAAGACAACAGACCTCGTCAGAAGTAATCGTCGACCACCCTGCTTCTCCGAAAGAACACAATCCGTTTTTTATCTTCAGCACTGCAACACTTCTTTCCAGAACTCTCTTTCCCTGTATGTCTCACGACCCATTCCTCCAGCATTCCCAGGACCGCGGCGGACCGCAGATGCCGCAGTTGCAGGCGGGGCAGCGGCTTTTCAACAGGCGCTATGAGCTGCTGCGCGCACTCGGTGCCGGCGGCATGGGCGTGGTGTGGCTGGCGCGGGATCACACGGAGGAGCTGGATGTGGCGCTGAAGTTTCTGCCCTCCGTGCTGGTGCTGCAGGAGGGCGAGATGAAGCGCCTGCGCGAGGAAGTGCGCGCGGTCAAGGAGCTGCGTCACCCGCGGCTGGTGGCCACCTATGGCATGGAGGTGGAAAACGGCGTCGCCGCCATTGTGATGGAGTATGTGCCGGGGCAGACGCTGAAGGAGAAGCTGGAGACGCAGGAACGAGGCTTCTTTGAGCCGGAAGAAATCAGCGCGTGGGTGAAGGACATGACCGATGGCCTGAAGTATCTGCATGAGGAAGCCAGGCGCATTCACCGTGACCTGAAACCGGCGAATGTGATGATCGGCACAGACGAGCGCGCGAAGCTGATGGACTTTGGCATCAGCCACCGGATCAAGGAAGGTGTCTCGAAGCACAGCAAGACGAACGAGAGCGCGGCGGGCTCCAGCAGCAGCACGCTGGCCTATGCCAGCCCGCAGCAGATCACCGGCAAACCCAGCCACAAGGCGGACGACATTTACAGCCTGGGAGCGACGCTGTACGAACTGCTGACGGGCACCCCGCCGTTTTTCCGGGGAGACGCCCATGTGGTGGGCTTTCAAATCGCCACGCAACCTGTGACGCCGATCATGGAGCGGCGGCAGGAACTGGTGGACGAAGGACTGAATGCGGGCGTGGGCGGGCAGGTCGCGGCCCGAATTGAACAGACCGTCACCAATTGTCTGGGCAAAGAGCGTGACGTGCGGCCTGCAGGTGATGAAGTGGCACAGGGCTTTCGCTCACTCGTTTACTCAGGGGTGTCAGAGGCGATCAAGCAGGTGACGAGAAGCACCGAGAGCACCTCTGCGGTTGATGTAGCGGGTGCTTACGCCCCGGCGGCATCCACTGTGGCGGGCCGGACAACAGTGCCGCAACCGAAGCCGGAACAAGGCCCAGCATCCGCGCGGCCATCAATACCGTCGCCACCACCTGCACGACAGCCAGCAGACGTGCGGCCAAGCGCTCAGTTAAAGCGCACTCCGCGCCCGCGCTGGCGGGAGCAAATCATCCTGCTGGCGGCGGTCTTCATCTCCGTACCACTGGTGATCTGGAGCGTGCTGCCAAAGTCTCCGCAGCCCGTGTCTGAGAACCCGAGCCAGAAGGGAGAGAGCCCGCATCAGGAGAGTCAGAACCCACCTCAAAAGGAGCCTGCCGGCCAAGCTCCGTCAGGAAACCCGCAGCAAAGAAAATTCCTCCCCTACTGTTTCACTGGCAAGGAGATTTATCCCAGCGCGATCATCTCCACCGCCACGCTGGATCTGATTAGTGATGGCAAAGATGAAAATGCAATGGAACCCAGGCTTCCGATTTACGGCGACGAAAATGGCTGGCTCGGCATTGAAATGGAAGGCGTGAAAAAGGGGGCCCAAGTCAGCGTCAAAATTACTGCTGACAAATTCATAAAGTTATCCACATGGCAGGGGCCCCTCGAAATTTTAGGTAGCGATGGTGGGGCTTTGATCCGGCCAAAAATCCTGTGGAACTACGAAGAACTGTCAAAAATTCGCCAGCAGCAACCAATCAACATCATTTTTTCGGCATCAGTCGATGGCGATGCACTTCAGGAGGTTACCGCGACATTCACGTTAAAATCGCTCAACGACTGCCCCTTGTGGGTCATCAATGAAAATGGCAAGGATGCAGTTGATCTCTCCGTCCTGCTTGCCGCATACGTCAACGAGAACCATCCAGAAGTTCAACACATTCTTAAAGAAGCGATGGCTTCTGGGCTTGTAAGCATGTTCGACGGATATCAATCGGGAGACCCATCGCAAGTCAAGCGCCAGGTATTAGCCGTCTGGGCAGCACTTCAGCGTCTGGGTTTCAAATTTAGTAAAATGGTAGATACCTCTCCGGATGACAGAGTAATCTTTCAAAATGTCCGTTTCATCAGTGAATCGATCAGCAGACAAGCAAACTGCCTAGATGGAACCATCTTGATGGCGTCAGTACTGGAAAAAATAGGAATTCATTCCTATATAGTACGTGTTCCAGGACACTACCTCCTCGCTTTCGACCTGAGCAAGAATAGCGCAGCCATGCCAACGAGTTTGGAGACAACGGATCTTGGACTCAATAAGTTGACCGGGAGTAAAAAAATAGAATTTCTTTCCGATAACGAACAATCAAAAGAAATGATACCTTCGGTCAACTCTTTTATCGAAGCTGAAATCAATGGCGATAAAACATTTCAAAGCGCTGTCAGGCAATTGATGCAAAAAAACCCAACCTACTCTTTAATCTCCATCAAGGAGGCCCGTCTTAAGGGAATTCAGCCGCTGTCTTTCACAACGGAAAAGTGATCACATCACCCGTCCGCGCTTAAACATTCTCAGATTCATGCGCCTGACAATGTTCGCGCGTGCAGCACATTCCCATCTCGGGAAAGTTCATTCAGTCCTTCAAGATGAATGACTGGGCCAAATTTTTCTTTCCGAACGCCGGAAATAATTCATTCTCGCCTCTTTTATGACCGGCGATTAAAACATTGTTGCTATTCCATGCTCGTTTTGCGACCGAATTTTCCTTCGGCTTTTCGCTGTTTCGTATTTCCAATCCCATGATCCACCCGCCCTCCAATCTCCTCTCCCTGGAACTCCAGATGCCCACGCGGTGGGCGCTGGGGGAGGAGGGGCGGGCGGTGAGGCTGCGGCTTCGGAATGACGGGGCGGTGGATCTGAAGAATCTGCGCATGCGCGGGGCGTGGTGGGGGGCGGCGGCGGCGGAGTGGCACACCATTCCCTTCCTGCGGCGCGGGATGCAGGGGGTGGAGCTGCTGCGGGTGCCGGCCCCCGCCGGGCGCGAGGATCACTTTCATGTGGAGGTGCAGGTGCGGGCCGCGCCGCATCTGCTGCAGGAGCTGCGCAGCGCGCAGGTGGATGTGCAGGCGCGGCCGCGGCCAGGCGCGGGAGGACCGGTGAATGTGGTGCTCAATGCCGACATCGGCGCCAAGGCGGGCTTTGGCATGATGGCGGCTGAAGGCCCTGCGGTGGTGGGGCACCAGGTGCATGTGCACGGCGTCAATGTGGCGGAGGAGTTTGAGAACTGGCTGGCCGCGGATGCGGCGGCGAGGGAGATGCGGCCGGTGGCGCTGTACATCGCGCAGGAGACCTGCCAGTCCTGGACCAACGCGCACGAGATGGAGCTGGCGGGTCTGGGGCGCGGTGAGTTCACCATGGGTGCGGCGGCCGCGGACGCGGCGGCAAGGCCGGAGGAGAAGAGCCGGCGGGAGGTCTGCCTGACGCGCAGCTTCTGGATGGGCAGGCACCCGGTGACGAATGCGCAGTGGGCGGCGGTGATGCAGACCGCCACGCCGGTGACGCTGAAGGGCCACATGGCAGACCGCATGCCGGTGGCAAACCTGACGTGGGGCCAGGCGGTGGACTTCTGCGCGCGCCTGACAAAGCTGGAAAGAGACGCGGGCACGCTGCCGCCCGGCTATGCCTACCGCCTGCCCACGGAGGCGGAGTGGGAGTATGCCTGCCGCGCGGGATGCGCCGCGCCGCGCTACGGGCCGCTGGCCAAAATAGGCTCCGTGCAGGCGAATGGCGGACACATGAAGGAGGCGGGCTCCTTTGAGCCGAATGCGTGGGGCCTGCATGATATGCTGGGGCTGGTGTTTGAATGGTGCCTGGACGCGCATGCGCCGTACCAGATGGGCGAGACGACGGACCCGGTGTGCTGGAATGCGCCGGGCGGGCAGCCGCTGCACCGCGTCATCCGCGGCGGCTGCTACCAGGGGCCGGATGAGTTTGCGCGGGCCTCCGCGCGCTATGGCCGCGCGCCGCAGAGCGCCTCCCACCGCGTGGGCTTCCGCGTGGTGCTGGCGCGGGAATGAAGAGCGCCGTGACGGTGAACCAGCGCAGGACTCTTTGCAGCTCTCCAACCCGGCGTTGATGTACGGAAGGGTGGCGTGTATCGGGGTGGGCATGTCTTTGAATGCTCCCTCCACTCTGGTCTCGATCAAGGCGGCGCTGCCTTCGCTGTGGTTTGCCGGGCAGGCTCGGAGCCCGCGCATGCAGGCGGTGTGCTCGCCGGGAGCGGATGTGCATCAGGTGCGGGTGAAGCTGAGCAGCGATGCGTTTCCAGACGGAGGCTGCGAGCTGCACATCCAAAGCGCGCATGCGGGCCAGGCCTCGGAGCCTTTTCCGCTGACGATCACCCCGGTGAAGGCGGGGCACTTCCGGCTGGTGGTGGAGGTGAGCGCGGCAGTGCCGGGCATCCTCACGCAGCGCTGGCGCACGGACCTGCCCATGGTGGTGCGCCCGCTGCCACGCAGCGCGCGGGATCTGCAGGGGATGCTGAACGGGGTGAGCATGTCCCTCGGGGAAAAGGCTCTCTACGGCCAGCTCGTGAGCGATGCGAATGTGCACATCGGCCCGAAGATCACGGTGAATGCAGACAGCTTTGACCAGGCGCTGGAGGCGGCGCTGAGCCGGGCGGACGCAGAGGCGCTGGGGGAGATGCAGACGGTGCCGCCTTCCGCCGTGGAGGAAAACTGCCGCTCCTGGACCAGCCACACGGGCATGGCGCTGCAGGCGGTGCCCGCGGGAAAATTCCGCATGGGCGCGTCCGAAGGGGATGCGGAGGCAAACGTGGAGAGCGAGCGAGTGCGTGAGGTGACGATGAAAAAATGCTTCTGGATGGGCCGCACGCCGGTGACGCAGGCGCAGTACCGCGCCACGATGGGCACCGTGCCTGACCCGGGATTTGCCAGCCATGTGGGGCATGACAAGCCGGTGACCAAAGTCTCGTGGGATGAGGCACGGGTGTTTTGCGAGCGGCTCACGCAGATCGAGCGGGAAGCGAATGCGCTGCCGGCGGGCTTTGCCTACCGGCTGCCCACGGAGGCGGAGTGGGAGCTGGCCTGCCGCGCGGGCACTCGCGGCGCACGCTATGAGGCGCTGGAAAAAATCGCCCTGGTGGCGGAGACGGGAAACCAGTTTGCAGACACCGGCCTGCGCACGCCGAATGCCTGGGGGCTGCACGACATGCTGGGGCTGGTGTACGAGTGGTGCCAGGATGTGTATGCGCCCTACCTGCCGCTGATGACGGTGGACCCGCTGAACGAGGCCGCGCCCTCCGGCCCGCTGAACCAGGCGGTGAGCCGGGTGGTGCGGGGCGGCAGCTACCAGGACCCGGCCGTTCATGCCCGCGCCTCGGCACGGCAGTTTGCGCCGCCGGACAGGCGCTCCGGCCGCGTGGGCTTCCGCGTGGTGCTGGGGCATGCGCTGACACGCTGAGGCTGGGATCACACCCTACGAAGGTGCGCTGAACGGAGGCCGCACGGCAGCCGCCCTTGCGATTTATGCGATTGCTGCTTAATACTGCCTAAGTATTAACTGAAATGAACCATCCGCTGAATCAAGTCACCATCGAAGGCCGTTCAGACGCGCCGCTGCAGCCCGGCCTGCAGCTTTTTCACCAGCGCTATGAACTGGTGAAGCTGCTGGGCGGCGGCGGGATGGGCGTGGTGTGGCTGGCGAAGGACCGCCACCTGAATGACAAGCTTTTTGCCCTGAAGTTTCTGCCGGGGGTCCGGGCCTGGACGGATGGCGACCTGACGCGGCTGCGCAAGGAGGTGCTGGCCTCGCAGGAACTCAGAGATGTACACCTGGCGGCCACCTATGGTTTTGAGTACGATCCGCCCTACGCGGCCATGGTGATGGAGCACGTGGACGGGCGCACGCTGAAGCAGGCCCTGGAGGAAAGCGAACACGGCTGCTTTGAGCCGGAGGAGGTGCGGGGCTGGATGCTCTCCCTGGTGGCGGCACTGAAGTACCTGCACGGCACGGCCTGCCGCATCCACCGGGATCTGAAGACGGCGAATGTGATGATCACGCGGCAGGGGCGGCTGAAGCTGCTGGACTTTGGCATCAGTGAAAATGTACGGCACACGCTGAGCCAGCACGTGGCCGCCACGCCCTCCGGGAGCAGCAGCCACACGCTCTCCTGCGCCAGTCCGCAGCAGCTCCGCGGGGAGCCGGCGGCGGAGACGGACGACATCTACAGCCTGGGCGCGCTGCTCTATGAGCTGCTGACGGGCAGGCCGCCCTTCTTCCGCGGAAATGCGGACGCCGTGGGCTACCAGATCCGCAATGAAGCTCCGGCAAATTTTGAAAAAAGGCGCACTGAGCTGCTGCGTGAGGAAGTGCTGCGCGGCCCCCTGCCACAGGTGGCCATGAAATGGCAGAAGCTGGTGTTTGAGTGCCTGGCCAAGGAGCCCTATGAGCGTCCGACGCTGGATGAGCTGGACGATTTTTTCAACGATCGGGACTACACCACGCCCCAGCCTGCCCCCGCCCCTGCCCCGGCATCAGCACCTGCAAAGGCAGCAGCCTCGCCCCCCGCACCTCCCACCGTGCTTGACTCCATCAAAAATTCGCCGGGGATCAGAAACACTACCGCACGGGCGGCACCCGCTCCCGAACCAGAGGTGCACGTGCAAGAGGAGGAATTTGAGCAAGACGAAGACGAAGACGAAGACGAAGAAGAGCCGCCAGCCCGGGCGCCGCAGGCATTTCTCACACCCCAGCCACAGCACATCGCGGGACTGAGTGCCGGTTACGATCCAGCCCCCGCTCCGCAGGGCGGCTGCGCGCGGCTCTGCGTGAGGCTGTGCCTGGGGCTCACCGTCGTGGCGCTCGGCTTCATCGCCTATTTCTGGACCCGGCCGGAGCCTCCCGTCACACCGCAGCGGCCGAGTGAGAAGCGCACGGAGACGACGCAGTCACAGCCTGAGCGAAAGCAGCAGCCAGCGTCCGCTCCAAAGCCTGAACCACCGGTGCGCCCTGTCATCTTCACCGCAAAAAATGCCGAGGACGTGGTGCGCCAGTACTACGACGCCGCCGGCCAGGCGGACTGGCAGAAGAAGCGCATCCCCCTGTGGGCGCCCGCGGTGGACTACTTCAACGAAGGCACCCACACGCCGGAGGAAGTCTCGGCGATCGAAGTCAATGAGAGGAAGAGAAATGGCGACGAGAAGTATGTGGTGACCCACATGGAGGCAAGCCCCCTGGGCAAAGGGCGCTTTCAGGTCAGCGTCATCATCATGTTTTCAAAGGTTCCCAAAGGGAAGAGCACCCCTGAAAAGGCATTCCATGAAGACACGGTGATCCTGAGCAGCCATGGACAGCGCCTGCTGATCGAATCCATTCATGGGAAGACTGTTTACCCAGGCATGAGCGAGACCGCCTTGAAAAAGTTCCTGGAGGAGCTCCTGACCATCGGCGAAAAATCCTCAAAGCCCGGCGCTCAGACACAACTGAGCCTCGGCCTCATCCAGCACTATTATTCGGACTCAGTGGAAACCTTTTTCGCCAGGCCTTCGGTTACACCCGAGATCATTCTAAACATTGAAGATGAAGCAAACCGACGCAACCAAATGCGGCACTACGAATGGGATTCCAACAGCGGGTTTGAGGTGATAAAGGGGGCTTACGAGAGCCCCGAGGTGACGGTGAAGCGGCTGGTCTGGGCCACCGTGCTGGGCAACGACAAATCCCCGTCGTCTGCACCCGTTCCGACCAGCCACATGCAGGTGACCCGGATCGTCTTTGAGGACGGCGGCCCCCGGGTGAAGTCCGTCCTGATCAGTCAGGAGCAGAAGCCTTGAACCCCGGCGCTCACGCGGTGGCGTAACGGTCCGCATGGTATTTGATCCTCCCATTTAATACCATGACAGCCCTCCGTGAACACCACGGTGCAGGCTGGCGCGCGGAGAGCGGCCCGCGCAGGGGGTCACGCCACCCGGGCCACATCGAGGACGTTGCGGCCGAGGGTGAGGGTCATGCCGCCGCGCAGGGGCGCGATCTGGCCGGGGAGGACGGGGAAAGGCTGGCCGTCGAGGACATGGGGGTCGCTGAGGGTGACGTTGCCGCGGGAGGATATGACCTCCAGCCAGTAGCAGCCTCGCAGGTAGTGGAAGAAGCCGTGGCAGGGGGAGAGCAGGTCTTCGGCGGGATCATCCGCGAGCTGGATGGCCACCTCCCCGCCGGAACCGAAGGAGACCTGCCGGGTGAACCAGGCAGTGCGCCAGAAGCTGGGGGCGGAGTTTGGCCAGGTGAAGACGGCGTGCCCCCAGGCGGGGTGCTGCACCTCGGCATGGTGGGCGGTGGCGGTGTTTCCGCTCCATTCGTGAATGTTGATGACGCGAATCTCCTGATGCGGCGGGGGCAGCAGCTTGACGGCCAGGCGCAGGTCCGCGGGCACCGTGCCCAGGCTGATCTGCTGTCCGGGGTTCACCTGCATCAGCGCGCCGGACGGCACAAACTGGGAGCCCACCACGACCACGTTTCCACTGGTCAGATTTTCCACCTGCAGGCGCCCTTCCCTGCAGACGGAGAGGCGGGCATGCCTGCGGCTCATGCCGGCGGACATGGAGTCATTGGACGGATTTGCCGGCATGAAACGAGTCACGAGGTCCACATCCTGCGAGCTGCGTCCGAGGACGAGGGGCTGGCCGCCGCCTTTGAGACGCCAGCCCAGGGGCGCGGCAGCGGGCGCGGAGCCCGCGGGGACGCGCGGCGTGAGGGAGAGCACCGAGGCGGGCTCAAACACACGCAGCAGCGCCGGGGGAATGCGCCGGCGCTCGGACACCACAAACATGTCCGTGGTGCCAAAGCCGCGCAGGCGCACGGAGACAAACTGGGCGGGAAACGTGGCGGCGAGAAGGTCGTTCAGCGTGCGGACATCCCCCATGCTGTTGGTGACGTTGATGCTGACATCCCCCTTCACCGCGCCAAATTCGGCCTTGTCCCCGCTGCTGCGGTGGCTCTGCACATCCCGGATGATGTTGGTGACGTTGATCTCGTTCGCAGGCTTTTCAAAGATGGTGAGCCCCTCCCAGGTGGCGATGCGCGCGCTGCCGAGGTCTTTGTCCGAGAACTCCACCACGACGCCGAGCGGCCGGCTCCCGGCGCGCACCGGGCTGACAGAAACCGTCACGTCCTGGTATCCGCCTCCGGGGGCGATGACGTCAAACGGCACTGAGACCTCCGGCGGGTCGAAGTCCGGGCAGCTGAAGGTCAGCACCGGGGAGCGCAGCGGCTCCGAATCGTCATTCACCAGACGCGCGTGGAAGAAGCTGCCGAAGCCGGCGACAAAGACCTTGGGGAAGGCAAGCTGGAGGGTGACGGAGGAGGACACGGTGTGTGAAATGGAAGACCGACTATTTCTTCTTTTTGGAGCTGGATTTTTTGGAGTCCCCCCCAGTGACAAAGTTTTTCACTCCATTGAACCCGTTCTTTAATGCGCCGCCGACGGCAGTGACCGCCTGTTTCACCTTCCCAGGCTCCTCCTTGGACGCCGGCTTACCCTTTCCAGAGCCGGTGTATTTTTTGGTGGTGGTGGCGACGGCCTTCTTGGCTTCTTCCCCGGCTTTCTTGGCCAGGTCTGTGAGCTGGGTGGTGAGGGTGCCCGGGTCCATTTTGCCGAGATCGGTGGCGGCCCAGCTTGCGGAGGAGATGCGGCCGTCGGCAGGGAGGTCTTTCTTGGTCTGCCAGTCCTTGAAAGCCGTGACGGTGGCATCCCCCAGAACGCCGTTCGGCTCCTGGGTGAAACAGCCGTCGTTCTTGAGCTCGCTTTGCAGCAGCTTGAGCGCCGCCTTCTGGCTGTTTTCGTCCGCATCCGCGAGGGGCGTGCCGGCGAAGAACTCGCCAAGCGTTTTGGCGGGCGGCGTGGCGCGCTCCTGGTCGAGCTTGCGGCCCCACTCGGCCTGCATCTGGCTGATGGCGGCGGTGTACTCCTGGGTCTTGGCGGCAGTTCCCGGTGGCGGGTTTTTGCGCAGCCCTTCGATGAATGTGGTGAGGCGGTTGAGCTTGGCCTGCGCGCCTTTGTCTCCGAGCTTGAGAAAAGCCCCCAGGCCTGAGAAGGCGAGCTCGGACTCGGTGATCCATTTTTTCGAGGCCTCCTCGGTGGCCTTCTGGCGTGCCTGCCAGGTGGCGAGGCTTCGGCGGGCGATGAGCAGCGGCGCCTGGTAGTCTTCGGCCGCGGAGGCGTCGTCCTTGTTGTATTTGTCGATGAGGTGCTGCCAGGCCTCCACGCGGCCGGGAATGGCGGCGGCGCGGGAGATGGAGGTGGCGGTGGGGGAGTCCGCCTCCTTGTCAGCATCCTGCTCACGTTTGACCTCGCTCTCCAGCCGCGCCACAAGATCGCGGTGGACCTGGCGCAGGCGCTGCGCCTCCTTTTCGAGCTCCTCTTCGCGCTCCTTCCAGAAGGCGAGGCGGTCGTTGGCCTGGGTGAGCACCACGCGCTCCTCATCGGTGAAGGCGATGTCGTCAAACTGATGGGCGCGGATGAACTTCTGCCAGGCTTTCTGCATCTTGTCCGCCTGCGCGGCATCGCCGCCTTTATCTTCAATCTCGGCATCCTGCTCCCGCAGGGTGGAAAAGGCGGTACGGAGCTCGGCGCTCTTTTCCCGCGCGGGCAGCACCCAGAAGTACCAGAAGGCGCCGCCCAGCAGCCCCAGAACCGCCGCGGCCTTGAGGAGGGAGCCCATCCAGGAGTGATCCTGCTCGCGGATGCCGTCGATGGCCTTGGACACAGTACTGGCGAGCACATTGGCGGCGGAGGTGGTGCGCCGGGTGTCCAGCGAGGTGCCAGACTGCAAAGCCTCCACGATGGCGGAGGCGGAGGCAGGGCGCTTCTCGCGCTCCTTCTCCAGGCTCTGGGCGATCCACTGCTCCCAGGCCTTGGGCACGGCGTCGCCTTTCAGACCCAGCTCGGCGCGGCGCTCCGCGATCTTTGGCGGCACCTTTTTCTGAATCTGCAGCACGATGTTTCCGCCGGGGAAAACGGGCTTGCCGGTGAGCAGCTCATAGACGCAGGCGGCGGCGGAGTACAGGTCATCCTGCGGCGTGGGCGTCTCCCCCGCGAGCACCTGCGGGCTGAGCGCCGGCAGGGACACATATTCGGTGTCCGTGGGCGCGGCCTCAGAGCCGGCGGGCCGCTCGGGCACCAGGCCAAACTCCGCCACCTTGAGCTGGCCCGCGGGGCTGACGAGCAGATTCGCCAGGCGGAGGTCCTTGTGCACCAGACCGGAGCGGCTGGAGGCAAACTCCAGCGCGGCGTAGAGGTCGCGCATCCAGCGCTGGATCTCCGTGGTTTCAAACGGGCGGCCGTTTTTCTCCGCCAGCAGGGTGGCCAGATTGCGGGACTCGAAGTACTCCATCACAAACCCGGCGAGCTTTTCATCTCCTGCCAGGTCGATGACGCGGATGATGCTCTGATGAGAAAGGTCCATGAGCCGGCCGATCTGGGAGCGCAGCTCGTGGAAGTGCGGGTAGTTTTTGAGCAGCTTCACCGCCACGTCCATGCCCAGCTTGTCATCCCGGGCCAGCCAGACGTCTCCTTTGCGGCCGCTGCCCAGCAGGCGCTGAAGCACGTAGCGGTCAAACAGCCGCGCGCCGGGGGTGAAGGCCAGAATGGTGGCTCCGGAGTCAAGATCGTGAGGAGTGCTCATAGGAGTGGTCAGGAGAGAGATCAGCGGCCCTTGATGGAGTGGTAAAACTGTCCGCCTTTGATGCCGATATCCAGGAGGTTGGAGAGGCCCTGCAGCTTGCTGTTCTGAGGGGGCGGCGGCGGCGGCTGTGAGCGGCGGACGGGAGCGGAGTCCGCGCTGGCATACTGGCGCGACGGAGAAGCGATGGCGATGACCGGGCGTGAGGCATCCACCTTGAGGCGGGTGACGAGGCTTTCATCAATGAGGCCGGTGGCGGGCATCTGCTCCTTCTGCTGATAAGCGATGAGCGCCTCATGCAGATCTTTGCTGTGCTTGCCGTCCACCTTGCCATGGAAGTAGCCGGCGCTGGTGAGCGCGGTCTGCACGCGCTTGATGATCTGCTCCTTCTCAGCGGAGTTCCAGTTCACCATGTCCTTGGAGGCCACGACGAGATTGGGGGAGACCATGGTGGCGGGGCTTTCCGAGAGGGCCTTGAGCGCCCACATGTTGTACTCCATGGCGGCCTCTTCCTCCAGGGCCTTGTGCTTGGTGCCGTAGTCGTCGTTAAATTCGGTGGCCTGCACTTCGGTAAGAAACTTTTCCCAGGCCTGCTTCTTGGCCGTGGAGTTGAGGTCGCTCTGCCGGGAGGCCTCGCGCGGCACGACGATGGCTCCCTGCAGGCGGATGAGCCCCTGCTCGTAGTCGGCGCGCTCTTTGTTTTCCTCATCCTCCGCCAGGCGCTTCTGGCGGTTGGCCTCGCGCTCCAGTTGCTCCCACTCGGCATCTCCCGCCACGGCCACCTCCCGCAGGCCGGCGGACATCTGCTCCCAGATTTCTTTGCGCGCCTTCGCGGAGGAGAACTGCTGCGGGTCCATGCTCTTCGCCTTGGCGATGAGCTGCGCGGAGCCTTCCAGATCTTCGCGCGCCCTGGCTTTTTTCTGCGCCTGCGCCTCCTCGGCGGCCGTGTTTTGCGCGGCGTGCATCTCCCGCAGGTGGCGCTCCTGCGCGGGCAGGTGGCTGCCAAAGTACCAGCCCCCCACGGCGATGACGGCGGCGGCGGTGATGGCGATCTGGGTGAAGGTGAAAGTGCCGGGCGCGGCCTCTCCCGCGGCGGTCTTTTTCCGGGTGGTGCGCCGCGCCCGGGTATCTCCGGAGCCGCGCTTGAAGCGCTGGCCGCGCAGCCCGTCGCGGATGGCCTGGATGTCCGCCGGGCGTTCGCGCGGGTTCTTTTCCAGACAGGCGGCCACCACCTGCTCCCAGGCCTCGGGAATGGCCTCTCCCTGAATGCCGAACTCCTGGCGCCGCTCGCTCATGCGCGGGGGGACGCGGGACTCCACCTGGGTGGCGATGTCTCCGGTGTGAAAGGGCGGCTTTCCGGTGAGCAGCTCATAAACCGTGGCGCCAAAAGCGTAGATGTCGTCAGAGGCGGAGGGCGCCTCCCCCATGAGCTGCTGCGGACTCATGTAAACCAGCGTGCCCGCGGAGTTCAGCTTCACGCTGACGCGGCTCATGGTGTCCTGCAGATTGCGCGCGATGCCGAAGTCCGTCACCTTCAGCACGTCATCCTGGTTGACCATCAGGTTCACGGGCTTGAGATCCCGGTGCACCATGCCCGCGGTCTGGTGTGCGTACTCCAGGGCGTCCAGCAGTTGCGAGACGTAGCGGCCCAGGCTGGAGGCTTCAAAGACCTGGTTCGGCTGGCTGCGCCGCATGGCGTCGAGGTGCGGGCCGTTGACGAACTCCATCACGATGGCGGCGCTCTGGTTTTCCTCCACCAGATCAAACATGGTGACGACATTCTGGTGCGTGAGGCGCATGCCGTTGCGGGTCTCGCGGCGGAGATCCTGCAGGACGTTTTGATCTCCGGCCACAAGGTCCGGCATGAATTTCACGGCCACATCGCGGTCGAGCTGCTGATCCTTCGCCAGCCATACGACGCCCATGCCGCCGCGGCCCAGGATGCGCTTGAGACAAAAGCGGCTGAAGACCACGGAGCCCTCCCCCAGTCCGATGCGGGTGGCCTGATAGTCGAGATTCGGATTTGCGCCTGTGGTGCTCATGATTCTTCGGGAAGGAGAGGTGGGGTGAAACAGACTAATCTGTAAGCATGCCCTGGGTAATCCGAGTTATTGCAGCGTGCCGGGCAGATCGTCAATCACCCAATAAAAGGAAGGCGGGAGGAGGTTTTCCGGCGGTAGCGAATTTTTTTTACTGAATGGAAAAAGTTCCGGAACTTCTTCCGGCGGTTCTCTTCCATCGGGGTCATCACCGCACCCCATCCCATGAAACTGTCCCTTCTCTTTTTGTTTTGCCTGAACTCCGCGTCAGCGGCCAGCCTTCACCTGGTGGTGAAAGGAGACACGCTCAACAGCATCGCACGACAGCACCATTGCAAGGTGGCGGCGCTCAAGGAAGTGAATGGCCTGAAGAGCGACCTCATCCGCGTGGGGCAGAGTCTGAAACTGCCAGAAGCCGCGGTCGAAGTGCCAGCTCCAGCTCCGCCCCCCGTACCCGCTCCAATCCCCTCCCCTGCCCCGGCTCCCACCCCAAATCCGACTCCTCCCCCGAACCCGGCTCCGAAAGCCCCCGCCACGCTGGCTGAAGGCTTCAAGAAACTCGCTGCGGCAGACCGCTGGAAAATTCATCTCTTTCTCGATCGTGAACTCTTTGCCCCCGGGAAGGTGGACGGCCTTCTGGGCGAGTTTACCGTGAAAGCGGCCGAACGCTGGCTGGCCGCGAAGAAGCAGCGCGGCCTCAACGCGCTGCTGCAGGCCGCGCGGGAGCAGATCACCAAGACGCAGATGGCCTTCACCCTGCCGGAGTCCGCAGGGAGTTTTGTCGGTCCCATGCCAGCCACGTTGGAGGAGAAGGCCGCGGCGAAGACGCTGCTGTATGAAACACTGGCCGAATACACGGCGGAGCGTTTTCATACGGACCTTTCCACACTGCGCCGGCTAAATCCCGGCCTGGACCTGACCACTCTGAAAACGGGAGACACCCTGCAGGTGCCCGCCGTGGCGGCGCCCTTCCTCATTGAATCCTGGCAGACGCCGGGGCTGCTCAGCCAGAAGGCGCCGAAGGGCCTGCGCCTTCACATCGCCTATGACGAGCGCATGCTGGAGGTGCTGTGCGCGGACGGTACGCTGCGCGCCACGTTTCCCATCACCGTCGGCGCCAAGCCTGAGCACCGCCGCTCAGGCGCCTGGGAGATCCGCTCCCTGGTGCCCAACCCCACCTTCACCTGGGACGACACCCTGCTCAAGGAAGGCCGCAAGGGTGAAAAGCAGTTCATGCTCCCGCACGGGCCGAACAACCCCGTGGGCATTTTGTGGATGAACATCCAGCCGGTGGGCGGTCCGGTGGCGCACATCGGCATCCACGGCACCTCCGACCCGGGCCACATCGGCCGCAACCACAGCAGCGGCTGCGTGCGCCTGGCAAACTGGGACATCGTGCGCCTGGCCACCCTGGTGGGAAAAGGGACGCAGATCGCATGGAGCGCGGCCCTCCCTGCCAGCCCGCTGGCCATGGCGGAAAACCACTGAGAGAGCCCGTTTCTTTCCACCGGGGTGTTTATTTACGCCGCCATGAGAATTGTTGCTTGGAACGCAGCCGCTTTATCCATTAATGAAACACAGGAAACTTAATCACCGCCCATGAGCACCAGCATCCTTATCCGCAGAATCACCGGCACTGGCAAAGGCAAGGAGGAGAACCTCGCCACTCAGGAAATCTCCTTTGGCACCGGCCCGCACAACACGGTGCGCTATGACCCCACCTGGGACCGCGGCGTGGCGCCTTCGCATGCACGGCTGTGGCGGGACGAGGGCGGCGCGTGGTGGCTGCAGGATGCCGGCAGCAGCACGGGGACCTTTGTGAACGGACAGCGCGTGACCCTGAAGCGCAAAGTGGGCGGCTCCACCGTCATCGAGCTGGGGCAAAACGGCCCAAAGGTGGAGGCCGTGCTTCCTGCCGTGGCCGAGGGCGGAGGCCGGGCCCCATCACGTGCGGGCGCGCCCTCTGCCGGAGGCGGTGCCGGCAAGTGGCTGGCCATCGCCGCAGCGGTGGCGGTGCTGGCAGGCGGGGGCTTTTTCTTCCTCAGCGGCACCCCCAAAAAAGCCCCGCCGGTGGCCTCCGGCTCGGTGGAATGGGAGCCGAAGGTGGACATGGGCGGCCAGATTTTCCCCTCCTACCTCGTCGCCATCGCCACCATGAAACAGACGGAGCTGCCCAATGCCAAAGCGCCGAACCGGCTGGGAGACCCGGGAGGCATCATCTGCGTGGAAGTGACCAGCCCCAGGGACCATGCGAAAGTCAGCGTGGAGGTGGAGCCGAACGCGATGATCAAAGGCGGGAGCATCGAGGTGGAGCTCCCCCAGGCAGGAGAGACCTATCGCATCTACCCCAAGATGGACTACCACTATGACGCCCTGCTCAAAGTACGGCAGGCGGTTCCCCTGACGCTGGTGGCGAAAACCGAGATCGACGGCGTGAAAGACAGCAAAGCGCTGACGGTGCGGGTGTGCTCCATCAATGACTGCCCGTTTGTGGTGGGCAGCAATGCCTCTGACGACAAGGATGAGGGAGAGCGCTGCACGTGGATGTTTGCGGCGTATGTGAATGAAAACCACCCGTTTTCAGAGGAGATCCGCAAGGAGGCGCTCAAGAGCGGCGCGGTCTCGCAGTTTGACGGCTACCAGAGCGGCGAGGACGGCGTGGCTCTCCAGGTTTTTGCCATCTGGAACGTGCTGCAGCAGCGCGGCGTGCGCTACAGCAATGTGACCACCATCTCCGGCAGCAACGAAAGAGTGCATGCTCAGCAGGTGCGCTTTGTGGACCAGACCATCAGCAGCTCCCAGGCAAACTGCGTGGACGGCTCCATCATCTTTGCCTCCATCCTCAGGCAGATCGGCATCGAGCCCGTGCTGGTGGTGGTGCCGGGGCACATGTTTGTGGGATTCTATCTCAAAGAAGGCGACCGGGATTCGCTGGCTTTTCTGGAAACCACGATGATGGGAAGCACCGACCTGAGCGAAATCTCAAGCTTCAAGGGGATGAAGCAGGACACGCAGTCGAGCATTCAATCAGGCGTGGACCAGGTGATCGGCAAGGCGATGTCCGAGCAGCAGAAGGCGCAGATGTCCGCCTCCGCCGAGTCTTTCAAAAAGGCGGTGGGCGTGGCCGCCCGGGAGTTTGCGGAGCACAAGGACAAAATCATCCAGGAAAAAGGCCTGGCGGGTCTGATCGAGATCCGGGACGCGCGCAAGCGCGGGGTGATGCCGATCGCGTATCATCCCTGATTTTTCCTTCGACATTGTTTCTCGTCCGCTCTCTTTTTTTCTTCGCTGCTGCGCCCCATGTCTCCGGACCCTTTTCTAAACCAGTCTCAAGACCACGGGGGGCCGCGCATGCCGCAGCTCAAGGGCGGCCAGCGGCTTTTCAACCAGCGCTATGAGCTCAAGCAGCCGCTGGGCGCCGGCGGCATGGGCGTGGTGTGGCTCTCCGTGGACCACACGGAGGAGACGGAGGTGGCGCTGAAGTTTCTGCCCACCGTCCTGGTGCTGCAGGAGGCGGAGATGAAGCGCCTGCGTGAGGAGGTGAGCGCGGGCAAGAAGCTGCGCCATGCACGCATCGTGGGCACCTACGGCCTGGAAAAGGAGGAGGGCATCGCAGCGATCGTGATGGAATACGTGGACGGGCGCACGCTGAAGGAGCTGCTGCACCACCTGGAGGAGGAGCAGCGCGCCTTCTTTGAGCCCGAGGAGGTCTCCTCCTGGATGCGCGACCTGTGCGATGCGCTGACCTACCTGCACGAGGAGGCCAGCCGCGCGCACCGGGACATCAAGCCCTCCAACATCATCGTGGACTCCCAGGGGCGCGCGCTGCTCATGGACTTCGGCATCAGCCACCGCATCCAGCAGAGCGTGTCCAAATACAGCAAGACCGAAGGGGGCGGCGGCGCGGGGGCGGACGGCGGCGCGAGCAGCTTCACCCTGCCCTACGCCAGCCCTCAGCAGCTCAGCGGCCGCCCCACCAATGCCGCGGACGATCTCTACAGCCTGGCGGCCACGCTGTACGAAATGCTCACCGGAACGCCCCCGTTCTTCCGCGGAGATGTGGAGCTCATCCGCGACCAGATCAAACACGAGCCGCCCGTGTCCATGACCGAGCGGCGCCAGGAGCTGGTGGAGGAAGGCACCAACGCGAGCACCGGCAATCCAATCAGTCCATCCTGGGAAAAAGCCGTGCTTCAATGCCTGGCCAAAAAGCGTGAGGAACGCCTTTCCAGCGCGGCGGAGTTTAAAGCAGTGCTGTTTGACAGGAAGGCCGGTTCAGGGACACAGACGAAGAGCGAGGCAAAGCGTGAGGCCAGAAGCGCCGCTGCTCCGAAACAAGAAGCCCCGCCCAAACCGCCAGGGCCCACGCTGCGCCAGCGCCTGGAGACGCTGCGTGGGAAGCTCGCTACGCTGGCGCGGTGGGTGGCGGAGCTAGGAGTGAAAAGCGTGCGCTGGGCGAAGCCACTGACGAAGGCCTGGACCGCAAGCGCGAAGCCTGCGGAGGGGACGGCCAGCAAGCCTGCCGCCTCAGTCTTGACGGTGGCCGGCATTGTGCGCCAGCGAGGCTATGTGCTGATGCCGCTGATCCTGGCCACCGTGCTAATGATTCCACTTTTGTTTGCCGTGCGGGGACAAGATGAGGAGCTTTGTTTTATTTGGGCGGGGCTGGCGTCGATTGTCCTGATCCCGCTCGGTCTCTCGGGCTCCTGCGGTTTGCTGCGGGGAGCTGGAATCTGGCAATGGACCAGCATTTCGGCTCTGGTGTACGGCGGGGTGCTGCTGACCATGGGAATCATCCAGGTAAACGGCCCGCGGACGGCTCTCGTCTCTCCTAGTTTGATGGCCTGGATCACGGGGGCGGTCTCCGCCGGCCTGGCTTTCGGCATAGTGCGCGGCTGGATGCAGCAGCCAGATCCTTACCAGGCCAGGCTGCGGCGCGGCCTTGCTCTGGTGCCTCTGATGATGGTCATGACGCTGGTTGCCGGGATTTGTGCCTATTTTCACGCCGCCGCAGCCAGCGTTCCCGCAGGCGCCCTTCTCATCTTGGGTGGGATCGGCCTCCGCCGCTTTTTCCGCTGCTCCAGGAGGTGGTGGTGGATCAGCGCGGCCGGCAGCGCAGCCGCGATCTCGATGATTGGCATGGCGATGAAATGCAATTTCAGCGAGGGCAATTTGCAGTATGGAACGCTGTGTTGTGTCGTTGACATCGTTCTCTGCACCGGACTGCTGGGAGCAATGGCCCTGGGATGGAAGCATCTGCCGGTGGTAGCCGCTGATCTGGCGGAAACGCCACCGGGGATGGCGGGCCGGCGTGGGGAAGTGCTGCTGTCGCTGATCATGATAACGCTGATGGTGATTATCGTGCTGGCATGGATGTCGGTGGGAGATGCGTGGGTGCCCGTGCTGGTTCTCCCGCTTCTGGGCATCATCGGCGCCAGCCGCTTGTTCAGGCGCTCCGTGGTGTTTGGCGTGGTGTCCGTGGCCTGCATCGCTGCCGGGCCGGTCATCCTGACCCTGTTCCTGCTTTTCGCGCACCCAGCCAATGATGCAGCGTTGTGGATGCAGGGAGCCCACTGGCTCTACACCATGCTGGCGGGTGGGCTGCTGCTGGGCATGGCACACGGCTACCTGAAACGCCCCCGCAGCCTGATGGGAGGCTTGGTGCTCCTGCTGGGACTGGGCTCGTGGAAGATGCGCGGAGCGCACGCTTTTCTTTTTGACGGAGGCAGGGGGCCCGTCGCCTGCCTTAGCTGGTCAGCCGATGACACACGCCTGGCATTGAGTGGCTCAAACCTGCCCAGCATCTGGAACTCCACCACCGGCGAAGGCTCCAAGCCTAAAGACTATTCGTTCTATGGCAGCGGGTCTTTGGTTTGGTCCCCGGAAAATGACCGCATGCTGATGGCTGATCGCTCAGAGGTAAGACTGATCAACCCCAACACCTGGGAAATTCTCCATGAATATCGGTCGCCCTCAGGCACTGTGAAATCGGTCGGCTGGGGCGGCACAGACAAGAGGGCCACCGTTGTGACAACTTCGGGAATTTATCTCCTGAACACCTCAGGTGAGTACGAGAGCAAGGACCGCGGGGCCATCCGCCTCGCAGAAGTCCATGCGCATAGCTGGGACGGGCGGTATGTGGCCGAGGCAGCCCCAGGCCAGGTGAACATCTGGGAAATGGACAGCAGCACCACCAGCACGGCTGACGTGACCCTGCCGGTGAATGCACACTGCCTGGCCTGGGGACCTGAGAAGCAGCTCGCGGTGGCGGAGAGTTCCCGCATCTGCGTGTGGAATGCCGGCTATACCGCCAGCCTTTTCAAAACCGTGATCGAAGGTTCCCGGTGCAAGGACGCGACGCAGGTGGCCATGAGCCCAAACAGCCAGTTCATGGCCGTGGCCTTCAGTGAAGGCTATGGCATCCGGGGCAAGCACTCCGTGGAGGTGTGGGACATCAAAAACGCGACGAGAGTGAAGAGCTTTGACACGAGCACAAACCTCTTCAACAGCCACGTGGGCAGCCAGGTGAACACGCTGGTCTGGAACAATCTCAGCACCCGGATCGCCGCCGGGACGGACAACGGGCGCATCCTGCTGCTGGACTTCGCGAACTGAGCACTGCCCCCTCCCCTCTCACACCGCCAGCGCCACCTCATGGCGCACGCGGGCTGGCGCCAGCGGGAGATAGGCCGGGGCCTCGCGCAGGGCATTGGTGAAGGCCCAGGCGGTCATCTGCCACGGGTCCCGGGGAGAGGTGCTGGAGGTGCCATGGCGGGCTTTCGCATCCAGGTAAAACTGCACGCAGGCCTCGATGCCCCCGGACGCGAGGACCTTCTCATACTGGCGGCGGAAATCTCCGCGCAGGCTGAACCCCTGCCCTGCCAGGATGAGCATGGTTTCCCCCGGAAACGAGCCGAGCGGCTCCATCCAGGCCGGAGGCGGGTTGTAGTTGATGGAGACATGGCCGGGCAGAATCGTGAGCACTTGATTGATCCCGGCGGGGTTTTGCAAAAAGTGGGCAGTTGTGTTCATGCCTCTTGAAGCAAGACCGCCGGACTTTATCCGGCCGGAGCCCGCCGTTTTTTGAAGAAAAAAACGCGCCTGCCCAGCCGTGGGCGCGCGCTGCTTACACCTGCCCAAGAGTTTTGAGCAGGTGCTGCGGTGATGCCGCCTGCCACGTGCTCCGCTGCCTGCTTCTGCCGCGGCTACTTGCGCTGGGGCACGGTGGCGCGCAGGCCGGTGAACTGCACGGGCCAGGGGCCGCTGCCATTGGGCACCGAATAGCCGGGCGTCACCGCGTCGATCGTGAGCGTGGTGTCAAAGGTGAAGGTGGCGCCAGCGCCCGCCCGCGAGCCTGCGGGAGAAAAGCGGAAGGTGACATTGCTGCTGCCGGAGCCTTCATGGCGGATGTTCGTGGGGCGGCTGTCGCGAATGTTGGCGTTTTTGAACCACAGGCCCTCCACGCCGGTGAGTTTGAACTCATCTCCTTCATCCGTGCGCAGGCTGGCCACCACGTGGCTCATGTGCTCAGGGATGGACATGTTTGTATGCCCGGGGTCCGTCTGCACCAGGGAGGCGTACAGCTCTTCATTGGGCGGCGGCTTGCTGGTGAGGCTGAAAGTGACCTCGACCTGCCCTGACTTCAGCAGCAGAAGCTTGGTGAAGCGCGCCGTGAGGTACTGGCTGCGCACGATGCGCCCGTCATCGCCTGGCGGCGGAGCTGGCGTGGCTGCTGGAGCAGCGGGAGTCGGCGCCGCAGCCGGCGGCATGGTGGCAGCTACGGCAGCCGGGGCGGAGGCCTGCGAAAAATAAAAGGGCTCCAAAAAACTGCCGCTGTCCCAGGTCCGCTGGGAGCCCTGGGTCAGCCGGGCCACCTCCGTGCGCACGCTTTGCAGCAGGTCGGTGTGCTTCTGTCCGGCGGGCAGAAATTTCGCCAGGGCCTGCGCAAAAGGAGAATGCCCGGCAAGGCCGCCTGCACCCGCGGCGAGCGGCTGATCCTGCGCGGCAGCGCCCGGAGCAGCGGCAAAGGCCACGATGAGATCTCCGCGGATGTTCATTTCCGCCAGGCCCGCGCCACGCACGCCACGCGTGGCCCATGAGTCATCCGGCTTCTCCCGGCAGCAGTCCAGAAAGACAAAGGAGTGCGCGGCGCCGCTCTGCAGCAGGGTGGTGGTGAGGGTCTCGGCCTTGATGGCTTCCTCACCGATGAGGCTGCGGCGTTCCAGCTTCGCATTGCAGCCCAGAAGATAGTTCTCGCGCTCAAACTCGATGCCGTGCCCCGCAAAGTAGGC
Organism: Prosthecobacter sp.; assembly: GCF_044227185.1. GTDB lineage: Bacteria > Verrucomicrobiota > Verrucomicrobiia > Verrucomicrobiales > Verrucomicrobiaceae > Prosthecobacter. The sequence goes on along the minus strand of NZ_JBGAFO010000006.1, from coordinate 86,598 downwards.
GACGGCGGTGTCTCCGGGATGCAGCGCATCTTCCAACTGCCCCAGCGCGGCCTCCATCTCGGCGCGGGATGCGTTTTCGACGGTGATGACCTTGAAACCAAGCTGCTGCCTCAGCGTGGCGGCGATGAGGCGCGCGTCTGCCACGCAGTTTTTCAGCACCGGCAGCCGTCCCCCGGATGCATAGGCATCATTGCCGATGACGAGTGCGACGCGCTCCGCCGCGCCGAGGACGCAGGAGCCGAGGAGAAACAAAGACAACATCAAAGAACGCGGGTGCATGGCAGGCAGTGAGGAGAAGGTGAGTGATCTATTCGGTGAGAGATTCCGGACGCTTCCACAGGGGCTTGTCCGCACCGGTTTTTTCCAGGGCGGAGACGCCGGCGCGGAGGTCTGTGCGCAGGGGAATGCCTTCCGGGGTGAATGAGGGAACTTCCTGCGCCGCCACGAGGCCAAACGGGTGGCGCTCTCCGCGTGAGGCGCGCCTGCCGTCCTCACGCGAGCTTTGGCGGCCACCCGCCACGGGCCGGGCTGCATGGCTGCCGTCAGTCTGGGCCAGAACGGAAGTCTCGGTGCTGGTGCTGCGCGCGCCACCGGACTTGCCTGCCGCGAGACGCCTGCCGCGCCCCGCTGATGCCTGCGGGGCAGCCGCATGCACGGGGGCGGAAACCCGCGGCGCGGGCGTGTTTGCCGCCACGGTGGCCGCAGAAACTTCGCGCCTATCAGAAGCTGGAGGCAGCGATGGCACCGGCGCTGGCGTGCGCTCTTCCCCGGTTCCCTCCATGCCGTCGTACCAGCCTTCAGGCGCGCTGCCGCTGTCGATCGGATGCACTGGATCTGGATGGATGGGAGCGATCACGAAATCTTTTTCCTGCTGTTTGGCCGCGGGGGCGCCCGGGCTGCCTCCCAGGATGAAGGCGAGCAGCAGAAGGCTGCCGCAGGCACCCGCCAGGATGAGGGCGGTCCGCTTGCGGTGCAGTGCCTCCGGCTGGGTGGATGCGGGTGTATCTTGGGGCATGAGGAGCGGGTTCATTTACGGTATCAGGGTGGTGGTTCCCCAAGGAAAAGACAAGCCGCCGTGCATTTTCCGCTATTGCGCACCCCACGTCATCCTCCTAATCTCGCGCCCGCATGGGAAAAAATCATCAAGACGTCTTGAAAACAGCCACGTACTGGCTGGAGCTGAAAACCGCCTGGGGAAAGTGGCAGGAAGGCGAGCCGATGCCCGCCCTGTCTGACGCGGCCACGGCCTACTTCCAAAATCTATGCTTCTCCCTCTTCAACGAGCTGCTGGACCAGCGCGGGCAGTGCTACGAAGGCGTGCCGCGCATGCGCGGCGGCGAGGAGGCCTGGGCCCACGTCTTCCACTACCTGGTGGCCAAGCGGCCGCGGGCGCGGCTGCGCGTGCTCGATGACATTTTTCTCAGGGCGCGCCAGAAGGCCCAGCTCACCCCGGGCCTGAGCCACCTGGAGGAGCTGAAGCAGCAGATGGGCTGGATCTTGAACCAGTTTGAAATGCGCATGCGCGACGCCGTGCGCGCCTACGCACGCGAGTACGGCACCGGCAGCCTGCAGGGCAGCACCACCTCCAGCGACAAACCGCTGGCCCCCGGGGGCGATGACAGCGCGGGAGAGCGCACCCTGCTGGATGTGCTGGAAAGCGTGGATGAAGACTGGGGCACCGAAATGGAGCGCCGCGAGATCCAGGCGCTGGCGCAGGAGGCGGCCACGGGCTTCTTCCCCGGGGTGCGCGCCCCGTTTAAGCTCAGCCTCTTTCTCCGCGCCCTGCGCCGCCGCCGTGGCGTCATCATTTCCGTGGGGGACCCCATCGTGGTGGCCGCCGCCGGTGTCGGCAGGGCGGTGTTTGCCCAGGGGGCGGTGGACTCGCTGACAGCGCTGATCCAGCATGTGGCGGCGCTGCCCGTGTGCCAGGAGCTGGACCTGGCGGGCAAATGCTATTTCGGCAATCATGCCACCCTCTTCCTGTTTGACCACACGGAGGTCTGGGTGTGGGCGGCGGCCTGCGTGAAGGAGATCATCGAATCCCACGGCAGCGGCGGCGCCGCCGCCGTGGAGCGGCTGGCGGCCTTTGCAGACCTGCTGCGGGAGCGCCTGCTGGAGTCCGGCGCATTGCTCTCGGAAAAAGAAATGCAGCCTCTCTTTATGACATTGGAAACGGCCCGTCAGAACCATCGCCGTTAGAAAAAGAAAGCCATCCAACATCCTTTTATGAATTCAAAACAACGCCTGCGCTCGTGGTCCGAGGAATGGACCGCGTACCGTTCCATGGCCGCCACCCCAGTCCATGCACCCGCCCCGCCCGACCCAGCCGCAGCAGACGCGGAGAAAGGCGGCGGCTTTTTCACCGTCGGCATCGGAGACATTCCCGGCACCCTGCTGGACAGGCTGAACTCGGCCATAGCCCTGGACGACGCCCAGCGCGCCCTGCAGGGAGAGAAATTTACCGTGGCGGTGACCACGCCTGGAAAAGGCCTCGTGCCCATCCAGCGCGGGCAGGTCCGCCAGCTCAACCCCGAGCTCAAACCCGCGTGGACGCGCCCGGTGCACGTGCTGGTGCTCACTGTGGAAGCCGGGCGGGACCGCGCGCTGGTGGCACCCTTTGGCCCCCTGCATGAGCCCGCCTTTGAGGCAGAACTCAGCACGGAGATCGAAGACGAAAGCCTGGCCGTGCTTTGCCTCTGGAACGCCACATGGATGCCCCTGCCCTGTCTGGCCCATAGCTGGTGGCTGATGGACTGCTTTGAAGAACTCCTCCAGGAAGCAGCCGCCCTGCGGAAATCCCTCGCTGAAAAAAAGGGTGCTCCTCCTGCGCTGCGAGAGCGCACCGGCCCGCCGCTCATTCACCCACAAGACCCGCGCCACGCCTACGTGGACTCGGAGGAGGATTTGCTGGACGATTTGAGCCAGGATATTTGATTGATGGCAAGCAGGCGGACCCCTTTCATTCGCCCGCATCTCCACCTCCCCTTCCCCTTTCCTGCAGCAGAGGCCATGAAGGCAGTTTTTCACCCGCTCTCTCACCTCATTCTTTTCACCGCCCTCTGTGCCACCGCCTGGGCGCAGCCGTCGGGAGGCGGGCGCCATGCGCTGATTCTATGCAATCAGAACTACCAGGCCATCGGCCCGCTGCGCACCACGCTGGCGGAGGCGCGGGAGGCGGAGAAGACCCTCGCGGGCCTGGGCTTTGCCGGACACATCACCGTGGTCACGGATGCCACCACCGCAAAGATGACGGAGGCCGTGGACACCTTTGCCGCAAAGACGGCCGGAGCGGAGGTGGCGCTGTTTTTCTACGGCGGTCACGCCATTCAGGCAGGCGGGGAAAACTACCTCCTGGGTGTGGACAGCGACCCCGCCACCAGCAGCCAGCTAGCCTACAAGGCGCTGCCGCTGGGCCGCGTGCTGACGGACCTGGAAGGCTCCGGCTCGCGCCTGAACCTCTTCATCCTGGACTGCTGCCGTGACAATCCGCTGCCCACCCGCGGGCGGAATGTGGGCGGCGTGCGCGGCATGGCGGCGGTGGCCAATGCACCGAAGGGCACCTTCATCGCCTACGCAGCGGATGCAAACCAGCAGGCCTGGGATGACCACGGCAGCATCGGCTTGTACGGCAGCGTGCTGTTTGAAAAAATGAAAACGCCCGGCCTGCGGTTGGAGGACATTTTCATTCAGACGCGCGAGGAAGTTTCAAAAATCGCCACGGAAAAATACCAGCACCAGCAGGAGCCTGCGGAGTACAGCAAGGTGAGCGGGGCGTTTTATTTTTCGAAAGATCCTCAAGGATCCACAATTCCAGTCACGATTCCGAGTGCTGTGACGAATACCACTCAACCTATCGGAACAGCGGTGCAAATGACCTCAATCAATGCCGAAAAAATTACGATGCTGCTCCGGGGGGGCGATGGTGGGGTTTTCCAGATTCAGCAGCTCAAACCGCAGAAAAGCACGTGCTTCAAACAACTTGGAGAAACATTCGATTTTAATCGAAACAGCATCACCCCAAGATACAAAATCACATCAACAGGTAGGCGGGTTGAGTCAAATCCAACCCTCGGCGCCATGGATGTTTACACGGTGAAGGTGTTCGACTCGGTCTCGGGGAAGGAATTTGAACTCATTCAAGGTAAGGAAACCGAGGTTCCGTAGCAGCGTTCGAGCAGCCTTGTCACATGTCTGGCCTTTGCGGGTACTTTTTTACCATCAAACAACTCCCATGCTGCACTTCACGATTTTCCATCTCATGCCTCCCACGGCTCTCCTGGCGATGGCTTTTCTCTGGCATGTCAGCGGCAGGCTGCCGCGCATGCTGCTCTGCCTGGCCGGCTTTTCATGCCTGCTCACCGCACCGGTCTCCGCCGCGCGCGTGGCGCTGGTGATCGGGAATGGCGGGTATGCGGCCGACAAGCTGCCGAACCCGCCGAACGATGCCGCTCTAGTGGCGAAAGGTCTGGCGCAGGCGGGCTTCCAGGTGATCCAGAAAACCGACCTGGGCCGTGAGGGAATGACGACGGCGGTGCGCGAGTTTTCAGACGCGCTGAAGCCGGGGGATGTGGCGCTGTTTTTCTACGCCGGTCATGGCATGCAGGTGAAGGGGGAGAACTTTCTGGTGCCGGTGGACGCACCGCAGGGGATGAAGGAGTATGAGGCGGAGCACAGGAGCGTGTCGGCAGGCCTGGTGCTGGATGCCATGGCAGAGAGCCGCAGCCAGCTCAACATCGTCATCCTCGACTGCTGCCGGGACAATCCCTTCGCGCGCGGCTGGCGCAGCAACACAAAGGGGCTGGCGGAGATGAAAGCGCCGCAGGAAACGGTGATCTGCTACGCCACCGCGCCGGGCACGGCGGCGAGTGATGGCGAAGGCAGCAACTCCCCCTACTCGCAGGCGCTGGCGCAGGAGCTGCTGCGGCCGGGGCTGAAGCTGGAGGAGGTCTTCAAAAATGTGGCGCGGCGCGTATTTGAGACGACGAAGGGCGCGCAGCGGCCGTGGATCAGCCTGGATGTGCTGGGAGATTTTGCCTTCGTGGAAGGTACACGCGCGCCGATGGTGCCTGCACCCAGCGTGCCGGCGCCAGCAGTGGTCACGCCCAGCGCGCCGCCCACGGTGAAGCCCGCGCCCACTGCCCCGCAGCCTGCCACTGCGAAGAAACCGGTCCGCTGGAGCAAAGGCATCTTGCAGGCGGAGCTGGTCTCTTTGACGCAGCAGTCAGACGTGCAGGCCAGCGTGGTGATGAAGGTGACGAACACCTCCAAGGACAAAGTTCTTAAAGTGGGTTATGACTGGCTGAGACCCGAAGTTCAATATTTCTCCGTCGCCAGTCCCCAGGGCTCTGATTTGTTCACCGCGGCAGGCGCTCACCTGAAATGCGTTTCTGCGAGCGGCATTGAATGCGCGATCTTTCCCAACGGCTACTCGGTGTACGATGGCATGTTCGGAGGTCCGCGTGAGATCATCGATGGCGTGACCGAGATTGGTCCGCAGGAGTCTGTGACGCTGAGCATTGACTACGGCCTGACCAAGAAAACGGATGGCGGCAACGGTCCATCCTCGCAGTCAAGGACTGGCGCAAATCATCAACTGGGCGTTTCATTATGGTTTTCGGAAGTCTTCCAGCGCGGCTTCGGCAAGCCCGCGCGCGCCACGGTGCAGTTTGAGAACATTCCACCGTCACCATAAGCATGTGGCTGCGCGGCGGCGGCAGCCCCTGTCTCTGCCTGACAGCATCAGGCATCCATCAGAACGCCTGTTGTCATTTAGCTGCCAGCAGCCATGCCAGACACTGCAGTCAGCCAGCGAAGGGTGACGCCCAGGCATCTCGCACTCCTGCGCCAAAAGCGTCCAAAAAGGCTCATCTGCACGAAGAGCACTCCAAAAAAGAAGCCCCGCTGTGAGGCGGGGCCTGTTTCTTGACTCACTTAAAATAGAAGATGGTGGGCAGGGCTGGATTCGAACCAGCGTAGGCGTAAGCCAGCAGATTTACAGTCTGCCCCCTTTGACCGCTCGGGTACCTACCCATTCTCCTTTCGAAGTGGGCCGCGATTATGGAGTCGTAGCCCTGCTTTGCAAACGCTTTGTTCCGGTGTTTTTTGCTTTCTTTCGCTTCTCCTCAGCGGCGGCGTTTGCCGCGGCGCTGGTGCACGGGCTTGATGATGGGGTTCCGGGCGTGCAGCACCTTGAAGCCGCCGGTCTCCACGACCTTCTCCATCTGCGCAAAGGTCTCCGTGAGCAGGTTCTCATACGGAAGCTGGCGGTTCGCCACCATCCAGAGCTGCCCGTCCGGGCGCAGGGCCTGCGCGGCGGCGGCGATGAATTTGAGCCCGATCAGGGGATCGGCGTCCTTGCCTTCGTGAAAGGGGGGATTCATGACGACGGCGTCGAACTTGGTGCGGTCAAAGCCGAGGGTGATGTCCTGCCAGTGCGGGTGCGCCTTCACGCGGGTGGGCACCAGGCCGAGATTGCGCCGGGCGCATTCAAAGCAGTCGGCATCGGCGTCGTAGATGTCGAGGGTGTCGATGTCGTGGCAGTGGCGCAGGAGGTGGTCGCTCAGGAAGCCCCAGCCGCAGCCGAAGTCGGCCACGTGTCCGGCAATCGTTTCTGGCAGATGCTTGACGAGAAGCGCCGAGCCTTCATCGATGCGGTCCCAGTTGAAAAGCCCGGGGCGTGACCAGAAGCGGCCGTCCAGGATGCGGCGCATCACCGCGCCCTGACGCCAGCGTTCCAGCAGCTCGGCCTTCCAGGGTTTGTCCTCCTGCTTCGTGGCCCAGAAGACGCGGCTGTGGTGCTTGGAGAGGGAGTCCACCGGGCCGGCGGCGACTTCGCGCAGGTACTGCTCGCAGCGCTTGCTGCCGGCGTCGTTGTGCACGGCGGCCATCAGCACGCCGCCCGGGGCCAGGTGATCGTGCGCACGGGCGAGATCGGCCACCATGAGGTCGCGCTGCGGATCGGGAAGGACCAGGACGAGGTCAAAGAGCCCGTGCGCCTCGCGCTCCACACGGTGTCCGGCGGCCTGAAGCTGATCCGCCCGCGGCCTCCAGGTCTGCTGGCAGACCAGGCGGCCTTCAAAGTGCTGCAGCGCGGGATGCTCCTGCGCACGAAGAAAGAGCACACGGCCCTCGGTGCTGATGTCAGGATTGACATCCAGGGCGTAGATGAGGGCGTCGAGGGCGTGGGACACAGAAGAAAGGTAAAAGATAACTATTCAGTTCCCCGCCGAAATGGGCAAGGTGAAAGGATGCTCTTGGAAAGCGAAAAGAGGGCGGCCCATGCCCGCAGGAGCGATTCTGGCGTCGCCCTCTCCCCCTCACCCAGCCTCTCCCCGAAGCAAACACAGAACTGCGAAATCCGGGGCGGGGAGAGGAGATTCGCGCTGGGACGCTTGAAACTGAATCGGAGTTGCAACGCGTTTCCCCTCTCCCCGTCGAGGACACCAAAGCTCACCATCGCCTTCGGGGAGAGGAAGGGTGAGGGGCGGAGATATAGCAAATCTCAAAACTCATTTCTGGAATATGAGGTGTAGAAGCGGCGGAGCTCGATGTAGATCGGTATTCCGATACCGATGCGGTGCCGACGCGGTATCGGAATACCGCGCTACAACACGCTGCGCAGCACAGCACGCACATTTCGGAAATGAGTTTTGGAAAACGCTATAATCTTCCTTTTGCTGCCGAAGCATACCGCCAGCATCGCTTTCAAAGCAAGCTCGTCACGCTTCACAGCGGTTTGCACAGGCCGGCCTCGAAGTTTGCATCGATCTCCGCACAGATTTTATCAAACCTTCCCGCAGCCACATCCTGCTCGATCTGTTTGTCCCATTGGTCGGACTGGTACTCAGTAAACCAAGCTGTGAATTGCTTCAGTTCACCGGAGCTGAGCCCGGTGATTCGCTGTTTGATCTCCTCCAGAAGCATGCTGCATCCTCCCACAAACGACAGCCGACTGCAACCTCCTCCCGCTACAGCGCCATGCGCAGCAGGTACGGCGCGGCAAAGGAGGAAAAGGCGAGGAGGGCGAGCCCGATGCCGGCGGCGGCGAGGCCGATGATGAGCACTTCGAGCACCTTCACGCTGATGAGCGAGACACGCGACACGCCCACGTCCTCCAGCGTGGCAAATTCGCGCTGGCGCAGGCGGAAGGAGAGCGCAAACACCAGCGCGGTGACGAGCAGCGCGGCCGTGGCGGTGAGCAGCAGCGTCCCGGCGGCGAAGCCTTCCAGACGCACGAGCTGCGTCAGCAGCGCCTCCATCTCATCGCGCGGGCGGATGAGCTGCTGCTCCTTGGAGCGGGCAAACTGCCCGGCCAGCAGGGCCTCGGCCTTCGCATCCTGCGGTATGAGGATCACCGCGCTGATGGGGTAGGTGGAGACATCGCCATGGAAGTGAAAGGAGGCGATGTTCGCATCGGTGACCTCATTGAACATGCGCACCGCGGCGTTGCCCACGAGGGTGCCATCCTCCTCTTTTTTCAGCACCACGGCCGCGTCTTTTTTCAGGTCGTCGTGGCCGTGGGAGCGCCCTTCGATGAGCCACGCGGTTTTCAGATCGACAAACAGCGCCTCGTCATCCGGCGTGCCGTTCGGCGTGAGGATGCCCGTCACGCGCATCTTCAGCGGGTACACACCGGCCATGTCAAAGGCCTGCTCCGGCGAGGAAAAGATATGCCCGCCGGGCTGGAGTCCGCGCTGCTTTGCCAGGGCGGCGCCCACCACGCAGTCGCCCAGCCGGCTGAGCTGTTTGCCAGCGGCGAGCTTCAGCCCGCGAAAGGGGAAGTACTCCAGCTCCGTGCCCACGATGGGCGCGCCCTGCGCCTGGTAGCGCACATGCAGCGGGATGGCCGTGGCCGCGGGCCCCTCGTGGTGCCGCAGTTCGGAGAGCACGCCAAACGGCAGTGGCAGCAGGTTTTCGCGCTTGAAGTACAGCGCCGTCATCATGAGGTCCAGCGCGCTGCCGCGCGTGCCCACGATCTGCGGCGTGGCGGCGGCGCGGGCGCGCAGCTCCTGCTGCGCATGGGTGATGAGCACGCGCAGGCAGAGCGGCAGCGCAAACACGAGCCCCAGCGCACCGGCCAGCAGCGCGCTCTGCAGGCGGTGCCGCAGCACGTAGCGCATGGCCAGTTGAAAGGCGGCCTTCATGCGGTGGCTGCGAGGTCCTCCATGCGCAGGGTTTGATCAAAGAAGGACAGCAGATTCGGATCATGCGTGACCATCACGAGGCAGGCGCCGCGCCGGCGCGTGTCTTCCAGCAGCATGTCCACCACGATGCGCCCGCGCGCGGGATCCAGCGAGGCGGTGGGCTCGTCCGCAAAGACAAACTGCGGCTCATGCACCAGCGCACGCGCCACAGCCACGCGCTGCCGCTCCCCCTGCGAGAGCTGGGAGACGCGCTTGCCCAGGTAACGGTCAATGTGCAGCCGCTGCGTCAGTTCCAGCATCTTGCTGCGGGCCGCGGTCATTCCCTCCCCGCGAAACTGATGCGGCAGCAGGATGTTTTCCGTGACGGTGAGGTAGTCCAGCAGCGCGAAGTCCTGAAACACGAGCCCGATGTGCTGCAGGCGGAAGGAGCGCCGCGCCTCCGTGCTCATGGCATGGAGATCCGCCGCGCCCAGGCTCACCTTTCCCGCACCAGGAGTCAGCAGTCCGGTGAGCAGCCGCAGCAGCGTGGACTTCCCTGCTCCGCTCGGCCCCGCCAGCGCCAGCGCCTTCCCCGCCGCGAGTTCCAGCCGCGGCACATGCACGCGAAAGCCATCGCCGGAATAGGCGAAGCGGAGATCAGAGACCTGAAGGCCTGCGGCGGTTGTGGCGGTGTCTGCGGACATGCAGGCCTACTCTTTAAAGCAGCAATCCCGCGATACAAGCGGTGCAATAGCACGCCAGCAAACCACCGAGCATGGATTTGAGGCCGAGCTGCGCGAGATCCGCGCGGCGCTCCGGCACCAGCGCGCCGATCCCGCCGATCTGAATGGCGATGCTGCCGAAGTTTGCAAAGCCGCACAGCGCGTAGGTGGCGATGGCCGCGCTGCGTGGTGCCAGCGCCGCGCCCTGCTCGCTGAGGTGCTTGTAGGCAAAGAATTCATTCAGCACCACGCGCTCCCCCAGCAGCGTGCCCACCTGGCCGCACTCAGACCACGGCACGCCCATCAGCCAGGCGCAGGGGGCATTGAGCCAGCCAAGAACCAGTTGCAGCGGCTGCGGCACATTTTGCCCGAAGACCCGCAGGCCCAGGGAGAGGAGGTAGTTAAACAGCGCCACTACCGCGACGAAGGCGACGAGCATCGCCACCACATTGATGGCCAGCTTCATGCCATCGCTCGCGCCCTGGCAGAGCGCGTCGATGCCGTTCACCGTTTCACGCTCGATGACTTTGTTCGCCCCGTGCGCCGTCTCGCTGGCCTCCGTTTCGGGGATGAGAATTTTCGACATCATCAGCGCCGCCGGAGCGCTGATGACGGACGCCGTGAGCAGATGCCCGGCGGAAATGCCAAACGACACGTAGGCCGCCAGCACACCGCCCGCGATGGTGGCCATGCCGCCGACCATCAGGCAGAGCAGCTCGCTGCGCGTCATGCGCAGCAGGTAGGGCTTGATGACGAGCGGGGCCTCGGTCTGGCCCATGAAGATGTTCGCCGCCGCCGCCAGGGTCTCGCTGCCGCTGGTGCGCATGACACGGCGCATCACCCACGCCGCCGCTTTCACGACCATCTGCAGCAGTCCGTAATGATAGCAAAACGAGGAGAGCGCGGAAACGAGGATGATGGTGCCGGTGATCGTCAGCGCCAGGATAAAGCCGTGGTCCGCGCCAAACGCGCCCTGCAGCGTGGTGCGCCCGCCCAGCGGCCCAAACACCAGCCCCACGCCCTCATTCGCAAATTCCAGCAGGCGGCGAAACATTTTGTCCAGCAGCGCAAAGGCATCATGCCCCATCTGCGTGCGGAGAATGAGCGCGCCAAACACAAGCTGCAGCGCCAGCCCCGAGAGCACCACCCGCCACGGAAACAGCCGGCGTTTTTCAGACAGCGCCCAGGCCAGCACCACGAAAACGACCAGACCAAGAAGGCAGATGAGACGGGACATGATGGGGCCGAGAGTGGGTCAGCACAGCGATGTGGTCAAGCGCTCAGCTCGCCCGAGGAGCCACCCCACACACTCCAGGGCGTCCTCGCCCGTCATTCCGCGTCTCAGAGTGGATCACCGCCTCGGTCGCTGACCGTCAGGGGCCGGCTGCAGACCGGGACCTCCTTTTTAAACGTCTTGTCTATTTTAAACTGTTTGCTTATATGCATCTGAAATTAGGTGCTAGCTTTTTTATTCACACACATCCGAAAGGAGTCCTCAAATGACTATCAGCGCACAAAACAATGGTTTCTCAGTAAAAGCCTATCAGGGGGATGCCCGAACACTCCTCGCCTTCAATCTTTCGAAAGCGAAGACCAAAAACCTGGCGGGATTTACAGTGCAGTATCTGGCCGGCGGCGAAGGCCCCTTCTATTTGCAAAACAAACTCCGTTTTGAAGACCCGTCCCAGCATGTGCAGGACGCCACGCAGCCGCCCACCTCCAGCCTCAATGCTCCCATCCACAAGTTTCGCTGGATTCATGTTCCAGGCTCCCACAATCAGGGCACGGATCCGTTCTTCGGCACTTATGCCTACACGGTCACACCGCGCTACTTTGATGCCCACGGTTCACTCCAGGCCATCGACCCGGCCCTGGGGGTGACTCTCAAGGTGGATGTCAGCCCCTTTCAAAAAGGCAGGGTGGCGCTGGGCTTTGCACGGGGCTTCATGCAGTCCCAGGCCTTCGTGCATCATTTCGGCCCCAGCGCTCTGACGCGGCCGAAGGACCTGCTGTTTGACACCTCCCAGGAGGCGGGAAAAAACAGCCAGGGTGAGACCTTCACGTATGCGGACGAGTACCACTGGCTGGGTTTCACCGCACGGAAGCGTGTGTTTGACATCCTGACCGAAGCGCTGAACAACCCCGGGCTCACGCTGGATGTTTTTGCCTACGATCTCAATGAACCGGACGTGCTCAAAATCTTTCTGGAACTGGCCAAACAGGGGCGTATCCGCATCATCCTGGACAATGCCGCCCTGCACTCCAGCAAAACCAAGCCGACACCGGAGGACCGGTTTGAAAAGCTTTTCACCAGCGCCGCCGTCGCGCCCGCCGAGATCAAACGCGGCAAGTTCGGCCGCTTTGCCCATGACAAAGAGCTGATCGTGTCTGACTCCAAGGGCCCGCTCAAGGTGCTCACAGGATCGACGAACATGTCTGTCACCGGCATGTATGTGAACTCCAATCATGTGCTGGTCTTTGACGACCGGACCGTCGCCAAAAAGTACTCGGAGGTGTTCAACCTGGCCTGGGACCAGGAGCCCAAAGGCGTGGGGTTTGCCAAGTCCCCTCTGGCTGCGCAGGCCTTTTCCTTCAGCGGGGCAAAACTGCCGCCCATGGAGGTCCAGTTTTCGCCGCACACGGAACCGGTGGCGCAGGCTGCTCTGCAGGAGATCGCCGACCGCGTCACCAGGGAGGGCAAGACCAAAAATGGCAGCGTGCTCTTTGCGGTCATGGACACGGGCTCAGGCAGCGGGCCGGTCTTTCCCGCCCTGAAAAAGCTGCACGGCATCACGAGCATCTTCAGCTACGGCATCACCGATACCACGGATGGCATCGCCCTCTACGAGCCTGGCAAAAAAGGAGGCGTCCTGGTGACGGGCAAGCCCGCCAAATCCATCCTTCCTCCGCCTTTTGACCAGGTGCCCACGGTGGGGCTTGGCCACCAGGTGCATCATAAATTCGTGATCTGCGGCTTCAACACCCCCGACGCCGTCGTCTATTGCGGCTCCTCCAATCTGGCCCTGGGTGGCGAGGAGAATAACGGAGACAATCTCATCGCCATCCATGACAGCGATATTGCGACAGTCTTCGCCATCGAGGCCCTGGGGCTGGTGGATCACTTTGAATTCCTCGACCGTGTTTCGACGCATGCGAAGGCAGCGGGGAAGGTGCCAAAGAAAGCGACGGCGGCCACGGTTAAAGCCGCCACCAAGTCTTCATCCAAACAGCATCAGGCTGCGAACGTCGGCTGGTTTCTGTCCACCACGAGCGACTGGGCCCAGCCCTATTACGACACCAACGACCTGCACTGCGTGGACCGCCTGCTCTTCGGCTGATCCGTTTATGCACTGCTGGTGATTTCCTACCTCCGGTCAATGTCCCAGCCGCTGTGGCCGAACTGGTAAGGTTCGTCGAAGCGCCCTTTGCCCGGAGTCCAGGTGGAGGGAAAGGCCTCCTTCACCGCGGCGTGGTATTTTTCAGGATGATCGGGAAATTGAAACGGCACGCCGGGTGTGGCGCGGATTTCCTGGGCGCTGCTGTTCAGCACGGTGGGCTGCACCACCCACTTTTTGCCGTTGGGATAATAAAACTGCTGCGTCCCGTGGTGGTAGTAGGCCTCGTAGCGCGGGTAGTAGGTGTAGTTGCCGGAACTGCCCATGCGGGGCGCGAAGGCGGAGAGCGCGGACGGGTACCCGTACCCAGGGGTTGGCATGCCATAGCGGACAGTGCAGCCCGCAAGCAGGCCCGCCATGCAGACGAAAAGAAGGCAGCGCAGAATCATGCGCAGATGCTTAGCGGGATTTCGCCGCAGGGCAATAAAGCGTGAACAACGAAAAAACTTCCGTCATGGCCCGGAGCTCGAGCATCGAGCCTTGACCTCTTGACCATTCCTTGACCTCTTGACCTTCCCCATGCCCACCCCTTCCCCCACCGCGCCCCGCACCGTCCTCGTCACTGGAGCCTCCACCGGCATCGGCGCGGCCTGTGTGCGCACGCTCGCGGGCCGCGGCTGGCGCGTCTTTGCCGGCGTGCGCAAAACGCAGGATGGCGAGGCCCTCGCCGCAGGAGCGACTGGACAAATTGTACCCGTCATCCTCGACGTCACCAACCGCGAGCAGATCCAAACCGTGGTGCAGGAAATCAGCGCCCAGTGCGGTGCCGCAGGCCTGCAGGGCGTGGTGAACAACGCCGGCATCGCCCTCGCGGGACCGCTGGAGTTCATGCCGCTGGAAGCTTTTCAAAAGCAGTTTGAAGTCAATGTGCTCGGACTCGTGGCGGTGACGCAGGCCGTCATGCCGCTGATCCGCGCCAGCCGCGGCCGCATCGTGCTCATGGGTTCCAATTCCGGCTTCATGTGCGAGCCGTTCCTCGCCGGCTACGGCGCCACGAAGCATGCGGTCGAAGCCATCGCGGACTCGCTCCGCATCGAGCTCCGCACCTGGGGCATCGAGGTCGCACTCATCGAGCCCGGCGCGATCAAGACGCCCATCTGGAGCAAGTCCCGCGAAGCGGCCGAGCGCCTGTTCGACGGCATGCCGCCGCAGTGTGAGGAGCTCTACGCCACACCGATCACCGCGCTGCGCAAGATGGTGGAAAAAGTCCCCTCCATGGCCATCCCTCCCGAGCGCGTGGCCAAAGCCGTGACGCACGCACTGGAGTCCCGCCGCCCACGCACCCGCTACCCCGTCGGCCTCGACTCCATCGGCGGCTCCCTGCTCGTAAAAGTGGTGCCCGACCGCCTGCGCGACTGGATCATCCGGAAGGTGATGGGGCTTTGAAGGTGGGAGGAGGACCTGTAAAAGGCGAACACAGCTTGTCGCATCGGGAGAGGCCTTTTTTGCTCATGACATCGCGTAGGACGTAAAGTGGATCCCCTCTCCCCCTCCATGACATGGCAATCGCGCAAAGGCATTCTTGGGGGAGAGGCTGGGTGAGGGGGACTCCCTACGCTCGCGAAGGCGCAGGGTCGGCCCCTCACCCCAGCCCTCTCCCCGAAGCACACGATTCGTTTTTACGTTTTCCAGGGGCGGAGAGAGGGAGAGTTGCGCTCGCCGCACGCACCCGCTTCGACACAGCAGAGACATTCGCCTCTGCCGCAGAGGAGCAGAGAGGCAAAGAACGCAAAGAATGAAAACCATCTCTGCCCCCTCTGCTCCTCCGCCCCTCTGCGGCAAACTCGAGCGTCCCCATGCCCACCGCACGCCCTCACCTCCCCCGCATCAAAAACTCTTGTTAAACCTGAAGTTATACAAATCCAGGTGGTAGTGCTTCGACAGCGCCTTCGTGTAGTACAGCCCAAACGAAAGATCGTTCATGATCAGCACCTGCATCCCCACGCTCAGGCTCGCCATGGACCCCAGGCCGATCGGCACGTTCATCCCGTCCACGTTCGGCGCGCCCATGAATCCCGCCTTCACATACGTGTCGTTGCCGTTGATGTAATACTGGAAGCCCATCTCCGTGTGCAGGCTGATGCGCGTGGTGTTCGTCACGATGATCGCCTTGCGGATGGTCACGGCGGGCCGCACCCACGCATGGGTTTCGTAGTAGCCCAGCAGCGCCAGGTTCGTTGCGTTCACCGCGCCCGTTTCCAGGTTCGTGGTGGCCCCGCCGTTTTCGCGCGCGGCTCCGGCGCTCAGGTGCGTCACACCCAGGTCCACCTGCGGCTTGAGGTAGAAGTCATCGGTCACAAATTCATGGGCGTAGCGCAGCATCGCGGTGATCACCTGCATGTCGCGGTTCACGCTGGTGTTGAAGGGGTAGGCCACGTATCCCGCGCGCGTGCTGTCCATGCTGTTCCAGCCAAAGGAGAGCATGGCGGCGAGCTCGTGGCCGCTGTTCTTGTAGCGCAGCACGCCGCCAAAGCGCTCCGTGCTGCCGTTCGCGTTCCAGCGGCCCTGGTAGCCGTTGGCGGTGTTGTCTTCATACGAGACGGCCAGCCCCGCGCTCCAGTGGCTGGTGATCATGTCTTCAAAGCCCAGCGCAAAGCCCAGCGTCTGCATCCGCACCGTCTTGTAGTCGTCATACGCGCTGTGCACCGTGTTCGTGCCCAGGAAGTCAAACCAGATCATGCGCT
Source organism: Prosthecobacter sp. (assembly GCF_044227185.1). Taxonomy (GTDB): domain Bacteria; phylum Verrucomicrobiota; class Verrucomicrobiia; order Verrucomicrobiales; family Verrucomicrobiaceae; genus Prosthecobacter. The sequence continues at coordinate 70,675 of NZ_JBGAFO010000006.1, read as the reverse complement.
CCTTCAGCCCGTAGCGCGTGCTGCCGCCATTGAGAATAGTCTCGCCAAAACGCTGCGTGCCGCGCAGCATCTCCGCCTGCTGCTCGCCGTAGAAATCCGGGCCAAGCTGGCTCAGCAGATTGCGGTAGGTCTCGATGTCAGGCGCATAGAGCAGCGCGATGACCGTGGGCGCCAGCGCGGGGGAGCTGCCGGCCATTTGGATGTTGTTAAAGTAGCCTCCCACCTCCACCAGGTTGCGTCCGAAGTTGGAGCCCGGCGGATTGAAGTTCACGTCGTAGCTGAGCACCGCGTCGTTCCCCGTGGGGTAGCCCAGATCGTAGGTGATGACCACCGAGGGCTTCGTGGTCAGCACCGCGCCGTCATTGATGACGCCGCCATCGCCATGAAACAGTGTTTTTTCAAAATGGCCGATGGGCACGAGCTGCGGATTCAGCAGGGCCACGTCGATGCGTCCCGCCAGCTTCGCGATGCCCGTCATCGACACCTGGTCCAGCAGATCAGTTTGGAAGTCCAGCTCCGCAAACGTCGTGCCGCCGCTGCTCTGCGTGAAGCTGCCCGTCATGTCCGTGTGCTGCGCCAGTCCGGTGCCGCCGGGCAGCAGGATGCCGTCGTTGAAAAGCTGATTCCCCGCCGCGCCGAGGTAGAACTGCGGACCCAGCGCGAGGATCGCATTCGCGGCGTTGTTAAACTGGTTCACGCCGCTGCCAAAGTTCGCGCTGCCCACAAAGGAGCCGTTGTTCTGCACCGTGTCGTTCCCTTCCTCGCCCGCGAAGGCCTGTCCGACCACGCCCTCCATGCCGAAGACGAGGCCGTTGTTGGTGAAGAGGTTCGTGGCGCCGCCGGAGAATTTCACGCCCGTGCCGCCATCGCCAAAGAAGAGGATCTTGCCGCTGCTGAGCGTGACGTTGATGTTCCCCTGCGTGCCGCTGCCCTTGGACTGCGCAAAGATGCCGCTGCCGCCGAGGCCCGTGGCCTGGATGCTGCCGTTCATGATCAGCGTGATCGGGCCGGAGTTTCCAGTGCCGCCGGCATTGCCGGCAAAGAGGTCGTCCACCAGCCCGCCGCCGCCGCCCAGGCTCTGCAGCAGCACGGCCGTGGAGCGGTCTCCCAGCGCCACCACATTGCCATTCTGCGTCAGGTCGATGAGGCCGCCGTTGCCGTTGTTGTCCGTGTTCAGCGTCACCGCGATGAGCGAGGGGTCCAGATCGGTAAACACCGCGCCGCCCCCGCCGCCGATGGACTGCAGCACGATCCCGTGGGAGAGCACGCCGTTCGTGCCCACGTCGCGTGTGTTCACGATCGTGATGTCACCGCCGTTGCCGGAGGCGCCGTTCTGCCCGCCGAGGTCCACATTCAGGCCCGACACGCCCGCCAGCGTCGTGTAGGTGATGCCGCCGCCCGCGCCGATGGACTGCATGATCAGCGCAGGGGAGCGGTCCCCGCTGGTGGTCACGGGCGAGCCCGAGTAGGTGCTGTTGATGGTGCCGCCGTCATTGTTCACACCGCCGTTCGCTCCCAGCGTCAGATTCGTCGCCGTCAGCGGCAGGGCAAACAGGCTGAACAGCCCAAACGTGGGCGGAGCCGGGGCGGAGAGCGTGGTGGGCACCTTCTGCAGCGTGATGAACTGCACCCCGCCGCCGCCGCCGATGGTCTGCACCGTCACGCCCGCGCTTTGAGTGCCCGCCACATCCACGCCGCCGGTCTGGTCAAACTTCACATCGCCGCCGCCGCTGTCGTCCACATCCTTGCCGCCCAGAACCACCACGAGGTTGATGTCCGAATCCTGCGCGAGGCTGATGTTCTGCGAGCCGCGGCCGCCGCCGCCGCCGATGGACTGCAGCAGGCCGCCGCCGTTGTTGTCGCCATGGGAGTAGAGATCGCCGATGTGGGTGGCGTCCACAGCCGCCGCCACCGTGCCAAAGATCGCGTTGGAGCCCATCTGCACCACGGAGTCCAGGTAGGCGTACGCCGTGTCGATGTCTCCGGCGTTGCCCGGCAGCGGCAGGCCGTTGTCCCCCAGGCCCTGCGCCTGCTGGCTGAAGTCCATGAACTGGTTCACATTGCCCCCGCCGCCGTTCACGCTCTGGGAGAAGAAGGCCACGCTGTTCTTCCCGGTCATGGTGATGTTCCCCGTGGTGTTGATCGTCACAATGCCGGCCGTGCCGGAGGAGTTGCCCCCCATGATGGTTTTCAGCCCCAGGTTCGCCGCCATCCACACCGGGCTGGAGATGGACATCGCCGAGTTGCCGCCGCCGCCGCTCACCGACTGGGCAAAGATGCCGTAGGCGTTGTCGCCCTCGGCAATGATCGAGCCGGTGTGGGTCACCGTCACGTTTCCGGAGTCGCCGCCGCTGCCATTGAAGCCGCCCAGCGCAAAGGTGGACGTCGCGCCGCCAAAGGTTTCCTTCGGGTTCTTCGCCAGATTGCGCGAGAGCGCCACCGCAAAGCCGCCGTCGCCGCCGCCGCCGCCCACGCTCTGGGCGTAGATGCCGTAGGCCCCTTCTCCGGTCACGTGGATGGTGCCGGTGTTCAGCACCTTCACCTCGCCGCCTTTGCCGCCGTCATCGCCCTGCCCGCCGATGGCGATGTTGAAGGTGTCATTGCCGGTGGGAATGTCCGAGCCAAAGGCCAGGTCTCCGGAGATCGCCATGCCGCCGCTGCCGCCGCCGCCGCCCACGCTCTGCGCCACGATGCCGTGCGCGCCTTTGCCCGTCGTTGAAATGAGCCCGGCATTGGTCACATCGACCACCCCGGCGCTGCCGCCCACGCCGCCGTTGCCGCCCACGGCAAACTGCACCTGGTCCACGGAGGTCGCGCCGTCCCCGGCCCCGGTGCCGCGGCTGATGGAGGCCACATTGCTGCCCGTGCCACCGCCGCCGCCCACGCTCATCGCCAGGATGCCGTAGGCCTTGTCACCCAGCGTGATGATCTTGCCGCTGTCGGGATCAGACGTCGTCAGGTTCTTCACCGTCACATCACCGCCGGTGCCTCCCGTGCCGCCGTTGCCGCCGATGTTGATGCCGATGTTGTTGCCGCTGGTTCCGGCCAGGGCAGCGCTCAAAACGGAGCCGCCGTTGCCGCCACCGCCGCCGATGGACTGCGCAAAGATGCCCACCGAGGCCGCCTTGTACGTACCGATGCCGCCGTAATTCGTCACGTTCACCGCCTTGCCCACGCCGCCGGTGCCGCCCGCGCCGCCCACGTTCACCGCCACGCGCGTGGTGTTGTTCCCGTTCGGATTCGCCGGATGCATGCTGGCCAGCACGCTGATCGCCGAGCCACCGTCGCCACCACCGCCGCCGATGGACTGCGCCAGAATGCCGTGTGCCGCCAGGTCATGCGTCACGATGATGCCGTAATTGATCACATTGACGATGCCGCCGTCCATCCCCGGCCCGCCCACGCCGCCGATGCCCACAGTGATGCCCGTGTCCCCGGTCTTGGTACCACCCGCATAGGTGCTGCCGCCGCTGCCGCCGCCGCCACCGATGGACTGTGCCAGCAGGCCCACGCCTTCCTCGCCAAAGGTTTCCACTTGGGCCGTGTTCGTCAGGTCCACCTGGCCGCCGTAGCCGCCGTTGCCCCCGGTGCCGCCCAGGGTCAGCGCGATGATCGGTGCGGTGATGCCGAAGGAGTTCGCATTGCCGCCGTTGCCGCCGCCGCCGCCCACGCTCTGCGCGAAGACGCCGTAGGCGCGCCTGCCCCGCGTGGTGATGAATCCGTTCGAGTTCAGGGTCACGTTGCCGCCGTAACCTCCCGTGCCCCCCGCCAGGCCGATCGCCAGCGTGGCGCTCTGCGGCCGCGTCTGGCCCAGGTCGTTCTGGCCGCTGGGCACCTCGCCGCTGATCGTGGTGGAGGAGCTGTTGCCGCCGCCATTGCCCAGGGACTGCGCCAGCAGGCCGAAGGCCATCTCTCCCGTCGTGTTGAGCGTGCCGGTGTAGTTCAGAGTTACGGTGCCGCCGTAACCTCCGGTGCCGCCTTCTCGGCCAATCGTAACGCCCGCCTTGCCGCCGTCCGCCTTCACAAAGCCGATGTCCAGCCCCGCATTGCCCCCGCCGCCGCCGATGGACTGCGCCAGAATGCCGATGGACTGCTTGCCCACGGTGGTGAGGTCTCCCACCTGCGTCACGGTAACGTCGCCACCGTGACCACCGTCGCCCGTCGCGCCGCCCACGGCCAGGCTGAAGGCCATGTTCTGGTTCGGCTTGTTGTACAGATTGCTGCCCGCCGTGGTGCTGGCTCCGGCATGGGTCACGCCGATGTTGAAGTTCGCATTGCCGCCCCCGCCGCCGATGGACTGCGCCAGGATGCCGTAGGAGTTGTCCTGCTTGGTCTCGATCGCGCTGTAATTGATCACCGTGGCCGACTTGCCGCTGGCCGCGTCTCCGCCGCCGCCGCCGATGGCGAAGACCGCCGCAAAGCCGGGCTTCGACGAGGCCTCGCCGACGCTGCTGTAGCCCACGTTGAAGTTCATCCCGGCATCCCCGCCCCCCCCGGCGATGCTGGAGGCCTCGATGCCGTGCGCATTGAGGCCGTCCGTGGTCACTTTCCCCGCCGCCAGCAGGGCCGTGCCGCGGAACACGCTGGCATTCCCGGCGTCTCCGGCGCTGCCGCCGGTGCCGCCCACGCCCACCGTGATGGGGTTGCTGTTCTTGGCGTAGATGGCCGTCACATTCATCCCGCCCGTGCCGCCGCCGCCGCCGATGGACTGCGCCGCCACGCCGCGGGCGTAGTCGCCCGCCGTGGTCACGATCCCGCTGTTGTTCACCGTGACGTTCCCCGCCACCGCGCCGTCTCCCGCCGTGCCGCCCACGCCCGCGATGATGCTCACGTCGGTGTTGCCGCCGGACAGTTCCGAGTCGGCAAAGTTGAGCTGGCCGCCCACGTTCATCCCGCCGTTGCCGCCGCCGCCGGCGATGCTCTGCGCCATGATGCCGTGCACCCAGTCGCCGGAGGTGATGGCATTGCCGGTGAGCGTCACATTCACGTCGCCGCTGCTCGCGCCCGCGCCGCCATTGCCGCCGATCCCGAAGTTCACGGAGGGCACGCCGGCCTGCTTGGAAATCGCGATGCCGCCGGTCACGTTGAGGCCGCCATTGCCGCCGCCGCCGCCGATGGACTGCGCCAGCACGCCCGCGGAGGTGAGGCCGTCTTCGTTGTTGATCGTGCTGGTGAAGACATTGGTGGTCGCATTCACCGTCACCGCCTTGGCGATGCCGGCGTCTCCGCCCGTGCCGCCCACGCCAAACAGCAGGCCGGAGTCGGAGGTGATGCCCCCGGTCACGTTCATGGCCCCCGTCCCGCCCCCGCCGCCGATGGACTGCGCCAGGATCGCCGAATGGCCGGTGCCGTAGCCGGTGATGCTGTCGCCGCCGGTCACCGTCACGGTGGAGGTGCCTGCGTCGCCGCCATCACCGCCGTAGCCGCCCACGCCCACCACGATGCCATAACCATGCCCGGTGCCGCCCACATAGGAGATGCCGCCGCTCACGTTCATGCCGCCATTGCCCCCGCCGCCACCGATGGACTGCGCCATGATGCCGTTGGAGCCCGCTCCATCCACATACACATAGTGGGCCGGATTTCCGCCCGAGGCCGGTACCAGCGCCATGGGCCGCGCGGTCAGCGTGCCGCTGTAGTTCACCGTGACGGCGCTGCTGCTGCCCCCGTTGCCGCCGAAGCCGCCCACACCCACCGAGACGGCGGCTGAAGTCGCCGGACTTTGGGAAAAGGCCATGGTCCCCGTGACATTGATGCCGCCGTCACCGCCCGCCCCGCCGATGGACTGCGCCTCGATGCCGTGGGAATTGTTTCCCTGGGTGATGATGTTCCCGGTGACATTCGCAGTAACGACACCGCCGTTTCCTGCCACCCCGCCAAAGCCGCCGAGACCGACGCCAATGGAGGCTCCGCTTTTACCGGTGATGTTAATGCCGCCCGTCACGTTCATGCCGCCCGCACCGCCGCCGCCGCCCACGCTCTGCGCCAGGATGGCGGTGGAGTTGTCCCCAATGGTGCCAATAAGATTGTTATAAGCACTCGTTGCCACCACCGTGCTCGTCACGGTTCCAGCGTTACCTCCATCACCCCCAAAACCACCCACCCCGACGCCCAAAGTGCCGCCGTTTTCCTTGCTCACATTGATGCTGCCCACAACGTCTAAACCCCCCGCACCTCCCCCACCACCAAGGCTTTGCGCGGCGATGGCGATGGAGCCCTTGCCCGCCGTGATGACACCGCCGGTAACGCTGCTGATAACTTCTTTACCGTCACCTCCATCCCCGCCCAAACCGCCGATGCCGATGGCAAGTCCGCCGCTGCCGGTCTTGGCCGCGGTGATGGTGCCGGAAACATTCAGTCCGCCCGCGCCGCCGCCGCCGCCCATGGACTGGGAGAGCACGCCGTAGGAGTTGTCCCCCTGGGTCTGCACGTAGCCGATCACGGTGTTCGTGACCAGCACGCCGGCATCCCCACCCGAGCCACCGCTGCCGCCCAGACCAAAAGCCAGCGCGCCCGCTCCATCCTTGGCCATGCCGATGGCCCCGCTGATGCTGATCCCGCCGCTGCCGCCGCCGCCCCCGATGGACTGCGCCACCACACCAGAGCTGTCCTTGCCCACCGTATAAAGGCTTCCGGTAAAAGTATTGGTAACGCTTCCCGCGTAACCTCCGATGCCTCCGCTGCCACCCAGGCCGATGCTCACCGCGCCGCTGCCCTGACCCGCGAGAGCCACCGCGCCACTGATGGCCATGCCACCGCTGCCCCCACCTCCGCCGAGGCTCTGCGCCAGGATGCCGATGGAGCCTTCCTGCTCCGTGGTGATGGTGCCGGTGACATTTGAAATAACGACGTCCGCGTTTCCTCCACCCGTCGCACTGCCACCAATGCTGATGCCCAGGGCACCCGAACCCGTGCCGGCCGCAGCAATGGGAACAGTGAGATCAAAGCCACCATTGCCTCCGCCGCCGCCGATGCTCTGAGCCAGCACGGCTATGGACTTTTTGCCCTTGGTCGTAACGTTGTTGGTCACCCGCAGATCCACCGTGCCAATGGCACTTCCCCCACCCCCTCCGGAGCCGCCCAAGCCGACCCCGATAGAGCCGGCACCGTTACCAATGGCCACAGGAATATTCACATCAAAACCCCCGCTACCACCCCCGCCCCCAATCGACTGAGCCCCAATGCCAATGGACCCGTCTCCTTCCGTCAAAACATTCCCGGCGCTGATAAGCGTAACTGCACCACCGTTACCACCAACCCCACCAGAACCACCCAGCCCCACAGAAATCGCCCCGCTTCCCGACGCCCCAACCGCCAGCGCCACATTCACATTAAACCCCCCGCTGCCCCCACCCCCGCCAATCGACTGCGCCATAAGCCCCGCCGCCCCCTTGCCGATCGTGTGAACGTACCCACTAGAATTGAGCTCCACCTTCATCCCATTCCCCCCACCCGCTCCGCTGCCGCCCAGACCAACGCTGACCGCCCCCGCGCCCGTCCCACCCGCTCCTGCCACACTGACATTGTACCCGCCCGCGCCACCGCCGCCGCCAATGGACTGCGCCAGCACGCCGTACGAATTCTCCAGCAGCGTGTCCACCTTGCCGGTCACCGTCACATAGACCTCGCCACCGTTGCTGCCCGAGCCCCCGCTGCCGCCCAGCCCCACGCTGATGGCCCCGCTGCCGGACCCGGAGCCCGCCCCGGAGGCCGAAACATTATACCCACCCGCGCCACCCCCGCCGCCGATGGACTGCCCGACCACGCCCGAGGAGTTTTTGCCCGCGGTGCTGACGTCATTGTTCACCGTGAGCCGCACCGTGCCCGCGTAGCTGCCGGAGCCCCCGCTGCCACCCAGGCCCACACTGATGGCCCCGCTGCCGCCGCCCGCTCCCGCGCCTGCCACGCCCACATTGTAACCGCCCGCTCCCCCACCGCCGCCGATGGACTGCGCCAGCACGCCAAGGGAATCATTGCCGTAGGTCGTGATCTTGCCGATGGAGGTGTTCACGGTCACGTCCTGGGCAAAGTTCCCCGGACCGCCGCTGCCCCCCAGCCCCACCTGGATGGCTCCGCTGCCAGTGGAGGAGCCCGCGCCTGCCACGGAAATGCTGAAGCCACCGCTGCCCCCGCCGCCGCCGATGCTCTGCGCCACCAGGCCGGAGGAGCTGTCGCCCCGGGTAAGAATGGTACCCGTCGAGCTCACCGTGACGGAGCCGCCAGTACCACCCGTGCCCCCGCTGCCGCCCAGGCCCACACTGACCGCACCGCTGCCCGTGCCCGCCAGCGCTCCGCCCGCCGCCACGCTGAAGCCGCCCGTACCACCGCCGCCGCCCACGGATTGCACGAGAATGCCCGTGGCATTTTTGCCGTAGTGCGCCGGGATGTCTTCGCCCGTCACAGGGTCCTGCGCACGTGCGATCACGACATCGGAGGTCTCCACATTGGACTGCAGGTCGGCCTTCACGGTCCCGCCGTTTCCGCCGCCACCGCCTTTGCCGCCCAGGCCCACATTCACGGCCGCTGCATCGGTGATGGAACCCGCCGCGCCAGCGGAAATCGCATAGCCGCCATTGCCACCGCCACCACCGACGGACTGGACGACGATGCCCTTGGAATTGTCCCCCTGGGTGAAAATGGTGCTGTTGCGCGTGGCCAGGGTCACATCACCACCGTTGCTGGCAGGTCCGGCATCCCCCCCGATGGAAAGCCCCATGGCTCCAGCCGGGCCGCCGCTGGCAGTCAGGGACACAGCGATGCTGCCGCCGCCATTGCCGCCACCGCCGCCGATGCTCTGCGCCTGCAGGGCCGTGGAGTTGTTGCCTATCGTCGTGATAGTCCCCTCCACGCCTGCCTGCACCGTGCCCCCTGCCCCGCCGCCCGCTCCCGTGCCGCCGAGGCCGATGGCCAGCGATCCGCTCATCGCGAGGCTGGTGCTGCCCGCCACGGAGACGGCCAGGCCGCCATTGCCGCCGCCGCCGCCCACGCTCTGCGCCAGGAAGCCGAAGGACTGATTTCCCCCGGTGTAGATGTCGCCTTTGAAGCCGCTGGCTGTCATCACCCCCGCAGGAGTGAAGGTGCCCGCGGTGACATTGCCGCCCTTGCCGCCGCCACCGCCATCTCCCCCCACGGCCACGCTCAGGGAGCCGGAGGTGTAGCCGCTGGAAAGCGCCACAGCCACGGCAAAGCCGCCGCTGCCGCCACCACCGCCCACGCTCTGCAGAAACACGGCGGAGGAGTTGTCGCCAAAGGTCGTCACATCGCTGGCGCCGCTGTTGCCCCGGCCGAGGGTGACGAGGCCGCCGTCCCCCGCGCTGCCGCCCTTCCCGCCGATGGCAAAGGAGGCGGAGGCTTCAAAGCCCGCCGTCACGGTGACCGCACCGCCGCCATTGCCACCACCACCGCCCACAGACTGCGCAAAAATGCCCTGGGAACGCGCACCCGTGGTGCCAATGAGGGAGTCCAGCGTGCCGCTCTTTCCTTGCAGCGTGATGGCCACGTCGCCGCCTTTGCCGCCCTTCCCGCCGTCGCCGCCCACGCTGACGCCGGCCATGAGGCCGATGGAGCCGGAGCTGCCGCCATTGCCACCACCGCCGCCGATGGACTGCGCCAGGATGCCCTGCGCGTCCTTGCCGCCGGTGGTGATTGTGCCGCCCTGGATCACCGTGACCAGGCCGCTGTCTCCCCCGCCCGAGCCGGTGCCGCCCACGGAAACCAGGCCGCCGGAGGAGCCGCCATCGCCGCCACCGCCGCCGATGGACTGCGCCACGATGCCGCGCGCGCCGTCCTGCTCCGTGGTGATGGTGCCCAGGTTGGAAACCGTCACGGCCGCCGCATTTCCCGCCTTGCTGCCGCCCCCGCCGAGAGCCAGGAGGCCAAAGGAATTCGAGCCGCTGCCACCGCTGCCGCCCACGGACTGGGCCATGATGCCGTCCGCCTTGCCGCCGGTGGTGTGAATGACGCCGCCGAGGCGGTTTTCCACCGTCACCACGCCGCCGCTGCCGCCATTGGACCCGGCCCCGCCCAGGGCAAAGAGCCCCGTGGAGGTGCTGCCAGCGCCGCCGCCGCCGCCGATGCTCTGCGCCATGATGCCCCGCGCGCCACCCCCGGTGGTGGAGATGAGCCCGGAATTGTACACGTTCACCTGGCCGCCATTGCCGCCGTTGTCCGCCGCGCCGTTGAGGGAGAGCAGGAGGTTGGACGAAGTGCCGGAGGAGCCGCCGCTGCCGCCGATGCTCTGCGCCACGATGCCGTGGGCATTTGCGCCGGAGGTAAAGATGGAGCCGGTGGCGCTGTTCGTCACGGTGACCGTGCCGCCGTTGCCGCCGTAGTTTCCGGCGCCGCTGGTGCCCACGAAACCCCACGTGTCGCCGCCGTTGCCGCCGTTGTTGCTGACGCTCAGCGCGTAGATGCCGAAGGCGCCGGCTCCCGTGGTGATGATGGTGCCGTTGTTGGTGACGGTGACGCTGCCGCCATCACTGGAATGCCCGCCGGTGCCGCCGCCGGGGGCGGCAAACCCGCTGCCTCCATTCCCCGCCTGGCCGCTGCGGCTGTAGGCGTAGATGCCGAACATGTCGGCCCCGGTGGTGGCGATCTGAATGCCGGTGGAATTGACGGCCGTCACCGTGCCGCCCGCACCGCCATTGCCCCCGTCCTTGCCGTCCCAGAAGGAGAGGTAGGAGTCGCCGCCATTGCCGCCTTTTCCGCCCTGGCTGCCCACCACCAGACCGATCTGGTTGGTGGTGCTGATGTTGAAACCCGTGGTGTAGCTGGAGTTCGGTCCGACGGCGCCGTCGCCACCGGATCTGGGCGGCACGAAGAGAGCGCCATCGCGGCCATTGGAGCCGTTCTGGCCGATGTGGATCTCAATCGCGCCCGTGGCCCCAGACACCACCGTGGGCGCCGTGGTGGCCCCGGCCGTGTCTGCCCCCTGAAAGCTGCCGAGGATGGCGCTGTCCGTGCCCTGATAAGACAGCGTGGCGGTGAGCGAGGTGTTCGCCGGATTCTGCAGGGTCACGGTGTGGGCGGTCGTGTCCTTGCTGAGGATCTTGAAGCCGAGCGGCGGGGTGTCGTTGTTATAGACGTAGTCGCCCACGTTTTTGACGAGGACCGCATAGACGGTGCCAGGGGCGGCGCCCATGAGCACAAAGGCGGTGCTGCCCGCCGTGGGCGTGCCGGCAGGGTCTTTGATGAGGGCGGACACGGTCATGGAGGTGCCCGTCACAGGATTGGTGACGGTGTCGCCCACGGAGGACGTGCCGGAGGGGGGCGGATCCGCAGCGCGCAGGTCCAGGAGCGAGGCGAGGAAGAGCAGGATGGCCGATACCACCCGCAACTGAGGGGAGCGTGAAAGGAAGAAGGAGGCGTCCAGGCAGGAGGGGGCCGCCCGGTACGGGAATGGAGGTGCGCGCATTTGGTGGAAAACCTATTTAATATGAAAATTATAGCAAATAGATAATCCGGAGCGGGAGGTGGTCGGGGAAGGTCAATTTCTGTGGGAGGGTCGCAGAGGCGGCCACTGCTTGGAAAGGTGGCGAACCCCGACTGCTGCTCGAAAAGGAAGTGGAGTATTAAAATTTCACCTTAGCCTGAATCCAAGCATGAATGGCACTCGGTTAAGGGCCTGCGTCGTGAGGTTTGCCTCACCTTAATACCATAAACAGTTGAAACGAGTCTTCGTCCCCGCCGCATAGGATCGGCAGGGAGCCGGAGAGGGATGATTGAGCGTTTTCCAAAACGGATTTCCGGCAAGCGAGTGTCTGGCGACGTTCGACGCGCTTGGAGGACCAAGCTCCCTATCTGCGCCGGGCATGCGCCGGCCCAGCGCAAGTGGGTAGGGCGTGGCTGTCCTCAGCCCGCCGCCGCCGAAGCCCAAGATAACCAGGCAACGCCAGCCTCTCTGGCCGGAAATCAGTTTCGCGAATCGCTAGAGACCCATCCTCAGGGAGCCTAGCCCCCCATGGCAGCGCAAGAGCGCCAGCAAAGTAGCCCGCTCAGTCCCCTGAGCGGAACGAGCGAGCGTGTGGCTACCAAGCCAGAAAAGAAGAGATTCGGACTGTAAGTGTCAGGGGGCAGGCATGCGTCAGCTTTGCCGCCTGCGCTCCACTCAGCGGACTGAGCGGACCACATTCAGAGCCAGCCTGCGTTTGGCGCATGAACAAACCCGCTTTCAACGGTTCTTGGTATAAACTTTGCACAATAGACTGACACACTCGCCTTGAAGGCCAACGGCCTTCCGCATCACAGCGAAGGGTTGCCGAGCCTCGGCGAGGCTACCCTGGTACAGCGGCATTTGTCTGGGAAGCAAGCCGGGACATTCTCCCGGCCGTTTTCCCTTCGTGTCAGTCTGTGACACAGCTTCAATAAGGAATGAGCACGTGAAAGAGACCGCCGTCATCTCTCCCTCCGGGGTGAAGCGTGCGTTGTAACCTTTCGGTGGAGATGTGCGATGCGAACCGTGGGAAGACGGGGGACGCCCTGGACTCATCTCGCGGAGCCAGACGGCCACTCGGGTGGTTTCGCAGCCGTTTTGGGATAAAATACCACATTCTAACAGGGCTTGTTTGCGGGTGTCTCAAAAGCCCAGGTGACATAACTGTCACTTAAAAACACAACGTTCCCTCTTGGAGGGCGGGGATGGGGTGCAGCGTGTGACGCATTCGTAACAGCGGCCAGCTTGTGAGAGGGCCGCGGCGAAGGAAAAAGAGATCGCTCTGAAACTCGCGCCAATGCCGCCCTTGTTCCTGCAACTCATTTCCAATTCCAGCACCTCATGCGGCCTCTGCGTGCTGCTGTGCTGGGCGGGGCTGGGCGCGGTGTGCGGCGCGGCCACGACACCCCCGGCGGCGGCCCCGACCACTGCTTCTGCGGCCACGCCCGCGGCACCGCCGACGGCGCTGTCACAGATCGGAAATCTCTTCGTACGGGAGTATCGCGTACGGGGAAATCACCTCTTGAAGGCGGTGGAGATCGAGGAGGCGGTGTATCCCTTCATGGGGCCGGGGCGCGGGGAGCAGGACATCGAGGGCGCACGCCTGGCGCTGGAGAAAGTGTACAAGGCGAAGGGCTACCAGAGCGTGGGCGTGCAGATCCCGCAGCAGACGGGGAATCGTGGTGTGATCTATTTGGAAGTGGTAGAGCAGCCGGTGGGCCGCCTCCGTGTCAAAGGCGCGCGCTATTTCCTGCCGAGCACGATCAAGGCGCAGGCGCCCTCCATGAAGGAGGGGTCGGTGCCGAACTTCACCGAGGTGCAGAAGGACATCGTGGCGCTGAACCGCTGGCGGGACCGCAAGATCACGCCGGAGCTGCGCGCGGGCGTGGTGCCGGGGACGGTGGACATCGACCTGAAGGTGGAGGACAAGCTGCCGCTGCACGGGAGCTGGGAGCTCAACAACCAGCACAATGCCAACACGGTGCCGCTGCGCCTGAACGGCTCCCTGAGCTACGGAAACCTGTGGCAGCTCGGGCACACGCTGGGCGGGAGCTTTCAGATCGCGCCGGAGAAGATCTCTGACAGCGCGGTGTACTCGGCCTTTTACCAGATGCCGGTGCAGAGCGTGGAGGGGCTGAACGTGATGCTGACGGGCACGGTGCAGGACAGCAACATCGCGGCGCTGGGCGGCACGACGGTGATCGGGAAGGGCCAGATCGTGGGCTTCCGGCTGATGCGGACGCTGCCTTCGAAGCCGGGGTTCTTCCACTCCCTGAGCTTCGGGCTGGACTACAAGAACTTTGTGCAGGATGTGAACGCCGGGGGCACGCTGGTATCTTCTCCCATCGCCTACTACCCGTTCAACCTGTCCTACAGCGCGAGCCGGGTGCGGGACACCTCCTACACGGAGTTCAACACGGCGCTGACCTGGCACCTGAGCGGGATGGGCGGCTCGCAGACGCAGTTTGCGGCGCGGCGCTACGGCGCGACGGACAGCTTCTTCTACCTGCGCGGAGACCTCTCCCACACGCATGACCTGCCGGGAGGCCTCCAGCTTTACACCCGCGCGCAGGGGCAGGCGACGCCGGACGCGCTGATCAACACGGAGCAGATCTCCGGGGGCGGCTTTAACACGGTGCGCGGGTACCTGCTGGCCACGCGGCTGGGGGATTCGGGGATCTTTGGCTCCCTGGAGCTGCGCAGCCCGAACTTCATCGGCACGGCGAAGGACCGCGAGAACCAGTGGCGGGTGTACGCCTTCCTGGAAGGCGGCAAGCTCTACACGCACCACGCGCTGCCGGCGGAGCAGCGCAGCTATGACCTGGCCAGCGCGGGCTTCGGCAGCCGCGTGCGGTACCTGAACCACATCACGGGCTCGGTCGATCTGGCGATGCCGCTGGTGACGCAGCCGAACGCTTTGGCGCACGACCTCTTCCTCATGTTCCGCCTCGGCATGGATTTCTAAGCCTCACTCTCTTCCCCCCCTCTCTCCCAAAACGCAGCATGTTCAGTCTCCCACGCCTCCTGATCTCCGTCCTGGCCTTCCACCTGGCCGCCGCCGCCTTTGCCTCCGCCGCTGAAAAGAACTGGTGGGATGCGAAATGGCCGACGCGCAAAAAGATCGAAATCGACACCAGCGGCAAGGGCGTGGCCATCGCGGAGCCGATCGGCACGACGACGGTGCTGGTGCGCCTGCACGCGGGCGTACTGGACTTCATGGCGGCGAAGGAGGACGGCAGCGACCTGCGCTTTGTGACGGAAGACGGCAAGACCGTGCTGAAGCACCAGGTGGAAAGCTGGGACGCGCTGCTGAGCGAGGCCTATGTGTGGGTGCAGGTGCCGGACCTGAAGCCGGCGAGCGTGACGAGCCTGTGGATGTACTTTGGCAACCACGAAGCCCCCGCGCCGGAGGGCGTGAAGGAAACCTATGAGGCGAACACGACGCTGGTGTACCACTTTGCCGACGGTGGCAAGGTGGGCTCTGACAGCTCCGCCACAGGCGCGAACGCGGAAGGCGCACCGGCTCCCGCCGCGGGCTCGCTCATTGGCAACGGCCTTCGCGTTTTCGGACAATCGACCATCAAGGTCCCCGCCCCGCCTCTGCCGGAGTGGGCCCCGGGCGCGCCGATGACCGTGTCCCTGTGGCTGAAGCCCGGCGCGCTGCAGCCGAACGCCCTTATTCTGAGCCGCCGCGACGGCGCAAACTCCTTCATCCTGGGACTGGACAACGGCGTGCCGTTTGTGGAGGTGAACAAGCAGCGCAGCAGCCCCGGCGCTCCCATCACCGCCGGTGCCTGGCACCACGTGGCGGCCGTGGCGGACGCGGGAAACATCACGGTGTATGTGAACGGGAAATCATACGGCGCGCTGAGCGCGGCCATGCCCTCGCTGAAGACGCCGGTGGAGATCGACAAGGACAGCTCCCCGGCTGCCGGAAACTTCACGGGCTACGCGGGCGAGCTGGATGAAGTGGAGTTTGCAAAGACGGCGCGCCCGGCGGGCTTCATCCACTTTGCGGCGGTGAACCAGGGCTCCGGCGCGGACAAGGACAAGCTGCTGCGCGTGGGCGCGGACGAGGCCTCCGACCATGAGGAGGAGGGCGAGATCATGAAGCATCTCACGCTGATCACGGACATCTCGAAGGACCTGACCTTTGACGGCTGGGTGGTGATCTTCCTCTGCACGCTGCTGGCCATCGTCGGCTGGGCCATCGCGGCCGGAAAGGTGATGTATTTGAACACGATCGAGAAGGCTTCGAAGGAGTTCATGAAGCGCTGGGAGAAGATCTCCAGCGACCTGACCGCCATCGACACGGAGGACTCTGACAGCGTGCAAAACCTGGGCGGCAGCGTGAGCGGGAAGATGCAGAAGCTGATGCGGCAGTCCCCGCTGTACCAGCTCTACCACCTGGGCGCGCAGGAGATCAGCCACCGCATGAAGGCCTTCCGCCAGGTGACGTTCAATCCAGAGGAAAAGAAGGAGGCCAAGGGCATCGCCATGGGGCTTTCCGGGCGCTCCATCCAGGCGATCAAGGCAACACTGCACGGCGGCATGGTGCGCGAGGTGCAGAAGCTCAACGGCAAGCTGGTGTTTCTGACCATCGGCATCGCCGGCGGCCCGTACCTCGGCCTCCTGGGCACGGTGATCGGGGTGATGATCACCTTCGCCGTCATTGCGAAATCAGGCGAGGTGGAGGTGAACTCCATCGCCCCCGGCATCGCCGGCGCCCTGCTCGCCACGGTGGCCGGCCTCGCGGTCGCCATTCCCGCCCTGTTTATCTACAGCTACCTGAGCTCCCGGATCAAGGACGTGGTCTCGAACATGGAGACCTTCATCGACGAGTTCGTCACCAAGATGGCGGAGCACTACAAGGAATAACAACCCGGCGCGTCCTCCGCATTCGTCATTCCTCATTCTGATTTCGTCATTCCCTTCCCATGCAGGCCGACAACAAATCCTACGATGACATCAACGTCACGCCGATGGTGGACCTCTACCTGGTGCTGCTGCTGATCTTCATCATCATGACGACTGCCGGGGTGCAGGGGGTGAAGGTGAACCTGCCGCGCGGCGGACCGAGCACCTCCAAGCCGATCGAAGGACCGAAGATGCAGGCGGTGACGGTGGACGACCAGGGAAACATCAAGCTGAACGCCACGGCGGTGACGATGGACGAGCTCTCCAGCAAGCTGGAGGGGATCAAGGCCTCGATGCCGGACGCGCCGGTGGTGGTGCGGGGCGGCACGGGCACGCCCTACCAGACGATCATGGACGTGCTCACCGCCATCGGCCGCGCGGGCTTCACCAACATCGGCCTGGCGACGCAGCCGCCTAAAAAATAACCCCGCAGACCTCTACCATCTTATGGCATCTCCTCACATCGACGACGAAGACGAACCTGGCTTCTTCAGGCGCCACCTGGTGCTGATCATCATCGGCGGGCTCGCGCTGGCGGGCGGGGGCTATTTTGCGGCGAACTACACGCCATCCAAATCCGCGCCGAAGAAGAAGATGGAGATGATCTCCATCTCGCTGCCCCCGCCCCCGCCACCACCCACGCCACCGCCGCCCAAGAAGGAGGAGCCGCCGCCTGAGGAAAAGGAGAAGGAGGAGGAGATGGTGGTGCAGGAGGAAGTGAAGCCTGACGAGCAGAAGCCTGACGACAAGCTGGACAAGCCCGCGGACGAGCCGCTGGGCACGGCCATCGGCGGTGGTGACGGCAGCGGCCTGGGCATGGGCGGCGGCGGCGGTGGGAAAGGCGGCATGATCGGCGGCGGCGGCAAAGGCGGCAGCAAGTGGGGCTGGTATGCAGGGCAGGTGCAGAACCGCCTGGCGGACGCGCTGCGCAACCACCCGCTGACGAAGCGCGCCGGATTTACCAACACGATCAAGATCTGGTCTGACAACACCGGGCGCATCACGCGGGTGAAGCTGGGCGGCACGACGGGAGACACCAAGCTGGACTCCGCGATCGAGAACGAAGTTTTCAGCGGCCTGGTGCTCTCGGAGCCGCCGCCCGGCGACATGCCGATGCCGATCAACCTCCGGCTGACGGCGCGCAAACCGAACTGAAGCCCCTTCCTCTTTTTCTTTCCTTTTCTCCCGCTCCATGCTCACTCCAAACCAAGTCTGGCGAAGAACCTACGCCTGTTTCACCGCCTCCCTGCTTTCCGCCCTGATGCCCGCGTTGACGTATGCCGCGGAGCCCGCGCTGCCCGCGCCGCTGCTGGCTGAGAACGCGCCGCCGGCCGCCGGAGGAGCAGCGCCCGCGCCCGCACCCACGCCGGCGCCGATTCCAGCGGATCCCGCGGCTGCCGCGGCAGGGGTGCTGCCAGATCCGAATGGAGCGCCGCAGCAGCAGCTCCTGGGAACACCCTCGCAGAATGTGACGCTGAACCTGATCAACCGCCTGGTGCAGAAGGGCATCCTGACGCACGCGGAGGCGGCTGACTTGATCAAAGGCGCGGAGGAAGACGCGGCCTTTGCCAAGGCGCAGGCGCAGGCCGTGGCGGAGACGCAGGCAGCGGTGATGGCGCAGAACGCGATGCCGCCGGTGCAGCCGGACAGCGAGGAGGTGCGGGTGACGTACATCCCCGAGACCGTGAAAAACCAGATCCGCGACCAGCTCCGCACGGAGGTGATGGAGCAGGCGCGGCAGCAGCACTGGGCCGCGCCGAACTCCGTGCCGGAGTGGACGCAGCGCATCAAGCTCTTTGGCGATGTGCGCATGCTCTACCAGGGCTTCAGCTATCCGGACGGCAACGACACCACAGGCGTGTTTCCAAACTTCAACATGATCAACACGGGCGCGCCGTTTGATGTGTCCCCCACGGCCACGATCTTCTCACCCCAGCTCAATGTGGACAAGCACCGCGACACGTACCTCATGCGCATGCGGCTGGGCTTTGACATCGATCTGGAGGACGGCTTCACCGCCGGCATCCGCTTTGCCACCGGCAGCACAAACACGCCGGTGTCCACAAACCAGGCGCTGGCGGCGGCGGGCCCGGGCGGGCAGGGCGGGAACTTTTCAAAGTACCAGCTCTGGCTGGACCGCGCCTTTGTGAAGTATGACGCGGCGATCTCCACGGACTCGCACATCGCGCTGTTTCTGGGCCGGTTTGACAACCTGTTCATGACCACCAGCGAAATCATGTGGGACGAAGACGTGGCGCTGGACGGCCTGGCCTTCAAGCTGGACCAGGCGTGGAACCCGGACTTCCGCACGTTCTTCAGCGGCGGCGCGTTTGCGGTGTTTAACACCGCGCTGAACTTCCCGGACAACAGCCCGAGCAAGGTGGCGAGCTATGACAAGTACCTGTTTGCCACCCAGTTTGGCGTGCAGTTCAAGCCGGTGGAAAAGGTGGAGGTGACGATGGGCTTCTCCTTCTGGGACTGGAAGAACATCGAAGGCCGCCTGTCCGACCCGTTTGTGCCGCTGAACAACGTGGACGCCGGCAGCACGGACAACAGCCGCCCGCTGTTTGCGCAGAAAGGGAACACATACCGGGCGATCCGTAACATCACGCCGAGCCCGCTGAACGGATTTGGCACCACAAACCAGTGGCAGTACTTTGGCCTGGCGACACCGTTCCGGCAGATCGCGTGGGCGGGACGCATGGACCTGAACTACTGGGAGCCGCTGCAGGTGTCCCTGCTGGGAGAGTTTGTGAAGAACGTGGCGTTCAACCGCGCGAACATCAACTCGGTGGCGGTGAACAACCGCACGGGCGGCGGCAGCGGCGACTATGCGGGCGGAGACACGGCGTGGTTTCTGGGCGTGAACGTGGGCAAGCCCTACACGCTCTTCCGCGAGCGCGGCGACTGGAACGTGGGGTTGAGCTACCGCTACGTCGAGTCTGACGCGGTGGTGGACGGATTCACGGATTCAAACTTCGGCGGCGGCGGCACCAACATGAAGGGCTACACGCTGAGCGCGGCGATGGCGCTGTCCAAAGCAACGGCGATCCGCCTTTCCTACATGTCCGCCGCGCAGATCGCCGGGCCGACGCTGCGGTCCGACGTGGTGATGTTTGACCTGACCGCAAGATTTTGAGCATGCCGGGAGAACTCACAGAAACCTGTGTGCAAAGCGCCGCCCCGCGCCGCGAAGCGCAGAGCGCCCGGAGCGCGGGCCTCCGAGCCCGCAGCACTCCGCAAGGCTCCGGGACTCCGCGCTTCTCCCCCGCTTTATGGAGCGCGGACCTCCGAGTCCGCAGCACTCCGCAAGGCTGCCGGAGCTCCGCGTTTCCGCCGCTTTCCGGAGCGCGGGCCTCCGAGCCCGCAGCACTCCGCAAGGCTGCGGAACTCCGCGCTTTTCCCCCGCTTTCTCAGGCTGCAGCGCCCGTGCTTGCGGCGCGATGCGCGAAGAAGCATGCGCCCGGCGCGGGCGACCTGCTGCGGACTCGGAGGTCCGCGCTCCGAGGCTCCGCGCTTCTCCCCCGCTCTCTCAGTCTCCAGCGCCCGTGCTTGCGGCGCGATATGCAAAGAAGCACGCGCCCAGCGCGGGCGACCTGCTGCGGACTCGGTGGTCCGCGCTCCAGGGCGGCTGTGGGTTCTCACATGAGCACGCAATCCTTTAAACTTTTTCCATCATGAAACACCTGACTTTATCTTTGATCGTTCTTGCCGGCCTGCTGACCGGCGCCACGCATGCCGCTGAAGAGGCGGACCCCGCCATGGCGGTGCTGAAGAAGATGCGCGACCAGCTCCGCAGCATCACCGTGCAGAAGCAGAAGGCGGATGCGGAGATCGCCACGCTGCAGGCGGCGAATGTGGAGCTGGACGAGAAGCTCAAAAAGAGCGAGGCGGAGTTTAAAAAGCTGGCGAAGGACACCAACGAGCAGAAGGACAATGACGCGAAGCTCATCGCGGAGCTGAAGGCGAAGGTGCTGGAGCAGGAGCGCGAGCAGGCGCGGCTGCAGGAGTCCCTGGCGAGCTGGAAGGCGGGGCACCAGAAGATCACGGACGCGGCGAAGAAGATCGAGGCGCAGCGCGCGGAGCTTTCCGCACGGGTGATTTTGCAGGACCGCAGGATCGCGGATTACCAGCGCAAGAATGACGAGCTGTACAAAACGGGCAGCGAGATTTTGACCCGGCTGGAAGGCTTTGGCCTCGGCACCGCCATCGCGGCGCGTGAGCCTTTCACTGGAAACATGCGGGTGAAGCTGGAGACGCTGGTGCAGGACTACGGCGACAAGCTGGTGGACGGCAAAGTGAAGCCGGAGGCCAAACCCGCGCCCGCCCCCACGCCCGTGACGAAGGCAGAGGCGGCGAAGGTGCAGAAACCCGCCGGACGCTGAAAACCATGAGCCCCCTGCCCTGCCTCCTGCTGAGCTCTGCGCTGCTGCTGTGCAGCGGAATGGTGCGCGCGGCGGAGAGTGATCCCACGGTCGGGAGCATCGGAGACATCGAGCTGCATCAGAGCGAGGTGCTGGCCTCTCTCGGCACGCTGGGCAGCGTGGAGAAGGCGGCGCTCGCGCGGGATCCCGCGCAGCTTCAGCAGCTCGTGCGCTCGCTGCTGGTGCAGCGGGTGGTGCTGCAGGAGGCGCTGGCGAAGAAGTGGGACGAGGAGCCCTCCATCCAGACGCTGCTGAAGAGCGCGCGCGAGGCGGCCATCAGCGACAGCTATTTGAAGGCGGTGAGCCGCCCGCCGGAGAGCTACCCGAGCGAGGGCGAGCTGAAGCTGGCGTATGAAACGCAGCGCGCCGCGCTCACCGTGCCGCGCTCCTTCCGGCTGGCGCAGATCTTCGTGGCGGATGAAAACGGCGCGGAGAAAAAGCTCAAGGCGGTGCAGCAGCGCCTGAAGGAAAACCCGGAGAGCTTTGAAAAGCTGGCGCGGGAGCTGAGCGAGGAAAAGGAGAGCGCCTCGCGCGACGGCGAGATCGGCTGGCTGAACGAGCGGCAGATCCAGCCGGAGATCCTGGCGCAACTGCCGAAGCTGCGGCTGAAGGTGGTCTCCGCGCCCATCAAGCTGAAGGACGGCTGGCACATTCTGAAGGTGATGGACGTGCGGGAGCCCTTCACACCCGTGTTTGACCAGGTGCGCGTGCAGCTGGCGCAGCGGCTGCGGGCGGAGAAGGCCCGGGCAAACATGCAGGCCTATATGACGGAACTGTTACACGATCACCCTGTGGCTGTGAACGAGGTGGCGCTGTCAAAGCTGCTGCAGGAAGTGCCTTCACCGGCCGCTCCCGCCAATCCCTGAACCCTACTTTTTTTCACATGAAGCGAATTTCTTTTCTCCACGCCGTGCTGGTGCACATGATGGTCCTGCTGCTGCTCACGATGCCGTGCACGCAGGCGGGCGACATTCTGCACATGTCCAGCGCGGGCACCGGCGCGGGCACCGGCACCACCGGCACCTCCGCCGCGGATGCGGTCACGGTGAATGCGGCCGCCGCCACGGCGGAGGCCCGCGCAAATGCGCAGGACATGCTGGCCCGCAACACCATGGCGCTGCAGGCGGTGACGGCCATGCAGGACGCGGCGCATGCGGCCGCCGCGGGCGCGACGAACGCAGGCGCAAACCCGAACTTCCCCGGCCAGACGCTGCCGGATGTGCCGAACGGGCTGGCCACGGGCGGGCTGGAGATCATCGGCACGCCCACCGGGGCAAACTCCCCCACGCAGTCGCTGCAAAACGCGCACACCATTGTCACCATCCAGCAGACGCAGCAGCAGGCGCTGCTCACGTGGAAGACCTTCAATGTGGGCAGCGACACAACGGTGAAGTTTGACCAGAGCGCGGGCGGCGCGGATGCGGGCAACTGGATCGCGTTCAACAAGATCACCGATCCTTCGGGAAATCCCACACAGATCCTGGGCTCCATCGAGGCGCAGGGCCAGGTGTACCTGATCAATCAGAACGGCATCATCTTCGGCGCGGGCAGCGAGGTGAACACGCATGCCATGGTGGCCTCCGCGCTGCCGCTGAATGACAACCTGGTGTCGCGCGGCCTGCTGAACAATCCGGACTCGCAGTTCCTCTTTTCCGCGAATGCGCAGGCCGCCGGCACGAAGGGCCCCACGCCGGCCTACACGCCCCCTGCCCCGCCCAGCACGCCGGGCGGCAAGATCGGCGATGTGACGGTGCAGACCGGAGCGCGCATCACCGCGCCGACTTCCTCCGCGAACGTGGGCGGGCGCGTGGTGCTGGTGGGCCCGAACGTGACGAACAACGGCACCATCAGCACGCCGGACGGGCAGACGATCCTGGCGGCGGGCATGGAGATCGGCTTTGCGGCGCATGCCTCCACCGATGCGAGCCTGCGCGGGCTGGACGTGTATGTGGGCTCGGTGGGCACCTATGGCGGCACGGTCACAAACGCCGGGCTGATCGATGCGCCGCGCGGCAGCGTGGCGATGGTGGGAAAAAATGTGAACGAGAACGGAGTCATTGAGAGCACGACGACGGCGGCGCTGAACGGGCGCATCGACCTCCGGGCGAGCTATGACTCGATCCCGAACACGTTCTACGATCCTGTCCTGCTGGCGAACGACCTGCCGTTTGTGCAGAAGTCCACGGGGGTGGTGAAGATGGCGGCGGGGGCGGTGATGCAGATCCTGCCGGAGTGGGACAACCCCCTGACGGTGGTGGGCACGGAGCTGGCGCTGAAGTCGCAGGTCAACATCGTGGGGCAGACGGTTTACCTCGGCACGGGGTCCACGGTGTATGCACCGAACGCGAACGTGGCGATCAGCGCCGGGGTGTGGGTGTACAACCTGCTAAGCGGGGGCACCACGAATGACCTGATCACCACCAGCGGGCAGGTCTATATGGACCAGGACGCGGTGGTGGATGTGCAGGGCTCCACGGACATCGAGGTGCCGCTGGACCAGTACCTGCTGACGGTGACGCTGCACGCGGCGGAGCTGGCGAACTCACCGCTGCAGCGCAACAGCTTCCTGCGCGGGCAGACAATCACCGTGGATCTGCGGAACACGGGCACGCGGGCGGATGGCAGCACCTGGTATGGCACGCCGCTGGCGGATCTCAGCGGCTACGTGGGGATCATTCAGCGCACGGTGGGGGAGCTGACCACGGCGGGGGGCAATGTGACGGTGTCCGCGGGCAGCAGCTTTGTGATGCAGTCCGGCGCGAAGGTGGACGTGTCCGGCGGGTGGATCAACTTCCAGGGCTCGGACGTGCAGACCACGCGGCTGGTGGTGTCCGGGCAGGTGGTGGACATCTCGCAGGCGGACCCCTCCGTGGCGTATGACGCCATCTACACCGGCAGCGCCAGCACCACCGACGCGCGGTACAGCGTCACCTCCACCTCCGCGGCGATGTGGCGCGGAAATTCGTACTACGACAACGGCTACCTGCAGGGGAATGCCGGCGGGACGCTGTCCATCACGGCGCCGGCGATGGCGCTGGACGGAGATCTGGTGGGTCTCACGGCCTCCGGCCCGCTGCAGGAGGCTCATCTGGCCACACCGGCCTCGCTGTCCCTGAAGTGGGAGTCCACCACCACGGGGAAGCCGAGCTATCTCTTCACCTCCCCCACCCCGCCGGCCATCCAGTTCAGCAGCACGCTCACACAGACGGCGGCGGACGCCTTCAGCGTGAATGGCAGCGGCGTGGCGCCCGCGCTGCGGCAGGACCGGCGCGACACCGTGGTGCTCTCCCCTGATCTGGTGGGGAAGGACGGCTTTGGCCGGCTGAGCATCGTCAACTATGACGGCAGCATCCTGCTTGCCGCGGGAGAGACGCTGCAGCTCACGCCGCAGGGCAGCCTTTCGCTGAGCGGCGCGAATGTGACCGTCGAGGGCAGCATCATCGCCCCGGGCGGCAGCATCAGCCTGGCGGCCTACAACATTTCTCCCGCCACCATGGCGGCGCTGGCGCTGAACCGGCCGACCTCGGACCCGGCGGTGAATTCAGGGCGCGGGGTGGTGACGGTGGGCAGCGCGGCGGTGCTGAGCACGGCGGGGCTGGTGGCGAATCAGAGCCTCGCCTCCGCAAGCCAGTTGTACCAGCCCATCGTGACCGGCGGCGGCAGCATCTCCGTGAGCGGCTACAGCGTGGACATGGCGCAGGGCAGCGTGGTGGATGTCTCCGGCGGGGTGCACGTGACGCCGCTCAACCAGTTCCTCTATGGGGACGCGGGTTCCATCACCATCGCGGCGGCGCAGAATCCGGCCTACTCCTACCTGCAGTTTGGGCAGACTCTGACGGTGAAGCTGCTGGGAATCATCGGCGGCTCGCTCACGCTGGGCAGCGAGCTGAAAGGTTTCTCCGGAGCGCAGGGCGGCACGCTGGGGGTGCAGGCGCAGATGATCCAGATCGGCGGCACTTCGGCAAATCCGCTGACGCTGGTGCTGGCGCCGGCCTTTTTCAGCACCGGAGGATTCACGCAGTATAATCTCACCGGCCTGGGCCAGTCGCAGGGGGGCGGGACTTACCTGCCGGGCATCAGCGTCACGGCGGGCACCACGGTCTCGCTGCAGGCGCAGGGCTATGTGGCGAGCAAGGCCACGGACGGATCTGGCGCGGTGACGCTGAGCCCCACCACGGCGGCGGAAGGGGTGCGCCGGGCGGCCTCCCTGCAGCTCACGACTCCGGGAGTGGCGGATGACTTTTCGGGGCTGCTGCTGATCCGCAGCAGCATCTCCATGGGGGCGGGCTCGTCGATCACCACGGATGCCACGGGAACGGTGAAAATGAAAGGGCAGACGGGGACGATTCTCGGCAGCATTTCGGCTCCGGGCGGCACCATTGATCTTTCCTTTGCCATCAAATATCCCAGCGACACCGACCTGCCGAACGCGCTGCCGACGCTGTATCTGGGCGCCGGGGCCAGTCTTTCCACCGCGGGGAAGACGGTGCTGGTGCCGGACGCCTACGGGCGGAACTTTGGCACGGTGTATGACGGCGGCACGGTGAACCTCACCGGGAACCTGGTGATGGCGGCGGGCGCGGTGGTGGATGTCTCCGGCACGAGCGGTGTGGTGGATGTGCTGCCGCAGTATGTGGGTGGCAGCGGCGTGGTGCTGAACCAGCAGACGGTGCAGTCCGTGCGTGAGGACAGCAACGGCGGCAGCATCAACATCGCCGGCGGCGAGGAGTTTTATGTGGACGGCACGCTGAAAGCGAATGCGGGGGGCAGCACGGCACAGGGCGGCACGCTCACGCTGAGCTCGGGCGAGTTCATCCCGGTGGGAAGCTTTTCAGATCCGCGGGACATCACGCTGTGGATCACGCAGAGCGGGCCCACGCTTTCCGCGGCCTTTGCGGGCATTGGCAATCCGGTGAGGGATGGCCTGGGCGCGGTGGCGCCGGCGGCGGGCCACATGGCGGCGGACACCTTTCAAAACGGCGGCTTTGACTCCCTCACGCTGAAAGGCAACGTGGGCTTTGTGGGAGCGGTGAACATCACCGCGCGCGGCGCCATCAGCGCCGGTTCGGGCGGCATCATCCAGACGAATGACGCCGTGCACCTGACCGCCAGCTACGTGAGCCTGGGGCTGGCCTTTGCCAATCCGCTGAGCCTGCAGGACGCGGCGCTGCCGCTCTTCAACAAGACCGACGCGAACGGCACCAACCCGCTGTATTTCTCCCCCACCTATGGCAGCGGCAGCCTGACGGTGACGGCGAAGCTGATCGATGTGGGAACCCTCACCCTGCTGAACACCGGCGCACTGAACCTGCAGGCCTACGACGGGGAGATCCGCGGAGACGGCTATCTGGAGGTGGCGGGCGGCATCAGCCTCACGGCGGCGCAGATCTACCCGCCCACCGCGGTGAAATTCCAGATCGTGGCCTATGACTACCTGAGCGGCGGAGTGACGACGCAGGGCTCCATCACGGTGACGGGCTCCGGACAGCATGCGCTGCCGCTCTCCGCGGGGGGCACGCTGAACCTGTATGCCTCGAAGATCGTTCAGGGCGGCACGCTGGTGGCGCCGTTTGGCACCATCAACCTGGGCTGGGACGGCCTGGGCGGCTGGGACGGTGCGCAGACCGCGCCCACGGATCTGGTGACGAACCTGACCGTGCCGGTGACGAGCCAGCTCACACTGACCTCCACCAGCGTGACCACGGTTTCCGCGGTGGACCGGCTGACGGGCCAGGCGCTGATCATTCCCTATGGCATCAATCTCAACGGCACGAACTGGATCGACCCGCACGGCACGGACATCACCACGGGCGGCGGGCCAACGAAGGCCATCCACATCGCGGCGCAGAACGTGACCACGGCGCAGGGCTCGATCATTGATGTGGCGGGCGGCGGGGACCTGTATGCCTACCGCTGGGTGAGCGGCAATGGAGGGACGACGGATGTGCTGGCGGACAGCGGCAGCTTTGCGGTGCTGGCGGACTACGCGGCGAGCTTTGCGCCCTTCGGCGCCTACAACAGCACTGCGGCCTCCACGGCCACGCTGGGCACAGACAAGGGCTACACAAACTCCACGCTGCAGGTGGGAGACCAGGTGTACCTGGGCGCATCCTCCGGACTGGCGGCGGGGGTGTACACGCTGCTGCCCGCGCGGTATGCGCTGCTGCCGGGCGGATTTCTGGTGACTCCGAGCACGGCCGCACCGGTGGGCAGCACGCGGCTGCCAAGCACCGCGTACCAGGTGAACGGCTACCGCGTCAGCGGACTGAACTCCGACCCGGGAGTGCCGGCGGTGGTGACGGCCTATGAAGTGGCGTCCGGAGCGCTGGTGCGCCAGCGCGCGGAGTATGATGAGTTCACCGCGGGCAGCTTTTTGAAAGCACAGGCCCTGACACTGGGCGTGACGGTGCCGGAACTGCCGCAGGACGCCGGCCACGCCGTGTTCCAGGCGGTGCAGACCATGCAGCTCCAGGGCACCGTGCTGGGACAGGCGGCCACCGGCGGGAACGGCGCGCTGGTGGACATCAGCAGCCCGGTGGACATCGTGATCAGCGCGCCGGGGGCCCCGGTGATCCCCGGCAAGCTGCAACTGAGCGCGGCGGGCCTCAGCGCCATCGGCGCGGGCAGCCTGCTGATCGGCGGGGTGCGCTACACCGCCACGGACGGCACTCACATCACCGTGCGGACGAACAACCTCACGGTGGATGACGCGGGCACGCCGCTGTCCGGGCCGGAAGTGCTGCTGGTGGCAAACCAGGTGCTGACGGTGAGCGCGGGCTCGGTCATCTCCCAGAGCGCGGGCAGCGCCATCACCACGGCGGAGACGCTGATCCTGGGGAACACCACCACGGCGGGCAGCGGCAACGGCGCGCTGGTCCGGGTGAGCAGCAACGCGAACGCCACGATCACGCGCGTGAACCGCACGGGCTCCACGCTGCCAAGCCTGATCGTGGGCGCGAATGCGGTGCTGCAGGGCACCAGCCTGACGCTGGACACCACGTATGGCACCAGCCTGGCGTCTTCCGCCGTGCTGAACGGGGCGAACATCGCGCTGAATAGCGGCAGCGTCATTTTGCAGCTGGACAGCACGCTCACGGGCGTGCCTTCCACACCGGGGCTGCTGCTGCTGGGCCCTGCCCTGCAAAGCCTGAGCACGGCGCAGTCCCTTTCCCTTTTGAGCTACGGCACCTTTGACACCTATGGCGCGGGCACGGTGGGAAATGCCAGCCTGGCAAACCTCTCCATCCACGCGGCGCAGATCCGCGGCTTCAGCCAGGGCACGGGCACGGTTTCCTTTGTGGCGCAGAACATCCTGCTGGACAATAGCGCGGGCGGCAGCACGGCGGCCGCGAGCGGCAACAGCGGCACGCTGGCGCTGAGCACAGGGCTGCTGCGCCTGGGCACCGGCACCATGCTGGTGAACCAGTTCAGCACGGTGCAGATCCAGGCCACCACGGGCATTCAGCTCGAAGGCACCGGCGGCCTGAGCACGGACGGCGCGGCGCACCTGACCACGCCCTACATCACGGGACTGGCGGGAGCCACGCAGACCATCACCGCGGCGAATGCGCTGCTCATTGACGGAGCGAATGCCACTCCGGCGGCGGCGGGGCTGGGCGCGAGCCTGACGCTGCAGGGGCAGAGCGTGGAGGTGGACACGATGGTGAAGCTGCCGAGCGGGCTGTTCAGCGCCACGGCCACGGGCGGCAGCCTGACGGTGAACGGCACGCTGGACGCCGGCGGCGTGAAGGTGAGCTTTCAGGACGTGGACAAATACACCAGCGGCGGGCAGATCTCCCTGGCCTCCAGCACGGGCAACGTGACGATCAGCTCCACGGCAAAGGTGAACGTGTCCGCCAATAGCGGCGGGGGCAACGCGGGCTTTGTAAACATCAGTGCACCGCTGGGCACCTTCAACCTGCCGACACCGGCGAACCTCACGGGCACGGGCGGCAGCGGCGGGCTGAATGGCACGCTGACCCTGGACGTGGGCAGCCTGGGCACGCTGACGCTGGGCTCCCTCTCCGGGCCGGGCAGCGCCTCATTCACGGAGTCCCTGAGCGTGCGCGTGCGCACGGGAGATGTGACGATCAGCGACTCGATCAAGGCGCACCAGTTCCAGCTCGCGGCGGACGCGGGCTCCATCACGGTGAGCAAGACCGGCGTGATCAACGCCAGCGGCTCGACGGGCGGCACGATCCGCCTGGTGGCGCGCAAGGATGTGGTGCTTCAAGGAGACAGCGGCACGCAGACCGGCGCGGCGCTGACGGTGGCGGGGCAGACCTTTGACTCAGCGGGGAAAGGCGGCCTGGTCTCGCTGGAGGCCGGAGCGGCGGCGCTGGTGAGCGGCACCTATGCCGCGGGCACCGGCACGGTGGACATCCAGAAATACTCCAGCATCAACCTCTCCGTGGCGGCGCAGACCTCGTCCAGCGCGGGCCTGGGTCAGTTCAGCGGCGTGCTGCACCTGCGCGCGCCGCAGGTCTCCGCGCCCGGCGGCGGGCTGGATGTGACGGTGAACGCGATCCAGGGCACGATCACGGGCGCGTCCAGCGTGACGGTGGAAGGGTATTTCATCCAGGACCTGACCAGCAGCGGCGGGACGATCACCAGCACGGTGCAAAGCAATGTGCAAAACAACGGCCTGGCCTTCATCACCAACAACACGAATTACACCACGATGCTCAACCGCATCCTGGCGAACACAGGGCTGGGCTCCTTGCTCGTGATCCAGCCAGGGGCTGAGATCGTGAACCGCACGGGAGACCTCACGCTGGGCACGACGAGCTCCACCACGACGAGCGACTGGAACCTGGCGACCTACCGCTACGGCACCAACCAGGCGCCGGGAGTGCTGACCCTGCGCGCGGCGGGGAACCTGGTGTTTTACAATGCGCTGAGCGATGGATTCACCCCGACGCTGGCAAACAGCAACAGCTCCTGGCTGTGGCTGGCCCCCGTGACCACGGCGGTGAGCACGCTGCCGATGAACACGCAGTCCTGGTCCTACCGCCTCACGGCGGGCGCGGACCTCAGCGCGGTGGATTTCCACGGCGTGCAGGCCCTGAGCCAGCTCGGCGCCACCTCCGGCTCCCTGCAGCTCGGCAAAAACGGCGGCCAGGCCCTGCCGACCACCCTTGGAGACGCGGCGCAGACGAGCACGGCGCTGGCCAAGCTGTACCAGGTCATCCGCACCGGAACGGGAGACATCGACATCTCCGCGGGGCGTGACGTGCAGCTTCTCAACCAGTTTGCCACCATCTACACGGCGGGCGTGGGATTGCCGAATCCGACACATGTGGTGGCGGACAATGACTTCGGCATTCCGGTGGTGACCAACAACTCGCAGGCCGTGAGCCAGGGCACGCTGGGCTCCCTGCAGCAGCAGTACGGAGTGTACTACACGATGGCCGGCGGCAATGTGCTGGTGTACGCGCAGAACGACATCATCCACCTGACACGCAACACCTCGAACGTACTGATCGCGGATTCGGAGCGGCAGATGCCGACGAACTGGCTCTACCGCCGCGGATTTGTGGACACGGCGACGGGGCTGTTTGGCGCCAACGGAACGACCGGCCCGCCGCTTTCGATCATCAATGACCCGACGGCATCGACGACGTGGTGGGTGGACTTCAGCAACTTCTTTGAAGGCGTGGGCGCGCTGGGCGGCGGCAATGTGACGCTGAAGGCCGGACACGATGTGACGAACGTGGACGCGGTGGCGCCGACGAACGCGCGCATGGCGGGCAAGGACCCGGGCACCGGGCTGAACGTGGCGCCGGATGCGAACAAGTTCGTGGAGCTGGGCGGCGGCAATGTGACGGTGCTGGCGGGGAGAAACGTGGACGGCGGCGTGTACTACGTGGAGCGCGGCCAGGGCGTGATCCAGGCGGGCGGCAGCATCACCACGAATGCGACGCGCACGATGTCGATGGGTTTGCTGAGCAACCTGAACAACCCGCAGGCGCTGGATTCCAGAACGTGGCTGCCGACGACGCTGTTTGTGGGCAAGGGCTCGTTTGATGTGAGCGCGCGGCTGGACGTGCTGCTGGGGCCGGTGGCAAACCCCTTCCTGCTGCCGCAGGGGCTGAACAACCGCTTCTGGAACAAGACGTACTTCTCCACCTATGGCTCCACCAGCGGGGTGAGCGTGGCATCCACCGCGGGAACGGTGACGCTGCGCGAGGCGTCCAACAGCAACAGCGCGAAGGCGGACCCCATCCTTTACAACTGGTACAGCAATGTGCTGCTGTACAGCAGCTCGGCCCCCCTGAGGCCCTCCTATGACCAGCCGTGGCTGCGCACGGATGAAACGTCCATGGCGGCATTCCAGGTGGTGGCGGCGCTGATGCCGGGCACGCTGAAGGCGACGTCGTTTTCCAGCGGCATCAATGTGGTGGGCACGCTGACTCTGTCTCCCTCGGCTACCGGAACGCTGAGCCTGCTGGCGGCGACTTCGATCAACGGGCTGCAGTCCAACGGCACCTCCAATTCCCTGGTGACCGGGAAAACGGTGGTGAGCTGGGGCAGCGCGACGATCAATCTCTCCGACGCGAATCCGGCCTCGGTGCCGGGAGCGGCGACGCCGTTTGCCTACGCGTCTCTTTCCACCGTGGGAAAGACGACCGGGAACGCGAACGTGAGCCAGTCGAACTTCCTCTCCTTCATCAACGCGCTGTTCAATGAAACGGGCTCCACCACGGGCACGGCGGCGGTGCTGCAGACGAAGCAGGCGCTGCATGCGCCGGGGGTGCTGCACGCGGCGGACACCACGCCGGTGTATGTGTACGCAAACAGCGGGGACATCTCCGGCATCACGATGTACACGCCGAAGGCGACGCGGGTGTATGCGGGCAATGACCTGACGGACATCGCGCTGTACATTCAGAACGCCACTGCCTCGAGCCTGTCGGTGGTGGCGGCGGGGCGCGACATCATCGCCTACAATGACAGCACGGCGACCCGCACGCTGGCGCGCTCCACGGGCAATGCGCTGGTGAACGGGGCGGCCGGGCCGACGCTGGCGGGAGACATCCAGATCAGCGGCGGCGGCAGCCTGGAAGTGCTGGCGGGGCGGAACATCAACCTGGGCACGGGTTCGACGAATTCGAACGGCACGGGGGTGGGCATCACGAGCATCGGCAACGGGCGCAACCCCTACCTGCCGTTTGCCGGCGCGGACCTGGTGGTGGCGGCGGGCGCGGGCGCGGCGGCGACGGGGATGGGCGGGACGGCGATGGATTTCGCCAGCTTCATCAGCTACCTGAGCAGCAGCGGCACCGGAGCGCGCTACCTGGCGGAGCTGGCAGACCTGCTGGGCGTGCCGTCGGTGAATCTGAACGACCCCACCCTGACGCCGGAGCAGCAGAAGCAACTGGCGCTGGCGGTGTACTACCTGGCGCTGCGGGATGCGGGCCGCGACCACAATGATGCGAACAGCCCGAACGTGGGCACCTACTCGGAGGGCTATGCGGCCATCGCCAAACTCTTCCCCACGCCGACCGCGGGAAGCATCCTGACGCAGGCGCGCAACATCCGCACGCAGAGCGGCGGGGACATCAGCATCCTGACGCCGGACGGCGGGCTGCAGATGGCCTCCACCACGATCGGCAGCACGCTGGCGCCGCCGGGGATCATCACGGACACGGGCGGGAACATCAACATCTTCGCGGACGGCAGCGTGGACATCGGCATCGCGCGTATCTTCACGCTGCGCGGCGGTGACATCATGATCTGGTCTTCGACGGGAGACATCGCGGCGGGTTCGTCTTCGAAGACGGTGCAGTCCGCGCCGCCGACGCGCGTGCTCATCGACCCGCAGAGCGCGAATGTGTCCACGGACCTGGCGGGCCTGGCAACGGGGGGCGGCATCGGCGTGCTGGCCACGGTGGCGGGCGTGCGGCCGGGGAACGTGGACCTCATCGCCCCGGTGGGCGCGGTGGACGCGGGTGACGCGGGCATCCGCGCGACGGGGAACCTGAACATTGCGGCGACGATTGTGCTGAACGCCTCCAACATCTCCGTGGGCGGCACGAGCGCGGGCACGCCGGCGGCGCCGGCGGTGGCGGCGCCGAGCCTGGGCGGGCTGGCCAGCGCCGCCTCCGCGGGCGCGGCGACGACGGGCTCGAATGCGCAGGCGCCCACGCAGGGGCAGCCGCCGCCGCAGACGACGCCGCAGGACCAGAACTCCACGATCACGGTGGAAGTGCTGGGCTATGGCGGCGGGAGCGGCACGAATGACGACCGCAAACGCACCAGCGACCAGCCGGGCGAGTGAGATGCAAACTTCAACCCACACGCGAGACCATGGCCTTTCAATTTGACTCCGAATCGCAGCAGAAGATCCCCGAGCAGGCGCCGCCGCGGGAGAGGATCGGCAAATTCTCGCTGCTGGTGATGGGGGGCTTTGGGATGCTGCTGCTGGGATTGTTCGCGTGGCACCCGGTGACGAGGGCGGCGCGTGCGGCGCTGGGGCGGAAGAACGCGAAGGAGGCGAACGAGGCGACTGAAGCCAAGGACTGGACACGGGCCTACCAGGCGCTGGTGCTGGCGCGGCAGCGCGCGCCGGAGGATGAGCAGGTGCTGCTGGCGTGGGT
This sequence comes from Prosthecobacter sp., assembly GCF_044227185.1. GTDB lineage: Bacteria > Verrucomicrobiota > Verrucomicrobiia > Verrucomicrobiales > Verrucomicrobiaceae > Prosthecobacter. The sequence continues at coordinate 37,304 of NZ_JBGAFO010000006.1, read as the reverse complement.
GGCGTTTCTGAAGGCCTCAGGGGCGGACGCGGGCGGCCTGGCGCAGACTTTGCAGACGCTGAAGAAGCAGCGGCCGCTGACGGAGGATGAGGAGCTGCTGCTGGGGCGGTCGCTGATCGCCAGCGGGAAGACGAAGGACGCGCGCGCGGTGTATGAAAAGCTGCCGGCGCAGCAGAGCACGCGGCAGGCGGGGCTGACGCTGCTTTCTGACATCCTGAGCGCCGAGGGGCACGCCAAGGAGGCGGCGGAGGCCGCGCGGCGTGCGGCGGCGCAGGACACGGCGAGGCCGGAGACGAAGCTGCAGATGGTGACGCAGGACCTCACGAGCCCGATGGCGGAGGTGCGAAAGGATGCCTACGAGCAGCTCTGGAAGCTGGCGGAAGGAACGGACGAGAGCAGCCTGGAGGCCGTCTCCCGGCTGGCGGCGCACCCCTTTCTGACGCTGCCGCAGGCGCGGCGCCTGCTGGAGCTGGAGGAGAAGCACCCGCTGAAGTCGCTGAAGGACAGGCTGCAGGTGGTGTCCGCGCTGATGCGGCTGCAGCCGGAGCAGCGCACCGAGCTGGCGGAGGCGGAGGTGCGGCGCTTTGCCAGCACGAAGCGGGGCACGCGGGAGGAGATGGCCTTCTGGCTGATGCGGGAAAATCTCAACGACCAGGTCTTCGCCCTGGTGCCGCGGGACCTGGCCCTGCAGTCGCGCGAGCTGTATCCCATTTTGGTGCAGGCGATGGCGCAGGCGAAGCGCTGGGAGGAGCTGAAGGAGCTGCTCAAAATTCCGCGGCCGCCGGTGCCGGCGATCCTGCTGGACCTGGCGATGGTGGAGGTGCTGAGCCACCTGCAGCCGGACATGCGCGAGTCACGCCACCTGCTGGAGGGAACGGTCGTGAACGCGGCGCAGGCGGGAGATTTGAACACGCTGAACGCGGCCGCAACGCTGGCGGAGAAGCTGAACTTTGCGGACATCGCCTGCCAGGCCTACAAGGAGGCGGGCCTGCAGGCGGCAAAAACCGGTCAGAGCGAACCGGCGCTGCAAAACCTGCAGAAGAGCGCGGAGCTGGCGCTGCGCGCGAAGGACACGGGCACGCTGCTGGAGGCGGTGCGCCGCCTGCATGAGCTGAGCCCGAGCAGCGTCGTCTTTGCGGACCGCTTTGTGTATCTGCGCCTGGTGCTGGGCGTGGAGATGGAGACGGTGGACGTGGGCTCCCTGACGCCGCAGAACGAACTGAACGCGGCGCTCCACGTGAAGGTGGAGCGCATCCCCGCGCCGCTGCTGCGCGCCCTCTCCGCCTACCGCCTGGGAGACCGCGAGGAGATGCAAAAACAACTGGCCGCCCTGCCCCGCGCCGAAACCCTGCCGCCCGGCCCCCGCGCCGTGGTCGCCGGCCTCCTCACCCTGGCCGGCAAACCGGACCGTGGATTTCAAATGGCCGAGAAGATCTCCGGCACGGTGCTGCTGGATGAGGAGATGGTGTTTCTAAAACGGGCGCTGTGAGGCGGCGAAGCCGTCAGCAAAGTACTCATCTCGCTCCGCCGAGATGAGCCCAGCGCTCACGCCACACCCCAGGCGTTCCGTAGTCCGCAAGTCCTCCGCCGCTGCGTAAACGCTGGGTCCTCTCGCGGAGCGAGAGGACAACTTTCCGCCGTGCGAGCTGCAGCACGCCGCAAACATTTTTTGTCACACCCAAACAGGGGCGGCGACCTGGGTGTGTCAGCGTCAGCCCAATCATCACTCTCAACCCACCCACAGCTCTTATGAGAAACAACCAGATCCCACAATTCGTGATCCTCGCGGTCGTGTTCTTCATCGTGATACCGATGCTCAAGGCTTTCTGGGCCTTCATCACGCGGGAGCCGGAGCCGCCCAAAGACCTCACGGACCTTCAGCGCGAGATCAGCGTGGAGGAGTTCAATGATCCGGAGAACGCGGGGCGGAAGAAGTGGGAGGGCGAGTTCCCAAGATTCTTTGCGATCGAAACGCGCGGCGGCGGTGTCCGGTTTTACCGCCCTGAAGACATGGTCAAGGAGGTGCGCGCGGCCATCATGGATGGCAGCCATCCTGCCCATGCGAACGCGCACACCCGCTGGAAGGACGCGGAGGGAAAGTGGCACCAGACGACGCAAAGCGTGGCGGAGTTTGCCAGGTCGGCGTTTAAGCTGAATGTGCTCTACCGTCCGTCCTGGAGCCATGCGATGGCGGGACTGAAGTGGGGCATGCTCATCGGCATCTGCCTGAAGCTGCTGGATACGGCGGCCAGCCTGGCCGTGGTGGCGCCCGGCGCGGCCCTCTGTTTTCTCATCGCCATCGGCGTCTGTTTCATTCCCCGCGTCGGGGTGGTGGGAGTGATCGTGGCGACCGTGGTGATGCGCCAGTTTTACCAGGGCAATTTCATCATGATCGCCTTCGTCTCCGCCCTCACCGGCGCGGTGCTGGGATGCCTGCCCGGCATGACCCTGGGCGGCCTGATCGGCTGGGCGCGGCGGAGCAGGCTGCCCCTGGCCCCAGACGCCGAACCCGAGGGCGGCGCGCTGGCCTTGAAGACGATCCTCCTGCCCTTCGCGGGCGGCGCGGCGGTGATCGCTTTGTATCTCCTGGTCTTCAATCCGTGGGCGATGGCCCAGCTTTCGGAGTAGCCGCCCTTTCGTGCAAAACCGGACTGCACCCGCGAATTTCCGTGCTACCTCCTGAGGCATGCCACAAGAGTGAACCCGCACGCCACCCAAGATCATGAAATCATCCCGAGTCATTCTGAGTCTGTGCTTTTTCTCCCTGGCTGCCTGCCCTCTTGCTTCAGGGGCTGAACAGGCGCCCAAAGCAGCCGATAAAACACCCACTGCGGACGAACAGACCGAGGCGGGTTTTAAACTGATGAAGACGGAGCTGCTGGGCAAACTGCGCTTTGAGATGAAGGCGAAGCAGGTGGTGGAGTTTTATGGGAAGCCGGCCACCCAGGGCAAGATGGAAAACTGGGAGGGCGTGGGCCTTTTTGTACAGCAGTGGGACTATCCGGCGCTGGGGCTGGAGCTGCAGATGGCCGCCGAGAAAGCGCGCGGAGAGCAGACCGTTTACATGATCAAGGCGACCCGGCCCTGCAAGCTGGCCACCACCCAGGGCATCAAGATCGGCAGCACGGAAGCAGAGGTCATCCAGGCTTACACGAAGTGGAAGGGGGAGGAATCCAAGCCCGGCGAAATGTTCGTGGCCGGGTCCACGGTCGGCGGTGTGATCTTCACGATCAAAGAGGGGAAGGTGTCGGAGATTTTTATCGGCGCTGCGTCTGAGTGACGACAACAACTCTGCGGGAGCCTTGTCTGCCGACCAGACCTCTCTCCTCATTCAAATCCCATCGCGCCAGTCCCTTGCGAATGATTCGCTGATAACACCCGCGAGTGTTTGAATAAACCCAACATCAATTTGCGTAGGTACTTTTACCCCAATGAATAAAATGCATCTTTTAAAACATCATCATTATGAACACGTTCGAAAATCAGATATTCATCAGCTACGCCAGTGAGCAGCGTCCGATCATTGAAGGTTTCGCCAACGACTTCAACGACGTTCGCATAACTGCGTGGTGGGACAAGAAACTCGAGCCTGCCGAAAAGTGGCGAAAAAAGATCGAGGAGGCCATCAAAAACAGCCGCCATCTTCTCGTGTATTGCACAGTGCAGTCAAAGGCTTCCTCCGAAGTCAGCCACGAGATCAAGACATTCATGACGAATGCCAAGGGTGACCTTTCAAGGAAAATCTTCATCTTAAAAGCGCCGGATTGCCCAGACAAACATGTTCCGCAGGTGTTAAGCAGCCAGCAACGCGTAGCATCCCTGAAGGATGTCATCATCTACATTCTCAAGGAGGCGCGAAAAGAACTCGATCAGAACTTCCGTGCTTTCGAGAAGAAATCCGAGGATATCCAGAAGACGCTCGAAAAGGATCGCGACGACGCGAGAGCAAAGGTCATTGAGGCCCGGAATTACTACCAGCATCGACGCTTCTGGGGACCGTTTGCTGAGAAAAGGGACGTTCACATCTTTACCTGCGGCAGAGACAGCCCCCCTCAAAAAGATCGGCCTCGCGGCACTGGAGGCTTCAGAACCGGCATCGACAAATGGGACTACCGGGCGGCCCTTGGCATCGCGCATTTCTTCGCGTCGAATTACCCCGGCACCAAGGTGACGATTGAAGATCCCGCAAGCAAGCTGCAGCAGGAAGACATCAACAAGGTAAACATTCTAGCGAACCGAATCGCCGAGATCGGCAATTTATTGAAGGACAAGGATTGCATCATCATCGGCTCACCGGACGTCAATGATTTCGCCGAAATCGTCCTTTCGCGGATTCATGGGATCGAACCCTACGACGACAGCGCGAGGAAGAAGTCCAAGGGGTTCGTCCTCATCCGTGAAAGGAAGAACACGCCCAGCGCCTTCTACTGGAGGAAAGAGCAGGATGAGACAGAAGGAATCGCCCGGCTCGGACAGAGCTCAAAGGATGCGCTTCAGGTGTATGGACACGAGCCCCCCTCCATGGACGGTGGTCAGCAGAAATCTGGAAAAATGCACGGGCTTCTCGTCGTCGCCCAGAACCCTTTCAGCTTGCCGGAGACCAGACGGATCATGATCTTGTCCGGCTTCAGCGGAGTCGCCACGAATGCCATGGCCAAGTTTTTGACAGAGGATGCGTACCTGAACTCTTTCTTTGCATTCGATGATGAGGCTCACGCTCAGAAAAACAGGGCGTTTGAGGCCGTGATCGAAGTGAATTACACCGAGGGTCACGGTTCCGAGAACAAGGATGCCCGTCAAATTATCGAAGCTGCTGACTCCATCACATTTAAGGAGCTGGTGGCAGTGTGAAGAGCGTGCCGACCTATCACTCCGGCAGCGGCACCCGAATGGTGAAGGTGGTGCTTTGCCCGGGGTGGCTCTCCAGCTCGATGGTGCCGCCGTGGAGCTCCACGGCGCGGCGGACGATGGAGAGGCCGAGGCCGCTGCCTTTGCTCTCCTGGGTGCTGCGGTAGAAGCGCTTGAAGACATTCGGCACGTCCTCGGCGCGGATGCCGACGCCGTCATCCGTGATGGTGATGACGCACTCGTGGCGGGTCCAGCGACCACGGATGTTCAGCCGGAGGCCGGTGCGCGGGTTCTCCTTGAGCGCGTTTTCGATGAGATTGGAAAAGATCTGGTCCCAGTAAAAACGGTCGCCGCTGAGCAGGCCGCCATCGGGCGGGAAGTCGAGCGTGATGTGGGGCTGGCGTGTCTCGATGAGCGGGGTGAGGTGCTCCAGCGCGTCCTGCACGGAGCCGCGCACGAGGAAGGTTTCTGTCTTGAGCGGCTCCTCCAGGCTCTCCAGACGGGAGAGGGTGAGCATGTCGTCGATGATGCGCATCATGCGGCGGCTGTGCTTTTCCATGACATCGAGACAGCGCACGAGGGAGGCGGTGTTTTTGATCATGCCGCTCTTCAGCGTCTCGATGTAGCCGTGGATCAATGAGAGCGGGGTGCGCAGCTCGTGGCCGGCGCTGGTGACGAAGTCCTGGCGCGTCTGGGCGATCATGTCGTGCTCCGTGCGGTCGATGACCATGACCCAGATGCCGGAGCGGTGGCCTTCCGCCCAGGGGGAGGCGCAGAGGTGGTAGTGGCGCTCATGGGACCACTCGGCGGCGTAGGAGTGCGGCAGCGGCAGGCGCAGCTCTGCCTCCACCCGGGTGCGCTGGCGGCGGGCGTCTGCGACGACGCGGGTGACGGGCTCCAGCGCGGGGACGGCGGGCAGGAGGCGCCCCTCCTCCAGCACATGCGGGAGAAAGAGGACATTCATGGCGAGATTGGCAAAGACGATGACGTCCGTGTCATCCACCACGAGAATGCCCTGCGGCGCTTCATTGAGCAGGGAGCCGAAGAGCACGCAGTCGTCCTGCATGCACATGGGGGAGGGGGAGGCAGCGGTGGAGGGCGCGGACGATGGCGCTGCTGCTGGTGCTGCTGATTTCCAAACGGGCTGCTGCTGCTGCTGCGGCGGCGGGGCCGTCATTGCCTGCGTGGTCATGCTTCTGCCGTCTCCTGAACCACGCTTTGAAAGAGATACCCCTGACGGCGGAGGGTGCCGATGTGGCGGCCGTGGTCTCCGAGCTTGTCGCGCAGGCGTTTGATGTGGGTGTCCAGCGTGCGGGAGTGGGTGTCATCCGCGTAACCCCAGACGGCGCTGAGGAGCTCGCTGCGGGAGTGGATGACGTCGGGATTGGCCATGAGGGTGGTGATGAGCTTGAGCTCGGTGATGGTGAGCTCCACGAGCTTTCCATTGATGGAAAGGGACATGTTTTTGCGGTCCAGCAGGAACTCGCCGATGCGCTGCTCCGCGAGCATGACGACCTTTTGCGAGCGGCGCAGCACGGCGCCGATGCGGAGCATGAGCTCGCGCGGGCTGAAGGGCTTGGTGAGGTAGTCGTCCGCGCCGCTCTCAAGCCCGGCGATGCGGTCATTCGTCTGCGCGCGCGCGGTGAGCATGATGACGGGGATGTGGCGCGTGCGGGTGTCCGCCCGCAGGCGGCGGTGCACCTGCACGCCGTCGATTCCGGGGAGCATGATGTCGAGCACGATGAGGTCGGGGGCGGTCTTGACGGCCATGGGCAGGACGGCGAGGCCGTTGCCCACGGAGACGACTTCGTGGCCTTCGCGCTGCAAATGAAGGCTCACGAGTTCAACGATGTCCTTCTCGTCATCGACTACCAGGATTCTGCTCATGTTTCGGGTGACGGGATTGTGACGGCAGGAATGAAGCGCTGCCAAAGACAAGCGTGTTACGATCTCGTCGCAGAGGAGTGTGAGGTGTGATGGTGACGAATTTGTGACGGGTGTGAGCGCAAGAAACGGAGCGCGGAAGCGGTGCGGGGATGCGCGGGTTTTGCAGACGACAGATGTCCTATGCAGCGGTGGCTGGGGACGCTACATGAAAGAGAGAGACAATCAGATGGGGAGACAATCAGACAATGAGCCCCTCCGATGTGGAGCCCATGGAGGCTTGCGGGATGTGGAGCGAGAGATGAAGAGAATGGTCGAGCATCGATTGTCTCATTGTCGGGCTGTCTCCCCCCCCCACTGCGGCAACGGTAATGTGACGCGTTGATGATTGAGGAAGGCGGCGTGGCTTTTCAATATCGGGGGCATGTTCAAGCCCCGACATGATGAGATTCACCACTTCCTGGAATGGCGCCGGCAGACGCGGTTCATCCGCCACTACGGCGGGCCGATCATGGCGGTGGGTCTGTGCGTGACGGGCCTGTGGTTTGTGTGGCAGGTCTCCACCAACCGCCGGCCGCCGCAGCAGCAGCACCGCACGCAGATGGAGAGCCCGGAGGCAACGGAGCGCGCACGGGTGGAGTGGCGACAGCGGGAGGCCGAGGCCCGCATGCAGCGTGCCGGAGTGCCGAAGCCACAGGCGATCCCGGACAGCACGCTGCAGGCTTCGCGCTATGGTGGGCGGTGAAGCGCACCGCCTGCGCTGAAACTGGGGCTGGGCTCCGGATCAAGTGCATGCGCCTGATTCCCGGCAGAGACAGGAGCGGCGCTGAACGCCGCTCCTGCCCCGCCCGGACCTTGCTTTTGCTGACCTCAACCAACACCTAAAAAACTGACCTTCGCATCAAAACTTGATCCCCACCGCGAGAATGACACGGTCCTCATTGATGTAGGACGGGGCCCGCTTGCCTTTGGTGTAGCGTGCGCTGAAAACGCCGGGGAAGCCGGGAAACGGGCCGATCTCGGCACGCGCCTCCTGGAAGATGAAGCTGCGGTCCATCTGATCGAGCGGAGTGACGCCGGAGAGCTGGTAGGAGAGACGAAGCTTGTCATGGAAAAAGCCGAAGCCGACACGGCTGCCCCAATCAACCTGGTAGTCACCGGGATTGACCTTGCCACCGCTTTTGGTGAAGTCGCTGAAGACGGACCTGAGCGTGAAGTTGGGCTTCAGATAAAAGTAGTCCGGGATGTTTTCGAGGGTGGAGGCGCCTTTGTTGGCAGGATTGTCGGAAGTGCCGGCGACGGCGGCCGGCGCGGTCGTGTCCGACGCGGCAAGGCGGTCGCTCTTATGGATGAGCCAGTGCTCACCAATGGCGAAAGGAAGCTGATCTTTGAGGAGTGGAGGGAGGAAGCGGAAAACTGGCTGAACGTTCAAATCAAAGCTCCACTGGCTGTCGTTTGTGACTGCGTTCTCCTTGTAGTTGAGACCAATCTGAAATTCGGACTGGTGCTGGAAGTTCTGCCGTTCCTGGGCGCTGAAGGGCTTGAGACGAAAGCCAACGCCAAGAAAGGCCTCACGCAAATCCACCGAAGTGACGGCGCTGCCCGCGGTGACACGCTCCCACGCCACACCGGTGCGGAGATGGGCGGCCATCTTCTGCGTGTTGTAGGCGAAGAATCCTGCGCCTACCGGGAAATACCAGTCCACAATAGCCGCGGCGTCCACGTTCCAGTAGCTTCCCATCTGGGCGTCGCGGATCCACTGGTAGGTGGCGGCCTGGGCTTTGGACTCGTCCACATCCAGGCTGTTTTGCAGCCGGGCGACAATGGTGAGATTATTGAGGGTGAACTCCGGGTGGCCCATGGGAGAGACCGGAACCAGCGCTGGATTGGGAATGCTCCCCTGGGCGGGCTTTTCAGAACCGGGCACATGGCGTGTCAGCCCCTGAAGAGACTGCTCCAGAAGATCGATGGGTTTCGCACCCCAGATCACCAGCCCCAGATCCTCGATGTGGCGGTCTTGAAGGTTGCCGACGGGATTGGTAAAAAAGGAGCGCGAGAGCGCCTCCCTGGCTGCGGGTGAATCTTCAGCGCGGGAAGAGCGCGGCGATGCTGCGGTGAGCAGCAGGATGGTGACGGCGAATGCGCGTGCAGGCAGTGAGGCGATGTTCATTTTTACAAGCGATGAAGGGTGATGCTTTTGTTTCAAAAAGCGGACCAGTGGACCGAATTCCGGCGGAAAAAGAAACCGTTATAATATTTCAATGAGACATAAGCCTAGGCACGCTAAAGGGGTCTTTTGTGAATCAGCGGATTAAAGAGATGAAATAAAAATCACCCGATTAGGTTAGTGCTTTGATACCACTCTGAACCATATGTATTCTAGCATTTTTCACTATTTACTCATAATCATAGAGATGATTTTATCCTTGCCCTGAACGGGCATTTTCCGCTAATGAAGAAAAATGAATTCCTTTCAGAGCAGGACTGCAGGAACCCATGGGCGTGCGGAAGTGCGCAAAAATGAAGATGTCCGGCGCGGCCTGCGGGGCGGGCTGTGCGTGGTGGCCGCGCTGCTGCTGGGCGCGTGCGTGAACAGCCATGAGACGCGGCCTTTCACGGTGCTGCCGGGCTCCATGAACGCCACGGTGATCAGCAAAGGCGGCGGCACCCAGTGCAGCCCCGGCGGACGGAAAGCCAGGCCGGGGGACAACTGCACAGGCATCCGCGTGCAGGCCGGGCGGTGCTACCTGTTCCAGGCGCAGCCCAGCGCGGACTTTGCGGACAGCACGATCAAGCTGACGAATCTGGACGGCTGGGACTTTCCGCTGCTGCAGCCGCTGTGCTTTCTGAAGCGCAGTCCGGCGCGCGCGTTTTTCACGCTGATCGGCACCATCGACGGCCGGCACGCCTTCCGCATCCGCGAAGGGATGCGCTGGCAGGCCCCGGCCTCGGGGGAGCTGGTGTGCTATGTGAACGACTGGTTTTTCAAATACGGGAACAACCTGGGAAGCATCCGCCTGCAGGTGACCGCCTGCCCAGCGCACGGCGGCGGACCGCCGAAACCCTGAAGGGGGCGCCACGGACAAATCCTACCACAAAAAAGCATCATCCAGCATCATGAACAAGGCCGCGCACCATCCTGTGAAGAAATCGAAACACCTGCTCCGCAGGACCACCATGCTGGCCGCCATGATGGCATGCTGCGCCTGCACCAACCACATGAGCAGCAGCTCACGGCTGGGGCCGCAGGCGGGAAAACCGGTGGAGCCACCGAAGGACATCAAGCGCGATGCGGACACGCCGCAGCCACTGGCGAAGGGGAAGAAGACCTATGTGCTGCTGCAGGTGGACGGGGGCGGGATCATGGGCATCACACCCGCGACGGTGCTGGCGCGTCTGGAGGGGGAGATGCGGCAGCGGCGGCCAGACTTCCGCGGAAAGACCCTGAAGGACGTGCTTTCCGTGTGTTCAGGGACGAGCACGGGCGCCATCATCACGGGGATGGTGGCGGCCGGGGTGCCGGCGGAGGAGATCGCCCGCTATTACACGGTGGAGGGGGTGGACCTGTTCCAGCGCAAGGCGCGCTACCCCTTTCCGGTCTTTCCCTTCTTTACCCCGAGGTACGACCGGGCGACGTTTCAGAACACGCTGTTTGAGGTGATCGACAGGTACCATCCGCGCCGTCCGGAGGATGGGAGCATGATGCTTTCAGAGCTGGACAAGCAGCGGGGAGGAGCGCCGCTGCTCATCATCCCCGCGTATGACCTGCGCAGCAAGCGCACGCACTTCCTTCGCAGCCGGGGCTTCAAGGACAGCCCGCTGGACAGCGAGTATGACATGCAGCTGGTGGACGCGATCTCATGCTCGGCGCTGAATGCGGCGATGTATTTCGGCAAGGTGCAGGCGCCGGACCAAAAGTGGGAGTACGTGCAGGCAGACGGCACGCGGCAGATGATGAAAGGGGCGGTGTACAACGACGGAGGCCAGGGGACGCAGAACAACACGCTGGGCCTGACGCTGCTGGAGGCGCTGAGCCGGGGCTGGGGGACGAAGGACGGCGAGCAGGTGGTGATCATCTCCCTGGGCTGCGGGGATGACTTCAAGCCAAAGTCGTATGCCAACGCCGCGAGGCTGAGCGGCGCGGCGCAGGTGTGGAAATTTGCCTTCAAAGGGCAGGCTCGGGACGAGGCGGCGCTGCTGCAATGGCGGGCGGGCCGGCAGCTGGCGGCGTACAATGCGAACTACAAGGTTTTCCGCTTCAACTTTGTGCCGAAGTCCGCCACGGCTTTCAGCGTGAACTCGAAGCAGCTCACCGAGCTGCAGCACGAGCAGCCGGAGAAAATTTTCGAGCGTCTGGATTTCCGGCAGCTGGTGAAGGACTTGTGCGACCCCGCAGTGGACCTGGCGGGGCCGAAGAAGGAGAAGGCGGGCGCCAGCGTGCCCGCGCCGTCACTGCCGATGAAGATGGCACCGCGCGGGCTGTGAGCGCAGCCGCCACCGCCTGAAGGCCTCACAAGGTGGATTCCAAGGAACGACGAAACCTGCAAACCAACTCCGGCATGAACACGACATCGAATCCAGCGAGAGGAATTTTCCCCTGCGTGAAATCTGGCGTCAAAAACTGGTACCGTGGCGTGGCCAGCGTGGTGGAATGGATCACCCAGGCGCTGCACTACGCCTTCCTGAGCCGGGTGCCGCTGCTGGGGCTGGGCATTTTCCTGGCGCTGCCTTGGCTGGCGCTCAATGCGGGGCGCTCCCTGGTCATCGGCGCTTATGATGTGAATGGATTTCTGGAGGCTCTGATGGTGGGGTGCGCGCTTTCGGCGTGCTGCGGCAGCATCCATCTGAGTGCACGCATCATGCTGGAGCAGGGGAGGGCGCGCTTTTCCGGCCTCGTGCTTCCGGAGGATACGAAACCGGTGCTCTACTGCTGGCGGTTCCTGCTGCTCACGGGCTGGCTGTGCAATGCGGGAGTGGTCCTGCGCGTCTCCGCCAGCAGCCTGACATGGGAGCTCGTCAAAGGGCTGCTGCTGGGCATGATCCTGGCCTTTGCAGTTTACTTTGCGACCCGGGCCTCCCCAACCTCGCCGCGTAAGACTCCGGCCTGGCGCTCCAGCCTTGCGAGGCGGCTGAAGAGGGACCACCCCATCGCCTCGCACGGCTATGTGGTGAAGACGCCGGGCGGCGGGCTGGACATTGCCAACGGCATGGTGACCAGCGTGATCAACGTGTGCGTGAACTTAACGGTGCTGGGGCTGTTCCTCTACTTCGGCTATGAAGGCCACCTGCCGCCCGCGCTGGCCTCGGTGATGCTGGTGCTCTGCCTGGTGGTGTTTGTGATGTCGTCCCTGGCCTTCCTGCTGGATTACATCCGGGTCCCGGTGTTTGTGGTGATGGTATTGATTTTTGCGGGGATGAGCATCTACCGCAAGGCGGATCATTACTACGAGATCACGACCGCGACGACCGACCTCAACCAGGCAAGACCTGGGGATGTTTTGATGAAGGCGATCCGTGAGCGGGCGGACAAGCCGGTGGTGGTGGTGGCCGCGGCCGGAGGGGGCATCCAGGCCACGGCATGGACGGCGGCGGTGCTGGCCAAAATCGACGAGGAGATCGGCGATGACCACGCGTTTTCAAAGTCCGTGCGGCTGGTCAGCGGTGTCTCGGGCGGAGCGGTGGGCGCGGTGCTGTTTGCGCACGCGTGCGAGGAGCCGGACAAGATGTCCGGAATGGTGGCGGCGGCGAAAACCAGCAGCCTTTCCGCCGTGCTGCTGTCCTCCCTGCGCACGGATTTTCTGCGCACCACGGCGCCCTTCATGATCACGGACGGGAACATCTTCAACGACCGGGGAAAGATGCTGGAGGAAACCTTTGAGACCCACCTGACCGAGCAGCACATGAGCCCGCTGAAGGACGAAACTCTGGGAACCTGGCAGACAAAAGCGCTGAACCTCAAGATGCCAGCAGTCATCTGCAGCGCCACGGCAGTGGAGACGGGGGAGCGGATGGCCTTTTCCACCATTCCCTGCTGCGTAGGGCGGGACACGCCGGGGAAGTGCGAGTTCACCGAGCGCTACCGCGCGGACCTGCCAGTGATGCGTGCGGCGCGGCTCTCCGCCACGTTCCCGTTTGCCAGCCCCGCAGCGCGGCCTGCCCTGGATCCGGAGGCCGGCGCCACTGATGCGTGGAAGACCTTTCATCAAGGAGGCAACTCTCTGCACCTGGTGGATGGCGGCTATTTTGATGTGTCCGCCGTGGTGGGGGCCGTGGAGTGGCTGGATGACGCGCTGACGCAGAGGGAGGCGGCGAAGACGGAGGCAGCGAAGACGAATGAGACTGCAGCGGCGAAACCCGCGGCTGCGGATCAGGCCGCGGTGACCCAGGCAGCGGCGGAGGCAACCGGAGGGCCGAAACCCGAGGCGAAGAAGAACGAGAACGCCAAGGTGCTGAAGGTGCTCTTCCTGGAGATCAATCCGTTTCCGAAGCCGCCGGACAGGAACGACATCGAGCGGGATCACCTGACGGTGGAAAAGACCTTTGGCTACGAGGCCATGTCCCATGGCACGCTCTATGACCTGGGGTCTCCGCTGCTGGCGGTGTACCAGACACGCGGCAGCGCGCAGCATGCCACCTCCAGCACCCTGATTCACATGCTGACGCAGCGGTGGGCGGGGAGGGATGTGGAGATCACGCACGTCAAAATCTTCTACCCCATAGCCAGGGTTAAGGAGAATGAGAAAGAGGTGGAGAAGAAGAAGAAGGACCTGCTTCCCGGGCATGTGGGGGTGGACCCGAAGGTGCAGCCGCTTTCCTGGCACCTGCGTGAGGAGGAGAAGCAAGACCTCGATCAGAGCGTACAGCAGTTTCTGGACGACAAGGAGGGCATGCCCGCCATCCGCAACTTTTTCCCCGCCGCCAAGCCATGAAAATCCAAAAAAACCTCCTTCGCTGGTTCACCCTCGTCGTGCTCCTCTGCGTGGGCGCCATCGCGTTCAAGATGCAAAGCCTCTCCCATTGGTCCGTGGAGATGGAGCGCAAGATGGCGGTGGGCCTGCCAGACCACCTGCAGCAGCCGGTGCTCTTTGCGGAGCTGGCGCGGAGCAAGGCGGACTTTGAGGCCGTCTTTGCCGGTCCGGCCCAGCAAAAGTCTGAAGGGGCTGAGAAGAGCGATGTTGAGCTGCTGGCAGAAAGCGTGAGTTATGACTGGTATTTTATCGCCTTTTACACCGCGCTGCTGCTCCTGCTGGGACTGCGGGGCTGGCAGCGGCAGCCGCGCCCATGCTACGCGCTGGCGCTGCTGGTGCTGCCGCTGGTCATCTGCCTGTGTGATGTGATGGAGAACCTGGGCATCCTCCAGGCTCTGAAGGCCCTGGACGGGCCAGCGCTGACGGACGGCATGGTCTCCGCCACGCGGCGCTGGAGCATGACGAAGTGGCAGCTCTTCTTCTTGGACCTGCTGCTGATCGCGCAGAGCCTGGTGGGGACGGGTGTGAAAAAGAGCAGGCCCTTCCCGCTGGTGCTGCGGCGGGCCACGGCGCTGCTTCTGGCGCTGGGGGCGCTCGTCGGCTTGTTGGGGGTTCTCTGGCCGCAGGTGATCGCCTCCGGCTTCTGCATCGGCATGCTGGCCATGCTGCCGCTGCTGCTGTTGATCGTATTCCCGGACCAGGTCTGGGGCGGGCCACAGGCAGCGGACCCGGCGGATGACGGGGGAGGCCACCTGCACGCATCTGAGCCTGCGCCAGCGCCTGCCGCAGCGTCCGCCACTGAATACGCCAGCCAGTGAGACCGCGCACCTGAGCCAGAATTTCGAAGCCACCCAGCCACGCCGGAAGCACGGCTGAGAAGGAAGCGCGGCAAGCGCAAGCCGCGCGCGGTGTGCGATGCCCGTGACGAAAACGTTTTACTTGGGGTGTTTCGCAGGGGGCGGTGAAAGACGATGTCTAGGTGACAGGGCCGTTACTATTCACAGTCCGCGTGAGGCTTTGCGGGAGTGATGCAATGGCGGTGCCGCAGACTGATTCTCCTCCCCTTCCCTCTTCCACCCACCCTTATGAAAACGAAACTTCGTATCAAGACTTTGTTCATGTCCGACGTCCATCTGGGCATGGCGGACTCGAAGGCGGTGCAGGCGGCGCATTTGATCCGCCACTGCAAGTGCGAGAAGCTGGTGCTCAATGGCGACATCATCGATGTGTGGGCGCTGAAGAGCTCGGGCCGGTGGACGCAGGAGCACACGCACTTTGTGCGCACGGTGCTGAAAAAGATGGAGAAGGAGAACACCGAGGTGATCTACCTGCGCGGAAACCATGATGACATCCTGGAAAAATTTCTGCCGTTCAAGCTGGCGGGCCTCTCGCTGGTGGACGAGCACATCCATGAGTCGCCGCACGGGCGCTACCTGGTGGTGCACGGGGACGGCTTTGACCATGTGACGACGAACCATGTGTGGCTGGCGAAGGTGGGCGCGGTGGGCTACGAGCTGCTGCTGCGCCTGAACCGCCTGTACAACGCCTGGCTGCGCTGGCGCAACCAGGAGGCCTTCTCCCTGAGCCGCTGGGTGAAGATGAAGGTGAAAAACGTGGTGAGCTTTGTGGGCCGCTACGAGGAGCAGCTCCAAAAACTGGCGCGCTGGAAGGGCTGCAAGGGCATCATCTGCGGACACATCCACACGCCGGCGGACAAGATGATCGAGGACGTGCACTACCTGAACTCTGGCGACTGGGTGGAGAGCATGACCGTGGTGGTGGAGCACCTGGACCGCACGTTTGAGGTGATGAGCTATCACGACTTCTGCCGTCTGACCGGCCGCAAGCCGAAGGGCGGCGAGCCAAGCATGGATGTGAGCGGGATCAGCGAAAGACCGCTGTCCCTGCCCGCGCCCGTGGTGATGGTGGATGATGAGGCGGAGGAAGAGGAAGAAGAGGAGATGGTGGGTGTGTAGGTTTGTTGTTCTCGGTTCTCGGTTCTCGGTTCTCGTCCTCGTCCTCGTCCTCGTCCTCGTTCTCGATCATGGCGTGCCGCTGGCGCATGGGGCGTGGAGAGTCCGTGATGGGGAACGCGTGCGGAGCTCTGGGTGTGGTGATGCGACGGGTTCGCGTGACCGAAAAACTGAGAACTGAGAACTGAGAACTGAGAACTGAGAACTGAGAACTGAAAATTGTAAATTGGCGGAGTGGTGTGCGGGGTGCTGGGGATTTGCGAGGGCTCTGGGGACGCTCGCACCGCACTCGGAGAGTGCGGACCACTTCGCGGTGGGCGGGCGGGGGCGTTTTGCTTTGCTTCACTTGTCACGCCATTCATCCCGCAGATCGCCTTTGCTGTAGAGCACGAGGATCGTGATGCCTGCGGCGGCAAAAACGCAGACCATGAGCACGCCGTGGAGGTAGCTGGCCCAAAACTGCTGCGCGGTGAGTTCGATGGTGCGGCCGTGCTCCTCGACGAGGTAGCGGCCGCCGATGTGTTTGCCGCCGGGAAACGCGGAGGCGCCCAGCATGAAGGTGTGTGCGATAAAAGAAAAGAACGTCAGACCGACCACGGCCACCATCGGGAGGGCGATGCGGCCGGCGCGCGGAGACATGTGATGAACCCGCTTCATGACACAGCGCGGATGGGCGGGACGCCGACTCTGACGCCCTGCGGAAGAGGAGGCGACGGGTGGGGTGGCAGCAGCAGCAGTGGGAGGAAGCGCATGGTCAGGCCTGAGATGGCTGCTGCTCCTGCCGGGACTGACGCCGCCACAAGCGAAAGGCCGCAATGCAATAGACGACAGCGATGATGCGGATCCCATCCACCTGCGCCATCACATAGACACCCGCCTGATAGCTCATGCCCCATCCCTCTCCTCCCAAAAGTTTGTCGAGCCTCGCGTAAGGTGAGGAGTCGCCGCACAGAAGGCCGTCTCTCATGGAGTGGCTGGATAAAAACCGCGGGTTCCCAAGAAGAAACATCAGCACGGCGAGCACCATGCAGATGCCGTAGAGCCGCCACAGTGCGGTCTTCACCTCTGGTGCTTTTGCCCGCCACGCCGGCAGCCATCCGAACAACAAAGCGATCACCAGCGCCGCCGAGATGACCTGCACGGTTTTCACAACGAGGAGTTCGTTCATGGAGTTGGGTGGGGGTGGCTGCTCGGAGTGGTGGCGGCAGCGGCGCTTTTCAAAGACGTGCTCACATGCGTGACAGCAAGATGGCCGACCGTTGTGGAATTATATGGAACCATTTTAATGAAAGCGCTGCTTCTGGATCAAGAGCTTTTCGTTTTTTGTTCTCGGTTCTCGGTTCTCGGTTCTCGTTCTCGTTCTCGTTCTCGTTCTCGTTCTCGTTCTCGTTCTCGTTCTCGTTCTCGTCCTCGTCCTCGTCCTCGTCCTCGTTCTCGTCCTCGTCCTCGTCCTCGTCCTCGTCCTCGTTCTCGTCCTCGTTCTCGTTCTCGTCCTCGTTCTCGTTCTCGTTCTCGTTCTCGTTCTCGTTCTCGTTCTCGTTCTCGATCATGGAGTGCCGCTGGCGCATCGGGCGTGAGAGTCCGTGTGGGGACGTGTGCAGGAGCTCTGGATGTGGTGATGCGCCGGGTTCGCGTCACCGAAAAACTGAAAACTGAAAACTGAGAACTGAAAACTGAAAATTTTAAATTCGGGAGTGGTGTGCGGAGTGCTGGGGATTTGCGAGGGCTCTGGGGACGCTCGCACCGCACTCGGAGAGTGCGGACCACTTCGCGGTGGGTGGGCGGGGATAAATCTGCGGCGCGGCGTTATGCAGGCGCTCATCGCTTGGGGCTGCGTTTCGGAGGTCTGTGTGGATCCACCCTTCAGGCGGCTCAGATTCATCCTGAGTTTTGAGCTCGCACCTGCAGAAGCGTTTATGAGACGAATGAATTCGCTGCGCCGGGGAGCGGGCGCTGTCCGTTTTAGAACCGATAACCCAGTCTCACGGAGGCGAAGTGGGCCTCCAGGTTGTTGCGGAAGATCTGCGTCTGGTAGCTGAGCAGCAGGCTGAATTCGGGGGTGAACTGGAAGTTCACGCCGCCGCCCACCACCATGTAGTCCTGCCCCGGTGTCTGGTTGCCGCCGGCGGCGGTGAAGGGCGCATTGATCAGGCTCACGCTGGTGCCGTTGTTGTGCAGGTTCTGCCGCTCGTAGCTCAGGCGCAGCTGCGGCGTGATGTCCGCCCAGTCGGTGTGCAGTTTTTTGGAAAGTGCCCAGCCCACGCGCGTCACCAGGGACTGAAAGCTCTGCCGCGCGTAGCTCAGCGCGGCCAGCCCGCCGCCGGTTTCACTGTAGCTGTCCACGCTGCCGTAGAGGTAGTCGATCCCCGCAAACGGGCCGGTGACCAGCGTGTTGTTTTGAAAGCGGAAGTTCCAGCCCGTGTTGTACTGGATGGCGTGCGTGTAGGTCGTCGTGTTTCCATTGGCCGCGGGGAAGCCCGCGCCCGGATTGCGCGTGGTGTCCATGTCATACACGCCAAAGTTGTACAGGAGGCTGCCCCAGAAGCCCCTGCGCGCATAGGCCACGTAGGCGGAGAGCGCCGGCCCCTCCAGCTTCACGGTGCCCAGCCCGCCGGTGTAGCTCTGGTGGCTCTGCAAAAACGAGGCGGCAAAGCCCAGTGTGGTGTGGCGCGAGAGATGGCGCTCGATCCCCAGCCCGGAGGCCCAGGCGTCAATCTGCACGCCAGCCTGGTTGCTGATGGGGCTGAGCTGCACATTGCCGTAATTCACCGTGGCAAACACCTGCCACTGCCGCGTGCGCGGAATGCGCCGCGCCACAGGGCTTTCCGGCCCGTCCCCCTGCCCCATCACGACGCCGTAGTCCAGCGCGGCGGAGATGCTGCCATCGTCCTCGTCCTCTTCACCGCCGCCGCTGCGCAGGTTGAAGAGGTGGTTGTTGACGTCTCCTGTCACGGTCTGCGTGGCGCCCAGCAGCGCCTGGCCTTCCGCATTCGCCATGGGCAGCCCGGTGCTGCTGGCGGAGGTCTGGGCGGCCAGCGTGGCGGCGTCCATGATGCTGTAGTTGCCGGTGCTGGTGTCGAAATAACCGGCCAGCCCGGCGCCCAGCCCCAGCGCCTTGTCGTCCACGGCCAGGGCGCCGGCAATGACGCTGCCGGAGGTGAGTTTGACGACGTTCCACACGTCCCCTTTGGCGAAGCCGCTCATGTGCTGCGGATTTCCCAGAATGATCGTGCCGCCGTGCGTGGCATCCAGCACGCCGCTGACAGCGAGCGTGTCCGACGCGCCGCTGGTGGCCGTGTTGTCTCCCAGGCCCGCGCCGGTGAAGAGATCGATGGCGATGGCGCCCGTGGAACCCATGATCAGGCTGCCCACGCCGCTGGTGGTGACAGACATCGTGGATGCGTTCAGCGGGCTGGCTTCTCCCACCTGCAGGATGCCCTGCACGCGCATGGACAGGTCCTGCGTGATCGTGACCGCGGCATCTCCTGCAAAGGTGGCGCCGGAGGCGATGGAGACGTCCCCCAGGCGGCCGGCGGTGCCGTGCACCAGCAGCGTGCCCGCATTCACCGTGGTGCTGCCAGTGTAGCCGTTCTTGCTAAAGGTCATCGTGGTGGTGGCGGGGCCGTTTTGGCTTACATTCACATTGCGGGAAACGCCCGTCGTGAAGGTCAGGTCATCCGTCTGGTTGAAGTTCACCGTAGCCGTGCCGTTTCCGGCGATGAGGCTGGTCACATTAAACGTGCCCGCCTTCCCGGGCGTGGTGGCGCTGCCGATGTTCACGATGCCGACGGACCCGGCGTCTGCGGCCAGCGTGAGCGTGGAACCCGTGATGGTGCCGCCTTCCAGCACATTGATCACGCCGGTGCCGGCCGCGCCGACCTGCGTGGTGCTGCCCAGCACCACCGTGCCGCTGCCGCTGACATTGATGGCGCCGTAAGAGTCGGCAGACTGCCCCAGGGTGGTAGTGTTGTTCACGGTCAGGGTGCCGCTGGTGACGTTCGCCGTGCCGGCGCCCAGTGCGCCCAGGACGAAAGTGTCCGTCGTCCAGCTGCCGCCGTTGGTGATGTTGACGGTGCCGTTCCCACCCGCTCTCGTGCCCAGGCCGCCGTCCGTAGTCATCACGCTGCCGCCGTTGATGTTGAGAGTGGCGGTGCCGCCCGTGCCCGCCACGCCCAGCGAGGACGCAGGTGTGATGATGGAGCCCGTGGCGGCCACTTCGAGCACGCCGCCCATCACCTCCGTATTGCCCGTGAAGCTGTTCGCGGCATTGAGGATCACGGTGCCCGTCCCGCCGATGACCAGCATGGTGGTGTTGTTATCCAGAACAGGCGTGTCCAGCGTGACTGCGCCGCTGCCGTAATTGTTGATCTGCACTGCATTGAGCCTCGTGCCGTCGGAGGTGAGGCCGGAGCCGGCGCCGCCGGTGATCTTGTACGTGTTTGCGCCGGCGCCGGTGCCGCCGAAGTTCCACACCGAGGAGCTCACCACCACGCCGGGATCCAGCGTCAGCACGCCGGAGGCGGCGCTGGTGTCCACCGTGATGCTCAGGGCGGACTGGGAGGCGGTGACGGCCAGGGTGGAGCTGCCGGCTGCGGCGCTGCCGCCGCTGTTGTTGTCAATGCGGTAGTGGCTGGTGCCCACGGCCCCCGTGGCGGGCAGCAGATCGCTCGTGGTCAGGCGCACCACCTGGTTTGCGCCATTCACGGTGGCCAGGCCAAAGCCACCCGCATCCGTCACGGTGAAGGCAGGGTTGATGGCGTCCCCCGCGGTGAGGGAGGGCAGCTCCAGCGTGCCGCTGCCCAGGGTGGCGGTGCCGGCATTGGCCCCGCCCGCGGCGGTGTTCAGATTCAGGGAGTTCAGCAGCTCAAAGGTGGGGGCGCTGCTGACCACCAGCGACTCATTCGCGCCCAGTACGATGCTGGCGCTGCCATAGCTGCCGATCTTCAGGCTCCCCAGCGACTGCGTGCCCGTGCCGCTGAGCAGGAGCCTGCCGCCGGTCATGGAGAGAGCGGAGCCGGAGGGGAGAATATCTGCGGAGACGCCGCCAAAAGCCAGCTCCAGGGTGCCATTGTCAATGACCGTGCCGGACTGGTAGGTGTTCGCCCGGGTGAGGCGCGTGGTGCCGCTGCCAAACTGGTTCACCACCGTGATGCCGCTGATGAGCTGGGAAGCAGTAAAGGTGTTAGTCTGGTTGAAGTTCACCGCGCCATTGTCGCCCAGGCTGTTATCGTACCCGTTGATCTCGCCGGCCAGCAGCGTGCCGCCGGTGGTCTGCAGCGTGGGGCTGCCGATGTTCACAACGCCGCGCCGGCCCTTACCCAGCGTGATGGTGCCGCTGCCCCCCGCCCCCACCGTGACGCTGCCCGTGCCGGAGACTGTAAGGATGCCCGTGTGGTTTGTCCCCATGATCATGTCAGCATCGCCGACCAGGCTTCCGCCGCTCACGATGATCTGGCTGGCACCCGTGCTTGGCCGCGTGGAGGTGCTGATGGTGCCGGTCGCATGCACGCTGCCGCCTACTACTTCCAGCGTACCGTAGCCATCCCGGCCGACGCCAAGGGTGCCATTCACCGTCCATGTGCCCCCGCTCACCACGGCCTTGCCGAGGCTTCCGAGGCTGTCGGCCAGCGTGACGTTGGTGGTGGTGAGGCTGCCGCCGCTGAGATTGAGCACGCCATTGCCGCTGCTGCCGAGAAAGAAAAGATCGTTCACCGTCCAGGTGCCGCCGCTGACATTGACGGTACCGCTGACGTTTGCGATCGACCCCACGCGGATGAGACCACTGGTCAGGGAGCCGCCGGAGATCTCCAGCAGGCCGCTGCCTGCGAACCCCACCGTGAGGGTCGTGGCAGTCCATGTACCGCCGGTGAGGCTGGCCCGGCCGCGCCCACCTGCGCTGCCTCCCAGGTACGTGGAGCCGCTGGTCAGGGTGCCTCCGGAGACATTCAGAATGCCCGCGCCTGCATTGCCCACATACAGGCTGCTGCTGTCGGTCCAGGTGCCTCCGCTCATGCTGACCATGCCAAACCCACCGTACTCCGCCAGATAGGTGGTGCCTGCCGTCAGGCTGCCCCCGCTGAGATAAAGCAGGCCCGTGGAAAACCTTCCTATCTCCAGAGCGCTCGTGTTCTGCCACACACCGCTGGTCATCGTGGCCGAGGCCACCCGGGCCGGGCCCTCCAGGATCCCGTTCGTGTCGCTGATGGTGCCGCCGCTGATGACCAGCCTGGCCGGACCACTCCAGAACCTGTCGCCCACCTGCAGGCTTTGCGCCCCCAGGGAGAGGCCGCCCGTGGCGCTGACCTCCAGCGTACCCTCGTAGATCTGGGTCGCGCCCGTGTTGGTGTTCAGGCCGGACAGAATCAGGGTGCCGCTCCCCCATTTCGTCACAGCCCCATCCCCGGTGAGCACGCCGCTGAGCGTGGCCGTGCCGGTATTGATGCTCAGCGTTACGGGATCATTCGGCGCGCTGGTGTCGTAGTTGGTCGCATCCACCTGGCCGTCGAGGAAACTGATCGTGGTCTGCGCCTGCGCCCCGCCCGCAACAACCAGCACCAGAAGCAGCGCCGCCCCGAGGAAGCGGAGGAGCAGGGAGGCGTGGCGGCGGTGGGAAGACGAGAAGTGTTTCATGAGGGAGTGAATGGGGAGCGCGTGGGGGGAAGAAAGACGTGGCGGCCGAAAACACCGGGAGATCGCCAGCCCGCCCACCTCAGCGCTCCAAAACCTCCTGGCAAGGTTTATTATCTTAGGGGACGTTTTTGCCCGCACTTTTCAAAGCTCCGAACATTCTCAGCTTTTCTTTTACTTGTTCTCGGACACAAGCCTAGCTAGAAAGGCGAGCTCAGCGAGCGCCCGCTGCCCCTGGCCGCGCCGCTGGCGATTATGGATGATGATGCGGAGACCGTGGGGATTAGTTTTGTTGTTCTCGGTTCTCGGTTCTCGGTTCTCGGTTCTCGGTTCTCTGTTCTCTGTTCTCTGTTCTCGGTTCTCTGTTCTCGGTTCTCGTTCTCGTTCTCGTTCTCGATCGTGGCGTGCCGCTGGCGCATGGGGCGTGGAGAGTCCGTGATGGGGAATGTGTGCGGAGTTCTGGGCGTGGTGATGCGCCGTGTTTGCGTGACCGAAAAACTGAGAACTGAGAACTGAGAACTGAGAACTGGGAACTGGGAACTGAAAATTGTAAATTGGGGGAGTGGTGTGCGGGGTGCTGGGGATTTGCGAGGGCTCTGGGGACGCTCGCACCGCACTCGGAGAGTGCGGACCACTTCGCGGTGGGTGGGCGGGGGCGTTTTGCTTTGCTTCACTTGTCACGCCATTCATCCCGCAGATCGCCTTTGCTGTAGAGCACGAGGATCGTGATGCCTGCGGCGGCAAAAACGCAGACCATGAGCACACCGTGGAGGTAGCTGGCCCAAAACTGCTGTGCGGTGAGTTCGATGGTGCGGCCGTGCTCCTCAACGAGGTAGCGGCCGCCGACGTGGTTGCCGCCGGGAAACGCGGAGGTGCCCAGCATGAAGGTGTGTGCGATAAAAGAAAAGAACGTCAGGCCGACCACGGCCATCATCGGGAGAGCGATGCGGCGGGCGCGCGGAGACATGTGATGAACCCGCTTCATGACAAAGCGCGGATGGGCGGGACGCCGACTCTGACGCCCTGCGGAAGAGGAGGCGACGGGTGGGGTGGCAGCAGCAGCAGTGGGAGGAAGCGCATGGTCAGGCCTGAGACGGCTGCTGCTCCTGCCGGGACTGACGCCGCCACAAGCGAAAGGCCGCGATGCAATAGACAAGAGCGATGATGCGGATCCCATCCACCTGCGCCATCACATAGACACCCGCCTGATAGCTCATGCCCCATCCCTCTCCTCCCAAAAGTTTGTCGAGCCTGGCGTAAGGTGAGGAGTCGCCGCACAGAAGGCCGTCTCTCATGGAGTGGCTGGATAAAAACCGGGGGTTCCCAAGAAGAAGCATCAGTACGGCGAGAACCATGCAGATGCCGTAGAGTCGCCACAGCGCGGTCTTCACCTCGGGTGCTTTTGCCCGCCACGCCGGCAGCCATCCGAACAACAAAGCGATCACCAGCGCCGCCGAGATGACCTGCACGGTTTTCACAATGAGGAGTTCGTTCATGATATGGTGTGGGGTGGGGTGGGATGGTTGCTCAGAGGGGCGGCGGCAGCGGCGCTTTTCAAAGACGTGCGCACATGCGGGACAGCAGGATGGCCGGCCGTTGTGGAATGATATGGAACCATTTTAATGAAAGCGCTGCTTTCGGATCAAGAGCTTTTCGGTTTTTGTTCTCGGTTCTCGGTTCTCGTCCTCGTCCTCGTCCTCGTCCTCGTTCTCGTTCTCGTCCTCGATCATGACGTGCCGCTGGCGCATGGGGCGTGGAGAGTCCGTGATGGGGAACGTGTGCGGAGCTCTGGGCGTGGTGATGTGACGTGTTTGCGTGACCGAAAAACTGAGAACTGAGAACTGAGAACTGAGAACTGAGAACTGAAAATTTTAAATTGGCGGAGTGGTGTGCGGAGTGCTGGGGAGCTGCGAGGGCTCTGGGACGCACGCACCGCACTCGGAGAGTGCGGACCACGCCGCGGTGGGTGGGCCGCCAAAGCCCAGCCTCCTGGAGTGGAATGAATAGGCTTTGAGCCTATGGTGGGTGGCGGTGAGGGGGCTGGGGGTCCCTTACGCAGGGGAATGGGGGAGTCTGTACCTCGGTAGGGTGCGTGGCGGGGCTTTACTTTGGGGCCGTGTGACCTAGTATCGTTTTCCCATATGATGAGATGCCGTTCCCACTCCGCCGCAGCCCGCTTGTTTGACTCCACCGGTTCGCGCTCCGTGCGGCCGTCCGCTCCGTGGATGCGGGCGCCTTTCGTGGCGATGGCCCTGGCGGCGGCGGCAGCGTTTGCGCTGACCGGGTGCCACCATGAAGACCACGCCCACCATGCGGAGGGAGAGGAGGAGGAAGAGCCGCAGCTCATCCTGACCAATCCGGTGCGGCGGGACACCGTCATCACACGGGACTACGTGTGCCAGATCCGCTCCTGCCGAAACATCGAGGTGCGCGCGCTGGAGCGCGGCTACCTGGAGACGGTGGCGGTGAACGAGGGGCAGATGGTGAAGGAGGGGCAGGAGATGTTCAAGATCCTGCCGCGGGTCTTCAATGCGTCCCTGAAAAAGGCCGAGGCGGAGGCGCAGGTGGCGAAGGTGGAGTATGAAAACACGGAGCGCCTGCTGAAGAGCAATGTGGTGTCTGACAAGGAGCTGACCATGGCGAAGGCGAAGTGGGACCAGAAGCTGGCCGAGGTGTCCCTGGCGCAGACGCACCTGGGCTTCACCGTGATCAAGGCGCCCTTCACCGGACTCATGGACCGCCTGCGCCTGCGAAACGGCAGCCTGGTGGACCAGGGAGACCTGCTGACAACGCTTTCCGACAACAGCGAGATGTGGATCTACTTCAACGTGCCGGAGGCGGACTACCTGGAGTACTCCAGCCGCGCCCCCACGGAGGAGAGCAAGCAGGTGAAGCTGGTGATGGCAAACGGGCAGATCTTTGACCAGGCCGGGCGCGTGAACGTCATCGAGGCGGAGTTTAACAACAAGACGGGCACCATCCCCTTCCGCGCGGACTTCCCCAATCCGAAGGGGCTGCTGCGCCACGGGGAGACGGGAAACATCCGCATGCAGGAGACGGTGAAGGGCGCGCTGCTGGTGCCGCAGAAGTCCACCTTTGAACTGGCGGAGCAGCACTACCTCTACGTGGTGGACAAGGACCACGTCATCCACCAGCGCAAGATCACGGTGGAGAAGGAGCTGGAGGACCTCTTCGTGGTGAGCGCGGGCCTGAAGGAGGACGAGACCTTCATCTTTGAAGGGATGCGCCAGGTGCATGACGGCGAGAAGGCCGAGGATTTTGTCACCGAGAAGCCGGAGGAAGCCTACGCCCACCTGAAGCTCAAGGCGGAGTAGCGCACCGCCGTCCAACCACCAGCCATGTTTTCGAAGATCCTCCAGAGGCCGGCTCTGGCCATCGTGATCTCGTTGCTCATCCTGTTTCTGGGCGGGCTCTCCATCTTCCGGCTGCCGATCTCGCAGTTCCCCAATGTGGCGCCGGTGGTGGTGATGGTGAACATCACCTACCCGGGCGCGAGCGCGAAGGTGCTGGAGGAGTCCGTGCTGGTGCTGCTGGACCAGGCGATCAACGGCGTGCAGGACATGAAGTACATGATGTCTGACGCCACCAGCGCGGGGGAGGCGACGATCCAGGTGGTGTTTCACCTGGGGACGGACCCGAACGACGCAACGGTGAACGTGCTGAACCGCGTGAACCAGGTGCGCAACCAGCTCCCGCCGCTGGTGCAGCGGGAGGGCATCATCGTGAACAACGTGAGCCCGAACATGCTCATGTACGTGAACTTGTACAGCAAGGACAAGGCGGCGGACATGCAGTTCCTCTTCAACTACGCCTTCGTGCAGCTGCAGCCGGAGCTGGCGCGCATCCGCGGCGTGGGGCAGGTGCGCATCCTGGGCACGCGCAACTACGCCATGCGCATCTGGCTGCGGCCGGACCGCATGCGCGCCTACAATGTGTCCACGGATGATGTGATGAAGGCGCTGGAGGAGCAGAGCGTCATCGGTACGCCGGGGCGGCTGGGCCGGGCGGATGCGCAGCGCTCCCAGGCGCTGGAGTACGTGCTCACCTACAAGGGGCGGTACAACACCAAGGAGGAGTATGAAAAGGTCATCCTGCGCGCGACGGAAAGCGGCGAGATCCTGCGGCTGCGGGACGTGGCGCGCGTGGAGCTGGGCAGCGAATTTTACGACTTGTACTCGGACCTGGACGGAAACCCCTCCGCCGCCATCGTCATCAAGCAGAGCTACAACAGCAACGCGCACGAGGTGATCAAGCGCATCAAGGACCGGCTGGAGGAGACGCGGCGCAAGAGCTTCCCCGCCGGCATGGACTACGAGATCAGCTATGACGTGTCCAAGTTCCTGGACGCCTCCATCGAAAAGGTGCTGCACACGCTGCTGGAGGCCTTCATTCTGGTGTCGCTGGTGGTGTTTGTGTTCCTGGGGGACTGGCGCAGCACGCTCATCCCCACGCTGGCGGTGCCGGTGTCCCTGGTGGGGGCGTTTTTCCTGATGCAGATATGCGGTGTGAGCATCAATCTCATCACCCTCTTTGCCCTGGTGCTGGCCATCGGCATCGTGGTGGATGACCCCATCGTGGTCGTGGAGGCGGTGCACGCCAAGATGCACGGCACCGCCTACACGCCGTACGAGGCGGTGCAGAAGGTGATGGTGGAGATCGCCGGCGCGGTGATCGCCATCACGCTGGTGATGACGGCGGTGTTTGTGCCGGTGACGTTCATGTCCGGCCCGGTGGGCGTGTTTTACCGGGAGTTCTCCATCACGATGGCCTCGGCCATCATTCTTTCCGGCATCATGGCGCTGACGCTGACGCCGGTGCTGTGCGCCATGATCCTGCGACGCCCGGAGGTGCAGCATCAGCACAAGCACAAGCACCGCGGGCCGGTGGAGTGGCTGCTGGAGCAGTTTAACCGCGGCTTTGAAAAAGTGACCGCTGTGTATGTGGGGATGCTGAAAAAAATCGTCCATCGGAAGAGCGTGACGCTGGGCATCCTGACGCTGGCGGGCACGGCCATCTATGTGGTGAACCAGTCCCTCTCCCCGGGCTTCATCCCGTCCGAGGACCAGGGCATGATCTACGCCATTTTGCAGACGCCGCCGGGCAGCACGCTGGAGCGCACCTTTGCGAAGTCGCTGGAGCTGGAGAAGATCGCCAAGAAGATCGAAGGCATCCAGTCCATCTCATCGCTGGCAGGTTATGAAGTGCTCACGGAGGGCCGCGGCTCAAACGCAGGCACCTGTTTGATCAATTTGAAAAACTGGTCTGAGCGGAAGATGAACTCGCGGCAGATCATCGCGGAGCTGGAGAAGCGCTGCCATGTGATCGCCGGTGTGAAGCTGGAGTTTTACGAGCCGCCGGCGGTGCCCGGCTACGGCGCGGCGGGCGGCTTTTCCCTGCGGCTGCTGGACAAGACGAGCAGCGGCGACTACGACCGCCTGCAGGAGGTGAACAACGACTTCATGGAG
The DNA here is from genome assembly GCF_044227185.1 of Prosthecobacter sp. Classification (GTDB taxonomy): domain Bacteria; phylum Verrucomicrobiota; class Verrucomicrobiia; order Verrucomicrobiales; family Verrucomicrobiaceae; genus Prosthecobacter. The sequence continues at coordinate 9,518 of NZ_JBGAFO010000006.1, read as the reverse complement.
GCGCTGAAAAAGCGCAGGGAGCTGCACGGCCTCTTCACCTTCTTCAGCGCCAACTACCCGCAGCTCGACATCGAGATCGACAACCAGATGGCCATGCAGAAGGGCGTCTCCATCAAGACGGCGATGGAGAGCCTGGCCATCCTGGTGGCCAGCACGTATGAGCAGGGCTTCATCAAGTTTGGCCGCTTCTGGAAGCTCTATGTGCAGGCAGACCCCCACTACCGCGAGATGCCGCGGGACCTGCAGGACCTCTACGTGGGCAATAACAAGGGCGAGATGGTCCCCTTCTCCGAGTTTGTGGTGCTCAAGCAGACGCAGGGCCTCAATGAGATCACCCGCTACAATGCCTACCCGGCGCCCTCCATCCAGGGCGCGCCGGCGGCAGGCTACAGCAGCGGAGACGCCATCAAGGCCATCCAGGAGGTGGCGGAAAAGACGCTGCCGCGCGGCTATGACATCGGCTGGGCCGGCCTGGCCTTTGACGAAGTGGCGCGCGGAAACGAGTCCGTTTACATCTTCATCGTGGTGCTGATGTTTGTGTACCTGGTGCTGGTGGGCCAGTATGAGAGCTTTCTGCTGCCGCTGGCCGTCATCCTCTCGCTGCCCATCGGCGTGATGGGCTCGTTTGTGATGCTGCGCACCTTTGGGCTGGACAATGACATCTTTGCCCAGGTGGGGCTCATCATGCTGGTGGGCCTGCTGGGGAAAAACGCCATCCTCATTGTGGAGTTCGCCACGCAGAAGCATCAGCAGGGCCTCTCCATTCTGGAGGCCGCCATCGAGGGCGCGCGCGTGCGCTTCCGCCCCATTTTGATGACGTCCTTCGCCTTCATCGCCGGCATGGTCCCCCTGCTCCGCGCCTCCGGCGCCGGCGCCATCGCGAACAAGACCATCGGCGCCTCCGCCGCCGGCGGCATGCTGCTGGGCACCCTGGTGGGCCTGCTCGTCATCCCCGGCCTCTACTACCTCTTCGCCACCCTCTCCGACCGTAGAAAGCTCCTGCCCGACGAACGCAACATGCCGCTGAGCGAGTCCAAAGACCAGGGCGGCACCGGCAAAAGCGAAGCGGTGGAGTTGTGAGTGGGGTGGGGGGAGTTGCTGTTCTCGGTTCTTGGTTCTTGGTTCGCGGTTCGCGGTTCGCGGTTCGCGGTTCGCGGTTCGCGGTTCGCGGTTCGCGGTTCGCGGTTCGCGGTTCTCGGTTCGCGGTTCGCGGTTCGCGGTTCGCGGTTCGCGGTTCGCGGTTCGCGGTTCTCGGTTCGCGGTTCGCGGTTCTCGGTTCGCGGTTCGCGGTTCTCGGTTCGCGGTTCTCGGTTCTCGGTTCGCGGTTCTCGGTTCTCGGTTCTCGGTTCTCGGTTCGCTGTTCTCGGTTCTCGGTTCGCGGTTCGCGGTTCGCGGTTCGCTGTTCGCGGTTCGCGGTTCGCGGTTCGCTGTTCGCGGTTCGCTGTTCGCTGTTCGCTGTTCGCGGTTCGCGGTTCGCTGTTCGCTGTTCTCGGTTCGCGGTTCGCGGTTCGCGGTTCGCTGTTCTCGGTTCTCGGTTCTCGGTTCTGATATTACGTGGTGTGATGTGGTGTGGTGTGTTCTTCGCGCGGTCGCGTTTTGAAAAGCGGGCCTGCGCCTCTCACGCGGCCTGAAGGGCCGCCGGACCCAGCCCAGGGCGCCGTCGCGCAGCGACAAGCCCTGGGTTTCGCCACCGCCAGTCCACCGTGGGTGCAGTGCGCGCCCTGAAGGGGCGCGGGAGGACGCTCTTTTCTGCCAGCAGGTGGACCTGCCCAAGGTGGGTGCGTGTGTGCGATGCAGCGCTGAGAGGTGCAGCCCGACAACAGGCAGACGTGGGAGTGAAGCCGCCTCTCCCGCGCTCCTTCAGAGCGCGGCCTTTGGGGGGAAGTCGTGTTCTGGGAGGAGTCCCAGGGCTTGCCGCTGCGCGGCTGCTCCCTGGGCTGACTCCTGCGGCCCTTCAGGCCGCGTGGCCCGCGAAGGCCGGCAGGTAAAATGACCACAGAAGGTTTGTTGAGGGGGAACTCGCGCCGTCAGAGGGGCGTGCTGCGCGAGCGGTTGAGGTTGAAAACGGGCGCTGGGGATCACTGAAAACTGCGAAGTGAAAACTGAAAATTGGAAGAGGGGCCCCCTGCGGCGAAGCTGGCGGAGTGAGACGAGCGGAGGCGTGGCCGAAGCGGAGCGGCACGCCGGAGCCGGTGACACACCGGCGCTCCCAGCCACCAGGCGTGTGCCTTGGGCCCTTGAGCGTCGTGGAGCCTTTGCTGGGAGCGCCGATGTTTCATCCGCTCTGGGCGAACGTCTCGTGACTGACGATGGCCTCACGCGATGACGGAGCGGCACGCCGGAGCTGGTGACACATCGGCGCTCCCGCGTGTGCCTCACCTTCGCGCTGGGCATGCGCCAGCACGGTGAGTTCGAGTCCGAGAACGAGGAGGACGAGAACGAGGAGGAGGAGGAGGACAAACAGAAACCCTCACTCGTCCTCAGCTTGTGCGTGATCCTTTTGAAACTTCTCCACGAGGCGCTGGGCGGCGGTGATTTGCTCTGACGTGAGGGTCTTTTTCAGAGCGGTGGCGGAGTCGAGGGCGCCGGGCTCTTTCTGCGCGGCGGCGAGGAGGTACCAGGAGAGCGCGGCCACGGGGTCTTTCGCCACGCCGGTGCCGTCGCGGCAGGCGTCTCCGAGGAGGTTCTGGGCGTAGGCGTCGTCCTGCTCCGCGGCTTTGCGGTACCACTCCACGGCGGCGGCGGGATCTTTGGCCATGCCGGTGCCGTCCATGCAGCAGTCGCCGAGGCGGGCCTGGGCAAAGCCGCAGCCCTGCGCGGCGGATTTGAGAAACCACTGCACGGCCTGGGGGATGTCTTCACGCACCAGCTCGCCGCTGTAGAGCGCCTCGCCGATCTCAAACTGCGCCTGCGCGTGGCCCTGGGCGGCGGCTTTGCGAAACCACTGGAGGCCGCGCTGCACGTCCTTCGTCATGCCGGTGCCCTGGAAGCAGTATTTGCCCAGGGTGAACTGAGAGCTGGCCAGGCCCTGCTCCGCGGCGAGGCTGATCCAGCGGGCGCTTTCGCGGAGGTTCCTGGCCACGCCATCGCCCCGGGCATGGCATTCGCCGAGGGACTGCTGGGCGATGGGGAGGCCGTGCTCCGCGGCTTTGCGCAGCCACTGCACCGCGGTGGCCTCGTCCGCCGCCACGCCCTGCCCCAGACGGTAGCACACGGCGAGCTGGAACTCGCCTTCCGCACTGCCCTGTGCGGCGGCCTTGCGGTACCACCCGGCGCCCTGCACCTCGTCCTTTGTGACGCCGGAGCCATTGAAGTACTGGTGGCCCAGGGCGAGCTGCGAGAGCGCGTGGCCCTGCCTGGCTGCTCTAAGATACCATGGGATGGCATCCGCCGGACTGGCGGGGATGCCCCTGCCATCCCGCAGGGCATTGGCGAGTTCGTACTGCGCCATGAGGTGGCCACGGGCGGCGGCCAGGCGCAGCCAGCGGGCGGACTCCGCGCCGTCCCTGCTGAAGTAGCGGCCCATGGAGTACTGGGCGGGGGTGTAGTCCTGCTCGGCGGCTTTGCGGGTCCAGCGCGCGGCCTCCGCGGGGTCTTTGGGCACGCTGCGCCCGTTTTGGTGGAGGAGGCCGAACTCATACTGCGCCAGGGCCAGGTTTTGCTCCGCGGCCTGGCGCAGCCAGTCCACGCCTGCGGCCGGGTCCGCAGGCCTGCCCCGGGCCTGGAGGCAGCACTTGCCCACGCGATACTGCGCGTGGGCGTGGCCCTGCCGGGCGGCTTTGAGATTCCACTCGTAGAATTCCACATCTTCCAGCGCGTAGATCTGCCCCAGGAGGTACTGGGCGTGGGCATCTCCCTTCTCCGCGGCGCTGCGCAGCCGCTTTTCAGCGGCCAGGGGGTCGGCGGTGTGGTGGGGGCTCTGCGGGCAGGTGGGGTCGGAGGCGGCGAGCACGGCGGCCTGGCGTGACCAGCGCGCGGCGGCGACGGGGTCTTTGTCCACACCAGTGCCCTCCTCGTAGAGCCGCGCCAGGGTGTGGAGCGCGGTGGCACTGCCATGCTCAGCGGCAAAGCGCAGCCAGAAGGTGGCGGTGGAGGCGTCTTTTTCCACGCCCTCTCCCTGCAGGTAGCAGAGGCCGAGGGCGCAACTGGCCGCGATGTGGCCGTGGTCTGCGGCGCGGCGGAAATAGGCGGCGGCTGCGGCGGGGTCCTTCGCCATCTCGGTCCCCTGCTGGCAGGCGAGGCCGAGCTGATACTGAGCGTTTTCGCGGCCCCGTCCATCGGAGCCGGGGAGATCTGCGGCGGTGTGAAGCCACTCGTAGGCGCGGGAGACGTTTTTGGTCACGCCCTGGCCGAGCAGGTAGCGCATGGCGAGGTGGTACTGGGCGCTGGAGTAGCGCTGGTCTGCGGCCTTGCCAAACCACTCGATCGCGGCGGATTCGTCGGTCTCGATGCCGTGGCCCCGCCAGCGGGCGGCGCCCATCAGGTACTGGGCATAGGCCTGGCCCTGCTGTGCGGCACGGTTGAACCAGCGCACGGCTTCTTCAGGATCGACGGGGGCGCCCTCGCCTTTCCAGTAGCACAGGCCGAGGCGGTACTGGGCGTAGGAGTAGCCCTGCTCTGCGGCGGCGCGAAACCAGCGCAGGCCCTCCGCAGCATCTGCGGGCATGCCGATACCGTCCGTGCAGCAGATGGCGAGGCGGTTTTGCGCATACACATCGCTCTGCGCGGCGGCTTTGCGCAGCCACCCGATGGCTTTGGCGGGGTCTTTGGCCACGCCTGTGCCATCGAGGTAGCAGTGGCCGAGAAGGCTCTGGCCGGCGGCGAAGCCCTGATCTGCGGCGGCCTGATACCAGCGGGCGGCGGCGGGGAGATCTTTCTCCATGCCCTGGCCGCGGTAGCAGAGCTGCCCCATGGCGACCTGGGCGCGGGGCTCGCGCATGTCTGCCGCACGGCGGTACCACTGGAGGGCGAGCGCGAGGTCCTGCTTCACACCCTCACCGCTGGCGTAGGCTGCGCCCAGGCCGTACATGCCGAGGGCGGAGCCCTGATCTACGGAGCGGTGGATCCACTTCAGGGCTTCCTCCGGGTTTTTGGGCATGTGGCGGCCTTCCTGATAGGCGATGCCAAAGCGGGCCTGCGCCCTGGCAAAGCCCTGCTCGGCCGCTTTGCGCAGCCACTCGACAGCGACCGCGCCGTTTCTCTTCACGCCATCGCCGGTGAAGTAGGCAGTGGCTGCGGCATCCTGCGCCGCGGCGTGGCCCTGATTTCCGGCTTTGCGGTACCACTGCACAGCAGCGGCGGGGTCTCTGGGCAGTCCCCTGCCCGCATGGCAGCGCTGCCCCAGGGCAAACTGCGCCGCGGCATCCCCCTTCTCCGCCAAAGCCTGGACCTCAGCGAGCGGAGTGTCATCGCTGATGACCGACGCCGGCGCGGCTGGTGGTGGTTGTGGAGATGGAAGCGAAGGTGAAAGCGGCGGCACTGGCTCAAGAGGCTGCTGCTTCTGCTGCGGCAGTGACGGCGGCGGCGGGACAGGCCCGGCGGCCACGGACAGAGCCAGGAGACCCGTGATGAACAGGGTGAGAGCAAGAACCTGCGGTGCCTGGGTCGTGGTCATAGAGCCGTGGTGAGGGAGCGAAGCATGGATGGCGTGTGGTGTCACGCGGGGAGTTGGCGTGTTGTTCTCGGCTCTCAGTTCTCGGTTCTCAGTTCGTCCTCGTCCTCCTACTCGTACTCGTCCTCGATCCTAGCGCGCCGCAAACACCTGCAGCGTGGAGGGGCGGACGACTTTGTTCCCGGTTCTCGGTTCTCAGTTCTCGGTTCTCAGTTCGTCCTCGTCCTCCTACTCGTACTCGTCCTCGATCCTAGCGCGCCGCAAACACCTGCAGCGTGGAGGGGCGGACGACTTTGTTCCCGGTTCTCGGATCTCGGTTCTCGGTTCTCGGCTCTCGGCTCTCGGCTCTCGGCTCTCGGTTCTCGGCTCTCGGCTCTCGGCTCTCGGCTCTCGGTTCGCGGCTCTCGGCTCGTCCTCGTCCTCGTCCTCGTCCTCGTCCTCGATCATGGCGCTTCGCAGACATGAATGGCGCTCGATTCAGAGAGAGCCTGCCCGTTTCATCTCTCCAGAGAGAAGGTAGAAAGATTTGGGGTGGAAACATTTTCCCAGAGTTCTGACTCTGAAATTTTTCTACCCCTAATCTTTCTACCTCTTTTCCTTGGTCGGGCGGGCGGAGAGGGGCTCGCAGTTCATCGATACGCACGGTTTTGATGGGTAACTTGGGAGTCTGGGAACGCTCGCGCCGCACTCGGAGAGTGCGGACCACTTCGCGAGGATTTGCTCGCACGCGCTTCGTGCTTGCGGAGCGTATGAATCGAGGACGAGTAGGAGAACGAGGACGAGGACGAGGACGATCCGGCCCGCGTTCGCCATTCGCCATTCGCCATTCGCCATTCGCCATTCGCCATTCGCCATTCGCCACTCGCCACTCGCCACTCGCCACTCGCCACTCGCCACTCGCCACTCGCCACTCGCCACTCGCCACTCGCCACTCGCCACTCGCCACTCGCCACTCGCCACTCGCCACTCGCCACTCGCCACTCGCCACTCGCCACTCGCCCCGCGCATCCAGCATCCAGCATCCAGCATCCAGCATCCAGCATCCAGCATCCAGCATCTAACATCTAGCAATGCCCCGCATCATCATGCACATGGACATGGACGCCTTCTTCGCCTCGGTGGAGCAGCGGGACAACCCGGCGTACCGGGGGAAGCCCGTCATCGTGGGTTCGCCGCCGGACCAGCGGGGCGTGGTGTGTGCGGCGAGTTATGAGGCGCGGAAGTTCAAGGTGCGCTCGGCCATGCCCTCCCGCACCGCCGGGCGGCTGTGCCCGCAGGGGATCTTTGTGCGGCCGCGCATGGAGGTGTATCGCGCGGAGTCGAAGCGGATCATGGGCATTCTGGGGGAGCTGACGCCGCTGATCGAGCAGGTCTCCGTGGATGAGGCCTACCTGGATGTGAGCGCGCTGGTGGACGATTCTCTCGAAGTGGACGCCGCGCTGGAGGCGGCGCGGCCGCTGGGCGCGCAGATCAAACGGCGCATCCGCGAGGAGTGCGGGCTGACGGCGAGCGTGGGCATCAGCACCAACAAATTCCTGGCGAAGCTGGCGAGCGATTTCCAAAAGCCGGACGGGCTGACGGTGATCCTGGACCGCGACAAGCTGGCCTTTCTGCGGCCGCTGCCGGTGAGCGCCATCCATGGCGTGGGCCCGGTGACGGCCCAGGGCCTGGAGGCGCTGGGGCTGCGCACCATCGGCGATCTGCAAACGACGCAGCAGCCGCTGGAGGGCGTGGTGGGCTCCTTTGCCGCCAGGCTGCGGGAGCGGGCGCTGGGGAATGACGACCGCCCGGTGGACCTCAGCGACGAGCGCAAGAGCATCAGCGCGGAGAACACTTTTCTTAACGACACCGACGAGCGGCCCAAGCTGCGCGCCGCGCTGAAGGAGATGGCGCTGGATGTGGCGCAAACGCTGGCACGCCACGACCTGGGCGCGCTGACGGTGCAGGTGAAGGTGCGCTACAGCGACTTCACCACGCTGACCCGGCAGATCCGCGTGGAGGAGCCCGTGACCACGGAGCGTGAGATCTACCGCCTGGCCTGCCACCTTCTGGCCCGCCACCGCCTGGTGACGGGCCCGCTGCGCCTCATCGGCATCGGCGTTTCCACTCTCATGGCGCCGGAGGAACGTCGTCAGTTGCGCCTGGAGATTTAGGTTTTTGTTCCCGGTTCTCTGTTCTCTGTTCTCGGTTCTCTGTTCGCGGTTTCGTCCTCGTCCTCGTCCTCGTCTTCGTCCTCGATCATGGCGCGCCGCAACGTCCGCAGCGCCGAGTGACGGGAGCATTTTCGCGCAGGGTGAGCGATGCGCGCGACAGCGTCCTGGAGTGCTCCAGCCCTCTGGAGCTTTGCGCGGGCCACGAGACGCCCGAAAGCGGCGGAGGACCGCCGCACTCCAAGACGCTGCCGCGTGGCCGGGCCCCCAAGGCGAGGCGCATGCATGGTGGCTCTCGTTCTGTCCGGCCCTCGCCCTCGTCCTCGTCCTCGATCCTAGCGCGCCGCAAACACGTGCAGCGTGGAGGAGCCGTTCCTCGTTCCCAGCTCTCGTTTTGAATCTTCCGCGGCCTTCTTACGGGGGCCTTCGCAGACCACGCGGCCTGAAGGGCCGCAGGAGTCAGCCCAGGGCGCAGCCGCGCAGCGGCAAGCCCTAGGACCGCTCCAACAACACAGCCTCCTATCCAAAGGGTGCGCTCTGAAGGAGCGCGGGAGAGGCCACTTCCATCCCGCGCCTGCCTCTTGCCGCTCTGGATCTCGGAGCGCTGCCAAACGCGACCGGACTCGTCTTGAAAAGTCACCCCTTGGGCAGGTTCATCTGCTGGCAGGAAAGAACGTGTTCCCGCCCCCCCTTCAGGGCGCGCCCTGCACCGACGGCGGACGGGGTGACGAAACCCAGGGCTTGTCGCTGCGCGACTGCTCCCTGGGCTGAGTCCAGCGGCCCTTCAGGCCGGGCGAGACAGGCAGACCCGTTTTCACGGTTCTGGCAGCAGTTCTCGATTCTCGGTTCGCTCTTCTCGGTTCTCGGTTCTCGGTTCGCGGTTCGCTGTTCTCGGTCCGTTGTTCTCTGTTCGCGGTTCGGTGTTCGGTTCGTGCGGAGGAATGCGCGTGATTGGCGGGGGATGTGCGTATTTGTGAGAGACAGGAGGGCCGGGGGCGGTTTATTCACTTGTCCTGGCCTGCGGTTATCGATTCATTCCTTCTGAAGTCTCACCCCTCACCACCACGCTTTCTTTTATGAAGACACACTCTTTCCTGCTCATGCCGCTGCTGGGGCTGCTGGCCGCCTCCTGCACGGGAGATTTGTACCAGCGCACGGTGCCGGCGGTGACCACGGCCACCTCCGCACGGGTGGCCTCGCCGGCGTATGGGTCTCCGGGTTATGTGGCCAGCCAGCACCCGTATGGGCCGCCGCCTTCGCACAGTGTTTTCTACCCCTACAGCGCGTCCCACCCGGGCGGCATGGGCTACTATGACCGCGTGACCTCGCCGATCGGCTCCTTTGAATACATCTACCACGATCTGGAGGCGCCGCACCCGGCCCCGGGCACGCCGCTGAAGGAGAAAACCGTGCGTTACACCTCCCACTACCCGCACACCTGGGGCTCTCCGGTGTGGGTGACCACCTACAAACCCCTGCCCGTGCTGCGCATGCGCTCCGGGAGCGGCAGCGGCAGCGGTTCCTCCACCACGCCATCAAGCTCAGGGCAGCCGCTCGGGCCCGGCTCGGAATGACCAGGCGCGTTTGAAAACGCCTCCATGGAGCGCGGGCCTCCGAGCTGACCTTTACCCACAAAGTTGAAGATAAAAATTGTACCCCCGCTGTGAGGGGTATCTTCGGGCGGGTGTCCACATCCTCCACTCGCACGCTGCCCGGTCTCTCCAATGCCGTCCAAACCAACGCCCGGTGGGCGGCAG
>NZ_JBGAFO010000005.1:0-529504 GCF_044227185.1 Prosthecobacter sp. | reverse complement strand
GTTCCTGCTCGAAACCATCCAACGTTGGCAACGTCAGGTCCGACCATGAACATAAACTCTTCATCTCAACCGCCGGATGCGGAACCGCACGTCCGGTGGTGTGGGAGGACGGCGGGGGCAACCCCGCCTCCTACCCGATGTTGGTCAACGAGGTGCGTTGGCCGTCCAGGCGGCGTCAATCACCACCTGCGTGACGCGGAAATTGGTTTCAGACGACAATCATCGACTGAGAAGCGCGTTTATAGCCGTTTGCAAAACTGATTTCCGAAAAGCACCCGTGGCAAGGCCCGGCGGAGGCTGGAGGACCAGCCTCCCTACCGCGCGCTGAACGTGCGCAAGGCAAAGCTGGGCGGGGCGTGCCCATCCACCGTCGAAGTTCCAAGACTGCGGGGCAAGAAAAGCAGGCCTCCCGGAAATGAATTTGCAAACCGCTGTAGGCCCTGCCGACGTGCCGGAGGGATGTGACTTCCCACCTGGCGGGCTGTTCGCGTATACCCAGGCGTTGAAATAGTTGAAACGGTTGAAGTTTCGGCGCTGCCCCCTCGTCATCCATGATGGCGTTTTCCAAAACGGATTTCCGGTCAGCGGCGCTTGGAGACGTTCGGCGGAGGCTGGAGGACCAGCCTCCCTACCTCGCTGCAGGCATGCGCGTGCCCAGCGCAGGTAGGGCTGGCTGTCCTCAGCCAGCCGCCGTCGAAGCCCATGATCTGCGATCAAGAAACAGCCCGCTAAACGGAAATGAGTTTTGCAAAATGCTATAGCTTGCTTCCATCAGCCGCCACTTGCTCAGAAGTGGTTCCTGGCCACGCCTCGTGTGCAGCGAGAAAATCTTCTGTCTCCCAGCGAGATTCATGTCCAAGCAGCACCCGAACTTCTGCGGCTGAAAGCATGCCCTTTCGATAGGCTTCCACCGCAAATCCATCGAGCAGTACTCGCGGCAAAGCAGGGTGCTTTCGTTGCAGGGTGGCCGCCAACGCATCAGGGATCGTGACGCTCAGAGTCATGCCACGCAGTCGTTCATTAGGACTTCTCCGCAAGATCACTTTCTGATCCGCCAGCTTGCCCGCGTACTACGTCGTACTCGTCGCCGTCGTCGAATTCTGGCTCGCCTGCCGCGCCGCCTCATCTGCCGCCGCCGCCGCTGTCGGATTGCTGCTCATCCCTTTCACGGACACCATCGCCGCCACCCCGGTGCCATAGCCCTTCATCGGGTTGTACCACATCTGCCGTCCCGTCGCGGCATCCAGCCCGTACATGTAGCCGTTCACAGACACGATCAGCGTGCCGCCATCCAGCAGCAGGCTCACATACGACATGCCGTTGGAAGCCTTCCACTCCCACACGATGTCACCGGTCTGGCGTTGCAGCGCCGCCACCCGACGGTTGAAACCCACGAAGACAAGATCAGCGGTGTTCATAGTAGGCGGATCATAGCTGCTCCTGTTTCCCCTTGTCCAGCCGTCCGTGACCAGTTGCGAAATCGTCAAAAATTTGGAATCACGCAAGATCCGCCGCGAATGATGATCGTCGCCATCCTTCCGCCGGCCGCAGTGGGGCAGGAATGGGGGCCAGCATGATTTGGCGAAGGAGTTGCATGCAGAACATCGTTCGGATTAAACTTCGATTTTAATCCGCTCAGCCATGACCTCACGCCGCTCCTTCATCACCCAGTCCGCTCTAGCCTTCACCGCTCTCTCCGCCAGCCGCGTGCTCGGCGCCAATGACACCATCCGCATCGCCTCCATCGGTCTCGGAGGCCAGGGCCTGGGCAATGCCGGCCGCATGGCCAAAGTCCCCGGCGTGGAAATCGCCTATCTCTGCGATCCCGACACCGCCGCCCTGGACAAAGGAAAGAAAGCCTTCCCCAATGCCAAGACCACCCAGGACCTCCGCAAGATCATGGAGGACAAGAGCATCGACGCCGTCGTCGTCTCCACCGGCAATCACTGGCACGTTCTCGCCTCCATCTGGGCCATGCAGTCCGGCAAGGATGTCTATGTCGAGAAGCCCGTCTCTCACAACATCTGGGAAGGCCGCAAGCTCGTCGAAGCCGCCCGCAAGTACAACCGCATCGTCCAGGGCGGCACCCAGCAGCGCAGCGATCCCCTGCAGGAGGAAATCAAAGGTTTCCTCGATGCCGGCACCATGGGCAAAATCAAATACGTCCGCTGCAATCACTACAGCCTCCGCTCCTCCATCGGCAAACGCGCCGAGCCCCTCCCTCCTCCTGCCACCTTGGACTACGACATCTGGCTCGGCCCTGCCAAAGACGAGCCCATCTACCGCGAAAAATTCCACTACGACTGGCACTGGAGCTGGAACACCGGCAACGGCGAAATGGGCAACTGGGGCCCCCATATTCTCGACGACCTCCGCAACGTCGTCTTCCGCGACAAAGTCACGCTTCCCAAGCGCGTCATCGCCGGCGGCGGCCGCTTCGCCTGGGATGACGCCGGCGAAACACCCAACACCCACTTCGCCTACATGGACACCGGCAGCATCCCGGTCATCATCGATTTCCACAATCTCCCCCGCCAAAAGGGCGTCAAAGCCCCCGACGTGTACCTGCGCCGCCGCACCGGCGCCTTCCTCATCATCGAGTGCGAAGGCGGGTACTACACCGGCAGCCGCGGCGGCGGCACCGCCTTTGATTCCGCAGGCCAGAAGCTTCACACCTTCAAAGGCGACGGTGGCAAAACCCACGCCGCCAATTTCATCGACGCCATCCGCAGCCGCAAAAAAGACGATCTGAAAGGTGAAGTGGAAAAAATTCATTTCTCCAGCGCCTGGTGCCACCTTGCCAACAACTCCTTCCGCCTCGGCCACAAGTACAACCGCGAGCAGGCCGAAGCCGCCGTGAAGGACTTCCAGCCCTGGAACGACGTCATCGCCGACTTCCACGAGCACCTCATCAAAAACGAGCTCGATGCCTCCCAGCTCGACATCAAAATGGGCCCCATGCTCGAGATCGACGCCGCCAAAGAAACCTTCATCGGCGACACCGCCACCCCCGAAGCCCTCGCCCTCCTCACCCGCGAATACCGCAAAGGCTACGAAGTCCCGAAAGAAGTCTGACCCTCCTCCAGCCTGCACCGGCTCAACAACCGCGAGCCAAAGCACCCCGACGCGCGGACTTCCAGTCCGCAGCGCTCCGCAAGCACCCATCGCTTTTAAAGAGCAATCGCCACGAGCCGGAAGCTGCTCCTGGGCTCCCGCGAGGGCGCCAGCAAAGTGGTCCGCACCTGCGCAGCCCCGAAGGGAATCCTCTGTGCGGCGTCTGGGCTTTCGTGCACGGGAGCATCGCACAGAACTGTGCAGATTACTTTGCTGGCGCCAGCCCTCGGCGCGCGAATTCGTGCACTCTGATCGCAGGCGTGCCCATGAAAGCCTCTGAAACAGCAACCGGTGGGATCATTTCAAGGCGGCGTGCGCGACTCTCCCTCTCCCCGCCCCTGAAAATCGTAAACAATCAAATTTCCTCTTCGGGGAGAGGGCGGGGGTGAGGGGATACCATCTGCCTGACGCCGCTTTCGGGTTGGAGCGGCCCGCGCACAAAGAAAGCAGCCTGTCTCAGCATATCGTGGCTCCAAACAAAAAGAGCGCCAGGATCACCTCCTGACGCTCCTCACACTTCACTCCCGTGGTGAAGCAAAACGAAACACACCTCACTTCGGCACCGCAGGCGCTGGAGGGGCCGGTGCCGGCGCTGGCCGCGGCGTCGCAGACGCAGGAGCCGGAGTCAGCGCCGCCTTCGCCCTCGCTGCTGCTTCCTCCATCGCCTTCGCAGCCTCCGCAGCTTTCTTCGCTGCAGCCTCTTTCAGAATGGCCGCTTCCTTCTCGGCAGCCACCTTCAGCTCCGCGGCCTTCTTCTCCGCTTCCACCTTGGCCACCTCCAGTTTCTCCTTCGCCACGTCGGCGTTGGACTTCACGGCCTCCTTGATTGCTTCAGCCGCCTTGTGCCTGTCCTCGGCGGCTTTCTCTGCCGAGGGCGTTTTCTTGCATGACGAGATGCTGCTGGCAAACAGCCCGAGAGCCATGAGTTGAAGAATGAGTTTCATAATCGGGTGGCAGATGGTCTATGATGCCGGTCCTTTTACAAGTCGTATTGAGCAGCAGGCAGGTTTCTCCCCGGGCTATTTCGCATCCAGCGTCACCTCGGTCATCGCATTCGGTTTGATCTCCACTTCCTGCTCCGCCTTCTTCCCGTCCTTGCTGCGCACCACCAGCACCTTGCCCGCAGGCAGGAAGAGTTTTGCATTTTGATCATACGAGTAGGTGATCTTCTTCCGCTCACCCTCCGCATTCACCGGGCCAAACACCTCCCAGTCCCCCGGCGTGGATGAGTTCGCTTTCAGCGTGCCCGCGTTCAAATTCAGCGCGTTGGTCATCATCTTGCCCGCCTGGACTTCCACCTCCACGCGCGTGGTGGCCGCTCCCCGTGTCACCTCCACCCGGTACTTGCCCGCCTTCAGGCGGAACTTCGGCTGCGCATCATAGCTATAGGTCACCTTCGGCCGCTCGCCCTCGGCATTCGGCTCTCCATACACATCCCAGTTCAGCCCGTCCGCCACGGGATCCGCCCCTTCCGCCATCAGCGCACTGGCGGCGAGCGTCCCCGCATTCAGCACGATCGGCTTTTCCGTCATCTTGCCTGCCGCCACTTCCACCTCCTGCTTCATCTTCGCAGCGCCCCACTCGAGCTGTACCAGATATTTCCCGGCAGGCAGGCTGAAAGTCGGCTGCGCATCGTAGCTGAAACCCGCCTTCGTCCGGTTCCCCTCTGCATCAGCCGTCGCGCCCACGATCTCCCAGAACAGATCCTTGGAGATCGGTTCCGCGCCTTCCGTCGGGACTGCGGAGAGCTTCAGTTTCCCCGCACCCAGGCTCACCACCTTTTCCGTGGTCACTCCCGCCTTGATCTCCACCATCACCTTCCCCTTCGCATTGCCATAGGCCACCTCCACCTGGTACTTGCCCGCCGGCAGTGCCAGCGTGGGCTGCGCCTCATAGCTGTAAGCTGCCTTGGCACGGTTGCCCTCCGCATCCGCCTCGCCAAACACCTCCCAGGTCACATCCTTCGCCACCGGCGTGCCGCCTTCCTCCATCACCACCGCCAGCTTCAGCTTCCCGCTGCCCAGCAGCACCACGATGTCCTGCGTCTCTCCCGCCTTCACCTCCACCTCTCTCTGGCCCTTGGCATTGCCATACACCGCCACCACCAGGCAGGGGCCGGACGGCAGCGTCATCTTCGGCTGCGCCTCGTAGCTGTAGCCCAGCTTCTTCCGCTGGCCCTCCGCATCCGGCGGCGTGAAAAGCTCCCAGCTCACATCCTTCGCGATCGCCGGCTGTCCCTCGGCGCTGATCGCGCTCAGCTTCAGGTTTCCGCTGCCCAGGATCACCTTCACCTCCTGCGCCGGCCCTTCCTTCACTTCCACCACCACGCTCGCCGTCGCATTGCCGCGCACCGCTGTCAGCAGGTACTTGCCCGGAGCCACTTTGAGAAACGGTTTCGCTTCATAGCTGAAGGACACCTTCGGCCGGTTCCCCTCGCCATCCGCAGGGCCAAACAGGTCCCAGCTCACTTCCTTTTCAAAAGCCACGCCGCCTTCCTTGTCATACGCCACCGCCTTCAGCCCCGTCTCCGCAAAGACCACCTCCTTCGTCACCGTCTCCCCGTCCTTGATCGTCACAGTCTGCTCCAGCGTCTTGCCGCCAAACTTCGCGCTCAGCGTGTATTTCCCCGCCTTCGGCAGCTCCGTGCTCCAGTGCCCGCCAGTCCCCGTGGCGATCGCGTTTTCACCGCCGCCATCCGCAAACACCTGAAACGCCACCCCGTCCAGCATCGCACCGCCAGAGGACTTCTTCGCCTCCACCACCAGCGTCGTCACAGGCTTCGCCACCTGCTTCATCGCCACTTCCAGCGAGGACTTCAGCGATGCCGCATCCTTCGCCGCCAGGTACATACCCCCGGTCTTCTTGGCCAGACACTCCAGCCCCGAAGACTCTCCCGGCTTCAGGTCAAAGCCGATCACATGGCACGTGAAATCAATCCCCAGCCGTTCCAGCTCCTCCGCCGCCATGCACGGGTCCTTCTCACACGTCTCCACCCCGTCGCTCACCAGGATCACAGACGCCTTCGCTTCTTCAAACTTCAGATACTTCGCCGCCTGGATCACCGCCGCCGTCAGCGGCGTCTTCCCCTTCGGCTCCAGCCCCGCCACCGCCTTGAGAATCGCGGCCGCACTTCCCGCCTGCGGCGGCACCAGCAGCTCGATGTCTTCGCAGTCTCCCTTCTTCCGGTGTCCATACGCCATCAGTCCCAGCTCCATCGCCGGATCAATCGAGCCCACAATGTCGCTCACCACCTTCTTCGCGATGTCGATCTTCACCCCGCCCGGCACCTCCCCGTACATGCTTCCAGACGCATCAAACACAATGATGGCACGCGAAGCCGCCGCAGGCTGCTGCGCCACCGCACTCGAAGTTCCGATGAGCAACGCCCATCCCGTCAACACACTGGCAAGGCAACGATTCATAATGCAGATCTCCTTTATGGGGTAAAAACCGACTCACGGTATTCGCATCTCCGACACCGACCAGTGTCTAAATCACGAAAAAAAGTAGAGTACTCATCTCGCTCCGCCGAGATGAGCCCAGCGCCCCATTTCTCAAATCCTCCCCCGCAGCTCCCCCATCGCCTCCGCCGTCGCCGCCACCACACCGTGCTCCGTCACCAGCGCCGTTACCAGCCCCGCCGGCGTCACGTCAAAGCCGTCATTCCGTGCCTCCGTTCCCTCCGGGGTGATCAGCACCTCCTCCCGCGCCCCCGTCGCATTCATCCCCGGCATGTGCGTCACCTCCCGCGCGCTCCGCTGCTCGATCGGGATCTCCCGGATCCCGTCCGTGATCGTCCAGTCGATCGTGCTCACCGGCGTCGCCACATAAAACGGCACCTCATGCGCTTTCGCCGCCAGAGCTTTGAGATACGTGCCGATCTTGTTCGCCACATCCCCGTGCGCCGTCACCCGGTCCGTGCCCACGATCACCACATCCACCAGCCCGCGCTGCAGCAGGTGCCCGGCGTTGTTGTCCACGATCAGGGTGTAGGGCACCCCATGCTCCTTCAGCTCAAACGCCGTCAGCGAGGCCCCCTGGCCGCGCGGCCGCGTCTCGCTCACCCACACATGCACCTTCATCCCCGCATCATGCGCCTGGTAGATCGGCGAGATCGCCGTGCCCCAGTCCACCGTCGCCAGCCATCCCGCATTGCAGTGCGTCATCACATTCAGCACCGCCTCGGTATCATCCTTCTTCGCCTGGATCGCCCGAAACAATTCCAGCCCATGTTTGCCAATCGCACGGTTCGTCTCCACATCATGCTCGCAGATCGCCAGCGCCTCATTCCACGCCGCATCCGCACGCTGCGCGGCCTCCAGCGGCATCACCACCCGCTTCACCCGGTCCAGCGCCCAGCGCAGGTTTATCGCCGTCGGCCGTGTCGCGTGCAGCACATGGTAGGCATGCTGCAGCGCCGCATCCGTGGCATTCTCCCGCAGCGCAAAGTACAGCCCAAACGCCGCCGTCGCGCCGATCAGCGGCGCACCCCGCACCCGCATCACCTGGATCGCCTCCGCCGCCTCCTCCATCGTCCGCAGCGTCCGCCACTCCACCACGTGTGGCAGCAGCGTCTGGTCAATGATGC
Source organism: Prosthecobacter sp. (assembly GCF_044227185.1). Lineage (GTDB taxonomy): Bacteria > Verrucomicrobiota > Verrucomicrobiia > Verrucomicrobiales > Verrucomicrobiaceae > Prosthecobacter. The sequence goes on along the minus strand of NZ_JBGAFO010000005.1, from coordinate 521,802 downwards.
GCGCACTGCGCGTGGCGTGTTCAGCTTCGATGGAGCGGTGCGGCTGGCCGTGAATCTTCATGTGAGGACGATGTCGGAAAAGGACGTGAGGGCAGGGTGGTCGTTCGGCGGCGCAGCCGCGTTTCCAGGCCGCAGCGCCAGCGCCGTCAGCATGCCCGCATTTCGCGCCGCATTCAATTCCTCAACCACATCACTGACAAAGAGAATCTCCTTTGTCTCCAGCCCGCAGTCTGCCGCGATGGCCGCATAGCTCGCCGCTTCGCGCTTGGAGCCCGTCGTCGTGTCGTAATAGCCCGAGAAATGCGCGGTTAGATTGCCACGCTTCGTGTGCGCAAAAAACAGCTTCTGTGCATGCACGCTGCCGGAGGAGTAAATGCGGATCTCGCGCCCCTGCCGGCACCATCCCGCCAGCGCATGCGGCACATCCTCAAAGATCCGGCTGCGCAGCTCGCCGTTCTTAAATCCCTCCTCCCAGATCAGTCCCTGCAGTTGCTTCAGCCCCGTTACCTTCGCGTCGGCGTCCATCCACCGCAGCACCGCCGCCTCGGCCTCCGCCGGGCTCGCAAACCTCGCCACTCCCGCATCACTTGCCAGTCGCCCCATCACCGCCGTGCCCCAGTGCGTGTTGAGGTACGCACCCGCCCGCTGCCGCGCATACGGAAACATCACCTCATGCACAAACGCCAGCGGCGAGACCGTGCCCTCGATGTCCAGCAGAATGACTTTGCCTCCAAACGTGATCATGCCGCGATCGCCGCTGCCTGCTCGATCCGAAATCCCTTCACCGCCATCGGATTGGGCCCAAAGCACAGCGGCTGGTACTCGCTGGCAATCGCGTCTCCAGTGTACAGCGGTGTCCACCCGGCCTTCTCACGGAACAGCCGTATCGCCCGGATGGTGCGGTCCGCGCACAGGTCAAACCAGTGCCTCGTTCCCGCAGGCACATTGCAGATCCCCCTCCTCGATCTCAATCGAAAACACCGCGTCGCTGTTCTCGGGATGGATGTAGAAAATCCCGCGCCCCTTCACGATGAAGCGTACCTCGTCCTCCGCATGCCGGTGCTCCTGGTTGAATCGGTTCAGCATCTCCTGCAGCCCCGGCGTCTCCGGCGTCACGTTCACCACATCCGCCGTGAGGTACCCGCCGCTCTCCTTCAGCGCCTCCACCTCCGGCGCATACGCCGCCAGAATCTCCTCCTGCGAGGCATCCCGGTCGCTCCTTCCCGCCACCGGCCACCGCTCATAGCGGATGCCATGCGGCAGCAAAAAAACGCGGATGGCATCCGCGTCTTCAATGACACGGTCTTTGGAGGAAATGCGCAGGTAGGCCATGGGTGAGTGCTCCTTAAAATGAGCCGCAGAGCAAACGCTTCTGCGTGACGACTTCGAAAAGAAATTCCAGCACCTCCACCTGCCTTCGTGCCGCCGCGATGCTCTCTCCCCACGTGTACAGCCCGTGCCCCGCCATCAGAAACCCATGCCGCAGCGGATTGCCCGCATCCCGCATCCGCCCGTCGATCACCTTCGCCAGCGCCGCGATGTCCTGCGTGTTCGGATAAATCTCTATCCACGCCTCCGACTCATGCGTCGTGATCCCCGCCAGCCCCTTCAGCATTTCATAGCCCGCAATGCGCAGTCCTCCGGCCTTCAAAAAATGCTCGCTCAGCACCGTCGCCGCCACCGAATGCGTGTGCAGCACCGCCCCCGCCCCATGCCTCGCCAGCACCGTGTGCAGCTCCGCCTCCGCCGAGGGCTTCGGACCGCCCCCGTGCAGCGCCCGCGCCCCTTCATCCACCATCACAAACTGCTCTTTCTGCAGCCTCCCTTTGTCATAGCCGCTTCCCGTCATCAGCAGCCTCAGCGGTTCCCGCCCCGTCACCGCGCTGTAGTTGCTGCTCGTTCCCAGCGACCACCCCCGCCGGTGGAAATCCCGCCCGCACTCCACGAGTTCACTCGTCAAAACATCCGTCAAATCAGGGCAGGGGAGGGAAGCATCTTCAGCACGCATCGCACCCCCATCATTCGGCCCCCGTCCCCCAAGTCAACGCCACAAGCGTGCCAAAATCTCCACCTGCCCACCCAGCGCGAAGTGGTCCGCACATTCCATGTGCGGTCCGCCCGTAGGCTGGATGTGTTTGGTGTCCAGCTCATCCCCACTCTCCACCCCCCCCTCCGCCAAACCGTCCGACCACCAGCGCCCCCATTCGCCAATGCCCCCCTCTCTCGCCCAACGCCCACTGACTCACTGCCCGCTGGACTTCCCCCCACGCCCCTGATTAAACTTCTCCCATGAGCACCAGCACTCCTCCCAAAGGCGACCACGACCTCGACATAGCCAAGGTCAACCAGCGCGCTCAGGAGATCGAGAGCAAGCTCCCCAAGCTCAAAAAAGTCTTCGAGCAGACCAAGATCATGCTCAGCATGGTCAAAGACTACTGGGCCGGCGCCTACCGCGAGATCCCCTACTGGGCCATCAGCGCCGTCTCCCTCGCCCTCCTCTACGTCCTCAATCCCGCAGACGTCCTCCCCGATGTCATCATCGGCGTCGGCTACCTCGACGACGCCACCGTCGTCGCCTTCTGCCTCAAACTCGTCCAGCGCGAACTCGAACGCTATCAGGAGTGGCAGACCACACGCTCCCAAGCCCCCAAGATCATGGACGTGTAAGCACAGCCCCGTCCTTTTCAGGATGGGGCCGTGAGAGAAAAGGGAGCAGCGAATTCTCAGAGCGTGCGGCAGGACCTCCCGTGAAGTGGTCCGCACTCTCCGAATGCGATTTCCGGCCCGCCCGTGGGATGGCAAACGACAAGGATAAAGATCGCAACCTGGTCAGTACAAAAAAAACCGCCATGCAGTTTCCTGCACGGCGGTTTCGATTCAATCAAATCTCCGGCTTACTTGGCAGGCTTGCCAAACACTTCCACTTCGCAGTAGTGGTTCATGTCGTTGCTGGTGTTGCCATTGCTCCACAGGCGCACGTAGCGGGCCTTGATGCCCTTGGCGTCCACCACACGGCCGTGGTTGGTTTCCACGTAGGCGGGGTCGCTGCCCTTGCCCATGCCGGAGGAGTCGTCGTGGTCAGAGTTCCACAGGCTGGTCACGCCGGTCTTGAACTCAGGATCATCGGAAACCTGCACTTCCACGTCGATGTAGGCCTGCGCCTGCTTGTGGTAGTGCCACATGGCGATTTTGTAGATGTTCGCCTCTTCGCCGAGATCGATCTGCACCCATTGCTTGCCGGGCATCAGTTCCACAAAGGAACCGTCAGCACCGTCGGCGTCGCCATCCGTCACAAGGCTGAGCTCACCGATGATCGGCGCGGAGTCAGAGCTCGTCACCTTCTTGCCCTTGGCCAGGTTCGTGGTGCCTTTCGGGACCATGATGGACTTCACCACCTTGCTGGGGTCAGCCTTCTCAAGGTTCGGCAGTTCAGCAGGCACTGGCGTGCCGATGAACATGGGCTTCGGGAACTCGAGCTTGATCTCTTCAAGGTCGCCAGCAGGCACGGCGGGCGCCGCGGCTGGGGCTGGGGTGGGGGCTGCGGCGGCAGCTTCGGCTTTCGATTCTTCTTTCTTGCCGCACGCGGCGAGGGTGAACGCGAGCGCGAGGCCCGTCAGGATGTGGAGGGTGTTTTTCATGGGGAGTGGTTGGTTGTTAGGTGCTGAGTTCAGGGCGCGGATCACGCCTGGAAATCTTCGGGCTTGAAGGTGTATTTGCCGCCGGAATCCTTGGCCTCGTAGGCCTTGAGCACCGTCACGCAGGACTTGAACGCGGCCTCGACGTTGCACGTCAGGTGCGCCGGATCCTTTCTCTGCACCGCCTCTATGAAGTTCTGAATGTGCGGAGTGTGGGGTTTCACCTTCAGCTTCACGGACATTTCCCACTGGGAAAGGGCCTTGCTCTCGCGCACGTCCGCCACGCTCACCGCACCGTAGGAAGGCGGCTTGGGCTTCTCCCAGTCACGCGGGTGTTCCCAGAACTTGTTCTTGGCCTTGTCCGCCGCCTTCATGATGGGCGGGTTGTCCCCCAGCGCAAAGCCCTCCCAGTCCTGACCCGGCTCGGCGTAGAGCTGGTTGCCGTTCGTGTCGAGTTCCGAAATGATGGCCGTGCCGCCGATCCCCATGTGCTTTTCATACGCACCTTGGGAGCCCGTCGTCGTCAGCACCTGGTAGTAGGCGCGCAGCGCTCCCTGTGGCGTGTTAAATTCGTAGATGCACATCATGTTGTCCGGCAGCTCGAACTTGGGCCGGCCGTCCTTGCCGTCGAAGTAGTCCACCCCGCCGGAGGCGATCACCGAGACGGGAGTCGATTCATACATCCAGTTGAACATGTCGATCTGGTGCGCTCCCAGGTCGGAAAGCGGACCCGCGCCATACTTGGAGAAGAAACGCCAGTTGCGGAACTCCTCCAGGCTGTTGTAGCCGTTCTTTTTCAGCACTTCGTCCGAGATCGGATAGCCCTTCACCGCTTCCTGCGGCTGGCTGCCGGACACACCGCGGTTCCACTGCGCATACGCATGGGTGATGCGGCCCAGCATCTTCCCCGGCTTGATGATGTTGTCACGCAGGTTCAGGTAGCGCGGGTTGCTGTGGCGCTGGTGCCCGATCTGGAAGATCCCGGGGTTCGCCTTGCCGGCGCGCACCATGTCCTTCGCCCCTTCGATCGTGTTGCTCATCATCTTCTCGCAGTACACGTTCTTGCCTTTCTCCAGGCAGAGGCGCGAATATGGGGCATGCAGGAAGTCCGGCGTGGCAATGAAGACCGCCTCAATCGACGGCTCCTTGTCGAGCATCTCATTGATGTCCTCGTAGATTTTGATATTGCCTTCCACCTGGTGCTTGTTTTCACTCAGGAAGCCGCCGCGCGTGCGGCCCACAGAGTACTTCCAGATGTCGCACATCGCCACCCATTGGATGCCGGGGACGTCCTTGGAGGCCACGCGCAGCGCATTGCCCTGCGCGCCGCAGCCCACCAGCGCGCACTTGATCGTGCGCCCTTTGTCAGTGGCCTGCGCGACCGCGCTCTTGCTGGTTGCCAGGTAGATTCCGCTGCTGGTCAAAGCACTGGTGCGGAGGAAGCCGCGGCGGTCCATGAAACGGGACAGCGGCGCGGGAGAGGAGGAAAGAGGCTGGGAATTCATAGGTACAGTCAGGCGCGTGGGTTCACTGCCATGTATATCTTCTACGACACGACGTCGCGGTCAGGCCTTTTTGCGGCGAAGAATTCCGTCGAGCGAAAGATTCTTCGCTTTAGCAGTCACCAGGGCGGCGGCCACGATGAGAATGGAAAGTCCGATGTTGCTCACCACTTCGGTGTCATCCGGCAGGGAGGCCAGGCCAAAACCCAGCGCCAGAAACACCAGGCCGGCCGCCAGCAGACCGAACTCAGTGAAAATGCCGATCGCCACCCAGATGCCGACAGGGATGAGGATGTAGCCGATCGTCGCGGCAAAGGCGTCGCAGGCCCACTGCGGCATGAAGCTGTTGTCCGTCATCAGCTTGGCCAGCGGTCCGGTCTTCTTGGGATAATTCTCCAGGCCAAAGCTCACCGTTGGCCCATTCCCCCAGCGGAACTTGTCCAGGCCTGCCATGAACAGACGCAGGCCGACCCAAAGGCGGAGCAGAAGATGGGCATAAGCGTAGCCGCAGCAGCTGCTGCATTTGGAGGAGGTGGGGGCGTCGGACATGGATGAGGTCAGGTTGGCTGGTTGAAGTGAGGGGGCGATTTTGAACCGATGCCCTTGGAAATCCAGCAAAATTTAGGAGGTACAATACTTCATAAAGGTGAATGACCACAGCGGGTGAAAAAGCTGGAGCCTTTGCCCGTTCACCATCGGGTTTCGGCGTCTTCCTCTTCACGAGGCTTGCCATTCCGGGCCTCTAAGCTTAAAAAAGACCGCTTAATTCATCCCACTCTCCCTCTATGAGCTCCCTCTCGTCTCCCAAGCTTCCCGCCCAAGGCATCCTCGAACCCCTTGGTGACGAGGACCGCGACATCCTCAGCGGCTATGGCGAATTCCTCCCGGTGCAGCCCGGTCAGCATCTCATTGAGGAAGGGCAGCAGCAAAACAGCCTCTTCTTCGTCGTTTCCGGAAAATTCCACGCCACCGCCATGCGCGGCGGGCACAAGGTCCTCCTCGGCTCCATCCAGCGGGGAGAGACCATCGGCGAGATCAATCTCCTCGACCCCAACGTCGCCAGCGCCAGCGTCACCGCGGTGGAGTTCTCCCAGGTCTGGCGCATCGATGGCGAGACCCTGGAAAGCTACATCAATGAATACCCTCGCGCCGCCGCCTGGCTGCTCATTGGTGTCGGTCGCACCATTTCCACCCGCCTCCGCGCGGTGAATGAGAAGATCGCAGCCTTCTACAGCGCTTGATTCACCGCGATGTGGCGGATTGTTTGGCGCATGATCAATCGTGCGCTACAGTCCGCCATTCACGATGGAACACCTCTGCATGTCCGGCCTGCTGCCATTTCCTCCGCACACCTCGCTCGAAGCCATCCAGGTTCTCTTTCTCCTGTTCGCCGGTCACGCGCTGATGGACTACCCCCTGCAGGGCGAATTCCTCTCCACCTGCAAAAACCGCCACCTCCTGCTCAAAAGGCAGGACCCCACCCGTCCCGTCGAGATCTGGCCCTGGTGCATGACCGCCCACTGCCTCCTCCACGCCGCCGCTGTCTGGGCCATCACCGGCTGCTTCATCCTCGGCTGCATCGAGCTCGTCCTCCACTGGTTCATCGACTTCGCCAAGTGCGAAAACAAGACCACCTTCATCCAGGATCAGGCCCTCCACTGCCTCTGCAAGATCGCCTACGTCATCGCCGCCATGCTCTATTAAAGTTCGCGGAAAGTTCTCTGTTCGCAGTTCACGGTTCCACGCGTTAATAACCGAGAACAGCGAACCGAGAACCGAGAACCGACAACAGCGAACCTTCGCCATGCAGCGCACCGCCATCCTCAACGTCGTCGGCCTCACCTCCCGGCTCATTGGCGAGCACACCCCGGCCATTCGCGCCTTCGTTGAGCGCAATCGCTCCACCCTCATCGAGCCCGTCCTCCCTGCCGTCACCTGCACCGCCCAGGCCACCTACCTCACCGGCCGCCTCGCTCGTGACCACGGCGTTGTCGCTAATGGCTGGTATGACCGCGACTACGCCGAGCACCGCTTCTGGAAGCAGCCCGAGCAGCTCATGCAGGGCGAAAAACTCTGGGAGGCCCTCCGCCGTGTCGATCCCCAGTTCACCTGCGCCAAGCTCTTCTGGTGGTTCAACATGTACTCCACCGCGGATTTCACCATCACCCCGCGCCCGCTCTATCCGGCCGATGGCCGCAAGGTCTTCGACATCCACACCCAGCCCATGCCGCTGCGGGACCGCATCAAAAAAGACCTCGGCCCCTTTCCCTTCCGCCACTTCTGGGGCCCCGGCTCCGACATCAAATCCTCCATCTGGATCGCCGAAAGCGCCAAGTGGATCGAGGAAAAACACTGGCCCGGCCTCTCCCTCGTTTACCTCCCCCACCTCGACTACAACCTCCAGCGCGTCGGCATCGACATGGAGAAAATCCGCTTCGATCTCCGCCAGATCGACAACGTCGTCGGCGACCTCATCCGCTTCTACGAGACTCGCAACATCAAGGTCGTCCTCCTCTCCGAATACGGTATCACCAATGTCGAGCAGCCCGTCCACCTGAACCGCGTCTTCCGCGAGCGCGGCTGGCTCAGCATCAAAGACGAGCTCGGCCGCGAAACCCTCGATCTCGGCGGCTCCCAGGCCTTCGCCATCGCCGACCATCAGGTCGCCCACATCTACGTCAACGATCAAAGCATCCTCCCCAACGTCCGCGGCGCTTTAGAGGTCACCCCCGGCGTCGCCCAGGTCCTCGGCAAGATGGAAAAACACCTCGTCGGCCTCAATCACGAGCGCAGCGGCGACCTCATCGCCGTGGCCGATGCCAAAAGCTGGTTCACCTACTACTACTGGCAGGACGACAAAAAAGCCCCCGACTTCGCCCGCTGCGTGGACATCCACCGCAAATGCGGCTACGACCCCGCCGAGCTCTTCGTCGATCCCGCCATCAAGTGGCCCAAACTCAAAGTCGCCTCCAAGCTCGCCAAAAAAGCCCTCGGCCAGCGCATGCTCATGGACGTCATCCCCCTCGACGCCACCCTCGTCAAAGGCTCCCACGGCCGCATCCCCGAAGACCGCGCCGACTGGCCCGTCCTCATCGGCGACTTCGACCAGCTCCCCCGCACCGGCATCCTCTCCGCCCACGAAGTGTGCAACCACCTCTTCCGCCTCTGCTCCAGCGGGAGCGGATATTCAAGCGTCTCCCGCTAACCCCGCAGGCTGCGCGTCCCTTTCGAAAGATGTCATGTGGAAGGAGACCAGGTTGACGGAAGCGACTGCGCCTATTTGAAACGCGCTGCCTGCTGCAGAAAGAGATTGTGATATTCCGTGCGGATGCGGATCAGTTCCGGAATGAATTGTTTCAAATACGGAGCCCGGTCCGCATTTTGCATGGACTGCATCTGGGAGGAGGAGGCCTGGGCCACCGTGGCGAAAAACTCGGCGAAGTAAGGCCGCACTCCTTGCGCAGACATCATGGCCTTGTTGCCGCCAAAGCTTCCGGTCAGGCGCTGGTTCACTTTGGACATGGCTCCCGTGATCGACCGGCCCAGCGAGTGGCGGCTTCCTTCAGTCAGCACTTTGCGCAGTTCGAAGTCTCCTTTGGACTGGACGGACACATCAAAGCCTGCGTTGTTGGGCTTGGGATTGAGATAGGATGCGGCCGCCAGTGAGAGGGTGTCCCTGTGAAACGCGCTTAGTTCCGCGGTTGAACTCATCAGGGCGGTGTACTGCATCCTTCTCCATTTGGTGACTTTATCCGGGCGCATGGCAAAGCGCCGCATCTGCTCCCACTTGGTGTTCCGGGCCCAGATGTCTCCTTTGCCTTTGACGAGATAGGTGGAGATGCCGATCACTTTTTTGCTCTGCTCCAGCACCACGGGCCCTCCGCTGTTGCCGGGAACGATTTCACAGCTCATCTCAATGCGGTCGGTGCCCAGGCCCAAAATATTTCCGGGCAGGGAGGTGATGACGTCCCCGCCGAGGCTGTTGCCATAGGCGATGATACGGCTGTTCATGGCGGTGTTAGGGTCGAGCTCCGAGATTTCGTAGGCGCTTTCGCCCTCGCTCAGGGTGACGGGGAAACGCGCCAGATCTTCGAGGCCTGTTTCGGCACCGCCGTCCTGCATTTCGGAAAGCTCCAGTTCAAAGGGCGTGGGAATGATCCTTCCGGAGGCCGTCTTGATGCTCAAAATCTTGGTGGTAAAGCTGCCGATCTCCCCGCACAGCACGTGCGCGTTGGTGTAAACGTAGGTTTTGCCATTCGCCCTGGCAATGAAGCCGGAGCCGTTGCCCGTGGCGTCACCGTTTGCGGTTTTAATGAACACGAGCGACGAGGGATCAAAGGAGGAAACGGCAGTCCCTGCCGAAGACGTGCCTGCTGCAGGTGGGGGTGCGGTCTCCACCGGCTTCTCGGCGGGCCTGGCTTCTTCCTTGGGAGCCGTCGGCATGGCCGCGGCCTCAGGAGCGAACTTCGCCAGCCACTCCTTGGGCAGTGAGGCGGCGGGCACCACTGAGATGCCTGCGTCATGCACAATTTTCACCCCCTGGGGGGTGACTGCCATGACTTTGACGTTCTGATAGACTTTCTTGCCGAAGGCCCCCGGCACCTCAAGCTGGGAAGTCACCTCCTGGGCGTGGCAGAGAGCCAGACCGGACCAGACACACGTTCCTACCATGGACTGGATGAACCTGCGGAAACATGGGATAGGCTTCAGGGATTTTTTCATACAGAAAAATGAAGCCATAGGGTAAGATGATTTTCCCGATGAAGGCAAGTCTTAATTGCTCATTTAACCGGCAATTCCTTCAACAAATTTCTCAGCCTTAGGGAGATCGACTTGGGGCCCAGGTCATACTTTTGCACGAGCTCCGGGGGCAGCTCCTCGGGGAGCACCTTGAGGTTGGCGGCTCCCTCTTCATGAAGGAAGGAAATGGAGTCATCGGTGATTTTGAAAATCTTTGCCTGATGCAGGGGCGGGCGGTTCGCGAGCTTGAGCTCGGGGATGACGGCGCCGATGGCGGATGTGCGCACTTTTTCCACCAGGACTGTCATGGAGTCCGCCAGGTATTTCACATCAGCGGTCAGCCTGCGGTCCTGAGTGTCCAGGAGCTCGCGCTGGCGGATGAGGTCCTGCTCATGCTTCAAGAGTTGATCCAGCTTGTCTTTGGCGGCTTTGAGCTCGGTCCATTCCTGGCGGCGCAGCTCCAGCGTCTCGCGGGCCACGGCGTTCCGTGCGTTCAAATCGGCGAGCTCGGCCTTGAGTTTGTCGAGTGTGGAAAGGTAGTCGCACCCGCCCAGGATGCAGGCGAGCAGGAGAAGAGCCTTGATGAGGGAGTTGAGACGAAATTCAAACACGGGAGGACGGTGGTTGCGGCTTACTTTGGTTGGGCGGCTTTGAAGGCTTCAGCGGCCGGCTTCAGAGTGTTGAACTCGGCTTCAATGGCGGAGAGCTTGCGCTCCCTGGGCCCGTTGACGAATTCCAGCGAGCGCATCTGATCCTGCTTGATGCGGGCCTGCTCCGTGAAGCGGCTCACGGCGTCCTTGCCGCCAAGCGCGGCGATGTCCTTGTCATACTGGCGGACGGCCGCCTCGTCCTGCTTCACGGTGGCGTCGAGGGCAGAGATCTCACGGCGGAGCTCCGCATGGCGTTCACATGAGACGCCCATCAGGCAGAGCACCAGAGAGAAGGGGAGAAGCGGTTTCATGAGATGTGAAGACGCGATATTGCGCGGGGTTAAATCCCCCGTAGAGGAAAACGTTTCCGATTTAATCTTGAATGGTCTGGCGTGCAACTCCTTGCCATTCGGCAAACCCATCCTAGCATCGGCGCGTGATCGCGATTGCAACGGCAAGCCAGAAGGGAGGCGTGGGGAAAACCACGCTGTGCATCAATCTGGCCTATTCCCTGGCGAGGCGCGGCTGGCGGGTGCTGCTGATCGACACCGACCCGCAGGGCGGTGTGGGGCTTTCGCTGGCGAAGAGCACGAAGGCGCGGGAAGGATTTCATGAGTTTCTGGTGCGCGGCGGAGACCTGGGACGCATGGTGGTGTCCACACGGCTGCCGGAGCTGGAGATCGTGCCCGCCGGGCAGTATGACACCTGCGCCAGGCAGGGCTGGGCGGCGCATGAGGTGCCGGCGCGGCTGGCCGACCTGCTGCGCGGCGCGGAAATGCGCGGCGCGGATGTGGTGCTGATGGACACGGCGGCCGGGATGAGCAGCACGACGGAAGCGGTGGTGAAGGCCTGTGACTTTGTGGTGCTTCCGCAGCAGGCGGAGCCGCTGGCGATCCGCAGCGTACCGCACCTGCTGGAAACGCTGGCGCGGTTCCGTGCGGAAGGCGCGGGCGTGCGCGTGGCCGGCATCCTGCTGACGATGGTGATGCGGGAAAACGAGATGAGCCTGAAGGTGGCACGGGAGCTGCGCGACATGCTGCCTGCAAACCTGCTGTTTCAGCAGAGCATTCCGCGTCTGCCCTCGTTCCTCGAAGCGAGTGCCCTTGGCGTGCCGGTGGCCTTGACGAAACGCAACCCGCCGCCCGAGGCGTTGATTTTTGACCAGATCGCCGCCGAGCTGGAGCAACGAACGGGTCTGACCCACGAACGCGAGAAGGAGCATGGCCATGCAAGTCTCATGGATTGATGCCGAGCAGATCAAGGCCCTGGTGGCGCAGATTGCGCCACTGGAGGAGCCGGTGGAGGACTCCGGAGGCGTCATGGAAATTGACACGACGCCTGAAGCGCCGCGCGCCGAGGCCACGACCTGGGGATTTGCGATGGACTGGAGCCCCCCTCCCGCGAGGCCCGCCCCGGCGGCTGTGGTGGCGGAGACGACGTTTGCCGGTTCCATCCAGCCGCAGCCTCAGCCAGAGGTGCAGGATGAAGTGGAACCCGAGACACAGGATCACACGCTGCACAACTCTGCCGCAGCCCTGCCGCTGAGCCGCATCCGGGACAAGCTGCGTGCGATTCGCCAGCGGGCGACCGAGGCGGGGATTCTGACACGCACCAGCGAAGCAGCTCCGCCAGAGCCGGCCCCCATTGCTCCTGTTCCGGTTGAACAGGCTGCCCCAGGCGACGGTGATGCTGCCCCGGCAGAGATTGGCGACGACGCTGCCGACATGCCTGAAACTGCGGCGGAGGGGGAGCCGGAATCGAAACTCAGCGCCGCCTCCTCCCAAACACCAGTGTTTGAAATTCCGCATGGCTCCCGTGAGGTACGTCTGGCTGCATTTGCCGGCTGGGCACGCCAGGTGCTGCATGAGGATGGAGGCCATGTTCTGGTGATGAGCGACGACGGCGAAGTGCTCTGGGGTGGGGAGGCCAAGGCAGGGCTGGTGCTCTCCACCATGATGGCCTGGGGCGCGGCGATACGCGCCAGCGCGATGTCCGCTTGTGAGACGCCGCCATTGATCCATCAGCCGCTGGCTTCCGGGAATGTGCTCACGGTGATCCCGTGTGAAACACCCGAGGGCATGGTGCATGCCGCCGTGGCCGCTCCGGCGGGCCTCAGCCACGAGCAGGCGCACGTGTTGCGCGGGGCTTTGTGCGCGGCGATGGACTAAGCACCGCGATCCGGCCGGCTACTTCTTGAACAGGACCAGTTCGTTGATGCCCCAGTAGTTGGAGGCTGTGCCGAGCTGGGTGACGCGGACGAAGCGGCCCTTGATCGGAGCTTTGAAAACGATCTCGGTCAATGCAGAGCCGTCTCCCTGGGCGGCCGCAGTCCACTGAGCGCCATTGGAAGAAACTTCAACCTTGTATTTGCGGGGATAGTCCTGGCTGCTGCCCTGGCTGTCGAGCGCCAGACCGGCGATGTTTTCCTCGGTGGGAAGTTCGATGGTGACCCACTCGCCGCCCTTCATGGAGACGCCGGTGGCCCAGCGGGAGCCGGTGTTGTTGTCCGTGGCCTTGGAGAGGTCCTCCTTTTTGTGGCTGGCGCTCAGCTTCCAGGCGCCGCGCGGCTCGATCCAGCCCAGTTTGGTCTTGAGGCGGGTGTTGAGCGGCGGAGGTGCCGTGGGCTGGAAGTACCAGTCACGCACGCGACCGTCGATGAGCTGGAGCTGGTCCGGCTTGAGGACGACGGAGTACACAAAGAACTCGGCCAGGTAGCCGCAGAACTGGTCCTGGGGGCCGACATTGGCGCCGCTGCTCTCACGATCACGGCCGATCAGCAGGCGGTTCAGCGGTTTGTAGGGGGCGTTGGACTTGCCGCCGGAGGAGGTGAAGAACTTGCCATCGGCATCGCGCGCGCGGAGTTCGAGGGCGCCCGTATTGGTGTTCCAGGTGATGAAGGCCAGGCAGGCCAGGGTGCCGTTCACATCTTTGGACGTCAGCGTGGGGCTGCCGCCTTCGTGCTTCACTTCGGTCACGAGATTCTTCTTCTCATCCACCAGCAGGGACAGCAACGTGCCGTCATCGTTGCTAAGAGTGAAGACACGCATCGGGAGTTTCGCGGGGTCGGCCTGGAAGGCGATGACAGCGGTGAGGCCTTTGTCATTGGGAACGGGGGCGGCCTTGCTGCCAAAGGGCATGTTTTCCGTCTCATTGCCCGTGTCCGCGAGCTCCAAAATGCAGGGCTTGCCGTTGCGTGGGTGGAAGTCCAGCACGACGCGGCCTGGCTTGGGAGTGCCGCCTTTGGGGGCTTCAGGCCAGTTGACGCGCTTGGGCGCGTAGTCCGGGCTGTTTTGGAAGCTGCGCAGAATATTGTCACCTCCGCGTTCCGAAAGGTCGTGCCATTCGACGACCACTTCGTTGGGATTGGCCGGGGCGGGTTTGCCGTCACCTCCCTTGCGATTGGTCAGAATGCCGGTGCTGCCGACGTAGAAGAGCGAGATGCCGCGGTCCACCGGCGGAAACGCGCGGTCCTGCGGCAGCTGGAAGGTGACCTTGGGCGGATTGGACGAAAGACCAATGGCGGACAATCCAGAAGAGGAGGAGCCGGATTTCTTGCCAAAGAAAAAGCAGCCGCCGATGCCCAGCACCACGACGGCCCCGCCAATGATGGCAATTTGCTTGATGAGCTTCGCATTGGATTTCTCGGGAGCGGAGCTTTTGATTCCAGAGGATGGCCTGTGCTGCGAAGTGGCGTGACCGGGGGAGGGCCGCCTGGGCGCAGGCGCGAGCGGCGTGGTGATGGCGGCGACTTCGACGACCGGCTGGCCTTCCTCGACGATCTCCACGGGAACAACCGGCTCGGCATAAACGGGCTGGGGCTCAGGGGGCGGATAGTAGCCCGTGAGCGGCACAGTGCCGGTGCCCGGAGGCATGTACACGGGCGGGGGCGCATACATGCCCATCCACGGACCGTAAGGCACCATGGTGGGCATCTTTTCCCAGGCGCGGAATTCTTCGATGGCCTGCTGCGCATTGGCGGGGCGGTCCTCCGGCTTCTGCGCCATGAGGCGCGCGCACCAGGCGCCGAGCCACTGCGGCACATGCGGGGCGATCTGATGGAGCGGCACCAGCACATGGTCGATGTGCTTGTCGATCACCTCCGCCATGGAGGTGCCGTCGAAGGCCTTGCGGCCCGAGAGCGCCTCATAAAAAACGCAGCCCAGGGAGTAGAGGTCGGTGCGCTCATCCACAGGCTCGCGGGTGAGCTGCTCGGGCGCCATGTAGTAGATGGAGCCCATCACGGTGCCTTCCTGGTCCTCGGTCTGCTTGCGGGCGCGCAGCCCCGCGCGGGCGAGACCGAAGTCGATGATCTTTGACTGCAGACGGCCGCCGGGGAGGCGCTCCACCTTGATGTTCTCCGGCTTGATGTCGCGATGGAGGATGTGGTGCTGGTGAGCGGCGAGGAGGCCTTCGAGCGTCTGCGAGGCAAGCTCTTTGAAGTCGTCGTAGGGCAGGGGGCCGCGGGAGACCACGTCGGCGAGGTCTTCGCCCTGGAGAAGCTCCATCACCATGAAGAGGCCTTCGCTGTCGCTGGCCACATCGAAGATGGTGACGATGTTCGGATTGCGCAGGGAGGCGAGAGCATCGGCTTCGCGGCGGAGCTCGGAGGCGATGTTTTTGTCGATGTCGGCTTCGTTCGCGGTCAGCAGTCGTTTGACGGCGACCCAGCGCTTCAACTGGCTGTCATAGGCCCGGAAGACGGCACCGACGCCGCCCATGCCGAGCTTCTCATAGATTTTGTATCGTTCCGCCATCCGGGGTTTGAGCGCTTGAAAATAAGATAAACGGAAGCAAAGCCCATGAGCGGCCCATTTGGCAAGCGGGATATTCCACGAAAATGCTTAGGGTGCAGATTTTGCTCGGCCTTTGACAAACGGGGGTGTCGCGACAAACTGAGATCCCGTCGGCTCCGGCGGGCGTAGGAATCAAACCCCGCTCAGCATCTTGAAAAACGTCCTTTTTGTCTGCACTGGCAACACCTGCCGCAGCCCCATGGCGGAAGCGCTTTTCCGTGAAATGGTCAAGGAGCGTGCCGACTACCAGGTGTCCAGCGCGGGGGTCGCGGCGGCGCCGGGCATGCCGGCCAGCAAGCACACGGCCGCCCTGCTCAAGGAGCGCGGTCTGGACCTGACCCGTTTTCAAAGCCGCATGCTGGACCAGCAGACACTGGAGCAGGCGACGCATGTGTTTGCCATGTCCTCCCACCACATGGCCGCGATCGTGGATGAATTTCCCGCGCACTCGGACAAGGTCTATCTGGTGTCCGAGTTTGCCGCCGAAGACGAGCTTCGGGGCAGGGATGTTTCCGACCCCTTTGGCCAGGGCCCCGCGGCGTATGAAGAAACGCTGCGCAGCCTGGAAAAAATGCTGCCCAGCCTGCTCGCCTTCATCGACCAGACCTGGAAGAAAAATGACTGATGACAGCAGTCATCCCCGACCCATCTTCGACCCTCACCCCCCAACGCAACGAAAATGACCAGCACCTCCAACGGCAGCCCTCCTCAGAAACTCGCCATCGCCGCCGATCACGGCGGGGTGGAATTGAAAAATGCCGTCGTCACCCACCTGCAATCCGTCGGTTACGGCGTGGAGGACCTCGGAGTAAACTCGCACGATTCCGTGGACTATCCTGATTATGCGGAAGTGGTTGCCGGCAAGGTGCTCTCCGGCGAGGCCGACGCGGGCATCCTGGTCTGCACGACGGGCATCGGCATGTGCATTGCCGCGAACCGCCATGTGGGCATCCAGGCCTCTCTCGTGAGCGACGCGCAGACGGCCGCCATCACGCGTGAGCACAATAATTCGAATGTGCTCTGCCTTTCCGGCAAAAACACGCCGGAGGAGGCGGCCAGGGAGATCGTGGACACCTGGCTGAAGACCCCCTTCGCCGGAGGCCGCCATGGACGCCGCGTGGACAAGATGAACGCGCAGCCGCACCCGCTCGATATTTTGGAAGGAAGTGATCCGGCCGTCGCCGAGATCATTCGCGGCGAGCAGGAGCGCCAGCAGGACCACATCGAGCTCATCGCGAGCGAAAACTTCACCAGCAAGGCCGTGATGGCCGCGCAGGGAAGCTGCCTGACCAACAAGTATGCCGAGGGCTACCCTGGCAAGCGCTGGTACGGCGGCTGCGAAGAAGTGGACAAGGTGGAGCAGCTCGCGATCGACCGCGCCTGCGAGCTCTTCGGCGCGAAGTTTGCCAATGTGCAGCCGCACTCCGGCTCCCAGGCCAATGCCGCTGTCTATTTCAGCGTGCTGCAGCCCGGGGACAAGGTGCTGGGCATGAACCTGGCCCACGGAGGCCACCTTACGCACGGCAATCCGGCCAATTTCTCCGGCCGCTTCTACCAGTTCTCCCAGTACGGTGTCAGCGCCGAAGACGAGCGCATCAATTATGATGAACTCGCCGAAGTGGCCCTGCGGGAGAAGCCCAAGATGATCACCGCCGGCGCCAGCGCCTACCCGCGCATCATCGACTTCAAGAAGATGAGCGAGATCGCCAAGAGCGTGGGCGCTTATCTGTTTGTGGACATGGCGCACATTGCCGGACTCGTGGCCGGTGGCGCGCATCCATCCCCGATGGAGTACGCCGACTTCGTCACCACCACCACGCACAAGAGCCTGCGCGGCCCGCGTGGCGGCATGATCCTCACCAACAACGAGGACCTCTTCAAAAAGATCCAGAGCCAGGTCTTCCCCGGCGTGCAGGGCGGCCCGCTCATGCACGTCATCGCGGCGAAGGCGGTGTGCTTTGGCGAATGCCTCAAGCCCGGCTTCAAGGACTACACGGCGCAGATCGTCAAAAACGCCCAGGCGCTCGCCGCGGCGCTCATCGAACTCGGCTACCGCATCACCAGCGGCGGCACGGACAACCACCTCATGCTCGTCGATCTCCGTCCGAAAGGCCTCAATGGCAAAATCGCCAGCGAGACGCTGGACAAGGCGGCGATCACCGTGAACAAAAACGGCATTCCCTTCGACACTGAGAAAATCACCCTCGGCGGCGGCATCCGCGTCGGCACTCCGGCAGTCACCACGCGCGGCATGAAGGAAGCCGAGATGAAGCAGATCGCCGCCTGGATTGACCGCGCCCTGACGAACAAGGACGACGCCGCAGCCCTGGCCGAAATCCGCAAGGAAGTCAGCCAGACCAACAAGCGCTTCCCGCTGCCTTGAGGCGTGGGTGAATGACGATTCCTCGTGGAGCGCCTGGCAACGGGCGCTCTTTTTATTTCTCCCCCACGCTCCCCAGCAACCCGTTCCCCAGCGAGACTCGGTTGCGCCACGGATCGAAGAGAGTGTGTTCTTCGGGGAGGAGCTGGGTGACGTCGATCTGCTGGATGAGGGCGCTGGTGCGGTCGATCTTTCCGGCGGAGGCGATGATGCTGGCGAGGACGGCGGCCTCCCCCTGATGCCAGCGGTACTGGGGCAGGGGGATGAGGAGGCCGGCTGCTTCGAAGTGATTGCCTTGCTGGTGCAGGGCCAGGGCTTCGAGGAAGCGCAGATACACATTGTCCGGCGTGGTCTGGCGGCGGCTGCGGATGACAGCGAGCATGCCATCCACTTTTTGCCCGCTGAGGAGACTGAGGTAGATGAGGGACTCCTGGATGGACTCATCCTGCATGGCGGGGCTGCCAATGAGGGAGCGCATGAGGATGTCCAGCGGCAGGCGGCCCTGGCGGGCGCTGCGCATGATGGCCTGCATGGTTTTGGCGCGGTCGGTGGAAATATCGAGCGCGGTCGCGAAGGCGCTGGCCGCGAGGGTGGGCAGGGTGTGGTCGATCGCGGCGCAGCCGACGGCGTAGCAGTCCAGGGCGCGGTTTTCACGCTGGGAGGCGACGAGGGCCTCATTGAGGAGGATCTCGACGGTGTGGCTGCGCGACATGCGCTTCTGCAGGGTGGCGAGGGCCTGGGCCACAGCGCGGGAGCGCGGCAGCAGGGGAGCCTCGCGTGCGGCGTTCATGGCACCGGCTTCGCGCCAGCTTCCGAGTTCGAGAAGAGAGTCGAAGCGGCGGGCAAAGAGCCGGGGCTCGGTAAGGGCTTCGCGGTCGCTGATAATGGAAGTGACGAGGGAGTGTTCGTTTTGCGACTGGAGGTAGGCGGCCACGTTTTCCTTGTCCTCGGCGCTGAGGCCGCCGCTCCAGGCGATCTCGTTCTGGTAGTCGGTGCGGAGCTGGATCTGGTCCGCCGTGGAAAGCTGAAGGGGAAGGGCGAAGCGCACGGCGGCCAGGCGGTGCTGCACGGGAGTACCGGGCAGGTTGCGAAGAATCTGGGCCATGTGCGTGCGGTGCACGGTGCTGGAGACCGGCAGGGAGGCCATCTGCCGGGCGAGAGGAAGCACATCCTGGGCGCGGCCCGAGCTCATCCAGTGGCGCAGACTTTTGAGCAGGCTGGCTTCGATGCGTCCTAGGAGCTCGACGGGCGTTTTGGCCGCGGAGGCTTTGCGGACGAGGTCCAGGACGATTTCCACATCGCAAGGTGCCTGGGCGGTGAGCTTGTCGAGGGTGTCTGCCACGGCGGCAAAATCTCCGGCTTCGCGCCAGATGGCGAGCCAGGCGTATTGAGCCTGGGGCATGGCCTGGGCTTCTTTGGAAATGTTGGAGAGGACGGCCTTGGCGCCGGTGAAATCATGGAGTTTGGCCAGAAGGGCGGCGTGGCCGGCGTAGTCGGCATCCGTGGCGAGACCGAGGGCATTGAGGCGGTGGTAGCAGCGGCGGGCATCCGCCGGAGAAATATCCGCGGCGAGAGTGGCGAGCGCGCGGAGGATTTCCGGGTTGTCCGGCGAGCGCTCGGCCTCCGCCTTCAATGAGGCAAGCGCGGTGTGCTGCTGGCCGCTTTGCAGGGAGCGCTGGACTTCCTGCATGGGATCGGCGGACCAGTCGTGGTGCACGCCGCCACGGGGAGCGAACCTGGCGGTCTTGAGGATGATGGCGGGAGTGATGATGGAAAGGGCGATGATGGCGTAACGAACCAGGGCAAAGCGCTCGAAGGGATCGCCATTGCGAAAGCGCAGCTCTTTCTGCCTGATGGCGGCGGTCGGGTCTGGCAGGGCGGCGGGCTGCCACCAGCGGTCCAGGCTGGTGACATGGCTCAGCACGGGGTGTGTGCTACGGCGCCGCCTGGGGCGTGGCTCAGGCATGCAGACCTCCCTGGCGCTGCCGCCGTAAAATGAAAGCTCCCGCCGCACTGAGGAGCAGCATTCCCCGGCCGGGCTCGGGGGCCGAAGCCAGACCCACAAAACGCAGGCCATCGATCCACAAGGAGTTTTGCCCGCCATTGGCCTCGCCCATGGTGGGCGTGGTGGAGGCCACCAGCGACTCGGTGGTGTCTCCCAGATTGGCCACGGAAGTTCCGGTGGTGATGGTGCTGGGCAGGATGTTTTCAGAACCGAACACCGAGGCGACATTGGCGGCCACCAGACCAGGGGCATTGTCGTGACCGATGGCGTGAATGAAGCCGCTGGTGTCGCTGTTGCGAGAGGGGGTGCTGGAGGAGATCCACACGGTGTCGCCGTTGTTGCCGATGGAGATGTTGCCGTTGATCTTGGTCTCCGGGCTGTCGAGAGCGCCCTGCCCGGCCACGAGCTGGATGCCCCAACTGCCATTGAGCGGGTCATACCCGAGGCTTTGGGAACCGAGGTCCGTACCCGCGACGACAAGCAGGGTGCCGGGCAGGAAGGCGGAGAGCTGGGCATTGTCCAGGGCCTGCTGCAGCGTGGACTGGTCAAAGTGGAACACCCCTCCGAGCTGGGAGGTGGCATCGTTGCTGTCACCAAAAGTGAGTGCGGCCAGACTGGAGGCCGTGGTGGTCTCGGTGATGACAAACTCGATGAACTCGTCCTTTACCATCTTGGTGCCGGGTCCCACGCTGCCGCCGCCATTGTAGTATTCATTGACCATGATGGCTGCGCCCCAAAGCTGCGCTGGCAGCAGGGCAAGGCATCCGAGGACAATGACAAGACGGGAGGTCACGGTCTCCCTAGATTATCCGGCGATCTTAAGCAATCAAGCCTAAATCCATATTTATCATAAAATATATAAATATACTAACGGTGCCGCCTGCGACGCCGAAAGGCCGCTGCCATTCCCAGCAGCAGGAGGACCGCCCTGGAGGGCTCCGGTGCCGCATCAATGGAAGGAACGACCGGCCCCCAGTTGTCACTGTTGGCTATGGCGTCCAGCCACTGCGCATTGGTGCCGCCACTGGTCAGCAGTTGCTGGATGGCGGGCGCGTTCATGTTCAAGGCCCAGGCGGAGTGGTTGCCGTCTGGATCGCCATGAAAGGAGAAATTGGTCTGGGCAAAGGCGGTTTTGCTGGCTTCAGACAAACCGAGGGGAATATCGCCGGTGAGGGAGTCTTGGGAATCCGAAAACCCGGGATAATCAGCACTGCCCATGTTCAGGGCGTAGATGAAGTGGGTGGGATTCAGGAGGGGATTGTCCGTGGGACCTTGGAAGGCGTAGATCTGGTCAGACTCGTAGTCGAGGGCGAGGTCGCTAAAGACCGCGTAGCCATCCACCTGCCCGGGAATCAATCCGCTGTTGGTCCAGGTCCAGGCGCTGTTTACCACATTGCTGGTGATCACGCTGCCGGTGGCAATCGATTGATTCAGAGTGAGCTTGAGCAGGGATTCATTGCCAGCGCCCTGGGAGGGGTCCGCCCCGTTGAAGGCCCCCAGGCTGCTGCTCCAGCCATTGTTGGTGAAGTAAATGACTTCGCCTGCCGAGAGGGGATTCAGGGCCATCACGGAGATCGTGTCTTGGTAATCATCGTAGCCCACGATGGCGAGATCCGACGCAATCACGGCGGCTTCCACTTTCCCGAGCATGGCGAAGCCCCAAAAAATTAAAAAAACGGTTCGGG
This sequence comes from Prosthecobacter sp., assembly GCF_044227185.1. GTDB lineage: Bacteria > Verrucomicrobiota > Verrucomicrobiia > Verrucomicrobiales > Verrucomicrobiaceae > Prosthecobacter. The sequence continues at coordinate 500,412 of NZ_JBGAFO010000005.1, read as the reverse complement.
GACATCCATTTATTAAGGACTTCATGAATAATTAGCCCTCAATGTATCTTTATTTATAAAATAATCAATATTGATTTACAAATATGCGACATGCGGCCCCGGGGGGAACCTGTCTGGAGCGCATGCTTCAGTGGAGGAGTTAATCCCTTTTGCCCGAGGGCTCCCAATCTCCGGGCTTGGCTGTGCGAAGGTCGATGAGCGCGATGCCGGGGCGGGTGAACTCAATGCGGCGCTGTTTGTAGAGAGCGCCGAGCGCCTGCTTGAAGGCCTTCTTGCTGGCCTCGAAGTGGCTGCGAATGGCTTCGGGTGGGCTGTCGTCATCAAAGGGCAGGCGACCGCCGCTGTTTTTGAGGGCTTCGAGAATGCGGTCCGTCAGGGAGGCGACGCGCTGATAGCCGGAGGCGTCGAGGCTGAGGTCGATTTTGCCACCGGGATGGACGGCGCTGACGAAGCCGTTGATCTTTTGGCCGGTCTGCAGCGGGGAGCCGATGTTGCTGTGGTAGAGCAGGCCGATGTGGGAGCCTTCGACAATCGCATTGTAACCCAGTGGCGTGCGGGCGGTGATGAGGAGGGAGACGGGCTGCGCGGGCTTGAAGGGCGGGCGCTCGCGGCTGAGGTGCCGGTGCAGGCGGGTGGTGGCGATGATGCGGTCGGTTTTTTCATCGAGCATGATGAAGGCCACGACCTTGTCGCCGACCCGCACTGGGTCCGCCTGTTCGCGAAAGGGCAGCAGCAGGTCCTTCGGCAGGCCCCAGTTCAAAAAGGCGCCGACATTGCGGTTCACGCTGACGACTTCCAGCGTGGCAAAGTCACCCACCATGGCAAAGGGCTGCTCCGTGGTGGCCACCAGGCGGTCCTCGGAATCGCGATAGATGAAGACGTCCAGGGCATCGCCCAGGCCGGTACCCTTGGGGATGTAGCGGTTCGGCAGCAGGATTTCGCCATGATCACCGCCGTCCAGATAAATGCCATGCGGCGTGCTGTGAAGGACGGTGAGGGAGTTGCGTTTGCCAATCTGAGCCATGCAGCGCAGACTAGACGCGGCAGCGGAGCAATCCAGCGGCTACTTTACGTTCATCACTATCCCGCATCCCGACCACAACCACTCTCATGAAATACCTCGCCTTCCTGCTGCCAGTCTTCCTGCACTGCACCACGCTCCGCGCCGAGGAGCCGCAGCCGCTTGTCATCCACCTGTGGGAAAAGGGGGCGCCGGGGTTTGAGAAGTTGAAGGATGAGCCGGAGGTGATGAAAGGCACGTCGGTGACGCATGTGAACAATCCATCCATCACCGTTTTCCCGGCACCGAAGGACAAGGCGAATGGCGCGGCGGTGCTCATCGTGCCTGGTGGCGGCCATCGGCAGCTCGGGTTTGGCGGTGAAGGCATGGAGCCCGCGAAGCTGCTGAACAGCCTGGGCGTGACCTGCTTTGTGCTGAAGCACCGTTTGCCGCGCGAGGAGGGCTCCCCTTACAACCTCGACATCCACCCAAAACAGGACGGCCAGCGTGCGATGCGTGTGATCCGCACCCGCGCCGCCGAGTGGAACCTGGACCCGAAGCGCATCGGCATCCTGGGCTTCTCCGCCGGTGGCGAGGTGGTGGCCATGGTCGTTTACAGCCCCACGGCGGGCGACTCCGCCGCCGCAGATCCGATCGACCGCGCCAGCAGCCGTGCGGATTTTCAGATCTCCATTTATCCCGGCCCGCTCGGCGTGCCCGCAGGTCCCATTCCCGCCGATTCACCGCCGGCCTTCTTCCTCGTGGCGAATGACGACACCAGCCATGTGAAGCCCATCCTGGACCAGCTGGCCCAATACGAAGCCGCCAAGCTTCCCGTGGAGGTACACCTGTATGCGCGTGGCGGCCATGGCTTTGGCATGGGCGGGCGTTCGAAGTTTAACTCCATCAAGACCTGGACCCAGCGCATGACGGACTGGCTGGCGGACAGCGGGTTTCTGACTCCGGCGGGGGCGAAGTAAGGACACTCCCCTCTGCTCTACTTCACCTTCACCGCCACCAGCTTCTCCGCATCGCGGGCGAAGAGGAGGCCGTTGGAGAAGGCGTCGTGGCTGCGGTGGCCGGCGCGGGTGATCTGCGTGCGCTGGAGGAGGTTGAACTTTTTAGGGTCGGCGGTGAAGATCCAGAGTTCGCCGGTTTCGCTGTGAAGGAGGATTTTGTCTCCCACCAGCAGCAGGGTGCCGCCGGGAAGGTGATCCGAGGCCTCCCAGGTGACCTTGCCTTCGGCCACGTCGATGCAGCGCAGTGTCATGCCAGTCTCCTGGCGGCCATGCAGGCCGAAGATGTGGCCGCTGTGGTAAACGGGCGTGGTGTAGTGGGCGTCGAGGGTGTCGGCTTTTTTCCACAGGTTGGTCAGCTTGTATTCGGCCTTGTTCCACTGCCACAGACCCGCGCCGACATCGTAGGCGGCGGTGAAAAAGAGCCGGCCTTCCCCGCAGGGCACAGGGGTGGCGGCGTTGACGGAGGCGTCAATGTTGGCGCGGAAGAAGTCGTCCGCGAGGATCTTGCCATCGCTGGTTGCGGCTAGAATCACGCCGCGGCGGGTGAAGAAGGCGCTCACGCCCGGGTCCCCAGGGACAAGAATGGGGGAGGAGTAGCTGGCCTCGTCATCAGTGGCCTGCCAGAGGAGTTTGCCGGTGGCGAGATCCAGCGCGATGATGCCAGCGCCGCCCTGGGCGTTTTTCCCGCCGACATTGAGGAGCACTTTGCCCTCGGTGATGAGCGGCGAGCAGGCGCGGCCAAAGTAGCCCTGGGGTGACCCGACCTCGGCGACGGTGTCGTAACTCCAAAGCAGGCGACCGGTGTCAAAGTCGAGCGCCTGCACGACGCCTTCGGGCCCGTGTGTGATGACTTTGCCCTCGGCGATGCAGGGGACGGCGCGGGGGCCGTTGTCGAAGCCGAAGCTGTCGCGATAGTTCGTGGGGTAGGTCTGTTTCCAGAGGGGTTTGCCATCGGCGGCGTCGAGCGCCTCGGTGACGATTTCATGGCCCTGGCGGTGAGTCACGATGACACGGTTCTTGCTGACGGCTGCGCCGGCGTGGCCGCTGCCCAGCATGCGCTTCCAGACGATCTCGGGTTCGGAGCTGCCGGTGATGGCGGGCTCGTCTGAAGCGGTGCAGGTGCGCTGGGGACCGAGGAACTGCGGCCAGTCGCCTGCGTGCAGGGCGGAGAATGCGCAGAGGAAAAGAAGGAACGGGCGCATGGGGGAGGATGGGTTTAGCTGACGAGGGAGAGATTCGGATCCACGTCCGCCTCAAGAGGCGAGGTGTGGCCGATGCGGAAACGCTGCGCAGCAGCGAAGGCGATCATGCCGGCATTATCGGTGCAAAGATCGGGCCGTGCGAGCAGCAGTTGCAGGCCGGCTTTGGCACAGCGTGCGGTGAGGGCGGCGCGCAGGCCGCGATTGCAACTGACGCCGCCGCTGACGGTGACGAGCTTTTCGCCGCATTGCCTGGCGGCGAGCACCAGCTTTTCGACCAGGACTTCCACGATGGCTGCCTGAACGCTGGCGGCGAGATCGGCAAGCGTCTGCTCGTTTTTCAGATCGAGGCGCGGGAGCTCATAGAGCACGGCGGTCTTTAAGCCGCTGAAACTGAACTCGAGGCTGCGGCCATCCAGAAAGCTGCGGGGGAAGGCGAAGGCGGCGGGATCGCCACGGGGGGCGAGTTTGTCGATCTCCGGTCCACCAGGGTAGGGGAGACCGACCATCTTGGCGACTTTGTCGAAGGCCTCGCCAGCGGCATCGTCCCGGGTGCGGCCCAGCAGCTTGTAACGGCCGACGTCATGCACATGGACCAGCATGGTATGCCCGCCACTGACGATGAGGGCGATGCAGGGGCGCACCGGGCCCTGACCGTCCATGAACGGAGAAAGCAGGTGGCCCTCCATGTGATTTACAGCCAGAAAGGGCTTGGTTTCGGCAATGGCGAGGGCCTTGGCCATGGAGGTGCCGATGAGCAGCGAGCTGACCAAGCCGGGGCCGCTGGTGGCGGCGAAGGCGGCCATGTCGCCGAGCGTTTTGCCGGCTTCCGCCAGGACCTGCTGAACGAGGGGGCGGACGTGGAGGATGTGGTTGCGCGAGGCTACCTCCGGCACCACACCGCCGTACTGGCGGTGGATCTCGATCTGCGAGGCGATGCGGCTGGCGAGAAGGTCCCCCTCCAGCGTGCAGATGGCCGCCGCGGTCTCATCGCAGGAGGATTCAAGGGCGAGCAGGCAGTCAGGCATGGCGGGGCATCCATGGAGTAAAAACTGGAGACCGGCATCCGGAATCCGGAAAGGGGCACAAAAAAGCCGCCGTCCCCTGGTTGGGTAGGGAACGGCGGCACGTTAGGCAGTTTCCTGTCTGGTTAGCGCTTGTGACCGTCTTTGCATTCGGCCTTCGCTTTGGCGTCGCACTTCGCACATGCCTTCTTAGCTGGAACAGGATGCGTGAAACATCACGGACGCAGCGACAGAACAGTGGCAAGACGGATCATGAAGTGATCGCACGTAAGTAACATAATCAACCGCACGAGGCGGTGGATCACTTACTTGCCGGTGTGCATCGGCGGTGGCGGCGGCGGCGGAGCAGGCTGCTGGCAAGCGGAGAGAACGGCGGAAGCCGCGATGAGGGTAAGGATAGCGATTTTCATGTGTGTGTATGGGTGTTAAGCGTTTGACAACCAAGCCGCACTGGGCGGCAGACTACTTACTTGCCGGTGTGCACGGGGGGCGGCGGCGGAGGAGGAGCAGGCTGCTGGCAGGCGGAGAGGACGGCAGAAGCCGCGATAAGGGCGAGGATAGCGATTTTCATGTGTGTGTGGGTGTTAACCAGTTTGCTAAGCTTCCCATCCACCAGACTCCTGGCAGCGGGATTTTTCGAGATTAACGACAACTTCTGTTTTTGCAAACATCCAAATGCATTCTCTGCTTGGTTTTGATGAAAAGTCATCCATACGGACCGCTTTCGCCGAGGCCGTAAGCGGTGCCAAAAACCTCGCCATCATCCTCGGTGAAAAAGATGCGTAAAGGCCGGCAGCAGACTTCACAGTCGTAGTCCACGTCGCAGGGAACCTCATTATAAGAAGGAGAAGGGACCTCAAACTCCTGAAAACAGCTTGGGCAGGTGACGGGTGTGGTGTGCATCAATGATGACCATGAAACGTTTCAGAAGAGTCGCTGAAAGCAGCTTTTTTGCGGGCGCAAAATGAGCGCTTCAAAACACCAAAAGCAGCGCAGTTTGAGAGGTCAAAATGAGGCACTCAGGGTTTCCCTGAAATTTGGTTTTGGCGGCTGGAGGCGGGCGAATGAGGGATGAAAGGCAGGGCCTACGCATGAATGAAACGCCTGAGTATGAGGAGTAGAATTTGGCGTCTTGGAATGCTTCCGCTGTACAAAATGCCATAATGGATGACGAAGGGCAGCGCCGAAACTTCAACCGTTTCAACTATTTCAACGCCTGGGTAGACGCGAACAGTCCGCCAGGTGGGAAGTCCCTCCGGCATGTCGGCAGGGCCTATAGCGGTTTGCAAAATTCATTTCCGGGAGGCCTGCTGTTTCTTGCCCCGCAGTCTTGGAACTTCGACGGTGGATGGGCACGCCCCGCTTTGCCTCGCGCTGGACATGCGCACGCTCAGCGCACGGTAGGGGAGGCTGGCCCTCCAGCCTCCGCCGAACGTCTCCACGCGTGCTTTTCGGAAATCAATTTTGCAAACGGCTATGCCGATGAACACCGGCAAAAAGCCTGGCTGTAACAGAATACTCCGTCCCCTGGCTAACCGCTTCATGCGTAAGCCCTGGATGAAAGGGATCACGAAAAGAGCCATTCAGGTGACTGAGTGAGCGCGGCGCCAAAGGGTGCGGATGGCTAGAATGATGCTGCCAATGAATCCTGCGCCATAGCTTGTCAGATGGGCGGCTGCCGCAGCGAGGAAGCGCGCTCTCAGGTGAGGAGGGATTTTTGTGCCTGTAAGGTCGGCAAGGTAAACAGGGTCGCTGCAGCGGCTGGAAATCCAGGTGATGAAGCCGGCAAGCGCCGCGCAGCCGGCCATGACGGCGAGCAGGCACAGGATGGGGCGCCGAAACTGCCGCCAGGGCAGCTTCGCCCGCCTGCCGGCCCGTGCGGCGATGGCAAGAGGGACGCCGAGCAGCACTCCCACCCACCACGTGGCAACGACACCCCAAAACAGGCCAAGAACGGTGGGCGAGGTGGACAGAATCAATCGCGGGTGAGCGATGGTGAAGTATTCCAGGCAGACGCGTGCGGTGATCTGATCGTGAACCACGCCGTAACTCACGGCGGCCAGTACGGAGAGGAACACGATGGCGGCGAACTGCATGGGATGGGTTGCTTACTTTAAGGTAGAAAGGTGGGCCAGGAGATCTGCCGCCTCCTGCGGGGTGAGGAACTGCAGCAGGCCTTCGGGCATCAGCGACACCGGCTGCGGCTGCTGGCTTTTGACCTGATCACGCGCGATTGTTTGTGACTGGCCGGTGGGGAGCTTGAGGGTGATGGTAGCGTCGGCGGGATTGACGAGGAAGCCGGTCTGTACGCTGCCGTCTTTGAGCGTGATGACCCAGGGTTCGTAACCCTTGGCGATGACTTTGGATGGCTGGTGCAGGCCTTCGAGGATCTGCTCCCGCGTCAGACGTGTGCCAACCTGGCTCAAGTCCGGCCCAAAATCCCGGCCGGTGCCGTTCACGATGTGGCAGGCCAGGCAGGTGGCGAGTTTGCCGGTCATGCTAAGGAGCACCGCGCCGCGCTTTGCATCGCCGGGGAGGGCGAGGAGTTTTTTCGCGTCGAAGTTCGGACCGAGGGTTTTGACGCGCTGATCGGGGGGGAGGAAGCGCTCGAAGAGGGAGGAGATGCTGGGATCACCGCTGGCCATGGCGGCTTTGACGGCAGCTTCACGGGCGGAGGGTGCCAGCCCGTCGTTGTTGATGACCATCATCAAGTGCATGGGAGTGGGAAACCATCGCAAAGGATCGGAAGCGGGATCGCGGGGCATTTTCTGGCGGGACTCGAAGAGCGAGACTTCGTTTTCGAAGGTCAGACGGCTCTTCGTGTCATACTCGACGACGTAGCTCACCCCGGACGCCGTGTTGCTGGCGGGGAGATCGCTGATCCAGTCCCAGAGCAGGCGCAGGCCATCGGGATCGGGATCGCGCGCGCCGATCATGGGCATGTGCCCGCTGCCGGTGCGGGCGATGCGATGGAGGAGGATGCTGCGCTGCGGTGCCAGGGGATAAATCACCGCAGGGTCGCGGATGCCCAGATCGCCCCGGGTGGGCTTTTCATACAGCGTCATCGTGTCCGCCGTGGGCAGGTCAAAATTCACCATGAGCGGAACGCTGCCGCCACCGTGACGGCGGTGGCAGTGGGCGCAGTTCGCGTGGAGCCAGGAACGGGCGCGGGATTCGAGGAGGGCTCCCTCGTCATGGCTGGACACCAGATGCCGGCTGTGGCGCTCCAGGAAGGGGCCGTCAAACAAGCTGGATGCCGAAGCGGGATCTTTGCCGGCGATGCGGGTGAGCTGGTCTGACTGGAAGCCGAGGGCGAAGCCGCTCCAGTTGTTATGGCAGCGGGCGCACTCGGCGCGGGCATGAATGCGCCAGGGCTGCTTTTGCACATTGAACTCGGCACCATCGATGGCGACGAGGTCGGCATCGGTGCCCTGGTCATTCCAGCGGTAGGAGTAGCCGTTCCAGGAGTCGCCATCAAAGTGGAGGACCTGGGTTTCGATGCGTTGCTTTGAATCAGGGGAGGTGAGGGTACGGGCGAAGACGGAATCGACGGGCCACTCGATCTTGAAGTCGGGTTTGGCGGGATTGCCGCCGAGTATGGTTTTGATGCGGCGGCCTTCAGGGAGGGCGATGAAGCGCGTGGCGGTGGCACCGTCCTGCCACATGGGCTCGGCGATCTCAAAGGGGAGCACGCCTGCGGCGGGGGTTTGCGCGGCGGTGTCGGTGAAGAGGCCGGTGGCGCTGAGCTGGTGGGGGAAGGGGTTCGGTTTGCCGACGGCGGGGTTCGGGCTGAGTCGGTGGATGGTGGTGTCCTTTTCCCAGTTCATCCAGTACAGCTCGCCGTCTTCGCTCTGGCCGAAGGTGGAAATCTTGTGCGGCGTGTCGGCGATTTCATCGCGACGGGTGACCTGTTTGCCATCGTGCCAGAGCGCCCAGATCTTGCCGGTTTCGTAGTCGCCGTAGATGTAGGCGCCACGCAGTTCCGGGAAGCGTGTGCCGCGATACACATAACCGCCGGTGATGCTGGCGGCCTCCGTGTGCGGATGGGCGGCCACGGGCGGAATGATGGGCTCGGGGCGCTGGGTTTCGGGCTTGATGGGCTGGCTGGCCTCGTAGGCGCTCCAGCCGTGATTGCCACCGCGCTGCACGAGGTGGATCATCTCCCACAGCTCCCAGCCCACATCGCCGCACCAGAGGCGGCCCTGGTCATCAAAGCTGATCTTCCAGGGATTGCGAAAGCCGAAGGCCCAGATCTCGGGCATGGCCTTGGGCGTTTTCAGAAAGGGATTGTCCGGCGGGATGGCGTAGGCTTTGCCGTTTTCCTCGCGATTCACATCGATGCGCAGGATGGAGGAGAGGAGGTCGCTGATGTCCTGGCCGGTGTTCAGCGGGTCAGGTGGGGAGGGGACTTCGGCATCGCCGGTGGAGATGTAGAGCATGCCGTCCGGGCCGAACTGCAGGGAGGCGCCATTGTGGCCGCCGCTGCGCCAGGTGAGCAGGATGGTTTCCGACTGCGGATCGAGCACGGGCGGCTCCTGCTGCGTGAGCTTGAAGCGGGAGAGCTTGGTGCCGTCCGGGACTTTTTCACCGTAAGCGTAGGCCAGGAAGACGAAGCCGTTCTCCTTCCATTTCGGGTGAAAGGCGATGCCGTAGGCGCTGTGCATTTCGGGGTGTGCCGCCTTGAGGTCGATGACGAGGGTGGTGGTGGCAGTGTCCGATGTGTCAGGGAAGCTCCATACCTTTCCCTGCCGCTCCACCGCCGCGAAGCGGTGCGCTCCGGGAATGGCGATCATCTCCAGGCCGTTTGACATTTTCACCTGCGGAAAAACTCTTTCCGCGACGTAGGGCTTGGGCGCCTCCGGCGAACCGTGAATGTGGGAAGTCGTCCACTGGGCATGCGCGGAGGTGAGGGCGAGGAGGCAGGCAAGGGCGCGAAGCATGCGCGCATCATGGAATGAACGGGCGGTCTCCGCCAAGCCCGAAATGATTCTGCTTTCGCCGGCAATGGTCTCGGGCGAGCGGCGCAGGGCAGTTGGGGCTTGTGCTGCGAGGCGGGGTTTTGCTAGTCTGCGGGCATGAATGCCCCGCTCTGCCTCCTGCTGCTCTCGCTTTGTGCCCTGCCTCTGAGCGCGGCCGACCGTGCCGGGGCACCCGTGGACCTGAGCTCCAGCGCCTCGCAGCGCCCGGGCACGCAGCTGCGGGAAAAGCGCGAGGTGCGCGTGCAGGAGGGCAAAGGCCGCATGCAGATGTCCGGCTCGGCCAATGAATTTTCCGTGCGCTTTGTACAGGGAGTGAACCTGCTGCGGCGGCTGCTGGGAAGTGACAGTGAGGAAGTGCAGGTGCGCGAGATGGTGTGTGAACTGGTGAACTACAACGGCACGGCGCCGCCCGCGGCCGAGCAGCCCTCACCCCTGGTGGGCAAAACGCTCCGGCTGAGCAAATCGGGCGGAAAATGGAAATGCACCCTGGTCGGCGGGAAGCCTAGCTCCGAGCAGCAGAAGTTTCTCAATGACGTGGCCTTCACCGCGCTGCTGCTGGAGATTCCGGACGTGTGCCTGGTGAACCAGACGCGCAAAGCGGGTGAAACCTGGAAGATCAGCCTGAACGAGGCCAAAGGCAGGCAGTATGGCGCCGCGGTGGCGAAGGACATCGACTGCACCCTGGTGTCCGTGGACGAGCGCCCCGACGGGCCTCAGGCCACGGTGCATCTGACGGGCAGCTTCACCATGGAGAGGCCCATGAATTTCCTCAGCAGCGTGGAGATCTCGTTTGATGTGACGCTGGTGCGCCGTCTCTCCGACATGCTGAATGTGGACACCAAGATCAGCGGTGTCTGCAAGAACACGAGCCTCGTGAACGACCAGAATGGCAAGCCTGCGCAACTCACCCTGGAGCTGCCCTACACCCTGACCCGGACCCTGGCGGTGGAGCGCAAATAGCCGCGGGGCGTAAAATTTCATCATTCGGCATTCGACATTCGTCATTCATTCTCCTTCTTCCCCGCCTTCAACTCAACCACACACCTGACATGCCACGCCCAGTCACACTCTTTACCGGCCAGTGGGCCGATCTTTCCTGCGACACCATGATCCAGAAGGCCAAGGCCTTTGGCTATGACGGTGTGGAACTCGCCTGCTGGGGCGACCACTTTGAGGTGGACAAGGCGGACCAGGCCTACTGCGATGCCAAGCGCGCGAAACTGAAGGCCGCGGGCATGCAGTGCCACGCCATTTCCACCCACCTGGTGGGCCAGGCCGTGTGCGACAACATCGACCCGCGCCATGCGCAGATCCTCCCGCCGCACATCTATGGCGATGGCAATCCCGAAGGCGTGCGCCAGCGTGCCGCTGAAGAGCTCATCAAGACCGCGCATGCGGCGAAGCGTTTTGGCATCAATGTGGTCAACGGTTTCACCGGCAGCAGCATCTGGCACCTGGTGTACTCCTTCCCGCCGAACCTTCCTGGCCAGATCGACGCAGGCTACAAGGATTTCGCCAAGCGCTTCACCCCGATCTTCGATGAGTATCAGAAGCTCGGCATCCGCTACGCGCTGGAGGTGCATCCCACCGAGATCGCCTTCGACATCGCCAGCGCCGAGCGTGCGCTTCAGGCCGTGGACTATCATCCCGCCTTCGGCTTCAACTATGACCCGAGCCACTTTGGCTACCAGGGCGTGGACTACATCAAGTTCCTCTACAAGTTCAGCGACCGCATTTTCCACGTGCACATGAAGGATGTGGCCTGGGGCATTGGCGATGGCACGGCGGGCGTCTTTGGCGGCCACGTGGACTTCCACAAACCGAGCCGCTACTGGGACTTTAAGTCCGTGGGCCGCGGCAACATCAACTTTGAGCGCATCATTCGCGCGCTCAACGACATTGAGTACGGCGGCCCGCTCAGCGTGGAGTGGGAGGACGGCGCGATGGACCGTGAGTTCGGCGCCGCCGAATCCGCCGCCTTCGTGAAGAAGATCGATTTCCCGCCGAGCAAGATCATCTTCGACGCGCAGTTCGCCGAGAACAGCAAGTGATGTGGTTCCGTACGCTCCGAGTGCGGTTTCTCTGCAGTTCTCACACGGCCCGGGATCGCATCCCGGGCCGTTTTCGTTGATTGAATCCGAAGTTAGGGAGTGGTAGTTTAGAGGGTCATGGGCGTCGCCAAAGCCAAAACCAAATACACTGTAGAGCAATATTACGATCTCGAAGAGAACGAGGTGTATAAAAGCGAGTTCCATGAGGGTGAGATATTTGCAATGGCCGGAGGCAGTCCAGAGCACAGCCTGATCGTGATGAATTTGCTGGGTGAACTGCGTCAATGCTTCAAAGGCAAGGCATGCACCCCCTACGACAGTAATTTGCGCATCAAAGTTCCCGCCACCGGCCTGGTCACGTACCCGGACGCATCGGTGTTTTGCAAGAAGCTTGAGTTTGATCCGAAAGACAAACGCCAGCAGACCGCGATCAATCCCACCGTCCTCTTCGAGGTGCTTTCCAAATCCACTGAAAGCTATGATCGCGGAAAGAAGGCGGAGAACTACCGTCAGATCGAATCGCTCAAGGCTTACGTTTTGGTGTCACAAAGCAGCCCTCATATTGAAGTTTATGAGCGACATGGAGATGGATTTTGGTTTCTCACCGAAGCCAAAGGGCTTGACCAGCAGCTCGCGGTCAAATGTCTGGGGATCAAGCTTCCATTGGCAGAGGTGTATGATCGGGTGAAGTTCGGGAAACAAAAGTCCTGACCTGCCTGCCATTTTTTGTTTCGTTGGCAAGGTCGGGTCAGCCGCTGCAATCGCGCTGGCATTGTTTCCTAAGGACCGGTTTCCGCGGACAAAAGCGGTAACCTTCCATCCCGAATCTCGTTGGTACACAGTTGAACCGGCGGTCTGTCAGGCCGCGGTTGCATTTGAATCCGACCAATCCCATGAAGACAAAACTCATCACCACCGTTGCCGTCGTCGCGCTCTTCCCCTTCACCCTTCTTGCCCAGGAGTCTTCCAAAGCTTCCGGGCCGGATGCGAAAATCATCGCGAAACTCACCGAGCTTGTTCAAATCCGGGAGCAGCAGGTCGAACTTGAGCAGGCTTTGCATCAATCTGGCCGGGCTTCCGCGGAGAATGGAGCCGGGGTGGAGGAGGCTCAGGTGGAGCTGGCGGAAGCACGGGTGGACCTGGCACGAGAACGCGGCGAGCGGGAAGCCCTGATCACCGCGCTTCAGGGGCTGGTGGCGGCGAATGAGCGCCGGGTGGAACGGGCAAAAAAAATGAAGGAGCTTGCCCGCGCATCTGACGTTGGCGTCAAGCAGGCGCAGGCTGAGCTGCTGAAGGCGCAGGTGCGGTTGCTCAGGGAGCAGAAATGATCTGTCACCCGGCGGCTCACTCCACCGCCTTTCGCAGGTCCATCACCGTGCTGATGATGTGCTCCTCGGTCTTGTCACTCCAGCGCGTGGGGTGGGAGCCGTAGATCATGGCACCGCCGCCTTCGTAGCCGCCTTCCTGCCAGATGCGCAGGCTGGGAATGTAGGCCATGACGTCGTTGGTGTAGCCGCTGATCCAGACGATGGGATCTTTGAGGTCCTGCTTGAGACGGAGTGAGTAATCGACGACGACTTCGCCGCCGAGCGTGACCCAGGTGAGGTCATTGCCGAGGCGAAGGACCTGCACCGGATAGGGATAGGTGGGGGACAAAGGGCCTTCGGCGGCAATACGCTGGAGCACGCGGGTGGCATGGGCGGCCGTCCATTTGTTGGTGGATTTTTGCTCTTCGAGAAGCTGCTCCTGGGTGGGCAGTTTGTCATAGGCCAGAGGGATCTCGCGGTAAGCGGCGCGGATGGGGCCTTTGAGGCGCTGCATGTTCGTTTCCAAAGCGGCCTGCACGGAGGTGGCGAGGGATTTGCCGTGCGTCTGCGCGAGCTCCATCGTCTTGCGCGGGTAGGGATTCTGGTCGCCGCTGCAGCCGTTGGCAAACATCGCCACGGCATCGGGATGAGCCCTTTCGATCTCCTGCTGCGCGTAGCCGGCGTAGTCGGCGCTGAACTTCTGGTGACCGAGTACGGTGCAGTGGCAGGAGTAGCCGAAGATGATGGCGATGTCCCTGCCCTCGACAGTGCTCGCTCTGAGGACGGGCACGGTTTGATCCACCGGGCCTTTGGGATTGGGGAAATTGTTCCAGCCGCCTTTGCCGTCTGGCGTGCGGCGGTTCATGGAGACGCCGCAGCGAGCGGTGCTGTAGTCTAGATGCGCGGGCACGGATTTTTGAAGAGCTTCGCCGACGAGGTGCACCAGCTTGTTTTCCAGGTCGGTGGTGTATTCGGCCGCCTCCTTCTCGCGCAGCGCCAGGTCATCCGCGCCATAAATCTTGCTGGTGCGCAGTTCCGGGCCGCTGTGGGTGTGGGAGGCATTGATGGCGAGGTTGGTGGGCTCGATGCCGTGCTCTTTTTTCACACGTTCGGCGACAGCGAGGCGGAGGTTTCTCGGCACGCCGATCAAATCCATCGTGATGAGCGCAAACCGCCCGCCTTCCTGATCGGTGAGCACGAAGGCCTTGGCATAGAGGTCCAGATCCACACCTTCGGAAGGCTTGGTGCGCGCCGCATAGCCCGCCATCCACATGGGTTTGTCCGGGGTGATTTTGGTGGAGGCCGCGCCGGCCTTCCATGCGGGTGCCTCAGGCACAGGGGCGGCGGCGATGGCGAAAAGGGCGAGGAGGAGCGGCAGCCAGAGTTTCATGAAGGAAGTTAAGTGCTCCGGGCCATGTTTCTTTCCTTGCCACCGCAGTTCAAAACCGGAAGAATTTGCCGATGAATTTCAGCGTACGGCTTCCGATGTACCTCTGCGTTGTGACGGTCTCTGGATGTTTCATGACTGATGCCATCTTTGGCGGCATTGTTCGCAGCAGCCCTCTTCCCACACGGGAGCAAGCCATCGGTGAACTCGCGCGGGCAACACCGCTCGAACGTGCTGCCTTTGAGGACGATCCGGCGTTTTTCGAGCCTATTCGAAAACCCGGTTCTGCAGACTGGCTGAGGGAGCATGATGAGGCGGGCCAGACGGTGGACGAGTATCGCCTGGCATTGTCAGCTTTGAAGCCGTCACCGGAGCAGGAGGCGCTCTACATGCTGCCGCTCGGCCAGTTTCAATCTGGAGCGGCGCCGTCGCTCGCCAAGCTTCGTGAATTCAGCGCCGCCTTTTTTGGCATGGACACCCGGCTCCTTGGGGCTGTTCCTCTGGAAAAGGTGCCCGCTAAGCGGCGCTTCTTTGGCGCCCCGCGCAAGCTGCAGCTCCGCACCGCGGACATTCTGCAATGGCTGCCCTCGAAGAAAACACGCGATGCCTACTCAATCATCGCGGTGACCATGGAGGACCTCTATCCTGACGAGACGTGGAATTTTGTCTATGGTGAGGCGCTGCTGCACGGCGGCGCGGGCGTCTTCAGCTTCGCACGCTACGATCCGGTGTTTTACGCTGAGAAGCGCAATGAGCGGACGAATGCACTCATCCTGCTTCGAAGCTGCAAGGTGCTCGCCCATGAAACCGGACACATGTTCGGCCTGATGCACTGCGTCTTCTTCCAATGTCTCATGAACGGCTCGAATCACCTTCAGGAGGCTGACTCGCAGCCGATGCACCTCTGCCCGGTGTGCCTGCGCAAGCTGCAGCTCAGCGCCGGCTTTGACCTCTTGAAGCGTGAAGAGGCGCTGCTGAAGTTTTATGAGGCAAACGGGCTCAAGGATGAGGCTGACTGGTCCCGGCGCAGAATACAAAAAATGCGTGCGGCGAAATGAGCGCTGCTTCGTGATGGCTACCAAAGCTGCCAGGCTGACAGTTCTTTGTCGCTCCGCGCAAAGATCCTGTTTCCCGCGAAGGCGGGATGCGCCCAGGTTTTGCCGATGATCTGCCAGCGGCCCAGTTCTTCGCGCTTGTCCGGTTTCAGTGTGACATAGACGAGTTCACCATCAGCGTTCAGCAGCGCGGCGAGGTTGCTTGATTCCTGCATCCACACCAGGCTCATCTGCGGATTGCTGTTCTTCGGCGTGAGCTTGTTGTCATCGCTCCAGAGGATTTTCCCGGTCTTGAGTTCAAAGGCCCGCAGGCCGCGAGTCTTGTCTAGCATGTAAACGACGCCGTCCTTAAACAAGGGAGCCGACATGAGGCCGCAGATGTCCTTCTGGTTTTCCCACAGCAGGCTGGGACTCTTCCCGAGTTGCAGCGCCTTCGCTCCGTGCCAGTAGCCCGAGATGAGCAGAATGCCGTCGTGGTAAAGCGGCTGCGCGATGCTGACTCCGTAGGTGATCTTGTATGGGTAGAGCCAGTTCACCCGGCCGCTGTCGGGATCGAGGCTTTGTATGTTTTCCGGACCCCATGCGATGAGCTGACGCGTGCTGGCATGCTGAATGATTTCCGGTGTGCAGTAACCTGCCGGGTCCGGGCCGCCGCGCCAGAGCTCCTTGCCTGTGCTTTTTTCCAAGGCGATGACCGAGCCGGCTTTCGCCCCGACATGCAGCAGCACGCGGGTGTCATCGATCACAGGCGATGCGGCGAAGCCCCAGGTCGGAATCTTGGCACCGAAGGTTTTGACCGTGTCCACCTGCCAGATCACCTGGCCCGTCTCAGCATCAAGACACAGGGCCACGCCTGTCGCACCCAGGGCGTAGGCCCTGCCATCGGTGATGTTGACCGATGAGCGCGGTCCGGTCGCGTAATCCATGCCGCCGTAGCTGACGTCCCAGCTCTGCTGCCAGATCTCTCGGCCGCTCTCCGCGTCGAAGCATAGAATGCGTTCGACCTCCCTGGGCGTCTTGAGGCGATCCATCACATACACCCGGTTGCCGCTTTTGGTTACGCCGCCGAAACCGGCGCTGATGTCCTTTTTCCAAAGCCTCACGGGTTCTTTGCGCGCAAAGTCCGCGGGAATGTCCTGCGGATTCCAGCGGCCGTCCGAATTCGGACCGCGCCAGCGCGGCCAGTCTTCAGCGGCAAATGCAACCGATGAAATCAGAAAAGCTGCAAAAAATTTTGTCATTCCCCTTCAGTACGAAGGTGTCGTGAAAATTTCGCATCGGGCTGTCAAGCCACGGCTCAGACAAAAGTTTTGCCCAAGTGATGTTGATTGGTTGCCGCGTCGAAACGTCTCGCTAATTCCACTCATCCCAACCGGATTTTCGATCCTCATTTTTCCCTTTCTCAACCATGTCTGCCGCCAACGAACTCAACATCAATATTGCACACGTCGAACGCGTCTCCAAGGAGCTGGGCCTGCGGGCCATCCAGGTGGGCGCGACGGCGAAACTGCTGGCCGACGGGGCCACGGTGCCCTTCATTTCCCGCTATCGTAAAGAGGCCACCGGGTCTCTGGACGAAGTGCAAATTCAGAACATCCAGGAGCGCATGGGCCAGCTCGTGGCGCTGGATGACCGGCGCGCCGCCATCGTGAAATCTCTCGAAGAACGCAAGCTCATGACGGACGTGCTGCGCGCCAAGATCGAGAAGGCAGAGACGATGAACTCGCTGGAGGACATCTTTGCGCCGTTCCGTCCGAAACGCCGCACGCGCGCCACCATTGCGAAGGAAAAAGGCCTGGAGCCGCTGGCGGATTTCATCGAGGCGAACCTCATGACTTCAGGCGTGGATCTGAACGCCGAGGTGGCGAAGTATGTGAACCCGGATCACGAGAACGAAGAGCTGCGCGTCAAGGATGCAGCCGATGCGCTGAGCGGCGCGCGCGACATCATCGCGGAGCGCATCAGCGACCACGCCGAGGCGCGTGCGGCGCTGCGTAAATTCTTCGCGGAGCAATCGACAGTGATTTCCAAGGTCATGTTTGGCAAGGAGAAGGACGAGGAGGCGCAGAAGTTCCGCGATTACTTCGACTGGAGCGAGCCGCTGAAATCCATTCCCTCCCACCGCATGCTGGCCATCCGACGTGGCGAAAAGGAGGGCTATCTTCTCATGCGCATCCAGCCGGCGGAAGACACGGCGGTCAAGATGATCGAGAACCTTTTTGTCAAAGGCGGCAACGCCTGCACCGACCAGATGAAGCTGGCCTGTGCGGACAGCTACAAGCGCCTGCTGAGCTCCAGCATGGAGACGGAAGCGCGCCTGGAGTCCAAGAAGAAGGCGGACACCGAGGCCGTGCGCGTGTTTGCCGACAACCTGCGCGAGCTGCTGCTGGCCGCGCCGCTGGGGCAGAAGCGCGTGCTGGGCATCGACCCCGGCTTCCGCACCGGCTGCAAAATCGTGGTGCTGGATGCGCAGGGGCAGCTTCTCTACAACGACGTGATTTATCTGCTGGGAGAGGGCAGTGGCCTGCTGCATGCGAAGAACCTGGTGCTCAATCTGGTGGACCGTTACAAGATCCAGGCCATCGCCATCGGCAACGGCACCGCCAGCCGAGAGACGGAGATGTTTGTGAAGAAGATCGGTGTGCCAGGATCGGTTCCGGTGATCATGGTGAATGAGAGCGGTGCCTCCATTTACAGCGCCAGCGAGGTGGCGCGCGAGGAGTTCCCGAATCATGACGTCACGGTGCGCGGCTCGGTCTCCATCGCACGTCGTTTGATGGACCCGCTGGCGGAGCTGGTGAAGCTGGACCCGAAATCCATCGGCGTGGGGCAGTATCAGCACGATGTGGATCAGAACCAGCTCAAGACGAGCCTGGACAACGTGGTCATCAGCGCGGTGAACGGCGTGGGCGTGGAGCTGAACACGGCGAGCAAGCAGCTTCTCAGCTACGTGTCCGGTCTGAACAGCGCGCACGCGGCGAACATCGTGGCCTTCCGCAATGAAAATGGCCCCTTCAAGAGCCGCAAGGATCTCATGAAGGTGCCAAGACTCGGTGACAAGGCCTTCGAACAGGCGGCAGGCTTCCTGCGCATCCGTGATGCGGCGCATCCGCTGGATGCGAGCGCGGTGCATCCGGAGCGCTACCCGCTGGTGGAAAAAATGGCGGCGGACATCGGCTGCACGGTGTCGGAGCTGATGCAGCGTGCGGATCTGCGCCAGAAGATCGATTTGAAGAAGTATGTGAGCGCGGACGTGGGCCTGCCGACGCTGCAGGACATCATGAACGAGCTCGCGAAGCCGGGGCGTGACCCGCGCAAGCAGTTCGAGGTCTTCAGCTTTGCCGAAGGCGTGAACGACATGAAGGACCTCACCGTTGGGATGAAGCTGCCGGGCATCGTGACGAACGTGACGGCCTTTGGTGCCTTCGTGGACATCGGCGTGCATCAGGACGGCCTGGTGCATGTGAGCCAGCTCAGCGACACCTTTGTGCGTGATGCGGCGGAGATCGTGAAGGTGGCGCAGCGTGTGACGGTGACGGTCACGGAGGTGGACATTCCGCGCAAGCGCATCGCCCTGAGCATGAAGTCGAAGCCTGACTTTGAGAAGAAGAGCGGCGGTGGTGGTCCGCGTCCGGCCGGCGGCCAGGGCCAGGGCGGCGGCGGGCAGCGCAGCTTTTCCAGCAGTGGTGGAAACCGCAGCTCCGGTGGCGGCATGGGCAATCCCTTTGGCGGCAGCGGCGGGAATGACTGGTTCACCGCGGCGGCAGCGAAAGGGAAGAAGTAGTTCGTCTGACTGCATTCTTGCCAGCTGGTGTTCTTCCCTTACGATGAGCCGATGAAAACAGCCCCTCTTTTTGCCCTGGCTCTGCCGCTGCTCCTCACGCAATGCGTGGACCCCAACTACGGTCCCAACAGCGGTGTGGACCCCTACACCAATCCATATCGTCAGGACGTGCGGGATCAGGGATCCCTGATGAACGCTATGGCGTTTGAGCGTGGCGAGCAGGATGGACAGGCGGATGCGCAGCAGGGCCAGAGTCAGAACTACCACCGTTACTCTTCGCGCTTTGACCGCAATACCGAGCTGGCGTATCGCGACGGGTACAACCACCGCTACGCCCAGACGATTAACAATCAGGGCCAGCCCGGCGCTTATCCCAATCAGGGAATGCCGTCGCAGCCAGGGGCCGTCCAATCACCTCGGGACCCGGCGTACAATCAAGGATACGATTACGGTCTGCGAGACCGCACGGGAGGACGCCCAGCCGATCCGGCGGCGCAGGTGGGACGTTATGATCCACGCTACCGCTCCAGCTTTGAGCGTGGCTACTACGACGGCTACAATTCAAACGGCAGCGGCGGTGCGTCAGCCTATCCAAACTCAGGCGGCACCGGCTGGTTTCGCTGAAAGACGCCGGTTTGTTTGCGGCAAAAAAACACCGTCATGGCAGGCCATGACGGTGGTCTTGAATTTTAAAACACGGTCTCGCCGGATGCTTATTCCTGAGCGGCAGCTTCTGGAGCAGCGGTCTCGGTCGTCTCAACCGCAGGAGCGGCTTCGACGGCGGCGACTTCAGCGGCCTTGGGCTTGGCGGGGGCCTTTTTGGCAGCCACTTTCTTGGCCGGAGCCTTCTTGGCGGTCTTGGAGTCGGATTTGACGGCGCGCGCCTTGCGGGAGACGCCAGCCTTGGCCAGGGCCTTCTTGCGGGCAATGTAAAGCTTACGGCGGCGGCGTTTGATGACTTTGTTCAGTTGTTGACCCATGATGGATGATCGGTTGTCGTTTGCGGTTTTGAGGGCGGCAAGAGTTCCACTGATCAAGGTCGAATCAAGACCAAATGCAGCCAGCCTCCGGTTTCCCGGAAATGGGGGGGGCGGCTCAAATGCCGGCTTGCCGCCGTTTCAGGGCTTCTTCTCGCCGCCTTTGGGCTCATCGCTGTGCTTGGAAGCCTCCACCTTGGACTCCAGACGCGGCTCCGTGTGGGCGGCGGCCTGCTGGGTCGGCGGGACTTTGAACAATTTGCCGGTGTAGGGGCACTTCACCGTCTGCCCGGCGCTCATGCCGGAGACGTCCACGAGCTGGGTCTTGCCGGCAAAGGGGCTGTTCACCATGTTCATGCGGCCCGGCACCGGGGTGCCATACGGCAGGCTTTCACTGGAGGGAGCAGGGGCGGTGCTGCCCGTGCTCTTGGGGGCCGGGCTGCTGGGCGGCGGAGTATTCGCCACATGCGGCGTGGAACCTGGCTCCTCCACCGGCATCTTCACGGCTGGGCTGTGGCTGCCTGAAGGAGCGCTGGGCCGTGAGCGGGGCACGTAGCGGGAGCCACCCGAATTTGCGGACGGGGCGCTGAAGTAGCTGTTGGCCGCATAGCCGGAAGGGCTGGGGGCACCATAGCGATAGCGGTTCCGCGTGCTCCAGTTGGAGGACCAGGAGGAGGACGGCGGGGTCTGGCGCTGATAAGCGTGGCGTTGGGAATAGCCGCGGCCGGTGCTGAACGGCGGCGAGGCATGGTGGCCCGTGGCGGCCAGGTAGGGGAGGAGACCATTGGTCTGAATGTACCGCCAGGCCTGCTGCGGTGGCATGGCACATTGCACCAGAAGGACCGTTGCGGTCAGCATGGCGAGCATGCGCGCGGCAAGAGCGGTGTGACAACGTGAAGCTTTCATGGATGACGGGGATGAAGGTTATGACGTTGGATATGGAGGCCGGCCTCCACACGGAATCGTGTCGATGCTGGCAGGAATAGGCGCAGAGAGCAAGAAAACAGCACTGCAAAATCCTGCCTCACCCCGGCAGATTTGCTGAATTTTCATAGCGACTAAACTGAATGACGGTTACGCCGTCTGCGCGAGCCCGATCTCCTGCTCGTTGAGATAGCATGAAGGGTCAGGCGCCCACAGGTCTCCGGTCATTTGCAGCGCACGCACGCGGAAGCCGCCGCCGCACACATCCAGGAAACTGCACTGCGAGCATTTGCCCGTCAGGTGCTGCTTGCGGTCCCGCAGGGCATTGAGCGTGGCGTTGTCGCGATTGCTCCAGATGTCGCTGAATTTGCGGTCCTTCACATTGCCCAGGGTGAGCTCATGCCAGAACTGGTCGGGGTGCACATTGCCCTGGGTGTCGATGTTGCTGATGCCGGTGCCGCTGCTGTTCGCGCCGCCGCCGTTCCAGTTCAGCAGCTCCATGGCACGCGCGGCGCGCTCGGGGTTTTCTCGCTTCAGGCGCATGTAGAGGTAGGGGCCGTCCACGGGCTGATCGACGGTGAGAACCTCGCGCGGTTTGCCGCTGGCGGCCCATTTGGCAGTGCGGTCCAGGATCTTGTCGATGGCGCCGCGCGTCTCCTCGTGCGGCACTTCCATGAGCTCCGCACCGCGGCCGCTGTAAACGAGGTGGTAGAAGCACACGCGCTCGATGTCTTCCTTTTCGATGAAGTCCAGGATGGACTCGATGTCGGCGATGTTGTGGCGGGAGAGCGTGAGGCGCAGCCCCACCTTCTGGCCCACGGCCTTGCAGTTGCGGAAGGCGGCCACCGCCTTGTCAAAGCAGCCCGCCTTGCCGCGGAAGTGGTCGTGCGTGGCGCCCATGCCATCCAGCGAGATGCCCACGTAGGAGAAGCCGATGTTCTTGATGCGCTGCGCCCACTCGGGGGTGATCAGCGTGCCGTTGGTGGAAAGCGTGAGACGCAGGCCCTTGCCGGTGGCGTATTCGGCCAGCTCAAAAAAGTGCGGGTGGATGGTGGGCTCGCCGCCGGAGAGCAGGAGCGCGGGAACTTTGTATTCGGCCAGGTCATCGACGACGCCTTTGCACTGCTCCCAGGTGAGCTCGCCGGGGTAGAATTTGGAATCCGAATCCTGGTAGCAGTGGATGCACTTCAGATTGCAGCGGCGGGTGATGTTCCAGACGACAATGGGGCGGCGCTCGGCCGCGGTGGCAGGCGAGCCATGGCCGCGCCCGTAGCGCAGGTGGTCCATAGGCTGGGCGACATCACAGTAAAGGCGGGTGAGGTTGATCATGCCTCACAAAAACGCACAGAGGTGTGTGCGATGCCCCGCCGATCTTGCGCAATGCGTGACCAAGGTTGCCCGGTGCCGGATTAGCGTGTCAGAGGGGCGCAGGTTTCATGCGGAGCGAGTCCGGATGGAGGCACGGAAATGACGAAGCCAGAATGAGGAATGACGAATGAATGATGAAGATCGAATGACGAAAACGTGCGGACAGCCTGAGGGGCGCGCTGCAGGGCGCTCAGTGCTCGGCTCCATTGGTGCTTGTCATTCGGTTTGTTTCGTCATTCCTCATTCTGGTTTCGTCATTGGGCCGGAATTCAGCATTCAGCCAAAATCGACCCCTGAACTATCCTTCGACACAACCCACCACCTCAGGCCTGCTCCGTGGTCTGGAAGTCGGGGTAGGCGTTGGCGGCATGCTCGGCAAAGTCCAGGCCGTCGATCTGCTCGTTGTCCGTGGCACGGAGTCCTACCAGCTTGTCCACCAGCTTGAAGATGCCGAAGCAGATGACGAAGGCGGTGAGCGTGACCGAAAAGGTGCCCAGCGCCTGCACGCCCAGCTTGTGCGCATCAAAGCCGTCCATGTTGAACAAGGCCACGCTGAGGGTGCCCCACCAGCCATTGCAGAGGTGCACGGGCACCGCGCCCACGGCATCGTCAATCTGCATGCGCTCCAGCGCGATGGTGGCCACCGTGGTGATGATGCCGGCGATCAGCCCCACAATGAAGGCGGAGGCGGGAGAGATATTGGCGCAGCAGGCGGTGACACCCACCGCACCTCCCAGAGATCCATTGAGCGTGATGCCCACGTCCGGCCGCCCCTGCACAAACCACATGGAAATCATGGCGGACAAGGCCGCTGCCGCCGGGGCGATGGTGGTGTTCACCGCGATGCGGCCGATCGTGCCATTGCCGATGAGCGTGGACCCCGCATTGAACCCAAACCAGCCGAACCAGAGAATGAAAACTCCCAGCGCGGCGAGCGGGATATTATGACCCGCGATGAGGCGCGGCGTGCCGTCTTTGGCGAAACGGCCATGCCTTGCACCCACCACCAGGATGCCCGCCAGCGCGCAGGCTCCGCCGCAGCCGTGCACCACCGTGGAGCCCGCGAAGTCCACAAAGCCCAGGGCCTCCAGCCAGCCCTTCTCGCCACCCACTCCGAACGCGCCGCCAAAACTGCCCCAGGCCCAGTGGCCGCCCAGCGGATACACAATGCCCGCCAGCAGCGCCGCGTAGATGAGGTAGCCCACGAACTTCGTGCGCTCCGCCATGGCTCCAGACACAATGGTGCACGCAGTGCCGGCAAAGACGACCTGGAAGAACCAGAAG
This sequence comes from Prosthecobacter sp., assembly GCF_044227185.1. Lineage (GTDB taxonomy): Bacteria > Verrucomicrobiota > Verrucomicrobiia > Verrucomicrobiales > Verrucomicrobiaceae > Prosthecobacter. The sequence continues at coordinate 477,053 of NZ_JBGAFO010000005.1, read as the reverse complement.
GCCCACATTTTGTCATCCGCCGCGTGGCTGGAGATCCAGAAGCTGTCGCTGCCGATCCAGCCGCCCGCGCTGGTGCCGAACATCAGCCCGAAGCCCACAAAGAGGAAGACGATGGCGCTGATGCAGAAGTCCAGGAAGTTCTTCATGATGATGTTGATGCTGTTCTTCGCGCGGGCGAACCCCAGCTCCACCATGGCAAACCCGGCCTGCATGACGAACACCAGCGCACCCGCGGCCACCATCCACACATAGTTCAGATTCATCTGCACCGTCTCGATGTCTGACTTCAGCGCGGCATCTGCCGGCGCAGCGGCTGCTGCGGCGGAGGGAGCTGCTGTGGCAGGCGCAGGTTTCACCGCTTTGGCCACTTCATCCAAAGTGCCCTGGCTGGCGTCGAGCTTTTTGATGATGGTGTCGAGCTTGGCCTCGATCTTGGCATTGCTTTCCTGAGCAGAGACGCAGGTGGCCAGGGCGATGAGGGCTAGAAGGCAGGCGCGGAAGTGCAGCATGAGATTTGGGGGCAGGTTCAGATTTTCAAATGTTCCATCGCGGCATCGAGCTCCACCAGGAGCTGGCGGCGTTTCGTGGTGTTCGGCACATGCTCGATCACGCTCACCGCCAGCTTGCGCACCTCGGTGGCGGACAAACGGTAGGGGTCGGGTATTTTCGCCTCGTCGATCGTGCGCTGGATGAGGTTGCTGGCCTGCGCGCGTCCCATGACCTTGCCCAGCACGCCTTCCACACATTTGCGCACAGCCCCCCACTGATTGACGGTGGTCTCGGCTTTTTCTGTGATCTGCGCCAGGGCGCGAGGGCTCGTGACCACCAGCTCCTCGATCCCATCCGCCGGCAGCCTGGACGCGGGCTGCGCCTCGGTGGAGGCGGAATTCAGCAGCGCGGCATGATCATTGAGCATGACGGATGCCGCGCTGGCGGCCAGATCCGGATCCGCGCGCGAGGTGAGGAAAAACAGCATCACGGTCTCGTCATGCAGCACGGCAAGGAGCACGCCGCCATCGAACTCCAGATAGAGCTGGTGGATCTTTCGCCGCACCTGCCGGTAGCCTTCGAGCATCTGGCTGATGATCTCGCGCAGATTGTCCGCACGCGTGTCTGAGAAAGGCATCTGGCGGTGGATCGTGTTTCTGCCTTTGAACAACATCACTCCAGCCACCCCATCAAGGCGCTGCAGGGAGGCCGCGGAGGTGATCACAGGGTTTAAACTCATGGCCGCGAATAAAAGATCAGCGTGCCAGAGCCTCGCGCACCTGCTTGATGGAGCGGCGGTTGCCGCTGACCACTCCGTGCCAGTTGCCCGGCTGCTGTCCTGCGCTAATGGCAGTCTGGCCTTCGCGATCCTCCACAATCGCCATTTCGATGGAGCGCATGCCCAGGGTTTCGGCCAGCTTGTCCGCGAAGTACCCCACGTATTTCACCTCGCCGGCGAAACGCTGGGAGGATTCGGCATCCCCGCCGGAAACAGATTCACGTCCCTGGAAGGACTCCATCTTGATGAGACCGGGGTCGGGTTCCATGCGGACGATGTTGCTGGGTTGAGCGCCCGCCGCGGCGCGGGCTGATGAGATCGGAATGATGCGAGTGGGTTCCATCTGAACCGATGTTCAAAGCATCACGCGTGCCAAAATGCGGGTCTCCTCGGAACAACCATGTCACGACGGTTCGCAGGGAAAACACGGGTCTTTGTGAAGTTGCTTGGTTGCTGTGCAACAAAGATCGCTCCGCCATGCTGGGAGGCGCGTCGTAGTCCTTCACGCCGGGTGTTTGCGCTGCGCTCACCTGTTCCGCAGGAGCAGGTCTATTTGGAGCGCATGCATGAAAAAAAACCCATGCCACCGGGGGTGGCATGGGGTGGCAGTTTTATTCCGCTGAGGCCCGGGACGGATCAGAGCTTCGCGAGGCTGTCATCCAGCGCGGCGATGACCTTGCCGATGCTCTCCTCGGTTTCATCGCCCATGTTGGAGATGCGGAAGGTCTTGCCCTTCAGCTTGCCGTAGCCGCCGTCGATGATGAGGCTGTGGTTCTTCTTCAGCAGGGCGATCATGGCGGCAACGTCGATGCCCTTGTTGTTCGACACGCAGGTCAGCGCCTTGGAGCGGAAGCCTTCCGGGGCGAAGAACTCAAAGCCGTGGCGCACCACCCAGTCGGCCACCATGCCGTTGAGCTTGGCGTGGCGGGCATAGCGGTTTTCCGGGCCTTCGGCGAAGATCTTTTTGAGCTGGTGGCGCAGGCCGTAGATGAGGCTGATGCACGGGGTGCTCGGCGTCATGCTCTTCTCGCCATTGGCCTTGAACTCCAGGAAGTCGAAGTAGTAGCCGCGGTCGGCGATGGTGGCGGCGCGCGCCATGGCGGCGTCGGACGCGGTGAAGATGGCGAGGCCCGGAGGCAGCGCGAAGGCCTTCTGGCTGCCGGTCAGCAGCACGTCCAGGCCCAGCTCGTCAAAGTTCACCGGCACGGTGGTGAAACCGGAGACGGAATCGGTGATGAACATCACATCCGGATACTTCTTCTTCAGCGCGGCGATCTCCGCGATGGGGCTGAGCACGCCGGTGGAGGTCTCGTTGTGAATGAAGGTCACCGCGTCGAACTCGCCGGTGGCCAGGCGCTTGTCGATCTCATCGGCACGCACGGGCTGGCCCCACTCCACGGTATAGGCTTCGGCCTGCTTGCCGCAGCGCTTGGAAACATCGTGCCACTTGTCGGCAAAGGCGCCGTTGCAGCAGTTCAGGACTTTTTTGGCCACCAGGTTGCGGATGCAGCCTTCCATGATGCCGAAGGCGGAGGAGGTGCTCAGGAAAACGAGGCCCTTGGTGCCGAAAAGCTGCTGCAGCATCGGCTGGATTTCGGCATACAGATCCTGGAAGCCCTTGCCGCGGTGGCCGATCATCGGCTGCGCCATGGCAGCGTAGGTGTCAGGGCTGACTTCGATCGGGCCGGGGATGTAAAGTTTGACGTGGTTGCTCATTGCGTTGGGGAAGGGGGGACGGCGAGTGTAGGGGGCTCGGGCGGGTGTGCAAGGGCTGTGTGGGGGGCGGGGGGAGTGCAATTCAAATCTCGGTGCAAGTCTGACTGGTCGATTTGTTCTACGGGTTCACGTTGCCAGCCCCGTGTCGAAGTCTTCCTGCGCCTGAGTGGGGAGGTAGGGAATGTAAATTGAAGATAGGGCAGTCACTGTGATGAAGTGCTGTGGGGCAGACGTTGTGCGCGACTTTTCTTGGCTATTTCTGCATGGCCTCTTCAACTTTAAGAAGAAAACACAATCCTTGTTTTTGAGTCAGGTTCACGTTGTCTGCAGCATCCAGAAGGGCGCCTGAATCCGCTCCTATCTTCTTCGCGATGCCAAGTATATTGTCCGGCGTTGGCATGGCATAGGCTTTCGTAACGAATGGAATCCAACTCAAGACCTTGCCGAAAACCTTATTGAGAAAATTTGATTTACTCTTTTCGATGGACTGCTTCAATTCAAAAACAGCTGGCTCGATGTGGCTTTCCGCGATGAACTTTGCTTCCTGATGAATTTGCTTTGAATCTGCGCCCGCCTCAAGGGCTTTTCGCAGATCTGCGGAAAGCTTCTGAAGTGATAGTCTAAATGGCAGCAACACTTCACTCAAGCTCTCTCTTAGTTCAAGGATATCCGAGGAGTCTGCTTCATGGCAGCGAGGGACATAGACCTTGACGCACTCTTCAGCCAAGATGCTGGTAAGCATCTTCACAGAAGGAATATTTTTTGACAAAATTGGGGCCGGTAAATCGGGATCGTCGCTGACTAAGATGAGATCATTTTTTTCTGCCAGTCCCATTGCAGTGGGAACGATTCTCCAGGTCATTTCATCTTTTATCTCAGGAAATGCAGCCTGAAATTCTCGAAACGCACGGAGATCCTTATCTTTCCCAGTTACGATGTCAGCGAAATCCTCGAAAGTCATGCCGCCTTGAAGCATTTTATCGATTGATCGATTGAAGTATGAGGCAAGAACATGAGGATGAAAAAATAGAGCCTCGCCAATAAGGCTTTTATATCGCTGGATAAACTGATGAAAAAGAAGGCTCCTCCTAGTCTTTGCATTAATATCCCTAACGTCCAACTCGTTCTTACTGCGTATCTCTTTGGCTGAAACACTGAACTCTTGTGTGCCGCTGGCTGTGATTGATGTAATATGTGAATATTCTGGTAAGTTTCGAAATCGTTCGGTTGGATTTCGAGCGTCGTCAGATAATGCAATGAGGTGAAGCTCATCATAAATCATCAAATATGTCGTCAGCGACCTAGCATCACCCACATAGCACTCAGGGTAGTAAACAGACGAATATTTATTTGCCATCGAGGTCAGTGGTTGTTTAGGGACAATAATTTATGACGGATGATATTGTTCCAGAACCATGAATCTATCTTCACGCCCACCCCAGCCACCCGCTCAGCGTCTTCATATCGCGCAGATGTGCCTCGCGGAAGCTTTTGAGCACCGCGGCATCCTTCGGGTTCCCCTCCAGGTATTCCAGATGCAGCGAGATCGGCCCTGCGTAGCCGGTTTTCATGAGCATCTGGCCGTATTTGGGATCCACCTGGCCTTCGCCGAGGGGGACGGTGACGAGCTTGCGGCCGTCCCACTTGAAGTCTTTGAAGTAGGCGGCGCCGATGTGGTCTTTGACGAGGTTGAACTCCAGGGGCCAGGATTTGCCGCCTTCGCAGGTGGCGTGCAGGATGTCGAAGGCGAAGCTGAAGTCCTGCGCGGGGTACTCGCGCATGATGGAGAAGATGTCCCACACGGGCGCGCCGAAGTAGTCCTGGCCGCTGTGGTTCTGGAACATGGGCTGGATGCCGATCTCTTTGCACAGGGCCACGAGGTCCTTGATCTTCGGGCGCACGGCCTGGAGCTGGTCCCAGATGGGCTGCTTGAGGTCGTACTTGTAGTAGTTCATGCGGAAGCGCTTCACGCCCAGCTTCGCGGCGGTGCGCAGCACCTCCTCGGTGCGCTGCTCCTTGCTCACCTCGTTGATGCCGGAAGTCATGATGGTCATTTCCAGGCCCTGCTTTTTCAGCGCCTCGATGTACTTCGGCAGCTCATCCACCACCTTCTCGGGCTCGATGTGGCCTTTGGGGCGGATGGGGGACTCCACGCCATTGAAACCGGCCTCCGCGCCCAGGCTGGCGATTTCGTCGTAGCTCAGGCCGATCAGGTGCTTGGTGAAGAAGCACACGGTGTTCTTCGTTTTCGGTGTTTCCGCCATCAACGGAGTTGTAAAAGCCAAAGCAGAGAGGTTGCGGATGAAATGGCGGCGTGTGTTCATGAGGCCTCATTAACGTCTGCCATTCGACATTCTTCAATTGCCATTCGACATTCCGCCCATGCATTCCGTTTCCGGCCAGAACATCATCCTCATGGGGGGCACGACGGGCCTGGGCCTGTCTGCGGCGAAAAAGCTCGTGGAAGCCGGGGCGCGGGTCGTCGTCACCAGTCGCTCGCAGGTGAATGTGGATGCCGCCGTGGAGGCGCTCGGGTCGAACGCGCGGGGCTTTGCTGCAGACGCCATGACGCCGGAGGCGGCGGAACGGGCGGTGGAGCTGGCCGTGGGAGAGTTTGGCCGGGTGGATGCGCTGTATCATGTGGCCGGCGGCAGCGGGCGGAGCCGGGGGGACGGGCCGCTGCATGAACTGACGGACGAGGGCCTGCACTACACGCTGGACCTCAATCTGAACTCCGTCATCTACTCGAACCGCGCTGCGGTGAAGCAGTTTCTCAAACAGGGCGGTGGCGGGGTGATTCTGAACATGGCCAGCGTGCTGGGCTATTCGCCCTCCGCGCAGTTCTTTGCCTCGCATGCCTATGCGGCGGCGAAGGCCGGCATCATCGGCTTTAGCAAGTCCATCGCCGCGTATTATGCGCCGCAAAACATCCGTGTGAATGTCATCGCCCCCGCCTTGGTGGAGACGCCCATGTCCCAGCGTGCCGTGAGCAATGAGCAGATCATGACCTTCATCAAAACCAAGCAGCCTCTCGACGGCGGCCGCATCGGCCAGCCTGAGGACTGCGATGCCGCAGCGCTGCTGCTGCTGTCTCCAGAGTCCAAATTCATCACCGGCCAGGTGCTCGCCGTGGACGGCGGGTGGACGGTCAGCGAAGGACAGCTTGGTGAATCATAAATCGGAAGAACCATTTTAAACCGCTGATAAGACGCTGACATGACGCTAATCCGGAGTTTTATCAGCGTCACATCAGCGGTTTAAAACCAGCGACCCAACCTGAAACTTGAAACCTGAATCTTTAAACTTCGCCATCGGCATCGATCTCGGCGGCACGAACATCAAGGCCGCGCTGGTCGAGACTCCCAGCGCCCGAACCGTGGCCACGCTTTCCAAGCCTACGCGGGATGGCGAGTTTGAGGGCGACATGCCGCGCTTTGCGCTCACGGTCCGCGAGATCGTGCACGAACTGGAGGCGCAGGCGGGGCAGCGGCTCCGCGTCGGCCTTTCCGCGCCCGGTTTGGCGAATCCGGACGGGCATTGCATCGACTGGATGCCGGGGCGCATGCATGGGCTGGAGAAGTTTCATTGGTCTGCCTTTCTGGAGCGTGACTGCCGGGTGCTGAATGACGCCCATGCGGCGCTGCTGGGTGAAGTCTGGGCCGGAGCCGCGAAGGACACGCAGGATGCTTTCATGCTCACGCTCGGCACGGGCGTGGGTGGCGCGGTGTGGAGCGGCGGGCGCCTGGTGAAAGGGAAGATCGGCCGCGCCGGGCATCTCGGCCACATCACCATCGATGCCAATGCGGCGTGCGATGATTTCAACACGCCCGGCAGTCTGGAAGACGCCATCGGGAATCAAACCATCGCCCAGCGCGGCGAGGGCCGCTATGCCACCACGCATGCGCTGCTGGATGCCTACGGAGCGGGCGATGCGCATGCTGCGAGCGTGTGGCTGAAATCGGTGAATCATCTCGCCGCCGCCATCGCTTCTCTCATCAACGTGCTCGATCCTGAAGTCGTCATCGTCGGCGGCGGCATCGCCACCGGGGCAGGGGAGCGCTTGTTCGGCCCGCTGCAGCAGGCTGTGGACCGCTTCGAATGGCGGCCCGGCGGGAATGCGGCCCGCATCGTCCCCGCCACCCTCGGCGACAGCGCCGGGTGCCTTGGTTCCGTTTTTAACCTTCTTCAAAACTCATGACTCCCGCCCTCCAATACCTCGACGCCAGCCAAGGCCTTCTCAATCGTGTCCGTGATCAGCTCCCGCTCATTCAGCAGGCGGCCGACATGTTCGCGCAGACCATTCTTGCCGGGCAGATGGTGCATGTCTTCGGCTCCGGACACAGCCGCATTCTCGTGGAGGAGATGTGGCCGCGCTACGGCTCCTTCCCCGGCTTCAATCCCATCGTCGAGCTCTCGCTGACGTTTCACAATCTCGTCGTGGGTGCCAATGGCCAGCGGCAGGCCATGTTCCTGGAAAACGTCAGCGGACTGGCGGGCCGCATCCTGCGCAACTTTGACCTCAAGCCCGGCGACAGCGCGCTCGTCATCTCCAGCAGCGGCTGCAACGTGGTGCCGGTGGAGATGGCCGAGGAGTTTCAGCGGCGCGGCGTCAGGGTGGTGGCCATCATCAGCACCGTGCACAGCGAGGCCAGCACCAGCCGCCACCGCGATGGGAAGAAACTTCAGGACTTCTCCGACATCGTGCTCGACACCGGCGCACCGGTGGGAGACGCGATGATCAAAATCGACGGCCTGGAAACTCCCGTCGCTCCCGGCAGCACCGTGGGCGGCTGCCTGCTCGTCAATACCATCAAAGCCGAAGTGGCCGCCCGCCTCACCAAGGCCGGCCAGCCGCCGAAGGTCCTCACTGCTGGTGCCGTCGTCGGCGCTGCGAAGGCCACCGAGCTTTTTGAGGCAGCGTATGACGAGCATGCACGCCGCATCGCGAAGTACTATGCGGGACTGGGGGCGTGAGCGGCACATGAATCCCCGTGGCGGCGGAGGCGGTTGAGTGTTTGGCAGATCGCGGCAGCATCCTGGAGTGCTCCAGGCCCTCGAAAAGCGCCGGAGGACCGGTGCATTGATTCGCTACGCTCACCCTTCGGGCAGCCTACGGCTGTCTATCTCCGCTGCGCTCCGGTTCCAGAACGCAAAGCTTTCGCGTGACCTCACAACCCCCGCCTCCGCCTCATCAGCATCATCACGCCTACGGAGGCAATCAGCAGGCGGCAGCCGGGCTCGGGAACGGGGGTGGAGGTGATGTCCAGGTTGGAGATCGTGGCATAGGTGGTGCCGAGGCTGAGCGCTGAGGAGCCGACCTGCGCATCGCCGATGAAACGCACGCCGATGGGACCCGTGGGCGTCGAGCTGTCCGTGGTGTAGGTGAGGCTGATGGTGCCGGTGGGCACGCCGGTGCCCAGCAGTCCTGCAATGTTGATCTGCGTGGTGTTGTTGCTGCTGATCAGCGCGTTGCCAGAGCCGTCGATCAGTTCAAAGGTGAAGTTCGGATTCAGCCCTGACACCGAGCTGAGCAGGCCGTTGCTGCCATCCACGTCAAAGCTCACGCTGTACTGCGTGCCGGGGCTGTAGCTGAGCACGCTGCCCGGGGTGTCAAAGTAGGCCACGGCATCCCAGGCGTAGTGGATGCTGCCACCGGACCCAAGCAGTCCGAGCAGCGAGTTGTTGTCATTGCTGATGCCAAACTGCAGGGACGAGCCCGTGAGCGTGGCCTGGGCGGCGGACTCGGAGAGGCTGAGCAGGATCGTGGCATTGGCTCCGCCCTGCGCGGTCAGGTCCCACAGCCCTCGCGTGGCGGTGGTGGACCCGTCGGAGAGCGTGATCGACACCAGCCCGCCGCCAGGGACATCATAAGTCACAGGGGTGGAGGAGGGAAAGAGGTCGCTGTACGCGCTTCCAGAACCAACGAGAGTTGTCTGGGCAAATGAGAATGATTGGGTACAGTAATTGACTAACATTAAACAGAAGCAATGGTTGAACTTCATAAGGCTTTATGGTTGTAAGTGTACCATCCATACCTAGTACAATCATGGCAATGTAAACTAAGGTTCAGTTCAGCGGCATCCGAGGCTGATGCAGCTTTCAGCCGCAGCCGTTGTGCTTTGCGGCTTGGCTTTGACGCTGAGTCACTTGCGGTCCTAAGCTTGCCCAGTCATGCAATCCCAACCTCTCCGCACCTCCGTCATTGGCAGTTATCCGTTCCCCGGCTGGCTCGAGTTTTCCGCCCGGCATCTGGCCGAGTTTGGCAGCGCGGACATTGCGGAAATGCAGGACGATGCGGCGCAGGTGGCGATTCAGGACCAGATCGCTTCAGGACTGGATGTGATCACTGACGGCGAGCAGACGCGTTTTGATTTCAATCTCTCCTTCTACGGCTTCATCGAGGGCATTGCGCTGGAGCCCGCCAGCCCGCGGCGCTTTGGCCCACCGGCGCATGACCAGCGGGGCAAGCATGAAATCGTGGGCGAGCTGGGAGCGCCGCGTGGCCTGGGCGCTGTGGAGGAGCTGCGCCGCCTGCAGCGGCTGGCCTCTCACACAGGCAAACGCCTGAAGGTCTCCGTGCCCGGTCCCTACACACTGAGCGGGCGGCTGGCGCCGAATGCGAAGTATGCGGACCGCTACGCCATCACGGAGGCGCTGCTGCCTATCGTAAACAAAGAGATCGCTGATCTCGTGGCCGCCGGTGCGGAGGAGATCTGCGTGGATGAGCCCAGCATGAGCTGCTACGGCTACCGCGAGGACACGAAGCGCTTTGTGGACATCTTCAACCGCACGGTGAGCAGCGGCTACGGCAAGACGCGCATCTGCACGCACCTGTGTTTTGGCAATTTCAAAGGCCACCCGGTGGGCTGGCGCAAGTACGCGCCGCTTTTCCCCGCCTTTCTGGACCTGCACTGCGACGAGGTGCACGTGGAGATGGCCAATCGCGAATACGCGGAGCTGGAGGTGATCAAGCCGATGGCGGAGCGCTACGACGTGGCGGTGGGCATCATCGATGTGAAGAGCTACCACATCGAAACGCCGGAGCAGATCGCCGATGCGGTGCGCGCCTGCCTGAAGCACGCCCCTGCGGACAAGCTGGTGTTTGCGCCGGACTGCGGTCTTTCTCAGACCGCGCGCTGGGCGGCGAAGAAGAAGCTGGCCAGCATGGTGGCGGGGGTGGGAATCGTGAAAATGGAGCTGGGGCTGTGAAGAGCTCTCAAATGACGAAATCCGAATGACGAATGTCGAATGAAGCCCGAATGCTTCATTCGAGCTTGGTCATTCATTCGTCATTCCTCATTCTGGTTTCGTCATTCGCATCCGCTACCCAATCTTCACCACGCCCACCGTCGTATTATCTTGCCTGTCATTATTAATGCGGCGGATGGCGAAGATGATCGCATCGGCGATTTTGTCCGCAGTCGTGTGCTTGCCAAAGCTGAGAAGCTCCTCCAGCGCCTTGTGGGTGAGGGTGAAGATGCCGTCGCTCGCGGCGATGATGATGTCGCCTTTCTTCAGGGCCCAGGGTTCGGCGGGGGAGTCGATCATCGGCAGCGGCAGGCCCAGCAGCGCGGCCTGCAGCGTGTGGCGGTCCGGGTGGTTTTCCGCCTCCTCGCGGGTGATCTCGCCACGCTCGGCACGGGCGTCGATGAGCGGGGAGAGGCTGTGGTCGGCATTCAGGCGGATGAGCTGGCCGTCACGGAAGATGAAAAGCGGGGAATCGCCCACGCTGATCCATTCCATGGTCTTGGGCGTGATGAGCACGCCCACCATGGTGGTGCCCATGGGCGGCGCCACGCTGGGCATGCGGCTGGTGATGATGCCCAGCGTTTCATTCGCCGTCTCGATGGCGTGCTTGAGCTTCCAGGAGTGCGGACCGTCCTGCTCATGGTAGGCGCGCACAAAGGCGTTCACGCCGATGTAGCTGGCCACGCTGCCGCCGGCATGGGCGCCGAGGCCGTCTCCAATGACGAGCAGCAGGCGCTCCAGGCTGCGCTCCTCGGGCTCGGCGGCATCGGCAAAGGCGTAGTAGTCCTCCTGATTGTCGCGGCGACCGCGGTACTGCCTGGCAGCAAAGTCCTGCTCCTGGATGAAAGCAGGCGGCTGGGTTTCAAACAGGGGAACTCGATCGGTCAGGACGGTGGTGGTGGCGCTCACTCGGCGGAAAACTGGTAAATCGTGGTGCTTTGGAAAGTTTCCCCCGGTCGCAGGACCACACTGGGGAAGTTCGGATGATTCGGACTGTCGGGATAATGCTGCGTTTCCAGGCAGAAGCCATGACGCTTTGCATAAATATGGCCCCCCTTGCCCGGCACGCCGTTGAGGTGGTTCCCGGTGTAAAGCTGCACCCCCGGCTCCGTGGTGCGCACGGTCATCACCCGGCCGCTGATCGGGTCCTTCACGGTGGAGGCCAGCTTCAGGCCGCTGCCGGAGAGGACGTAGTTGTGATCGTAGCCGATGCCCTGGACGAGTGGTTTGAAATCCGCGCCGATGCGCTCGCCGATGGTGTGCGGCGTGGTGAAGTCCAGCGGCGTGCCCTTGATGCTGGCGATCTCTCCGGTGGGGATGAGGTCGTCATCCGTGGCGGTGATCCGGTCCGTGGGAATCGTGAGTTGGTGGCCGAGGATGTCGCCGCTGCCTTCACCGGCGAGGTTGAAGTAGGCGTGGTTGGTCAAGTTTAGGACGGTGGGCTTGTCCGTGGTGGCGTGGTAGCTGATCTGCAGGCCGTTGTCCTCGGTGAGCGTGTAGGTCACGGTGGACTTCAGAGTACCAGGATAGCCTTCTTCGCCATCGGCGCTGGTGTAGCTGAGTTCCACGCCATCAGTAACATCTTTGGCAGTCCAGAGTTTCTTGTCAAAACCCGCCTTGCCGCCATGGAGCTGGTGCTTGCCGGAGTTGGCGGTGACCTTGTACTCCACGCCATCGAGCTTGAAGGCGGCCCCGCCGATGCGGTTGGCATAGCGCCCCGCGATGCAGCCAAAGAAGGGGTTCTTGCCCAGGTAGCCCTCCAATGTGTCAAAGCCGAGGGTCACATCGGCGAACTGCCCCTTTTTGTCCGCCACTTTGAGCGAGACGATGTAGCAGCCCCAGTTGGTGATCTTCACCTCCATGCCCTTCGCATTCTTCAGCGTGAAGATCTTCACCTCCTCGCCCGCCGGAGTCTTGCCCCAGACGGAAGATTCGACGCTGGCGGCAGGTGACGAACCGGAGATCGACATGAGGAACAGGAGGAGGGTTGGCAGCGCGAGGAAGCGCATGGTGGGAAGGGGGCGGGTTGGAATGCGAGTGTGACGGTACTGTCAGGCTTTCGCAAGAAGGGATTCCACGGCACAGGATGAAGTTTCTGGCCTGCGCTGCATGATCTTGTGTAACCTCCGCCGCTACATTCCCCATGCAGCCGGTATCATGGCCTCATCTCCCCCTTCCTCTGATCCCTTCCACGGGCTGAACCCTGCCGAGTTGATGGCCGCTGCCGCCATGCCCACGGACGGCGGCGCGGACACGCTCCCGCTCACTCCACGCGATCTGCCCTCGCTGGCGGAAATCGCCGCTGCGTTTCCCGATCTCGAAATCCTCGATCTCATCGGGCACGGCGGCATGAGCGCGGTCTTCCGCGCGCGGCAGCCAAAGCTCGACCGCATCGTCGCTCTCAAAGTGCTGCCCAAATCCCTCGCGGCCACGCCGGGTTTCGCAGAGCGTTTTACTCGCGAGGGCCGCGTGCTCGCACGGCTCAGCCATCCCAACATTGTGACCGTGCATGACTTCGGCGAGAGCGGCGACTTCTGCTTCCTCATCATGGAATACGTCGATGGTGTGAACCTGCGGCAGGCCATGCGTGCCGGCCGCTTCACACCGGAGCAGGCGCTGGGCATCATCCCCGTGATGTGCGAGGCGCTGCAATACGCCCACAGCCAGAGCGTGCTGCACCGCGACATCAAGCCCGAGAATGTGTTGCTGGACGCGAATGGGAAGGTGAAGATCGCGGACTTTGGCATCGCCAAGATTCTGGATGAAAAGGAAGGTGACTCCATGATGCTCACGCAAAGCGGGGCGAAGCTGGGCACCGCGCCCTACATGGCGCCGGAGCAGATCGAAAAACCCGGCAGCGTGGACCACCGCGCGGACATCTACAGCCTGGGCGTGGTGTTTTATGAGATGCTCACCGGCGAGCTGCCGCTGGGCCGCTTTGCCGCACCTTCGGAGAAAGCCGACGTCAACGGCAGCATGGACGAGATCGTCTTTCGCGCGCTGGCGAAGGAGCGCGAGCGTCGGCAGCAGAGCGCGGGAGAATTTAAAACGCAGATCGAAGGTGTGGCGTCGCTGCCGCCGCAGGCGCAGCGCTCGCTGGCCATGCAGTTTCAGAGCTTTGAGTACAAATCCAAGTGGAGGCTGTTTGGCATGCCGCTGCTGCATGTGGCGCACGGGGCGGATCCCGCCACAGGGCGCAAGCGTGTGGCGCGTGGCGTCTTTGCCTTCGGCGACCGGGCTGTGGGCGTGGTGGCTTTTGGCGGCTATGCGCGCGGCGTCTTTGCCTGCGGCGGAGCGGCGGTGGGCGTGGTGGCGGTGGGAGGCGTGGCGGCAGGGCTGGTCTGCTGGGGCGGTGTGGCTCTGGCGCTGCTGCTGGCCTACGGCGGATTGAGCGTGGGATATCTGGCCGCCGGCGGCCTGGCGCTGGGGTGGGCGGCGGTGGGCGGTATCGCGGTCTGCATGCACGGCTATGGAGGCGTGGTGTATGCGCTGGCCAGCGGCGTCGGCGGGGAGGTGCATGCTCCGCAGGTGATCCAGAGCGCGGCGCAGGCGCCGGAGCCGCTGCGCCTGCTGATATATCTGACAGACAAGACGGGCTCCACGGGAAGCTGGATCTGGCTGCCGCTGATGCTGCCGTCCCTGCTCATGCCGTGGTGGGCGCGCAAGCAGCTCGAATTTGAAGCGCGGGGCGGTGCGCAGCGGGTGACGGCATGGCATGAGCGGCCCTCCCGCATGCTGTGGCTGCTGCCCGCGGCGCTGTTCCTTTTCCTCATGTTCCTGTGGTTGGGCCGCCATTGGGCGCATGCCGGCCAGACGGGAGTCAGCGCACAGGTCTGCATCGCCACTGCCATCGCGTTCGAGGGTGCGGTCTTCGCGGCGTTGAGCCTGCCTCTGTGGCTGCGCCTCGTGCCGATCAACTCCCTTTATGGCGTGCGCTTTCCCTCCACAATGGCTTCCGATCAACGCTGGTATGACGTGAACGCCGTTTTCGGCCGGCATTTCTTTTTCTGGTCGTTCGCCGTCATCGCCGCGGGCGTGGCGGGCTTTTACCAGCTGCCGCGCCACCAGGATGCGTATGTGTGGGCGGCCATCACGCTCACGCTCGTCAGTGCGGCGGCCTCGGTGGTGTCAATGCTGGTCTGGATGCACCGGCACCCCGTGGGTGGGCCGGAGATCAAGCCGCACCGGCTGGTGAAAAACCTCGAGCTCGTCATCCCGGTGGTCGTGCTGATGCTTTTCATCCGCTCGTTCATTGCGCGAGCCTACATCATTCCCCACGGCAACGAACCTGGCGTGGCCAAAAACAGCCGCTGGATCGCCTCCCACCTCGACACGGGATTTGCGCCCGGAGATCTCATTGCCTATGCGCATGAAACCGGGCAGACGTGGCTGGCCCGCGTGGTCAGCGTGGAGCCCAAGGGCCTGCTGCTGAAACGTGGCAGCAGTGCGGAGGAGTTCCTGATGCCCTGGGACAAGATCATCGGGAAGATGCTGTTTTCGTACTATTCGCCGGATGCGAAGCCCCAGCCATGACCTCCTCGTTTCAGGACACCCGCTGGACGCTCGTCTCCCGCTCGCGTGGCAGTGACACGCAGGCGCAGGCGGCGCTCAGCGAATTGTGCGAGGCCTACTATGCGCCGGTGGTGGCCTTTCTGCGGCGCGATGGAAGAGAGGAAGGCATGGCGCGGGATCTGGCGCATGACTTCTTCGCCAAGCTGCTCGCGGGTGGCGCGATCGACGGCGCGGACCCTCTGCGTGGGAAATTCCGCAGCTACCTGCTCACGGCCCTGAAGCGCTTTGCCGCGGATCAGCGGGCTCGGGATCATGCGGCGAAGCGCGGAGGCGGGCAGGTGCATGCAGTGATCGATGGCGAGCCTGAGCAAACAGGGGCGGGTTTGCAGATTGCAGACACGCACGTGGATGCGCCCGATGCCGCCTTTGACCGTCAGTGGGCGCTGACGGTGCTCGCTCGTGCCATGGCCCGGCTGGAAACAGCGATGCGGGAGGATGGCAAGGCCGCGCACTTTGATGTGCTCAAACCCTGGCTCACGGCGGAGGGCGATGCCACTCCGCAGAGCGATGCGGCTTCCCGGCTGGGAATGAGCGTGGAGGCGGTGAAAGTGGCCGTGCACCGCCTGCGAAAACGCTTTCGCGAGGCGGTGAAGGAGGAAATCGCTCAGACCGTGGGGCAGGCGGGAGATGTGAGGGAGGAGCTGGATGCGCTGATGGGGGCTTTGAGGAAGTGAAGTAGCCTTGTTCCTGTGGAACAAGGGAACACTCCGCAGACAGCCAGGAACCCGGTAGTCCAAAAGCGCCCTGCAAGCGAAGCGCGACGCGCCCCATGCCGCCCAGCGGCAAAGAAAGCGCAGCTTTATGCTGATGGCCTTGGATGCAGCGGAGCGGTTCCTTGTTGCACAGCAACAACGCTACTTTACGCTTCGCGATGGAATACCGCTTCTTTGACCCCGCGGCGAAGACGGATGTCAGCCAGGGCAATCTTCCACATTGGGAGCAGCTGAATGCCTTCTACTTCATCACCTGGCGTATGGCGGATTCCATGCCAAAGGCTGCGCTGGAGCGTTGGGAAAAGGAGCGTGACTCATGGCTGAGGGCGCGTGGGATTGATCCATCAATCGAGGATTGGCATCGGGTGTTTGAAATCTTGCCAGACGCCGACCGGCAGGAGTTTCATCAGCTCTTCACCGCGCGCTGGAACGCCCTGCTCGATGAGGGGCATGGTGAATGCGTTCTTCGCAGACGGGACCTGGGTGAGGTCGTCGAAAGCAGTTTGCGATACTTTGACGGCGAACGCTATGACCTGGAGGCCTTTGTCGTCATGCCAAACCACGTGCATGTCCTGGCGGGAGTTTCAGGGCGCGGCGAGATGAAAAAGCATTGCCGCAATTGGAAAAACTTCACGGCGATGCAGATCAACAAGGCCCTCGGTCGTGAAGGCCAGTTCTGGCAATGGGAGAGCTTTGACCACCTCGTTCGCACACCCGCAAGCCTGGAGAAGTTCCGGGAGTACATCCTGAACAATCCCATCAAGGCCCGCCTGAAAGAAGGCGAATATCGCGTCTGGGCGAAGCCAAAGTAGCCTTGTTCCTGCGGAACAAGGCAGCGCTCCGCAAACAGCCCGGAGCCCGGCGGTCCAGAAAGACCCTGCCTGCGAAGCCCAGTGCACCCCATGCCGCACAGCAGCGAAGAGGCTTCATGGCGTGCCGCTGGTTGTGGGTGCGGCGGAGCGGTTCTTTGTTCCGCAGGAACAAAGCTCCTTTACGCCGCCTCCGGCTTCTTCTCCTTGTAAGTGCTCTGGATGTAGATCTCCCGCAGGGTCTTGAAGTCGATCTGCGTCGGGCTGTCCGTCATCAAATCGCTGCCCTTGTTGTTTTTCGGGAAGGCGATGACTTCGCGGATGCTGTCCTCTCCGCTCACCAGCATGGCGATGCGGTCCAGGCCCAGCGCGAGGCCGCCGTGGGGCGGGGCACCGAAGCGGAAGGCGTCGAGGAGGTGGCCAAACTTGTGCGCCTGCTCCTCTTCGTTCACGCCGAGCACGCTGAAGAGCTTGGCCTGCAGATCCTTTTCATGAATTCGGATGGAGCCGCCTCCAAGTTCGTAGCCGTTGAGGACCACGTCGTAGGCTTCGGCGCGCACCTTGGCATATTCGCCGGCTTCCATGAGCGGGATGTCCTCGGTCTTCGGACGGGTGAAGGGATGATGCACGGCCACCCAGCTCTGCGTCTCCGCATCCTGGGCCAGCAGCGGGAAATCGACGACCCACAGGAAGTTCAGCGCGGTGCTGTCCTTGGTGAGCTGCATCATGTTGGCGATCTCCACGCGCACGCGGCCGAGAATGTCGCAAGCTTCCTGCCAGGTGCCGGCGTAGAAGAAGATGAGGTCGCCTTCTTCGGCGCCGAGCTTTTGAATCATAGCCTGCTGCTCCTCGCCGGCGAAGAACTTCCACAGCGGGGACTTGTACTCGCCGTTTTCAATCTTGATGAAGGCGAGCTGCTTCACCTTCATGCCGGCCTGCGTGGCGATCTCGTTGAGGCGGATCATCTGACCGGTGGTGATGCCGGCAAAGCCCTTGGCATTGATGGCGCGCACGACGCCGCCGTTTTCAATGGTGGTGCGGAAGATCTTAAAGCCGCTGTTCGCAAACACATCGGCCATGTCCACGATCTCGTTGCCGTAGCGCGTGTCCGGCTTGTCGGAGCCGTAGCGGTCCATGGCCTCCTGGTAGGTCATGCGTGGAAAGGGTGCGGGGATGTCGCGGCCGGTGCCGGCCTTGAACATGCTCACGAGCAGGCCTTCGACGAGGTTCACGATGTCATCGCGCTGGATGAAGCTGGCCTCGATGTCGATCTGGGTGAACTCCGGCTGGCGGTCGGCGCGCAGGTCTTCGTCGCGGAAGCAGCGGGCGATCTGGAAGTAGCGCTCCAGGCCAGCCACCATCATGAGCTGCTTGTACTGCTGCGGGGCCTGCGGCAGCGCGTAGAATTTGCCGGGGTTCAGACGCGCAGGTACGAGGAAGTCGCGCGCGCCTTCGGGCGTCGGGTTGCTGAGGATGGGTGTCTCCACCTCGATGAAGCCGGCGGCGTCGAGGTGGTTGCGCGCGGCGTTGGTGATCTTGTGGCGCGTGCGGATGTTCCGGTTCATGCGCTCGCGGCGCAGGTCCAGGTAACGGTACTTCATCCGCATGTCCTCGTTGGAAAGCTCGCGGTCGAGCTGGAAGGGCAGCACATCGGCCTTGTTGAGCACTTTGCACTCGGAGGCGACGATCTCGACATCGCCGGTGCCCAGCTTGGCGTTTTCGGTGCCCTTGAGGCGTGCGGCCACCTTGCCGGTGATCTGCAGCACGTCTTCATCGCGCAGGTGATGGCTCTGCGCGGCGAGCTCGGCGTTTTCTTCCGGGCGGAAGACCACCTGGGTCAGGCCTTCGCGGTCGCGCAGGTCGATGAAGATGACGCCGCCATGGTCGCGAGCCGAATTCACCCAGCCACACAGTGTGACATTCTGGCCGATGTGCTCAGAGCGGACGGCGTTGCAGTGAAGAGAACGGTAGGCGTTGGGGATCATGGCGGAAAAAAGGGCGCGTAGAGTCGGCGGATTCGGCCCGCGTGCAAGGGGGAATGGCGGGGGCAGAAGGCGGGCAAGGTCCGGGCGTGCGCGGCGTTTTCATGGGCCATGTTTTGGAAATCCCTTCTTCTCCTCGCCGTCTCTGCCGCCGCGCTCCACGCCGCTGAGCGGCCCAATGTGGTCTTCTTCCTGGTGGATGATCTGGGCCAGCGCGACCTGGGCTGCTACGGCAGCACCTTTTACGAGACGCCGAATATCGACCGCCTGGCCAGAGAAGGTGCGCGGTTTACGGATGCCTATGCCGCCTGCCCGGTCTGCTCGCCCTCGCGTGCGGCCATCCAGACCGGCCGCTGGCCGCAGCGCACGGGCATCACGGACTACATCGGCTCTCCGCTGAAGCCGGAAGGCTGGAAGCGCAACACCCACCTGCTGCCCGCGCCGTACTCAGACCGCCTGGCGCATGAGGAGGTGACGCTGGGAGAGCTCATGAAGAGCGCGGGCTACGCCACCTTTTTTGGCGGGAAGTGGCACCTGGGCCCGGAGGGCTTCTGGCCGGAGACCCAGGGCTACGATGTGAACATGGGCGGCACCGACCGCGGCGGCCCCTATGGCCGTGGCAAATACTTCGTGCCCTACGACAACCCGCGCCTGCCGGATGGGCCGCCCGGCGAGCACCTGCCGGACCGCCTGGCCACCGAGGCGGGGAAGTTCATCGAGGCACACAAGGCGCAGCCTTTCTTCGTGTTCTTCTCCTTCTACTCCGTGCACACGCCGCTGATGTCGCGCCCGGATTTGCAGGCGAAGTATGAGGAGAAGCGGCAGAAGCTGGGCCTGCAGCCGAAGTTTGGCCGTGAGGAGCCCCGCGATGTGCGCCTGGTGCAGGAGCACGCCGTCTATGCTGGCATGGTGGAGGCCATGGACGCCGCCGTGGGCAAGGTGCTGGCCAAGCTGGAGGCGCTGGGCCTGGACAAAAACACCCTGGTCATTTTTACCTCCGACAATGGCGGCCTGAGCACCAGCGAGGGCTCCCCCACTTCCAATCTGCCCCTGCGCGGTGGCAAGGGCTGGCTGTATGAGGGCGGCATCCGCGAGCCGCTCATCGTGCGCTGGCCGGGTGTAGTGAATCCGGGGGCGGAGGTGACCACGCCCGTATGCAGCCCGGACTACTACGCCACGCTGGCCGACCTGACCGCCACCAAGCCGGTCCACAAGATCGACGGCGAGAGCCTGCGCCCGCTGCTGGAGGGGAAGGGAGACCTGCCCAACCGCGCGCTCTTCTGGCACTACCCCCACTACGGCAACCAGGGCGGCGCGCCCGGAGCCGCCATGCGCCAGGGCGACTGGAAGCTCATCCAGTGGTATGAGCAGGACCAGCCCGAGCTTTTCAATCTGAAGACCGACCTGGGCGAGACCCACAATCTCGCCTCTCAGGAGCCAGGGCGGGTGCAGGCCATGCTGAAAGAACTGGAGGCCTGGCGCAAGGACGTGGGTGCTGTGATGCCCACCAGCAATCCGCGCTATGACAAGGCTCTGCCCAATGGCCGGGAGGCACCGAAGCCCGCCCCGAAGAAAGCCTCAGGAAAAAGGGCTAAGTAACACCAGTTTTTAAGGGCTGATTTCACCATCCAAACAGGGCTCGGACGCCGATTCCATGGGCGTACCCAGTCGATGTGCGCGCTCTGAAACAAGCCCGTTTTCGGGTGGGCAAGGAAGCTGGGAATATTTTCCATCTGCTCCGTCTCATCCATAAGCGGCCTTCACCTCCATGATTAATTTCTAGGTCGCAAAAAGTTAGACAATACGCTCAAAAAGTTAGACAAAACGGAAACAAATCTTTGACGAAACGACTTTTTGTCGCAATTATTAACTTTGTCAGCTTCCCCCAATCACCATGAACGCGACTGAAAAAACCCCTGAGTTAGACCCCAATGTCCTCGAAGACATCCGCCTTCTGAAGCGCATCTCCGAGCGTGACTCCGCCAGCTTTCAGACCTTCTACAAAAAATATAGCGGCCTCATTTTCGCTTCCATCTCCAATGTCCTGAACGACCACCACGATACGGAGGACGTCATGCAGGAGGTTCTGGTGCAGGTCTGGAACAAGGCCCACCTCTACGAGCCCCGCAAAGGCAAGCCTCTCACCTGGCTGACCACTCTGGCGCGCAACCGGGCCATCGACCGCATCCGCTCCAAGCAGCGGCGCTCACGCCTCAATGACGACTTTGAAACCGAGAACAAAAAGGATCAGTTCGAATTTGAGCCCTCCGGCCACGAAAACCTGGAGTTCAAGGAACGCGACACCATTCTCCACAATGCGGTGTCACGCCTCACTCAGGATCAGCGCGAGGCCATCGAGCTGACCTACTTCACCGGCCTGACGCAGGCTGAAGTGGCCGAGCGGCTGCATGAGCCGCTGGGCACCATCAAAGCCCGCATCCGCCGCGGTGTGAACCGCCTCGAAACGCTGGTGAAGCCCCGGTTGTCCTGATCCCGCACTTTCCCCCACAAACCTGAAAACCCAAAACGAGAAGGGCGGACTCCGGTCCGTCCTTCTTTGTAAGTAGCCTTGTTGCTGTGCAACAAGGGAGAGCTCCGCCACACCCCAAGCACCTGGTCAGGCCTTTCCGCCTGATTTGTGTCTCAGAAAGCGCATCCTTGTTCCGCAGGAACAAGGCTACTTCACTCCCGCGCCCGCGAATCAATGCAGATCGTCACCGGGCCGTCATTAACCAGCGCCACCTTCATGTCGGCACCGAAGATGCCCCTTGCCACCGGTTTGCCCATTTCGGCCTCCAGCAGCGCGAGGAACTGCTCATAGAGCGGGATGGCCGTTTCCGGCCGCGCGGCGCGGATGAAGCTGGGGCGGTTCCCTTTCTTGGTGCTGGCATGCAGGGTGAACTGGCTCACCACCAGCAGCTCGCCGCCCACGTCCTTCACGCTGAGGTTCATCTTCCCCTCCGCATCGCCAAACACGCGCATCTGCGCGACCTTCTGCACCAGCCAGGTCGCATCTTCGACCGTGTCCTCATGCTCGATGCCGGCAAGGATCATGAAGCCGGTGCCGATCTGGCCGGTGATGCTTCCATCGACAGTGACGGAGGCGGAGGAGACGCGTTGGAGGACGAGGCGCATGAACGGGAATGACGAAACCAGAATGAGGAATGACGAATGACTTTAAATGAGGTATCAGCAGGAAGCCAGATCACGATGCCTTTTCAGATTGCATTTGGAGGGCGTGTCGACGTAGCACCGCGGTGAATTTGTTGGCTCGTACGTAGCCATCGTATTCATCGCGTTCGTCGGTGGTCAGTGTGCCTTCGGTGGACTTGCCGGCGAGTTCTTCGATGCGATCACTCAGGGCTTGCTCTGGTTGCATGGATAGCACCGCGGCCTCTTTACCGGGAAGCCGGAGATTGAACAAGGGCTGCACACCGCGATGAAAAGCAGATTGAATGCTCATGGGACATTTTGAGATTGCATCGTTGCCAAGGACAATTTCAACGACTTTACTTCCGCTCCACCCACCGATACGCCTCTTTCGAGTTCTTCCAGAAGTACTTCTCACACGCCTCGCTGCCTTTGCTGCGGAAGTATTCGTCCACCACTCTGAAGACCCCGTCATACGGGGCGCCTTTGTCGGAGACGGGCCAGTTGCTGCCGTAGATGAGGCGGTCGGGGCCGAAGGATTCCCAGAGGTGGTCGAGCACGGGGAGGTAGTAGGCGGTGTCGGTCGGAGCTTTGCCGTAGTCACACTTCACCTGCTCCACCAGGGCGGAGACCTTCATGAAGGTGTTCGGCTGCTTCGCCACGATGCGGATGTTTTCCTTCCACTCAGGGCGCAGGGACTGGGGATCGCCGGAGGCGCCGAGGTGGTTGATGAGGACGCGCAGGTCGGGCACATCGGCGGCGAGCCTGGCGGCGTGTGGGAGGTAGGTGGGGCCGCCGTTGAGGTCGAGTTCAAGCCCATGTTTGGCCAGAAGTTTCGCGCCCTCCAGCACGGCGGTTTGTTTGGCGGCGTCCTGCAACGACGTGCCGCTCCAGCGCACGCCGCGGAAGATGGGGTTCGCCGCAAAGCGTTGCAGGTTGGCGGCGAACTCTGCGCCGGGATCGAGATGACCGACGAAGCCGACGATGCTTTTCTCCTTCGCGGCGAGATCGAGAATCCACTGGTTGTCCTCCACCAGCGGGCTGGCTTCCACGACGACGGTTTCTTTGACGCCGTGCGGCGCGGCCACAGCCAGCCAGTCGGCAGGCAGCACGGTGCGGTAGAGAGGGGTGCCCTTCGTGGGCCACGGCACGCCGCCGGGGCGGGTGGGATCGTAGAAATGCGTGTGCGTGTCGATGATGCGCGTGGCATGCGGCGCGGCCTGGGCGGATTCATGCAGCAACGCGGAAGTGACAGCGGCGGTGGTCTGGAGAAAGCGGCGGCGATTCATAGGAAGCAAACGTTGGAACAATACAGATTTGCGCCGCAAGTTCAGAGAGGGCCGGGCGCGGATTAAAGTACTCACGAACTTTAGTTCGTTCTGGAAGGGGTGGAGACTTCCAGAGTGAGCTAAAGCTCACAAGTACTTTGCTTCGCAGCAGCGGCAGGTCATTCAGCGCGTGCTCACACAATCTCCACGCACTCCGCCAGAACATCCAGCGTGCGAAACAGCGCGCCTTTGGTGCGGGCGTGCACGCGCAGCAGCACATCGCCCGCGTGCACCTGGGTGCCGGTCTTGGCGATGTGGTCGCAGCCGACGGCGGGATCGATGGGATCGGCGGCCTTCGCGCGTCCGGCGCCGAGCTCGAGGACGGCCTGGCCGATGCCGCCGGCGTCCATGCGGGTGAGGGTGCCGCTGGTGGTGGATTTGAGGTCGCCGATGAAGGGGGCGCGGTGGATGGCGGCCATCTTTTCGAGGGCGTGGGCGCTGCCGCCCTGAGCTTCCACCATGTGCTGGAATTTGCGCCAGGCTGCGCCCTGATGCAGCATGGCGGCGAGGTCGGAGCGGGAGGAAATGGAAACGGTGGAGGCGAGATCGAGGACAATTTCCTCCAGATCCTTAGGTCCCTGACCCTGCAAACAGCGCACGCATTCGGCGACTTCGAGGGCGTTGCCGACGGCTTCACCGGTGGGTTCGTTCATTGGGCTGAGGCGCACGCTGGAGCGGACGCCCATGGCTTCGCCGACGGTGACGAGGCTTTGGGCAAGGCGATGGGCCTCCTCCTGGGTTTTCATGAAGGCGCCGCTGCCCCACTTTACATCCAGCACGAGGCGGTTCAGGCCTTCGGCGAGCTTTTTGCTCATGATGCTGGCGGTGATGAGCGGGATGCTTGGCACGGTGGCGGTGACATCGCGCAGGGCGTAGAGCTTTTTGTCGGCGGGGCAGATGCCGGCGGTCTGGCCTACCATGACGCAGCCGACGCGGTCGATCACGTTGTGAATCTCCACCTCGTTGAGCTGGGTGCGGAAGCCGGGGATGCTTTCGAGTTTGTCCAAGGTGCCACCCGTGATGCCGAGGCCGCGGCCGGAGATCATGGGCACCCAGACGTTGTCGCAGGCCAGCAGCGGGGCGAGGATGAGGGAGGTTTTGTCGCCGATGCCGCCGGTGCTGTGCTTGTCCACCCGCATGGGGTCGTGGTCATTCCACAGCAGCATGCTGCCGCTGTGCAACATGGCCTCGGTGAGCGCGGCGGTTTCCTCCGGCGTCATGCCGCGGAAGAAGATGGCCATGGCCAGCGCGCTCATCTGGTACTCGGGCATGTCTCCCCGGGTGAAGGCGCTGATGACGAAATGGATCTCCTCGGAAGTGAGCACGCCACCATCGCGCTTGTGCTCGATGAGGGTGGGGATGTGCATTTAATCATGCTAGGTTCCCGCATGGTTGTTTGGCAATACTGAACCTGCGGAGATCGTATCCTCTTTTGTGCGCGTCATTTGTGTTCTCCTCAGCCTCAGCTCCGCTGTCATTGCGGGGACGATTGATTTCTCGCGGGACATCCAGCCGATCCTTTCGGACAAGTGCTATTTCTGTCATGGGCCGGATGCGAAGGAGAGGAAAGGGGACCTGCGGCTGGATGTGGAAAAGGAAGCCAAGGCGGTGAAGGACGGCGTGGCGGCCATCCTGCCGGGGAAGAGCGCGCAGAGCAGCCTGGTGGAGCGCATTTTCAGCACCGACCCGGACGAGGTGATGCCCACGCCGAAGAGCAACCGCACGCTGACGGAGGCGCAGAAGAAGCTGCTGAAGCAATGGATCGACGAAGGCGCGAAGTGGGGCACGCACTGGGCGTTTGAGCGCATCGAAAGGCCCAAGGTGCCGAGTGTGGGGGCGAAGAATCCCATTGATGCGTTTGTTCGGGCAAAGCTGGCGGAGAAGGGGATGAAGCCTTCGCCCAAGGCGGATGCGGTGACGCTGCTGCGGCGTGTGTCGCTGGATCTGACCGGGCTGCCACCGAGTGAGGAGGAACTGAAGCAGGACTACACGAAGGCGGTGGGCCGGCTGCTGGATTCACCGCGCTTTGGCGAGCGCTGGGCGTGGGACTGGCTGGATGCGGCGCGCTATGCGGATACCAACGGCTACCAGGGGGACCCCGAGCGGACGATGTGGCCGTGGCGCGACTGGGTGGTGAAGGCGATCAATGAGAACATGCCGTATGACCGCTTTACGCTGTGGCAGCTTGGCGGGGATCTCATCAAGGATGCGACGCAGGAGCAAAGGCTGGCCTCAGGGTTTAATCGCAATCACATGATCAATGGTGAGGGCGGACGCATCGCCGAGGAGACGCGGGTGGAGAATGTGATGGACCGCGTGGAGACCACCAGCACCGTGTGGCTGGGGCTGACGATGGGCTGCTCGAAGTGCCACGACCATAAGTTTGATCCGCTGACAATGCGTGACTACTACGGGCTCTACGACGTCTTCAACCAGACCAGCGAGGACGGCAAGGGGCGCAGCGGGCAGGCGGCCCCGGCCATGGACATGTCCACGCCTGCGGAGCTCGCGCAGGTGAAAGCGACGACTGAAAAAGTGAACGCCATCGCGACGGAAGTGGAGGCGTTTGAGCTGACGAAATTTCCACGTCCGGCGGGCAAGCCGCTGACGGAGTCTGACGCCATCAAGCTGCCGGGAAACCTGCCGAGCTACATCGCCAAGACGGAGCCCAAGAACCGCGGCGTGGACCCGCTGCTGGAGGCGGTGAGTTATTTCAAGGACAAGGACGCCGCCTACAGCAAGCTGCTGCAAAAGCTTCTGGCCGCTGTGCGCGCACGCGTTTCCGCCGCCAATGCCGTGACCAAGGTGATGGTGATGGACACGCTGCCTGCGCCGCGTGAGACCTTCATGCTGGAGAAAGGCGCGTATGACAAGCCGACTGCGACGAAGGTGAGCTTCAATGTGCCCGCGAGCCTGCCGGCGATGAAGGGCGATGCGCCGCGGAACCGCCTGGGCCTCGCGGAATGGATCGTGAGCCGGGACAATCCGCTGACGGCACGGGTGACGGTGAACCGTTTCTGGCAGGCCTTCTTTGGCGTGGGGCTGGTGAAGACGGCGGAGGATTTTGGCCTGCAGGGCGAGGTGCCGCCGCAGCGTGAACTGCTGGACTGGCTGGCGGCCGAGTTCATCGAGAGCGGCTGGGATGTGAAGGCGCTGATGCGGCTGATCGTGACGAGCGAGACGTATCAGCAGTCGTCCAAGATCAGCGATGCGCAGAGCGATCCGGAGAACCGTTATCTGGCGCGCGGGCCGCGCTTCCGCATGCCCTCATGGATGCTGCGGGACCAGGCGCTGTTTGTCTCCGGGCTGCTGCAGGACAGGCTCGGCGGCCCCGCCGTGAAGCCGTACCAGCCGGAGGGGATCTGGGAGGAGGCGACCTTTGGCAAGAAGAGCTATGTGCAGGATCACGGCGATGCGCTGTACCGCCGCACGCTGTATGTGTTCTGGCGGCGGATTGTGGGGCCGACGATGCTGTTTGACAATTCGGCGCGGCAGACCTGCGTGATCAAGGCCACGCGCACGAACACGCCGCTGCAGGCGCTGGTGACGCTGAATGATGTGACCTATGTGGAGGCCGCGCGTGCACTGGCGCAGCGGGTGCTGCTGGGAAGCCGCGGAGATGAAGATGCGGCGCTGCGGCAGGCGTTTCGGGCGGTGATGTGTCGTGAGCCTGCGGTGGCGGAGGCGGCGCTGCTGAAGGCGCAGCTTGGGAAGTTGAGGCAGCAGCAGGCGGGAGATCGTGCGGCGGCGGTGAAGCTGCTGGGCGTGGGGGAGTCGAAGCGGGACGAGTCGATTGATCCGGTGGAGCACGCGGCGTGGACGAGCCTGTGCCTGATGCTGCTGAATGTGGATGAGGCGGTGACGAAGGAGTAGAGAAGGAGAGCGTGCGGCATCCGGCGTCCGCGCGGGATGCGGGTCTGTCGCGTGCGCGAGCAGCCGCGGCTTTCGCATGAAAGCTGCCACCGAAAAGGGTGGCGCTGGGCGTGGCTGGCTGCCGCAGCGCTGACAAAAAAAGGAAGCCCTGCCGCACGCGCCTGCTTTTGACCACGCGGAGTCACGAGACGGTCTTCCGCGGGGACGCGGAAGACGGCCTGCGGGACGCAGGCGGTCCATCCGGAAGGAGCGCGTGCGTCCCGCGTGGAAGCCCTGCCACACGCGCCTGCTTTTGACCACGCGGAGTCACGAGACGGTCTTCCGCGGGGACGCGGAAGACAGCCTGCGGGACGCAGGCAGTCCATTCCGGAGGGAGCGCGTGCGTCCCGCGTGGAAGCCCTGCCGCACGCGCCTGCTTTTGACCACGCGGAGTCACGAGACGGTCTTCCGCGGGGACGCGGAAGACGGCCTGCGGGGACGCAGGCGGTCCATCCGGAGCCGGAGCGCCTCCTTGGGGGCGTCCGCATTCACGGTCAAGACCGCGCCATCAATGCTCGTTCCAGCTCACGCCCTGGTAGTTGCCGTCCGTGTAGTTGCCAGCCGGGAAGTCGCCGTGCTGGAAGTTGTGGTCTTCGCGCGCGAAGTTCCGGTGCTGGCCGCCATAGTAGTACTGCCCGGCGTGGAAATAGCGGCTGGTGTATTGACGGCCTTCGTGGGTGTAGCTGCCGGTCTGGTGCAGGCCGCCGGTGTAGTAGCGGCCTTTGTGGTAGTAGGCGCCGCCCCTGTGGTTGGCCGGCAGCTTGGTGTAGCTGTGGTAGCCGTGCCCGCTGTCCACATGTCCGGCTCCCGAGGGTTCTGCGCAGGAAGAGAGGGCCAGCAGGGCCATGGCGGGAAGGAGGAGGCGGCAGGAGTGCGGTTTCATGTCAATGGAGCGGGATAGATGGATGATCGGCCGCACCGATAGGCGAGGCGCTGAGGGATTAAATACGCCCCATGAGCATCAGGACAAGCAGAATGACCACCAGAAGGCTGGCGCCACCGCCTAGGTAATGATTCCCGGAGCGGAAGCCATAGCCACCGCCGCCGATGAGGAGGAGGATAAGAAGGATCAAAAGAAGGTTCATGACTTGTGGCGGGCACCTGGTTGAAGGAGCCGCTGAAGAGGGATCGAAAGCGGCCCCGGCGCCGGCTTCATGAACCTGGCGGCGGCTGCGCAGGCGGTGCGCAGGCGGTGCGCAGGCGGTGCGCAGGTGGAGACGGAGACGGCTGGGCCGGACGGCTCATCCGATTCCATGGCAGTCACACGCTGCATTCGGAGGAGGCTGACTCCACCGAGAGCGGCGAGATTTCGTCACTTCATCTCAGCAAGCCATGCCTCAGAAAATGATCCGACTCAGCTCCTGCCTTTTCACCGCCGCCCTTTTGTTTTTATGCGCCGGCTGCGCGGAGCCGCCGCCACCGCCCCCGCCACAAGAGGTCAACTTCTGGAATGGCGACACCATGAGCGGCAGCCCCTCCATCCGCATCAGCCTGTCTGAGCAGCGCGCCTATTTCTACAAGGACGGCCAGCTCGCGGGAGTCTCTGAGATTTCATCCGGCCGCGAAGGGCGCAACACCGTCACAGGGCATTTCCACATCATTGAAAAAGACCTGCACCATGTGTCCTCGCTCTTTGGCGACTACGTGGACGACCAGGGCAATGTGGTGCAGAAGGATGTGGACACCAGCAAGGACCCGAGACCGAAGGGCGCGCATTATGACGGGGCAAAGATGCCGTACTTCATGCGCATCGTGGGCGGCACCGGCATGCATGAGGGGTACCTGCCCGGGTATCCGGCCTCGCACGGCTGCATCCGCATGCCCGGCTTCATGGCCGCCGCCTTCTACCGCAATGTCGAGGTGGGCACGCCGGTGACGGTGGAGCCGTGAATCTCGGAGCCTTTCGAAAGTTTTTCCCTCCCCACTCACCCCACATCACCTCTATGAAAACACATTCCATCCAGCATTGCCGGGCGCTTGGCCCGGCAGCTCTGGCCGTCATTCTTTCACTGGCGCTGGCGCCACTTTCGCACGCGAAGGACAAAGGCGGCCCCGGCAAGCATGGCGGCCCTCCTGGCAATCCGGGCCATGGCGGCGGCAAACATGAAGCCCCCGGCCCAAAGCATGAGCCGAAGGCCATGCAGAAGTTTGAGCCGAAGCACGAGCCGAAATTTGAGCAGAAGCATGCACCAAAGCCCGAGCCGCAGCATGCGCCGAAGTTTGAGAAGATGCCGAAGCCAAAAGTGGTGGTGGTGAAACCGCAGCCGAGGGTGGTGGTGGTGAAGCCGCCGCCCCACGACGAGCGCCGCAGGGTGACCTACATGGCGGTTCCACGTTCGGGCTTCGTGCTGTCTCCCGGCATCGGCTATGCAGGGCGCGGCTACTACTACGGGCCGCCCAATTCGCCGTACTACTACGAGACGCCGGACGTGCGGTACTTTTCCCGCCGTGAGGACTTTCCCAGCGGGTATGCTTTCCAGCCCAACAACCAGTATGTGGCGGATGAACTGGCGGTGCAGGAGGCGCTGGCGCGTCTGGGATACTATCAGGGGCCCATCGACGGCCGGATCGGGCCGCAGACGCTGGCAGCCATCGCGCGGTATCAGCAGGACCGTGGCATGCCCATCACCAATTCCATTGTGCCGGCGCTGCTGCAGGCGCTGGGCCTGCAATGAGACTTCAAACCCACCGCAAGCATCGCATATGAACATCACCAAAAACCGCGGCCTGCTGGTGCTGGCCGTTTATCTCATCATCTCCGGCTGCATGGGGGCCTTTGGCATCACCCTCGGAGCCCTCAGCATCCTGGTGCCCATTCTTGCCATCGTGGCGGGCGTGCTGCTGCTCATGGACCGCTAGGCCGTGTTTGAAAACCAGCTGAACGACCGCACGACAGACAGTCTGTGGAGCGCGGGCCTCCGAGCCCGCAGCACTCCGCGACGCAGGAGAAGCGCCGTGCTTTCCCTTCCGCCTCTACTCAGGATGCTGCCGCGTGTTTTTCCGTCAAGGGCTGCTGGTGTGAACGATTTTACGCAGAATGCCTGCCACCTGCTGCGGGCTCGGAGGCCCGCGCTCCATGGAGGCGTTTTCAAACACGGCCTAGAAATCCGGCAGCAGCAAACCCAGAAACCGAGAACTTCAGGCAGTCTCAGAAGCTGATGTAGCTCACCGGCACCTCCGCCTTGGGCTTGTGCTTGAATTCCCGGTCCACGACGCAGGGCACCGGGGGGAGGGAGAGGATTTCCTTGAGGAACTTCGCGCTGGTGTCGGGGCTGGCCTCCACATGCAGGACGGCGCCGGCGGCATCACGGATGAGGAGGACGTAGCCGTAGCTTTTCACACCGTAGGGCGCGTCCGGGTCCTGGCTGTAGGTGAGGCGCACCGGCGGGGTGGAGTACACCATTTTGGACTGCGCGCGGATGGCCACGTCGAACTCCTCCTTTTGCAGCACGACGAGATCGCCGTTGGGATCTGCCGCCTTTCTGCCCAGGATGACGGCCAGGCCGCGGGCGTTCTCCAGGTCCCGATTCACCTCCTGGTTGGTCAGGTTGAAGTTGTAGGAGTACTCGAAAACACGCAGGTCGCTGTCCACAGCGGCGCGGTTGCTTTTGGAAGGCAGGGTCTGGCAGGCCAGGCGGTACTTTTGCGCGGGCGCCGCCAGGGCGGTGGTGCCGGCGGGCGCAGGAGCGGATGGGGTCGTGGGGGCTGGAGCAGGCGCCGCGCCCTGCTGCGCCGCCTGCTGCTCCTGCCAGCGGGCGATGTAGGCGGCGTCCTCTTTGCAGAGAGTCTTGATTTTCACCACCAGCGTCTGCTGGTCGCTGCTGCGCTTCAGGGTGACGCTGTCACCTGAAACCGCGGTGATCTCCGCCTCCAGCAGCGTGCCCGCCTGGCTGACAAACACGCGCGTGTCCGCCTGCGCGAAAACAGCGAGGGAGAGGAAGAAGAGCAGCAGGCGGAGAAGAGGCATCGTCAGATAATACATCGGGCAAAAGCCTATTTTGTCGCAGAGCCGCAGGCTTTCAAGCCTTCAAGCCTCGCGCAGCAGGATGGCATCCACGTTCACGCCGTCGTAGAGTGCGTCGCTGAGGATGACGAGGGGATCACCATGCTTGATGAGTTTTTCGCGGCGCAGGAGGTCGAGAGCGTCACGGATGCTGTCTTCCGGCTGGCCTTCGGTGAAGGGAAGCACGAAAGGATTGACGCCGCGTGCGGTGACCAGCGTGCGGCTGACGTGGAGATTTGGCGTGAAGGCAAAGATGGGCGCGAACTCGGGGCGCTGATGCGCGAGCAGGTGGGCCATGACGCCTTTGATGGTGAAGACGAGCAGCTTGCTGCCGGGGATGCTGTTGGCCAGGAGGATGGCGGCCTTCACGGTCTTGTGCTTGTTGGTCTTCAGCGGCGCATCGCTGGCAAAGCGGCCGGAGGGGTACTTTTGCTCGATGCGGCTGATCACGGTGTCGAGCACCTCCACGCATTTCTCCGGGTAGCGGCCCACGCTGGTTTCACCGCTGAGCATGACGCAGTCCACCTGCTCGATGACGGCATTGAAGATGTCGGTGACTTCGGCGCGGGTGGGCACGGGGTTTTCGATCATGCTTTCCAGCATCTGCGTGGCCACGATGACCTTGCGGCCGTGGTAGGAGCAGCGCTCCACGATCTGGCGCTGGATGAGCGGCAGGTCCTCGATGGGGCACTCGCTGCCGAGGTCCCCACGGGCGATCATGATGCCGGCGGAGGCCTCCACGAGGGCGTCGATGTTGTCGATGGCCTGCTGGTTTTCGATCTTGGCGATGACGCGCGCCTTGCTCTGCTTCTGCTCCAGAAGGAGCTGCAGGTGCTGCAGGTGGCCGGGCTCGCGGGCAAAGCTGAGGGCGAAGAAATCGACGCCGAGCTCCACGCCGAGGTCGAGATCGGCGTAGTCCTTCTGCGTGAGCGGGGGCAGGCGCACGGGGACGCCGGGGAGATTGATGTGGCGGCGGGATTTCATCTCGCCCTTGGTCATGACGGTGCCGATGACGCGGAGGGTGGAGACTTCGGTGGCCTTGATCTGGATCATGCCGCCATCCACCATGATGGTGTCTCCGACTTTGAGGTCCTTGCCGAGTTCGGGGTAGTTCACGCTGACGGAAAGCGGCGTGGTGGAGGGGGCGTCTGGCTTGCAGCGGAACTCCACGGTGTCCCCCACCTGAAGCTGCCAGGGCTGCTCCACATCGCCGGTGCGGATGCTGGGGCCGGTGAGATCCATGAGCACGGCGATCTCGCGCTTGGAGGCGGCGGCGGCCTCGCGCACGCGGGCATACACGGTGCGCACCCAGTCGTGGGAGGCGTGGCTCATGTTCAGGCGGATGACGTCGGCGCCTTTGGCGATGAGATTGGAAAGGACTTCAGGACTCTCCGTGGCAGGTCCGAGAGTGCAGAGGATTTTGGTTTTGCGCATGGTTGGCATATTATGAGAGCAGATGGCGGGCCAGCGTTGGCGTTGGATGGGGGCAGCGCAAGGGGTATTGAGGGCGGGAGGAGGGCGGGGGGAGAGGGGCGAGGGGCGAGGGGCAAGGGTGACGTTGTTGGAACGTGGGGGGGACTTCGAAAATCAACACAGGTGGACGTAAATCTTCGAGAGGGGTTGCGGCATGATGGGAGAGTGATGTGAGGAAAGAAGGTTTTCCCGCGCCCCTTCAGGGCGCGCCCTGAATCAGCGGTGTGTTTGTGGTCGTGCAACCCAGGGCTTGTCGCTTCGCGACTGCGCCCTGGGCTGAGTCCGGCGGCCCTTCAGGCCGCAGAGCCAAATGCGGGGGGCAGGTGGCGGAGGGGGGGGCGCGAGGGACATGCGTGTAGCAGGGCGCACGAAGGGCCGCGAGAGACATGCGTGTAGCAGGGCGCACGAAAGGCCGCGAGGGACATGCGTGTAGCAGGGCGCATGAAAGGCCGCGAGGGGCATGCGGACAGCAACGCACATGGGGGCATGTGGCGGAAGGGGGGCGCGAGGGACATGCGTGTAGCAGGGCGCAGGGAGGCCGCAGAGAGCACGAGGGCGGGAGGGGGGTAGAGCAGATGGGGGCACGTCAGGGCTTCAGAAACCAGCGATGCATCGTTCATCAATCACCAATCGCGTGCGCGCACGGAGGACGATGGTCGAGCAATCGATTTTTGATCTTGGAGGTGTCCTGCCTTTGTGAACGAGGGGGCTTTCTCGCGTGCATGTCCCTGAGACTCCGTGCTCCACGCGGCCTGAAGGGACGCAGGATTTAGCCCAGGGCGCTGTCGCGCAGCGACAAGCCCTGGGATTGCGTCGCACCCCCCCCCCGCATCGTTTGAGAGCGCGGCCTGAAGGGTCGCGGGAGAGGCGGCTTCAGTCCCAGACATATCTCTCGTCAAACTGGACCTCGTATCGCTGCAAAAAGCGCCTGTATTCATCCTGGAAACTCACCAAGCGATGATGCTCCTGCTGAGTGCGGATGTATTCCTGCACCTCCTTTACGTTTGACTGGCTCACGGAAAAGGCGCCGTAGCCGTTTTGCCAGTAGAAGTTCCTCAACTCAGGAGTCTGTTTTTGAAGCCAGCCCGTGGATCCCGTTTTAACCTGGCCCACGATCGTGCTCATCGGTTCCGTGCGCGACAGCACGAACAGCAGGTGGGCGTGGTCCGGTTCGGTATTGATCTCCACGGCCGTGCAGCCAAGGTCGCGTAACACACCGCCCATGTAGGCATGCAGCTCCGGGTACAAATGACGGGGGATCACGCGCTCCCGGTTCTTCGTGGAGAAGATGAGGTGGACGTAAATCTTCGAGAGGGATTGCGGCATGATGGGAGGTGAGAAGGTTTTCCCGCGCCCCTTCAGGGCGCGCCCTGAATCAACGGTGTGTTTGTGGGCGCGCAACCCAGGGCTTGCTTCGCTGCGCCCTGGGCTGAGTCCGGCGGCCCTTCAGGCCGCGAGGCGCATGGGGCAGCATGGGGCAGCATGGGGCAGCATGGGGCAGCATGGGGCAGCATGAGGCAGCATGAGGCAGCATGGGGGCAGCATGGGGGCAGCATGGGGGCAGCATGGGGGCAGCATGGGGGCAGCATGGGGGCAGCATGGGGGCAGCATGGCGGGGCGGTGACGCATGGTGGCCGCAGTGTGCATGGGGGGCGCAAGGTGAGTGAGGGACGCATGGTGCACCGCAGGCCAAACAGGGCTATGTCTCAAGGCAAGGTGCCGAAGAGATGGCCGTAATTGGTGGCGATGACGGATTGAAGTGCTTCGACTGGCATCCCCCGCACCTTCGCCAGCAGGTCGTAGCTGACTTTGAGATTTGCGGGGTGGTTCAATGCTTTGCCGTCGGTGGTTTGCAGGGGGTGGGGGTTGATGTCATCGGGCGGCCACATGTCGGGGGCGTCGGTTTCGGTGAGGAGGCGGTTGAGGGGGACTTCCTTGAAGACGGCGAGCTGCGCGGCTTTGCGCGGGTGGCCGAAGTAGGGGCTGAGGGAGAAGTAGGCTCCGAGTTTGACGAAGCTGGGGATCATCTCGGCGGGGCCGCCGTAGGAGTGGAGGAGGAAGCCGCGGCGGGGGAGGGGGGTGCTGCGAAGGGTTTCTTCCAGAAGGCCGAAGGCGCGCAGGCAGTGGAGGGTGGCGGGGCGGTCCAGCTCCACGGCGAGGGCGAGCTGGGTGCGCAGGCATTCGAGCTGGGCGTCGATGTCCGGGTTTTCGATCCAGCGATCGAGCCCGATCTCGCCGACGACGGCGCGGGGATGGGCTACCAGAAAATGCTTGAGCGTGGTGGCCCACTCAGGGCTGCGCTCTTTGACATACCAGGGGTGCAGGCCGAAGGCGGGGCGGATCCAGGCGTGCTGGCGCGCCAGCTCCGCCACGGCGGGCCAGTCTTCCTCGGAGGAGCCGTTGACGATCATCTCCGCGAGGCCGGTGTGAGGAAGCATGGCGATGATTTCCGCGCGCCATGGGTCGAGGCGGTCGTCCTGGAGGTGGTTGTGGGCGTCGTAGAGCATGGGCTCCATTTATGATTTACGATTTATGATTTATGATTCACTGCCGTTAAGTTAAGCGAAGTAAGCGAGGCAGGTGCGGTTTTCACAACGCGAATGAGCGCGAATGTCCGCGAATTTTCATGAATTTCTGAAGATTGAATTCCTCTGAATTCGCGGACATTCGCGTTAAAAAACTTAACTTAGCGACATTGATTTGTGATTTATGATTTGTGAAGGCACAAAAAAGCCCGCGCGCGCCTCACAGCACACGCGGGCTCTCAAATCATCCGCTCCTCAGTTGTTCGGAATCATGAGCAGCATGGTGTCGCCTTTGCGCCAGACGCGGAGGAGGACGGTTTTGTCGCTGGCTTTGGCCAGGGTGCGGGCTTCGGCGGCGTTGGCCACGGGCTTGCGGTTCACGTGGGAGATGACGTCGTTTTCCTCCACGCCCATGGCGGCGGCGCGGCTGTCGGCATCCAGCTTGGTGACGATGACGCCGCTGACGGCGGCGGGGATGTCGTGGCGCTCACGCAGAGCGGGGGTGAGGGTCTGGACGGTGACGCCGCTGACGAGCTCGCTCACGTTTTCCTTGGACTGGGTGCCGGAGCCCGGGCGGGGGATTCCGCGCTGGCCGCCGCTCATTTCGGAGAGGGCTTCTTCAGGCAGAGCCTCCAGGGTGGCGTTTACGGTGAGGCGCTTGCCGCCGCGCATGACGTCGATGGGGATCTGGCTGCCGGGCTTGGTGCCGCTGACGATGAGGCGGAGGCGGCTGCTGCTGTCCACGCGCTGGCCGTTGATGGCGACGATGACGTCTTCGAGCTGGATGCCGGCCTTTTCCGCCGGGGAGCCCGCTCCGACCATCATGACCACGGCGCCGCCGTGCTCCTTGAGGCCGAGGCGCTCGGCCAGATTGTTGTCGATGTCTGCGATCTGCACGCCGAGGAAGCCGCGCTGCACGGCGCCGTCGTCCAGCAGGTCTTCCACGATGTGGAGGGCCATGTTGATGGGGATGGCGAAGCCGATGCCGGCATTCATGCCGGTGCGGGAAAGGATGGCGGTGCTGATGCCGACCACGCGGCCCATGCCATCGACGAGCGGGCCGCCGGAGTTGCCGGGATTGATGGAGGCGTCTGTCTGGATGAAGTCTTCGTAGCCCTGCACGCGGCCGCCGCGGCCGTTGCCCTTGCCCACGATGCCTTCATTGCTGCGGCCCAGGGCGCTGACGATGCCTTGGGTGACGGAGCGGCTGAGCTCCATGGGTGCGCCGGCGGCGAGGACGATGTCTCCCACGCGGAGCTTGGAGCTGTCTCCCAGCGTGGCGGGCTTCAGGCCGGTGGCGTCGATCTTGATGAGTGCCACGTCGGTGAGGGGATCGGTGCCGATGACCTCGGCCTTGTAGGATTTGGTGGCGCCGTTGTCATCCACATCCACCTCGATCTTCTTGGCGTCTGCGACGACGTGGTTGTTGGTGATGATGTAGCCGTCGGTGGTGATGATCATGCCGGAGCCGACGCCCTGGGCCTGGTGGGAGTCATCGTCCGGGGGCGGCTGCGGGCGCTGGGGCTGCTGCGGCTGGCCGCGGCGGCGCGGGGTGGGTGGCGGCTCATCGTCTTCATTCATGCCGCCAAAGCCGTCCGGCGCGCCAAAGAAGCGGTAGAAGAAGGGGCGGAGCTGCGGGGGGATCTGGTCCACGCCGGGAGACTTGATGGGAGTGGAGGAGTGGATGGTGACCACGCTGGGGAGGATTTTGTCCACCACATTGGCGTAGCTCATCTGCATCTGGCCGCCGTTTGGCAGGGGGCTGAGATCCTTGAGAATCTTGCCGGCAAATTCAGAGGGAGGCGGCGCCTTTGTGTTCGCAGGGGGCAGCAGGGGCGGGGGCGTCACGGGCTGCTGCGGCGCGGCGGCGGCCTGAGGAGCGGCGGGCGGCAGGGCTCCGGGCTGCTGGGCCTGGAGGCAGGGCAGGCCTGCCGCCAGAACGCCGGCGCAGGTGAATGCGATGCTGAGACGAGGTGGGGCTTTCATGGGAGTGCGGGGGTTGGGATTTTGACGGCGGATTTGTGAGAAACGCAGGACTAACAGACTGAGGGATCTGGGGAATGTTGAACAATTTCGCGCGAATGAAAGCGCCTCTTTGCTTCTCAAACCACGGATGCCAGAAAGCGTTTCGGCGGCGTTTTCACCTGCCTGGTACTACGCATGCCGCATGTCGCCGTGCGGTTTTATTTGTGCGCTTCGGCCAGCGCCTTGTCCATCACCTCCTTGAGGGTGACTTCGGCGCCGCCGCGGCGTTTGCTTTCATCCGCGGCCTCCATGAAGGCGTAGATCTCCAGCGTCTCCTCCGGTGAGACGGGGGCCACGCCGGTGCGGAAGAAGTGCACGATGGAGAAGAGCAGGGGATCGTAGCCGTCGTAGGTGCCGATGTCGGCCTCGCCCTTCTCGCCGATGGCCTTGCCGCCGTAGCCCTTGCTCTCGGTGTAGGTGCCGGTGCGGCCGCCTTCCCAGGTGCCGGTGACGGTGATGCGGCTGACGGTTTCCTTCGTCTCCTTCTTGGTGGCCTTGTCCACGGTGGTGACCTCCTCCATGACGGTGCCGCGCTTCACGCTTTTGCAGCCGGTGCCCATCACGGTGAAGAGGGACTCCACGCCGTGGATGCCGTACCAGAAGAGGTCGGGGTGGTGCTCTTCGAGGCTGGCGGGGCTCTTCGTGCTGGCCTGCTTCACGGTGCCGATGCTGCCGCCGCGCACGGCCTGGGTGCCCTTGCCAAAGCGCAGGGAGGAGGAGGAGAAGAGGGGGATGCCGGCCTTCTTGGAGGCGTCGAAAATCTTGATGGCGTCCACCAGGGAGGCGGCGATGGGTTTGTCGATGAAGACGGGCTTGTGCGCCTCCAGGCAGGGCAGCACCTGCTCCAGGTGCACGCGGCCGTCGTTGGACTCGAGGAAGACGACGTCCACTTTGTCGAGAAGATCGTGGATGCTGGGGACGATCTCCACGCCCAGTTCCTTGAGCTTTGCGGTGTACTCCGGCACGCGCTGGGTGCTGGAGGGGATGTCCTTGGACCCCTGCGGGTACGCGGCGACGAGATGCACGCCCATGACCTCGGGCTTCTGCGGCGTGGCGTTCAGCGTCTTGGTAAAGGCCACCACGTGGGAGGTGTCCAGCCCGATGATGCCGGCACGGATGTGCTGGGCGCTGGCATGGAGGGGGAGGAGCGCGAGTGCGCTGAGGAGGAGGAGCAGGGAGCGGATCATGGCGCAGGACTACGCAGCGGGGCGCACGGCCTTTCGCGGGCGTTTGGTGGATGAAACGGCCTGCGTAGGGGAAGCCGGTGCCGCGCAGCACAAAAGGACGGAAACAGGTGCGAAAAGGAGAGGGGCGGAAGGGGGGGGCGGAGTTTGCAGTGGTTTGCGGTTGCTGCCGGAGGGCGCTGGGTGGGATGCGGAACGTCAAGACGGTGAGCTGACGCTGGGACGAAGGAATCTACGGACGCGGCGCAGCGCGTCCCTACCAGCCGCGTGGCGCGGTGCCTTGCCTCCGGCAAACCACTGCAAACAATGGCAAACCACTGCCAACGATTGCAAACTCCGCCGCCCTCACTTCGCCCCCACGCAGTACACCGCCTGGTTGCTGCGGAGAATGAGGCGGTCGCCGCTGACGGCGGGGGAATAGTAGCCTTGTTGCTGTGCAACAAGGAAGCGCTCCGCGGGGGGGATGGCGTGTGCAGGCGTTCTGAGAGTCTGGCTGTCTGCGTCAGCGCTCCCCTGTTCCGCAGGAACAGGGCTACTTCGCTCCCACGCAGTACACGGCCTGGTTGCTGCGGAGAATCAGGCGGTCGCCGCTGACGGCGGGGGTGCCGTGGAAGTAGGTCTGGTCCTGGGTGAACTCGTTCGTGGCGAGGAGTTCGTACTTCGGCTTTGCGGCGAGGATGAAGGCGCCGTTGCGGCGGGAGACGCAGATGAGCTTGTCGCCGATGAGCACGGGGGAGGCATAGAAGGGCTTGCCACCGCCGCGGGAGCCCATGGTGACGCGCTCGCGGTACACGTCCTTGCCGGTCCTGGCATCGATGCAGAGCGCGAAGCCCTGGTCATTGATCACGTAGAGGTGGCCGTCTTTGTAAATGGGCGTGGGGACGTAGGTGCTGGAACTGCTGTCCCACAGGATGGCGCTGGTGCCGAGGTCGCCCTTGGTCTTGCCGCCGAGCTGCACGCCGACGCTGCGGGTGGAGGGGAAGCCGCCGAAGACGAAGACCTGATCGCCACTGCTGCTGGGCACGAGGCTGGGGGAGACATTGCCGGTGAGGCCGTGCGCGGCATACCAGCGCAGCTTGCCGGTCTCCGGATTCATGCCCCAGAGCTCCTGCGGGATGGCGAGCACGAGGTCCTCCTGCCCGTTGTGCTTGAGGAGGCTGGGCGTGCCGTAGGCCATGCCGTAGTCGCCCTCGGCCTTCCACAGCACTTTGCCGGTGGCTTTGTCCAGGCCGTAGAGGGTTTGGGATTCATCGGTGGCGTTCACGATGAGCACGTTTCCGCTGAGGATGGGGCTGGCGCCTGAACCCCAGCGCCGCTGGCCGGAGCCGGTGCCGCAGGAGGTCTGCCAGAGCTTTTTGCCCTGGAGGTCAAAGGCCAGCGCGCCGGTCTTGCCAAAGAAGACGTACACGCGCTCGCCATCTGTGACGGGGGTGTGCGTTGCGTAGCCGTGCTCGGTGATGTAACCCTGGAACGCGTCCTCCACCGCGGCGCTGGGCACCTTCGCGTCCCAGAGGATTTTGCCATCGCTGCGGCTGAGGCAGAGGAGGTGGCGCGTGAGCTGGCGCATGTTGTTCGCGCCTTGCTTGTCGCCATAGCCGGTCCAGCAGGTGACGAAGATCTTGTCGCCAAGCACGATGGGGCTGGAGGAGCCGGGGCCGGGCATGTCGGTTTTCCACAGCAGGTTTTGCGTGTCGCTCCATTTCAGCGGCACCTTGGATTCCGCGACGATGGCCGCGCCCGTGGGCCCGAGGAAGCGCGGCCAGTCGGTGGGTGCTGGCGCGGCGGCGTGCAGGGAGGGGGTGAAGCCCGTGAGGCAGGCGAGGGAAAAAGAGAGCGAGAGGGCGCAGCGGAGGGAGGTCATGCGGCGGAGGTAAACCCGAAAGCGCGGGGAAAGTTACGGTGGGCGACGTAGGATGACCGGAGGGCTTGTAGGGACGCGCTGTGCCGCGTTCGTAGATTCTTTCGTCCCAGCGCTCCCGCTTCTGAGCGTGTTCGCAAACCGGTGTCAATCGCCCGACCTTTCGACGCCTCAAGGACGGCGGACGTTTTTGATCGCTGCGAAGAGATAGACCCTCGTCTTCGGACCCGGCGCAGCGGGTCTCTACCAGACGATATGCCCGCGCTGCCAGCCGAGTTGGTAGGGACGCGCTGCGTCGCGTCCGTGGATTCCTTCGTCCCAGCATGGACTGCCGCCATCTCGTTCGCCCCCATTCCTAGAACTCACGCCTCTGAGCGTGTCCGCAAACTGGCCGCACCCACCGCTGCCTTTCGTCGCCTCAAGGACGGCGGACGTTTTTGATCGCCTGCGGAGCCATAGACCCTCGTCTTCGGACCCGGCGCGGCGGGTCCCTACCAGACGGCAGGCTCCGCGCTATCAGCCTGGGGCGCGCGCGTTCACGCTTTCTCTTGCCATGCCAGGATCTGCTTCACATCTTTGATTCATGCGAGATGAATTCGGTGGGCGTCGAACACCCGCGCAGGGGGTTCTGCCCACTGACGATGGTGCGACCATTCTCTGGTGTACTGTCTGCGCGGATCAGCGAGGTGATTGGTGTGCTGAGGAAAGAGTGATGACGATTCTGCGGGACCTCTGGTCGGAGCAGTCGAATGCGTGGCTGGTCGGTGATTTTTTGCTGATGCCGGATCACCTTCACTTTTTTGCGGCACCAAAGGAGGGGCCATGGGTGGATGTGGAGCGCTGGATCGCGTATTGGAAGAATCGTTTTTCCAAATGCTGCGGTAATACGGACTGGCGCTGGCAGCGCGGCTTGTTCCATCATCGCCTGCGCAGCGAGCGTGAGTATGTGGACAAAGGGGCGTACATGCTGCGCAATCCCGTGAGAGCCGGTCTGGTGCATGATCCCGAGGCATGGCCCTGGAAAGGCCGTATTCATACCCTCCGGTGGTAGCGGCTGTGCGCATGCGCCATGCCTGTGCTTCTCCCTTTCGACGCCTCAAGGACGGCGGACGTTTTTGGTCGCCTGCGATGCTGCAGACCCTCATCTTCGGACCCGGCGCAGCGGGTCCCTACCAGCGGGTGGGCCCGCGTTGCCTGCGGGGTTGGTAGGGACGCGCTGTGTCGCGTCCGTAGATTCCTTCGTCCCAGCGTGGGCTGCTGCCCGGTCGCTCTCCCCCTGTCTGAGAACTCCCGCTTCTGAGCGTGTTCGCAAACCGGTGACAACCGCCCTTGCCTTTCGTCGCTTCAAGGACGGCGGACGTTTTTGATCGCCTGCGATGCTGCAGACCCTCATCTACGGACCCGGCACAGCGGGTCCCTACCAGCCGGCGGGCTCCTTCACCCCGCTGCGGCGCAGCGGGCCCCCTTTCCTACACCCCCACCGGCACGGGCTGCGGGGCCTGAAGCGCCGCCATCGAAAAGCGCTTCATCAGCGAGCCTGCGGCCACATACCCGAAGCCGAAGAGGAAGAGGAGGAGGAAGGGGATGCTGCCCCACTGGCCGCGGTGGGCGGCGAGGCCGATCATCCAGCCGAAGTAGCCGGTGAGCAGGACTTCGATCCACAGGGCGATGGATTTGCCGGCCTTGTACAGCGGGCGCTGCTTCGCGGCCTGGGCTTTGTTTTCCACACCGTATTTCGGCGTGCGCACGAAGTCGGAGC
Source organism: Prosthecobacter sp. (assembly GCF_044227185.1). Lineage (GTDB taxonomy): Bacteria > Verrucomicrobiota > Verrucomicrobiia > Verrucomicrobiales > Verrucomicrobiaceae > Prosthecobacter. Next base: position 435,529 of record NZ_JBGAFO010000005.1, on the reverse strand, counting down.
TTTGGTTCAGCAGGGCCTCCAGCACGGCCTTGCCGTTGTTGATGCTCATGCCGATGCCGAGGGCGAGGAGCATGGGCACATAGGGCAGGGTTTTCAGCCAGCCGAGGCGCTGCTGCGCGCCCTGCGCGGTCATGTAGAAGATGATGACGCTGAGGGAGGCGAAGAAGAACACGGGCACGTCCACAAACACGGCCTTGTGCCAGGAGCTGCCCATCACGAAATTCGCCGGGTACATGAGCACCAGCGTGCAGAGGGTGAGGAGGTAGGCGAAATTGGAGGTGAGATGGGAGGTGGCCTCGATCTTGAGGCGGAGCGGGATGTCGCTGCGCCACACGTCCACGAGGATTTTTTTGCACACCTGGATGCTGCCCTTCGTCCAGCGGTGCTGCTGGCTCTTGAAGCCGTCCATGTCCGGCGGGAGCTCGGCGGGGACCACGACGTCCTTCAGGTAGATGAATTTCCAGCCTTTGAGCTGCGCGCGGTAGGAGAGGTCCAGGTCCTCCGTGAGGGTGTCGTGCTGCCAGCCGCCGCCTTCGGTGATGGCCTTGCGGCGCCAGATGCCGGCGGTGCCGTTGAAGTTGAGGAACTCGCCGTGGCGGCTGCGGGCGGTCTGCTCCAGCACGAGGTGGCCGTCTAGAAACAGAGCCTGCAGGCGGGTGAGGAGGGAGAAGTCCTTGTTCAGGTGGCCCCAGCGGGCCTGCACCATGCCCACCTTTTCATTGGTGAAGTGGTGGATGACTTTTTGCAGGTAGTCTGGCTGCGGCTGGAAGTCGGCGTCGAAGATGCAGATGAACTCGCCCTTGGCCGTGGCCATGCCTTCGTCCAGCGCGCCGGCTTTGAAGCCGTGGCGGTTCGTGCGGTGGCGGTACTCGATGTCGTAGCCCTGGGCCTTCAGCCCGGCGGAGAGCTTCTCGGCGTGCGCGGCGGTCTCGTCCGTGGAGTCGTCCAGCACCTGGATCTGCAGGCGGTCGCGCGGGTAGTCCAGGGAGCTGACGGTGCGCAGCAGATTTTCAACGACGTGGAGCTCATTGAAGATGGGGAGCTGCACGGTGACGAGGGGCAGCTCGGCGAACTCCCGCTGCGGCACGGGCACATCATGGCGATGCTTCCAAAAATGGTATAACACCTTGATTCTGTGCGCGCCGAAGGCGGACAGGGCGGTGAAGACGAGGATGTAGCTGGTGAACCAGAAGAAGTTATCCCACACAATCATATCGGGAAGGGGAGGCGGGCCATGAGGGGCGCAATCAATCTCCACCAGAGCGAAACAATCAAGCAGCAATTCGGGTGCCAGAGGGGGCGGGTTTTTTGCCGGGCTTGTGGCTCAGGGCGCTACATAGGGGGTATTGGGGGGGGAATGACGAAACCAGAATGAGGAATGACGAAGAAATGACCAGGCCCGAATTTTGAGCTTCGCCGTTCGGCATTCATTCGTCATTCGCCATTGATTCGCTCCGCTCACCCTTCGGGCTCCTTTCAGTCGTCTGTTTGCCTTCGGCTATTTGCCTTCCGGCGGTCTTCGACCCGCTGCGCTCCGGTTCACTTCGTTCGGCTCTGGTTTCGTCATTCATTCTCGCAGAGCGTGTTGTTTGCTCCATGATGAGAGCATGCCCACCCCACAGCGCGACTGGTACGACACCCCCCTCTATTATGACATTGTCTTTGACGACGGCACCGTGGCGGAGGCGGACTTCCTGGAGGGGGCCTGCGCGAAATACGCCGCACCTGCCAAGGGCCGCCGCCTGCTGGAGCCTGCCTGCGGCAGCGGCCGCCTGGCGCTGGAGCTGGCCCGCCGCGGCTGGGAGGTCTGCGGCTTCGACGGCAATGCGAACATGATCGCCTTTGCGCAGCAGCGCCTGGAGCAGGCCGGACTGCAGGGAAAGGCCCGCCTGTGGGAGGACTGGATGCAGAGCTTTACTTTACCCAAAGGCGTGAAGGGCGGCTTTGACCTGGCGCACTGCCTGGTGAGCACCTTCAAATACCTGCACACGGAACGCGACGCCGCCGAGTGCCTGCGCCGCGTGGCCGCCGCGCTGCGCCCGGGCGGGGTTTTCCTCCTGGGCCTGCACCTCACCGACTACGACCGCACCGGCATGGAGCACGAGCGCTGGGTGGCCCGCCGCGGGAAAGTGGAAGTGGTCTGCAACACCCGCACCTGGCCCGCGGACCGCCGCACGCGCCTGGAAGACCTGCGCACGCGACTGAAGATCACCGACCACGGCCGCACGCACCTGCAGGAGACGCGCTGGCAGTTCCGCACGTACAGCGCCGCGCAGCTCAAGGCCCTGCTGAAAAAGGTGCCGGAGCTGGAGTATCTGGAGTGCTACGACTTTACCTACGACCTGGAAGAGCCCCGCCGCTTTGACGACCGCTACGCCGATGTGCTGCTGGTGCTGCGGCGGCGGTAGAGGCGCAGCAAAGCGCACCACAAATCCTCCTCTTCCTCCTACTCCGCCTCTTCCTCCCGGAATCCGGGCTTCCAGAAAAGGGAGTAGGAGGAAGAGTCAGAGGAGGAGGAAGAGCCGGACAACCACTGCAAACAACCGCCAACCATCGCCAACTACTGCAAACTTCAAACCTCCGCCTAGACAACCCGCACCGTCTCCGCTCCAATACGCCCCGCATGAAACTTACCCCCCAGGCCGGCCTCTGCGCGCTGCTTCTTCTCGGCACCTCCTCTGCCCCTGCTCAAACGGCTGCCCCTGAGCCGGACGTGCCTGCCGCCACCACCGCCGCCGCGGCCCACACACCGCCGCCGCAGCCTGCCACCTTTGAGTTCAAAGACGGAGACCGCCTCGTCCTGCTCGGGAACACCGTGCTGGAGCGCGAGCACGACTACGGCTCCTTTGAGCCCCGGCTGGACCTCGCCCTGGGCGAAACGAAAGTGACCGTGCGCAACCTGGCCTGGAGCGGCGACACCGTCTTTGGCCATGCGCGCTCTTATTTCGGCCCGCCGGAGGAGGGGCTGCAGCGCCTCTCCGCCCATCTGGAGATGCTGAAGCCCACCGTCGTGCTGCTGTGCTACGGCAGCGAGCTCGCTTTCGAGCGCCTCGGCTCCCTGCCGGACTTCCTCACCGGCTACCGCAGTCTCATCGAGCTCATCCGCGCCAAGTCCCCCGGCGTGCGCATCATCATCGCCACCCCGCCGCCGCTGGAGACCCTGCCGCCGCCGCTGCCAGACCTCAGCGCGCAGAACAAAAACCTCTCCAGCCTGCGGGATGCCCTGCGCAAGTTTGCCCTCATGCAGAACGCCTATTTCATCGACTGGTTTGAGCTCATGGGCGGCCTGCCAAAGCCCGGCATCATCCGCAAGCCCCTCACCGAAAACGGCGTGCACTACACGCGGGAAGGGTACGAAAAGCTCAGCGCCAGGCTCATCGAAGGCCTCGGCCTGAAAATGCCGGACGCGCCCGCGCCCGCCTTTGAGAGCCTGCGCCGCGCCGTCATCGCCAAAGACACCCTCTTCTTCAACCGCTGGCGTCCGCACAATGAGACGTACCTCTTCGGCTTCCGCAAACACGAGCAGGGGCAGAACGCCAAGGAGATCCCCATGTTTGACCCCCTCATCTCCCAGGGGGATGAGGCGATCCAGAAGCTGAAGGAAGAAGCGCTGGCGCAGGCCCGCAGGCCGTAAAAGCACCCCTGTTCCTGCGGAACAGGGAAGCGCTGACGCAAACACCCAGGCGACCGGTCGTCCGCAGACCATGGGCGCGGCGGAGCGCCTCCTTGTTGCACAGCAACAAGGCTACCTGGCTCCCGCCCCATCGCGAGAGCGCGGCAGCAAAGTAGCCCAGTTGCGCTGCAACTGGCGAATGCTGACGCAAACACCCACGGTGGGGAAAAGCAGAACGCGCCGGGTGCTGCGCAGCGCTTCCTGGGGTGCAGCGGGGTGAAGGCGTGAAGGCCGCCCCCTCCAGTCCTCCTGCTCTCAGGCAAGCCAGTCTTCGACGACCAATCCCGGAACACGAGAGGCGTCCAGGGCTGCGATCGCTGGTGCCGTGCCCTGCGCTGGCCGGTCAAACGCCGCATCGTCGATGCGGATCTCATCAAAGAATCCCTCCGGCCACGATTCCAGTTCCGGCCCAGACTCCAGGTCAAACATCACAATGACACGGCACTCGCGTGACATCCCACCGGGCACCGGCCTGCCCAAAGTCAAATGCCGGGGATCCTCCAGCACAGCGGTGGATTCAAAAACGCTCATGCCCAGAAAGTGGCCCCACCCGGCCCCACTTTCAACTCGCTTGATGATTCCAACTCTTCCTCCCAAGCACCTCCCACCCCCTTGTCCCAGAGCAGCAAAGCCCCCTGCCTCGCCCCCATTTCCAGCGCCTCCGGCCAATCATCGTCAACAGCCGCCCGCGGCCCTTCAGCCACCGCCTTCTTCTGTCCTCCACTCCCTCATTCCAAAGCGCGCCGCATCTTCCACTCGCACCTCCCCGCCTCCGCCGCCTGCATACGCTCCTGCCATGAGCTTCCACGATCTCGTCTTCACCGGCTTCAACAAACGCGTCGCCGCCCTGCACCGCGACACTGGCGAAATCGTCTGGCAGTGGACCGCCCCCTCTGGCGACACCTACACCAGCCTCCTGCTGGACGGCGACCGCCTCATCGTCTCCGTGCACCGCTACATGTACGCGCTGGATGCCGCCACCGGCCGGCAGCTCTGGGCCAATGACATGCGCGGCTTTGGCTTCGGCGTCGCCAGCCTCGCCTCCGCGCGCGGCAGCCTCGGTTCCAGCGCCGGGTCCAGCACCAGCGCCCACATCGTCCACAGCGCCTGGCACCACACCCACACCACCAGCAGCAGCACCTGACTGGCGGACGTGTGCCCGGGTGGTAGCCAAAGCAGAAGCAAGAGCCGGAGAAGTTGGCCGTGGCTGGCCCGAGATCGCGCCTGCGGCAGCGCAAAGTATTCCTGTTTCTGCGGAACAGGAAAGCGCTTCGCAAGCACCCCGCCCGCCTGACGGCGAGAGCCCGCCTCGTCCCCAGAGTTCGGCATCCAGCATCGATGGCATTTTTCAAAACAGATTTCCAGGCGGTGGGGCGGGCGATGGGTCTCTTCGGGGACGAAGAGACACTCGATTTTACGCAAAGAGGAGGAGATGCAGAGGGAGCAGAGAACGGATAAATCTCTGCCACCTCTGCCCCTTTGCTCCTCTGCGGCAAAACCGAACCTCCGGAAACCCGCCTTACCGGAAATGAGTTTTGCGAATCGCTATAGCATTCAGCATCTAGCATCCGCCCCTGAAAAAACCCGCCTTGACGCCTCCTCCGTTTGAGATTTCAATCCGTAAATGAAAGCAAATGCCGGTCCCAGGAAGCATCCGCGTGCAGCGCGGTCTCTTGCTGCCCGCCAGACGATCTCATCGGCTGAGAAATCTACCCGCTGGGTGCCGTGTGGTCCTGCGACAGGCAACATGACGCGGGAGGCCATCATCGCCGCAGATGAGGCCTTCCTTTCCCAGATGAAGGCAGGCCGGCGCACGACCAAAACAGCAGCGGCACTGGTGCGCGAAGCCAGACGATAACGTGACGTAAGGGCCCGCCCATGAGCCTGATCATCGATGCCAGCGTCTTTGTATCGGCCATGCTCGAAGAGGACAAATTTCACACCGCCTGCCGCTCATTCCTTGTGGAGGTGCGGCTCGCACAAGAAACACTCTATGCGCCGATGCTGCTCCTGGCCGAGGTCGCGGGTGTCGTTTCACGCGTCCGGCGCTCCCACACGCCGGGGGATCTGGCCGTTTTGCACATCGAGCACTTTCCGCGCCTGAGGCTGCGCGTTGCAGACGGCCCCTTTGGCCGCAAGGCCGCCCGCCTCGCCGCCAGACATGCGCTGCGCGGGGCGGACGCGCACTATGTCACCGTGGCCGCCGAGTTTGATGCGCCGCTCATTACCCTGGATGAGGAGATGCTGGCGCTGGACTCCAAGATCATCCTCACGATGAAGCCGCAGGAGTGGCTAAAGAAGTATTCGTCATAGCCTTGGAAAAAATCGAGAACACAGAGGTTTCATGATCCAGCATCCAGCATCTAGCCCCGTCTTCCCATGCCAGACGCCTCCACCCCAGCCCAGCGCAGCGAGGTGATGAGCTTCATCCGCAGCCGCACGCGGCGCAGGCTCATGGGCGCGGCGCTGCTCATCGCCGTTCTCGGGGCTGTGGCAGGCGGCGTTTGGTACGCACGCCAGCCGCGCCCGCTCGTCATCACGCTGGATCTGCAATACTCCAGCCCGCTCTCACGGCAGTACTTTGGGATGCTCGTGCTCTATGTGGAGTCTCCTGCCCAGGGCACCTGCGTGGAGCCGCCCCCCACGCTCAGCGAGCCCACGCGAAAGGTGTGGACGCTCGACCCCGCAGCCCACGCAGGCACAGTGCTTGACCTGCGCGATCCATTGGGAGTCCTCAAGCCCTGGAAGCGCGAGGTGCTCTTCACCGAGTTCGACACCTTCGTCCGGAAAGGTCGAAAGGCGCACCTCACCATCGGCGGCAACACCCTCCGCACGTCCTTTCGTGTGGGCGGGCGGAAGCTCGGCGAGCCGGACTACTGGCGCTACACGCTGACCGATGGCGACGCCCGCCTCCTTGAGCCCGAGCCGGGCGGCGCAGGCACCTCCGGGAAACGCTGGCGGCTGGTGCAGCGCACGCTCCTGAAAAAAGACTGCACCTGCCAGTTCGCCCTCATCTCACCCGGAAACTACCGCGTGGAGCTGCTGAACTCCGCCGCAGAAGTCATCCTCGCAGGCCCCCTCCACGTCCCCGGCGACTCTGCGGAGGTCCAGCTCATCGAAGCCGAGGTGGCGCGCCCTTAGCGCCGCGACGTTTTCTCCCGGCACAGGCTCAGGACATGTCACCGACCCCCTGGTTGCCGGTTGCCGCTCCTAAGCACGGCAACTCGGCAACCAGGGTGCGATACAGCTCGGCTGCGCGACTTGACTCATCGTCCATGGACGTCCGTGAAATGTTCCACCCATGGTCACATTGCATTGGAGCTATCACGAGATCGCGGACACGGATTACACGGCCGTGGAGATCGAAATCTATGAGCAAGACCGGCACGTGGAAACCTGGGCTAACTTTGATCGAGACCACATCTGGAAGGAGGTTTGGGGAAACCAGACGGAGAAGTTTGTTCTTCCATCTTTGGGAGCGGCACGGTTGTTCATCGCCAGCGCCGGCTGTTATGAGCTCGTAGCGCCGCAAGTTTCATCGTGACGTCTCATGCGCTGCCTGCTACTGGATGCAGTATGGCATTTGCAGAAGGGCTCTACGATCAGCTTTTAACTCAGAAGGCGCATTCGCAGCTCGCCATGCTTCCCGAGGATCATCAGGCCCTGGTTCAAGAATTGGCCGCCGCCGAGGTGCATGAGCGGGCCACGGAAGGCCTGCACGCACTCCTGGCAAAGCTGCTGGACGATCTCAAGGGCGACCCATCCGAGCGCGTGACCCAGCAGATAGCGCAGGTAAATGAATTGCTGGCGCATCTGCGAGGTCGCTTTCCGGAAAATACGCTGGATACCAGTGATCTCCAGTCACCGCCGCTGGTGTTACGTGGTATATCACGTGGAGGGAAAGAACTCTTGCCACCCGAAACGGGCTTGCTAGCGCCGTGGCTTTTCACAGCGGGCAAGCATTCACCTTCGCTGCTCACGGAACTGCGGAGAGAGATGGCAAGCTGTGATCGGGTGGATATCCTCGTGAGTTTCATCACCGTCTCAGGCATTCGCAAAATCGAAGACTTCCTGAAATCCGTGACGGCCGTAGGCGCGCAGGGCCGCGCACGCACGCAGATCCGGGTGCTCACCACCACCTACACGGGAGCTACCGAAGTGGCAGCGCTGGATACCCTGGCAAGCCTGCCGGGCTGTGAGGTGCGTGTGTCCCTAGATGGCCGACGCACGCGGCTGCATGCCAAGGCGTGGATTTTCCACCGCGAGACCGGCTTTGGCTCTGCCTATGTGGGCAGTGCCAATCTCTCCGGCGCAGCGCTCATGGGCGGGCTGGAGTGGACGGTGAAGTTCACCCAGCGCGGCCAGGAGGCCATGTATATGCGCTCTGTGGCTCACTTCGAGACGCTGTGGAATGACGGTGAGTTTCAGCCTTATGATCCGCGCATTGAGGCGCACCGCAGTCAGCTCGTACGGGCACTGAAAAGAGAGTCTGGTGATGAGGGCATCATCGCCTCTCCTACGTTTTTTGACATCGAGCCCAAGGACTACCAGAAGGAGATGCTGGAAGCCCTGCAAAACGAGCGCGCGCATGCACGCTGGCGCAATCTCGTGGTGGCGGCCACCGGCACAGGCAAAACAGTGGTGGCGGCTTTCGACTACCGCCGCACCTGTGCCCAGGAAGGCGGCAGGCCGCGACTGCTGTTTGTAGCGCATCGCCGCGAGATCCTGCAGCAGGCCCTGCGCACCTACCGTGAGGTGTTGCGTGATGCCTCATTTGGCCAACTGCTCACAGGCATGGATGAGCCAGATAACACGGATCATCTCTTCGCCACCATTGATAGCGTGGCCTCCCGCACACTGGTGGAGCGGCATGGGACCGGCCATTGGCATACCGTGGTGATTGATGAATGTCACCGGTTGGCAGCCGAGCGGTTTGATGCCTTTGCACGTGCCGTGCAGCCAAAGATCCTGCTCGGCCTCACTGCCACGCCGGAGCGTGCAGATGGGCGCCCGATCACAGGCTATTTCGAATGCCGTCCAGACGGCGCTCCCGCGGTGGAGCTGCGGCTATGGCATGCGCTAGATCTCCAACTCCTGGCCCCCTTTGAGTACTATGGCTGCGACGATGAGACGGACTTCTCCGAGGTGCCTTGGAATCAACCTGGAGAAGTGAGCGCGATCGATGCCATCGTCTCAGGCAATGATGTGCGTGCGCGATTGGTGATTCAAGAGTGGGCACGCCTGACGGCGGAGCCCGGCAAGTGCAAGGCTCTGGCCTTTTGCGTGAGTGTGGCGCACGCTGAATTCATGGCGCGCAAGTTTAACGAGGCAGGCTTGAAGGCGCTGTGCGTCACGGGCGGCACGGATACGGAGGAGAGGCGGCGTGCCCCGCAGCGACTGCAAAAAGGAGAGGTGTGCGTGTTAGTCACCTGTGATCTTTACAATGAAGGCGTGGATCTGCCTGCAGTGGATACCCTGCTGCTGCTGCGCCCCACGCAGAGCCCGGTGCTCTTTCAGCAGCAGATCGGCCGCGGGCTGCGACTTGCCGAAGGGAAGCAAAGCTGCCTCGTGCTCGACTTTGTGGGTCGCTACCGCGTGGAGTTCCGTTTTGACCGTCTGCTTAGTACCCTCACGGGCTTGACGCGCAATGACCTCAAGCATGCAGTTGAAAATGGTTTCAGCTCTCTCCCGCCGGGCTGCCATTTGCAGCTCCAATCCCGCACCAAGAATCAGGTGCTGGAAAGCCTACGCACGGCCTTAAACCAAACATGGCGGCGTCTCGTGCGCGAGCTCCAAGGGTATGCCTCTCTCAAAGGTCGTGCGAACATCGCCCTGGCGCAATTCCTGCGCGATCAAAACTTAGAGATCTCTGAGATCTACCGCAGCACTGCTCCCAGCGGCTGGACGGCTCTAAAGAGAGCCGCAGGCCTGTCTGACTCGACAGCGCAGGGAGAGGATGATTATTTCGGTCGCCGCTTTTCCGGCCTGCTGCATGTGGATGACACGGCGCAGTTAGATTTCTTTGCTACTCTCCCAACCCGAGTGGCGGAGAAGGCTTCGTTTGATGAGGCTGAGCAGATGCGTCTGCAAATGCTGGCCTACGCGGTGGATGGTCAAAACACCCAGCTCGGCAGTGGGCTGCAGTTTCTCGAGCGGCTCAAAGCAGCTCCCGAATTGCTGGATGAACTGAGCCAGCTCGCGGCTGCGCTGCTTTCTTCCTCCTCACTGATTCCTGAGCACATCCCTGGCATGGAGGACACACTGCTGCGCTTGCATGCCTCCTACAGCCTGCGCGAGATCCTCACCGCAGTGGGCCACTACACTCCTACAAAACGCAGCTCCTTTCGAGAAGGTGTGCTGGCACTGCGGGAGAAGAAGATGGAGCTGCTGTTCATCACCGTGAACAAAGACGAAGACTTCTATCCGAGCATTGCCTACCACGACTACGCCATCAGTCCGGAGCTCTTCCATTGGCAGACTCAGAACTCCGCTGGGCCGCACACTGCGGCGGGAAAGCGCTACCTGGAGAGCGCCACCAATGGCTGGCAGTTTCAGTTGTTTGTGCGATATGACAAAGGAGACGCCTACTATGCCTGCGGCCCGGTGGAGCTGCAAAGCTGCGAGGGATCGCAACCCATGTCCATCACCTGGCGACTGAGCCGGCTCTTGACCATGCGCCTGTTTCAGAAGTTTAATGTGCTGAGAGGATCTTGAGCCGGGTAGGACGTTCCGTGATCGAGGACGAGTTCGAGTAGGAGGACGAGGACGATTCTTAGCGCTTCGCTGTCACCACTTGATCCCTTGACTATTCCTTCGCCTCTTCACTCCTTGTGCTTCCCCCATGGCACTCAAAGCAATCATCTACAAAGCCAAGGTCTCCCTCTCCGACCTCGACCACAACATCTACGCGGACCACGAGCTCACGCTGGCGCGGCATCCTTCGGAAACCGAGGAGCGCATGATGATCCGCCTGCTGGCCTTCGTGCTCAATGCGCCGGAAAACAATGACCAGGGCCTGCTGGAATTTGGCAAGGACATGTGGGAGGCGGACGAGCCCGCGCTGAGCCAGCACGACCTCACCGGCCTGCTCATGCACTGGATCGAGCTGGGCCAGCCGGATGAAAAGAAGCTGGTGCGCCTGTGCGGCCGCTCCAAGAAAGTCAGTGTGTACACCTTTGCCACCACCGCCACCACCTGGTGGGCCGGGCTGGAGGGAAAATTCACGCGCGTGAACAACCTGAACGTGTGGCAGATCCCCGCTGCGGAAAGCCAGGAGCTCGCCAAACTCGCGCAGCGCAGCATGGACCTCACCGTCACGCCGCAGGAAGGCGTGCTGTTTGTGGGGGAAGGGGACCGGACGGTGGAGATCAAGCCTGTGCGTTTGTGCGGCGGGCAGTAGCCGGTGATCAGTAGCCAGTGGTCAGTGATCGGTGGTCAGTGGTCAGTGGTCAGTGGTGAGGCGCGAATGCGCGTGGGCGCAAAGAGGCCCTGTTCCGGAGGAGCAGGAAAAACGCATATTGGCGATGCGGCGGAGCACTCACCTGTGGCACCTGAGGGTGCCCATCACCACACGCCCTCGGGGCGCGCACTGATGCAGCCCTCATCCCTCGCGCAGTTCTAGGCGCAGTGCCCATGTGTGCCTCACCCCGCGGCTGATTTTTCACAGCTTTCTGAATTCTTTTGAATCCCTGCATTTTCAGCCGCGTCTCAGCCAGTGACGTTCGATTTTACAGATGAAGGAACAGACGAACGAAACCAAACGAACACACAGCCTTCAAAACAGAAACTCCTAAACCACCTAATACCATGAAAACGTTTCTCACCCTCGCCGCTGTCACAGTGATCGGTGCCACGGCCATGCCCAGCAGCGCCAGCGCGCTCGATCTCTTCCACCCCTTCCGACCACGCGTCAACCAGGTGAACGGACGGATGAGCAATGAACAGCAGCGCATCAACCACGGCGTCGCCACCGGCAAGCTCAACTCCTGGCAGGCAAACCGCCTGGAACGCGGCCAGCAGAACATCCAGCGCCAGGAATCCCGCGACCTGATGAAGCACAACGGCCACCTGACCTGGCGCGACAGGCTGCACCTGAACCGCAAGGAAAACATGCAGTCGCAGCGCATCAACCAGGCGGAGCACCGCAACATCTTCCAGCGCTGGTTTGGCCGCCGTTAATGACTCCACGGCGGACCGAATGAATGCTGAAAGCATCTTTCAAGTCATCACGCGCGACACCTTCTCCGGTGCCGCGCTTTTTCATGCATGCGCCGTTCATCCGCCCCCGGCCTGCTCTGGCAAACCCGCATGGGCCGCGCCTCTCTGAGGACTTCCCCATTGACGCCCCCTCTCCCGCTCCGCTAAAACGGTGCATGGACTCACGCGCGTTCTTTCGCTTCAGCCTGGCTGCGGCAGCCCTCCTCGTGCTCGCCGCCTGCGCGCCCATCCGGGCCGTCACCGTCTCCACCCATCAGGCGCGCACCACACTGCTGAACAACACCGTCGATTTCGGCTGGGACGGCGGCGGCGTGCGCTGCGATCTCCTGCGCAGCATGGGCGTGGAGCTCATGATCCATCGCGCCACCCGCGGCGGCTCCAAAACGGATTCAGACTACGCCCCGCGCGAGCACGCCGCCCGCATGGCCGGCCTCAAGTGGGGCGCCTACCACTATGTGAACCGCGCGGGAAATCTGGACGCGCAGATCGAGCGCTTCGTCCACACCGTGGCCGCCACCGCCGCACGCCACGGCACCACCGCCCATCCGGTGATGATGGTGCTGGACAATGAAGGGCGCGACCGCGTCTCCTGGCAGCAGACCGCGTACGCGGCGCAGCGTGTGCGCGCGCACACCGGCGTCTGGCCCCTGCTTTACTGCAGCGTGCCACTTCATGGTATGCCTGGGTATGCGGAGCAGGTCCGCGAGATCCAGGCGCTCACCCCCGCGGAGCGCGCCGTGCTCAGGGCCTGCGGCCTGTGGATCCCGCGCTACGGCGAGCAGTCCGGCCATCACATGACCTTCAGCGTGCCGCGCGTCTTTGGCACCTGGACGTTCTGGCAGTACTGCGGGGACATCAGCGGCCATCCCAAGACCGCGCTGCTCGGCCCCGAGTTCACCGGGCAGGTCGGCGGCGCCTACACCCGCCATGGCGGCCGCGTCACCCTCCGCCATTTCTGCGACCGCAGCTTCTTCAATGGCTCCCGCGGCGAGTTTGAAAAATTCTACCGCACGCACTCCTCGCCCGTCAGTGCGTGGCGGTGAGAGGGGGGCTGCCTCATGAGGGGATTGACCTCCAAGGATGAGCGGTTATCCTCATCGCATGACCATCACCAAGGAGATTAACGTGGAGGCCCTGCGCCCGCTCGGAGTGCAGGCTGGTGACAGCTTGCATGTGCTGGAGGAAAAGGCCGGCGTCTTCGTGATGGAGATCGTGGACCCTGCGCCCGTCCCTCGCGTTGCCAGACGCAGCAGCGCCGGAGCCTGGGCGCGTGCTGCGCGTGGCAGCGCGCGGCTCGCCGGAAATGAAACGGGGGATGATGCCCGCATGGCCTGCTACCGTGAAAAATTCGGCGTGCGCTGAGTCCCGGCATGCGAGTTTTTTTCGACACCAACATCTTGCTCGATGTCATCGAGAACCGCCCGGGCTTGGTGGAAGCCCGTCAGGATGTGCTGACTCGCTGCGATGAGCTCCAGGCGGAGACATTCATCGCCTGGCACAGTCTCGCCACAACCTACTACATACTAAAGCGCGGCAGAACCTCCGCGGAAGCACTGGCGGAGGTGGACAAGATCCTGGCATGGGCAGACATCGCTCCGGTCACCAAACTCACAGCCCACCAGGCTCGTGCTCTGGCGTTTGCCGACTTTGAGGATGCCATGCAGGCGGCCGCGGCGGTGGAATGCCAGGCTCACCTCATCGTCACACGGAATCTGAAAGACTTCACCAGCAGTCCTGTTCCAGCCTGTACGCCGGAGGAGTTTTTGGTCCGGCATGGCAGCCCTGGCGCAGTTTAAGGGCAGAGGCTGGGTCTGGTAAGGACCCTGATTTTCTCCCGCATTTCCCCCGAGAGAATGCTTGCCAAACTCCCGCCGCAGCGTCGTATTTTGCGCTTCCCTCTTTATGACCTCCCGCCTCGCCCTGATTCTCCTTGGTTCGATCAGCCTCGCCGTGCCTGCGCACGCCTCGCAGCCCGCTTCGCTGGCAGATCTCCCGGACGCCAATCCCGAGGCGGAGCTGAAGGCCTTTGTGGTTCCCGAGGGTTTTGAGGTGAATCTCTTCGCATCGGAGCCCATGATCCAGAAGCCGGTGCAGATGAACTGGGATGCGCAGGGCCGCCTCTGGGTTGTCACCAGCACCACCTACCCGCACATCAAACCCGGCGAGGAGGCCAAGGACCAGGTCGTCGTGCTTGAAGACACCGATGGAGACGGCAAGGCCGACAAATCCACCACCTTCGCCGAAGGCCTGCACATCCCCACCGCCCTCGCCCCCGGAGACGGCGGCCTCTATGTGGCGAACTCCACCGAAGTCCTCTTCTTAAAAGACACCAATGGCGACCTCAAAGAAGACGAGCGCACCGTCATGCTCAGCGGCTTCGGCACGGAGGACACCCACCACCTCCTCCACACCTTCCGCTGGGGCCCGGAGGGCATGCTCTACTTCCTGCAGTCCATTTATATTCATACCCATATGGAGACGCCCCACGGCGTGCGCCGTCTCATGGGCGGCGGCGTGTGGGAGTTCCGCCCCGAGACCCGCCGCGCGGAAATCATCAGCAAGGGGCTCATCAACCCCTGGGGCTTTGAGTTTGACCGCTGGGGCCAGAGCTTCGCCTGCGATGGCGCCGGCGGGGAGGGGATCAATTTCATCTTCCCCGGCTCCGTCTTCGCCACCTCCCCGGGGGCGAAGCGCATCCTCCACGGCCTCAGCCCCGGCCAGCCGAAGCAGTGCGGCCTGGAAATCATCGAAGACCCCCACTTCCCCGCAGACTTCCAGGGCACCTTCGTCCTCAATGACTTCCGTGGAAACCGCGTGAACCGCTTCCAGCTCACCCCCAGCGGCAGCAGCTACATCGCCAGGCAGCTCCCCGACCTCCTGGCCTCCACTCACCGCGCCTTCCGCCCCATCGATGTGAAAATGGGCCCCGATGGCGCTCTCTACATCGCGGATTGGTACAACCCCATCATCCAGCACGGCGAGGTGGACTTCCGCGATCAGCGCCGCGACCACCAGCACGGCCGCATCTGGCGCATCACCGCCAAGGGCCGCCCCCTCAGCCCCCGGCCCCACATCGCCGGCGCCCCCACCGCCGAGCTCCTGGAAATGCTCAAGTCCGATCGCAATTACGTCCGCCGCTTCGCCAAACGCGAGCTGCGCGACCAGGGTGCCGCCAAGGTCACCACCCCGCTGGACGCCTGGGCCGGCGCGCTGGACACCAGCAAGGAGGCAGACACCCACGCCCTGCTGGAGGCCGCCTGGGCCCGGGAAGGCGTGAACTCCTTCTCCCCCGCCATCTGGCGCCGCCTTTGGGAAAACCCGGACTACCGCATCCGCGCCGCCGCCCTGCGCATCCTCACCCACCGCTGGAAGGTGTTTCCTGAGGTCATGAAGGTGCTGGAGCAGGCCGTGGCGGATGAAAACGCCCAGGTCCGCCTCTGGGCCCTCGCCGTCCTGGCAGACATGCGCCGCCCCGGCGCCATCAGCGTCGCGCTGAAGGTTTTGGACCACCCCATGGACGAGTCGCTGGACTTCCTCCTGGAGCAGACCTGCCGCGAGCAGGCGGACATCTGGCTCCCCGCCATCGCCGCCGGCAAGCTCAAGCTCGATGAGCGCCCCAAGCACCTCGTCTATGCCATGAAGAGCACCGGCCGCAGCGATGCCCTGCCGCCCCTCTTTGCCGCGCTGAAAAGCGGCAAGCTCAGCCAGGAAGACGCAGACGCCGTCCTCGGCATGGCCGGCACCGCCGCGGACGCCACCCAGGCGCAGACCCTGGTGGAAATGGTCAATGACGCCTCCCTCGCCCCCTATTACATGGGCCTGCAGGACGCCCTCATCAAGGCCGCCACCGACCGCAAAGTCATCCCTGAAGGCGCGAAGGACACCATCATGGCCTGGTTCTCCCGCCCCGAGCCCCACGTCCTGCACCGCACCGCCATCCTGGCCGGACTTTGGAAAGTCGAGCCCGCGCGAGACAGGCTCGTGGCCCTCCTCACCGACCCCAAGACCCTCCCACCCATCCGGGACGGTGCCATGCGCGGCCTCACCGCCCTCGGCGGTCCGAAGTCCCGCGACCTGTTTGACAAGCTCTTCACCGAATCCCAGGACCCCGCCTTCCGCGCCCTCATGATCGACGGCCTCACCACCGTCGGCCCGCAGCTCGCCGCCAAGCGCGCCGTCGAGTTCCTCGCCAAGGCCGACGTCGATTCCGCGAAGCCCATCCTCGCCGTTTTCCTCAAAAACAAGCAGCTCCCCGGCGTCCTCGCCAGGGAGCTCGAAGGCAAGACGATTCTTGACTCCGTTGCCGTGGAGGGCATCCGCATGGTCACCTCCCGCGGCATCCAGGGCCCTCTGGCCGATGCGCTGAAAAAAGCCGGCGGCGTCAAGCAGATGGACCGCCCCCTTTCCGCCGAGGAAATGAGCGCCCTCGTGGCCAAGGTGAAAACCCAGGGCGACCCCGCCCGCGGCGAGGCCGTGTACCGCCGCCAGCAGCTCCTCTGCACCACCTGCCACGCCATTGGCGAGGCTGGCGGTGTCCTCGGGCCCAACCTGGTCAGCATCGGTGCCAGCGCCCCGGTGGACTACCTCATCGAAAGCCTCCTGGAGCCCAGCAAGAAAATCAAAGAGGGCTACCACATGGTCATCGTCACCAAAAAAGACGGCGGAGTCGTCTCCGGCGGCCTGGTGAACGACGGCGCTGAGGAGTTGACGATTCGTGACCCCGCCAATCAGCTCATCAAAGTCGCGAAGTCCGCCGTCGCCAGCCGCCAGATGAGCCCCGTGAGCATGATGCCCCCCGGCCTCACCGCCAGCCTGCGGGAGGATGAGTTCGTCGATCTCGTGCGCTTCCTTTCCGAACTCGGCCGCGAAGGCGCCTACAAGACCCAGCCCAACCGCTACGTCCGCACCTGGAAGGCCATGGGGA
This sequence comes from Prosthecobacter sp., assembly GCF_044227185.1. Classification (GTDB taxonomy): domain Bacteria; phylum Verrucomicrobiota; class Verrucomicrobiia; order Verrucomicrobiales; family Verrucomicrobiaceae; genus Prosthecobacter. The sequence continues at coordinate 418,715 of NZ_JBGAFO010000005.1, read as the reverse complement.
AGATGGAGCAGAAGGACGTGGACCACGTCCGCCATGTGGGCAGCTTTGCCCTCAATGATGAGAAATACACCTATCCGTGGCAGCTCGCCATCAGCCAGGTCAATGGAGACCTCCCGCTGGCCGATTTACCCGCTGCGCAAAAGATGTATCCGTGGTTCCCGAAAATCATTCAATTCGGTCTGAAACTTGAGGCCGGGGGCAAGGTAAAGCTTGGGTTTAGCACCGTGAAGGGCATCGTAGTGGCGGCAGACGATTCGGAGGTCAAGGACCTGACCTCCCCGCTGGAACTCGACCTCAGCGCTGGAACACACAGAATCAGTGTGTTAATCACCCGTGACGCCGGTGATCTGGCAGCCTTTCGGGTGGAAATCTTAGATGGCGCGGCGGTGGTGGTCCCCTGAGGATTTGCAAAGCCAAAAATTCGTAAAGTCGATGTATTTGCATTGACGTCACAGAAGCATTTTCGCTATTCTGAACGCTGGCGCAGAATCCGTGTCATAAACCCGTCACGTATTCGCGCCCCAACCATTGCATTGCATCTACATGAGAAACACCCCCATCGACCTCCTGCAAAACGAAACGCTCGTTGGGTCGAACGCCTGCCGGTTTTTAGGGTTTCCCTGGGATGACCATACCCGTGTTTAACGCCGCCCGTCCGCAGTTTTGCATCCCCTTTTTTAAACCTCTCCCGCGCCGCCTCTTTACCAAGATTTTTTCCTGATGAAAACACTCCGACGCAATCGCATTCTTCTCGGCTGGTTCATGACCATGCTGGTGTTCGCCATGCAGGTCGCCACGCCCTTGAAGGCCGCCGTCATCTACTGGGACCCCACCGGCCTCATCGGCAGTGGGCAGACTCAGTCTGGAACGTGGGACACCAGCACGGCAAACTGGGTTCCCAACGCGCCCTCCGGCAGTGCGCAGACGCCCGCCGTATGGGTGAATTCCATCAGCAACATCGCGGATTTCGGCAGCGCGGGCAGCTCCACCTCGCAGACCATCACTCTCGGCACCGCCATCACCGCCAACGGTCTGCAGTTGGACAGCACCAGCGGCTTCCTCCTCAAGAGCGGCGGCACAGTGGCCTCGCCCACCGGCAGCCTCACCTTCGCGGGAACCACTCCCACCATCACCCTCGGCAGCGGCAACACCAGCACCGCCTACTCCGCCACCATCAATGCAGTGCTGGGCGGCACCGGCGGATTGACCGTGCAAAACGGCAGCACCAATTCCGCCTCCACCGCCCGTCTGGTTCTCGGTGCCGCGGGCACAAACACAAATTACATCAACAACCTCAGCGGCGGCATCACCGTGGGGAACAAGACCACCGTGGAGGCCGTCGTGCGCACCGGCAACTACAACCCCCTCGGAGGCAACGCCATCACCCTGCAGGCCGGCACCGGCACCCAGGGCGCCTCGCTGGATCTCACCGGCACGCGTAATTCCTCCATCGGCATTTCCGGCCGTCTCTTCGACCTGACCACCGCCACCGCGGACACCGCCCGCGTGGATTTCACCGGCATCGCCACCGGCGAGTCCCTGCCCAGCCAGAGCTTGGTGGCCAGTGGCGCCACCGGGCAGAATGTGGTCACCCTGAGCACCACCGTGGTCGGCACGGGCACCATCCCCACCACCGCAAACTTGTCCGTCGGCCAGTTGTTGTCGGGCCCTGGCATTCCCACCGGCGCGCGCGTCGGGCAGATCCTCAATGGCACCCAGTTCACCGTCGTGGACTCCTCCAATCAGGAGCTCGATCTCACCGCTCCCATCTCCAGCATCACCGTCACGCCCCTTCTCACCTCCCAGCTCTCCACCAACCCCAGCGCGAGCCTGCCTCTCTCCCCCACCTTCACCCTCAACGGCCTGGATGGCGGCGCCACCACCTCCATCCGTTATGTGGACGCCAACAACGCCGTGCAGACCGTTTCCAACTATGCCGTCCAGTGGGTGGGCAAGGTGAACATCACCAGTGCTGGCGGCTACACCTTCTTCGCCAAGCCGGACGACGCCGCGCGCATTTATATCGACGGCGTGCTCGTGCTGAACAACGACGGCGGCAAAGGCGCCACCGATCTCTCCAGCGGCGTGATCCAGCTCGGCGTCGGCTATCATGACATCCGCGTGGATTATCTCCAGGGAACGGGCGGTGGTTCGCTCGACCTCGAGTTCGCCGGTCCGCAGACCTCCTACACGCGCACCAATCTGACTGTCGCATTGTACCAGGCGGAAACCAACACCGCCACCGGCTCCAGCAATGCCATCAACCTCGGCAATGACGTGCATCTCACCGGCGCCGCGGGCACCAGCGCCAGCATCAATCTCAAAGGCAACGGCGCCTCCTCCTACCTCCTGGGCGCGCTTCAGTTGGACACGGGCGTCACCCTGAATGTGAAGGCCACCGACAGCAATGGCACCACTGAAATCGCCGGCGGCGGCGGCGGCTTTGGCCAGACCCTGCGCTTTGGCGGCACCACGGTGGACCCCACCCTCTTCGGCAGCACTGCCGGCACGGTTTACATCAATGCCAATCCCAATGTGGCCTTTGACGGTGTGGTCTCTGACGGCGGACGCGCCATGACGGTGGTGAAGACCGGTGTCGGCCGCATGTTCTTCAACCAGACCGCTGCCGCCAACTCCCTTGGCTACACCACGGTCCTCGAAATGAAGGCCTCCAACAAGGCCGTCGTGCCCACCTCCGCCCTCACCTCCGGATCGAACCAGGTGGTCCTCAGCAGCGGCGATGTGGCCGGCCTCACCCCTGGCATGACGGTGTCCGGCACCGGCATCCCCGCCGGCGCCTTCATTGTCTCCATCAGCGGCACCACGCTCACCCTCTCCGCCGCCGCCACCAGCGCCGGATCTCCCGTGCTCAGCATCACCTCCACGCCCACGCTGGTCCTCACCGGCAGCCCCAATGCCGGCACCTATGACCCCATCGGCGCCGCCGCCGTGGGGCTCAATGGCGGCAACCTCATGCTCGATTCCAAGGGCTCGACGGTCACGGGCGTGGGCCCCACCTTCGCCAACAACGTGCTCGTGACCAAGGACGCCTCCATCCAGTCGGTGGCAAACGCCGCCACCACCATTCTCGGCAGCACCAGCAATGCCCTGGCCCTGAGCTCCACCACCACGAACAACAGCGCCAGCGTCACCGTGGGCAGCACCGCCGGCCTCTATGTGGGGCAGGGGATTTCCGGAGTCGGCATTCCGTCCGGCGCCCGGATCATCAGCATCGACAGCCCCACCTCCTTCACCATCTCCACCAACGCCACCGGCTCCGGCACCAGCTCCCTCTCTTATGGGAATGTGCTTCAGATCAACTCGCAGACCGTCGGCTCCACGGCCAATTCCGGCAGCAAGAGCGTGACCGTCACTGACTCCTCCTACCTGCATGTCGGGCAGGTGGTTTCCGGCACCGGCATTGCCGCGGGCACCACCATCGCCTCCATCGTGGATGGCACTCACATCACCCTCTCGGCCAACACCACCGGGGCTGTGAGCACCAGCCTCACCTATGGCACCACCCTGGTGCTGGACGCCATCTCCGGCGGCGTCAACACCTCCCTCACCAATCAGTCCACGGACCCGGGCGCCACCCTCGTCGTCGCCTCCAACATCGTCGGTGACACCTCCACCACCATCATCATCCGTTCCACGGTCATGAATGCCGGTACCACGGTCACCGCGTCGCAGGCCACGGCCACCCACACCGCGCAGGCCATCGGCACCACCAATGTCACCCCCGGCGTGGTGGCGCTGCGTGGGAACAACTCCGGCTTCCTCGGCACCATCACCTTTGAAACCAACGCCGGGCTGCGCGTGGAAGGTGTGAACGCCCTTTCCGGCAGAACCTTTGCCCTCAACGACGCCAACACCCTCTTCCTCAATGACGATGGGGACGGCACCGGCGGCGCGCAGAATCTCAATTTCAACCTCAACATCACCGTCAACAACAGCAACACCATTTCGGTGGGCCGTCTCGGCACCCTCTATGCCCCTTATTATGCGCAGGCTGCCAACAAGACCGCGCAGATCAGCACCCTCACCATGAACCAGGCCACGCTGATCGTCGCCAACAACAACGGCTACGGCCTGCAGGTCACCGGCGCCACCACCCTCGCGGGAGCCCCCACATTCCAGGTCAACAATGCCACCGCCTCCAACGTGGTGCAGGGTCTCACCCTCTCCGGCCTGGTTTCGGGCAATGTCAGCATGCTCAAGAGCGGTAGCGGCACCCTTGTGCTGGGCAACTCGGGCAACACCTTTGGCGGCACGGCCACCGTGAGCAATGCCTCCGGCATCACCAACCTCTTCGGTCAGAATGGCTCGACTGTGATCACGGCCTCCAGCGTGGCGCAGTTCGTGGTGGGGGAACGGGTTTCCAGCAACAGCGGCAATCTCGCTTCCGGCGCATCCATCACCGCGGTCAATGTGCAGAACTTCTCCGGCAGCGGCGCCTCGGGCGCAAACACCGTGTACCTTGCCACCGACCCCACCAACGTCTTCGTCTCGGGCATGCCCGTGTCGGGTTCCGGCATCGCCGCCAACACCACCGTCAGCAGCATCAACAACAACGTCACCTCCGCCACCACCGGCTTGATCAACACCAATTCGGTGACCCTCAACAACAGCTCCGATGCCAGCACCTTTTCGGTCGGCAATCCCGTCACCGGCACCGGCATTCCTGCCGGCACCACGGTCATCGCCATCTCGGGCAGCACTCTCACGCTCAGTCAAAACATCACCGCGGCAAATCCCACGCTCAGGCGCTATCAGGTCACCCTCAGCCAGAACACCACGACCGCGGACACCTCCCTGACGCTGCAGCAGATCACCGTGAGCTCCGCTCTGACCGGAAACTTCACCGCCACCACCGGGGCGCTCACCGGCACCCCGGTCATCAACATCACCGCAGGCATCCTTTCCGTGGCCTCCGATGGCGCCCTGGGCAACGCGGCCAATCAGATCCTGCTCAACACCAATGCGCTCACCGGCGCCGGCTTGCGCGCCACCGGCACCTTCACCACCTCCCGCGCCATCATTCTGAATCAGGCCAGCAACGCCATCGAAGTGACCAAGGGCGCCACCCTCACGCTCGCAGACTCCGGCGCGAACTCCGGTCTCTGGATGACCAGCAGCACCGCCACCCTGCAGAAGAACGATGAAGGCACCCTGGTCCTGACCGCCGCTCCCGAGAGCGGCACCGGCGGGACCGCCACCTGGAGTGGCACGCTCATCGTCGGCCAGGGCAGCCTCCAGGTGACCAACATCGCGGCCTTCGGCGCCTCCGGTTCTATCAATGCCGCCCTTCGCACCATCGTTAGCGACGTCTCCGCCGAGCTGGCCCTCAATCTCAGCGGCACCAACACCATCAACGAAACCATCCAGATCAATCTGGCTGGCGACGGCCGCAACAGCTCCGGCATCAACTCCCAGGGCTCCATCCACAACCTCGCCGGCACCAACACCCTCACCGCTCCCGTCATCGTTTCCGGCAGTCCGAACAGCGGCCAGACACGCAGCAGCATCGTCGCCGGCGTGGACGTGGGCTCCACGCTCAACCTGGCCGGGGGCGTTCGCTACAACTGGGCCAACGTGGGAGCCGTCAACTTCTACCTCACCGGTTCCGGCGTGGGCACCCTTTCCGCGCCGTTTGCGAACCTCAACAACGCTCCGGGCACCGCCACTCTGCAGAAGATTGGCACCGGCACCTGGAACATCACCACCGCCAATGCCTTCACTCCGGTCTATTCCGCCACCACCACGGCGAACAGCAGCACGGTGACCGTCAGCAGCACCAGCGGCTTCTACGTGGGCATGAACATCAGCGGCAATGCCAACATCCCCGCCGGCGCCACCGTGGCCTCCATCGTGGATGACACTCACATCACCATTTCAGTGTCCTCTGGGGTGGCGGCAGGGACTGCAAACACCACTTTTGGCTCCGCCACCGCCGGCATCGGCGCCCTGAACATCAGCCAGGGAATCCTGGGCCTGGTGGGGAATGGCGTGGTCAATGGCACGGGCACCGTCTCCGTCCTGCCCGGCGCCACCCTGAGCCTCGACAACTCCGCCACCAACGTCAACAACCGCCTCTCCGGAGGCGTCGTGACCATGTTTGGGGCCAATCTGAACATCACCGGCAGCAGCTCCGCCGCCACCACGGAAAAGACCGGTACGTTCACCGTTGGCAGCGGTGCCAGCACCATCACCCTGACGCCAAATGCGGCCCAGCAGCTCACCCTGACGCTCGGAACCTCCACCACCATCGCGCACAGCACCGGCGGCACGCTTTTGATCCGCGGCACCGGCCTGGGCAGCGCCGCCGGCGCTGGCGTCGCCGTGGTCAACGGCCCCGCCACCGCCAACGGCTTCGCCTTCACCGGTCAGGCCGGCGTCACCGGCTCCACCTCCAAGTCCATCATCCCCTGGGTGCTCGTGGACTCCACCAATACCGGCCTGGGCCTCTCCTTCGCCACCGCGGACTCCACCGGCGGCACCACCACCGGCACCAACAATCTCCGCGCGCTCAATGCCGCCGGCGCACTGCCCGTGGCGTTGAGCAATGTCACCACCACCGCCGGCAATACAGTGACCGTCGGATCCACCGTGGGACTTGGTGTCGGCATGACCGTGAGCAGCAGCGGCGGCTTCATCCCCAACGGCACCACCATCACCGCCATCAGCGGCAACACCATCACGCTTTCCAACTCCGCCACCGCCGGCACCAGCAATCTGACCTTCTCCCCCAACGGCGCGGGTGCCGTGGTGGTCGGCGGTGTCACCACGACGGCCAGCACCACGATCACCCTCTCCGCCGCCAAAGTCTCCGGCCTCGTCGTCGGTCAGAGTGTCAGCAGCAGCTCCGGCCTCGTTCCTGCGGGCACCACCATCACCGCCATCGATTCCATCGGCGGCATCATCACCCTCTCCAACGCCGCCACCGCCGGCACCAGCACGCTCACCTTCGGCCCGGCTGAAGTCTATACCGGCGCGGTGCAGGTCAACGGCGTCACCACCGCCTCCGGAAATACCGTGACCGTGGCCAGCACCGCCGGCCTCGCCGTCGGCCAGACGGTGACCAGCAGCAGCGGCGTCGGCGTCGTTCCCGCCGGGACCAAGATCATCGCCATCAATGCCGCCACCGGCGTTATCACTCTCTCGAACAATGTGTCTGCCGGCACCAGCAACCTCACCTTCAGCGGCCTGCTCTCCCCGGCCCTCGCCGCGTTGTCCAACGTCACCCTCACCAGCAATGCCGCACAGATTGCCCCGGTCACCGTGAACTCCCTCACCCTCAACAACGGTGGCGGCATCACCACCGGCGTTTCCCAGACCCTGACCCTGGACAGCGGCGGTCTTCTGGCCTTTGCGGGCAACACCGGCATCAGCGGCGGTCTGCTCAGCACCACCAGCAACCGTGAGCTCGTGGTGTTTGCCGAGGGGGATCTGTCCATCACCTCCGCCATCGTCTCCACTGCCGGCGGCCTGACCAAGGCCGGCGCGGGCACCCTCACGCTGGGCCTCGGCAACACCTACACCGGCGCCACCACCGTCACCCAGGGCACCTTGAAGCTCGCCGCCGGCGGCGTGAACTCCATCTACTTCAACAACGATCTCATCGTCGATGCCGGCGCCACCCTGGACCTCAACGGCAGCATCCAGTACGCCAACCGCCTGCGCAACGACGGCAACGTCTTTGTCGCCGGCAATGGCGGCATTGTGCTCAACAGCGGCTCCACCCAGGCCACCCTGGTCCTGGCCAATGCCAACGTGAACTGGGCCGGCCAGATCAACGGCAACATCGCCGTGGCCCGCTCCATCATCGGCACCGGCTCCAATGACTGGAACGTCTATGACGCCCAGGGTTACACCGGAGCCACCTTCCTCACCGGCGGCCGCCTCCAGCTGCTGGATTCCGGCACCCTGCTCAACACCTCCGCCATCACCATCAACAACGCCAACCTGCTGATTCAAAACAACGCCAACCTCGGCCTCAGCAACAACAACCGCGTCAACGATTCCGCCGCCATCGACATGCGCGGCGGCATGCTCCAGTACCGCAACCGCCAGGGGGTGACCGCCAGCGAGACCTTCGGCACCATGACGATCAACGGCGGGCAGAATATCATCGACTCCCAGGTCAGCGGTTTGAACGTCAACTCCTCGGACCTCACCTTCACCAGCCTCACCCAGACCGCCGGCTCCCGCGCCACCATGCTCTTCCGCGGCGCCAGCGGCGTCATCGGCAACACCGGCCGTGTGTTTTTCACCTCCGCGCCCACCTTGGTCAACGGGTTGATCGCCAATGCCGCCGGGCAGACCGGCTGGGCGGTGTCCGACCGTGAATGGGCCAGCTACGCCCCGGGCACCGGCGTGGGCTCCCTCAGCCAGGTGGGCTTTGCCGGATACGCCGCCAACCCCCTCAACACCATCAACACCGGCGGCGCCACCGACAACCTCCGCCTCACCATGGCGGCCCTGCTCACCACAGGCTCCGCCGGCACCAACCTGCTCACCGTCTCCAGCACCGCCTCCCTGCAGGTGGGCCAGACCATCAGCGGCCCCGGCGTCCCTGACGGCACCACCATTGTGTCCATCACCAACGGCACGCAGTTCGTGATCAGCAACAATCTCACCGGAAACAATCCGACGATCGCCGCTTATCAGACGATGACCTCGGATCGTTCGCTCTTCACCCTGAACCTCGACACCAGCCGCAGCGCCACCCTCGACCTCGGCGGCCACACCCTCACCCTCGCCGGCGGCGGCATCATCGCCTCCCAGACTTCCGACAACACCGCCAACGTCGTCATCCTCAATGCATCCACCACCAGCAATCAGGTTGTGGTGCAGTCCATCCCCGCCGGCCTCGTGGTCGGCTCGCTCAATTTCAGCGACTCCGGCAAAACGGTCACCGCGATCGACTACGTGAACAACATCATCACGCTGAGCTCCAATCCTGCCACCGCCATCAACACCCCCACCACCCGCACCTTCACCAGCGCGAACCCCACGGTGCTCAGCATCATCAACGGCAACATCACCAGCGGCGCCACCAATGTCGGCGGAGACCTCTACTACTGGGCCCTGCCCTACGGCTCCGGCCCCACCAACAACCGCATCCAGGTCCTCGGCGCGAACGTCATCGACAATGGCACCGGTGCTGTGACCCTGATTCTGGGCGGCAACATCACCGGCGCGGTCACCGCGGGAGTCACCGCGGCGACCACCGTCACCGGCAGCAACACCTACACCGGCGGCACCTATGTGAACTCTGGCGTCTGGATCCTGAACAACCCCAACGCAGACGGCACCAGCATCTTCACCATCCCCGGAGACATCACCATCACCGGCGGCATGAACGAAGAAAACAACGTCTATGGCGGCCAGGTCATCCTGGGGGCGGCCAACCAGATCAAGTGGACCGGCAACCTGACTCTCTACGGCGGCGGCTCGCTGGACTTGAATGATTTCGACCAGACCCTGGCCGGCATCACCATCAACAACACCGGCGGCAACGCTCCCACCATCGACATGGGCAGCGCCGGCCTCACGCTCAATGGCAACATCTCCGCCTCCGCCTCCACCACGGGCAATGTGGCGCTGATCACCAGCGGCAACATCGCCTACTCCTCCACCACCACCAACGGCAGCCCGGTGGTCACCACCGCCAGCACCGCTTCGCTGATCGTCGGCGCCTCGGTCACCGGCACGGGCATTCCCGGTGGCGCCACCATCGCCGCCATTCTTGACGACCACACCTACGTTCTCTCCGTGAACGCCACCACCACCGGCACCAACAGCCTGACCTATGTCAATCTGGGACGCCTTGACCTCGGCGGCATCACCCGCACCGTCGATGTGGGAGCCATTCTGATCAACGGCCAGAGCGTGGCCCCTCTGCAGGCCACCTTGAACATCAGCGCGCCGATCATCAATGGCGGCGTCACCAAGACCGGAGCCGGCCTGCTGCAACTGGGCGGCCAGAGCACCTTCACCGGCGGCGTGAACGTCGTCAACGGCGGGCTCATCATCGGCGCCAGCAGCATTGGCTCCGCGGTGGGCGCCACGGTCACCAGCGGCCCTGTCGGCACCGGCACCCTGACGCTGAATGCGGTCACCACCAGCCTTGCCACCACCACCACCACCGGCAGCAAGCAGGTCACCGTGGGCTCCACCAGCGGCCTGCTGACGGGCATGAGCGTCACCGGCACGGGCATCCCGGCCGGAGCCATCATCATCAGCATCGATGATGCCACGCATGTGACGCTCTCGGCGGCGCCCACCTCCAGCGGCTCTCCCTCGCTCACCTATGCCTCCACCCCGGTGCTCATCTCCACCGCCGCCACCAACACGCTGGGCAACACCATTGTGTCCAACGGAGACATCCGCTTTGACGGTGTGAACAGCCTCACCCTGAACGGAGACGCCACCCTGGGAGCCACGGCCGCCATCACGGTGGCTCTCTCCCCCATGACGGCCACCTTCGGCGGGAAGATCACCGGCGCGCACACCATCGACAAAAACGGCCTCGGCGTGCTGGCCTTCTCCAATGCCTACCTGCCAAGCGGCGTGCTCAACAGCAGCACCATGACCGGCACCATCAACGTCAACAACGGCACGCTGCGCCTCGTCGGACCCACGGGAGCCGCCACCGCGACTCCGCTGGGAACCATGAACATCGTGCTCAAGGGCGGCATCCTGGAACTGCGCAGCAACGGCGCCTCCTCCTACGGCAGCATCGTCTATGGCAACAATGTCGCCATCGACTCCGCGCAGAGCTCCGCCCTCATCAGCGTGGACCGCTTTGCCGCCACGCCGGCCAACACCAACAACACCTTCCAGATGGGCACGCTGACCATGACCGCGGGCCAGACGCTCAACGTGACCAGCGGCAACGCCTACAACCTGCGCTTCACCGGTCAGGGCAGCTATTCGGGCTCGGGCACGGTTTACTTCAATCCCGCCGTGGGATCCACCCTCACCGTGAGCGGTGGTTTCAGCGACACGGTGAAGTATGCCAACATCGGCGGCGGCACCCTGCTGCTCGCGGGGAACAACACCTTTACCTCAGCCACGAACATCACCACCGCCACCTCCATCGGCGCTGCTCCGACGATGAACGCGGTGAACACCACCTTCGGCACCGGCGTCGGCGCCACGGTCACGCTCAACAACGGTGTCAACTTTGCCATCGTTCCCGTGGGAGCCGCCCCGCAGCAGGGGCCGGACCTTAACACAGCCCCTGCGGGCTACGCTTCGGGCGGTCTCACCGTCAGCTACTACTCGGGCGGCTCCTCCTTCCTGAACTCCGCCTTTGGTTCCGGCATGGCTCCTGGCGCCGTCCTCACCGGCGTGCTGCCCTCGGACATCAACTTTAACAACCGCCCCCCGGTTGTCACCTCCCTGGCGGGCACCCAGGCGGTTTACTCCGGCCTGCTGAAAATCACCACTGAAGGCGACTACAACTTCCAGATCTCCGACAAGCAGGGCATGCTGGTGATCGACGGCGTTCCCGTGGCCGGCGTGGCCGTGGACACCACCAGCACCGCGGGCAGCATGGCGCTGACAGCCGCTGGCGCAGGCTCCATTCACCTGACCACCGGCTTCCACACCATCGTGTTCAAGACCAACAACCCCACCAACGGCACCACGACCAACGGCGGGGTGCAGCTTCTCTATGGCGGTCCGGACACCGCTGGGAACAACCTGGCCACCGGCGTTTACACCGGCTCTCCGGCCCCGATCTCCGCCGCCAATCTCCAGGCCATTCCCTCCTCCGCCTTGTACTGGACGACCTCCGCGCCCTCCGCGACAAACAACTACAGCAACGCCGCCCAGATCAACAACGCCTTCATCATTCCGGACGCGGCCACTGTCACGCTGGATGGCCAGGGCACGGACATCAACAGCACCGTGGCCAGCCTCAGCCTGGGCAACAGCTCCCAGTTGAACGTCAACAACCAGCTCGGGACCGGCTGGATCGGCGTGCTCGGCGCCACGACGGTCGGCACGAATGCGACCGTCTCTCCCAACACGGGCCGCTTGTACCTCATCGGCGGTGTGTCTGACAGCGGCCACGGCCTGACCAAGGTCGGAAACGGCACCCTGATCCTCGGCGGCAGCAGCGCATTCACCGGCACCTTCACAGTGAAGCAGGGCTACGTGCAGCTCACGGATCCGACCTCCCTCTCCACCGGCAGCAATATCATCACCCGTTCCGTGCAGAGCAGCAGCTCGGTCAGCTCCACCACGGTGCTGAACAGCAACGTCGTCACCGTGTCCGACACCTCGGCTTTGAAAGTGGGCATGGCCGTGAGCGGCAGCGGGATCGCCGCCGGCTCCTTCATCTCCGCCATCACCAGCGGCACGACCTACACGCTCTCCGCCGTGGCCACCGCCGCGGGAACCAACTCGCTCACCTACAATCCTGCTGTCCTGACCGTCACCGGCACACCGGCGCAGAATTCGCTGACCGTCACGGTGACCTCCACCTCTGGCCTCGCCGTGGGCATGGCGGTTTCCGGCGGCATCATCACCCCCGGCTCCTACATCACCTCCATCGTCAACAGCACCACCTTCACCGTTTCGCAGCTCACGCAGAACGTTGGCACCGCCACGGTGAACCTCAGCTTCAACACGGACACCTACGGCGCTCTGGACCTGAACGGCGTCGCCTCCGCCATCGGGCGCAACGTCACCCTCAATGGTGTCTCGCCCATCTTCCGCAATTCCACCACCCCCGCGGCCATGTTCAACAGCAGCGGCACCGCCGCCAGCTTTGCCGGCACGGTCTCCATCGGCGCTGCCGTGGACACCATGGCCACCGCCATCGGTGGTTACGGTGACATCAACATCACCGGCGTGGTGCAGGACGGCGGCGCCGCGGCCGTGGCCTGGAGCAAGGTCGGCTCCGGCACTCTCACCCTCTCCGGTGCCAACACCTTCACCGGAGCGCTGACCGTCAACAACGGCGTGCTGAAGCTCGGCAATGCATCAGCCCTGGGCAGCACCGCCGGCGGCACCACCGTCAACAACGGCGCCACGCTGGACCTCAACGGTTTCAACGTCGGCGCCGAGACCCTCACGCTCAATGGCGCCGGTGTCACGGTGCTGCCCGGCGCCAACACGCTGGGAGCCCTGATCAACAGCAGCAGCACGGCTGTGACCTATGGCGGCACCGTGAATCTGGCCACCGCCAGCAGCATCGGCGGCTTTGGCGACATCACCCTCGGCGCGGCTGTCACCGGCTCGGTCCTGCTGACAAAGGTGGGCTCCGACACGCTCACCATCAACGGCGCCAACACGCTCACCGGCGGGGTGACGGTCAATGCAGGCCAGGTCACCGTCAGCAGCAGCGGCGTTCTCACCGCCGGCGGCACCACCACCGTCAATTCGGGAGCGGTTCTCACCGTGGACAACAGCGCCAGCAGTGGAACCACCACGCATCTGGGCAACCGCCCCGTCACCCTGAGCGGGGGTGCGCTGAACATCCTCGGCAGCGCCACTGCCACCGCGGAAACAATCAACACGGCTTCGACCGCGCTGACCATCAATGCGGGCGCCTCCACCATCACTCTGACCGGAGTCACGGCGCTGACGAACGTCGGGCTTGCGCGCGGCACGGGAGGCACGGCGCTGTTTACGGGCGCCAATTTGGGCACTGCCGCGGCAGGGACCGGCAGCAATGTCATCTTCAGCGGCGGCGTCACGGCGACGGCTGGCTCCGGTGCAGTCGGTTCTGTCACCCGTGGCATTCTCTCCTGGGCCATCGTCTCTCCGGATGGCGGCAGCACGTACAGCTTTGCGGCGACGAACAACGCCACAACCAATGGCCTGCAGGCCCTGGCGGCCAATGAACATGCCGACAACACCCTCGCCACGGCGAGCAGCAACGTCTATTTCACCACCGGCACCACCACCGCCAGCTCGGGGCCCATCACCTTGAACTCCCTCACCTTCACCGGCGGTTCGCTTGCCATCAATGCGGGCAGCCGGGTGCTCATTGACAGCGGCGGCATCCTTGCCACCGCCAGCGGCAGCATCAACGGCTCCGGCCGCCTGCTGACCACCAATGGCTTCGGCCGTGAGCTGATCGTCCACGTCATGGGCGGCTCCACCACGCTGACCATCAATCCCTCCATCTATCTGTCCGGCGGCGGCCTGACGAAGGCTGGCACCGGCACCCTGGAGCTGGCCGCGGCGGAAACCTATCTGGGCCAGACCACCATCAATGCCGGCGTGCTGAAGCTCAGCGGCGGCGCGCAGACCCTGTTCTCTCCGTTCACCACCATTCCCACGGCAGGCGCCCTGGGGTCGGGCCCTACCTCGCAGGTGTTCCAGATCAATGCGGGCGCGGGCACGGCCTTCACGCTCAGCTCCACCACGGCCAACAGCAGCCAGACCGTCACCGTGGGCAGCACTTCCGGACTCGCCGTCGGCATGTCCGTTTCGGGTGGAAACATCCCCGCAGGAGCCTACATCACCCGCATCATCGACGGGACCTCGTTCCTCATTTCGCAGGCGACGACCAGCAGCGGTGGCGGCAGCTCCACCCTCACCTACGGCGCCATGAACGCCGGAGTGCTGGACCTCAATGGCAACAACCAGTCCGTGGGTGTCTTCAACAGCGCGGGCACGCTTCCCGGCACCGGCGGCATGGTGCTGAACTCCTCCGCCACCGCGGCCACCTTCCGTGTCGGCATGAATGCCAGCGGCACCTTTGCCGGCACCATCACGGACAACTCCGCCGTCACCACCACCGGCAAGCTCAACTTTGTGCGCGACAGCGGCAACACCCTCACGCTCACCAACGCCAACACCTACGCCGGCACCACCACTCTGCAGGGCGGCGTCACCCTGCTTCAGGACGCGGGCACTTTGCAGAACACCTCCGGCATCACCCTGCGCCGCGGGGTGCTCATCTGGGATGACAATGCGGGCATGCAGGCCCTCAGCACCCGCCTGGCCTCCAATGTGCCGCTGACCATGGATGGCGGCGCCTTCGTGTTCCGCTCACGCTCCGGCACCAACGGCACGGCCCAGGTCGGCACGGTGACCCTGGACACCGGCGCCTCGCTCCTCCTCGTCACTCCCAACAGCGGCACCGCCACACTGACGATCGACTCCGTCACCCGCACCGCCAACAGCGGCGCTGCCGTCACCTTCAGCAGCACCGGAGCCGTGGGCGACAACGGCCGCATCATCATTACGAATGCTCCCACGCTGACCAACGGCATCATCGGCGCCTGGGCCACGGCGATCGGGATCGACCCCGTCGCGGGCGGCGGCACCACTGCCGAATTTGCCACCTATGACCCGGCCACCGGCGTCCGCCTTGCCGGCACTTACAGCACCGCCCTGGTGGCAGGTGCGTTTGGCAGCGCGCTGCAAAACACCAACGTCCGCCAGTCCGGCAACATCACCCTCGGCGCCAACGGCCTGAAGGTGAACACGCTCACCATGGCGGGCACGGTCGCATTGACCTTCGCCGACAGCACCGATGTTCTGTCGCTCACCGCGGGCGGTATCCTCACGGGGCTGGACAACAGCGCAAAAAGCATCGGCACCACGGCTGTCCGCGGCAGAATCACGGCAGGAACGGGGGTGAGCGAGCTTTTCATCCATGTGGGCCAGAACGTGCTCACTATTAACTCCACGATCATCGACAACAACAACCCGCTGAACGTGGTGCTGGATGGTCTGAGCCAGGTGGCCTTCACGAACTCAGTCGCTCCAGCCATCACCCTGACAGGAGCCAACACCTACACCGGCACCACCTTTGTCAATGGCGTCATTGTCAACCTCAACAGCTCCAGCGGTCCGGCCATCGCGGGCAATCTCGTCATCTCCGGCGGCAACAACAACGGCACGGATGCCTCCCCCATCGGCAACGCCTCGGTCACCTTCCAGCAGAGCAACCAGATCGCGACGACCTCCGCTGTCACGATCAACGGCGGCGCGCAGTTGAACCTGAACGGCTTCAACAACACCATCGCCAGCCTGAGCTTCACCAATGACGGCGGCTCCAATGCCAACGCCGGCCCCGCCGTCGTCACCGGCACCGGCACCCTTGCGGTGGTGGCCGCCCAGCCGCTGACCGCCATCACCACGGCGGGCTCCAGCACCCTGGTCTTCAATGTGGCTCCAGGCGCCATCATTGCCAACGGCACCCCCGTTGTGGGCTTCGGCATCCCAGATGGCACCGTCATCACCGGACACACCTCCGGCACCAGCTACATGCTCAACAACGCTGCCACCGTGACCGGCAGCATCAGCGTTCCGGTGAGCGCCACCACCACCTCGGGCTCCAGCACGCTGACCTTTGCCATCGCTCCGGGCGGCGGCACGCTGGCTCCCGGTACTCCGGTCAGCGGCCTGGGCATCGCGCCAGGGACCTACATTGTGAGCGGCTCCGGCTCCACCTACACGCTGTCTCAGAACGCCGTGTCCACCAGCAGCGGCAGTCTCGTGGTGGGCGGCGTCATTTCCTCCTCCAATCTGGCCAACGCCAACAGCATTCCGGTGCTCAATGGTTTCCTCGACGGCAGCGCCGGCGTGAATCTCAACGTCGCCGCGTCCACCGTGCTGCCGGGCCAGATCGGCCTGGCGTTCAATTCCGCGATGAACTCGGGCTTCATCATCAAGACCGGCGCCGGCGTGCTCGGCATCGGCGGGCAGAGCTTCTACAGCGGCATCACCAACGTCGTTGAAGGCACCCTGGCCTTCGGTCAGAACGGCGCCTTCATCGGCAACTCCCAGGTCGTTCTTGCCAGTGGCACCACGCTTGACGCGCGCGGCCTGGCCGGCATCACCGGCCTCGTGGTGGGTTCGGGCACCATCACCAACTACAGTCTGAACGCCGCCGGCAATCTGGTGACGGGCTATGACAACTCCAGCGGCACCTTCTCCGGCACCTTCACCAGCCCGTTCGTCAACGGCCTGCTGAACGTGACCAAGATCGGCACCGGGACCTGGACACTGACTGGCGACAGCACCGCCGGGGCAGCGGCATCCGTCTCGAACGTGCTCACTCTTAATCAAGGCACCACGGTGCTCAGCGGCACTGGCAGGGTGAACTTCCGCAACACCACCCTCAATGCCGGCGGCGTGCTGACCATTGACAACTCCAGCACCAACCTGGCCAACCGTATGGGCAGCGCCGCCGATGGTACGGCCGGCCAGTACACGGACTTCAGCACCCTGGCCACCAACCGGGCTACCGTCCTGCAGGGCGGCTCCATCAATGTCATCGGCTCCAGTGCCGGCGCCTTGTCGGAAAACCTGGGGGCCGTCACCATCCAGAACGGCGCCAGCACACTGACCATCACTCCGGGTTCCGGAGGGTCGAATATCCTGAACGTCAGAAGCATCAACAACATCGCCAACAGCGGCGCGCTGGGCGGCACTCTCCTGCTGCGCGGCCTCTCGCTCGGGAGCACGGCCGGAGCCAATGTGGCCAATCTGACCACGGTGGCCACCGCTGTGCAGCTCATCGGCTCCGGCACCACGAACAATGGAACCACCAAAAATCTCGGCATCCGTCCCGACATCATTGGAGATGTCAGCCTGACCGGCAGCGGCACAGGATTCGTCACCTACATTGGCAGCAGCAACAACACGACCTCAACGAACGGCACCGGCTTCCGCCTGCTGGCCGCCGGGGAGCTGGACGGCACCCTGGGCACACAGCCTGTCCTGCCCGGCTTTACCGCTGCCAACACTGGCAACAACGTCTCTTTGACGTCCCTTAACACCATGACGGTGAACTCCACCATCAACAGCCTGGTCCTGCAGAACCACGCCGGCATCTTCTACTCGGGCGGCACGCTTCCCAGCACCGTCAATGCGGCGGGCACCTTGTACAATGCCAGCGGCGCCCTGCACACCCTCACAGTCACCAGCGGCGGCATCCTGGCTCTGGCTGGCAATGCCGGCATCAAGGGCGGTGTCATCACCACGGGCACGACCAACCAGCTCATCTTCCACACCATCGGGGATCTCGCGCTCGGCAGCTACATCAGCGGCACCTCCAACCAGGGCATGGTCAAGTCCGGCAGCGGCCAGTTGAGCCTGGACCGCGCCAGCCTGATGGCCGGCACGACGACGGTGAACGCCGGCACGCTGGTTCTCAACTCCGGCTCCAGCAACACGCTGCTCGTCACCACCACCGCCACGACCGCCACGCTCTACGATCTTCGCGTCAACGGCGGCACGGTGGACCTGAGCGGCAGCAGCCAGATGGTGGGCGCCCTGACCAGCAATGTAACGGCAAACATCGGCGGCACGACCACGGCGCTCCCGAACTCCGGCGGCACCATCACCAACACCGGCGCCAGCGCGGTGAATTTCTACACCAGCAGCAACACCAACCCCACCACGTTTGGCGGCACCATCACCAACACTGGCGGCGCGCTCTCCTTCTACAAGGCGGGAACCGGAAATTTCATCATCACCAGCGCCCAGAGCTACACCGGCAGCACGAACGTCCTCGGCGGCACCCTCACTCTGCGTGACGAAGGCGCCCTGACCCAGACCAGCGCCATCAATGTGAAGTATGCCACCCTGACCCTGGACAACCAGGGCCTGGCGGACAACTCCTCCCGTCTTCCTTCGGCAGCCACGCTCAGCCTGAGCGGCGGCGCGCTCATCATCAATGCACGCCAGGCCATCGACACCCAGACCATCGGAACCCTCGGCCTGGTCCAAGGCTCCTCCTCTCTGACGATCAGTGAGTTTGGCAGTGCCACCTCGGGCGCCTACGCGCTGACCCTTGGCAACATCTCCCGCACGGCCGCCAACGGTGGAGTGATCAATTTTGCCTCTGGCTCAGGCCTGACCTTCGGCGGCACCACCAACACCCCCACCGCCGGCGCCCAGCCGCAGATCTTCATCGGCCAGATCAATGGCGTCACCTTCAACCAGGCCAGCCTCGTCAACGGCATCATCGGCGGCTGGGCCGTCGTCAACGGCAACGAATTCGCCTCCTACAAGGACACCCTCGGCATCAGCGTCCTGGGGAACACCGGCGCGGGTTATCCCGGCTATGCCAGCTCAAACCTGGCCGCCGCCACCGCCACGCAGAATGTCAATGACGGCTCCTCCCGCAACCTGACCACCAACATCACCGCGAACTCCTACCGCACCAGCGGCGCCGTCACCAACACGCTTGGCGGCATCAACACGCCGGTCACGCTGACCCTGGGCACCGGTGGTCTGCTCACCAACGTCGGTGGAGTGGTCAACTTCAACAGCGCCGCCGTGGGCTCCGCCATCACCTCCGGCAGCACGGATCTTTTTGTCTGGATCAATCAGAACACCACCAACATCAACACCAAGATCACCGGAAACATCGGCCTGGTGAAGTCAGGCGGCGGCACCCTCGTGCTGGGCGCCGCGGCTTCTCTCGCCACCAACACCACCAGCGGCAGCGCGGTGGTGACGGTGGGCAGCACCAACGGCCTCCAGGTGGGCCAGACGGTGACCGGAACAGGCATCGGCACAAACGCCACCATCCTCTCCATTGACAGCCCCACGCAGATCACCCTCTCCGCCACCAGCACCGTCACCGGCACCGCCACGGTGAACTACTCGCTGGCGGCCACGGGCATCAGCTGGCTGACCGTTGGCTCCGGCGCCACCACGATCAGCACCAAGACGGTCACCCTGGCCAGCACGGCGGGCCTTGTGGTCGGAATGCCCGTGGTCGGAACCGGCATCGCCGCCGGCACCACGATCGCCAGCATTGATTCCGCCAACCAGATCACGCTTTCGCAAAACGCCACCGCCTCCAACACGAATCTGACCCTCGGCTTCAACCAGGGCGCCAACGCCTACACTGGCATCTTGAACGACTACACCGGCGCCACCGTCGTCAATCAGGGCACCCTGACCCTCTCCACCGGAGTTTCCGGCACGACCCTGATTCCGGGTGACCTCGTCATCAATGGCGGCGCGGTGAACTTTGCGAACACCAACATCGGGCAGATCGCCTCCAGCAGCAACATCACCATCACCGGTACCGGCACCTTCACGCTGCCAAACTACACCGGCACGACCACCAACACCTTTGCCAGCCTCACCCTGAACGGCACCGGCGGCAACACCGCGCCCATCTTCTCCTTCGGCACCCCCACGGGGTCCAGCACCGTCGTGCTCACCGCCGCCAATGCGATCACCGTGGTCAATGACAACCTGGCCGCCACTCCCACCATCAGCACCGGCGCGGCCGGCCTCAGCGTGCTGAACTTGAGCAACAACAACCCGGTCATCAACGTCTCGGGCCTGTCTCCGGAAGGCTTGATCATCAACGTGCCGCTCAACTACACCGGCACCGGCGGGCAGATCACCAAGACGGGCAACGGTTCGCTCGTCTTCAGCGGCGGCACGGCCAACATCCTCACCAATGGTCTGCGCATCAGCGGCGGCACGGTGATCTTTGACAACACTGCTGCCAATGCCTACGGCACCGGCACCATCACGCTGGATGACGGCGTCACCATCATGGCCGGCACTGCCGTCAGGACCATTTCGAACGCCTTCACTGTCAATGGCGGCTTCACCTTCGGCGGCAATCCCAACGGCGGCGCCCCCACCGTGAACAACCTGGTTTTGAACAACACGATGACCCTGTCATCCGGAATCTCCCACACCATCACGGTCACCAGCCCGCTGGTCACGGCTACCATCAGCGGCAAGCTCACCGGCGGCAGTGGTCTGGTGAAAGCAGGCGCCGGCACGCTGGTGATCTCCAACAACACCAACGACTACGGCGGCTCCACCACGGTCAGTGGCGGCCTGCTCAAGCTCGGAGCCGCCAATGTCATCACAGACACTTCTGGCGTGGTGGTGGCTGGCTCGGCGGTGTTTGACGTGGCTGGCTTTGCCGAAACCGTCGGTTCTCTTTCCGGCAACGGTCTCATCACCAACTCGGGCGGCACAGTGACGTTCACCATTGGCGCCGACGGCACGAACACCACATTTGGCGGCGTCCTCACCAACGCCACCAGCGCGCTGTCCTTGATCAAGACGGGCGCGGGCATCCAGGCCTTCACCGGATTGAACTCCTATCAGGGCAAGACCACCATTCAGAACGGGGCCATCAGCGTCACCTCCCTCAAGAACACCAGCACCGCCAGCGGTCTTGGCGCTCCCACCACCGCGTCCAACGGCACGGTGGATCTCGGATCGGGCGCGCTGACTGCCGGCCTGATTTACCTCGGCTCCGGCGATTCGACCAACCGTGTCATCAATCTCGCCGGCACCACCGGCGGCGGCTATCTGGAGTCCTCCGGCGCCGGCGCCATTGTCTTCACCACCGCCTTCACCGCAGGCGGCGCGGGCAGCAAGACCCTCACCCTCCAGGGCACCAACACCGCGGAAAACACCATCGGCGCCGCCATCATCAACAACAGCACCACCAATCTCACCTCGCTGGTCAAGAACGGCGCGGGCACCTGGGTGCTCTCCGGAGCGAATACCTACACCGGCTCCACCACCGTCAACGCCGGTACCCTGATCCTGCGCCGTGCCACGGCCGGGACCTCGAACAACACCGCCATCACGGTGAACAGCACCGCCACCCTGCGCGTGGACGGCAACTACACCGCCGGCAACACCAGCGGCACAGGCGCCACGATGACGATGAACGCGGGCTCCAGCTTCACCATGAGCGGAGACGGCGCCATCAACACCTTCAGCCTGGTGCAGGGCAGCGCCACCACCGGCCTTGCAATCGGCGGAGGCAGCCTGGCCTTTGATATTGGCGGCACCACCACCGCGGTTGACAAGATCGCGGTCAGCAAGGGCCTCTCCCTCACCGGTGCCGCCGGCGGCATCCGCATCAGCATCAATGCGCTGACCGGAACCAACAGCATCACCGCCAGCCCCACGACGGGTTATGATCTGATCACCTACACCGGCAGCATCGCGGACGGCACCAAACTCGCCCTGGCCACGCCCTTCCTGCTGCTGAACCCCACCACCGCCTACAGCCTCTCGCTCAAAACCGATGTGAGCGGCAAGATCTCCCTCCTCGTCGCCAACCAGACGGTGAACACCCTCTACTGGAAGGGCGGCACCAGCAACGCCTGGAACAACGTGGCCAACTGGGCGACCGATGCCGGCGGCACTCCTGCGAGCGGCATTCCTGACAATGTGGACACGGTGAACTTCACCGCAAACAGCGCCGGCAACCTCTCCACCACACTCGGTCAGAACATCTTCGTCGGCACGATCAATTTCACCGGCGGCTCCACCACGGCGGCCACCAGCAGCGTGACGATTGGCGGCGCCTTCAACCTGACGATCTACGGCTCGCTCAATGTCGCCGCCGATTCCGCCGCGCACACCATCAGCGCCCCTGTCGTGCTGGGCGCCAGCCAGGCCTGGACAATCAATAACAGCGCCAGCAACGCCTTCACCGCCAGCGGCGTCATCAGCGACAACGGCAACAACTTCTCCCTGACCAAGGCCGGCACCGGCACCCTGAACCTGACCAACACCGCCAACACCTATGGCGGCGCCACCATCATCAATGCAGGCGTGCTCAATGCCGGCACCCTGGCGGATGGCGGCTTCGCCAGCAGCATCGGCGCCTCCTCCGCCAATGCCGCGAACCTGGTTCTCTCCGGCGGTACCTTCCAGTACACCGGCAGTGCCAATGCCTCCACGGACCGTCTGTTCACCCTCCTGTCCGCAGGCGGCACTCTTGACTCCTCCGGCACCGGCACCCTGACCTTCAGCAGCACGGGTCGCATGGAGCAGACGGACGTCACACTTCAAGTTACCGTGACGAATTCGACCTTCACCCTGGACACGAATCCGGCGTCTGACACCTACAACACTTATGTCCTGACAGGTCCGAACTACGACATCACCGGCATCGACACCACAGGACTGGCTCCGGGAACACACATTGCTGGCCCCGGCATCCCTGCAGGCGCCATCATCACAGCCGTCGATGCCGCCCATAACAAGATCACCATCGACAAGGCGATCAACTATGACGATGACGGCGACTCCACCACCGCACCGCCGGCCAGTGTGACCGAGTCCCTGGCCTTTGGCAACGCACGCACCCTGACCCTCACCGGTACCAACGCACTGGCCAACACCCTTAACGCGCTCCTGTCTGACACGAACGGCGGCGCACCGCTCAGCCTCGTCAAAACGGGCACGGGCAACTGGGTGCTCGGCGGCGCCAACACCTTCACCGGAACGGTGAGCATTCAGAATGGCTCCCTCACGGTTTCCAGCCTCAACAGTGTCAATGGCGGCACGCCGCTCCTCGCCAGCAGCAGCCTGGGCGCTCCCACCACCATTGCAGGCGGCACCATCTCCCTGGGCAGCACCACGACGACCGGCACTCTCATCTACACCGGCACGGGTGAACAGACCGACCGCGTCTTCAATCTCGCTGGCACGACCGGCGGCGGCACGATTGTCTCCTCGGGCACGGGAGCGCTGGTGATCACCAGTGATCTGACCGTCACTGGAGCGGGCAGCAAGACCCTGACCCTTTCCGGCGCCAGCACGGCATCCAATGAATTTGCCGGTATCATCAAGAACTATGACGGCAGCAATCTGACCTCGCTGGTGAAGGACGGCGCCGGCACCTGGGTCCTCTCCGGTGCGAACACCTACGGCGGCACCACGAGCATCTATGATGGCATTCTGAGCGTCAGCTCCCTTAACAGTGTCAACGGCGGTACGCCGCTCCTCACCAGCAGCAGCCTGGGGGCCCCGACCACCTCGACAAACGGCACGATTGTGCTCGGCAACGCGGCCACGACGGGCACGCTGCTCTACACCGGAGCTGGCGAAACCACCGACCGTATCTTCAGCCTGGGCGGCACCACCGGCGGCGGCACCATCCTGTCTTCCGGCACCGGGGCGCTGACCTTCACCGGCGCGTTCAACTCCACGGGTGCCGGCGTCGGCACCAAGACGCTGACCCTGGGCGGCTCTTACGCCGACACTGCGAACCGCATCAATGGCGTCATCAGCGACAACACCTCTGCCAATCCGACTTCGGTGGTGAAGGCTGCGGACGCCAGCTCCTGGATCCTCGCCGCCACAAACACCTACACGGGCAGTACCACCGTCAACGGTGGCATGCTCCAGGTCGGTGTCAGTGGTGTGGGCCAGACGGGCACCGGAGCCACGACCATCAATTCCGGCGCGACTCTGGCGGGTTCGGGCCTCATCAATGGCACGGCCTCTGTCACCAATCACGTCATCAACAGCGGCGCCATTCTCACCCCGGGCGACTCCGGCGGCGCCAGCATCGGCACGCTGACCTTCAATGGCAATCTGCAGCTCGCCACGGGCTCCATCGCCAGCTTCCAGGTGGGCGCCGTCACCGGCAATGACAGCGGCATCCTGGCACACCTTCTCGGGGGCGATTATGACAGCGTGGGCGGCTACCGCGACCTGAGCACCACCATCGCCGTTTGGAACAACTACCTGCCCACCTCCGGCCAGAACGACTTCATCAACGTCAATGGCACGATCCTGCTCGGCCAGGCAACCATCAACATTTTGGACAACGGCTTTGTGGCCAACGCCAAGCTGGGTGACGTGCTGAATCTGGGCAACTGGCTGGCCGTGGATGGCAGCTCCACCTTCAATGCCGGCACCAACTACCGCACCGGCGGCACCGGCGGCGGCAACCTCAACCTCCCCACCCTCAATGGCGGCCTGGTTTACGACATCAGCAAGTTCCTGACCGATGGCATCATCGTCATCATCACCACTCCTCCGGTCATCCCGGTCAAGGCCAGCTACTACAACCTTGTGGGCGGCGGCTCGTGGAATCTCGCCACCAACTGGAAGCCCGCGGCCGCCCCGAATGGCTCCGGCAGCATCGCTGTCTTCACTTCCAACCTCAGCTCCAATGCCATCGTCACCCTCGACGGCGACAAAACCGTTGGCAAGGTCATCATCGGCGACCAGAACAACACCAACTTCTTCACCCTCGCCCAGGGCACCGGCGGCAGCCTGGTGTTTGACAACGGTGAGTATGGCCGCGCCCTGCTGAGCAAGGTGCTTTCCAACAGCGGTACGGTGGCCGTGGACGTGGTCGCCGCTCCGGTGCTCCTCGACTCCGGGCTGAACATCAATGTGAACTCCGGCGGGGCCGCCGGTCGTCTGGACATCAGCGGCGCCATCTCCCAGAACACCGCTGGTCTGGGGGTCACCATCATGGGGTCCGGCCGTGTCACGTTCAGCGGCACCACGGCAAACACCTACACTGGTGACACGCGCGTTTTCAACCGCGGCTTTGGTGATGCCACCAACGCCCAGCTCGTGCTCGCCAAGGGCCAGTCCATCAACGGTGGCAGCGCCGACTTCACCACCACTGGCAGCAGCAGCCTCGTCACTGTCTCCGGAGACCGCACCGCCGACATCTACGCCGGCATGTCCATCAATGGAGTGGCTGCCATTCCTGCCGGAGCCGTCATCAACAGCGTCATTTACAATTCCGCGCTGAACCGCACCGAGATCACGCTCTCCACCAGCGCCACGGCGGGTGGCACCACCACCGCCACCTTCGGCGCCTTTGGCTCCCTGGCCTTCAACAGCACCGCCGGCAGCGCCACGCTGACCGTCACTGGCAACATGACCAACCGCCTCGTCGTCGGCATGCCTCTGGGCGGCAATCCGAACCTCCCGGCGGGTGCTCTGGTGGGCGCCGTCAGCTACAATGCCGCGAACAACACCACGTCGGTCACCATGTACTCGAACATCACCGGTTCCGGGGTGGGCGCCACCGCCACCGCCTCCGGCGTCGCCACCACGTACGGCAGCTTTGCCACCACCACCAATGGCAGCACCACCGTCACGGTCGGAACCACCGCGGGCTTCTACCCCGGCATGCCGGTCACTGGCAATCCCAACATTCCCGCGGGTGCGGTGGTGGTCTCGGTCACCAGCGCCACGCAGTTTGTGATTTCGAAGGCCGCCACGGCCACGGCCACCGCCGTCACCACCATCTTTGGCTCCACCGTCTCCAATGGCGCCATCGCCGGAAACCTCATCATCGGCAACATGAGCCAGGGGGGCCTGGGCAATGCTGTGGTCGCTCTCGGCGCCAGCAATCAGATCGCCGACACCGCTCTGATCCGCTTTGATTCCGGCGTCGGCACCGCCGCCACCGGCAACAGCGGCAACAACTCCTACTTCAAGCTCATGGGCTATGATGAAACGGTGCGCGCCATCTCCGACTACACCGCGAGCGGCGTCATTGAAAACACCGAAGGCGAGGCCAATCCGTATGACAGCACGCTCACGCTCAACACCAGCGGCTTCAACAGCTTTAACGGCTTCCTGCGCAACCGCGCGAACAACAACGGCACCGGCATCCTCAACCTGGTGGTCTCCGGCTCCGGCACCCAGGTTCTCGCCCTGGGCAACATCAACTATACCGGCTCCACGACCATCAACAGCGGCGCCACTCTCGTGCTGGACTCCACCACCAGCTTCAACAGCATCATCGCCAACAGCGGCACGCTGGGCCTGCGCAGCTCCGGCACCACCTTCAACTTTGCCGAAGTGGTCACCGGCACGGGCACCGGCGTCCGCGATGGCGGCGGCGGCACGCTGAGCATCACCACGCCGAACCAGCAGGCCACCTGGACCTCCGGCAGCACCATCGTGACCGTGGGCTCCACCGCGGGCCTCTCCGTCGGCATGACCGTCAGCGGCACCGGCATCCGGTCGGGCACCACCATTGCCAGCATCCTCAACAGCACGCAGTACACCCTCAGTGTGGCCCCCACCGCCAGCGCCACGCTCACCAATCTGAATTACAACGGTCTGCTGCAGAAAACGGGCGGCGCCACGGTCAACAGCACCACGCTCACTGTGGCAGACACCACCGGTCTGACCGTCGGCATGGCCGTTTCAGGACCTGGCATTCCCAATGGTTCTGTGATCCGCAGCATCACCGACTCCACGCACATTGTCATCTCCACGGTCGCCACCGCCACCAACAGCGGCCAGTTCTTCGCCTTTGGCACCCTGGTTAACTTTGGCGGCGGCTTCACCGTCCTGGACGGCACGAACAACACCAGCAGCGTCACAAACTTCAGCGCTCCCGTGACTGTGGGCGGCAATGGCTTCTCCATCCGCGGCCTGGAAAGCCTCGTCACGGTGAACTGGACCCAGGCGGTGAACGTCATTGCCGGCGGCCTGCACCTCAAGGGCACCGGGGACAACACCATCAACGGTGCGGTGCTCAACATCCAGTCCGCCAGCTCGGTGAACGGAGTGGTGGACATCGCGGGTGCGGACGTCCGCATCAACGGCGCCAACGGCTCCCTCACGGGGGTGACGGCCATCAATCTCTCTGGCAGCGGCAACACCGCCAGCACCAACAGCCTGCCGGGTCTGAACATCCTCAACCGCGCCACCGTCGTGAACAGCGTTCTCGACCTCAGCGCCAGCCTGGCCGACCGCCTGCCGGACACTGCCGCCGTCAACATGAACGCAGGCCGCCTGCTGCTCATCGGCCAGGGAGACAGCTCCAACACCGGGGCGGTCTTCTCCGAAACCCTCGGAGCCCTGAGCTTCAAGGGTGGCTCCAACTTCATCGGCAGCTTCATGTCCTTTGCTTCGGGCAATACGCTCACCTTCTCCAGCTTTGCCGGCCGTTCCGCGGGCGCCACAGTGCTGTTTGACTCCATGAACGGCGGCTCTGACACCGGCGGCACCATTAAAATCAACGGCACCGGCATCGCCAATGATTCCGCGGGCATCCTGGGTGGCTGGGCAGTGCGCACCTACAGCCCCCTTGGAACGGTGATCTATGAGTGGGCCACCCTGGGGGCCAGCAACCTGATTCTGGCTCTGGGCACCTACAACGGGTCTGCCATCAGCGGCTGGAACAACGCCTCGCTCAACATCAAGATGCTGGGCGCAAACCAGACTTCCGCCACCAACACCAACTACACCATCCACACCCTCAACATTCAGGACACCACCGCCAGGACCCTCACCATTGCCAGCGGCAGCGTTCTGACCCTTGATGCTGGCGGCCTGCTCTCCAGCCGTGCCAATCACGTCATCGCCGGCCCGGGCGCCATCACCGCTGGTGCGGGCGGCAATGGTTACTACGAGCTGTTCTTCCAGACGCCGACCAACCAGCTCACCGTCAATGCCATCGTGGCCGACAATGGCTCTCACGCGGTTTCGTTGGTGAAGTCCGGTTCTTCCACGCTGATCCTCAACCCGCTTGCCGCCAAGACCACCACCTATGCCGTGGGCAACAACGTCGTCACCGTCACCGCCGGTGGCACGGCTGATCTGCGGGTGGGCGCCACGGTCACCGGATCGGGCATCCCGGCCGGCACCACCGTCACCGCCATCAATGGCAACAGCGTCACGCTTTCCGCCGCTCCCACCGTCACCGGCACCAATGTGTCGCTGACCTACGGCGTGGTGAACACCTACACCGGCAAAACCATTTTGAACGAAGGCGTCCTGCAGATCACCCGCGAGTCCGACCTGGGCGCCAATCCGGGCACTTTCGTGGCCGACCAGCTCTACCTCAATGGCGGTCGTCTGCTGGTGAACGACACCATGTCCTTTGACGACACCAACCGCGGCATCACCATCGGCGCCACGGACGGTCTCATCTCTGTCTCTGACAACCGCAAGCTCACCATGGGCACGGCCAACACCATCGATGGCAGGTTGGGCCGCCTCATCTTCGTCACCGACGCCACCCATGAAGGGGTGCTCGAAATCGGCGGAAACAACGACCTCACCGGCGGCCTGGAAACCAACGGCACCACCACCACCGGCGTGGCCACCCTGGCCTCCAGCTACACCAATGGCGGCACCACCATCAAGCTGTCCCCCGGCCTGGTGGACGCTCTCGAAGTCGGCGCCACTGTCACCGGCCAGACCATCACTCTTCCAGACGGCAGCACCACCACCACCAGCTATGGCATCCAGGCCGGCACGGTCATCGTCGCCATCGACAAGGACACGGACACCATCACCATCTCCAAGCCCGTCACCGCGGACGGCACCGGCATCAACGTCGAATACGGCGGCTTCAATGTGATGCGTCTCACCGGCGACAATGACATCGGCTTCATCCGCGTGCTGGGGTCCGCCATCGACCTGCGCGGCAACAACACCTTTGAGAGCGACATCTCCATCAACAACGGCACGCTCCTGCTGGGCTATCAGGGCACGGGCACCAACATCTTCAACGGCACCCTCACCATCAACTCCGGCTCGGTGGTGCTCAACAGCGACACCGCCCTGCAGAGCAGCACCGGCGCCGGCTACACCCTCAAGCTCCTGGGCGGCATCATGGACCTCAACGGCTACTCCACCACCGTCTCCAGCATCACCGGTGCCGGCACGCTGACCAACGAGGGCACCGGCGTTTCCGTCCTCACCATCAGTTCGGACGAAAGCTTCAACTTCAACGGCACCATTCGTGACGGCTTCTCCGGCACCGGCATCGTTTCTCTGGTCAAGACCGGCCAGGGCGTCCTCGGCTTCAATGGTGACAACGCCTACAGCGGCGCCACGGTCATCAACGGCGGCACGCTCAACGTCACCTCCATCGGCTTCTCCGGCTTCAACAGCGGCATCGGCAAGTCCTCCAATGACGCGGCCAACCTCGTGTTCAATGGCGGCGTGCTGCGTTACAACAACAACACCATCGCCTTCACCGACCGCTCCTTCACCCTCGGCACCGGTGAAAGTGCCGGCGCCCTGATCGCGGACGGCACCCGCCTCAACGCCACCCTGAACTGGGGCAACGACTTCTCTCCCGCAGTCGCCTTCACCGGCTCTGGCGACCGCACCCTCACCCTGGGCGGCTCCAATCGTGGCGACAACACCTTTGGTCTGGTTCTCGGCGATGGTGACGGCGGCCTCACCTCCCTGGCCAAGATCGGCAACGGCACCTGGGTCATCAACTCATCCGTCAACCGTGAGGGCATCACCACCGCGGGCACCAATGTGATCACCATGACCGACACCTCCCGCATCAGCGTGGGCCAGCAGGTCAGCGGAGACGGCATCCCGGTCGGCAGCACCGTTGTCAGCATCAATGCCAACCATAGCATCACCATCAGCACCAATGCGACCGCCAGCGGAGACATCTCGGTGTCCGTCCTTGGCAACAGCTACAGTGGTGAAACCGTGGTGCTGGCCGGCATCCTGGCCACCACTGTGGACGGCGGCTTTGGCGCGCAGGGTGGTGCGGGCGTCGTGATCGGCGGCGGCACCAATGGCAGCACCGTTCTGGGCAGTCTGAACGCCACGCTGGACCTCCGCAACGTGGCCTACACCACCATTGAGCAGATGTTCCTCTCCGGCGGCACGCTGGCCACCACCACCGGCAACAGCTCCTGGGCCGGGACCGTGACCGTCACCGCGAACTCCAACATTCTCGTCAATGCAGGGGCCACGCTGACCCTCACCGGCAACATTGCAGGCGCCGGCGCCATCACCCAGCTCGGGGAAGGCACGCTGGTCCTGACCGGCACCGCGGACCCCACCACGCGCAACAACGCCAGCAGCTCCGTGGTGCCCAGCTACACCCTTCAGGCGGGTACGCTGAAGCTCGATTACACCCTCAACCCAAACACCTCCAAGCTCGCTGACGTCGGCTCGCTCGTCCTCGGTGGCGGGCGTCTCGGCGGCACCATCGTGCTGGTCGGCGGCTCCCACGTTGAAATCGTTGCCGGCACGACCATCGCCGTGGGCAGCAACAACGTCAGCCGCACCAGCGGCAGCTCCATCCTGCGCATGAACGGCATCGGTGTTCAGGCCGGCGGCACGGTGAACTTCAGCACGTCCAACATCGCCAGCACCGACACCAACAATATCAACGGCATCCTCGGCGGCTGGGCCACCGTGGGCGGCACCGACTGGGCCATGAAGAGCCTGACCAATGACACTGGCGGCACCATCACCGCAACGGGCGCGGACGGCCTCATCGCCGCGTTCACCGCCTACCTCAACAGCAGCGCGAACAACGACTGGGCCCTCCCGACCACCGCGAACAACGGCGCGAACATGAACATCATCGCGCCCACCACGCAGAACAACACCACGCCAAACACCCTGCGCTTCAACACCCCGAACGCCAGCGCCGGAGACATGACGGTCACCCTCACCGGCACCAACACACTGCAGGCCAGCGGCATCCTGGTCACCCCCAACCTCGGCACGGACGTGGCTGTCATCGCCGGCCCCGGAACACTTACCGGCGGCGCTGGCGTGAACTCCGACCTGCGCATCTACCAGAACAACACGCAGGCTCCGCTGGAGATCTCCGCGATCATCGCCAACCTCTCTCCCGGCAGCCGCACCGCCACCGCCACCGGCACCAACACAGTCACTGTCAGCAGCGTGGCTGGGCTTGCACCGGGCCTCACCGTGACAGGTTCCGGAGTCGCCAGCGGCGCCACCATCAGCAGCATTGATGCCGTGAACAACACCATCACCCTCAGCGGCACCGTCAGCGCCGGCACTCCCACCCTGAGCTTCACCACGGTGGCCAACGGCCTGAGCAAGACCGGCGCGGGAGATCTCATCCTCTCCGGCCTCAACACCTACACCGGCGTCAACACCCTCAACCAGGGCGTGCTCACCGTGCGTCAGCTCTCCGTCGAAGGCTTCGCCTCCAGCGCCGTGCTCACCACCCAGAATGTGACCACCACCAAGCTGATCACCCTCGCAGGTACAGACACCACCAACGGCCTGACCTTTGGCCAGACGGTGACCGGCACCGGCCTGCCGCCCGTCGTCAACGTGAGCACCAGCACCACCTCCGGGTCCAATGTGGTCGTGGTCAGCAGCAGCACCGGTCTGGCCAACGGCCAGCCCGTCGTGGGCGCGGGCATCCCCGCCGGCGCGGTCATCACCGCCATCAACGGCAACAACGTGACCATCAGCGTGAACGCCACGGCCACCGCCTCCGGCTCCTCCATCAATTATGGCGGCGCCACCATCACCGCCATCAACAGCAACAAACAGGTCACGCTCTCCACCGGCGCCACCATCTCCGCCACCGAGAATCTCACCTACGGCCAGTTTACGGCTGCCAGCGGAAACATCAGCTCCACCACCGCCAACAACAGCGCCACCGTCACCGTCGCCAGCACGGCTGGGCTGACTCCAGGACAGGGCATTTCCGGCGCCAACATTCCCGTCGGCTCGGTCATTGTCACCATCATTGACGGCACCCGCTTCACCATCAGCAACACCGCCACGGGCGCCGGCACCAACGTCCTCGCCTACACGGATCCGACTTCGATCGTCAAGAGCGGCGTGGACCTCGCCTCCGTCACCACGAGCTCGGCCCGCCTTGTCCTGGCCAGCACCGTGGGCCTCACGCTGGGGCAGACCGTCAGCGGCACCGGCATTCCCTCTGGCTCCGTGATCATCCGCATCGTGGACGAGCACAACGTTGACATCAGCAATCCCGTCACCAGCACGGGCACGAACAACCTCACCTTCGGCGCTCCCACTGTGCTCGGCGCCACCCTCGCGGCCGCCACCACCAGCGGCAGCACGACTGTCACGTTTGCCTCTGCCGTCGCGGGTCTCGCGGTCGGCCAGCAGGTCACCGGCCCTGGCATCCCGGTGGGCACCACCATCGCCGCCATCCTCAGCAGCACCCAGATCGTTCTCTCCAATCCCGTCCTCTACACCGCGGCCTCCAGCTCGCTGGTCTTTGCCGGACCCGCCAGCAACCTGGGCGCCTCCAACAACGCCGCCGCAAACTTCATCCTCAACAATGGCACCTTCCAGTATAATGGACTCAGCGCAGTCTCCGACCGCGGCTTCACCATCAATGCTGACGGCACCTTTGACGTGGGCAACGCCTACACCCACCTCGTCCTGGCCGGCACCATCACGACTCCTGCCGCCGAGGAAAACTACCGCATCATCAAGCTCGGCGCCGGCATGCTGGAACTGCGCGGCACCCTCACCCCCAATGCCGGCAGCTACGGCATCAGCAATTTGATCGTCAACGACGGCACCCTGCGTCTCAACGCCACCTTCAATGATCAGTTCGTCCGCAACGACATCGGCGCCCTCACCGTGGGCGGCGGCGCTCTGGAACTCGTCGGCGCTCCTGACCGCTCCACCACCCAGAACATGATCGGCACCTTCAGCACGACCGAGGGCGCCTCCATGGTCAAGGTTTCCAACGTGACCGGCACCAATCTCGACACCACGCTCAACCTGCAGGACGTCGCCAACCCCTCCAAGGTGAACTTTGGCACCGGCAGCACCGTGCTCTTCGTGGAAGACCACAACGGTACCGGAGACGCCAACATCACCCTCGCCGGTCTTTTCGGCGTTGATGTGCAGGTCGTTCTGCCGCGTGTCACCTACCAGACTTCCATCGACATCAAAAACCCTGGCGTGAACTACTTCGCCTTTGTGGACTCCAATGGTTACAGCGTCGTCGCCTCCGACAACATTGCCATCGGCGGCGCCACCGCCCACACCATCGTGGGCAATCCCGCCAACTGGCAGGCCTACATGAACGTCATGGACGGCGCCCTGAGCTTTGACGCTTTCAGCGGCACCACCATTTCAAACGCCTCCGTCAACACGATCCGCTTCTTCAACAGCAGCATCGCCCGCGGAGCCACGTTCACTCCTGGCAGCGCCGTGGTCACGGTCGCCAGCACGACCGGCCTTCAGGTGGGCCAGGTGGTGCGCAGCACCAGTGATGTTTTGGACCCCTCCCTGACTTACACCATCCTGAGCATTGATGCCGCCAACAACCAGATCACGCTGAGCGGAAATTCGACCACCTCGACGGTCATCTCCACGGCCAGCATCTACGTGGACGCCACGAACTACAGCACCATCAACATCGCGGACACGCTCACCATCACTCAGGGCGCCATCCTGCAGACCACCCATGCCGGCAACCACATCAACTCCATCACCGGCGGCATTCTCACCAGCGGTCTGAACAACACTGACGGCATCACCGCCGATCTGATCATCCACAACTGGAATCCGTCGCGCTCGCTCACCATCTCCTCCGTCATTGCGGACAACACCGCCGCCGGAAGGGTGGTGAACCTGATCCAGACCGGAGACGGCACCACCGAGCTCACTGGCGCAAACACCTACACGGGCGTCACCTACATTCAGGGCGGCTCACTGCGGCTCGACTCCGCGCTGGCTCTCTCCCCGGTCAGCAACGTGCATCTGGAAGGCGGCGTCATCGGCGTTGGCTACGGCTCCACCTTCAACCGCTCCGTCGGCACCGGCGTGGCGCAGATCAACTGGGTGAGCAGCGGTGGTTTTGCCGGCTACTCCAACACCCTGGTCAGCTCCACCACCAGCGGCGGGTCCATCGTGTCGGTGGCTTCCACCGCGGGTCTGACGGTGGGCACGGTGGTCAGCGGTGCCGGCGTGCCTGACGGCACCACCATCGTGAGCATTGACCCTAATGGCACGGACTTCACCCTTTCCAACAACGCCACCCAGACCAACAGCAGTGCCGTCCTGACCTACACCACGGACCGCACGGTCAACCTCGGCGGAACCGGTGCCATGCTGGTCTGGGGAGACGGCGGTTTCGTCCCGGACAATGACTCCCTCATCCTCGGAGCCCAGGATGCGGACGCCACGCTGGTGTTTGTAAACGGCCTTGATCTCGGCCGCAAATCACGCCTCGTGGAGGTCGTCTCCGGCCGCGGCCCCTCCTCCTTGACAGATGCCCGCCTCACCGGCCTCATTCAGGGAGATGGCGGCAGCCTCATCAAAGGCGGACTCGGCACCCTCGAAATCACCAACACAGGCAACACCTACAGTGGCGGCACCTATCTGGCGGAAGGCACCTTGATCAGCGCCAGCAGCGCCGCGTTTGGCACGGGCGGCATTTTCGTGGGAACCACCAGCGACACCCGCACTCCAGATGAAACCCTGACCCTCGGCTTCACTCCTCCTGCGACGGACTCCGTTTCCAACAACATCACCTTCGGCTCCGCGAACTATGAGGGCGTCAGCGTCCTCTCGCTGGGCAGCAATGTGACCGCCGTTTCCGGCAACCTCGTGCTGGACCGCCCGGCTGGCGGCAATGTGCTGATTCAGACCAGCAATGCCTCCGATGTGGCTTCCGTCGGCAGCTCTCTCGGTGGCGTCACCCTCTCCGGGGTTGTCTCGGGTGGCGGCGGATTCACCGTGGCTGGTGGCGGCACCGTCATCCTGACCAACGGTTCAAACACCTATGGAACCAACACCGGCGTTTCTGGCGCGGCGATCGATGGTGCGACGATCATCCGTGACGGCATCCTCATTGTGGGCGCCAATGGAGCCCTTGGCGGCTCAACCGTCGAGCTTGGAGACACCGCCATCATGCTGACAAGCGTGACGGTGGCCACCAACGGCGCCTCGGTGCTTGGCGTGGACCGCAATGACGTCACCATCTCCGCGGACAATCTCGGTTCGCTGGGCGGGGCCTTTGTGGCCAACGGCGACGGCACCAGGGCTGGCAATGGCGACGCCGTCCCGGGACCCGGCGCCTTCTACAACATTGGCACCACCATTGACGGCCACACCTTCACCCTCGCGGATGTTGGCGCCCGCATTCTGGTGAAGGACGAGGCGGCCAATCAGGAACGCAACGGCATCTACCAGATCGTCCAGTTCAATGCCGACGGCACCATGAACATGGTCCGCGTGGCCGACTTCAGCACCACCGCCAACATGCTGCACGGCACCCAGGTGCAGGTGACGGACGGAACCTCGGCGAACAAGGTTTACTACATGGCTTCACAGAGCGTGGCCAGCGTCAACACCGCGGGCACGGACCCGGTCAACTGGCAGGTGGATTATACTGTGGGCGACATCACCCTGGCTGTTTTGCAGGTCACTGATCCTGCGATCACCACGATCACGCAGAACATCGATGTCAATGCCAACGCCAATCTGCTCACGGGCATCTATGCCGCCAACGCGATCACTTTCTCTGGCAATGTGACCCTGCAGAATGTCCAGCCCGGAGTGGTGGAAGGCCAGTATCTCGACATCGAATCCACGGCGACGGGTGCCGGCGCGGTCTTCTCGGGTGTCATCAGCGAGGCCGCCCCTGGGGAGGACGCTCTGGGAATCCAGATCAACAATCTGACGTTCGGCACTGGCAACGTCACCTTCTCCGGCGCCAACACCTACAGCGGTGGCACGGATGTCGTGGCAGGCACGCTCTTTGTGACCAACACCACGGGCTCCGGCACTGGCACTGGCAATGTGACCGTGGAGTCTGGCGCCACCCTGGCGGGCACGGGCATCATCGCCCCTGCGGCTGGCGGCAGTGTCACCATCAATGCGGGAGGAGCTCTCAGCGTGGGAGTGGCCGGAGCCAGCAGCGCCAGCCATCTCACCATCGGTATGCAGGACACCAGCACCTTCACGCTCTCGGGCACGCTTCAGTTGGATATATTCCCCAAGGTGAGCGGCGTCGCCCAGGCAGACCAGCTGGTGTTTACCAAAACGGGCACGCCGTCCATCACGATCAGCTCTGGTGCCACGCTGCAGGTGGGCACCGTCGGCGTCAACTCCTCCACCTTCGTGGCAGGGGATAAATGGCAGCTCATCGACTGGGCGGGCATCGCCCACACAGGCACCTTC
Organism: Prosthecobacter sp.; assembly: GCF_044227185.1. Lineage (GTDB taxonomy): Bacteria > Verrucomicrobiota > Verrucomicrobiia > Verrucomicrobiales > Verrucomicrobiaceae > Prosthecobacter. Next base: position 382,076 of record NZ_JBGAFO010000005.1, on the reverse strand, counting down.
ACCTTCACCAATCTGAGCGGCAATTACACCACCGACTACACCGATCTGCCGGCACTCTCCGCCGGCCTGAAGTGGGACATCAGCGAGCTCTACACCACTGGCTACCTCATCGTGGCCGTGCCTGAACCTGGCCGCCTCATGCTGCTCATCTTCAGCCTGCTCGCGCTGGGCTGGCGCCGCCGCCGCCGCCAGACAGTTTAAGGGGGTATAGGAAGTGGCTTCAGGGAGGAGCCACCTATTTTCCAACAAACGGGCCTGTTTTTGGTCTGTAGTTACAAAATAAATACCTTGCTGTTTCTGAAGCTATTTCATAGCATCAGATAAATCGCGAAATTCACCCCCTCCTCCCTTTATGAATGCAGCACAATTTTCTCAAGCCCGCGGCAAGCGGCGGAAGGCCATGGCGCTGGTCATGGTCATTACCGTGGTGGCGCTGATGTCCATTTTGATCGTGGCCATTTTTTCGGTCACCCGCATGGAGTACAAGTCCACCCAGGCGTTCGTGGCCGGGAAGTCGGCCAAACAGCTGGCGGACATCGGCACGGCCATCGTGCAGGCCCAGATTGAAAACGGCCAGAGCACCTCCACCTCCCTCAGCGCCCGGACCACCCATGCCACCCAGCCGGGCATGGTGCGGGTTTACAGCGCCAATGGCAGCTTCAGCGCGGCTTACAAGCTCTACTCCAGCTCCATCATGAAGGTCACGGGCTCGGAAAGCTCCCTTTACTCAAACGATCATATACCGCCGTCCAACTGGAACACGATGCCGGCCCGCTATGTGGACCTCAATGAGCCGGTGACCCGCCCCGGCATCGCCTCCGGCACTTATGCAGTGTACTTCCCCGTGCTGGACCCCCGCGCTGCCTGGAACTACGGTGGTGGTGGTCAGGGGCTGGGCGCAGTGCCCGGAAACACCCAGGTGGAAGGCTTTTCCTACACCAAAACCGCGCCCTCAGTGGGCTCCGGTGGCGGCCAGGATTATTCGGCCCAGGTCGTCACCCCCACGGACACCAGCAATCCGGACAACCTGCGCCTGCCCATGCCGGTGGAATGGCTGTACATCCTTGAGGACGGCACCGTGGGCGCCTTGGATGCCTCCAACAAATTCATCAGCTCCGGCGCAAACAGCCCCACTGCTGACAACCCCATCGTGGGACGCATCGCCTTCTGGACGGACGATGAGTCCTGCAAGGTGAACATCAATACCGCCGCGGAGCCCACCTTCATGAACTCCCCCTTCTACTTTCATGAGCGGGATTCCAAATGGGCGCACTTCCCGCCCGTCACCGGTGAGTACCAGCGTTACCCGGGACATCCGGCCACCGTGGCTCTGAGCGCGGTGCTTGCCCCCAACTACCAGATGGACCCCCTCCTGCCGGCTTTGGACGGCTTTTCCTCCTACATGGATGTGGTGAACCTCAAGGAGAAGATTTACCGGATCACCCCCAAAATCAGCCCTGGCGGCTCGGAGGAGGGCACGCGCCCCTTCGCGCAGGATGACTTCTCCGGCCAGAATGGAGAGCGCAGTTCCGCTGTCGCCATTGACCTGACCACCACCTCCAAAACGCGCCTCTACGCCAGCGGGGACGAAATCCTCTTTGCAGATTCGGACTACAGCTCCCAAACCGGCCGCTACCAGACCGGCTATGCCCCCTCCCAGAACTCCTCGGGCCAGACCGGCATCAAGCTGCCAAACGGCACTGATCTCATCAACCACGACATCGTGGAGCGCTCCCGCTTCTTCCTCACCGCGCAGAGCCGTTCTCCGGAGTTCAACATCCACGGCCTTCCCCGCGTCTGCATCTGGCCGGTGGCGGACGAAAACGCCCTCGGTCCGCAGTGGCGCACCAGTTTTGACAACCTGATCGCCTATTGCTCCACGATTCAGAAAAACTCCTCCTCCTCCTCCGGGTACAACCGCAGCTACATCTTCCGCCGTGCCAACTCCCGCAACGGCAGCAGCGACCTCAACATCAGCCGCAACACCCAGCTGCTCGACTACCTCGTGGATCAGATGTCCCAGCTCACCTGGCCTGCCACCTCCTACAACTCAAACAGCAGCTACTCCAATTACGTCTCCAAGTACGGCCAGGACAACGTCAACCAGCTCGCCATTCAGTTCTTTGACTACATCCGCTGCACCAATCTCTACGACGGCATCACCTCCCGCAACAACGATGCCTGGGGCGCCAGCGGTTCGAGCATCGTGAACCTTTACAGCTACCGTGACAGCAACGTCTCCAACTGCTACACCTTCACCAGCCAGCGCATCTCCCCCCAGCCCAACTCCGTGACGGTTTCTGGTGATTCGGCCTCCAGCAACCAGCAGGCGGCTTCCGCGCAGGGCGGCATCCTGCCCGGCCACGGTCAGGTCTCCCCTGCCATCTGGTCCAAGGGCGGGCGTTCCTACAAGGGGTTTGGCCGCATGTTCACCCTTTCAGAGATCGGCTTCCAGTTCATCTGCACGGCGGACGGACAGACAGACGGCGGGTCTCTGACAAACTCTCCGTGGACAACGGCCCAGGCAAACGGCCACGGCGGCGGCACCTCCGTGCGCTATGGCGTGAATCCGGGAGAAGGAAACATCCCCAATGCGTCCGCGTATCCGAACATGAGTCTGCCCCCGACCGGAAATTCCGTCTGGTATTCGAATTTTCCTCCGCTGACCCAGGCGGGCAGCACCGACAAAGCCATGACTTTCTACGGCTGCAAAGCCAACAAGCTTCAGCCCACCATTCATCCGTCCAAGCATCCCGGCTTCTATCCGCAGAACTGGAACATGACCTTGGCGGACGGCATCCCGCTGGCACCCACTGAAAAGCGCATCCAGGTCATGCTTCTGCTGGAAACCTTCTGCCCCAGCCTCGGCTACACGGGTTTCTACCCTGAGTTCACCATCGTTTTGGACGGCTCGTCAATCGCCCAGATGCAGGTGAACGGAACGAGCCTGTTTAACACCACCGGCGACATACCGATCAAGTCCTACAACAACATTTACTCCATCGGCCGCACTGCAGACATTCTCGGCGGTCACGCCAGCCCCACCAGCATCGCAGGCGGCAGGCATACGCGGCAGATCTCCAACGGCGGCGGCACTGTTCTGATGCCCAAGGACATCAATTATGATATCAACAACACCTCGGGCCACAATGCCCTGCAAAACTACGCCTTCTGCAGTGATTTCATCACGGTGAACCGGAACGCGCCGCTGACGGTCAACTTCCCCTCGGGAGACATCAAGGTCTCCATCTACGACACCCACAACTGGGAGTCTGCCTCCCCTGTCCAGGTGCTTTACGTGAACTTCGGCAGCCTCAGCCCGCAGGTGCCGGTGCCCAACCTCGCCAGTTCGCATCCTTACACTGAATCCATCGACTCCTTTGGCCGCATTGTTTACACCCGCAGCCGGCAGGGGCCGCATGACTGGGTGGCCAATTATGAAGGCTGCGTGGGACGTCTGGACGGCACCCCCAATCCCAACTATGGCCTGACACCCGGACAGCCGTTCTGGTCGGTGGCTCCTTTTCCCAACGCCGCAGCCAATTCAACCAATGCCCAGGGCGGGCGTGAAGCCCAGTCTCTGCGCGGACGTCTCGACACCAGCAACCTGCTGATCCAGGAAACACGCGTCGGGGTCACCGCCGTCACGCTCCCCGTCATCGCTCCCGACGGCAACAGTGGCGCCACGGACGTCGTGCGCAGCATCGTGCCTGCCATGGGTGACTACCGCACTCTTGCCGCCAGGTACAATGTGCCCAGCAGCTGGTGGCGGCCGCACCCGTATGCCAGCAACTCGAGCCTCTACCAGGCGCACAGCTTCACCAGTTCCGTGGCCAACACGGAGCCGGGCTGCAAGCTCGCCCAGTCCAGCGCGGACAACACCACCACCAACTACAACACCTTCTACGCACCGGGCCTCCAGCTCATCGGCGGCGCGCGTTTCGACATCGCCCCGAACGGCACCATCTACAACGGCGTGCATCCGCGCCAGGCCGACCTGCCGCCCGGGGCTGACTACGCCACCGCGGCCAACGCCTTTGGAGACTTTGACACCGGCATCTCCAATGCGCGTGAAGGCCCCTACATCAACAAACCGGATGAAGGCAACTTTTACGCCGGCAACGAAACCCTCAACAGCCAGACAAAATTCTTCCGCTCGGCCTATTTCTTCAACACCTTTCACAATGCCGACGACTGGCGCAGCGGCATCTACATGACCCCCAACCGCATGATCGCTTCCCCGGTCATGTTTGGCTCCCTGCCCACAGGTGTGTGGGGGAACCCCTCCGGCCTCCCCACCGGCTCAAATGCCAACGGGGACTTTGCCCCCTGGCAGACGCTGCTCTTCCGGCCCCATGCCCAGGTCACCAGCCAGGAGCCCAATTCACAGTCCAGCCATCCGGGCATGTCGGATCCCAGCGACCACTACCTGCTCGATCTCTTCTTCATGCCCGTCGTCGAGCCCTACGCCATCAGCGAGCCGCTCTCCATCGCCGGCCGCATCAACATGAACTATCAGATCATGCCCTTCACCAACATCCGCCGCGCCACCGGCATGCATGCCGTGATGAAGGGCGAGTTCATCACCGCCATTCCGAACGGCCAGATCACCTCCGCGAAGGAGTACTACCCCACTCCTTCAGGCTCCTCCACCGCCGCGTGGGATCAGCGCTACTGGAATGACAGCGGAGACAAGCGCTACTGGCACCGCCCTATCGACGTCCCCGCCACGCTGCGCCAGTTTGACCTCAAGTTCTCGCACCAGTCCGGCGGGCAGGACACCTATCAGGGCCTCTTCCGCTCCGCCAGTCAGATCTGCGAAATGCATCTGGTGCCCAAGATCAAGTCGGACGGTTCCGGCACCTACGATGCCGTCGGCGTCGTCAACGCCTCCAACCAGGGCCAGATCAATGACATCATGAGCACCTTCTGGTCCAACAACCGTCCCACGGGGGACAACGTCCGCGAGCGCCCCTACTCCAATCTCTACGCACGCCTGACCACCCGCACCAACACCTTCCGCGTGCATGTGCGCACCCAGGTGCTCAAGAAGGCCCGTTCGACCGACCCCACCATCTTTGACCCCACCAAGGATGCCGTGATCAGTGAATACCGCGGCTCCACGCTGCTGGAGCGTTACATCGACCCCAACGACACCTCGGTCACCATCCCTGACTATGCCGCCTCCGGCATCAGCCAGACTCCGCTGGAATCCTTCTACCGCTTTCATGCCCTCGAAACCAAACGTTTCAATCCATGAACCACCTCACCAGACGTTCCTCCCCGCCCGCCTCTTCACGCTCAGGGTTTTCCCTGGTTGAAGTCGCCCTCGCCGTGGCCATCGCGGCGCTCGCCATCATCACTCTTCTGGGGCTGCTGCCGCAGGGCCTGGAAATGGCCCGCAAAACTTCGCTGCTCACCAACAACAGCAGCATCCTTGAGCAGGTGATCCGCAATCTCGAAAACATGCAGTTTTCGGACATTCCCACCACTGGTGTCGTCAACAAATACTACACTGACGAAGGGCTTGAGGTCGCTTCTGATTCCAAGGAAATCAGCTATGTGGTGGAGATCGACTACCGTCAGACGGCCTCCCTGCCCCGGGCTGATCTCCAGGATCCCGCCAAGCTGCGCCGTCTCATCATCCGGGTGGCTTCCAGCAGCAGCAGTTCCTACACGTTCGACCCGAACAACAAGATCGGGTACGTCACGTTCAACCATCTCATCGCGAAAAGCCGCTGAACTCATCACGCCATGAAACCCGCACCTGTCATGTTTCATCGTCAGCCCCCCCCTGCGGCGCGCTCCAGGCGCGCGCGTCCCGCTGCGTTCACCCTCATCGAGCTGCTCGTCTCCATCACCTTCCTCGTCATTCTCATGCTGGTGGTGACGCAGGTCATCGGCATCGTCCAGCGCAGCTGGGTGCGGGCCAACTCCCGCGTCTCCCAGTTCCGCGAGGCACGCAGGGCCTTCGACACCATCTCCCGCAATTTGAGCCAGGCCACCCTCAACACCTACTGGACTACCGATCTGCAGCAGCTCTCCGCGGATGCCCTGGGGCAGGCCATCCAGTCGCCCAAGGCTTACAAGAGGCAGTCCGAGCTTCATTTCATCTGCGGCCCCACCTCCCAGATTCTGCCGCAGGCATCTGGCAACAACTATCCCGGACACGCCGTCTTTTTTCAGGCGCCCCTCGGCATGGTGCGGTTTGACACGCAGGGCACCGTCAACACGGCCAACCTGACCAATCTGCTCTGCGGACGCGGTTATTTCGTGGAACTCGGAACGGATGCTCCCTACCGTCCGACCTTCCTTTCCCAGGCGCCCTACACCACCATCGTTCCGGTGAAAAGCCGTCTCCGGCTCATGGAGTACAGCCCGACGGCGGAAATGAACCGCATTTACGATTCCGCCTACCGCACGAACCCCGGCGACATCCGGCAGTGGTACCAAAACCCCGTCAGCGGAGCCCTGGCCACCGAAGTGCAGACTGCCAACGACTCCGCCTCCAGCGGCGGACGCTACTTCACCCGGCCCATCGCCGAGAACATCCTCGCCCTCATCATCTCGCCGCAGTTGGAAAACACCGGCACCTCCGGAACTGTGGCGGCCAGCGTTTATTCCATCGCGCCGAACTATCTCTACGACTCGGCGCTGGTGGGCACGGCCACTTCGAGCACCTCTTCCCAGGGAACCCAGCACCTCCTGCCGCCGCTGCTCAAGGTCACCATGATCGCCCTGGACGAGCGTTCCGGTGACTTCATGTCCTCGACGCTCAACTCTGCCGTGCAGAGCAAGGTTTTGCAGGGTCTCGCCGGACTCTTTAACTCAGCCTCCAGCTACACTGCTGACCTGGAGGGCACCTCGGACTCCCCGGGCGCCCTCAAGACCCTCCTGCTCGGCGCCAAGCTCAACTACCGCGTTTTCACCACCACCATCGCCCTCAGGCAGGCGCGCTGGAGCTTTTAGTCATCCTGCGTCGCCAAGCCTGCCTGACGGACTTCCTCCCCTATTTCGAGCCTTTTAAGTCATGAAACGTCTTTCCCCGACTCCCACAGTTTGCCGCCGCGGTTTCAGCCTCATTGAAATGCTCGTGGTGGTGTCGATTGTCGTCATGCTCCTGGCCCTCGCGACTCCGGCCCTCACCCGCACTCTGCAGGCCAGCCGCCTGGCTGCGGCGGGTGAAGCCATGCTGGGATCGATCGCTGAAGCCCAGCAGACCGCGTTTGCCACCAACACCCCCGTGGACATGCGCTTCTTTAGCTTCATGGAGGATGTGGACCAGGCTCCCATGTACCATTCCTATCAGCTTTTCAAAATCACCCAGTCCACGCAGGGCTCGGGTGGCAGCGCCACCGTCAAGGAGGCTGTGGTGCCCGTGGGCAATCTGATCAGGCTCCCGGAAGGCGTCATTATTCCGACGGACAACCAGTTGACGGGAATCTTCTCCACTTCGGGCGGCAGTGGTGGCGGCAGCACTGGTCTCCCTGACACCAAGGAGAACTCCCAGGTGGGCTACGCGGGGGTGACCGGGGCCACCTACAATGCCATCCGGTTCTTGCCAGACGGCACCTGCCGCACCGTGGGGGCCACCGTCAATGGCCTGGCCACCGTGTCCTTCCAGCCCAGCCTTCAGCAGAACTTTTTCACCATGACCTTCGGCTCCGGCCCGGCGGTGACGCTGGCCACACTGCCCAAGAATTTCTTCACCATCCAGATCGATCCCTACACCGGCAAGGCCCGCAGCTACAAGCCCGGCTTCTGAGCCCCGGCATCCGGCCCGGCCGTACATCCGCCAAATTTCCGCATGACAGCCGCCTGATCATCGCTTGAATGGCGTATGGGTGAACTGCCTTCTCTTGCTTTAAGTTTCGACGACGTCCTTGTCCTTCCCGGACTGAGCCAGGTGCTCCCTGGGGACGTCAATGTTTCCACCAAACTGGCCGCCATCGGCCTGAACGTGCCGATTCTCTCATCGGCCATGGACACCGTCACGGAGTCCGAGCTCGCCATCGCTCTCGCACGTGAAGGCGGCCTCGGAGTCATCCACCGCAACTGCCCCATCGACCACCAGGCGGAGCACGTGGCCCGGGTGAAGCGCTCGGAAAACACCGTCATTCAGCAGCCGCACACCGTTTCCCCTGAGACAAAGCTGGGCGAAGTCCAGCGCCTCATGCATGAAAAAGGCGTCAGCGGCTTCCCGGTGGTGGATGCGCAGGGAAAGCTGGCAGGCATGGTCACCAGCCGTGACATGTGGTACATTGAGGACGAATCCACGCCTGTCTCCGCCATCATGACGCCGCGGGAAAAACTCGCCACAGGCACCCCGCAGACCAGCTTTGAAGATGCGCTGAAAATCCTCTACACGCACCGCATCGAGAAACTCCCGCTCATCGATGCAGGCGGCCAGCTCGCCGGCTTGATCACCAAGCAGGACATCGTGAAGCGCCAGATGTTTACCAATGCCGCCAAAGACGCCAACGGCCAGCTCCGCGTGGGCGCTGCCGTCGGGGTCGGTGAAGACTGCGTGGACCGCGGCTGTGCCATGCAGGCCGCCGGTGCGGACGCCGTCTTCATTGACGCCGCCACCGGCCACACCAGCCGCGTGATGCAGGTCATCGCCCGCCTTCGGGAGGCGCTAGGCGCCACCATGCCCATCGTCGCCGGCAATGTGGTCACCGCTGATGGAGCGCGCGATCTCGTCAAGGCCGGCGCCTCCGCCGTCAAAGTCGGCGTCGGGCCCGGCTCCATCTGCACCACGCGCATCATCTCCGGCGTGGGCATGGCCCAGTTCAGCGCGGTGCAGGAAGTCGCCGCAGTCTGCCGCGAGGCCGGCGTCACCGTCATTGCAGACGGCGGCATCCGTTATTCAGGAGACATCGTCAAGGCCCTGGCCGCCGGCGCGGACTTCGTCATGCTCGGCTCCCTGCTGGCCGGCACGGCGGAAAGCCCCGGCAACATGGTCAAATGGCAGGGACGCACCTTCAAGGAATACCGCGGCATGGGCAGCCTCAAGGCCATGCGCAAAGGCGCTGGCGACCGCTACGGGCAGAACAGCTCCGGCAAACTCGTCCCCGAAGGCGTGGAGGCCCGCGTGCCCTACAAAGGCCCTCTTGCCGATGTCGTCTTCCAGCTCATCGGCGGTCTGCGCTCCGGCATGGGCTATGTGGGCGCGAATACCCTCGATGAACTTCGTGCCAAAGCCCGCTTCGTCCGCATCACCGCCGGCGGTCTCAAAGAAAGCCATCCACACGACGTCGTCATCACCGAGGAACCGGTGAACTACGAGCCGCATTGATGCGTGCTTTCCCCTGTCTGTCTCCGTTCATTTTGTCATCTCCCCCCTCACATGACGCCTCAAGAAGTCGCCGTCCTCGATTACGGCTCCCAGTATTCCCAGCTCATCGTCCGCCGTGTGCGCGAGTTGGGTTTTGCCTCGCACCTGTATCCGCCCGCGGAGCTCGCCAATCTGCAGTCTCCCGGCGCCATCATCCTTTCCGGCGGCCCGCGCAGCACTTCTGAAAAAGACGCGCCGGATGTGGACTACGACAAGCTGATGTCCTTCGGCGTGCCCGTGCTGGGCGTGTGCTACGGCATGCAGCTCCTCAACATCAAGCACGGCGGCACGGTGAAGCCCGGCGTGACCCGTGAGTACGGCCCCGCCAAGCTCGTCGTCACCGACCACGAGGATCTTTTCAGCGGCATCTCGCATGAATCCCAGGTCTGGATGAGCCACAGCGACACCTGCGCAAATCTCTCCACCACCACCAAAGTCATCGCCACCAATGAAGACGCCGTGCCCGTGGCGCTGAAATGGTCCGACCGCTGCTGGGGCATTCAGTTTCACCCGGAGGTGACGCACTCGCATGAGGGCACCGCCATCCTCAAAAACTTCCTCACCAGGAGCGGCGCCACCCTGGCCAAATTTGACATCAATGCCTTCAAGGCGCAGATGCTCGACCGCATCAAGGCCGAAGTCGGCTCCCGCGAGGTGATCTGCGGCGTCTCCGGCGGCGTGGACAGCACCGTGCTTGCGGTGCTGCTGGCCAAGGCGGGTGTGAAGGTGCGCTGCATCTTTATCGACACCGGCATGATGCGCCTGAACGAGGCGGCGGAGGTTAAAGTGCTCTTTGATGAAGTGGGCGTGCCCATCGAGCAGATCGATGCCAGCGCCACCTTCCTGGGTGCGCTGAAGGGCGTCACGGATCCCGAGCAGAAGCGCCGTATCATCGGCACGCTGTTTGTCGAAGAATTCTGGAAGGTGGCGGACAACGTGGAACTGCTGGCCCAGGGTACGCTGTATCCGGACGTGATCGAAAGCGCCACCAGTGGCAGCATCGCCAGCAAGATCAAGACCCACCACAACCGCGTGGACCGCATCATGGAGCTGAAGGAGCAGGGCAAGGTGCTCGAACCTCTGGCTGAACTCTTCAAGGACGAAGTGCGTGCCCTCGGCGCCAGCCTGGGCATCCCACACCGCGCCCTGTGGCGTCATCCCTTCCCGGGGCCCGGCCTCGCCGTGCGCATCCCTGGTGAGATCACTGCGGAGCGTGTGGCCATCACCCAGCAGGCAGATGCCATCTTCATCAATGAACTTCGCCGCAGCGGCTGGTATGAGCAGACCTGGCAGGCCTATGCCGCGCTGCTTCCAGTCAAGACTGTCGGCGTCAAAGGAGACGAGCGCAGCTATGAGCAGGCCATCTCCCTCCGCGCTGTCATCAGCGAGGACGCCATGACCGCGGACTGGGTGGAGCTGCCCTACTCCGTGCTGCGCAATGCCTCCAACAAGATCCTCAACGGTGTCAAAGGCGTGAACCGCGTGCTCTACGACATCAGCACCAAGCCGCCCGCCAGCATCGAGTGGGAGTGATCGCCATGAGTGCCGGCTTCCTGCTCTCATTTGAAGGTTCCGAAGGCTGCGGCAAGTCCACGCAGATCGCCCTGCTGCGTGCACGGCTGGAAGCGGCGGGCCGCAGCGTCGTGGTGCTGCGTGAGCCCGGTGGCACTGAGCTGGGCGAGAGCATTCGCCACCTGCTGCAGCATGCCAAGGAAGGAGCCTCAATGACCTCGGAAACCGAGCTGCTGCTCTTCGCCGCCAGCCGCGCCCAGCTTGTGCGTGAAAAAATCCGCCCGCTGCTCGAAGCCGGAACCTTCATCATTCTCGACCGCTTTCTGGACTCGACCACAGTTTATCAAGGAGTCGCCCGCGGCCTTTCTTTGGAAAGCGTGCGCGCCATCAATCACTTCGCCATCGGCGGCACGCTGCCGCACCTCACGCTGGTGCTGGACATGGACAGCGCCACCGCGCGCAGCCGCATTCATCAGACGGGGCGTGAGCTCGACCGCATCGAAAGCCAGCCGCAGGCCTTCTTTGAAAAAGTCCGCCAGGGCTACCTGGACGTGGCGCTGCAGGAGCCTGGCCGTGTGAAAATCATCGATGCCTCCGCCACGCCGGAAGCGGTGCACGAATCCATCTGGCAGATCATCACCGCTCAATCCCATGCCGTTTAAGAGCGACCATGCCCTTGAGCTCCTCGCCCGCGCCCGTGACAACGGCCGTCTCGGACACGCCTACCTCATCACCGGTCCCAAGGAGGCGCAGCAGGAGGTGTTTGCCGCGAAGGTGCTCGATCTCGTGGTGGGCACGAAGATGGGATCGCTGGAGGCATGGGCAGGGCAGGGGGCGGTGATCCTGCGCCCCCAGAGCAAGTCCCGCCGCATCACCATTGGCGATGATGGAGACGACCCCGGTACCATCCGCTTTCTGGAAAAGATGATCCACCAGACCGCCGCGCCCAATGGCTGGAAGCTCGCGGTCATTGTGGATGCGGAGCGCATGAATGTGCAGGCGCAGAACGCCTTCCTCAAAACCCTGGAGGAGCCGCCGCCCAACACCCTGCTTCTTCTCCTCACGAACCAGCCGCAACAACTGCTGCCCACCATTCAGTCCCGTGTGATTGAGGTCTCATTGCTGCCTCCAGAAGGCGCCCGCATTTTCACCGAGCATGAGGGACGGCTTCTCTACGTGCTCAAGCGCATGGCTGGCAAGCAGGGCGGCGGCATTGCCGAGGCGCTCTCGTTGAAAAAAGATTTTGAGGAGATTCTGGAGAGCCTGCACGACGCCATCAAAAAGGAGCAGGAAGCCGAGTTTGAACGGGAGCAGGACCACTACGCCAAAACCACCGACGGCGCCTGGCTCAAGCAGCGCGAAGAGCAGGTGGAGGCGCAGATCGAGGCGGACTACCTTCAGCAGCGCACCTCCCTCATGGAACTTCTCCTCTCCTGGATGGGCGATGTGGCCCGTCAGCAGGCCGGAGCGAAAAATCTCGATCTTCCCAAATTTCAGGAAGCCACCGCCGCCCTCGCCGCACGCTGGGAGGCCGGAGACGTGGCCAAGCGCATTCGCGTCCTCCGCCAGCTCGAAAGCCACCTGCACACGAACGTGAACGAAGGCCTCGCTCTGGAGGTATGCTTCATCGAGGCGTTTGGCGCGTAGAGGCTTCCGCTCACACGGTTTCCCCACGCCGCAGATCCGGCATCAGACGCACCGGATTCGTGCTCGTATGCCCCGTCTGCGCCAGCTCCAGCACCAGCCTGGCCAGCCGCTTCGCAAACTTCGCCGCATCGGCGGAGTAGCGCGTCACTTTCGGCACCACGTGATCGAGAAAGGCATCGTCATCGCGTGAAACCACGGCGAAATCTCGCGGCAGTTTGTGGCCAAGGCGCAGCAGATGCGTCACTACAGTGAGTGTGTGAATAGAGCGCGCCACGAGAAAAGCCGTGGGCGCTGGCTTTCGTCTCAAGGCCTCATTGATGCATTCAATGACCTGTTCGGTGGTTTCATGGTGGGGCACCACGCTGGGGGTGGCATCGCCAGCGGTGAAGGCTTCGCGGAACCCCTGCGCGCTCACCGCATCTCCGCCATGCGCCGAATCCGGCAGCAGCAGGGCGATCCTGCGATGTCCCTTCTGCATCAGCATCGTCGCCGCATGCCGGCAGGTGGCCCGGTAGTCCAGATCCACAGACGGAAGCTCAACGTCATCCGCGCATGATCCCGCCACGATGGCCGGCAGCTTTTGCTCAATGAACCAGCGCTGCATCACCGGAGTGGAGCGAAACATCACCCACGCGGCCGCATGCACGCGCTGTGTCAGCTTCTTCAGGCCGCCCCCAGGTTTCGGGGTGAAGCAATGCGGACTCGCATGCACCTCGAGCTGATAGCCCGCCTCCGCCAGCAGCTCCCGCAATGCATCCACCCAGAACAGTACAAACGGCGGCATGGCCTGCTGCGGCACGGGTGTCAGCAGCGCGATCATGCGCGAGGCCGCCGCCTTTCCGCTTGTGGTTGGAGCGGCGAGAATATGCCGCCGCTTGTTCACCACCGCACCAATGACGCCTTCGCGCTCCAGTTGGGAAAGCACCGCCCGCAGGGTGGGGCGGCTGATGCGCAGCCGCACGCACAGGGTGCGCTCCGAAGGCAGCAGACCCTCCCATTCTCCAGTCCGCAGGGCTTCGCGTAAAAAGTCCGCGCTGTGCGTGATGAGGGAGGGGCGTGGAGGGACGGCGTGCATTTCGTGTATGGGCTCCATTATGCTGTGGTAAGCGGAAATGACCACAGAGAATTCAGGTGTTCTGCCGTTCTTGATGCCGCATCCTTCGCACCTCATGCTTCCTCATTCCGACCTCCTACAACTCAAGCGCTGGAACACTCCCACCATCTACAACGGCTGGGAGCAGATCACCAAGCGCGACCCCGCTGCCGACGGCTTCAATCTGGAGGAAGTGCGCGACTTCATGCCTCAGATGGGCCCCATGGTGGGTTATGCCGTCACCGTTGTGGTGGAACCGAGCAACAAGGCCCATCGCGAAGCCAACGCAAATGCGTGGAACGACTACCGCCGCTACGTGGCCAGCATCCCCGGTCCCAAGATTGTCTGCGTGCAGGACCTCGACAAGCCGCGCACCATCGGCTCCTTCTGGGGAGAGGTGAACAGCAACATGCACCGCGCTCTCGGCTGTGTGGGAACGATTGTGGATGGTGCCATCCGTGATGTGGATGAAATGACCAATGCCGGGTTTAAGGCGCTGGGCCGCCGCTTCTGCGTGGGCCATGCGCATGTGCACCCCGTGCGCTGGAACTGCGAGGTGGAAGTCTTTGGCCGCAAGGTCTCCCCCGGCGATCTCATTCATGCCGACAAGCACGGCTTCCTTGTCATCGAGCCCGAGGCGCAGCCGCAGATTCTCGAAGCCTCCCGCTTCATGGACTCCAATGAGTGCCAGACCGTCATCCCTGCCGCACGTGGCAGCGCGGGGCTGAGCAGTGATGAAGTGCTGGCGAATCTCGCTGCTGCCGGCGCGCAGTTTGGCAAGAATGCCAAAGCCAAATTTCAACGCGAAGGGGAGTGGTGATCATGAAAACTTTGTTTCTGCTTCTTGTGACCGCTGGCACTTGCTGCGGTGCCGACTTCCGCATTGAAAACAGCACCGTGCTCACCAGCACAGGCGCATATCACTGGTCGCAGTCACGTGCGGCGCTCATTCCAGGCAATCCAGCGCGGGTGGTGATCACCACGCAGGAGTTTGAAAAGCAGGGTTCGCACGGCTACCGCGACATCTTCTCCCTCGAAACCACGGATGGCGCCAAGACCTGGAGCGCCCCGAATCGCATCGACAGCCTGACCCGCAAGATGAGCCCGCTGGGCGTGGAGATGGTCATGGGAGATCTTTGCCCGCAGTGGCACGCCGCCACGCGCAAAGTGCTCGTCACCGGCAAGACCTTCGGCTTTCGCAAGGATGCCAAGCCCGGTGAAGCCAAGGATGACCGCGCCTACGAGCGCGTGGCCTACGCCGTCTATTCGCCTGAGAAGAGCGAATGGAGCGACCTCAAGATCGTGGCCATGCCGGAGAAGGATCACGCAGGCCATCCCATCATCGAGCCCAATGCCGGCTGCAATCAGCGCTTCGATCTCCCCAATGGCGAGGTGCTGCTTCCGGTTCGCTATCGCGCCAACCCCAAGGTCCGCACCTACACCACCATCGTGGCACGCTGCGCCTTTGACGGCGAGACGTTGACCTATCGCGAGCACGGCTCTGAACTCACCACCGCCGTGCCCCGCGGCCTCTACGAGCCGTCCGTCATCGGCTTCAAGGGGCGTTTCTTCCTCACCATGCGTGCAGAGAAAACAGGCTACGTGGCCCGAGGAACCGATGGCATCAATTACGAACCTGCAGTGGAATGGAAGTTTGATGATGGCAAGCCGGTCGGCACCTACTGCACGCAGCAGCATTGGATCGCGCATGGAGATGGCCTCTATCTCATCTACACCCGCAAGGGTGCGAACAACGATCATGTCTTCCGCAATCGCGCGCCCATCTTCATCGCCCAGGTCGATCCGGAGAAACTGCACGTCATTCGTGCCACGGAGCAGATCCTCATGCCCGAGGCGGGCGTCGATCTCGGCGGCGGCTACGCGCCCGTGGATGTGAGCGAAAAAGAAACCTGGGTCATCAGCACTGAAATGGCCTTTCCAAAAAATCGTCAGGGAGAGAACAACCGCATCCTGCTCGCCAAAATCCTCTGGAACCAACCATGAAAACGAACCTGCTCACCCTCGCCGCCTTCTTTGCGGCCAGCCTCGCCGTTGCCCAGGGCTACCGTGGCGATGTGAAAGACGTCCGTGTCATCCGCCACATGGATCAGCACCCGGGCGCATCATTGGTCTGGGAGCCCTACATCGCGATGTGGAAGCCCAAACAGCTCGTGGCTGCCTACGGCGTGGGCATTCCCGGCAAGGTCGACATGGGCAGCATCTACGCCAGCGTCTCCACCAATGATGGTGACACATGGAACGAACCCGTGCCCGTCTTTGATCACAACCACTGGCAGGGCGCGATCCATTTCGCCTACGCAAACGCCATCCTCTTCAAGCCCTCGAATCAGGATGTGATGTGGTGCTTCGCCATGCGCTGCCCCATGAACTTTCGCCACAGCGAGGACTCGCAGCTCGTGGCCGCCTACAGCGCCGATGGCGGCCGCTCGTGGACACCCGTGGAGCTGGCCATGCATTACACCGGGCCGCTGATCGTGGTCGCCGGCATCATGGAAACGGAGGTGAAAGGGCAGAAGCGCTACCTGCTTCCCGCACACCGCAACACGCTGCGCAATGATCCCCTCGGCTCGCGGGATCAGTTCATGCTCAGCAGCACCAGCCTGCTGGAGTGGAAGTTTGAGGGCTACATTCCGCAGCCGGAGAGCGGCAAGGTCTTCCTGCACGAAGGCGGCATCGCCGTGGGCGATGCACCGGATGAACTCAAGCTCGTCATGCGCACGGCCAACTGGGAGGAAAAAGGCGCGCTTAATCCACCCCGTGCTTTTTCCAGCGTGAGCAAGGACGGCGGCAGCACATGGACCGCTGCCAAACAGGAGCCGGATCTCTGGAATGCGCGCTCCAAAGGCTTCTTCAGTCGCAATGCCGATGGCAGCCATCTCTACGTCTATAACGACGGCCCCGCCATGCCGGCCAAGGCCGCGCGTTCTTCGCTGCGCTACAAAGTGCAGCCTGCGGGCGGGCAGTGGAGCGAGGAGAAGACCTTCTATGAAGCCGGGATCAAGAACTCCTACCCCACGCTGATCGAGGTGGCCCCCGGCGACTTCCGCGCCGTGTGGGACAGCGGCACCGCTGACAAGACACGCACGCAGATCAAATTTGGCAAAATCAAGATCAAGCCATGACCGCCGCCGAACTCGCCCAGGCACTGCGCCAGGACAGACCTGTCTTTGGTACGCTCATCGTTTCGCCTTCGCCGCGCTGGCCTGAGGTGGTGCGCGGCAGCGGTCTCGATTTTGTGTTCATCGACACCGAGCACATCGCGCTGGACCGCGCCGAGCTGAGCTGGATGTGCCAGACCTACGCAGCGCTTGGCCTGCCCGCGCTGGTGCGCATTCCTTCGCCCGATCCCTATGCCGCCACGATGGTGCTGGATGGCGGTGCGGCGGGAGTCATCGCCCCCTACGTGGAATCCGTGGAGCAGGTGCAGGCCCTGCGTGGTGCGGTGAAGCTGCGCCCCATCAAAGGCCAGCGGCTGCAGCGCATTCTTGATGGGGCTGCACCTGAGCCGGAACTCGGTGCTTACATGGAAAAGGGCGCCGCGAACCGCCTCCTCATCGTCAATATCGAAAGCGTGCCTGCCATTGAGGCGCTGGATGATATTCTCGCAGTCCCAGGTCTCGATGCCGTGCTCATCGGTCCGCACGACCTGTCCTGCAGCCTGGGCATTCCGGAGCAGTGGGATCATCCCCAATTCCTCGCCGCTTGCGAAACGATCTTCCGCAAAGCACGCGCTGCTGGCATCGGCGCGGGCATTCACTTCTGGGGAGACGTGGCGCAGCAGGTGCGCTTTCTGAAGCTCGGTGCCAACATGCTCATTCACAGTGCCGACATCTCGCTGTTTCAAAAACACCTCCGTCTTGAGCTTGAGTCGATCCGCCAGACGGCGGGCATCTCGGCGGACGCCTCTGCTGCCAGCACCGCACTCATTTGACCTCGTATGAAACGCGTTTCGATTTCAGCACTTCTTTGCCTGCTCGCCATGCAAGCCGGAACCCTGGCTCAGGGCTTGGAAACACAGGTGCCCGCGCCTGGTGCGGAGACCTATGCAGATGAGCTGTTGCAGCAGGCCATCGACAAGGTGTCGGCTGCCGGTGGTGGCACCGTGGTTCTTGGCGTTGGCGATTTCAAACTCTCCCGCAAGGCAGGGGATGAAACCGTGATCATCAAAAGCAATGTGACCCTCCGCGGCCAGGGCCACGCCACTCACATCTATCTGGATCCCAAGACTCCGCCGAATCCTCTGCGCTACTTTCCCATGCGCATCGGCTCCGCCAAAGTGCCGGCGAACAATGTGGTGATCGAAAATCTGCGCTACACCGGCAACGACAAGCTCATCGGCGGTGGCTCCGTGATGGGCTTCAACGCACGCCTGGACGAGCCCGAGTCCATGCTCCTCTCCTGCGACAACATCACCGTGCGCAACTGCTGGATCTACGACGCCAAGCAGGCGGCAGGCTGCACCAAGCCTGCCTCAAACCTGTATAATGCCAAGTACGTCATTCCCGCCGCCGAAGCCGCTGCGGCCAGCAAAGACGGTGCGGGTGCCAAATTCTACGGCCAGCCGGAACGCCAGGCCTCGCAGTTCAAAAACTGGCAGGTGCACCACAACTTCATCGACACCTGCGGCAACAAGGCGATCGAACTCGCGGAATGCAATGGCGGCCTCATTGCGGACAATTACATCATCAACTGCGAAGACGGCCCGCAGGTGATCTTCGGCTCGCGCAATGTGCGCATCTGCGACAATCAGGTCTTCTTCATCCGCACCGGGATCAACATAACGGAAGGCTCGCACCACATCACTGTCAGCGGCAACATCGTCGAACCCGCCTTCGGGGCGAAACTGAAGAACTGGGGGGCGTGTCTCGTGTTTCGCACCGAGCCGCTGCCACTCGCCACCACCGTCTCTCATGTGGCAGTGACTGGAAATGTTTTCCGCAATCAGACCACAGACGCGAAAGTCACGCTCCGCTTTGAGACACGCAAGGAATCGCTGGGCTGCTGCTATCAGGCCATCACGCTCACGGGCAATGTCTTCGATGGTGACCTCCAGTTTTATGATCGCGTTAATCCTGCGATGACGACGATGCAGGACATCGTGTTTGCCGACAACATCTGCGAAGGCAGCTTCGTGAATGCGCCGGTGGCTGAGGTGGCATCTTCCCGCATCACCGTTCGTGGCAACACTTTCCGCCTCCCAGGCAATCAGGTGCTGAAGGCGAGCCGATGGATTTGGTCAGATAACACTCACACCGCGGGCACGCTCGAACTCGACACTGCTGCCAAGGCCAATCTCGTCCGCAACAATGTCACGACCTCAGCCATTCGTGATCAAGGCGTCAAAACCAGTCTCAATGGCAACGAAGTGCTCCCGAACGATCCGTAATCTGCAATCCCTGACCCAGCCAACCATGAAAATCCTCGCATCTCTCCTGCTGCTCTGCGGAGCCCTTTCCGCTGCCGAACCCTTCATCGAAAAACAAGACCTCTTCATCGTGGGCGATAATCCCGCGTACCAGCTTTACCACATCCCCGGCATCGTGGTGACGGCGAAGGGCAGCGTGCTGGCCTGGTGCGAGGCGCGCAAGCGCGCTGCCGGTGTCAGCGACTGGGACGACATCCGCATCCTCCTGCGCCGCAGCACGGACGAAGGCAAGACCTGGAGCGCCCCGCAGAGCATCGCCAATGTGGAGGGACCCAAGGCGAAAAACCCCTTCGCCATGCGCATGAAGAACGTCGATCCCAACGACGTCACCTACAACAACCCTGTGCTCATCGCCGACAAAGACGGCACCGTGCACATGCTCTTCTGCCTGGAGTACGAGCGCTGCTTCTACCAGCGCAGCGAGGATGACGGAGTGACCTGGAGCAAGCCCACCGAGATCACCGCCACGTTTGGTGTTTTCAAAAAAGGCTACGACTGGAAGGTGCTGGCCACGGGCCCGGACCACAGCATCCAGCTCAAAAATGGACGCCTCGTCGTCCCTGTGTGGCTTTCCACCGGCACCGGTGGCAATGCCCACCGTCCCAGCGTGACCGCCACCATCTACAGCGATGACCAGGGCAAAACGTGGAAGGCAGGCGACATCGCCGTGCCCTGCACCGAGGAATGGATCAACCCAAATGAAACCGTGGCCATCGAGCTCAATGACGGAAGCGTGATGCTCAATGTGCGCAGCGAATCCAAGGCCCACCGCCGCCTCGTCACCGTGAGCAAAGACGGCGCCACTGGCTGGAGCACACCCAAGTTTGACGAAGCCCTGCTCGAACCCATCTGCATGGGCGGCATCGTGCGCTACAATTACGACGGCCAGAACCTCATCCTCTTCTCCAACCCGCACAATCTGGAGAAGGAGAAGGGCAAGGCCGAACCGGGCAAAAACCGCGACCGCAAAAACGTGAGCGTGAAGATCAGCCGCGATGAAGGCAAAACCTGGCCGGTGAGCAAATCCATCGAGCCCGGACCCAGCATGTACTCGGACATCGCCGTGACGAAGAGCGGCACCATCCTCTGCTTTTACGGCCGCAGCGGCGATGGCTCCGCACTGGCCCGCTTTGCCGGCGGCCGCCTCACGTTGGCCCGGTTTAATCTCGAGTGGCTCACGGCTGCCCAGTAAAGCCGGTGCACGGATTCCAACGATGAAAATTCTCCTGGCAGTTCTGTTTCTTTCGCTCGGCGGCCGGCTCACGGCGGCGGAACCTCTGTTTGAGACGTCATGCTTGTTTGCGCTGACTCCCAAGAACAAGCCAAACTACCGCATCCCCTCGATCATCCAGGCTCCGGACGGCGACATCCTCGTCATTTGCGAACGCCGCAATGACGGCCCCGGAGACATCGGCAATCACGACATCGTGATGAAGCGCAGCACCGACAAAGGCAAAACCTGGAGCGATGAGATCACCATTCTTGATGACGAAAACCGCGTCTGCACGGATATCACCGTCGGGCTCGACCGCGGAACAAAAAAACTCTGGCTCTTCTTCCTGAAGGACAAAAAGCAGTACGCCCATCTCACCAGCACTGACAACGGCCTGAGCTGGCAGGGGCCGGTTGTCATCCATGAGCAGGTCATCAAACCGGAGTGGCAGACTCTCCAAGGCAAAGGCGATGACGGCGAACCGCGCGGCAATCCGAAAAGCCATGCCGTGCAGTGGGAAAAGGGCTGGGTGCAGCGCTACGGCTGCGGTCCGGGGAATGCCATGATCCAGCTCAAATCCGGCCGCCTCCTCGTGCCAGGGAGGCATCGCGAAGACGTTGGCAAAGGCCGGTTGCGCAGCTTTGCCCACTGCTTTTACAGCGATGATCACGGCGCCACCTGGCATCTGGGCGGCACCATCGGCATCCACACCAGCGAGTGCCAGTTTCTTGAGCTGACCAATGGCGATGTGCGCGTGATCAGTCGCAATGAAAGCAGCGAAGATGCCCCGGACAACCTGCGCCATCTCACCGCCATCAGTAAAGACGGTGGGATTACATGGAGCAATCTCCATCGTCTCGAAGAACTCATCACGCCGCGCTGTCATGGCCCGGTGGAGCGCTTTGATGCGAAGACGCTCCTCTTCTCCAGTCCCGCCTCACCCTTCCGCCAGAAAGAGCATCCCTACGGACGCTACAATCTTACCATTCGCCTGAGCCATGATGACGGTGAAACATGGACCGCTGGCAAAACCATCTGGCCGCATCCCGGTTCCTACTCAGACATCGTCGTGCTCGATGACAAAACCATCGGCTACATTTACGAACGCGCCGACAAAGGGTCCACGCACTACTGGGACGAGTTGCATTTTGCCCGTTTTAATCTGGATTGGCTCACCAACGGCAAAGCACTCCCCCCATGATGCATCGTCTCCTCCCTCTCCTGTTGTTTTTCGGCACTGTCCATGCCGAAGAGACCATCCACCGCGAGGTGATTGTCTATGGAGGCACTCCGGCGGGCATCACGGCGGCCATCGCCGCCGCACGTCAGGGGCATGACGTGGCGCTGGTGGAAATGAATGCGCACGTGGGCGGCATGGTCAGCGGCGGTCTGGTGGCCACGGACATGGGAGACCGCGCCACCGTGGGCGGACTGGCGGACGATTTTTTCAAACGCATCGTCAAATACTACAGCGACAAATACGGTGCGGACTCCGAGGAGCTGAAAGCCGCGCGCAACGGCGCCACCTTTGAGCCCCACGTCGCCGAGCTCATCTTTGAGCAGATGCTGGCCGGGCAGCCGCGCATCAAAGTCTGGAAAAAGCACCGCTATAAGAACACCCAGATCGATGCTGATCGTTCCAAGGCGGGCACTCGCGTCACCGCGCTCATCGTCGATGACCTCGCCTCACACACGACGCGCACTTTCACCGGTGATGTCTTCATCGATGCCAGCTACGAGGGCGATCTGATGGCCGGTGCGAAGGTGCCGCACCGAGTGGGTCGCGAAGGCCGCAGTGAGTACGGTGAGCAGCTTGCCGGAGTGAGCATGGGACCGAAGGAACAGATCGGCATGGGCGACCACCGCACCCAGTCCTACAACTACCGCGTCTCCATCACCTCAAATACGGCCAATCGTGTCCTGTTTCCCAAGCCCGAGCACTACGATCCCACCCCCTTTATCCCGACCGATGGCAAGCGAATCAAGGAAGGCAAGGCCACCGGCTTTGGCAGCTTCTTCACCACCATCGACAAAGCCCATCCTGGTGCCAAGTATGACGCCAACTGGGGCGACTTCGCTGGCAACAGTGAAGGATACACCGAGGGAAGCTGGGAAACGCGCGAGCGCATTGCTGCCCGCATCCGCGATGGCTTCATGAGCCGCCTCTACTACTTTCAAAACGACCCCGAACTCCCCGAAGCCTTCCGCAACGAAGCCCGCACCTGGGGCCTGCCAAAGGATGAATTCACCGACAACGGCCACTGGCCCTTCCAGCTCTACGTACGCGAAGGCCGCCGCATGCTGGGCGCGTATGTGCTGCGGGAAAATGATCTCACGCAGGACCGCTGGAAGCCGGACGGCATCGCCACCGGCAGCTACGGCATCGACTGTCACGTGGTGCAGTACCTCCGTGAAAACGGCAAGCTTGTGCCCGAGCACACACGCCACGTGGCGGTGAACAACTATGACATTCCCTACCGCAGCCTCGTGCCGCCGGATGTCGAAAACTTGCTCGTTCCCGTGTGTGCTTCTGCTACTCACGTCGCTTATTGCTCTCTGCGCATGGAGCCTGTCTATATGATGCTCGGCCAGGCTGCGGGGACCGCCGCAGGCATTTCACTGGCAGACAAAAATGCGGTGCAGAAGGTGGACACGAAAAAGCTACGCAGCCTCCTGACGGAGCAAGGTGCCGTGCTGGATGCGGGCTATCAGCCCCAGCTCAAGCTCACCTGGACGCCTGCACGCCCAAAGCCCGGAGACAAAGTCATCTTCAAAGCCATCCCAAGCGGCCACAACAAAGACGCTTTGAAGCAGATCCAGTGGGACTTCACCGGTAATGGCGCTGTCGGGGCTGAAGGCGAACGAGTCGTGCATGTCTTTGAGATCGAAAAGACGCATCACGTGAGTCTGCTCGTCACGGATGCCACTGGGCGTCGTCGCCTGCTCACGGCGGAGGTGCCTGTGGGCATCGCCGAGCCGCTGGATAT
This sequence comes from Prosthecobacter sp., assembly GCF_044227185.1. Taxonomy (GTDB): domain Bacteria; phylum Verrucomicrobiota; class Verrucomicrobiia; order Verrucomicrobiales; family Verrucomicrobiaceae; genus Prosthecobacter. Next base: position 358,841 of record NZ_JBGAFO010000005.1, on the reverse strand, counting down.
CACGCTGGACGACTTCGAAGGAGAACTCGCCGGGCGCTGGAACGGCACCTTTCCCGATTACATCGCCGGCCTGCCACGGCGCTACTCGGATGTCTTCCATGGTCCCGGCATCCATCGCGATCAGGTGGTGCGTGGCAAGGTGGCTCCTGCGCGTGCGCATTTCCAACCCACGCTGCCGCGTGAGGGCCGCTACCAGGTCTGCCTGGGCTTCCGTCCATCGAAATTCCAGGCGACAAATACCCCCGTCATCGTCAAGCACGCAGACGGCACCGCAAAGCTCACCGTGAATCAGCGCGAGCAGACCACGCCATTCATCTGGGTGCCGCTGGGAGAGTTCCATTTCAAGGCTGGCGATAGCGGCTTCCTTGAGCTCCGCAACGCCGATACGGATGGGCGCATCGCCGTGGATGGCGTGCGCTGGATCTGGCTCGGCGAAACTCCATCCATCAAGCGTCCATGAAGACCACCCTTTATCTGAGTTCATTGCTGCTGCTCACCTCATGGATGGCGGGCGCGCAAGAGGCTGCCACCAAGCCGCTGCACCGCATTCATCCGCAGACGGCGCAGGACCTGCAGGCCGTGCTCTCCTTCAAAGGGCAGCACCTGCCCTTCGTCAGCGCCCACCGCGGCGGCCCCACCAAGGGTTTTCCGGAGAACTGCATTCCCACCTTCGAGCACACGCTTCAGCGCACCTTTTCCATGCTGGAGATCGACCCCCGCCGCACCAAGGACGGCGCCATCGTGATCCTACACGATGCCACCTTGGAACGCACCACCACAGGAAAGGGAAAGGTGCTGGACTTCACCCTAGAGGAGCTGAAAAAACTGCGCCTTAAAGACACCGAAGGCCAGGTCACAGCCTTCCAGATGCCGACCCTGGATGAAGTGATCGAGTGGGCGCGCGGCAAGACGGTGCTCGTGCTGGATCAAAAAGACGTGACGCCTGTCGAGCGCGCCGAGATTGTCACGCGGCACAAGGCCGAGGCTTATGTGATGCTGATCATCTCCAGTTTCAAAGACGCGGTTGCCGTCCACAAAGTGAATCCTGACATTGTGATGGAAGTGATGATCCCCACCGTGGCCAAGGCGGAGGAGTTCGACCAGACTGGCATCCCTTGGCGAAATATCATCGCCTTCGTCGGCCACACCCCGCCTCAGGATGTGGCGCTGTATGACTTCATTCACCGCAAAGGTGCCTCCTGCATGGCCGGCACCTCGCGTCATCTCGACCTCAAGGTCATCCGTGGTGAGGTCGCGGACATCCAGGAGATCGAAGAAGGCTACCGCAGCTTTCTCAGCCTCGGCGCGGACATCTTCGAAACCGACATTCCGGTCCGCCTGGGGCCTATGCTTCACAAAGACGAGGCCGCTCTGAAGCAGCCTTTTTTCGAACTCAAATGAGCGCTTGGCTCCGTTGGTCTTCATCCATGAGTCGCCTTCACTTTTTTCTATCCGTTCTGACGCTCGCTACACTGGTTCAAGGTCATGCTGAAGACACGGCCATGCCCTCGCGTGGCCTTTGCGCGCACCGCGGTGCCATGAGCACGCATCCCGAAAACACGATCCCTGCGCTCTTGGAGGCTGTTCGCCTCGGCGCTCACATGATCGAGTTTGATGTGCAGCTCACCAAGGACGGCGCGCTCGTGCTGATGCATGACGGTACTGTAAACCGTACAACCGATGGCAAAGGCAAGGTGGCCGATCTCACGCTGGCGGAGATCAAGGCGCTGGATGCCGGGGCAAAAATGGACGCCCGCTTTGCAGGCACCCGCATCCCCACCTTTGAAGAGGCGCTGGCGGTGTTTCCCAAAAACGTCTGGCTCAACTGCCATCTCAAAGGCGGGGCTGCTCTCGGCGAGGCCACGGCGAAGGTCATCGCCAAAACCGGGCGCAAGCATCAGGCCTTTCTCGCTGCGACCGCCGATGCGGCAAAGGCCGCTCGTGTGGCAGTGCCGGACATCCTCATCTGCAACATGGAGCGGCAGAATGAATCCATGACCTACGCGCAGGACACCATCGCCATGAAGGCGCAGTTCATCCAGCTTCTCGGCAAAGGAGAAGTTCCACTAGAAGCCGTCAAGCTGCTCAATGCCGCCGGAGTACGTGTGAACTATTACCACGATGAAACACCCGAGGGCCTTCGCCGTCAGTGGAATGCCGGTGTGAACTTCCCTCTGGTGAACGACTTGGCCAAAGCCATGCCTGTTGCAGAGGAGTTCGGTATCAAACCTCTTGTGCCTCAGCCATGAGATCCATCGTCTTGTTTGTTTTCTGCTGCCTGCCATCCTTCGCGGCAGAGCTTACGACCGTTGATGTCTGCATCTACGGCGGCACCTCGGGCGGCGTTATCGCTGCCGTTGAAGCCGCACGCTTGGGCAAGAAGACCGTGCTGATTGAATCGACCCAACGCCTCGGTGGCATGAGCAGCGGTGGCCTCGGCATGACGGACAATGGTTCCACCGAGACCATCGGTGGCCTGTCGCGCGAGTTTTATCAGCGCGTGTATCAGTTCTACCGCAAGCCCGAGAACTGGCGCTTTCAGAAGCGTGAGGACTACCTCTCATGGCTGCCCAAAATCTGGGGCGTTGACGGGCCACGCATGGAGGAAATCCAGGCACAGTTCCTCTTCGAGCCGCGTGCCGCCAAGGCCGTGTATGATGACATGGTCCGCGAAGCCGGTGCGCAGGTGGTGTTTGGAGAGCGGCTTGATTTGAAAAACGGCGTGGTCAAAGACGGTGCGAAGATCAAAACCATCCGCATGGAAAGCGGGCGTGAATTCGCCGCGAAAGTCTTCATTGATGCCAGCTATGAGGGCGATCTCATGGCGAAGGCCGGCGTGAAGTACATCGTAGGGCGTGAAGCAAACGCCCAGTATGGGGAAACGCTCAATGGCACCTTTCCCTTCACTCCCGCGCCTTTCCCAAAGATCAGCCCCTACGTCGTCCCGGGCGACCCAACGAGCGGCCTGCTGCCACGGGTGGAGCCGAAGCCGCCCGCTCCCAAAGGCAGCGCCGATCACCGTGTGCAGGCCTACAACTTCCGCGTCTGCCTCACCGACATCGAGGACAACCGCGTGCCCATCGAAAAGCCCGCCAGCTACAACCCGCTCGACTACGAGTTGCTCGCCCGCCACATCGCCAACATGAAAAACGTGAAGCCCGGCCCGCGCAAGCACGCCGCCGTCGGCCTGCGCGGCAACGGTGGCGACCTCGGCATCAACTTCGAACTCGTCCCAAATCGCAAGACCGACTCCAACTGCGGCAGCGAATTTGGCACCGACATGTTTGGCGCCAGCTACGGCTGGCCGGAGGGCGACTACGCCACCCGCGACAAACTGTTCCAACTGCACAAGGACTACACCCTGGGTCTTTTGTGGTTCCTGGGACACGATGAGCGCCTGCCTGCCGAAGTGCGCACCGAGATGCAGCGCTGGGGACTGCCGAAGGATGATTTTGCGGACACCGGCCATTTCCCGCACCAGCTGTATGTGCGCGAAGCGCGGCGCATGATCAGCGACTACGTCATCACCGAGCACGACGCCAAAGGCGGCCCGCGTGCGGAGGACGGCGTCGCACTTGCCTCTTACCCTCTCGACTCCCATGGCGTGACGCTTTACGTCGATGAAGCCGGCCTGCTGCATAGGGAGCGCGGCTTCTACGTCGGCGGCTTCTCTGCCTTTCCCATCAGCTATCGTTCGCTGCGTCCCAAGGCGGGGGAATGCAGCAATCTCCTGGTTGTGAGTTGTCTGTCCTCATCGCATGCCGCTTATGGCTCCGTGCGCATGGAGCCGGTGTTCATGATGGTGGGCCATGCCGCGGGCGCTGCGGCCAGCATTGCAGTGGATCAAAATCTCACCGTCCAGGACGTGCCTTATTCCGCGTTGCGCGAGCGCTTGGTGGCGGAGAAGCAGATTCTGGAGGGCAAGGCTCGCCCACCTGTTTCAGAGTCTAAACCGGCGGCGTCCATGCCGCCAAATGAGCAGATCATCGCCGATGTGAAGACCCTTGCAGATAAGAAGATCGTGGAGTCCGGAGACTACTGGCTCTCGCATGCGCAGAAAGGGCAGAGCTGTGATGGCGCCCAGGTGGCCTCGCTCTTGCTCAAGATGGCAAAGAACTTCGATTCTTCCGTTCAGGGCACCGATGATGCTTTGAAAGTGCTTATGGCTCACAAGGTTCTCGCCTCCCCAACCTACTGGAACGAGCGCGCCACGCCCGGCCGCACCTGCGGCGGCGACAACGTGCGCGCCATCATCCGGAACTTTGCACGGCTTGCCTCCAAGTAGTGGTCAACTGCCTTGACCAGCAACAACCCCTCTGACTGCTCGTCTTGGAGGCATGTTTCCGACCATGAAACCGCTCGCGCTGCTCCTTCTCACCTCGGCATCCCTCCATGCGCTGGATCCACTCCCGCTCATGGAGACGGTGACGGTCAATGGCATCGATGTGAATGCCAAGTCGCCGCCCAAGGGACTGATGCTGGATCAAAACAGCGGCCTCCTCATGGTCTCGGCCATGAAAGGGCGGGTGGTGCACCGTACGCAGACGCGCATTCTGGAGACCCGCGCCACCATCACTCCCAAAGGCGACTTCCTGCTGATGTTCCCCGAGGGAGATCATTATGCCAAGAGCAAGGGGGAGAAGATCAATTCCATGATGGCCTGCCGCTCCTCAGATCACGGCAAAACCTGGAGCAAGCCCGCCGTGGCCTATGACATTCCCTATGGGCAGCACGGTTTCATTCCGCTGATCCCACGCGGCACGCAACGCATTTATGCCTTCGGCACCCAGCCAGTTCCCGGCAAATGGACCTGGGAAAACGGCCAGCGCGAAAACGCCCCCATCGGCTGGCGCACTTCCGATGACGATGGCCACACCTGGTCTGAGGTAAACCTCATCTCGCCCGTGAACGATCCCGATTTCAAAGGCATGTCAGTCATGCGCATGACAGAGACGGATGCCGGCACCTGGCTCCTCGGCTCCCACCTCGCCGACTGGTCTGTGAAGCCCTTCACCACCCAGCAGTACCTGCTGCGCAGCGAGGACCAGGGCAAAACCTGGACCGTGCTTCCCGGTGCCCGGCCCAAAGGCTGGATCGCCGAAGGCTTCCACCGCATGGACGAAGGCCGCCCGCTGAATCTCGGCGGTGGACGTGTGCTCTTCATGTCCCGCACGCCGCAGGGCCACCTCTTCACCGCCTGGAGCCAGGACGATGGCAAAACCTGGACGCCGCCCGCGCCGAGCACGCTGGTCCATCCCGATGCTCCGCCCATGCTCTTCCCTCTCTCCGATGGCAAAACACTCTTGGCTTTCCATCACAACAAAGTGCCCGTCACCGGCAATGGCGAGCTTAGCGACAAAGCCGAGCTCATGAAGATGCGCAGCGAAGTGTGGGCCTCTCTCTCCACCGACGAGGGCCACACCTGGAGCGAGCCGCACTTTGTCTGTGCCAATGCCGTCTCTCCCGTGCATGCCGTATCCGGTTTCAATTCCCAGTGCTCCTACCTCGATGCCTTTACCGAGAACGGCATCATGCACATTTTCATGCCACACCGCTGGCAGCAGGTGCTGCACCTGACGATCTCGGAAGACTCATTCGGAAAACTGCCCACCAAGGCCCAGCTTGGCAAGCTGGCGGCGGCCGCGAAGCCTCCGGTTTACACCGCACAACTGACCCGGGGAATGAAGCCTTCACGGCGGATGGTTTATAAGAGAGTGGGCGACCGGGAATTGCATCTCGAGCTCTTCAATCCTGCGGGACTGAAGGCGGGTGACAAACGTGCCTGCTTTGTGGCCATTCATGGCGGTGGCTGGACGAGCGGCGCCCCCGGCTCCATGTATGCCTTCACGGACCATTGCGCAAAGCTGGGCATGGTGGCGGTCAGTGTGGAATACCGGCTCTACAAGGCAAAGACACCCGTGACCGTCTTTGAATGCGTGAAGGATGCCCGTGCCGTCCTGCGCTACGTCCGCGCCCATGCGGCGGAGCTGGGCATCGATCCTCACAAGATCATCGCTAACGGTGCCTCAGCAGGTGGTCATCTGGCTGCAGCCACCGCCATGTTTGACGGCGTGGACCACGCCGATGAGGATCTCTCCGTGTCCTGCCACCCTGATGCGCTGGTGCTGTTTTCACCCGTGATCGACACCTCTCTGGAAGGCTACGGCAATGCCAAGATTGGCGAGCGCTGGAAGGAGCTCTCTCCCGCCCATCAGGTGCGTGCAGGCCTCCCTCCTACACTGCTCTTCCATGGCACCGGCGACACGACCACCCCCTTCAAAGGAGCCCAGCTCTTCACAGATGAAATGCGCAAAGCCGGCAACCGCATCGACTTGGTCGCGCCGAAGGACGCCATCCACACCTACATGTTCAAAGATCCCACTTCCTACGCAGAGACCCTCAAGAAGATGGAGGCGTTTTTTGCAGAACTGGGGCTGGTGAAGGCTGACTAGCCCTCACTCCCCGTGCTCACGCTTCCATGCTTTGAGAATGGCATCCAGCAGCCCCGGAAACCGGCTGTCCAGCTCCCTGCGCCGCACCTTACTCGTCAGCTCCACCCCGCGGCGTTCGCTGTGGATTATGCCGGCTTCCCGCAAAATGCGGTAGTGCTGGGAGCAGGTGGACTTCGGCATCGTGCACTTCAGCCGGCCGGTCGTCTCCACGCAGTTCAGGCCTTCCTCCGCTTTGCGCAGCTCTGCCACGATGCTGAGACGCACCGGGTCCGACAAGGCATGCAGGATGCCGGGCACAGTAAAACTTTCGGCTGGAGGATGGTGGAGAGGTCTGATGGCTGCATGCTACATTAATTTCACTTGCAGTTCAATATTTCTATTGTTCCGTATTTGTGAACAATAGAACTAAACTCCCATGCCCACTCTCTTTGACTCCCTCCAGCTCGGCCCGCTGCACCTGCCGAACCGCATCTTCCTGGCCCCGCTCACCCGCGCCCGTGCCGGACAGCAGCGCATCCCAAACGCCCTCATGGCCGAGTATTATCGTCAGCGCGCCGGGGCCGGGCTTATCCTCACCGAGGCCACCTCCGTCACACCCATGGGTGTCGGTTATGCCAATACCCCCGGCATCTGGTCGCAGGAGCAGGTGGCCGGCTGGAAGCTCGTCACCCAGGCCGTGCATGAGGCTGGTGGCCGCATCTTTCTCCAGCTCTGGCACGTCGGCCGCATCTCAGACCCCATGTTTCTGGATGGCGCCCTGCCCGTGGCCCCCAGTGCCATTGCCGCCGCTGGGCATGTGAGCCTCGTGCGTCCTGAAAAATCCTTCGTTACACCGCGTGCTCTCGAACTCTCCGAAATCCCCGGTATCATCGAGGCCTTCCGCAAAGGCGCTGAAAACGCCAAGCTCGCCGGATTCGACGGTGTCGAAATCCACGGTGCCAATGGCTACCTGCTCGATCAGTTCCTGCAGACCAAGACCAACCAGCGCACCGACTCCTACGGCGGCTCCGTGGAAAATCGCGCGCGCCTCATGCTCGAGGTCACCGATGCCGTCATCTCCGTCTGGGGAGCCGACCGCGTCGGCATGCACCTCGCTCCACGCGGCGATGCCCATGACATGGGCGATGCAAATCCCCTCGAAACCTTCAGCTACGTCGCGCGTGAACTCGGCCGCCGCAAAATCGCCTTCATTGCCGCCCGTGAGCATCAGGCCCCCAGCAGCATCGGCCCAGCTTTGAAGAAAGCCTTCGGCGGCGTGTATGTGGCCAATGAGAAATTCACCCTCGAGTCCGGCAATGCCATCCTTGCTGCGGGTGATGCCGATGCCGTGGCCTTCGGCGTGCCCTTCCTCGCCAATCCGGATCTGCCAAAGCGCTTCGCCTCGGGTGCCCCTCTGAATACCCCCGATCCTTCCACCTTCTATGCGGACGGCGCCAAGGGCTACACCGATTACCCTCAGTTATGAACACTTCCTCAGGCCTCCTTTACTCCGTCCTGGATCTGTCCCCCATTTTGCAGGGCGAGACCGCGGCGCAGTCCTTCCGCCACTCGCTGAATCTGGCGCAGCATGCGGAGAAGTGGGGCTACCACCGCTACTGGGTGGCGGAGCATCACAACATTCCCGGTGTGGCCAGCGCGGCCACCTCCGTGGTCATCGGCCACATTGCGGGCGGCACCTCCACCATTCGCGTCGGCTCCGGCGGCATCATGCTGCCCAATCATGCGCCCTTGGTCATCGCGGAGCAGTTCGGCACCCTTGAGTCTCTCTACCCAGGCCGCATCGACCTCGGCCTCGGCCGCGCACCCGGTGGCGATCAGCTCACCGCACGTGCTCTGCGCCGCGGTCTCGGCAGCAGTGGCGATACCTTCCCCGCAGACGTGCGCGAGTTGCAGGGCTTCCTTGGCGATCCCGTCCCTGGCCAGCGCGTGCACGCCGTGCCAGGGCAGGGGCTTCATGTGCCCATCTATCTCCTCGGCAGCAGCACCTTCAGCGCCACACTCGCCGCAGAGCTCGGCCTGCCCTTCGCCTTTGCCTCCCACTTCGCACCCGAGCTGCTGCATCAGGCGCTGGACATCTACCGCAGTCAATTTCAGCCCTCCGCAGCGCTGCAGGAGCCGCATGTGATGATCGGTGTAAACGTCATCGCCGCAGACACCGATGCCGAGGCAAAGCGCCTCTTCACCTCGCTGCAGCAGGTGTTTCTGAATCTCATTCGCGGCTGGCCCAAGCAGCTGCCGCCACCCGTCGACGACATCGACGCCCTCTGGAGCCCCGTTGAGGCGGCGCATGTGGCGCGCATGACCCGATGCTCCGCCGTCGGCGGCCCGGAAACTTTCCGCCGCCAGATCGAAGTCCTCCTCAATGACACCGGCGCGGATGAAATCATCGCCACCGCCCACATCCACGATCAGCAGGCCCGGCTGCACTCCTTCGAAATCGCCGCGGATGTTTTTAAAAGCCTGCGCCATTTCAATTCCTAGCTTCATTCACACTCTCAACAACCCACCTCACAAACTCCTATGGAATACAGACAACTCGGCGGCTCCGGCTTCAAAGTCCCCGCACTCACACTCGGCACCGGCACCTTCGGCGGCGGCACAGAATTCTTCAAAGAATGGGGCGCGTCCGATGTCGCGGAGGCCTCACGCCTCATCGACATCTGCCTGGAGCACGGCCTCACCATGTTTGACTCCGCCGACATTTACTCAAACGGCCTCGCGGAAGAAATTCTCGGCCAGGCCATCAAAGGCCGCCGCGATCAGGTGCTCATCTCCACCAAGGGCACCTTTCGCTTTGGCGAAGGGCCAAATAATGTGGGCTCCTCCCGCTGGCACCTCATCCGCTCCGTGGAGGGCAGCCTCAAGCGTCTCGGCACCGACTACATTGATCTCTTCCAGCTTCACGGCTTCGATGCCATGACGCCCGTGGAGGAAGTCGTCGGCACGCTGGACGATCTCGTGCGCGCTGGAAAAATCCGCTACCTCGGCGTGTCCAATTTCTCCGGCTGGCATCTCATGAAGTCACTCGCGCATGCCGACAAGTTTGGCCTCACCAAATACGTCGCCAATCAAACCTACTACTCCCTCGTTGGCCGCGAATACGAGTGGGAGCTCATGCCCCTCGGTGTCGATCAAAAAGTCGGTGCCGTCGTCTGGAGCCCCCTCGGCTGGGGCCGCCTCACCGGCAAGATCCGCCGCAGCCAGCCCAAGCCGGAAAGCGGCCGCCTCTCCCAGAAGCTCAGCAGGGAAATGGGCCCGCAGGTGGAGGATGAATACCTCTTCAAAGTCGTGGACGCCTTGGACGAAGTCGCCGCCGAAACCGGCAAGACCGTCCCGCAGGTCGCTCTGAACTGGCTGCTCCAGCGCCCCACGGTTTCCTCGCTCATCATCGGTGCCCGCAATGAGGAGCAGCTTCGTCAAAACCTCGGCGCCGTCGGCTGGAACCTCACCACCGGGCAGGTGGCAAAGCTCGACGCCGCCAGCGACAAGCCGAAGATCTACCCCTACTGGCACCAGGCCGGCTTTGAAGAGCGGAACCCGTTCCCGACCAAGTAAACCCAGGCTGCTACTTCTTGATGCCGCGCAGGTGAGCATCAAACCACTCCGCAAACTGGGCGTAGTCCGGCTGGCGATCCGTCCAGCCATGGCCTGCGCCCGGTTTCACGACCAGTTCCGCCGTCGCACCTGCCTCCTTGGCTTTGGCCACAAAGGTCTCGGATTGCTGGATCGGCACCAGGAAGTCCTGATCGCCATGAATGATGAAGGTCGGCGGCAGTTGCGCGGTGATGTAGTAGATCGGCGAGACCTCCTTGCCCAGGCGCTGCCGTCCCTCCGCCGTGTCTGATTCAGCGCCAAAAGCCCCCTTGTAATTCTTCAGCGTGCCCACTCCCACGGCATCCTCGCCGGGCTTGCCGTAGTTGAGGAAATCCGTGGGTGGATACAGGCATGCCACCGCCTGAATGGCGCTGCTCTCACGATCCACCTTGTCCGTCGCCTTTGGATCTCCAGGCCCGCCGTGCACTGCCATCGTCAGCGAGAGGTGCCCGCCTGCACTGCCACCGCTGATGCCCAGCTTGTCCGGATTCACCTTCCATTGAGCGGCATTGTGCCGGATGAACCGCACCGCGCGGTGAATATCCTGCGTGATCTCAGGAATGATGAACTTCGGCTGGCACGCATGCCGCACCGAAAAGACGGTGTACCCACGCTCAAGAAATGGAGCGTAGAAAGGCGGAGTATTCGGCGAGTAGCCCGAAACCCAGCCGCCGCTCACCATGTACACAATGCCAAAACCATTCGGCTTCTCCGGCGTGATGACATCCAGCGTCAGCGCGAACCCAAATTTGCGGCCATAGACCACATCGTTTTGGCGGGTATGTGACGGGATCACCACCGCCGGCGCCTTGGTCTCTGCATGCAGAGAAAGGCTGCCGAGCAGGAGCAAGAAGGAAAAAAGGCGGAAGGCGGATTTCATGGTGCATCACATACGCACCTCGGCCGCCGGTGCTCGCACGGCTCGCATCAGTTCCTTGGTGGTCAGATCCTTTTACCAGAAACATGGCGGAAGCTGGCACGTCATCATGCCGCATCACCATGAAACCTCTTCCCGCCATCGCGCTGCTGCTCCTGTCCGCATCCTCTGGGCTCGCGGAGGTGCGCCTGCCCGCCGTCATTTCAGACCACATGGTTTTGCAGGCCGGCAAACCGGCCACACTCTGGGGCTGGACGGCCTCTGGCGAGGAAATCTCCATCACCTTCGCGGGTCAGAAAAAGTCCGCAAAGGCGGATGGCAAGGGCCGCTGGCAGGTGCGGCTGGATCCTCTGGCCCCAAGCGCAAGCGGAGGTGAGATCCATGTGAACGACAAGGTCATCAAAGACGTCCTCGTCGGCGAAGTCTGGCTCGCCTCCGGTCAGTCAAACATGGAGATGCGCATCAAGGACAAGATGCACGGCCTCGTGGACAATGCGGATGCCGAGATCGCTGCTGCCAAGCATCCAGAGATCCGCGTCTTCGTGCATGATGAGCCCTATGAGATCTACCAGCTTCCCGTTCCTGCGGACGAACCCGTCCAGGATCGCCCGGGCTCCTGGCGCGTGTGCTCGCCGGAAACCGTAGGCGATTTCTCCGCCATGGGCTATTTCTTCGCTCGCGATCTCCTCGCCGAGATCAAGCAACCCGTGGGCATCATCACCTCAGCCGTCGGCGGCACCCCCATCGAGGCCTGGACCAGCGCCTCCGCTCAGCAGACCGTGACCGAGCTTAAGCCGCCGCTCGAAGACTGGCAGCAGCGCCTCACGGGTTTCGATCCCGAGACCGCTCAGAAAAAGTTTCTCGAAGACAAAGCCGCATGGCTGAAAGTGCGCGCCGCCGCTCTCAAGGCCAAGCAGCCCGCACCAAAGGCACCGCTGCCATTCAAGAACATTGGCGTCATGAAACCCGGCGGCTTGTTCAATGGCATGATCGCGCCCTTGGTCCCTTTCACCATCCGCGGCGTTATCTGGTACCAGGGCGAGCGCAATGCCGCCGGTCCCTTCAGCCCCCTGTATGGCACGCAGCTTCGCACGCTCATCACCGACTGGCGCGCGCGCTGGAATGACGACTTCCACTTCGCCTATGTCCAGCTTCCCGCGGTCAAAGGCGTGCAAAAACTCCCCTCCGAGCCGAAGGGGTGGGGCGTCGCCGTGCGGGATCAGCAGCGCCGCACGCTCAGCGTTCCGCACACCAGCATGGCCATCACCATGGACCTGCACGGGGAACTCAATGGCCACCCCACCAACAAGTCAGAGTACGCCACACGCCTCTCCACCATCGTGCTGCATGACGTGTATCAAAAAGCCAACCCTCTGCCCACCGGGCCCCTGCTCAAATCAGCGACGGCTGAAAAAGGAAAGATGCTGCTCACCTTCGACTACGCCGACGGATTGAAGCCCTCCGCGGGCGAGCTCGAGGGCTTCGCCATCGCGGGTGCGGATGGCAAATTCGCCTGGGCCAGTGCCAAAGTCGAAGCCGGTAAAGTCATCGTCTGGAACGACAAAATCACCGACCCCAAAGCCGTGCACTACAGCTTTGCCGGAATGCCCAAGGGGAACCTGGTCAATGGTGCCGGCCTTCCAGCCTCGCCCTTCCGCACCGACGACTGGAAATAGGATAGGATTCTTCATCAACAAAAGCGGAAAGTGCAGCGAAAGCATGCAGTGAAGCTCGTTACAGGGCGTGATTTTTTCTCTCCCTATGAAATGGCTTTCTTTCATTCTGCTGCTCGGCATGGCGGTTCCAGCCCTGTGCGACACCCCTGCGCGCAAACCGGATGTGCTCGTGGTCCTGGTGGATCAATGGAGCCCTCGCTACCTAAGCTGGGAAAACCCGCAGGTGCGCACGCCGCATCTGGATAAAATCGCGGCAGAAGGCATGGTCTTTGACCGCTGCTACACCACATCACCGGTGTGCATGCCCGCCCGCGTCTCATTGCTCACCGGCTTGTATCCGCACAATGGCGGCCACGGCATCTGGGGCAATGCACTGAACTACCATGCCCCTGCCGATGAAGCCACGATGTTTCGCGACATCAAGGCCGCCGGTTACACCACCGCGCAGATCGGCAAGACCCACTGGACCTCCGGCCCCAGCGTGCGCGAGGCCTATCCAAAGATCGAGGACTACCATCGCGCCCTGGGCCTGGACTACGTCTTCGATGTCTCCGGCCCCGTGGATTCCGTCACCGAGCGCAATCCGTATGCCGAGTACCTGCGCAAGCTCGGCCTGCTCGAAAAAGTCGCCGAGGAAATGCACGACCGCTACGTGAAGTGGGAGTTTCAGCCCAAGCCCAGCCTCGTCCCGCCTGAGCATTACCACGATGTCTTTGTCAGCCGCGAAGCCGCCGACTTCGTGGGCAAACAACCGGCGGATCAGCCCCTCTGCGTGGTGCTCAGCCTGCACTCGCCCCATCCACCGCTCGATGCTCCCGGCGAATACGCCACCATGTATGAAGCAGGAAAGCTGACGCTTCCTTCCAATGTGCCGGAAACCTTCCGCCGCGAGATGCGCACCATCGGCCACCCCGAAACACGCGAAATGCTTGCCAACTACCTCGGGAAAATATCCCTCGCAGACGACTGCATCGGCCGCGTGGTGGAAGCTTTCCAAAAGCGCGGCACCTGGGACCGCACGCTGGTTTGCTTCACCGCTGACCATGGCGAAATGATGGGCGCGCACGGCATGCTCACCAAGGGCCGCATGTATGAGGAGTCCGCCCGCGTGCCGCTGGTGGTGCGCCTCCCCGGCCAGGTGAAGCCCGGCCACACCAAGGCACCCGTGCAGATGTTCGATGTCTATCCCACCATTGTCGAAGCCATCGGCGGTACACTCTCGCCACATCGTAAGGCCACATCGCTGCTGCCGGTGGCCGCTGGAAAAAAAGAAAAGGTGCGACCGCTCGCCATCAGCGAGATCGGCACACGCGCTCCCTTGAACATGATGGCCACGGACGGCCGCTGGAAGTGGTGGGTGGAGGAAAAAGGAGAGTTCCTTTTCGATCTCGATGCAGACCCCCTTGAAATGAACAACCTCGCGGAAGATCCCGCCCACCTGACCACTCTCAATAAAATGCGCGAGGACATGCTCACACATCTTCGCTCCACCCAGACGAACTTCTCCGAAGGCTACAAATCCAAGGTGCAGCGCATGCGCGAGGCCGAAGGAAAGCCCGCCAAGGTCAAAAAGAAAGCTGTCGAAAAACTCCCATGAGACTCATTTTTCTATTCTTCCTCCTCTCGTTGAGCTCGCTGACTGCGGCGCAGCCCAATGTCCTCTTCATCATGGCGGACGACCTGCGAGCAGAGCTCGGCTGCTACGGCGCAAAGCACATCCACTCGCCCAACATCGACAAGCTCGCCGCCAGCGGCACCTTGTTTGAGCGCGCCTATTGCCAGGTCTCCGTCTGCAATCCTTCACGCTCCAGCCTGCTCGGCGGCGTGCGCCCGGACACTACCGGTGTGCTGGACAATCAGCATTTCCTCCGTCCTCAGCTCCCCGAGATCGTCACGCTGCCACAGCATTTTAAAAACAATGGCTGGCATTCCCTCTCTCTGGGAAAAATCTTCCACCACAGCGAGCGCGAGCCCGGCGATGACCCGCAGTCCTGGAGCGAGCCCTCGTGGTATCACGGCATCCCGGATCGAAGCTGGTTTTTGAAGGAGACAGACGAAAAGCTGAAGGCCATCAAAAAACTCCCGGCGGATAAGCGTCCCAAGCTCGTGCGCGGTCCTCCCTATGAAGCCGCCGACGAGCCCGATGATGTTTACAGCGACGCCAAAACTGCCGCGAAGGCCATCGAAACCTTGCAGCGCCTCAAGGACATGGGGAAGCCATTTTTCCTCGGCGTCGGCTTCCACAAGCCTCATCTGCCCTTCACCTGCCCGCAGAAATACTGGGACATGTATCCCGCGGACACCATCAGGCTCCCGGACAATTACAAGCCCTCGCCCGATGTGCCCGCTCCTGCCTTGCACAACTGGTATGAACTCCGCACCTACGGCGATGTGCCACCTGCCGGCGGCATCCCGGGCGCCATGGCTCTCAATCTCATTCGCGGCTACCACGCCTGCACCACTTTTGTCGATGCCCAGATCGGCCGCGTGCTGGATGAACTCGACCGCCTGGGCCTGCGCGAGAATACAGTCGTCGTCCTCCTTGGCGACCATGGCTATCACCTCGGGGAAAACGGCATCTTCACCAAGATGACGAACTTTGAGCTTTGCACACGCGCTCCGCTGATCGTCAGCGCACCCGGTCGGAAGCCTGGCCAGCGAACACGCGCGCTGGTCGAATTTGTGGACATCTACCCCACGCTTGCCGAACTTTGCGGCCTTCAGCTCCCTTCACATCTCGAAGGCACCAGCTTCGCGCCCCTGTTGGTCAATCCGGAGCAAAAAGGAAAGAGGGCTGTCTTCAGTCAATACCTGCGCACCGGCAAAGAAAAGTTCATGGGCCGTTCCGTCCGCACCGACCGCTGGCGCTACACAGAGTGGAAGAACATGAAGGACGAACTCGTCGGCACCGAGCTCTACGACGAACACAGCGATCCCCACGAAAACCACAATCTCGTCAAAGACGCCACCCACGCGGAAACGCTGGCCGCCATGGCAAAGCAGCTTCACGAGGGGCCCGGGAAAAAAGCCGCTGCCAAAGCCAAGCCACCCAAACAGGAGGTAAAAGCGGCGACAAAGAAGGAGGTGGCGGCACAGCCGAAGACTCCCATCAAGGAAGGCGACATTGTCCTGGGAGATTTCGAAACCAGCGATCTCGGCGGCTGGACGGTTACTGGCAAGGCCTTCGCGCCGGCCCCCGTTAAGCCGGGAGATCGCGTCGCAGCCTTTGAAGGCACTGGCATCGAATGGAGCGGTGGCGGAGGCCCAGCAGGTACCGGTACCCTCACGTCTCCCACCTTCAAACTGGAGCGCTCATTCATAAATTATCTAGTCGCTGGCGCACGTGATCTACCGGCGCGCCTTGGCGCCGAACTGCTCATCGACGGCAAAGTCGTCCGCGCCGCCAGTGCCACCGAAATTAAAGACCCATCAAAAGCCATGCTCTGGCGCACCTGGGACGTGCGCGATCTCGCAGGGAAGACAGCGCAGATTCGCGTCAATGATCAGTCTCCGCTCGGCAGCATCGCAGTAGACAGCTTCGCTCAAAGCAACAAGGCCAAGGGCTTGCCTGTGGATGCCAGCGTGCTCGGCTACGAATCCCTGCGCCCTCAGTATCACTACACCGCTTTGTCTGGCTGGCTCAATGACGCCAATGGACTTCTCTACTACCAGGGCACCTGGAATCTCTGTCATCAGCACCGTCCTCCTGATGTTTCAGGCATCACCTGGGGACACGCAAAAAGCACCGATCTCCTCCATTGGCAGCGCCTTCCCGAAGCCATTCAGATCGCCAAGGGAAACGGCGTAGCAGCCTCCGGCTCAGGCATGGTGGACTGGAAAAATCGCTCCGGCGTTCAGCGCGGCGAGCAGCCACCGCTGCTCTTCTTCTACTCTGAGCACGACAAGTCCAAGTCCGGCGACCGCATCAATCAGTGCCTCGCCTTCAGCAACGATGCCGGCAAAACTTTCGAACTCTACCAAGGCAATCCTCTCCTCGTCACGCCCGCCACCAAGGACCGCGACCCCAAAATCTTCTACCACGAACCCAGCAGCGCCTGGATCATGGTGCTCTCCCTCTCCCGCAACAACAAAGACCGCGAGCACGCCACTTACGGCATCTTCCGCTCCCCCGATTTGAAATCGTGGAAGCTCATCCAGGAGCTTGGCCCCGGCTCATGGTACTGGGAATGCCCCGACATGTTCGAACTCCCCATCGATGGCGATTCCACAAAAACAAAGTGGGTCTTCCAAAAAGGCAGCGGCGACTACATCCTCGGCACCTTAGACGGCCACAAATTCACCCCCGAAACCGATCCCATCCGCACCAATTGGGGCGGCAACTTCTACGGGGCGCAAAGCTTCACCGACGCGCCGAATGGCCGCCGCGTGCACCTCGGCTGGATGAGCACCGGCAAAGACGGCCCCAAAAGCTGGCCCGGCATGCCCTTCAATCAGCAAATGAGCTTCCCCCGCGAACTCACCCTGCGCACCACCCCCGAAGGCCCCCGCCTCTTCAGCGAACCCGTCGCCGAAATCGAAAAGCTCTACACCAAGACTCAAGAGGTAAAACCCGCCACGCTCGCTCCCGGCACCAATGCCCTCAAAGACATCTCCGGCGATCTCCTCGACATTGATCTCGAACTCGATCTGCAGAAAGCAGAGCAGGTAATTCTCAATCTCCGTGGCGATCAAATCTTCTACGACGTCAAAGAGCAGCGCCTCAGAATCACCGGCCGCGATCGCGAATTCGCCATGCTCTCTCTCAAACCTCAAAACGGCAAACTCATCCTCCGCGTTCTGCTGGACATCACCAGCATCGAGCTCTTCGGCAATCACGGCGAAGCAAACCACGCCCGCGATTTCTTCCCCAATCCCTCCAATCACACCCTCTCCCTCACCACGAAGGGCGGTTCCGCACAGCTCAGTAAACTCATCGTCCACGAATTGAAATCAGTCTGGCCAGCGGCACTCTCAAACAACCCGTGAACTGCTTCACATTTCCCGCCCAATGAATCAGTCAGGAACCACGCGCCGTCACTTCATCAAAGCAGCCGCCACTTTGCCCTGGCTCGCGCGCGCAGCAGACTCGCCGCGCACCCCGCCCCGCGTCCTCTACAGCAACGACACCACCAACATCACCTCCTGCATCAGTCCCTTCCACAAAGAGCGCGAGCCCTTCCGCAAAGAAATGCTCGAAGCCACCGTGGACGAAGTCACAGGCCTCGTGGACGCCCACCTTCTCCAGCCTGGCCTCGGCATGGTCCCCATGTGGCCTAGCAAAGTGATCCCCCTCGCGGAGCACTACGCCTGGATCAAACAGCGTTATGGCCAAAAGCCCGATCCCTTTGGTCAGTTCGTCCTCAATGGCGGCGATATCGTTCAGGTCTTCATTGACCGCTGCCACCAGCGCCAGCAGGCCGCCTTCATCTCCTTCCGCATGAACGATGCTCACCACAAGGAGTTCGCCGATCCCAAGCCCGGAGACAAACCCGGCGGCAGCATCGGCATGAGTGTCACAAAACATTACGTCGATCATCCCGAATACCGCATCATACCAGGCTCCCTGCGTGGAGCCGACCTCGTGCAAAACTGGGCCGTGCCCGAAGTGCGCGCGCAAAAATTCGCCCTCATCCGCGAGCTCTGCGAAAACTACGACCTCGACGGCCTCGAGCTCGATTTTCTCCGCACCTACAGCTACTTCCGCCTGGAGGAAACTCCTCTCGATCAGCGCCGCGCTATCATGACCGGCTTCGTGCGCGAAGTCCGCACCTTGCTCGATCAAACCGCCCGCAATGGCAAACGCCGCTGGCTCTGCGCCCGCGTCCCCTGCCATCTTCCCGCGCTCGATGTCCTCGGCCTCGACCTGAAAGCCCTCGTCGCCGCCGGACTCGACATGGTCAATGCCTCCGAGCATTACTTCACCACCCAGCAGCACGACCTCGCCGCCATTCGCACGCAGACACAGGGCGCCACTCTCTACTTCGAACTCTGCCACACCCTCTGGAAAGGCGACAAGCTCTTGAAAGGCTACGATGTCTTTCCCTTCCGCCGCGCCACCCGCGAGCACCTGCACACCTCTGCCCACCTCGCCTACGCACGCGGTGCCGATGGCATCAGCCTCTTCAATTTCGCCTACTACCGTCAGCATGGCCAGGGCGAAGGCCGCGGCGTCTTCGGCGAGCCCCCCTTTGAAGCCCTCAAAGCCCTGCGCGATCCCAAGGCGCTCGCACGGGAGCCGCAGCACTGGTTCATCGCCCAGGGCTGGCGCGCCCCCGGCATGAAGCCGCTGCCCGTCCCCCGCAAAGTCGAAGCCAGCAAACCCGCCAAGTTCAATTTCGATCTCGCCCCGCCCACGGGCGGCTGGAAAAACGACGCCCGCATCCGCATTCAGTCAGACAGATCACTCGGCACCGATCAATGGACCGCCACCTTCAATGGCGAACCCGTCTCAGCCACCACCGACGTCTCCGACCCCTTCGCCGTTCCCTATCCCTCCATGCTCGCAAAGCCGGAGGAACTGCGCGCATGGATCATCCCCGCCAAACTCCTGCGCGAAGGCAAAAACAGCCTCGAAGTCACGCTCACCGCAGGTGCGCCTCTCTCCATCATCTTCGTCGATCTCGCCGTTGGTCAGCCCTCTTGACCAGCAAGGTGCGTCCTCGGGCCGCGTCTGCTTTCGCTACCATCCATGAAGTCCTTCCTGCTCGCCTTTGCCCTCTCGTCGTCCCTCGCCGCTGCCGCTGTGGTGGATTCAGACATCTGCGTCTATGGCGGCACCAGCGGTGGTGTCGCAGCCGCGGTTCAGGCCGCGCGCATGGGCAAAAAGGTCGTCATCGCAGAGCCCGGCAAACACCTCGGCGGCATGACCAGCGGCGGCCTCAGCGCCGTGGACATTGGCGATCCCCGCTCCGTCGGCGGCATCGCTCGCGAATACTTCACCAAGCTCGCCGCCACCGTGGGCGTTACCCTCGCCTGGGACAAAGCCTTTGAAAGCAAAGCCGGCGGTCCCGCCACCGGCGGCGCTTATGCCATCGAGCCTCACAAAGCCGAGCAGGTCTTCAACGACATGGCCCGCGAAGCTGGTGTCAAAGTAAACACCGGCGCACGCCTTGCCTCCGTCAAAAAAGACGGCGCACACATCACCGAATTCACCACCGAAGACGGCACCGTCTTCCGCGCCAAGGTCTTCATCGACGCCACTTATGAAGGCGATCTCATGGCGAAATCCGGCGTCAGCTACACCCTCATGCGCGAGGGCAATGCCAAATATGGCGAGACCTACAACGGCATCCACTACGTGGAAAAATTCATGCCTCACACCCATTACGAGCAGCCTGGCGAGAGCGGCCGTCTCAAAGGCGGCCAGGGCGTGTGGGACCGCGACTTTCCCCTCGATCCCTACGTGATCAAAGGCGACCCCAAAAGCGGCCTCCTCCCGCTCATCCAGTCCGGCGAGCCCGGCACACCCGGCGAGCCTGCCCCCGGTGTGCAGGCCTACTGCTTCCGCCTCTGCCTCACCACCAATCCGGCGAACATGATCCCCATCACACCGCCCACAGACTACGATCCCAAACGCTACGAGATCATCGTCCGCTTCATCGAAGCCTGCCTCGCCAATGGCGATGCCATGGACCTGCGCTGGTTCTCCAAGCACGATGCCCTGCCCAATGACAAGTGGGACTTCAACACCGCCACCTTCGGCGGCAATCTCCCCGGCGCATCCCACGCCTGGCCGGAGGCCTCCTACGCCCAGCGCGAAAAAATCGCCAGGGAGCACGAAAACTACCATCGCGGCCTCCTCCACTTCCTCGCCACTGACTCGCGCGTCCCAGAAAAAGTGCGCCACGACATGCAACGCTTCGGTCTGCCCAAAGACGAATTCACCGACAACGGCGGCTGGCCCCACCAGATCTACGTTCGCGAAGCCCGCCGCATGATCAGCGACCTCGTCCTCACCGAGCACCACACCTTCGGCCGTCAGACCGCCCCAAAGCCCATCAGCCTCGGCAGCTACGGCACAGACACCCACGAAATCCGCCGCATCGTGAAGGACGGTGTCGTCACCCGCGAAGGCAAAACCGCCGGCGGCCGCGATGGCGCACCACCCTACGGCATCGGCTACGCGGCCATCGTGCCAAAGCAAACCGAGTGCGACAATCTCCTCGTCACCTTCGCGCTCAGCGCCAGCCACACCGCCTTCAGCAGCATCCGTATGGAGCCCGTCCTCATGTGCACCAGCCAAAGCGCCGCCACCGCCGCCTCCCTCGCCATCGACGACAAAATCCCCGTCCAGCAGGTCGATTATACCAAGCTAAAAACCCGCCTCGATCAAGACGGCCAGATCCTCGAGTGGAAACACTCCGCCCCAAAGAAAAAGGCCGCTCATTGATGCGACATCTCCGCAGCTCATCTGAGTACGTAGTTCGGGCTTCAGCCCGTTCTGGAAGCCACGCATCAACTCAAATCTGACACCCGCCCCAGCGCCGTATTGTAGTACCGGCTTCAGCCGGAATCCGGCTCTGCAAACCACGCCGTCCACCCACCAAAACCCCTTGCCGTCCCACACCCGGCGCGGATGTATCACGCCAAAAATGGAACGCGAAAACCTCCCTCTCGACCGCCGCCTGCGCCAGGAAATCCTCTTTGCCCGCGAGCGTGTGTACCGCTTCGGCCAGCCCACGCCCATCGAGCGCCTCATTCTCCCCGGCTCCGAGCCCGCCCCTGAAATCTGGGTGAAGCGCGAAGACCTCTCTCCCGTGAAATGCTACAAATGGCGCGGCGCCTGCAATGCCATGATCGAGCTCACACCCGAGCAGCGCTCCAAAGGAGTCGTCACCGCCTCCGCCGGCAATCACGCGCAGGGCGTCGCCCTCGCCGCCAAAACCCTCGGCATCCACGCGCGCATTTACATGCCACGCTCCACGCCCAAAGTGAAGCAAAACGCCGTGCTGCATCACGGCGGCGAATTCGTCCGCATCATGCTCGCTGGCGACAGCTACGATGAAGCCGTGCATTCAGCACGTGAAGACGAACGCAGCAGCGGCGCGACTTACGTGCACGCTTACGATGACCTCAAAGTCATGGCAGGGCAGGGGACTCTCGCGGATGAAGTCGTGCTCTCCGGCCATGGCCCCTTTGATGCCGCCTATCTCCAAATCGGCGGCGGCGGCATGGCCTCCGCCGTTTCCTGCTGGCTCAAAACCTACTGGCCAAATATGGAAGCTGTCGGAGTCGAAGGCACCGGCCAGGCCTCCATGAAAGCCGCTCTTGCTGCCGAGAAACCCGTCGAACTCCACGACCTCGATATCTTCTGCGATGGCACCGCCGTTCGCAAAGCCGGCGCGCTGCCCTTTGGCATCTGCCAGCAGAGCCTCGATCGCGTGGAGACCATCACCAATGCCGAAGTCAGCGCCGCTATCCGTGTCCTGTGGGAGACGCTTCGCTGTGTCTCCGAGCCCTCCGGTGCCATGGGCCTCGCTGCCGTGTTGAAAAACCGCGCCGCTCTCGCCGGCAAAAAAGTCCTCATCGTCATCACCGGTGCCAACATCGACTTCCTCCAGCTCGGTCTTATCGCGCAGTCCGAAGGCGTTGGCAACACCGCCTCACGGGCCCTCCGCGTCTGCATCCCCGAGCGCCCCGGTGCCATGCTCGCCCTGCTCGACTCCTGCTTCGAAGGCCTCAACATCGCCGACTTCCAGTACGGCCTGCATCGCTCCGACGAAGCCTGGCCCGTCTTTACCGTCACCGCAGAAAACGCCGAAAAACTCGCAGCACTCCCCGCACGCCTCGAAGCCGGTGGCTATCGCTGGGAAGACCTCACCGGCGCAGTCGATGTCGCCTTCCGCGCCATCCCTCTCCGCGGCGATCTCCTCACCCATCCTCTCTTCCTACGTCTCGACTTTTACGAGCGCTCCGGCGCCCTTCACGATTTCCTCTCCCGCCTCATCCGCGACCGCGCCAGCCTCTGCTACTTCAACTACCGCCAGTCCGGCGAGCGCATCGGCCGCGCCCTCATCGGCCTCGATTTCCACACCGCCGAATCCCGCACCACCTTCCTCACCGATCTCCCCGAACACGGCGAAGGCTACCGCTCCTGCAAACCCGTCGATGATGCCGTGATGGCACGCATGACCGCATAATGCGTTTAATAAGGGGGCAATAGATCGATGACGGCAAACGCGATTCTCCCTCTCCCCGCCCCTGACTTACGCAAAAACGAATACTTCTCTTCGGGGAGAGGGTTGGGGTGAGGGGCCAGCCTTTGTGTCCGTTTGATGTGACGAGCCGCCAATACCACGACGCATTTCAAATCGCTCGACTCCATGAACCCTCTCATTCTCCTCCTCTTCACCATCCTCTGCAACACCCACGCAGCAGACGCTCCCCACCTCACCGTCACCGCTCTCACCACCGGCCCAAAGCAGCACTTCTTCGGCTACATCGGCCACGTGCGCACCATTCCCTGGAATCAAAGCGGCCGCTACATCGTCGCGATGCAGACCGATTTCCAGGACCACATGCCACGTCCCGAAGACGCCGCAGACATCATCCTCATCGACACCCAGAACAACAACACCATCACCGACCTCGATCACAGCCGCGCCTGGAATCCCCAGCAAGGCACCATGCTCTACTGGAATCCACAGCAGGCAGACACCCAGTTCTTCTTCAACGACCGCGATCCCGCCACCAACGAAGTCTTCTGCGTCCTTTACGACATCCAGTCGCGCAAACGCATCGCCGAGTATCGCCGCAAAGGCACCCCGGTTGGCAACAGCGGCGTAGCCCAAAACGGCGGCTCCTTCCTCGGCCTCAACTACGCCCGCATGGCCCGCCTACGCCCCGTCACAGGCTACCCCGCCACCCACGACTGGACCATCGGCGTCGCTCAGCCGAAAGATGACGGCATCTTCAAAGCAAACATCGCCACCCAGGAGACCCGCCTGCTCGTTTCCTTCAAACAGCTCGCCGACGCATTACGCCCCACTCATCCCGAAGTCGATGGCAAAGAACTCTTCATCAATCACACCCTCTGGAATCGCGATGACGACCGCATCTTCTTCTTCGTCCGCGGCGACTTCGACAAACCCGACCGCTGCAACATCCCCTGCATCATGAATGCCGACGGCACCGGCATCCGCCCTCTGGAAATGTTCATCGGCGGCCACCCCGATTGGGAAAGCGGCCATCGCATGATCGGCCAGAAAGACGATCGCCAGATCATCTACGACACCGACACCATGAAGATGGTGTCCGACCTCGGCACCCCGGAAATTTTCCCCAAACCCGGCGGCGATGTCGCCCTCTCACCCGACGGCCAATGGTTCGTCAACGGCCACGGCGACAAAGGCAAAAACCACTACACCATCCTCCGCCGCAGCGACGGCGCATGGGTGCGCTCCCCGGCCTTCGATCAAGGCACCTACACCAGCGGCGACCTCCGCCTCGACCCCGGCCCCCTCTGGAACCGCGACAGCAACCAGCTCCTCGTCCCCGGCCTCGCCAAAGACGGCACCCGCCAGTTGTTCATCCTCACCATTCACCCGTAGCCGCCCAACGCGGTTCTCCCTCTCCCCGCCCCTGGCGCACGCAAAGGGGTATGTTTCTCTTCGGGGAGAGGGTTGGGGTGAGGGGAAAATCATCCGCCTTCGTCAGGCGAAGATGACCTCCGCCTTCCCATGGTCCACTAAATTGACCAGCAACAACCCCGCCCCCACATCGTCTTGAAACCATGCGCCTCCCGACCACCGCCGCACTCGCACTGCTCGCCTTCTCATCTCTCCACGCCGCTGCACCACTCCCCACGCTCGACCTCTCCCAAGACACCTCACGCCAAGTCATCATCGCCCAGGGCACCGCAGAAGAATACCAAGGCCACCCCACCACCCTCCTCCTGCCAGACGGCAAGACCATGCTCTGCGTCTGGACCCACGGCCACGGCGGCGGCTGCGGTCCCCTGAAGCGCAGCGAAGACGGCGGCAAAACATGGAGCGCTCTCCTGCCCGTTCCCGAAAACTGGCAGCACGTCAAAAACTGCCCCGCCCTCTACCGCCTCACCGATCCGCAAGGCACCGCGCGCCTCTTCGTCTTCGCCGGCCAGGGCCCCGATGGCACCATGCAGCAATCCGTCTCCACCGATGACGGCCGCACATGGTCTCCCATGCAGAGCAATGGCCTCGTCACCGTCATGCCCTTCACCACCATCATTCCGGTCGAAGGCAGCAAAAAACTCATCGGCCTCTCCAACATCCGCCGCCCCGGCGAAACCAAAGACCCAAGGTCCAACGTCGTCACCCAAAGCGAATCCACCGACGGCGGCCTCACCTGGAGCCCCTGGCGCATTCTCGTTGATCTCGGCGACCTCAAACCCTGCGAGCCCGAAGTCGTCCGCTCGCCCGATGGCAAACAACTCCTCTGCCTCATCCGCGAAAACATCCGCACCGAGCCCGCCCACTTCATCACCAGCGATGACGAAGGCAAATCCTGGTCCTCAGTAAAAGCCCTCCCCCAAGGCCTGCACGGCGATCGCCACAAAGCCGTCTATGCCCCCGATGGCCGCCTCGTCATCTGCTTCCGCGACACCGGTTCCAAGAGCACCACCAAAAATCATTTCGTCGCCTGGGTCGGCCACTACGAAGACATCACCAGCGGCCGCGATGGCGAATACAAAATCAAGCTCCTCCACAGCCACAAAGGCAGCGACTGTGGCTACCCCGGCCTCGAACTCCTCCCAGACGGCACCCTCGTCGCCACCACCTACATCAAGTATCGCCCCGGCCCGGAACAAAACTCTGTCGTCAGCACCCGCTTCACTCTTGGAGAAACGGACAAGCTCGAAAAATCCACCGCCACACCCATCACCGCCACCAAGGCCGCCGGCATCGTGCTCGATGACACAGAAGCCACCTTCACCGGCAAGTGGGCCACCAGCGACAAGCTTCCCTCACTCCTCGGCTCCTCTTACCGCACGGCCGAGCGCAAAGCACCCGCCACAGCCACCTTCACGCCCCTCATCCCAGAAACAGGCCGCTACGAAGTCCGCCTGCTCTACACCGCCGCGAGCAATCGCGCACGCAATGCCCAGATCACAATCGGTTCCAAATCGCTCACCTTAAATCAGCGCGAGCCCTGCATGGAGGAAGGCATCCCACGCGCACTCGGCATCTTCGACCTCGAAAAAGGAGCCACCACCATCACCATCTCAAACGCAGACGCCGACGGCTTCGTCGCAGTCGATGGCCTGCAAATTCTCTCCGAAGCTGAAGCCACCGCCGAACGCAACACCCGCACATTCACAGGATTCCCAGCCCAGGAAAAAACATCCGCAGCCCCGGCCAAAATCCCCCCACCCATGCTCCTCAAGAGCGCCACAAAGCCCGAGGACATAAACGGCAAATCCTACGACCTCGTCGTCATCGGCGGCACACCGGGCGGCATCACCTGCGCCGTGCGTGCCGCGCGCGAAGGCCTCAGCGTGCTCCTCGTCAATCACACCCAGCACCTCGGCGGCTTCAGCACCAGCGGCGCAGGTGGCTGGGAAGCCCCCTACGACGGCATGCGCTCGCCGCTCTATGCCGAGATCCTGCGCGGTGCCAGCGACTACTACCGCAAAACCTACGGCGAGAATTCCCCCCAGCACATTCTCTCCATGCCGAGCGCCACCAGCCGCGCCCACATCGACCGCCCCAAGATCGAGCCACGCATCGCCGAGCTCCTCTTCAATCAAATGGCCGAGCGCGAAAAGTCCCTCACCGTCCTCATAGGCCACATCATCACAAAGACCACTCGCGATGGCCGCCTCTTAAAGTCCGCCACACTTCAGCCCATCCACGGCGGCAGCGAAATCACCGTCAGTGCCACCGTCTTCGCCGACGGCATGTATGAAGGCGATCTCCTCGCCGCCGCCGGCGTGAAAACACAAATCGGCCGCGAGGCACGCACCCAATACAACGAACCCCACGCAGGCGTCATCTATTCCGAAGAGCGCCACAAAGAGCCCGGCCAGCGCGGCTTCCCCAAAGCCGCTGACGAAGGCACTCTCAACATCCGCTACAACAGCCACGCCACCGCCGGCATCGTCGAAGGCCCAAACAGCGGCGAAGCCGACGCCTCCGTCATGGCCTACAATTACCGCCTCATCCTCACGCGCGATCCATCAAATCGCGTTCTGCTTCCCAAGCCCGCGAACTACGATCCCGCCATCGCCAAAGCCGCAGGCGGCGGTGGCTTCGTCCCCAATCTCCCCAATCAAAAAGTCGCCTGGAACGGCGGCCGCCTCATCGGTCCTCAAAACGACTACCCTGCCGCCGACTGGCCCACTCGCGAGGCCATTTCAAAACGCTACCTCGAAGGCATGCTCATGCGCCTCTGGTGGGCACAAAATGATCCCGCTGCATCAGACGCAGATCGCAAACAGTTCACCGGCTACGGCCTCGCCGCCGATGAATTCCCCGACAACAACCACGTCCCCTACGAGATCTACGTCCGCGAAGCCCGCCGTCTGGTCGGCCGCTATGTTTTCAAAGAACAGGACAACGTCATCGCCACCGGCATCTCCCGTACTCCCATTTATCCCGACAGCATCGCCATCACCGACTGGCCCGTCGATTCCGTCGCCTGCCTCCCGCGCAAAACACCCGGCGGCAACATGGACGGCATCCTGTTCCTCGGCGAAGAATCACGACCCGCGCAGGTCCCCTATCGCAGCCTTCTCCCGCAGGAGCTCGACAACGTCCTGGCCCCCGTGCCCCTCTCCGCATCCCACGTCGGCTGGGGCTCCATCCGCCTCGAACCCGTCTGGATGCAAACCGGCGAATCCGCCGGCTTCGCCGCCGCCCTCGCAGTGAAAAGCAAATCCACTCCCGCCGCTCTCGATCCCGACCAGCTCATCCGCAAGCTCGCCTCCAGCCACGTGATGGTCTCTTTCTTCAATGACGTCGATGTCACCTCCGACGATCCACGCATCGCCGCCGCCCAATACTTCGGCACCAAAGGCTTCTTCGACAGCTACGATGCCCGTCTCGACGCCCCCCTCACCACCGCCGTGCGCACCGCATGGGAACACCCCGGCGATCCCATGCAGACCGCCACGGCAGTCCACACCGCCGAGACACAAAACTCTCCAGCCACCGCTCAAACTCGCGGCGCCTTCCTGCTCACACTCTGGCAGCAGCTCAAACCATGAAGCCCTTTCTTGTCATCCTCGCGCTATGCGCCTCACTCGCCCAGGCCGAGGACGGCCTGTTGCTAAACCTCATC
The DNA here is from genome assembly GCF_044227185.1 of Prosthecobacter sp. GTDB lineage: Bacteria > Verrucomicrobiota > Verrucomicrobiia > Verrucomicrobiales > Verrucomicrobiaceae > Prosthecobacter. Next base: position 330,984 of record NZ_JBGAFO010000005.1, on the reverse strand, counting down.
GTCCCACCTTCCGGCATTGATCGCTTCCAGCACGCCGAATTCTCCTGCTGGCTGCCAGATCCCGCACAGCCAGTCAAAGCCGTCATCATCCACCAGCACGGCTGCACCAATGCCTCCCCCGACAAACATCCCCCCGTCACTTTCGACTTCCATTGGCGCGCCCTCGCCCGCCAGCACAACTGCGCCCTTCTCGCGCCCATGTATCACGTCGCCGGTGGCTGCGATGAATGGAACGACCCCGAAAGCGGCTCCGAACGCGCCCTGCTCTCCGCCTTGGCTGAGTTCGCTAAAACCTCCGCCCGCCCCGAACTCAAAGACGCTCCATGGCTCCTCTGGGGCCACTCCGGCGGCTCAAGTTGGTCCGCGCAGATGATCGTCCGCCACCCCGGTCGCGTCCTCGCAGCCTCATTCCGCGGCGGCTGTCACAAGCAGTTCGGCGACCCCGCCTTCCGCGCCAAATTCGCCCCCGCCGCGCTCAAACTCCCACTCCTCTTCGTCTGGGGAAAACGCGAGACCGTCCCCACCTCCAGCCACTTCGTTTCCTGGGAGCCCATGAACACCATGTTCCGCGAGCTTCGCTCCCAGGGCACCACTGTCGGCCGCCTCATCGATCCTCTCTCAGAGCACGGCTGCGATGACTCACGCCTCGTCATCATCCCATTCTTCGCAGCCGTGCTGCAGTCAAAACTCTCCGGTGCTCTCGTTGACATCACCTCCCTCCAGGATCGCGAACTCACTGACTCAAACCTCCACGATCCCACCCTCGCCTGGCTGCCCAATGCAGACCTCGCCAAACTCTGGCGCGAATTTTCCGAACACGGCACCCTCCATCCATCCCATCCCAAACTCCCCGCTCCCACTCTCACCGCCACGCGCGATTCTTCCGGCGTCATCCAGCTCACCTGCACCATCACGCCAGCCTTCGATGGTGGCCTGCGCACTCTCCGCATCCATCGCGATGGCATGCTCTGGAAAGAGCTTGGCGTCAAACCCGGCGCCCGCATCGCCACATCCCGCGACGCACCACCCGAAGGCCTTCGCGCTTCCCCCATCACCGACGACTCCAAAGAGCCGCACACTTACACCCTCACCTTCCTCGACGTCGCCGGCAATGAATCCCCACCCAGCGCTCCCGCACCTGTGTCAAAATGATGAAAGCCCTTCTCGCCATCCTCCTGCTGGCCGCGTCATCACTCCACGCAGAGCAAGCCGACCTCTGCATCTACGAAGCCACTCCCGGCGGCATCGCCATGGCCGTCCGCGCTGCCCGCGAAGGCCTCAACGTCATCCTCGTAAATCACAATGCGCACCTCGGCGGCATCCTCTCCAGCGGCCTCGGCGTCTGGGACACACTCTGGGAAGGCAAACGCTCGCCCATCTACGATGAAGCCCGCCAGGCCATCTTCGATCACTACCGCACCACCTACGGCGAAAAATCACCTCAGTATCGCGATGCCCTCCCAGGCAAAAGCGGCCACAGCAATGGCAAGTTCGAGCCTCACGTCGCCGAGGCCGTTCTCACCCGCCTCATCACCCAGGAGAAAAACGTCACCGTCATTCGCGGCTATTACCCCACCGCTGTTCAGCGTGAAGGCCCCGTCCTAAAGTCCATCACCATCCGCGAACTCGACGGCCCCGGCGAAAAACACATCACCGCCAAAATTTTTGCCGACTGCAGCTACGAGGGCGATCTCGCCGCCGTCGCCAAAGTCCCATACCGCCTCGGTCGCGAAGCCCGCGCTGAATTCAATGAACCGCACGCTGGCGTCATTTACATGGCAGGGGTCAAAACCGCGCCCACTCCCGAAATCGAACGCGCAGCCAAGCTCCACGCTTCTCTGAACCTCCGCAAATTCAGCGGTCTTCAGGCCATCAAAGAACCCGAGAGCACTGGTGAGGCCGACGGCAACGTCCAGGCCTTCAATTACCGCACGCCTCTCAGCTCAGATCCTGCCAACCGCCTCCCCGTCGAAAAGCCCGCCGACTACGATCCCGAAAAGCTCAAGCTCCTCGAGCACGGCTCCATTGTCTCCCCCATCCCCAATCTCAAGCGCGGCTGGAACCGCCCCCAGCTCGTCGGCCTGCAGACCGACTACGTCGAGGCCGACTGGCCCGGCCGCCGCAAAGTCATGGACGCCCACTGGAGCGCCACCATCGCCCTCCTCTACTTCCTGCAAAACGACCCCTCCGTCGATCCCGCACGCCAAAAATCCTGGCGCGACTTCGGCCTCGCCAAGGACGAATTTCCCGACAACGCCCATCGCCCCTACGAGTTCTACATCCGCGAAGCCCGCCGCATCACCGGCCGCTACATCTTCACCCAGCACGACGCCATGCTCGTCCCAGGCCTGGACCACGCTCCGCTGCATGAGGACAGCATCGCTACCACGGAATGGTATCTCGACACCCACGCCTGCACCCCACGCCACATCCCCGGCGCACTGGAAGAAGGCAAGATGATGCTCGATGTCGAAACCTTCCCCGGCCAGGTCCCTTACCGCGCCATCCTTCCCCAGGGCATCGACAATCTCCTCGTCCCCGTCTGCCTCTCCTCCACCCACGTCGCCTGGGGCACCATCCGCACCCAGCACGTCATGGTCACCTTCTTCAATGACCTCGATGTCTCCTCAGACGATCCCCGCATCCCCGCCGCCCAATACTTCGCCACCAAAGGCTTCTTCGCCGACTACAACGCACGCTTGGACGAGCCACTCAAAGAGAGCACCCGCAACGTCTGGGGCCAGGGCCTCGCCGCCCTGCGCGCCGGTACTCTCCAGCCCATGGACCTCATCAAACAGGTGCGCGAAGCCGAAGCCGCCGACTCCCCGCTCCTCGACCGCCCACGCGGCGAATCCCTCCTCCGCATGTGGAAAAGCCTGCAAACCCCGGCTCCAAAAACAAAAGCACAAGTCACTCCCCTGCGCTCCTCATCACCTCAGGACGTCGCAGAAAAACACTACGATCTCATCGTCGTCGGCGGCACTCCCGCCGGCATCGCCTGCGCCGTGCGTGCCTCGCGCGAAGGTCTCACCGTCCTCCTCGTCCAGCACAACAAACACATCGGCGGCATGCTCACCAATGCCCTCATGCAGTGGGACGCCCTCTGGGGCGGTCCCCGTGCGCCCATCTTCAATGAGTACGCAAAGAAGATCGAAGATCACTACCGCGAAACCTACGGCGCGGACTCCAAAGAATACGCCTCAGCTCGCTACACCCAGTCCCATTACCCCATGAGCCGCTTCGAGCCTTCCGTCGCCGAGCGTCTCTTCAATCAACTCGTCTCCGCGGAGAAAAACATCACCACCCTCCTTTCACACTACCCCGCAAAAATCGATCGCGAGAAAGCCACGCTCAAAACCCTCACCCTCCGCGAATACGGCACCACCCATGACATTCGCGTCGATGCAGACACCTACGTCGATGCCACCTACGAAGGCGATCTCGCCGCGCTTGCCCAGGTCCCATGTCGCATCGGCCGCGAAAGCCGCGAAGAATTCCACGAACCTCATGCCGGCAAAATCTTCACCAACATCACCCCCGAATCCGGCCCGCAGGCCGTGAAAGACGGCACCTTAAACCTCCATCTCTACGCCCACACCCAGGGCAGCATCGATCCCACCAGCCCCTTCACCGCAGACGGTGCCGTCCAGGCCTACAACCACCGCTTCTGCCTCAGCAACGACCCCGGCAACATCCGCCTCCCCGAAAAGCCCCCCGGCTACAACCGCGAAGAATACCTGCACTACAATCGCAAAGGCATGGGCAGTGGCAGCATGCATGGCAAAAGCAGCTTCAACAGCGCCATCCTCCCCGGCGAAAATCACCAGTATCCCGCCGCCTCCTGGCCCGAGCGCGAGAAGATCATCGCGCGACACACGAACTTCGCGCTCGGCCTCATGTTCTTCCTCCAAAACGACGAATCAATCCCGCCCGCCAAGCGCGAAGGCTATCGCCGCATCGGCCTCCCCCTCGACGAATACCCCGACAACCACAACCTCCCCTACGAGCTCTACGTCCGCGAGGCCCGTCGCATCGTCGGCCGCCACATCTTCAGCGAGCACGACAACACCCTCTCCCCCGACTACGCCCGCACGCCCATCCATCCAGACAGCATCGCCTTCACCGACTGGTCCATGGACTCCCACGACTGCACCACCGACCGCCACCCCGGCTACGACTACGATGGCAAACTCATCCTCACCGAAGAGTCCCGCCCCGCGCAGATCCCCTACCGCTGCCTGCTTCCCAAAGATGTGGATAATCTCCTCGTCCCCGTCTGCCTCTCCGCCACCCACGTCGCCTGGGGCGCCATCCGCCTCGAACCCGTCTGGATGCAAATCGGCGAAGCCACAGGCTGGGCCGCCGTCCTCTCAAAGCAGCACCACACCACCCCGGGTAAACTCAAACCGGACCTCCTGGTTCGCAAACTTGTCGAGAAGCAGCATCTCGTCAGTTTCTTCAACGACATCAAAAGCGACGCGACTGATGCAAGCCTCCCCGCCGCCCAGTACTTCGCCACCAAAGGCTTCTTCGCCGGCTACAACGCTCGCCTGAACGACCCCGTGAAGCGCAGCACCGCGCGCAATTGGATCAATGGCGTTCGCGCCCTGCATCAAGGCATCCGCGAAGAGCAATCGCTCGCCGCCGACATTTCCAAAGCCGAATCCACAGATTCCCCTTCTTACACCCTCAGTGACTGGAGCAAGGAGCGCAGCCTCCCTCCCGACAAAGCCGCCGCGGACCGTGCGATGACTCGCGGCGAGCTCCTTCAGCAGCTCTATGAGTTCCTTCGTTGAGAAGCGCTCCTCATGGAGCGGGTGATGAGAATCGAACTCACGTATCAAGCTTGGGAAGCTCGTGTTCTACCATTGAACTACACCCGCGTCTCATTCGAGACAGGACCCAGATTCTGGCGGGCGGCGGCCCGCTTGTCAAATGCCCCGCGTTCAGATTGTCGGCGGCATCGGCGGCATCATCAGCGCCCGGTTCATCCCGCCCCGGCCATAGCTGGCTGAGGGCGCGGAGAGAAAGGCGCTCCGCTTGGTGGAATACTGGTTGTACAGCCGGCCGTAGGTCGTGGAGAGCCGCTGCCGCAGTGCTGCATTCTCCGGCGTCTTCGGCAGCTGCTTTGCCTGGTGCCGCAGGAAATACATCGCCTGCTCCACGTTCACAAAGCGTACGTCCGGCCCCTCCGCCGGCGGGGTCTTGCGTGTCGAGGCAAACCGCGCCACCACCTGCGTGTCCTTCCCCTTCGGCCCCACCAGGCGCGAGGCCATCGGCTCCGGCCCGAAGTCCTCATACGCAAAGGTCATCGCCGGGGTGATGTAGCTCGCGTCACTGCAGCCGCACAGAAGCAGAAGACACACGCTGCAGCCGAGGAGCAATGCAAAGGCAGGGAGCTTTTTCATTCGATCTGCTACCACACCTCATCACAAAAGCCAAATGTCCCAGTGCAGATTCATTCTCGGCTGTGTGCCTATGAGGGCGCATGGTGCCGCAGGCACCATCCGCCCGGGCGGCGCTTGGCAATCAGTTCAGTCCGGGCAGAGCCGCGCGCTGCTTCGTCAGCATCGCCATCAGCGCATCCAGGATCCCGCTGCCACCCTGTCCGCCGTTCACCAGCACATCCGGCACCACCCGCAGGTTCTTATCCGCGATGATCTGAAACGCCTGCAGCATGCCGTACACATCGGAGCCGAGCGCGTTCACCCCGGCCTGATACGCATCGGCCTTGGCCTGGCCCGTCGCGCGGATCGCCTCCGCCTCGCCGCTGGCGCGCAGTCGCGTGGAGGCCGCCTCGCCCTCGCTTTTCTTCACCGCGGCCGTGGCATGCAGCTCCGCGATGTTCACGCCCTGCTCGGCGCTCACCACCTGGTTTTGAATGTCCGCCAGCGATGTCTGCCGCACCAGTTGCTGCCGCTGCTTCTCCGCCGCCTCCTGCATCTCATACGTCTTGCGGCTTTCCTCCGCCAGCTTGCGGTCCGTCTGCGTCTTCATCAGCGACTCCGGCGGCGTGATGTCGCCGATCAGCGTGTCGATTCCCTCCACGTCATACTCGCGCAGCGCCGCCTCGATGTGGCCCGCCGCATCCGCCTGCCTCTGGCTGCGCGCGCTCAGGAAATCCAGCACCGTATAGTCTTGCGCCGAGTTGCGGATATAGTTTCCCACGATCGGCTGCAGCACGTGGTCGATCAGGTTCTGCAGCGACCCCGCGCGGCTGATCACCTTCGGCGCTTCATTCGCGCCGATGTGGATGATCTGAGACACATCCAGGTTGAAGGCAAACCCGTCGCGTGATCTCACCGTGATGCTGCTCAGCTTCGCATCAAAATGGTGCGCCTCCGTGCGCGTCGCCCAGTTCAGCACGATGTTCGTCGTCGGCACCAGCTCCACCCGCATGATGCGCGTGTTGATCGGGTGCTTCCCGGGCAGCAGCGGCTTGCCCCACACACCTTTGTGCCCCACCTCCACCAGGTCTCCATGCTTGAACTCCGGCCCGCTGATGTCCAGGTGCGCCTTGCCCACATACGAGATCACCACCCCCACATGGCCGATGGGTATCTCAAACATCGGCACCTGCTCGATCTGCGCAAACCACGGGTTGATGTTCCACTGCCCGCTCAGCAGCACCTGCTCCTGCAGCCCGCGGTGCCCGCCCGCGTCCAGAAACGCCTGCGCGTTCTGAAAGTTGTCGTGCCCTGGCACCATGGCCCCCGCGATCTCCGTCTGCTCAATGGGCATGCCGTCCAGCGTCGTCACAATGCCCACCAGATCGGGTTCCACATGGCGGATGCTCAGCAGCCGCGGGTCCAGCCCGTTCTGCGCCGCGTTCTCAGACGTGATCACTGTGAAAAGCGCCGGATTGATGCGGTACGACCCCGCCGTGATCACACCGAGCTGCCGCCCCTTTTCACCGCCGTGTTTCAGAAAGGCCCGCGCATCCTGGAAATGATCACACGCCACCGTGCGCGCCAGGATGCGTCCTGGAGGGATCGCCGCCCCCGTCTTCGCCACCACCAGCGCCAGCTCTCCCTGCGGCACACGGATCATCGCCACTTTTTCAATGTGGTACTGCACCACCCAAAATCCGAAATGCAGCCCCGGCGCCAGCGTGTCCGCCTGGTATCCCGCCTCACCGTTCAGGGCGATGATTTCACCCGGCGGCAGGTTCTTGAAGGCAAAACGTTTGATCACAATGCCCACTTTGCTTTCCGGAATGTACACGCAGGACACAAAGTACAGCGCGATGATGCCGGCGAACGAGAACGTCATGAGCCAGTGCTCATAAGCGAAGGTAAGGATCGAGTTCATGAAGGAGCAGGAAAGTTCAAGGTTGAGAGATGGTGAAGGATTCAGGCATGCAGCAGGCGGGTCACGCTGCGGGCAAAGCCCTCCGGATCGTCCGGAGACAGCACCGCCGTGCGGTCTTTCATATGCACGATCACCGTGCGGTTCAGGTCCGTGACGTAGGCGCGGAAGTGCCCCAGTTGCTTGCTCCAGTAGTACCCCGTGAAGGAGTACAGGCCGCCGTTTCCACACGTGCGTACACTGTGGCAGAGCGCCAGCGGCTCCACCTCCACGGACCGGATGTTCTCAAAGCGCAGCACCGTGTTCCACCACAGCCGCTTGATCAGGATGCCGTCCTTCGTCACCACATATCCGCGTACGATGAAGGGCAGCGCCCCCAGCGGTATCAGCAGCACCATGGTGGTCACCAGCCCGGGCGCCTCGCCCGGCACCGGCAGGTTGGTAAACCACAGCGTCTTCTGGTTGATGAGGATCATGCCGGCGGTTCCCAGCATCAGCAGCGTGGTGAAGGCGGAGGCGATGAGCAGCGTGCGACCCCAGGGGGCCTTGAAGTGTTGATGAGTCATGATGATTGAAAGTCTTTGAGATTGGGGTGTCAGTGAGGTGGGTGTCCGTGGGTTCATTCCGCAGGTCGGAGCAGGGCGTTTTCTTCGGCCGCTCTGCTCAGAGCCTGCTCGAAGTCGAGCTCTTGCGTTTCGGGGTCGGGCTCGTTGATCACGTGCATCCAGTTCAGGAGCTGGAATGCGGGTGGCGGCGGCGGCGTTCGCCGCCCGGAATGCTTGCCCAGGCCCTCCTTCAGGGGGCTCTGGCGTTCTTGGCAGTTCATGGGTATGGGTCTCGAAGGCCCCCGGTCTGCAGACGGTTTCCCGTCCACTCGCGGGTGCGGTGGTTCTGGGGAGACCATGGTCCCGGCGCACTCGCGTCGGGCATAGGATCGCCCTTCCAATGTCGCCTGCGAGGTTAGCTGTCGGACTGGTCCTTGGAAGTGGACTGGTCGGCGGTCTCCCGCCTCCCTTCGCCCCGCCCTGCGTCTTTCGACTCAGGGTGTTTGGGTCCCCCGCGCCACCACTCTGGAAGGAGTGGCAGCTTCGGCTGCGAGGTCATTCACGCACGGCCTCCCCCATTTGTCAAAACACCCACCTCACATAAACTTCCAGCCTGCACTTGACACGAGTGCCGGTTTTTCTGGTTTCGCAAAAAAGCATTCCCATCACAGAGCTCGGTCTCCTTCGCTCGATGGGGCATGAAGGCGGCCATCCTGGAGAAGGCAGGATGCCGCACCCGCCCTCTCTCCGCAGGCTTGATCGGCGCGCCCACAGCGCCTCCGTTTTCCCTCGGGGCCGCCGCCGCCCCGCCCCTCATATTTGCATGAAGCCTTCATTTTGATGGTTGAGAGCTCCTTCACCAGACGTAGTTTTACCCCTACACCCTATATGAAGCACGCGCCTCTTCCGCCCCTCGTCGCTGGCATTGTTGCTGCGATCCTGATTTTCTCCCCCGGCCTTCAGGCTCAGCAGTCGCCGAGGATCGATGAGAAGGATCTTCGTACCTGGGCGGACCGCGGAGATGCCGATGCACAGTTTGAGCTCGGCCTGCGCTTGATTACCGGAGAAGGCCTGAAGAAAAACATCGAGGAAGGCATCAAGTCCGTCGAAAGGGCCGCCAAGCAGAAGCACCTCCGCGCTCAATACGTCCTCGGCTCCTTGTATGAAGACGGTGAGGGCGTGAAGAAAGACCTCGCCAAGGCCGTCGAGTGGTACCGCAGCTCCGCGGAGCTCGGCTTTGCCGCCTCCCAGCACAGCCTCGCAGTCATGTATGAGGAAGGCAAAGGCGTGCAGAAAGACACAGCCAAGGCCACCGAATGGTTCAAGAAAGCCGCCGACCAGGGAAATCCTCCCTCACAGACCGCCTACGCCACCAAGCTCGAGCGCGGAGACGGCGTGGCCAAAAGCTCCGCCAAGGCCGCCCTCTGGTACCTCAAGGCTGCCCAGCAGGACTTCGTCCCCGCCATGACACGCCTCGCCAATCTCTACTACACCGGCCAGGGCGTGCCCGTGGACTACCGCCGCGCCGGCGCCTGGTACCGCCGTGCCGCACGCTCCGAGGACCCCTGGGCCTCCAACAACCTCGCCTGGTTCCTCGCCACCTGCCCGGAGGAAAACCTCCACAATGGTGAAAGCGCCGTCCTCCTCGCCCGCCGCGCCCTCAAGCTCGTCGCCGAAGTCGTCCAGAGCGACGAGCAGCCCTATGAGATGATCGACACCATGGCCGCCGCTCTCGCCCGCAATGGCGAATACAAGGAGGCCGAGCTCTGGCAGAAACGCTGCATCACCCTCTTCAACGAAGACAAGGAGCCCAAGGACAAAAACCTCTCCGAAGAGGATCGCAAAGCCCTCGAAGAAGAGCGCAAAAAACTCAAGGAGGAGTTCGACGCCCGCCTCAAGCTCTACCAGAAGTCCACCCCCTTTGCCGAGCCCGAGCCCAAAGGCGAGGAGGGTGCCGAGCCCCTGCCTCAGGACACCATCCTCCAGGATGAAGGCCTCCCGGAGGCCAAACCCGGCAAAACCACGCCGAAGAGCGGTCGCGGCACGGTGGTCTAAATCCGTGGCGCCCGCTTTTCCAGCGCTCCAGTCCTGCCCATTTTCGGCCGTGCGGCGCAAGATTTGCATGCTTTACCGCAATATCTGCAAGACAAAGTCCTCCCGGCACGGTTAACACGCCCACCCTTTTCATCCGGCACCCGCCCCCTCTTTCCCACATGTCCGCTGTCGTTGTACGTTCCGCCGCTCTTCCGCCGCCCATTCCCGGGCTGAACCGCCGTATCCGCCAGCCGAAGAAAAACATCCCCCAGACCAAGCAGGACCGCGACCAGATCCTCGCCTGGGTCCGCGCCTACGCGGAGGAGCACAAGCTCGTCCCCCCGGTTCCTCTGGCAGACCTGCAGGTTCACACAGATCAAATTATCGCGCAGCACTCCATCGACAAAATCCATCGCGACTACGTCGGCGTGCTCCTCGCCAATGAAACCTGGCGCGAATCCCTCGCCACCGTCCCCTTTGAAAAGCGCCTGCTCCTGATGCCCAAGTGCCTCCGTGTGGAGAGCAAGTGCCCCGCTCCCTTCGATGAGTTCGGCCTCCTCTGCAAGCAGTGCGGCCTCTGCTCCATCCAGGATTTCCAAAACGAAGCCGAAAAGCTCGGCTACGCCGTCCTCGTCGCCGAGGGCAGCGCCATCGTCATGTCCCTCATCCAGACCGGCAAGATCGAGGCCATCGTCGGCATCTCCTGTCTCCCCGTTCTTGAGCGCACCTTTCCCTACGTGGAGGCCGCCGCCATCCCCGCCGTCGCCGTCCCGCTCCTGCAGGACGACTGCATCGACACCCTCGTCGATATCGACTGGGTCTGGGACTACATCCATCTCACCAGCGACGACAAAACCCGCCGCCTCAATCTGAACGCCCTTCACGACGAGGTGAAAACCTGGTTCACCGTCGAGTCGCTCAACGCCCTCATGGGACCCTCCCGCGGCCACAGCGATGACATCGCCCGCGAGTGGCTCGCCCGTGCAGGCAAACGCTGGCGCCCCTTCCTCACCGTCGCCGCCTACCAGGCCCTGCGTGAGGACCCCGAAGGCCCCATCTCAGACACGGTCAAGAAAGCCGCCATCGCCGTCGAAATCTTCCACAAGGCCTCCCTCGTTCATGACGACATCGAGGACGGCGATGCCGAGCGCTACGGCGAGACCACCCTCCACACCGAGCACGGCATCCCCGTCGCTCTGAACATCGGCGATCTCCTCATCGGCGAAGGCTACCGCCTCCTCGCCGACAATGACGCCGCCGCGCACGTCCGCAGCGCCGCCATCCTCGTCGCCGCTGAAGGCCAGCGCGAGCTCTGCATCGGCCAGGGCGCCGAGCTCCTCTGGACCCGCCACCCCGTCGCCCTCAGCAGCACCCAGGTCCTCGAAATCTTCCGCAGCAAAACCGCCCCCGCCTTCGAAGTCGCCCTCAAGGTCGGTGCCGCCCTCGCCGGACAGCTCGAAGAATGCGCAGACGTCCTCCACACCTACAGCGAGAACCTCGGCATCGCCTACCAGATCCGCGATGACCTCGACGACCTCGGCGAAGACTCCGCCGCCGGCAACGAATGGAACATGCGCCCCAGCATCGTCCTCTCCCTCCTCCGCGAGAAAGGCAAAGGCGAAGTCAAAGACCAGATGGAAGCCCTCTGGAACGGCGCTGCCCAGACCAAGCCCGACAACGCCACCATCCGCCAGTGGGCCCTCGACAGCGGCGCGCATGAGAAGGCCATGACCCTCCTCGAAAGCTACAAGGAGGCCGCCATCCGCTCCCTTCAGGAAGTCGAGCTCCCCAATTTGAAAGGCCTCCTCCGCCGCGTCATCGGCAAGATCTTCAACGAACTCGAAATCAAAGGCTGGTGCCGCGAATTCGAACAAAAAAATCTCAATCCCGAACTCCGCGCCGAAGCCGCCAAAGCCGCCGAGCACCTCGTGCCGCAGGTCACCACCTAGCCTGCCTGGGTGCGCCGCACTCCGCTGCCGCTCTGGCGAACGTTCCCGCATCCCCTTCGAGATCCATTATTGAGACTCGCATCATAGGGTGACAACATTCATCCAAGATCCGGTCATCCCATCCGCGCGCAGTCTTGCCCAAAGCTCTCGGAGAGAGCTGAGAGACGAGCCGGTGGTGATGCGAGGCTTGCCGAGAGAGCGACATGTCCCGCCTTCGACTTATTGAGGCTTGCGCAATAGACTGACATTCCTGCCTTGAAAGCCAACGGCCTTCCGTATCATAGCGAAGGGTTGCCGAGCCTCAGCGAGGCTGCCCTTGTATAGGGCTGAGCGGGAAAGCAAATCCAGCGCCTTCGCCACACACCACGCCCACCAGCAGCGTCTGCAAGGCACCCCGCCGCACTGACAACGTAAGCCAGCTCCCCGATCCCGCTAATATCATGAGCAGTTGAAAACGAGTCTTCGTCCACGGCGCACAGGATCGGCGGGGAGCCGGAGATGGATGATAGAGCCATCCTCAGGGAGTATAGACACCCATGGCAGCGCGAGAGCGCCAGCAAAGTGGTCCGCTCAGTCCTCTGAGCGGAACGAGCGAGCGTGTGGCGAACAAGCCAGGAAAGAAGAGGTTCGGACAGTGAGTCTCAGGGTGGCATGCGTCCGCTTTGCCGCCCACATTCCCCTCACAGGACTGAGTGGACCACGTTGAGAGCCAGCCTGCGGCTGGCGCATTACCAAACCCGTTTTCAACTCTTCTTGGTATAACTTACCAAAGTGAAATCCTTCAAGCCGCAAGCCTCTCCCTCCGAAAGCCCGTAGGGCTGGCACAACCATAGCCGTGGGTGACAACCCACGGAACTGAAACGCCGTGGCAAGTTCATGTCATCTTATGGCATGCTTCAAGCCGCAAGCGTCTCCCTCCGAAAGCCCGTAGGGCTGGCACAACCGTAGCCGTGGGTGACAACCCACGGAACCGCATCACCCATCTCAATCAATTTCGTGGAACCGCTAGCGGTGACACAAACCTCCGCCATCCCGCGTAGCCTGATCTCGCCAGCGCTATCGCGGTTTATTCAAACACCGCCCCGCCTCGCCCGACATTCCCCACCACTGCAGGCTTGTCATCCCTTCCTTCGTTTGCTCCATTAGGTGGCTTGCTGAATATGCCTTCGGGCGCTTTTTTGGAGCAGTATGAATCGTCCGCTTTTCTCTAGGGAGCGCTGGCTGCTCTGGTCGGCTGCCGGGGTGGCCGTGCTTGCATTGGGCTTGGGCTGGCTGGCGGAACGGGCGCGCAGGGAAACGGCGCAAGCCTTGAAGGAGACGCGTGTGCGGCTGGCGCGGGCTCAGGCCAGCGGGGTGAACTTGATGGAGGAAGCGAAGAAGGAATCGCTCAGGATAGAGGAGATAAAAGGCCAGATGCGCGAAAAGGACCAGCGGTTGCAAGAGCAGGAGTGGAAGCTCGGCACCCTGGAGCTGGAACTGCGCGGTCAGACTGAAAGTCTGCATGAGGCCAGCCGCGCGGATCATGCGCTGGCAGTGCAGCGCATGGAGGCCGATGGAAACTGGTCGGAGGGCCTGGCACTCCTGGCACGGGCGCTGCAATGGTGGCCGGAAAACCCCCAGGCTGCCACCCGGTTGTACGCGGCGCTCTCACTGCACGCGGCGGAAAATCAGGGCTGGCCGCGCAAGGTGCTGCGCCATGCGGGGCCGGAGTCGTGGCCGATGTTGGGGGCGGTGTTTTGCGCGGACGGCTCGCGCTTTTTGACTCGTTCCGCGGACAAGACGCTCCGGGTGTGGGATGCGAAATCGGGCGAAGCGGTGGGCGTGCCCGTGGTGCTGCCGGGCCAGGTTCAGGCGGCGGAATTGAGCCCCGATGGAAAACGCATCGTGACGGTGATGGGAAAGGGTTATGTGGATGCCGTGCAGTTGTGGGAGGTGTTGACGGGCCGGCAGATCGGCAGGCTGTTGTTACAGGATGACAGGGTGAGGTCGGTCCATTTCGGCGCGGAGGGTGCGCGCCTGGTGAGTGTGAGCCATGGTGGCACCTCGGCCCGGGTATGGGATGTGGCGACGCAGCAGCCGCTGGGGGCCCCGCTGGCGCATGCGGGCGGGGTGCACATCGCGGAATTCAGCCGCGACGGCTCGCTTGTGGTGACGGCGAGCGCTGACAAGGCGGTGCAGGTGTGGGAGGTGGCCACGGGCAAGCCCCTCGGCAAACCTTTGCTCCTGCCACTGGAGGTGGAGGAGGCGCACTTAAGCCCGGATGGCGCCCAGTTGCTCACATTGACCAAGGGTATGGATGCCCAGATCTGGGACGTGCCGACCTGGCAGCCGCATGGGGAACCGCTGGGTCATGGCCTCGGGCTGCGCAGAGCCGCATACAGCCCGGACGGCGCCTCCGTGCTGGCGATAGGGGATGATGATGAGGTTCTGCTGTGGAGCGCGATGACAGGCCAGAGGCTGGGGGCGCCGCTACGCCATGCAGAGATGGTGATGAGCGCGAGCTTCAGCCGCGATGGCACGCGCGTGGTGAGCAAGGATGCGTTAAGCAGGTTGCAGGTGTGGGACGTGGCTTCTGGCAAACGCCTCGGCGTGCCGCTGCGGCATGCGGGTTCAGTTGAGACCGCGGAATTCAGCCCGGATGGCAGGCAAATCCTGACGGCCTGCTACGATGGCACGGCACTGCTGTGGGATGTGCCGCCGGATCACCTGATGGGAGAACCGTTCCGCCATGCGGATGCCGTCCTGACAGCGGCCTTCAGCCCGGACGGCAAACGTCTGCTGACGGGGAGCGACGATGATACAGCGCAGGTATGGGACGTATCGAGCGGCCGTCCGGTGGGTGTGCCCATGAAGCATGAAAATCGCCGGGTCTGGGGCGTGGAATTCAGCGCGGATGGCAAACGCGTGCTGACAGCGAGCTCAGACAGCACAGCGCGCGTGTGGGACGCAGCCACGGGTCTGCCGGTGACCGGGCCGCTGCGTCCCCCGGGGCAGGTGTGGGAGGCGCACTTCAGCACGGACGGCACGCGCGTGCTGACGGTGAGCCAGGATGGCAGCGCGCAGTTGTGGGACGCGGCGACGGGAAAGCCACTGGGCGCGCCGATGTGGCATGAGGAGGTTAAGGCAGCGGGCAGTACACCGGTGGATGTTAAGGCGCTGGGCGGTGCGGATGGGCTGAGTGGGGAAGTACAGAGTGCGGAGTTCAGCCGGGATGGCAGGCGCATTTTGACGGCGGGTGCGGATGGCACCGCACGGCTCTGGGATGGGGCCACCTGCAAACGGCTGGATATGCCTGCGCTGACGCATGAGGCCGAGGTGACGCTGGCGCATTTCAGCCCCGATGGCACCCTCATCGTGACGCGCAGCGAGGATGACAAAGCGAAGCTATGGAATGCGTCCACGGGCAAGCCGCTGGAGTTGCCGCTGCTGCTTGCAACCAAGGTGCGAAGTGCGGCATTCAGCCCGGATAGTAAGCGAGTGGTGACGGTGGGCGAGGACAACGCTGCACAGGTGTGGGACGTGGCCACGGGCAAGCCGCTGGGCGCGCCGATGCTGCATGACCGGCATCTGGGAGACGCGGCATTCAGCCCGGACGGGACCCTCATTGTGACGACCAGCGATGACGAAAAGACGCGTGTGTGGGATGCCGCGACCGGCCTCATGCTGGGTGAGCCGCTGCATCACATGGAGCGGGGACCGCACCAGGATTTTGAAGGAAACTCGGACTTCATCCCAAACGCATGCTTCAGCCCGGATGGCCGCTGCATCGTGACCACGAGCATCGACGACACGGCGCGCCTCTGGCACCTGCCTCCCCCTGCCTCTCAACTGGTGCCCGTGCCGGAGTGGGTGCGCGCCCGGGCTTACGCGGTCGCCGGCCTGGAACCGGGCCCGAACGGAGAACTCCGCGAGATGTCGCCCGAGCAGCGCCTCAATGCGCTGCGGGCCGAGGTGCCGAAGGCAGGCGCTCAGGTCGAGTGGTCAAAGCTGGCGCTCTGGCTGGCCCTTCCAGCCAGCGAGCGCCCGTTCTCGCCAGCCTCGCGCTTCACCCGCAGCCAGGTGGCCGAACGTGAGCGCGATGCGCATTAGCAGCTTCTGTGTTTTGCCCCCTGGCACTGGCACCTTTAAAATAATGCCAGGCATTTTATAATTGCATCACCTTGCCTTTTCGCCATTCTCCCCACCATGAAAACCGCCCAAACCCCTCATTCCCAAGCGCGCCCGCTCGAAGAGCAGCTCCTCGGCGTCAACGCAAAAACCGGCCTCTATCCTGGCGCGCGTTCCTGGTCAGGAGGTCGGCGCCGCATCCTGGGAAGGGGACCGCTGGAGTCCTATTGCTATCACGTCATGTCGCGCACGAACGGCGGAGAGGTCTTCTTCGATGACGTCGAAAAAGAAGCCCTTCGCCGCATCATCTGGCGCATGGCCGAATTCTCCGGCATCAAAATCGTCACCTACTGCCTCATGAACAATCACTTCCACCTGCTCGCAGAGGTGCCTCATCGCCAGACATGGCTTCAACGCTTCGAAGGACCCACCGGCGAAGAAAAACTCTTCGACCACCTGAGCACCCTCTACAGCCGCGCCTACCTCGGACTCCTCCGCGATGAACTCGCCGACCTGCGCGCGCGTGGCCTCATGATCCTCGCCGAACAACGCATCGCAGCGCTGAAAAAGCGTTTCTGCGATCTCTCCCTCTTCGTCAAAGAAATCAAAGAACGCTTCAGCCGGTGGTTCAACAAACGTCGCGACCGCAAAGGCACCCTATGGATGGATCGCTTCAAGAGCATCCTCGTTGAAGGCAAAGGCGAGCCGCTTCGCACCATGGCCGCTTACATCGATCTCAATCCAGTCCGCGCCGGCCTGTGCAAAGACCCCAAGGACTACCGCTGGTGCGGCTACGCCGAAGCCCTCAGCGGCAGCCGCAGGGCGCAGCGAGGACTGTGCAAGGCGCTCAGCAAACCGGTGGACGGCTGGAAAAGCGCCGGCGCTGCGGAGGCATACCGCTGCCTGCTGCATGACGAGGGCCGTGAAATCAAGGATGCGCAGAATGAAAAAGTCGTGCGGCGCGGCGTGAGCGCAGAGTCAGCTCGCGAAGTGCTCGCCAAAAAAGGAAAGCTGAGCGTCCCGGAACTGCTCCGGCTCCGCGTGCGCTACTTCAGCGATGGCCTGGTCCTCGGCGGCAAGGAGTTTGTGGAAGGCATCTTCGAAGCACAACGGGAACACTTCAGTCCAAAGCGAAAACGCGGAGCCAGACGCATGCCGGAATCGGAGACGCCGTTCTACACCTTGCGTCAACTGCGCCGCACCCCGCTGGGATGATCCGTGAGCTGCGTGACCATTGTTCTGGCTGCTTGCAAAATCGGTCGTACGTTGCTCGAAGGCGATCGCTCCACGTACAAAACCCAACGCTATATTGAATGCCCTGCGTCCGTTAGAACCCGACCATGAAGTTGCTCCGTCTCTGCACCGCATTCCTGCTCTCCGCCACCATCACTCACGTTCACGTCCGTGCCGCCGACGCGCGGCCCAACGTCCTCTTCATCGCCATCGATGACCAGAACGACTGGATCGGCTGCCTGGGCGGCCACCCGCAGGTGCAGACACCCGCCATCGATGCCCTCGCCAAACGCGGCACCCTCTTCGCCAGCGCCCACTGCCAGGCGCCCTTGTGCAATCCCTCGCGCAGCTCCCTCCTCACCGGCTTGCGCCCTTCCAGCACTGGCATCTACGGCCTCGCACCTGGCATTCGCGAAGTGGAGCAAACCAGGCACCACATCACCCTTCCGCAAACCTTCACCCAGGCCGGTTACTTCACCTTCAACAGCGGTAAAATCTACCACGACGGTTCCATGCGTGGCGGCGATCAAAAAGCCGAGTTCAATGAATGGGGCAATCGCGGCCCCATGCCCAAGCCCAAAAAACCCATCGCCAATCTCCCCGGTCCTGACCGTCATCCCGCCATGGACTGGGGCGTCTTCCCCGAGAAAGACGAAGACAATGCCGACTGGAAAATCGCCGACTCCGCCATCGACGCCCTGAAGCGCGCGCCTACGGACAAACCCTTCTTCATCGCCGCCGGCTTCCGCCTCCCCCACGTGCCCTGCTTCGCCACCCAGAAATGGTTCGATCTCTATCCCGACGCCACGCTGCAAATGCCCCCCGTCAAAGAAGACGACCGCGCCGATCTCCCCAAGTTCGCCGACTTCCTCCACTGGAAGCTCCCCGAACCCCGCCTCTCCACCTTGCGCAAATACAACGAATGGCGTCCCCTCGTCCGCGCCTACCTCGCCTGCGTCAGCTTCATGGACAGCCAGGTCGGCCGCCTCATGCAGCAGCTCGAAGCCACCGGCCGCTTGGATAACACCATCGTCGTTCTCTGGGGCGACCACGGCTGGCACCTCGGCGAAAAACTCATGACCGGCAAAAACACCCTCTGGGAGCGCAGCACCCGCGTCCCCCTCATCTTCGCCGGTCCTGGCATCAAGCCCGGTCAGGTCTGCACCAGCCCCGTCGAGCTTCTCGACATCTTCCCCTCGCTCCTCGCCCTCACCAAAATGCCCGCGCGTCCAGATCTCGAAGGCCATAGCCTCATGCCCCAGTTTCAGGATGCCGCCGCACCCCGCGAGTGGCCCGCCATCACTACCCACAATCAGGGCAATCACACCATTCGCACCAAAGACTGGCGCTACATCCGCTACGCTGACGGCAGCGAAGAACTCTACGACCTGAAGAGCGATCCCAACGAGTGGACCAACCTCGCCAAGGAATCTCAGCACTCCGCCAAAAAAACCGAGCTCGCCAAATGGCTCCCCAAGATCGACAAAGCCCCCGTCCCCGGCAGCAAGAGCCGCATCCTCACCTACGATCCCGCCACCGGAGAGGCCATCTGGGAAGACAAGCCCATTGATAAAACCGCTCCGCTGCCGGAACCGTAGCGCGTGTCCGTCTCCCCCACAAAGCTCCGCCTCAATCTCGCCCTGGGCTTTCTCGCCTTTGTCGTGCTCGGTTCGCTCCTGCTCCTGGCATGGCTGCGCTATCGCGAGGAGCAGGAGTCCCGGCGCCTCTTCGCCGCCTTTGCCAAATCCCAGGCCGACTTTGTTCGCGAGATGCATCTGCCTCGCAGCCCCAAGCTCGCCTCCGATCTCGCCCGCCTCTCCGGCGTGGGCGTTCATTTCCGCCAGGGAAAACGCATCAGTGGCGCCATCGTTCCCATCTTGTCTGTCGCTCCTGCGGACGGCCGGCTCATCACGCTGCCCGACGGCCGCGAGGCCATCATTCTGCGCCTCGATGACAAGGAGGACATCATTTTCGAGCGCACCCATCCAGAGTCGAGCCTCTCCCTCGCGGATCCGGCCACGCGCAATGTCTTCCTCGCCTTTTGGGCGGTCTCAGGCTTCATCGGCTGGCTCCTCGTCCGCGAGCGCCTCAAGCGCGCCCAGTCAGAGCGCCTCGCCATGCTCGGCCGCGTCGCCACCAGCCTCGCCCACGACATCAAAAACCCCCTCGCCTCCATCCAGCTTCACGCCCAGCTCCTCACACCGCAAAATGCGGAGGACGCACAGGCGGTTCAGCTCATCGAAAAGGAATCCGGGGTCATCTGCGGCCTCGTCAATCAATGGCTCCATCTCGCCAATCCCCTCCCGCCAAAGCTCGTGCGGCTCGATCTCGTCGCGTGCATCCGCGGCGTCGCGGAGAGCATGGAGGCCCAGGCCCGCCATGCCGGTGTGGCAGTCCACCTCGATCTCCCCGCTTCCGTCTGGATCATGGGGGACGCCCAGCGCCTCGCCCAGGCATTGCGGAATCTCATCGTCAATGCCATTCAGGCCATGCCCCGCGGTGGCACACTGCGCGTGGTCGCTCACCTCATGGCAGACTCCTGCGAACTCCGCTTCACCGACTCCGGCACCGGCTTTTCAGAGCAGGCCCTGGCCCACGGCACCGAGCTATTCTTCACCGAAAAAGAGGGCGGCATGGGCGTCGGCCTGAACATCGTCTCCAGCATCGTCACTGCACATGGTGGCACGATAAAATTGCAAAATGACCCCAAGGGCGGCGCGGTTATCATCGTAACGCTCCCCTTGTCCCCCGCATGAATTCCCCCATCCTCATCATCGAAGACGAGTACGCCCTCGCCGCGGCTCTCTCGACCTTGGTCCGCCGTCTCGATGCCACCCCCGTCGTCGCCGCCTCGGGGCAGGGGGGAATCGACAAGCTCTCAGGCCAGTCCTACGCCCTCGTCATTCTCGATGTCGGCCTGCCGGACATGAGCGGTCTGAAAGTCCTCGAAAAAATCCAGGCCCTGCCCCAGCCGCCCCCGGTCATGATCATCACCGCGCACGGCACCCTGGAGACGGCCCTCCAGGCCCGCCGCCTCGGCGCGCGCGAGTACTTCCTCAAGCCGCTCAATCTCGCGGACATGCAGCGCACCATTCGCGAAATCCTCACCCCCACGAAGATCGGGCAGCGCCCAGAGACCACCATGATCGGCAGCAGCGAGCCCATGCAGCGCGCCTTCGCCATCATCGCCCAGGCCAGCGGCAATGACGTCCCCGTACTCCTTCAGGGCCCGCCCGGCAGCGGCAAAAGCCTCTCCGCCCAGGTCATCCATCGTCACAGCGCCCGTGCTGAAAAACCCTTCGTCGTCTTCCGTGCCGATGAATGGCCCGAAGATCGCGCCGAGTCCGCGCTGGATGAAGCCATCGCCAATGCCGCAGACGGCGCCCTCTTCCTCGATGAAATCAACGCCTGGTCAAAGCCCCTCCAGGCCTCCCTCATGAACCGTGTGAATGCAGGCACCCTGCGCGCCCGTCTCTTCAGCGCCTCCAGTCAGGAGGCCGCTCCCTGCCTGCGGGAGGATCTCTTCTACGCTCTCGCCGTCCTCCAGGTCCTGCTTCCTCCCCTCTGTGAACGCACCGCGGACATCCCCGCTCTCGCCGTTTCCTTCCTCGGAGGCCGCGTCCTTTCCGCCGAGGCCCTCGCCGCGCTCAAAGCCCACGCCTGGGCCGGCAACGTGCGCGAACTGAAAGCCGCCATGGCCCACGCCGCCGCCGTGTGCAGTGGCAGCACCATCCTGCCCCATCATCTCCCCGCCAGCATTGTCAAGACGGACGAGTCCAGCCACCTCGAAGACACCATGAAGCGCAGCCTCGCCGCCTGGCTGGACCAAAAAACCACCGGCCCCGATGACATGATGCCCGCCTATGACACCCTCCTCGAAACGGTCGAGGCCTCCATGCTCGACACCCTCCTCAAACGCTTCGATGGCAAGCCCACCCGCCTCGCCTCCGCCATGAAAATGAATCGCGCCACCCTCCGCCGCAAACTCCGCGAGGAGTGACGCCGCCGCTGCCTTCCACGCGGCGCGCGCGGCACTCCGCCGCCGCCCTGCCTCGCCTCATTTTCACTTCACGCCGCTCGCCTTCCGGAACTGCTCCGCACGCTTCCTCGCCTCCTCACGCTGCTGCGCGCTGAGCTTCGGCGCCAGCGCCTTCGCGCCTTCGCCTGCAGGTTCGTCACCCTGCGCGGATGCGATGAGATACCATTTCATGGCCTCCACGAGGTCCGCCGCCGTGCCAGTCCCGCTTTCGTAATACACCCCCAGGTTCCCCTGCGCCATCACCCAGCCTTTCTCCGCCGCTTTGCGGTACAGTTGCAGCGCCTTCCCCAGATCCTTCGGCACGCCAAAGCCGGACTCATAGCACGTCGCCAGGTTGTTCTCCCCCTCCGCATCTCCCTGCGCCACCGCTTTGCCAAACCAGCTCACCGCCATCGCCGCGTCCCTCGCCACTCCGATGCCGTTCGTATAGCACAGCCCCATCGCAGTCTGGGCCGGTGCAGTGCCCTGCTCGGCAGATTTTTGAAACCACTTCACCGCTTCCGCCTTGTCCTCAGGCACCCCGGCTCCGTTCACATAGCAGTTCCCCAGATGATACTGCGCCAGCGCATGTCCCTGCACCGCCGCTTTGCGCAGCCACTTCGCTCCCTCCGTCGGGTTCGGCGGCTTTCCCAGCCCATCGCGGACAAGCACCCCCACCAGATACTGCGACTCCGCATCCCCCTGGTCCGCCAGCGCACAAATCTCAGCCAGCGTCCTCGATGACGTCCCCGCCGCCTGCCCGGCAGCATCGCCCGTGGCAAGCAGCACCACCGCAAACACTCCCGCCAGAACACCCCCCGCCGCACCCCTCATCTGCAAAGCTACATGATTAGTCATAGTGTATGGCCCTCATCGAAGCATTTCCCCCCACACCTGTCATCCACCCTTTCTCTCTCTTTTCTGCCAGGCCCCCGCCTTCCATCCTCCAAAATCTCCCGCCATTCCTCTGCTCAAAAACAGAACCCAGCTTCCTGAATAACTTCCGCCGTCACTCACACCTCCCCCTCCGGAAAAAATCTTTTTAACCACAGGCAAATCTCCATCCATTCCCTTGCCAGAAAACAAGCACGCTCTGTTTCCCCATCACCTCTCCTCCGGCTTCCGTGCAAATCCGTGGTTCCAATTCCGGCCTCCTCGCGTTCT
Source organism: Prosthecobacter sp. (assembly GCF_044227185.1). Classification (GTDB taxonomy): domain Bacteria; phylum Verrucomicrobiota; class Verrucomicrobiia; order Verrucomicrobiales; family Verrucomicrobiaceae; genus Prosthecobacter. The sequence goes on along the minus strand of NZ_JBGAFO010000005.1, from coordinate 308,626 downwards.
CCAAATTTGCCTCCGGCTGCTTTCGCCTTCGCTTCAGAGCCGCAGTGCAAATCTCCGCCTATTCCCTTGCTCCTTCATTCCCTTGCCAAAAAAAACCGCCCTCATCACCTCCTCCCCCTCACTTCCCATCCGCCTTCCCCGGCACCCGCGGATCATGCGCCGGAAAGAAAAGCTTCTTCTCCCCATCAAAATAGATCGCCTGGCAGGCCCCGAATCCCTCAGACTCCGCCAGCTTGTGCCCCAGCGCTTTCACCCGGTTCAGCGTCCCCTCGCCAAATTTCTTTTCGATCTTGAGCTCGTTCGGGTTCCACTGGTGGTGAAATCTCGGCTCCGCCAGCGCCTCCTCCGGCAGCATCCCGTCATCAATGATGTGCGTCAGCAGCAGCAGCGCCTGCGTGATGATCGTCGGCCCGCCCGCCGCCCCCGTCACGATCACCGGCTTCCCGTCCTTCAGCACGATCGTCGGGCTCATGCTTGAGAGCGGCCGCTTCCCCGGCGCCACCGCATTCGCCTCCGCACCCACCAGCTTGAAGGCGTTCGGAATCCCCGGCTGCACCGCAAAGTCATCCATCTCATCGTTCAGCAGCACCCCCGTCCCCGGCACCACCACCTTGCTCCCAAACGCCGTGTTGATCGTCTGGTTCAGCGCCACCCAGTTTCCCTCCGCGTCCGCCGTGCACAGAAAGGTCGTGTGCTTGCCAAAGACATCCCCCTCCCAGTGCGGCGGCATGTGGTGCCCCGTCACCTCCGTCGCATGGTCCAGGTCAATCTTCCCCGCCAGCTCCGCCGCATACGCAGGATCCACCAGCCCCCGCGGCACCTTCGCGAAGTCCGGATCCCCCAGCCAGTAAGCCCGGTCTGCAAACGCCAGCTTCATCACCTCCGTGATCACATGCACCCGGCTGCTCGCGCGGAAATGCCGGATCGGAAAATGTTCCAGGATGTTCAGAATCTGCGCCACATGCACCCCGCCGGAGCTCGGCGGCGGCATCGTGATCAGGTCGTATCCGCGGTACTTCGAGCGGATCGCCTCACGCTCCGGGGCGCGATAGGCCGCGAAATCCTGCGCCGTCATCACGCCGCCGTTCGCGCTCATCCATTCACCCGCCTTCTGCGCAAAGGCCCCTTCGTAAAACCACTCAGTCCCGCTCTTCGCCACCGCCCGGTACGTTTCTGCCAGATCCTTCTGCACCAGCACATCACCCTTCGCCAGTGGCTTCCCGTCCTTGAGAAAGATCGCCGCCGAGGCCGGAAACTTCGCCAGCTTCGCCGCCGTCGCGGAGAGCTTGCGTGCATACACCTCATCAATCGGAAATCCCTTTTCGGCGATCTCCGCCGCGGGCAGCAGCACATCCGCCAGCTTCAGCTTCCCGTGCTTCTTCTGCGCCGCATCGCACGCCTTCAGGTATCCCGGCACCCCGGAGGCCAGCGCCCCCGTCTTGCTCGCCTCATCATCCAGCTTGCCGTTCATCACATACATGTCCCGCTGCGCTTTCGCCGGCGCCATTTCCCGTCCGTCAATGCACGTCACCGTCCCGTCCGCCGCACGAATCACAAAGAAGCACCCTCCGCCGATCCCCGAGTTGTGTCCGTCCACCACCCCCAGCGTCAGGCCCGCCGCGATCGCCGCATCAATGGCGTTCCCACCTTTTTCAAACGCCTGCTGCGCCGCCTCCGTCGCCAGCGGCTGCACCGTCGCCACTGCATGCTTTGAAAACGCGGCGTCTGCGGCAAACAGAACCGATGACGGGGCGAACAGCGCGAGTGCGGCCAGAGCTTTGGCTTTCATACCGCCGATGCTAGTCGCGTCGGCGAAGCCGTCGAATCAAAACCACTCACCAAAATAGGTGGGCGGCACCTGGACCCGGGACCCTTGGACTCGGCTCCTCCAGGACTGACTACTGCGGAGCGCTCCGCCTCCAGTTCAGCCACGCCCGCCGGTAGGTGAAGGCCATCGCCATGATCCCTGCAAACAGCAGCATCGCACGGCTGGGTTCCGGCACTGGCATCACGCTGGCCGCCGCCGCTTCCGGCAGGGTGAAATCCTGCATCGCCGCCATGCCAGATTCCGTCACGCCCACCACAATGAACGCCGCCACGCTGCACGCAGACCAGAAGATAAAGGAACGAAATGGCATGAAATAACAAAGACCTTTACCAGACTGTGGGGGCCTTCGACAAGGTTTTTTTTGTTTCGGATTCGCCTCACTTTTCTCATTTTCAGCGCTTTGCTCGGATTTGAGTAGGTTATTTGACGACTCTTCCTCTCCCTGCCTTCTCGCTTGCGAGTTCAGTCTGCCTCCGCCATGACTACGGCCCCTCAATCCCGGCACTTCATCCATCATGTCCATCGTCAGTTCTCCACGCGTCATCAACATAGGCTTGGCAGGTTTAGGCAATGTGGGGGCTGGAGTGTTCAAGAATCTGCAAAAGAATCGCTCCCTCATCAGCCGCCGCATCGGCGCTGAGCTTAACGTCACCCGTGTCGCCGTGCGCGATCTCTCCCGTCCTCGCGATGTCACCGTGCCGCCGGAAATGCTCACCACCGACTGGAAGGACCTGGTGAATGACCCCGCCATCCCCGTCGTCGTCGAGCTCATCGGCGGCACCACCACCGCCTACGACATGGTCGCCGCCGCCCTCCGCGCCAAAAAAATCGTCGTCACCGGCAACAAGGCCCTCCTCGCCGAGCGTGGCAAAGAACTCTTCGCCCTCGCCGAGGAATGTGGCGTCCCCATCTACTTCGAGGCCGCCGTCGCTGGCGGCATCCCCATCATCCAGGTCCTCCAGGAAGGCCTCGTGGGAAATCACATCCGCTCCATTCACGGCATCATCAATGGCACCTGCAATTACATCCTCACCCGCATGTCCCAGGCCGGCCTGAGCTACGCGGACGCCTTGCAGGAGGCCCAGGACAAAGGCTACGCCGAAGCCGATCCCACCCTCGATGTCAGCGGCTGGGACGCCGCCCACAAGGCCATCATCCTCGCCTCCCTCAGCTACGGCTTCTGGATCCCGCAGGACAAAGTGTACGTGGAAGGCGTGGACCGTGTGAACATCACCGACTTCCGTTTCGCCGCGCGCCTCGGCTACACCATCAAGCTCCTCTCCGTCATCCGTGCGGATGAAAATGGCCTCGTCGAAGTCCGCACCCAGCCCACCCTCGTCCCCCTCTCGCACGTTCTCGCCAGCGTCAGCGGCGCCTTCAATGCCGTCCTCGTGAACGGAGACATCGTTGGCGAGACTCTCTTCTACGGACGTGGCGCCGGCCAGGACCCCACCAGCAGCAGCGTCATTAGCGATCTCTGCGAGGCCGCCGCCGTCCTCATGCACGGCGCCCGTCACAGCGGCTTCGTCCCCCACGGCCTCTACGGCAAATCAAAGCCCGTGGACGACACCGTCTCCCACTACTACCTCCGCCTCACCGTGGAGGACATCCCCGGCGTCCTCGCCCAGGTCGCCACCGCCTTGGGAGACCGCGGCATCGGCATCTCTTCCATGATCCAGCCGGAGGACCTCGAAGACACCAGCGGCCAGACCTCCCTCGTCCTCATGATTCACGACGCCCGCCTCGGCGACATGAAGGCAGCCCTCGCCGCCATCTCCCAGCTCCAGTGCGTCCGTGGCGAGCCCAGTTGGATGCGTGTGGAAACCCTCCAGGGCTAGGCAGGCATGAGAGGCGCTCGGTTAAGGGCATGCAGCCTGAGGGTTTGCATTTCCTTTCGCATCGCGTTTCAAATCGCAGTGTCTCTTTGCCGGCACCACTTTTATCTCGTTTTGTACCACGAACACCTGAACACAGGTCTGTATTCCAGCTCCAGCAGGGACCCTTTCTCAAACAACCGGACAACGCAGCGCTCCGGCCGTAGGGTGGGTGTGTTTGGCGTCGAAAGCGTTTCATGCTCCTCCTCATCCTTCGCCAAACCGCCCGACTTCGAGGACATCCGCACGCCCAGACGCTAACAGCACGCTAACAGACGGACACGCGGGTTCTCGCCACGACGGTCCTAAAACACGCTGCGGCAGACTCGTTTTCAAATGCCGATGGTATAGCGTTTTTCCAAAACGGATTTCCGGTCAGCGGCGCTTGGAGACGTTCGGCGGAGGCTGAAGGACCAGCCGCCCTGCCTCGCTCCAGGCATGCGAGTGCCCAGCGCGGGTAGGGCTGGCTGTCCTCAGCCAGCCGCCGTCGAAGCCCATGATCCGCGATCAAGAAACAGCCCGCTAAACGGAAATGAGTTTTGCGAACCGCTATATTAAGGGACTGCAGCGCGTGCTGGGACGAGGATGCTTGGGACACGGCATAGCGCGTCCCTACCTTCCTTGCGGGTGCCATGGGTGCCGTGAATGCCGAAGGGCTGGTAGGGAACCGCTGCGTCGGGTCCGTAGATGAGGGTCTATGGCGCCGAGGGCGATGCAAAAAGGTGCGCCGTCCTTATTCCCTCCGAAAGGCAGATGGGGGCGGGCGCTCTTGCCCTGACCGCATGAGGGCCTTTGAATTGCAAAGACACCGCCTAGCCCTGAAGGGGCTGCGGATTACAGCCCAGGGTCAGCCAGCTTGTCCTCCAAAGCTCTCGGAGCGAAGGAGGAAGCCTAAGCGAGCCTGCCCTTCGTGGCTTTAGCGAAGAAGGGGCGACCCTGGGTTGACGCTGTCTCATACCACGAACACCCGAAAACAGGTCTGCATTCTATTAAACTTTGCACAATAGACTGACACACTTGCCCTGAAGGCCAACGGCCTTCCGCATCATAGCGAAGGGTTGCCGAGCCTGGGCGAGGCTACCCTGGTACAGCGGCATTTGTCTGGGAAGCAAACCCACCGCATTCTTCGTCCACCGCGCACTCCAGCCGCGTTTTCCCGCCGTTCCGCCACAGGGCGCACCGCGTTGCCCACCGCTCAAAACTGCCGTGACATTCTCTCGGCGGTTTTCCCTTCGTGTCAGTCTGTGACACAGGCTTCAATAGGCACCGCAGCGGTTCTGTTCTTCTGGGGCGTCGCGCCGATATTCCGGCACATCAGCAATCAAAAATCGATGGCTCATCAAATCGTCAATCAAGCACGCCCCAGGCGCCCGCAAACACCTCGGCCGCGAAAAATGGAAGACTGCGGAACATTCGAGTTCTGGACCCCGGAAGGGTCACAGCCGGAAGCCAGGGCGCAGCTCGCGTAGCGGGCGCCACCCCTGCATAGCGTCAGCGAAGAAGGGAGTCTCATCGCCACCCGCTGCATCCTCGCGCTCTCTGCCTCCCATATCGCTCATGCGTCGTTCACAGCTCGGCACGATTGCTTGGCGGCATGGGTCTTAACCGGCTGCCTCGCGCTCCAGGCACAAGAAGAAAATAAAAATGAGCCGCTGCACTCCGCAGGAAATGCGATAGATGGACAGAGACCACCCTCTTCATGAAAATCGCTCTCTCCGATCTCGCAGCCCTTGTCGGAGGGACTGTACTTTGCGGCGATCCCACCGGCCAGATCACCGGCTTTGCCTCACTCAAAGAAGCCGTCCCCGGCGATTTGAGCTTCTTCCATGACTCACGTTACAACGACCGGCTGGCCCGCACCCACGCCAGCGCCGTCCTCGTGCCCCTGGGCTGGACGGAGTTCCCCGCACACGCCTCGTGCATTGCGGTTTCTGATCCCTCGCGTTCCTTCGAGCAGATTGTCGAGGCCTACGGCTTCCAGCCCGCCCCCTTCACCCCCGGTGTGCATCCCTCCGCCGTGATTGCAGACGGCGTTAAGTACGACCCGCTCCGTGTGTCCATTGGCCCCAATGCCGTGATCGAAGCCGGGGTCGAGCTCGGGGAAGAGGTCGAAATCGGCCCCGGCTGCTTTGTCGGGCGCAATGCCCTCGTCGGCCGCGCCTCCAGCCTCCGTGCCAATGCCACCGTGCATGCCGAATGCATCCTGGGAGAGCGCGTCATTCTCCATTCCGGCGTCGTCATCGGCGCCGACGGCTTCGGCTACGAGTTCAGCCAGGGCCGCCATCGCAAGGTCCGCCAGGCCGGCATCGTGCAGATTGACAACGACGTCGAAATCGGCGCCGGCAGCACCATCGACCGCGCCCGTTTCGGCCGCACCTGGATCGGTGAGGGCACCAAGATCGACAATCTCGTGCAGATCGGTCACAACGTCGTCATCGGAAAGCACTGCGTCATCGTCGCCTGCACCGCCATCGCCGGCAGCGTCGTCATTGGCGACTACGTCGTCATCGCCGCCCAGGTCGGCATCGCCGGCCACGTTCACGTCGGCTCCCAGAGCACCCTCGCCGCCCGTTGCGGCGTCACCCACGACCTCCCTGCCGGTGGCAAATACCTCGGTTTCCCGGCCATCCCCGCTGGCAAAGAAAAGCGCCGCCTCGCCTCCATCAACCGCCTCCCCCAGCTCCTCGCTCGCGTCAAAGAGCTCGAAGCCCGGCTCGCCGCCTCCCAGCAGCCCCAAGCCTGACCCCCTCCCGCCCTCCGCTTCCATTCCAGGCCTTGTCCACAAACGGTCAGAAACCTCGGGTAGATGGCGGAGCCATCTCAGCCTGTAGCGGGGGGTTGAGCGAAGCGACACCCCTCGTTCCCACGCGTTCTCACATCCAAACTCACTCGCATCGCGTAGCGATGCCAGCACTCTCGTCCGCCTGCCGCTCTTCCTTCGATAGAACTCCCATTGCAACCCGCTTCTTATACCAGAAGCAGTTGAAAACAGGTCTGCGCGGCCAGCCACCCGCGCCGTACTGGGAGCGCCGGTTTTTAACCGGCTCTGGGTGCCGCTCCGTTTGCAGGTGAGCACCGGACTTCTCACCACAGACCCTTTTTCAAAGGATCGTGGTATTAGCACCAAAGTGCGGCCTGTCGCCGCCCTGGGTATCGCGCCAAACATGGGAGGCAAACCGGGCGCCTCGCCACATCCATGAATTCCCGGCAGCGTTTTCAACACGCTCCGTCGCACGCCAGCCACCCGGCACAATGCCCTCGGTCCAGCGCCATTCAAAGGCGCGCATCCTCCCCGCAAAGGCACTTCCCTTCGCCTCACCAAAAACACCTCTGCTGCGTCCTCATCAATAAACAACATGATCAATCTCTTGGGCCGTGAACCGGGAACGCAAGCAATAAAATACCCAAAAAAGCTACGACGTGGTATTTCCGCCGGTAAAAACCCACCGAAAAGGACAGTGAGGCAAAAATGACACTTGCCAGCCTCCTGTCCGCCCAGCACAGCCGAATTCCTCCGAAATCATCCCCTCTGTGCCCTCGGTTTGGCCTCTGTGGTTAAAATAAAACCGCCCTCAATCGACCATAGAGGACACAGAGAAACACAGAGTTCCAATCAGACGACGCTGATAGTGGAATGGACCAGCCTCGTGCAACCATCGGTCTGATCCCACGATCGATCAAACAGGGCAGAATGGCACAGGGACCCAAGCAGATGCAATCTCTGCCGCCTCTGCCTCTTTGCCCCTCTGCGGCAAACCGGACGTCCGCAATCCCACCATATCAGAAATGACTTTTGCAAATCGCCATGAACGACTGCCTCTTCCCCCCTCACCAAAACCCCCACTGCTGCGTCTTCATCACATACAGCCCCAGCGCCAGATTCCCCACCGCGTGCATCAGCACACACGCCCCCAGGCTCTTCGTCCGCACCGCCACCAAATACACCAGCGCTCCCCACACAAACGCCGCCGCATAGTCCTCCGGGTTGTGAATCAGCATCACCGCCAGCGTCACAATCCAGAACACCTTCCACCGGTGCGTGCCAAATGGCACCCGCTCAAACTGCCCGTCCTCTGTAACCAGAAAACGCATCAAAAACCCCCGCCAGAACAGCTCCTCCACAAACGGCACCACCAGCACCATCCGCGCAAACCGCAGCCCCACCACCACGCAGAACCACAGCGTCGAATCCCGCGCAATCATCGGATCAAACCCCTCCGTCCGCTCCGCCAGTCCCAGCCACTTCCACCACCCCGCCGGTTCATGCCCATGCTGTACCAAACTCTCCCGCAGCAGCGACGGCGCCACCCACACCGCAATGCCCACGACCCCCAAAACAAACGCCAGCCCCAAACCCCGCCACGGCCTGAACGTGTAGTGCTGCCGAAACCAAACTAGCACCAGCGCGCAGATCACCGTCTGCAGCGGGTACACCCAGTGCTCCGGCGCCCGCACATGCCAGGGCAGCTCAGAATTCTCCACGCGGAACAGCCCCGCCACGGCACCCAGCAGGGTGAACAGCAGCAGTGGCAGCACATAGGCTGCAGTGGCGGAAGCGCGCAGGCGTGCAAACATCAGGTCATTAAGGTCGGGTTAAAACTGCACAGTTCAAAAGACATCACAGCCTCTTCCAGCGGATAGAGCCATTTTCCAAAACAAATTTCCAAGAAGTAGCCCGGGCGCCAGCTCCCTTCGGAGCCGCAGACACTCCCTTTTCCCTCAGAGAGCCGGAAAGACAGACGGAGCAGAGAATCGACGCAATCTCCGCCACTTTGGCCCTCTCGAATAACTCTATGCGGAAGCGTCGCTTATTCAGCACTTCGACGCAGACATGCGGGGTTGTAGCGCGGTATTCCGATACCGCGACCGTCCCGCCTAGAAATCGGAACTCCGTGCGACACCCCCGCAGCTAACACGCCTGCAACAGTCTTCCGGAAACGACTGGCCGAGAGTTACTCTCCTTTCCACAATCAAGCCGCCTTGAATTCATGTGCTCCCGAATAACTCCAAAATCTCCGCAGCTCTTCTGAGTACGTAGTTCGGGATTCGCTTCGCGGCTGCGCAGCAGCCCGTGCCAGCCTCCCCGTTCGTAGTTCGGGCTTCAGCCCGTTCTGGAATCCCCGCACCGCCCAAAATTCGAACCCAGCCAGCGCAAGTATTGTAGTACCGGCTTTCGCGTCCTCCGTAGCTCGAAGAGCGAAGGAGGAAGCCGGAATCTGGAAGCCTTCTTCGTGCAGACAACTCACGAATAGCTTCCGCTGTTATACCCGAAGCAGTTGAAAACAGGTCTGCGCGGCCGAGCCAGCCCCGCCGTACTGGGAGCGCCGGTTTTTAACCGGCTCTGGGTACCGCTCCGCTTGCAGGTGAGCACCGAACTTCTCACCACAGACCCGTTTTCAAATGATCGTGGTATAAGAAGAAGGCGACTGGCTGAAGAAGGCCATCAAACGCACGGAAAGATGATTGGAAACTCCTGTCTCCCATCGCCTCCCACCTCCCAACCTCCCAAAAGCCCTCCCGCAGATTCAGGAAAGCCACAGATGGATCCAATCAAACATAAAAAATCTGCGGGTTCCCTGAATCTGCGGGAAAAACAAATCATACCCGAAGCAGTTGAAAACAGGTCTGCGCGGCCGAGCCAGCCCCGCCGTACTGGGAGCGCCGGTTTTTAACCGGCTCTGGGTGCCGCTCCGCTTGCAGGTGAGCACCGAACTTCTCACCACAGACCCGTTTTCAAATGATCGTGGTATGACTCCCCGTCCCTCAGTCAAGCCGCCTTGAGCGGCAGCGCCAGCTCCTTCGTCCGGTCGCTGCTCAGCAGCCACTTGAAGCAGCCCTTCAAATACATCCGGTTCACACTCGAAAGCGTCCCCGCGCCCGTCGCCATCAGCGCGACCACACGGTTCGAGATAAACCCCATCATGTCGCTGAAGCGGCCCGGATGCTCCATGCTGAGCTGCATGCCCTTTTCATAAAAGCCCACGATCCGCCCGTCGTAAAAGTACTCGATCAGCTCATGCCACGCCTGGTGCCACGCTCGCTGCCGCTGCTCGTACCGCCCCAGTTCCTTCGCCAGCCGCTCGGGCGAGTCGAGCAGCTTCTCGCCATGCCGGTCAAACATCGCGCTCAGCGACTCCGCCGAATCCAGCGCCAGAAACACCCCGGGCGACAGCATCGGATCCACAAACCCAAACGCATCACCCGCTGAAACCCACCCCGGACCCTGCGCACGGTCGGAGATGAGCTGATAATTCGTGTAGGTGAACACATCGGTGGTCCGCTCCCGCTTCGTCGCCAGCGGCGAGAGCACCGGGTCCGTCGCCAGCACCCGGTCGAGACGTTCTTCTCCGTTGCTTCCAAAATCCGGCAGCGCCTTCGGGTTCATCACCACGCCGAAACTCATGCAGTCCCGCAGTGGAATGCGCCAGCTCCATCCCCAGGGGTGGTAGGTGATCGCGATCTGCCCCGGCTCATACGGATGCTCAAAGCTTGAGTAGTGCGCAAAGTGCGCCGTGTCCCGCCGCGGCCCCGTTTCCGCCTGGATGCCCAGCAGCTTCGCCGAGGTGCGCGTACGTCCGCTGCAGTCAATGATGAGGTCCGGCTTCGCTCCATTGCGATAACCACCAGCCTCCAGCGCCGCCGCATCCAGCTCCAGTTCGGGCTTGCCTCCTGGATGCGCCACCAGTCCTGCCCGGTGCTTCACAAACTTCACCCCCAGCTCCTTCGCGTAGTCCTTCAGCACATCGTCAAAGCCCGGGCGCGGCACATTGTAGGCATACGGCGGCAGCCGGCCTTCCACGGACTTGAAATGGAAATTCATCTTCGGGCCCAGGTGATGAATGAAGCTGGCCCCCGGCTTGAACTGCGAGATCGCCGCCACCCGGTCCTCGATCCCCATGCGCTGCAGAATCGCCACGATCGCCGGAATCAACGACTCGCCCACCAAAAGCGCCGGACGCTTCTCGTCATCATAGACCAGCGGCTGAATCCCCTGGCGCGCGAGCATGGCGGCAAGGGCGCTGCCGGCTGGTCCGGCTCCAAGAATGGCGATGCGTGGAGTTTGGCTCATGGGTCAGTCAGTAGCGGCGAAGCTTGCCGCTGGCGGTCAGCGGCAGTTCGGAAACAAAAGTGTAGAACAGCGGCACCTTGTACGCGGAGAGCCGCTCCTGGCAAAGTTTTCTCAGTTCAATCACCGTCGGCGGAGCCTCGGCGTTGTGCGGAATGATTTCCGCCGTGGGCATCGCCCCCATGGCCGGATGCGCCCGCGCGGAAACCCGCGCCGCCTTGACACCCGGGTGGCTGCACAGCACCGCCTCCACCTCTTCCGGGAAGCACTTCAGCCCGCCCACGTTGATCACGCTGCGCACACGCCCCCGCAGAAACAGGCAGCCGTCCTCGTCCATCTCGGCGATGTCCCCCGTCGCAAACCACCCGTCCCGCAGCACCCCCTCACGCGGCTGCCACGGCGTCAGATACGCATCAAACACCCCCGGCCCGCGCAGCAGCAGCTCCCCGTCATCCAGCTTCACCTCAAACGCCGGCAGCACCTGCCCGATCGAAGTCGGCCTGTCCTTCGCATGCTTCAAATTCAGAATCGGCAGGCCCGCCTCAATGATCCCCATGCCTTGCGTGAGATGCAGCCCCGTCTTGCTGGCAAACAGCTCCGCCACCTCCGTCGTCAGCGCAAACGCCGTCGAAACCGCCAGCCTCAGCGCCCCCAAAAGGCCGGCCTCCGGCTGCCCGGAAAGCATCGTGTAATGATAAGGCGACCCATACATCACCGTCGCCCCATGCGCCTGCATCATCTCGATCATCACCTTCGGATCGCTCGCCGGCGCCAGGATCGTCGTGGCTCCATGATACAAATACAGCACGATGGACACCGCAAAGTGATGCGCCATCGGCAGCACCCACAGCACCCGGTCCTCCGGCCCGATCCGCAGCCCCTCATTCGCCGCTGTGATGCGCCCCAGCAGCGTCTCATGCGAAATCACCACGCCCTTCGAGGCCCCCGTCGTCCCGCTGCTGAAGCGGATGAACGCCGGGTTCAGCGCCTCCAGCGCCCCTTCATCAAACGCCGGCGCCGCCTCATGCACCACCGCCTCCACCCGCCACTCCTCCGCCGATTTCGCATGCACGATCGCATCCAGCGCCGTCGCCGTCGCCAGTTGTGCCCTCTCACTCGCCGTCAGCTCGTGCGGAATCGGTACAAAGCAGGCGTCCTGCTGCAAAATCGCCAGCGCCACCACAATGTAGTCCGCCCCGCTCGGCGCATCCAGCCCGATGCGCGGCTTCCGTTTCTTCGGCCAGCCCGCATCGTCATTCAGCCGCCGCGCGCAGTCCTTCATCCTGGCCTCCAGTTCACCAAATGTGAGCTGCAGTTCCGGGCTCACCACGGCGGCATGCGCGGCGGTGCTGCGTTCAAAGATAAGATCGACAATGTTCACTTCGCTGGTTCCAGTTGGCTCAAAACACTTCGCACCCGCGCTGCCAGCAGGGCGGTCTCTTCTTCAGGAAAACTCGCGGCAATCCCCGCCGCCTGCCCCGTCGCCAGCGCCGTCCCCATCACCCGCGTGCTCGCCTGCGCCCGGTGCGTGGCTGAAAGGCAGCGCCCGGCGATGAACACATTCGTCAAATCCCGCGCCCTCAGCGCCCCCAGCGGAATCCCGCAGGCCTTCGCCTCCTTCGGGTACAGCAGCCGCGGCCCCCGCGCCGTCTCCCGCAGCTCGATCGGCCACGTCGCATTCGCCACCGCCTCCTCCCCGCTCCGGCTTTCCAAAAGATCCTCCTCCGTCACCACCGCCTCTCCAATCCATCGCCGGCTTTCCCTCACCCCCGCCCGCACCGGCAGCGTCGTGACCCGCGCCTTGGCAAAACCCTCCAGGTTCGCCTTCAAATGCTCCACAATCGCAAACGTCACCTCCCGCCCCTGCATCTCGATCCGCGTCAAACTCCGCGCATCCGTCCCATCAAACCCCTCCGCCACCAGATCCAGCGTCAGGAAAACCTCGTTCAAAGCCCCGCTTCTCCGAAAATGCGCTCCCGCCGCCTCCGCCGGCAGCTTCTTCTCCCGAATCCCCCGCGCCAGACATCCCGCGATCTTCAGCGGCCCGTCCCCCGCCAGCGCCCCCGCATCCACATCTCCCACCCCCACAATATAAGCCGGACGTTGCAGCTCCTGCGCCGGAGTCCTGTCCCATGCCTGACCGGCCAGCTCAGCCATCACCGCATCCCCGCTCGCATCCACCACCGCCCGCGGCCTCACCTTCCAGCTCGCCCCCCGGCATTGCAGCGTCACCTCCGCCACCCGCTTTTCATCAATTTCACATCCAACGACCTCGGTATGCAGCAAAACCTCCAGTTTTTGCTGAATCCGACACACAACGTCGAGAAACAAAGCCAGCTTTTGCGGCTCATGCATCAGCACATCCACCCTCCCCATTCTCACCGGTCCATGCGCCACACCTTCGGCGAGCAGCCGGCGCTCCAGTTCCACGGGCAGCCCGGGATTGGCCACACGCGGCGCGGCATCGGGTGCCTGCGGCAGATCGTATAAGCCGCAAAAAGAATGCACCAGCGAAGCCGTCCCCGCACCGCCGAAAAAGCCATGGCGCTCGACCAGCAGCGTGTCCGCACCCTGACGTGCCGCAGCCAAAGCCGCCGCTACGCCTGCACTGCCGCCGCCGATGATGAGGACGTCACACTCCATGGCCGCATCATTCACCGGGATGTGTGGAATGCCAGCGTTCGCACATGAGAACTCTTCACGGATATTCATGCCCCAGATTGTCATCCGTGATGACCGTGGCATCGCCCCAGGCGGCCTGCATGGTAGGACGGCGGCACCAGTGCCACATGTTGCCGGGCTCAGGGAGAGTTTCGCCGCTGAGGAAATCGAGGATTCCTCCGATCTGATCGGCCGGAATCACTGGCTGCCCGTCGATGCGATAGTCGGCGAGAATTTTTTCCCAGCGTCCGCGATCCGGCTCCAGCGGGGCGTTGCTGGCCAGGCAGTGGTTCATTACCATCAGCGTATGCGGAAACACCTCCATGCCGGTGCGCGCGGCACGTGGTGACTCGGTGCAGTTCCAGAAGGCGATGCCATCCGGGGTGAGGTGCGCTTTGACCTCGGTCAAAAATTCGCGTGAGAGCAGCGCTGAAGCGAACTCACGCCAGTGATGGGTGGTGTTCATCACGATGGCGTCAAAACGTGCATCGGGGTGCTGGCGCAGCCAGCGGCGGCCGTCGTCGATGACGAGTTCAAGCTTGGGATTCGCCAGCAGGCTGGACACCTCGGGACGTGCGTGAATCAGATCCAGATAACCGTGGCTGAGCTCGATGGCGGTGACATGCTTCACCTGCGGATGACTGACGAGAATCTGCGTCCATGATCCGCTGGCCACACCGATGACGAGCACGTTTTCAATGCGGTCCCTCACCGCGGAGAGAAAATAGGGGCGCACCAGCCAGGACTTCGGCTCCAGCTTCGTGCCGATCATGCCATCATAGGCGCCATTGCCATAGACCGCGTTGCTGGTGTCCACCGTGATCACGCCGTGGCGTGACTCGATGGTCTGGGTGAAATGCATGCCGTATTTAAAGTCATGCTTGTATTGCAGACGCTCGTAGAAGCTTTGAAACGGACTCAAGGAAATGAGGGCGAAGCACAAGGGCTGCCAGCGCAATTGAGAGCGCAGCTTGAAGCCCGCGATGCTCTCGGCCCACAGCCAAGAGACGGCCAGCAGCAGGAGGCTGAGCAGGTGCAGGCTCATCCAGTCCATGAAAAGAAATCCAGTGAGCAGGCTTCCAGCGCCGGAGCCGATGATGTTGGCCAGATAGAGCCGTGAAAGCTGGCTGCCGGTGTTTTGACCAGGAGGGATGGCCGCGTGGCAGAGCAGCGGAAAGGTCAGGCCGATCAATGCCCCGGCGGTGATCACAAAGAGATACCCGCACTCCCAGAGCACCTGCCTGGCAAAGATGGCGGTGGAAGGTGCGACGAGAAATCCCGCCGCGCTGGAAATCAGCACCCAGCGTGCGAGCTTGGCGCGCAGGCTGCCGTTTTGAGCCAGCAGGCGAGGACTGAGAAGCGAGCCCAGCGCGAGCCCCAGCAAGTAACTGCCGAGCATGTAGCCAAACACCGGCGCACGGGAGGCGCTGGCAAAGTTGAACACACGTGACCAGATGATCTCCCAGGACAGAGCGAGGAAACCGGAAAGAGCCGACCAGCACAAGGCGGTGCCGAAGGAAATCTCGCATGCTTTTCCGGCTGTGTCAGGCGCCACATGGCCTGCCTCTTCGGCCGCAGGCTTCCTCAAAGAGATTAGCACGATGAACGCCGCGGCAGTGTTCAGGCATGCGGCGATGCGCGTGGTCCCACTCATGCCGAAGCTGCCGAGCAGCCAGTGCGCCGCGATGAAGGCTCCCAGCGCCGCGCCCAGTGTGTTCACAAAATAGAGCCTGCTCACGCTTTGCCCCACATGCGCGGTGTCACGCACCTGATGCGCCACCAGCATGGGCAGGGTGGCGCCCATGAGCAGCGTGGGCAGAAACACCAGGAGGAAGACGAGCGCACCGGTGGTGAGTCCGTGAGCCTGCGCCGAAGTCATGGCGCCGACAGCATCAAACAGCTTCAGCGAGATGAGCCCGTAGGCGCCCACACCGAGTTCCGCGAGGCCAAACAGCAGCACCAGCGGCGCACGCGCAGATTTGGAAATCCACCCTCCTACGATGCTGCCGATGCCGAGCCCGGCGAGGAAGGCCGCCACCACCATCGCCACGGATTCGACGTTGCTGCCGTAGATCGTCAGCAGCGCACGCTGCCACACGAGCTGATAGATCAGCGCCGAGATGCCGGAGAGGATGAAAACGCCATGCAGGACGCTGGCATGGAGGCGGCGTGACATCATTCGTAATGCATGCGGCATCCGGCGATTACGATGGCTTCGTCGGTCACGCGGTAAACAAGGCGGTGCTCGTCATTGATGCGTCTGCTCCACCAGCCTTTGAGCTGATGACGCAGCGGTTCGGGTTTGCCAATTCCAGTGAATGGATTGCGCGCAGTCTCGTTGATGAGCCGCACCAGCCTCTCGAACAGCTTCGGCTCCTTTGTGGCCATTTCAGTGAAATCCTGCCAGGCGGTGCTGTGGAAAGTCACCGTTCTCATTGAAACATCGACTGATCTGGCGTCACGACATTGTTGCCCGCATCCAAGTCCGCCACGGCGCGCAGGAGTTGGGTGCGATTGGCGGGATGCCTTAGCAGGTACGCAGTTTCATCCGCCTCGCTAACGGAGATCTCAATGGAGCCTGCTTTGAATGTGGCGCGCACGCTTTCCAAGAAGCTTTCGTCCAGCTCTTCAACAGTGGTGTGAAAGGTGGTAGTCATGGGGGAACCTGCCACAGACCGGGATTCCGGCCAAGCAAATCCTTGCTTCACTCGAAACCGTTGGCGCGCAGGAACTTCAGGCTCTGCGGGATCTGCTCCAGTGAGGAGGAGGATTCGTCCTCGATAAAGTAGTGCTGCACGCCGTTTTTGCGCGCGGCGGCAAAGATCGACTTCCAGTCCATCTGGCCGGTGCCGAGAACCACGTCGTTTTCCACATCCGTCTTGCCGGTGAGGAAGCCGGTGGCCACGCCTTTCTTCAGGTCCTTGAGGTGCATGAGCTTCCAGCGGCCGCTGTATTTTTCCATCAGCTTCACAGGATCCTGGCCTGGGAAGACAATCCACAAGATGTCCATCTGCATGGAGACAAACTCGGGTTTGGTTTCCAGCAGGAAGAGATCCAGCAGCGTGCCGTCTCCGTAGGGCTCAAACTCGAAGCCGTGGGCGTGGTAAAACATGGTGATGCCCTCCTTTGCCAAAGCTTCACCAGCTTTGTTAAAGACGGCGATGGCGTCGCGGCACTCCGCTTCGTCAAACTTGTCCTTGTGGTCGATCCACGCACAGCCAGCATACTTGAGGCCGAGGGTCTTGGCCTCCTTCACCACGTTGTCGAGGTCGTTCTTGTAGCGTGCATAGGGGAAGTGGCTGCTGACGGCCTTCAGACCGCGCTGCTCGAGCTCGGCTTTGAACTGCTCCGCCGTGAGATCATAGGTGCCGGCGAGCTCGACCTCCTTGATGCCAAATTCCTTCACCCGGTCCAGCGTCCACGGCACGCCGCGCAGCTTGAACTGGCTGCGCAGGCTGTAGAGCTGCAGACCGGCGGCATTCGTGGCTTCGGCGGCGAAGGTTTGAGCCGCAAG
This sequence comes from Prosthecobacter sp., assembly GCF_044227185.1. GTDB lineage: Bacteria > Verrucomicrobiota > Verrucomicrobiia > Verrucomicrobiales > Verrucomicrobiaceae > Prosthecobacter. Next base: position 291,683 of record NZ_JBGAFO010000005.1, on the reverse strand, counting down.
GCCGAGGACGAGGAGAAGGGAGACGAGTTTCATGGGTGAAGAAGGACAGTGTTGGAGATTGGAAGGGCGGATGTCACGCCGAAAGTCGTGATGCCGGTGTGAATTCGAGGTGAAGACGGAGTGACATTCTCAGCCTGTTGCGGCCATGCGCTGGCGTTTGAGCTCGTCGTAGCTGATGTCTGAAATGATGTCGCCATCGTCCGGCACCCGGTCTTCCCGGTAGTCACGGCGGCTGAAGGGCGGAGCGAGGCATTCAGGCTCAAGGGCTGTTCCGTGGCAGTCGAGTTGAATGAAGTACCTGCCCTCGACGTCCCGGCTGACCACAAACTCCGTGCACGGAAAGCGCCGCGGCTGGTTCTCGTCTGGATCATCAGTGATCGGTTCGAAGTCGTACAGATACTGACCTTGTAGAAAAAGGACGGAACCGTCTGTGAGCTCGATGAAATACTGGCATCCTTCGTCCTCCCGCTCTGTCACCTGAAAGGCGCGTGTGGCATGAAAGGTCTGCTGCAGGAGCTCGCCTTTGGCCCGAACCGCCTCCACCGTGAAATCCTTCCTTTTCAGACCCAGGATACCAAACGGTGTGGTCGATTTCGGACTCAGGACGGCGGTGGCCAGTTCAACACCCAGGACAAACACCGGCAAGACCAAAGCCGCGATGAGTCCCGGATGCTGCCACTTCGGCGGAATGATCGAGGTGGTGAGATACACCGCACCGATTATCAAGGCACCGACGAAAACGCTGCCGACGATGATCTTGACCGCGCAGCCGGTGGCAGTGAACGGGGCTTTCTTCATGAGGCAGACTCAATTTCCGCAGCAAACGCGAGGTGGAGGGACATAAGCTTCATGGCGGTTGACGCAAGGTGTGAAGGCCCAGGCAGGACGCGAGAATTTTCTGACTTGTGAAGCCGCCATGAACGAGGATGTTTCAATATGCCCGCGTCAGTGCTCCAGACAGTCAAACCGAAGGTGATCCGTACGGGCGGAGGCAGCCTGCTCAATTCCGAGCAATTTCTCGACTGGCTGCAGCCGGGCGTTTTTGCCGATCTCATCGGGGGGCAAATTTTCATGCACTCGCCCGTCAATCTCCGCCATGCTACGCTCGTCAATTTTCTGGAGCGTCTTCTCGCTGCCTACATCAAAGAAACTGATCTCGGCGGTGTGCTGCATCGCGAGTCGGTGGCGGTGCGGCTGAGCGCCCGGGAGACTTTCATGCCGGATCTAGGCTGCTTCACGGCGCGGCAGGCGGAACGGCTGGGTGAGACGCACGCGGCATTCGCGCCGATGTTTGTGGCGGAGGCGCTGTCGCCTTCGACTGCAAAGAACGACCAGGGTCCGAAGTTCGCCTCCTACGAGCTGCATGAAGTCCAGGAATACTGGATTCTCGATCCGCAAAAGCTCCAGCACCGTTTCTTCCGTCGTGCGGGGGACATGCTGGAGGAGTTTGCGACAAGCGGAGATAAAATCGCCTCCACCAGCATTCAAGGGTTCTGGGTGAAGCGCGCGTGGCTTGACCCTGACAAGGCGCCGAAGGTGAGCACCTGTCTGAAGGAAATCATGCGCAGCTCGAAGCGCTGAGCTGTTTCACACCCTTCGGATCGCCGCGGCAAAAGCTCCGTCCATCTGGTCCTCCGGCGGGAAGCTGTGGCGCTTCTCAACGAGTTCATATCCGGGTGTCGATTCGAGCACTGCGGAGACAAGCTGCTCGTTCTCCGCGGGCTCGATGCTGCAGGTGCTGTAAACGAGAATGCCGCCGGGTTTCAAAACCCGCAGGCAGTTGCGCAGGAGGAGCGTCTGCGTTTCCACCTGCGCGGTGATGTCCTCGGGCTGCAGCCGCCAGCGCACATCCACGCGGCGGCGCATGACGCCGGTATTGGAGCAGGGGACATCGAGCAGGATGCGGTCAAAGCCAGGTTGGGCGAATTCGGGGATCTGCGGGTCCGCCCAGTCATGCTGTTCAATGCAGGCATTCGCGACGTGGAGGCGGTGCAGATTTCCTTCCAGGCGGCGCAGGCGGCCGGGGGAGACATCGCAGGCAAAAATTTCGCCGGTATTTTCCATGAGCTGGGCCAGCAGCGCCGTTTTGCCGCCGGGAGCCGCACAGGCGTCCAGCACCCGCTGGCCCGGCTGCGGAGCCAGCAGGCGGGGGGCCATGGCCGTGCTGGGGTCCTGCATGTAAACTTTTCCTGCGCTCAAATCTTCGCGTGGCAGGTGGTCGCAGACGATGAAGTCCTCCGGTGCCCCGGCCGTGTCGGGATGCAGGCGGTTGATGCGGGCGGAGATGGGAGCGGGGATTTGGTTCCACTCGCAGAGGGCGGTGGTTTTGGCTTCGCCGTAGAGGCCGAGCCAGTGCTGGATGAGCCATTTGGGGTGGGAGGTGCGTGTCTCCAGCGGCAGAGTGGCGGTCATGGCCAGGAGTTCCTCGGATTCCCGGCAGGCACGACGCAGCACCGCATTGATAAGGCTGCGCGCACGGCCGGTGGCGGCCACGGTTTCATTCACGGCGGCGTATTCTGAAACCTTGAGAATCAACACCTGGCACAGGCCGATGCGCAGGCCCCAGCGGCTGCGGTGGTCAAGGTGCTTGCCGTCCGTAATGACGTCGATCCAGTGGTCCAGCAGGGAGAGATTGCGCAGCGTGGTGAGCACAATGTCACGCAAAAAGGCGGTGTCGGGTGTGCTGAGATCGTTTTCACGCTGGATGTAATCCATCAGGTCTGCGGCGAAGCGTTCCCCCTTGGCCCATTCCCCCAGCACATCCAGCGCCATGCCTCGGATCGGGGCGGCGGGCGGGCGGGAAGGGGACTGCGGGCGTGTCTGATTCATGGGTGGCATGACTAAGGCGGCGTGGCGCTGGACACAAGCCGCCCTTTGCCTGCGGCGGGAGGAATGATTGACAAACTTCCCGCCCCCGCCTTTATAGATGGCCCCCCGCCATTTTCACCCGCCCAACCACCCCAGACCATGGATTTTATCGCCAAGAACATCGCCGAAGTCGCCCCTTCAATGACTCTTTCCATCACCGCTCAGGCGAAGGCGCTCAAGAAGCAGGGTGTGGATGTGCTGAGTTTTGGTGCAGGAGAGCCTGACTTTGACACCCCGGCTCCCATCATTGAGGCCGCCACCAAGGCGCTGAACAGCGGCAAAACCCGCTACACGGAGAGCGCCGGCATCCTGGAACTGCGTGAATCCATCGCCGCAAAGCTAATGGTGGACAACAATGTGCAGTATGAGCCCTCCCAGATCAGCGTGAACTGCGGTGCCAAGCACTCCTGCTACAATGCCATCCTGGCCTGCGTGAACCCGGGCGATGAAGTCATCATCCCGGCGCCCTACTGGACCAGCTATCCTGAAATGGTGCGCATCGTGGGCGGCATTCCGGTGATCGTGGAAACCAAGCGTGAAAACGGCTGGAAGCTCACTCCGGATGAATTCGAAGACGCCATGTCTCCGATGACCAAAATGATCATCCTGAACACCCCCGGCAACCCGACGGGATCTGTTTACAGCCGTGATGAACTCAAGGCTCTGGCCGAGATCGCCGTGGGTGAAGGCATCGTGATCCTCTCCGACGAAATCTATGAGAAGCTCGTCTATGGCGGCCAGGAGCACGTCAGCATCGCCTCCCTGAGCAAGGAAATCTACGACCACACCATCACCATCAACGGCTTCTCCAAGGCCTATGCGATGACCGGCTGGCGCCTGGGCTACACCGCCGCCCCGAAGAAAATCGCCGACGCGATCGACACCATTCAGAGCCACACCACCAGCAACCCGACCAGCTTTGCCCAGTATGGCGCCCTGGCCGCCCTGCAGATGGACCAGCAGATCGTCAGCGACATGCGCGATGAGTTCGACGTGCGCCGCCAGTACATGCTCGGCCGCCTGAGCAACATCAAGAACGTGCGCGTGGTGGAGCCCCTGGGCGCCTTCTACTTCCTGGTGGACATCGAGCCCACGCAGATCAAGAGCGTGAACTTCTGCGAGAAGCTGCTGAGCAAGCAGAAGGTCGCCATCGTCCCCGGCGTGGCCTTCGGCGCTGAGCACACCGTGCGCTTCAGCTACGCCACCGGTCTGGACGTGATCAACGCCGGCATGGACCGCTTCGAAGAGTTCTGCAACCAGCACTAATCTCGCATCGCAGCCGGCAATCTCCGGCCACGTCATCCACCGCAAACCTCCAAATATCATGGGCATCTACAACAACATCGTCGAAACCGTTGGCAAGACACCGCTGGTGAAGCTTAACAAAGTGACCGCTGGACTGAATGCCACGATCGCTCTGAAGTGTGAGTTCTTCAATCCGCTGGGCAGCGTGAAGGATCGCATCGGCGCGGCCATGATCGAAGACGCGGAGAAGCGTGGCATTCTGAAGGCCGACACCGTCATCGTGGAGCCCACCAGCGGCAACACCGGCATCGCGCTCGCCTTTGTCGCCGCGGCGAAGGGCTACAAGCTCATCCTGACCATGCCTGAAACGATGTCGTTGGAGCGCCGCACGCTGCTGGCGCTGCTGGGAGCGGAGCTTGTGCTCACCCCGGGCGCGCAGGGCATGAAGGGCGCCATCGCCAAGGCCACCGAGATCGTGGCCAGCACGCCGAACGCCTGGATGCCGCAGCAGTTTGAAAATCCGGCCAATCCGGCCATCCACTCCAAGACCACCGCTGAAGAGCTGTGGGCGGACACGGACGGCAAGATCGACATCCTCATCTCCGCCGTGGGCACAGGCGGCACCATCACGGGCGTGACGGAAGTCATCAAGCCCCGCAAGCCCAGCTTCACTGCCATCGCCGTGGAGCCTGAGGCCTCTCCGGTCATCAATCAAGCTCTCGCCGGCCAGCCTTTGCAGCCCGGCCCGCACAAGATCCAGGGCACCGGCGCCGGATTCATCCCTGGCAACCTTCACCTCAAAGACAGCGCCGGAAATGCGCAGATCACGGAATGCGTCAAGGTCAGCAATGACGCCGCTTTCGCCATGGCACGCCGCCTAGCCAAGGAGGAAGGCATCCTGGTGGGCATCAGCACCGGCGCCAACGTGGTGGCCGCCATTGAAGTGGCGAAGCGCCCTGAAAACGCCGGCAAGCTGATCGTCACCGTCGCGTGCTCCACGGGCGAGCGTTATCTTTCCACCGCGCTGGCTGATGAAGCACGCGCCCAGGTGGGAGCCTGAGTTTTGCCAATGACGAAACCAGAATGACGAATACCAGAGGCTGAACTTGTGAGCAGCTTTGTTGCTTTTCGTCATTCGGACATTCTGCATTCGTCATTTCCAAGCCGGCCGTTCCTCGATTTTAAATTCACTCTCTTATGTCCCAACTCGACTCCACTTCCCAAGAACTCCAGGCCACCGGCATGGAAAAGTTCATGGAAAATAATCTGCGCAAGATCGTCTGGCTTTTCATCCTCGTGGTGGTGGCTCTGTGCGCCTATGGCGTGATGCATCACCAGAACACCCTCAAGGCCAATGCGGCCGCCGAGGAGTTTACCGGGGCCAGGACGGTGGAGGACTGCGACCTCGTCATCTCGCGCTATCCCGGCACGAATGCCGCCGCGAACTCTCTGCTGCTGAAGGCGGATTTGCTGTGGGACCAGAACAAGAAGTCCTCGGCTGTGGAGGCGCTCAAGGAGTTCACCTCCAAGAACCCCACGCACCCGCTGGCCGTTTATGCGCTGCTTGGCCTCGGCTCCAAACTGGATGCCATGGGCGAAAGCAAGGAGGCGCAGGCCGTCTTTGAGCGCATCACCACGGAGTTCCCCTCCAGTGAGGCGGCCCCCCTGGCGCAGGTGCGCCTGGGTGATCTGCTCTGGGCGCAGGGCAAGAGCGACGAAGCCAAGAAAGCCTATGAAGACCTGGCCGTGAAGTTCCCTGACATGCAGGAGTTTCAGACCATCAGCCAGAACCGCCTCGGCTGGATCGCTGCATCTCTGCCGACCAAGGAGGTGGATCCGCCCCCGGCCCCGAAAGTGGAGCCCAAACCTGGTGCTGCCTCAGTCGTCCCCGGCATGCCTAACATCAAGCTGAACGCGGTGAACAGCGGCATTGGCGCCACCATTGCCCCTCCAGGAGCGCCTGTGCCCGTCACGGTGCCGCCTCCGACGACGCCAGCCCCGGCTCCTGCTGCGGGTTCCCCCACGCCGCCCGCTCCTGCTCCTGCCACGCCGCCCGCTCCTATGCCCGCGCCTGCACCATCCACGCCTCCGGCTCAGCCTTCCACGCCTGCGCCAGCTCCGTCGGCTCCTGCACCGGCTCCTTCTTCTGCCACGCCTCCAGCTCAGCCCTCCGCACCCGCTGCTCCTGCTCCTGCTCCTACGCCCGCCCCGGCTCCTTCTCCTGCCGCTCCTTCACCTTCGGCGCCAGCAGCTCCTGCGACACCGCCAGCCACCCCGGCCCCGGCTGCTCCAGCGCCTGAAGCACCGAAGCTTTAAGGCGAATTTCGTCAGTCCTTGTCTGGGATCAAGATCGGCTTGGATTCTTGCCGGGCATTGTCTCCCACGTACTCTCGTCTGGGTGGAACCACTGTAGCATGCATATCGCTGACCACAGTGCAGCCCATCAAGGACTCGTGGGCCACATCGTTGCCATGCAGCGTGCTCAGTGAACTCAGAGGAACCACCCAGGTGATGGATTGATTCGGAGCCATTTCGATCTGAGGTTCGCTCCACATCGTGGTTGTGAGCAGGTTCAGATACTCTTTTTCGAAGATCTCATCTTCTTGTCCCGAACGATTTTTGACCCGCAGGGTCGCGTGAAAGTCTTTATCATTCACGATGATCTTGAGCTTTGTTGTGGAGCTGTTCGTAAGAGTCGCCACAAAGCGGGGTTCGCTGCCATTGCCGCCCGCCTCGAAGACAAGGCTGTGGCTCAATAAATGAGTATATCCACCTTTTTTGTCGGGGGCAGGAAAATCTCCAGACAACGTTAGGTGCAAAAGCAAAGCCAGAACGAAGCTGCATCCCATGAACCAGAGGCAGCTGATGACAATGGCTTTCATGATTTTAAAGCCACTCGGCGATCACTGCGATCACTTCCTCGCGCTGGGTTTCGGTGAGTTCGCCATAGATCGGAATGCTGAGCACCTCGCCTGCCACCCGGTGGGACACGTCGCAGCCGGAGAGAGATGCGGCAGGCAGATTGGCAAAGCACTTCTGCTGGTCGAGAGTGACCGGGTAGTAGATGTCGCAGCCGATCTTTTTCGCCACCAGGTGATCGCGCAGGGAGTCGCGTTTGCCATGGAGGACACGGATGGTGAACTGGTTCCAGATGTGCTCGTTGTGGGCGTAACTCACCGGCAGCACGATTTTGGCATTCTGCGCCGTCAGCCAGGCATCCTGAGTGCTCGCGCATTTGCAATGCTCAGGATTTGCCTGCACCACGCCGGGAAGCTTTGACAAGGCCTCAATGTAATGGGTGGCATTGCGCTGGCGGTCGGCGGTGTATTGCGCGTAGCGCTTCACCTTCACGCTCAGCAGGGCGCATTGCAGCGTGTCCATGCGGAAATTGCCACCCACGTAATGGTGGTAGTACTTGGGCTTGCCGCCGTGCACGCGCAGCACGCGGGCGTACTCGGCCAGGGCTTCGTCATTGGTCACCAGCATGCCGCCGTCGCCAAAGCCGCCGAGGTTTTTGCTGGGGAAGAAGCTGTAGGTGCCGAAGTCTCCCAGCGTGCCGCTGCTTTGGCCTTTGTATCTGGCACCGATGGACTGCGCGGCGTCTTCGATGACCTTGAGGCTGTGCTCCTTTGCCAGAGCGAGGATCGGGTCCATGTCGGCACACTGACCGAAGAGATGCACCGGGATGATCACCTTGGTTTTGGCGGTCATCTTTTTCCGTGCGTCGTTCACGTCCAGGTTGAAGCAAATGGGGCAGACATCGGTGAAGACGGGGATGGCCCCGAGACGTGAGACCGCCCCCGCCGTTGCGAAGAAGGTGAAGGCGGGGCAGAGTACTTCGTCGCCAGCTTTGATGTCCAGCGCCATGAGCGCCAGCAGCAGGGCGTCCGTGCCGGAGGAAACCGACAGCGCATGCTTCACGCCCACCATCTCCGCGATTTCCTTTTCAAAGATCTCCATCTCCGGCCCCATGATGAACCTGCCGTGATGCAGCACCTGCGTGAAGGCGGCCTGGAGTTCGGATTCGAGGGGGAGATTCTGGGCGTTGACGTCGAGAAGGGGGACGGGCATGGGAGGGAAAAGAGACGAGGGCGGAATGATGAATGACGAATGGCAGGCGTGCCAGCGATTCCTTATTTCGCCAGATCCGGCCAGCCACCCACCTCCTCCTGGGAGTGGACTACGGGCTGAGATTTTCTCTCCCTCACGCTGGAGATGACACGCTCGTCCACGGCATCGCGGGCATGGGAGCAGCCGGCCTTTTCCAACACGCTGCGCAGCACCTCCTCCGCGCTTTGCGGCGGGATCGGGGCGGTGCTGGTGAAGACCGGCGCTTCCTGGATCTGCTTCAAAGCGGCATCCATGAGCTTTTCGCGGCCTTTGGTGTCGCTGAGTTTGATTTGCGTACGGTCGCTGGCAAAGGCGCGTACACCGTCATGCACCTCGTGCTTCATGACCGCTTCGATGGCGGGCCTCTTCGGATCACCGAGATACACGTTGCCGATGAACTGGAAAGCGTAGCCCTTGGGGGTGGCCTCGTCCTTGTGATTTTCGATGCCTGTGGTGTAGCGGGAGCCCGAGCGCTCGTAGTCAAACATCACATTGTTCACCGCCTCCATCTGCACCGCGTAGTCGTCCCCCTTGCGCATGTCATTGGCCTCAAACTGCGGCCCGCGCATGACGTAGCGGGCAAAGAGGCAGTGATGCACGCTCAGCGTGTCCGCGCTGGAATTGAAGCAGAAGGCGTGGTTGTCGCCATAGGGGTGCAGTTCAGGATTGCTCAGCGGCTCCGCCAGGAGGCACCACTGTACCGTCACATTCTGGCAGTGCACCACGCTGAACAATTCATCGCAGCTCCAGGAGGTGGAGACGTGGTCGATGATCGCATCTTTGCAGCGCGTCAGGCCGATGCAGTCCAGCGCGTTTGAATGCTCCGGCCGCTTCAGCTTCTGCTCCCGGTTCTTGCGTTTCGTCGTCTCGTCCCCTAGCCGCACACGGATGTTTCGCACGATGATGTCATGCGTGTCCTTGAACTCCAGCGACCCGCCGCGCAGGCAGACGCCCATTCCCGGAGCATCGCCGCCGTCGATTGTGATGTACGGCTCACGAATCTCGACCTCATCCCGCAGCAGGATCGTGCCTGCCACCCGGAACTTCACGATGCGCGGCCCCTTTTGCAGCACCGCCCAGCGGAAGGAGCCCTCGGGCGGATTCTTCAGATCATCATCGAGGCGGGTGACTTCGATGACACGCCCTGCTTTGCCACCTTTGGCGAAAGCACCGAAGCCTGCAGCGCCGGGGAAGGCATGCTCCTGGGCGGATACAGCGGAGAGACTGAGGCCTACGAGAAGGGCACAAATCACGTGATGCATGGCGCATTAAACATAGGGTTGTGCCATGATCTTCCGCTGAAACATTTGCCATGCATGGTCCCCTTGCGGTGCAGACGACCTTGCAAGCTGTCCTTCAATATGCCAACATTGTCTCAGGATGAGCACGACACTTGCACTGGATGCCTCGAAAGGGCTTTTCTTGTCGCCTGCCCTGTTGGAGCTGGCTCAGTGGAATGATGCTGAGAGTGTGTCTGTTGAAATCGGCGATGGGCGTATCGTGGTCACTCCCGTGGTGGAAAAGGATGCGCAAAAAGTGCAGTTGATCAGAAAACGCGGCAGGATGGTCATTGAAGGTTTGGGGGCTTCTTCCGATGCGGATGTGATCGCCTCCATCAAGGCTGGACGTGATCAGCATGACAACGGTGTGATGCAGGACCTTGGGGCATGAAGGCGGCGGTTGATTCCAGTGTTCTGGTGGCCGCGCTGGATGTGCACCAAGAGCATCATGCGCAATGCTTTGATTTGCTGGATCTCCCCGGCCTCACCATGTTGAGCCATGCTGTTTCTGAGTGCTTCAGCTCCCTCACTGGGGGCAGGTCTGGCCGCCGTGCTCCCGCCAGCCTGGTAACTCAGGCGCTGGCCGCTTCCATTTTGCCAGCGGTCAAAAGCTGCGTGTTGGATGCTCAGGAAATCGTGGTGGCATTGGAAACAGCGGAAAAGCGCGGTGTTCGCGGCGGAGCCGTCTATGATTTCCTGCATCTGGTAGCTGCAAAGAAATCAGGCGCCGAGAGGCTCTACACCTTGGATGTGAGTGACTTTATGGCTTTTCGACGTCACGGTGATCCCGACATTGTGCATCCTGTGAATGTCGGGGATCCGCTTTGATCACATCCGCTCCGTCGTCTGAATGCCCAGCAGGCCCAGGCCGGTCTTGAGGACACGGCTGGTGGCTTCACATAGCGTGAGGCGGGTGTTGCGCACCGCGCCTTCAGAGCGCAGCACGTTGCAGGCTTCGTAGAAGCTGTGGTAGGTGTTGGCGAGTTCGTAGAGATAGTTCGCCAGCAGATTCGGGCGGTGGTCGTCCAGGATGTCGTGGGCGTTTTCAGCAAACTGCGCCAGTTTCATCGCCAGGGCACGCTCGGCAGGCTCGGTGATGGCGAGGTCGTCGGTCAGTGTGACCTGGCCGTCGAGCTTGCGGAAGATGGAACGTGTGCGCACGTAGGCGTTGATGAGGTAGGGCGCGGTGTTGCCTTGCAGGCTCAGCATTTTGTCCCAGCTAAACTTGTAGTCGGTGAGGCGGTTCTGGCTGAGCTCCGCGTATTTGACCGAGCCGCCGCCAATGATGCGGGCGATCTCGTCCTTCTCTGTGTCGCTGAGGCCCTGTTCTTTTTCATCGGCTGCGGCACGGGAGCGCTCGATGGCTTCATCGATGACTTCGAGGAGGCCGACGGTTTCGCCACTGCGGGTTTTGAACATCTTGCCGTCAGGGCCGAGGATGCTGCCGAAGGCGATGTGGATCATCTTCGTGGTGATGCCACGACGCTGCGCCGCGGCGAACACCTGGCGGAAGTGGAGCTGCTGCGGTGCGCCGACGACGTACCAGATTTCATCCGCATGCCATTCCTTCACGCGGTAGTCGATGGTGGCGAGATCCGTGGTGGCGTAGAGGAAGCCGCCGTCGCCTTTGCGGATGATGCAGGGCGCGGCCTTCCATTCGTCCTTTTCACGGATGAGGAAGGGGTCGTTCTCCGGTTTCACGCTGCCATCGCTGAAGACCACGGTGGCGCCCTCGCTGATGGTGGCGATGCCTTGATTGAGCATCTCGGCCACCAGCGGAGCCAGGGCGTCATTGTAGAAGCTTTCGCCCAGATAGTAATCGAATTTGATGTCGAGCGCGCCGTACACTTTTTCGAGCTGCTCCAGTGTGAGGCGCACGCATTCCTTCCAGATGGCGAGGTTTTCGGCATCGCCCTGCTGGAGTTTCACGAGTTCGCCTTTGCAGGTCTCGAGCACGGCTTCGTCAGCCTTGGTCGCTGCGTTCACCGATTTGTACACGCGCACCAGTTCGTGGATCGGGTCCTTGGTCAGCGCCGCCTTGTCGAGCTGTGTCTTCCAGCCGTGGATGATCATGCCAAACTGCGTGCCCCAGTCGCCCACGTGGTTGTCAGTGATGACCTTGTGGCCGATGAAGCGGGCCACGCGGGCCAGCGAGTCACCGATGAAGGTGCTACGGATGTGGCCCACGTGCATCGGTTTGGCGATGTTTGGAGCGGAGAAGTCCACCACGATCGTCTTGGGCTGTTCCACCTGCGGCACGCCTACGTGGTCGTCTTTGACAATGACGGAGAGCCTTTGCGCCAGCGCACCGGTGCTCAGCGTGAAATTGAGGAAGCCGGGGCCGTCCACGGTGATCTTTTCGCACAGGTCCTCGATCTGCAGCGCCGCCTTGATCTGCTCCGCCAGTGCGCGCGGATTCATCTTGAGCTGCTTCGCCAGAATCATCGCCGCATTGCTCTGGTAGTCGCCGAAACGGGTGTCAGAGGCGATGACGACACCGGGGCTGAAACCTTCGGGCAGGGCAATGCCGGCGGCGGTGAAGGCTGCCTGGAGACGAGACGTGAGAAGAGCGCGAAACATGGGGGCGCGCATTGTGAATGCCGAATGGCGAAAGTCGAACGCGGAATTACGCCTGCCTCACCTCGTCAGCGCTGGTCAGGGTGTGGGTGCTGCCGTCGGGAAATTCGAGGATGAGGTGCCCCTCCTCGTTCAAATCGAGGACGCGGCCGAAGATCTCTCCCTGGGGTGCCCGGGCGCGGATCTGGCGGCCGATGAGCCAGCTTCGCTCGCGCACTTCACTGATGGCGGCGCTGAAATCGCTCTCCAGGTGCTGGAATTCGGCGTGAAGGGAATCGAGCAGGCGGCTGGCCAGCGCGTTGCGGTCGATCTCCGGCATCACGGGGCTGGCCACGGCGCGCAGCAGCGAGGTGGCGTTCAGCTCAGGCGGAAAATCGAGGGCGTTCACGTTTAAGCCGATGCCCAGAACGATCCGCATGCCGTCCTGGGTGGAGACGGTTTCCGCCAGCAGGCCGCTCACCTTGCGGTCGCTCAGATACACATCATTGGGCCATTTGATGCGCGGCTGCAGCGGCAGTTCCGCCTCGATGGCTTTGCAGATGGCGAGGGCGGCCAGGGTGGTGAGGCGCGGCCACTTTTCCATGGGGGGCGCCGGCTTCAGCAGAAGCGAAAACATCAAATCCTTGCCACGTGGGGCGATCCAGCGGTTGTCACGCCGGCCGCGGCCCGCGGTCTGGGATTCGGTGAAGACGACCGTGTTCACAGGCAGAGTGGCGGCCTTTTGTTTGAGCCAGTCGCTGGTGGAGGCCACCTCATCCAGCACGGTCACGTGCCAGGGCAGGGTGTCGTCATTCAGGGCACTGGCATCGAGCGGAATCATGCGCGGATGCGGTGCGGATCGCTGGATTCGCCGTGCTGATGCAGCTCATCGTGGTCTCCCTGGCATTCGAGATGGGTGGTGATGAGCACGGCCTTCGTCACGCTGGCCTGCACGGCGGTTTCGATCTCCGTGGCGATGCGGTGCGCGTCGCGCAGCATGATGTCATCGGCGAACAGGAGGTGAACTTCGACGTAGTGCATCTCACCGGCGTCGCGATGCCGCAGCGCGTGAAACTGGAGGCCGTGCTTTTCCGTTTCGCGCCGCAGGGCGGCATCCAGGGCGGCGTTGAGCTTGGCATCGGCGGTGTCCATGAGGCCGCCCACGCTCCGGCGCATGAGGCCGTAGCCGGTCCAGATGATGTTGGCGGCCATGATGAGGCCGCAGATCGAATCCCACAGGTGCCAGCCAGTTAGGGCGACGAGGCCGAGCCCCACAATGGCGCCGAGGCTGGTCCAAACATCCGTGAGCACATGCCTGCCGTTCGATTCGAGAATCAAAGAGCCCTGCTTTCTCCCCATGCGGATGAGGTAGGCTCCCAGCGCGGCGTTGATGGCGATGGTCAGCGCTGTCAGCGTCAGGCCCTGGTCCAGATTCGCGGGAGGCTGGTGCAGCAGCAGGCGGCGCACGGACTCATAGATGATGAAGAGGGCCGCGACGATGATCAGCCCGCCTTCGATGCCCGCCGAGAAAAACGCGATTTTACTGTGCCCATAGGGGTGGTCATCATCCGCCGGTTTGTGCAGCAGGCCGAGGCTGAAGGTGGCAAACATCACCGCCGCCACATGCACCACCGACTCCGCCGCATCGCCCAGAATTGCCGCGGAACCCGTGAGCACATAGGCCCCCACCTTGAGCACGAGCATCAAAAAACCCACGGCGAGGGAGAGCCGCATGGCGCGCGTGGCTTCTGAGGTGCTGCTCATGGGAAATCAGTGCCTCAGCAGCACATCCAGCGTGGCGGGCAGATCCGCGAAAGACTCCAGGCAGCGCCAGGGGTTCAGCGCACTAAGCTCGGCGTGGGAGTACTGGCCGGTGGCCACCGCCAGGCACTTCGCGCCAAAGGCTTCCGCGCAGCGGATGTCCTTCGGGGTGTCGCCGATGACGATCACATCATCGATGTGGTAGGTCGCCCCGGTGGCCTCCTGCATGCGTTTCAGGGCCACGGGGCCCAGCTCGTTGCGGTCATGGTGGTCGCTGCCGAAGCCGCCGTCCACAAAGTGGTCATAAAGCCCATGGCGCGAGAGCTTGATCACCGCGCCGCGCTTCACATTGCCGGTGAGCAGGCCCAGGTGGGCCTCCCTTTCGCCGCCCAGGGCCTGCAGAAGTTCAGCCACCCCTGGCAGCGTGTAGCCGCTGAAGTCCGGCGCCTGCAGCCGCCGCTGCAGGTGGGAGAGGTAGCGGTCCAGAAAGGCCATCACCTCCCCCGGCGTGTGCACCACGTTCATGTGGCCAAACACGTCCATGGCGATCGCGGGATCTGTCGAGCCGGCGAGGTGAAGCGCCGGCAGTTGTTCGCGCTTGATGCCAAAGTGTTCCTCCGCAGCGTCGAGAATCGCCGCGCCACCGGCACCATTGCTGTCAATCAGCGTGCCGTCGATGTCGAAAAGGAGCAGGCGCGCCATCTTCAGTGTGGCTTGGAGGCTGCGGCGGGAGGGTGGGCGGCGGCGCCGGTGTTGGACGGTGCGTATTTGGCCACCAGGAAGGCCCCGCTGGCCGCCATGAGGCAGCCGGCGATGAACGGAATGGGCAGCGATTTGAAGCCGCCTTCCGGAGGATGCATGAACATGGCCGTGATGGTGTTGATCACGGGGGCGCCCGCAAAGACAATGGGCATGACTGCCGCGGCAGCAGCGACGCCAAAATTACCGCCCTTGGGCGAGGCCGCCTCTCCGAGGGCCAGCACCAGGGTCAGCGCACCCAGCGCGCCCGCCATCCCCGCCACCAGGCTGAGCGGAATGCCATTGCCCGTCGCCCCGGTAAAGCTCCAGTTCGTGCTGCGAGTCTTCAGCACAATCGCCGTCACCACGCCAACGAGCGCGTAGGCAATGCAGACAAAAAGGAAGGCCTTCAGGCTGGCATTGGGCGCCTCCGGCCCCATGGGCATCTTGGAGCGCGCGGCGTGAAGAATGACGCCATAAACGCCCCAGGAGAGCACGGTGAGGAGAGCGTAAAGGAGCCAGGTCTGCATGATTTTAGTTTGCGGTTGGGAGTTCACGTGGGGTGGGTGTGGAAGGGCAATCAGGTGCCGTGAGAAAACGCCTCTCACAACGGCTTTGTTCACTTTTTGCACACGGGTCAGCATTCGCCCTATCCACGGTGGCGTCGGCGGAAAAGCCCCATGGCCAGGCCCAGCAGGGCAGCGCCGAGCACCAGCCGCCAGGTCACGTGGAGGCGCACCGCCGCAGCCTGTTCCCGGACGGCCACCATGCGCCCCCTGGCAAGAGCCTCGGTCATTTCATGATCAGTCTGCAGCAGTTCGGCGATGCCCGTGCTGAACAGATAAAGGCTGCCCGCACCCCAGAGAACCAGCAGGCAGAGAAGCAGGCCGGGATGGAGGTGGAACCGCAGAAAGCGCATGCTGCTGGCGGGAGTTATTTGCGGTCCGGCCGCCTCAGCAGTTCCGGCGGCGCGTCTTCAATCTTGTCGCGAAAGCGCTGCGGGATCACCACGGCTTTCATCTGGCCTGTTTCGCGGTCTTTGCGCACGCAGGCGGCGGTGATGCGCCCTTCGGCGGCCAGGGTGCCGTCCTGCTTCCAGAAGCGGATCAGGTGGCGGATGACCTTGCTGCGCACCTCCTCCACCAGCAGCTCGCATTGAAACTCCTCCTCCACCCGCAGCGGGGCCATGTAGTCGCAGGAGGCGTGCACGCGGGGCCAGCCCACGCGCTCCTCACCTTCCACGGGCTTGTCCACGATGGAGAAGCCCAGGCTGCGGAAGAAGGCATGCTCCACGCGCTCCATGTAGCGGAAGAAATTCGAGAAGTGGACGATGCCGGCCATGTCGGTCTCGGCAAACTGGACGCGTTCGGTGCAGGTAAAGCGGTGGGCCATGAGGGCTGGATGCTAGCCGCTGGATGCTGGATTCTCAAACGCTCATCTGATCTCAGGCGGCGGCACCACGGGGACCATGAGCTGGCGGCTCATGCCTGGAGACGGAATGACAAAGGCGCTGTTCAGCGCGTTCTTGTAACGCTGAAGCTGCAAAGGATAGAGCCGGGCGTAGGTGGTGCGAAGGCGCTGGCGCAGCGGCTCATTGGCCGCGGTCCGCGGCAGGCGGTGCACCTCATCCCGCAGGAAATTCATGCTTTGGAGGACATTGACATAGCGCACGTCCTGGGGCCCGGACGGCGTGATGTCGTTGAAGCCGTAATGGGCGACGACGATCGTGTGCGCACCGCGCGGCCCCAAAAACGGCGCGGCCATGCTCTCGGGACCGAAGTCATCGTAGTTCAGCGTGAGCGACTGGCCGGCAAAGGCTCTGCCCCGTTGTTCCGGGGTGCAGCCTGGCAGCAGCAGCAGAAGAAGAGACAGCAGCAGTGACAGCAGTGGAGTGGTTTTCATGACAAGGGTTCAGTGGGAGATGACGGCGAGCCCGCATCCCTGCGCCTCGCGTATTTTATGGGCGGATTCGATCACGGCGTGCGCCGCGGACTCCACGTCGGACTTGGTGTTGAAACGGTTGAAGGAAAAACGCAGCGTGCAGGCCGCATCACGGGCGCTGACGTCCATGGCCTCCAGCACGTGCGAGGCATGCAGCGCGCCGGCATGGCAGGCCGAGCCTGCGGAGCAGGCGATGCCCGCCTGGTCCAGCAGGATGAGCATGCCCGCGGCATCCGTCTCCGGAAGGCACAGGGAGGTGGTGGTGTGCAGACGGTGCGCGGGGCTGCCATGAATGCGCATCTCCGGCACGGCGGCGTGGATCAAGTGCTCAAAGCGGTCCCGCAGGGCTTTGATGCGGGCCTTGGTGCCATCCGCAAGATGCTGGGCGGCGAGCTCCGCGGCCTTGCCGAGGGCGATGATGCCGGGCACGTTTTCGGTGCCGCCGCGCCGTTCGTTTTCCTGACCTCCGCCCACCAGCAGAGGTTCAAAACGGACACGCTGGCTCACATAGAGCGCGCCTGTTCCCTTCGGCGCATGCATCTTGTGCCCGCTGAGGCTGAGGAAATCCACCGGCGTGGTCCTGACATCGAGGGAGATTTTTCCCGCCGCCTGCACGGCATCCGTATGCACCAGCGCCCCGGCGGCATGCGCCATGGCGGCGATCTCATGCATGGGAGCGATGACGCCGGTCTCGTTATTGGCCCACATGATGGACACCAGCCCGGTGATGCCCGGACGCAGCAGCGAGTGCAGCGCGCCGAGATCCACCCGCCCATCTGGATGCACCGGCGCCGTGGTGACCTGCCCGCCCTGCGCCTGCCAGCGCCGGGCGGATTCCAGGACAGCGGCATGCTCCGTGCCCGTGATGATGAGCTCCGGCCTTTCCGGCCACAAGGCGCGCACGGAGGCGTGCACTGCATTGATGGACTCCGTCCCCCCGCTGGTGAAGGTGATCTCCGCCGGACGTGCTCCCAGCAGCGCGGCCACCTGCGTGCGGGCCTGCTCCACCGCGCGGCGCACCCGGCGCCCGGCCGCGTAACTGGCGGAGGGGTTGGCGTAGTGCTCGCGCAGATACGGCAGCATCGCCTCCAGCACGGCTGGATCGACCGGCGTGGTGGCGTTGGCGTCGAGGTAGATCACGCTGGCAAGGTCGGACTCTGATTCCCGCTGTCAATGCCCCTTCCAGCACTCGACAAGCCGCGCAGTACCGCTAACCTCCCCGCCCCTATGCTCGACATCCGCCTCATTCGTGACAACCCAGATCAGGTCAAACAGCGCCTCGCCAACCGCAGCGGCGACTTCGCGTCCGTGGTGGATGAGCTGCTTTCCATCGACACCCAGCGCCGTGCCGCCGAGACGGAGCGCCAGAAGCTGCAGGGGGATCGCAACCGCATCAGCAAGGAGATCGGCATTGCCAAAAAAAACGGGCAGGACACCAGCGCCATCGAGGCGGAGGTGCGCGGCATCGGCAGCCGCATCGAAGAAATCGGCCGTGAGGCCGATGCGGCGGATGTGCGCCAGCGCGATCTCCTTCTGAGCCTGCCCAATCTGCCCCACGAGGCCTGCCCCGTGGGCAGCACTGCGGAGGAAAATCCCGAGGTGCGTGTGTGGGGCACCAAGCCTGCTCATGCCTTCCAGCCGAAGGATCACACGGCGCTCGGTGCGGCCCTCAACATGCTCGATTTCGAAGCCGGTGCGAAGATCTCCGGCAGCGCCTTTGTCGTCTATCGCGGAGCAGGCGCACGCTTGGAGCGCGCCTTGATCAGCTTTCTCCTCGATCTGCACACCACGCAGCATGGCTATGAAGAAATCAGCCCTCCATTGCTGGTGAAGGCGGAGTGTCTCGTGGGCACCGGCCAGCTTCCCAAATTTGGCGACCAGGTTTACCACAGCGCCACGGATGACCTCTATCTCATCCCCACCGCCGAGGTGCCGGTGACCAATCTCCACCGCGATGAAATCCTGCCGCTGGAAAAACTTCCGGTCAATTACGCCGGCTACACGCCCTGCTTCCGCCGCGAGGCCGGCAGCGCGGGTCTGGGCACGCGGGGCCTGATCCGCATGCACCAGTTTGACAAGGTGGAGCTGGTGAAGATCACCACGCCGGAGACCAGCATGGCCGAGCTCGAAAGCCTGACCGCGAATGCGGAAAAGGTGCTGCAGCTTCTGGGATTGCATTACCGCGTCATCGAGCTCTGCACCGGAGACCTCGGCTTTGGTTCGGCGAAGACCTATGACATCGAAGTCTGGGCGCCGGGGCAGGGGACCTACCTTGAGGTCTCGAGCTGCTCAAACTTCGGCGACTACCAGGCCCGCCGCATGAACCTGCGCTACAAAGATGAGAACGGCAAAAACCGCATCCCGCACACCCTGAACGGCTCCGGCACCGCCCTTGCCCGCTTGTTCGTCGCCCTCGTGGAAACCTATCAGCAGGCAGATGGAACCATCTTGATTCCGGAAGCCCTGCGCGGTCACTTTGGCGCGGCAAAAATCGGCTGATGCCCATGAAACTCCCCTGCGCCCTGTTCGTCCTGCTGGTGTCCGCCTGCATCACCCATGCGCAGGCGCCCGGGGTGCCCGTGTATGTTGAGGGGCGCGGCTCACGGCCCAATGCGGTGCTGATGGAGCAGGCCAAAAAATCGCAGGGGGAGTCGGCGCTGCTGTCCATGACCAAAGCCATCGAGCAGGCGCGGCGCACGCAGTGTGACCTCGTGCTGCCAGTCCCGGACACCAAGGCGCTGACCCCGCGCGAGCGCTGGCAGCGGGCGCGCATGTCCCACCTCCGTGTGGGCCAGTTGTATCTCTGCTCCAAGTGCGACAAATGGCATCTGGATCTTGCGGGTGGGTACGCCATCACGGCAGACGGCGCGGTGGCCACCTGCGCGCATGTGATCGCCCCGCCACCGGACATGAAGGAAGGCTGGCTGGTGGCTTTCACGGAGGAGGATGTGCTCCTGCCCGTCACCGAAGTGCTGGCCTGCAATGTCGGCACGGACTGCGCCATCATTCGCGTGAAGTCGGAGCAGCCGCTCACCGCGCTGCCTCTGAGCCTGGACGTGAGCCCGGGGGATTCCGTGTGGTGTTTCAGCGACCCCGGCGGAAAGCGCGGCTATTTCAGCGAGGGCATCGTGAGCCGTTTTGTGAAGCGCTCCTTCATGAGCAAACGGGAGGCAGACAAGCTGCCCAAGGGCACCGAAGTTGCGAAGCCGGTCTGGTTGGAAACCACCACCGACTGGGCGCCAGGTTCGAGCGGTTCGGCCTTGATCGACCAGTTCGGCAACGTGGCGGGCCATGTGTCTGAAATCCAGACCATTCTCGAAGAGCCGCTGCCGGTGCGGAAGAAGAAAAACGACAGCACCGTCATTGAGCAGCTCGGCACGCAGATGGTGTTTCATCAGGCGATCGGTGCCGTGGAAGTGAAGGCGCTGGTGAAAAAGCCCTGAGTCTTTTTTTGCAACTTTGGCGAACCGCTCTGGTTTGATGCTTCACCCCTGAAGTATTTTATGCCAGCCAGCCCCCGTCAGCTTTCTTCCCCACCAGCCCGCTCCGCGAAAACTAATGTATCTCCGCTGGATGACCTGCCGGCGCTCATCGCCCGGACGAACATCCACTTCCAGGCGCTGGTGGAGCGCACGCTGGCGGAGCTGAAGCTGGACCGTCTGCTGCGGCCCGGCATGGCCCCGGTGCTGTTTGCCCTGTATGAGGAGGACGGCTGCATCATCAAGGAGCTCGCCCGCCGCACCCAGCGCTCCGCGGCGGCGCTGAATTCTCTCCTGGGACGGCTGGAAAAATCAGGCCTCGTCAGCCTGCGCGCCTGTCCGCAGGACGGCCGTGCGGTGCGTGTGCGTCTCACTGCGAAAGGGCGTGAGATCGAGCCGCGCGTGCGCGAGCTGCACCGTCGCGTGGTTGCCGCCGTGGAGCACGGGCTTGTGGCGGGCGAGGCAGCGCAGGTTTCCGCCATGCTGCACCGCATCATCGCCGGACTGCAGCAGCATGAGGCTCTCCAGAATTGATTCACCACCCACCTCCATGAAACACATCGCCTGTCTCCTCCTTCTGGCCCTCTCATTCACCAGCGCCAGCGCCCAGCAGCCGCGCACCCCTGCGGGTGTCAAAGAGCTGCGTGATCTGGCTTATGTGGAAGGCGGCCATGAACGGCACAAGCTGGACCTCTACCTGCCCGAGAAAGCGGACGGCCCCCTCCCGCTCATCATCTGGGTGCATGGCGGTGGCTGGCAGAATGGCAGCAAGGACGGCTGCCCACCTCTGCGAGCCGGCTATGTGGCGCAGGGCTACGCCGTGGCCAGCATCAATTACCGTCTCAGCGGTCATGCCGTGTTCCCGGCGCAGATTGAGGATTGCAAGGCTGCCATTCGCTGGCTGCGGGCGCACGCGAAAGAACATTCGCTCGATCCGCAGCGCTTCGGTGTGTGGGGCAGTTCGGCGGGTGGCCATCTGGTGGCCCTCATCGGCACCAGCGGTGACGTGAAGGAGTTCGATGTGGGCGCAAATCTGGACCAGTCCAGCCGTGTGCAGGCGGTGTGCGACTACTACGGCCCCACGGACTTCACGGTCTTCGTCACCACACCGGGCTACGAGAGCCATGCCACCGATTCATCGCCGGAGGCAAAGCTGATCGGTGGCGCGGTGATGCAGAACAAAGACAAGGCCGCGCGGGTGAACTCCATCACCTACGTCACCAAAGACGATCCGCCTTTCCTCATCGTTCATGGAGACAAAGACCCCACCGTGCCGATCAATCAGAGCCAGCTTTTGTTTGAGGCGCTGAAGAAGGCCGAGGTCAGCGCGCATTTTCACACCATCCATGGCGCCGGTCACGGCGGGCCTGGCTTTGCCGGCAAAAACATCGATGACATGGTCAGCCAGTTCTTCGCCCAGCGCCTGAAAGGCAGCTCGCCAAAAAAGGAGTTTCTCGCCACCGAAAGCACCGCCGATGCGGCGGCCATGGAGCGCGATCCGCGCAAAGGCATGCCGCAGGGCGGTGCACGGCGCGGCATCCCCTGGGAGGTGATTTCCGGGCGTGATGACAAGAACAAGGACGGCAAGGTCACGCGCGAAGAGTTCAGCGGCCCGCCACAGCTTTTCAAAGTGCTGGACAAGAACAACGACGGCGTGCTCACGCGCGAGGAGCACGAAGGGGGCGCGCCACCGCCGCCGCAAAATCAACCCGCCTCCGCTGCGGCACCACAGGGCAAAGCCGGCGTCACGATGAAGGGCTTTCAGCTCGAGGGCGAGCGCTGGACCTACCGCGATGGCGACTTCACCATGGATGGGATTTTGATGAAGCCGGCGGGAAAGGGGCCCTTTCCGGCGGTGCTGATCAGCCATGGCATGGGCGGCAATGCGCAGGGCTTTGGCGGCATGAAAGCACGCGAGATGGTGCAGTGGGGCATGGTGTGCATCGCGCCCAATTACACGCATGCAGGCGCCGCTGGCGGGGACCGTGCGCAGTTTGGCGCGAGCGCGGAAAACATCCGCCGTGCGCAGACCTGCCTCGCCATTTTGCGCAGCATGCCGGAGGTCGATGCCACGCGGCTCGCTGCTTATGGTCACAGCATGGGCGGCTTCGTCACCATCGTTCTCGCGGCCACCGCACCGGAGGGGCTCAAGGCGGCCGCGATCACCAGCAGCGGCATCTCTCCACAGGAGGGTTATGCGGCCCCCTCCACGGCGGCGGCGGAGAAAATCCGCGTGCCCTTTCTCATGCTTCATGGCGGCAATGACACCACCGTGCGGCCGGACCAGTCCGCCGCGCTCAAGCAGGTGCTGGACAGGAACAAGGTGGCCAATGACCGCCTCGTGGCGGACGGCCAGGGCCACCCCATCGACCAGACGATGCGCGATGAGGTTTTCCGTCTGGTGCGCGAGTGGTTTGAGAAGCAGAAGGTCTTGAAACCGTGAACCTGTTCGTACAAACTGGAGCCTAGGTGCGCCGTTTTCGTGTCTGATATTTTGGGGCCGAGGCAGGAGATTGAGGTGCGTGGGGCCAGCCCTTGCTCACATCATTGCAAAATAGTAATACGGGTGCGTTTGTATGTTGCGCAGCATGTTCCTTATTTTTACAATCGGGTGCTCCTTACGCCTGCGTGGCAACCGCACAATGAAACCAAGATTACTTCTAGCCATCCTCGCGGCAGGCTTCCTTCTGCTTGGCTGTAAAAAGTCCTCTGACGAGGTTCAGTTCTATCGCTCTGTCAATGGACGAACGTCACTGAGGCTCATTTCCAGGGATGAATGTGAGCTCAGCGACGGGAGTGCCATTCTCCTGGGTAAGTATACGAGGCAGCCTGATGCGCTGCGTGTGGTGCTAACCACGATGGGGACGAATCAGGTCATTTACTATCGGATCACCGACCGAGGCATTCAGGATAATGATGGTAATATGTTGCTTTTGCCAGACCGGTATGCGGTGGCAGTTGAGCAGGCGCGAGTTGCCAGGGAAGCCGAAGAAGCCAGACAGCGAGCGCTTCAAGAGGAGCAGGCGCGTCAGCGCTTGGCGGAGCGCCAGGCCCTCGAGCAACGACAGGAGCGTGATCGCATTGAGCGCGAAAAGAAAGAGGAGGTGGAGAGCGCAATCGCCAAAGGTACGGCGGCATTCAAACAGAGGAGCTACCGCGAAGGCATTGCCGCGTTCGAACGTGCGTCAAAACTAGGAAGCGGGGCCGCCTTGAACAACCTGGCTTGGCACTATGCGACCTGCCCAGATTCCATGCGGCTTGATGGAAAGAAGGCTGTGGAGTTTGCTCTCCAGGCCACCAAAATGGAACCTAACAATGCGAATTGGCTCGACACCCTTGCCGCCGCTTATGCACGAGACGGTCAGTTCATGGAAGCCAGGAGCACTCAAGATCGTGCGCTCAAATTGCGAAGCGGCCCTGATCCTCAGGGCTTGGCTCGCTTTAAGCTTTACATCCAGGAAAAGGCATATCAGGAACCTAATTGAAGGGGCTGGGGACGGCGGGTTGGGGGTGGCTGAAATTTTGCTTCCCAAGCCTTTTTTGAACCTTTAACATCCCCTAAACTCCAACAGGCCATGCACCAGTTCCGAATCACCTTCGTCACGGCGGCTCTTTTGAGCTCGGTCTTTTCCGCTAAAATCCACGCCGAAGGCGACTGGAGCGTGAAAAGCGCGGAACGGCCCAAGGTCGCCATCCTGGCCGAAGATGTGACGGTGGACGGCACCCGGCGCCCGGATCTGGGCCGGGCGCTGGCGGACAGCCTCGGCACCCACTTGCTGCGCCGCGGGCAGATGCGGGTGTTTAACCTGACCACGGAGGAGACCACCACTGGAACGCAAACCCTGGCCCTGCCCAAGAACGCCCCGGCAAAGACCCCGGCGCTGGACAAGGACGTGGACTACCTCCTGAGCTTCAATTTGTTCTCGAATGCCAACGAGCACCGGCTGACCGTCAAAAAGACGCGTGTCGCAAACTCGGAGCTGATCGATTCCCACCAGTTCTTCACCTATGGCCGCGTGAGCGATGTCTTCGCGCTGGTGACCAAGGTCGTGGACCGCATCGATCCCCTGCCGGTCATTCGCAACTTCCCCGTCACCCAGTCTCCGGCGGCCATCCGTGCGGCGCAGCCTGACCCCACTCCCTATCAGCAGTTCTGGACGGGTGATTATTCCAATCCGGGCAGCCCGGCCTATGATCCATGGCGTGCGAACAACGTGGCGCAGTATGACCTCTCCAAGGTGCCCAAGGCGCTGATCTACCGTGAGCTCGGCTCCATCCAGCACATCGACACCACCTGGCGCTTCACGGTCGTGAAGCCGGTCAAAGGCGTGCAGCTGCGCACCCATGATCCGCTGCATGTGCTCTACGATGAGGGAGATGTGTATGCCAATCTGCGCGTCGGCACGGTGGAGCAGACGGGCGTCATCGCCGACTACGGCGGCATCACGCCGGAGCATCACAAGCTCTTCAACGGCGACAAGGTCTTCGGCTGGTACACCCCTCCGCAGGAGAAGGCGCCGGCGAACACGAAGTAGGGTTGATATGCCGTTGGCACGGGCTATTGGCACTGCCGCCAAATTTCGCCCCCATGCTGCAGCTCTCCCAGGTTCTCCTTCCCGTCGATCATCAGGATGATGACCTGCGCCGTGCGGTGGTGAAGCTGCTCAATGCGCGCGCTGAAGACGTGGTCAGCGTCAGGGTGAAGCAGCGCGCCATCGATGCGCGGCGCGGCCATGTGGAGTTCAGCTTCACGCTCCTGGCCGAAGTGAAGGATGAAGCGCGGGTGATGAAGCGCATCGGCAAGAATCCCCGCATCGGCCCGGCGCCGGTGGAGGTGTATCAGGAGGTGGCGCAAAACGTGGCACACTCCGCTGCTGTGCGTCCCGTCATTGTCGGCACCGGCCCCTGCGGCCTCTTCTGCGGCCTCCTGCTGGCGCGTGCAGGACTCAAACCCATCCTGCTGGAGCGTGGCAAGGCGGCGGGAGACCGCGCGCGCGATGTCACCGGCTTCTGGCGGCGCGGCTGGGATTTCAATGCCGAGTCCAATGTGCAGTTCGGTGAAGGCGGCGCGGGCACCTTTTCCGATGGCAAGCTCTACACGCAGATCCGTGACCGCGAGCACCGCATTCCCTGGCTGCTGCGCGAGATGGTGGCCGCCGGTGCGCCGGAAGATATCCTGATCAAAAGCCGGCCGCACATCGGCACGGACCGTCTCATCAAGGTCGTGCGCCATGTGCGTGAGGAGATCATCGCCCTGGGCGGCGAGGTGCGCTTCAATGCGCGTGTGGCCGATGTGGTGATCGAAGACGGCGTGATGCGTGCGGTCACGCTTGCCAGCGGCGAAGCCATCGAAGGCTCGCGCTTCATCTTTGGCATCGGCCACAGCTCGCGGGACACTTTTCAGATGCTGCACCGGCATGGCGTGCCGTTTGAGGCCAAGCCCTTCTCCGTCGGCGTGCGCATTGAGCATCCGCAGAAGCTGATCGACCGCAGCCTGTACGGCAAATGGGCCGGGCATGCCCGGCTCGGGTCCGCGCCGTACAAGTTCGTGGCGCACTGCGGCACCGGCCGCGCGGCCTACAGCTTCTGCATGTGCCCCGGAGGTCTTGTTGTCGCGGCCACCTCCGAGCCCGGCATGGTGGTGACCAATGGCATGAGCAGCTACGCGCGTGCGGAGTCCAATGCCAACAGCGGCTTCATGGTGGATGTGCGGCCCGAGGACATGCCCGCGGGGGATGTGCTCAGCGGCATCGAGTTTCAGCGCGCTCTCGAGCGCAAAGCCTTCGTGCTCGGCGGCGGCAAATACCATGCGCCTGCCCAGCTTCTGGGTGATTTCCTGGCCGGCCGCGCCTCGACTGGGCCGGGCCAGGTGCTGCCCTCCTACGAGCCGGGCGTGGTGTGGTCAAACCTCTGCGAGGTGCTGCCCGAATACACCATCGAGACGCTGCAGGAGGCCATCCCGCGCATTGAGAAAAGCATCCCGGGCTTTGCGCTGGAGGATGCGGTGCTCACAGGTGTGGAGACGCGCAGCTCCTCCCCGGTGCGTATTCCGCGGGATGCCCACACGCTGGAGTGCCTGGGGGTGAAGCACTTCTATCCCGCGGGAGAGGGCGCGGGCTACGCCGGGGGCATCATCTCCGCCGCCGCGGATGGCATGCGCGTGGCAGAAGCCATCTTACGCGAGGGCTGAGGAAATGTGCTCCAGCACACCGCGGCAGCCGTCTTCCAGCAGATCCAGCACGAGCTCAAATCCCTGCTCGCCACCGTAATAGGGGTCCGGCACCTCGCTCTCCTGATGGACGCTGCAAAAGTCACAGAACAGACGGATTTTGGCGCCGAATTCGGAGCTGCGGTCATAGCTGCGTACGTCCCGCAGATTCTGCCGGTCCATGACCAGAATGAGGTCATAGTCGCGCAGGTCACCTTCGGTCACCTGCCGGGCCCGGCTGATGAGCTCGTAGCCCCGATTTTGCGCAGCGTTGCGCATGCGTTGGTCCGGCAGTTTTCCGGCATGCCAGCCCCCCGTCCCAGCGGAGCGGATGTGGACGCGGTCAGTAAATCCTTTAGCCTCGATCAACGACCGCATGACGCCCTCCGCCGCAGGAGAGCGGCAGATGTTGCCCAGGCAGACAAACAGAAGGCGATACGGGGCGGCCATGGGTGGAGCTAGGCCAGCGAGGGTCTTTTCACAAACAAAACCACCTCCTGTCCACAAGGGATGTCCGGCATCCCCCAATGGAAGAATTCTTTTCTTGTGAACCAGTCTTTGGTTGAGCCGTAGTTTGAGCACGCTATCTGCTATCAAACTTAACCCCCCACGCCACCCTGCCATGTCTGTTGTATCCAAAGGTCTCGAAGGAATCGTTGCTGCTGAAACCCGTCTTGGCGAGGTGAAAGGCGCGGAAGGCGTGCTGTTTTACTGCGGCTACGACATCAATGAACTCGTCAAGCTGAGCTACGAAGAAGTCGTTTACCTCCTCTATTACAACAAGCTCCCCAACCAGCACGAGCTCGACAAGCTCACCACCGCCCTGCGCGCCGAGCGTGAGCTGCCCCAGGGCGTGATCGATTTTCTCAAGTCCGCGCCGAAGAGCGCCAAGCCCATCGACATCATGCGCACCGCTGTCTCGATGCTGGGCTGCTATGACCTGAGCCGTTACGACCTGGAGGTCAGTGAAAACATGGCGAATGCCATCCGCCTCACGGCGCAGATCGGTGTCATCGCCGCCTACTTCCACCGTGCCCGCCAGGGCCTGGAGCTTCCCCCGGTGCGCAAGGATCTCAGCGAGGCCGCCCACTTCCTCTACCTCATGAACGGCGAAGTGCCGAGCAAGGAGGCGGAACGCACCCTCGACATCGCCTACATCCTGCATGCCGAGCACGGCTTCAATGCCTCCACCTTCACCGCCCGCGTGGTGGCCTCCACGCTGAGCGACATGTTCTCCGCCATCAGCGCCGCCATCGGTGCGCTCAAAGGACCGCTTCACGGCGGTGCCAATGAAGGCGTGATCCACATGCTGGAAGAAATCGGCTCCCCTGACAAGGTGGACGCCTGGGTGGCGGACGCCCTGGCCCAGAAGAAGAAGATCATGGGCATCGGCCACCGTGTGTACAAGGTGCTCGACCCCCGCGCTCCGCACCTGCGTGAGATGGCCATCAAGCTCACCAGCCAGCTCGGCGAGTCCAAGTGGATCCAGATGTCCGAGCGCATCGCCCAGATCATGCGCGAGCAGAAGGGCCTCAATGCGAACGTCGATTTCTACAGCGCCACGGTGTACTACAGCCTCGGCATTCCGACGGACCTCTTCACCCCGATCTTCGCCATCGCCCGCATGAGCGGCTGGACCGCCCACGTGCTGGAGCAGTGGAGCGAAAACCGCCTCTTCCGCCCGCTGAGCGAATACGTCGGCAAGCCTTACGGTCAGAAGGTGGTGCCCATCGAAGAGCGCTGATTGTCCGGCATAAGGTAAAGTTTACGGTTGGAAAGATGGCAAATCCTCGGGTTTGCCGCTATCGTAGATGCTTTTATGCGTCTCTTTCCAACCATCGGAGCCGTCGCCGCGCTGCTATGCACGCAGGCGATGGCGCAGCCGGCCACACGTCTCGTGTGGCAGCCGGTGCAGGAGTATTTTATTCATCGCGATGAGAACCAGCAGGTGCTGGCCGGCACCAAGCGCCTGAACTCATTCACCGCCTACACGCATATCGGCACCGACTTCGGCTTCCATGGGCCGGCGGAGCACGAGATCGAGTGGCTCACCGATGAGGTCGTGGTGCACCTCAGCCAGCAGCCGGAGGCCTGGGCGGGCATGTGGCACAGCCTGGCCGGGCAGGCCCGCAATCCGCATCGCGTGATGGATTTCACCCACGCCTACCCGGATCCGGTGGCCATTCCCTACCAGCCCCACATCACGGCGGTGATGATCGAGGCGGCAGGCCGCGGCAAGATCAAACTCGAGATCAAATCTCCCGCCGACGAGCAGCGCTGGACGCAGATGGTGGAGCTGACATCCCCGCAGTACCGCATGTTTGTTCACCCTGTGGCGCCTGAGTCCGTGCGCGACGGGAAAACCCTCGTGTGGACCGCGGAGCCCGGCTCTGAGGTAAAGGTGTCAGGCCTGTTCCTGGGGGTCGAGATCCCGCAGATGCCCTGGGACGCCTACACGTTCCTCGCTTCGTATGCGAAGATCGCGCGCAGCTACTCCCTTGAGACCGGTTTTGTGCGTGACCGTGCCCACATTGAGGAAGGGGCCTTTGAGTCGGTCTCCGCCACTGGCATGTACGTCCTCGCTTCCGCGGCGGCGGCCCAGGAGCCCCTGGGCATGGTCAGCCCGGACTACGCCCGCTGGGTGCTCACGCGCACGCACGAGGCCATGAAAAAGCTCAAGACCGGCCGCGGTCTGCTGCCGCATTTTGTGCACAAGCACGAAAACAAGTACTGCATTCATCCGGGCACCGAATTCAGCACCGTGGACACGGCCATCTACGCGCAGTCCATGCTGCTGGCGGCCATCATGCTCGATTCGCCCCTGGTGGCGGAGGATCTGGTCCTTCAGATGCAGAGCATCGAGTACGATCTGCTGCACCTGCCTGATGGTGAGCTTTCCCATGGCCTGACGGACGACGGCATCACGCTCCTGCCGCATGGCTGGAAGGACTGGGGCGGGGAGACGGCTCTCGTCATGCTCATGGAGGGCATCGCCAATCCCGAGCACCGCCCGCCCCCCATGCGTACTCCTGGCAAGGCCTGGCAGGGCACCGGCTTCATCACGGAGCTGCAAAGCTTGTTTCACCCCGACTTCGACAGCGACGTGCCAGACGCCCATGACGGCGTGCGCTGGCTCAGCGTGCGCCGCGCCATGCTCGGTGCGCAGCGCGCCTACATCCCCAAACGCTGGCCACAGTCCCACGCCGCGGTGAATGGCATCTACGGCCTTTCCGCCGGGGAAAATCAGGCGGGCAATGGCTACTACGTGGGCGGCGTGGATCTGCCGGACCAGAAGCTCATTCATCCGCACTACATCCTGATGTCCTCCCCGCTGCATCCGCAGACGAATGAAACCTATGAGCTGCTCCAGCGCATGGAGAAGGCCAGCTACTTCCCGCCCTGGGGCATGGTGGAAAATCTCAATGTGGACGGCCGCAGCTATCTGCCGATGGAAGGGGCCCTGAACGCCGGGTTTGAAGCCCTCAGCGCCTATCATTTGTTTGCCAAACACCGCAAAGTGCCGGACGCCATTTATGCGGCCAGCCTGAAAAGCCCGCACATCCGCAGGGCCATGCAGCTCTTCTATCCGGGACCGCCCAAGGCGCCCGGCGGGGACAAGGAGACCGCGGCTCAGTAGCGGGGGTCCCCAAAGCTCAGCCTTGCTCCCAGGCCCATCCCCGGCTAACTGAACAATCCCATGTTTGTCGATCAAATCAAAGTCCATGCCCGTGCCGGAAAAGGCGGCGATGGCAGCGCCCACTTCCACCGCGGCAAGTTTCGTCCCAAAGGCGGCCCTGACGGCGGCGATGGCGGAAACGGCGGCAGCCTGATCCTGCTCGTCGATCCCAGCACGGACAGCCTGCGCAATTACGTCTTCAACAACCGCCTCGTGGCGGAGGACGGAGCCAAGGGCGGCGCCACCCAGTGCACGGGCCGCAGCGGCAAGGATGTGGTTTACAAAGTGCCGCCGGGCACCCTCGTCAGCCGCGTCATCCAGGAATACGACAACGCGACAGACGAAGTCGTCACCCGCTACGAGCCCGTGGCGGATCTGACCGAGACCAACTCCACCTACGTCCTCTGCAAAGGCGGCAAGGGCGGGAAGGGGAACGTGCATTTCAAAACCTCCACCCACCAGGCCCCGCGCGAGTTCACCCCCGGCACCCCCGGCGAGGAAGGGGACTTTCATTTTGAGATGCGCAGCATCGCCGATGCCGGATTTGTCGGCGTGCCGAATGCGGGCAAGTCCACGCTGCTTTCCAAGCTCAGCGCTGCCAAGCCCAAGATCGCCAACTATCCTTTCACCACCCTGCAGCCCATGGTGGGAGTGATCGAGTTTGGCCCGAACCGCCGCGGCAGCCTGGCGGACATCCCCGGCCTCATCGAAGGCGCGAGTGAAAACATCGGCCTCGGCCATGATTTCCTGCGCCACATCATGCGCTGCCGCGTGCTGCTCTTCGTGGTGGATACCGCGGGCACGGAAGGGCGCGATCCCGTCTCTGACCTCGAAATCGTGCGCAAGGAAGTCTCCCTCTACTCCAAGGAGCTGTCCAAGCGCCCCTGGTGCATCATCGCCAACAAGGTGGACCTCCCCGAAAGCCAGGAGCACCTCGAGAACCTCAAAGAGCGCTTCAAACGCATCAAAATCCACCCCGTCTCCGCCGAAACCGGTGAAGGCCTCGACAAGCTCCGCAAGTGGCTGGACGAGAAGATCGGGCAGGATGTGGACTGGTGAGATGATATGCACGTCACCCGCTCCAATCTCTGCTGGCTGGCCCTGGGGTTGATCACGGCGGGCTACCTCGTCTTCTGGGCGCTGCTGCTCGGGGCCACGGCCACGTACAGCACAGGGGACTCGTGGCTGCAGGTGCTGCACTCTCCGCAGATCCGCCATGCGACTTTTCTGAGCCTGGTGACCTGCTCGCTCGCGGCGGCGTTTGCCCTGCTGCTAGGAGTGCCAGTGGCGTATCTGATGACGCGCCTGGACTTCCGCGGCAAATCCTGGCTGGATGCGGCCTTGGACATTCCCATCATTCTGCCACCGCTGGTCGTGGGCTTGTGCCTGCTCATCTTTTTTCAGACCCAGATCGGCAAGGTCATCGAGATGGCGATCCCCTTCACCTATCAGATCAGTGGCGTCGTTCTTGCGCAGTTCGTCGTGGCGGCAGCCTTCGCGATCCGCACCATGCGCGGCACTTTCCAGCATCTTTCGGCCCGTCCCGAAGACGTGGCGCTGACGCTGGGCTGCACGCGGTTTCAGGCCCTGTGGCATGTGGCGCTGCCGGCGGCGCGGCGCGGCATGGTCGCGGCCTTTTGCATCGCCTGGGCGCGCAGCCTGGGGGAGTTCGGCCCCATCCTCGTCTTCGCGGGTGCCACCCGCATGAAGACAGAGGTGCTGCCCACCACCGTGTGGCTTGAACTCAGCGTGGGCAATCTGGATGCCGCAGTCGCGGTGAGTCTGTTCATGGTGCTGCTGGCCGTTCTGGTGCTGGTGGCGGTGCGTGCCACGGGGGAAAGAGTCTGATATGATCCGGCTCGAGCACATCTCATGGACCGTTTCCGGTCGCGCCATCCTGGAGGATGTGAGCGTGGCCATTCCCTCGGGCACTTATGCAATGCTGATGGGATCGACCGGCTGCGGCAAAACCTCGCTGCTGGAAATCATCTGCGGCCTGCGGCGGCCTGCTGCGGGTCGTGTGGTGCTCGATGATGTGGACGTGACCGCCCTGGAGCCGCGCGAGCGTGGCATCGGCTACGTGCCGCAGGATCTCGCCTTGTTCCCCGGACTCAGAGTGCGCGAGCAGATCGGCTTCGCACCCAAACTGCGCGGACTACCTCTGGCGGAAATTGAATCACGCGTGAGCCATCTCGCAGAGCAGTTTGGCATTGCTCATCTGCTCAATCGCCTGCCTGACATGCTCTCTGGTGGCGAAAAGCAGCGAGTGGCCCTCGCCCGCGCCCTGGCCGCCCAGCCCAGGCTGCTCCTGCTGGATGAACCCCTCTCCGCACTGGACGAAAGCATGCGCGCCGAGGCCGCCGCACTGCTGCAACGCGTGCAGCAGGAGCATGCGCTCACCGTTTTGCACGTCACCCACTCCCGCAGCGAAGCCGCCGCGCTCGGCACCCTGCATCTACGCCTCACGGCTGGGCGGCTGGAAGTGGAATCGCAGGGATGATTTGCCTGCACTGCGCGGTTGGAATCCGCCCAAAGCCGCGTTTAGTGTCCCCCGAAATCAACCCCCGAATGGACTGGAAAGACTGGCAGCGCGTGCTGAAATGGCGCGCACTCGAAGAAGGCGATGCCGATGGCGTTCTCGTCAATGCGGAGCGTCGCCGTGAAGCCACCGCCCACACCCGGGCCGGACTGGCCTCCGAGGAAATCACCGGCGATGTTCTGGAGGAGCGCTCGGAGTCTTTTCTGGACAAGCGCGCCGAATGGCTGGAGCGCGAGGCCGTGGGCTGGCGTGGCGATTTGATCCATGTGCTGGACCTGCTGCGTGTGCCGCAGGGGCGCTGGTCCTGGGCGCTGGTGGGCTGGGCCCTGGCACTGCTCACGGGCTATTGGTTTACAGATCTCGGGCAGGCGGGGGAATTCAATCTGCTGGCCCTGCCGCTGGTGGGCCTGCTGGCATGGAATGCTGTGGTGATCGTCCTGGGAGTGCTTTGTGAACTGCTCCCGGTCTCTTCAGCGACCAGTCGTGGCGGCTGGATGGCGGAGTTTCTCGCCCATGGCATTTCGCGCATCGGCAAGGCTTCAAAGGCGGTGGAAACCGGCGTGGCCGAAACCGTGCGTGCCCGCTATGAGGAGCTCGCCTGGCCGCTGGCATGGCGGCGTCTGCAGATGCGGCTGCGCATGTGGCTGCACGTGGCGGCGGCCCTGCTCGCCATCGGCGGTGCCACGGCCTTGTACGCCCGCGGCTGGTCCCATGAGTACCGCGCTGTTTGGGAGAGCACACTGCTGGAGGAGCAGAATGCTGCGGCATTTTTCGAAACTTTGTTCAAACCCGCCTCGAAGGTGCTGCGCGTGCCCGTGCCGCTGGAGCAGATCCGCGGCATGCATCGCACTTCAGGGAAGGTGGAGAATCCAGCCCCGGCGCTGGCGTGGATTCACCTGTATGCCGGCACGTTGCTGGTGCTCATTGTGGTGCCACGTCTTCTGCTGGCGGGCCTCGGTGCCCTGCGTTGCGGACGGACGAACGCGCAACTCGCCCGCGCATTGAACTGGGGCGGCTACCTGCGGAGCCTCCTGCGCGCCGTGGAGGGGGGGAGCGAGCGCATCCAGGTGCTCGTGCATGCCATTGAGCCCACGCCTGCGCACCGCGAAGTGTGGGACCGCGGCGTCAGGGAACGTTTTGGTGGCATGGCGCGCGCGGAATATCTGCGCATTCCCGCCGGGGAGGAGGATGAGTTTGCCGCCTCCTGGCAGCCGGTGTGCGCCAATCTGGTGATTCTCTTCAACATGGCCACCACGCCGGAGGCTGAAGTGCAGCGCCGGCTGGTCTCCGATGTGCGCCAGCGCCTGCTCACCAAGCACGCCGAGCCGGAGATCGTCGTGCTGCTGGACGGCACCAGCCTGGCGGGGCGCTGGTCGGCGGAAAAAATCGCCGGGCGTGAGCAATTGTGGTCGCAGATGGTCGAAGGCCTCGCGTCTGAGGTGATTGTGGCCGTGCGCAAAGAATCCGCACGCGCAAAGCCCTCAGTGGCGTAATGTTGGTGAAGTTTCTGTCTCTTGTGCCTGCTCTATTTTCCAAAACCAAAGCCGCCAGCCCTCCTGACAAACAGGCGGGAGGACTGGCTGTGCGCGATGCCTCGGACATCGTCACGCTGAGCCTGATTTCACACACCAATGCGGGCAAGACGACGCTCGCCCGCACGCTGCTGCGCCGGGATGTGGGGGAGGTGAAGGATGCGCCACACGTCACGCTGTTCAATGAATCGCACACCCTGCTGGAGACCGGCGGCTTCATGCTGCGCCTGTGGGACACGCCGGGTTTTGGCGACAGCGCACGGCTCATGAAGCGCCTGCAGCGCGAGCGGAGTCCCGTGCTCTGGTTTCTTTCGCAGACCTGGGACCGCATCACAGACCGGCCCTTGTGGTGCAGCCAGCAGGCGCTGAAAAATGTGCGCGATGAAGCGGACGTGGTGCTTTACCTCGTCAATGCCGCCGAGCCTCCCGAGGCGGCGGGCTACATCGGCCCCGAGATGGAAATCCTCGGCTGGGTGGAAAAGCCGGTGGTCGTGCTGCTGAACCAGACGGGACTCTCCGGCAACGCCTCCATGGAAGCGGCGGAGCTGGAGTCCTGGCGCGCCCATCTGAAGAAGTTTGAAATCGTGCGCGAGGTGCTGACGCTGGACGCCTTTGCCCGCTGCTGGGTGCAGGAAGACCTTCTCATGGACTCCCTGGCTCCGCTGATGCAGGGCTCCAAAATCCCCACCTTTCAGCAGATCAAGCGTGCCTGGGCGCAGCGCAATGTGGAGGTGTTTCAGACCTCGGTGCGCCTCATCTCGGAGCAGCTCACCGCGGCGCTGTTTGACGGCGTGGAGGTGCGCTCCGAAACGCTGCTGGAGCGCGTGGGCTGGCAGCGCGATGACCTCAACCGCGAGTACAATAGCGCGCGGCAGAAACTGGCCACCCAGCTCGCCGACCGCACCGAGCAGACCACCAACAACCTGATCGAAGTCCACGGCCTCAAAGGCCAGGCCGGACACGAAATGAGCCAGGTCGCACGCGAACACTTTCACCTGCCACAGGCCGTGTCTGAAAACATCTGGGGCGTGCTCGGCAGCTTTGCCGGCGGCGCCATGGGCGGCCTTATCGCTGATCTTAAACTGGGCGGCATGACCTTCGGCGGCGGCGCCCTGCTGGGAGGACTTGCCTCCGGCATCGGAGCCTATGCCCTGATCCGCAGCTACAATCTCGTACGCGGCAGCGATCACCGGCTGCGCTGGTCCCGCGAGCATTTCCGCGAGCAGGTGAAGCTGGCCTTCCTCACTTATCTGGCCATCTGCCACTTCGGCCGTGGCCGCGGGGAATGGAAGGAAAGCGAGCAGCCCCAGCACTGGCGTGAAGTGGTGGACGAAGTGACGGAGCTGCACGGGGACGCCCTGGACCACCTGTGGAAATCCGGCGTGCAGAAAGACACCCAGCCTGCCACCCTCTCCCGCCAGTCCCGTCAGCTCACCGGAGACTGCATGGTGTCTCTGCTGGAACGGCTGTACCCCGGCGTGGATGCGGCGGCGTGGCGTGTGTGATACGTCACAACTTGCGGGCTTGCGGCCTCGGAGTTAGCTTGAGTCCGTGACCACCCTGAACCCAACACTCTTGCATGAGTTGCAATCGGCCCCGGAGCCGTTGCAGCAGGAGGTGCTGGATTTCCTGCTGTTCATCAAGCAGCGGCACGAAGCTCCGCCGCGAGGCATTGAACACACGCCGGGTGTTTGCGGTGGCGATGCGTGCATCGCCAGCACACGCATCCCAGTCTGGTCGCTGGAGCAGTCGCGCAGGCTCGGCTTTACGGAAGAGGAACTGCTTGGCAACTATCCCACACTTCAGCCGGGTGATCTTGCTGCAGCATGGGCATACGTGAAGGAACATCCGGTGGAAATTGAGACCGCAATTCGCGAGAACGAGGACGCCTGATTGATCGTGGCTCGATTTTACTCCAACGAGAATTTTCATCGCCTCGTGGTCCAGGAGCTTCGCGAGAGGGGACACGATGTGCTCACTTCACTGGAAGCCGGGCGTGCCAACCAGCGCATTCCTGATGAGAAAGTGCTCGAGTATGCCACGAATGAAGGACGCGCGGTTTTGACTTTCAACCGCCTGCATTTCATGCGCCTTCACCGCAGCACCGATGGCAGACATGCGGGAATCATTGTTTGTACGATGGATCATGACACGAGGGCGCTTGCTCAGCGCATTGATGACATCATCCGCGATGCTGGTGACCTGAATGGGCGGCTTCTGAGGGTGAACCGACCGGTCTGAAGAAGATCTGCGCCACGCTCCTCGCGGTTGCAGCCTCATCCTCACGCAGCCGCCTTTCCAGCCGCGCCTGAAAGCTCTCCCAGCAGCGCGCCGCGCGTGCGCGGAAGTCTGCCGGGGTCACGTTCAGGCTGCGCAGGCAGTCGCGGTGATCCCAGGAGACCACGGTGGCGGTGGCGTAATGAATGGCCTGGAACTGCCAGCGCCACAGGCGCTGCGTGGCGGGAGTGAGCGTCTTGAGCCGCTCGAAGAGGAAGTCGCGCTGAAAGGAGAGGTGCTTCATTTCATCCCGCAGGATTTTTTTGGCCGCGGTCTGAACAACGGGATCGCTGCAGCGCAGCGCCAGCATGCCGTAATAGACTTCCGCGATGAGCTCCGCGGTGAGCAGCACCTGGATGTTGAACTCCAGGTTCACCAGATCGCGCATCCAGCGGAAGATGGAGTTCGTCCACTGCTTCTGCAGCAGGGTGCCGCGCAGGTGGGTGACGGTGCGCTTCAGCAGCGCGGCATGGCTCTGCTCTTCGGCGATGAAGAGATCGACCGCGCGCTGGTAGCCCTTCAGGTTTTCCAGCGAGGCGATGCTGCGCGTGTAGCGGCGCAGGCGTGTGCCGCCGCCGCTTTCACCAAGCTGGAAGATGGCGAGCGAGCGGGAAAGAGCCGTACGCACGGGATCTGGCAGAGTGCAGTCCGCATCCGGCAGCGGCAGCTCATGGTTGAGGCGGGTGTTGGTTTCGAAGTGGCTGATCCAATGTTGTGTGTTCATGGTGTTGTGGCTGGTTTGAGTTTAAGCGGCCTGGAGCATGGAGCGGAGAAGCTCGGGGACGGGAGTGGTGCGCATCTCTGCGGCGATCTGCCGGAGGCGCTGCATCACGGCATCCACCGTCTCATCCAGGGTGGAAGTCCCGGCGGTAACGCCCACGTTGCGTGCGTCGCAAAACCACGCCGGGTCCAGCTCGCCCGCCTGCTCAATCTGGATCACCGGCAGACCATGAGCCGCGGCCTTCTGCGCAAGCTGCCGCGTGTTGTTGCTGTTGCGGCCGCCAATGACAACGATGTGGTCGCACTCGCGCATCAGGTCCTCCATCGCCGTCTGGCGCTGCTTGGTGGGGTGGCAGATCGTGTCGATGAAGCGGACCTCGGAGCCGGGATGGAGGCGTTTGATCGCCTCCACCAGGCGCAGCGCCGTCTCCACCGGCTGCGTGGTCTGCGATACAATGCCGAGCTGCGGATGAGCAGGCACACGCTCAAGGTCCGCTTCTTCGAGAACCACCACGGCGGCGGGAAAATCGCCAATGAGCCCGCGCACCTCCACGTGCTGGCTCTGGCCGATGACCACGGGCTGGTAGCCTTCATCCACCAGCATGGTCAGCGCGTAATGCGCCTTTTTGACCAGCGGGCAGGTGGTGTCAATGACCGTGTGCCCGGCGCTCTGCCAAGCCTGCCGGTGCCGGTCCGCAGCACCGTGGGCGGTGATGGCGACCTGCTGCGTTTCAGCGCTGTGAAGATCATCGAGATCTCCACGCTGTGCTCCGAGTGTGGCGAGGTGGCGGTCCACCAGGGGATTGTGCACGAGCTGGCCGAGGATGGTCAGCGGGCCGCGCTGGGCGGCGGCGTGAGTGGTGCGCAGGGCGTCGCGGACGCCGAAGCACATGCCGTGATGTTGGGCGAGGATGATGTTCATGATGGTGTGTTGTTAGCTTTGTGTGACAAAGTGAATGGGTAAAAACAGAGAGAAGTCAGCCTTGCTGCGCGGCTTTGACGATCTCGCCGAGCACTTCCACGTAGTTCTTGAAAGCCTTGCGGCCGGCCTCGGTGAGCTCGTAGCTGGTGCGTGGGCGCGGGCCGGACTCATCGCGTGTTTCCTTGATGTAACCCGCAGTGCCCAGCGTGCGCAGATGGGAGATGAGATTGCCATCGCTCATGCTCAGCTCCGCCTTGAGATCCTGAAATGCCCATTCGCCCCGGGTGGAGAGCAGCGTCATGATGGAGAGGCGGCCCTTTTCGTGAATGAGCTTGTCGATTTGATCAAAGTCGATCATTCCGCCGGCACCTCCGCAGGTTGGGCGCTGAAAAACACGGCCAGGGCATACACGACATGCAGCAGGCCAAAGGTGAGCCCCATGACGAGCGAAGCAGGGCCGAGGTCACTGGCCAGCAGGCGTACATCACTGCAAGCAGCCCACGCAAAAAACGTGAGCAGACCGGTGATCACAAAAGCCCATCCCAGGCGAACCAGTGAGCGCGGTGAAAAACTCGCCGTGCTGAGCAGCGCGAGGCCGTAGCAAAGCGCCCAGAGGAGAGCGGCCAGCGTCAGATTGTGCAGGAACACGATCAGGCCAATGCCCACTGAGCCGCCCACGAGCATCGGCGGCACAAAGGCACGCAGCGCCATGCGCATGCCGGCGGAAACGAAAGGCTGGCTGCGCCGGCGTGCCTCTTTCGCCAGCAGGAGGACATTCAGCGCCGAGGCAATGCCGAGAATGATGAGCCAAGTCTCCAGGAAGCAGTGGTCACACATGGCGGCCTCGCCGTTGTTCTTCACCGCATGCCACACCGGCCAGCCGGAGGCGATGAGGGCCAGCACGCCGCCGGTGAGCGCCGCAGGAGCGGAAACCGCGCGGTAGATGTGCGCCTTCTCCATCAGGGAACGAATGATGCGGAGATTCTCCAAGGCGGCTGCGGTCGTGCTCATGGCACTTACTTTGCGCGCCAAAGTGAACTGCCGCAAGTAAAACTTTGTGGCGCAAAGTCAGGATTCTCCGCTTCGGATTGAATCAGGCTTGGCAGTTTAATATAATTACCATAAGTTAAGACAAGTGAATCATTCCGCTTCCATCTGGCGCAAGACGATGCCCCTTTCCGGGCAGAGGTGGTGTCTTGTCCTGCTTGGAACGGCGGCCTTGTCCCTTGAAATGGCGGTCGCTGCAGACCCCACTGCGGAGCAGCAATATCTGCTGGAACTCACCAACCGCTTCCGTGCCGACCCGCAGGGGGAGCTCGCCAATCTCGTCAATTTTTCCTCTCCCGGAGTGTGGGACACAACCAAGTCGGACGACGCGAGCATTGCCTACGCTCTGAACTATTTTGGCACCAGCGCCTCGGACCTGGCCTCCCAGTTCTCCAGCCTCACCGCAGCTCCGCCCCTCGCATGGAACAGCGCCCTGAATGTGTCGGCCACGAACTACTCCAATCTCATGGTCAGCGCCGATCAGCAGGCGCATTCGCTGGACGGTCTGAGCCTCGACCAGCGCATCGAAAACGGCGGATATGGAGCCAACTGGTTGAACGCTGGCGAAAACCTCTTCGCTTCAGCCCAGTCTCCCTTTCATGCGCACGCTGCCTTCGTGATCGACTGGGGCGATGGAAATGGAGCGACCGCAGGTTATGGCAACGGCATTCAAAGCCCGGCAGGGCACCGTGATCTGCTGCTCGATGTGAGCATGAAGGAGATCGGCATTGGATTTCAAAGCATCGCCATTCCAGGAACAAACACCATCGCAACCGGTCCCTATGTCGTTACCGAGCATCTGGCCTCACAGTTCCGCTATGACGGGGTCAATTACATCTCAGACGCCATTCTCACCGGCTCCGTGTTTCAGGACACCGTCCTTGCAGATGCCTTCTACACCCCTGGGGAAGGGCTGGCGGGAGAGGTGGTGAATGTCTATAACGACGCCACCGGCATTCTCGTGGCCAGCGGCTTCAGCAACAGCGCCGGCGGCTTTAACATCGCGCTCACCGGCCTCACCGACGGCACGGTTTATCGCGTGGAGGCTCCTGACACCGGTCTTGCAGCCAGGACCTTCACCCTCACCGAGCACACGGATGACTACGGCGTGCCCGTGCTGGTGTACGACAATGTCTATGAGTCCTTCGCAGTCGTTCCCGAGCCGGGCAGCCTGCTGCTTTGCCTGGTCGCGGGGCTGCCGCTGCTGGGGTTTCGTTCACGTCGTTTTCTTTCCTGAT
This sequence comes from Prosthecobacter sp., assembly GCF_044227185.1. GTDB lineage: Bacteria > Verrucomicrobiota > Verrucomicrobiia > Verrucomicrobiales > Verrucomicrobiaceae > Prosthecobacter. The sequence goes on along the minus strand of NZ_JBGAFO010000005.1, from coordinate 251,546 downwards.
TCACCATGAGATCCATCCTCCTGCTGTTGTTGTCCATCGTCTCCGTTCTGGCCCAGGCCCAGGCGCCGGCATCACCGCTTGCCACCGAAATCCGTGCCATCATCGATGAGTACGAAAACTCCGTGCGTGCCAACACACAGAAGCTCATGGCGGCCCCCACCGAGGAGGAGAAAAACAAGTTTCGTGCCAGCATTCCCAGCGCCGGCCCTTATGCCACGAAGATGATGAAGCTGGTTCAGGCAAACCTGGACCAGCCGGACGTGGTGAAAGGCGTGTGCTGGCTGGTCACGGGGGCCGCCAATTTTCCGGAAGGCCAGGAGGCGCTCAAGATGCTCGGCACCACCTTTGCCGACCGCGCGGGCATCGCGGAGGCGGTGAAGCAGCTCGAATACCACGGCCTGCCTGCCGAGCCGGTGCTCAAGGCCGTGATCGAAAAGAACACCCATCGCGATGAAAAAGCCGCCGCGCTGTTCGCTCTTGGCGCCGTGCATTTCAAAAACTTCGACGCCTCCGCCGACCGCGTTTCCGCCGCTGCTTCGAAGGAGAAGGCGGTGGAGTGCTTTCAGCAGCTCTACGCCGACTACGCCGATGTAACCATCCAGGGCTTCAAGCTCTCCGACTTCGCCGCCAAGATGTTTTTTGAGATGACCAGCCTTCAGGTCGGCTGCGAAGCCCCGGAAATCGAGGGCAAGGACGCCGCGGGCGTGAACTTCAAGCTCAGCGACTACCGCGGCAAGTACGTTATCGTCATCTTCTGGGGTGGCTGGTGCCACGCCTGCCACGGGATGCTGCCCCTCATGAATCAGGCGGCTGCCCAGCTCAAAGAGAAGAACGGCGTCGTCATCGGGGTGAACACGGACATCGAAACCGAGGCCAAAAAAGCGCTGGCTGATTATCAGATCAGTTTCCGCAACGTGCTCGACAACACCAGCAGCGGCCCCAACACCACCCTCTACAACCTGCGCAACTTCCCCACGCTCTACCTCATCGATCCGAAGGGCGTCATCGCCATCAAAAACGGGTCCTTGGATGCCATGGTGGCGCAGATTACTGCGGCAAAATAGTCCGCCGGAGGCCTGAAAACGGCCCCTTCGGAAAGCCCACGCCGCAGGCACGGGCCGGAGTTTTTCGGCTATCTGAATGGTTTAGATGTATTAAAAACTTGCCATTTCTATGAAAAACCATAAATATACGCTATTATAAGGCGGGATTTAGACGTCTCAGTTCTCATGCTTCCACTCATCGATCAGATTCTCAAAGACTCGGGTTGTGCCGATCTGCCGGGCGTACGGCAGGCGGTGGAGGAGGCATGTTTCAATCAGACGTCCTTTGTCGATGCCGTGCTGGACTGCGAAGGTGTACGCGAGCGGGATTTCCTCATGGCCCTGGCTAAAACGCTCAATCTGCCCTGGTGGGAGCCGAAGGATGAAGAGCAGCCGACAGAGCAGGGGATGCGCCGCATGCTGCCCGCGGAGATCGCGCTGCGTCATCGTCTGCTGCCTGTGTTTACGGAAGAAACAAAGAGCGCCGATGCGGAGCCGGAGCGCACGCTGCACATCGCCACCTTTGATCCACTCAGCCTCGTGGCGCACCAGCGCGTGGCCGCCAGTCTTTCCATGCCGGTGGTCTGGCATGTGGGTCAGCGCACCCGCATTGTGGAGGGTCTGCAAAAGCTCTACGGCCTCGGCGCCGACACCTTTGAAAAAATCCTGCGCGGCCGTGCCGACTGGGGCGCGGAAGATTTGAAGGACGAAGTGACCGTGCTCGATGAGCCTGAGGACGAAGAAGCGTCCGTGGTGCGTTTTGTGAATCAAATCATCCGCCGCGGGCTGGAGCAGCGCGCCACGGACATTCATGTGGAGCCCCAGCAGGACCGCCTGCGCATCCGCTATCGGATCGACGGCCGTCTGGAAGAACTGCCGGTGCCTGAGAACATCAAGTCCTTGCAGGCCTCCGTGATCGCCCGTCTCAAAATCATGGCGCGGCTGGACATCGCGGAGAAACGTCTGCCGCAGGACGGCCGCATCAATCTCGAGCTCGACGGCCTCGCCATCGACGTGCGTGTGGCCACCATTCCCTCGGTGGAAGGGGAAAGCATCAGCCTGCGACTTCTCGCGCAGCAGCAGGTCACAGTGAACCGCCTCGGCCTCACGGACAACATCCGCCCGGTGGTGGATGAACTGCTGAAACTGCCCAACGGCATCATCCTCATCACCGGTCCCACCGGCAGTGGCAAATCCACCACGCTGTACGCCTTCCTCACCGATCTCAATCAAACGCACCGCCGCATCGTCACCATTGAAGATCCGGTGGAGTACAAGATGCCCGGCGTCGTGCAGATCGCGGTGAAGCCCGAGATCGGACTCACCTTTGGCGCGGGCCTGCGCAGCATTCTGCGCGGCGACCCCAACGTAGTGATGATCGGGGAAATGCGCGACCTGGAGACCACCGAGATCGCCGTGCGCGCCGCGCTCACGGGCCATCTCGTCTTCAGCACGCTGCACACCAACGACGCCATCGGCGGCATCACGCGTCTGATCGACATGGGCGTGGAACCCTTCCTCGTTTCCAGCGCGGTGCGCGCCTTCTTCGCCCAGCGCCTTGTTCGCAAGCTCTGCCCGCTGTGCAAGACACCCACGCAGGTGGAGGCCGGCTATCTCAAATCCATCGGCTTCCCCTCGCATCTGCAGGGGCAGATCATGAAGGCGGTGGGCTGCGAGGCCTGCCGTGGCAGCGGCTTTCAGGGCCGTCTTTCCATCTATGAGGTCTGCCTCGTCACCCACGCCTTGCAGCATCTCATCAACAGCCGCGCGCACCCCGCGGAGTTTCACAAGCAGGCCATCAAGGATGGCTACATCCCCATGCGCGGCTACGGCTTCCAGAAGGTGCTCATGGGTGAAACCACCATCGAGGAAGTCCTCAGCGTCACCGCCGCCGGCGAGCGCAATCACACGCCGCAAACAGCCACTCCTTTGCCACCCACGCGGCTAGCCGCCTGATCTCATGCCCACCTTTGTTTACAGCGCCCATGGTCCCACCGGTCTCATCACCGGCGAGCTGGCTGCGTCTGACCGCAGCGAGGCCTTTGCCTTGCTGGGCAAAAAGAAGATCCAGCCCATCAAGCTGGAAGCTGCAGGGGAGGTCAAAACCGCCGCACGCACCGCCGCCAAGACGAAGCAGGCCGCCGCCGCCGTCGAGACGATCACTGGCCCCATTAAGCTCAAGCTCGCGCAGGTGGTCCTGTTCATCGAAGAGCTCGCCGACCTCGTTGGCGCGGGCATCCAGCTTGAGCCGGCGCTCGCCACCATGGAGCGCCGCCGTGAGCTCTCCGGCATCAAGACGCTCGCCACCGTGCTGCGCGGCAAAGTGCGTGACGGCATGGCCTTCTCCAAGGCCATCGCCGCCACCAGTCCCAGCTTTGGCAAGCTCTTCTGCGCACTGGTCTCGGCAGGGGAGGCCAGCGGTTCGCTGAGCATCATCCTGAAGCGTCAGGCGCAGTACATGCGCTCCCTGCAGGCGCTGAAGTCCAAGGTGCTCTCCGCGCTGCTCTACCCGGCCTTTCTCATCGTCGCCGCGGTTTCCGTCACGCTCCTGTTCGTGGTCTATCTCATTCCGAAGCTCACGGAAATGCTCGACTCCACCGGGGGCTCGCTGCCGTTTGCCGCGCAGATCATCCTCAAAATCAGCGACACTTTCAAGGCCACCTGGTGGATGCTCATCCTCGGCGGCATCGTGGCCTACATTCTCGGCAAGGCATGGATTTCACGTCCCGAGTCGGCCATCCCCTGGGCGCGTTTCAAGCTGCGGCTGCCGCTCTTTGGCGGCGTCTTCCGGGCGCGTTTCTATGTCCAGTTCCTGGAGACGATGGCCAATCTGCTTGGCAATGGCCTCACCATGGTCCAGTCCATGCAGCTCACGCATCAGGCCACGGACAATCCCTACCTGCAGCAGGAGTTTGAGAGCGTCATGCGCAATGTCGGTGAGGGCGTCGCCCTTTCCCGCGCGCTGGACCGCAGCGGCCAGTTCCCGCCGCTGCTCATCGACATGGTGAATGTGGGCGAGCAGACGGGCGACATGCCCGCCGCGCTGGAACGCGCCGCCGAGCGCTTTGACCGCGAGCTCAGCAAGAAGATCGACACCCTCGCCGCGCTCATCCAGCCCCTCATCGTCTGCCTCATGGCCGGCATGGTCGGCATCATGGCCTACCTCATGATGACGACCATCTTCCAGACCATTTCCAGCATGAACAAATGATCCTGCATTCCACATCACCCACGCACATCCCATGAAACACATCGCACTCCACCCTCGCCGTTCGGCTTCCGGTTTCACCCTGGTCGAAATGGTTCTTGTCCTCGGCATCGTCGCCCTCCTGGTCGGCGCAGGCATTGTCTCGCTTACCGGTGTGCTCGACTCCGGCAAGAAAACCCGTGTCAAAGGCGACCTCACGACGCTGAGCTCCGCGCTGCGCAGCTATGAGACGGACAACATGTTTCTGCCCACCTCGGAGCAGGGTCTCTCCGCTCTGCTGGAGAAGCCCACCTCGCGGCCAGCGCCACAAAACTGGACGGCCAAGCTCAAGAAGAACCTCCTGGATCCCTGGGGCAATCCCTACCACTACCGCCGGCCCGGCACCAAGGACAAGGGAGGCTTTGATGTTTACTCCGCCGGCCCTGACGGGGTCGATGGAAACGCGGATGACATTGGCAACTGGGACCTGTGATTTCACTTTGCACCACTGACGTCTGACCCAGCCCTGGATGAAGCATCTGACCCCCGGCACGAATCTTTGCACAGCCACGCCGCCTGGACAGCGTGGCTCGCGCCGTGCCGGCTTTACGCTCATCGAGGTCATCATGGCGATGAGCATCATCCTGCTGGTCATTGGCGTCGCGGTGCTGAGCATCTCCGGCGTGCGTGCTGAAGACAAGCTGCGGCGCGCGGCGGCCATGATCGAAACCACGGCCCGGCAGAATCTGCTGGAGGCGCTCAACAGCCAGCGAATCGTGCGCATGGAGCTTTCCGCCGGAGCTTTTGGCGCGGGGGATGAGTTCAGCGGCATGCTGCAGGTGCGCCGTGTGGGTGAAAGCGTCTTCCGCAAGCCGAGGCGTGGTGAGGCCTGGGAGTTCAGCCCCACCGGCATCTGCGAGCCCATCGAGGTCCGCATCAGCGGCCCCGCAGGCCAGATCGAGATCGGCTTTGATCCGCTCACCGCCTGCGCCAAACGCAAATCCATTCAGGTCAACGGATGATGACGAACTTACAGCACCCCAGGAGCCGTTCTTCCCGAGGCTTCGCCCTGCTCGAGATCATCCTCGCCCTGGCGCTGTTCTCGCTGGTGGCCGTGGGCATGACCCGCGCCATTGAAGAAATCGCGAAGACCTCCACCGCCGCCCGGCAGGAGGCGCAGGTGCTGCGGGTGCTGGAGTCCGTGCTGGCCGAGGTGGCTCACCAGCCTGAGTTCAAGGCGGCCACCATCTCCTTCAATCCCACCGCCGACCACATCGACGCCAGCGCCACGATTGAGAAGGTCGAGCTCATCAACAAGGACAAGGTCAAGCTGGACCACATGTTTCGCATCCGCGCCGAAGCATGGATCAATGACGGGCGCACGCGGCGCATGAAACGCAGCATGGAAACCTATGTGTATTCGCCCCACAGTCCAATCTAGGGCCGCCTTCACGCTGCTCGAGGTCATCATGGCCATGGCGCTCATCGGGTTCATCCTGAGCGCCGTGTACGGCGTGGCGGATGGCACCATGCAGCTCGGCAAATCCATGAGCACGGCCCGCGTGGCCGAGACGCGCATCAGCAATTTCGTCACACAGTGGCGTGACTATTTCGAGACCATGGACCCGGGCATCCAGCTCAGCTCAGGGCTCGAAAAGGTGGCCCGCGGCGCCTCGGGCAATCTTTTCATCGCAGGCGGGCATATGCCCTTCGCCTGGCAGCGTCAGTTAAAGCTGGCGGACGCCGTCGAGTTCGGTGTCGTGCGCAACCGCGAGACCAAGGACCTCAGCCTCGTCGTCCGCCATTTCAAGCTCAACCCCAAGTCCCGCAAGACGGATGATTTCAGCCTCGTCGCCGAACTGCCGCTTCTGGACGGGCTCAAACAGATGCAGTGGCAGTTTTACGAGCCGGTGGAGAAGAAATGGTTCACGACCTGGGACCCGAAGAAGCGCCCGCAGCCGCCCCTCTTCATCAAGCTCAAGTTTGCCTTCACCACCGATCCTCGGGAGCACGAGTACATCTTCTGGATCGCCAACGACCTGGCCCAGGTCAGCACACCGCAGGCTCCGCCACCGCAATGATGAAATCAGAATGACGAATGATGAATGAAATCCACATGACCCAGGATGGAACGATGAGCGGCAAGGCTCATCAGGAAGTCCACGCGCGTCGTTCGGGCTTCGTCATTCGTCATTCGTCATTGGAACAGGGCTCCGCCCTCATCGCCGTCTTCTGGATGATCGCCGTTCTCGGCATGGTCATGTTCGCGGGAGCGAAGGCGCTGCAGGCGGACACGCAGTACACCCGCATGATGCGCGGGCGCATTTTTGCCAAGCGTTATGCGGAGAGGGGCATCGAGGTGGCGCGCCATCCCGTCATGCGCGAGGATGATCCGCTGCTGCACTTCAACGCGGATGACGGCGGCGGCTACAATGTGAAGCTCGTGGCCGAAGAGGCCCGCCTCAATGTGAATCACCTCGTGCAGACCGGCGACAAGGTGCTCCTGCGCCGCCTTTTCACGAGCTGGGGCTTCAAGCCGGAGTTCGTCTCCGCCCTGTGCGATGCCCTGAAGGACTGGGTGGACGCGGATGAAAACGCCAGCCTCAATGGCGCGGAGAAGCGCGAGTATGTGAAGATGGGCCTGGAAGGCATGCCCTTCAACCGCCCCTTCAAGGAAGTGGAGGAGATGCTGCTGGTGCGCGGCATGGACGTGGTGAACGCCGAGCGGCCTGACTGGCGCGAGTGGTTCACTGTTTTTGGTGATGGCCGCGTGGATGTGAACGACGCGCGTCCGGAGCTCATCGCACTTCTGGCGGATGTGCCCCTGGAACGCGTGCAGCCGCTGCTCACCCTGCGTGCCGGGCGCGATGGCGCGCTGCACACACAGGATGATGTGCGGCTGGGCAGCGTGCCGCAGGTGGCGCAGCTCCTCGGTGTGTTTCAGGCGCAGACGCTCGCGCAGCTCACTCAATGGATTCAATTCGCCGGCCCGATCCGCCGCATCGAAAGCGTCGGCTTCCTCGGCCCGCTGCAACGAAAACTCATCCTCATCACGCAGGACGGCAGGGCCGTCTGGCGTGGCGAAATCCCCGCCCATGGCAAAGACACGTAAACCACCCTGTGAACTGCTGCTTCCTGGCGCACAAGTCTGGCAAAGCTGGATGGGTGCGGAGGGTGCCGCGTGCCTGCTGAATGCCGAGCACTCCGCCGAGGGCGCCAGGTTTGGCAAGGAGGCGCAGCGCCGCGTGCTGGCGCTGCCCGCCGTGCATTTCTGGGCCCTGCCTGCCTGGCTCAAGGGGCAGCCCGAGCACCTGCGCAGCATGGGGCTGCTCCATCTCGAACGCATGGGCGTCAAGGCCGAGGACGACGAGGCCTCGGTGCAGGTGCGGAACATGCAGGGGAAGGAGGGCGCCTACCTCACGCGCATTCTTGCGCTGAAGGACCTGCCCGTGCCGCTGACAGACACCGCGCGCCTGCCGGACGAAGTCACGCTGCATGCCCTGTGCTATCCGCTGGTGCAAAACAGCCTCACCATTTTCCGCGAGCTCGGCCGCCTCGTGGTCGCCATCACCAGCGGCTCGCAGTTGATTTACTGCACTCCGCTGTCTGCGAACAGGCTGGACGGCCATGCGCTCGCCGAGCTCAACAACATCTGCCTGCAGCTCGGTTTTCAGGGGGTGCTCGGACGTCTCGAAAGCATCGTGCTGTGGATCGATGAAGGGGACATCCTGCAGATCCAGCGTGTCACGGGTTTGACGGCCTACCGCTGCGACATGCCGGCGCCCACGCTGCCGCAGCGCGGCTCCAGCCTGCTGATGCCGCGGGACGTGACCATCGAGCGCCAGAGCCAGGCGCGCCGCGCCAAGACGCGCTTCATGGCGCTGGCCACCGGCACGGTCATCGCAGCGGCAATCGCGCTCGTCGCCACGCTGACCTCGCTGGCCCTGCAGGAGCGCAACCTCCTGCGGGAGAAGGTCGCCACCCTCACCCCGCGCGCCTCGCGTGTGATGGATCACAAAAAGGCATGGCATGAAGTCGCACCCGCGGTGGACCCCGGCACCTGGCCGCAGCAGATCTTGCTGCACCTCATGGAGCCTGAATCTTCCAAGGAAGTGTCCATCACCCATTGGGAGTGGACGCCTGAGCGCATGAGCCTGCGCGGCCGCATGCCGAATGCCACCCTGGCCTTTGAATACACCCAGGCGCTGAAGTCGATCGAGGCGCTCGCGCCTTTCGCGTTGAGCGGGCCGCCGCCTGTCTTTGCCAGCGACGGCAGCGCCACCTTTGAAATGAAGGGGGGGCAGGGCGAATGAAAAAGAGCGAGAAAGTGCTGCTGGGCGTCTTTGCCTTCCTCTTCCTGGCCATCATTGGCGGCGGCGGACTCACATTCGCTTTCAATAACTACATGGCCATCCGCGAGGAGAATGAGGGCCTGCGCGACCGCCTGGGTGAAATGAACCTGGCCGTCTCCCAGGGGGCGGACTGGGCGGACAAGTACGGCTGGCTCGAAGAGCACTGCCCCGCCTTTGTCAGCCGCCAGGAGGCTTCGGCCAAGATGCTGGAGGCCGTCACGGCTGAGGCGGAAAAAATGGGCCTCACCATCGGCGGCAAGGAATTCATCGAAGCAGCGCGCGTTCTGGGGCCGGACGGTCTGCCGCTGGAGGAGAACCTCGGTTATTTTGACAAGGCCACCGTGAAGATCACCCTCACTGGTGTGCAGGAAAAGGCCTTCTTTGGCTGGCTGCATGCCTTGCAGCAGCCGCAGAGCTTCCTGGGCGTCACCCGCATGCAGATCAACCCCAGCGGCACGAGCAAGACCATCAACGCCGAGGTCGAGTTCACGCAGTTCTACCGTGAGAAGTCGGTCCCCAAAGTCAGCAAAGTGAACTAGCCATGAAGTTTTCCACCTTGTCATTCTCTCTGCTGGGGTTCGCCCTTATGGCCGCGCACGCATCTGCGCAGGAGCCGAAGAAGCGCGATGACACCCCTGTCCCATTCCCAAAGCTGGATCACTTTGCCGCACTGTGGGAGCGCTCCATCTTCACCACCAAGGACCTGCCTGCGCCAGACGCGCCCTCGGGCCCCAATTTCGCCGACAACCTCAGCCTTTCGGGCATCTACGAGATCGACGGCGGAGTCGTTGCCGTGCTGGTGGACCGCACCACGTCGCAGGTTTCGGAGGCGCGCATTGGGTCCGAAAATGAGATGGGCGTCAAAATCCGCGCGGTCAAACCGGGCGAGACCGTGGACAAGACCCGCATTCAATTGCAGAAGGGAGATCAGGCCGGGTGGGTCAGTTTTGCCGATCCCACCTCTGCGCCTCCGGTCGAAGTCAGGAGCGCCATTCCCACGCAGCAGGCGGCCGTTCCGCATTCGTCTCAGCCGGGGCAGGCCCAGGGCCAGAACATGCAGCAGCGCCGCACTGTGAATGCCCCGCCCGCCCGCGGCGGCCTGCCGCCCAATCCGATCCTGCCTCCGCCTTCCACCCCAGTTCCGGGGGCGGCTCCCAAGCCCCCTGCTCCCAAAGTGAACGACGTGCCGCTGCCGCCGCAGTGAAGGCGCGGCCGGGCTTGCCAGGATCTCTCTGAGCGGGAAGAGTGTCGTCATGCCGCACGTGCCAGGTCTCCGCAGTTGCTACGCCAAAGTGGGCCGACTCATCTATTTCGGCCGTCTGCTCGACAAAATACGCCTGCATGCCGCCGGGGAACTGCCGGCGGATTATGTGCCGCAGCTCGGTGACGCCCAGTTTTACACCCTCGATGGCCGCTGCTGCCGTTTCCTCGGCGTTCCGTATGACGCCGTTCGTGAGCATGCTCTCGAGGGCGGCAGCGATGATGAGGAAATCCTCCGCTGGGTGCACGCGCGCGGCACGGCTCGCACGGACGAGGAGTGCCACATGTGGAACCGCTTCATCGCCAAGCTCGGCTGGCGTGATGAACGCTCCGCCGTGCTTCCGGGGCGCATTCAGGAAAGCGGCCTCGTCGGCAAGCCCATCGAGACCCTTATCGACCACATCGAGTACGATGAAGGGCGCGATCCCGTCAGGGACCGCGCCTGGGAGAGCATTTGATGTGAAGGCCCGCCCCCGTTCATTTTTCCACCGTGATCTGCACACGGCGGTTTTGCTGCCGCCCTTCGGGGTTGTCGCTGCCATCCGCATTGGTGTTCGGCGCCACCGGATTGGATTCACCGAACCCCTTGGTGGTGATCATTTTTTCCGGGATGCCCTTCTTCTTCACCAGCCAGGATTTCACGGCATCCGCCCGCCGCTGCGACATGTCCAGATTGACCTTGTCGCTGCCTTTGGAATCGGTGTAGCCGCCCACCGTCACCTTGCCGCCAGGAAACTCGGCGAGCACCGTGGCGACCTTGTCCAGCAGCACCTCCGCATCGGGCCGGACCGCCGCCTTGTCGAAATCAAACAGCACATCGCCTTCCAGTTTCATGGTCAGCGAGGTCGCCGTTTCCTCCACCTGCAGCGCTTTACGCGCGGAGGCCACCTCCAGAATCTGGCGCTCCAGGGCAAGCTGCTGCTGGTCGAGGTCCAGGATCTGCTTTTGCAGCGTGAGCTTTTGCTCCTGGAGGTCGAGACGCTTGCGCTCCAGGGAAACCTGCGGCGCCGGGGCCCGCTGCGCTGCGGCCGTCAGGGTGAGAAGGATCAATGCCAGCAGGCTGGCCGATGCTGTGCGGTACATGGCTGATGTTTTCATAGGGGTGATTGCTCGTACTGGCTTCGGATGTCACCCGGCAAAACGCCGCATCAAACTCGGAGCATCCGGCCGCAGTTCGCCGGCGTATGCGTGGCACATTGCCTTTTGCTCGCCTCCGGCTTTGTTGTAGCATGGGTGTCGCATGCTTGAGCGCTTTATCCCACCTCTCCAGGATCTTGATCCCGATCTGCGGGACGCGCTCATTCAGAAACTGCGGGTGCGCTGGACTCATACCTCCACCGCTCTGGAGGGAAACACTCTCAATGAAGGAGAGACTCTCGGTCTCCTGCAGTATGGCCTCACCATCGCAGGCAAGCCGCTCGCGCATCACAATGAGGTGCTTGGCCACAGCCGCGCCATCGATTTGCTCTACCGTTTGATTGCTCAGTCCCGTCCGCTGACTGAAGCAGACCTGCACGAACTCCATGCTGCCATTCAGACCAGCGTCGAGGTGGACTATCTGAAACCTATAGGCGCCTGGAAACGCGAGCCCAATTCCACCCTCGCCAAACAGGGCGGCAAAACCGTCATCAATGACACCTATGCAGCGCCTGAACAGGTCCCTGCGCTGATGCACAAGTGGTTCGAAGGGTTCGCCCTCAGACGAGGCGATCCTGCGGTCTCCGCTTTGGATGCTTATGTTTGGAGTCATGCCACCTTGGTGCGCATCCACCCCTATGCGGATGGCAATGGCCGCCTGGCACGCCTGGTGGCGAATGTGCCGGTCATTGAAAAAGGCTGCCTGCCTGTCCTTGTGCCTGCGGAGCAGCGGCTTGACTACATCGAGTCCCTCGCGTCCTGGCAGCTCGCCAGCGGTGCTTTGCGCAAAGATTCTGACATGGAGGGAAATCACGACAGCCTCGCCAGATTTCACTCACAGTGCGCGGGGTGGATGAAGACATCCTCTGCCTTGATCGACGAGGTCCGGGAGCTTCAAAAGAAGCGAAGGGCGTGAGCGCTCAGCCAGGCCTTCTGGGCCGTCCGCTGTTATTCCCGCGTGATCGTCTCATCCAGATTCAGCATCACCCGCGCCACCGCCTGCCACGCCTGCGCCTCGCTGGCGCCCGCGGCACGCTCCGCTGAGAGCAGGCGGCCAAGTGCCTGCCGCTCACGGTCGAGTGGCGGGCGTGAAAGGCAGAGCTCGTAAGCGTGGCCGATGCGTGTGTCATCCGTCCGCGCCTCCTTGACCAGGCGCGCAGCCAGTGCCTGGGCAAACTCCACATAGGCGCTGTCATTGAGCAGTGTCAGCGCCTGCAGCGGCGTGTTGCTGCGAATGCGGCGCGTGCAGGTGCTGAAACCATCCGGCGCGTCAAAGACGCTCAGCGCCGGCGGAGGAGTGGCGCGGAAAATGAAGGTGTAGATGCCGCGGCGGTAGCGGTCGCTGCCTTTGCTCAGAGGCCAGGCGCGTTTGACCTGGCCCAGAGACATGACGCCCTCGGGAATGGGCGGATACACGGGGGCGCCGCCCATCTTGGATGAGAGGAGGCCGCTGGTGGCCAGACACACATCGCGCACCACTTCAGCGTCCAGCCGCAGGCGGTTCTGCCGCCAGAGCAGGTAGTTGTTGGCATCAACGGCCGCGGCTTGAGGCCGGATGGACGAAGACTGCTGATACGTCGCGCTGCTCACAATGAGCTGATGCAGGTGCTTCAGGCTCCAGTGGTGCTCCATGAAATCCACCGCGAGCCAGTCGAGCAGTTCGGGATGGGTGGGCAGACGCCCCATGGTGCCGAAGTCATTTTCGGTCTCCACCAGACCACGGCCAAAGTACTGCTGCCACACGCGGTTCACAATCACGCGCGCGGTGAGCGGGTTTTTAGGGTCGATGATCCAATGCGCCAGAGCCAGCCGGTCTGCTTTCGTCCCCGCCGGCAGCGGTGGCAGCACGGCGAGCACCCCAGGCTGAACTTCATCGGAAGGGCGGGTAAAGTCCCCTTTGATGAAGAGGGTGGTTTTGCGCGGCTGTGCCAGCTCCTTCATCACCAGCGTTGTGGTGCCGTTCTTGAAGATGTTTTCCAGTTCGAGGTGGCGGTCATACAACGGGTTGAAGACGCTGTCTGCGGTGCCGGTCATGGCCTTGAAGAGGATGCGTTGGTCCGCGGTGCCGCGTTTGGCGGCGGGCTTGTTGAATGATTTAAGAGCCTCGGCATCCAGAAGTTTTTTGGACTGCTCTCCGAGTGTCTTTTCCCACTCCAAAAGGACGGGAAGGCGCTCCTTGATGTGCGCGTCGATCTGCTTGAGCACGCGCACGTGCTCCGCCTTCAGCTTGTCCAGATCCTGGCCCGGGTCGGGGATGGGCAGGGTGGGTTCGTCCTGGTTGTTGAGAAAGGCGAAGAGCTGGTAGTACTCGCGCTGGCTGATGGGATCAAACTTGTGGTCGTGGCACTGCGCGCAGCCGATGGTGAGGCCGAGCCAGACCGTGCCGGTGGTGGCCACGCGGTCGAAGATGCTCTCAATGCGGAACTGCTCCTTGTCGATGCCGCCCTCCTGATTGATCTGCGTGTTGCGGTGGAAGCCGGTGGCGATGAGCTGCTCCCGCGTGGGTTTGGGCAGCATGTCTCCCGCAAGCTGTTCGAGTGTGAACTGATCAAAAGGCTTGTCCTGATTGAGGGCGTTGATGACGTAGTCGCGGTACGGCCACATGCTGCGCGGGGCATCGATGCTGTAGCCGTTGCTGTCACCGTAGCGCGCCTGGTCGAGCCACCAGCGGCCCCAGCGTTCGCCGTAGTGTTTGGAGGCCAGCAAACGGGTGACCAGCGGCTGGAGGCTCGAGGCTGGATTTTTGATAAAGGCCGCGACTTCCGCAGGCGTGGGCGGCAGGCCCGTGAGGTCGAGGTGAAGGCGGCGGACCAGTGTGGCTGGTGCAGCCGGAGCCGAAGGTTCGAGTCCCGCCTTGGTCAATCCCTCGCGGACGAATGAGTCAATGGGATGGCTGCTGCCATTTTGCGGCAGAGGCGCCTTCACCGGGGCGATGAAGGCCCAGTGGCGGTCGTCACTGGGCTTTTCTTCAGCAGGTGCATGTGCGCCTTCGGCGACCCACTGCTTGATCAGCGCGATCTGCGCGGAGTCCAGCGGTCCGCGCTTGTACGGCATCTGCGGAATCTCGCCATGAGAACCAGAGATCACCTGCACAAGCAGTTCAGGCAGTGCGGGCCCGCGTTTGCCGCCCGTCCGCGCAGCGGCCGCAGTGTCCAGCTTGAGCTGGGACTTCTGCGTGGTGGCGCCGTGGCATTTCACGCAGTGCTGCTGGAGCAGCGGCTTGATCTGCGTGGTGTAATCGACCGCGGCCTGGCCGGCGGCGGTAAAAAGCAGGAGGGCGATGAGCGTGCAGCGGGGCATTCGGAAGGGAAAAATACGTCCGCCGGATGGCCGCTCCTTCCACGTTGTGAAGTCGGAATCACAAAAAAAAGCCGCGCCCGCGCGTGGCGGGTGCGGCTGGAGGCGACTTTGGGAAGTCAAAGAGCTGGCTGGATCAGGCGTCCTTCTTTTTCTTGGGGGCGGCGGCCATTTCTTCCTTGGTGATGGAGCCGTTCGAGTCCTTGTCCAGACGGGTGAACATTTCACCAGCCTTGGTGGCGTCCTTCTTGCCGAGAGGGCCCGCCATCCATTCTTCTTTGCTGATGGAGCCGTTGGCATCTTTGTCGAGCATCTTGAAACGCTCTTCCGGGCTGGCCTTCGGCTTGCCCTTGTCGCCTTCGGGCTTCTTGGGGGCGTCACCATCTGCGGCAAACGAGGTGACCGCGGAGAGGGCGAGGATGGCGAGGAGAGAGGTGATGACTTTCATGTGGATCAATGTTGGGTTGTGGGGTGTGAAGTGCGGCGTGTGGATTTTTTCCAATGCTGCACGTGGCGCGTTAAACAAGGGCGCGGTCATTCTGTTGCGCAGAAATCACTCATATTTTTTGAGGTGATCGCGCGGCCTCGCGGAAACGAAATAAAAAACGCCGCACTCGCGCGAGGCGGGTGCGGCGTGAATGGCTTGCTGCCGTCAGAGGCGGAAAGGATCAGCCCTTCTTTTTCTTCGGAGCGGCGGTGAACTCTTCCTTGGAAAGGAAGCCGTCCTTGTCCTTGTCCTTGTTGGTGAAGGCGGCCTCAGACTTGGCGGCGTCCTTGGAGCCCTTGAGGAACTCTTCCTTGGAGACTTTGCCGTCCTTGTCGGCGTCCTTCTTGGTGAACATTTGCTCCGGCGTCATCTTGGGCTTTTCGCCTTCTTTCTTGGGGGCGTCAGCGCCGAAAGAGGTGACGGCGGAGAGAGCCAGGATGGCGAGGGCGGATGTGATAGCTTTCATGTGGGTCGATGTTGGATTGTTAATTGCGTTTTCGCGGCACTCTGAATCGTGTCAAAACGACGCGTGGTCGTGTTAAACGGAAAGAGGTCGATTCCGTTTCAATTTTTTATGCAGGAATTTTCCGCCCCCATTTTCTGTAATGAATACAGCTTACAGTAGGCGCGCCGCCGCCTCCGCCAGGGCGCTGCGTTCCCCTTTGACCAGCGGCACGTGGGCCGCAAAGGTCTGGCCGCGCATGCGCTGGCGGGTGTACACCAGCCCGTTGCTGCGGCTGTCCACATACGGATTGTCGATCTGCGCCGGGTCGCCGACCAGGACGAGTTTCGAGCCGCGGGACATGCGCGTGACGATGGTTTTGGCCTCCAGCGGCGTGAGCTGCTGCGCCTCATCGAGCACGAAAAACCGGTCCGGAATGCTGCGGCCGCGGATGTAGCACAGCGCCTCCACCTCAATGACGCCCTGCTGGATGAGCGGATCATAAGGCGCGGCGGGCGCGGCGATCTGCTGCTGGGGCTCGGGCATGAAGCGGTTCTTTTTGCGCGCCGGGCCCTGCTGCGTGCCCTCCATCGGCCGCATCAGGAGATCCAGCGCGTCGTACACCGGCTGCAGCCAGGGGCGCATTTTTTCCTGCAAAGATCCGGGGAGAAAGCCCACCGTCTGCCCCATGGCCACGATGGGGCGGCTCACTGTAAGGCCATGATAGGTGCGGCTAAACACCTGCTGCAGGGCCGCTGCCACAGCCAGCAGCGTCTTGCCGGTGCCCGCCTGGCCGTAGCAGGTCACGAGGCTGATCTCGGGATCGAGCAGCGCATCCAGGAAGCAGGCCTGGCCGAGGTTCATCGGCTTGATCGCACGTCCCTGGCCGACCTTGATCGACTCCGGCGTGTGATGCAGCCGCACAAACTCGCCATTGGCGCTGAGCTTCGCCGGCATGGTGGCCTTGTCTCCGGCGGTGAGCAGGGCGTAGTCATTCACCACCATTCCCACGGTGCGGGTCTCCGGCATGGGCAGCCGGCCGCTGCTGGCAAAGCGCTGCAGCTCATGCTGGCTCACTTCGATCCGGGCGATGTCAAAATTCGCCACCTCACGCGGCTCCACCTTGTCGTGCAGGTAGTCTTCGCATTCAATTCCCACGGCTCGGGCCTTGAGCTGCATGTTCAGGTCCTTGCTCACGAGAATCACCGGCGGAGACACCTGCTCACTCAGCCACAGGGTGCAGGCCAGGATGCGGTGGTCCGCCTTGTCCAGATCGTGGAAAATGCGCTCGAAGCTCTGCACGCTGGCGTGCTTCCGCGCCTCCTCGGGGTCATAGACCGCCACGCGGATGCTGCCACCGCCATTCGTGGGCACGCCGCTGGTGACGGAGGTGCCCTTGTTGGTGAAAATCTTCATCAGCGCCCGGTGAACCTCGCGCGCATTGGAGCCTCGCTCCGTCATCTCGTTTTTAAAGCGGTCCAGCTCGCTGAGCACGTCCACCGGAATGCAGATGTGGTGTTCGGCGAAGCGGTGAATGCAGGCCGGGTCGTGGAGCAGGACGTTGGTGTCGAGAACGAAAGTCTTCGTGGCGGTGGGCGTGCCGGGGCGGCGGCGGCGGGAGGCGTTGGCTGAAGGGGAATTCACAGAAACTGGACCAGGATCGGAAGCGCGGGCGGTGGAAATGGCGGGAGAGATTACCGATGCTGGGTGGTCGTCACGGTCCATGATAGTTTAGTGGTTATTGTGGTTGCCTGCGTTGAAAGAGGCGGGGTCAGCTTTTCTTTGGCCCCGGGTAGAGCCAAGCATACCGAACCCGAAATGTGATTTTTTGAATGAATCACGGTAATTGCCGGAGAGTGTCAGAGCGTGGAGTGGCTGGCAAGAAATTATTCACAAACACGAAGTTTATTCACAATCGACAGTACAATTGAACACTCACTCCGCCTGCCTGCCCGTCCCTCGTGCCGACAGCCTCATGAATGCGCCGCGAGCGGCACTTCAAAGTACTCCAAAGCCCACTCACGCATATATCGTGCCCGATTCGGTACGAAGCGGTAGATGATCAATTCTGGATTGTCGATGCTTCCCAGATAGGCCCGCAGCAGGGGATTCGCGGCCCAGATTTCCTCCAGCAGCGGCCGCTCCGTGACAACCTCCGCAGTGGCCGTGATGCGCACCTGGTTGTCCTGGTCATCCTTGTAACACAGCTCCGCCTTCGCATTGGCGGCCAGCTCCTGGGTCTTGCCGTAGCGGCGCAGATTGGCGACGTACACGATGAAGCCGTCCGTCCGCACCGGTGAAACCGGGCGCACCCGCGGCTGATCTCCATCCACCGTGGCCAGCATGGGAAACTTCGCGGCACGCATGGTGGCCTGGGCGAGCTGCGGGAGTTCGGCGGGATCGACGGGCTGGGGCTGCGGACGTGACATGGTGCGGGATGATACGCCGCGAGACGGTGCTGTCCAATTTGCGGGCATCTTTGCAGTACCCAATCTACGGCGTCCTGCTAGGGTGCGCGCCATTCTCTCAATGAAGAAGCTCCCCACTGCTTTTCAGCGCCATGTGCTATGGACCGCCATCACCGCCCTGTCGATCGCTGCCATCGGCTGGCTGGCCGTCACGCTGATTGAGAAAGCCACGGTGGTCCTCGCCTTCCTGCAGCCCATCCTTGTGCCCTTCGCTGTTGCGGGCGTGCTTGCCTACCTGCTGGAGCCCGGTGTGGAATGGCTGGAGCGCAAGGGCCTGAACCGGCAGAGAGCGGTGCTGCTGACGTTTGCAGTTTTCACGCTGGCCATTGGCGGGCTGGGGTGGTGGATCGTGGTGAAGCTGGGAGACCCCACGCGGCACCTGGCGGAGCGCGTGCCCGTTTACTATGCCAAGGCGCAGAAGGCGGTGACCGATTTTGCGGCAAAATATGACTTCAAGCTGCCCACCAGCACAGCACCGGAGGCCGCTCCTGAACCAGGGGCGCGCACGTCGTCTCCGACGGCCAAAGCGGAAGGCGAGGGTCCCGGCACGGACTTCGAAGCCCTGCTGCGCGGCGACTGGGTGAAAACAAATCTGCCCAAGGTGCCGGGCATCGTCTGGAGCTTTCTCCGCACCAGTGTGGGGGGATTCCTCGGCGTGTTCGGCTTCATGCTCTCTTTCATCATCGTGCCGCTGTACCTTTACTATTTCCTGATTGAGAGCGCCAAGATTCAGGAGCGCTGGTCAGACTACCTGCCGCTGCGCGCCTCGGCCTTCAAAGATGAGGTGGTAAGCTGCCTCAACGAGATCAACAGCTATCTGGTGGCCTTCTTCCGCGGGCAGCTTTTTGTCAGTGTCATCAATGGCATCGCCACCGGCATCGGTTTGATGATCGTGGGCCTGGATTTCGGCCTGCTCCTCGGTCTGGCGCTGTGTCTGGCGGGCATCATTCCGTATCTGGGCATTGTCCTGTGCTGGGTTCCCGCAGTCATCATCGCCTCGGTGCAGGGGGGCAGCGCCCTCATTCCAGGAGACCCGTGGTGGGTCATGCCCCTGGTGGTCACGGGCGTTTTCGCCCTGGTGCAGCAGATTGATGCCCTCTTCATCACCCCGCGCATTGTGGGAGAGGCCGTGGGGCTGCACCCGCTGACGGTGATCGCCTCCGTGCTCGTCTGGGGCCTGCTGCTCGGCGGTCTGCTCGGTGCCATCCTCGCCGTGCCGCTCACCGCCTCGGTGAAGGTGCTTTTCCAGCGCTACGTCTGGCGCGCGCGCATCGCCCCCCAGACCGTGGGTGGTTCGAGGCTGGGGGATGCGGAAGGTGTGTGAACGACGAATGCGCAATCGGCCCCGGTTCGTCCTCGTCCTCCTACTCGAACTCGTCCTCGATCCAAGCGCGCCCGCTGGTCACGCGCCGTGGAGAAAGTAGTCCTGAGCTTCAGCTCGTACCGGACTCTGTGGACCGCAGATCGTGTGCGGAGCGCCGAGTCTGGCAAAGAAATGACCGGACCTGAATGGATTTCTGCATTCCCTTGCCAAAACATTCCATTGCCAAATCCAAGTGCGTGCTTTCTTGGTCATCTCCCTTCTGGCCTGCCGCCCCCGACCATGAAAAACCTCCTCCTCGTCTTCCTCGGTGGCGGCATTGGCTCCGTGCTGCGCTACACCACCGTCATCGGCATGGCGCGCCTGCTCCCGAAGGCCGTTTTCCCCTGGGGCGTCTTCACCGCCAACATCCTCGGCAGCTTCACCATCGGCTTTCTCTTTGCCCTGCCTGCCATGAAGGACAAAGGCAGCGGCCCCTGGCTCTTTGCCGCCACCGGCGTTCTCGGCGGATACACCACCTTTTCCACCCTGGCCAACGATTCCTGGCTCCTGCTGCTCAACCAGCATTCCTGGCTGGCATTGCTGAATGCCGTGGGCAGCATTGTGCTGGGCATCACGGCAGCCGCTGTGGGCTGGTGGGCAGGCAGCAGATTTGCCTGAAGACTCAGCCTTCAGTCTGCGGCGCCTCTGCGGCCGCCGCTTCCGCGTCTTCTTCACGCGCGGACCCCACCTTGAGGGAAATTTTGATGCCGTGCTTCGCGGCGGCAGTGTTCAGCAGCGAGCGGATCGCGCTGATGGTCATGCCATTCTTGCCGATGACATGACGCACATCTTCCGGTGCCAGTTGCACACGGTAGGCGACCGCACCATTCACGTTGGTGCCGATGGCAATGGTCGCCTGCTGCGGGTGGTCGATCAGATTCGCCACCACGTACGAAAGGAACTCGCGGAGGGCTTCCGGCGCGTCCATGACAGCTTACGCCGAGGCGGTGGCGTGCTTGATGAGGCTCTTGACCGTGGGGGAAGGCTTCGCGCCCTGGGCGATCCAGGCATTCACGCGGTCCAGCTTCACGCTGGCCTTCTTGGCACCCTGCTGAGGGTCGTAGGTGCCCAGGATTTCCAGGAAACGGCCTTCCTTGGGGAAGCGCTGGTCAGCCGCAACGATACGGAAGACGGGGCGGCCTTTCTGGCCTTCTTGACGGAGACGGATGACAACTGCCATGATACGGGTGCGGGGATGGGGTCAGGTTTTGGGGAGGCGCATGGTGGAGACTTTAAGAAGGAAATCAAACGGTTTTTCCCCCTCTTTCTCCATCCGGCTCAGGCGAGGACGGCTTTCAGGACGTGCCCGTGCACATCCGTGAGCCGCCTTTCGATGCCGTTATTATAGTAGCTCAGACGCTCGTGGTCGATGCCCAGGAGGTGCAAAATCGTGGCGTGCAGGTCGTAAATGGTGCTCACATTTTCGGCGGCCTTGTAGCCAAACTCGTCCGTGGCACCGTAGGAAAAACCCTTTTTCACCCCGGCCCCGGCCATCCACACGGTGAAGCCCTTGGGGTTGTGATCCCGCCCATTGGCCCCCTTTTGAAAGGTGGGCATGCGGCCAAACTCCGTCACAAAGACCACCAGCGTGTCCTGCAGCAGCCCGCGCGCTTTCAGGTCCTTCAGCAGCCCGGCCACCGGCTGATCCAGGATGGGACCGTGCACGGAATACTGCTTCTCGATCGTCTTGTGCCCGTCCCAGTTGCCCACGCCTTCGCCCATGGCGTAGGAGCCGTTGAAGAGCTGCACAAAGCGCACGCCGCGCTCGATGAGCCGCCGCGCCAGGAGGCAGTTCTTGGCAAACCCGGCCTTGGTCTCGTTGCTGTCGTTCACGCCGTAGAGGTCCAGTGTGGCCTTGCTCTCGCCGGACAGGTTGCCCACTTCTGAAGCCGCGATCTGCATGCGCGCCGCGAGTTCATAGGAGGAGATGCGTGCCGCGAGGTCGCTGTCTGCCGGGTGCTCCTGCGCCTGCCGGCGGTTGAGCAAATTCACAAAGCTGCGCGTGTCGCGGTCGGCGGCCTCGCTCACCGTGGCGGGGCGGATCAAGTTCGGAATCGGCTTGCTGGCATTGAAGGCCGTGCCCTGAAACGCCGCAGGCAGGAATCCGGAATTCCAATGCCGTGGGCCGATCTGCGGCACACCGCGCGGATCCGGGATGGCCACAAAGGCGGGCATGTCATCGCACTCCGAGCCGAGCGCATACGTGACCCACGAGCCGATGCCGGGAAAGCCATCGAGGATGAAGCCGGTGCTCATCTGGTTTTCCGCCGGGCCGTGCGTGTTCGACTTCGCCGTCATGGAATGGATGAAGCACATCTCATCGGCCAGCTCCGCGATGTTGGGCACCAGCTCACTGATCATCTTGCCGCTCTGGCCGCGCGGCTTGAACTCCCACAGCGGCTTCACCAGATTTCCCTGCGCGCCCTGAAAGGTGATGAGGTCCGCCGCGCCCGGCAGCGGCATGCCGTGGCGTTTCACCAGCTCCGGCTTGTAGTCAAAGGTGTCCACATGGCTCATCGCGCCGGAGCAGAAAACGACGACCACATTTTTAGCACGCGGCTCAAAGTGCGGCGGCCGTGGCGCATACGGATGCGCGGGATCAATGCGCGGACGGATCGGCTCATTGGCCAGCAGGCCCTTCTGCGCGAGCATGGAGGTCAGCGCGATGCCGCTGAGACCGCTGACGCTTTGCCCGAGGAAGTACCGCCGTGAGAGAAGGTGGTTTTGCATAACGGTGGGTGAATCAATAGAGGGTCATGAATTCGCTGGTGTTGAGCAGCGCGCGGCAAAACATCGCCAGGCCGTGCTCGGAGATGAGCTCCACGGCGGCGGTGAGTTCATCCGCCTGCGGCTCGCGCTGGTAAGCCAGGGCAAAGGCGCGGCGCACCTGCGCATCCATCTCTTTGCCCGCGTCCTTTTCCAGGCGCACGGCCAGCAGCTCGCTCTGCTGCATGGCGAAGGAGCTGTTGAGGAAATTCAGCGCCTGCAGGGGTGTGGTGCTGGAGGTGCGGCGTGGTGCTATCTGCCCGGCATCCGGCACATCAAACGCGCCAAAGGTATCGTCCAGCTGCACGCGTGGCTTGCTCTGGTACACCATGCGGCGGAAGGTATCCGGGCCAAACTCCTGCTTGGATTGATACACCTTCACATAGTTGTCATTCGGCACGAAGAGGTCAAAGCCTGGACCACCCATGCTGAGATCGAGCACGCCGCTCACCATCAGAATCGTATCGCGCAGCGGCTCGGCTTCGATGCGGCGTGTGGGAAAGCGCCACAGCAACCGCGCGCCAGAGTCTGCCAGCAGGCCCGCATCGTTCGTCGTGCTCGATTGACGATACGCCGCTGAGTTCATGATGAGCCGGTGCATCTCCTTCAGGCTCCAGCCGTGCTGCATGAATTGCGCCGCCAGCCAGTCGAGCAGCTCCGGGTGGGAAGGCTTGCCGCCGTTGTAGCCGAGATCGCTCGGTGTATCGACAATGCCGGTGCCGAAGTGGTAATGCCAGAGGCGGTTCACCATCACACGTGCGGTCAGCGGATTGTGCGGGTCGGTGAGCCATTTGGCCAAAGCCACTCGCCGTTCGGCTTCGGGTGTGTCCTTGGGCAGATCCAGCTTCGCGCCAAACTGCGACAGCGCCCCCGGTGCCACCTCTTCCTGCGGCGTCATCGGGTCACCGCGTTGCAGGCGGTAGGTTGGGCCAGGCTGCTCAAACTTGCCGAGATACGCCATGGGAAAATTCGTCAGCTCCTTCAGCCTGCGCTGCAAAACAGCCCGCTGCTCACTGTGCTTCTTCACCGTGGCCGCATCTTCCGCCGAGACACCGCTCAGCGTGGGAATGTCACGAATGCGGTCCCGATACTCTGCGCCGAGCCGGTCTGCCGAAGATGCCACCGCCTGCCATGTTTTTCCATCCATGGAGATCTCGATCACATAGTCTGTGGGCAGCCTATCCTGATACACCTTGCCCTTTTTGCTGTCGCCACGGTCCCGGCTCCACACCACGCTGTTGATTCTTTCCTCGTGTGGAAACTCGATCTGCAGCCAGCCCCGCGTGTTCTTGGCGATCCAGCTCTTGGCATTCCCATAAAGCCCGTCATTCGCATGCGCGATCTGGTGAATGGGATTTGCCCCATCGCTGAACACATCCGATGCCGTCACCTTTGCTCCGTTGCGTGCCAGTGCCACATTGCGCGGCTTCGGGCTGGTGGAGAAGACTTCGAGTTCATCAATGCAGGGCTGTGCACCTGCCGTGGCACGGATGGTGAAGCGCACAAACTTCGCCTTCACCGCATCAAAACTTTCGTGATTGGCCAGATGCGTCACAGGCGCGCGCAGATGGGGCTGTGAGGATGGTTGATTGCCATCCGCTTCCTCAAACAGCACCGCATCCGCCACCGTAGGGCCACCGAGCTTGCCGCTGCGCAGGATCAGAATAGAGTCCTTCGTCAGCGCATGCGTGCCCGCATACTTGAAACCGCCCCAGCGCTTCTGCCCTGGTATGGCGCCGCTGGCGTCGGCAAACTGGCTCTGGTCCACACTGGCGATTTCCTTTTGATCATTCGTGGTGTTTGCATCGCCATCCAGGTCGAGGATGTAACGTGCGTCCTTCGCATGCGTCGTCCACGCCGCCCAGGAGATCCACACGCGCTGCTTGCCGGTTACGCGCGGGTTCCATGAAAAGAAATCTTTTGCCGCTGCATCCTTCTCCGCCTTCCAGTAGCGGTAGCTTTCGCCCAGATTCGGCAGCCGCGTGGAGTCACCGGGATCATTGGCCTGGCCAAACTCCGTGCCCGGTGAGTATTCGATCGGCTTGCCATTCGTCGGTTGCTCGATCTGCACGCAGCCGACGGCATCCGGCTTCGTGGGCGGCGGCAGATCATCATCCACCAGCACACGCCGGGTTAGCTGCGCGCGTGGTTGGAACCTCGCCAGCGCCTCATCCAGCGCCGCGATTTCCATCTTCAGTCCTTCCGCTTGTTTCAGGCGCTGCTCCGCATCGGCCGGCTTCAGCTCCCGCTCCGCATGCAGCACGCCTTCAAAGATGGCGCGCACGCGGTAGTAGTCCGTCTGCAGGATGGGATCAAACTTGTGGTCATGGCAGCGTGCGCAGCCAATCGTCATCCCGAGGAAGGTGCTGCCCGTGGTGCTCACCAGATCGTGCATCTCATCCGCACGCTGGTTGGCCCGCAGCACCGGGTCCGCGCCCTTCACCTGATCCCACGCACCCGCCACCAGGAACCCCGTGGCAGCATCTGCGCCGAGTTGATCTCCGGCGATCTGTTCGCGCACAAACTGATCGTACGGCTTGTCGGCATTAAACGTCTGAATGACGTAATCGCGATAGGGCCACGCATTCGGGCGCACGCGGTTCATTTCAAAGCCGTGGCTCTCCGCAAAGCGCACCACATCCAGCCAGTGCCGTGCCCAGCGCTCGCCATAGCGTGGCGAGGCCAGCAGGCGATCAATCAGTCGTTTGGTGGCACCTGCTTGATCCTGCGCGAATTCCTTCTCAAAAGCCGCCGCTTCTTCCGGTGTGGGTGGCAGGCCGATGAGATCAAAGCTCGCACGTCGGATGAACGTGCGCGCATCTGCCGCCGGATTCATCGTGAGGTTCTTTTCCTGCAGCTTTGCGTTGATAAAGCCATCAATCGACCCATTCGCCGCAGGATTCAGCGGCAGCAGCGACCAGTGCGTCACATCTCCCTTTGGCTTCTCCTTGAGCACGATCTCCGTGGGCCACGTCGCTCCCATGTCGATCCAGCGTTTAATCAGGTCCGTCTCTGAGGCTGAGAGCGCGGGCTTCTTCTTTGGCATCTCCGGCTTCTCTCCCGCCGCCTCCGGCACGATCATCGTGTAGAGGGATGACTCTGCCGCCTTGCCCGGCACGAGGGCCGCTCCGTCGTCACCGCCTTTAAGCACATCCGCCAGCGTGCTCATGTTCAGCCCGCCCTTGGTCGTCACGTCATTGTGGCACTCCACGCAGTTCTTCACCAAAACCGGCGCGACCTGCTCATGAAACAGCTTCGCGCTTTCAGATTCCACCGCGTGCGCGCTGCTGCCTGCGATCAACAAAAAGAGATAGGGAAGGGGCTTCATGCTCAGGCGGCTTTCTTGGATTTTTTTGGCAGGGCCAGATCGGCCTCGGCGGTGATCAGGTGTTCGCGCATTGCTTTCGCTGCTGCGGCCGGGTCTCGTTTCTCGATGGCGTTGAGCACCGCTGCATGCTGACGCACCGCGTTATCCGTGGAGGTGCGGCTGTAGCCATGCGTGAGGCTTGCCTGCATTAGCTCAGAAAGCGAATGCAGCAGCAGCGTGGCGATCTGATTGCCCGATGCCGCCGCCAGCTCGCGATGAAACGCCATGTCCGCCTCCACTGCCGTGGAGAAATCCGTGGTTACCTCCAGCTCCTTCAAAGCCGCACGCAGCTTGCGAATTTGCGCGGTTGTGGCGTTTTCTGCCGCCAGCCGTGCATTTTCCGGCTCCAGCATGAAACGTACCTGCACCAGCTGCCGCAGCCGCTCCGCCTCATCCGGAATCAGCAGTGCCAGCGAGCCGTTCAGCGGCTTGTGCAGCTTGTCCACCACCTTGGTGCCCACGCCATGCTTTACCTCCAGCAGCCCCTGCAGCTCCAGCCGCTTCGTCGCCTCCCGCACGACCGGTCGGCTCACGCCCAGCTTCAGCGCCAGATCTCGTTCCGGCGGCAGCCAGCCATCGCCAGCTCCTCCTCCGTCGCGAACTTCCGTGGCAATGCGTGCACACACCTCCTCCACGAGGCTGCGCTGAGGTTTGATGGATGAAAAAGCCATGTGGTTAGAGGTCTTACCACTGGCATTACGGGTGGGTTTTGAACCTTCTATCGCGTCGCGCGCGGAATCCCAAACGGAGCGCGGGCCTCCGAGCCCGCAGCACTCCGCAAAACCTCTAGCTCCGCATGAATGTTGAACTTGAATGCAGGAAGTGCTCCGCATCTATGTAGTCCGAAAGCAAACGCGCATGCGCACCTGCTACCTTGACGGTGAGGCAGCCGCATCGGAGCATCGCCGCATGAATTTTTCGCGCAAACTGGTTTTATCGTTCGTAATTGGCATCAGCTTGGGAATGGCCTCCTGTGCTTTAAGCGAGAGGGAAGATCTTGCCGGAGCACGGGTTCCGGAAAAGGCCTTTGTGTATCATGGCGTGAAAATCAAAGCCTGGAAGTTCCCCCCGCTCGATGAAAAGACAGAGCAGCCCATAACCGAGCTGAACATGTTGGTGTCCGGACCTGGATGGCAGCGAAAACGTTGGGTCAAACTTCGCCAAGGGCAGTCTTTCGAGGGACTGACATTGGAGAGTTTTGATACTAGAGGCGACGCCATCAAAACCCCCAATGGTGGGATGGTCCCACTGCTTATACAGGGCTACAGCTTGAAAATTGAGGACGGGGTACCTAAGAGATACCTGATTTTGCGCGACTTCTGTGGTGATGCTGCCGTCGCCTTTTATTCGGACGAAGCAAACCCTCCCCTGAAGCATTGACGTAATTAGGAACGGTCTCTCCGCCATCAAATCGTCTGGGACGAATACCCGCCATCCACCACCATTTCATGGCCGGTGATGAAGGAGCTGCCTGCACCAGCCAGCAGCAGCGCCGCAGCCACGAGTTCCTTGGCTTCGCCGAAGCGGTTCATCGGCGTGTGGCCCATGATCTTGGCCACGCGGTCCGGCGTGAGCACCTTCTTGTTCTGCTCGGCGGGGAAGAAACCGGGCACCAGGGTGTTCACGCGGATGCCCAGCGGAGCCCACTCACGGGCGAGGTTCTTGCTGAGATTGTGCACCGCGCCTTTGGACATGGAATAGGTGAACACACGGCTCAGCGGCAGCAGGCCGGACATGGAGCCGAGATTGATGATGGAGGCCGGAACTTTGTTCTCCACGAAGTACTTGCCAAACACCTGGCAGGCGAGAAACACGCCCTTGGTGTTGATGTTCATGATCCTGTCATACTCCTCCTCCGGGATGTCGAGGAAAGGCGTCGCGGAGTTCACGCCAGCGCCATTGATCAAAATATCGCAGCCGCCGGAGCGCTCCAGCACCTGATCGAGCAGGATCTGCAGGTCCGCTTTGCGGCTGGCATCGGCGGAGAGGAAATAAGCGCGTCCACCGGCGGCCTGGATGGTCTCCAGGCGCTTGTCCGCCTTGGACTGGTCACGTCCCACCAGCACCACTTCAGCGCCAGCGGATGCATAGCCTTCGGCGATGGCGCCGCAGAGTTCGCCCGTGCCGCCAATGACGACAGCGGTTTTGCCTTGGAGGGAGAAAAGTTCGAAAATGGAGGTGGAGGACATGGTCAGGGCCGCACCTATGGCGTGTCATTCCGCCACCGCAAGCAGGCTGTCTCGCCACTTTCGTCATCTTGACACCCCGCCTCCGGTGCTCTCCGGTACAGACATGCCCTGGGGCCACATCATGACCTTTTTCGCCGGAGCCCTTGTTGGCGCGGCATCAATCGTGATCTGGAAGCTGCTGCGTTTTGCCGCCGATTTGCGCGCCGCCCGCCACGCCCTGGCCAGCTACGTCTATCCGGAGTGCGGCGTGGCCGACGAAAAAGCCCAGGCGGCCGTGGAAGCCTGTAAAAACCGTCTGCGCTGGCAGAAAAACCTGAACCCTGAATGGCTGCCCCCTTTGGTCGATGAGGTGCCCAAGCTGGTGCGCGAGATCGCCGCCATCTACCACCCTGGCAAAGCGGAGGCGCTGCTGGCCCCCGGCCTCAGCCAGTTCTCCCGCGCCGTGCATCTTGCCGCCATGGATGTGGCTGACTTTTTGCAGACCCGCTCCATCGGCCGCCTGGTGGACGTCAGCGCCAGCACCGCGCTGAAGACCTGGGAGATGACGCACAAGATCGCCAGTCACGAAAAAATGCAGACCGCCAACAAATGGTACAAGCGCCTGCTGCCCTACTGGCAGGTGCTGCGCTTCAAATCTCCCATCATGTGGGCCGGCATGGCCGTCTCAAATCTCGCCGCCCGGACTTTGCAGCCCGCCGTGATCGACATCATCGCCAAACGCACGATTGATCTTTACAGCGGCCGGCTTGGGAAAGGTTTCGGACCGTCTGCCGCAGCTCTTCCGCCGCCAGAAGCCGAACTGCCACCGGGGCCGATGTAGCCTCGCGGGTGTCATCTTGACCGCGGCTGGCTCTCGTAGGATAGTATGTCTCATGTCCGCGAGAACCATGCTCATCGAAGAACTGGCGCGAGCGCCCGAAGGTGTGGCGCGGGTGCTGCTCACACATCTCCGGCAGTTGATGCCGTCCAGCGAACGGACAAATTCACCGGGCCAAGATCATTTTCAATCCTATTGGAGCCAGTTTTATGGTTCCTTTGAAGGTGCGGAGTGGAACGAGCCAGCCGAGCTTCCTTTTGAAAAACGGGAGGCATGGTGATGCCCTGGCTGCTCGACACCAACCACTGGATATTCCTGCTGAAAGGCCGCTGCGTACCGTTGCAGGAAAGACTTCGCCACGTTTCGCCCGATGATGTCTGGTTCTGCTCCATCGTCAAAGAAGAGCTGCATTATGGTGCAGAAGGCTATGACGACAAAGCTGCGAGAATGGCCAGATTGGCAAGCCTCTTCTCGCGCCATGCCTCGGCCCCGTTCGACGACGAAGCTGCCGCCATTGCGGGCCGCATTAGGAAAGAACTGGAAGATCAGCGCCAGGTGATTGGGCAGCACGACATTCAGATCGCCGCAATCGCGCTCCAACATGGGTGGACGGTGGTCACGAACAATACCAGTGAGTTTAAGCGAGTTTCCGGACTGCAAGTCGAGGACTGGACTGTGTAGTAGCGTCTTAGGGATCCATAATCGAGCGATGTGATCACCGCTTCTCCGCCCTCTCCGCCGGCACAATGTCAATGCTCAGGAAGGCCGCCTGCAGCACGTCGGCCTTGTCGAGTTCAGGCGTGCCCTCGGGCTTCCATACGCTGAGCAGGCGGTGCGTGCCGCTGGCGATCGTGGTGCCCACCACGGTCTTGGCCTGGTGGAACTGGATGCCATGGTTCAAAGGACGGATCGTTTTCGCATCCGGCTGTCCGGAGGAGTCTGTCACCACCGGGCTGGCATAATCATAATCAATCACGGTCGTCAGCTCCACCGCGTCCGGTTCGGAGTAGCTGGTGGTTCCCTCCATCTCAAAGCGGAAGCCGACCGGACGCATTTCCATGCTGGATGAGAAATGGGTGGAAGCCCCCTGGGAGACCTGAATGTTGCTGATGTTTGTCTGCGAGGGTTTGGCATCCTTGTCGCCGCTGGTCGGTGTGCTGTGGGTCTCAGATTTGTGCACGTGGCCGCTGGTTTCGGTGCCTGTGACATAGAGAAGTTCGCGGCCGGTCTCAAAAGTACTGCGGATGCCGGACTTGGACTCTAGGAATGCGGAGCGCAGCAGGCGTATTTTGTTCTGCGCCACTCCCTGCTCCACCTCCTGCCACGCGGCGCTGTGGTCCGTGGTGGTGGCCGTGCTGGCTGCCAGCCTGCGGAGAGTGGCGGCGTCTGCCTCGATGATGTGCACCGTCGTCACAAGATTGCGCGGCGCATGCATCTTCAATGAGGCGATGTAGTCCTCCACCAGCTTCATGTTTTCCGGCGTGTTGCGCACCAGCAGCTCGCCGGTGCTGGGCTTGAAGTTGGCGGAGGAGCCTTCCGGGAAGGGGATGCCCTTGGATTTCAGAATCTCCACGGCGGTGATGCGCATGGTCAGCCGTGCTTCGTTGCGCATGGGAGACGCGGCATCTCCACCAGCGGCAAACGGATCGGCCGCCGCCGCCGGGGCGCCTCCGCTAGAGTCTCCCATTGTCAGCATGTTTTCCGAAATGTGGAAACTACGTGTGATGATTCCCTTCGTGGCTCCCGGCGGCTCAGGCGGAGGCGCCGTGGGAGTCTTCTCGATTTTCTCACCCTGGGTGCGGAGAAGCTGCTCCGCGCGCGGGTCCAATGCGGGCAGCAACGAAACGATGTGTGCTTTCAAAAACGCATGGCGCGCTCCATCTCCGCCGCCAGCGCCGCCACGCGCTCATGAGTGAGCCCCGTGCTGCGCAGGGCCAGCGTTTTGTTCTTCGGGTCAAACACCGCGAGCGATCCCGGCGGCAGTGTCACGCCCATGATATTCAAATGCTGCTCCACCACGAAATGAGAGCGCCGCATGAATTTGGCCACTTCTTCGTCGCTGGCCTTGGCCGCAGGCATCTGGGGCGCCGTCATCTGCCCCTGCTCGCTGGAAACAAAGCCGCCAAGGAGTGATGACGCGGGGTAGCGATAGACGCGGAGAGACCACTCGCCTTCGCCGGCTTTGGCTTTCTCCTGGGCGGAAATGGGCATGAGACCCAGTGAGGAAATCAGGATCACGACGAGTGCATGAAAGGATGGGAGGCATTTCATCATAATAGCATGATGCTGCCACGCATCGCCGTGTCCGGGCAATCTCAAATTCTTAGACCCCAAGGGCGTTCCGTCCTGTGGCCTCAGTATCAATGAGCTGGTGCCACCGTCTTCTTGCCAGTCTTTCCCTTCAAGCCCGCCAGATAAGCCACCACATCGCGGATCTGCGGCTTGGTGAGAATGCCGAGCATCGGCGGCATCACGCTCATGGGCGGGGTGATGGCGGTGATTTGATCGCGGGCAAAGCTCTGCTTTTTGCCGTCAGGCAGACGGAGGGTTACAAGCTTGGCGTCTTCTTTGTCGAGCACGGCGGCCAGCGTCTTGCCGTCTTTGGTGGTGATGGAAACGAGGCCATAACCGGGTGCGATCTTGGCGATGGGATTGAGCAGGGCTTCGAGGATGTACTTGCGATCCTTGCTACTGCCGATGGTCTTCAAATTCGGCCCCACCTGGCTGCCTTCCTTGGCCTCCACCGTGTGGCATGCGAGGCAATTGGCGGCGAGGTTGTTGGTGACGATGTCCTTGCCGCTGGCGACGTCTCCGCCTTCGAGAAGTTCGGTGTTGTTGAGCTGGATGGTGGCGGCTTTAGCTTTGAGGCTTTCGCGGGCGGCCGCGGCTTCGAGGATGTCGAGCTGGATGGCGGCCGGGGTTTTGTTTTCGGAGAGGAGATCAAGCCACTTGCTGATGACGCTGTCGTCTTTGGAGGTGGCGAGAAGTGAGAGCGCGAGCTGGCGGGTGGTGGTGTCGCCGTTTTCGAGCACGGCAGCGGCTTCGGTGGTGGCACGTTCAGGCTGGTGCGCGAAGAGCTGCCGCAGCGCCTCGCGGCGCAGCTCGGCGGGCGCGGATTTGTCCAGCGCGAGATCCAGCGTGGCGGCAAACTCCGGCGTGGCCGCATGCTGGGAGGCCATGAGCTTCAGCGCCTCGGCGCGCAGGCTGCCCCGCGCGGTTTTATCCGCGATGATCTCCTGCAGCACATCCGCCTTCACCTGAAGCTGAAGCTGCGTGAGCAGCTCCACCGCCTTCGCCTTGAGCCCGCCATCCTGAATGTCCAGCAGTGCATCCAGATGTGGCTGCACCAGCGCCGCAAAGGCCTTCGCATCGCGCGCGGCGACCTCATGCGCCACACCATCAATGCGGTCCAGACGCGGCGGCTGGGTGAACACAAGCAGCACATCCAGCGCCTCCGATTGCAGCGGCGTGGACTTCAGTGCGGCGGCGATCACCGGCTGCGCCACTCCCAGGCGCAGGCAGGCATTCAGCCCGCGGCTCGTGGGGCGCTGGGTCAGTGCGGGCAGCGCTGCGGGGATGCCTTCGTCATCGTGGATGGCACGCTCCGCTTCATCGGCCAGCGGGGGCTGGTTGAGGAAGCTGGCCACGCGGGGGGAATGCTGCCGAGCCAGGGCCAGCAGGCAGCACAGCGCCTGCTTGTCCTTGAGGTGCGATGCCAGCGCCGCCTCATCCGCACAACCCGCCAGCCCGGTGACGATGGCGTGGCGCATGTAGGGATCTGCGCTTTCCTGCGCTGCCATGCTGAGAAGTGCTTTGACGGCGGAGGGTTCGGACAGCTTGCCGAGGGCGATGGCGGTGTGGAAGCGGACGCGCTGGGAGGGGTGGGCGAGGAGGGGGACGAGAGGGGTGCCGGAGGTCTGGATATCGCCGAGCATTTTGACGGACTGAGTGACGACTTCTGTGTCGGATTCCGCAATCAAGGGCAACAAAGTTGCGGCATCGACCTTGCCGTAACGGAGGCCCTGGCCGAGACCCCAGATGGCGTGGATGCGGGCGAGGTGGGGGGCCTTTTTGTCGAGTGCTGTTTTTTGCAGCACGGTGTACTCACCTTTTTTGACGAGGGTGAACTGGGCCTGGAGCCGGACGCGCTGGTCGGGGTGGGAGAGGTGGGTGGCGCCGAGGTTGTCGGAGTTGAGGAGTTTTTGGGTTTCCTGGCGCTCGGTGCTGTTTTTGCCGGCGGGGTCGTCGGCGAACCAGATGGCGCCTTTTTCATCGAGGGGGTAGCCGCCGTCCCAGTCGGCGATGATGAGCTGGCCGGTGGGGGCGATGGCGAGGCCGATGCCCATGAGGCCGGAGTGGATGAGGCGCTCGTTCTGCATCTTGAAGGTGCTGCCGGAGGGGACGATCTGGAAGGCGGTCATCTGACCGGAGGGGAACTGGTCGAGGATGAAGTGGCCGCGGAGGGAGGCACCGAGGGCGGTGCCGGGTTCGTGGATGAAGCCGGCGGGGCCGTTGGAGTAGTTGGCGAGGGGCGGGGTGATGAAGAGGGGCTGGCCGGGATGGGCGGGCTGCCAGATGCCGTCGCGCATCCAGCGGCTGGCGGCTTTTTGATATTGATGGCTGCAGCGCCAGCCGGAGTCGCTGCGCTCGGTGATGTACACAAAGCGTTCGCGCTCGCCGGGGAGGTCGGCGTCGTTGTCCACGCCGAACATGTTGCCGTAGTCGTCGAAGGCGATTTCCTGGACGTTGCGGAGGCCGTGGGCGAAGACTTCGAAGTTTGTGCCGCCGGGCTCGCAGCGCATGACGCAGCCTTCGTGGGGGTAGTAAAAGTGTCTGCCTTCCTTGCTGGTGACGTTGACGCCTTTGTCTCCGATGCTCCAGTAGATGCGGCCGTCGGGGCCGATGCGGGGGCCGTGCATGTCGTGGCCGGCGTAGGCGATGTGAATGCCGAAGCCGTGGGCGACGATCTCGCGCTCGTCGGCGACGCCGTCGTCGTTGGTGTCGCGAAGGCGGACGAGGTCGGGGGCGACGGTGACGTAAACCCAGCCGTCGTGGTAGAGGATGCCTGCGGCGATGCCGGTGACGACACTGTTGAAGCCTTCGGCGAAGACGGTCATTTTATCGGCGGTGCCGTCGTGGTCGGTATCGCGGAGCTGGTAGATGCGCTCGGTGTGGACGGTGAGGT
Source organism: Prosthecobacter sp. (assembly GCF_044227185.1). Classification (GTDB taxonomy): domain Bacteria; phylum Verrucomicrobiota; class Verrucomicrobiia; order Verrucomicrobiales; family Verrucomicrobiaceae; genus Prosthecobacter. Next base: position 218,186 of record NZ_JBGAFO010000005.1, on the reverse strand, counting down.
CCTTCCAGTCGATGGAGCCGTCTTTGTTGTGGTCGGCGAGGCCGCCGCGGGGGAGGCGTGTTTTGCCGGGGGCGAGTTCGCGTTTGAGGAAGGCTTCTTTTTCTTCGACGCTGGTGAGGGCGACGTCGTCGGGAATCCACTGAGTGTGCTCGCGGATGTCGAGGTCGGCGACTTTGCGGCGGGTGGTGGCGGAGACGTAGATGCGGCCCTGGGGATCGACGGTGACGGCGACGGGGTCGGGGACGTTGAGGGTGCCGGACCAGCGGTGGAGTTCGAGGGGGGATTTGATGGGCGCGGCTTTGGGGGCCTTGGCGGGCTTTTCGTCAGCGGCGAGGCAGGGGAGGGCGAGGAGAAGTGCCAGTGCGAGGTGACGGAGGTTTTTCATGCGGAGGGGGTTACGATCTATGTAGCAGAGAATGGTCGGCGGAAAGAGGGGAACGTGGGGGATTTATGATTTACGATTTATGATTTATGATTTCAGAGTGGTGGGCCTTGGGTGTCTTGCAGGACTGGTGGGGGGGCGCAAAAAGGGCCGCGAATTTTTCGGAATGGGTACGAGGGGGTGTTGAGGGATGAAAAAAATGCGGGGGTTTGTTGGGGATTTGCGCTCAAAAAATGGGGATGGAGCGTTTGTTGTTGCTGCTGCTGTGAGGGGCCTTCTAAATTGGGGGATCGCTCGCTGTGGCGAATGTCATTGAATCAAATCCAACCCATATCTTATCCATGAGCCAGATTGTTCCTCTTATCAGCTCCGGCATTGCCGGCCCCCTTGGTGTTCTTCATCTTCCGCGTCTTTGGCAGAAGGCTTCGCTGGCGGCTGCTGGCAAACTGCACAAGGATTATCCGGGCATTGGCTGCGGGTATGACCAGATGACGCTGGATGCGCTGGGGATCAACATCGAGACGTTCAAGACGTTTATCGCGACGAAGCCGAGCTACCCGCAGCTTGAGGCCTGGGTGAAGGCGCAGCCGGGCGTGAACCTCACGAAGGGGAACATCTACAAGCACAACCAGTCGATCATGGGCTACATCCACGGTGATGATGTGCGGAAGAGCATTCTGGATGCGGACGGGATCGCAGATGATGGGAGCGTGAATCCGGGTGCGGTGGATCTGAACAACCTGGACGACTGGCACATTTTCTGGGCGCAGGAGATCAAGTAACCGTGATGCGGTGAAGTGAGTTTTGAGAACCCCGTTTGCCGTGAGGCGGACGGGGTTTTTTGCGGGGGACGACGGTGGTTTGCCGCTGTTGGAGATGGGTGGTGAGGAGGCTAGGTGGTTGGCGGGGGGCTTTGTTTTTACCATCTAGGGCGCGGAGGACACAGAAGGGGTTGAGATGCACCTCCCTTTTTTCCTTGTATCATTTGCGGGTTTTTGCCACAAGACATCCTGACTATAGCTCTAAACCTATGAACTCGTCTCATGTGACCGCGCTCGGGTGTCTGCAACAACGTGGAATTTTCTTCATGCTCATTGCTGTGCTGGTCGGTTTCGGAGCTGCGGCAGAGAATCAAAGCCTCGGGAAGGCATTGACCGGTGTTGATTGGAAAAAATTGGCAAAAGGCATCCCAGATGATTCTGAGTTCCAGTCTTCCGTACGTGGTATCTTCGGGTCGTTGACTCCAGAGGGGCAACGAAAGGTGACAGACGCTATCAATGGATTGCGAGAAGGGCGAGGGCCGACAGTGACAGGCACGCCCGTGGACACGTTGGTTGCCAAGAAGCTTGCACAAGCTTTGGCTCCATTAGTTTTCGACCCAGTGTCAAAAAACGCTCTCACTTCTTTTGAGACAAATGGCAGTCTATCTGAGCTAATGGACTCGATTACGGGTGGAAAGACATCAACGACAGCAACGAAACCCTCAACAGCCGCCCGGCCCGCAAATGCAAAACAAGCGGTCGATCTGGCTTGGATCGTGGATAAAACGTGGGTGTCCGATTCAGGGACGAAATGGGCGTTTGGCGAGAAATGGGCTGGAGAAAAGGCGTTCGGGAACAACAAAAGCAACTTTACATGGCGGGTACTGAGGTCCGGCCTGGTTGAGGTTTCGGGAAGAGACACGGCGCAGTCGCCACCACGCACCTGGTATGTGCAATTCCAGAGTGAAACTGAGGCATCTTATGGAACCAGTGAGAAGAATTTAACCAACAAAATGCATCAGCCATAGGGGGGCTTTCCGGCATACCCCGCCGCAGCGGGCCAAGGAGAATCTGGCGGTGGTTTACGGTAGCTGGCGCCGGGTATGCGGGGGGGCTGGTGGGTATTTCTGTTGAGGAGGAGGCGGAGTTGTTGGCTGGCTTTTTGAGGCGTGGAAGCAGCCGAAGGCAAATTTGATAAACGCAGAGATTTTTTCTGGGGAGGTGGGACACGCCAGGTCCGGACCCTCACACAGGAGGGGGCAAGACTGTGCTCAGCGTCGTCCAAAACGCCCAGACGACTATCTCCGTGAGTGCTCCGACGGCGCAGGTAACGGGAGCTGGCTTTGCCGCCAAGGCGCGCTGGATGGGCGATGAGGCGGATACGACCGCGTCGTTTGATCAGGCCTGGGTGGGGAGGTGGGCGGCGGTCTGACTTTTGCTTTGGAAAACGCAGAGAGGCCGAAATTTGAACCACGGATTGCACGACCAGCACGGATGCCGGAGGAGAGGGGATGATGGGGGGGGGAGGGAAGGTGGCGCTGGTTTTGGCAAAGGAATGTGGGGCAAAGGAATGTGGGGCAAAGGAATGGCCGGAGGGCCGGAGTTTTTAACCGTTGAGTGGCCGGTGTGTGAGATGGTCTTGGGGTCGGCGGCATGCCCGAAGCGAGCCGTGGTGTGGGGAAGCGGGCTTCTCTTCTTGATTGATGTTGCCTGCCGGGGTTCTAGGCGCAAAATGGGCTTCGTCGATTTGACCATGAAAATCTTTTTCATTCTGGTGCTGTGCTTGGTCATGCAGTCCCAACTGGGTTCTGGGCGGGCCGAGGAGGGTCGTGATCAGCAGGCGTTTCCGCTGTCTTTCCATGACGGGCACACGGAAGGGTCGTGGGTTTATGTTTTGAGAAGAGAAACCGCCTTCGAAGTGGAGTTTGCCCGCCATTCGAACGCGGCTGCCATCGAAGCATTGGCGGCTTTGCACCCCTACATACTGAATCTCAATGCCACGGGTGACTACCACGTGTATCTTGTGGGGGAGCTGGTGGTGAAGGAAGATGCTGCGGGTGCTGCGTCACCGCAGCGACGCGGCGAATTCAGGCTCGATGGGTGGTATATCAAAGCGCCTTTTCTGGTTCCTTCCAAAACGGACCCTGAAAACGGTTTGATCGAGGTCAGCAAGCGCCTGGAACCGAGTCACTTTCTGCCGGCGGGTGAGCGTGAGGGGACCGAGGCGACGAAAGCGTTGCGAGCTTCGTTGCAAATCCATCATGACGAGCGGTTGAATGTGTTTTGGATCGGGGCGGAGCCGCCAGTTAACAAGCTTTTGAAAAAATAGCATTCCTCAGGTGCGCCGCGTTTTGGAGGACGGATGCGGCTGGCTTCAAGACGCGAGTGAGGCCTGTTCGAGGTCTTGCTTCATTTCCGCGGCTGAGGTGTAGCGGTGGCTGCGATCGTTTTGCATGGCTTTGGTCACGACGGCGTCGAGGCTGGTGCTCACGTTTGGTGCGAGGTGGCTGGGCGGGGCGGGGAGGCTGTGGGGAAGTCTGCCGGTGAGCATCTGGTAGAGCATGACACCGAGGGCATATAAGTCGGCTCGTTGATCGAGATGGATGCCGGGGATGAGGGCTTCGGGGGCGATGAAATCCGGCGTGCCACTGGCGGGGTGGCCGGGGATGTGCGGGGTGTCTTCTGCGTTGAGCGCCCTTGCCAGTCCAAAGTCGGCAACTTTCACGCGGCCCTTGAGGTCGATCATGATGTTGGAGGGCTTGATGTCGCGGTGGATGATGCCCATGGCATGAGCGAAGGAGAGGGCCTCACACACGGAGATGGTGATGTCTGCGGCGCGGCGAGGTGCGAGGGGGCCGTCACGGGCGATGAGCCGGGCCAGGTCCGTGCCGTCCACATACTCCATGACGAAGTAGAGCAGGCCGTTTGAGGTGGCCCCGGCGTCGTGAACGGTGATGATGTTGGGGTGCGAGAGGCGCGCCATAGTTTGCGCCTCGTGCTTGAAGCGGGCTGAAAAATTCAGGTCGTTCCTCTCCGCCATCTGCGGCGGCAGAACCTTGATGGCGACTTCGCGCTTCAAGGCTTTTTGGGTGCCTTTGTAAACGGCGCCCATGCCGCCGCGGGCGATGAAGTGGCTGATCTCGTGCTGCCGCAAGATTTTCCGCAGTTCATCGACGGCCGGTGGATGCCAGGCCTGTGTGCGAGGAGCCGAAGCCCTGGCGTCTTCTGCAAGCTGCCGCTCCACCTGGGAAGGGCCCGGGCTTTGCGTGGAGACATTGGAAGGATGTGCAGGCTGTGGGGGTGTTTCATCCATCGTTGCGCAAAAAGGGGGAACAGAAGATGGGGGTGGTGCCGGGAGTGGTGGCGGACGGCGGGGAGCAGCGAGGTGGCTTCATGGCACATGTCGGGGCTTTGCTCAAGCAAGGCGGAGGGGGGGACGGAATTTGAGTCACGGATCGCACGGATGCTGGAGGAGAAGGGATGAGGGGCGCTGGTCTTGGCAGGTGTGGTTTCAATGACTCGCGGAATGGTGGTCCCCAGGCACACGCTCTCTCTTTGGGGACAGGAGCGGCGCCTCAAATCAATGACGATGACTGATTGTCCGATCAGCGACCGGCACAGGGGCTGGCGAGTGTTCTGGGTGTGAGTGATTGACGATTCATCCTTCGCTCTACGAGCTTCGGAGAACACGTTGATGAGCAAGGACTGTTGATTGTCGAAGGGACGGATTTCGAGGCCGGGGTGGTGGTGAAGCACGTGGCGCTTTGGGTGCGAAGGCTGCGGGGGGGCCTTTCGCTGCCGTAGGGGGCTCCCCTGACGTCCTGGGAAGAGGCGGGGGCGATTTTTGGGGTATGAAAACGAAACTTCTTTCTTCTTATTCTCTTTCCTGGGTGGCTGCCGGCGGGCTGGTGGCTTTGGAGTGTGTGAGTCTGATTCTGGGGCCGGCTGAGGCGAATGCGCAGACGGTGGCGGGGCCGGTGACGCCGGATGTGCCGGTGGTGGTGCCTGCGCCGGTGCCGGGGGGCGTGACGGTGGTGGCGCCGCCGGGAGCGGCGGTGGTGCCGAACACGCAGATTGTGTCGGCCAATGGGATCGTGGATGTGTACGAGCCGGGGACGCGGTTTGTGGTGCGGGAGACGACGGGGCCGGTGACGTACACGTATGGGCCGCAGGTGGTGTATGTGGGGCCGGCGGGGGTGATTCTGACTCCGGACGAGGTGGCGAGGCGGATGCACGCGGGACTGCCGGTAAAGGTGGAGTATGTGAATGAGGGGCCGGTGCGCGTGGTGCGGCGGGTGGTGATTGAAGAGCGCTGATTTCTTTGGAGCGGGCTCGCTACCCCTGCGGGGGGGGCGAGCCGTTGGCGGTGGTTTGCGGTTGTTGACGGTGGTTTTTCGGGGGGTGGGATGCGCGGGGGCGGTGGCCGACGGACAAGAGTGTCCATCGTAGTGGGTGGAGACGGACCGGATGGTCGTGCGACGGGGGTGGTGGCGCGAAGGGGACGCTGTCCGGAGCCGGCTGAAGCCGGGACTAGAATACTCAGAGGCCGGAACGGGCTGAAGCCCGAACTACGAACGGGGAGGCCGGAACGGGCTGCTGCGAAGCCGTGAAGCGAACCCCGAAGCCCGAACTACGAACGGGGCTCCAGTGGAGGCGCAATGGGGCGCTTTTTCAGATGCCGGCGGCCATGACTTTCATCCAGCGCATGCGGAAGGAGGAGTTCTCTTCCATGAGCTGGGCGGCGATGGTGGTGGAGAGCTGGGTGAGGCCGTTGAGGCGGGCGAAGGCGGCGGTGTTTTCCTGACGGCGGTAGTAGTCGGTGGAGTCGGTGACCTGGGCGCCGAGGGACTGGGCGATTTCGACGAGGGTCTCGGGGGTGAGGCTTTCGAAGGGGAGGGTGAGGGTGCCGCGTTCGAGGATGACGTGGATCTGGGCGCCGTCTGCCGTGGCGGTGATGCGGCCGGTGAGCTGGCCGCCTTCGCGCCGGGTGATGGTGCCGGTCCAGCCGGTGGTGGCGAGGTCGGTGGTGAGCTGGCGGATGAAGTCGCGGGACTGGGCGTAGAGGTAGAGGCGGCCATCGAGGGCGGTGCGGACGTCCGCGGTGCCGAGATGGGTGGTGGTGAGGAGATCGATGGCGCGGGTGTAGTCGTAACCCTGGACGAGGGAGGGGACGAGGGTGTTCACCTCGGCGAGGAGCTCGAGGTCTGCGAGGCGCTGCTGCTTGTCTTTTTCGAGCTGGCGCTGCTGGTCTTCGAGGGTCATGCGGGAGATCTCGCGCTGGAGCACAGTCTCCCATTCCTTGATGACGGCGAGGAAGGCGCCGGAGGTTTTGAGTTCTTTGCGGATCTTGGGAAGTTCTGCGAGGGAGGCGCGGAGCTCGGGGACGGTGGCGGCGATGTGGCCTTTGAGTGCGGCACGGACGAGGGGGACGTCCGCCTGATAGCGCTGGAGGAGCGGCGTGTACAGGGAGAGCCAGTTGAGGGAGGGCGCCGGGGTTGCGGCGGCGGCGGTTTTGATCTGGGCGAGGTATTTCTGGAAGTCTTCGAGTTCTTCGGCGCCGCGGGGGGCATCGCCAAAATGCCATTCGGCGAGGCCCTGGACGAGGTAACCGAGGATTTCTTCGTTGTCGGTCTTGTAACCGAGAGAGGCGGGCGGGGTGCCGGGAACGAAGGGGGCGCCCATGCGTTCTTTGATCTTGGCGAAGAAGGGGGCGAGGCCGTTGAGCTCAGCGGAGGTGGAGAGCTGGGCGAACTGGGCGGCGGCATCCTGCTTCTTTTCGAGCATGATGCTGCAGAGGGCGGCATTGAAGCGGGCCCAGTTTTCGGTGGGCTGGAGGAGGTCCTTGGAGTCGATGAGCTCGGTGAATTTCTGGCGTGCTTCGGCGAACTTGAACTCCTGAAGCATGAGGTTGCGGGCCTTGGTGAAGCGCTCCGTGACGGTCTTTTTGTCCTTGTCTTTTTTATCGGCGGCCTGGAGGGTGACGCCGGTGCCATTGAGATCGCGCTCGTTGGCGGTGGAGATCTGGATGGCGCGGGTGTGGCGGCGCTCCCCGCCTTCGCGGATGAGCCAGCCCATGCCGTAGGCGAAGATGATGGCGGCGGCGATGGAGCCGATGAGGCGGGCGCGGCGGGAGAAGAGGCGGCGGCGGACGCTGCCGCGGTCGAGGAGGCCTTCGGCGAGGCGCATTTCATCGACCACTTCGGAGTAGTTGGCGAAGCGGTCCTGGGGGCTGAAGGAGAGCATGCCATTGATGACGTGCTCGGTGCGGGGGGAGAAGCGGAGGCCGGACTCGCCGAGGGTGACGCGCCTGGATTTGATGCGGCGGAGGTCTTCGATGGCGCTGGTGTCCGCCTTGTGCGGGGGGCTGCCGGTGAGGGCGTGGTAGAGGCTGGCGCCGAGGCTGAAGATGTCGCTGCGGTAGTCTTCTTTGTTTTCGATGACTTTTTCGGGGGCGACGTAGTAGGGGGTGGCCCAGATCTCGCCGGACTGGTCTCCGCCGCGGTCGGTGAAGAGGGCGAGGCCGAAGTCCACGACTTTGGCGGTGCCGGTCTCGGTGAAGAGGATGTTGGCGGGTTTGACGTCGCGGTGGATGAGGGTGAGCTGCTGCGCGGCACGGAGACCTTCTGCGACTTCGCGGCCGATGCGCAGGGCTTCGGCCTCCTTGAGGTGGCCTTCACGGCGGATGCGCTGCTCGAGGGAGCCGCCGCCGACGAGCTCCATGGCGATGTAGAAGTAGCCCTGGTCATAGCCCACGGAGTAGAGCTTGATGACGTTGGGGTGGGTGACGTTTGCGGTGATGTGGGCCTCCTGGCGGAACTGCTCCAGACGGGTGGAGTCGCGGGAGTACTGGCGGTTAAGGATTTTGAGGGCGACGCGGCGGCCGAGGGTTTCATCTTCGGCTTCGAACACGCGGCTCATGCCGCCTTCGCCGATCTGGCGGATGATCATGAACTGATCGAAGCGGCGGCGGACGCGGACCATCTGGCCGCAGAAGGGGCATTTGAGTTTGGTGAAGGGCTCGAGGGAAGTGACATCGATCTGCCGCTGGCACACGGGGCAGGTGCTGAGAAAGGACTGTTCTGGAGGTGCGAGAATCAAGGGGCGGGGGAAGTGAGACGAGGGGGACGCATTCGATATGCCAGAAATTACAGTTTGCCTTATTAATTCGAAACTTGAGTTTGTGGGGTGGACTGGACCATCACTGAAACCATTGATATTGGAGAACGTTTCGACAAGCACCTGGCAAGGCGTTTGCCGGAGATGTCGCGCTCAAGATTGCAGGACCTGATCAAGGAGGGCCATGCTACGCTGAATGGGAAGCCCGCCAAGGCGGGAACGGCCCTCAAATGCGGGGATGCGGTGAGTCTCACGGTGCCTGAAGTAGCCGAGGTGGAGATCAAGGCCCAGGATATTCCTTTGACGATTTTGTATGAGGACCGGGACATTGTGGTGCTGGACAAGGCGTCCGGACTGGTGGTGCACCCGGCGGAGGGGAACCCGGACGGGACGCTGGTGAATGCGCTGCTGCACCACATCGACGACCTGAGCGGGATAGGCGGGGAGATGCGGCCGGGGATTGTGCACCGGCTGGACAAGGACACGAGCGGGTGCATGGTGGTGGCGAAGAATGATGTGGCGCACCGCCGGCTGACGGAGGCGTTTTCGGAGAGGCGGCTGACGAAGATCTACCTGGCGGTGGTGAATGGCGTTCCGAAGGATGAGAACGGGCGGATCCAGAACTTTATTGGGCGGCATCCGGTGGACCGTAAGCGGATGAGCATTTTGCTGGACGGAGCGGGGAAGGAGGCGGTGACGGAATGGAAGCGCCTGGCGGTGGTGGAAGGCTGCGCGCTGATCCAGTGCCGGCTGCTGACGGGGCGGACGCACCAGATCCGCGTGCACATGCGGGAGGCGCTGCAGTGCGCGATTTTAGGGGACCCGATCTATGCGCAGCCAAACAAGCAGCGGGTGCGGGTGCCGCGGCTGATGCTGCATGCGTGGAAGCTTTCGTTTAACCACCCGATCCATGACCAGCCGATGGCGTTTGAGGCGAAGGTGCCGGTGGAGTTTGAACCGTGGCTCAAAAGCGTGCAAAGCTAGCGGACCATCCTTTTTTTCATACTATGCTCAAAGTTTACGCTTATTCCGGCTGCTCCACCTGCAAGAACGCCCTCAAGTGGCTCAAGCAGCATTCGATTTCCTTCGAAGAAACCGCCATTCGTGAGACGCCGCCGTCTCTGGCGGAACTGAAGGCCATGCTGGCCGCGCATGACGGCGATCTGCGCAGGCTCTTCAACGTCTCCGGCATGGACTACCGCAGCCTGGGTCTGAAAGACAAGCTGCCTGGCATGAGCACCGAGGACGCGCTGAAACTGCTGGCGGGGAATGGCAATTTGGTGAAAAGGCCCTTCGCCATCGACCCGAAGAACAAAGTGAATCTGGTCGGCTTCAAGGAAGCCGAGTGGGCCGGAGCTTTGCTGTAACGCCGGGCGGAAAACGACGCTGGCGCGCAGCGGCCCCTCACTTCACCGCCGCGGACTGTTCTTTGAAAAACTTGGCGATCAGCGCGGGCGCCTCCTCAGGGAATTTATGCGTGCCGCCTTCTTTGATGAAGGCGACGAACGGGGCGCCGACCTTGGAGGGGAAGAGGGTGCATTCTTTGTCCCAGGGGGTGCCTTCGGGGGAGCATTGATTGATCTCTTTGACCTTGGTCATGGCGAGCTGCTGCCACTCGTATTTGACGAGGGGATCCGCGGTGCCGGCGAGGTGCATGCAGGGCTTGGGCTTGAAGGGGGTATCGCGAAGACGGATGGACGCGGCGGCGGAGGGGGCCACGGCGCAGAGGACGTCCGGACGGGTCTGCCAGAGGAGGTAGGTGAAGCCGCCGCCATTGGAGTGGCCGGTGGAGAAGATGCGCCTGGTGTCGATCTTGTAGTTTTCTTTGAGATGGGCGAGGGCGGCATCGAAGAGCTTGAGGTCGCGGTCGCCTTCTGCGCCGGCACCGTGCTGCCAGCCGGGCTTTTTGCCTTCGGGGTCGGTGAGCTGGCCGGGGGTATTGAGGCCCTGGAGGTAGATGGAGATGGCCTGGGGCATGTGCTTGAACATGGCGAAGCTGCGGCCTGCCTGCAGGGCGGTGCCGCCGTGGCCGTGCCAGACGAAGATGACGGGGGTGGGGGTGTCTTTGGCGGAGGAGGGGGCGTAGATGAAGCCGGTGCGGGAGACGCCATCGACGGTGAGCTCGAGCTTGGTGATGCCTTCGGGGAGCTGGAGCTGGGCGTGGCAGAGGGTGGTGAATGCCAGGAAGGTGAGGATGAAAAGAGAGCGGCGGTGCATGAGGGGATGGGAGCGTTCCGGGGGCTTCAACGTTGGGGGTGGGGGAAAGTTGCAGCGGGGGGAAAGACGAATGCGGAATGAGGAAGGCGGGGGAGCGGTGGGATTGTAAATTGAGAACTGAAAACTGAGAATTTTAAATTGGCCGGAGGTCTGGGTGTGGAGAGTGCGCGGGGGTCTTGCCTGTTGGGTGAGGTGATGTAGGGGTAGGGGCTATGAGTTTTGAGCGTGATGCTGTTCCTGTTGTGAGCCTGCCCGGGCAGGGGAAATCCATGACGGTGTTTGGTGATGAGGTGGAGTTTGTGGTGACGGGGGCGCAGTCGGGAGGGCGGTTTACGCAGTGGATCGAGACGACGCAGCCTGGAGGCGGGCCGCCACCGCATTATCACACACGGGAGGACGAGAATTTTTATGTGATCGAGGGGAGCGTGGAGTTTTTCCAGGAGGGGAAGTGGCTGGCGGTGGCGCCAGGGACGGCGGTGTTCATGCCGAAGGGGGTGGTGCACGCGTTTCGCAATGCGGGAAGCACGCCGCTGAAGATGCTGATCACGACGGTGCCGTCGGGTTTTGAAAACTTCTTCGACCGGTGTGCAGTCGAGTTTGCGAAAGAGGGAGGGCCTGATATGTCACGGCTTGTTGAGATCGCCGGCGAGCACGGCATTCACTTCGTACAACCGTAACACCTTTGATATTTTCATGTTCAAAACCGGCCAGCAAGTCGTCTGCATCAATGATCAATTCGATCCCTGGGTCTTTGACCTGTACAAGTCTCTGCCGAAGAAGGACGAGATCTACACGGTGAGGGCCATCCGGGCGGGGAGGTCGAACCCGCAGTTTGTGGTGAATGATGATGCGGAGATCAAGCTGGCGGGGGCGGAGTTTGACATTCTGCTGCTGCTGAAGGAGCTGAACAATCCGGATGATCCGCACTCCAGCGTGAAGCAGGAGCTGGGGTTTAAGTCGGAGAGGTTTGCGCCGCTGCTGGAGGAGACGGAAGAGGTGGAGGAAGAGGAGCTGGTGGGGGTGGGGAAGGGGGAGAAGAGCTGGGAGCCGGAGCCGGCGTGGTCGAAGTGAGGGGGGATTTATGATTTACGATTTATGATTTGCGCTAGAGGGTGGTAGCGGAGGTCTGGGGGGTGGGGATGTTCGAGGGCGGCGCTGAAGCGGCGTGGTCCGGGGGCGCTGGCGTGTGTGAGGCGGGCTTTCTTTGGTTCCTGCGGGGGCGGATGAAAACTTGGCATCGTGGGCGCTGTTTGATAGGGCACCTTTATCCATGAACGCCCCTCCCGACTTTCCGCCGTCTTCCGCCTCCCTCACTGAACGCCAGATCGTCGAACTGCTCTCCACGGCGCGGCAGCGGATTTTTGCGGAGGTGGGGAAGGTGATCGTGGGGCAGCAGCATGTGATTGATGAGATGCTGATCGCGCTGCTGAGCGGGGGGCATTGTTTGATCACGGGGGCGCCGGGGCTGGCGAAGACGCTGCTCATCAAGACGGTGGCGGATGTGTGCCACCTGAGCTTTCAGCGGATTCAGTTTACGCCGGATTTGATGCCGTCTGACATCACGGGGACGGAGATTTTGGAGGACAGTCCGGAGGGGAGGAAGCTGGTGTTCAGCCGGGGGCCGGTGTTTGCGAACATGATCCTGGCGGATGAGATCAACCGCACGCCGCCGAAGACGCAGGCGGCGCTGCTGGAGGCGATGCAGGAGCATCAGGTGACGGTGAACGGGAAGACGATGCACCTGCCGGAGCCGTTCTTTGTGCTGGCGACGCAGAACCCGATCGAGCAGGAGGGGACGTATCCGCTGCCGGAGGCGCAGCTGGACCGCTTCATGCTGAACATTGTGATCGACTACCTCAGCGAGGATGATGAGGTGGCGGTGGTGACGAGGACGACGGCGGGCAAGGGCGAGCCGGTGCAGCGGCTGTTCAGCGGCGAGGAGCTGCTGGCGTTTCAGCAGGTGGTGAGGAAGGTGCCCATTGCGGAAGATGTGGCGCGGTATGCGGTGCGTCTGTCAGCCGCGTCACGACCCGGACGCGAGGGGGTGCCGGATTTTATCAATCAATGGGTGAGCTGGGGCGCGGGGACGCGTGCGAGCCAGAACCTGGTGCTGGGGGCGAAGACGCGGGTGCTGCTGCATAACCGGACGCATGTGACGGTGGAGGACATTCGGGCGATGGCGATGCCGGTTTTCAGGCATCGTATTCTGGTGAATTACAAGGCGGAGGCGGAGGGGGTGACGGTGGAGAAGGTGATTGGGAAGCTGATGGAGCATGTGAAGTAGCAGACCTGACAATGACGAAACCAGAATGAGGAATGACGAATGAATGAGGAATGGTGATCTTTGACGCAATCCTATGAGCATGACGACCATGAATGGCAGAGGCGGCAGCGGGGCGCGGGCGTGCTGCGGAGACAATGTGCGGCGGAGTTTGGTGCAGACGCTGCTGGTGGATGCTGGGTGCGGCGGGGTGCTGGGTTTGCTTCCCGGGCGTGTGCGGTTTTACCCAGGGTCGCCTCGCTTAGGCTCGGCTGACCCTGGGCTATGTTACGCAGCCCCGTTGGGGCTGGCGTGGCGCGGGGTGGTGGGGGGCACTGGGGCGGTGGTTTGCGAGAAAGTTCAAGGCTCAATGAAGGATGCGTGGGAAGGTTTTGAAGAGAGCGAAAACATCACATTCACGGAGGGCCGCTCGTGACTGCTGCCACGACATTCCTCGATCCTGCCGCGCTGATGCGCATCAAGTCGCTTGAGCTGCGGGCGAAGGTGGTGGTGGAGGGGCTGTGGAAGGGGATGCACCGGAGTCCGTATCATGGGTTCTCGGTGGAGTTCAGCGAGTACCGGGCGTATGTGCAGGGGGATGATCCGCGGTACATCGACTGGAAGGTGCTGGCGCGGAGTGACCGGACGTACATCAAGAAGTTTGAGGATGAGACGAACCTGCGGTGCCAGATGGTGATTGATCACAGCAAGTCGATGAACTTTGGCTCGTTGGGATACACGAAGGCGGATTATGCGGCGACACTGGCGGCGACGCTGGCTTCGTTTTTGATGAAGCAGGGAGATGCGGCGGGGCTGACGACGTTTGCGGATGGGATTGAGGAGCATCTGCCGCCGCGGAACCGGCCGGGACATCTGCGGCGGATCATCACGGAGCTGGAGAGGCCGGCGAAGGCGGCGGGGACGTCGCTGGCGGTGTCGGTGGGGCAGCTTGCGGATATGCTGCGGAAGCGGGGGATGATCTGCCTGATCACGGATCTGCTGGCGCCGGTGGAGCATTTGGAGAAGCAACTGGCGCTGCTGAGCGCGATGGGACACGACCTGGTGGTGTTTCACCTGATGGACCGGGCGGAGATTGATTTCACGTTTGAGAAGTCGGCGTATTTCCGGGATGCGGAGACGGGGGTGGAGCGTTTTCTGGATCCGCAGCTGGTGCGGGAGAATTACCTGAAGCGGCTGCAGGCGCACCGGGAGACGATCCAGGCTGCGGTGGACCGGCACAATGTGGAGTATCATTTCTGTCCGACGGATCAGCCGCTGGAGGAGGTGCTCTTTGATTTTCTCAGTGCGCGTCAGCGGAAGAAAGCCTCCAAATCTTCTGCAGCGCGTATTTCTGTCTGATTCGACATTCGTCATTCTGATTTCGTCATTTACCTCGCATGTCCTGGCTCTTTCCTCTCTACCTCGCGGGCGCAGCGGCGATCATTGCGCCGATTTTGCTGCACCTGAGACGCAAGCCGCCGCAGGACCGGGTGGAATTCAGCACGCTGATGTTTCTGGATGCGAGCACGCCGGTGCCGGTGAGCAAGAGGCGGCTGGAAAACTGGCTGCTGCTGGCGCTGCGGTGCCTGGCGCTGATCCTGCTGGCGCTGATGTTTGCACGGCCGTTTGTGCAGAGTGAAAACGCGGGGGCTTCCTCGGGAGACAAGGCGACGCTGATTTTGCTGGATCGGAGTGCTTCGATGCGGCGGGATGATTTGTGGAAGCGGGGGATCGCGGAGGCGGAGCGTGTGTTTAAGGAGGCGAAGATCACGGACCGGGTGGCGCTGGCGGTGTTTGACCGGGAGATGACGCCGGTGTGGACGTTTGAGGAGGACCGCAACACGCCGGGCAACCGGAGCGCGGCGCTGCAGAGCCGGCTGGCGGAACTGGCGCCGGGGTGGGATGCGACGCAACTGGACCGGGCGCTGATCGCGGCGGTGCCGGCGTTTGATTCGAGTACAGCGAAGCTGAAAAAACGCATCCACCTGATCACGGATCTGCAGGAAGGTACGAGGCTGGACGCCCTGCGCACCATGGCGTGGCCGGCGGAGCTGACGCTGAGTGTTCATCGGCTGGATGCGGCGACGAATGACAATTTTTCCATCGCACTGGCGGCGCGGGACGAGGAGAGCGCTGAGGCGCTGGTGCGGGCGCGGGTGAGCAACACGCGGGATTCGGCACTGCGGGACTTCACGCTGGCGTGGGAAAAGGGGCCGCAGGCGGATGCGATCGCAACGCAGATGCCGCCGGGGGCTTCGCGCATTCTCAATGCACCGCCGAACTCCACGAAGGCGAACGTGCTGGCGCTGACGGGTGACCGGTATGATTTTGACAACCGGCTGTTCATTGCGCCGCCGCAGCCGCGTGCGGTGAGGATTCATTTCCTGGGGGATGAGGCGACGCGTGATGAGGCTGCATCGCCGCTGTATTATCTGACGCGGGCGCTGCAGCCGACGGCGACGCTGGCGCCCGTGCTGACGGCGGGCAAGGCGATGCCGGCGCAGAAGCCGGATGTGCTGGTGATCTCGGGGAGCACGCCTCCGGCGAACCTGCATGCGGGACTGCGGGATTTCGTCGCGGGTGGTGGGTTCCTGGTGGAGGTGGCGGGTTCTTCCGCAGATGCCGCCCTGCTGCAAACGCTCACGGGGATTTCAGGGGTGGTGATCAAGGATGAGGACGCGAATGAGGACTACCGCATGCTGGCGGATGTGAAGACGGAGCATCCTCTGCTCAAGCCGTTTGCGGATCCGAAGCTGCGGGATTTCACGAAGCTGCGGTTTTGGAAGCACCGGCTGATCGAGATCAAGGATGAAGGCGGAAAGCTGGAAACGCTGGCGAAGTTTGACAATGGGCGTCCGGCGATTCTCAGCGGGCGGATCGGCAAGGGGACGCTGATCGTGCTGGCCTCCGGCTGGCACCCTGCGGACAGCCAACTGGCGCTGAGCACGAAGTTTGTGCCGCTGCTGTATGGCTGGCTGGCGGCGGCGGGGTTCAGTCATGACCCGGCGGCGACTCTGCTGGTGGGGGATGCGCTGCCGCTGGATGCGGCGGCCGCGCACACGGTCAAGGAGCCGGATGGAAAGGTGCATGAGCTGAAGGCCGGGATGGGATTCACGGCGGGGCAGGCGGGGCTGTACCAGGTGCGGAGCGAGGCGCTCACGCGGGTCATTGCGGTGAATCTGCCGCCGGATGAGGGGCGGGTGCTGCCGCTGGCGCCGCAGAAGCTGGCGGAATATGGGATCAAACTGGCCGGCGCAGCGGAAAAGGGAGGCGGGGAGACGAGCGACGAGCGGCTGACGGCGGCGGACACGGAGCAGCGGCAGCAGTCGTGGTGGTATGTGCTTTTGATACTTTTGGCCGTTCTTGTGCTGGAAACGTGGGTTGCGGGCCGCGGAAGACAGACGACTCTCCAAACGGCGTAATTCTACCTGAATTTTCCCACGATGAATGACGATTCCATTCTTCATGACAAGAGACTGCATTTTGGATGCGGGCTCTTGTTTGGAGGTGTCGTTACGTTTTTGGTCCTGATCACATCTGTGTCTGCGATGGAAACCAGAGATTGGTTGATGATGACTGCGGGAGGTATCGCCTGTGGTTGTCTCGCGATGCGGCATGGCGAGTTGTTTTGGACCAAGGCTTCTTCAATCATCGAGACCGTTTCCCAGTGGCTCCGGCATTGATTCATCGACAAACTATTCACCACCATGATCGCACGCTCCATCCTCGAAGCCCGGATTGCTGAAGTTCGTGAGGCGCTGAGGAGGGCGCGGCTGCTGCGGCATCTGGCGGCGGTGTTTGTGCTGGGGATTTTGGTGAGGGGGGCGTTTCTGCTGGCGACGGTGAACGGGCTGCATGTGTCGAAGAGGCTGGACCGGTGGTCGATGCTGGGGCTGGGAGTGCTCACTTTGATTGCGTGGCTGAAAGGGCGGCGGAACATCTGGAGCGCGCGGGACATTGCACGGGTGATCGAGAGGAAGCACCCCTCCTTGAATGCGCTGCTGCTGACGGCGATCGAGCATGAGGCGGGGGCGGATGAGACGGCGGGGTTTCTGCATGAGCGGCTGATCGACCGGGCGCTGGCGCACGCGGCGACGCAGAACTGGCCGGTGACGGTGGCAAACCGGCCGTACACGCGCGCGCTGGTGGCGGCGTGGATGGCGGTGATCGGGTTTGTGATCACGGATGTGATGCTGCGGGTGCAGTCGTGGCAGCGGAACCGGGCGGCGGTGGTGGCGAAAGTTCAGAAAGAGGAGGTGGTGAAGCCGACTGAATTTAAGGCGACGCTGACGCCGGGGGACACGGAGCTGGAGCGCGGGACGCATCTGATCGTGGAGGCGCGGTTCAACGGGCCGGTGCCGGCCGATGCAGTGCTGGTGGTGAGCGAGGCGGACGGGAAGGAACGTGAGCGGCTGCCGATGCGCCTGACGGTGGATGAGCAGGTGTATGGCGGGATGATCCACAAGGTGGAGCGCGACACGAAATACCACGTGGAGTTTGCGGGGCAGAAGTCGGCGCTGCACACGATCACAGTGTTTGATTTCCCGGCGCTGGTGAGCAGCGATGTGACGGTGACGCCGCCGGAGTACACGAAGCTGCCGGCGAAGGAGACGAAGAACACGAAGAAGGTGACGGCGCTGGAGGGCTCAAAGATCGTGTGGAAGATCAAGGTGAACAAACCGCTGCTCGCGAGCGGAGATGCGGCGGCTGCCACGAGCAAGGAGCATTCGCCGTTTGTGCCGCACCTGACGGCGGCGGAGCTTTTTGGAGAAGACAAGAGTATCGTCGCCCTGACGCCGAGCGCGGGGGATGCGACGGTGCTGGAAGGAGTGCTCATGGCGGAGAAGTCGCAGAAATACCGGCTGCATCTGGTGGATGAGGCGGAGCGCGGGAACAAGAATCCGCCGTGGTTCACGGTGACGGTGCAGGCGAACCGACTGGCGAAAATTGAAGTGGTGTTTCCGAAGCGTGACCTGCAGGTGTCGAGCATTCAGGAACTGCCGGTGGAGGCGAAGGTGTCTGACGACCTGGGGGTGACGAAGTCGGGGGCGGTCTTCAGCATCAATGGGAACAGCAAGGAGATCATTTTTAAACATGCGGTGACGGCGCCGCTGAAGAAGCAGGATGTGAAGGCGGAGCTGGCGCTGGAGAAGGAGAAGGCGGAGCCGCGGCAACTGGTGAGCTATTACCTCTGGGCGGAGGACACGGGGCCGAAGGGCGAGGTGCGGCGGAGCATGAGCGACATGTTCTTTGCGGATGTGCGGCACTACGAGGACATCTTCCGCGAGATGGAGGCGCCACCAAGCGAGCCGGGCCAGCCGAAGGCGCAGAGCGACAAGCTGGTGGACCTGGTGAAGCAACTGGTGAACGCGACGTGGAAGATCATCCGTGACACGAATGCAGGGCGTACGATGGAGTCGGCGGCGCCGGACGTGGATGTGGTGCATCAGTCCACGGGGATCGCGATGGATCAGGTGAAGGAGGGAATGGAGAAGACGGAGGATGCGCAGGTGAAGCAGGCGCTGACGGAGGCGTGGAAGAGCCTGAAGGATGCGCAGGGGCCGCTGCAGCAGGCTTCGGAGGAGAAGAAGCGCCCGCCGCTGAACCAGGCGCTGACGTTTGAGCAGACGGCGCTGGAATGGCTGCACCGGGCGCAGAGCCGGGAGCACCAGGTGATGCGGCAGGACAAGCCCATGCCGGGACAGCAGCAGGCGAACCAGAACCAGATCATGGACCTGGAGCTGAAGCAGAAGGAGCAGCGCTACGAGGAGGAAAAGGCGGCGAGCGAGGAGCAGACGGCGGAGCAGCAGGAGAACCTGCAGGTACTGAACCGGCTGAAGGAGCTGGCGCGGCGGCAGGAGGCGCTGGCCGAGAAGATCAAGGAGCTGCAAAACCAGATCGCGAATGCGAAAACGGAGGAGGAGAAGCAGGAGCTGGACAACCAGCTCAAGCGTTTGCAGGCGGAGCAGGAGCAACTGCTGAGCGACCTGGACGATCTCAAGGAGCGGATGGAGAAGCCGGAGAACGCGCAGAACATGGCGGAGGCGAAGGAGCAACTGGAGCAGACGCGTGAGAAGGTGCGCGAGGCGGCGGAGCAGATGAAAGACGAGAAGCTGGCGGACGCGGCCAATGCGGCGACGCGGGCGCAGCGCGAGCTGGAGAAGATGCAGGAGGATTTCCGGCAGAAGACGTCCAAGAAATTTGCGGACGAGGTGAAGCAGCTCAGGCAGCAGGCGCGCGATGTGGCGGAGAAGGAAAAGAAGATCGGCGAGGCGCTGGAGAATCAGAAGGAGGCGGGATCTGACATCGAGCAGAACATGCAGAACGCGGCGCAGAGCCGGCAGGTGGCGGAGCAGCAGGAGAATGTGGAGAAGCTGCTGAACAGCATGCGGCAGCTCAGCGAGCAGGCGGAGGAGAGCGAGCCGCTGCTGCACCGGAATTTGTACGACGCGGTGCGCAAGGCGCAGACGAGCGGGCTGGAGGAAAACCTGAAGGAGGCGCGTGATCAACTGCGCTACGGTTCGCAGGCGGAAGCGAAGGATGCGGAGCGCAAGGCGGCCAATGCGGTGGAAGAACTGCGCAAAGGCATGGAGAAGGCGGCCGAGAGCGTGCTGGGCAGCGAGAGCGAAGCGCTGCGCGTGGCGAAAAACGAGCTGGACAAGCTGATCAAGGAAGCGCAGGAGCAGGAGGCCGCGGAGAAGGGCCAGGACGGGAAGAAGACCGCAGATGCCGGAGAGCCCAAGGCCGGAGCCAAGGAAGCGAAGAAGGGGGAGGGCCAAGGCCAGGAGGGCAAGGATGGGCAGTCACGCGAAGTCAAAGCTGCGGAGAAAGGCGAGAAGGCCGGTGAAGGCCAGCAGGGCAAGGATGGCCAGGGCAAAGAGCCGGGCGAAAAGGGAGAAGGCAAGGATGGCAAGGGCGAGAAGCAGGATTCCAAGATGGCTGAAGGTCAGGGTGAGAAACCCGGCCAAGGCAACAAACCAGGTGAAGGCGAAAAGCCGGGCGAAGGGAAAGATGGCAAAGGAGAGGGCAAGGAGGCGCAGACTGCCGAGAACGGGCAGGGGCAGAAGCCTGGCGAGGGCAAGGAGCCTGGGAAGGATGGCCAGCAGCCGGGGGCTGAAGGCCAAGGCCAGGGGAAGGGACAACAGCAGGCTTCCGCGGAACAGGGGCAAGGAAAGCAACCGGGGCAGGGCCAGGGGCAGCAGCCGGGCCAGGAAGGGCAGCAGCCTGGGCAGGGACAAGGCCAGGGGCAAGGCATGCCGCAGCAGGCGGAGAACGGGGAAACTCCAGGGCAGCGCGGAGAAGGCAGGCAGCCCGGGCGTGGTGAAGGGCGTGGGCAGACTGCAGAGGGGAATAATTCGGCGGAACCGCGCAATGGCGAGCCGCGCGAGGGTCAGCCACGGCAGGGGACGCCTCGTGATGGCAGAAACGGAGGCGACAACCAGATTGCAGGAGGGCCAACGACTGACCGCGATTCTGACAATGACCGCAGGCGTCCGCAGATCAACGGCGGTGCGGTGCCTGAGGCGCTGTTCTTTGAAGACAGCAAGGAGCAGCCGGACAAGGGTGTGTTTACCGGCAGCGGCTATGAGCAGTGGAGCGACCGGCTGCGCAATGTGGAGGAACTGCTGAACAACCCGGAGCTGCGCAATGAGGCGGCGAAGGTGCAGGACCGCGCGCGTGCGCTGAGGATCGAGCTGAAGCGGAGCAACGAGGCGCCGCAGGTGTCTTATTTGAACACGCGCATCACGCAGCCGCTGATGGAGCTGCGGGACCGTGTGGTGGAGGAGCTCTCGAAGAAGGACGCGGGGAAGAATCTGGCGCCAGTGGACCGTGATCCGGTGCCCGCGGAATTCCGTGACCTGGTGAAGCGGTACTACCAGGAGCTGGGAGCTGGAAAGTAAGAAGTAAGGATGTCCTAGATTCTTTAACGGAATGCTGACTCGACGCTAAACAGTTGTTTAGACATACTGGCGCGATGGCCCTGACGGTTTTGACATTGCGAACCCCCGATGGTGAGCACCGGATTTCCTGCCCGCTGCATGCTTCGCTGACGCTGGGCTGCGGGCCGGAATGCGATGTGACGTTTGAGGGCGTGGGGATTCTGCCGCGGCACTGCGTGCTGTACCGGACGGGCGAGCGGACGTTTCAGCTCATCGGCGTGTATGCGGCGGCGCAGTTTTCGGTGAACGGGGTGACCTCGAGCGAGCTGGAGGTGAACACGCCGTTTAAGTTTGGGATCGGGGGAGAGGTGTTTGATGTGGATGTGGCGGAAGGCGATGAGGTGACGGCACCTCAGATGGCCGAAGGAGAGCGGACGCCCGGGGAGAGCGGTGCGGCGGCGGGACCACGGCCGAGCAAGCGTGGTTACCTGCTGAAGCCGAGCTCGCTGAAGCCGCGTGCAGGGGAGCGGGTGGGGGAGGTGATCTTGCCGACGGGGCCGGTGACGGAAGCGGGGGGGGCGCCGGCTGCGGCGGTGGTGGCGGTGCCGCAAGCGACGGCTGCTGCTGCTGCGCCGGTGATCAGCGAGACGCGTGAGGGGGTGAAGGCGGGCGTGGAAACGAAGAAGGCGGCGGGGGATGAGGAGGAGTCGTCTTCACTGCTGATGGTGGGACTGCTGGCGTGCGCGGCGATGATTGCTGGAATTATTTACTGGTCGCATCATCTGGACCGGCCCTCTGAGGAGAAGGAGGAGAGGGTGAAGCCGCGGGTGAGCGATGCTTTGCCGGCGGTGCCGCCGGAAGTGGTGATCCGCGCGTGCCGCGAGCTGCGGCAGGCGGGGGCCGCGCCGCTGGCGGGGCAGATGCTGATGCCGCTGGCGGAGCAGGGAAACCTGGAGGCGATGCATGAGCTGGCGCTGGCGCTGCGGTATGCGGGGAAGTTTGGCGAGGAGGTGGTGTTTCTGCTGCAGCAGGCGGTGGAAGGAGGGAGGCGGGAGGCGCTGCGTGATTTTGTGAGCGTGGTGGATGATCCGGAGAATCCGGAGCGCTACACGCCGGCGGCTTTCCAGCAACTGAAGACGGCGGCAAAGCTGGGGGAGGCCGCCGCGTGGATGCCGCTGGGGGAGAGGTACGAGTACGGGAACGGCACGGAGCCGGACATCAAGGAGGCGCTGGGGGCGTTTGAAAAGGCGCGGAGGTTTGGGGACAAGCGGGCGGCGATGAAGCTGTCCGCGAAGCAGGAGGCGATGGAGCGGACGGCGGCGTATGTGAGGTCCTGGAATGAGGTGTCCGTGGCGACGCTGCTGGACCATGTGGCGGCGGGACAGGGGAAGTTCTTCATGCTGGACCATCCGCCAACGGAGGTGCTGCTGAAGCTGGAGGAGGAGCTGCGGTCGCGGTGGCCGCTGCGGCGGATCAGCGTGGTGGCGGGAGCGCAGGCGGAGGTGGAGACGTTTGACCTGATCAAGGTGACGCAGCCGTTTCAGTTTGAGGTGCAGCGCGGGGAGAGGATCGCGCGGGGGAAGGGGGTGCTGGTGTGCCAGGTGCAGCGGGATGTGGCTGACAAATGGCGGATCACTGACGCGAATGACAAGATCGAGGTGAGCGAGCTGCTGCCGGGGAAGGAGCAGTTTATTGAAGGGGCGTCGCTGCGGGCGCTGAAGCCCGCCTTTACGCATGAGGAAAAGGTGGGGGAGGCGAGGCTGGAGATCCTGGAGGAGATGCGCGGGCTGGAGGCGACGGAGGACTTCAAACCGGCGCTGAATGTGGTGATGAACGCGGTGTATGAGTTTCCGCAGGACACGTTCTGGCAGCCGTTTGCGGATTCGCTGTGCGACCGGATGGCACGGCAGCTTTTCAAAGAGGGCAAGTGGCTGGATGCGGGGTGGGGGGAGACGGTGCATCAACTGGCGGAGCGCGGGAGCGTGTCTGCCATGCTGCTGGAGGGGCACCTGCATGCGGCGGGGTATGGCTGCCAGCGCAATGCGGCGCGGAGCGTGGCGCTGTACCAGAAGGCATTTGAGGCGGGGAAGCGGCGGGATGCCAGATTCTACTATGCGGAGGCGCTGTTTCAGGGGCGCGGGGTGCCGCAGGACAGCGAGAAGGCGGGGGCGCTGGTGCTTTCCTACATGAGCCGCTCGAAGCATCCGCTGGAGGCGTATCTGGCGGCGCATTTGCTGTGGCGCAAGGCGGAGCATGACCCCGCGCTGTGGCAGGATGTGTATGACACGCTCTCACGCGTGGCGGACAAGCTGCCGCCGGCGAAGAATCTGGCGGGGATGGTGCTGCTCAATCACGGGCAGACGACGAAGGAGCGGCGGACGGGATTTGCGGCGATCAAGGCAGCCGCGGAGGAGGGGGTGGTGGAGGCGATGAAGAACCTATCCCAATGCTATCTGGACGGCGTGGGCTGCGAGAAGGATCTGCACCAGGCGACGTTCTGGAAGCAGAAGGCGCTGGTGACGGAGCCGCCGCGGAGGAGGCACTACACGGAGTTTGAGGAGTGAGGCTGGATGACGGATGGCGGGAGGGGTGCAAAATGAGTTTTTTGCTTAGTCTTGAGATTTGGATCGTGTGGCGGAAAGTGGGAGGGCAACTCATGCCTCGGAGAAATTTGTGTGGGTAAACATTGCTTTTTTTGAGTTCGGGTGTATCAGGGCACCCCCCTTTCCTTGAGTTCCGACCCCCTTTGGGGCTTGAGGAGTATTCCGTTAAAAAAACCCTAAGAAAATGCTCAAAAGCCCCCTGCTGCGGGTGATGGCCGTGCTATGCGTGTGCGCATGCCCGGGATTTGCCGTCACCGTGATTTATGATGACGATGGTTCGACACTCAATGGCATCACCGATGGCACCAGCACCGGCTGGGACACGAGCTCGGCTGTGTTTTACAATGGCAGCACGGATGCCGCCTGGCCAAACACGACGTCATCCATAGCCCAGTTTGGCGGAGGGACGTCCGGGACGGCGGGTGCGCTGGCGGTGGGCACGGTGACGGCGAACGGCATCCTGTTTGAAACGCCGTTTGCGGGGAGCTACACGCTGACGGGGGGGACCATCACGCTGGGCGGGACGACGCCGACGCTCACGGCGAATGCGAATGCGACGATCTCCTCCCTGCTGGCGGGCACGGGGGGATTTACAAAGGCGGGCGCGGGAACGCTGACGCTGACGGGAAACAACACGGGGCTGACGGGCACGATCAATCTCAATGCGGGGACGCTGAGCGTGGTGGACAGCTCCAGCAGCACCACGCTGATCAAGGCGCTGGGAAATGCGGCGAACCCCCTGATGCTCAATGGCGGCACGCTGCAGGTGCTGGCGAATGGCGACGGGACGACGACGGCGCAGAACCTGACGCTGGGGGCGTACAACACGACGGTGACGGCGGATTCCACGATCGATGTGAACCGTGCGAGCGGGACGACGGCGGCGGGCAAGACGATCGTGCTGGGCAGTCTGAGCATCGGCGCGAACACGCTGACGGTGACGGATGGGAACAACTATGGGGTGAGGTTTGGGAACGTGACGCTGACGGGGAACGCGACCTTCAATGTGGTGAATGTGAACGGCAGCCCGGCGGCGCTGACGCTAAACAGCATCGTCAGCACCACCAATTCGATCACCAAGACGGGGGCGGGCTCGCTGGCGATCAATGGCGGGACCTTTGGCAATCTGACGATCAGTGCTGGAAACGTGGACCTGACGGGCACGGGGACGATGGGAGATGTGACGGTGAACGGCACGGGGACCCTGACGAGCCACTCGAGCGACAACTGGACGATGAGCTCGCTGGCGTACAACTCGACGAGCGGCTCCTCGAATTTCAACGCGGTGTCCAGCAACAGCACCTACACGATCCTGGGGGGCTTCAGCATGAGCAGCGGGTCGATCTCAGTCAACGCCTCCAACGCCGGAGTGACGACGAAGGTGATCCTGAAAGGGGATGTGAGCATCACCGGCACGGCGGCGCTCGCTTCCGGGGGCTCGGGCATCCGGCTGGTGGACCTGAACGGTGACACGCGAATTTTCACCGTTTCGAGCGGGGCGACTTTCACGGTGGGGCCGGTGGTGCAGAACGGCGGGGTGGACAAGGAAGGGGCGGGTACGCTGAAGTTTACGGCGGTGAACACGTATGCGGGCGGGACGACGATCGGTGGTGGGATTGTGCAGGTGACTGGAAGCGGTACGCTGGGGGACATAGGAGGGGACCTGACGGTGAATGGGGGCACGCTGGACCTGGGGGCGACGAGCCAGACGGTGAACAATTTCAACGGCAGCGCCGGGAGTGTGACCAACAGCGTGGCCTCCGGCGCGCGGCTGACGGTGAACGGGGCGGGCACCTTCAGCGGGACGATCGTCAATGGCGCGGGCAGTGTGGCGCTGACGAAGAACGGCAGCGGCACGCTGGCGCTGGCGAGCTCGGCTTCAGGCGCGAACACTTACACGGGAGGCACGATCCTCAACGCCGGCACGCTGCTGGGGACGGACAGCACGGCTTATACCGGCACGAGTCCGACGACGAACAAGCTGTTTGGCACGGGAGGGATCACGATGGCGGATGGAACGACACTGCAGGTGCGGGTGGATGGCGACGGGACGACCGGGGCGCAGACGCTGAGCTATGGGAATGCGGTGACGCTGACGGGGAGCGCGACGATCGACGTGAACCGCAACGTGAGCACGACGGCGAAGACGAAGACGGTGGCGTTTGGAAACCTGACGATGGCGGCGGGGACGCTGAACGTGGTGGGAGGGAACAGCTACATCCTGCGCTTTAACACAGCGACGCTGACGGGCGCGGTGGACTTCAATGTGGGCTCCGGGGTGAGCCTGATGCTGAACAGCAGCATCGTGGGGGGGACCAATGGCATCACCAAGGACGGGGTGGGGACGCTGACGCTGCAGAACGGGGGGACGTTTGGCGACCTGACGATCAATGCCGGCCTGACGGACATCTTTGGCGCGGACAACACGGGGAATGTGACGGTGAACGGCAGCGGCAACTTTGCCACGCACTCGGGCGACCAGTGGACGATGACATCGCTGACGTACAACAGCACGGCCACGTCCACCTTTACGTCTTTCACGGTGGACAGCACCTACACCATCGGCACGGGCGGGCTGACGATGAGCAAGGGAACGATTCAGCTGGTGACGAGCACGGGGACACCGCCGGCGACGCCGGTGAATGACAAACTGATCCTGAAGGGGGATGTGACGATCACGGGCACGAGCTCCATCACGAAGGACGCCGGGCCGGGTAACATGGCCGTGGATCTGAATGGTGAAACGCGAAGCTTTAATGTGAGCGGCGGGGCGACGTTTACGGTGACGCCGACGATGCAGAACGGCGCGGTGACGAAGACGGGCGCGGGCACCATGGCGGTGAGCGGTGCGAACACCTACAGCGGCGGCACGGTCATCAGCCAGGGGGCGTTTCTGGCGAACAACACGACGGGATCTGCCACGGGCACGGGGGCGGTGAGCGTCACGGGCGGCACGCTGGGCGGCGTGGGAAGCATCGCGCCGGATGCCGGCAGCGTGGTGACGGTGAGCGGCACGGGGGTGATCAATCCGGGAGCGGTGACAGGGGATGTGACTGGCACGCTCACGATCAGCGGCGACCTGGTGATGGATGCGAGCGGAGGCGGCACGCCGTCGATTCACCTGGATATGGAGGGCAAGAATGCGGGGCAGTTTGACCGGATCGCGGGCCTGGGAACGATCACGCTGGACGGCACGATCGCCGTGGCATTTGCGAACGGTTACACGGGATCGACGCTGGCGGTGGGGAACAGCTTTGATTTGTTTGACTGGAACACGGTGGTCGCCACGGCGTTCAATGTGAGCACGGATCTGGTGCTGCCGGACATCTCAAGCCTGAACCTCTCGTGGGACACGAGCCATTTCCTGGATGATGGCAGCGGGGGCGGTGTGATCAGCGTGATTTCGTATGTGCCGGAGCCGTCGCGGATGCTGCTGCTGGGAATGGCGCTGGCGATGGGGATGATGAGGAGGCGGAGGGGGAGAGAATCAAGCGCTCCTGAGATGCTTGCAAGCCGGGAGGATTGACGATTGACGAGCAATCGATTTTTGATTTTTGAAGTATCGATCCAGCTTGGGGTGAGAGATGTGTGCGTGCGGAATGCAGCCTTTGTGTGTTCGTACACCAGATAGAGGCTACTTCGTGGCTGGCAGGAGGTCGCAGGTGATGAAGATGACCTGGAGGATGTCTTGTTTTTCGAATTCGGGAGTGCCGGTGGGTTTGTAGAGGGAGAGGAGGCGGGCGGTGCCGTCGATTATGGTGATGCCAGTGGTGAGCTGGGAGGTGAAGTAGTCGGTGAGGGGGAATTCCAAACGGCGGCCCTGGGTGTCGATGAGGTGTTCGCGATGTTCGAGAGGGGGGGCGGTGTGGAATTCGGGGGAGATATTGACCTCGATGGTGGAGCGGTCTGCGCCGAGGGTGGGTTCGAGGGTGATGATGAGGCCGACGTTGCGCGTGGTTTGTTTGAAGAGGGGCTGGCCTTTGGGAGTGATGCTGACGCTGCTGAGGGCGGTGTGCTCGCGGGCCTGGGTGGCGGTGGCGGTCGCGCCGGACTTTGCCTCCAGGTGGGCGGTGTTGAGGTGATGCACCGTGCCTTTCTTCACGGCGGCGAGGAGTTCATCGAGCTCGGCGCGGTGGTCGCTTTTGCTGGCGGCCTGGGCGGTGAGGCGGCGCAGGAGGGGGGCGGGGCCCTGGAGGATGTGGGTGGTGAAGGCGATGGTGGCAGGACGACGATGTCCTCCCACGTTGTAGGTTTCGATGAGATCGAGATTCTCATTGGTGTTTCTGACGACCAATAGACTCATCGCCGTGTTTAAGGAGGCGAAGGTGCCTTCTGGGAAGGGGATGCCGGCTTCTTCGAGAATCATCCTGGCCGTTTTGCGCTGCGTGCTTTTGTCTTTGTCTTTGTCTTTGTCTGTGGAGGCGGAGTCCTGACCGGTGGAGAGGAAATCGGGGGCGACGCGGAATGAGCGGGTCTGGATGGCCTTGGGATCCGCGGCGGGTTTGGGAGGTGAGGGCTCGGCGGTGACGGATGGTGATTTGGGGAAGTGTGAAACGACATCGCATTTCACGAAGGTGGCGCAGAGGACGCCGGTGCCGGGACGGCCAGCAGGCGGGTGGAGTGCGAGGAGCTTGGTGCTGCCTTTGGCGAGGGTGAAGCTGGTGAGGGTTTTGTGAACGTTGAAATCGGTGAGGGGGATGTCGAAGGGCTGCTGAGAGGCGGGGTCGCGGAAGTGGCCGCGGCGGAGGACGGCGGGTGTGGGATGAAGCTCGTGGGTGAGGGTGAGATAGACGGTGCTGTTGTCTGCGCCGATGGTGGGCTCGACTTCGAGGATGTCGCCGACCTTGCGTGTCTCAAAGGCGGTGTTGGGGCGGCCGGCGTCGTCTGTGCTGAAGGAGCCGAGGTAGTGGTGCTCGCGGACGGCGTGATGTGTGGCCTGGGTGCCGGATTTGGCCTCGACGAAGGAGGAGCTGATGAATGAGGCCTCGCCCCGGGCGACGGCGGCCTCTGCAGCAGCGAAGATGGCGGAGTCGTCTGATGAGGAGGCGAGGGTGCGGCGTGCGAGATCGCGCAGGAGCGGGGCGGGCACCTCAAGGGTATGAAAGGTGAGCGCGACGGTTTTCGGAGTGATGGCGAACTCACGCTCCACAAGAGCGGCTATGAGGGCGATGTTGTCAGCGGTGTTGACGCAGCGGAGAACGCCAGCGCGATGCTCGATGACAGAGCCCGTGGGGAAGGTGACGCCTGCACGAGTCAGCCACTCCTGGAGGGTGAGAGGCCGGGGGCGCTGGAGCGCCTGGGCGAAGATGCCGTCCGGGGCATTCATCGCAGCGAAGATCATGCCCTCCGGCACGGCGGGAGGGGCCGCCGCTTTGGGCTGGGGCATGGGCAGGGCTTCGACGCGGCGAAGGGTGGCGGTGAGAAAGGCCGCGCAGAGGACATCTGCGTTTTCTTCTTTGGGAGTGACGAGAGGTTTGGTGATGCCGATGAGGCGGGTGCCGCCAGCGGGGATGCTGAGGCTGGTGACGATGTGGGCACCAGGGATATCGGTGGCGGGAAACTCGGCGGTGTGGCCGGTGATGGGATCATCGACGCTGATCTGGCGCTCGACCGGAGGCGCGGCGCTGAGCGTGAGGCCGAGCGTGGTTTCGATGCTGGTGGCGTCGGAACTGAGGAAGGGCTCGATCTCCCAATGGAGGCCGAGGGGCTTGATGTCCTGAACAATGGAGGCGCGGCTTTGGGTATCGAGGGTGAGGGCGGTGGTCTGGTTGTACTCGCGCACGGCATCAAAGGTGGCGCGGCTGCCGGATTTGGTTTCGAGAAAGGCGTCGGCGATGACGCGGACAGCGGAGGCGGGTTTTTCGGCGTGGCCTAGCAGCGTGGTGAGTGCAGGTGCCGTATCGGGACTGAGTGAGGCCTGGGCGGCGGCTTCGCGGATGAGTTCACCGGGGCCTTCGATGACGGTGAGGGTGTAGGCGATATTGACGGGCGCCAGGTGATGAAGGGAGTCCACATAAAGCGAGACCAGATCGAGATTCGGTTCGGTATTGGTGACGGTGAGGAGCGAGAGGAAGGGATTGAAGCTGGCGCTGGCACCTTCCGGAAAGGTGATGCCCGCGGCTTCGAGGATTTGTCTGGGCGTGCGCGGTTTTGGGACCGGCGCTTCCGGCGGAGGTGCGGGTGCGGGGAGCGGGGCGGCAAAGGGGTCTGCAGTTTTGTCGGGGAGATCGGGGACTGGCGGGAGATCGCAGGCGATGAAGTCCGGGGGGATTCTGAAGGTGCGGGTGCGGAGCCCGGTGGCGGCATGCGCTTGAAGGGCCCAAAGAAGCGCGAGGAGCAGGAGAAGGGCGCGGGATGGCATGCGGGGGAGATTACTGGAAGCGGGGGCGGGGTGTCGAGGAGGAAGAGGGAGAGGGGTGAGGAATCTGGGTAAGAAAAAAGTCGTCAGGCAGCCGCGGGGGCTGTGTGACGACTTTTTTGATGGAGGGGGGCTTTGAACAGAACCGGGGGGCGAGGCGAGCCCGGTGCCGCACTGGAATAAGAAGGGCCGGAGGCGGACACCCGTTGCGGCGCAACGGGGCAACTTTTACAGGCGCTGGTGGATGCGGCCGAGGGCCATGAGGATGTAGCTGGTGGTGAGGACGGGGTCGCTTTCCATCCAGCGGCCTTCGGTGTTGGACCAGGAGCCGTCGCCTTTCTGAAGGCTGAGGAGTTTCTGGGCGATGTCTGCACGCCAGTCCACGGTGCGGCCGTCCTTGGTCTTGATGAAGTCGATCTTGGCGATGCTGAGGGCCTTGCTCATGGTCTGGTAGTAGTAGTAAAGGCCTGCGGCGCCGAGGCCGGGGTTTTCATCGGGGTTGTAGTGGTTCTGCAGCCATTCGATGACGGCTTTCACACGGGGGTCGTTTTGATCGACACCGGCGTAGATGAAGCTGAGGAGGCCGGCGTAGCTGATGCTGCCGTAGCTGCGGAGAGCGACGGAGCCGTCGGGATTGGTGACTTTGGCGCCGCGGGTTTCGGAGGGGTTGTAGATGAAGCCGCCGGCGTCGTCGGGGTCCTTGCTGACCCAGGAGGACTTGTTGGTTTCAGGGCGGTTCTGGCAGCGCTGGATGAAATCGATGGCGGCGCTGAAGTTGAGCTGGGGCTCGTTTTTGGCGGCGTCGCCTTTGTCTGCGAGGAGGGACTGGGAGTAGTAGAGGGCTTCGAGGGCGAATGTCAGGTTTGACATGTCGGCGTGCATGCCTTTTTCGTCGCCGTAGCCGATGCCGCCGTCGAGGGGATTGTCCTGCTTGCCTTTTTCATCGAGGTCCACCTGGCAGCGGACGAGGTAGCGGCGGGCATTGAGCATGACCTGCTCGTTCTCGGGCTTGTTGTTGAGGAGGAGGGCGGTGAGGGCGATGGCGGTGTTGTAGTTGCCGCGGGCCTTGGTGAAGATGCCGCCATCGGGGCGGGCCTGGCTGACGAGGTACTTGGTGGCTTTCTCG
This sequence comes from Prosthecobacter sp., assembly GCF_044227185.1. Taxonomy (GTDB): domain Bacteria; phylum Verrucomicrobiota; class Verrucomicrobiia; order Verrucomicrobiales; family Verrucomicrobiaceae; genus Prosthecobacter. The sequence continues at coordinate 187,483 of NZ_JBGAFO010000005.1, read as the reverse complement.
ACTTCGGCGGGGACGGGGTCGCCAGACTTGCGGTTGGGGTCCAGCATGAAGCTGATGATGCCGAGGGCGGTCATGGCGACGGGCTCGGAGTCACCCCACTGGCCGGTGGTGGGGTTTTGCTTGGCGCGGAGGAAGTTGAGGCCGCGCTCCACGCTGAGGCGGACCTCCTGCTTGAGGGATTCATTGCGTGCGGTCTGGGTGGCGGCCTGGGGGAAGGCGGCGGAGGTGCCAAGCGCGAGGGTGAGGAAAAGGGCTGGGATTTTCATGGTACAAATCACTGGATGTGGAAAGAGAGCGGCGTCAATGGGCAAGGGGCACCTCTTTATGGGTGGACGATTCTTGACCATGAAGGGAGGGGCATGGCTATTTTTTGACCGAGGGAGCCGAACCGGGATTCACAGCACGCGCTTCCGGGATGGCGAGTCTGGAGAAACACTGACTTTGCACCGCGGAGATTTGCAGCACGCAGAGGGGCAGAGATTTCCAACGCGAATGGAGGCGAATGTCCGCGAATTGTCGCGAATCAGAATCAAACGCTTCTATCCTACTTCGCGGGAGTGATGATGAGGGTGACCTTGGTTTCCTCGGGGGGGATGTTGGAGGGCATGCTGATCCAGAGGTCGTCGCGCTGGTTGCCTTTGGCGGCGGAATTGATGATGGCGCCGCGGTCCACGTAGGTGGAGATGATGGAGCCGGTGACTTCGGCGGCGAAGCCGGTTTCATCGATGAAGGAGCCGTTGAAGATCCAGGTGTCGAGGTCGTCGGGAGTTTTGCGTTTTTCGATGTCCTGGATGAAGTCGGAGAGGGGCACGTTTTTGGTTTTGTCGCCGTCCTTCCATTCCACGCGGATGGCGAGGCGGTTGGCGCCGGGGGTCTTGGGGGCGGTGTCTGCATCTTTGTAGGGGCGCTCTTCCTTGGGGTCGAGCTTGTCGAGGATGCCGAGGGTGCCTGGCTCGTAATGGGCGAGGAGGAGGGCGAGCTGGATCTGAATGGGCCTGACCTTGGTCTCGAGGACGGTCTCGTGGACTTTCTCGCCGGTTTCGTGGCAGAGGGCGTACTCGATGGGGAGCTTCTGGTGGAGGATGTCGCAGGGGATGCGGAGCTCGCGGGTGGCGGCGGTGATCTGGATGCCATTGAGATCGTAGACGCCGGGGGAGACCTGCTTGACGAGTTTTTGCGCTTCGGCGAACTGGGCCTTGGCGTCGGGATTGGGTTTGGCCGCGTCCTGGGCCGGCAGGTCTGCGAGAAGGATGAGGAGCAGAGCGGGGGCGAGGAGGGAGCGGAGCATGGCGGGAGGGGAGGAGTGAGAGAGTTTAGAGATTGGGCAGTTTGTAGGTGCCGGTGCGGAGGCACTGGTCCACATTCTTGGGCACGATTACCATGGGCTGGATTTCATAGGAGGGCTGCGGCTTGAAGGTTTTTTCGCTGCGCATTTTCACGACGATCTGCAGGGCGAGATCGACGAGGGCGGGCTGTACGACGGAGGCGTCGATTTCGCCGAGGCGCACGAGTTCGAGGCCGCGCTTCTGGCCGGAGAGCCCGTCGGTGCCGACGATGAAGAGGTTTTCGCGCTGGCCGGCGGCTTCGGCGGCTTTGGCCGCGCCGGTGGCGATGGCGTCGCTGTGGGCGTAGATGGCATCGAAGTTCTTTTGGAGATTGAAGGCTTCGGCGGTGCACTGGGCGGCTTTTTCGGTGCTCCAGTCAGCGGGGGCATCGTGAACGAGAATGACGCCGGGCTGGGTGCGGAGGCCTTCGGCGAAGCCCTCAGCGACTTCATTGGTGGGGTAGGAGTCTGCGACACCGCGGAGCTGGACGACGCGGCCGGTGACATCGGTGTGTTTTTCCTCGGCGGCCTTGCGTTTGAGGGCATCGATGATGGTGTCCGCAGCCATGCGGCCGACGCGGCGCTGATCGGTAAAGACGACGGTGGCGCAGCCTTCATCGAGCATGCGTTTGTCCAGGCCGACGACGATGATGCCGTGGGTCTGGGCCTCGACGATGAGAGCGGCGAGGGCGGGGGGATCGATGGGGCTGACGAAGATGGCGGCGGGTTTGGCGGCGATGGCCTTGCGGAACTGCTCGATCTGCTGGGTGCTGCTGCCAGCGGCGTCGCTGGTGGTGAGCTTATAGCCGACCTGCCTGCCGACGAGCATGGCGAGGCCATTGCGCTGGAAGTCCTGCATGGCGATGCGGGCGTCCGGAAGGAGGAGGAAGATTTCGGCGCGCTCGTCCTTGGCGGCGAGGCTGGAGGAGGCGAGGAGGGCCGGAGAGGGCAGGGTGCTGCCGGCGGGGGCGGTGCCACTGCCACCGGATTCAGACTTGGCCGCCTTTTGCTGGTTCTGCTGTTCGAGCTCGATGACCGCCTTTTCCACGTCCGGAGTGTCGGAGCGTCCGCAGGAGGCGAGGAGGAACATGCCCAAAAAGAGGGCGAAGGGACGGGTGCAGGGGGGCATCATGGTGAAGGGTAGTTTAGGCTTTGAAGTGAGACTTGCACAAGTCTGAGATGTTCACGAATCCCCCGCTGTCTTTTGCTTGCACTCTGATGGGATTGCCGGAGACTCCGCCCTCCCGCCCCTGAATTCCACGTGATGAAACCCTGCCAGAAGACCGCCGCCGTGTCCGGAACCGCCGGGGGGCCGCAGGTGCGGTGCGGCGGGGGAAATGAAGAGAGAAACTGCGTGGCAGAGGAGTATTTTCGCGACTTTCTGCGAATCACTGCTTGATGCGCAGGGTGTTTTGCTGATAAAACTTTTAAAATAACAGGAACAACCAGCCACATCATGAAATCCATCCGTCTGATTTTTGCCTCCCTTTTCATCGCCAGCGCCCTGCAGGCCCAAGCCCCCGCGACCGGGGAGAAAATGCCCGCTGTGAAACTGAGAATCAAAGGGGTGGAGGTGCAGGAGCAGCAGACGCCGATGTTCAACGTGACCAACGTGAAGATGAAGCGCTGGGAGCCGAAGAACTGGATCGAGCTGGATGTGGAGTTTGACATCAAGCTGCCTGAAGCCGCCGGCGGGCGGAAGGGGACGTATGCGGGGATGCAGCTGAGGATCTACGTGGCGCTGCAGCACATGACGAAGGAGTCGCCGCCGAAGCGTGAAGTGATCACGGGCACGCTGGACCTGCTGGACATCCCTGCGGATGAACCCTGCCATGCGCTGGCCTACATCTCCCCGGCCGCGCTGAAGGCCATCTTCCAGAAGGACACGGTCACGGCGTCGTCAGACATCCAAGGCTGGGGCGTGGAATTCGTGGCGGAAGGCAAGGTGATCGCGGCGAAATCCAGCGTGGGCAAGACGGCGTGGTGGGAAAACAAAGAAGCGTTTGCGATGATGGACGGCCTGCTGCTCAACAAGATGCAGACGCCGTTTGCCGCTGTGTTTGGCGACTATGACGTGCCGGTGAAAGTGAAGTAAGCCGCGGCGCCCCGCAAGTTTTCAACTGATAGCGATCCACCCCCTTCCCCCAGCATGGCAGACCCAACAAGCATTGCAGTCATCAGTCTTGGCTCCCAACGTGTCAGCGGAGCATTCTTCGGCAAGACGCCGGGAGGGGACCTCATTCTGAAGCGCTATGAGATTGTGGAGCTGGACGGCGATCCTTCGGTGGATGTGAGCCGGCTGCCGCAGTTGAAGTCGGCGCTGCAGGAGCTCACGGGGAAGCTGAAGATCCGGGGGCAGAAGACGTGGTGCTCGATCCCAGGGCATCCGGTGTTCAGCCGTTTTGTGAAGCTGCCGCCGGTGCAGGGGGACAAGCTGGCGCAGATCGTTGAGTTTGAAGCGCGGCAGAACGTGCCATGGCAGCTCGATGAAGTGTCATGGGACTACGAGGTCGTGACGAAGTCTGACATCGGCGAGATCGAAGTGGTGCTGGCGGCGATGAAGTGCGAGCCGCTGAACGAGATGTATGAAGGCGTGGCGGAGAGCGGCGTGAAGGTGGTGGGGATGGACGTGGGCCCGCTGGCCCTGTACAATTCATTCCGCTACAGCTATCCTGACGTGGATGAGCCGGCGCTGATCGTGGACATGGGGGCGCGCTCGACGAACCTGGTGTTTGTGGAAGGGGAGCGCTTTTTCACCCGCAATCTGCTGGTGGGCGGAGCGGCGGTGACGAATGCGATCGGGAAGGAATTTGGCATCCCGTTTGCCGAGGCGGAGCAGCAGAAGCGCTCGCAGGGCTTTGTGGCGCTGGGCGGAGCGGTGGAAGACCACCCGGACGAAGGGGTGAACGCGATGTCCAAGGTGATGCGCAACTCGATGACGAGGCTGCATGCGGAAATCATGCGCACGATCACGTTTTACCGCAGCCAGCAGGGAGGCAGCGCACCGAAGCGCGTGTTTCTGGCAGGGGGCGGCTCGGCGGCGGGGTACATCGCGGAATTTTTCACGGAAAAGCTGAAGCTGCCGGTGGAAGTGTACAACGGGCTGCGCGGGGTGCAGATGGACCGCGGCGTGAGCGCGGACGCGGCGCAGATTGACGCGCCAGGACTGGGAGAGCTCGCGGGTCTGGCCCTGCGGGGCATGGGATCCTGCCCGTGCGAGATCGAACTGGTGCCTGATGCGCTGGCTTCCACGCGCGACGCGGCACGCCGTGCGCCGGCATTGATCATGGCGGGCCTGTGCCTGATGGGGGCGCTGGGGGCGGCGACTTTCTGGTTTGACAGTGCGACGAAGGTGATCGACGGGCGCTCGAAAACGCTGGCGGATGAGAGCGGGCGTCTGAGCACGCTAAGCAATGAAATCCGGATGCTGGATGCGCAGCAGGAGGAGGTGCGGCAGCGGGGCGTGCAACTGGAGCAGGTGGTGACGGACCGCTCCTGGTGGGCGCGGCTGCTGAACGAACTGAACCAGCAGTTTGACAATGACCTGATCTGGCTGCCGGTGATCGAGGTGCTCAAGGATGACAAGCCGATCACCAAATCCCTGTGGGGCAGCAATGAGGAAAATAACAAGCCCGCCTCCACCGGCAATGCCGCCGGGGCGCCCGCCGCGCCAGTGTACAAGCTGCGCATGCGGGGCCTGTACCGGAAAAATGACAAGGGGGAGCAGAAGGTGGTGTATGACTTTGCCGCGAAGCTGGCGAAGCTGGAGGCCTTCAACGCTCCGGATTATGAAACCAAGCGTGACAGCTATGTGAAGGTGGACAGCGGCGTGGACGAAGACCGCTACGCCTACCACTTCGAAATCACAATGCCGCTGCGCAACCCCCTGCAATTTCAATAAAGAATCATGGACTGGATACGTGAAAACAAACCACTGGCCGCCATTCTTGGCGTGATCATCGCGGGCTCGCTGGCCCTGGGCTATCTGCTGTTTGCCGCCTGGAGCAGCTACTCCGAGAAGAAGGAGGCCTATCTCAGCATGGGCAGCCAGGTGGCCGGCCTGAAAGGGGCGCGGCTGGCCCCCACGGAGCAGAACGTGGCCGCGAAAAGAGGGATGGTGGCCGAGTATGCGAAGCGGGTGAAGGATCTTGGCGATGTCGTGCTGTACCTTCAAAATGAAAAGAAGCCGGCACCGACGAGCGACATTGAGTTTCAAGACAAGCTCAAGGCGAAGATTTCCGAGGTGCGCAAGACCTCCGCGGCGGCGCAGATGCATATCCCTGCAGACTTTGCGTTTGGCTTTGACGAGTACACGACGACGCTGCCCAAATCGGGAGCGGTGGCCACGGAGCTTTCCGGTTATCTGGACGCCGTGGATGAGCTGGTGAAGCTTTTCATGAAGTGCGGTGTCAAATCGGTGGACCTGCTGGACCGGGCCAAACTGCCGATCGAGACACAGACGGCGCCACAGCCGAACATGCAGGGGCAGGCGATGGCTGGCATTACCGAGAAGCGCAAGATTTCGGTGGTGCTGACCCTGGACCAGGGGCCGCTGCAGCTTCTGGTGAGCGGGCTGACCAACCCGAGCGACATGCCCTACTTCACCAGCCTGAGGCTGCTGCGCATCGAGAACCAGAAGCAGGACGGGCCGCTGCGCTCTGAAGTGAAGCTGCCAGTGCCGCAGCCCCCGAGCCCTGGTGGTGCCACCACTGCTGGCGGCGGAGGAGCTGAGGCGAAGGAGCAGGTCTCGGATGAGATCAAGCCGCCGCCACCGGCATTTCCAGACGCAGTTTCTGTTTTTGGCCAGGAGATGCTGAAGGTCCGCCTGGAGATTGATCTGGTCAAATTTTTGGATTCCGCCGCCGGGGTGGCGGCGCAGGCTCCTGCCCCGGGTCCAGGCCGGGCTCCGGGTCCGGGTCAGGTTCCAGCCGGACGCTGATCTCACCTTATTTAAAATCGCAGCCTTCAAGCGCCACCATGCAGAACAAACAGGGCAACTACGAAAAAACCATTCTGATCATCTCCTCCCTCCTCGCGATCGGCGTGGCGGTGTTTCTGATTCTTGAATCCCAGGGATTTGAGGAGGGGCTGATCCTGCCGCAGGCATCCTCCAAGAACGACATGAACGCCCCTGCGACGCAGCGGGTGGTGGACGCGACCGAAACCATGAAGAAGAAATATTCGTGGCTCTCCCCGGTGCGGAACGAGAAGGGGGTGCCCCTGAACAAATCCGTGATGCTGGTGATGAAGGGCGGGAAGCTGTTTGACCTGCTGCTGCCGACCCCGATGCTGCGTGAGCCGATGACGAACGTTTTCCTGGTGGGCGACAAGACCAAGGTGCCACCGGAACAGGAGCTGCCGGGAATTTTCTCCCCGAATGTGGGGGAGCTGGATGCGGACAATGACGGGTTCTGGAACCTGGAGGAGTTCAATGCGAAGACGGATCCGCGGGATGCGAATTCGATGCCGCCTTTCACCGACAAGCTGTTTCTGGTGCGGCGGATCAGCCATGACTACATCCTGAAGCTGAACCCCAACAGCGACGGCACCACGTTCCAGATCCAGCGCCTTGTTCCCACGAAACAAAGTGTCTTCAAGGCGATGAATGAGGAGTTTGGCTTCGACAAGGGCGGCGGAATGCGGTTCAAGATCCTCTCCAGCCGGAAAGAGATGGCCGAGACGAAGTTTGGGCCGAAGGAGATTTACATCCTGAAGATGCTGGACATGTCCACGAAGAAGGAGTTTGAGCTGAAGGAAGGGACCGAAGTGAATCTGGCGGACTACGAGGCAGAGCTCGAATTCCGCTGGAAAAAGCGGCATGTGATTTCGGGGGTCAAGGAGGGCGGAACCTTCCAGCTCCCCGGCCTTGGCAAGACCTTTCACCTGCTCAAGCTGGAGGAAAACAAAGCTGTCATCGCTCCTGATGCGGGGGGGAAACCCGCGAAGGAAACGATCGAAATCAAGCAGGGCTGAGGCCCGCGGTATTTTCATCCGGCTGAAAAAATTAACTCGCCAAAGTTCGCCCTCTTCTGTTAGTAGTCATTCTTTACCACAAAATATTGTCAGTTTGCCCTATGACCCATCCCTCCCGTCTGGTCTTCAACCTTTCTCTCCTCGTCCTGACTACGGCATCGCCGTCCGTGCTGGCGCAAAGTCCTGCAAGCATGGCAGATCGCGAAATTGCACGCCGCTACGCCCGAATTGAAGATGCGCGCACGGCAATGGACCGTGGTGACAAACTTTTCAGTGAAGGTGACTACGAGGGTGCGCTGGGCTCATACAAATCGGCCATTGATTCGCTGCCGAACGCCCCGCTGACGCGGGACTGGCTGGACCTGGCGCAACTGAAGTACGCGGACTGCAGCGTGGTGGTGGCGCAGGAGCGCGCCAAGGCCGGCAACTACAAGGCCGCACGTGAGGCGCTGGAGGCGGCCATCGCGCTCATTCCGGGGCACAAGGGGGCGCTGGTTTTCATGAAGCAGCTCGACGACCCGGACCGCTGGCCGCCAGCGCTGACAGCGGAGCACGTGACCAATGTGAGCAAGGTGCAGGCAGGACTGCTGCTGGGAAACAGCTCGGTGGAGCTCGGCAAATACGATGAAGCCATTTCGCAGTATCAGGATGTGCTGCGGACGGACCCTTACAACAGCGCGGCGCGCCGCGGAATGGAAAATGCCGAGCGCAAGCGCATGGCATATTTCAAGTCGGCGTATGATCATCAGCGTGCCAAGATGCTGGCGCAGGTGGCTGAAACGTGGGAGGACAAGGTGCCGCTGAAGGGTGCGCCGATCGCGTATGAATACGGCACGGGACGCAGCCCCGGGGCCTACCTGACGGAGAAGATGAACAAGATCATTTTCCCGACGGTGTCGTTCCAGGGGGCCACGATCGAAGAGGCCATCGAGTACCTGCGTGTGAAGAGCCGCGATCTGGACAATTTCACAGGTGCTGACGGTGTGAAGGGTGTGAACATCATTCTGCGTCCTGGTGAGGCGCCGAGCAATGCCTCCATCAGCCTGGACCTGAAGGATGTGCCGATGGCTGAAGCGCTGCGCTACGTGACCGAGCTGGCGCAGATGAAATACAAAGTTGAAGCGCACGCCGTGGTCGTGGTGCCCATTTCTGAAAATGCCAGCGAGCAGTACACCCGCAGCTACCGTGTGCCGCCAGATTTCCTGAATTCCACCGGCGACGGCGGCGGTCCGGCGGCGGCGGCCCCGGCGGCGGATCCCTTTGCCGCGGGCGGAGCCACCCCTGCAGGCGGCAGCGGCCTGAGCGCGAAAAAGTCCGCCCGTCAGATTCTGGAAGCCGCGGGGATCCTGTTCCCTGAAGGTGCTTCGGCAAGCTACAACCCCGCGACCTCCCAGCTGGTGGTGAGAAACACGCAGCCGAACCTCGACCTGGTGGAAACGTATGTGGATTCCCTGACGAAGCTGGCGCCGAAGATGGTGGTGATCACATCCAAGTTTGTGGAAGTCACGCAGAAGAACACCGAGGAGCTGGGCTTTGACTGGCTTCTGGGCGGTGTGGGTGTGAACGCCAACAACGTTTTCTTTGGTGGCGGCAGCACGGGGAATGGCAATGCCTACAATGCAGCCAACTATCCCTTCAGCACGCCTTACACCACGCCTTCGCAGTCGGTGACGAACCCGGCCACGGGTCTTCCGATCACGGTCTTCCCTGCCATTCCGGTGGCGGGCGCCTTCGCAGGTCCGGTGCCGACGGGTACCACGGCTCCCTTCCCCTATGGCGGCGGGCCGGTCACCTCGGGCAACCGCAGCGGCGGGTTTGCCATCAGCAACAACAGCATCGACAACCTGCTGAGCACGGGCTCCACCACAGGAACGACGAGCGTGGCTCCGGGGATCTTCTCCACGGCGGGCATCTTCACCGACCCGCAGTTCCAGAACGTGATCCGCGGTCTGAGCCAGAAAAAAGGCGTGGACCTGATGAGCGCCCCGAGCGTGACCACGAAGAGCGGCTCCCGTGCGACGATGGAAGTCACGCGCGAGTTCATCTACCCGACGGAGTTTGACCCGCCGCGTCTGCCTCAGGGTGGTGGCGGTCTGAACGTGGGCGGTGGCGGCGGCGGCAGCCAGCAGCAGATCGCAACGCCGACGACGCCGACGGCCTTTGAAATGCGCCAGACGGGCGTGAGGCTGGAGGCCGAGCCGACTGTGGGTCCTGATGGCAACACGATCGAGCTGATCCTGTCTCCTGAAGTGGTGGAGTTTGACGGGTTCATCAACTACGGCTCCCCGATTCTTTCGCCTTCGAGCCAGTCGGTGCTGCCGATTCAGCTCGGCAACGCGGGTACCACGGTGGTGGGAACGACGGGCTACGTGCCGCTGACGCAGCCTGAACGTCTGATCACGCCGAACATCATCAACCAGCCGGTGTTCTCCGTGCGCAAGGTGACGACGCAGGTCTCGATCTGGGACGGCCAGACAGTGGGCCTGGGCGGCCTGATCCGCGAAGACGTGCAGGATGTGCAGGACAAAGTGCCGATTCTGGGTGACCTGCCCTTCGTGGGCCGTCTCTTCAAGAGCGAGTCAGAGCAGCACTACAAGCGCAACCTGATGATCTTTGTGACGGCGCATCTGATCGACCCGTCCGGCCAGCGGATCAAGCCTGCCACGCCGGTGGCGGCCACGACCGACGCAGTGACCGCTGTTGGCGCTGGTGCCGGAGGCGGAGCCAACCCGCTCCTGCCACCCGTGACGCCTCCGCCGTGAGTTAGGCGGCGCTCGCGCCCATCTTTGGATCAATAACACACGTCAGGCAGGATTGCTCCAGGCATCCTGCCTGATGTGTTTTAGAGGAGGGGCGTTGCAGACGGGCGGAGCGCTGGCATGTTTTGACTGCGATGAAATCTTGGCTGATCACGGGCGGGGCGGGCTGTGGCAAAAGCTCCGTGGCAACGCTGCTACGGGAGAAGCTGCCGCTCACGTGCCGCTTCTTTTCCGCGGACGTGGCGGTGGGGGAGGCGATGAAAAGAGAGGCGACTCTGAAGGCATTGGTGGCGGCCTTTGGCCCGCGGGTGCTGACGAGCCAGGGGGAGGTGAACCGCGTGTGGCTGCGCGAGGCGGTGCTGCCGGACACTGCCCTGCGCAAGAAGCTGGAGGGCGTGCTGCATCCGCCGGTGCTGGAGGCTCTGGAGGCGGCCCGCCAGGAGGCCGAAAGGACCGGGGCGAATCTTTTCCTTGCGGAAGTCCCCCTCCACTATGAGATTGGTGGCACAGTTTCAGCAGATCTTGTCATCGTGGTGGCTTCCAGCCGGTCGGTGCAGGTCAGGCGGATGATGGAAACCCGGGGGCTCGACGAACCGACCGTTCACAAGTTCCTGGAGGCCCAATGGCCCATCGAAGCCAAGGTTGAAAGAGCAGATGCCGTCATTTGGAATGATGGCACTCTGGCCTCTCTTGAAGCCCAGGTGCTGACGCTGGCAAGTCCACTCTTGCAAGCATGAACGACCTATCTACCGAATCCCCCGCCACGACTGAGGCCCCAACGACCGAGCCAGTGACGGAATCACTCCCTGCCGCCGCCTCTCCTGCGGAGAGCGCCGAGCAGCAGCCGGAAGGCACATCCCAGACCCCAACATCCGCTGAATCTTGCGAGCAGCCTGCCGAGACGCCGAAGGCGGATGGCGCGCAGCCGCCGTTTCCCGAAGAAGTCTCCATCAATGACCTGCAGAATGCCGCGCTGGCGGACCTGCTGGAACTGGCGGAGAAGGTGGGTTTCCGCCTGAATGCCAGCCGGACGAAGCACCAGCTCATTTACGACCTGTGCTCATGGATGGCGGAGCACAAGACCCGCCTGAAGGTGGAAGGGGTGCTGGAGATCGGCGCGGACAACTACGGGCTGATCCGCTACCCGAAGTACAGCTTCATGCCGCTGCCGGAGGATGTGTTTGTGCCGTTGTTTCTGGTGCGGAAGTTCAATCTGAGGCCGAGCCAGAGGATCGCCGGGATCGCCAAGGCGCCAAAGGACCGTGACAAGTATCTGGCGATCGACCGGATCACGCAAGTGGAGGGCGTGGCCATCGACAAATGGGAGACGCCGACGGAGTTTGACAAGCTGACGGCGACCTTCCCGAACAAGCGCATCATTCTGGAAACGGCGAAGCCCTGCGCGGTGAGCTCGCGGATTCTGGACATCGTGGCGCCGCTGGGCAAAGGGCAGCGCGGGCTGATCTGCGCGCCGCCACGCTCCGGCAAGACGGTGATCCTGAAGGACATCGCGAAATCCATTTCGCAAAATCACAAGGAGATCACGCTCATTGTGCTGCTGCTGGACGAGCGCCCGGAGGAAGTGACGGACTTTGAGGAAACAGTGCAGGGCTGCGAGATTTACAGCTCCACGTTTGACGAAAGCCCGAAGCGGCACAGCCAGGTGGCGGAGATCGTGCGGGAGCGCGCCTGCCGGCTGGTGGAGCTGAAGAAGGACGTGGTGATCCTGCTGGACAGCATCACGCGTCTGGCGCGCGGGTACAACGCCTCCCTGGGCAGCAAGGGCGGGAACTACATGGCGGGTGGTGTGGGCACCAAGGCGCTGCAAAAGCCCAAGAAGTTTTTTGGCTCCGCGCGCAACGTGGAGGAAGGCGGCAGCCTGACGATCATTGCGACGGCGCTGATCGAAACCGAGAGCCGCATGGACGAGGTGATCTTTGAGGAGTTCAAGGGCACGGGCAACATGGAGGCCACGCTGGACCGTGAAATCTCCGAGCGCCGGATTTATCCCGCGCTGCACCTGCTGAAGTCGGGCACGAGGCGCGATGATTTGCTGTACCATCCGGATGAATTCCGGCGCATCACGCAGGTGCGCAAACAACTGGCCGCCGTGCCCGCCGTGGAGGCCCTGGAGCTGCTGATCCGCAACATCAACCGCACCAGCAACAATGCGGAAATCCTCCTGATGGGACTGAAATGAGCACGGCAGGATCAACACAGACGGACTACGAGTTCATCGACACGCCCGAGCATCTGGATCGATGGCTCAAGGAGATGCGCGCATGGCTGAAGGAAAGCCCGGACAAGCGCTGCTGTCTGGATACGGAGGCGGACAGCCTGCACCACTACCACGAAAAGCTCTGCCTGCTGCAGGTGAACTGCGCAGGGAAGTATGCGCTGGTGGACCCGCTGGCGATCGCGGATGTGTCCGCGCTGCTGGAGCTGCTGGATGCGCATGAGCTGTGGTTTCACGGGGCTGACTATGACCTGACGATGCTGCGGCGGACGTACGACTGGAATCCGAAGGTGATCCGGGACACGCAGATCGCGGCGCGCCTGCTGGGTGCGCGGCAGTTTGGACTGGCGGCGCTGGTGAAGAACGCCTTTGACCTGGACCTGTGCAAAGCCTCGCAGAAGGCGGACTGGAGCCGCCGGCCGCTGCCGCCAAACATGCTTTCGTATGCGGTGGATGATGTGCGGTACCTGCTGCCCATCGCGGACAAGTTTGTGACGGAGCTGAAGCAGAAGGGGCGGGAAGACTGGTTTCACCAGAGCTGCCGCTCGCTGCAGGAAGATGTGGCCGCGCGTGACAATGTCTCGCGTGAAGACCCCTGGCGCGTGCAGGGCTGCGGACGGCTGCACCCGAAGGGACTGGCGATTCTGAAGGCGATGTGGGAATGGCGCGAGGGCATCGCGAAAGAGCGCGACACGCCCTGCTTCAAGATCATGTCCAACAAGCAGATGGTAGCCTATGCCGAGCAGTTTGAAGCAGGGCAGCCGCTGAATCCGCCGAATGGCTGGAGGCCGCGCTGGAAGAAGGAGTTTTTTGACATTGTGGCCGCCATCATGGCCTCGACTGCGGCGGACTGGCCGGCGCGCGCGAAGAAGACGAAGGGCCGGTTGAGCGATGCGCAGCGGGAGCAGATCGACAAGCTGTGCGCGTATCGCGAGAAGGTGGCGCAGGAACTCGAGATCGAGCCTTCGCTGCTGGGGTCACGGGCCACCATTGAAGACCTGGTCATCGATGGCAATCCGGCGAGCCATTTGATGAGCTGGCAGCATGACCTGATGGCAAGCGGGCTGGAGCAGGTGCTGCAGACCGCGGCGGCAGAATGATCTGCAGATCAGTTACTTTTGCTTCAGCCAGTCTGGCAAAACGATGTCGGCGCTTTTGACGGGGGCGGTTTCGCCTTTCCAGGCGAAGCCAGCGGTCTCGAAGCTGGCGCGGTTTTCGCGGAGAAAGGCGAGGAGGCGACGCCCCATCTGCTGGTAGGGGGAGTCGCGGCGCACGGCAAAGGGCTGCACGGCCTTGGACTTGTCCGCAGGCAGTGAGACGGCATCGAAGTGCTCTTTGTCGTTGTTGATGTTGATGCGATAGACCACGGCGGCGTCGAGCGAGCCGGTGCGCATCTGGTTGACGAGAAAGTCGGCGGTGGGGACCTGGGAGGAGGCGTTTTTGCTGACGCTTTCCAGGAGGTTCATGGACTTCAGCATGGAGTGGGTCAGGAAGCCGATGGTGGACTGCTCGGCATTGCAGAGGCCCACACGCAGGCCGGGGCGGGCGAGATCGGCAAGGGTGTGGATGCCCTTGGGATTGCCCTTGGGCACGGCGATGACGATCTCGGCCTCGGTGAGGAGGATGGCTTCAGGGAACTCCTTGGCCACGGGGGGGACGAAGCAGACATCGCAGGCGTAATAGACGTCTGGGAACTTGGGATTGCTGGTGTCTCCCATGGTCTTCATGGAGGCGCAGAGGATGCCGCAGCCATTGAAGACGGTGGTCATGGTGATGCCTTCGCGGGTGGCGAACTGCTGCAGGAGTTTTTCGATGGCGGTGCGGTTCACGCCGCCGCTGTAGATGATGAGGTCTGGCCTGGCGGCCCATTTGTCTCCGGGAACGGCAGTGAAACCGTGCTTTGCAAACACGGCGGCACCCTTCTCCGGAGCGGTGAGGTAACGGGCAAAGCGCAGAGCCTCCGCAGGCTGCTGGCTGTAGGAGAGCACGGCGGCGGTGGCGTGCTCTTCGTGTTTTGCCAGTTCGGGCAGCGGGGCGATGTCGAGCTTGAACTGGGGGACGATGGAGTCCCAGACGATGGCGGCATCGACAGCGCCGAGGGAGAGGTCTGCGGCGATTTCGGTGACGGTGGGTTTCATCACGGCGGCTTTGGCGGCGAGGGCGTCCCAGTCTGCGCCGAGGAGTTTTTTCACCACGCGGCCGATGCTGGCGGCTTCGGGATTGGCAAGGGCGACCTTGATGCCGGGATCCTTCAGCGAGGCGAGGCCGTCGATGTGCTTGGGATTGCCTTTGGCGACGGCGAGCACGGGTTTCTGCTTTACCAGGCGGAATTCTTCGCGGGTGACTTCCTGCTTTTTGGCATCGGCCAGAGCGCCGTCATCCGCAGCGATGAAGAGATCTCCCTGCTTGGTGAGCTTGAGCTGGCTGAGCAGGGTGCCAGTACCGCCGTATTGCAGGCGGACTTCGATGCCGGTTTCCTTTTGGTAAGCAGCGGCGATTTCCTCCACCGGCTTCTTAATGCCCGCCGCGCAAAAGACGGTGAGAGGCGGGGAACTGGGTTTGGCGGGCTTCAGGGCCACCCAGGCGGCACCGGCGGCGGCTCCGAGGCAGAGAACGAGGATGAGTTTCTTCAGCATCGCGTACGAATAACGCCTCATTCGCCCGCCGTCGCGCAAACTTTTCATTCAAGACGTAGTCTGCCAGGAGAAAATTCAGCGGGTGGCGCAAGTCATTGCTTAGACCAATTGTTTAAATAAATAAGTTTCAATATTTCGATTGTGTTTGCATCGTTGGTGAAGAAAGAAACTTCTGTTGGATTGTTGCTTTCGTCGCGAGCATAAAATGAGAACACCGCTCGGTTTCCATCGGCCATCCAAAAAAACACAGGAACCTTTTCTTCAAGAAATTTGATTAGACATAATTTTCGACTACTCAACGTTTTTCTCACAGATTCGTTTTTCCACGCCAGCAAACTAACAAAATCGGTAACCGTCTCGGGAGAGCGCTTGTCATAGTAACTGTTTTCCGTCAACTCTAGCCAAGCTTTCGCTTTGGTTTTGAGTTCTGGGTTTAAACTATCCTCGTCATTTTTAAGACCTAATTGGGTTTTGACCGCTTGCTTTGCGATCGAAGTTTCGTAAGACATAATCTTTGTTGAAAAGTTATTCTTTTCTGAAGCTTCAATTAGGTTGCTTAAATATTGAGAGTGCTCTTTCGGTTGGGAGAACGCTCCGTATGCAATCTGGTCACCTACGATTATCAGCTCATTCCGGGCCTCCTTAACCAATTTATTTATTTCGATCATATTCTCTGGAAACCTGCCGACAAAGCGCGTCCCGCTAAGATCAGCAACTTGACGAAGTGATACCATGAGGTAACAAGAAATTCCAAGGATCATCAGCGAAATGACAAGCACTCCAAGTATCATCGTTGGACGATAGTGCGCTATTTTTCTATTGAGCCACTCAATCCACGAAGATATGTGGTGTGCCCATTGGAGTTTGATCATTGTAACAACAAGCGCCAAAGATAGTAGTATAACAATCCAAGACGGAAGGATAAATTGATAAGTGTCGTTCATCTCCTTCACAATAGAGAGTGCAGCAGAAATAACTCCTGTAAGGCCTCCAAGAATAGTGAGAAAGTTAGTAAGCTTTTGATTCATGCTTTTTTGTTTGCTTTAGTTGATGCGAAATATCCGGCAAGAATTAGCGTCATCCCGGACAGAACTCTTGGATCTATAAATTTGTTCCATTCACCTTTCACGAGCAGTGGTCCGAGTACGAATGTAAATAGTGGAATCAAGAACAAAAACGACGCAAAGTGAGAGAGGGAGGCCCTCATAAAGCCAAAGCACAAAAGCAGCAATGGCAAGAAAACGCCGAAGAAAGCTACCAGTAACATGGCTGGTAAATTGGAGATTTGTAACACGCCATTGTGAAACAGCACCCAGCAAATCATCAAGACGGCGGGAATTGGGAATCTGAACAACAAAACTTCATCGGGATGGAGGCCAAATGCAATCTGCTGCTTTTGATAAAGTGAAGAGAGTGAAGTGGAGACGGCGCTGACGACGGCGAGCAATACTCCGACACGATCCCAATTTGTCATAGATAAGGTTGATGGTCCCAGTGTGAGAAGGGCAAAGCCAGTTAAGCCGGTAATTGAGCCCAATACATGCCAACGAGATAGACGTTCCCGCAAAAACACAACTCCAGACAGCAACGTGAGAATCGGCATCGCGCCGTAATCGATCAGATTAAATGGAGCAGCTCCAAGCGACTGAATCCCAAAGATTGTAGCAACGTAAACTATCCAAGTCGCAACTCCGAGTTTTAAGAAAAGAAATTTTTGCGAGCGAGGCAGTTCAACAAATACGTTCTTAAAGTCAAGAGAACGAGTGCGCCAAATGCGAAAGATAAGGGCAAAGATGCAGGCCGACGTGCAATAGACTGTCAGTAAAACTATTGGATCGACAGCTTGAGCCAGAAGGAGATGTGAGAACGCGTCCCGCGAAGCGAGCAAAAGGCAAAAGACGCTGAAAAGGAGAATCACCCATTTGACGGGGGGCGGCAGTCTTCCAACAGTTTCGCATACTCCTGTTCGCGATCCTCCGACTGCCAGTTGATGTAAATGAATTGTGCCAAGGAATTTTTGATAGGGGCATCATCGAGCCGCAGGGGAATGAAGCGGCGCTCCCGGTTCAGCGGGTCGCGGAATCGAAAGGTGCCGGGCTCCAATTGCGCCCAGTCCGCCCCGCACGCATGGGCCGACATGCAGAGCACTAGCACACGCGAGAGTTCCTGCCCCTCCTCGATCTTCGCCAGGATGCTGTCGCCGGGCTTGATCACCCATTCATCGAACCACACCTTTAGCCCATCCGCCCGCAGCCGCTCCGCTAGCTGCCGCACCACCTCTTTGTCCTTCGCGCTGTGGCTGAGAAAGACGTCATATTGGAATGACTCTGGCATGACGTGGATACGTAAGGAACAAGACCGACGGCTTTTACGGTCATTCGTGGCGGATGGGCGTGGTTGGCATGGGTGAATTTCTGGTAAATACCTGAAAGTTCTAGCAGGTGGAATGACGTGTGTAAATAAGATCCATGCATATAATATGCATGCATATTATATGCATGGCATGCTGTCATGCCATGCCTGCGTCAAAGCATGTGCTCTCCCGATTATGCGATCAATTTTTCGATCACCTGGCCGCCGAACTGGCTGAGCTGCTTGAAACGCCCCGCGTGGTAGAAGGTGAGCTTGTTGTCGCTCAGGCCCAGCAGGCGTAGAAGAGTGACGTGGAGATCGCGGACGTGATGGATGTCTTCCACGGCCTCCATGCCACGGTCGTCGGTGCTGCCGATGACGTGACCGGCTTTGCAGCCGCCGCCGGCGAGCCAGATGGTCATGGCCTTGGGGTTATGATCGCGGCCATAGGCGGTGCCGCCGCGGACGCCATTGTCCGGGGTGCGGCCGAACTCGCCGCACCAGACGATGAGGGTGTCCTCCAGCAGGCCGCGTTGTTTGAGATCTTTGATAAGGGCGGCGATGGGCCGGTCCACCTGGCGGATGAGATTGCCGTGAGCGCGCTCAATGTAGTCGTGGCTGTCCCAGGTGCCGGCGTAGAGCTGGACGAAGCGCACGCCTTTTTCCACGAGCTTGCGGGCGAGGAGGCACTTGCGGCCAAAGGCGTCCGTGGCATCGCTGCCGATGCCGTACATGGCCTTGGTCTTTTCGTCTTCTTTGCCGAGATCGAGCGTTTCCGGCACCTGCGTCTGCATGCGGAAGGCCAGCTCGTAATTGTGCATGCGCGCGTGCAGTTCATCGTGCCACGGGTGCGCGGCGGCGTGCTGGGTGTTGAGTTTGGAGAGCAGATCAAGATTGGCGCGCTGATGGTCTGAGGCGATGCCGGAGGGCGGCTGGAGATCCAGGATGGGCGAGCCTTTGGGGCGGAGCGGCGTGCCTTGGAACTGCGCGGGAAGGTAGCCGTTGCTCCAATTGGCGCTGCCCCCCTGAGGATAACTGATTTCGGGCAGCACCACGAAGCCGGGCAGATCCTGATTCACGGAGCCAAGGCCATACGTCACCCAGGCGCCGATGGCGGGATCTCCACCGAAGCGGTTGCCGCAGTTCATCTGGTACATGGCGGTGGGGTGATTCACCGAATCGACCTGGCAGCCGCGGAAGAAGCAGAGCTCATCGGCGACTCCGGCGAGATGCCGCCAGGGCTCGCTCATCCAGGCGCCGCTCTGGCCGTGCTGCGCGAACTTGAAGGGAGACTTCACGTAGTAGCGCTTGCCGCTTTCCATGGCGGACTTCTGCTTTCCTTCGCGGATGAATTCCTTGAGGTGAAGTTTTTCGAGAGCGGGCTTGGGATCGAAGGTGTCGATGTGGGAGGGGCCGCCCTCCATCATGAGGAAGATGCAGTTCTTGGCCTTGGCGGGAATTTGCTGGGCTTTGGGGGCCAGGGGGCCCTGAGTCTCTGCGGCGGAAAGAGCGGTGAAAGCCACGCTGCCCAGCGAAGCCCCCAAACCGTAAACAAACTCGCGCCGCGTGGGCGCATGCAGCGCGCGCGCTCCGGCACAGGGAAAGGGGGGGGGGCTCATGGTGGCGGTTGCAGGAGGGGAACGTTTCTGGGAATGGGAATTTAACAGGCTCCGGAAAGGCTTGTATGGTATTCCCGCCCCGCACGCGGCGAGTGCCAAAATAATGTGCTGAATGGAGGACGCGGTCAGGCGCTGGCGCGCAGCTTCATCGGCAGCCGCATTTCCACCTCCAGGCCGCCGCCTTCCCGGTTGAGGGCGCGTACGTCGCCGCCGCAGGCCTGCAGACAGCGCTGGGTGATCGCCAATCCCAGTCCGCTGCCGCCGGTGGAGCGACTGCGCGCGACCTCGGGCCTGAAAAAGGGCTCGAACAAACGGGAGAGCGCCTCGGCAGGAACACCAGGACCACGGTCCAGCACTTGCAGGGTAAGCATGCCGTCCGGCGAGGTGGCGGCGTGGATTTCAATTTCAGAACCGCCGGCGTAGCGCACCGCATTGCGCAGCACGTTTCCCACCGCCCGATCCAATGCGCCACGAAGCGTGTGCAGTGGTGGCAGCGTGGGCGGAATGTCGAGACGCACGGGAGCATCCGGCGCCTCACGCGTGATGACCTGCCGCAGCAGAGCGGCGAGGTCCACAGTTTCCGGGGCTTCGCGCTCGGGCAAAGTTTCCGCTTTGGAAAAAGCCAGAACTTCCTCCACGAGACGCGCCATGTGCTGCAGTTCGTTGTCCAGCTTCTGCAGGTACGTGGTCTGCTCCGGGCTGGCGCGCTGCTCCACCACGCCCAGAGCCATCTGCATGCGGGCGATGGGGGAGCACAGCTCATGCGCCACATCTGCGGTGATGCGGCGCTGCTGCGCCACGTAGTCGCCGAGCTGTGCGGCCATGGCGTTCACGGAGTCGGAGAGCTGACCGAGTTCATCGCTGCGGCCGCTCTTCACGCGTTCGCCAAATTTGCCACGGGCGATGCGGCCCGCCGCGTGGTTCAGACTGCGGATGAAGCGAGTGATGCTGCTGACAAAGGGCATCCACATCAGAGCTGATACGAGCAGCGCCACCGCGAGAAAGGCCAGCCACGGCCACAGATCAAACAGCAGGCCGCCGCCGCTGAGGCTGTCTGAGGCCATGAGCAGCACGAGCGGTGTGCCATTGTCCTGCCGCAGGAGATCCAGGTGAATGCCGGCCCAGTAGCGGGCGGGTTCACCGCCACGCAGCATGAAGCGCGGTTTGGGAGGCGCATCCGCCGGGCGCTTCATCACCGGGCCGGGCTGGCGGCGCGGGCGCTCCTCCCCTGGAGGGCGGCGGTCCATGAGCTTGCGCAGCACTTCAGGCGGAGGGGAGACAGGCGTGCCGAAAGCCTGGGTGCCGTGATTGTCAAACAGCGCCAGTGTCACTCCGTGCGCACTGTCGTAGGCTTGCAGCCGTTCGTTCCACCTGCTTTCCGGAAGACGGGAAAACTCCTGGGAAACGGAGTCGCCCAGGGCGGCGATGCGGTCGCCGGGCTCGCCTGCGAGCATCCAGTCCAGCCCCAGCTTGAACTGCGCGCGCATGAAGCCAAAGCCCAGGGCGGCCAGCACCGCCACATTCAGCAGGAACCAGAGCAGGATCTTCAGGTAGAGGGGCAGCTTGAGGCGGGGCATTGGCGGAAAGTCGTGGTATGAAACAGTATGAAAACTCAGTGCGAAGGGCGGGCGAGCTGATAGCCGTAGCCGCGCACGGTTTTGATGTAGCGGGGCTCCTTGGGGTCATCGCCCAGCTTTTTACGCAGGCTGGAGATGTGCATGTCGATGGCGCGGTCAAACACGTCCCACTCCCGGTCTGCCACCTCTTCGATGAGCTGCTCGCGTGTTTTGACACGGCCGCCGGCGCGGGCGAGGGCCAGCAGCAGGCCAAATTCTGCGGGCGTGAGCTGCAGAGCTTCGTCTCCAAGAACCACGGCGTGGGATTCAGGATTGATGCGCAGATCGCCGATGATGAGTTCCTTCGTCGCGGCTGCGGGCGGGGCTTCGGCCACCCAGCCGGAACGCCGGAGGACAGCGCGCAGGCGGGCCAGCAGCTCGCGTGAGGAAAAGGTCTTGGGCAGGTAGTCATCGGCGCCGAGTTCCAGGCCCACGATGCGGTCCACCTCTTCGCCGCGGCCGGTGAGCATCATCACGGGCACTTTGGACTTGGCGCGGATGCGGCGCAGAACTTCAAAGCCATCGCAGCCGGGCATCATCACGTCCAGAATCACCGCCTGCCACGGCTCCGTGGTGGCACGCTGGGCGCCGCTGTCGCCATCATGCACGGCTTCCACTTCGAAACCCATGGGCTTCAGGTAGTCGGCCACGAGCTGGCAAAGCTCGGTGTCGTCGTCGATGATGAGGATGCGCATGGGGGAGAAAGCGTGGAAGATTAACCCAATTCGTGGTGTGCGGGCGAGCCTCTTTACGGAATCTTGACAAAACAGACGCCCAAGGGTGAAGAAACACTGACACAGGACTTCCAGAATGGGGACGTATGAAACATCACTGGATTGCTTTTTTGATGACCAGCGTCTGCGCCCAGGCCCACCCCTGGAGCGCTGGCGCTATGAAGGATCTGACGCCCGCGCAGCGGGAGGAACTGCGCGAGCATGTGCTGGAAGAGTGGAAGCGGGAGCGCGCGGCCCACAGCACCGCGGCAGCCGCGCCCATGCTGCAACTGGCCGCCGCCGCTGTGGCCAATGAGGCCAAGGCACCACAGACGGCGAAGGCCTTCCTGCCTTTCACGCGCCTGGATCTGAGGTCGGACAATGACTTTCTCTATGTGGGGTCCAACGGCATGCCTGATCATGGCATGATGGTGGGCATCACGGCGTGGCAGCAGCAGGTGCCGCTGCCGCAGAGCTACTTCGGTGACAATGCGTGGCGTATCCCGCTGCACCCGAAGCCGGCGGCTCAGCCTGCGATGATCAAAGGGCGCTTTCTGCGCGGGGCGATCGCGCTGGCGGTGAACGGCATTCCGATTTTCAATCCGCAGAACAATCGTGGCGAAGTGTCGTATGAAATCGGCGAGCTGGACCAGTGGGGAGGGCACTGCGGACGCGCGGACGATTACCACTACCACATCGCGCCGCTGCATTTGCAGGCGCAGGCCGGGAAGGGCATGCCGGTGGCGTATGCGCTGGACGGCTACCCGATCTATGGCCTCACAGAGCCGGACGGCTCACCGGTGGGAAAGCTGGACGAGTGCCACGGGCATGAGGCTGCGGGGATCGGGTATCACTACCATGCGGCCATGAAGTATCCGTATGTGATCGGCGGCTTTCATGGGGAGGTGGTGGAATACGAGCAGCAGGTGGACCCACAGCCGCGTGCGCAGCCGGTGCGGCCAGACACGCCGCCGCTGCGCGGGGCAAAGATCACCGCGTTTGAGAGCACCAGTAAAAACGGTTACAAGCTAAGCTACGAGGTGAACGGCGAGAAGCGCAGCGTGTCCTATACGATCAAAGGTGACGGCACCTATCCCTTCGTTTTTGACAATGGCCGTGAGGGCATGGTGGAGACGGTTTACAGCGCCCGTGGCGGTGGCGGGGGAGGAGGTGGCCGCGGAGGACCTCCGCAGCAGGGATCGCCCGGTGGCGGGGAAATGCGCAAAGGCAAGGGCAAGGGGCAGGGCAAAGGCGGTCGGGAAGAAAACATGCCGCCCCGCACTACAAGTGATGCACCGCCGCAGCCGATGCTGGACCTGAACGGGGATGGTGTTGTTTCCGCGCAGGAGTTTGCGGATCATGCGAAAGCCGAGGCCGCGCGCAGGGGTGCGCCCCTGGCGGAAGCGATGACGAAGGCGCGCGCTGATTTCCAGGCGCAGGACCGTGATCGCAACGGGCAGCTTGATCCTGGCGAGTGGCAGGTACAGCCGCCTCCCGCGGGCGAAGGGCCACGCGGTGAACAAAAGGAAGGACGCCCGATGGGTGGTGCACCGCAGGGCGGGGGACGCGGCGGCAAAGAGGAGAACTTCGTGGAGCGGCCGGACCAGCCACGCAGCAGCGATGGCAAATTTCTCCTGACCAGCTCCGCCGTGGAAGACATGAAGCAGATGCCGGCGGAGTACACGGGCGATGGCGCAGGGGCCACGCTGCCGCTGGCCTGGAACGGCGCGCCTGCCGGAACGCGCAGCTACGCGCTCATCATGGACCACGCCGACCGGGAGGGGAACATGAAGTGGTACTGGACGCTGTATGACCTGCCAGGAGAACTCACCAGCCTGCCGAAGAACGTGACGGGCGTGGGCAGGATGGGCACCAGCTTCAAAGGCCAGCAGGGGTATGAGCCGCCGCACTCACGCGGGCCGGGCGCGAAGGTGTATGTGCTGACGCTGTACGCGCTCGCTGAAAAGCCGGTGGTCAACGGCATGCCTGGCAGGGAGGAACTCCTGGCTGCGATCAAAGGCAAGGTTCTGGCTTCTTCATCGCTGCGCGTCATTCATGTGAGCCAGGGAGAGGCAGGAGAAGGCGGAGCTCAAGGCGGCCAACGACCACGGCCTGGCGCGATGAATGAGGCGCCGCCCGCTTCTCCAGTGCAGCCACCTCCACCACAGGAGGGTGGTGCCAGCAGCGCCAAAGGGCAGGCGAAAGGAAAAGGAAAGGGCGGCCCGCCCGGGCTGGTGAAGCCCAGCATCGCCGACACGATGAAACTCAACGTCTATGCAGATAACTGGTTCATGCTGTATGTGAACGGGCGTCTGGTGGCGGTGGACAGCATTCAGTTCACGCCGCACAACGTGGTGAGCGTGGACTTCCTGCCGGAGTACCCCATGACCATCGCCGTGCTGGCGAAGGACAATGCGGACCCGAAGACCGGCATGGAGTATGGCACCAGCATCGGCGACGGCGGGTTCATCCTGAAGTTTGCGGACGGCACCGTGACGAATGCGAGCTGGAAGGCGAAGTGCTTCTTTCATGGGCCGGTGAACGGAGACACGGCCAATCCCAAAGTGGTGCAGGAGCCCCTGCCGCAGGACTGGTGGGCGGTGTCCTTTGACGACAGCTCTTGGAAAAATGCCAGGGAGTACAGCGTGGAGGAGGTGGACCCGAAGCAGCCCTACTTTGAGCATGATTTCGAAGGCGCGAAGTTCATCTGGACGGATGACCTGGCGCTGGACAACACGATCATCTTCCGCACTCGCGTGGAGAGGCCCGGCTGGACGCCGCGGTGGAACACCAAACCTGATCTCGATGTGAAAGGAGCGCCGCTGCAATGAAATCTTCCTTCCCCATTTCACTCCTCGCATGGCTCTGCCTGACGGCCTGCGGCTTTGCCAAGGCACCCAATTTTCTTTTCATCCTCGCGGATGACCAGTCATGGAACGGTACCTCGGTGCGCATGATGCCGCAGGAGGCGGCGAGCGGGAGCCGGGTCTTCAAAACGCCGAATCTCGAGAAGCTGGCGGCGCAGGGCATGACCTTTGCGCAGGCCTATTCAGCGCACTGCAAATGCGAGTGCTCCCGCGCGGCCATGCAAATGGGCCGCACAACCACATCGCTGAATGCACCTGACAAAAACGCGCGCAACTGGAGCGCGCCCGTCACCGACTCGCTGGCGAACACGCTGAAGCGCGCCAATGGCAGCTACCGTGCGGCGCATTACGGCAAGTGGCAGTGGTTTCACACGCCGCAGTCCATGGGCTATGATGCGAGCGACGGCATCACCATGAACGAGGACGGCGACTCTCCGAATCCGGAAGACCCGAAGCAGTCCTTTGGCATCACACGTCGTGCGAAGGCGTTCATGGAGGAGCAGGTGAAAGGCGGGCATCCGTTCTACCTGCAGCTCAGCTATTACGCTGTGCATCAGACGCCGCAGGCGCTGGCCGCCACGCTCAAAAAGTATGAGGGACTTCAAGGCGGAGGCGGTCGTGGCGATCGTGCCGTGATGGCGGCGATGACGGAGGATCTGGACACCTGCATCGGCGAGGTTTTAAAGAAGCTGGATGAACTGGGCATCGCGGAGAACACCGTGGTGATCTACACCTCTGACAACGGCGGGCGCACGGGCTTTCTCAACGGCGGCAAAGGGGATCTGGGCGAGGGCGGTCTGCGCGAGCCGCTGATCGTGCGGGGACCGGGAATCAAAGGCGGCACGCACTGCGCCACGCCGGTGATCAGCTATGACATCATGCCCACCGTGCTGGACTATGCCGTGCCCGGATTTCCCATGCCCAAGGGGACCGAAGGCGGAAGCTGGAAGGCGCTGCTGAGCAGCGGCGGCAGGGAGCCGGTGAGGCGGCCGATCGACCGCTTCGTGTGGCACCAGACGGTGGAGGTGGAGCACCCGCAGTCGGCGATACGCCGCGGCGACTACAAGCTGCTCTACTTCTGGGACACGAAGGAGGGGCTGCTCTTTGATCTGGCGCATGACATGTGCGAGACACGCGATGCAGCCAAGCAGCAGCCGCAGATCGCCGCACAACTGGAGGCAGAGCTGAAGGCACATGTGCGTGCGGGGCTGGGCGAGCCGGCTTATGCGGCGCTGGAGCGCGGAGAATTCGCGCAGGGCGGCCGGCCCATGGGCAAGGGAAAAGGAAAAGGCAAGGGCAAAGGAAAATGAGCGCCGTGAACCATTTCGAACTGACCTCCATGAAAAGAAAAGTGACTCCGGTTTGCACTTCAGTGGCATGCGCGCTGCTGGGCCTGCTGCTCATCGCTGCAGCGCCGGATGAGAAATCCGGAGGCGGCGGAAAAGGCCGCGGCGCCGGTCCGGGCGGGCAGGTGGAGCCGGCAGTGGTGCCGCCTTATCTTTTCAATGTGTGGCTGTGCCGGCCGGGCGCGGACTCGGTGACGGTGAGCGTGCTCGCGTGGGAGGACATGGAGGGATTCATCGAGTATGGGCCAGGGCCACAGCGCACTGAAGTGATGCGGTTGAAATCCGGCGAGCCGCAAACGGTGGTGCTGCACGGCCTGCAGCCGGACACCGCGTATGACTATCGCTTCGCTTATCGGCGTGGGGGCGGGGAGATGGTGCGGGATGTGGTGCGCAGCTTTCACACGCAGCGCAGGCCTGGGTCAAATTTCACGTTTGTGATGCAGGCAGACTCGCATCTGGACATGAGCACGGACGTGCGCGTGTACCAGCAGAC
Organism: Prosthecobacter sp.; assembly: GCF_044227185.1. Taxonomy (GTDB): domain Bacteria; phylum Verrucomicrobiota; class Verrucomicrobiia; order Verrucomicrobiales; family Verrucomicrobiaceae; genus Prosthecobacter. The sequence goes on along the minus strand of NZ_JBGAFO010000005.1, from coordinate 161,549 downwards.
GCTGGCAAACATGCTGGCGGACAAGCCCGACTTTCTGGTGGACCTGGGAGACACGACGATGGTGGACAAGTTTGGCAGCTTCTACACCCGCGCGTCGTCGCAGTATCTGGCGCAGCGCTTTTACCTGGGACGTGTGGCGCACAGCGTGCCGGTGTTTTTCACGCTGGGGAATCATGACGGCGAAAAAGGAGAGCGCCCGGAAATGGCGGTGTGGTCCCTGGGCATGCGGAAGAAGTTTTTTCCAAACCCTGAGCCGGGAGGCATCTACACAGGCAACGGCACTCTGTTTGAAAACGCGGGCCTGCTGCAAAACTATTATGCCTGGGAGTGGGGTGGCGCACTCTTTGTGGTGCTGGATCCTTTCTGGTCCACGACAAGTCGTGGCGGGGAGGACAACTGGGGAGCAACGCTGGGAGAGGCCCAGTACCGCTGGCTCACGCACACGCTGGAGGGCAGCCGCGCGCCGTTTAAATTTGTCTTCATCCACCATTTGGCCGGCGGCCTGGGGAAGGATGCTCGCGGAGGTGCCGGGATAGCGCCCTACATGGAGTGGGGCGGAAAGAATGCGGATGGCAGCGAGGGATTTGCCGCGCGCCGGCCGGGCTGGCCACTGCCGATCCATGCGCTGATGGTGAAGCATGGTGTAAGCGCTGTTTTTCATGGGCACGACCACCTGTATGTGCCCGAGGATCTGGATGGTATCACCTACCAGGAAGTGCCGCAGCCGGGGCACCCCAGCGGTGGCACCCGCAGCGCGGAGGAGTATGGCTACAAAGGAACGGTGCGCGGGAGTTCCGGTCACCTGCGCGTCATCGTGAAGCCCGGGGAGGCGCGGGTGGAGTATGTGCGCTCCATTGTGCCCGGTGTGACACGCGACGAAATTCCCAACGGGAACGTGGAGCACAGCTACAGCCTGAAGCCTTTCCTTCGTCGCTGAAGGGAGGGGTTTCGGCGCAGCTCAATAAACGTAGGCGAATTCGTTCGAGTTCAGCAGAACGAGGCAGACGTCTGCAAGCGCACGTGTTCGGGCATCGACATCGCCGGGCTGGAGATCGGGGACGAAGTCGGCGTAACCGGGAAGCTTTTCCTGGAAGCTGAATTTCTCGCCGGTGTTTTCTTCCACGGCATCGCGCTTCACAGTGAGGGGCGGGAATGATTTGGTGAAGGTGAGGCCGGTTTGCTTTTTCTCCATGGCCTGCCAGTGAGATGCGCATGCGGCCTTTTCTTCGGAAGATGGGGCGCGGCCGTAGGTGAGCTGGAAGATGCGGGTGATGACATCGGCCGGCTTTTCTTTAAGCACACGGTTTGCGAGCGCGAGTGCGCGGGCGTGGATGGACTGGCCATTGAAGAGGCTGAAGACCTGGGGGGTGACGGTGGAGACCTCGCGCGCCTCGCAGGAGAAATCGGGGCCGGGTTCATTGAAGACCTCCATGAAAGGATCGCGCACGCCGCGAATCTTCAGCGCGTAGAGGCTGCGGCGGTGGCGCTGTGCTGGCAGTGCATTGGGAACCCAGGCGGCGGCAAAGGTGCCCATGACCTGACGTGGCTGCATGGCGACCTCGATGTTGATCTCAGGGCGGTTCGGGATGCCACCGAGGGTGGGATTGAGCTCGCCGGTGATGCTGAGCATGGAATCGCGCATCTCTTCCGCCATGAGGCGGCGAGGCTTGAAGACGGCGTAGGATTTTTCGGCGTCTTCATGGCTGAGCGGGGAGCCTTCTTTGAGCTCCGAGCTGCGGCGGTAGGCGGCGCTGGTCATGATGAGGCGGTGCATCTCTTTGATGGACCAGTTTTTTTCCACCAGCGTGGCGGCGAGCCAGTCGAGCAATTCGGGATGCGTGGGCTTCTTGCCGGTGCTGCCGAAGTTGTTCGGATTTCCCGCGATGGCCTGACCGAAGTGCCAGAGCCAGAGGCGGTTCACGATGGCGCGGGTGGTGAGGGGATTGTCCTTGCTGGCGATCCAGTTTGCCAATGCGGTGCGGCGGCCTTCGATGGCATCGGGAAACTCGACGGTGCCGAGCACAGAAAGAGCCGCGGGCTTTACCGGCTGAGTCGGCGAAAAAGGATCGCCACCGCCAAGGATGGCGGTCTTTTCGAGCTCGCCAGTGGCCATGGGCTCCAGCGGCATGCGGATGGGCTGATTGATGCTGGTGACCTGCGGGGTGAGGCCATCATAGACGCTGAAGGCAAAGGGCTCGTAGCGCTCCAGCTCCCACTTCAGGCGCTCGAGACCTTTGCGGGCGACGCGCTCATTGCCATAGTCTTCGGGAGCGAAGCCGACGAGCTTCGGCGGGTACTGATCTTCGGGGACGTTCTGCTTTTGCAGCATGGCGCGCGCGGTTTCGAAGACGCCGGTGAAGCTGCGGCCTTTTTTCATTTTGCCGCCGCCCTCAATGAAGGTGCGCGCGGAGGCGACGGCTTTGTGCCAGGCGGCGGAGTCGAGCTTTTTCTCGGCGAACCATGTTTCGGCGTTGGCGAGCATCTTCTCGTCCAGGCGGGCAAGGGTGGCCATGTGTTCGAGGCGGCGGGTCTCCAAATATTTCTTCTCCTCGAAGCCGGTGGTGTTTTCTGAAGGGAGGAACGGTGCGGGGCGTTCGACAAGCTGGGTGGTGCCGAAGCAGGCCTGGATGGAGTAGTAGTCGTGCGTGGGCACGGGGTCGAACTTGTGATCGTGGCAGCGGGCGCACTGGAGCGAGTGGGCGAGGAAGGTTTCGCCGACGCTGTTGGTGACGTCGTCGAGAAAGCGCTGGCGGGCGATCTTGGCGACCTCCATGCCGGTGAGTTCCCAGGGCCCCATGCGGAGGAAGCCGGTGGCGATGAGGAGTTCGGAGTTGGGTGTGTTGGTGGTAGCATTTGTGGGGGCAGGAATGCCCCCATTACTCAACTCATCACCGGCGATCTGCTCTTTGATGAACTGGTCGTAGGGCTTGTCGGCATTGAAGCTGCGCACGACGTAGTCTCGATAGCGCCAGGCGTTGCCGCGCTCGTAGTCGTTGGCAAAGCCGCTGCTGTCGGCGTAGCGGGTGACATCGAGCCAGTGCCGCGCCATGCGCTCGCCGTAGTGGGGGGAGTCGAGCAGGCGGTTGACGAGATGCTGGATGCTGGATGCTGGATCCTTGCTGTAGCTTTCTTCGAAGGCGGCGATCTCCTCGGGAGTGGGAGGGAGGCCGGTGAGGTCGAAGGTGGCGCGGCGGATGAAGGTGCGTGGATCGGCGGCGGGTGCGGGGTCTTTGACCGCGAGGAGGAAGTCGATGGGATGCTGGCCTGCAGGTGCGGCGGGCTTTTTCACGGGCTGGTAGGCCCAGAGGCCTTCGGGCTTGTAGCGGCGGCTGGCCCATTCGGGAGAGAGTGCACCGGAAGTTTTGACCACGATGCCGTCCTCAGCGCTCCACTTTTCGGCGTTGGCTTTGGCAATGGCACTGCGCTTTGCTTCATCAGGCCAGGAAGCTCCGCCAGCGATCCAGGCTTTGATCCAGCCGAGCTGATCGGCGTAGAGCTTGTCCGCCTCCTTAGGGGGCATGGGCTCCCAGTCGTCTGTGTGCTGACGAGTGGAGGCGAGGTAGAGCGGGCTGTCCTCAGGCCTGCCGGGGATGATGGATTTCTTTTCGCTCTCGCCGCCTTTCATGGCGCTGTCCTGAGTGCGCATGTCGTAGCCGCCTTTGATCTTCTTTTCGTCATTGCCGTGGCAGGCGAGGCACTTCTCCTGGAACAGCGGCCAGACGCGGCGCACGAAGAGGGCCTCGGCATCCTCGGCATGGAGGGAAGATGCGGCCAGGAGCAGGCCGATGAAAAATGTTGGGCTGGTAGTCATTCGGGTTTGCCGTGGTCGTAGAGGTTACGGACTTCAGAAGCCTTTAATGCGGCGCTGTAGATGGCGAATTCGTCGATGGCACCGTTGAGATTTCGGATGGGGAACTGGTGGCCCTGAGTGGGCAGGCCCCAGTTGCCGATCTCGCAGGGACCGAAAACGATGTCGCGGCCGGGCTGGTGGAGTGTGGAGATTTCGCGGCCGACTTCCTGGCCGTCGAAGTATTGGATGACCTCTCCGCTGGCGTTGTCATACGAGACAGCGAGATGGTGCCAGCGGCCGAGGCTGTCGGCGGTGAAGACGGGGCGGCTGTAGTACATTTGGTTGTGCTTGGCGCTCCTGGCTGCATCCGCCGGGCGATACATGATGGAGAACATGAGGCTGCCGTCTTCGTAGATCTGCCAGTGGGGCTCGCCGTTGTCGTAGCCATCGGTGAGGAGGAGGGAGTTGTACTTTTTGTCCACGGAATCGACCTTGACCCAGCAGGCGAGGGTGAGGGCGTGGTAGGTGCCGTCGAGGTTGAGCCGCACGCGGTCACCGGGGCGCTTGAACTCGAGCGCCTCCTTTTTCTGCCAGCGGCCCTGAGTCCAACTGGCACCGACTGCGCCACCGGCACGGCTGGGGCGGCGGGGTTCGGTGAAGTTATTCACGAGGCGATCCCAGCGGTCGTCCTCCCAGTGCTTGAAGGTGTAGTAGGCGATGAGGCGCGGGTCTTTGCGCGTTTCGAGCGACCACTGCTGCCACTCATCAAAGCGCAGGGTGTCGCGCTGTTGCACGAGGCTGTGAAGCTCATTGATGGAGAGGAAATCCTGCGGCGAGATGATGGCGGTTTTGGCTGAAGACAGGGACATGCCCTGCTTCAAACTCGCAGCAGTTTGGGCATCGGTGTGGGCAATGACTTCACCCTCGAAGACGTGCACGGCGCTGGTGTTGCCCTTCACATTGAGGGCGAATTCGGTGCCGAGGTCTTCGAGCTTCATGCCGGGGGCATGCATCATGAAACCACGGGCGGCGGGCGGAACGTGCACCCGCACGCGACCGCTGAGGCAGCGCGCCTCCCAGGCAGAGACGATTTCGATCTCGGCAGCGCCTTCGATCAATGCTGTGGCACCGCTGTAGAACTCGATCTGCGCGAGGCCCTGGGCGAGCTGGATGCGCCCGGGCTTGAGGGTGTCGCCACTGCGCGGTGTGGTGCCGGTGAACGTGGCATCCATGGTCTGGCTGAGCATGGCGACGCCGTTGGAGATTGCCTCTGTTTCTACCTGAGGGCGCGGCCAGAAGATGAAGGCGCAGGCGATGGCGGCAGCGGCAGCGGCCGCAGTGAGAGACGGCCACCAGCGACGTGGCGGAGATTTCCTGGGCGCGGCTGTTTGCAGGCGGCCGGTATTGACTGCGGGCTGTTGCAGCAGGCGTGCGTGCTGATCGACGAGCTCCAGATAAAGACGGCGCGCCTGCCAGTCGGAGCGCAGCAGAGCTTCAAGATGAGCGTGCTGCTCGAGTGTGATCTCGCCATCGATGGCGGCGTGGATGAGGTGTTCGAGATTCATGCGAGGCCCTCGGTGTGAAGCTGACGTGAGACGCACTCGTGCAGGCGCTGGCGCAGCAGCTCCAGATTGCGGAACAGAGTGCGACGACTGAGGGAAAAGCGGCTCATCATCTCCTCGGCGCTCTGGCGCTGGGCGTAGCGGCTGGTGACGAGCTCCTGATCCTGCGGCGTGAGCTTTTGCAGGCAGGCATCGAGCAGGCGCAGGCGCTCGTCGAGCTGCGGCTCGATGTGGGCGCGCTCGCTGGCGAGGAGGTCCATGACGTCCTCGCTGAAGAGAAGCGGGGAGCGTGAGGATTTTTCGCGATGCTTCTGCACCTGGAGGTAGGCGAAGCGGTAGGCCCAGGGGAGGAAGGGGCGGGTGGTGTCGTACTCGGCGAATTTGCGATACAGCGCGAGGCTTGTCTCCTGCAGGATGTCGCGGGCATCCGCCTCACGTGGCACGAGGCTGAAGATGTAGCGAAACAACGGCTCCTGATGCTGTGTGAGCAGGAGGACGAGGGTCTCGGTGCTGGAAGGAGAGTCTGGCATGGCCGCAGTGTAATCCCGGTGGGGGAGAGGAGAGTGCCAAAATTGTACCAGAAGGGGGGCGCGGAATAGACAGAAAGGGCGGGATTTGAAAGGCTTCTGAGATTTTGTGCTTTTGAGGTTTGATCAGGCGCCTCTCCCCGCTTCAATTGCACCCTTTGCATGTCTTGGGAGGAGCCTTCTCCTATAAGTGCATCACGGAAGCAGGCATCGTGCAGCGGCTCTATGAATCCACTTCAACCCTATCAATACGAAGGCGAAAATCGCTTTGCCCATTTTCCACCATTGCTGGGGGGGCAGTATGCCATAAAGCGTGCTTCACTTTCTGGATTGGAGACCGACCAAATCCATGTCCGCTGGCACAACGACAGCAGTCAAGTGTGGATGACTTTCGAATCATTGGCGGAAGCTATCGCTTTTGCAGAGGCTGAAGTGATCGCTCATCCCATTTCACTGTGTGAAATTTATGATTCCACCCGTGGATTGGTGCATGTCATCTGGATGGATGTGGGCAGGAAGTCGCGCATCGTCAGGATGGGGTGGGAAAAAGTGCTGCGGGAAAACGCTCCGACTACAGATTGTCCGGAATGCCTTCAAGATATTGATGCCAGGCTGGCGTACCAGGATAGTGTTGATCATTACAATAGAAAATTGAAGTCTGATCTGGCGGAGCGCTTGAGGCTTGCACAAGGGATGCCGATTGATCTTAGCGAGAAGAAATCTTTTGATCAAGCGCTTCAACGCCTGCGGGATGTCTGGATCGCGGCGGGCGGGGAAGGGGAGGTCATCTTTGACGACACCAATATTCTTGCCTCACCTCGATGGTGGTATATCCCCTTCGTCTGGGTCGGCTGTTCCGGCTTCATTGTGGATCGGAAGAGCGGACATGTGAACCACTTAGGTTCATGCCATGGACTGGACCTCTGTTTCTGGGCGCAGGACCAAGGCATTGTGGCAGGCGACACCGACTTTGTGATTCATGAGATCAGGGATATGGAGTATGCGCAGTCCGTCGTGCGTGGCTTCGTTCATCCCAACTCAACTGCGGAACAGGCGAGACACTATACGAAAATAGAAGCGGCCCAGGCTCTGGAGTCTCTGCCTGCGGAGTTTCTGTCACATGAACTCTGGTTTTCTTTTGACGCGATCCGCGAAGCTGTGGAGGCGGGTGCATTTACCTTTTCAGCGCGACCAGCTTTACATCCAAGAAATCGAACAGGCGAAGTTGTGTAAAGCATTTCATTCCTCGAATGAGAAGCTACATCAGGGGGCGGCGATTGTAGAGTTGCGGATATCTTGGGCGGACTGGGTGAGCTGTTGAACGATGTCGGGATGCAGAGTGGAGACATCCGAGGCTTCGCTGAGGTCGGTTTGGAGGTCGAAGAGTTTGGGCGTGGGGCCGAGGTGGAGTTTCCAGTGGCCGGAGCGCATGGACTCCTGGCGGCGGTCTTTGAGTCCGTAGAGAGAATAGAGCGTGGTGCGCGGAGAGGTGGCACCGGCTTGGCCAAGAAGGAGGGAGGATTGATCGAAGCCGTCGAGCTGAGCGGGCGGTGGGGTGCCGATGAGGTGGGCGAAGGTGGGCATGAGATCGAGGGTGCTCACGAACTCCGAGCACACGCGATTTGCCGGGACTTTGCCGGGCCACCACATGAGGCAGGGCACGCGGAGGCCGCCCTCAAAGACGGTGTGCTTGCCGCCGGAAAGCGGGGCGGCGGTGCCGGGTGTGATGCGTTCTGGGCCGTTGTCACTAGTGAAGATGACCAGCGTCTTTTCGGCGAGATTGAGAGTGCGCAGTTTTTCGATGATCTGGCCAGTGCTGTCGTCGAGCTCTTCCACGACATCGCCATAAAGGCCGCGCTGTGATTTGCCTTTGAACTTCGGAGAGGCATCGAAGGGCAGGTGGGGCATGGAGTGGCCGAGGTAGAGAAAGAATGGCTGTGTGTGGTGCTGCTCGATGAACTTTAGCGCCTCGGCGGTGTAGAGGCCGGTCATCTCGGCGGGGACGGCGGGGCGTTTTTCCACGGCATCGCCCCGCAGCACAGGCATGCCACCCTCTTTTTCGAAGACGATGGTTTCGAATTTATCGAGGTTGTGCAGCACGCCGTAGTAGCTGTCGAAGCCCTGATCCATGGGGCGCATGCCTTTGACGAAACCGAGGTGCCATTTGCCGATGCAGCCGGTGGAGTAGCCTGCGGCTTTGAATACCTCGGCGAGGGTGGTTTCGCCGCCTGCGAGTCCATTTTGGGCATCTGGGCGCAGCACACCCACCGCCAGACCCACGCGGCCGGGATACTTGCCGGTCATCAAGGAGGCGCGTGAGGGGGTGCACAGGGCGCTGGTGACCGAGAAATCGGTGAAGCGTGTGCCTTCGGCGGCCATGCGGTCGAGCTGCGGCGTGCGGATGTCTTTGGCACCGTAGCAGGCGAGGTCGCCGTAGCCGAGGTCGTCGCAGTTGATGAGGATGACATTGGGCGGCGCGGCCTGTGCCTGAAGGGCGAGGACGAAGGCGAGCAGAAGATGGCGTGAAGGGAACATATGGAAGGGGACGTTGCGGTAATCCCGGTTTGTTGCCAGTTTGTGCCAGAAAACCGCCTGCCTGAAACGCATGAATCTCAAATCTCTCGCCCAGCATCTCGGCATCTCTGCCAGCACGGTCTCGCGTGTGATGGCGGGGCGGGGGGATGAGTTTCGGATCGCGAAGGAGACGCAGAAGCACATTTTGGATGAAGCCGCCGCCATGGGAGTGCGCCCGGATGAGCTGGCGCGCAGCCTGAGGCTGCAGAGCACGCGGACGCTTGGGCTGGTGATCCCGGACATCTCGAACCCGTTCTTTGCCGCGCTGGCGCGCGCGGTGGAGCGCCGTGCACGGGCGCTGGGCTACACGGTGCTACTGGCGGACTCGCAGGAATCCGACGAAGTGGAGGCGGAGTGCATTCGCACGCTGCTGGACCGCCGCATTGATGGGCTGATTCTCGCGCCCGTGGGAGGAGACAGTGCGCACCTGCAGCCTCTCATCGCCTCCAAGCTGCCGCTGACACAGGTGGATCGTGTGTTCACGGCGTTGAAAACGGCGGCGGTGGTGGCGGACAACTTTGCCGGAGCGCGTGAGGCGGTGAAGCGGCTTGTGAAGCTGGGGCATCGCCGTATTGCGTGCCTGCAGGGACGGGAGGACAGCTCGGTCATCGTGGAGCGGGTACGGGGGTATCGCGCAGGATTGAGCGAGGCGGGGCTGCGCTTTGAGGAGAAGTTTCTTGTGGGTGGCGAGCACTCGCAGGCCATCGCGCGCGAGCACACGCTGCGGCTGCTGGAGATGAAGCCGCGCCCCACCGCGGTGCTGGCGCTGAGCAATCAGCTGGCGCTGGGCGCGCTGGAGGCTGTGCGCGAGCGCGGGCTCATCATTCCGGAGGATCTTTCGCTCATCGCCTTTGACGAACAGCCGTGGGCCACGCTGCTCTCCCCGCCGCTCACGACGCTGGCGCAACCGGTGGAGGACATGGGTACGGTGGCGGTGGACCGCCTGTGCGAGCTGATCAAGCGAGGAGGTAAGGCTTCACGAAAGGCGCTGACGACGCTGCCAGTGCGGCTGATCGAGCGCGCCTCCATCGGGCCCAAGAAGAAAGATTGACCGAAAGTATTCCTTCTGCACAATCGTTTGCGCAAAGTTGCCAATTTTCAACCATGAAATGCCTTGTCCCACTTCTCCTCGCCAGTCTGGCGCTGTTTTCCTGCAAGCCGGCGGGCGGACCTGCCAGCGCAGTCGCCACGGGCAAACCCAAGGTGGCGCTGGTGATGAAGTCGCTGGCGAATGAGTTTTTCCAAACGATGGCCGAAGGTGCGAAGAAGCACCAGGCGACGCATGCGGGGGACTACGAGCTGATCGTGAACGGCATCAAGAATGAGACGGACCTGGCCGAGCAGGTGGGGCTGGTGGACCAGATGGTTTCGCAGGGCGTGCAGGCGATTGTGATTGCTCCGGCGGACTCGAAGGCGCTGGTGACGGTGCTGAAGCGGGCGAAAGCGGCTGGCGTGCTCATCATTAACATCGACAACAAGCTGGACGCTGATGCGCTGAAGCAGGCGGGGCTGAGCGTGCCGTTTGTGGGGCCAGACAACCGCGCTGGTGCGAAGGCGGTGGGTGAAGTGCTGGCGAAGAAGCTCAAGGCGGGAGATGAGGTGGCGATCATCGAGGGCGTGACGACGGCCTTCAACGGGCAGCAGCGCAAGGCGGGCTTTGAAGATGCGATGAACGCGGGCGGCATGAAGATCGTGGCGTCACAGAGCGGGCAGTGGGAGATGGAGAAGGCGAATGGCATCGCGGCGGGCATTTTGGCGGCGAATCCGAATGTGAAGGCGCTGCTGTGCGCGAATGACAACATGGCGCTGGGCGCTGCGGCTGCGGTGCAGTCGGCGGGCAAGACGGGGCAGGTGCAGATCGTGGGCTTTGACAACATCGCCGCGCTGAAGCCGCTGCTGGCGGATGGCCGTGTGCTGGCGACGTGTGACCAGCATGGGGATCAACTCGCGGTGTTTGGCATCGAGGCGGCGCTCAAGGTTTTGAAGGACAAGACGGAGCCTGCGGATCAGCAGACGCCGGTGGATGTGATCACGAAGTGACCTCGCTTTTTGAATCATGCGCCGCTTTACCGACTTCTTCATCCTCATGGGCGTGCTGGCGGCCATGATCGTGTTGTTTGGCGTGCTGCGGGAGAGTTTTTTCAGCCTGGGTACGCTGGGGACGGTGGCGAATCGCATCCCCGCACTGGCGCTGGTGGCCACGGGGATGACGCTGGTGATGGTGACGGGCGGGATTGATCTTTCGGTGGGATCGCTGCTGGGCTTTTGCGGTGCGGTGGCGGGCGTGCTGATGGCGGACCTGCACTGGGGGCTGATGATGGCGGTGACGGCCTGCGTGGCAGTGGGAGCGCTCTTGGGTGGCACGACGGGTGCGGTGAGTGTGAAGCTTAGGCTGCCGTCGTTCATTGTTTCGCTCGGCATGCTGGAGATTGCGCGCGGGCTGGCGTTTCTGACCACGAACTCGCAGACGAAGTACATCGGCGCGGACATCGAGACGCTGGGTGCGCCGTTTGGCGGGATGGTGATTTCGCCTGCGTTTGTGATCAGCCTGCTGGTGGTGGCGGCGGGGCAGGTGATGCTCTCGCAAATGGCGATGGGGCGGCACTTGATCGCCATTGGAGCGAACCGGGAGGCGGCGCTGGTTTCCGGGCTGCCGGTGGACCGGCCGCGTATCTTTGCGCATGCGCTGACGGGAGCGCTGACGGGACTGGCGGCGGTCTTCAACTGCTCACGGTTGGGCTCGGCAGACCCGAATGCGGGCACGGGTTTTGAGCTGGGGGCTATTGCGGCGGTGGTGGTGGGCGGCACGAGCCTGATGGGCGGGCGTGGCTCGGTGGTGAAGAGCTTCATGGGCGTGCTCATCATCGCCACGCTGGAGGCGGGGCTCATTCAGGTGGGAGCCACCGAGCCGGTGAAGCGTGTGGTGACCGGGCTGGTCATCGTGGCTGCGGTGCTGGCGGATACCTGGAGGAGGAAATAACAGACATGAGATCACTTGTTTTTTTAATGCTGCTTGGTGCCTCGGCTTTGGCTGAAAAGCCACGTATCATCTTTGACACGGACATCACCGGAGATGTGGATGATGTGCTGGCGCTGACGATGTGCCACACGCTGGCAGATCGTGGCGCGTGTGAGTTTCTTGGCGTGACGATCTCGAAGGACAATCCGCTGACGGCTAGCTTTGTGGATGCGCAGAACACGTTTTATGGGAGGCCGGATCTGCCGATTGGTGTGACGCGTGATGCGACGGCGCAGAAGCGCCCAAGCAGTTATCTGAAGCTGGCGGATTCGCCTGACTATCCGCATGATTTGAAGAGCAACGATGCGGCGCGCGATGCGGTGGATCTGCTGCGTGAGCTGCTGACGAAGCAGCCGGATGGGAGTGTTTCGATCATCAGCGTGGGCATCGCCTCGAACATGGCGAACCTGCTCAAATCGAAGGCGGATGCACACTCGCCACTGGACGGGCCGTCACTGATCCGAAAGAAGGTGAAGATGCTTTCCATCATGGCGGGAGCGTTCGCTTTCTGCAATCACACGAACTATCACCTGGAGGCGAACGTGATCAACGGGATCGGCTTCATGCAGACGGTGGCGAAGGAGTGGCCGGAGGAGGTGCCGGTGTACTGGAGCGGGTACGAGATCGGCGAGGCGCTGCCGTTTCCGCGTGCGAGCATCGCGCAGGATTTTGGCTACATGCCGCACCACATCGTGAAGGAGGCCTACCTGCTGCACAGCGGGCCTGCGCATGACCGGCCGTGCTGGGATGAGAGCAGCGTGCTGCAGGCGGTGTTTCCAGAGCGCGGCTTTTTTGGGCTCTCTGACCCAGGGCGCGTGAACGTGGGCGCGGATGGCTTCACCAAATTCACGCCGCCTGGCAAAGATGGCAAGGGCGGCAAGCGAGATCGATTTCTCACACTGACTTCAGCGCAGCAGGCACGCGTGCTGGAGGCCATCGTTCAAACCACTGTGCAACCACCCAAGAAATGAAAAAGCTTATCACCCTATTCCTCTGCGCGCTCTGCGGCCTGTCTCAGGCGGCGCCGGTCAAACTCATCTTCGACACTGACATGGGCAATGATGTCGATGACATGATGGCGCTGGCGATGATTCACAATTTGCAGAAGCGCGGTGCATGTGAACTGCTGGCGGTGACGATCACGAAGGATCATCCGCAGGCGGCGGCGTTTGTGGATGCGGTGAACACGTTGTATGGCTACCCGGACACGCCCATCGGTGTAGTGCGCGATGGCGCGGCGAAGGAGGCGGGGAAATTCAATCTGCTGGCGGACGAGAAGAGCGAGGACGGCAGCCTGCGCTACCCGCATGATTTGAAAAGCGGGGCGGATGCGCCTGAGTCGGTGGGCCTGATCAAGGACATTCTGGCGAAGCAGCCGGATGGCAGCGTGGTCATTGCGCAGGTGGGCTTCTTTACCAATCTGTCGCGTCTGCTGGACTCGCCGGGCGGGAAGGAATTGATCGCGAAGAAGGTGAAGTATCTGAGCATCATGGCGGGTGCGTTTCAGACGGTGCAGTGGGACACGCGGCATCTGGAGTACAATGTGAAGCTGGATGTGCCGGCGGCGCAAAAGCTGGCCAAGGAGTGGCCGACGCCGGTGGTGTGGAGCGGGTATGAGATCGGTGTGGCGGCGGCGTTTCCGCATGTGGTCATCGAAGAGGATCTCAACTACATACCGCATCATCCCCTGAAGGAGGCTTATTATTTGTACAATCCGCCGCCGCATGATCGCCCGACCTGGGACCCGACGGCGGTGCTGTATGCGGTGCTGCCGGAGCGCGGCTACTTTGATCTTTCGCCACCAGGGAATGTCACGGTGGAAAATGATTCGGCCACGCTCTTTCGCAAGAGCAAGGATGGCAAGGGGCGGCACCGCTTTCTGGTGATGAGCCCGGAGCAGGCGGCGCGGGTGCGCGAGGCGATCGTGCAGCTCAGTGTGGAACCACCACCCGCCGCGAAGAAGTGATGGCCACGCAGCGCCCCAGGATTGTCGTTGTCGGATCGCTGAATGTGGACCACACGCTGCGTGTGCCGCACATTCCCGCGCCGGGGGAAACGCTTACGTCCAGCAGCATGCTGACGTGCTTTGGTGGCAAGGGGGCGAACCAGGCCGTGGCTGCTGCGCGTGCGGGCGGTGCGGTGAGCATGATCGGCTGCGTGGGGCAGGATGACTTTGGTGCGCGGTATGTCGAGACGTTGGAGAGTGAAGGCATTGATACGACGGGCGTTTTGCGTTCGCCGCTGCCCACCGGGACAGCCTTGATCGCGGTGGATGATCGCGGAGAGAACTCCATCATCGTGAATGCGGGGGCGAATCATGCGATCACGCCGGAGGACATTGACTGGCATGCGGAGATGATACGCGCTGCGGATGCGCTCCTGCTGCAACTGGAGTGCCCGCTGGCGGTGGTGCAGCGTGCGGCGGAGATCGCGCGTGGCGCAGGTGTGCGGGTGATATTGAACCCCTCGCCGCTGAGCGCGGAGTATCTGGCGGCGCGGTATGAGGTGGATGTGTTGATCGTGAATGAGGGCGAGGCGGCACAGATCACGCCGGGACGGAGCTTGCAGGAGGCGATGTGCCGGCATCTCATCATCACGCGAGGTGCGGAGAGCACGCTGAGCATTACGGATAGGGGGGGGGAGGAGTGTGCGCCGCCCCAGGTGACGCCGGTGGATACGGTGGGGGCGGGGGATACTTTTGCGGGAGCGTTTGCTGTGGCGAGCAGCGAGGGCAGGGGGGATGCGATTTGGTTCGCGAATGCAGCGGGTGCACTGGCAACGCTGAAGGCGGGTGCGCAGCCGGCGATTCCGACGCGGGGGGAGATTGAGGTGTTTGTGAAGGGATGATGCAGTGATGCGGGCACTCCTGCCCGCAGCGAATGTCGTGGGACGCTCGAGTTGCGGGCAGGAGTGCCCGCATCACTTCGGAGGCTCAGGCCAGCATCTGCTTGATCACGTGACCTTCGACGTTGGTGAGGCGGCGCTGGACGCCGTTGTGCTCGAAGGTGAGGCGTTCGTGATCGAGGCCGAGGAGGTGGAGGATGGTGGCGTTGAAGTCGTAGAGAGGATGGATGTCTTTCACGGCTTTCTGGCCGAGTTCATCGCACTCGCCTGTGCTGACGCCGGGCTTCACACCTGCGCCGGTCATCCAGCAGGTGAAGCCGTCGGGATTGTGGTCGCGGCCTTTCGCGCCTTTTTGGAAGAAGGGCATGCGGCCGAATTCGGTGCACCAGACGACGAGGGTGTCGTCGAGCAATCCACGTGATTTGAGATCGCGGATGAGCGCAGCGGCGGGCTGGTCGAGGATGGGTGCGTGGACGTCGTACTGCTCTTTGAGAGCGTTGTGGCCGTCCCAGTTGAGCTTGCCGCCGCTGGCGTAGGCACCATTGAAGAGCTGCACAAAGCGCACGCCTTTTTCGATGAGGCGGCGGGCGAGGATGCAGTTCTTGGCAAAGGCGGCTTTGTCGGCGTTCTGCGTGTCGTCGGCTCCGTAGAGTTTGAGGATGTGCGCGGGCTCGGTGCTGATGTCGCTGATCTCTGGGACGCTGAGCTGCATGCGCGCGGCGAGTTCGTAGCTGGCGATGCGTGCGGCGAGTTTGCCATCGCCGGGATGGGCGGCGAGGTGGCGTGCATTCATGCGCTGAAGCAGGGAGCGCGCGGCCTGATCTGAAGCGGGGGAAATGCCGGGTGCGGCGAGATGGCGCACGGGAGCCTTGGAGCTCATCGTGGTGCCTTGAAACGCAGCGGGGAGAAAGCCGGGGCCCCAGTTGTTGGCACCGTTTTGCGGCACGCCGCGTGGATCGGGAATGGCGACGTAGGAGGGCAGGTCCTGATTCTCGCTGCCGAGCGCGTAGGTCGTCCAGGCACCGAGGGAGGGGAAGCCGTCGAGATTGAAGCCGGTGGAGAGGAAATTTTCGGCGGGGCCGTGGGTGTTGGACTTGCTGGTGAGCGAGTGGACGAAGGCGATGTCGTCCGTGAGCTCCGCGAGATGCGGGATCATGTCGCTGACCCATTTGCCGGTCTGGCCGCGCTGGCGGAAGGTGTATTGAGGGCGTGCGAGATTGCCTGCGGGCCCTTGGAAGGTGACGGCGGGGCCGCCGGGCAGAGGCTTGTCGTCCCACTTGATGAGCTCGGGTTTGTAGTCCCAGGTTTCAAGCTGGCTGACCGCACCCGCGCAGAAGATGACGACGACGTTTTTCGCCTTCGCGGGGAAATGCGGCTGGCGTGGGGCGTAGGGGCGCGCGGGGTCGATGATGGGGCCGTTTGCCTGAGCTGCGAGCAGGCCGTCGAGGCCGAGGAGATTGGTTAACGCGATAGAGCCGAGAGCCGTGGCGCTGCTGCCGAGAAAGCGGCGGCGGTCAAGCATTGCATGGCCTGCGGGGGAGAGGTGTTCGGATAGAAGGCTCATGGTACAAAGAGGAATTCGTTGCAGTTGAACAGGGCGCGGCAGAGTGCGGTGAGGCCGTGCTGATGGACGAGAGGGGTGGTGTCGGCGAGTTCTGCGGCGGTGGGGGCGCGGCCGAGGGAGAGCTGGTAGGCGAGGGTGATTTGTTTTACGGGGTCGGTGCCGGCTTCCTGCTGGATGCGGGTGGCGAAGGCGGCGGATTGTTCGAGGGTGAAAAGGCTGTTGAAGAGGTTGAGGGCTTGGATGGGCGTGGTGCTTTCGATGCGGCGGGCGGTGCTCTGGCCGGCATCGGGGCAGTCGAAGGCACCGAAGACGGTTTCGGGTTCGCGGCGCACTTTGTGGGCGTAGATCATGCGGCGCTGATTGTCGGCGTTGAAGGTCTCGATGGGATCGAAGCCGCTGAGGCCGCCGCGTTGATCGAAGAGATTGAAGCCGCGGCCATACATCTGCAGATTCAAACGACCGCTGACGGCGAGCATGGAGTCACGGATGGATTCGGCTTCGAGGCGGCGGGAGGGGAAGCGCCAAAAGTAGTGGACGTCGGCGTCGAGAAGGGGGCCTTCATTTATGATTTTTGATTTATGATTTATGATTTTGTCTTGAGGCGCGCTGACTGATGGGGGCGTTGCCAAATCGTGAGTCTGACTTGATTGCCCATAGGTCTCTGAGAGCATGATCAGCCGGTGCATGTGCTTCACGCTCCAGCCGCTGCGGATGAATTCGGCGGCGAGGTAGTCGAGGAGTTCGGGGTGGGTGGGCTTCATGCCCATGCGGCCGAAGTCGCTGGGGGTCTGCACGAAGCCGGTGCCGAAGTGGCCCTGCCAGATGCGGTTCACCATGACGCGAGCGGTGAGCGGGTTTCGTGCGCTGGCGATCCAGTCGGCGAGGGCGCGGCGGCGGTCTTGTTCGGCGGACTCTTTGGGGAGTGTCACTTTGCCGAGGGCGCTGAGCACGGCGGGGGTGACGGCTTCCTTGGGCTGCTCGGGATCGCCGCGATTGAGGAGATGGATGTCGTCCGGGGTGCGGAAGGTGCCAGCGAAAACTTTCTGCAAGTTGACGGCCTGGGCGATTTGTTTCTCGGTGCGGGACTTCTCCTCGAAGAGCGGGCGTGCGCGTTTGTTTTCAGCAGGCGTGAGTCCCTTGAGTGTGGGCTTGGCGAGCTTCTTGTTCTTGGGGTCAAACTTCTGGCGGTCGCTGGCATCGGCGACGGTGTGCCATTGGCCGGCGGCATCGCTGATTTCGATTTGGTAATCAGTGGCGAGGCGGTCGGTGAATTTGCCATCGCGGTCGCGGCTCCAGACGACTCGCTCGACGGTTTGTTCCTGCGGGAACTCCAGCTCCACCCAGCCTTTGCCGAGTGCGTTGGAGAGCCAACTGCGTGAGTTGCCGTAGCGGCCGTCGTTGAGGAAGCGGAGCTCGTGGCGCTCGGCCACGCCGATGTCGCCGGAGGATTTGCGTTTGGTGCCGGTGGTGGCGAGGGCAACGTTTTCGCCGCGCGTGTTGAAGACTTCGAGTTCGTCGATGCAGGGCTCAAGGTTGGTAGTGGACTTGATGGTGAAGCGCACGCGTTGCGTTTTTACCGGTGGAAAGCGGTCCGAGTTTTCACGGGCGTTGATCATGGGGCGCTCGGCACCGGATTTGGCCATGGGTACGAAGCGGGCGAGTTCTTTGTCGATTTCAGCGAGGCGTGCTTTGAGCTGTTTCTCCTCCGCGCGTGCGGCCTCGGCGGCGGGTGTGTGCAGATCGCGGTCGGCATATTCGACACCGGCGACGAAGGCCTGCATGGCGTAGTAATCTTTGGCGGTGATGGGGTCGAACTTGTGATCGTGGCAGCGCGCGCAGCCGACGCTGAGGCCGAGGAAGGTCTGGCCGATGTTCATGACTATTTCATCAATCGAGTCCTGCCGCGCGAGGCGCTTGGAGGCATCGTCCTTGCCGATCTGGCCGGGCAGCAGGACGGAGGCGGTGACGAGGAATCCGGTGGCGGCATCCTGGCCCATGGCATCGCCGACGATCTGCTCCTTGATGAAGCGATCGTAGGGTGTGTCGTTGTTGAAGGAGCGGATGACGTAGTCGCGGTAGGGCCAGGCGTTGGGGCGCTCGGTGTTGACTTCAAAGCCGTGGGTGTCGGCGTAGCGCACGACATCGAGCCAGTGCTGGGCCCAGCGTTCGCCGTAGCGCTCGCTTTGGAGAAGGCGGTCCACTAGATGCTGGATGCTGGATGCTCGATCCTGGATGAACTCTTTTTCGAAGGCGGTGGTTTCTTCGGGTGTGGGTGGGAGGCCGGTGAGGTCGAAGGTGATGCGGCGGATGAGCGAGACGGGATCTGCGGGAGAGGAGCGGTGGAGGTTTTTTTCGGCGAGCTTGGCGTCGATGAAGGAATCGATGCTTTGAGGAGAACTTGGAACTTGAAGAGGCTTGAAGCTCCAGTGGTCACGGCGGTCTTCGAGCTTGGCGAGATCGACGCCGTCGGGCCATGGGGCGCCTTCGTTGATCCAGGTGGTGAGGGTGGCGATGTCGCTGGCGGGGAGCTTGCCTTTGGGTGGCATGAGCTCGTCATCATCATCGGTGGTGATGAAATGGATGAGCGGGCTTTCCTTGGCTTTGCCGGCGATGATGTCGGGCGAGTGTTTGTCGCCGCCTTTGAAGGCTGCGGCTTTGATGTCGAGGCGGAGGCCGGACTTTTGTTTTTTCTCGCCGTGGCAACTGTAGCAATGCTTCTGCAGGATGGGGCGCACGTCGCGCACGAAGTCAACGGCAGCGGCAAGGCTGGAGGAGGCGAGGAGAGTGAGAACAACCAACTTCATGTGGCGGGATCAGCGGTAAGGATTGCCTGCGGCGTGCAGGGCGCGGATTTCGGCGTCGGTCATGGCGCGGCCCAGCAGGAGGAGTTCATCGACACGGCCGCTGAGCTTGCGGTCCTGCTGGTTCCAGTTGCCGATCTGCGCGGGGCCGAGGCGTGCGGGGTGCGCGGTCTGCAGGTGAGTTTCACTGTCGAACTGACCATTGAGATAAAAGCGCACGGTGCCGCGTGTGGAATCATAGACGGTGGCCAGATGAACCCAGCGGCCCTGCTCCGGCAGCACGGGGCTGCGGGAGTCGGGGTGGCCCTGGCGCTCGGTGGCACCGGGTGCGAGGGTGTTGCCGATGAGGGCGAGGCGCATGGTGGTGTCGCGGTTGATGATCCAGTGCACCTGGCCGGGGTTGTTGCCGCTCCAGCCATCCGTATGCAGCAGGGATTGGTAGGGCGCGCCGAGGCGGTCGATGCGCACCCAGGCGGCGAGCGTGAGCTGCGGCCAGTCGCGGCCACCTCCGACATCGAGCTTCAAGTGATCGCCCACATTCACAAACTCCGGCGCGTGGGAGCCAGGCCAGCGGCCCTGCACGCGGCGGTACACTCCGGGGAGTTCCTCGGCGGATTCGAAATCAAGCAAGGCAATGAGCGCAGGGTCCTGCTTCAAAGCAGCGACGGCTGCGGCGGAGCGCGCACGCTGGCCGGCGGCGAGTCCAGCGGTGAGGCCGGGCATTTCATCCGGCTGGATGAAGGCGGAGGAGCGCAGCTCGCGGGCGGTGCTGGCACCTTGAGCAAAGGACACTGCATCGCCACCACGCAGGCTTTGATTGGCTTTCGCGCCGGAGGCCTTGGTGATGACCTCGCCCTGAAACACGTGCACCTCTGCCGCGCCGCTGGCGGGCACGTCCACGCCGAAGCGCGTGCCGAGATCCACCGCATCGCCGGAAGGCGTGATGACGGTGAAGCCTTTGGCTGTGGGCGGCACATCGGCCGCGAGACGACCGCGCTTCATGTGCAGGCGCTGCGCGGATTCAAAATAGAACTCCGCCGGGGCCTCGATGACAATGCGAGCGCCGCGTGCGGTGACGAGGGAAACGCTGCCTGCGCGGATGTCGTGAGTCTCGCCGCGCAGTTCCGCGCCATCGGCCAGCTCCTGCACGCCGGCGGCTTTGGAAACGGTGGCGTAGGAGTGCTGCGACTGCTGCCAGAACCAGGCACCGAGCAGCAGGGCGATGCACGCTGCGGCGGCGGTGATCCAGCGGGGTGAGGAGGTGAGCCAGCGCGCAGGTTTTGGCCGCGCCACCTTTTGTGTGGAGGTCCAATCCGCAGCCAGTGCTGCGAGGGCGGAGTCCACGTTGAGAAGTTCGGCGAATTCGCGGCGGGCTTCCGCGTCTGCCAGCAGCAGGGCATTGAGCTGCTGCATCTGAGGCGGCGTGATGCTGCCGCTGATGTAGGCGGCCATGAGCTCTGCTTTCATGGTGCCACCTCCTCTGCCAAAACGCGGCGGATGCAGTCCAGCAGCTTCTGCCGCATGCGGTGCAGCCACTGGTAAAAGCCGGGCACGCTGCGGCCGCTTCCCTGGGCGACTTCCTGGATGCTGGACTCGGGCTGGTAGGCCTGCATGAGGAGGCCGCGCTGCTCTGCGGGCACTTTTTGCATGCAGTGCTCCAGGGCCTCGCGCTGGCGCTCCAGGTGGGGCTCCAGGGCCGTGGTCTCCTCGGCGATCTTGGTGATGACCTCCTCATCGAGGACGAGGCGGTCGCGGCCGCGGTCACGCAGCCAGGCCAGCACCTCAAAGCGTGCCACGCCGAAAGCCCAAGGCTTGAATTCCGCACCCTCGCGCAAGGAGTCGAATTTCTCCCACAACACCACGCTGATCTCCTGCATGATGTCGTCCGCATCCGCCCGCGCGGGCACCAGCCGGCGCACGTGGGCGCGGAGGGCGGGCTCATGCGCGGTGAAGCTGCGCAGAAAGCGGCGGTGGCGTTCTTGGTCGGAGGGATGCATGAGCGGGCATATTCATATCTCCCTGGGAGACGCGGATTTTACGGGCAAAGCTGGAATTTGTTTTTCCCACGAGCGGAGGACTAGGGAGGCGGACGTGGGCGGGAAACAGCATTGCTGTAATTTTTTGCTTCCCGAAAGGTCAAGAAGAGCTTATTATCAAGGAATTAGGCCGAAGAAGGCCTCCATCTGCCACCTTCAGCGCATGCCGCCCCTTGTCCTCCAGGAACGCTACTCCGTTCGCAAGAACGACTTTGCGCCATTGATTGAATGTGACGACCTGCTGCGGGAATTCATCGCCCAAGGCGGCCCGATGCCGACAGATTACGCGCAGATGAACCGCACGCTGCGGCTGCTGGGAGACGCGGTGCGGGCGCAGGTGATCGCGCGGGATGATGTGCTGGCTTATGCGCAGGACATGACGCACCGTTATCTGGAGGGGACCATGCAGGCGCGGGCGCTGGGAAAAAAATACGGCTACAGCGGGGACTTCGAGATCATTGAGGCTATCTACACGATGCAGACCGCCCAGGAGCCGCACCTGCGGCGCTGGGACCTGTATTTTCATGCGCAGGCAGCGCCAAATGCGGTGCGAAACCGGAAGGCCTACTTTCACCAGCTTCTGAACTCGCACTCCGCAGGGCGGGCAAAGGCACCGCTGAAGGTGCTGAACGTGGCCAGCGGCCCGGCGCGGGATGTGCGCGAATGGGTGCTGGACAATCCGGAACGCGAGGTGTTTTTCGACTGCGTGGACGCGGAGATCCACGCGGTGGAGCGGGCGAAGAAGCTGTGCGCGCCGTTTGCCGCGCGGGTGGAGTTTTACCACCGCAATGTGCTGCGCTTTCTGCCCGCGAAGGGGTATGAGCTGGTGTGGTCCGCCGGGCTGTTTGACTACCTCACGGACCGCACGTTTGTCTTTTTGCTGAAGGCGCTGATGGCGGTGACGAAGCGGGGCGGGGAAGTGGTGGTGGGGAATTTCTCCGACCAAAACCCCAGCCGCGACTACATGGAGCTGCTGGGCGACTGGGTGCTGCAGCACCGCACGCGCGATCACCTGCGGGAGCTGGCCCTGGAGGCTGGGGCGCCGGCGGATTCCATCGAGGTGAACTGGGAGCCGGAAGGGGTGAATCTGTTTCTGCACATCCGGCGGTAGGGACGGCCAGGCGGGCACGCGCGTCATGAGGGCATGGTATCAAATTCATGCGTGAAATGTTGCCGCCATTTTAGCCTTGGGCGCTTTCGGATTGCGCACTGGTGCGCGGCGGTGCCTTGTCTTGCGCTTGTTTGCCTCTTCCACGAAGGCGGGACAGTGAAATGTTGCCATGTTGCCGCACCTAGACACGGCAACATGGCAACATTTTGGCCGGAGGGCGGGCTGAGGCCCGCGTGGGGCACTGGGGTGATTTGCAAAAGCGGGAGCGCCTCAGCACCCGAGGGGAGAGAGTCATGGGAATAAATATTTATCCTTGGATGAGTGCGCATCTAGCGCCAGGCACGCTCTGCGGCGGGGCTGATTGCACACACCCGTTTTCAACACTATGCGCTGTGAAAGCGCAGGCTGTAGGCACCCGGAAGACTGCGGCAAAGCGACTGTGTTCAGGAGCCCCCCGCAGGGGGCCGGCCCCCTGGACTGAGTCTTGCGTCCTTGGCGTGGCCAGGCATTTTCCCGCCGAGTGATCCACCGAGGGCAAGCTCAGTCTCGTGGTTATGGCAACAAATCGATTTCAAAATGCTGCCATCTCGGGCCGCTCTGGCAGGCGGTGTAATTCGCTTCAATGCCATGAAATGCTGCCTGCTGCTACTCAGTGCGCGGGAACAAGGAGGTGTCCTTGAAAATGTTGCCATGTTGCCGTGCTTAGGCGGTGCAACTTGCAACATTTCCGCCAGCCACCGCAGGCATCAAATTCGGTGAACGGCGGTTCAGGCCGGGGAGCCATTAGCGCAGCAAGTTCCGGGATGTTGAGCCGGCAGCCATGCGCCTGTGGTCCACGCCAACGCCTCCGTGCCGCGAAACTGCTTTTTGTAATCATACACGCTGGGCTCCCGCGTGGCGTAGCCGGTGTAGAGCCAGCGGAGGCCGGCGGCGCGGCAGTGCTGGATTTCCAAAAGCAGGGTGTAAATGCCCAGGCTGCGGGCGGCGTGCTCGGGCTCAAAGATGGCATAGACGCTGGAGGCGGCCTGCTGGCCGAGGTCCAGGAAGCTGGCGGCAATGAGTTGCTCGCCGTCAAACACCCGAAGCATGCGGCATTCGCAGGGGCCGCGGGCGGGGTCGGGGCCGAGGAAGGTTTCGAGGGTGTCGGGGATGTTGTGGGTGAAGCGCTGCTTGTGGCGCTGGAAGAGGGCGCGCAGCTCGCCATCGAGGGTGGCGGGGGAGATTTCCGTGCGGAGGCCGGCGTTTTTGTTCAGGGCGCGGCGCTGGCTTTTCGTGAAGGAGCAGGACGCAAGACTGATGCGCAGCGGCGTTATGGTCTGCAGGCCGCCGTCTTTGGCCTGCTGTGTGCTGTACCGAAAGAAATACCTGCCAAAATGCCGCCAGCCCGCCGCCCAGACCTGATCCATGACTTCCGCGGGAACGGAATCACAAATGAATGCATCATCGAACGTGGGCGTCATAGGAGGGGTCTTATTAATCCATTCCCGCAGATTGACAATCTCGCGCCCGCCCGCACACTCGCCCTAGGCAGCCCACTACGCCCATGAACCTCCTGCAGCGCATCGAACGCGTTTTCTTCTGGCTCTCCGCAGCCTCCTCCGACAATCTCGACGCCTGCCCCGCCTGGGAGCGGCGCAAGTACGTGGCCTTCGGCGCCACGGTGCTGGTCCCGTCGACCTTTGCCATCATCGCCTGCGCGTATGCGCTGAGCACGCTGACGGACAACTGGTACATCATCGTACCGGTGTCGCTGGTGTGGTCCTTCATCATCCTGACGGTGGACCGCGCGCTGCTGGCCACCTACCGCGCGTATCAGTCGTTTTTCCGGAAGATTGGGCAGTTCTCCCTGCGCATGGTGGTGGCGGCGCTGATGGGCATCACGATTTCACATCCGCTGACGCTGCTGCTGTTTAAAGACACCATCTCTTCTGTGATTGAAAAGCACCGGCAGGATGAAATCGAGGCCGCGCGCGAAGTTTCAAAGCAGGAGAAAGTCGCCGTGGAGGCGCGTCTGGTGCCGCTGGAGGAGGAGATCGCCAAGCAGCGTGAAAATTGGAATGCGACTTTCAATGCGAAGTTCCTGGATGACCAGGGCAAGCCTGTTGAGAAGCTGCTGACAGAGGATGAAAAGGCCGCCAAGGCCGAGCGGGAGGCGAAGATCGGCGATGCCGTGGCGCCTGGGAAGGAAAGGCTGGCCAAGCTGGACACGGAGATGGCCGCGATGAGCAAAGACTACCAGAAGATCGCCGAAGAGCTGAACCACTGGCAGACGGAGTTTGAAAAGGAGGTGAACGGCCAGCGCAGCGGCATCGTGGGCCTGGGGCCGCGCGCCAAGAGCATTCAGGAAGACCAGCTCACCTGGCGGCGGGCGGAGAGCGCACGCCTCAGCGGCGTGCTGGATACGATGACGAAAAACCGCGTGGCCGTGGTGGCTGAAATCAAGGCGGCCGAGGACGGCGTGAACGCGGCTCTGGACGCCAAAGCGGCGGAGCAGGCCGCACGCGACAAGGCGGAGCGTGAACGCGTGGCCGCACTGAAGCAGAAGGTGCAGACGGAACAGGCGGATCAGTTTGTGGGCCAGCAGAACGCCATTCGTGAAACGTTGAAGACGCAGATCGACGCGCTGCTGCTGCAGCAGAAAAACATGAACGAGGAGATCGCCCGGCTGGGCCAGGACGAGGAGCTGCGCATCGCCAAAATTCGTGACGAATCACGCCGGGACATCCTGAAGCAGACACTGGCGCTGCATGAGCTGTTTCAGCAGGGCGCGCAGGGGGGCACCTTTGCCCTGGTGGCGTACCTGGTGCTGACGCTGCTTTTCATGCTGGTGGACACGATTCCGCTCATCATGAAATTCTTCTCCAAGCCGGGTCCGTATGACACCATGGTGGACCGCGAGGAGCTGGGTTTTGAAGGCGAGCGCAAAGCCTTCATGGAGGGCTTCAGCCGCCAGATGAAGGAGCTGGGAGAAAGCCGGGTGCTGAACTTCACCCGAAACAAGATGCTTGAGCGTTCGCTGGTCACCAGCGTGGACGGCGCGCGTTCGGCCAAGGAGTTTCTGGTCTATCTCATGGACCTGGAGCGCGAGTTTGAGGAGAAGAGCCGGGTTGCACGTGAGCTGGCCGCCAAGAGCGGCGTCAGCCACACGGCGGAGGCCATCGAAGAGATGTCCCGCAATTTCTACGCCGACCTGCGTGAGCGCATGGAGAAGTTCTTCCACGATGACCGCACCCGCACGCCGGCAACGGGGCGGGCGTGAGAAAGAACCGTTTTTTGATCCGTGATGGGTGACATGCACACAACCGCACTGGCCGCTGCTGGCTCATTGGAGGCCTGGGCGGAGTGGCTGACAATGAAGCGGGCCATGGGCCTTTGCAGCATGGCTTCGCTCTATCCGCTGGTGATGTCCATTCAGGCGCTGCGGAACGGGGGCGGGGGCCACTGGCACTGTCTTTGGATTTTGGCGGTGATCGGCATTTTTCTGCGCTTTTTCACGTCAGGGGGTGACATGTTCACCCTGGGGGTGATCTGGCTGCTCTTCGGCGCCTTTGTCTTTTATGGGCAGCGTGAACTTCACCAAATGACTGACTGACATGGACGGCGAGGTCATGATTGTCTGTGGCATGGTCGTGGTTATCGCGGCCATTTTGTATGGAGTCATTCAGGGGCTGCGCCGCGGGCCGAAGCTGCCTGCCGCGGTGCTCCTTGCGGCGGTTCTTCTGCTGGTGGTGGCGAGCGTGGTGCATGATTTTACGCAGAACGAGATTCTTAGAACTCTCGTCGGGCGTCTGGCGCTCGTGTTCTTTCCTCTGGGCATGGGCGTGTATGCCCACGCCCTGCGTTCCCGTTCAGGGCTGTAGCAGCGGGGGAAGGTGGCATATGCAGGCAAGAGCGCGGCCTCCCGGCCCGTATGTTGCTATGTGAAAACCATGCCGCCCATGCCCTCATTTAGCCGCCGCGAGATGCTGCGCAGTTCCTGCGCGGGCTTTGGCTATCTGGCGCTGCAGGGAGTGCTGGGGCTGGAGTCCGCTGCGAAGGCGGCGGTGATTGACCCGCTGGCGCCGAAGCAGCCGCATTTTCCGGCGCGGGCGAAGCGGGTGATTTTCTTGCTGATGAAGGGCGGCCCCTCGCAGGTGGACACGTTTGATCCGAAGCCGCTGCTGGAGCGTGACCACGGCAAGCCGCCGCCCTTTGCGCTGCCGCGCGTGAAGTTTGCCGAGACCGGGAACCTCCTGAAGTCGCCATGGAAATTCCGGCACTACGGCCAGAGCGGCCTGCCGGTGAGCGATCTGTTTCCCCATGTGGCGAAGCATGTGGATGACCTGTGCATCATCCGCTCCATGCACGGCACGAACCCGGCGCACGGCGGGGCGCTGCTGAAGCTGCACACGGGCAGCGACACCTTTGTGCGGCCAAGCCTGGGCTCGTGGGTCAGCTATGGGCTGGGCACTGAAAATTCGGACCTGCCGGCCTTTGTCACCATCTGCCCGACGCTGGCGCATGGCGGCGTGAACAACTGGGGCTCCGCCTTTCTGCCGGCGCACTGCCAGGGCACGCCGCTGGGAAATGCGAGCATCCCCGCGGAGCAGGCGGTGGTGCGGGACATTCGTAACAAGACGCTCTCCCCGGAGCAGCAGCGCGCGCAACTGGACCTGGTGTCGCAGATGAACCATGCGCATCTGGATGTGGCAGGGGCGAATGCGGCGCTGGAGGCGCGCATCAACTCCTTTGAGCTGGCCTACCGCATGCAATCGACGCTGCCGGAACTGCAGGACATCTCCGGTGAGACGGAGGCCACACGCAAGATGTACGGCCTGGATGATCCGGTGACGGCGAATTTTGGCCGGCAGTGCCTCATGGCGCGGCGTTTCGCGGAAAGCGGCGTGCGCTTTGTGCAGGTGACGCACAGCGACAGCTTTGTGCAGTGGGACCAGCATGGCGACCTGCTCAAAGGCCACACGAAAAATGCGGCCGAGGTGGACAAGCCCATCGCAGGACTGCTGGCGGATCTCAAATCTCGCGGCCTGCTGGATGACACCCTCGTCGTCTGGGGCGGTGAGTTCGGCCGCACACCCGTGGCGCAGGGCAGCGACGGGCGCGACCACAATCCGCACGGCTTCACCATGTGGCTGGCTGGTGGCGGCAGCAAACCCGGCACCGCCTACGGCGCCACGGATGACTACGGCTACTACGCCGCAGTGGACAAAGTCCACATCCACGACCTGCATGCCACCATCCTGCACCTGCTGGGGCTGGATCATCTGAAGCTGACCTACCGCTACGCCGGCCGTGATTTCCGGCTGACGGATGTGGCGGGGGAAGTGGTGAAGGGTGTGATCGCTTAAAGTCGTCCGGTTGCGCCGCAGCCGGAGTGTGCTGGGAGCCGACCCGTTGCGGCGCAACGGGTCAGCTTTGGTCCTGCGCGGCGCGTCTTACTGAATGAAGAAGAACTGGCGCGTGTTCAGCACGGTCCACAGCACGTCTCCGCGGTCGGTGGAGTCGGCGTTGTCGGCGATGGGCTTGAGCAGTTCCTTTTCCTCAGCAGTGGCCTTGCGGCTGAGCAGGCTGAGATAGACGGTGTCGATCACGGCTTCCGGACCGTCCTTTTTTGCGCGGTCCATGGAGCGGGCGATCACAGTGTAGCGGTTCATGAGGTTGCTGAAGACCTTGCCATTGAGCAGCATGAGCGCCTGGCTGACGCTGGCCTCGTCGTTGGAGTTTTCCACGAGTTCGCGGTCGCTCTGGCCGAACTCGCGGAGGAAGTGGCCGTTCGGGGCGGGGCTGCGCAGGTCCGCGGCGCGCAGCATATAGGTGTCGCGGAAGTTTTCCCAGGCGGCGAGAGAGGCCTTTTCGTTTTTGTCATCGACCTCAAAGCGGCCGGCGTCTGCCGTGAAGCGGGCTTTGGCCGCCTCACTCAGCCTGGCACGGCGTTGCTTCGCCAGGAGCGCGAGGGCATCATCCATGCCGAGTTCTTCGCCATTCTTCCTTTTGAGATTGGCGGCGGCGGTGACTTCTTTGGTGAATTCGGCGTCCTTGATGACGTCGTCGAGCTTGCCTTCACGTGCGAGTTCAGCGAAGCGCTTGAAGCCGGCGTCATAGACCACGGCGTCCACGGCTTCGTCGATGCGCTTGCGCTGGCTCTGGATGGCTTTGCGCGCTTCACGGATGGCGGCCTCGTCCTTGGCTTTGGACGCAGCTTCCATGGTTTCCTGGGCGGCGCGGACTTCGGCGGCCAGCTCCTTCTGCTTTTGCGCCACTTTGATGGTGCAGGCCTGGAGTTCCTGAGGGGAGAGGCTGTTGAGCGCGCGGTCCAGCCACTCGATGCGGCGAAGAGCGATCTCGCCATCGACCTTGGTGGCGATGCTGGGGACGTCTGCACCGGGCTTGTAGAGGGCGACCATGCTGTCCCAGATCTGCTCGGCGCTCATGCGGCGGAGGAGGGGGCCGGGGAAGTTGTACACTTCGCCGAGTTCCACGTCTTTCGTGTAGGCCTCGCGCTGGTAGGCCTGGGAATTGAGGATGGCGCGCAGGACGGCCTTCATGTCGTAATTCGCGGCCTTCATGGTGTCCTCGAGGAAGGTCATGAGCTGGGGATTGCTCGGCACGGTGCTGTCGGTGATTTCGTCCACGGGCTCGATGAGGCCCTGGCCCATGAGCTTTTTCCACAGGCGGTTGGCGATGACGGTGGTGAAGCGGGGATTTTCCTTGCTGGTCATCCAGGCGGCGTAGGAGGTGATGGGCTTGACGCCCTGCTTCACGATCTTGCCGTCCTTGCTGAAGGAGGCGGGAATGACGGGCTCCACCTTCTGCTTGGGCTTGGCGTCGGAGTACTGGTAGTCATGGGGCAGAAGCAGGGGCTTTTTGTCCGTCATGTCCAGGACGGTGTTGTAGCGGAGGGGGCGGAGGATTTCAGTCATGGCGCGGCCCACGTCCTTGCGCTCGATGCCCTTGGGGAGGTCAAATTTAGTAACGGCACCGCCGTAACGGTTGCCCTTGTTCTTGGCCGTGCCACCGCCGTAGATGGCCTGCGCCAGAAGAGGATTGGTCAGGCCGTTGCTGCCAGTCATGCCGTAGGTGTGGGCGGCCATCTGGTAGTAGTCCATCTGAGTCCACTTGTCGAAGGGGTGGTTGTGGCACTGGGCGCAGACCATGCTGGTGCCCAGGAAGATCTGGGTGGTGACGGCCATGTTATCCAGCGGCATGTTGTAGTCGCGGATGTAGAAGCCGATGGCGCCGTCCTCGTAGCTCTTGCCGCTGGCGGTGACGACTTCACGCACCATTTCATCGTAGGGCTTGTTGTCGCGCAGGCTGTCCTTCAGCCACTTGGAGTAGCCGTAGAAGGCGGGCAGGCTCTGGCCGCCGCCGACCATCTGGCTCTTCATGCGCAGGATGTCGGCCCAGTAGTTGTAGAAGTTCTGCACGTAGCCGTCGCTCGCGAGGAGCTTGTCGATGAGCTTGGCCCGCTTGTCGGCATCGGTGCTTTTGAGGAACTCGGTGGTTTCCGCGAGGGTGGGAATGCGGCCGGCGACATCCAGATACACGCGGCGGACGAAGACTTCGTCGCTCGCGGGCTTGTTAGGCTGGACTTTTTCCTTGGCGAGCTTGGCATTGACGAGTTCGTCGATCCTAGCTGCGGTGGCTGTGAGATCAGGCGCGGCATAAGCCGTCAGGGCCGAGGCGGCGAGGCATGCAAGAAGGGAGCAGAAGGGGTTCAGCTTCATGGAAATACAATGGGGGGTATGGCGCGATAACGCGATGACGGCGGGGGTCTTTCAGTTTCTGTGTCATTCCCGCGTGCATTTGGCGGAGATTGGCCGATTTTAGCTTTGACAATCCATGGTCCTTTCTGACAGAGTCACCCATTAATCTATGAAATTGCTCCTGCCCCTTGTTCTGCTCTCCACTCTCGCCTCCTGCACTAGTACGAGGAACCTGGTGAACAACCCGCGTCCTTCGTCGGTGCTCCCGTGCCGTGATGCTGGATATGTGAACCGCGGCCTCGGCTATGTGAGCCAGGGCGTGGGCCAGGCGGAGACCTCCACGATGGACATCGTGGATGACGGCACCAACTTCGTCGGCAAGGTCTCGGACCGCCAGGCGAGGGACTACACGAACATCGGCATGGATGCCGCGTTTCGCACGGACGACATCGCTTTCCGCGAGACCAACCGCTACACCGACTACGCCATGGACACCGTGGATGACACCGCCACCTTTGCTGTGCGGGCCATCCGCCGCTGGCCCGGCGTGGCCACCGGCATCATGCAGCGTGGCATGATCGCCACGAAGAGAGTTTATCAGAGCACCCTGTACACCTACGGCGAAACGGTCAGCCGCGGTCTCTTTGGCGCCGTGGACATCATCACCCCGCCTGAGCCGAAGTCCTACATGGTGGGCAGCCTGAACGATCTGAGCGGCGGCTATCTCCTCCCCGGCTCCAGCTGGCACTGCCGCCTGCCTCAGCTCCCTGCGGAGCCTGAGCAGGAAGTGACTTACGGCAAGAATCCGAAGAATCCGGTCACGGCTTCCAAGTAATCTTCTCTCCTTTTCCCACGGGAGCGGCTGCAAGGCCGCTCCCGTTTTTATTTCTCCGCACCGCCCTGTCATGCCGCTGAAAACGCTGTTTTTTGATGCGGCTGGCACGCTGATCAAGCCCGCCGAGCCCGTGGGAGCCACGTATGCCCGCCATGCGCTGAAGCACGGCATCGTGGCGGAGCCGGGAGCCATCATGGGGGCGTTTCGCGCGGCATGGAAGGAAACGCTGCCGCCGCTGCATCCGGCGGGGCAGACGGCTGAGGATGACGACCGCGGCTGGTGGCAGGCGCTGGTGGGAGACGTGTTTGGCCGTGTGCTGGGAGCACCGCTGGCGGCAGGGATGCTGGAGGCTCTTTTTAGCGGGTTGTACGCGCATTATGAGGAGGCGCAGGCCTGGAGCGTGTTTGAGGATGTGGCGCCCACGCTGGAGGATCTCTCACGGGACCACCGGCTGCTGGTGGTGTCGAATTTCGACCGCCGGCTGCGCAGCATTCTGGCGGGGCATGATCTGCTGCGTTTTTTTGCGCAGGTCATCCTCTCCAGCGAGGTCGGCGCGGCCAAGCCGCACCCGCGCATGTTTGAGGCCGCGCTGGCCGCCGGAGGCTGCCTGCCGGGGGAGGCGCTGCACATTGGCGATGATTTGAAATGCGATCTGGCCGGGGCGGAGAGCTGCGGCATCCATGCTTTTCACGTCCAGCGACCTGAAAACGGGCTCAGGGCGCTGGTTCAGAAAGTCCGCGCCGGGGCATATTCCGGCTTGCACTGAACGTTCCTGTGAATACATACCCGCCCCCGTTTCCGAAATGCGCAGGTAGCTCAGCGGTAGAGCAGTTGGCTTTTAACCAATTGGTCGAGGGTTCGATCCCCTCCCTGCGTACCACTCTCACAGAGAAGAGATCTGAGAGGAGAGGAACGGGTGAAACTTACGGCAGCATGAGGCCGTTAACCGCAGCGCATGAAAAGAAACGCCATCGCTGCCGCACAGGTCTTGTTGTTTGCCGCCACTTCGTGGGCGGGTGACTGGAATCAATGGCGCGGACCTGACCGCAACGGGATTTCGCAGGACACGAGCCCCATCGCCGATGCTTTTCCGCAGGAGGGCCTGAAAAAGGTCTGGGAGAGCGAGTTCATCCCGAGCAACGAGTACGGCGGGCATGGCAGCCCGGTGGTGAGCGGAGAGAGGGTGTTCCTCAGCGTGGTGTGGCATGAGCGCGTGCCGTCTGAAACGCGCGAGATCGACACGGAGGTGATGCAGTCGCTGAACTACCGCGGCGTCTCGCCGGAGCTGGAGAAAAGGCTGGAGGAAACACGCCTCAACCTGCCCAAGCTGCGTGGCGAAAAGTTTGATGAATGGATCGTGCAATGGCGCAAGGACAACCTGAGCGAGAAAGAGGACATCAGTCTCGGCTCCTGGGTGACGAGCCGCTTTAAGGCCGGCAAAAATGCCATCGCGCTGGAGTGGCTCGGCAAGATGAACAGCCGCCAGGGCAGGCCCTTTGCCAGTGCGGCGGAGTTCAGCAAGTGGCTGGATGACGAAGGCTTTCCGCCCGATGTGAAGGAAAAGATGATCGCGCTGGTGCCGAACACGGTGAAGATCGCCCAGGACGTGGTTCTCTGCCTGGATCTGAACACCGGAAAGCAGATCTGGAAATACGCGAAGCCCGGCAAGCCCAGCGGACGCCAGTCCTCCAGCACCTGTGCGGTGGTGGACGGCAGGGTGTATGCCGCGTGCAGTTCAGAACTGCTCTGTGTGAACGAGGCCGATGGCAGGCTCGTGTGGTCGGCGCCGCTTTCCGCCAAAGGGCCCGCGGCGTCGCCGCTCATCGTGGGAGACCGCGTGTACATGGCGGCCGGCGTGGCCTGCGCCTTTTCAAAGGCCGATGGCAAGATGCTGTGGGAGCAGAAGGAGGCGAAAGGGGTGATCGCCAGCCCGACATGGTGGGCGCCTGGCAGCGGGAAGCCCGTGCTCGTGATCAATGGCAACAACGCGCTGTATGGTCTCGACCCCGAAACGGGCGCTGTGAGGTGGAAGGCCGAAGGCGGCAGCCAGAGCACCCCGGTGACGAGCGGCGACTGGCTCGTACTTTACAGCGGCACCGCAGGCGTGGGGCTGCGTGCCTACAAAATGCAGCCGGACGGCACGCCGAAAGCCGCGTGGTCGCATTTCTGGGTGACTCTGCGCTACACTGGCAGCCCGATCATTTACGAAGGCAAGGTTTATCACTGCTGCGGAGGCAAGCACCAGTGCGTCGATCTTGAAACCGGCGCGGAGAAGTGGGTGGTGAACGAGGTAAACAGCACCATCACCTCGCCGCTGCTCGCTGACGGCAAGCTGATCGTCTATGAAAACAACGGCACGCATGTGCGCATGGTGAAGGCCAGCAGCGCCGCCTATGAGCAGCTCGGCCGCGCCAAAACAGACGCCATGGGCTGCTCCTCTCCCGCCATCACCAATGGCAGGCTGCTCGTGCGGCAGAAGGACAAGCTCGTGTGCTTCGACCTGCGGCCGGTGAACTGACGGGGCTTTCCGGGATTTGCGCCGTCCGCATGGCATGTGATGAAGCCGTACGTACGCAACTGCCTGCCTCAGAGCGGCGCGGGAGAGGTGCCCTTGCGGCTGAAAATGATGATGTAGTGCTGCGGACACACCTCAAAGCCGTAGTCCAGCCCTTCCTCGATGATGAGAGTTTTCAGCGCACGAAAGGTCTCAAAGGAGTCCGGGTACACATTCAAGCTCACGTAGCCGCCCCAGTGTTTGTAGCTGGCCAGGAGACGGCGCACGACCGCGACGTTGGTGATGGGGATGCCTTGGGACTCGATGGGAATGGCTTCAAAGCTCTCATCGTCCTTCATCACGCGCTTGAGGCCGGCAAACTTTTCTCCCGAGGCATCCTGCAAAGGGTAAAGGGCGCCGTACTTCAGGAGGACGTTGTACGGCGGTTTGGTGATGGCGCGCTCTTTGGGAAAGCGTACGTGCTCGGTATGCTTGTCTTCCTCAGTCGTGACCTTGCTGAGCAGGCTCTGGATCTGCGCGGCGAGGTCCCGGGCCTTCTGGTCAGCCGCCTCCTTGCGGGCTTTGGCATCTTCATGGAGCTGGTCCACGGCCTTCACCTCTGAGCGGAGCTCCTTGAGATCGCCCACCGGATTCTTGGAGACTGCGGTGTCCGAGTTCGTCGGCGGCGGCTGAAGTTTCCGCAGCCGTTCCTGCGTGGCCAGCAGCGCGTCACGTTCTCGCACCAGTGCCAGCAGCTTCTCATCAGCCGAAGGCTTCATGGTTTCGTTGATCTTTTTGAGGCCTGCGAGCTCGCTTTTCGCAGCAGCCAGCCGCTCCGCGAGCAGGCGCCCCTGCGCGGCGGTGGTGCCCGTCGGATCGCCGGTGGGAGATGGACGGTGGTTGGTGAGGAGCGCCAGCAGGCACGAGATGAGGATGATGCCCCCAAACACATTGCACAAGGTGTCGAGCAGCAGGTCGAGGCTTTCGTCGGAGTTGGAGCGCAGTTTTCTCATGGCCTGTCAGGGTTTGGAGGTGGCGGGTTCCAACTGGATGTGCTCGGGAATCAGGTCGTAGCCAATTTCGTAGCCGGCCTTTCGCGTGTCTTCTGTGACGTCCTCAAAGTGCCGCGAGCCCGAGGGCTTGAAGTAAATCACGATGTAGTGCTGCGCGGGAGGAAAGGTGCTGCCCAGGGCCTCCAGCATGGATGCAACCGAAGAGACGGACAGCGCCTTTGAGCCGTCGAAGGGCAGAATGCGAAAGCCCTCCTTCGACACCACCACCAGCACGGGGACTTTGTTGGTGGTGCTTTTTTCCGGAATGAGCCGCAGGACGTTTTCCTGGTTCAGGCTCTGCTGCAGCCGGCTTTGCACCTTTTTCAGCTCGCTCTCCAGCGCGGCCAGTTTCGACTCGGCCGCGGCCGCTTTGTCGGTGGCGTCAGGCAGCAGCTTTTTCAAGGCGTCCAGAAGTGCCAGCAGCTTCTCCTTTTCGAGGCGGATCTCCTTGTCCAGAAGCGACTCCTCCACGGGTTTTTTAGAGGGATCGGGTTTGGAGCCTGGGGAGAGCCGCTCAATCGAACGCTCCAGTTCATCAATCATGCGCCTCAGCGTTTCCTCGGTCTCCAGCGGAGAAAGCATGGCGGTGGCGGTCTGCTTCTTGAGCTTCACGATTTCCGCCAGGGTGTCCTGCAAAGTGCCCGTCAGCGCCGCATGCGGATCGGCATCCGGGGTGGTGCCGATCACCTCGTCGAGGTTCAGCGCCAGGAAGATGGTGATGATGATGAGAAAGCCGGTGGTGCCCGTGATCACGTCCTGAAACGCGAAGAAACTCACGGAGCTGCCGTGGGATTTGCTGAACCGGCCGCGCATGGTGGTGTGGATTTCAGGTGGGCTGCAGGCGGAGCTTTCCGGCCACCTGCTTGCTGCAGACGTCATTGCAGTCGTCCAGGAACTGGGATTCCAGGGACTGCAGGAAACTGACGATGAGCTGAAGGGCAAACGCGCAGACCAGAGCCACGAGAGTGGTCTCAAACGCGGTGGCGAGACCGCCGGTGACCGTCTTCAGCGAAGCGCGGATGGCCGCCAGATCCCCGCCGGCCTGCAAGGTGTCCGTAAAGGCGCCGATGGCCTGGCTGAGCCCCTGCACGGTGCCGATGAACCCCAGCACCGGAATGCCCCACATGAAGCCCTGGATCACGCCGTAGCTGGCGGCAAACTGCGCCTCGTCATTCTCCGCCTGCACCTTCAGAATGGCCGCGACGTCCGC
Organism: Prosthecobacter sp.; assembly: GCF_044227185.1. Lineage (GTDB taxonomy): Bacteria > Verrucomicrobiota > Verrucomicrobiia > Verrucomicrobiales > Verrucomicrobiaceae > Prosthecobacter. Next base: position 126,430 of record NZ_JBGAFO010000005.1, on the reverse strand, counting down.
CGTCTGGCCGATGTTGTGCAGATTCGCCAGCGCGAGGTCGATGCGGTTGAGCAGAACGAAGTTGTGGGGATTGTCCACCAGCATGCACATGCGGTCCCGCACCTCCTTGGCCGTGGCGGAGGTGAGCACAAACTCGGGCTCCTGGGGCAGGATGGACAGATTGAAGACCTTTCTTTGGAAGACCAGCTTGCGCCATTTGATGAAGAGCATGGCCAGCGCCCAGAAGAAGAGCAGCATGGTGGGGTAGGGGCAGGGGCCGCGCTCCAGAAACATGGCGGCAAACCACCGCGTCTGCGGCCACTTCTGCTGGATCAAAATGATCGCGGTGTAAAAGCCGGCGGTGAGCAGCAGGCCGATGATGAAGGAAAAAATCTTTCCCGGGCTGGTGAACCGCCCGCCGTGAAAGCCCAGCCTGCGCTCAATGTCTGAACGCGACCAGTCGAGCACCTTGCCAGCGCCGGCAAACGGGTTCCCTCCTGGAAGGGTGCTAGGAATCAAAGGCGGCTCTTGTGTCATGCTCATGGGGCTGGGGTGATCACTTTTCTTTCGCGAAAGGGATCGGCATGATGCCTTTCTTCCGGTACTCTTCGATGGAAATAAGCGCGTAGAGCGGATCATCTCCGCTTTGAAGTTTGCGGGCGCAGCTCTGAAGCTTTGTGATTCCTGCATTCAGGGCTGCCAAAAACGTTTTGCGGGAATCATCGTATTCTTTCAAGAATTCCTTTTCGGGCAAGAGATCCTTGTTTTTGACGTCGGAAATATCATCCTTGCCTAGCAGAGTGGTTTCCAGGCCCAGGGGCAGAGCCGTGCTATTTTCCACTGTGTCGAAAGCAAGGAAGCAGTGGCCTGGAATGAGGACAAGATAGGATTTGATCCCGATTTTTTGCAACACCGAGGCCAAGAGCACTGAGCCGTCGATACAGTTGGCCTGATGAGAGTCGATCGACTGGTCCAAGAAGCGGATGGTCTGACTTACCACGTTTTTGCTCGGGGTTGTAGTGGACACGTCACTGTATTTAATGCCACGACGCTGAAGGGCGTTCCAAACGGCCCAGACTTGTTCCAGAACATCGTCCGTCTTTTCTGTTTGGTATCCAGTAAACTGGGGAACAATGTGGCATTCGAGGGCCTCTTTGAGAATGTCATGCACCTGCGGGTGGTTCTCGTTGACGTAGGCAGCACACACAAACGAAAGGTCGATGGCTACTCCGCGCCGGTCTTGCCGTAGGACAGAGAGGGGGCAGTCGTTGATGGACCTCAGGGTGTAGGTTTCATTGTTGTTCGGTAGTTCTGTTCCATCGACTGAGGCGGAAAACAGGACATTCATCGGGCGTTGTTGATAGACCTTGATCAGCGTTTCATAGTTCCACATGACCTTGGGCCTGATGATTACGCGCCCATCGTCGCCAACCTTGGTGACGGTTCCCTGCCACTTGGAAGGTTTGATAAACCCATCGGCAGACACTTCGACGGTGACCTGGGCCCCGCTTTTCACTCCTTCCAAATAGAAGCTCAGCCAGCTGTTTTCATCTCCATATAGGGGTGTCTGGTGCTTGCGTAATTCCTCGTCGTCTTCGGTTTTCTTGTCCTCCGCAGATTCTTCCTCGTCATTCCAGTCCACTGTGGCGGTGGACACAATGGCGCTGGGGAAGATTTCATTGCCGGTAATTGAGTGTGGGTGAAATTTCAGCTCCACCGGCTTTTTGTCTGGCTTGGATTCGGGGGTGGCAGGCTTCTCGGGTATGCCAGAAACGGAGGCAACTGCGGGACTGGCGTGCGCGGCTTCCGAGGTTCCGGCAGCAGCCGGCGCAGGTTTGGTGGTTGATGCCGGTGCACCGGCTGAGGCGGCGTGCTGGTTTCCTGAGCGCGATGTGCTGACAATGTACCCAAGCACCACCATCAGCAGCAGGCAGACCGTGGAGGAGAGGATGACGGTGGGCCAAAACCAGACGGGCTTCTGCGCCGGGCGGGAGCTGGCGCGCGAGCCGGAATACGGAGACCCCGGCGGCATGGCTCTTTCCAACGGGGGAGGGGGCGCGGCGTGCAATGATGGGATGGGTGGTTCCGGTCGAAGCTGAGGCGCTGCCTGGGCCGCCGCCACGCGGGCCGCCTGTGCCTGCTGCACGCGCTCCTGCTCCAGAAAGTCCCGCAGCACCACCCGTCTGCCATTCACATGGATCTTATAAAGCGAGTGCAGGTCCCCAGAAATCAGCGCCTCTTCGATGTCAGCGTACGAGTACCCTGACTTTCTGGCGCCGCGCCATTCCAATTCATAGGTCGAGTTGTTCATATCACGGGTGGGTTAGAAAGAGGGAATCCCCCGGCGGAGGAGTGGAATCCATGCCGTTTGCAGAAAGCGCGTCCTTATATTGTTGAACCAAGGCCTGCCTGTCCATCGGAACAAAGAAGACGGGGCTCAGCGGCTCGGCGCCCGGGACCTGGATCGGCTTGGACTTGTCTGCCGCAGAGTTTCCCGCCGCCGGGTTGGCCACGAGCAGCGGTTTGCCTTTGTCCCTTCCGAGCACCCACAGTTCACCGCCATTCCGGCCGGCCTTGTTGAGAGAGAGCGTCTGGTCCGTCTCCACATAGCCGGCAAACTTCAGGCCGGCCGTGGTGGCCGCGCGCAGGTAGTTCCTCCGCGCCACGGCCTCCCTGAGGTAGGCGCGCGACTGCAGCGGGGCAAAAAATGTGGTGAGCGGAGACAGCCACTTTTCACGCGCCGCTGAGACCAGCCAGTCCTCGCTGCGCAGACCTGTCACCCCGAGGGCTTGATGCAGGCTCCGCAGGTCCTGCTGCAGCGTCGTGCAGTAGTGCAGCCCCCATTCGCGCGGACGCAGGCGCATCATGTCTTCCAGCCTGAGCATGATATAAGCCCTGGCGATGGGGCTGCCAGTCTTGTCCCGCACCACCTTCTCAAACACCTCCAGCAGGGACTTGAGCACACGCTCGCCTTTTTCATCGGTCACTCGTCCGATATCAAGCTGGTTCATGAACTCGCTGGTCGGGCTGAGCCGCAAGGTGGTGACGGCATCCCCCTGGTATTCCCCCGGGCTGCCGACGCGCGTGTAGCTTTTGGAAATAAACAGCACGGTGGACTGGGAGGGATCAGGTTCGTAAAATTTGGCGGTCCAGCGCGTGGACGCACCGATCACCTTCTCCTCGGGCTTTCCTCTGGAGTACACTGTGGAGGGCGCCTTGCTGCTGGAGTAGTACGTCAGCTTGTTCTCGAAGATGTTGTTGAGGTTCTCGTCATGCAGCAGGCCGAGGATCACTTTCAGCTCGGATTCCAGCAGAGTATCTGGCGCCATGTACCGGCCCGATTTGTCATCAAGGATGGCCTGCAGCACGTCCTGGTCGCCGTCGGTGAAGAGTGCGGCCTGGAAGGCCTTTTCGCTCATCGGCATGTCCAGCGCCTTTATGGACGGAGTGGCTTCGGCGAATTTCACCGCCTGCCATTTGCCCAGGGCCTTGCGGTAGTCCTCCAGCGTCAGTGCGCGTGCCGTGTCCGCACGGATCGCGGCAAACGCGGTGACTTCTTCCTGAAAAGAAGTGAGCTGCTTTCTCAGGGCGCGGATGCGGGCCTCCAGGTCCGCCGGCAGGGCCAGCGCCGGCACCTCGGGCTTCAGCAGCGCCTCCAGCGGTTTTAGCTGCGCGTCCATGGCCGTGATGCTGGCAGCCACTTTGGCCGCGGGCTTCTCGTGGGAAAGTTCGTCCTTGCCCTGCTGCTCCACTTTTCCCAGGGTTGCGTCCGTGCTGGTGGTGACGTTTTTCAGCACCATGGCCAGGTGGAGATCTGTCTTGGTCTTCAGCGCCTTCAGGCGGTTTTTCGGCTCCGCGGCCAGATCTCCTCCCAGTTGCTTCACCAGGGCTTCTGCATCGTCCATTTGCTTCACCAGCTTGACCGGTGCCATTGTGGTGGTGTCGCCTGTGAAGGTGCTTTCCAGCGCCAGCAGGGCGTCCTCCGCCTGCTTGTCGATGCCCCGGCTTTTCGCGGTCCACGAATTCACTTCTTCGATCTTGGCCTGCAGGTACGGCCAGCGCAGCAGCAGCGGCTCCCCGCTGCGCAGCTTTTTGATCAGGTCCTCCGCGGCGCCGGTGTTTTCCTTGGCCTGGTAGGAGGCCAGCTCCTGCGTCAGCGTCCAGGCCTTCCAGGCGTGCAGACCGACGGCGGAAACGGCGCACAGCATCGCCAGGGCTCCGGTCGCCAGCGCTACGTTCAGCACGCGTTTGGTGCGCTGCATGCGCTCCAGTCTGGCGCGCAGTTCCTGGCCTGCTGCGCGAATGCGGTTGAGGGATTCGGTCGCCACCGGGAGCTGGTAGCTCTCCAGCTCTTTCCAGCGTTTGATGAAGTTTTCGTCTTTTTCCGCCACCTCTTCAAACGTCACGCCCGAGCCTGTGAGCAGGCGCGTCTCCACGTCGTCCACAAACACCAGAAAGCTCTTCAGCGCCCGGTCAAAGCTGCGCTGCTTTTCATCGGTTGCCTTTTCTTTCTGATGGTAGCTTGTTAGTTCGTCGATGGCGGCCCTCTGCGCTCCGTCCGCCGGTGTCAGCCCATGTTCTTTGAACACGCCGTCCAGGGCCACCAGCATCTGCCCCACCTGCCGCCACTGGCCTTCCGCCTTCATTTTCTGCATGCTGGCCACCATGCCGGGAATGTGGGCCAGCGCCTGCCTGCGCCGGAGTGCGCGGCGGATCTCATCGCCCTGATGGAACACATCCAGCCTTTCCAGCTTGGCCGGAGAGGCGGCGGCCTTGATGTTTTCGGCCAGGGTTGCGATCCGCTCTTCATCATCCGTCTTGAGCGCCTCGCGCAGCAGGTCGATCTTTTCCTGAAGCCCCTTGTTCTCCAGACGCAGCAGCTCTTTCCGCGCGTTTTCGTCATCCGGGTTCAGCTTCAGGATCGTCTTCACGATCCGCAGAGACTTTTCATCGTCACGCGAGAGCACCGCGGCGCGGAAGTCTTTGTACAGCGGATGGTTGGCGGAGATCCCGCGCGCATACAGGTTCTCCAGGTCTTCGACGGTCCGTGCATTCAGGCGCGGAGCCACCCGCAGGCCGTGGCTCTCACAATAATTCTGCCAGTTTTTTTCTTCTCCAAAGCTCAGCGACGCCGCGAGGTCCAGCAGTGGCGGATCTTCCTCCGCCACCTGCAGGGCCTGGTAGTCGCTGCCCTTTTCGAGCATGGTGGCCATGCGGTCCAGCCGCCGCTCCACGTCTGTGCAAAGCTGGGCATAGAGCGCGGCCGCCTCTTCCACAGATGATGAGGGCACCTCCTCTTTGAGGGCCGCGCGCATGGCTTCGATGGCTTGAGGCAGGGGTTTCACGGATTGGAAGGCTTGGATTGGGGATAGCTGGTCGCCGGAACGACATTCAAGCGGCAGAGCTCGATCTTGTTGTTCGCCAGCTCCACCAGCAGGGTGTAGGAGCCGGGCAGCAGATCAAAGTGCATCACGGGAGCTGCTTCGAGATTCTGCAACTGCGTCTTAAAGTTCAGCAGCTCGATCTCCTTGGTCGCTATAATATCGTTATACCGTTTTTCGTCCGCCTCCCTTTGGGACTTTGAGATTCCGGGCTCTTTTGTTTTCTCCAGGAGGGTCGTGTAATTCTGAATGTTTGCTTCGAGTTCCTTGATGCGCTTTTCGATCTCCGCGCGATTTAGCGTCGGTTTCATGGACGCCTGCGGTGGCAGGACTTCAAACGCAGAGTCACCCGAAGATTTCATGGCGTAGAACTTCTGCTCCGTCGCCGAACCCTCTTTTCGCAATGCATAGGCGGGCTTTTGCAGGTGCAGCCGGTTGAGAAAACCGGCGGGCAGGCTCAGGGTCACGACGTCCATGTCGCTCACCGTGGCCGTGATGGTCTGGGTGAAGACGGGCTTGGAGGTGACGCTGCTCACTGGGATCAGCCGCAGATCAAACAGCACCTGCGTGAGGTCCTTGCTGCGCGCCACGATCCTGAGCCCCGCAGGAGACTCGTGGTACTGGGCGGGGATGGCGAGCAGCGTGCCGTCCTTGGAAAAACTGATGGTTTCAGAGGCGTTGATCGTGGGCGCGAATTTGGTTTCGTCTGGATTGTCCAGAGGAATGACCCGCCATTTCTTCAGGTCGCCGTCTTTGGGCCCGGTCTTGGCATCCGGTGGGGGATGCGCATCCCACGCGCCACCGACGTAGATCTCCATGTCCGCGGACACCTTCGGCACGGTGATCTTGCCCGTCGGGTCCTCGCCGGGCTGCAGCAGGTGGAGGTAGATGCCGTTCTTGGCCGTGGGCGAGTCCGCATCCTCAATGACGATGGTTTGTTTTTCAGGTTCCTTGGGGGGATGTTTGTCCTTCTCGCGGTCCGTGCTCATCTGGCTGTCGCGGTCTTTGTCATGCTTCTGCTGCACGGCCACGGCCTTTTTTTGCAGCCAGGAGGGCAGGGAGGTGTCTGCCGCGGCTTTTTGGGCGGCGGCATAGTTGTTCGCATCCAGGTCTTTCCACAGCTCAAGCCAGCGCTGCACTTCGGGATCCACCGGCGCTGCCTGCCGGGCTAGCTGCTCAAACACACTCGTCCAAAGCTCGCGGGCATCGCGCGCGGGCTCCGCGCCGCGCAGTGCTGCCTTGGCCTCGCTCTTGAGCACCTCGATCAGGCGGCCTTCGGGCGGGGGCGGCACACTCTTCAGCGAAACGCTGCGGCCGAGCTGCTGCCACTTCGCCTTCCGTGCGGCTTCCCACCGGCCATATGCTTTTTCGATGTCCTCTGCTGTGATCCTGCCCTGGGCTGCGCGCAGCTCCTGCCATGGGTTCGCATGGAGCGCGGCCCATTGCTCCAGCAGTTTGCTGAGGTTTCGGAGGTCATCCTTGTTGTCCGAGGGCAGAACCAGCGGCACCTGCTCGGCGGGCTTTTGAAGCAGCCGCTGCATGGCGCGGAAGAACTGCTCGTGGGACTTCAGCAACTCCCGGCCTGCCTCCAGGTCGGGCTGGGATTCGAGAAAATGGCGGGTGTCTTCGAGCTCCAGATCGTGGTCCTTCCACACTTTGGCGATGGCGCTCTCATAGGTCGCGCGTGCGAAATCCTGCCGCTCCTGCTGCTTGGACTCCCGCATCAGCATGCCCACCACGGCCAGGACGAGCACGCAGGCAATGATGAGGGAGAGGCCGATGAAGCTGCCGGCGGATTTCGCTCCCTTGCGCCGCGGCTCCGGCGACCAGCCAGTCATGTTGCTGCTGGCGGGGACGGCGGCCGACGCTGCGGCCTGCTCCCACGAAGGCGCGGACACCGGCGCGGGCTGCTCAGGCTGCCGTGCTGTTGCTGCCGCGGGATTCTGGATCTCAGGGGCGGCAGGCGGGGCTTCGCGTTCCGGCGGGGGCGGCAGCGTGTCGGGCCGGGTGAGGTCGAGTGTGAGGCGGTTGGAGGTTTCCACCTGTGTGCGCAGGGGAGAGGTGGATGAGAGCGCCACCCAGCGGAAATCCGCCACGTCATCATTGGGCTCCAGGCAGGTGGTGAAGCGGGTCTGCCAGGCCTGCGCAGGCTCCGCGTGGGCAGACTCGCGGAAAAGCTCCAGCACGCTGACTTCGGGAGGCACGATGAGATAGCAGCCTTTGACCGCCTCCCGAGACCAGAGAATGCCGGCGGAGGCGGGATTGCCGGTGACGGAAGCCCAGGCGTGCGAGGCCGAGGGGGCAAACGAGGAGAGGTCCACTTCCTCCGAGGCGTCCAGAAAGCGCGGGCCTTCGCTCCATGAGCTGCGCCACGCCATGCCGAGCAGCACATCCGCCGGAGTGAGCCCGGAGGCGGCCAGGGCCCGAACCTCCCGCGGCTCGGCGATCAGATGATGGGCGATGTGATTGGTGCGTCCGGTGTAGTCTGAGCCGGCATCCTGCAGGCAGCTCAGCACATGGTAGGTGCCGGAGCCCACGGTTAGGACACGGCAGGTGTACACGACGCGCCGGGGATCATGACCCGGCAGCCGCGCAAACTGGCTGAAACGCTCCACGGCGGAGGCGAGCATGCCGCTGACGGCGCGATGTCTGGCCACCGTGCCGAAACCGGTGCGCCCTGCTTCGAGCAGGCGGGGGGCGCTTGTGTAGATGAGCTGCCAGGCCATGGGGTCAGTTTGCGGTAGTGGATGGAATCATTTCCGGGGTGGCCTGGGAGAGCACCCACAGCGTAGGGGCTTCCACGTGACGCGGGTTGATTTGCTTAGGGTCAGGACCTATTCTTTGAGTGCCCTCCCGGTCGAGGAACTCCACCGGGGAGGAGCCCAGCGGGCTGATGGCGAAATAGCACACGTTTGAGGAGATGGCCTCCGCATTGGCCACGATCGAGGGGCACACGCGCACCATGAGGTCCCGCACCCGGGTGGAGTTTGTCTTGATGTTGTCGAGCCTGACCTTGCCGCCCTCGACGACCGGCAGCAGCGGCTCATCCCCCAGCAGGGAGGCCCAGGTGTCATACTTGCCCACCATTACCGCCAGCGGGGTGGCGACGCGTTCCCGCGAGTCCATGCCGAGCAGGCTTTTGATGCGGACTTCCGTTTCGGCGAGAATGACATCCTGCTGATCGATGCGGTGCGTTTTGATCTGCGGGTCGTTGACCCCTGTCATCACGGCGCGGAACTCCGTGTTGTGCAGCGGATCAAAGAGAAAGAAAATGCCGGAGGCCACGGCGATGTGCTGCGCGCCGGGCGAGTCCGCGCTGTTGCGGGTCGGCTCGAAATGCTCGCCCGCGTTGTCATAAAAGACCATGGAGAAGCCGCTCTCCGGCGTGGAGGGGTGGGACAGCTTGAAGATAAAGGGCTTGGGCAGGCGCACCTTGCGGCCCTGGCGCGGGAGCGTCTCGTAAAGCGCGCCTTCCAGGTCCGTTTTGGCCAGGAAGGCATCCTGGGGGGACGAGGATGAGAACAACTGCGTCTTCATCTGCGTGAGGATCACGTTTTCAGACGGGTCGGCATCGCGGAAGGTGATGCCGAAGTTCTGGAACAGGGTGTTCTGCAGAATCTTGATCAGCACGCTCAGGTAGTACGACTTCCCGGAGGAGGGCGCCCCCACGACGGAGAAGATGTGATGCGGAAGATCGAGAAAGCCCGGGGGCAGCTTCCTGCGGCAGTGCGGGCAGGCGAGGTCGGAGGTGGAGAGGCCCATGGCATCCAGCGCCTGGCCGCGGTCATTGAAGCGGGTGGCATGGAAGCGCTGCATGGCCTCGTCACCGAGGATGGGATCGCCGCGCAGGCTGTTGTGCACGGCAATGTTCATGGCGTCTCCGCGGTCAAATTTGAACCAGCAGATCGGGCAGGTGAACTCGCCATACTCGCTGTTCACCTCCGTGTCTGCGGGCGCGGGATCCGAAGGGGGGGCAGGAGCGGTCACACGCTGTGGGGCAGGGGAGGTCGAAGTGTTGGTGAAACGGTCATACCAGGCGGTCTTTTCCACTGGTGGCGGCGTGGGGGCGGGGATCTTGAGAATGTCGGTGGTGTCATGCACATAAAACCCCATCTGCTCCATTCCGTTCGGCACTAAAACAAGCTGCTTGCGCGCATTGGCGGAAAACTGGCCCAGCCAGGTGCGCAAAAACTCCGGGCCAAAGGGGCCGTTCCAGTCCTGCTGCTCCTTGTTATAGACATGCCAGGAGTTGTCGTTTGCCAGGGCCATCCAGGGGCCGGCCTGGGAGGTGTACTTGAAGGCCAGGAGCTGGCCCGCCCCGGCGGCAGTATGCTCTTCTCCAGGCATGGCTCTGAAAGAGGTCGTCTCAGTGCCGTTCACCAGCACCGGACAACTGAACTGAAACTCCATGGCGTCCCCGCCCCGCGTCACCCGGCAGAGCACCTGCGGGCACTTCGGCGATTTCACCATCAGGTCTGCCTGCTGCCCTGCGCCGATCACAAAGGTGCCTCCATCGACTTTGGCGCGTTCTCCCGTGAGGCAGTTTAAAATGCAGAGTGAATTGTGATTGCCGTGCATTTTGGCCTGTTGCGTCATTGGGAAAGGATAAGTAAAAAATGAACCTGAGCGGGCTGATAATAATTTGGCTTTTTACTTAGAAAAGCACGAGTTTCGACTGACAACAAAAACCGCGTGCCGTCCTTTGGGCGCGAAGTCAAGGCACCTTGAGGTGCCTGTCGAAAAACGCCAGCATGAGCTGCTCGGTTTTTTCCGGCGGCACACCCTTCAGGCCGTGACCCGCGCCTTCGAAGCCCACGAGCTCGGCCTCCACGGTGGCGGCCTTGAGCTTGTCCACGATCCAGGTGGCCTGCTCATAGGCCACGTATTCATCGGCGGTGCCGTGCAGGCAGAGGGTGGGGGCTGCGTTTGGCGTGACCCAGTACAAAGGGCTGGCGATGATGTGCTCCTTGCGGCGGGTGGTGAGATCGCCACTGAGGAAGAGGGGCAGGACTTCCTTGGCGTCCACACTCTTGTCGTAGCTCTTGGTGAAGTCGCTGGGGCCGTAGAAATTGACGACGCAGCTCACGGCGCTGCTTTGGTCGAGGTGGCCCGCGCCTTCGAACTGCGGGACCCCGGCCGTGACGCCGAGAAACTGCGCGAGGTGGCCGCCCGCGGAGCCGCCCATGGCACCGATGCGCGCAGGGTCCACATGGTACTGCGCGGCGTTTGCCCGCAGCCAGCGCACAGCGGCTTTGCAGTCATGCACGGCGGCGGGGAAGGGGTGGGCCGGCGCCAGACGGTAGGTCACAGTGATGGCCACGTAGCCATGCTGGGCCAGGGTGAGCAGCAGCTTGTCATAGCCCTCGCGCTTGCCCGCACGGAAGCCGCCGCCGTGGATGCAGACCACGGCGGGGAAGGGGCCCCGGGCGTTTTTGGGCTGCGCCAGGTTCACCTGAAGATGCTGGTTGTCGGGATTGGCGAACTCGATGCCGCGGGTGAAGGTGACGTTGTCAGGAATGACGAGTTCTGCTGCGTGAAGGGAGGTGAGAAACAGCAGGGAAGCGAAGAGGAGGCGCATGGTTGGGGGACGAAGACGCGGGGAGCACCGGGCATCTTTCTGGCAACCTTTTTCGAGACCCTGTGTTGAATGCCTCAACCCGCTGCCAATCTCCCATGAAGACCCTGACCTTTTCTTTACTGCTGCTAGCCCCGGCGGTTCTGCGTGCCGCTGACGCCGCCGAGACAGCGCATGCAGGCATTGCTCCGGATCAACTGCAGTTCTTTGAAAAGAACATCCGGCCCGTGCTGGTGCAGTCCTGCTACAAGTGCCACTCCGCCGAATCGTCCAAGGTCAAAGGCGGCCTCACGCTGGACACGAAGCAGGCCACGCTGCTGGGCGGCGAATCCGGTCACCCGGGGGTGACTCCAGGAAACATCGCGCAGAGCAGCATCTATGAGGCGATGACCTGGAAGAACGAGGACATGCAGATGCCGCCGAAGCAGAAGCTGTCTGACGAGGTGATCGCCAATTTCAAGAAGTGGATCGAGATGGGGGCGCCGGACCCGCGCGAAAACAAGGTGGTCAACGCAGGCGGCGGCAAGCGGGTGATCGACATGGACGAAGGGCGCAAGCACTGGTCGTTTCAAAAGCCGGTGAAGCAGGCGCCGCCCGCCGTGAAAACAGCCGGCTGGGCGAAGACGGAGATCGACCAGTTTGTGCTGGCGGGCATGGAGGCCAACGGACTTCACCCCATGCGCGATGCCGACAGGCCGACGCTGATCCGGCGCATCGCGTTTGATCTCACCGGACTGCCGCCGACACCGGATGAGGTGAAGGCCTTTGTCGCAGATCAGTCGCCCGAAGCGGTGAAGCGTGTCATCGACATGTATCTGGATTCGGAGCGCTACGGCGAGCGCTGGGCGCGGCACTGGCTGGACGTGGCGCGCTATGGCGAAAGCAGCGGCAAGGAGGTGAACGTGCTTTATCCTCATGCGTGGCGCTACCGCGACTACGTCATTGAGTCGTTCAAAAAGGACAAGCCCTATGACCAGTTCCTCAAGGAGCAGATCGCGGGAGATCTGCTGAAGTTTGACAGCAAGCGCGACCAGGCAAACAAGATCGTGGCCACGGGCTTCCTGGCGATTGGTTCCAAAGGCCACAACAACCGCGACCGCCGCCAGTTTGCCATGGATGTGGTGGATGAGCAGATCGATGCCATGTCACAGTCGATGCTGGGGCTGACGCTGGCCTGCGCACGCTGCCACGACCACAAGTTTGATCCGGTGACGCAGCGTGACTACTACGCGCTGGCGGGCATCTTCCTGAGCAGCGAGACCTTGTTTGGCACGTATGAGCAACTGCAGAACAACAACACGGCGGGATTGATCGAACTCGATCGCAACTCCGGGCAGACGGCGGCGGTGGCGAAGATTTCGACGGCTGAGCTGGCCGAGCTCAAATCCAGCTACACCCGCGCGCAGACCAATGCCAGCGAGATGCAGAAAGAGGTTTTCTCCATGGGGAGGGAGGCCCGCGAGAAAGCAGGCGCGGGCGCCTTCCTGCGTGTGCGCGGCGCACGTGACCGCATGGAGGAAATCAAGGCGGACGTGGATCTCTTTTATGAAGACGGCACGCCCCGCACGCTGGCCATGGGGGTGCTGGACCGCAGCAATCCGTTCAACAGCCCCATCCTGATCCGCGGCGACATCAAGCAGCCGGGCGATGTGGTGCCGCGCGGCCTGGTGGAAGTGCTCTGCGCCAAGGGGGAGCCGCTGAACATCAGCCCGCAAAGCGGCAGCGGCCGGCTGGACCTGGCCTTTTGGATCGCCTCCAAGGACAATCCGCTGACGGCGCGCGTGATGGCCAATCGTGTGTGGTTGAAGCTCATGGGCAGCGGCATCGTGCCGACACCGGACAATTTTGGCATCATGGGGCAGAAGCCATCGCACCCTGAGCTGCTGGATCATCTGGCCGTCACCTTCATGGAGAACGGCTGGTCGGTGAAAAAGCTGATCCGTGAGATCATGATGAGCCGTGCCTACCAGATGGGCTCGGGTTATGATGCGGCGAATTATGCGGTGGACCCTGACAACAAGTGGCACTGGCGCATGAACCAGCGCCGCCTGGAGGCGGAGGCGATCCGCGATGCGATGCTGGCAGTGAGCGGCACGCTGAACCTGTATCCGGTGGACGGCTCTCCGGTGGCGCGGGCCGGTGAAGGACGGCAGGGCCTGTTCGCGGTCTTCCGCGGCGAGCTGACCAGCAAGTCCTACACCTACCGCTCCATCTACATCCCGATCGTGCGGGACCAGATTCCTGAAATGCTCTCGGTCTTTGATTATCCGGACGCGAGCCTGGTGAACGGCGACCGCGACACGACGAACGTGCCGTCTCAAAGCCTCTACCTCATGAACAATCCGCAGGCGCAGAACGCGGCGGACGCGTTTGCCGCGCGCATTGCCAAGCATCCGGGAACTGCGGCCGAACGTCTGAGCTATGCCTATGAGCTGGCGTTTGGGCGCGAACCCACGCCTCAGGAAAAGACGGCCATCAGCAGCTTCTGGATGCGCTTTCCGCAGCAGATCGCCAAGGACAGGGGCAACAGCAAGGAGGCCAGGCAGCAGGCGGAGTTCGCCGCGCTGTCCGCGTTCTGCCAGAGCCTGATCGCCAGCGCCGAGTTCCGTTATCTCAATTAAAACCAGCACCTCCATCCCTCCCACGTCATGAACACGAACCCCTTCTCCCGGCGCGAGTTTTTGAAGACCGGCTCCAATGGCTTCGGCTATCTGGCCTTTGCGGCTCTGGCGCAGCAGCAGGCGCTGCGTGCGAACCCGCAGGCGGCCGCGACGGGGCCGCTGGCGCCCAAGGCACCGCATTTCGCGGCACGTGCGAAGCATGTGATCTTTCTCTGCATGCAGGGGGCGCCGTCGCACGTGGATACGTTTGATTACAAGCCCAAGCTGACCGCCGACACGGGGAAGGGTGCGCCTTCGGCGGCCGGACGCTACGGCACGGCAAAGCTGATGGGCTCTCCGTGGAAGTTCAGCCGCCAGGGGAAAAGCGGCTTGTACATCTCCGAGCTGTTTCCCAATCTGGGGAAGCATGCGGATGAGATGTGCATCCTGAACTCCATGTCCACGGACCTGCCGGCGCACCCGCAGGCGTTTTCCCAGCTTCACACCGGCACGACGCAGTTTGTGCGCCCCTCGCTGGGATCCTGGGCCTTGTATGGCCTGGGCACGATGAATGAAAACCTGCCCGGTTTCATCACGGTGAATCCTCCCGGCAACGCGACCCGCACCTATGGCAGCGCCTTTTTGCCAGCCATCTATCAGGGCACCAAGATCGGTGGCAACGCCTTCCCTGGAGGCGGTGGCGGCGGACGGCGGGGGGGCGGCATGGGGCAGGCCACGGTGGCGAACATCAAAAACGACCGCTACACCACCGCCGAGCAGCGCACGCAGCTCGACCTGGTGCAGGCGCTCAACAAGTCCCGCATGCAGCAGGACGGCGGTGTCAGCCCCGAGGTGGAGGGCGTGATTGAATCCTACGAACTGGCCTTCCGCATGCAGGCGGAGGTGCCGAAGGTGATGGACCTGAGCAAGGAAACGGCGGCCACGAAGGCGCTGTATGGCATCGACGAGCAGGAGACGGACACCTTTGGCCGGCAGTGCCTGATGGCGCGCAAGTTCATCGAGGCCGGCGTGCGCTTCATCGAGCTCACCAACGGCAACTGGGACCAGCATTTCAATCTGAAGGCCGCGCTGGAGCGCAACACCGCGGCGATCGACAAGCCCATCGCCGGCCTGCTCACCGATCTCAAGCAGCGCGGGCTGCTCAAGGACACGCTGGTGATCTGGGGCGGGGAGTTTGGGCGCACGCCGCACAGCCAGGGGGAGGACGGGCGCGATCACAACAACAAGGGCTTCTCCATGTGGATGGCCGGCGGCGGTGTGAAAGGCGGGATGAATTACGGCCTGACGGATGACTACGGCTACGAGGCGGTGCAGAACAAGATGCACATCCACGACTGGCATGCCACGGTGCTGGCTCTGCTGGGGCTTGATCACGAGCGCCTTACCTTCCGTTATGCGGGCCGCGACTTCCGTCTTACGGACGTTTATGGCACGGTGGCCAGGGAGATCTTCGCATGAGCGAATTGGCCTCCTATGTGACGCATGCGTTGCATCTGGCGTGATCCGTCCTATCAATGGCGCTGAAAATGGGAAACAGCGCCACAGCATCCGTCGGGAAGACGACCTCCAGTCCTGCGCTGGAGGCGCCCCCCGGCAGCGCGGTGGAAGCCCAGGAGCTGAAGCGCATTGATGCCATCATCGACACGCAGCTCCCGCCGGAACTGCACGTCAGCGCCAAGAGCCTGCTGCGTGCCGTGGCCGGCAAAACCGCCGTGCCGGGGCATTTTGACGCTTTCTGCTGCCAGGCCTTTTCAAAGCCGGAATGGGCGGCCGCCAGCAGCCTGCTGATCGCCGAGATGTTTGAGCATGACGAGGACCAGCTCGCGGAGCTGGCGCGCATTCCTGACCTGGTCATTGAGATGGGCAGCGGCGAAGTGAACATCACCTGCATGGTGGCGTCCCGCTGGGCCGCACGGGGGGAGACGCACCGCCTCTCCCGTCTGGCGGACGCCATCGTGGCCTCCCATGCCTGTAAAAATGCCTGCGCCGTGGATGTGATGCTGGCCCTGGCCGCCACGCTGGCGGTCACTCGCTTTTCACGGGCCGAGCAGCTCTACAATGCCGCGCTGCCGCTGGCGGGAGAGGACCACCAGGAGGCGCTGGCGGATGCCAGACGCTGGCTGGCGGCGGGGCGCGTGGTGTGCAGTGCGGTGCAGGATGAGCGTGATTTCTGGGACATCCGCCTGCGAAAACCCAAGGCAGTCTGGACCTGGCAAAGCAAGGAGGAGCGGGAGGCGCTGGATCATCTGGCGGAGCGTCTGACGACGGACATGGAAGGGGCGGATCTCTTCAAGGCGGTCCTGCCGGAGAACTGGTGGGAACTGGCGGTGAAGTATGCGCAGCAGCAGGAAAAGCTGGCGGTGGCCACCAAGAAGATTGAGGCGGTGAAGATGGAAAGCGGCCTCACGACCCGGACGCATGTGGATCCGGCCCCGCCGCCTGCGAGAATTCCGCGGGAGTTCCCGCCGCACCCGCGCGCGGGGCCGCTGGCCCGCTTTTTGCTGCCATTGATCTGCGGCTACCTGCTCATGTTTCTCACGGTGCTGGTGTTCCCGCGGGAGTTTGTGGACCGTGTGCTGGACACCTTGAAGCCCAGGAAAGGATTCTCACCCATTGTGGAGCTGGAGGCCTTCCGAAAGGAAAACCTCAAGAAGAAGGCCGCCGAGATGAAGTCGTATGAGGCGCAGCATGCCCGGGCCAAGACGGGAGGATGGAAGGAAAACGAGGAGATGATCCTGGGAAAGAGCAAGGAGCTGCCCTATGAGAGCCAGCAGTACCTGCAGATGCTGGTCTGGCTGCACCTGGACCCGCCGCAGAATGAGGAGGTGCGCATGCATGTGTGCGACCAGTTGCTGAAGCGGGTGCAGGGGGACGCCATCTCCCTGTGGGAGCTGCTCGTCTATCCAGGGTCGGCGAATGCGCCGGAAATCAAAAAAGCGGCAGGCGGTGCACTGGCGGACAAATCTTACGAATGGACGGACGAGGAAAAGCGCCGTCTCACCGTGATTGCGGAGAGTTCCGTGGGCAGCAAGGCAGCCTCAGTTGATGCGAATAAAAAATAAGGGGAAAGGCATTTACGGCTCAAAAATGAGTATCAAGGATGCAAATCTTCTTTTTTCTGAATTCAGTTGGTATCCTTTGAGCTTATTGGGATTAGCGACGTAAAACTATGTGTTTTATGGTTTAAGCTTCAAAAGATGGTCTCTTTTCCTTGTAAAATTACTAGATTTTTCAGAATAAACTTTGCAATTTTGAGCCACAACCCTTATAATTTAGAATATGAATAGGCGGTCTTATCCCGAAATCTCCCCTCGGCTGGGACCCCATCCTGTGGTTCATTAAAATGTTATGATTGAAGAGCTCCAGCAATTTGGCAGCTTGTCCGTGGCGCACCGAACCGGTGGCGCACCGGTGGAGTTGGTGCGTTCCAAAGACGAGGTGGTTTTCCTAGCCTTCGACAACAGGATCCACCGCCTGGTGGAGCTGCATGTGCTGCGCGGAGGTAGCACCCTGGATGCGGCGATGAAGAGATCGGCCTTTGACCGTGCGCGGCAGGCCTCGGAGATCCGAGGGCATGCCTTCATGCGCATTTTGGAAGTGGGAGAGGATCAGGGTCTGGTCTATTATACCAGCAACCTGAACGATGGTGAGTTCGTGGAGCACTACACCCAAAGACGCGGCGCGGTGGCGCCCGCGACGGCGCTGGCGATGGTTTATCAGCTTCTCGATGAACTGCTGCAGCTCCAGGGCTTCCAGCGCCTGGTCTCCCGCATGCATCTGGACCGGGTGCTGGTGACGACGCTGGAGGACACATTCCTGCAGCTCCGCGTGTTTGACTACGGCCTCTCGCAGATGGATGCGGGGAGCGACGTGCAGAGCGGCGCACGCCTGGTGGTGGAGGGCTGCCGCCTGATTTTTCTGCTGCTGACAGGCCAGCCATATGCCGGGGAAAACCCGGACCGCTTCCCAGCCCTGACGCAGCTTCCGATGGGGCTGCGCACCGCAGTCCGGGCCGCGCTCACGGACCCTGCCAACGCCCCCACCTCGGTGGAAAAGCTGCGTGATGATGTGCGCGAGGCGTTCAGCGCGCTTTCGAGCAACATCAAGGCGCGCAATTTCCGCAAGCATCTCGTGGTGAACACCTCGCTGCTGCCGCAGTCACAGCTTCAGGAGCTGCTGCTGGAGGATGTGCCGGTGGAAACCATCATGGGCACGCGCTTCCGGGTGGAGGATGCGGACCACGCGCGGCGCTATCCGTTCTCCATTCCCGCCACCAACACGAAGCTGGGGCAGCCCGTGATGGTGCACCTGCTGCCGCCGTCACGGATCGTGGACAAATCCCGCTATGAAGCGGTGCCGCTGCAGATGTGGCGCTTCAATCCCGAACGGCATCCGAACATCCTGCGCTCGCTGAGCCTGTGGGAGAGCCCAGACTGGACCTTCCTGACGGAGGAGCGGGAGCCCGGCTTTGCCCTCAGCCGTCTCATGGCGGAGCGCATCACGCTGAACCCTGCGGAAGTGACGGTGCTGATGCGGCAGATCCGCGCCGGCCTGGACCAGGCGGTGGAGTGCGGTGTGCAGCGCGTGGACCTGCACCCATCCAACATTCTCCTGCGCGTGGGAAAAAACGGCCCGCTGCTGGCGCGTGAACTGGAGCGGCTGATGCAGAAGCGCCTGGACGCCTGGCCTCCGTTTGTGGTGAAGCTGCGTCCGCACATGACCATGCGCAGCCTTTACGAGCCGCTGCTGGTGGACATGGACCTCACGGAGAATCAGCTTCAGGAGGAGCACCTGCAGAACCGCGATTTCCGGCACCGCTCCTTTGTGGCGCTCGCGGGTTATCTGCTGACAGGAGAGCGGCAGAGCGGCGGCGTGCCGCAGTTCCCCGAATCCGTCCCAGAGGCGGCGGCCACCTATGTGCGCGAATGCCTGGAACTGACCCGCCGTGCGGGCAAGGCTCCGAGCCCTGGAGATTTCATCGACAAATTCGAGGGGCTGCTTTCAGCGCCCACGGTGGATCTCGCCACGCGCCTGCGCGGCAGCGCCGTGGCGATGGAGGAGATGGAGAGCGCCGGATCAGTCTCTGATTTTGATGATGACTGGAACGCGCGTGAAGCGGATGCCGGAGACCTGGACGGCGAGGCCATTTCACCGATCAAGCGCGGCATCAAGACGCATGACTTCAATCCTCTGCAGCAGCAGAAGAGCGGCGCTCCGTGGGGCATCCTGGCGGCGGCTGCGGCGGTGGTGCTGGGCATCAGCGCATGGATTTTCCTGGGCGGCCGCACTGAGCCAAAGACGGTGGCGGAGCCGGCGGCGCCCTCATCGCAGTCAGAAGGACCTGAGAGCGGCGCAAAGGAAGCATCCCGGCAGCCGGTGGTGAGCGCAGCGCCGAGCAAGCCGGCGGCGCCTGAGTCTCCAGCGCCCAAACCGCAGCCGCCTTCCCCTCCTGTCGCAGTGGTGCCTGTCAAGCCGCCTGCTCCTGCCCCTGCTGCTGCGCCTGTGTCCCAGGAAGCGGCGAAGCCCCCGGGCAAACCTGTGATGGCCCCGGTGCCGAATCCTGCCATTGTCGTGCCGAACCCCGCCATTGCGGTGACACAGGACACGCCGGCCAAGGAGAGCGAAGTGAAGCCGATGGCGAAGGAGGCTGGTGCGGATGCAGCGACGACAGCCGCCGTGGTGACGCCCGCCGCCGCCAATCCGACGCCAGCACCCGTGACGCCTGCCATTGCACCGCCGCCAGCCAGCAAGCCGCCGGAAAAAGATCCCATCACCATTCGCCGCGCCATCGTGCCTTCCAAGGAGGAGATCGACCGCATGAAGCAGGGGCAGGTGGAAAACAGAACCGGTCAGGTGCCGGCCGTGTCCACGGCGTCTCCATTGCCGCCGAAACGCAAACCAACGCCGTGATCCAAGCCGTCGTACGCATTTCCATATTGCAGGCGTTTCCGCGTGGGTTTCCTCACGAAAGCACGGAATTTGCTTGGACTCCCGGCGCACTCACAGGTAAAAGTCGGTCTGTGGAGATGAGTGCCGCAAAAAATGCCGCTTTGATCGCGAATTCCGGGGCATGCCGGATGATGGATCACCGGCAGGATGCGGCGTGTTGCGTCCCCCACGTTCAAATGCAGGCAGTACACATCACATTAGAAACCGCGAAACTTAGGAGAGACTGATGAAGGTCAACAACACAATCGTCATTTCAATCGGTCAGGCAGGCAATCAGATTGCCGCGTCTTTCTGGAAAACCATCTGTCAGGAGCATGGCATTGACCCCCTCACAGGGCAGACGGTGCAGGGACAGGCTCCGCGCGGTAACTGGAGCGCCTTTTTCACCAAGCTGGGGGAGTCCACCTCCGGCAGCTACGTGCCGCGTGCGGTGATGGTGGACCTGGAGCCAAGCGTGATCGACAACATCAAGGCCACCTCGGGTTCGCTGTTCAATCCCGGCAACCTCATCAGCCGCACGGAAGGCGCCGGCGGCAACTTCGCCGTGGGCTACCTGGGCGCCGGGCGCGAGGTGCTGCCAGAGGTGATGGGACGCCTGGACGCTGAGATCGACAAATGTGACAACGTGGGCGGCATCATCGTGCTGCATGCCACGGGCGGTGGTTCCGGCTCCGGCTTTGGCGCGCTGCTGATCGAATCCGTCAAAGAAAAGTATCCGGAGTTCCCCGTGCTGAGCTGCGCGGTGCTGCCTTCGCCGCAGGTGTCCTCGGTGGTGACGGAGCCCTACAACACGGTGTTTACGCTCAACACGCTGCGCCGCTCGGCGGACGCCTGCCTCATCTTCGACAACGAGGCGCTGTTTGAGCTGGCCCATCGCAAGTGGAACATCGAGAGCCCCACGGTGGATGACCTGAACCTGCTCATCACCGAGGCGTTGGCCGGCCTGACCGCCTCCATGCGCTTCAGCGGCTTCCTCACGGTGGAAATCAGCCTGCGTGAGCTTCTCACGAACCTGGTGCCGCAGCCCTCGCTGCACTTCCTCATGTGCGCCTTTGCGCCGCTGACGCCGCCGGACCGCAGCAAGTTTGAAGAAATGGGCGTGGAGGACATGATCCGCAGCCTGTTTGACAACGGGTCCGTCTTTGCCGCCTGCTCGCCGATGGAAGGGCGCTTCCTGAGCACGGCCGTGCTTTACCGCGGCATCATGGACGACAAGCCTCTGGCGGACTCCGCCCTCGCGGCCATGCGTGAGCAGCTTCCGCTGACCTACTGGATTCCCACCGCCTTCAAGATCGGCTACGTGGAGCAGTCCGGCATCTCCCATCGCAAGAGCATGGTGCTGCTGGCCAACAACACGGAAATCGCCCGCGTGCTGGACCGGATCTGCCACAACTTTGACAAGCTCTGGCAGCGCAAGGCCTTCGCCAACTGGTACCTCAACGAAGGCATGTCCGAGGAGCAGATCAACGCCCTCCGTGCCTCCGCCCAGGAGCTCATTCAGAGCTACCAGGTGGCCGAGGAGAGCGGCGCCAAGGCCAAGGTGCAGGACAGCGCCTCCGACATTCCGCGCAGCAGCACCGGCGTGGATGACAGCCGCAGCAGCGGCATGAGTCTGCGTGACCTCGTTGACCGTCGTCGCGCGTAAAAACAGCAATCAGGCAAAAGAGAGATCAAACAACAGTTTTGGAGGAACACCCGTGAGAGAGATTCTGAGCATTCATGTCGGACAATGTGGCAATCAAATCGCCGACCGTTACTGGCGGCTGGTGCTGCGTGAGCATGGCCTGACCGAAAACGGCACACCGAAGGAGGGCAACAACTCGGCCGCCGCCAATGCCAATCTGGAGGTTTTCTTCCACAAGGTCCGAGACGGGAAGTACATTCCGCGCGCCGTGCTGATCGACCTGGAGCCCGGCGTCATCGCCCGTATCGAAGGCGGGGACATGGCGCAGCTTTTTGACGAGAGCTGCATCATTCGCAAGATTCCCGGCGCCGCCAACAACTGGGCGCGTGGTTACAATGTGGAAGGTGAGCGCATCATCGACCAGATCATGAACGTGATCGACGCCGCGGTGGAGAAGACCAAGTCGCTGCAGGGCTTCCTGGTGACGCATTCCATCGGGGGTGGTTCCGGCTCCGGTCTGGGCTCGCTCATCCTGGAGCGCCTGCGCCAGGCTTATCCGAAGAAGCGCATCTTCACTTTCTCGGTCGTTCCTTCGCCGCTGATTTCCGACTCCGCCGTGGAGCCCTACAACGCCATCCTCACGCTGCAGCGCATCCTGGACAATGCGGACGCCGCCGTGCTGCTGGACAACGAGGCGCTGTTCCGCATTGCCAAGTCGAAGCTGCACCGCAGCCCGAACTACATGGACCTCAACCACATCATCGCGCTCATCATGAGCTCGGTGACGGCGTCGCTGCGCTTCCCTGGCAAGCTGAACACGGATCTGAGCGAGTACGTGACCAACCTGGTGCCGTTCCCCGGCAACCACTTCCTCACCGCCTCGTTTGCGCCCATGCGCGCGCCCGGCCAGGAGGGCCAGGTGCGCATCAATTTCCCGGACATCGCCCGGGAAACCTTCTCGCAGGACAATTTTACGGCGGCCATTGACTGGACCAACGGCGTTTACCTTTCTGCCTGCGCCCTGTTCCGCGGGGATGTGAAGGCAAAAGAAGTGGAAGAAAACATGGCCGCCATCCGCAAGAGCCTGAATTTTGCCAGCTACGTTCCCACCGGCGTGAAGCTCGGTGTGGCTGAAACCGCGCCGGAAGGCTTTGCCTCCAGCGGTCTCGCCCTCGTCAACCACACCGGCATCGCCGCCGTTTTTGAGCGCCTCATCAACAACTTTGACATCATGTTCGACAACCATGCCTACACGCACTGGTATGAGAACAACGGGGTCTCCCGCGAAATGATGGCGCATGCGCGCAACACCATCGTCAACCTCGCCCAATCTTATCGCGACGCCAGCTAGCCGGCTGTTCGGTTTCACCGTTCACGCGGTCCAGCGACTCATTCTCTTCAACCAACGTGGATACTGCCTTGGAGCGCCAAATTGCCTCCGCCTCCCGCAGCGTCGAGGAGGCGCGGAGGCTTGCATACCATGATCCGGTGCGCGTCGGCGCGCTGGTGGAGCAGATCAGCGTCCTGGCGGACCTGCGGCAGAAGGAGGGGGATTTCCGCAAGGCGGAGTCGCTCTACCGGGAGGCGCTCTTCCGGGCGCAGGAGCTGCGCAAGCAGGACCCGGATCTCCTGACCGGCATCTACTCTCTGCTGGCTCATCTTTACGACCGCTGGGGCCGCATGGACAAGGCGGCTGAGTTCTACGAGATGGCGCTGAACATCAGCGCCGACCACGGCCTGGATGACAGCGACAAGGTGGCCACGATCAAAAACAACCTGGCCATGATTTTCAAACAGCTCCGGCAGTTTGAAAAGGCCGAGGGCTACTACTGCGAAGCGCTGGAAACCTTTCAGCGCCTCGATGGCGAGCAGAGCTCGCGCGTGGCCTCGGTGTACAACAACCTCGGTGTTCTGTATTACAGCGCCATGGATGTGGACCGCGCGCAGGCCATGCATGAGCGGGCGCTCTCCATCCGGCAGAATCTCAATGAAGGGCAGATGGACCCCGCCGACCTGTCCCAGACTTTCATCAACCTGGGCGCCGTGTACAAAGCCTCCGGAGACTTCCAGAAGGCGGAGGCCTGCGTGGACCGTGCCAAGCGCATCCGCGCGGCGATGAACGGCTATCACCCCAATCCACGGCGCTCGGCGTCGCTGTTGATCGATAAAAGCCTCTAATCTTTCGAACAGGACCTGTCCGTCGCACAGGTCCCGTCCGCACTCCCTCAATACAGCTCCACCGGCGAGCGCTTGCCGTCTTCGACGCTGAGATTTTTGGCGGCTTCTTCACCGAGGGTATCGACGCGGAGCTGCCAGATGTCGCGATTGATGGCGGCAAAGCGGTCAAGATTGAAAGCGTCCGGCTTGACCAGGCGCTTCTTGGTTTTCTCCACACGCATCAGCGCATCGTGCAGGGCGGGGGCTTCCACGCCTTCCAGATGCTGGCGGGCCAGCTCCACCATCTCGACACGGTGGCAGATCATGACGAGGTCATTGCCGGCGCGAACGGCCTCCTGAATCGCCTGCTCAAAGGTGACTTCATTGAGGATTGCGCCCATGTCGAGGTCGTCCGTCATGGCCAGACCGTCGAAGGCATACTGATGGCGCAGCAGCTTGGTCACGATGTTGTGGCTCAGGCTGGCAGGCCAGCGGCCGCGGTCGGGATCGTAGGCGGTGTAGTTGCTGTGGCAGGTCATCACGGAGTCCAGCTCCGGCAGCAGGGCGGAGTAGGGGAGGAGCTCGCTGCGCTCCATCTCCTCACGGCTTTTGGTGATGACGGGCAGAAACTCATGTGGATCGCACTCCGCCGGGCCATAGCCGGGGAAGTGTTTGCCGCAGCTCAGGATGCCTTCGGCGCGCATGGCGCGGTTGAAGATGCCGGCGTTGTCGATCACCTGCTGCGGATCGCGGCCATAGGTGCGGCCTTTGAGTGAGTTGTCCGCCGCATCATCATAGGAGATGTCGAGGACGGGGCAGAGATCGAGATTGAAACCGAACAGGCGCAGAATCTGGCCGGTGAGCTTGCCATGGCGTTTGATCAGCGCGGGGGCGCCCTTGTCGCGGAGTGCCTGCGCATTCGGCGGCTCTTCGCCGATGAGGCGAAGGCGCGAGACACGGCCGCCCTCCTGATCAATCGTGATGAACGGCTCGATGTCTGAGAGATCGCGCAGATCGTCGATGAGTTTGCGAAGCTGTTCAGGGGACTGGATGTTGCGGCCGAACAGAATGAAGCCGCCGGGCTGGAGCTTTTTGAGGCGGGCGGCGGTTTCAGGCGTGAGCTCGGCGCCGGGGACGCCCATGAGGAGAAGCTGGCCGAGATCTTGGGAGGAGGGCATGGCGACGTATGTTCGTACGATTAGTGTTCTAATGATTCTAGCGAAAAAGGTGTCAAGAGTGCTTTTGCTAAAAGTTTGAGAAAAACAGGGGTCTTGGGGCTCTTAGATTTGAGACTCGGGCGTTTCTTTTTGCAAAAGAAGGGTGGGCAGGTTGACGGGAGGGGCAAAACTTTTTAACATGGTCGCGTCCGTGGGGCAACTCGCGGGCCACGTTTGCAAGCTTCCTCAGCTAACGCATTTCGTGCCAATCGGTCCTCCATCGTTGTTGGTTGCTGGATCGCCAATGGAACCCTCCGGCTTCGCATGCCGGAGGGTTCTCTGTTTCTGGGTGATGGCTTTCGCACATTGTGAGCAACTGTGTGATTAGCGTGTGAGCAGTCTGTGATGAGGTGTGAGCAACTTCGTTCGCTCACGGTGCGCTCAACTGGCGCGCCCATTGAATCGCGCGCAGCATGCCGGTGGCCTTGTTGATCGTTTCCTGATACTCGGCGGCGGGCACAGAGTCAGCCACCACGCCGGCTCCCGCCTGCACGTAGGCCTTGCCGTCCTTCACGACACAGGTGCGCAGCGCGATGCAGGAGTCGAGGTTGCCATCAAAGCCGAAGTAACCCACAGCGCCGGCGTATGCGCAGCGCTTGCTCTTCTCGCATTCATTGATGATCTCCATCGCGCGCACTTTGGGCGAACCGCTGACCGTGCCGGCGGGGAAGGTGGCGCGCATGACGTCGTAGGAGGTTTTGTCTTTGCGAAGCTGGCCGTCCACATTCGAAACGATGTGCATGACGTGCGAGTAGCGCTCGATGATCATCAGATCGCTGACGCGCACGGTTCCATAGTCGGCCACACGTCCGACATCATTGCGCGCGAGATCGACGAGCATGATGTGCTCGGCGCGTTCCTTGGGATCATTGAGCAGTTCCTGGGCCAGCGCCTCGTCTTCCGCGGCGGTTTTGCCCCTCCAGCGGGTGCCGGCAATGGGGCGGATGTCGATGCGGCCGTTCAGGCACTTCACATGCACCTCCGGCGAGCTGCCCACGAGCGCAAAGCCCTGGGGGAAGTCCAGGCAGAACATGTACGGGCTGGGATTCACATGCCGCAGCGCGCGGAAGAGGTCCACCGTTGAGCCGTGGTACTCCGTCTCAAAGCGCTGGGAAGGCACGCCCTGGAAGATGTCTCCGGCGCTGATGTACTCCTTCATCTTCAGCACCATGCCTTCGTATTCCTCCTGCGTGGTGTTGCTTACCGGCGGCGGCAGCTGCCCCACGGGTGCAAAAGTTTGCAGCGGCTTGGCCGCCAGCGGCTTCTCCAGTTTCGCGATGACATCCGCGATCTGCTGCCGCGCCCAGTCGTAGGCCGCCTCCAGCGTGGTGTGTTCGTCTGTATGGACATTGGCCACGATGGACATGCGGCGGGTGCGGTGGTCAAACACCAGCACCGTGTCCGTGACCATGAAAACCATGTCCGGCAGGCCCAGTTCATCCTTCTTCGCTGGCGGCAGCGTGGGCTCAAAGAAGCGCACCATGTCATAGGCCAGATAGCCCACCGCACCACCGTGGAAGACCGGCAGCGGCTGGGCCTCCAGCGGCGTGAAGGGCTTCATGAGCTCCTGCAGTTCCGTGAGAGGATCTCCCTGCGTGGTGTAGCTGCGCTTCTTGCCGCGCTCTTCGATTTCGATCTCACGCCCGCGAGCCGTGAAGATGATGCGCGGCGAACTGCCCAGAAGGGAATAGCGGCCTGAATGCTGCGTGAGCTCCGCGGACTCCAGCAGGAAGGCGCAGCGGCCGTCATGGATCTTCTGGAATGCGGAGAGCGGGGTTTCATAGTCCGCCGCAAGCTCCGCCATCACCGGCACGAGATTGCCCTGCTGCGCGAGCGTCTGGAAAGTGGCGAAGTCTGGCTGAAGATGGAGCTGGGGCATGCGAGGGCGCAGATAGTGGATGCGAAAAGGCCTGGTGGCAAATCAAGCAAGGTGCTGGAGCCATGTGGCAGGGCGAAGCACAACGGTGGTGGAAGGGCAGCGGCGCAGGATTTCCTCGTCATTGGTTATGAGCGGACAGCGGAGTTCCCGGGCTAAAGCGACATAGTGAGAGTCGGCACCTTGGATCCCATGGCGTGCGGCTACCCGCGCGGCGGCACTGGCAAACGGCAGATCAATGTGGCGAAAAGTCAGCCGAGGCAGGTGGGATACGCGCAAGGCGCCTACTTCTCCCAATGAAGACTGCTGAGTGGCGCGCGCAACGGCAGCGGCTACCTCAGCTAGAACCAAGGCTGGGGCATAGAACTGAACTTTGCGCTGCACAAGTGTCTGCAGCAAAGTCCGGGCAGTCTGATGCTCAGTCTGATGCTCAGTCTGATCATGGATCTGCTCAGCGGCGAAAACGCAGGCGTCGATCACCAGTTTCATCAACGGCTTTCACGAACGATTACGCTTGCCGGACGACAATCCACGGTCTTCCCCTCCATGATCTGGTGGAACTTCCTTGATTCCTCCAGCCACGCCTCATACGCCATCTCCGGGACGGGGGTGGTGAACTTGGAGCTTGTATTCGCCTTGCGCTTGGTGGCGGGGGCAGCCGTCTTCATAATGCGATTTAAGTTGGCTCCTTGAGTCCATGCAGGCAACCCGAATCTCAAAGCGCCGCCTTCACGGCCGCCAGCAGGGCACCGTAGTCATCGAAGGGCTTGAAGTGCGGAAACTGCGCCTGAATGCTGGCCGGAGCGTGGAAGAAGAAACCCACATCCGCCTCGCCCAGCATGGTGGTGTCATTGAAGGAATCACCCGCGGCGATGACGCGGTAGTTCAGCCCCTTGAGGGCGGCGACGGAGAGCTGCTTCTGGTTCGGCTGCCGCAGCTTGTAGTCCACAATGCGGCCGTCCGCCGCGACTTCGAGCTGGTGGCAGAAGAGGGTGGGCCAGCCGAGCTGGCGCATGAGCGGCTGGGCAAACTCCGCAAAGGTGTCGCTCAGGATGATCACCTGCGTGAATGAACGCAGTTGATCGAGGAACTCCCTGGCTCCGGTCAGCGGCGCCAGCGTGCCGATCACCTCCTGGATGTCCGGCAGCTTCAGGCCATGCTCGTCGAGAATTTTGAGGCGGCCCTTCATCAGCACGTCGTAGTCGGGCTCGTCCCGCGTGGTGCGGCGCAGTTCGGCGATGCCGGTTTTCTCGGCAAAGGCGATCCAGATTTCGGGGACGAGAACGCCTTCGAGGTCGAGGGTGACAATGGTCTGCTGCTTCATGCGGAGGCATGTCATGCACGGGCGGCTCCTCCAGTAAAGCGGTTCTGCAAAAAAGGCGCGCAGACGGGCAAGCCATGGGGAGACGCTGCTCACACGGTGGCGTTTAGTTCAGCATGCTTATTCAGAATGAAGTCTCACGAGATGCCGCCCAGCTGGTGGCCAAATGCCGCAATGCGGTGCTGGCGACCTCGGATGCGGAAGGCCATCCGCACTCAGTCTGGATGACCACCCAGGTCACGACGGATCTGGAGGAGGTCATCTCCATCACCGCGCCCACGTCGCAAAAAGCCGCCATTCTGCGGAGCAATCCGCAGGCCGAGTGGATGTTTGCCTCTCCTTCCATGGAGACCATCGTGTACCTCTCGGGCCGTACCCGCCTCATCGAAGGAGACGCCGCCAAACGCTACTGGGACCAGATGCCGGGCAAATCCAAGGCCTACTACCGCAAATACTGCGAGACGGAGGACTATCACAAATTTGCCGTCATCCGCACGGAGGTGAGCAAGATCGTGCTGTGCAGGCCCTACGCCTATACCAAGTCAGTGCTGTGGGACAAGTCGGCTTCAGCAACCGCCGCCGCAGCCTAGCGGGTGATCACGCAGCACCAGGGCGGGGGACTTCCACCGCCTCGCATTTCTCGCGCCAGCCCGGGAAGTTCCAGGTGTTTGGAAAACCTTCGCACTGCAGCGGCTTCACCGGCTGGATGCGGCAGATGTTCACGCCTTCGAGAAAGAGGCATTCGCCATTGGGCTTGTCGATGATGCTCAGGCCGGTGCGGTTGGCATTGAGCCGTGTGCATTGCTCGATGAAGGCGTCGCGCGGCATGTCCAGAAAGGCGGCGATGCGGGTGACCTCCTCATCCGTCACACGCACATCGCCCGGCCAGCGGCAGCAGTTGCCGCAGCGCTGGCAGGCATACCAGGGGGCGGAGGTGTCAAGCGGGGAGGTTGTGGCCATGAAAAGTATTCTGTTCGCGCAATGCCGTGGCGGAGGGCATAATTCGTGCGATGAACTGGATCATGCAACCTAGGTTTGAACATCGCCGCCCAGCACTGCGGCGCGAGCGGCTGTCGCGATGAAATTGCATCTCCTGCCCACCATCACACTGCTGCCGACGCCGCATGACACCGCGGATGACGCGCAAATCATCGAGGACTGGTCCCGCGGCCTGGACTGGGTGAAGTGGCTGCTGGGCAGCGTGCGCGCCCGCACGGAGGCGCTGCTGGTGGAGGACACCGCGGAGTGGAACGAATTTGCCGAAGGTCTGCTGCGGCAGGCCATCGGCCCCGCGCTCAAGTCCGCCTGGCAGAGTGCCCGTGCCAATGATCTGCCAGGTCTCATTGCGGCGGCCGCCAGACTGTCCGCCCAGTTTTCACCCGCGATCCGGCAGCGCAGCCTGCAGGCCGGGGCGGTGCTGCTGAAATCGACGAAGCATGCGCGCTATCAGGGAGTACTTGGCCGCTTGCGTGAGGCGGTGGGGGAGGGGAAATGCGACGGGCACATCGCCATTGTCTGGGCGGCGGTAGGGCACTTTTTCCAGCTCAGCCTGACCAATGTGATCGCGGAATATGTGCGACTGGAGTGGGACATCGCCACACGTGATGCGCCCGAGCCTGCGCCTTACGCCGGAAAATTCAGCATCGCCGGGCTTACCAGCCAGATCATGCACGAGTCCGCCGCGGAGTCGGCGCTGCGTGTGGTGGATGCTTGATTCTGCCTTGGCAGTTCCCATTGATGGATGGTCAAGGCTGGGTTTTCCAGAGTGATTGACCACGGATGACACGGATGGCTGAGGCTGAGGTTTAAAATTTTCCGATGCCTTTCATGGGCGCCCTGAAAAGTTACCAAAGTGGAATTATTGAGTCTCGCGCAACCCGGTGAATGCCGGAGGTATGCGAGAGCCGTGCGACATCTTCGCGTGCGCTGGGAAGCTGAACGCTTCTCGCATACCTCCGGCATGCGATCTTGAGCCGGTGCGCATGTCTCGCATGATCCGGTGGTTCTCACTCGGCAAGCCTCGTTTCACCATATCTAATCTCTCAGCTCCCTCCGGGAGCTCTGGACAAGACTGCGTGTGAGGGGGGGAGGCTGATCTTGGGCGACTGTTGTCATCCTAATATGCGAGTCTCAATAAGGAAACTCTGGAAACCAGTCAGTGAGCGAATCGCATCCTGCGACGCGGATTGCCCCGGCCCCTCACCCGGCCTCTCCCCGGAAGACGCTCAGACCCAACACACCCTCGACGGGGAGAGGGGATTCGCGGTGGAGCCCTCGGGAGCTCAATAGAACTCAATCGGAGCTCAGTCGAGTTCAATAGAACTCATAGAACTCCATCAGAGCCGAAACGCGTTTCTCCTCTCCCCGTCGAGGACACCGCTGCTTCAAAGCTGATTCGGGGAGAGGCCGGGTGAGGGGGCGGATGGGTGCTTTGCAGGATGCGATCGGGGACAGAGCAGGTTTCCAGAGGTGCTCTTAACTCAAAGCTTCCGGATCCTGCTTATTTGCCAAACAGCTTCTTGATGCCGCCTGCGGCGTCAATCTTGCCGGTGCCTTTTTGAAGCAGGTTTTTCAGCGCGCCGCTGGCGCTGGCCTTGGCGGCTTCGGTGTTGAGCTGGCTGAGCACCATGGCTGTCAGCTCCGCTGGGGTGATGCCGTTGGAGCCGGTGCCGAGATTGGTGAGGCGGATGTCCGGCAGGGTCACCTGGGCGCTGGCGTCCGGCACCAGGCCCGCGGCGCTGGCGCTGAGCTTCGCACCCGTGATCAGCAGCTCATTCACCTGAAGCTTGATGGATTTTTGCGCAGGAGTGCCTGCTGGCGGAGGTGAGGCAGGGCTGACTCCGGCCTTCCCGGCGGGAGGAGGCTGCTGGGAGACAAAGCTCTTCGCATTGTCGGCGATGTGCTTGAGATTCGTGCCGCCGAGCCCGGCTTCGAGATTGATCTCGGGATCCTTGATGCGGATGTACTTGATGACGATTTTGTCTGTCCTGACGCTGCTGGTGTCCAGCGCCACCTCCGTGCGGCCGATGCGCAGGGCGCGCGGGCCGCTGAAGCCTTTGGGGTTGCCGATTTCGAAGCCATCCACGACTCCGCTGCCGGAGAAGATGGAAAGCTTTACCTGCTGCACCGACACACTCGTCTGCACGACCGGCGGCGTGGTCTGCTCAATGCCAAACTTGACCAGATTGTCGAGCTGAGACCAGCCGTACCAGAGGCCGGCGCCGATGAGAAGGACGAGGACGACAAGAATGCGGATGACCCATTTCATAAGGCCACCAGTCTTCGCGGCGCGGAGGCTCTGTAAAGAATCAAAACTGGCGCGTACGGATTACGCTGGAAGCCGGACAGGAAAACGCCCGGCCTTGGTGACGATGTCCTGACCCTTTGGCAGCCTCAGCCTTCCGTGAACTGCCCCAGGGCGCGGAACTTCTGGTAGCGCTTTTCCAGAAGCTGGGCGGTGGGCACCGCTTTCAGCTCCTTGAGCGTGGAGAGCAGGGTCTCCTTCAGCGCGCTGGCCGCGGCCAGATGGTCGTTGTGGGCGCCGCCAAGAGGTTCGGGGACGATGCCGTCAATGATGCCGAGCTTGGAGAGGTCCTGGGCGCTGAGCTTGAGCGCGGAGGCGGCCTCAGGGGCATGCTCACGGTGCTTCCAGAGAATGGCGGCGCAGCCTTCCGGGCTGATGACGGAGTAGTAGGCGTTTTCCATCATGAGCACCTTGTCTGCGATGCCGATGCCGAGGGCGCCGCCGCTGCCGCCTTCACCGATGACGGTGGCAATGACAGGGGTGCGCAGGGTCATCATTTCACGCAGGTTGAAGGCGATGGCTTCGGCAATGTTGCGCTCCTCCGCGCCGATGCCCGGGAAGGCTCCAGGGGTGTCGATCAGGGTGATGATGGGCAGGCTGAATTTTTCTGCCATGCGCATGAGGCGGAGGGCCTTGCGGTAGCCCTCGGGATGCGCGCTGCCAAAGTTGCGCAGGAGGTTTTCCTTCGTGTCGCGGCCCTTCTGGTGGCCCAGGATCGCCACGCGCTGGCCGCCGATGGTGGCAAAGCCGGCGGGCATGGCGTTGTCATCGCCGATGTGGCGGTCCCCATGCAGCTCCACGAATTCATCGCAGATGTGTTTCACGTAGTCGAGCATGAAGGGGCGGCCGATGTGGCGGGAGATCTGCACCCGCTGCCAGGGGGAGAGATTGGCATGAATGTCGCGCTGCAGGGTTTCAGCCTTGGCTTCGAGATCGGCGATCTGCTGGGCCAGTTTGTCGCTGGGCTTCGCAGCCAGCTTTTTTTTGGCCTCCTCGATTTCTTCGCGGAGTTTGACGACGGGCTTTTCGAATTCCAAAACTTGTTTCATGGCGGTCGGTTGGGGAAAGGGGATGGGGCGGGGAGCGTCACCGCACGAGGCTCAACTTTGACCCGTTGCGCACAAGCGCAAAGAGTTCTTCGATGTCTTCACGGGCGAGAAAGATGCCGGTTTCCGCAGTGGGGGAGGGCGCCGGCGCGGGCATGGCGGGAGGTGCCGCGGCGCTGTGGCCGGACTTTTTAGCAGCCGGCGTCTTGGCTGGCTCCTCCACCGGCAGAGCACGGGCCACGGGCGGAGTGCGGATGCTGATGGTGGTGTTGGAACCGTTCTTTTTACCCGAAAACCACTTCTCCGCCTCGAGATACTTGGGGTCGGTGGAGAGGACGGGCTTGTTGTCGTAGATGGAGTTTTTGCCCGAGATCGTCATCTCCACCGGCAGGCGCATGCCGGAGGGGAGGCGGACGTCCTTCGCGTCATAGGTTTTGAAGAGGTACTCCTTGTCACCGACTTTGCGGAAGAGCATGACCTGCTTCTTCGAGACGCTGATGCCCAGATGGAAATCCATCGGGATGATGGTGAGGTGGTCGCCAGGCTGAAGATTGAAGCTCATCAGGCCGCTGGAGCGGATGATGGAGTCCACCGTGGTGCCCTGCTTGTCGGCGATGCGATTGAGCGAGTCTCCCGGCTGGACGATGTAGTCTTTCTTCCCGATGCTGGAGTTCGCCGAGTAAAGCTGGTCCATGTTGATCTCGCCGATGATGCGGGTGGCCTCGGCGTAAGTCTTGGAGTCGGGGAACTGCTGGCGCAGCTTGTAGAGCGCATCGCGCCCTTCGTCGATCTTGCCCTGGTGAATGAGCTCCACGGCGGCTTCAAAGCGGCGGATGCCGGGGTCGATCCGCGGGCGGTCCGTGGCCTTCATGGATGCGATGTCCTGCTCCACCTGGCTCTCCTTGAGCAGGATGTTGGTGTAAACCCAGTAGCCCATGCCCAGCGTGCCCGCCACCAGGCCCACGGTGATGAGGAAAATCAGCAGTTTGATCTGGGTCTTTGCCATGGCGTGAACCAACACACAGCCGCTCAGCCCAGCAGGCCGCGGCGTTTGAAATCGAAGAGGTTGATGTTCTGGGACTTCTCGATCATTTCCACCGTGAATTTCAGCAGGCAGATTTCCCAGGTGTCGTCCACGCCCTGGATGACCGCGCGCATGGGATTGCCGGAGGCGCGGATGTTGGCCAGCAGCTTGCCGGTGACCTCTTCCATGGACTCATGGATGATCTGCTCGCTGATCTCGCCTTTGCGGAATTTGAAGCCGTATTTGAGGATCGCCAGCTTGTGCAGATTGTCCCGCAGGAATTCGCCAAACTCAGCCGCTTCGGGGCCGAACCCTTCGAAGTCAAACTGGCCCGGCATTTCGGGGCGGAGAATGAGGGGCTTTTCGGCCTCGATGCGGCCTTCCCGCACACGCACGGCACCGACGGAATCCATGAGCTCGGTGACGATCTGAAACTCGAAATGGGTGCTGCCAAAGGTGTCGATGCGGCGGTCCGGCTCATGGAGCACCTGGGTGTTCTCCAGGGCGTATTGAATATCGAACTCGGTGGGCATGTCTTGGGGGTGGGGGAGAGTAGTCTGCTTCGAGGTTGTAGCCAGTGATTTCTTGACGGCCCGGGCAAAGGCGAATGCAGGGCAGGGCTGCTGCCGCGGAGAGATACGTGCGCCATCCCGCTTGGGTCTTTTCGGGAGCTTGCTTAACGAAGGGGCACGGCTGGTTGTCGCGGCAGCCAAGTTTGGTCCGTTTGAAGGCAGGAATGGTGCGTCGAACGGAACGGCTGGGAGGTTGTCAGACCATCGCTTCTGGTCTATTGAAAGTTCCCCCCAAATGATTAGCGACACAGCGCCCACCCCCGGCGCTCGTCAGCGTGATCTCCGAATTGTGTCACTCGGCCTGCTGGCCGTGGTGCTGCTGGCGTCCAGCTTGGCCGCCGCGACGGATTTCTCGTGGACGGGTGCCACCAGTTCTGATTTCAGCGTCGGCTCCAACTGGAGCGGGGGCGCTGCGCCCTCCCCCACAGGCACGACTCAGGCCTGGCGGCTCAGTGTGAATGGGGCCACCACCCTGGTGTATTCGGCCGCGCAGGGGCACACGGTGCTCACCGGCGGCTCCGCGAACCGCTCCCTCTTCATCGCAAACGGCGCCGTGGGCTCCATGTCGATCACCGGCGGCATCTTTGAGAGCACCAGCTCGGCACCGGACGGCATGGTCAACGCGGCTGGGGTGGGGCTGCTGAGCATTGACGGCGGCACCTACCGGAAAACCACCGGCACGGGAGCGGCATCCACCTTTGCGGTGTATTATGCGGGCAGCGGAACAGGGCGGGGCACGCTGGACATCAACAGCGGCTCGTTTGAAGTCACGACGCTGGATCTGCAGAACTCGGGCGGCTCCTCCACCCTGGCGGCTGGGGTTTATGAATCCACCGTCAACCTGGATGGAGGCACCCTGTCCGTGGGCTCCATCGTGCGGACCGTCACCTCCACGGGGATCGATGCGGTGCTGAACTTCAACGGCGGCACGCTTCAGGCGAGGGCGGACAACACGGCGTTTCTGGCGGCGCTCGCTCAGTTCACCGCCAATGTGCAGGCCGGAGGAGCGAAGATCGACACGCAGACCTACAACGTCACCATCAGCGCACCTCTGGTGCATGACACCGCGCTGGGGGCCACGGCGGACGGCGGCCTGACAAAAACGGGCGCCGGCGCGCTGACACTGGCCGGGGCCAGCAGCTACACGGGCAGCACATTCGTCAAAAACGGCAGGCTCATCCTGAGCGCGGGCGATGACCGCCTGCCCACCGGCACCATCCTGACTCTCGGCGACGGCAGCACCAATGACAGCGGCGTGCTGAAGCTGGACTCGCGCAGCCAGACACTGGCCGGGCTGCTCACGGACGGCACGGGTACGGGGAACAGCGTGGTGAATGGCAACGCCACCGCCGCCACACTGACGCTGAACATCGCGGTGGCGGACACCTTTGGCGGCATCCTCGGCGGGACCGGCACGAATGAAAACAACTTTGGCCTGACGAAGACTGGAGCAGGCACGCTGACGCTCTCCGGCACAAACACCTACACCGGCGCCACGAGCATTCAGGCGGGCATACTGCAGGCCGGAGGCGCGGGCGGCGGCAGTGTGTTTGGGGTGAACTCCGCCGTCACCCTGGCGAATGTGGCAGGGGTGGCGCTGGACCTGAACGGCTTCAATCAAACCATCGGTTCTCTGGCAGGCGGCGGCAGTACGGGGGGCAGTGTGACGCTGGGCGCCGCCACCCTGACGCTCGGCGGGAACAATGGCACCACCAGCTTTGCGGGCTCCATCAGCGGCACGGGCGGGGCGCTGACCAAGATGGGCACGGGCACGCTGACGCTTTCCGGCGCCAGCACATTCACGGGGCTCACCACGGTGAGCCTGGGCACTCTCGTGGTGGCCGGCAATACGGCGCTGGGAGATGTGGCGGGCGGCACCAGCGTGGCCGGTGGCGCCACGCTCTCGCTGGCCGGCGGCATCAAGGTGACAGGAGAGGCCGTCAGCATTGCGGGTTCCGGTGCCAACAGCATGGGCGCGCTGCAGGCTGCGACGGGTGTCAGCGCGGAGTGGGCCGGCGTGGTGACGCTGGGTGCCTCCGCGCGTGTGGGTGCGCAGGCTGGCGGGGCTCTGACGCTGAGCGGCGGCATCCAGGGCGGCGCATCCAATATCCTCATCATTTCCGGTGAGAGCGGCACGGGAACGGTCATCGTCAGTGGTGCGGGCAACACCTACACCGGAGCCACGCAGATCCTCCGCGGCATCCTCAAGCTGGGCTCTGCCAATGCCCTGCCTACCACGACCACGCTGGACGTGGACTCCCTCGGCTCCGCCGGGGTGAACGATGATGCGACCTTCGACCTGAATGGATTCAACCAGACTGTGGCGGCGCTGCAGCGCGGGGGCGCCAGCTTTGGCACCGGGGGCAGTTACATCACCAACAGCGGCGCCTCCGCCGCCACGCTCACGGTGTCCGGCACCAGCAGCACGACCTACAATGGCATCATTCAAAACGGTGCCGGAGGAGTGAGCCTAACGGTGACAGGCGGCGGCAGCCTCACGCTTTCAGGTGCCAACACTTACAGCGGTGTGACGAGCGTGACCGGCAGCAACACCGAACTGGTGGTGGGCAGCAACACCGCGCTGGGAACCACCACCGGCGGCACCACCGTGGGAGCGCTGGCGCGCGTGGTTCTGGCCAACGGCGTGGTGGTCACGGGTGAGACGATCACCCTCACGAGCACGGGAGGCAACAACTACGGTGCGCTGCAAACCGCCGCGAACGCCACGGCGGAGTGGGCGGGAAATGTGGTGCTCACGGGCACGGATGCGCGCATCGGCGGCGGTATCGGCGGCACCCTGACGGTGTCCGGCGTCATCAGCGGCAACGGCATTCCCGTTCTCTTCAGCCGCGCGGACAATTCCAAGACGATCCTGAATGCGGTGAACACCTACACGGGAGATACTTTGCTGTTCAGCAATGGCGGCACGGGCTCGTCCCTGATCATCGGCGTGGACAATGCCATCAATGCCGCCAGCCGCCTTTCCGTCATCAGCAATGCCCAGGCCACCAAGCCTGCGACGCTGGATCTCAACGGTCATATCCTCACTCTGCGTGGTCTGGAC
The DNA here is from genome assembly GCF_044227185.1 of Prosthecobacter sp. Taxonomy (GTDB): domain Bacteria; phylum Verrucomicrobiota; class Verrucomicrobiia; order Verrucomicrobiales; family Verrucomicrobiaceae; genus Prosthecobacter. The sequence continues at coordinate 89,720 of NZ_JBGAFO010000005.1, read as the reverse complement.
ACCTCCGCCTTCTACGCCTCCGGCGCGGTCGTGTCTGTGGCGAACAACGCCGCTGGCAAGACGGCGGCGCTCACCATCACGGACTCCACCGCGAGCACGTCCACCTTCACCGGCTCGCTGGTGGATGGCGCCAGCGGCACGGGCGGGCTGTCTTTGGTGAAGAGCGGCATCAGCACGCAGGTGCTGCTGGGCGCAAACACCTTCACCGGCAGCGTGACGGTGAATGCGGGAACGCTGCAGGTGGGCGGTTCAGTCTCCACCTACGGTGCCACCGGCTCCCTGGCCTCCACCAGCTATGTCTTGAACGGCGGCGTGCTCCTGATCGACAACACCGGCGCGAACAACAGCAACAACAACCGTCTGGCGGATGCTGCGGACTTTTCCTTCAAAGGCGGCGCCTTCACCTACAAGGGCTCTGACCAGAGCGGGACAAACTCCAGCGAAACGGTCCATAACCTGACACTCACCTCGGGGCTGAAGACGCTCAGCGTGATCTACGGTGGCGCCAACACGGCCACGCTGAATGCAAACCAGCTCGTGCGTGCAGCGCAGGGCGGCCTGCTCTTCGTCAACGGGCTGAACCTGGGGCTGGACTCCACCAGCACGGCCAGCGTGGCGCGCGTGTTTTTCACCGTGGTGCCAGATCTCGTGGGCGGCACGGACGCGCTCGCCACGGGGATCAACGCCGCGGCGCAGAACACGCGCATCGTGCCCTACCTGCTGGGGGAGGCCTCGGCGGTCAGCGGCGGCGCGGGCACTGCCACGGGCACGCCAAACACCTTCATGACTTACAACGACACCACGGGCCTGCGCCCGCTGAACCTGGTGGACGAGTTCATGCTGAACACGATCTCCGCCGGCGCCAACACACGCCTCACCTCCGCGACGAATGCCACCGTCACCACGGCGATCAATTCGCTGATTCTCGAAGGCGCGAGCCTGACGATCAGCAGCGGGCAGACACTGACGGTGAGCAGCGGCGCGATTTTGTTCAGCACGGGCAACACCCTGGGCATCAGCGGTGGCACGCTGGACTTTGGCTCGCGTGAGGGAATCATCACCATCAACTCCACGGGCAACACCATCATCAGCTCCATCATCACCGGCTCCGGCGGGCTCACCTACTCCGGCACCGGCACGCTGGTGCTGGCCACGCAGCAGAACACCTATTCGGGAGACACGCTGCTTCAGGTGGCCGTGGTGATCCCGCAGTCCAGCTCCACCGGTCCGGCGGGCGCTCCCACCAGCGGACCGTTTGGCAAAGGCACGGTCATTTTCAACGGCTCCTCCATCCGCGCCACTTCATCCACGGCCATCACGATTGGCAACAACGTGCAGTTCAGGGCGGACACCACCTTTTTGAGCAGCGGCACGCCCAGCCTGGACAAGACGCTGACCTTTACGGGAAATGTGACCCTGGTGGGCGGCACGCGCACGTTTACGCAGAGCTCGGCGGCCAGCACGATCTTCTCCGGCAGCATCGGCGACGGCGGCAACGGCTACGGCCTCACCATTGCGGGCAGCGGCGCCAGCGCGGTGGTGCTCTCGGGCAGCAACACCTACTCGGGAGCCACGCAGGTGAACGGCAGCACGCTGCAGGTGGGCAGCAATGGCAGCGGCACTTCCGGCACGGGAGCAGTGACGGTGGCCAGTGGCGCCACGCTGGCGGGCTCCGGCACGGTGCAGGGAGCAACGGTGATGAACGCGGGCTCCGTGCTGCAGCCTGGAGACGTGACGACCGGCGGCAACACCAGCACGACGGTGACGAGCAACAACACGCTGACCTTCACAGCGGTGAACACCGCGCTGACGGTGAATGACGGCGCGCAGATCCGCCTGGGCGTCTCCAGCCCCACGGTGGCGGGAAATGTGATCTCGTATTCAAACGGCCTCTTCCACTACAACGGGCATGACTACGGCAGCGCACTGGCGCTTTTCAGCAATGAATCAGGAGCGCTGGCGACATGGAATGTGGCGCCGGCCAGCGTGGGAAGCCATGACTTCATCAATCTGACCAACGGAACGCTGAGCATCGGCGACCGCGCCGGCGTGGCGTGGGGGCAGGGCTCCGTGGTGGTGAACGCCAGCCTGGGCTCCGTGGCGGTGGGGCAGGTCTTCAACCTCATCGACTGGAACGGCGTGGCGATCAGCGGGAACTTCGATGTGGGCGGCATGACCTTCGTGGATGCCAGCGGCAACGTCATCGCCGGGGATCTCGACCTCACGGCTCTCGGCGCCGGCTTCGGCTGGGATGTGAGCGCCTTTCAGAGCTACGGCATCCTCGTGGTGGTCCCGGAGCCGGGTCGCGCCTGCCTGCTCCTGCTCGGGCTGCTGGGCCTGGGGCTGCGGCGCAGGCGGTGATGCGGTTGTCAGCTTGCATCGTGACGGCTGGCGGACTATCGACGCAGGATGAAGCTCCCGCCCCATTTGCTCGACGAAATCATCCTCTCACTTGGAGAGGTGTTTGTGGGCAGAAGGTATGCGGACAAGGTGATCGAATACACCTTCAAGCGGCATCGCAAATGGGGCAGCCGTGACCGGCGCATCTTCGCGGAGTCGATCTATGAATGCGTGCGGTGGTGGCGCTGGTTCTGGCATCTGGCCGGGCTGCCGGACGAGGAGCACACCCAGCCGGAGGCCATCACGCCGGAGCGCCTCTGGCGCGTGTGGGCGGCTTACTGGATCACCAACGGCCGTGACCTGCCCAAGGACGAGACCGCCCCCGAGGTGAAGCCGGGGGATGTTTTGAAGCGTGCCAAGGAGGGCGCGCCGCCAGCCATCCGCGCCGCCATTCCCGACTGGCTCGAAGCGCGCGGCAGCCAGGAACTCGGCGCCGCATGGCCGGCGCTGCGCGAGGCGCTGAACCAGCCTGCCGATGTCTTCATGCGCGTGAACACGCTGAAAAACGACCGCCGTGCCCTGCGGGAAAAACTGGGGCAGGAAGGCTACGAAACCGAGGTGGTGGAGCAGGTGCCCAGCGCGCTGCGCCTGAAGCAGCGCGCTAATCTGTTTGGCACCGCCTCCTACAAGGCCGGGTTGTTTGAGGTGCAGGATGCGGCCTCGCAGCTCATCGCGCCATTTTTGCAGCCGGAGCCCGGCATGCGGGTGATCGACGCCTGTGCCGGCGGCGGTGGCAAGGCACTGCACCTCGCCGCACTCATGCGCAACAAGGGCCGCCTGCTGGCCCTGGACGTGCACGGGTGGAAACTGGCCGAGCTGCGCAAACGTGCCTCACGCGCCGGGGTGGACATCATCGAGACGCGCGAGATCGAAGGCTCCAAGACCGTGAAGCGCCTCGCGCAAAAGGCCGACCGCGTTCTGCTCGATGTGCCCTGCTCCGGCATGGGCGTGCTGCGCCGCAACCCCGATGCCAAGTGGAAGCTCAGCGACGCCGAGATCGACCGCCTCATCGCCCTGCAGGCCGAGATTCTGGAAAGCTACAGCCGCATGGTGGTCCCCGGCGGCAGGCTTGTGTATGCCACCTGCAGCATCCTGCCGAGTGAAAATGAACGCCAGGTGCAGGCCTTCCTGGCCAAGCACGGCGACGAGTGGACACTGGAAGAAGAACTCCACCGCACGCCGGAGACAGGCGCGTTTGATGGATTCTACGCGGCCCGGCTTGTGAGAAAGGCAGCGGAAGGAAAGGTGGAGGTGAAAGACGCGGAGCCCGCGCCATAGTGGTCCGCACAGTCCTCTGTGCGGTTCGAGTCAGCCAGGCTCTGCTTTTTTCTCTAGATCCTCGCACCATGGGTCAGAGTCTGGATTTTGCACGGGCCAGTGTGGCTCGTGCATGATGGGGCTTGCGTGCCGCACAGAGGACTGTGCGGACCCCTTTGTGCGGTCCTCGCCTTTCAATCACGCCGCCAGTGGAGAAACTCTCCTTTTTCAGCCCCGCTTTTTGCGGGTTTTCTGCAATGTAAGTCCGCAGTTTGTCGAATGATGCCTGGTGCCGGACCAGATGATCAAAGCTTTCGTCCTGCCAGAATCTGCCGCTTCGGCCGAGGGCTTCGTTGATCTTCAGTGCCGACCATTTTTTCCAGGATGCGACCTGCTTGAGCATGGAATGTCGTGCGAGTCCTCCGACCAGCAGGTGCACATGGTTTGGTATGATGGCGAAATCACCCAGCATGTAACGTGAGCCGTCGAAGAAGCGCAGCGTTTGCTCCACATGGGTGGCGAGGGCGGATTGTCGCAGCAGGCATTCGCCGTGGCATGCGTCCATTTCGTGCTCAAGTTTGCGGGAGAATTGACGAAAGTCACTCCGCTTCTCTTCGGGGAGTTCCTCGACCTGCCTGCGCCAGTCTTTGGCGAGTGGGGAGATGTCATGCTCAAGCAGCCAGCCATCGCGTTCGTGTCGCCATTTCAGCCAGACATCCCGGGGCATGGAATCTGCCGTGCGCCAGGTAATGAAGTACGTGGCTTCTGCCTGATCCCAATGCGGCAAGTGCCCCTGGGAGATGGTGACCTTTTCCGCAGGATTGAAAAATCGGAAGGCCATGATGGGGCATATGCTGGATTCTGCGCGTGCTGGGGTTGCTCGGGAGTCAGGGGGCTGGCGTGCCGCTCAGCGGACTGAGCGGACCACTTTCATTGGCATCCGCAGAATGCCGCCCATTGGGGTCCGCACAGTCCTCTGTGCGGTTCGAGTTATCCAAGATGTCATTCCTGCCAAAGGCTCTCATGTCTTTGTCGGATGGAAGCTTCGAAAGGTTTGTGCTGGATTCTGCGCGGGCTGAGATGGCTTGCGCACCAGGGGGCTTGCGTGCCGCACAAAGGACTGTGCGGATCACCATCAATGGCAGCCGCAGCCGCTGCCGCAGGAGCCGCCGCCACCGGAGGACTGGGAGCCGCCACCACCGCCGCCGCCCATGATTCCGGTGCCGCCAATGGGCACGCGGCGGATCGGCTGGCCGCTGTCCGGATGCTGCGTGAGCGCGGCGTCCTTCATGCTCTGGCGCACTTCAAAGCGCTTGGTGGGCTCTCCTTCAAACTGGGGGATGGTTTCGTAAACGTAGGTGGGCATGGCGGGGAATGATGAAATTAGAGCCGAGCGAAGCGAGACAGACGACCGAAGGGAGCCCGGAGGGTGAGTGCAGCGAATCAATGACGAATGTCGAATGCGGCGCAAGGCAGGAAATAAAAACGGCGTCCCGGTGAAGGGACGCCACGGTGGAGCGGGGGGAACCTGGACTTAGGCCGGAGCTTCCCCGGAACGAATGGCTTTGTAACCGCCGTTGACCTTGAAGAACAGCAGCAGCGCCAGGTAGATCGCAGCCACGATGGCGGGAATCACAGCGTCCATCCGAAGCGTTGCGCGGTCGGCCTTCTGGTCGGCGGCTACCACCGCCTGCTGGGCCTGGCTTTTCTCACTGGAGAATCTGGCCTCGTTGAGCTTCTGGTCGTCGAGGCCGTAAACGGCGGTGGCGGAGATGTCCAGGAAGGTGTTCGGCTTGGCGGCGCGATACTCGCTGAACAGGGCGGGATCCGCCCGCTTCAGCTCTTCACCCGCAAAACGATCCTTGCAGTAGCTCAGGCCCGGGCCGCCGATGAGACCGACGCTGAGCATGCCGATGGCGCCCATGATGGACATGGTCACGGCGCCTGTCTGTGGAAAGCGGTCACCAACGACGGCGAGCATCGTGGGCCAAAGAAGGCTTTTGCCAATGGAATAGATTCCCATGGCGATGAGGACGACGACAAAGGTCTGCATGGTGCTGACCAGGCTCAGACCTATGCAGGAGACGCCGGCGCAGATCAGGAGCAGGCCGACCGGAGAGAGCCGGAGCTTCGCTTCGATGAAGCCGGCACAAAAGCGCAGGCCAATGGAGATGACGGAGGTCCAGATCAAGACCAACTTGAGCTGCCACGGACTGAGCAGGTTGCTCATGATGTTTTGGATCCAGCCTTCGCTCCCAAGCTCCATGACTCCGACAAACGCATGGGCGATGAACAGCACGAAGAGCAGCAGGGAGCCGCGGGACCCCTGGGTGAGCACGGTCACACCAATGAGCAGAAACCCGCTGACGGAGTAGCCGACGGCGGCAACTTCGTCGGAGGTGAATGCCTTGCCGATGTCTTTAAAGAGCATCACGAGCAGGCCGCAGGCCGGCAGCGCGCCCAAGATGCCCACTGGCTTCAGCATCTGCGCGAAGCTGCGTCCCGTGGAGACGGCTTCCGACTTCGGAAACTTCCGGTCAAAAAACATGAAGGCATACAGCGCGGTGGGCACCAGAAAGAGGGCTGACTGAAACTGCCAGGGAGCCATGCCATTCAGCATCCAGCCAGTCATGCCTCCCACCAGCATGCCGGCCGGCCAGGATGCGTGGAGAACATTCAGGTAGTGGGTGCGGTTTTCAGGGAAGAGGGTGGAAACCAGGGGATTGGACACCGCCTCGAGTGTGCCATTGGCATACGAAAAGAGGAAGGTCCCCAAAACCAGCAGAGAGTACGCGCTCCCAAACGTGCCGGCACTCAGCGTGGCAATGGCAGAGGCGACGTGGCAGAAAAAAACCGTTCGAACGAGCCTGCCGTAGCCCAGCTTGTCCACCACCATGCCGCCCGCGAGGATGCCGAGGCAGAAGCCGGAAAAACCCATGCTGCCGATGGTTCCCAGCTGGGATGCCGACAAGTGGTATTGCTGCACCCACTTGCCAAGGTTGCCGGCATGGATGGCAAAGCCCACGCCGCTGGCGAAAATGGCCGCAAAGCTGGCCCAGAGGAATGTCATCCGGTCGGGATGAATCCCCGGCGGACGCGATTCTGCCTGCGGGGAGGTGTGGCGCGGGCGCTCCCCGGCCGCAGTCCTGGCGAAGCGGCCGCCTTCCTTGGGCTTTTGCTCAGGCTGCTGGTGCGCCTGGGAGCGGCGTTGCCGAGCCTCGGCCTCCAGCCGGCTCTTCCGTTCAAGCTCCGCACGTTTTCTGGCCGCCGCCTCCTCCTGGGCTGCCGCAAGTTTTTGAGCTTCGGCCGCCTTCCGGGCTTCTTCGGCCCGTTGAACTTCAGGATCAACCACCGGTATGGCCGCGGCAATGGGTTCTTCCGCAGCCTTGAAGCTCTGCCACACTGCGGTCACACTGCCGGGGCGTTTTTCACGCTCCTTGGCCAGGCAGGCCATCACGATCTGGGAGATGCGGCTGTCCACCCGCCTGCCTGTGCCACGGTTCAGGCCGTCGTTCATCAGCTCCTGCCGCCGCTCCATGATGGGCGTGGGGGCTTCCTCTCTGATCTGCCAGTTGACCGCATCGGGGCCGCCGCGGAAAAACGGCGGCGTGCCAGTCAGGAGCTCGTAAAGGGTGGCGCCGAGGCTGTAGATGTCATCGGCCTTGCTGCCGGGCCTGCCGCTGATCTGCTGCGGGCTGGCATAGGCCAGGGTGCTGCTGCTGGCGGAGGCCGCGCCCTCGCCGGTCTTGCTGTGCTTGGACACCTCTTCCTTGATGCGATGGCTGATGCCAAAGTCCATGAGCTTGACGCGGCCCGCGGCGTCAACCATCACGTTGGCGGGCTTGAGATCGCGGTGGATGCGCCTGGCCTCCTCGTGGAGGTAATCGAGGCCGTCGGTCATGTCCTTGACCCAGGCGGTGATTTCCTCCGGCTCAAAGAAGCCGGCGGTCTGGTCTTCGAGCTTTTGCCGCAGGGTCTGGCCCCGCACAAATTCCAGGATGATGGCGGCGATGCCGTGCTCCATCTCCATTCCATAGGTGGCGACGAGCCGCGGATGGCGCAGGTCCTTGCCGGCGCGTACTTCGTCACGCAGGCGCTTCATCTCGCCGTCCTGCAGCACCAGCACGCTGGGCAGAAACTTCAGCGCCACGTCCACCTCCTCGGTGTGGTCCCGCGCCAGCCAGACCACGCCCATGCCACCTGCGCCCAGCAGTTGCAGCAGCTCGTAGCGGTCGTTAAACAACCGCTGATTTGCCTTCAACTGCGGCATCTGAGGACCTCCGCGGTCCTGAGACTGGCTGAGGAAGGGGTCGGGTGACATGCAGGGAATTGACGATAGGACGGTCTTCAGCGCACCAATGCCGAAGGCCGAATCTCATGCAAGGCTGGAAATGAAAACGGCGTCCCGGTGAGGGGACGCCGCGTGATGGAGCCATGTGGCAAATGGGACGACCGGATCAGTGGGCCGCGTCCAGGTTCACCGGCTTGTAGCCGCCCTTGGACTTGAAGTAACCGATGAGGATCAAGTAGCAGACCAGCATGATGGTTGGAAACAGCGCCACGTCCGCCAGCGCCATGCGCGGGCTCTGGCTCTTGATGTCGGCGATCTTCTTGCTGATCTCCGTCTTTTTCGGCTCTTCAACCTTGGCGACGAGCTCGTCGAGCTTCTTGTCGTCCACGGCGTCATAAGAAAGCACTTCGTAGATCTGCTTCTTGGTCAGCGCCTCCAGCTTGCCATCCTTCACCAGTCCTGGAACGGAGGAGGAGACTTCCGCCGAGGAAACAAGCGCCGTTTTGGTGGCCTTGGTCTGGAGCACGCCCAGGTAGGGGAAACCCAGCACGCCCACAGCCAGCATGCCGATGCCGCTGATTGCGTTCAGCGTCAGAGCGCCGCCCTTCGGGGTCTGCTCCGCCACCACGCCGAGCGTGGTCGGCCAGAAGAAGGTTTTGCCAAAGCCATACAGCGTGGCGGCCACAAAGAGCATGCCGCCGCTGGCGATGGACAGGGAGTAAAGACCGCCGGCAGCCAGAATGGTGCTCAGGCACAGCAGCCCGAGAGGGCTGAGGGCGTGGACGATCGGACCGGCAAAGAACCGCAGCACCACCATGATGGCGGAGGTGTACACCAGCACCCAGCCCGGGTGGAATTTCTGCTCCTTGGCGAATCCTTCCATGATGGAGGTGATCCAGCCGTCCGTGCCGATTTCCGTCGTGGCCAGCGGCACCATTACCAGGATGAGGAAGAACAGCAGGCCGCGTCCGAGCGACTTGGTGTAGGCTCCAAAGGCGACGAGCATCAGCGCGCCGATGCCGATGAAAATGCCTTTCTGCGTCAAGGTCAGCGCCGTGGTGCCCCCGTTGGAGAAGAAGTCCATGAGCTGAAGGGTCACGAGGATGGACACCACCGCCATGCCGAGGATGCCGAACTCCTTGAGCATGTCACGGTAGCTCACGCCGGCTGCCACGCGCTCATTCTCGGGGAACTGCTTGCCGATGAGCATGATGACATAGATGACCGCCGGAATGGCGATGAGCCCAACTTTGATCCACCACTTTGCATCGCCCATGCCGATCGTGATCATCCCGGCGAGAACGAGGCCGCCAGGCCAGCCGGCGTGCAGAATGTTAAGCCATTTCGTCTTGTCCTTGTTGAACATCGTGGCCACCACGGGATTGATGAAGGCCTCCACCGTGCCGTTCGCGAGTCCCAGAATCAGGCTGCCCCAATAGAGAAGCGAAAACCCGGTCGCCTTGTCTGCCACAAAATAAGCCGACACGCCCATGATCGCCCAGGTCAGGTGCCCGAACGCCGCGATCAGCATCGCGCGCTTGTAACCGATGCGGTCAATGATCAGGCTGAAAAGAATGATGCTGACCGCAAACGGCCAGATGCCGATCCCAGCAAGCCTTCCGGCCTGTGCGGGATCAAGATTAAACTGGGTGGACCATTCACCGATCAAGAACATACGGCTGATGAAGCCGAATGCCGTGGTGATCAGTGCCATGAAGCAGCCCCAGAACAGGGACATGGATACTTTGCCGTCTTTACTCATGAGGATGATTGCTTGTTAGTTGGTAGTTGTCGGGAGAGGGCCGTGTTTTAGGTGCCACGCCTTCAAGCGACAAGGAAAAAGTGTTCTCAAGACTGAGAAGTCACCAGGCAGCATGGCGCGTCATTCCCGCCACAGCCATCCTGGAAACGGCCTTTGCCGGGAGCGCCAATAGACGTGCGCCCTCTTATCGCCGGGCCGTCGGGCGATCTTGCAGCGAATCCAGGTGTCTTCGTCGAAAGCGTGGAGGCCGGAAAGTTTGGATTTCTGGCTGATAGCGGCCCCAGCCTGCAAGGCAGGAGGGCCTACAATCTCCGCAGCCCGTCCTCCGTCATCGCACAGGGGATCGCCGCATCGATCTCGTTGATGCGTGCCAGCGTTTCCGCGCTGAGCACCAGGTCGGCGGCCGCCAGACTTTCGTTGAGCTGCGCCACAGTCGTCGCGCCGACGATGGTGGAGGCCACGAAGTCGTGCTGCTTGCTCCAGGCCAGAGCCAGCGCGGTGACGCTGACGCCGAGATCGGCGGCGATGACCTGCAGGCGTGCGGTGGTCTCAAGGCTGCGCTCATTCACGAAGCGGGCGGCCATGAGCTTCTGGCGTGGGCCGCCATTTTGGATGTAGTCGGTGAAGCGAGCCCCTTTGGGCAGGGCGCCGTTGTTGTATTTGCCGCAGAGCACGCCGCCGCCGAGGGGCGAGTAGGGCAGGAGGCTCACGCCTTCCTTGCGGCAGACCTGGGCGAGTTCGCTTTCGCAGCGGCGGTTGATGAGGGAGAAATTGTTCTGGACGGTGGCCATGCGGGCGAGGCCGTGCTTCTCGGCCTCCCACAGGTTTTTCATGACGCCCCAGCAGGTTTCATTGCTGCCGCCCCAGGCGCGGATTTTGCCCTGGTTGATGAGATCGGTCAGCGCGCCGAGAGTCTCGTCCTGCTGCATGCCGTGGTCCGGCCAGTGGGTCTGGTAGAGGTCGATGTAATCCGTCTGGAGGCGGCGCAGGCTGTCCTCGCAGGCCTGGAAAATCTGGCGGCGGTCCAGCGCGGTGAAGCCATTGCGTACCGGCGGGCGGAACCAGCCGTGGCCAGGGCCGGTGACCTTGGAGGCGATGATGATCTGCCCGCGCTTCTGCCCCTTGAGCCATTTGCCCACGATCTGCTCCGTCACGCCAAACAGCTCCGCACTCGGCGGCACCGGGTAGAGCTCCGCCGTGTCAAAGAAATCGATCCCCGCCTCCAGCGCCCGGTCCATGATGGCAAAGGAGGTTTTCTCATCGGCCTGCAGGCCAAAGGTCATGGTTCCCATGCAGATGTCAGTGACAACGATACCCGTGCGGCCAAGGCGTTTGCGATTCATAAGATTGGATAAGGCGCGGATGCTAACGAAAAGCGAGTGCGGGGCAAGGATGGAGCGCACGCGTCCCGCGTGCTGTTTTCCGCGTCCCCGCGGGGAACAGACCCGCGATGAGATCGGCCGACTGTGCATTCGCAGATGTGAACACGCTCAAGGAAGTTTCCAGGCAAACTCCGGCCGGCGCCGGCGCAGCATGACCAAAAGCATGCCGCCGCAAACAGTGCCAAAGGGAAACATGATCAGCAGACAGCAGGCGGCCACGTGCGCGCCTGAATAAAACCATGGCTTGCGCAGTCGAAGCGGAACAAGCGCCAGATAGAGCAGCAGGGCGGGAATGATTGCGATCACTCCTCGGCTGATCAAAGCAATGATCGTTTCCCCGATGACCGCCGAAAGTTGAGCGGGGTCGTTGCCATGCGTCGCCGCGACTTGTCGGGAGGCTGTAATGCCATGCACAAGAGTTTGCAGGCTTGCCAGCGTGCTCGTGAAGGCAAAGCCGATGCCAAGCACAGCGCAAATAGTTGGGAAAGGAGACTTCATGGGGCGGTGATCTGGAATCTAAACTCATCGGCCGGAACCCCACTCAATCTTCCCCTCCAAAAAATCGAAGGCCGCAGGCAGCGACTGCTCCACCATCGGGAAAGTATGCCCGCCGGAAAGTCGCGTGATCTCCACAGCCATTTTGAGCTCCTTCGCATCCGCGAGAAAGGCTTCGTTCATCTGGCGCTCCGCCGCGTGGTCCGCATACGCGACGAACAGGGGAATGTCACGCAGGCGCGGCAGCAGAAGGCGCGGATTGACTGTGCGCCAGAATTCCGGCTCGGTGCCAAAGCGCGCAGGCACCGCGTAGTTCTGGCCCGCCTCGGCGATCTGCGGCCGGGGGAAATCGAGGATGCCGATGATCGACGCCACGGCGGCGAACGCATCGGGACGACGGCAGGCGGTGTACATCGCGCCGTAGCCGCCCATCGACCACCCGCCGATCGCGCGCTCTTTGGCAGCGCGGCTTACGGGAAAATGCTTCTCCGCCAGCGCCATGACTTCATCCACGTAGTCCGCGTAGCGGTCCGCGGGCGTCGCTGGCGAATTCACATACCAGCCGTCCCGCCCGCGCGGCAGCACCACAGCGCATCGGCACGCCATCACCCGCGCCTGGGTGAGCGGGTTTTCCAGCAGCGTTCGCTCATGCCGGCCACGGCCGTGGAGGAAGTAGATCACAGGCAGCGGGGCGGATTTGAGATCTGCTTCGGGTGGCAGCACCACGAGAAACCGCATCGCCACGCCACTGAGCGCGGCACTTTTGAAATCGCAGGACCAAAGGCGCGGCTCGACTTGCGAGATCTGCGGCGTGGCGGCAGCCGCCTCCGCACCGTGCCCTGCGGGTGTGAGGCCGAGGAGGCATGCGCTGAGAAGACTGAGGCCCAGGGTGGTGCTGCATATGCGGTGCGCTTTCAAAGGGCGGGAGATCATGGGGTGGACTGGGGAACGCGGAGGCGGGGGCTTTTTTGTCAGGCGGTTCGCGAACGCTGAGGGGCTGGTTGCCGGTTGCCCACCCTAAGCACGGCAACTCGGCAACTTGGGTGCCGGTGCGGACGCTGGCCTGTGCATCTGAGGGCACTGAAGGGCGTGGAAGCGCAGCGGAAGGCAGTTTGTGCCGCACCGGATGCTGTTTGCGTGGCAACCTTGGCACCCCAACAGTTGCCGTGTAAAATCAGTTGCAGGACGGTCAGTGCGGGCTGGGAGGCTCCCTTGACGATGGACAAAAAGGCGGACACACACTTAGGATGCGGCCTCCATGAATATGGCGGTGAATTACGACGATCAGATCCAGCGCATCCGGGCAAAGCTCAAGGCGGCGCAGAAAGCCGACAGCGGGCTGAAGGTCTTTGGGGCGAGTTCCCACCGCTACCAGATGAACGCGCCTGCCAGCGAAGATGAAGTACGTGCCTTTGAGGCGAAGTACTCGCTGAGGCTGCCGGGGTGCTACCGGGCCTTTGTGACGCAGATTGGCAACGGCGGCCCCTATTCTCAGGGGAGTGCTGCGGGTCCGTTTTATGGCATCTATCCGCTTGGCGAGTCTGTGAACGAGCTTGTCAGTGATCCGGTTTTGTTTTTGAGCAGGCCGGCCATTCTGAAGCCTGGCATGACAAAGGAAGAATGGGCCGCGCTGACCCAGGGGCTGGAGGAGGCGGGCGAGAGGTCGGATGAAGACTATGAAGCTGAAAAGGGCAGGATCTACGCCGGGGTGATGCCGCTTGGCTCTCAGGGCTGCACTTACATTCACGCCCTGGTGCTGAACGGGTCTTACGAGGGCAGGGTGGTGAACGTGGACCTCGGCCAGGAGGTCGCATTTGCGCACGAGAACACGTTTCTCGACTGGTATGAGCGCTGGCTGGACGAGGTGATCTCCGGCATCCTGATGCAGGACGGGCCTTCCTGGTTTGGCTACACCATGGGCGGGGATGATGTGCACCTCATGCGAGTGTATGCGGGTGCAAACAGCCGCACCCAACGGCTGGAGGCACTCAAGGGCCTGGGAAAGCTGCTGACAGCAACAGGAGCTACCTGCCAGAAGCTGCTGGAGCTGTGTGAAGATGGCGGTGCCGAGGTGCGCAGGTGCGCGGTGCAAATGCTGGCCAAGTTTGCTTACCCCATGGCGCGGGCACCTCTTCATGCGCACCTCATGGGCGGGGATGAAGACTGCCTGGTGGCCTTGCAGAGCATTCGCTGGTATGCGGGAGAACAGGCGGGCCAGTGGGTCGATCTGCTCAGAAAGCGCCTGCCTTCCATCAAGGCGGAGGAAACGTTTCGATTCGCCTGCTACCTGCTGCAGGACGCAGGGGTGGATTTTGGCGAGGACCTCAGGCCATTCTGCCAACACGCCAATGAGGAAATTCGTTCGACCGCCATCTGGTCTTTGGGAAAACTGAAGCGAAAGAAAGATTTCGTGGATGCCTTCATCGGAGGATTGGATGACGCCTCCCCGAAAGTGGTGCACACCGCGCTGCAGGCTCTTGCAGGTGTCCGGGACTCCCGGCTCCAGGCGGCCTATGCCCGCGTCGGAGAACGATTCAAGACGGAGGAGCGCTACGTGCTGGCCAATCTAAAGCTCCGGCTGAAGGAGATGGGAACGGTGGCGAGGGTATGGGATGGACTGAGAGATATTGCTTCGTGGTGCGCATCAGGCACAGGACGCGAGAGGTGATTCGCCTCCCATGCGTGTGAGCCTTCGATGAGTGAAAATGTGCTTTTTTCCCGTGCCGCCCCTCGCCCTCGCCCCCGCCGTCCCTTCACCTCAAAGTTGCCGAGTTGCCGTGCTTAGGCTGGGCAACCGGCAACCAGGCGAGAAGCAAGCCCAAACCGAATGCGCAGTGGAGCGCAACTAGACGCACTCAAACGCAGGAATGCGCTGGACGTGGAAGTCATTTCACGAGAGGCCGCGAAAATGCACGGCAACTTAAGAGGGGGGAAGTTGCCGCTGCTCATGGCCTGATGGACCGAATGTGAATCTCCTGAACTCGCTCATCCTTCGTGCTGGATGTTGGGCGGGAACGCTGCTCAAATCAGTGAATCTGCCACCCGCCCTTCGGCCTCGGCATCAAGCTTCCAAACCGGCCTCAACCGATGAAAACAATTCCTGTGATGATCTTGATCATGCTTGCTCCGGCCTTTTTTCACTGCCGTGCCGCACCGCCGAAGGACGTCTCATCGCTTCTCGTCCCCATCATCCAGCAAAATGACGTCCCGGGAATGGCCGCCGCCGTTCTTCGCAAAGGCGAGATCGTCGCCTTCGGCGTTGCCGGTGTCCGTACCCGCGGCAAGGGGGACAAGATCGCCGCCACGGACCTCTTCCATCTCGGTTCCGATACCAAGGCGATGACCGCCTTCCTCTGCGGCATCCTCGTGGACGAGGGGAAGCTGAAGTGGAGCCAGACTCTGGGTGAAACTTTTCCCGAGCTGAAGAAGACCATGCATCCGCAGTATCAGGCCGTCACGCTCGAGCAGCTCCTCACGCAGCGCAGCGGTGCCCCCGGGGACGTCGAGAAAGACGAAATCTGGGGCAGGCTCTACCAGCACCGTGGCTCGGCCACCAGCGCGCGCCAGATGCTCCTGCGAGCCGTCACCTCCAAGCCGCCCGCCGCCACGCCCGGTGAAAAATACATTTATTCCAACGCCGGCTTTTCCATCGCCGGTCACATGGCCGAGAAAGCCACCGGCAAACCATGGGAGGACCTCATGCGTGAAAAAATCTTCCGACCGCTGGGGATGACCACCGCCGGTTTCGGCCCGCCTGGAACACCCGCAAAAAACGATCAACCCCGTGGGCACAAAGCCGGTGGCTCTCCCGTGGAGCCCGGCCCTGCGGCGGACAACCCTGCGGGCATCGGTCCGGCCGGCACCGTTCACTGCTCCATCGGAGACTGGGCCAAATTCATCGCTGCGCAGCTCCCTTCGTCCAAGGTCAAACTGGTCAAACCGGAAACTCTTCAGAAGCTCCATACGCCAGCTCCCGGCGAGCCCAAATACGCCATGGGCTGGATCGTTGCGGACGACCAGCCCTGGGCCGGCGGCCGCGCTCTCAGCCACGCGGGCAGCAACACCATGTGGATGGTCGTCGCCTGGCTGGCCCCCGCAAAGGATTCTGCCATCCTCGTCACCTGCAACCAGGCCAGCGGCAAGGCCTGCAACGACGCCGTTCTCGCGCTCATTGGCGATCTATTCAAAGACTAGCCGATCATGCGCGTGCTCTTTTTCTGCGGCCGGCTTCTGCTGGGCACGGCATGTGTCACCCAGCAGAGCCCATCCTATTCCCACGCGAGCGATGAAACGGAAGGTGAACCGAGAGGCCTTAAAAAGGTGGGCGGTTATGGCCTGGGCCTTATCCAGGGAATTTTGGCCGACCTTTGCCGCAGCGGCTGTTCGTTTTCTCCATAAAGCCCTCCTTGGTTGTCCCACCTTCAGCCTTGTTCTGATGATTCGTGTCTTGTTCTCAGCCAGCGGCCCGATCGTTTGATTCAAGTGAGCGCGCAAGACATGGCTCATTCTTCGATGACCGGCTCGGCCTCCAGGGAATGCTCGTCGTCATCATCCTCGAGGTGCTCCACCCGGAAGAGCGTCATCAGCAGCCGGCCGGCCCAGCGGTACACGTTCTGGTGGGCCACCTGGTCACGCATGAGCCGCATGCGCTGCTGCTGGCGGCGGAGTGGCATGGCGAGCGCCGCTTCAATGGCGGTGGCGATTTCCTCGATGGCATACGGATTGATGGTCAGCGCCTGTGGCAGCTCCCGGGAGGCGCCGGTGAACTTGCTCAGGATGAGCACGCCGTGCTCGTCATTGCGGCTGGCCACAAACTCCTTCGCCACGAGGTTCATGCCATCATGAAGGGAGTTCACCATGAAGAAGTCCGCCATCTGGTGCAGGGCCATCATGGCGTCCGGACCGTGGTGCTCCTTTAACAGGTGCACCGGCTGCCATTCAGCGGTGCCGTAGCGTGAGTTGATCCGCTCCACGGCCGCGTCCACGGCCTCCTGCTCTGCACGGTAGCTGCTGAGGTTGTCCCGGCTGGGCACGGCGATCTGCACAAAGCAGACCTTTTCCCGCCATTCTGGATGGCTCGCAAAAAAATACTCCAGACCATGGATGCGCTGCGGGATGCCTTTGGAATAGTCCAGCCGCTCGATGCTGGCCCCCAGTTTCCGCCCCTTCAGGCCAGGCAGCTTCTGGTGCCACAGGCTGGTGGCCGCCTTCACCTTGGGAGACGCCGCTTTGCGGCTGTCCTCCGCGAAGTCAATGCTGATGGGAAACGGCCGCACGCGCGTGACGTGTCCGCCTTTGGAAATTTCGCTGCGGTCCGTGTCCACCCGCGCCTCCAGCGTCCGGTCCACGGTATCAAGAAAGTTCTGGCAATGGTAATGGACGTGAAAGCTCAGCAGGTCATTGCCGAGCAGGCCGTCCAGCAGCTCCTCTCCCCATGGGAAGGCGCGGAACACCTCGCGGTTCGGCCATGGGATGTGCCAGAAGTGGGCGCAGACGATCTTCCCGCCGCTCATTTCCCTCAGCATGCGGGGCAGCAGGCAGAAGTGGTAGTCCTGGATGAAAACCAGCGCCCTTTCGCCATCCACCTCCCGCAGCACGGCCTCGGCAAAGATGCGGTTCGCCTCCTTGTAGGCCTGCCAGTCCTGCGGGCGAAATTCAGGCCGCGTGAAAGTGATGTGGCACAGCGGCCACAGTCCTTCGTTGGACAGGCCGTAGTAGAAGCCGCGCTCCAGCTCAGGCTCCAGCCAGACACGGCGCAGCTTGTAGCCGGGCGCCTCCGGCGGCACCATCACGCAGTCCTGCGCATCCACCGTCTCGCGGTCCGCGTCTCCCGCGCCGTGGGCGATCCAGGTGCCCCCCGAGGCCATCATGATGGGATGCAGCGCCGTGGCCATCCCGCTGGCCGGGCGGATGCACTCCACCGTGCCCTGCTCCTTTCTGCGGTGCATGAAGGGTTCCCGGTTTGACACCACGATGAATTTCCTGCCGTTGAGCCGCGACTCAATCAACCGGTGCAGCCTCTCACGGTCCCAGGTGTGTTCCTGAAACGGGGTGAACAGTCTGGACCATTGCTTTTTGTCGAAGGGAGACGCAATCAGTCGCCGGATCTGCCGTCGGGTCGCATGAGGTTCTCGCATGGCCGATCTTCCTTCCCACTCGGGGCCAAAGCAAACCACCGCCGCCCTGAACCTGGTGTAGTGGCTCATACCACAGGCATTTCCACCAGCGCGGAACCTCTTTGTGCACCGTCTTTTTCAAAGATCGAAAATCAAGGGCGGTCTGAGTTGAGAATGGCTCCCATCCAGGTGGTGAACTGCGCCACAAAATCCGGCGGTCGCGTGTGTTTGGAGACGCCTTCGTACAGTTTGAGCGTGACCTTGGCCCCCAGAATCTTCTCCAGATGTCCTGCATACGCCTTCGTGAGCCCGACGTTTCCCTCATGCTCCTCCGCGCCACAAAAACAAAAATAAACCTGCGAAGCATGCGCAGGCAGTCTCTGCTCAGAAGCCTTCGGCGATCCCATGCCGCCGGGAGACATCAAAATGGCTCCCCGATAGGAGTCAGGATAAAGAGTCGCGAGATCAGCAGCCACCATCGCGCCCTGGGAAAAGCCGAACAGCCCCACTCGCTTCAAATCCACCTTCAGACCCGCCGTGAGTGCCTTGAGCCTGTCTTGAATGTAGGCATGGTCTGCCACCGGTTCCTCTGACCACTGCTGTGTGTCATCTCCGAGATCCGTTGTCGCAGGAAAGCCAATGATCACCGCACCCAGTGCGTCCGCATGCTGCTGCATGGCTTCCACAGTGGCGCCGGCGAAATACCCCTCGGGCGAGTAGCCGCGGTACCCGTGCAGCCACACCGCCACGGGCAGGGGCCCTTCAGCGGCGTTCTTTGGGACAAACAAAAAAGGCTTCGCCTTGGCCGCCTCCGAGGCTGTGGCGATGAGAAGGAAAAGAACCGTGGCGAGGATGTGCTTCATAAGGCGGATGTTTGCAGCGCAGGAGGGAAGGGCGATGCTAGAGCGCACAAGACCATTTGTCGAGGTTTGCCAGCCAGCCCGTATTTTGATTGCCAAGGGAGCGCATTTACGGCAAAACCAGCGCATGAACCTGCAAACGCGATGCAGTGACAGATAAAACCCCGCGTCCGGTCACCGAGGTGACACTCATCGTGCATCTATCTCTTCCATACAAAGACCATGAGGTTGTCATCACTGCTGAGCCGCATGACATTTCGCGCTCCGCAGACAATGGGTGTGCATCCCGGGAGGAAAGTTTTTTGGGCGATGAAGGTTTCCATCCCTCATCACGCCATCGGGTTGTGGTCCGGAGCGGCACCACCATTGTGGCGTCTCGTGTGCTTATGGCGGCGGGCGGGGCCAGTGGTGTCCATACGCATTCGGCGTTCATCCGGGATGATGCATGCTTTCTCGCGGTCGGCCCCTTTGTCTGCGCCCTGGAGCTCCCGGCGCTGCGGTTGCTCTGGCATGCCTGCGCAGACACCGCAACGTGCTTCGGGGTGTATGACGCTCCGGGATATTCCAGCCTCATTTCCCATGGAGAACTTGAGATCGCGCGCTTCAGCTATTCAGGTGAGCTGCTCTGGTCGGAAAGCGGACGGGACATTTTTTCCGAGGGTTTCGAACTCCATGCCGGTCATGCGGAGGCCATAGACTTCAATGGCGTTCGCTATCGATTCGATCTTCAAACGGGACGGTCCATGGAATCGCCAGGATCATAAGTTCTGTCCCACTGTCACCCGAAGTCCGGGATGCCATGCTTTCCAATGAGATCGTATGATGATGCGATACGGGTTCCCGCCCTACCGCCGGTGCTTGTCAATCCAGCCAGTTTTCGGCACGGAGATTTGGAATGTTTTGGAAGTCGATGAGATTGCGCGTCAGCAGTGTGGCATCATGAGCCAGGCAGATGGCGGCGATCTTGAGGTCCATGGTGCCGATGCGTGGATGTTTCGGGCGCAGCCGCTCGAAGGCCGTCGCGGCTTCCGAATCGAACGGCAGGATGGGAAGCTGAAGCAGGGCTTCGATGCTGCTCTGAAGCCGGGCGTAAATGGCCATCTGCGCACGGCCCGGGGCATGGCGTTTCAGGAGTGCGAGCCAGCCCTGCACAGTTTCCTCGACGGCAACGATGCATGTGAAGACATCTGCCCGCATATCCAGAATGCGCCGCTGAAGTTTGCGGCCTGCCAGGGTTCCCGCAGCTCACGAAAGTGATTGGTGTCGAGGACGACAAATATCGTCCTCTACCTGCGCTTGTTTTCACGCTTTCGCCAGAGGGCGCCTAGCCGGGCGGCTTCACGATCCAGATCGTCGCCCTTCGCGGTGCCAATAATGGCCTGCCATGCTGGTTTGCCGGCAGACGAAACCTTGGCTTCGAGAGCGGCAAGCCGCCGTCTTACCGCCACGAGTTCCTGTGCGATGACCTTGGTGCTCATGATGAGTATAAAATGCCATCTATCTGGAAAATGCCATCTATCTGGAAGATGCGCAAGTGTGACGCCAGGGGCAGATTTGCCTCCCGCGAGATGCGCGCATGCGGCCTACCGCCTGTGCTTGTCATTAAAATTTGCCACGGTCCTCGCGGCCTCTCGCTTCTCCGCCTTGTCCTTCAGGTCCTGGCGCTGGTCCCCGTGGGTTTTGCCTTTGCCCACGCCGAGTTCGATCTTGATACGCGGGCCTTTCCAGTACGCGCGCAGCACGGGGAGGGCCAGGCCCTTCTGCTGGGTCTGCGCCAGCAGCTTCATGATTTCGTTCTTATGCAGCAGCAGCCGCCGCGTGCGCCTCGGCTCGTGCGTGGTGTGGCTGGCCTTGTCGTAGGTCTGGATGTCGCAGTTGTAGAGCCAGACCTGGCCGCGGTCCACGCGGGCAAAGGCGTCCGAGAGATTGAGCTTGCCGAGGCGGATGGACTTCACCTCGGTGCCGCGCAGTTCCAGACCCGCCTCGTATTTTTCGAGGATGTGGTAGTCGCGTGCGGCTTTGCGGTTCGTGGCGATCTCGGACATGGGTCGCGCGGAAGGAACCGCAGGTTGATGACGAAAAACGGGCGGTTCTGCCGGGAAGGGCAGGGGTGGCCTAGTTCTTGTCGATGGTGGCAAGGGTGATCTTGCCCTGGATGATCTCCATGAGGGCAAGGTCGGCCTCACGCAGGCCGGGGCGGCGCTCGACGAGCACGGCGTGACCCGCCGCGATCTGACGGACGCGCTTGGAGACCATGTTGATCAGGATGGGTGGATCTTTGACGATTTGCGCGGCTTGTTCGACGAGGTCAGCTCTCATGAGGGTGAGTTGGGGCTGGGATTTGGGGAGCAGAGAGAATAATGGGTGAGCGCCAGGGCGCAACTGTTATGTTCCTGCTTTTCCCCTTGCGGAACCGGGGCCGGTACTGTCTGATCGGCGCTCGATTTTAACCCATGAAGAAAGCGCTCATCACCGGCATCACAGGACAGGACGGTTCCTATCTCACCGAATTGCTGCTCGCAAAGGGCTATGAGGTGCACGGGATCATCCGCCGGGCTTCGAGCTTCAATACCGGGCGCCTGGAGCATTTGTTTCAGCCAGACTCCCACCTTCCCTCCAAGCACCTGCATCTGCATTACGGCGACCTGATGGACTCCGTGGCGCTGGTGAAGCTGCTCTATGAACTGCGGCCGGACGAAGTCTATAACCTTGGCGCTCAGAGTCATGTGCGTGTGTCGTTTGACGTGCCGGAGAGCACCGGGGACATCGTGGGTCTGGGCACCCAGCGCATTCTGGAGGCTATCCGCGAGACCGGTCTGGTGGGCAAGGTGCGCTTCTACCAGGCCTCCTCCTCGGAGATGTTTGGCAAAGTCCAGGCCGTGCCGCAGATCGAGACCACCCCCTTCTGGCCCCGCTCCCCCTACGCCTGTGCCAAGGTGTATGGCCACTGGCTGACGGTGAACTACCGCGAGAGCTACGGCCTCCACGCCAGCAGCGGCATCCTTTTCAACCACGAGTCCCCCCGCCGTGGCGAGACCTTCGTGACCCGCAAGATCACCCGCGCCGCCACCCGCATCAAAATGGGCCTGCAGGACAGGCTCTACCTCGGGAACATGGATGCCAAACGCGACTGGGGCTACGCCAAGGACTACGTGGAGATGATGTGGATGATGCTCCAGCAGGACGAGCCGGACGATTATGTGATCGCCACCAACGAGACTCACAGCGTGAAGGAATTTGTGCAGGAGACCTTCGGCGCCCTGGACCTCGACTGGGAAAAGTACGTGAGCTACGACGCCCGCTATGAGCGCCCGGCGGAGGTGGACCTCCTGATCGGCGATCCCGCCAAGGCCCGCCAGAAGCTGGGCTGGGAGCCAAAAGTGAAGTTCAAGGAACTCGTCCAGATCATGGTGGAGGCCGACCTGAAGCTGGCCAGGCACGAGCTGGCGGTGAAAAATGCGACCGCTGCTTGATTTGGGCGGGTCGCTCCGTTTGAACGAACCATGAAAAAAATCGGCATCGGGATCATCGGCGGCGGCCTCATGGGCCGGGAAATGGCCAGCGCCTTCGCACGCTGGTGCGCGCTGATGGATGTGGAGGTGCAGCCGGAGCTGGTGGCGGTGGCGGATCTCGTCGAGGATGTGCGGAACTGGTTCCGCCGCATCCCCTCCTGCTCACAGATCACCGGAGACTATCACGAGCTGCTGGCCAATCCCGCCGTGGACGTGGTCTATGTGGCGGTGCCGCACCATCTGCACGAAAAAATCTACTGCGATGTCCTGGCTGCGGGAAAGGATCTCTTCGCGGAAAAGCCCTTCGGCATCGACCTCGCCTCCGCCCGCCGCATCGAGGACGCGGTCAAAGCCTCGGGCCGTTTTGTGCGCTGCAGCTCGGAGTTCCCCTTCCTCCCTGGCGCCCAGCGGGTCATGCAGGCCGTGAAGGACGGCAAGCTGGGCCGCGTGCTGGAAGTGGTGGCCGCCTTCCACCACAGCAGCGACCTGGACTCCACCAAGCCCGCAAACTGGAAGCGCAAATCCGCCACCTGCGGCGAAATCGGCGTGCTGGGAGACCTCGGCATGCACGCCTGCCACATTCCGCTGCGCCTCGGCTGGCGGCCTAGCCGGCTGTATGCCCAGCTCCAAAAAGGCTACCCGCAGCGGCCGGACGGCCGGGGCGGTATTGCCGAATGCGACACATGGGACAACGCTTTGCTCAGCTGCTGGACGCACATCGGCGGACACGAGGTACCAATGCGCCTGGAGATGAAACGGATGGCTCCCGGAGAGACAAACACCTGGTACATCGAGGTGCTCGGCACCGAAGGAGGCGTGCGTTTCAGCACCAAGGAGCCCAAAACTCTCTGGCTGTTTGAAAACGGAAAAGAGCAGTTCTGGAAAAAGACAGACCTCGGCTTCGGCATGCCTTTCAAGACCGTCACGGGCGGCATTTTTGAACCAGGATTTCCCGACATGATCCAGCAGATGTGGGCCGCGTTCCTCATGGAGCGTGAAGGCCTGCTGGGCGGACGCTGCGGCTGCGCCACCGTGGAGGAAGCCGTGGCCACGCAGGAGATCTTTGCGGCGGCGCTGGCCTCTCACGAGCAGGGTGTGGTGCAGGCGCTGTGAGGTCCTGCCACCTCCTCTGTTCGCCTTTGTTTTACGCCTTTCCTCCCGACGGGATGATCTGGGGGTAGTCAGCCAGTTGAATCAGCGGAATCCCATAGCGTCCGGCAATGGCATCGGCTTCAGACTCAGGATAGTCGTCGCGGTAATAGACCTCTTTGACACCGTAGGCACACAGCATTTGCATGCAGCTCGTGCAGGGCTTCGTGGTGCATGCCACGAGCCTGACATTGCCGCGGGTGAAAAGGCTGCACAGGTTCACTTCGGCATGCAGCATGTATTTACGCCGTGCATCGCGGTCTGCCCAGAAATCGGCATCGGCGTTGTAGCCTGGGGCGAGGCCGTTGTAGGCCGTGCCGATGACTCGATTGTCGAAGTCAATCGCCACAGCCCCCACTTTTCGAAACGGGTCCTCCGAGCGCAGGCTGGCCACGTGGGCCAGGGCCATGGCGTATTCGGGAATGGACAGGCGTGCCGCAGGGAGGGGAGGAGCTTCTACAAGCATGAGGGCACATGAACTTTGAAAGGAAGCCACGTCAATCAAGAGAGCAAAAGGGGTTACTTTTCGAGTCTGCGCAAATTCATTTGAACATGTTTAGATGAACATGTATGATGAAATTAAAAATTTATAGCCCATCCCAATGAATTCCTTCAATTCTAAGCAAATTCCGCTTTGGAAACTCTTCGGCAAATTGCGCAGCTTGATCGTTGTGGCTCCTCAGGCCAATGTGCCTCACCGGTCCTGGGACAGGGCGTCTTCGCGGGAGATCCAGTTGGAGTTTGATTTTGAACGCAGGAAATGAAAGCCGGTGAAAACAGCCGCGAGCATTTCAGATATTCTTTTAAGACTTAAAAAGCGGCCCCCTCCGGCTGTATGGGAGTGTAATCAGCCAAATTGTTGAATATCAAGGAAGGAAATGTGGCGAAATCGGGAGAAATTTGGTATGGACAAAAGCAGTTAAAATTGCTTGTATCGGGGTTTAATTCCCGACCCACTCTCTCCCGTCATGCTGATTAAACACTCTCGACCCATACCCATCAATTCCCTTTTGATGGCGCTGACCTTCACGGCCGGCTGTTTGCTGCCGCTGCGTTCGAACGCTCAGTTTGGGGTCTCCCCTTCCCAGACCAGCAACTTTTTTAATGACCTTCGCAATCGTACCGGGCAGATGAAAAAGGCCACCCAGTCGGCGGCGCGCACCGGCGATGTGGTCTATGATTATGAGAAAGGGGCTTACGTCAGCCAGGAAGACCAGGAGGGCTATCAGAGTCTTCAGCAGTTGCTGCGTTCTGACCGTCAGATTTCGCAGCCCTCCGTCCGAAGCGGCAGCTCCGCATTCGCCGCTCGTGCGGTGGGTGACTACACCACCTACTCCGGCCAGTATTCCCAGGCGTTGAGCTACTTTGCTCCCACCTACACATCGGACCCTTTCCTGTCTGGAAAGCGCAATCTGACGCTTGGCCCGGTGAACATCGGCCTGGGACTCTATCAGGGTCTGGAGTATAACAGCAACATCCGTCGTACGGCGGTCCCGGTGTCTGACATCATCAGCAGCACCCTGCTGAACATCAGCGCCAACTACCGCGTGTCTGCCAACAATGTGCTGAGCTTTACGGGCGGCATCGGTGTGGACCATTATTTTAGTCACCCTGAGCTGGCTGCCTATGGAAACGGAAACTACCTGTTGAACGTCCTGCCAGGCACGACCCTCGCCTTCGACATCAAGGCCGGACCGGTGAACATCACCATCTATGACCGCATGTCCATGCGTCCGGCGCTTAACAATGCGTTTGTGGGAGCGGCGAATAATTCGAGCTTCGGTGTGTTCCAGAACGACTTCGGCGTCGCCGCAAACTGGCAGATCAACTCCGCCTGGTCTCTGGCTGTCAACTACACGAACACACTGTCCGAAGCGCTGGGCAGCTCCAACAGCCAGTTCAGCCGTACCATGAATTCGCTGCATGCCTCGTTGACCTACAGCCCGACTGCCACCTGGATCTTGGGAACGGAAGGCGGCGTGTCATTCCTGAACTACGTGAAGCCGGTGCTGAACGATGCCGTCCTGTTCAACTGGGGTGCCTTTGTCAGCGTTCCGCTGGGCAAATCGACCGTGGTCAAACTTTCGGGCGGCATTCAGGTGTTTGACTTCGACAACCCCACCGTCGGTCCTCCTTCGGGCCCGGGAGACACCAACGACCTGAACAGCTACTATTACAATTTCAGCATTACCAATCAGCTCAATGCGCGTTTCAGCCACACGCTGACCGTGGGCCACGAATCCTCCATCAACCTGGCATCGAACTTTATCACCGCCGATTTCATCAACTACGGTGTTTCGATGGTGGCCTGGAAGGGCGGACGCTTCTCCGTGTCTGGCTACTATGAAAATTCCAAGCCGTCCCTTGTCGATCCTACCTTCGCGGGCACTGGCTATAAGCTGACCCAGTTCGGTGTGGATTTGTATTACACGCACCAGCTTTCCACCAAACTGCGCGCTGGAGCGGGCTACCACTTCGGTCGTGCCGATTACATCGGAGTGGTTGGAAGAGATGCGGACCAGAATGGTTTCTCCTTTGACCTGAACTACACCCTGACCGCCAAGGCCGGCCTCAACCTGGGCTATCGTTACTTTATCACCAACTACAAGCAGTCCACGGGTGACTCCACTCAGACCCGTGTCATCTTGGGCTTCAATTACAATTTCTAACGAAACGGCTTGTCGTAGGTCTATGACTTTGATACCAGCCTGGCCGGTGGTCGGCCTTGATGGCTGAGTTCATCAAATCATTTAACGTCATCATGAAAAAGCTATCACTGTCGTTCCTCCTGCTTGCCGCCGTCTCTAGTGTGAAGGCTCAAGATCCTGGATTCCGTCCCGCCGAGCCGTCGAGGGCGGTGCGCCAGGCTTCGCCATCTGGGAGCAGTGTGGCCAACCCAGGTGCGGCAGTGCTGACATCTATGGATGTCTTGGACAATCATAGGCCCATCTCCGTGGGAGACACCATCAGCATTCGTATTCTAGAAGACCGCCGGGAGGCGATGCAGCAGGTCGTTGCCGTGACCGGGGAGGTCCAGGCCCCCTACGTGGGGCTGGTTAACGCGAGAGGCAAGACCTGCCGTGAGCTGGCTTACACGATCAAGCGGGAGCTGGAGAAGAATTTTTTCAAGAATGCCACGGTGGTGATCGCGATCGACAGGCTCAATGAAAAGACCGAGATGGAAGAGCGGGTGGTGGACCTGGAGTTCTACGTGATGTTTGGCATCGTGGCCAAGCAGGGCAAATACGATCTTCCGGCCAACGAGGACATCTCCATCAGCCAGGCCATCCTGCGTGCGGGCGGCTTTGCCCAGTTTGCCAACAAGGAGCGGGTGAAAATCATCCGCAAGACCCCGCAAGGCAACAAGACCATTCTGGTCAATGTGGATGGCATCATGCGGCGGGGGGACCTCGAACGCGATGTGTTCATCCGCAAGGATGACGTCATCATCGTCGAGGAAAAGACCGTCAATTTCTGAGGTCGCAGGAACGGGCCGCCGGCGTTTCGAATCTAATTAAGGCAAAATTTGAGATAAAATCGAACAGAAGGACGGCCTAATAAATCCAATGGCGTAAAGCGGTGTTTTGAGCGAGTTTCCAGGCCCGCCGGATAGACGGGGGACGACAGGGATTCTGGCGGCCCGACAGAATAAATTTGGATTTTCGAAATCATGGAACAAAACCTCACTCTCCCAGGGCAGGCACAATCAAGCACCCTGAGCCGCATTCACGAGGCATCCGCCAAGTTTCAGCGCTACAAGATCCTGCTGCGGCGCCGCTGGTGGTTTCTGCTTCTCACGGCGAGCATTGGGGTTTGCGTGCAGGCCCTCCGCATCACGGGGCGTCCCCAGGAGTTTCGCTCGCTGGCTAAGCTCGTGGCCGGGGGCCAGCTTGCATTTAACGACAACGTGACCTGGCGTGAGCAGCAGCAGGATTTCTATGGCACGATCATCGAAACAGTCGAAAGCGCCGAGATGAAGCACCGCGCGCTGGAGCGTGTCCGGGCGCTCAATCCGGACGTCAAGGATTCGGATGTGGAGATTCGCGTGGCCCAGACCAAGGGCTCCGCCATTTTCAACATTCTCGCGACGGGATCCGAACCCAAGTACACCAGAATCTTCTTGGACGCCCTGCTCGATGAGTTCATCGGGTTTCGGCAAAACATCCGCGAGCAGGCCCAGGGCAAGGTGCTCCAGCAGTTCCTGCAGGAGGTGGTGACCAAGCAGAAGGTCATGGAGGACAGCCTTGAGAATCTTACGAAGTTCAAGGCGGCCAACAACATCATCACGATCACCAACGGCAACAACCTTGCCGCCCAGTACCTGGGGAATCTGGAAGCACAGCGCATTGCGCAGCGCACGACGCTTGAGGAACTGCGCCTCGCGATTGCCAATGTGAACGCCGCCATGGAGGCGCGCGAACGCACGTTGAACTCCGCCGGTGCAGCCGCAGCGGCCGGAGCGCCGGCACCCGCCGGCACCGAGGGGGCGCAGCCTGGAGGCGGCGTCAAAACTGCGGAAGCCTCCCCTGGCCGCAATGGCATGACCATGGCGGAGCAGGACTACCTGCGCACCAAGTCGAAAATCACTGAATTGAAGACCAAGCTGGATTCTCTTCTGGTCCAGTTCAAGCAGCAGCACCCGATGGTGCAGGATGTGACGGAGGAGCTGGCGGCGCAGAAGTCGCTGCTCAACTCCTATGCGGAGCAGATCCAGCAGGAGATGCACACGCAGATGGAGGACATTCAGCGTCGTGTTCAGGTTTTGGATGCGCAGATCGCCGAGAAGCAAAAGGAGGCGCTGGACCTGGGCGGCAAGATCGCCCAGTTCGAGCAGCTGGAGAAAGCGGCGGAGTCGGCGAAGATGGCCTACGACAAGCTGTTTGAAAAGGTGGAGGGGATTCAGACCGGTTTCAACACCCAGGCAGACTTTGTGGCCATTCAGGAGCGTGCGACACCTGCCTCCGAGAACGTAGAAGACTGGGTGATGCCGATCGTGATCGGTCTCATCGGGGGCATGGGGGCCGGCATTGTGATCCTGCTGCTGTTTGACCGTCTGGATGACCGCATGAACTCCTACAGCGAGTTCCAGACCTTGTTCCCTGGCGAGGCGGTGCTGGGCCAGGTGCCTGAGCAGAGAAACCGCGGTGATGTGGCGCTGCTGCGTCCGAACGATGACCGCCACCTCTATGCCGAGGCGTTCCGCAATGTCCGCTCCTCCATTCTCTTCAAAAACTGGCAGGGCAAGCCGCCGAAGACCATTTTGATCACCAGTGCGGTGCCGAACGAGGGCAAGACCACCGTGACATCCAACCTGGCTGTGACCATGGCCCTGGCTGGAGCGCGGGTACTGCTGGCAGACTGCGACTTGCGCCGCGGCGGTGTGAGCGAACTCTTCAAGCTGCCCTCCACCCCGGGCCTGAGCGAGGCCCTGCGCGGGAAACTGCACTGGCGCGATGCCGTGCAGGAAACCAGCACGCGGAATCTGGACTTGCTGGCCCGCGGCGATGTGTTTGACCAGACCTCCGAAATGCTGCTTTCCAAGACTGCCGAGGAGATGCTGCGGGAGATGGGAGAGGAATACGACTACGTCATCTTCGACAGCGCCCCGGTGCTGGTGGCGGACGACACGGCGAGCTTTGCGCCGAAACTTGACTGCGTGCTCTTTGTGGTGCGCATGTCTTCCACAATGGCCCGTCTCTCCGGCAAGGCGCTGGACCTGCTGTATGAGCGCCAGGTGAACATCGGCGGTGTCATTCTCAACCGCTCCAGCTCGAACCTGAAGGAGTACACCTATTACAACTACGCCAGCTACTACTACGCCCCGGCCAAGGGCAATGCTCAGCAGCCACCTGAGCCTGCGGCTGCCAAGTCGTGAGTTGAAATCCTGAGGCATGTCATGGGGGCGGTCTGGCAAATCTGCCGCGCCCCTCTTCAGCATTCCGTCAGGGAGTGATGCCTCTTCGGGAGAGCAGGTCGGTGGTGAGTTTGAGAAGCGTGGCGGCAGCGGGAGAGAGCGCGCTGCTTTTTTGCCAGACCGCCGCGATCTGGCGCTCCATCCTGGGCTCCCGGACTGCCACCGTCCGAATGGATGCGGGAAGGCTGGCGGCCGCCAGACGCGGAACGATGGCCAGGCCGAGCCCGGCAGCGACGAGTGCGCGCACCGTTTCAAGCTCGCCGCTCTCGCAGACGATGCGGGGTTCGAAGCCGGCCTTCCGGCAGGACTCCAGGGCGGTGTCCCGCGCGCGACCTTTGTAGAAGACGAAGGATTCACCGGACAACTGGCGCAGCGTCACGCCAGCCTGCCTGGAAAGGGCGTGGGATTTGGCGACGAGAAGGATGAAGGACTCGGTGATGATGGTCTGTGTCTTGAAGGCTGACTTGCTGGCGGGGAGCTGGAGAAAACCGATGTCTGCCTGGCCGGACTCGACGCAGTCGGCCACATGTTCGGAGCTGTCTTCGATCAACTGCAGGGCCACGCCGGAATGCTGGCGGCTGAAGGTGTGGATCACCTCCGGCAGCAGGCAGGCGCTGACACTGGGGATGGCGGCGATGGTCAGCCGGCCGCCGCGCAACTGGGCGACGTCCGAGACGACTGCCCTGGCGGCTTCGGCCTGAATGAGAAGGCCTTCGGCGCGCGGCAGGAAGGCCTTTCCCGCGGCGGTGAGCTGCACTTCTTTGCGGCCGCGGTTGAACAGGGGAGTGCCCAGCTCGGCCTCGAGGTTTTTCATCTGCTGGCTCAGCGCGGGCTGCGCCATGCGCAGGCGGCCTGCCGCCCGGGTGAAGCTGCGCTGGCGGGCGATTTCCAGGAAGTAGCCGAGTTGGTAAAGTTCCATGATGCAGGGGCTAGATTGATGCATGTTGCATCGTTTCCAAGAGGGAACCCTGCTAAACGCGTATGAGAAACATTCTCGGAACCCCGATGAGGCATGCCTGTTTTGTTCTTTGTTTGTCGCTGCTGCTGAGCAGTTGTCAGTCTCCCAAGGTGACGGTCGTCGTGAATCGATTGAAACCGGAAATGCTGAAGGGCAGGACGGTGGGAGTCGAGGGGATGAACATCACGACGGCCTGCTGGCCCGGCAAGTTCATTGAAGAACCGATCTTGAACCAGGCCGGCCAGGTTCTTCAGCATCAGTTGAAGGGGGCTCACGTCTATGTTTTGAATGAAAACGGCGCCCTGCTGGAGAGTGTGGAGAAGGAGCCGCCTGCCAGACCTCAGATCTCTTTGGGACAGACACCGGCGAAAGAGCCGGACTACATCTTCCAAATCATGCTCCGGGCCAACTCTGTGAGCCACACACTCGTCAAGCAGTCGCTGGTCGGGACCGGGCGTCTATGGGATTCACGAACGCGTTCGGGCTCCAGCTCGACCATGTACCCCCGCATCGGCGCCATGAGAGCGATCGACCAACGCGTCTTGAAGGCCGAGTATTTGTTGTCCGACAGCCGGACCCACCAGCTCCTCTGGAAAGCAGAGGCAGAGTCTTCCAAGCTGTTTCATTGCGACTACCGCAACAGGGCGGCGGTGGAGGCGGAGGCGCCGTTCAAGCCGCTTTGGATTGCGATGAATGCCGCTGCCGTGAAATCTCTTCGAAAGTAAGGAAGGACTGCCACGCGGCAGCAGGGCTGGGCGCCGGGGAGATGCTTTCGTTCATCTCATCCCTACCGCGTGGCGCGGAAATTTGCCACGCGGAGCAGCACCTCGGAGACCTGGGCGGGAGTGAGCTGGGATTTGATTTTCTCGGCCTGGGCGCTGGCGTCGGGGTCTCCGTGAGAGGCGGCCAGCAGAAACCAATGCAGGGCCTCGGCGGGGTCTTTCGGCACTCCTTCTCCCTGCAGGCAGCTCTGTGCCATGCTGTACTGAGCCCGGGCGTGGCCCTGCCCGGCGGCTTTGCGGAACCACAGCGCGGCTTTTTCCTGGTTCTGAGCCACGCCCAGGCCATTCGAGTAGCACAAGGCCAGGTGGTACTGGGCTTCGACGTATCTTTGCTCCGCTGCCTTCTGGTACCACTGCGCCCCGGCTGCTGTGGACTTTTCCACGCCGATGCCGGTCATGTGGAGGCTGCCGAGCTCGTCCTGCGCATAGGCATTGCCCTGCTCCGCAGCCTTGTGGGTCCAGCACACCGCCTCTGCTTCGTTCTTTGGCACGCCCTCCCCGGAGAAGTACATCCGCCCCATTTCCAACTGCGCCAGCGCATGGTTCTGCGCCGCCGCCTTGCGGTACCAGTAGGCCGCGGAGGCGGCGTCCGGAGTGGCGCCCTTGCCTGTGATGTAGGCGGTGCCAAGCCGGTACTGGGCCGAGGCGTCTCCACGTTCAGCAGCCTGCTGAAGCCATTTCAAGCTCTGTTCCCCACTCCCGGACAGTCTGCCTGAGGGCAGGGCATTGGCGCCCTGAAAGACAGCCTCCCCCTTGTCCGCGGGGGCGTGGATCCAGCGTGGGCTGTCCTCCGAATTTTGAGCTCCGCCTGCTTCGTGCTCGGCGACTTTGGCATGCCACTTCAAAGCTTCCGCAGGGTCTCTCCGGACGCCCTGGCCCTGATAATAGGCCACCTCCAGGGCGTACTGGGCATTCGCATCGCCCTGATTCGCCGCCTTGAGATACCACCTCACGCCTTCGGCGGGATCCGCAGGCAGGCCCTTGCCGCGCATGTAGGCGTAGCCCAGCTCGCTCTGGGCGCTGGGAATTCCCTGCTCGGCGGCTTTGCGGAACCACCTCAGCCCCTCCGTCACATTTCTGGGCACGCCCGCTCCCTGGAAGCAGGCGCGGCCCAGCTCCACCTGGGCATACACATCCCCATGCTCCGCGGCCCTGCTGAGCCATTGCGCGGTCGCCACCGGGTCCTGCTCAATGCGTTTGTTCAAGCGCACGGCCTTGTGGTGCCAGTTCAAGGCTGCGATGGTGTTCTGTCTCATGCCTTCGCCAATAAGATAGGCATGGGCCACGGCTTCTTCCGCCTCGGCATCTCCCTGTTCCGCGGCGGTGAAGTACCACCGCAGCGCTTCGGTGCTGTCTGGTGTCACGCCTGTGCCGTGGAGGTAGGCATCGCCCAGGGCCACCTGGGCTTTGGCATGGCCCAGGGCCGCTGCTTTCATGTACCACTCCACCGCCGCAGGCAGATCCCGCGCCACGCCCACGCCGCGGGCGCAGCATCTGCCCAGGCTGTAGAAGGCGTCGGCATTCATCTGGTCGGCGGCCAGATGAAACCATCCCACCGCTGTCGCGGCATCCTGCTTCATGCCGGTGCCCGTGAGGCTGGCGCGGCCCAGGGCGTATTCGGCTCTGGCGTCGCCCTGTTCGGCGGCTTTGCGCAGCCATTGGATGCCCTCAGCTATGTTTTTTTTCACTCCCTGGCCCTCAAGAAAGGCGCTGCCCAGGGCCTGCTGGCCTCTGGGATAGCCCTGCTCCGCGGCCAGACGGAACCACTTCACGGCAGCAGCCGTGTCCTTTCGGGTGCCCCTCGCTTCAGCATAGGCCACGCCCAGCAGATGCTGGTATTCCGCTGCACCGCCCTCTGCCGCCAGACGCAGCTCCTTGAAGGACATGCGCAGCTCACGCGAGACATCCGGCCGCAGTGCCTCATGCAGCGCGGCTGCTGACGACGGGGTGTACAGGAGGGCCGACGGCAGCAGGGGCTGGGCGGCAGGCAGTTCCTGACCCGCAGCGCGCCGCGGTGCGAGCGTGCAAATCATGAGGCTGAGGCACATCATCCGCATGGCGATGACCGTTGCTGCCGCAGGCAGACCAACCCTGCCTTTGCCTGCCTGCTGGAGCGGCGCCGCATCCGTGCTCTCTCTTCCATGTTTCGTGGCCGCTGTCTCCCGAGCAAAGGGAGCGACAAATCCGAAGACCTGCAAAGCTTGGGTGGTATTCATAACGACCTCGCTGCAAGCCAAGCATCAGAATGGTGAATGTCACCTCCGATTATTGACGATAGATGGCGGGTGACGATGCGTTCGCGGTGGCATCTCTGCCAGGGGCGGGAGCCCCTGTCTCTGGCCCGCGGATTTGCATCATCATTTTCAATCGTGATGATCGAAAAGAAATCTTTTCCTTATCGGCGGATGCGGCGCAGTATCGGCCCCATGAGCCGCCTCTGCGTTCACACCATCACCACCAAGCCGCTGAGTCTTGAGGAATGTCTTGTCGAGTTCCCGAAGCGCGGCGTCAGCGGCATCACCATCTGGCGTCAGGCGCTGGAAGGGCGTGATCTGGGCGCCGTGGCGCGGCAGACGCGCGAGGCCGGTTTGGAGGTCGTCAGCCTCTGCCGCGGGGGCTTTTTTCCGGCGGCCACGGCGGCGGGGCGGCAGGCGGCCATTGACGACAATCTGAAAGCCATCGAGCAGGCACACGCCATTGGTGCTCCACTCATCGTGCTGGTTTGTGGTGCCGTGCCCGGCCAGCCGCTGACAGAGTCGCGCAGGCAGATCGCCGATGGCATCGCCGCCGTGCTGCCTGCGGCGGAGAAAGCGGGCGTGAAGCTCGCCATCGAGCCCCTGCACCCCATGTATGCGGATGACCGCAGCGCGGTGAACACCCTGCGGCAGGCGCATGAAATCTGTGATTCGCTGGGCTCTCCCAAGAATGTGGGCATCGCGGTGGATGTGTACCACGTGTGGTGGGACCCCGAGCTGAAGGCGCAGATTGATCTCGCCGGGAAAACCGGCCGTCTGCACGCCTTCCACATCTGCGACTGGAGAACGCCCACGGTCGATCTTCTCAATGACCGCGGCCTCATGGGGGAAGGCTGCATCAACATCCGTGAAATCAGCGGCTGGGTGGATGCCACCGGCTTCACCGGCCACCGCGAGGTGGAGATTTTTTCGAACCGCTGGTGGAGCGCGGATCAGGGGAAGTTCCTTGATCAGATCGCGGCTTCTTATTCCCAGCTCTATTCCTAACCAACCAACCAGCTTTATGGAAACCAAACGAATCGGCATCATCATGAACGGCGTCACCGGACGCATGGGTACGAACCAGCACCTGATCCGCTCGATCAAGGCCATCCGCGATCAGGGCGGGCTCAAGGTCAGCGACGACCTCGTCATCATGCCCGACCCCATTCTCACCGGGCGCAATCACGACAAGCTCAAAGCCCTGGCCGAACGCACGGGCGTGGCGCGCTACACCACGGACATTGACGCTGCACTGGCCAGCAAGGAGGACGAGATCTTCTTTGACGCCTCCGGTACGCTGCAGCGCGCGGGCTTTGTGGAGAAGGCGGTCAAGGCAGGGAAGGCCATCTACTGCGAGAAGCCGACGGCGGTGGAAACCCGTGAAGCCCTGCGTCTGGCCAAGCTCTGCGAAGACGCCGGGGTGAAAAACGGTGTGGTGCAGGACAAGCTCTGGCTCAGCGGCATCCGCAAATTCCGCACCCTGCGGGATCAGGGCTTCTTCGGCCGCATCCTCAGCGTGCGCGGTGAGTTCGGCTACTGGGTCTTCACCGGAGAGGACGCCGACCAGCCGGTGCAGCGTCCCTCCTGGAACTACCGAAAGGAGGACGGCGGCGGCATCATCGTGGATATGCTCTGCCACTGGCGCTACGTGGTGGACAATCTTTTTGGCAAAGTGAAGGCGGTGAGCTGCCTGGGGGCCACGCACATCCCCAAACGCCTGGACGAGCGCGGCAAGCCCTACGCCTGCACCAGTGATGATGCCTGCTATGCGACCTTTGAGTGCGAGGGCGGGGTGGTCTGCCAGTTCAACAGCTCCTGGACGGTGCGCGTGCGGCGCGATGACCTCCTGACCATGCAGGTGGACGGCACGCATGGCAGCGCCATCGTGGGCCTGCGCAAATGCTGGGTGCAGAGCATGGGCACCACGCCACGGCCGGTGTGGAATCCGGACATCGACCAGCCGATCAATTTCTTCAACGGCTGGCAGGAAGTGCCAGACACCACCACCTATGACAACGCCTTCAAGATCCAGTGGGAGGAGTTCCTCAAGCACGTGGTGCTGGACACCCCGTTTCCCTGGACCCTGCGTGAAGGCGCCAAGGGGGTGCAGCTGGCGGAACTCGGCCTGCAGAGCTGGGAGCAGCGCAAATGGCTGCCGGTGGACGATCTTTAAGTTCGCATGAACAAAGAATCTTGAGGCGGAAGGCGCTACGGCATTGCGCAACTCCGGTGCGTGGGTGAAGGTACCCCACCGAATGTTGCGCGCCATAGGTCGTTACTCACTCTCCATTGTTCATGAACTGGGCGACTTTGCCCTCTTTACAGGACAGTCTTTTCGTTCCGCGGCGGGAGCGCGGCGGCTGGGCAGGCGGGTGGTCCGCGCGGGTTTTGAGCAGGGGGTGCGCTGCCTGCCGGTGGTCTTGATCGTGGGTCTTTTCACCGGGCTGGTGCTCGGGCTGCAGGGCTACTATGTGCTGAACCGCTTCGGGTCCGAAAGCCTGCTAGGCACCCTGGTCTCCCTGAGCCTGATCCGCGAGCTGGGGCCGGCGCTGGCGGCGCTGATGCTGGTGGGGCAGGCGGGCTCAGCCCTGGCGGCGGAGCTGGGCATTCAGCGCAACACGGAGCAGATCGCTGCGCTGGAGACCATGGGCGTGAGCAGCCACTCGTACCTCGTCACCCCGCGTCTGATCGCGGCGCTGGTGGTGTATCCCATGCAGACTGCGTTGTTTGTCACGGTAGGATTGTGGGGAGGAAGTCTGTCGGGCTCGCTGCTGCTGGGACTGGAGCCGGGTGTTTACTGGTCCGCGGCGGAGCACGCGGTGAAGGCCCAGGACGTGCGGGAGTGTTTTATCAAGGCGGCCACCTTTGGGCTGCTGACCATCTCGCTGTGCGCCTACCATGGCTTTAACGCGCACCGCTGCCGCTCAGCCACCGGCGCGCGCGCGGTCAGCGCCTCCACCACGCGGGCGGTGGTGCTCTCAAGCATCGCCGTGCTGGCCGCGGACTATGTCATCACCTCCTTCCTCGTCTGACCATGGCCGCCGAGACCCACCCACCCATGCTGCTGAGCATCGAAGGCTTGTACAAGCGCTTCGGGGGGAACGTGGTGCTGGACGGGGCCAACCTCAATGTGCCGCGCGGGAGCCTGGTGACTGTTCTGGGCCGCAGCGGAGCCGGCAAGTCCGTGCTGCTGAAGTGCCTGGCGGCGGTGGAGCAACCGGACGCGGGCCGCATTTCCTTTGATGGCAAACCGCTGGGGCCGGGGGATGCTGCCGCGCGTGCCGACTTCCGCCGCCGCTGCAGTTTTCTGTTTCAGAGCAATGCGCTGTTTGATTCGCTCACGGTGCTGGAAAATGTGGCGCTGCCGCTGGAGCAGACAACCAGCCTGCCGGACAAGGAGATCCGCGAACGCTGCCTGGAGGCGCTGCGTCAGCTCGAGCTTGAGACGCATCAGGACCGCTATCCAAGCCAGCTTTCCGGGGGCATGCAGAAGCGCCTGGCGCTGGCGCGCGCGATTGTGACGCGGCCGGAGCTGGTGCTGTTTGACGAGCCCACCGCCGGGCTGGACCCGCTGCGGCGCAACGCGGTGTTTGCCATGATCGCGAAGTATCAGCGGCAGTTTGGTTTCACCGCCCTGGTGGTGACCCATGACCTGACAGAGGCGCTGATCGCGAGCGACCGCGTGGCGCTGCTGGACCAGGGAAGGATGTGCTTTGAAGGCACGCCCGCTGAATTTTCTTCTTCCACCGCCGCCGTGGTGTGTGATTTTCGCGACAGCGCGGCCGCACTTGGCCGCACAATTGCTGAAATGCGCCGCGGCGCCGCCCTCCAATCTCAAGACTCATGAAACAATCCAAGCTGGAACTCTACGTTGGGCTCTTTGTGGTCCTGGGACTCGCCGCCGTCGTGTATCTCACCGTCAAGCTCGGCGCGCGCTCGATGCTGGGCGGGGACACCTATGTGGTGGAGGCGCGTTTCACCAATGCCGGCGGGCTCAACACCGGCAGCAGCGTGCTGGTGGCGGGCGTGCCGGTGGGACGGGTGGAGGCCATCCGCGTGGATGGCGCGGACTACAGCGCCATGGTGACGCTGCGCGTGCAGGCGGGCCTGAAGCTGCCCACGGACACGATGGCTTCCATCAAAACGACCGGGCTCATCGGAGACAAATACGTGGCGCTTGCGCCCGGCGCGGACGAAACCTATCTTTCCGCAGGTTCACGGATCACGATGACTGAGTCCTCGGTCGATCTTGAATCGTTGATTGGCAAGATGGCTTTCGGCAGTGTTGAAAAAGGCAAAGACCCCCCCCCTCCAGCTCCATGACCCTACGTTTTCTGCTCCCGCTCCTCCTCGTGGCCGCCGCACCGCTGGCCGCCACAGCCCAGCTTGCCGAAGCCCAGGCCCGTCTGAAATCAGCAGTGACTGAGGTGCTGGCCGTGGCTGATCGTACCGCCAACCGCAATGCCCTGCCGGAGAGCCTGCGCCCGACGCTGCAAAGGCACGTGAGTTTTGAAACCATGACCAAGCGCGCCGTGGGCCCCGGGTGGCGGCAGTTCACGCCCGCGCAGCAGCAGCAGGCCACGCAGCTTTTTGAGACGCTGATCGTGCGCAGCTACAGCAGCAAGTTCACGCCCGGGGAGCATCCTGCCATCACCTACCAGACGGCGGTGGAGCCGGCCGCGGGGCGCGTGGATGTGCCGACGAGCATGGTTTACAAAGGCAGCCGCTATACCGTTATTTACCGCATGGAGCAGACCCAGGGCTGGCGCATCACGGATGTGGTGGTCGAAGGGGTCAGCCTGATCGCCAATTATCGCAGCCAGCTTGATGCGCAGTTTAAAAAAGGTGGCGCAAACGCCGTGATAAGCTCTCTTACGCAATCTGTCTCCCGCCCCCAATGAAATACCACGCAATCTCACTCCGTCTCCTGTTGCTCGCAGCCACCCCGCTGCTGACTGACTGCAGTTCCCCGGCCGCAAGGACCGCTGTGAAATCCCCCGGGGCGGCAGCTTCCGCGAACACCACGAAGGGCACGGCCGCTGACAAAGCCGGTCCGGCCAGGGAGGATGCCGAAACAGATGAATACGCCACGGTGGCGGACATCTCCGATCCTTTGGAGCCGCTCAACCGCGGCACCTTTTGGGTGAACGACCAGTTGTACACCTTCGTGCTGCGTCCGATTTCCAAGGGCTATGAGCTGATCCTGCCGAAACCGGTGCGCAAGGGGATCGACAATGCCTTTGAGAACGTGAAATATCCTGTGCGGTTTGTGAACTGCACGCTGCAGGGCAAGTTCAAGCGTGCTGGACAGGAGACCGGGAAGTTTGTGGTGAACACTGTGGGTGGTGTCGGCGGCATTTTCCGCCCTGCGGAAAAGATTCCGGCGCTGGCCAATGTGCCGGAGGAAGACACGGCGCAGACTTTTGCCAAGTGGGGCATCCCGAACGGCCCCTACCTGGTGCTGCCGGTGCTGGGCCCCAGCAGCGTGCGCGATGGCATCGGGCTGGCGGGCGACTATGCGCTCAATCCGGTCAACTGGCCCTACATCTGGTGGTACGCCAAACGGTCCAAGCATGACTGGACCATTGTCCCGCCCCTGGCCAACACGCTGCGCTCCACACCGACCCAGATGGACAAATATGACACGGTCACGAAGGATGCGGTGGACCCGTATCTCTCCGCACGCAGCTCCTACAGCCAGAACCGGGCTGAGGCGGAGAAGAAGTGAGCTGAGCATTCAGGCCGTGGTTGAAGATTGATTGTGTGCGACCACGGCCGGCGCTGGCGCAAGGCAGTCCTCTCGCCGCCCGAGGGAAACGGGACGCTTTCGCAGCGGCGGAGGATTTCTGAATAGTGGAACGCGTGGGATGTAGCGTGAGCGCCGGGCTCATCTCGCGGAGCGAGATGGCTACTTTGCTGGCGGCTTCGCAGCTGCAAGCTGGTTTTTTCAGACAGCGTCTCGTCCGCGGCAGGTCGTCCGCGTGCGGCGTGTTTTCCCCGGTCGAGAGGAGGGCTCTGTGCCATTCGCGCTCAGGCGAGAAAGCCTTTCGGCTGCGAAGACAGAACCGTTCTCAATTCCAATGATCGAGGCATCGCCTGCAACGCCACGGCACCTGCCTGCCGGAGGGGCAGACGGCCCGCCGTCTCACTCCCGCACGGGGATGGCGCGGGGGATGTTTTCGAGGCCGGGGGAGCCGAACTGCATGGACTCCTCATAGACCTTGCTGCGGCCGCTCTCGATGTTGTTGGGCGTGTCCAGGGGATCTTCCGAACGCACGATGTGCGGCTGGATGAAGATAAGGAGCTCGTTGCGGGTGGTCTGGTTCTGGGTGGTGCCAAAAAGATGTCCCAGTACCGGGATCCGACTGAGGCCGATGACGCCGTTTTTGGACTTGTTGATGTTTTCGGTGATCAAACCGCCCAGCACGATGGTGGAGCCGTTTTTCACCGCCACCTCCGTGACCAGCTCCTGCGTGCCGATGGTGGGAACGGTGTTGCCGCCGATGGTCTGGGAGCCGACGATGTTGTCATTGATCTGGCCGATGGTGAGCGTGACTTCGTCGTCGGAATTGATGAGGGGGATGACCTCCAGCTTGAGCACCACATCACGGTAGTCCACGCTGACGCTGGTGTTGGCCACGCCGGCGGAGAAGGCGCCATTGGTCAGGATGGTGGCGGGGACGGCGATGCGCTGGCCGGAGGAGATGACGGACTTGGCGGCGTTCTTGGCGTAGATGCTGGGAGTGGCCAGCACCTTGAAGTTGCTGTTGTTGTCGATGACTTTGATGTAGTTGCTCAGGGAGCCGATCTGTCCGTAGAGATTGAGCTGACCGAACTTGGCCGGGAACTGGACGATGTTGGCAGCGGTCGTGGTGGTGGTGCCGCCGGACACGGTGGTGGAGGAGTTGTTGCTGTTGCGGGTGACGCTGAAATCCGTGAGCAGCTTGAGGAAATCGACGCCGTAGTTGAAGTTTTTGCCCAGGCTGAGCTGGCCGATGATGGCGGAGATGTAGATCTGCTGCGGGCGCACATCCATCTCCTTCAGGAGCTGATCAATGCGGGCGATGTGCTCCGGCGAGCCGGAGACCACGAGGCTGTTGGACTGGGGGTCGGCAATGAGCTGAGTCTTGCCCACCACCATGGATTCCGGTGCGCCCACATCCTCCGGCTTGTCCAGGAGGCTGCGGCTGGAGTTGGAGGAATTGCCGCTGCGGGAGCCGCTGCTGCCACCCAGGCCCACATTGGTGCTGAAGGGGCTGCTGCTGCCAGAGCTGACGCTGCGGTTGTTGTCGGTGGAAGGAGAGTTCGAGGAGGGGCTGGTCTTGCGGCGGGTGCTGCCACCGCCGCTGGAGGCCATGCCGTTTTCGGACTGAATGTCGGTGTCCCGCGCCAGGGCATTGTAGGCAACGGGCAGGAAATCCATCACGTTGAGGTAGCGCAGGCGGCGCTTGAGGAAGTTGCTGCCGTCGTCCTGCTTGTCGAGCTTCTGCACCAGGCCCCTGATGTAGGTGATGTCCACCGGGCGGCCGATGATGAGGAGTTCATTGGTGCGGCGGTAGGCGAAGACCTTCACGCGGGCACCGGCGGGATTGGTGGCGGCCGTGCTGGAATAGGCGGCCGGGTTGACGGGTGTGGGAGGTGCGCCGGGGCGGGCGGCCGGATTGGGCACGGCAACGGGAGACGAGCCGGTGCTCTTGGACTTTTCCTCCTGCTCGAAGATTTCATTCACGATCTCGGCCACCAGCTCCACATCAGAGCGCTCCAGCTTGATCATTTCATTGGCGGTTTCCGTGGGCGGCACGTCGATGATCTGCGCGATCTCGCAGATGCTGCGGATGGTGGCGCTGTTTTCCGTGATGATGAGGGCGGTGTCATTGGAGACGCTGGACATGGCGCCATAGCTGTTGAGCTTGATGACCTGCTGGAAGGCCTTGGCGGCTTCATCCGCGGAGATGAACTGCAGGGGCAGCACGTAGTGGCAGATTTCTTCGTTCAGCGGCAGGTCGCGCAGGGAATTGTACACCTTCAAACCGGCGGCGGTGGGGCTTTTGCCACCCGATTGATTGATCACTTTCGCGGTGGTGGCGTCGATGTGGATGATGGCGTAGCCATTCAGAAGCAGGGTGGCCTCAATGAAGTCGATGGCGTCCTTTTTGGTGAGCATCTGCGGGGAGATGATGCGGAGAGGCTCGCCCCCCAGGGCGGAGTCGAGGATGAGCTTTTTTCCCGTGAGCTGGGTGTAAAACGGGATGATGGCCTGGATGGGAGCGCTGGGAAAATTGACCTTGATGGTGGCGCCCTCTCCCACGGGCACGTAGGTGCCAGCGTTTGTCTGGGCTGCGGGCAGTGGTACCCTGGGGGCCAGAGTGGGCGGCGCGGCCGGGGCCTGAGCCTTGGCTCCCTGCCGCATGCCGAGAATCAAAAGCACCAGCAAGACTGCGAAGCGCAGCCGCATGGGCAGGTGAGAAGGGGATTTGGACATATTATTGAAATTACAAATATTATATTGAATTTAGGCTTAGCGGCAAGGATTTAGTTAATATCTATTAAAATTCGCAAGGTCGGCTCAGCGCTGAATGTGGCTCTTGCAAGCCGGCACGCCCCATGGATGGTCGGACCCCATGATCTCCATTCAGGGTCTTACGAAGCGCTTCGGCGCCCAAACTGCCGTTGACCATCTGAACTGGGAGGTGCCACCGGGAAAAATCGTGGGGCTGCTGGGGCCGAACGGGGCGGGGAAGACCACCACGCTGAAAATGGTCACGGGCATGCTGCAGCCGGATGAGGGCACCGCGCTGATCTGCGGGGTGAACATCTCCACCCACCCCGTGGAGGCCAAGCGGCTGCTGGGGTTCGTGCCGGACTCGGGCGCGGTGTATGAGTCCCTGACCGGGCTGGAATTTCTCCTGATGATCGGGGCGCTGTACGGCATCCATGAGGATGAGGCGAGGCCCCGCATCCGGCAGTTTCTGGATTTCTTTGAGCTGGATGAGCAGACGCTCACTGCCAAGCTTCTAGGGGCGTACTCGAAGGGCATGCGGCGCAAGGTGGTGATCACCGCCGCGCTGCTGCACAACCCCAAGGTGGTGCTGCTGGATGAGCCGCTGGACGGGCTGGATGCCAACGCCGCGGTGGGCTTCAAGGCGCTGCTGGAGACGCTGGCCCGCGAGGGCAAGACCATTGTGTACAGCTCCCATGTGCTGGATGTGGTGGAGCGTGTGTGCAATCGCGTGGCCATCATGGCTCAGGGCAGGCTGCTGGTGGAGGGGGCGCCGCAGGAACTGCAGCAGCAGCACGGGGCGGACACGCTGGAGCAGCTCTTCACCCGGCTGACCGGCCTCAGCGGCCTGGAGGCGCGGGCGCAGACCTTTGCCAAAACCCTGCTGTCATGAGCACGACCGCCGAAAGCATGGAGAGCACGCCCCGCCGCCGGCCGCCCTCGCCCGCGAAGGTGCTGCGCGGCCTGTTTTGGAAGCTGCTGTTTCGCGGGCGCGCGGTGCAGCAGGCGGGGGCGCAGAAAACGCGGCGGCAGATCGGGCTCGGCATGACCCTTTTCATTTACGCGATGGTCGGCCTCATGCCCGCCTTGTTTGCGCAGGGCGTGGACCTCTTTGTCTTCGCCTGCACGCTGCATGGCTTCACCTTCATGTTTGCCTCGCTGACGCTGGCCTCCAGCGCGGGGACGATGCTCTT
Source organism: Prosthecobacter sp. (assembly GCF_044227185.1). Classification (GTDB taxonomy): domain Bacteria; phylum Verrucomicrobiota; class Verrucomicrobiia; order Verrucomicrobiales; family Verrucomicrobiaceae; genus Prosthecobacter. Next base: position 46,912 of record NZ_JBGAFO010000005.1, on the reverse strand, counting down.
CATGAAGGAGGAGGCGGAGATCCTGCTGCACCGGCCGGTGACGCCGCAGCAGATGCTGCGGGCAAAGTGCACCGTGCTGGCGGGCTTTGCGCTGGTGCTCGCGCTGGCCCTGAACCTGGCGGGCTTCTTCACCGGGCTGGGCTGCAAGGGGGCCACGTGGCGCTTCATCCCCGCGCATCTCTTTTCCACCGCGCTGCTGATGGTCTTCTCCGCCGCAAGCATCGTGCTGGTGTACAACGCCTGCCTCAAATGGTTTGGGCGCGAGCGTCTGGACAACCTGCTGGCCACGCTGCAGTCGCTGCTGACGATCGTCATGATCATGGGCGGGCAGATCATGCCGCGCCTCATGCAGGTGGAGATGTTCAAACATTTCGACCACGTCAGCGGCTGGATGCTGGCGCTGCCGCCCCTGTGGTTTGGCGCGCTGGATGCGCTGATCAGCGGCTCCACCTTCGCTCCCTCCACGCTGTGGCTGCCGGCGGGGCTCGCGGTGGCTGCCACCGCTGTGACGAGCTGGCTGGCGCTGGAAAAACTGGGCGGCGCCTACGGCCAGGGGCTGATGAATTTGAACGAGGCCGCCGGCACGGTGAAGGAACGCACGAAGCCGCGTGGCGTATGGCTGGCCGCCATGGTCCGGATGCCGCCGCTGCGCTGGTGGCTGGGAGATGCGGTGGAGCGGGAGTCATTCAAGCTGACCACCGCCTATCTCTTTCGGGACCGCGAGATCAAGCTGCGGCTGTACCCGGGCATCGCGCCCATGCTCATCATGCCGCTGATCATGCTGTTTTCCGGAGGCCGGGGCCGCGGCGCGGCCGAGGCGGGGATGATGATCCAGGGCTTTGCCACCTGCTTTCTTGGCATGGTCTCGCTGCAGGCTTTGATGTTTCTCGGCTGCTCCGAGCACTGGCGTGCCTCGGCCTTTTTCCATGTGGCGCCGCTGCGGCACTGGACGCCGCTGTTTCACGGCGCGCGCAAGGCGGTGCTCTGCTGGCTGAGTTTTCCAGTGCTCCTTTTGCAGACTGGTCTGATGTGCGGCCTCCAGCGCTCATGGACGCCGCTGATGCTCAGCCTGCCGGCCGTGCTGTTTCTCCCCACCTTTTCCCTCGTCACCGGTCTGGTGGGCCAGTGGCTGCCGCTGGCCAAACCCTCCGAGGAGGTGAAGAACACGGCCGCCGGCTGTCTGATGATGGCGGGCTCGATGATCGCCGCAGGGGTGATCGGCGGACTCTCGAGCTGGATGTGGCACACCGGCCATTTCGGGCTCTTCCTGGCCGGGGAGGCGGTGGTGATGCTGGGGGCGACCGTGCTCATGAAATACCTCATGCGGGACACGCCCTGGGTGGCGCAGGCGGAGTGAAGAAGATTTCCCGTTTCCTCACGCCGCTTTGCAGCTATTCAAAGCGCCAGCCACCATGACCCACGCCGAAGCCTCCAGACGCGCCGCCACACTCAGCGCCGAACTTCACCGCCACAACCGTCTCTACTACGCGGAGGCACGTCCTGAAATCAGCGACCAGCAGTTTGATGCGCTGCTCAAAGAGCTGCAGGAGATCGAGGCGAAGTTTCCGGATCTGCGGACGCCGGACTCGCCAACTCAGAGAGTGGGCGGGGCGCCGCTGGAGGGTTTTACCCAGATCACGCACAGCGTGCGCATGATGAGCCTGGACAACACCTACTCCGAGGAGGAACTGGCCGCCTTTTTTGCCCGGGTGCAGAAAGGGCTGGGGCGCGAGAAGATCGACTGCGTCATCGAACCCAAGGTGGATGGCGTGGCGATCACCATCCGCTATGAAAACGGTCTGCTCAAATACGGCGCCACGCGTGGCGACGGGCAGACGGGCGACGATGTGACGAACAATCTCAAGACTCTCAAACGCCTGCCTTTGCGCCTGCCCAAGGAGGGGCCGCAGAACTTTGAAGTGCGTGGCGAAGTCTTCATGACGAAGGCAGGTTTTGCCAAGCTCAACCAGGAGCGCGAGGAGGCCGGCGAGCCCACCTTTGCCAACCCGCGCAACTCCACCGCTGGAACGTTGAAACTGCTGGATCCGAAGATCGTGGCGAAGCGGCCGCTGGACATTGTCTTCTACGGACTGGCGGAAGCGAGTGATGTGGAGTCGCAGACGGAAGTTTACGCCCTGCTCGATGCCGCGGGCCTGCGCAAGGCGGATCTGATCTGGCATGCCGACAGCGCGGAGGGGCTGCTCAAGGCCATTCGCGAACTCGATGAAAAACGCAAAACCCTGCCCTATGAAACCGATGGCGCGGTGATCAAGGTGAACAGCTTTGCGGATCAGCGCGAGCTCGGTGTCACCAGCAAGGCGCCGCGCTGGGCCATCGCCTACAAATACCAGCCCGAGCAGGCGGAGACAAAGATCACCGCCATCGACATCCAGGTGGGGCGCACCGGGGCACTCACGCCGGTGGCGCGGCTGGTGCCCGTGCTCGTCAGCGGCAGCACGGTCAGCAATGCCACGCTGCACAATTACGAGGAGATCGAGCGCAAGGACATCCGCGTGGGTGACACCGTCATCATTGAAAAAGCCGGCGAGATCATCCCGGCCGTTGTCTCCGTGAAGAAGGAGCTGCGCCAGGGAGACGAAGTCCCCGTGCACGTGCCCGCGCACTGCCCTGTCTGTGGCACTGCCGTCCACAAGGATGAGGAGCAGGTGGTCATCCGCTGCCCCAATCCGCACTGCCCGGAGGTGGTGAAGCGCCGCATCGAGCACTTCGTCAGCCGTGGGGCCATGGACATCAGCGGCCTGGGGGAGGCGGTGATCGCGCAGCTCGTGGAACTGAAGCTTGTCAAAGATGTGGCTGATCTCTACGACCTCAACGAGCTGTCGCTGGCGCGGCTGGAGCGTGTGGGCACCAAGAGCATCGACAACTACCTCAAGGCCATTGCCGCGAGCAAGCAGCAGGACCCCTGGCGTCTCGTTTTCGGTCTCGGCATTCTCCATGTGGGCGCTGGTGGCGCACGCAAGCTCATCGAGCACTTTGGCGGCATCGATGCCATCGCCAAAGCCAGCGTGGAGGAGCTCGAGCAGTGTCCTGACATTGGCGAGATCGTAGCCGTCAGCATTCACGCCTGGTTCCGCGACCATCACAACCTGACGCTGCTGGACCGCCTGCGTGCCGCGGGTCTCAACTTCACCCAGAAGGCTGTGGCGGCTGAGTCCGACAAACTCAACGGCACCACCTGGGTCATCACCGGCACCCTGAGCGAAGACCGCGAGACCATCGCTGACATCATACGCGCCCACGGGGGCAAGGTCAGCGGCAGCGTCAGCGGCAAGACGACCTACCTTCTCGCTGGAGAAGAGGCTGGGAGCAAGCTCGACAAAGCCACCAAGCTCGGCGTGAAGATCGTGAACGAAGCGGAGTTCCGCGGGATGATTTGAAGAAGAGGGGGATCATCGTGAGCCTCATCATTCGCAGCCGCCTTCGCATACGATGCCCTGAGTGGCATCCTCCTGCCGGGGAGAGAGCTGCACATCGCTGAAGTCGAGATCGTCCAGCGCACCGGAAGTGGAAGGGATTGAAGGAGGTGGCGTCGGCTGCTGGGTGTCTGGAATGTCGTTGTTCATGGTGGGAAGATAGGAAAAGGAATGGGTTTAGAGGTCGTCATCATTGCAGGTTTCCAAAACGGCAAACCTGGCGGCGTGGCCCGCGGTTTCGTCCAGGTGAAGCAGTGCAGGGAGCCATGGCAGCGGATTGCTGGTGCCGGCAGCCGGCGTGGGCAGGCCGCAGTTTTTCAGGCGGCAATGGGCGGCGTGGTCGATGAAGCGTTCGTAGTCTTCCACCTTGAGATCCAGAGCCTGCATGGGCAGGCCCTGCCGGATCAGCGTCTTCTCCAGGGTGGCCGCCTCGTGCATGATTCCGCGGAGCTCCTCGCGGAAGCTGGCGTCTTTGAGCTCGGGGTTCTCCGCCAGCAGGGAAAGAAACAGCTGGCGGAAGAACTCCGTGTAGTGCGCCTCATCCCGCAGGATGCAGGAAAGCATCTGCATGAATCTGGGGAACCGCCCGGCCTGCTGGAGATGCATGAGAGCGCCGAAGAGGCCGTAGAACTGCAGCCCCTTCAGACACTGGCCAAAGACGAAGAGGCTGCGGGCCAGCAGCTTTAGATTCTCCACATGGGTGAGATCCATGCCGCGCTGGAGGCCGGAGGTGTGCTTTTTCGCGAAGGCGTTTTTCTGGGCGATCAGGGGCGAGGTGAGGCAGAGGTTTTCACATTCGTGAATGTTGAGCCCGAAGGTGTGGGCGGCGTACAGCAGCGCCTCCTGGCGGATGTTGTCATCGTGCGTCTCGCGGCCCAGCACCAGTTTCAGCTCGGGGGCGGTCACGAGAGAGCGCACCACATGCTGCAAATCTGCGCCGGTCATTTTTCGGGCTGTGGCCAGCCAGCCTATGGCGAGCTGCAGCAGAGAGCGCTCGCCGGCGGGGAAGTCTGCCGCCTGCCACCGGGCCACGTCCGCGCGCATCTGGATGTCCGGGCTCAGCGGCCCCCAGTGGTCGGCCTTCATCTGTTTGTAGAGCTCATAGGCCCAGCCGTATTTCAGCGGCAGGAGATTGAAGGTCATGGTCTCGCGCCCGTTCACCACCCGCTTGGCGGCGAACGCTGCTTTCGCCTTTGCTTTATCGAGCACGAACTGGCGGCCGCCGATCTGGCAGATAGTTTTGGCCGAGGTGCCGGAGATGGATGCCGCGCCGTGGAGGACGGGCGAGGGAACCGCCGGAAGCGTCGGCGGGGGGGCTGCGAGCAGCGGCCCGGGCGGCCAGAGGCTTTTGAGGTCGGTGAGGCATTCGCGTGCATTACCTGTGTCCGTCTTAAAAATCTCGGACATGAAACCGGCCACTTTCTGGTAATCCGTCACTTTTCCTTCGAAGAAGTTCTGCTCCTTCAGCATGAGGATGACTTCATCCAGCCAGGGCAGGGGATCCTGAATGCCGGGATGCAGTTCCGGCAGGCCGCAGCCGCGAAGACGACGGTCGGCGATGAAATCGATGTAACTCTCAAACTCCTCCAGCGTCAGCCCGACGGAATTGACGGGCAGGCAGTCGCGGATGAACTCCTTCTCCAGCGCCACCGCCTCACGCATCATCTGCACGAGTTCGTTGCGGAAATCCGCCGTGCAGATTTCGGGGTTTTCGCGCAGCAGTTCCACGAGCAGGTGGCGAAACACCTCGATATGGTTCGACTCATCCCGCAGCGTGTAGCGGAACATCTGGCCGACGCCCGGAAACTTGCCCTGGCGGTAGAGGCTCAGGATCATCCCAAACAGTCCGTAAAACTGCGTTCCCTCCATGCACTGCCCAAACACAAACATGTTCCTGGCCAGAAGCTGTTTTCCCGCGACGGAGGTGAGATCAAGATCGCCACGCAGATTGTTCGAGTGCCGCGTCACAAACTCGTTCTTTTTCACGATCGATGGGATCTGCTCAAACATGGCCTCGCATTCGTGAGGGTCGATGCCCAGGGAGGAGATCATGTACAGCAGGCTGTCGGCATGGATGTTTTCCTCATGCGCGTGACGGCCCAGCACCAGCTTGAGCTCCGGTGCTGAGACGAGGTCCCGCACCACGTGCTGGATGTTGTCTCCCACGATGCCCTCGGCGGCGCTGAAGTAGCCGATCCCCATCATGATGATCCAGCGCTCGTTTGGGGTGATGTGTTCGGAGCGCCACTGCTCCACATCGCGCTGCATCTGGATGTCCTCCGGCTCCCAGTGGTTGGCCATCATCGCGGCATATTTTTCGAAGGCCCACTCATACTTGACCGGAAAGAGGTCAAAGCCCTCCAGCGGGGTGCTGTTGATGACCCTTTTGGCGGCGCGGACTGCCTCAGCCTTGGTTTCGGCCAAGGTAAAAGAATAGTTTCGAACGGGGTAGGTCTTGTCCATGACGGGGGAGGAAGTGCGGAGGATTGAATACAATATATGGTATGTGAATAACTTTTATGTCAATATATTGTGTTAAATGAGAGCCATTCTCAGCGGCCAGCATGCGCGTGGAACGCGAATTAAAAGGGGGCCTTCGGGCGTGCGATGATGGAGATAAGGATTGCAACCAAGATCAGCGCCGTCGCGATGGTGAAGGTGGTGCGCATCCCTGAAGCAATGGCATCCGCGGACGCGGTGGTGATGTGGGATGCTCCTGCCGCATGCGCAAACACCGCACCCATCACGGCTGTGCCGGTGATGAGGCCCAGATTGCGGGACAGATTGAGCATGCCGGAAATGACGCCCCGATTTTCCGCAGCGGCGCCGGCCATGACGGAGGTGTTGCTGGCGGTCTGGAACAACGCATAACCAGTGGTGAGGATGACGAGGGCGGCGACGTAGCCGGCGCTTCCGGCCGTGTCTGGCAGCAAAGATTGGAGCAAGCAGCCAACCGCCATGCCGATGAGCCCCGCAAGGATCATGCGCGGCGCGCCCCAGCGATCCGCAACGCGACCAGCCGGAACACCCGTCAGCGCCGCAGCCAGCGGCCCCACCGACATCACCAGCCCTGCATGGGCGGCATCAAGCCCGAGCGCCCGGGTCAGATAAAACGGCCCGACCACCAGGGTGGTCATCACCACGGCAGAAACCAGCACGCTCATGACCAGATTTGCACTCAGCCGCGGATCGCGAAGCATGCTCAGGCGGATCAAAGGCGACGGTGAGCGCCTTTCGACGAGCACGAACAGGCCGCCCCCAACAGCGGCCCCCAGCAGCAGCACCCCGCTGCGCAGCTCGAAATGGCTGCGGCCGAGAGTCATGGCCAGGGCATAGGCAGCGAGGGAGAGTGCCAGCAGCCATGTCCCTGCGTGGTCGAAACGAGGCCGCTCCGCCAAGGGCTTTGCGGGCCCGGCTGGCAGGTAAATCCAGGCAAGCACCAAGGTCAGCAGGCCCAGCGGGACATTGATCAGAAAGAGCCCGCGCCAGCTCCATCCTGCGATAATCGTGCCGCCCAGCGTGGGGCCGAGTGCGGTGCCGATGGCTGACATCGTGCCCAGCATGCCCATGACGCTGCCGGTCTTTTCCTTCGGCGTGATCCCACCAGCAAATGCCATGGTGAGCGCCATCATGATGGCCGCGCCGAGACCTTGGGCCGCGCGCGCGGCGATCAGCAGCCTGAGCGTGCCGGCCGTTCCGCAGGCAATGGAGGCCACGGTGAAAAGAGAAAGGCCGGACAGCAGCAGCCTCCTGCGACCCATGATGTCGCCGAGGCGTCCGGCGCCGACGATGAGCGCGGTGATGGCCAGGAGGTAGGCGAGCACCACCCATTGCACTTCCTGAAACGATGCGGCGAAAACTTCGCCAAGCACGGGCAGGCCGACATTGGCGATGCTGGTGCCGAGAGATGACAGCAGCATCGAGAGCGAAAGACTGGCAAGCGCCCAGGGGCGGAAGGAATTTTGCGTGGCAGCTTCGAGAGGCCGGCGATCTGTTTTGTCGAGGAATGTTGTCATAAGCGGTTTGTGGTTCCGGCCCGCTCTTCACGAGCCACGAAAGGGATCGCTCATTTTTAGACAGGCGGAAAATGCACGGTTTGCACTTGATCCGTGCGTTTGACGCCATGTCACATTCAGGTCATCATGTGCGCCAGCAATGACCAAGCCTGATCTCAACCTGCTCTTCACACTCGATGCCCTGCTCACGGAGGGCAGCGTGGCGCGGGCGGCACGGCGGCTGCGCCTCAGCCCTTCCGCGATGAGCCGGGCGCTCGCACGGCTGCGTGACGCGGTGGGGGACCCGCTGCTGGTCAGGGCGGGGCGTGGTCTCGTGCCCACGCCGCGCGCGCTCGACCTTCGCGAGCATGTCGGGCGGCTTGTGGAGGATGCGGGGGCGGTGTTTCGCCCTGCTCAAAAGCTGAACCTGAAACGGCTGGTCCGAACCTTCACCCTGCGCACCAGCGAAGGATTTGTGGAAAACTTTGGTCCCCGCCTGATCGCCCGTCTCAATGAAGAGGCTCCGGGCGTGAAGCTGCGCTTTGTGCAGAAGCCGGACAAAAACAGCGCGCCGCTGCGCGATGGAGCGGTGGATCTGGAGACCGGCGTGGTGGAAGCGACCACGAGCCCGGAACTGCGCACGCAGGCCTTGTTTCGAGACCGTCTCATCGGCGTCGTGCGCATGAAGCATCCGCTGTGCAAAGGGCGGATCACTCCCTCCCGGTTTTCCGCGGGCAGGCATGTGCAGGTGTCGCGGGAGGGGGATGAAAGAGGACCCATCGATGAGGCCCTGCTGCCGCTCGGACTGGAGCGGGAAATCGCCACGGTCACGGCTGGTTTTTCGACGGCGGTGGCGCTGGCCCGGTCGAGCGATTTGATCGCCTGTGTTCCAGACCGGCACACAGCAAGCCTGCGCGTGGGGATGCATTCCTTTGCGCTGCCAGTCTCCGTGCCTGAGTTCACCGTGTCGATGCTCTGGCACCCGCGAATGGATGCCGATGCAGCACACCGCTGGCTGCGAGGGCATTTGAGGGAAATTTGCGCGGGGAAGTGATGCCCGCCTGCAGCTCCCTTGCAGAAGGAACGCTCGCGCCCCTACCGCTTGCGCACCAGCCGTGCCACCAGCGCCGTCCAGCCGGTTTGATGGGAGGCACCGCAGCCGCGGCCGGTGTCGGCGTGGAAGTATTCGTGGAAGAGAACCAGATCCTTCCACGCGGGATTTGTGGCATAGCGGACGTCGCCGTTATGGCAGGGACGGTGGCCGCTGGCATCCGGCTCAAAGAGGCGGGTCAGGCGGCGGGAGATTTCATTCGCCGCACCCTGCAAAGTCACCTGCTGACCGCTGCCGGTGGGAAGCTCGATGGTGAAATGATTGCCATAGAAATGATGGTAGCGCTCCAGCGCCTCCACGATCAGGTAGGCGAGCGGGAACCACACCGGCCCGCGCCAGTTGGAATTGCCGCCAAACATGTGGCTGTCGCTCTCCCCGGGCACGTAGCGCACGGTCAGTTCGCTGCCGTTAAGCTGCAGCGTGAAGGGATGCTCCTCGTGGTATTTGGAAAGCGACCGAATGCCGAAGGGGGAGAGGAACTCTTCTTCGTTGAGCAGGTAGCCGAGCAGGCGTTCCAGTTTCTGGCGTGATGGGATGGCCAGCAGGCGGTGACCATGCGTGCCGCCGCTCTCGCAGTAGCTCACATGATGCGAGAGGTCTGCGCGATACCGCAGGAACCAGTCCATGCGCTTCTTAAACCCTGGCAGCGAGGCAATGCGGCCTTCGTCCAGCAGCTCCACGGCGATCAATGGCACCAGGCCCACAAGAGAACGTGTGCGCAGGAGCACGGCAGGCCGCCCGTCGTTGTGAAGTTCGTCGTAATAAAAGCCGTCCACCTCATCCCACAAACCTTCATCGCCCAGCGTGTTGATGGCATCGACGATCTCGACGAAGTGCTCGAAGAACTTCGAGGCCATGTCTTCATACGCAGTGTTCACCGTTCCATCAGGGCGCTGCGCCAGCTCCAGCGCCATGTTCAGCATCGTCAGCGCGTAAAAGGCCATCCACCCTGTGCCGTCCGCCTGCTCCAGGCGCTCGCCGCCGGGCAGCGGCTGGGAGCGGTCAAAGATGCCGATGTTGTCCAGGCCGAGGAAGCCGCCGGAAAAGAGATTGTGCCCCTCGCTGTCCTTGCGGTTCACCCACCAGGTGAAGTTGAGCAGCAGCTTCTGGAAGCAGCGCTCCAAGAATTCCCGGTCACGCTTCCCCGCGGGCGCGGTGATTTTATACACACGCCAGCAGGCCCAGGCATGCACGGGCGGGTTCACATCGCTGAATTTCCACTCGTAGGCGGGGAGCTGGCCGTTTGGGTGCATGTACCACTCCCGCAGAAAGAGCAGGAGCTGCTCCTTGGCGAAGTCCGGATCCAGCTCGGCAAAGGGCAGCATGTGGAAGGCCGCATCCCACGCGGCAAACCAGGGGTACTCCCACTTGTCCGGCATGGAGAGCACATCCCGCGCATACAGGTGCTGCCAGTGGTGATTGCGGCCGCCCTTGCGGCTCTCCGGCGGTGGCGGGTAGGCCGGGTCTCCCTGCAGCCACTCGGCCACCACATAATGATAGAACTGCTTTGACCAGAGCAGCCCGGCGAAAGCCTGCCGCTGGATCTGTGCATGCACCGGATCGGGCGCAGTGACCGTGTGGTAAAACGCATCAGCCTCCTCGATCCGCTGCTTGAACACCTCCTCAAACCGGGGGCCAAAATTCGTGGCGGAGCTGAGTGTCTTTTCGCAAAGCCGGAGGCTGAGCGTGATACTTCCGCCGGCCGGAATCTTCAGGCGGTAGAGGGCGGCGGCCTTGGTGCCGGTTTGCGCAGGATTGACCGCATTCTCCTCGCCTGAGATCAGGTAACGATGAAAAGCATCCTTGGTGAACGCCGAGTCATTGGGCGAGGCAAAGAGCCGCTCCTGATTGCTGTCGTTGTCGGTGAAGAGCCACTGCGGCACCGTGCCATCGCTGGCAGGTGCTGCCTGCAGGCAGTGGCTTCCCAGATCCTCCACAAGACGGGAATCCAGGCCGCTGTGTGAGCACGTGATCATGCCGTCAGCCGGCTTGAGCTGCGGGCGTCTGACCCCTTCGTCCCAGGACCATGTGTTGCGGTACCAGAGCGTGGGCAGCACATCCAGGGGTGCGGCTTCAGGCCCCCGGTTGTGCAGTGTGATGCGGATCAGGATGTCCTCCGGCGCCGCTTTGGCGTACTCGGCGAAGACATCGAAGTAGCGCTCATCCTCGAAAGCATCGGTGTCGGTGATTTCAAACTCGGGGTCGCCAAGCCCGCGCTTTGCGTTTTCCTCCACCAGCTTCTGGTAGGGAAACTCTGCCTGCGGATATTTGTAAAGCGCCTTCAGGTACGAGTGCGTCGGAGTGGAATCCAGATAGTAGTACAGCTCCTTGACGTCCTCGGCGTGGTTGCCCTGCGGTCCCGTCAGGCCATAGAGACGCTCTTTGAGGATGGGATCGCGGTGATTCCATAGCGCGAGAGCAAAGCACAGCCGGCACTGGCGGTCCGTGATGCCCAGCAGTCCGTCCTCACCCCAGCGATACGCCCGCGCATGCGCCTGCTCGTGAGGGAAGGACTCCCAGGCATCGCCATCGGCTGAGTAGTCCTCGCGCACGGTGGACCACTGGCGCTCGGAAAGGTAGGGGCCCCAGCGTTTCCAGTTAGCCCGGCGCTCACGATCCGCGAGGAGCCGTTCATGTTCTGGAGTGGCAGGTGGTGGCATGAGTGAACTTTGACGCTGCCGGCGCGAGCCGCCAGTATTTATAGCGGGCGGGCATGTGGCGCGACCGCATGCCATTCCTGAACAGCCAGCATGAAAGGCCCTTTTATGCCAGGATCTTGCGGATCACCCGCCCCGCCACATCGGTGAGGCGGAAGTCGCGGCCGGAGGTGCGGAAGGTGAGGCGCTCGTGGTCGAGCCCGAGGAGATGCAGGATGGTGGCGTGCAGATCGTGGAGGTCACACACGTCCTCCACGGCATTGATGCCAAACTCATCGGTGGCGCCATGCACGACGCCTCCTTTCACCCCTCCGCCTGCCAGGAAGACGGAAAAGCCCTCGGGGTGGTGATCGCGTCCGTCGGGCTTGGGCGCATGCGGCGTGCGCCCAAATTCGCCGGCCCAGACGATGAGCGTGGTGTCGAGCAGGCCGCGCTGCCCGAGGTCCTTGATGAGCGCGGCGATGGCGCGGTCAGTGTGGCGCGCGTTTTTCTCATGCTCCTTTTTCAGGCCGTCATGCTGATCCCAGACGCCGCTGGGCCGCCCCGGCGGGCAGTTTACCTGTATAAAGCGCACGCCGGCCTCGACGAGCCGCCGCGCGCGCAGGCACTGCCTTGCGTACAAGCGCGTGTGGGGATCAGCGTCGTCCATGCCATAGAGCTCGCGTGTGGCCTTGGTTTCCCGCGATTCATCGAGGACGTCCGGCACGAGCATCTGCATGCGCGCCGCAAGCTCGTGGTTGCGAATGGCGCTCTCCACGGCCTCGCTGCCACCGAGCTGCGCGGCGAAGTCCGTGTCCTGGCCACGGAGCAAATCGAGCTTGGTGCGCTGCAAGGCCGCCGGGTCTGCCGGAACGATGTTTTCAATGGGGGCGCCTTCCGCACGCAGCAGGGTGGGCGCATGGGATGAGGGCAGGAAGCCGTTGGAGATCACCTCCGAGCCGCCCGCCGGCAGGTGTCCGAAGCTGAGGACGATGTAGCCGGGCAGATTTTCATTCTCCGTGCCGAGGCCGTAGGCCGCCCATGAACCCAGGCTCGGGCGCCCGGCGAGGTTGTGCCCGGTGTGCAGCTTGAAGTTGCCGGTCGAATGAATCGGCAGGTCCGCCTTCATCGACCGCACGATGGCCAGATCATCCACGCACGTGGCGATCTGCGGGAACAGTTCGCTGACCCATGCGCCGCTCTGGCCGTGCTGCGCAAAGGCCCACGGGCTCTTCACCCATTTGCGGGATTTGTTCACCGTGGAGGGCTCGCCGTCGCGCTTGGTCAGCTCGGGCTTTGGATCAAAGGTGTCCACATGCGAGACGCCGCCGTCCATGAACAGGAAGATCACGCTCTTGGCGCGTGGGGCGAAATGCGGGCCCTGCGTGAATGCTCCGGCGGCGGACGCGCGCTGCTGCTGCTGCAGCGCTGAAAACGCCAGCCAGCCAAAGCTCGTGGCGCTGCTCTGCAGCAGGCTGCGGCGAGTGAGGGGCCGACCGGGGCCCTGCGGTTCTGGAAGGGGTGACAGGCCGCTCATGGGATGAAGATGAATTCGTTGAAGTTGAAGAACGCATGGGCTGCGTCCTTCCAGACCGCGCGGCTGGCCAGCAAGCCCTCCGGCGCCACCTGATGCTGCGAGGCAAAACTCTTGATCGCGGTGCCGACGCGCGCACGCTCGGCAGGCGAGGGCGGCCGGTTCAGCGCCGTCTGAAACATGGCCTCCACGCGCGTGTCGATGCTGGTGCCACCGTCTTTCACCAGCCGCCCCGCCCAGGCCTCCGCCATGGCGATGACAAACGGGTCATTGAGCAGGGCGAGGCTCTGCGCCGGCACGTTGCTGCTGTCGCGCCGGCCTTCCGCCACCTTGCCGCCGGGCAGGTTGAAGGCGCTGAGAAAGCGTGCTGCTTCCAGCAGTTGGAACTTGATGTAAATGCTGCGGCGGCCGTTTCCATCCAGCGGCCCGGCGAAAAGCCGCGACTGACGGTCCGGCTGTTCACGGTAGGGATCAATGCTCGGTCCGAACAAGGTCGCATCCAGCCGCCCGGATGCCGCGAGCATGGCATCACGGATGACTTCGGCCTCCGCCCGCCGGGCGGAAAAGTGCGAGAGCAGCGTGTTCTGCGGATCACGCTCCGAGGCGGACGGAGTGGGCACGGCGGCCGACTGGAAGGCACGGCTGAGCACCAGCGCACGCACAAGCTTTTTCACCGACCAGCCCTCGGCCACGAAACGCCGGGCCTGATGATCCAGCAGCTGTGGATGCGAGGGCTGCTCGCCCAAATGGCCGAAGTCGTCCGGCGTCCGTACCAGTCCCACGCCGAAGATCCACTGCCAGATGCGGTTCACCATGACGCGAGCCGTCAGCGGATTGTCCGCGCTGGCAATGAGGTCCGCGAGTTCGCGCCGGCCGCTGCCCTTCGAGGTGAAGGCCGGGCTCGAAAGCGCCTCAAGATAGCCGTGCGCCACGGGGGCTCCCGGCTTCATGATGTCTCCGCGTGCCAGCAGCGCCTGCTCAAAGCCGGCGCCCTCGTCCGCGACTCCCGGCATCATATGCGGCAGGGAGAGGTCCCGGCCTTCAACGGCACGATACTCCCCGATGAGCCGCGCGACTTTTGGCGAGGCATCCGCACGATTGGAGAGCAGCCCGCGCTTTATCAGCCACTCCAGCCATGCCACCTCGTCATCTCCCGCCTGGTCAGCGGCAAAGGCGGCGACGGCCTGCTGCGCGATCTGGGCGTAGCGCGCGGCGGCGGCATCCATGGAGGCTGGCGGCGCCCCCTCGAACAGGTGTGCCAGACGCGTGAGCTCATCCTTCGGTGGTTCGCCCACGTTGTGCATCACGATGCGGCGCACGCCCCACCAGGTGCGGGGGTTTTTGGCATGCTCGCTCCAGGTGCCGCGCTGGACGCCGGAGTCCTTGTCGGTACCATCGCCCTGCGGTTCGGGAAATTTGGGGTTGTCCCAGAACGTCATCAGCTCCGCATACGGATGCAGATCGTCCGTGCCGCCGGGAAAGGGCACGGTGAGCCAGGTCCAGTCCTGGTGGTGCAGTGACTTCTGGTGCGCGCTGAGCTGGCAGTTGTTGAAGACCAGCCGGGCCAGGCTGTTGTGCCCGCCTACGACCTCAAAGCTGACATTGCCCTGCGTGCGCTTCAGGGGCGGAGAACGCAGCGCGCCATTGAGCTTGTCTGACAGCGCAAAGGTGAACGCGCCTGCGGGCAGCACCGCCTTCACGGCTGAGCCTCCTTCACAGGCTACCGCAAAGTCGCCGCTGCGCCCTGTGCCGTCGCGCAGGCCCATGCCGTCGGTGGTCCAGCCGTTGAAGCCGCTGCGAAAGTCCGCCAGCGTGGTGAAGTTCTTCCGGTTGAACTCCGCTGCGGCTGCCGAGGCACCGGCTTGCTCCGCGGCGAGTTTGGACCACGTCTCCGCGATGCCCTGTGCGGGAACTTTGGACAGAGCGTGCCAGGCGTGCAGCGGATCGCCCACCGGCGGCGGTGCCGCGCTGCTCAGTTTGGCGAATGACTCTGCATTGATGGCGCTTGCTTCCTCTCGCCAGACGGCCGCCAGTGCGGTGCGCAACTGCTGCTTGAGCGCGCGCAGCCGTTCCATCGGCGCACGGTTGGCTGCGGGCCCGTCGAGCGTGCGCTGGACAGCACGCGAGCTGCGCAGCACGCCCAGGAGCGCGTAGTAGTCCTTTGTCAGGATGGCATCGAGCTTGTGGTCATGGCAGCGCGCGCAGGCCACCGTGCTGGCCTGGAAGGTCTTGGTCAGCGTGTCGAGCTGGTTGTCCGCAATGTCAAAGCCCACGATCCGAAACTCCACGCAGCTCTGCTGGCTGACTTCGCCGAAACGATAAAACGCCGTGCCGATGGCCGACTCGTTCAGATCATCCGCCGGATTGCGCCGGGGCTGCGGCAGTAGGTCGCCGGCGATGTGCTCGCGCACCAGGTGGTCATACGGCACGTCACCGTTGAAGGCGCGGATGACATAGTCCCGGTACCTCCATGCGAAGGGCACGTCGTAGTTGAACTCGCTGCCGTTCGTTTCGCTGAAGCGCACCACATCCATCCAGTGCCGCGCAAAGCGTTCGCCAAAATGTGGTGACGCCAGCAGGCGGTCCACCAGCGCCTCGTAGGCGCCACGCGCATCGCGGCTCCAGGCTGTCACAAAGGCGTTCACTTCCTCCGGCGTCGGCGGCAGGCCCGTCAGCACCAGCGTGGCACGGCGTATCAGCACTCTTGGCTCCGCCATGGCTGCTGGCACGACATTGACGGCCTCCATCCGGGCGCGCAGAAAGCGGTCCACCGCACTGTGAGACCATGCCTCATCCCTGACCACCGGAGGTTTGCTGTCAGTCTCTGGCTGAAGGGCCCACCAGCCCTTGCGCGCGGCAAACTCTTGTTCCCAGGTCTTTGCCGCCTTGGTGTCTGCGGCTTGCAATTCCGGGGGCGTACCGCGGGAGCGGTCAGCCGCAACTGAACAAAAAGCAGCAAGCACCAGGATTTTGCCGGACGAAAGAAAAGGGCGGGGGACCCATGGATTGAACAAATTCACAACGTTGCAGGGTACGAGTCCCTTCAAAACGCTCTATCGCGCTGTGTGTGGCGGTTGCCATGACCTGCAGCCTATAGGGCTTCCGTCTGCGCCTTGAACTCCTCGAGCAACGCGTAAAGCTGCTGCGGTGTATGCGCGGCTTTGACGGCGGCGATGGCTTCGTTGGCCAGGGTGTCGCAGCGTTCGTTTTCGGTGTGGCCGGCGTGGCCTTTGACCCAGTGCCACTGGATCTTGTGCTGCGCGGTGGCGGCATCAAGCGCGCGCCAGAGATCGGCGTTTTTCACGGGCTGCTTGGTGCTGGTGCGCCAGCCGTTGCGCTTCCATCCGGCGATCCACTGGCTGATGCCCTGGCGCACGTACTGGGAGTCGGTGTGGAAGTCGATCTCGCAGGGCTCCTTGAGAATGCGCAGGGCCTCGATGGCCGCCTGCAGCTCCATGCGGTTGTTGGTGGTGGCGGGATTGCCGCCTTTGATTTCGCGCACATGCCTGCCATAGGCCAGCACGGCGGCCCAGCCTCCGGGGCCGGGATTGCCATGACAGCCGCCGTCCGAGTGAATGAGGACCTTCTTCACGCCTGCGTCTGGGTGGAGTCTTCCGCCGCCCAGGCACGCATGCGGCGGTCGATGAAGAAAGGGGCGAAAGGAATCAGCGAGGCGACAAAGAGCAGCGCGGCACGGCTGAAGGGCCACTTGGTGTGCAGCATGACGCGAGAAAGCGCGAAGCAGAAAAGCACGAACAAACCGCCATGCACAGAGCCGGCAATTTTGACCGCCATGGGCATGCTCCAGAAGTACTTCAGCGGCATGGCGATGAAGAGCAGGACAAGATAGGATATCCCTTCGAGCAGGGTGACTTTGCGCAGAAATGAGACAGGGTGTTTCATTGGCGGGGGCTGTAGCATGGGGTGATGCGGGCGGGAAGGGAATTCGGACCGGATTTTGAAACCACTAATCGAACACTAATCCCATTCTGAATTCCGGCATTAGTGTTCCATTAGTGTCCGATTAGTGGTTTCAAAATCTGGCTTCGCGAAAAAAGAAGGGGGATCAAGATGATCCCCCTTCTGTGAATGCGTTTGGGTGGCTTGAAGGCTTACTTCTTCTTCAGCTCCTTCTTCTTCAGGTCGTTGTAGAGTTCGAAGGCCTTGTTGGCATTGAGGCCGCCGTGGACCACGCCGTGGACGGCCTGCATCATGGAGACAGGGGCGTCGCTCTGGAAGATGTTGCGGCCCATGTCCACGCCGCTGGCTCCCTGCTTGATGGCGTTGGCGCACATCTTCAGGGCGTCGAGTTCGGGAAGCTTTTTACCGCCGGCGATCACGATCGGCACGGGGCAGCAGCTGGTGACGGTGTCGAATTCCTTCTCGGTGTAGTAGCACTTCACCACATTCGCGCCGAGCTCTGCCATGATGCGGGTGGCGAGGCGGAAGTACTGCGGCGTGCGGGCCATCGCGCGACCCACGGCGGTCACGCCCATGACGGCGATGCCGTAGCGGCTGGCGGCATCGACGAGGTCGGTGAGGTTCTTGAGGGACTGGCGCTCATAGGCGCTGCCGATGAAGACCTGCACGGCCAGCACGGCGGCATTGAGGCGGATGGCTTCTTCGATGTTGAGAGCGGTGCTTTCGTTAGAGAGGGGTTCAAAGCCGGGACGGCCGAACTTGGCCTTTTTGCCGTCGATCTCGCCTTCCCATTCTTCCATGGGGCTGATCATCGAGGTGCCGCCGGAGGCACGCAGGGCGATGGCCTTGGTGGTGGAGGCGGGGATGACGCTGCGCTGGATGCCGCGGGTGAGCATGAGGCAGTCTGCCCAGGGGGCGAGGGGGAGGATGGTCTGGTCCACGCGCTCCAGGCCGGTGGTGGGGCCCTGGAAATAACCGTGGTCGAAGGCGAGCATGACGGTGCGGCCGTCCTTGGGGTTGAAGACTTTGGAGAGGCGGTTTTTGAGGCCCCAGTCATACTGGTGGCAGCCCTTGAGGAAGAAGCCGGGGGCTTCCTGAGGCGTGTTCGTGAAGTATTCCTTTTCCTTCTTGTCTGCTGCGCTGGTGGAGATGTCGGCCATGGTGTTTCTGGGGTGCGGGTTAAACGGGCGCGCAGGATGGGCGCGAATCGGCCATGCGCAAGCACATTGCCAGCGCTTGCAAAACCCTTCCGGCTGTGGTTCTTACCGGCCCCATGTCCGCAAATCTCCTCATATACCTTGATGGCAAACTCGTTCCTGAATCCGAGGCGAAGATCTCTGTCTTCGACCACGGCCTGCTTTATGGAGACGGAGTATTTGAGGGCATCCGCATTTACAACGGCCGTGTGTTCCGTCTGACGGAGCACCTGCACCGCCTGTATGACTGCGCCAAGGCCATCTGCCTGACCGTCCCGATCTCGTTTGAGGAAATGGAAAAAGCCACCCTCGACACCGTGGCGGCAAACAACCTGCGCGACGGGTACATCCGCCTCGTCATCACCCGTGGCGTGGGCTCGCTGGGGCTGAATCCCTACCAGTGCCCGAAGGCCAGCGTCTTCATCATCGCCAGCAGCATCACGCTGTATCCGGCGGAGCGTTACGAGAAAGGCCTGGAGCTCATCACCTGCGGCACCCGCCGCCCGAACTCCGCGGCCCTCAGCCCGCAGGTGAAGAGCCTGAACTACCTCAACAACATCATGGCCAAGATCGAGTGTCTGCAGGCCGGATGTGACGAAGGCATCATGCTCAACGACCAGGGCTACGTCTCCGAATGCACCGGAGACAACGTCTTCATCGTGAAAAACGGCAAGGTCACCACGCCGCCGATCTCCTCCGGCGCGCTGGACGGCATCACCCGCCGCGCGGTGATGGAAATCCTCGCCGAAATGGGCAGTCCCTGCACGGAGGCGGTGATGACGCGCTTTGACATTTATACGGCGGACGAGTGCTTCCTCACCGGCACCGCCGCCGAGGTCATCCCGGCCGTGAAATATGACCGCCGCCCCATCGGCGACGGCAAGCCTGGCAAGCTGACGCAGGAGCTGACGAAGCGCTTCAAGGCGCTGGCGAACAGCACCGGCACCGCGGTGACCTACAAGTGATGCGGCGTCTGGCGGCTCAAATTCCAGTTGGAAAATGGCCCGCTAAATGCAAGTTCCTCCCTGGAATGAATCCCAAAAATCCATTCGCTCTCCTGACAAGGAGCCTGCTGGTTTTGGCATGGTCGCTGTCCGGTGTCGGCTGCTCGTCATCCGAAGAGGAAGTGGCGGACAATCCTCTCAAGAGCCGCGCCTGGTGGCGGGGCGATGGCGTTGTGGGGAAGCCCAAAATCGTCATCAATCTCAGCACGCAGCGGGTGCACTACTACAAGGGCAAGGAACTCGTGGGCGTCTCGCCGATCTCCTCCGGACGTGAGAGCCACGGCACGGTGACGGGGTCCTACCGCATTCTGGACAAGGACATCGACCATCGCTCCTCGCTCTTCGGGGCCTACGTGGACAAGGGGGGCAATGTGGTGCAGGCGGATGTGGATACGCGCAAAGATCCCGCGCCGCCGGGCACGACCTATCAGGGCGCCAACATGCGCTACTTCATGCGCATTGTGGGCGGCATCGGCATGCACGAAGGCTATCTGCCGGGCTATCCGGCCTCCCATGGCTGCATTCGCCTGCCCACCAAGATGGCCGTCATTTTCTTCAAGGAGACTCCGGAAGGAACGCCGGTGGAGATCACCGGGGAAAGCGCGCTGGCGGCCACTGAGTCCGCCATTCCGATCGGGGTGGAAAAGATCGAGGACGAGCACGAGGCTGAGAAGAAGAAGCAGAAGGACAAGGCCAAGGACAAGGCCAAGGAAAAGGCCAAAGCCCCTGAGGTGGCGGAAGCGAAAAAGGAGGCCAGGCCCAAAACAACCGTGCGCCGCGCCATTGTGGAAAATTCCAAATCGTCATCGGGACTGGGCTCCTGGTTTAACTGGACACGGAGGCCGCCGCGCGGGGCCACGATCTATCTGCAGCAGTAGCAGGGCGTCCCCTTCAGGCTCACTTCACCATGATCCAGCCCACGATGATGAGGATGGGCAGCAGGATGGGGATGGAGAAACGGAACATGTAGGCGAGGAAGGAAGGGGCGTTGACCTGGGATTTGTCAGCGATGGCCTTGACCATGAAGTTGGGGCCGTTGCCGATGTAGCTGCCCGCGCCAAAGAACACGGCGCCGAGCGAAATGGCGATGAGATGGGGCGCGTGCTCGGCGGCAAACTTCACGACATCGCCATGGGAGTCCACCGAGAGGTGCGCCTGTCCCATGGAGGCGGCGAGGAAGGAGAGGTAGGTGGGGGCGTTATCGAGGAAGGCGGAGAGAGCTCCGGTGGCGAAATAATACTGCATGGGCGAGGTGATCTGCACCGCCTGCCCGCTTTGCAGGATCTGCAGCGCGGGAATCATGGTGAGGAAAATGCCGACGAACAGAAAGCCCACTTCCTTGACCGGTCCGAAGCTGAAATCGTTGGCCTCATGCACCGCTGCTTTCGTGGTGAAGTAGGAGGCAGCCGCGGCGGCGAGCATGATCAGGGCAGGGACGGTGAAGACCCCCAGCAGCGTGGTCTCCTGCACTCCTTTCGGCAGAAAGACCGCCGCGAGCACCACGCCGAGCCAGACGAGATTGAGCAGACCCCGGAAGCGCCAGTCCTCGTGCGCCGTTTCCGCGTCACGGATCTGCTTGGGAATGCGGATGAAGTTGCGGGTGTCCAGAATGAAGAAGGCGCCGAGCAGGAGCGCCACGGTAAGGGCCCAGGCCTGCCAGCAGTGCTGCAGCACCCAGAAAAAGGACACTCCGCGCAGAAAGCCCAGGAAGAGCGGCGGATCGCCAATGGGCGTGAGGCAGCCGCCCACGTTGCTGACGATGAAAATGAAGAAGACGATGTGGAAGCCGGTGATGCGGAACTTGTTCATCCGGATCCACGGACGGATCAGCAGCATGGAGGCGCCGGTGGTGCCGATGAAGTTGGCCAGCACCGCGCCGATCAGCAGGTAGAGCGTGTTCACCAGCGGAGTCGCCTCGCCCTTGACGCGGATGTTGATGCCGCCGGAAATGACGAAGAGGGAGCCCACCAGCGCCATGAAGCTGACGTACTCCTGGGCCGCATGATGGAGCGGATGCCAGTCGCCCCGCACAAGGGCATAATACACCGCGGTGACCAATCCCAGCGCCACTGCGACCTTTGGATAATGATGCTCCCAAAAGTGCGCGGCGAACAGCGGCATCAGAGCGATGCAAAGCAGCAGGATGACAAACGGTGCCAGCATGCCCGCGTGGGGCAATGCGGCATGAACCGGGGCGCTGGCGGCAAAGATCATGCGGGGGAGGGGGGGCGCGGAGGGATCAGGACGATCCGTCCGCCCCGGACAGTTTATTCGGGCCGGCGGTCCAAAATGGCCTTTGCCTTTTCCAGCTCGCTGGCCGCCCAGTCGCTGACACCGGGCTCGTCCGCATCCACAGAACCGGTGATGTGAAGCCGGCGGATGTAATGCTTGTCCAGGAAAGCCACGATTTTTTCGGAAACACCGAGAATGCCGCGGTGCACGTGCAGCACGGGCTTTTTCTGCTTTTTCGCCGCGCTCACCGCCTTCTGGGCGGCGCCGGCGGCCTTGGCGGCGACGGTGAAGACCAGGGTGGCCTCCGCGTCACGCACGTTGGAGCCCACCGCCTCCAGCAGGTTTGCCGTTTCGCCTTCCTTGAGCTTGTAGCGCGGGTCCAGCGGCTCCGCGGCGGAGAGCAGGCCCTTGGTGCACCAGCCGCCGTGCGGAAATTCGTGCTTCAGCGCCCAGTCAAGCGTGGCGCGTTCGACGCCCATCTGGGCGCCCGTGATGATGACAAGTTTGAAAGGCATGGAAGGTTCAGCAGAAATCAGGAGAGGCCCGGGGGCAAGCGCGATCTCTCATTATTCAAGATGCCGCCCCAGCAGGAGGTCAAGGTTGCGCTCCACGATTTCCCCCATGGATTTGCAGGTGTCAAAGATATGGGAACTGTGAAACTGGCCGAGCTCCGAGCGGAGCTGGACGACCTTTTCAAAGGGCTCCACCGCGTTGTTTTTCATGCAGTGCAGGAGGGAGGTGATGCGCTGGTGCTCAGAGAGATAGCGGCGGGAGATGAGGCTGCGCTCCTCCTCCTGGTACTGCTTCATGGTGGGGAAGTTCAGGCATGAGGAGCAGAGCTGCACCACGGGGTTGTTCTCCTTGAAGAACTGCGGGAGGTACAGGCTTTTGCGGCCTTCATAGCTCTGCTGGTCAAAGTCGATGGCCCGAACCCGGTACTGCACCTCTTCAAAGTCGGGCGTCATGTCCACGACGTAATTGTAGCTGCGCATGTCTCCCAGGAGGCGGATGAAGCAGCGCTCGCTGAATTTGACGAACTCCTTGGCAAGGCGGACGCCGTTGAAATCCGGGCGCCGGAGGTAGTCGCGGATGAAGGCGTCTCCGGGAATGCCGGCGATGTGCTCCTCCACCAGCGTGCCGCCGCGGTGCATGAGGTAGTTGATGCGGTTCGGGGAGAGCAGGTGCTCCAGCTCCAGGCCATACACACGGGAGGCGTCCGCCGTCTTCACGTAGAAGTGGTCGTAGTTGTCATTGTACTGGTTCACCACGCGCACGCGGAAGGGGCGGGAGTTGCCAAATTCACAGTAGTCCACGCGTTCGATGTAGAGATGCGGCACGGCGTGGAAATCTCCGGTGCGGAGCTGGGAGTAGATGCTGGTGAGCTTGGGGTAGAGCTCCTGCTGCAGCTCGCGCGGGTAGAGCACGCTGCTCCAGTAGGTGGCGTTGCCCTCCTTGTCGAAAAGCGGGTAGCTTTCGGAAAAATTGCGCAGCTCATCATACGTCGTCGGCAGCGAGTAGCAGCGCCCGAACTGGTCGAGGTAGCTGATCAGCTCATCGGTGACCGGGATGAAGTTTTTGCGCCTGGTGATTTCGTTCATGCCGCGGGTGTGTCGCACTTTGCGTTCCAAGTATCAAGAGGGGAAGCCGGCCAGGGTGGCGGTTTGCCCGGAGGCCTGCCTGCCGGAGGAACCGGCCTGGAAAATAGCCCAATCCTTTGCATTGCATCCTTTTGGAGGCCGGGGAACGTGCGGTCTTTTTGTCATCGCAGCCATCGCAAACTCAATCGAATGATCACCGCTTTTGACCGCAGCCTCCTCCGCGACGTCGGCGTCATGCTCCATAGGCGGGTTCTCATCAGCACGCTCAAGGCCGCTTGGCTGAACGTATAGATCCGTGACGCCATGCTCACCCCGCTTGACCTGAAACTCTTCCGCGACATCGGCCGCATGAAGGGGCAGATCGTGGCGGTGAGCCTCGTCATGGCCTGCGGGCTGGCCATGATGATCATGACCCGCAGCATCGTGCTGACACTGGAGGGCACGCGGGATGCCTACTACCAGCATTACCGCCTGGCGGATGTGTTTGCATCTCTGAAGCGGGCGCCCATGTCGCTGGCGGACCGGGTGGCGGAAATCCCCGGCGTGGCCGCGGTGGAGGCGCGCGTGGTGGTGGATGCCACGCTGGATCTCGCCGGCATGACGGAGCCCGCCTCCGCGCATCTGGTGTCGCTGCCCGAAGGGCGCGCGCAAACCTTGAACCAGGTTTTCATTCGGCAGGGGCGCCTGCCGCTGACGGATGAACGCCAGCAGGCGGTGGTGAGCGAATCCTTCGCCGTGGCAAACAAGCTGCAAATCGGCGACAGCATCGTGGCCATCATCAACGGCCATCGCGACACCATCATCATCTGCGGCATCGGCCTTTCGCCTGAGTTTGTGTTTGAGGCCCGGCCCGGCCAGACGCTGCCGGACAACAAACGCTACGGCGTGTTTTGGATGAACTACCAGGCCATCGCCGTCCCGTACAATCTCGACGGCGCCTTCAATGACCTCTGCGTGGATCTTTCGCCGGGGGCGGATGCCGGCCCGGTGATGGCGGAGGTGGACCGCCTGCTGCGGGACTACGGCGCGCAGGGCTCCTACACGCGGCGGGAGCACAACAGCGCGCAGCGCCTGGACGACGAACTGCGCGTGGTGCGCGCGCTCTCCGTGGCCTACCCCGTGGTGTTCCTCAGCGTGGCGGCCTTCATGGTGAATGCGGTGCTGGCACGGCTGGTGCGGCTGCAGCGGGAGCAGATCGCGCAGCTCAAGGCCCTGGGCTATTCCTCCTGGCAGGTGGGGCGGCACTATATGAACTACGCGCTGGTCATCGTGGTGATAGGCACTTTGATCGGCGGTGCGGTGGGTCGCTGGATGGGCGGCAGCCTGGTGCGCATTTATGATCTGTTCTTCCGCTTTCCGGCGCTGAATTTCCGCATGGACTACAGCGCGCTGGGCGTGGCGCTCGTCGTCAGCGCGGTGGCCGCGTTTCTCGGCATCGTCACCGTGGTGTGGATGGCTGTGAAACTCCCTCCCGCCGAGGCCATGCGCCCTGAGCCGCCGGCGGATTTCAAGCCCTCCATGCTGGAGCGCATGGGCGTCACCCGCGGTAGCAGCCCGGCTTTGCGCATGGCCTTGAGAAACATCGAGCGCCGTCCGGTGCAGGCCCTCTTCACCGTCTTCGGTCTCGCCCTGGCCACCGGCCTGATGGTGCTGCCCGGCTCCATGGCGGACAGCATCGACTACATGCTCACCTATCAGTGGAACGATGTGCAGCGGCAGGATGTGGTGGTGTTCTTTTCCGAGCCCGGGTCCGGCGAGGCGCTGCACGATCTGGAGCACCTCCCCGGGGTGCAGCGTGCCGAGCCCGTGCGCGCCGTGCAGGCACGCATCCGCTACGGCCACCACTCGCGCAAGCTGGCGGTCACAGGACTGCCGCGTGATGCCGACCTGAACCGCCTGCTGGATGCGCAGCGCCGTCTCATCGTTCTGCCGGAGGAGGGCATCGTGATGTCCGCGCAGCTCGGCAAGACCCTCGGCGCGCGCATTGGTGATGTGGTGCAGGTGGAGGCGCTGGAAGGCCGGCGCGACATCGTTGGCGTGCCCATCCGCGGCTTCATTGAAGACTTCGCCGGTGTGAACGCCTTCATGAACATCGATGCGCTGCACCGTCTCATGCACGAAGGGGACACGGTGAGCGGGGCGTACATGACCGTGGACCAGTCCCGCTGGGCCGAATTCATGCGCACGGTGAAGGACACCCCGCGTGCAGCCGTCACCCTGGTGAAGAAAGACCAGCTCGACTCCTTCCGCAGCACCACCGGGCAGAGCATCGGCATCCTGCGCAAGCTTTACCTCGTGCTGGCCGTGGTGGTGGCCTTTGGCGTGGTGTACAACAGCGCCCGCATCGCCTTGTCTGAGCGCAGCCGCGATCTGGCCACGCTGCGCGTCGTCGGTTTCACCCAGCGCGAAGTGGCCGGTGTGCTGCTGGGGGAGCTGATGCTGCTCATCTCCACCGCCATTCCGGCGGGCCTGGTGTTTGGGCGCGGCCTCGCCACCTTCATCATTGCCAAGGTGAGCACGGAAACCATCCGCATGCCGCTGCTGATCAGCACGCACACCTACGCCATGGCCGTGCTCGTGGTGGCGGCGGCTTCCTGCGCCTCCTTCATCGTGGTCAGCCGCATGCTGCGGAAGCTGGACATGGTGGGCGTGCTGAAGGCGCGTGACTGATGGAATGTGACAGATCTGTTGCCGCCGCAGGGCCGGATGCGGGTGTCTCCATCGCAGCGGGTCCCTGGGCCACCGCCTGAATGTGAAGATTCCGTAACTTGAGCATCGCGCCCGATGGATGCCCTTTCATGCCGTTGCAAGGTGCCAGCCATTTTCACAAGCGGGCTGCGGCTTCCGGTTCGGTGCTGCTGGCCGTGCTATGCCTGCTCGCAGTGCTGTCCTTTCTGATCATCACCGCGGCGGCCATGTCCGGAGAGCATGGTGAAATGCAGGAGGCGCGTGCAGGCATGATGCGCGCGCGCCAGCTTGCGGAATGCGGTGTCGCGGTGGCGGCGCACCCGCACATTAAGGCCGGAGATCCTTTGCTGCAGAGCAGTCTGTCCGGCATTGAAGGTTATGAAGCCAGGATGACCACCGAGGAGAGCAGGCTGAACCTGAATGCCCTTCTCACGGAGGAGCGGCTGCCTTTGCTGGAGCGTGTCTTCAGGTCATGGGGGCTGTCATTGGCAGACGCACAGGACATCGCCGCCACGATGATGGACTGGGTGGATGCGGATGATTTGAAGCGCCGGCCAGGCAGCGCCGAAAAGCTGGACTATGAGCATCTGGGCCGGTCTGGCCTGCCGCTGAACCGTCCCTTTGGCAGCCTCGATGAAGTGGCCCTGGTGGCGCGGGTGGAAGAATTGAACGCGGCCAAACCAGACTGGCAGACCTGGTTCACCCTCCGGGGCAACGGTCAGCTCGATGTGAACACGGCCTCCGCGGAAATCCTGGCGGCCGTCACGGGGGCCGCCATGGAAAGCGCGGTCCAGCTCGTGCGTACCCGCGATGGTCTGGATGCCGTGCCTCACACGGCGGATGACATGCCCTTGGATCGTCTGGAGGCGGCCACGGCAATTCTAGGCATCGGCAGCGCCGACAGCACGACACTGCTGCCGTTGCTGACCTTGCAGGGGCCGACACGCCATGTCGAAAGCATCGGCAGGGCCGGAGATGCGCGTTGCGGCATCGCCGTGGTCGTGAATCTCTCGGGTGGAATACCGCGCATGGCGGAGTGGCGCGAATTCGCGGTGAAAGGAGACGCGGAGCCGTGAAGCGCGGAGCCTTCCAGCCTTCATCCACACAGTCGCTCTCGTTCCCTGGGGAGGAGACGCGTGAGACATGGGCCGGAGAAAACGGCGTCTGGCGGCGCTCGGAAACCTCGGCCGCCAGCATCATGGGAATCGAGACGCTCGCTTTCGACAGCGCTCCCTTCTGGTGCCTGAACCAGGAGAATGTTTCGGAGGAGGCGGTGGCGCTGCGCTGGGAGTCGCTGGGCCTTTCCAATGCGGGAGAGGCTTCCTTGTGGCTGCACTGGCCGGTGATGCGCAAAAACAAGCGCGTCCTGGTGGCGACACTGGCGCTGTCCGGGGAATCCCTGCCTGCCGAAGGGTGGAGCGGACGACCGGCGCAGTTTGAACCTAGCGTACGAATGCTGCCGCTGCCAGAAAATGGTATCGCAGTGTGGCGGGAGCTGGGGCGCCAGGTGGTGACGTTTTCATGCGGAGGCAGGCTGCTGCATGCGGCGGTGCTGGCCTCGCGGGTGCTGGATGTGGATGCGGCGTTTGAAATCCGGGATCTCTGCGCCGCTCTCCAGGCGCATGATTTCGTGACGGAGCCGCCGGCCGTTCATGTGTGGACGGCGTGTGAGACCGATTTCATTCCGCAGCTCGCGTGCTTGTTTGTCGAGGCTGAAGTGCGCAGAGAGGCCCGGCCGGATCCGCGCCCGCCGGAGACTCCCGGCGGCCTGCTCCCGCTGCAGGTGGCGGCACTGCGCCAGCAGCAGCAAACCCGGCAGAGCAGGCTGCTGCTCCTGGCCGCGGCGGCTGTCATGTATCTGTGCTTTTTTGGCGCCTGGTGGCTGCGGCTGCAGTGGCGGGAGGGCCGCGTGAACCAGACCGAGGCCGAGCTCACCGCGCGGCAGCCTGAACTCGATCGGGTGGCTCAGGCGCAGTCGCAGTGGCAGGCGCTGGAAGGCGCGGTCAATCCTGATCTCTATCCGGTGGAGGTGTTTCATCAGATCGTGTCGCTGCTGCCGGAGGAGGGCGTACGCCTGAAGGAGTTTCACATCGAAAATGGCAAAGTCGTCGTAAGCGGAGAGGCCACGACGGTGAATCACGCGCTCGGATTCAAAGGCCGCCTCACTACATGCGCCGGACTGCAGCATTATGAGTGGAGTTTTCCGCTGCCCTCGATTCGCGAGGACAACCGCGCGGAGTTTCGTGCCGAGGGAACATTCAATGCAGGAGGTCCCGTCCATGAAGGCCAGTGAGCGCCGGCTCATCATGATTCTCGTGGTGCTGGCCGCCGTGTGCGGAGGCGTCGTCATGACGCAGCGCCTGCTGCGCCTCCAGCATGTCATCGGGCGCCGTGAGCAGACGCTGGAGCTCCGGCAGGTGGGGGCGCGGGTGCTGCTGGCCGAGGCGGACCTCTGGCAGCAGCGTCTCCACTGGCTGCATGCCTCGCAGCCGCGCATGCACAGCGAGACCGAAGCCAGCCAGGAGCTGCTGGAAGGCCTGCTGGCCTCCGCCGCGAGGCAGGGCCTGGTGGTGCAGAAGAAGCAGCTCCATGAGCCTGTGAGCTCCGAATTCTACCGCGAGATCGCCGTGACGCTCACGGTCAAAGGCGCGCTGCCCTCGGTGTTTCGCTGGATGCATCAGGTTCTTTCCCCCGAATCTTTCTGCGTGGTGACCGGGCTCAAGGTGGTGCCTGACAGCGCCGATCCTGCCAGCGTGGCCGCCGTCATCCATTTCAGCCGCCTGCATGCGCCGGTTGTCGCCGGTGCGGAGGACTCTTCTTCCAAATGATCCGCTTCCTTTGACCACCCACATGCCTGCAGCAGCCTCTTTTATGAAGTCTTCACTCATCTTTCTTTTCACCACGCTGCTCTCCCTGGTCGGATTGCAGGCTCAGGGGCCCGCCCTGCCGCCCGCGCGTGCGGTTCCTCCCCCTCCTCCTGCCGCTGCTCCACGCGCTTCTTCCGCAGGCGCCGGCGGCAATCTGATCAGCTTCACCGCCACGCCTGTTGCCGAAGTGCTGGCGGAATACTTTCGCGTCACCGGCCGCAGGGTGCTGCGCGACCGGGGCTTGGAAAACGCCGTCGTCAGCATCGATGTTCCCGGTGAGTTCAGCGACGAGGAGTACCGCTCCATCATCGAGAAAGGACTGCTCATGCATGGCTACGCCCTGGTGCCGAGCGGCGGGAATCTGTTCAAGCTGGTGGCCACGGAAGGCGGCAGCCTCCCCTCCGCGCAGAATGTGCCGATGATCCTGCGCCCGGAAGATCTGCCGGACACAGACCAGGTGGTGACGCATGTGCTGCAGCTCAATCACCTCGGTGCCGAGGATGCCAGCGCGGCCCTGCAGACCGTCGTTCCACTGCATCCCTACGGCCGCATGCTTGCCGTGCCGAATTCGCAGTCGCTGGTCATCACCGAAGCTTCTCAGACCATCCGCGCTTACATCGAGCTGGTGCGGCAGGTGGACCAGCCGCCGACGGAGACGGTGCAGAAAACCCTCCGCATTGAGCGTGCCGAGGCGCAGGAGGTGGTGGAGCAGCTCGAAGTTCTTCTCGGCCTGGACAAATCCTCCGCATCGAATCGTCCGGCCGCTGCAGGCGGCCCCGCGGCTGGCGCTGGCGGTTCCGGCTCCGGCTCCGCACCCGCCTCTGCAACGCTGACAAGTTCCTCGCTCACCAATGCCAGGCCCTTGATGCAGGCCGTTGCCAGAACCAACAGCATCGTGGTCGTCGCGCGTCCGCTCGACATGCGAAGAATCGAATCCCTGGTGCGTGAGCTCGACGCCGAAGCTTCGGTGAGCCGCTACTTCTCGCGCAAGCTCAACTACCTGGATCTTTCCGTGTTCCTCAGCATCGCGGAAAAGGCGCTGATGCGGAATGACCCGCGGCAGCAGGACAACAGCCTGGAATCGCAGCAAAAGACGCAGGCACCGGCCTCGACACCGCCTGCCGGATCATCGCAGTCTTTCACCTCCCCGCTGGGAACCGGGCTCGGCGGGACGGGTGCGCCAGGTGGCTCCGGTCTGGCCGGAGGCGGAACCGCAGGGCAGGGATTTGGCACCGGGAGCATCGCCACAGATTTGCAGATCACCAAGAAACCCATCAGCATCCTCATTGCCAACACGCTGGTCATTGCAGATCCGGCCAGCTCGAAATTCTTTGCCAGCGGTCCGCCGGACCAGATCAAGGCCCTGCAGGATCTGGCCGAAGAGCTCGATGTGCGCCCCCGCCAGATCCTGCTCTCCGCCATCATCGGTGAGTTCACGCTGACCGATAACTTCAATTTCGGTCTCGACTGGATTCAGTCTCTCAAGCAGGTGGGCGATGACGGACTCGTCGGCGGTGTGCTCAACACCCAGGGCACCGCCTTTGCCAATCCCGCCAACTTGAAGGACATCGCCGGATTTCTCGGGGCCGGCGGTCCTGCGGCGCTCGGCGGGCTCACCGCCTACGGGCAGATCAACAAGAACCTCAACGTTTTCCTCCAGACGCTGGAGAGCACCAAGCGCTTCCATGTCCTGCAAAAGCCCACGCTCACCACGCTCAATCATCAGCCGGGGCGCATTTACATCGGCCAGCAGGTGGCCATCGCCGGGCAGAGCTACACCAGCGGCGTGGTTGGCGGCGGCTTCACCTCCACCACACAGTACATTCCCGTGCGCCTTCAGCTCGACATCACCCCGCACATTTTCAACGACTCGGAGGTCATGCTCGAGTTCAAGCAGCAGAACAACGACATCTCCGGCTTCACCACCATCAGCGGCAATCAGGTGCCCAACATCTCCGAGCAGGGCATGGCGAACAGCCTCATCGTCCCGGACCGCGCCACCGCCATGCTCGGCGGGCTCATCACCGAACGTGACACCAACAACAAGAGCGGCCTGCCCTTCCTGGTGCGCATCCCGCTGATCAAATACCTCGTGGGCAGCACCAACAAGGCCAAGGAGCGGCGCGAAATGATGATCTTTGTGCAGCCGCGCATTCTGCCAGACAGCACCTCCCACATGCTGGAGCAGGCCAAATTTGGCGATTACAGCGCGGACTTCAACGAAGCCGCCGGCTTTGCCGGCATGCCGGAAACCATCGTGCCGCGCGCCATCCCGGCCGAGACCGCAAAGCCCAACGCCCTGCTGCCTCCGCCTGCGCCGACTGAAGCCGAGCCGAAAAAAGGTCTTTTGGGGAAAATGAAGGGCTGGTTCCAAAAATCCAAATCCGAGTGATGGGGAGATTTTGATTTCAGGCGGATGCCGCCAAAGTACTTGGCCCCGTCTGCGTTTTGAGGTGTAGTGACACCCATGAGCCAGACTGCATCTCACAACCCGGCCTTTGCCCTGGTGGCACAGCGTGTCCAGGTGTGGGTGGCCCTGCGGCGCTGGCTGGCGGTGCTGCGCATGACACTGATCCCCGCCTCGCTGGTGCTGGTCTTGCTGATGCTCACCGGGCTGCGCGGGGCCCATGTGCCCTCTCCCTGGCTGGGGCTGGTTTTCTGGCTGGCCGGATGTCTCGGCTACGTGTGGTGGCGGCGTCCGGGAGAGTTCAGTGCTCTGGCCTTATGGGATCAGGCGGCGGGAAGACGCGAGGCCTTTGCCTCGGCCTGGTGGTTTGAGCAGCATGCCGAAGAAGGTGAGACGGCTCGTGCTCATGTGGAAGCCCAGCGCGCGGTTTTGGCGCAGGCCTGGCCTGCGGCCCTGAGACGAGATCTGCCCTTGCGGCCGGACCGCTGGCTCGCGCTTCCGCTGTCCGTGGCGATTCTTGGCAGCCTCCTCAGCATCGTCACAGCCCCGCCTTCGGAGGTGGTGACGATGGATGCCGAGATGACGCGCAAAGCCGCCGATGAAGCGAAGAAACTGGCGCAGACCGATTGGGAAAAGAAGAAGCTCGCGGGTCTCAAGGACGAGGAGTCCAAACAGGTCGATGACTTGAAACAGAAGCTGCAAAAGACCGCCGAGGATCTCGCCAATGCAGGCGGCAAGGACGCGCGCGATGTGCTTGCGGAGCTGGAGAAGCGGGCGCGTGAAGCGGAGAAACTGGCGGAGGAGCTGGGCAGCGGCAAGGAGGCCTGGGCTTCGGAAAAACTCGTTGAGGCCCTGCGCCAGCATGCCGACACCGCGGACCTGGGCGATGCAGTGGCCGCAAAAAACGCGCAGGCCGCTTCACAGGCTGCGGCAGCGCTGGCCGGCCAGCTTAAATCTCCCCAGCTCAATCCCGAAGCGAAGGAGCGCATGAATGAGACTCTCAAGGACGCGCAGAGGCAGTCGGATCAGGAGGATCGCAAACGCGCCGTGGGTCAGAGCGTCCTTGCCGCGGGGGATCAGATGCAGCAGGGCCAGCCGAGGGGCGCAGGTGAGGAATTTCAAAAGCTCGCCGACAAGCTGCGTGATCTGGCGCTGCGTGAGCAGTCGCGCAAGGAGCTGCAGCAGCTTGCGCAGCAGTTGCGTGACTCCGGCAGCAGCATTGCAGGGCAGCAGGACAGCGGCAATGGCGCGATGCAGCAGATGAGCCAGGCAGGGCAGGGGGACTCCTCCTCACAGCAGGCACAGCAGAGTGCGCCGCAGACCGGGCAGGCGCAGAATGCGCAGCAGATGCTCAGTCCACCCGGTGCGGGCCAGTCTGGGCAGCAGAACCAAATGCAGCAGTCGCAAAACGGACAGGGGCAGGGCCAGCAGCAGCAACCCATGATGAGCATGGGCCAGCCGCAGCAAGGCCAGGCTGGCAAGCCAGGTCAGCCCGGTGAAGGCCAGCCCATGCTGATCGCTCCCGTTCCTGGCGGAGCCAAGCCGGATGACAAGGCCTCCACGATCATTGTGGCTGGAGAGGGCGCACCTTCAGATCCCAACGGTCCCATCGTCAACGTGCCCGGCAATGGACGGCCCCCGGGCAATGGCAAAGCCGACCTCAACAACGTGCCCACTGAAAAGCAGAAGACGGACAATCAAAGCGTGGTCCGCGCCCAGCAGGGCAGCGAAGGCCAGAGCACCGTGCGCAGCGTCGAAGGCGGCGTGCGCAAAGAACAGTCCGCCCGCAGCGCCACACAGACCGCCCTCGAGTCCATCCAGGCTGAAGAAGCCGCCCTCGACGAAGCCGCCCTCCCCCCCGCCCGCCGTGAGCAGGTGCGGCGATACTTCAATGAACTGCGGAAGCGGTTTGAGGGGAAGTGACCTCAGCAAACCATGCAGATCGTTCTGGCCATCCTCGCGAAGCTCGTCTGCAGCGTGATCATTCTTCACCTTTGGGCCGTGGTCTCTTTCCTGTTTTTCCGCTTCGCCCGTCCCGAAACGCCGGAGCGCCAGCGGCGGTTTTTAGAGAAGCGTTTTTTCTTCTACACCTTCCGCCCTTTCAGCCAGGACAAAAAGAACGTGACGCCTGAGGCGGTGAGGGAAGCCGGCAGGAACGCCTGGAACATGGTGTTCTTCCCTCTCATTCTCCTGAACCGCGACATCACCCCGACCTTCCTCTGGCTGAGCATCGGCTTTTTGTACATTGGCGGACTGCAGCTCGCCTGGGCCTGGTACGGCCTGCGCTGCCTCAGGATGCTGGGATTGGAGGCTTACGAAAAGGCGGCTGTCTGAAGTTCAAGGCGTGTGCCGCTTCGCCTTGGAGCCGCCGCCTTTCCAGATGTCATACTTCGGATCGGCGTATTGGGTGAAGAAGGTGTCGAGCTGCTTGGCCAGATCGGTCTTGATCGCTTCGGTGCCTGGCTGGCCGTACTGGTTGAAGCGTTCCTGCGGGTCGGCCTGCATGTCGTAGAGTTCGTGGGGGCCGTCAGGAAAACGGGCCACGTATTTCCAGCGGCCAGTGCGGATGGCACGGGTGGTTTCCATTTCGTAGAAGATCGTGTTATCCCAGCTCGTGAGCGGCTGGCCGCGCAGGGCGGGGGAGAAGTCACGGCCCGGTGATTTGGGCTGCCGCGGCATCTTGTCTCCGAGTCCGAGATGGGAGAGCACGCTGGGCATGAAGTCGTAGTTGCTCACCAGCGCATCACAGGTCTGCGCGGGCGGGATGACACCGGGCTGGCGGAAGATGAGCGGAATCTGCATCATCAGCTCATGCGCGCCCGTGGGCCGGAAGTGGTCGCCCATGCCCCACATGCCGTTTTGGCCGCCCATCCAGCCCTGATCGCTGGCATAGACCACCAGGGTGTTTTCATCCAGACCGTTCGCCTTGAGCGCGGCCATGATTTCACCAACGCCATCGTCCACACCACTGACCTCGCTGGCCATGCGGCGGCGGGCGGCGTCGGTGTTGTGGAAGGCTTTGTTGGCGTCCTGCCAGGGGTGCATGGTGTCGCGTGGAAAGGAATGCAGCGGCTTGTCGGCGTAGTAGGCGGCGTGGCGGTTTTTGGCCTCGTTGAGCATGAGCTTGCCCAGTGAGTAGGGGCCGTTGTAGGCCAGGTAGAGGAAAAAAGGGCGGTCCTTGTTCGCCTGGATGAACTCGACGCCTTTGCGGGTCCAGAAGTCCGTGGTGTAACCGGGCTCGACGCGAAGCTGGCCGTTCTCGATGACCTTCTGGTCGTAGAACTCGATCGTGCTGCCGTCGGGTTTGGTGGTCCAGGTGGTGAAACCCTCGCTGGGGGTCATGTTGGCTCCCAGATGCCATTTGCCGCTGAGCCCGCAGGTGTAGCCGGCAGCGTTCAAGACCTCGCCCAGCGAGGTAAACTCTCGCAGCGTGTTATAGGCCTCCGGGCCCATCATGAACTTGGGATCAAGGAAGGAATGCAGGCCGTGCTGGGAGGGAATGAGACCCGTCAGGAAGGTGGCCCGTGTGGGGGAGCAGACGGGGTTGCTGCTCAGCGCGTGGGTAAAACGAATGCCCTGCGCGGCGAGCTGGTCGATGTTGGGAGTACGGATGTCCGGGTTTCCGTAGCAGCCCAGTGTCCAGGCACCTTGATTATCAGTCAGGATGAAGACGAGATTGGGAGGGCGGGAAGCTGAGGCCGCGGATGCCAGACCGACCATCCACACAGCGAGGTAGCAAAGGACCTTCATAGCAGAAGAACGGGAAAGAGGCTCCGAACTTGCCCAGGTGGCCGGTCAACATGCGTCAAATGGTAATAATTAACTAGAATTACCATATTAAACGAGGTTAATTATGTGGCCGAAGCCATCTTTTCGATGGCTTGGACCCCGCATGCCTCAATCTCAGACCTCCCAGCAACCTGCCAAGCCAGTGCGCATCGCGCCTTGGCGGGGGCCGTTGCACTTTGGGCTGCTGGTGATCTCGGCCATCGTCTCTCTGGCCCTGCAGTTCAGTTATCTGCTGCTGGTGGCAGGCCTGTTTCTGTGGATGTGCTGGCAGGTTTATTTGATCACGGGCCGCATGGCGCTCACCGGGGTGCTGCAATGGCGCATGGTTCCTGAACTGCTGAAGTTTGTCTTCATGGGGATCACCTGGGTGTTCATGCTGAGGCCGCTGCGACCCAGGCCGAAGCATGCGAAGGTGGCGCTGCAAGTCACCGCGGCGACGCAGCCGCAGCTTTTTGAGCTCGTTCACATGCTGTGCTGGCATCTGCGGGCGGCTCCGCCGGTGCAGATCTGGCTGGATACTTCCATCTCCGTGCGCAGCACGATGTTTGGCGGACTGACGGGCATTCTCACCGGGCAGACGGTGCTGCACCTGGGGCTGCCGGTGGTTTCAGTGATCACAGCACGGGAGCTGGGAGGACTGCTGGCGCATGAGCTCAGTCACAATGCGGGGGGAATCAGCACGTTGTTTGTGCATGCGGTGCGGGAGATGAACGCGTGGTTTTTCCGCGCGGCGCTGGAGAGGGATGAGTGGGAGATGCACCTGAAGGAGAAGCCGAAGGCGCGTGAGTCCGAGTGGCACAAGCAGGGACGGAGGCTGGTGAGGGGCTGGATGCTGGCGGCGAGGCTGCCGTTCATCTTTTTTGCGCTCGCATCGCGTCTCACAAGTGCGCTGACTTTGTGTCTGATTCGGCAATCGGCGGCCCGTTGCGGGGCGAATGTGATCGGCACGGATGTGTATGAGCGGATGCAGCGGAAGCTGGCCCTGCTGGGGGGGGCGTGGCGGGCGGCGGAGCAGGAAATTCAGCGGGGGGTGGTGCAGCACCGGCTGCCGGAGAATCTTTCGCTGCTGATGGCGCGGCATGTGGCCACGGAGGCGAAGGCGCGGGCTTCGGCGCGGGCGGAGGCGGGGGGGGCGGGAACGGAGGCGAAGGAGGGGGGCAAGGAGGTGAAGGGGGCGATGCTGGTGGCGTATCTTTCTCCACTACAGCCGGCGGCGTCGGTGATGCGGCAGTTCGTGGATTTGTCGCGGCAGGTGACTTATTTTTACTATCAGCATGAGATGGGGCTGAACCTGCATGAGCACCGGATGGTGGCGGATGAGGAGGTGATTCACCAGAACCGGCGGGAGGAGGAGGCGCTGCTGGTCATCCGGCGGTATTTTGGGGGGCTGGCGCATCCGGAGCGGGCCATGTGCGGGCTGGGCAGCACGCCCACCAGCGCCACGGAGCTGCCGGAGCTGAAAGGGGAGATTCTGCGGGTGCGGGAGGAGATCATTGTCTGGGGGCCGCAGTTCAAGATGGCGCTGCAGGAGTGGAACCAGGCCTGGCAGCGGCGGCGGGATCTGGAAGCGGCCGCCACGCTGAGCCTGGCGGGCTTCACGGTGTCACGCATGCAGTTTGGGACGCCGGATGCGAGCCCGGGGGCGCTGCGGCATGAGGCGGCCTGCCAGCGCACGGTGATGGAGCACATGGAGGGGCCGCTGCAGGAGCGGGAGCGGGTGCTGGAGCGGCGCTTTGCCTCCGCGCTGGGCATTCTGTGGTGGAGTGATCCCGCGGACCTCAACGAGTGGCTGCGGGGCCGGCGGCAGGACCTGGCGGGGTGGGTCACGATCTATGAGGCGATGTGCGGGGCGCTGCCGTCCTTCCGGGAGCTGCTGACCACTTTTTTTGCGTTTCAGACGCTGGGGGCGAAGTTTGCCAATGTGGATGATCCGAGCGCGTTTCTGACGGCGCTGCAGTCCGTGGTGCCCAAGATGCTGAACCTGGTGCGGCAGATCATGTCCACGATGGACGGGGCGCCGTATCCCTTCACCGCGAACGGCAAGCCGACGACGCTGAACCAGCAACTGCTGCCGACGCCGCTGCCGGAAATGCCGGGGGTGTCCATGACGCTGGCGGATGCGGCGAGCATGCGGTCCATCGGCTTGAAAATGGCCTCGCAGGCGTCCGAATGCATCGCGCCGTATGTGGATGCGTTTTTGAGCATGTACCACCGCGCGTTTGCCTGGCTGGCGGAAACCGCGGAGCGGACTGAAACGCACTTCCTCGGGACGCTCAATTTTGGCTCGGCCACGGAAATCCTGCTGCCGGATGAGTTCACCACGCAGCGGCTGGGGATGAAGGCGAGGTCTCCAGACGCGATTGCAGCGTGGAAGCCGACGGCGTGAGGCGGGGTTACTTCTTCTTCTCCTTGGCGGCGTCTTTCTGCGAGTCCAGAGTCTCCTGGAGCATGGTCTGATAGTCGTCCAAAGTTTCCTTGGGCAGTTTGCGCGCCTGCATCACTTCCAGGACAAGTTTTAAAGCAGCGGTGTCATCGTCCATATAGGCTCCCTCAGCAAACTCGGTCAGCCCGTCTTCCGCCGGGGTGATCTGGTCCAGCAGGGGTTTGACTTTTTCCGCACGCTTCGATTCAGGCAGGGCCTGCCAAAGAGTCAGGAGGGCCGTGGGTGAATTGGGATAATCGGCGGCCCAGCCTTCGGCGGCGGCGAGGTATTCCTTGTCCTGCTTGAGCTCGCGGTGGGAGTCGGCGAGCATGGACCAACTGTCTTCGTCGTGGCCCACGGCAGCGCCGAGTTTGTCCGCCCAGACGATGGTGTTCTTGTAGTCCTCGGCATCGTAGCAACTGCTGGCGCGCATCATGAGGAGCACGGGGCTGGCGGGGGCTGTTTTTTCGAACTCGTTCAAGGCGGCCTCGAGTTCAGCCTCCTTGCCTTCGAGCTGTGAAAGAACGCCAGTCTTGGCGCCCAGAAACACCTCGGTGAGCATGGCCGGCATTTTGACGCCTTCGAGCTCCTTGATGATGGCGTAGGCCTTTTCGAAATCGCCATCCTGAACGGCGATGCCCATCTGGGTGAACTTGACGGAGTGCTCCATGTTGAGGCCTTCCTTTGAGAGGCCGGCCTGAATGCCCATGTTCATGACGGCGGAAAGCCGCATGTTGAAGGTGATGTTTTCGAAGTCGGTCATCTGCCACTGGTTGTCGTGGCGCTGCAGCCACCAGCGGACTTTGTTTTCGCCGCCGTCCTCATCATGGATTCGCGCGATGATCACCGCCTTGCCGTCCGTGACATCGACACGACGGACTTCGGCGTCGTTGAAGGAGAAAAAGTTGCGGATGATGGGGAAGGTGCGCTCGAACTGGACCATGAGGAGGTTTTTCAGGCGGAGCTTCCTGGCCGCGTCAGGCTTGTCCGGCAGACCGGCGAGAGTCTCGTCAATGAGCACGTCCCAATCGACCATCTCCAGATACTCACGGATGCGCATGCGGTAAACGTTGTCCTGGAACCGGGTGAGCCACTGCACCAGGGCGCCCTGGGTGGCAGGATCGAGAGCAGGAGCGCCAGGCAGCAGGGCGATGCGGACTTTGGCGGGGGCGTCGTCTTTTGGCGGAGTTTGCGCGAAAACTGGCAGGTGGAAGATGAGGGCGAGGAATGCGATGAAGATGGTGAGCGAAGGGCGCATGGCAGGAAAATTAGTCCGAAAGGGAGAGGAAGGGCAAGCCTTGGCACGGCTATTTGTTGTTTGCGTCCGAGGAAACGCTGGCTTGAACATCCAAGGCGTGGCAGGATAGTCCCGCATCATCTCCCCTTAGCGCCCCCATGTCGGAGCCGAGTCAATTCAGGCATTACCAAATCGTTCAAGACGCCGACGGCAACAACGTCGAGCTGGTGCGCAATTCCGAGCAGGTGGCGGTGCTGGCGTTTGACCTGCAGCGGCTGGAGTATGTGCACTGCCATGTGCTGCTGGAGCCGCTGGCGAACCGCGGGGCGTTTGAGGAAGCGTGCAAGGCGCTGCAACGGAACGGCCACCCGGCGCTGGCGCGCATGATTGAATCTGGCGAGGACGAGGGGAACCCGTTTTACATCACCAGCAACGTGGACGGGGAGGCGCTGAGGGCGTACCTGACCCGGCAGCAGGAGATTCCGGGCTGGCTGGCGATCATGATCGCCGCAAGGGCGCTGGAGACGGTGGTGGCGGTGTGCGAGCGGGGCGAGTACCTGCCGGAGTCGCCGCTGGATGCGTTTCGGATCGTGCAGACGGCGCCACAGGCGGTGCAGGTGATGGCGGCGGATTTTCGCGTGATCGACAACAGCGCCGGGAAGAAGCGGGCGCTGAAGACGAGCTTTGAAAAGCAGGCGAAGTTTCTGCGGACGTTTCTGGTGGAGCAGGGCGGGACGCTGCCGGACCATGCGCTGGCGGCGGCTGATTTCGCCGAGCTGCTGGGGGCCTGCCTTTCCAGCGCGGGCGTGGGTGTGATCGCCGCGATGCGTGAGCTGCGCACGAGCCTTCAAAAGCTGGCGCCGGAGAAACTGTCCGGAGAGATTCCCACGGCACAGAAGCCGCGCGCGCTGCTGGCGCCGCTGCTGGCCAGCTACCAGGAGGTGGCGCGCGGGCTGGTGAACCTGGTGCGGATTCAAAGCCAGCGGCTGGACATGGCGAACCCGTACAGCATGCGCGGCACGCTGACGAAGACGGGGCGCTCCGTGCTGATCGAGCAGGTGCCGCCGGCGCGAATCGCGCATGCGCGGGTGAAGGAAGTGGATGACGCGGCGTTCAAGATCACGAAGCAGCGGGACAACTCGGGGCTGATCACGCTGGCGCTGGTGAACGAGTCCGAGGACATCACATGTCTGGCCGAAGAGATCGCCGAGGGGATCAGCCTGGCGGAGCTGATGCGCGAACGCCAGTGGCTGGACGTGCAGGAGGCCTACCTGGTGCTGGCCGGGCTGGACACGGCGCTGACGCAACTGGACCACTCCACGCTGCCTGCAAGCAAGCTGCGGCTGGAGGACATTTTTCTGCTGACGGGGTTTGCGCGGGAGGACTCCCGCAGCACGAAGCTGCTGGTGTCGAAGCTCAATGAGTGGCCCGCCTTCAACATCATTGTGAGGGCGCACCCGACGCTGGCCTCGATGTCCGGACGCGGCACGGACCCCGCGGTGCTGCTGCCGCCGGCGCGGAGCACGCCGACGACGGCGTGGCATGCCGGATGGCTGGCGGCCTTGTGCAAGTTTCTGCTGGGCCTCGAATCGCCGCTGGGTGTCCACGCGGAGCCCGAAGGCGGCGCGCGCGAGCGTGAGACGGTGGCGCGCCTGCTGGATGACGAGATCGCGAAAGTGGCCGAGTCCAAGCCGGCGCAGCGCAATGACTTCCTGGCGCGGTATGCGCGGATCATTCAGCACTATGACCTGGTGAAGCCGAGCGAACCGGCGCGTGCTGGCGGCACGGAACCTGCGGTGGACTATGGCTTGAAGCCCCGCCCGAAAACCGTCCCCGTCACCAAGGCACCTCTGAAGCGTGAAATCTCCGCGCCGCTGGGCACGGAACCAGCCCGCGGCTCGCCGATCGCCCTGACCTCCGGCGGAGCGGCCCGGGGAGGAGATGAACCCACGGTGGGCTTTGCCGAGCTGCTGTTTCGCAATGGCGGCCGCGAGCCTTCGCCGCCGGATGCACCGGACTGGGCCCGTGCGGCGGCCAGCGCGCCGCCGACACTGCCGGCGCATCTCATTCCACGAGAGGTGGTGCCGATCTGGCTGAAGGCGGCGGTGTTTCTGAGCGGCTCGATGGTGCTGGGAGCGATGTGCGCGCATCTTTCGGGCTCGGCGCTGTGGCAGAAGAAGCATGCGCCGGCGCCGGTGGAAACCGTGCAGCCGCCCAAGGCGACCACAGCGGCGCCGCCCAAGGCGATGGCGGTGGAGCCGGAGGTGCCGAAGGCGATTCCTGTGCCCATGCCTGCGCCGACGCCCGTACCGGCGCCGGTGGTCACCGCTCCGCCAGATGCGGGTGCGGAGCGTGGACGGGGCGTGTCCCTTACTCTGCCGCCGGGAGCCGGGGGCTTGCGTGAGCAGCTCGCACCCGCAGGGAACCCGCCGACACCGCCCAAGCCATGAAAACAGTGCTGCGCCTTTTTGCCGCCGTCCTTCTGGCGAGTGTTCTCACCGCCTGTCCTGAGACCCTGGTGGATGAGGATTTTGGTCTGAAGCCTGCCGTTCTAAAAGCCGCGGACTGGAATGGAGCGTGGCTGCCGGTGGACGACGATGATGTGCTGAAGTT
This sequence comes from Prosthecobacter sp., assembly GCF_044227185.1. Taxonomy (GTDB): domain Bacteria; phylum Verrucomicrobiota; class Verrucomicrobiia; order Verrucomicrobiales; family Verrucomicrobiaceae; genus Prosthecobacter. Next base: position 6,228 of record NZ_JBGAFO010000005.1, on the reverse strand, counting down.
TGAGGTGACTGATGCGGCGCAGGGGCTGGTGGTGATGACGGAGCCGGGGAAGAAGGATGGGAAGCCGGTGGAGTTTCATCTGCGCCGCGCCACGGGGGACGCCAAAACGAAGCTGCTGTTTGCCGTGGCGCGTGAGCGTGGTGAGAAGAAGGCGGGGCCTTCACTGTTTCTGATGCGCGAGGCTGATGACGGGGTGCTTTACACTTGGAGCCTCGACCATGAGGCGGTGGCTGCGGCGATCCGGGCGGGGACGCTGCAAGGGACGGTGAAGATGCAGAAGGATGATCCGCACAATCATGTGGATTCGACGGCGGGGAATTATGCGAAGCTGCTGGAGCCGGGGTTCTGGAGGTGGTCGGAGCCGACGTGTTTGAAGCGGGTGCGGGGGAAGTGAGTGATTGATACCATGCGCAGGTGAAAAGAAGTCTTGATGGCAGCAGCGCGCAGGTGCCTCGCAGCGCCCGTCTTTCCACACCTCAAGGACGGCGCACCTTTTTGAACGCCTGCGCCGTCATAGACCCATAAACACGGACCCGACGCAGCGGTTCCCTACCAGCGCTGCGGCGCACTCCGCGAGGGGCGGCGGGGATGCGCTGTGCGCGTCTCTGGAATTCTCGTCCCAGCGTGGGCTGCATCCACATCGGATGCCCCGTTTTTTAAAGCTAGAGCACTTTAAATTATGGCGTGGCCGTGGCGGCACGCGGTGCCAACGCTGCTGGAGCCCGGCGGGATGTGACGGAGCGGTGGGTTTGCTTTCCCGGATTTTTGCGTGGATGAACCCAGGGCTTGCTCGTGCCTCGCGGCGCCCTGAGTCCGCCGCCCCTTTGGGGCTGTGCGCCGAGAAATTAAATGATGGCGACGGGCGTGAGGGGACGCTGGCGCTTTGCAGCAACGGAGCGGCGAGCGGACGCTAGCGCTTTGGGGCAGCGGAGCGGCGAGCGGACGCTGCTGGAGAAGGCGGAGTGTGAAGGTGGCGCTGGGTTTGCTTCCCAGGAGGACGGTGCCGCTACCAGGGTAGCCTCGCCGAGGCTCGGCAACCCTTCGCTATGATACGGAAGGCCGTTGGCCTTCGAAGAGAAGATACCAGGAGATGGTATGAAACTCTAAGTGGTGCGAGTGGTGCGGGCGTGCGGGGACGCAGGTGCTTTGGAGCAGCGGAACGCCGAGCGGACACCGGTCACGCGAAACATGCGTCCAACGTCAAGGACGCATGCCGGAGGTGCGCGAGAGCCGTGCGAGGACTTCGCGCGTGCGCTGGGAGGGTGAACGCTTCTCGCATACCTCCGGCATGCGATCCTGAATGGGAATGGTTCATGGCGAGATCCGGTGGTTCCCGCTGCACCGCTTCGCGGTTTCGCTCCACCACCGGCTAATCTCTCTGCTCCCTGCCGGGAGCCCATACGAGTACTTTGAGGATGGGCGTATGAAACTGGGCAGGATCAAGGCGGAGCCGGAAAGTGCGCCTGCGACGGAAACCGAAGGGTGGTGGTCGGGCAAGAGCGGCAAGACGATCGCCGGTGGCATCATGCCCCCGCCAGCGCTGTGGTGGAAAAGGCTGCTGCATCTGGACTGAAGGGAAACGAGTTTTCCATCGTTCTCTTTGCCCTCATGAACCGCCGCCATTTTCTGAAACACTCCGCGATGGTCGGAGCCGCCGCCGTTGTCGCCCCAAACGTGCCGGTGCATGCGGGGCAGTTCACGGGGAAGATCCGGAAGTCGTTGAAGTGGGGGATGGCGCAGAAGGCGGCGAAGGGGATGACGCTGGTGGAGGCGTTCAAGAAGCTGCGGGCCTGCGGATATGAGGGGGTGGAGCCGAGTGTGCTGCTGGGGCATGTGACGGCGGAGAACGCGGATGAGTGGGTGGCGGCGAGCCAGGAGAGCGGACTGATCATTGACGGGACGGTGGGCGGGCGCAGCGAGGGGCTGGAGGCGGGGCTGGAGCTGACGAAGAAGCTGGGCGGGGACTCGATGCTGGTGGTGCTGGCCTATCCGCCGGAGGTGCCGCTGCAGCAGACGTGGGATGGCGCGGTGGCGCGGATGAAGGAGGGGGCGAAGCACGCGGAGAAAGCGGGGGTGAAGATCCTGATCGAGAATGTGTGGAACACGTTTCTGATCAGCGCGTATGACATGGCGCGGTTCATTGACGAGGTGGGCAGCCCGTGGGTGCAGGTGCATTTTGACATCGGCAACATGGTGCGCTGGGGCGTGGCGGAGCACTGGGCGCAGGTGCTGGGGAAGCGCAGCGTGAAGATCGACGTGAAGGAGTATGACCTGGAGCGCGCGATGAACGAAGGGATGCGCAAGGGCTTCGACAAACCGCTGGGGGAGGGAAGCATCAACTGGGCGGCGGTGCGGACGGAGCTGGGGAAGATTGATTTTAAAGGCTGGGCCGCGGCGGAGGTGAAGGCGGGAGACTGGGACTACCTGGCGGATGTGGCGAAGCGGATGGACAGGGTGCTGGATCTTTGAGGGGGAGGGGCGAAGCGATGTGGGAAGTGGGATTGCAAACTGGGAACTGAAAACTGAGGATTGTAAATTGGTCCGGAAGGGGCGGGGTGTGGTTGGGGTAAACTGGGACTCAGAGGATTGACGATTGACGAGCAATCGATTTTTGATTTTAGAGGTTCTGATCCTGAGGCGATGGTCGAGCTTTGGGTGGCATGCAGGTGCGGGCGGAGAGACGGGGTCGGAGACCCCGTCACCTTGGGTGGGAGGGTTTCCGGCTCGTCGATTTGTGCTTGCTGGAAGCGGACTCGGCGGAGATTTTTTTAACCGCTGATGAGACGCTGACATGACGCTGATTCAGAGTTTCTGAGATGTTTTGATTAACGTCTGTCAGTGTCCCTTCGGATTTTCGGATGGTCGTTGGTCGTCAATTTTCGTGACGCATGGGTGGGCGTGATGACGATTGATGAACAATCGATTTTAGATTTTTGAAGTGTCACGTGTTCTCCGGTGCGCAGCCGCGAATATGGCGCATAACCGCTTATGCGCTTATGCGAACAATGCTTGAGCCATTGTTTGCCGAGGTGAGGCAGGCGTCGAGGACGCGCTGGGTGAGGAGGCTGATGTGGGACCAGTGGGGGTCGGGTTTGCCGGAGAGGACGAGAGCGGAGAAGGTCTGGAAGAGGCCGGCTTCCTGGGAACCGGGGGCGTTGTTGCTGGGTTCGTCGAGGGTTTCGGTTTGCTGGCCCTGGTGCATGTCTGCTTTGCAGACGTCGAGAACGAACTGGGAGCGGGTGAGGCTGAACTTGGTTTGCGGGCCGGAGAAGGGAAGGACGAAGTCGGAGACCTGGAGCAGGCCTTTGGCACCGCTGACGACGGCCCACTGGGCATTGGCGGTGGTGAAGGAGCAGTAGAAGGTGGCGCTGGCGCCACCGGCAAAGGTGAGGGTGCCGGAGAATTCGAGAGGGACGGGCGGGGAGTCTGAGGTCTGGCGGGTTTCGGTGTGGATGCGGCCGGTGACTTCCGTGGGCATGGCGTAATTCATGGCCCAGAGGGTGAAACGAAGGCAGTACCAGCCGAGATCGCCCAGGGCACCGAGGGGCTCGAGTGCGCCGTGGGCGCGGATGTTGGTGCGCTGGAATTCGGCGTCTCCCATGAAGCTGAACTGGGAGGCGATGTGGCGGACGGTGCCGACATCGCGGTCCACGACTTCGCGCAGGCGCTGGAGGCGGCGGCCGTGCATGAACATGACGCCGTCCATAAACTGCACGCGGTGCTTTTCACAGGCGGCGATGATTTCGGCGACGTCCGCGGCATTCACGCCGACAGGCTTTTCTACCAGGACATGCTTTCCGGCCTGGGCGGCGCGGATGACCCACTCTTTGCGCAGGCCGGTGGGCAGGGGGATGTACACGGCGTCGATGTCGGTGCGCGCGAGGAGGGCGGCGTAGTCATCCATGGCCTGGGGCAGGAGGGGATGGGGAGCGCTGCTCTGGCATTCGGTGATGAAGGCCTGGGCGCGTGAGAGATCGCGGCTGGCGACGGCGACGAGGGTGGCGTTTCCGGCATCGCGGATGGCCTGCCAGTTTTTACGGGCGATGAAGGCGGCGCCGAGGATGCCCCAGCGGCAGTGGGTGGGAGGAGTCATGGTGGAGAGGGGTGGAAGGGGATTTATGATTTACGATTTATGATTTATGATTTCAGAGGTGGAGTGCGGGGTGAATGGCAAATGCGGGGGGCGAGGGGGCTGGTTTTCTTGCACCGCGGAGATTTGGAGGGCGTAGAGAGGGGGCGGCGCACGCTGAGGGGATTGTAAACTGGGAACTGAAAACTGAGAATTTTAAATTGGGCCGGAGGCGGGCTCATGCGCGGCTTAGAGGATGAGGCCGAAGCGGGCGGCGAGGGTGCGGAGGAGGGCGAAGAGGATGAGGGTGAGGAGGGCGCTGGCGCCGAGGGCGCCGTAGAAGCCCCACCAGCGCTGGAAGGCGGGGAAGAGGAGGAACATGGGAAGGGTGGGAAGCACATACCAGAAGATGTAGTACATGTGGTCTGCCGTTTTCTGCGCGCGGACGTCGGGGGCGCTTTCGTAATGGACCCAGAGGAGGGTGATGATGCTGACGAAGGGGAGGGCGGCGAGGAGGGCGCCGAGGCGGTCGCTGCGCTTCACCATTTCGCTGACGAGGGTGACGATGCCGGCGCTGAGGAGGTATTTGAGGATGAGCTTCAGAGTCATGGGCCGAGGGTGGTAAAAAAAGATGAGTAACGATTTTCAGCGGAGAGGATTTCTCCGGGCAACGAGATCACGCACGGGGCGTGACAGCAGCAGCCAACCTCATCTTGTCATGAAAGCGAAACGCATCACCTCTTATCTGGCACTGACCCTGGCATCATCCTTCGGGATCTATGCCGTGGCGCAGATGCCGCCGAAGCATCAGGCGCACCGCCCGCAGCACCCGCCGCACCCGCCCACGGCTCCGCCGCACGGAGTGAAGCCGCCGCAGTTTGGTGATCCGCTGCCGGGGCTGACGAAGGCGCAGGTGGCGACGTTTCTGGATGGCAAGGAGGATTTCGAAGATGCGGAGACGGAGGCCGGCGGCCTGGGGCCGATCTTCAACCGCAACTCCTGCGCGACATGCCACAGCGCGCCGGTGACGGGCGGCGCGGGCCCGATCAATGTGACGCGGTTTGGCCGGACGACGAACGGGGTGTTTGATCCGCTGGCGTCGCTGGGGGGCTCGCTGCAGCAGGAAATGGAGATCAATGCGGTGCTGCATGAGGTGGTGCCGGCGGAGGCGAATGTGGTGGCGCACCGGAACTCGACGCCGCTGTTTGGGCTGGGGCTGATCGAGGCGATCCCGGATGACCAGATCCTGCGGAATGTGAGGCGCACGCCGTTTGATGGTGTGCTGGGGAAGGTGTCGAAGGTGGCGGATGCGGCGACGGGGAAGACCTTGATCGGCCGGTTTGGGTGGAAGGCGCAGCAGGCGACGCTGCTGAGCTTTGCGGGGGATGCGTATCTGAATGAAATGGGGATCACGAGCCGGCTTTTCCCGGTGGAAAATGCGCCGAACGGAAACGCGCAGCTGCTGGCGCAGTATGACACGGTGGTGGATCCGGAGGACGTGGTGGACCCGACGACGGGCCGGGGGGACATCGACCGTGTGGCGGACTTCATGCGCTTTCTGGGAGCACCGCCGCGGCTGCCGCCGACGAACTCCGCGGCGGGCGGGCGGGGTGTGTTTCAAAACACGGGCTGCGCAGTGTGCCATGTGCCGCTGATGATGACGGGACCGAACAAGATCGCGGCGCTGGACCGGCAGGAGGTGTGGCTTTTCTCGGACCTGCTGCTGCATGACATGGGTGCGCTGGGAGACGGCATCGCACAAGGGACGGCGGATGTGCGTGACATGAAGACGGCGCCGCTGTGGGGGCTGCGGGGCAGCGCGCCGTATCTGCATGACGGGCGAGCGGCGACGATCGATGAGGCGATCCGGGCGCACGACGGCGAGGCGAAGGCTTCCAAGGACCGCTACCTGAGGCTGAACAAACAGCAGGTGCAGCAGTTGATCGATTTCCTCATGTCCATCTGAGGACATGAGTCATAGGAGGTGAGTGGATGAAGCAGGCAGCGATGCCTGCTTCATTTTTTTGGTGCGCCCGGCAGGGCGCACTCACTTGGCGGTTCAAGTCCGCCGCACACCCGGCAAGGGGAAGTGCTAGCCGAAAGACAAGGGCGTCAGCCGCGAGGCTGGGTCCGAAGGAAGTCAGAAGCAAAACGCTACA